>NZ_CP137211.1:0-2752657 GCF_037850265.1 Corynebacterium hesseae
TTGTCTGATCCGCAAGCAGCCCTCCGGGCCAGCTGGAAAGCTGTGGTCAGTGATTTACTGGCTCAGTCCGAACAACCAAGTTCGGACGTACCCAATTTCTCCCATAGCCAGCGCCTCAATCTTCAACTTGTAGAACCCATCATGATCGGTGATGGCTATGCGCTGATCGCCGCTCCGCACGAGAACGCCAAGAATGTCATCGAGGCCGAGTTGGGGGAGTACATCACCCGCACCTTGTCGCAGCATATGGGGCGCCCTTGTTCTTTGGCCGTGACCATTGCGGCGCCGCCGCAGCCGGCTCACGAAGAAGCGCCAGAAGCGCCCGCACCCCAGCGCCCCATCCAAACAGAGGCCCCCGAGCACGGCATGGGGCACCAGGCACAGGCTTTCCAGCAGCCCATGCCGCCCACGCCACCTACTCAGCCAGAGACGCCAAGCCACCATCAACCGCGCTCCTGGGACACTGCGCATTCTCCGGCCAGCTTGGATGAGTTGGCGCAGCACTACAGCGATCAGCAAAGCAGCGTTCCGAGCGGCTACCCCGAGGCAACCGGGCCGCGCATCCCGCGCGAGGAACCGGCGCACAACCCAAACCGCGAAAAGTCCCTCAACCCGAAGCACACTTTTGAAAACTTCGTCATCGGGTCCTCCAACCGTTTTGCCAACGGCGCCGCCGTGGCCGTGGCCGAAAACCCCGCCCGCGCCTATAACCCTCTCTTCATTTGGGGCGGCTCCGGCTTGGGCAAAACCCACCTTCTGCACGCGGCCGGTAATTACGCCCAGGTCCTGCATCCGGGCCTGCGCGTGAAGTACGTTTCCTCGGAGGAATTTACCAACGACTACATCAATTCCCTGCGTGATGACCGCCAGGAATCCTTCAAGCGCCGCTACCGCAACCTGGACATCCTCATGGTCGATGACATCCAGTTTCTAGAGGGCAAGGAGTCCACGCAGGAGGAGTTCTTCCACACCTTCAATGCGCTGCACCAGGCCAATAAACAGATCATTTTGTCCTCCGATCGCCCTCCGAAACAGCTGACCACGCTGGAGGATCGCCTGCGCACACGCTTCGAGGGAGGACTGATTACGGATATTCAGCCGCCAGACCTGGAAACGCGCATCGCCATCCTCATGAAGAAGGCCTCCGCGGACGGCACCGACGTCGATCGCTCGGTCCTCGAGCTCATCGCCTCTCGCTTCGAATCCTCGATCCGCGAGCTGGAGGGCGCGCTCATCCGTGTTTCTGCGTATTCTTCCCTGGTCAATGAACCGATCAGTTTGGAGATGGCGGAGATTGCCCTGCATGATCTAGCCCCGGACTCTGCGGATCGCCAGATCACCGCGGCGGCCATCATCGAGGTCACAGCGGATTACTTCGACATCGACGTGGATACCCTGCGCGGTTCTGGTAAGAAGCGCGCCGTCGCCCACGCCCGCCAGCTGGCCATGTATCTGTGCCGCGAGCTCACAGAGCTTTCCCTGCCGAAGATTGGTGATCAATTCGGCGGCAAGGACCACACCACCGTCATCTATGCGGACCGCAAGATCCGTAAGGAGATGACTGAGAACCGCAACACGTACGACGAGATCCAGGCCCTAACCCAACGCGTGAAGAACCACAACCAGCGCTAGCACCACGCAGCGCTTGGCGACGCCCCTGCCCACCTCCCGCAATTTCCTCCCCGCGGGCGTGGGTAGGGGCGTCTTTGCTATCCACCCAAAAGTTATCCACACCGTTATTCACAGCTGTGTAATTTCATTGTTGTAATTTGTAGATCCTCATCACGTTTTCTTCTTCCACAGCAGATCAGAAGGGTCATCGCCCTTGTGATTAACTCTGTGATCAGCGCAGACAGATCTGGGGATGAATTGTGGATAACTTTGACCCCGACCCAGTTACTCACATTTCTTGTCATTTGATCACAGTGATCCCACACCCTGACTCACAGATCGTTTCACCGTGAAGAGCTTGGCTTTTAGCGGGTTGTCCACAGATCCCACAGCGCTTATTACTACTCCTATTTTGTTTTCTCCCTAACCAAGAAGAAAAAGGATGTGTGTGATTCGTCGGCGCCCTGCACGGTCGCGCGCTTGAATCGCAAAGCACGGAAGGTGAATGACAAAATCCTGTGCTTCGGCACCGATCCTGTAAGTTGGAGTGAGCTTGCAAGAATCTTCCATCCGCAACTAGAGGAGCGTCTCACCATCATGGAGCAGTCCGTGTCATTTCGCGTTGCCAAAGATGATCTCGCTAACGCCGTAGCGTGGGTCGCGCGCAGCCTTCCTTCGAAGGTCACCCAACCAGTACTGCGCGCCATGCTGATCACCGCGGATGACAATGGTTTGGAATTCACCGGCTTCGACTACGAGGTTTCCACCCGCGTGCGCATCGCCGGCATGGTGGATGAGCCGGGACGCATCGCAGTGGCCGGTAAGTTGCTCTCTGACATCGTTGCTTCCTTGCCCAACAAGGAAATCGAGATGACGCAGGAGGATAACAAGGTTCTGTTGACCTGTGGTTCTTCGCGCTTCGAGCTGCCGCTCATCCCGCTGGATGATTACCCCCAACTCCCTGTCCTGCCGGAGGTCACCGGCACCATTAACCCGCAGCTCTTCGTCGAAGCCATCAGCCAGGTCGTTGCCGCGGCCGGCAAGGATGACACGCTGCCGATGCTCACCGGCGTGCACATTGACATCAATGGTTCTCACGTGGAAATGACGGCAACGGACCGCTTCCGCCTGGCCATGCGCACCTTCGAGTGGGAGCCGGTATCTCCTGACGTCCAGGCCAAGCTCCTCGTCCCGGCCAAGACGTTGCAGGAGACCGGCCGTTCCTTGGACACGCACCTCAACATCCCGGTTGAAATCGCCGTGGGCACTGGTGAGAACATCGCTGCGGAAGGCCTGTTCGGCCTGCATGCGGATAACCGCGAGACCACCACCCGCATGCTGGACGCGGATTTCCCCAACGTTGCACCCTTGCTGCCCAAGACCCACAGCGCTATGGCCAGCATTGAGGTTGCTCCGCTCCAGGAAGCCATTCGCCGCGTCTCGTTGTTGACGGATCGCAATGCGCAGATCCGCATGGAATTCCGCGAGGGCGAGGTGACCTTGGCAGCCGGTGCTGATTCCGGCCGCGCCAGCGAGTCCTTGCCTTGTGCTTTCAACGGCCGTGAGGACTTCGTCATCGCCTTCAACCCGTCCTACCTCAAGGATGGATTGGCCGTGGTCCACACGGACCGCGTGGTCTTTGGCTTTACCGAGCCTTCGCGGCCTGCGATCATGATTCCGGAGCCGGAGGAGCTACCAGCGGCCAACGAGGACGGCTCGTTCCCGACTCCGGAGACTCATTTCACCTACCTGCTGATGCCAGTGCGCTTGCCAGGCTAGGCCGTATGTACATTCGCGATCTCGATGTCAGGGACTTCCGCTCCTGGCCCGAGCTCACCCTCAGGCTGAAACCGGGGATCACCCTGTTTGTCGGCCGCAACGGTTTCGGCAAGACCAATATCGTCGAGGCCATCGGGTATACCGCGCATCTTTCTTCGCACCGTGTGGCCCACGATGCCCCCCTCGTGCGCCACGGCGCGCACAATGCCCGCATCTCCGCCACCGCGGTGAACCAGGGCAGAGAGCTCACCGCGCACTTGCTCATCAAACCCCACGCGGCCAACCAGGCGCAGATCAACCGCACGCGCCTGAAGTCCCCGCGCGAGTTACTTGGCGTGGTGAAAACCGTGTTGTTTTCCCCGGAGGATTTGTCCCTCGTGCGCGGCGAACCTGCAGCACGCCGCCAGTATTTGGATGACATCATTGCCTCCCGCACGCCACGCCTGGCGGGAGTGAAAGCTGATTATGACAAGGTCCTGAAGCAGCGCAATGCCTTGTTGAAGTCGGCGTCGCCAAGCTTGCGCCGGGGCTACAGCGACAGTGACGGTGCCTCGGCGCTGGCCACTCTCGACGTGTGGGATACGCAGCTGTCTTCCCTCGGCGCGCAGGTGATTCAGGCACGCCTAGCGCTTGTCGACGAACTCCGCGAGCACATTCCCGCCGCTTATGCCGGGCTCGCCCCGGAGTCGCGACCGGCCGCCATTGACTACAAATCCACCGTGGACATCTCAGACCGCGAGGTTATCGAGGCCATGATGCTCACCGAGCTTGCCACGAAGCGTCAACGAGAGATCGAACGCGGCATCTCGCTCGTTGGCCCGCACCGCGACGATCTGGTGCTCAACCTTGGCACGAGCCCCGCCAAGGGCTTTGCCAGCCACGGCGAGACCTGGTCCTATGCCATCTCCTTGCGGCTGGCGGAGTTCAACCTGCTGCGCCAAGACGGCACTGATCCGATTCTCATCCTTGATGATGTCTTCGCCGAGCTCGATGCGAAAAGGCGCGAAAAGCTCGTTCACCTCGCCGCGGGTGCGGAGCAGGTGCTCATTACTGCGGCGGTGGATGAGGATTTGCCTGGAAATTTGCAGCCCATTGAACGCTTTACGGTCACAGTGCGCGACACCGACGAGGGCCGAATCTCCGAGATCACTCCGTATACGGCGGGCGGTGACGAGGATGACTGAGCAGGACTTCGATCCGGTCAAGGCGCTCTTCGAGCGCACGCGAAGTAATTCCAAGAATCCGCCGAAGCTAAACAAGCCGGCTCCCAAGATGAACCTGACGCCGACTCCTTCGGAGCAACAGCCAACGCCGTATCGGCGTGGCCGGCCGAGCGGACCCGATGGCCGCCGCCGGCGCCGCAGCCTCGAGATCCCTAGCCTCGGCGCACAGATTCAACGAGAGATTGGCAAACGCGGCTGGGAACACGAATTGGCTCATGGTTGGGTCATGGGTAATTGGGAAAACCTCGTCGGCGAGCGCATCGCCGCGCACACGCAACCGCTCACCATCAAAGAGCAGGTTGTCTACGTGGCGTGTGATTCTTCCAGCTGGGCCACCGAGTTGCGCTACCTGCAGCGCCCCATTTTGCAGAAGATTGCAGATCGCCTCGGCCCGGACGTGGTGGTTAAGCTGCACATTCAGGGCCCCAAGCAGCACCGCAACTATGAGGGCCGCCAATGGGTCAAGCCGCAAGGTTCGCAAGATACGTACGGCTGATTTTGGGCGACCGCGAAATTCACGCAAATTTGGGGCTCTCACGGGCGTGCAGTGCCCTTGCGTGGGGGGACACAGTGTAGAATGGCTAGAGTCTTAGATTTAGCTCTAGCCAAAAGGAGAACACGAATCCGTGGCTGAACAACACGCATATGATGCGGGGTCAATCACAATTCTGGAGGGCCTCGAAGCCGTCCGTAAGCGCCCCGGCATGTACATCGGTTCCACCGGTGCCCGTGGCCTGCACCACCTGATCTGGGAGATCGTTGACAACTCCGTCGATGAGGCGATGGCGGGCTTTGCCGACAAGGTCATCGTCACCCTCCGCGAAGACGGCGGCATCGAAGTTATCGATAACGGCCGTGGTATCCCGGTGGAGATGCACGCCTCTGGCGTTCCCACCGTCCAGGTGGTCATGACCCAGCTGCATGCCGGCGGTAAGTTCGACTCCGAATCCTATGCCGTTTCCGGCGGCCTCCACGGCGTGGGTATCTCTGTGGTCAATGCTTTGTCCACCCGCGTCGAGGCAGATATCAAGCGCGACGGCAAGCACTGGTACCAGAACTTCAACAATGCCATCCCGGATGAACTCGTGGAAGGCGATAATGCTCGCGGTACCGGAACCACCATCCGCTTCTGGCCGGACCCGGAGATCTTTGAGACCGTCGAGTTTAATTACGACACGATCGCTCGCCGCCTGCAGGAGATGGCCTTCCTGAACAAGGGCCTGACCATCGTGCTGCGCGATGAGCGCGCCATCTCTAAGGAGCAGGCCGAACTGGAGGAGATCGCCGAGGCTGGCGATGCCCCAGTGAGCTTGAGCAGCCTGGATGAGAAGGGGGAGTCCACTGAGGCTGCCGACGGTGACGAAGACCAGGCCTCCAAGAAAAAGAAGAAGGAAGTCACCTACCACTACCCAAACGGTCTGCAGGACTATGTTGAGCACCTCAACAAGAACAAGACCGCCATCCACCCCACCATCGTTGCCTTCGACGTTAAGGGTGAGGATCATGAGGTGGAAATCGCGCTGCAGTGGAACCAGGGCTACAAGCAGTCCGTCCACACCTTCGCCAACACCATTAACACTCACGAAGGCGGCACGCACGAGGAAGGCTTCCGCGCGGCGCTGACCTCCCTGATGAACCGCTATGCCAAGGAGCACAAGCTCCTCAAGGAAAAGGATGGCAACCTTTCCGGCGAAGACTGCCGCGAAGGCCTTGCCGCCGTCATTTCCGTCAAGGTTGGGGATCCGCAGTTCGAAGGCCAGACCAAGACGAAGCTGGGTAACTCGGAGATTCGAGGATTTGTCCAGCGCTCTGTTAACGAGCACCTCAACGATTGGTTTGATGCCAACCCGGCTGAGGCCAAGGTCATCATCAACAAAGCCGTGTCCTCTGCGCACGCCCGTGTGGCGGCGCGAAAGGCGCGCGAATTGGTACGCCGCAAGTCCGCCGGTGACCTCGGTGGCCTTCCGGGTAAGTTGGCGGATTGCCGTTCCAAGGACTCGAAGCTTTCTGAGCTCTACATCGTGGAGGGTGACTCCGCAGGTGGTTCTGCCAAGGGCGGCCGCGATTCCATGTTCCAGGCCATCCTGCCGCTGCGCGGCAAGATCCTCAACGTGGAAAAGGCCCGCATGGACAAGGTGCTCAAGAACGCTGAGGTTCAGGCCATCATCACGGCCCTGGGCACCGGCATCCACGAAGAATTCGACATTTCCAAGCTGCGCTATGACAAGATCGTGCTCATGGCCGATGCTGACGTGGACGGCCAACACATCGCTACGCTGCTGCTGACCCTGCTCTTCCGTTTCATGCCGCAGCTGGTTGAGGATGGCCACGTCTTCCTGGCTAACCCGCCGCTGTACAAGCTGAAGTGGGGCAAGGGCCAGCCGGGCTACGCCTTCTCCGACGCCGAGCGTGACAAGCTGCTTGCTGAGGGCCTGGAGCAGGGACGCAAGATCAACAAGGATGACGGCATCCAGCGCTACAAGGGTCTGGGTGAGATGAACGCCTCCGAGTTGTGGGAGACCACCCTGGATCCGACCACCCGCGTGCTTCGCCGTGTGGATTTGGAGGACGCCCAGCGCGCCGACGAGCTCTTCTCCATCCTCATGGGTGATGACGTGTCTGCTCGCCGCTCCTTCATTACCCGCCGCGCGAAGGACGTACGCTTCCTCGACGTCTAAACGCTAGGTCAAAACCCGCAAAGACCAGCACCTCATATGAGGTGCTGGTCTTATTTCGTCGTTAAGCAGGCGCTTAAACAGTAGCCATATGGCGCTGCAGAACGCGGCCGATGGTCGCGACGTTGGGCTCCAGAATCGAGGAGGCCTTGCCGCGCAGTGACTTGTAGGTGCGGGCGATGCCAGGCGCGTTCACATTCTCCGCGGCCTTGTCAGCGGTTGCCATGATGGCTTCGGTAATCTCAGCGCTGCGCCCGTCCAGGTAGGTACCGAAGTCAGACTGCTCAGAGCCTTCGAATTCCTTCCAGTAGGAATCCAGGCTATTGAGCAACTCCGGAAGCATGTGGTTGATTCCCTTGGACAAGACCTTAGAATCTGCCTTCTTGGCGGCGCCTAAAGCGCCTTTGAAGGCCATTCCGGAAATGCCGGAGAGCGAAGAGACGGTGTCATCGGCGGCCGTGGCCAAGTCCGCCACTACGGCGTTGCGGGTAGGGGATTGGAGAAGCTGGGTGAGGTTTGTCATACAGGCGAGCTTACTGTGCCGGTGCGGTGGAGCCTGCCTTGAGCGCGGCGAGCTGGTCAGCAATCTCCGGGAAGCCGTTGGTGCGGGCCAGGCGCTCGAGGTCGAAGTCGAGGCCACCTTCGTAGAGGCGGCTGTTCTCAGAAGAACCGGAGGAGCCGGCCATCCCGATCTGGGCGGCAAACTCGTCTACCTGGGCGCGCAGTGCCGGGACGTTATCCACTACCAGCTTGAGCAGTGCCGCTGCGGCGGCGATGCTACCGCCGATGATGAGCGTCATGTCGATCGGCGTGGAGCCGGTGAGGGAAGAGCCGCCTTCGCCCTGCTCGAAGTCGGGGTTGAGGTTTTTCTGCCAGTCATTGTCAGCGGTCTTAGCACCCGCAGCCGGCGTCGCGGCAGTGGCGAGGGTGGTGGCCACGACACCAGCGGTGAGGAGCTTCTTCAATGACTTCGAGGGCATAGGGGGATTCCTTTCTACAAGGGAATAGAGACTTCTATATCATGTTTAACTTACATAACTTCTGCAACAGAAAGATAGACCTCGGCGCAAAATCGCGCGAATTCTTCATTCTTTCCGCTGAGCGCGGGGACAGAACGCAAGACTGTCTCCAGTGATTCCGCCGCCGCATCGCGGTTGCCATGAACGGCAATTCCCTCAATGGTGGCCGTGCTCGCGGCGGCCGCGGCGGCTAGTGCGGCGAAATTACTAATCCGTACCCGATGGGCTCGACAAAACTCACGGGCGATGAGGAGCAGTTGTTCCACGTTCACTGGCGTGCGCCTCGGGCCTGGCGGATCTCCGCTTCTAATTCTGAACGCCCAGGCAGCAGCCGGCGCGCGGTGTCCTGTACGGCGGCATCGGTGAGGGTTCGCGCAGCCGCCGCAACAACGGCGCGGACCACCGCCTCGTGCTTGGAGGTTCCTTGCGCGGAAGCCAACAAGGTCAGCGCATGGTCTTGGTCCGGGGTCAGGCGCAGCGTCATAGCCATAGAGGACATGGTATCACCGTGATACTACAGCTGTGCCACAAACGGCCTTAGACGGCCCTAGAAGGTAGGATAGGGCGTTATGAGCGACAATAACGGTGATCTTTTCGATCGCATCCAACCAATTGACATCAATGAGGAGATGGAGTCGAGCTACATCGACTACGCCATGTCCGTCATTGTCGGCCGCGCCCTGCCAGAGGTGCGTGACGGTCTTAAGCCTGTCCACCGCCGCATCCTCTACGCCATGTATGACTCCGGCTACCGACCGGATCGCGGCTACGTAAAGTCCGCCCGCCCGGTCTCGGACACGATGGGCCAGTTCCACCCGCACGGTGACTTCGCTATCTACGACACCCTCGTGCGCCTAGCCCAGCCGTGGAACATGCGCTACCCGCTGGTCGACGGCCAGGGTAACTTCGGCTCCCGCGGTAATGACGGCCCGGCAGCTATGCGTTATACCGAGTGCCGTATGACGCCGCTGGCCATGGAGATGGTGCGTGATATCCGCGAAAACACCGTCGACTTTGCGCCGAACTACGATGGCAAGACGCAGGAGCCGACTATCCTGCCCTCCCGCGTTCCGAACCTGCTGATGAACGGCTCCGGCGGTATCGCCGTCGGTATGGCCACCAATATCCCGCCGCACAACCTCAACGAGTTGGCGGAGGCTATTTATTGGCTGCTGGATAACCCGAATGCTTCTGAGGAAGAAGCCTTGGCTGCGTGCATGGAGCGCGTCAAGGGTCCAGATTTCCCGACTGCGGGCCTCATTGTGGGCGACCAAGGCATCAAGGATGCCTACACCATCGGCCGCGGCTCCATCCGTATGCGTGGTGTGACCTCCATTGAGGAGGTGGGCAACCGTCAGACCATCGTGATCACTGAGCTGCCCTACCAGGTCAACCCGGATAACATGATCTCCAACATCGCGGAGTCCGTGGTCAACGGCAAGATCGCCGGAATCGCCAAGATCGAGGACGAGTCCTCTGACCGCGTGGGTATGCGCATCGTGGTCACCCTCAAGCGTGACGCCGTGGCTCGCGTGGTGCTCAATAACCTGTACAAGCACTCTCAGCTGCAGACCTCCTTCGGCGCGAACATGCTCTCCATCGTCGATGGCGTGCCGCGCACCCTGCGCCTCGATCAGATGCTGGGCTACTACGTTGCTCACCAGATCGAGGTCATCGTCCGCCGTACCCAGTTCCGCCTGGATGAGGCGGAGAAGCGCGCCCACATCCTGCGCGGCTTGGTTAAGGCGCTCGACATGCTCGATGAGGTCATTGCGCTGATCCGCCGTTCCCCGACGGTGGAGGAGGCACGTGACGGCCTGATGCAGCTTCTCGGCGTCGACGAGATCCAGGCCGATGCCATCCTGGCCATGCGTTTGCGCCGCCTGGCTGCCCTGGAACGTCAAAAGATCATTGATGAGTTGGCGGAGATCGAGGAGATCATCGCGGACCTCAAGGACATCCTGGCCCGCGAGGAGCGCCAGCGTCAGATCGTCCACGATGAGCTGGAGGAGATCGTCGAAAAGTACGGCGATGAGCGCCGTACCCAGATCGTCGCCGCTTCCGGTGACGTGTCCGATGAAGACCTCATTGCCCGCGAGAATGTCGTTGTCACCATCACCGCTACCGGTTACGCCAAGCGCACCAAGGTGGATGCCTACAAGGCACAGAAGCGCGGTGGTAAGGGCGTGCGCGGCGCGGAGCTCAAGCAGGACGATATTGTCAAGAACTTCTTCGTCTGCTCCACGCACGACTGGATCCTGTTCTTCACCAACTTCGGCCGCGTCTACCGCCTCAAGGCCTACGAGCTTCCGGAGGCAGGCCGCACCGCCCGCGGCCAGCACGTGGCCAACCTGCTGGAGTTCCAGCCGGAGGAGAAGATCGCCCAGGTCATCCAGATTCAGTCCTATGAGGACGCTCCTTACCTCGTCCTTGCTACCCAGCAGGGCCGCGTGAAGAAGTCCCGCCTCACCGACTACGAATCCGCACGCTCCGCTGGGCTCATCGCCATCAACCTCAACGAGGGCGATGCGCTGATCGGTGCCCAGCTGGTCAACGAGGGCGATGACATCCTGCTCACCTCTGAGCAGGGCCAGGCCATCCGCTTTACTGCCGACGACGACCAGCTCCGCCCAATGGGCCGCGCTACCGCCGGCGTGAAGGGCATGCGCTTCCGAGGCGACGACCAGCTGTTGTCCATGTCTGTGGTCAACGACGGTCAGTTCCTCCTGGTTGCCACCTCCGGCGGCTACGGCAAGCGCACGGCCATCGAAGAGTACACCCCGCAGGGCCGCGGCGGCCTCGGCGTGATGACCTTCAAGTACACCCCGAAGCGCGGCAAGCTCATTGCGGCTATCGCTGTGGACGAGGACGACGAGATCTTCGCCATCACCTCCGCCGGCGGCGTGGTGCGCACTGAGGTCAACCAGATTCGCCCGAGCTCCCGCGCCACCATGGGCGTGCGTTTGGTTAACCTGGCTGACGACGTCGAACTGCTGGCCATCGACCGCAACGTGGAGGACGACGGCGAGGAGAATGCCCAGGCAGTGGCCAAGGGTGAGAAGTCCGTGGAGGACGTCAAGCCTGAGCACCTCAAGCTTGGGGAAGACTCCAAGCAGGACGAAGCTGAAAGCAAGGATGCCGATAAGGACGAGGAGTAACCCATGATTGGACGAGAGCTTCACCTAGCCCGGATTTCGCCCATGTCGGCGTTCCGCGTTGGCTTGGCCATGTCCCTCGTCGGCCTCGTCGCCTGGATCATCGCCGTGTGCCTGTTGTATCTCGGCCTTGACCAGGCGGGCATCTGGGATTCCTTCAATAGCCTCGTCGGCGGTGTTGGCGGCGGCTTTGAGGTCTCCTTCGGGTTGGTCGTCTCCGCGGCCGCACTGTTTGGTGCCATCATCGCTGTGCTGATGACCATCCTGGCGCCGCTTCTGGCGGTGATCTACAACGCCATCGTGGACGTCTTCGGTGGATTCAAGATTCGCCTCCAAGACGAACCGCATAACTAGCGAATATCACCGAGAAAAACTACATATGACCAGGCGATTTGTAATAGATCGCCGGTCCTATGTAGAGTAACTACTCGTTCCGGTCAAGGGCCTATAGCTCAGTCGGTTAGAGCGCATCGCTGATAACGATGAGGTCGCTGGTTCGATTCCAGCTAGGCCCACCACGGAACAATGGGGCATTAGCTCAATTGGTAGAGCATCTGCTTTGCAAGCAGAAGGTCAGGAGTTCGATTCTCCTATGCTCCACAGCATAAGTGGAAGGCGCCCGGCGGAAACGCTGGGCGCTTTTCGCGTTCGGCCAAACTGGTCACACAGGGGGGCTTAAGGGACAGATTGCACGCGTGGGGATTGAGGGTGTGAATCCCACTGTCGTGGGTTTGATGAGGTAGTCGATGTTGCGGAAGCTTTGGCATCGGCGTGCGTTGTGCTCCGTACGTTGTTTCAAAAACGGGTTTCATCAAACGGAACAAAACCTGGGACACTTCATATCCCACCCCAGGCCTAATGACTTGGGTGCAGCGGCAACGCTCATCCGATTTAGGCAGAGTCGTTGCAGGATCCAGTGGGTCACCTGGTCCGTGGTCTTTGAATTGTCGGGCGCGCAGGCAAGGCCAGCACGGAAGATCTTCTGCAAGCAACGCTTGTTGGTGCACCGGTAGCGTGGAAGGCGCACATGAAGTTGTTGGGTGGCCGACGATGGGCAGATCGACCAGGCTGCGGATGACGTGGTCGCGGAATACTCCAGGCTGCCCGCAGGTAGGGCATTCATTGATCGGCTCGACGGGTTCGGCTTCAATAACAGTGACGTCACCGTTTTCTGTGGCACCGGTGATAGTAGTTCCTAGTTTTGCGGTGCGGCAGATGGTATCGACGATGACATTTCCGTTAGGCTGCACAGTAGGTCCTTAGTTTTGTACGGATGGATTAGATACCTTTTTCCTACAAAGCCAAGGACCCCAATATCTTGTGCCACGCCCGAACCCCCGGCGAACTAATCAATGCACTCTAAAACCGGAAGAGCCCTTTTAGTACTACTGGTGGATTTCGGTTTTGGTGGGGATTAACGCCGCCGGCTTCGGTTTTTCCGTTGAGGAGGTCGTTGACTACTTCCCGATGGTGAAATGGGTCGATGGTGAGGTAGAGAGGAACCAGTCACCTGGAAGAGATCGATCCAGTCGTTGGTGTGCAATCTGGGAGGTAGGGTCGCGGGGTCGATTCCTCGCGAGCGCAACCATGATTGTGTTTCTGAACGTGATGAAAACAACCCTGCCCTTCGGAGAATTTCCCCTATCCCGCGTCCCCGGGCAGTGAAAACGGTGTGCACCATCGCCTGAAAGGCTTTGCGCTGCTCTATCGGAATCTTCGGGTCACCCACCCGGCGGATCACTAAGATCCCCCCGTCAACGTTTGGCTGTGGCCGGAAAGCAGTCCTTGGTACCCGAGAACCCAGGTGAAATGTGAACCATGGGGACCACTGAGCCGTCATCATCGTGCTTGCGCCTACCCCGGCCCGGCGGCGAGCGACTTCCCACTGCATGAGGAGTACAGCGTCAGTCCATGCTGGCGCATGCAGCAACTTTCGAAGAATGGCAGTGGTGAGGTGAAAGGGAATGTTTCCCACAATGACGCAGGGAGTGGCGGGTAACCGGAAGTTAAGGAAATCATCATGGACCACTTCGACCGCCGCCGAGGAGGTTTCTTGTGTGATTTTGGCAGCTAGTTTTGCGTCCACTTCAACTGCCGTTATCGCCCTCCCCAAGTGGGCCATCGGGTGAGTGAGGGCACCGCTTCCTGGTCCGATCTCAATGATGGGGCCGGAGGTTTGTTTCACAAGGTCGATGATGGAGTTGATGATCTTGTGGTTGGTGAGAAAATTTTGGCCATGCTCGTGACGGCCGTGTCCGTATGCAGACATCAGGTGTGCTCCTTGGATTTGAAAGGGAGCCGGGCATGACAAATAGCCGCCCGGCTAAAGGACCGGAGCGGTTTTTAACCTACGGGGTAGGAAACCGCCTTAGCGGTTGGTGCGCAACCGCAAGAAAGCGGTACCTGAAATCAACATGGGTCTAATTATATCCATTTCGTGTGGATTTGCGGCGTGTCGCACTAAGGGACATTTCGTGTGGATTTAGGAGCGTCCGGCCCAGCCTTTTCTTATGCCTAAGCTGGGGTTCCACTCGTTGTCGATATGGGTGTCGAATGTGGCAGGTCGCCCGTCTGGGTGGCCGCGTCGTGTGAGCTCTTCTTTCGTCTAGGCCGCGTATGCCGCTTCTCCCCATTGCGTCCAAACTCTTGATGCCTGGCTAGGTCCAGTGGATGTACAGGGGCTTCGGTGCGGACGTCACCATAGGAATTGACCTAACCGCTCCAGCCGCGGCTTACCTACCACAGACCTAGGACTATCCGGTGTTGATTTCACCGATCAGGCTGTTGGAACCAATTTAGAATCAAGATCACTGCATTATCCCAGGCTGCCCCGGGAATCCGTATCGATTTATCCACACGAAATGTCCCTTAAGCCCACAGGGGCGGGTTAAAGGACCAAACTAAAGGCACCATATGGAGACCTCCGACCCGAAAACACCAGGTAGATGGATACGGAAATCTGCATAAGGTGCCTTTAGTTTGGTCCCAGAACAGGCTGCTGTGCGCTAGCGGGTGAGGTATTGCTTTCCCGCCTGCGGATTGGGGATGAGGCGGTCGAGGCTGACTGGCTCCAGGCCCTTCGCGCGCAGTCCGTCGATGACGCAGTCTGCGGCGCCTACGGTTGTGGCGTGAATGTCGTGCATGAGGACGATGGAGCCGGGCTGCGCGCCGTTGACTGCGGCCTCGCAGACGTGCTCAGAATTGCGGTCCTTCCAATCCACGGTGTCGACGGACCACAGGGCTTGCGCCTGGCCATTAGCCTTCGCAGCGGCCTCCACAGTGCCGTTGGTGGCACCGTACGGGGGACGCATCCACCGAGGGTTCTCACCCGTTGCTGCCTTGATTGCGGCGGCCCCGGCCTTGATCTCGCCGTCCACGTCGCTGGGGGAGAGCTTGTTGAGCTCGCGGTGGGATGCGGTGTGGTTTCCCACGGTGTGGCCCTCAGCCTTCATGCGGCGCAGCAGCTCCGGGTGCGCGGTGGCACTGGGAGCTAAGACCATGAAGCTGGCGTGGGCGTCCTTGGCCTTCAGGGTGTCGAGGAGCTGAGCGGTCAACTCGCCGGGGCCATCGTCATAGGTGATAGCCACGCAGTTGGAGCAGGTGGAATCAGCAACCGACTGCGACTGCCGTTTGCCGGTCGGCGCGGGCTTCTGAGCGGGCCGCGAGGAGCCGGCAAACACGGGATTGTTCTGCAGCTCCTTGGGAAGAGCGTCGTAGGCGTCCTGTTCCAGCTGTTTAAGGTCCTTCTGGACGTCGGGGAGTTGTGGCAACGTCGGCTGCTGAATCACCGGATGAGGAAGCTCCGCAGCGGTAGCCGTGCTGGGCAGGGCCGTGGCTGCTGCAAGGGCGATGAGGGAGCGGACAAGAACACTTTTTCGGCGCATGACAACCTTCCACAGACTTTTTCAGACCCCTCATTGTCTGCCCGGTGAAGGTGCATTATCCCTAGTGACACGCAACTAGAGTGAAAAAAGTTAACTCCTGAGGTTTTATTAGGCCCGTCCTGGGGGTGATTTCGTTGCTTTCACCGAGAGGAGTACGCTCTACAGGTATTGGGGCATTAGCTCAGTTGGTAGAGCGTTGCGTTCGCAATGCAAAGGTCAGGGGTTCGATTCCCCTATGCTCCACAGGGCGCTCACACAGTGAGCGCCTTTTAACTTTTCCGTGCTTTTCGCTTAACTTAGTCGGCATCCTTGAAGCGCTTGACCAGGACGATGTGCCCGTCTCTCTCGCTCACCGGCTCAAAGCCAAGGTGCAGGTAAAGGCGGTGGGCGCGGTCGTTGTCTTTAGCCACCGACAGCGAGATGCCTGGGGCGCCCATCTCGCGGGCGAGTTCGGTGGCGGCGTCGATAAGCATGGTGCCTACTCCTTGGCTGCGGAAGCGAGGTTCCACAGCTAGAGCAAGCTCTGGGATGCCTTCAATAACGTGGCCGAAACCATGGCGCTCAGCTGTGCCCCAATTTAGCCACACGCCACCGGCAGGGACGTGGCCCTCCCAGGCGATGAAACCTCCGCGGGAAGGCTCCCAACCGCCGAGGTAGTAGTCAAAGCCTTCCTCGAAACCCGCAGGAAGCTCCTTGTGCTCATCGCCGAAGGTATCGGCGAGGAAATTGATGCGGGCGAGGTAGGTGCGGTCAGCTTCAGTAAGGGAAAGAAGATGCATAGCTTCCATGGTAGGACGCGGCGTGCACCACCTATGAGCCGTGCTCCCATTGGGAATAGGCCGAGGCATAGCGCCCGCCCAGATCCATCAGCTCGGCGTGGGTGCCATCCTCAACGATCTGACCCTGTTCCATCACGATGATGCGGTCGGCCTCGCGGGCCTGGTCCAGGCGGTGGGCAACGACGAGCGCGGTGCGCCCCTTGGTGACTGCCTTGGCGGCGCTTTCGAGTACCTTGGCGTGCTCGGAGCCCGCTTCGGAGGTGGCCTCATCCATAATGAGCACCGGCGGCTGGCGCAGGATCATGCGGGCCAGGGAAAGCTGTTGCTCGGCCTCCGCACCGATCTCTTCGTTGCCCGCACCAATGAGCGTATCGAGGCCCTGGGGCAGCCACCGCGAATGTTTATCCAAGCCCACGGTGTTAAGCGCCTGCCATAGATCCTCATCGCTGGCGTCAGGTTTGGCCAGGAGCAGGTCCTCGCGCAACGTGCCAGAAAAAAGGTGCACTTCTTGGGTAATGAGCGCAACGTGCTCTGTAATCCACGTGTTCGGCACGGTGGCTGTATCAATCCCGTCGAGGCTGATGCTCCCCGCCGTAGGGTACTGCAGGCCCGCCACGAGAGCAGCGAGCGTGGACTTACCTGCGCCGGAGGTACCCACCAGGGCGGTGGTGGTGCCGGCGGTGAGGGTCAGGGAGACGTCGTCAAGCACGCGTGCCCCGCCGGGGTAGGCGTAGGAAAGGTGCTCGATGGTGATGGTGGGGGCGTCGTTTAGCCGGGGAGTGTCCTTGAGCTCCTTCGTACCAGCGCTGCTCTCCAGGGTGGCCAGGGCCACCGCGCGGCCGAGGGACGTCACGGAATGCTGGATCTCGCCGGCGAAGAAGAGGATGTTGAACACGTGGATCTCCAACCGCATGACCAGCAGCACAGCGGCGGTGGCCTCGCCAGGTGTCAACCATTCCCACATCACCATCGGCACGGACATGAGGACCGATCCCAAGAGCAACACCGCAAAGGCCAGGGCGCCTTGGCCCAGGATGCGGTTAATGAGCGGCACCTTGTCGCCCCAGGCCTGTACCGTGTCCCAGGAATAGCGCTCCATGCGTGCATGCGCCCAATCCTTCAGGGAGAACTGACGGAGGGTCTCCAGGGCGCGAATCGTGTCCAGCAGCACGTTGTTGCGGTAGGCCTCCACCGAGGACACCTCGTTGGCCACGGCGGGGATATCCCGCATGGTGCCGCGGATGAAGGGGTAGAGCAGACAACTCACCGCGATGAAGAGCAGCGCATAAGCGGGGTGGATGAAGATCATCATGAGCGCGGTCAGCGGCAGCATGAAGAGCGTGAGCACGAGGCGGTCACCCATCATGGAGATGGTCATGACCACGGTGTCGATGTCCTTGGATAGGCGCGTGATGATGTTACCGGTGCCCAATTCCATCACGGCGGGCACGGGGGCGCCGAGGGTGGAATCCAGCGCTGAGGTGCGCAGATCCACCGAGAGCCGGCGGGTGGTGGAGGTAACCAACAAGCGGCCCACAGTGCGGCCGGTGACCTCCACGAGGAAGCCCACCGCGATAACGATGAGCGCGCCCACCATGGCTGCGCGCCCCGTGCCAAGGATGGGGATCTCCACGCCCTGGATGATGTCCACGACGCGGCCAAGCACCTGGGAGACCAGGTTCATCATGATGACCGTAATGGTAAACAGGCCGAAGAAAAGGGCGATGCCAAGCCGGCTGGGTGCACTGGGCAGGGTCTTCAGAAAACGGAGACACTCCCCTGGGGAGGCAGGTGCAAGGGCATCCGCGCGATCCTGCTGGCTCATAGCTCCACCACTTCATCGGCGTTGGCGGCCCACGTGGAGGCGGATGTAATGATCACGGTGGTCTTGCCGGCGCGCAGTTCACGCACGCGCTTGGCGACGTCCGCCAGGGTCAACGAATCCAGCCCCGTCGTGGGGTTGTCCAGCACGAGAACTTCCGGGTCCACAGAGAGCGCGCGGGCAAGCGCGACGCGCTGGCGCTGGCCGCCGGAGAGGTTGAGGCCCGCCTCACCGATGGGCGCGGTGGGCAGCTCGCCGTTGGGACCAAGCCCACCGAGGCGGATAACAATATCCTCGCAGGCGGAGGCGTGGAGGGCGTCGTGAAGCTGCGTAGCGCTAGCACTTCGCAGCGGATCGACGTTGTCCTGCAGGGTGCCCTCCAACACGGAGATGCGGTGGGGCGGGCACAAGGCACCGTGCTCATGGAGGTAGCGCACCCAAGAGTCCACGGTGCTGCGCCCCTTTGTGCTGATAGGCATCCACACGTGCAAGCCGGGGGAGAGGTCAATCGGCGTGCCGGCGGTTTCGGTGGTGTTGGAAGAAAGCTGACCGAGTAGCTCGCCGACGCGCTCCACGGAAGCACGCGCCCGCGCCCAGTTCTCCGTGAGCAGGCCGAGAGACACACCCAGCGCGGTGAGCGCGGGCGGGACGAGCATGGTGATCGCCATCATCCCGCCGGGGGCGATGCGGCCCTCGAAGGTTTCCCAGGAGGTCCAGGCAAGAATGCCCACGGCAAAGGACGCGGGAACCATCTGGCGCAGCCAGGCCATGAGGGAGGACAGCTTGGCCTCGCGGAGCATGGCACCCAAGGAGTTCTGGGCGGCGTCGGAAAAACGTTGGCGCGCGATGTCCTTGGCGCCGAGGCCTTTGATGACCCGGGAGCCTTGAGCGAAGTCCGTGGCGAGTGAAAGCGCGGTGTTCTCCAACTGGCGGCGGCGCGCGGCGATCCTCGTCAGCGGCTTCGTGGTGGCCCAGGAGGCCAGCGCGGTGGCGAGTGCGCCAACCAGCAGCACAGCTGAGACCTGCCAGGAAATCGGGGCCAGGCTGACCACCGCGCCCAAGAGGTAGCCCACCATGACCAGTGGGAAGTTGAGGATCTGCTTGAGTTGGCCGATGTAGTGCGAATCCTCATCCATCGTGTTGAGCAGCCGGCCGGGGCTAATGCCTGCAGTGGAAGCGCTCAGCAACTTATCCAGCAGGTTAAGGCGCAGCGTATGGGTGGTGCGGGCTTGGGATAAGTCTGTGAAAGCATCCGCCGTGGCCTCGCAGATATAGGCGATGAAGAGGAGGATCGCCGTGGCCGCAAGCGGCAGCGCTACGGTGCGCCAGGAGGGCTCGGAGAAGGCATACTGCGTGGTCTGGCCGATGATGACGGAGACCAACGCGCCCAGCGGCGCGTTGATGAGGGTGGCAACGAAGATGCCGATAACGCCGGTGCGCTGGGCGCCGAGCAGATGCCACGTTGCTTTAGCTGGGCGGGAGAAGTTGGTGGTCTCGGTGAGGGAAACCTCGCCGGAAGGTGGCTTATCGGGGAGATACCACGACCACGTCCGCATGCGTGGATAGTGAGTCATAAAGACTCATCCTATAGCGCAAAAAGGGCTTAAGGGACATTTCGTGTGGATAAACCGATACGGATTCCCAGGGCAGCCTGGGATAATACGGTGATCTTGATTTTGAATCGGTTCCAACGGCCCGATCTGTGAAATCAACACTGGATAGTCCTAGGTCTGTGATAGGAGGACTGCTGCTGGTGCGGTAAGGCCAATTCCTATGGCTAATAGGAATCGGCCGTCGTGTGACATGTGCGGCCACGGACTGGTTAAGAACGGCAAAACCGCGGCAGGAACCCAGCGCTGGTTGTGTCCTAAATGCAACGTTTCATCGATTAATGCCCGCGCACACACCAGCGAGATTCGGCACTTCAAAATCTTTATTGACTGGATTCTTTCCGGCGAATCCGCAGACCATTTAGCCAAACGCCTTGGGGTAACAAGGCGGACTTTGACCCGGTGGTTCAAGCTGCTGTGGTTTATCACCGTGCCCACGTCTACTGACCCCTATCGTGTTTACGACCAGGTCTTTATCGACGGCACCTATTTCCACAAGAAATGCCTGCTGGTAGCCTGCACCGAAACACACGTCATCGCCTGGCACTGGTGCCTGCGTGAAAGCTCATACGAGTACCTGAAACTGCTCGACAAAATCGCGCAACCACTCATCGTCACCACCGACGGGGCAGGTGGAGCGCTCAAGGCACTGCGCATTAAATGGCCCGACGTTGCCATCCAGCGCTGCCTAGTTCACGTCCAACGCAACACTTTTGCTGATATCAGCCGCAACCCGATTCACCCAGCGCATAAAGCAATCCGGAAACTGGGCTACATGCTTGTCCAAGTACGCAATCCCGACGATGCTGCGCGGTTTACAGCTGCAGTCCACCACACCCGTATTACCTTTGCTGATTGGCTTAAAGAGCGAACCTACCGCAGTGCTACACCTGCAGGCCAAGTACCGAAATGGGTCAGCCCCAACCAGAAATGGTGGTACACCCACCGCAACGCCCGCAGGGCTCTAAAGCGTTTGGAAAAGCTCATCCACGCAGGACAATTATTTACCTTCCTTGACCCGCCTGAAGGTGTCACACAGGCTTTAAAAGCCACCACGAACCTGCTGGAAGGTGGCATCAACAAACAGCTCAAAGACTTAGCAGGCAATCATCGTGGCATGTTCGATGAGCATCAGCGCATCACCATGGACTGGTGGCTCTACACCCACACCGAAGACCCGGTAGCGCCACTGGAGTTAGCCAAGCAACAAGACTTCGGACGCCAAGGAGAAAAAGCAGCACGCGCGGCCTGGGCAAGAGAAGAACTTAAACGACGAGGCCACCCAGACGGGCGACCTGCCACATTCGACACCCACATCGACAACGAATGGAACCCCAGCTTAGGCATAAGAAAAGGCTGGGCCGGACGCTCCTAAATCCACACGAAATGTCCCTTAGCGCGACACGCCGCAAATCCACACGAAATGTCCCTTAAGCCGCAAAAAGGATGGATGAGTGATTCAGATTACGATCGGTGACTCACTGTGGGGAATTAAGCCAAGTGGTAATTTTCCACGTCATAGCCGTTGAACTCGCGGTCGACTCCATAATCATCGACGGAGCTAAACTGCGTGCCGTTTTCAATGGCAAAGCGCAGGTTATCCACGCGGGTGGACGGATCGCCGCTCACGGCACCTGCGGGGAAATAAAAGGTCTCCCCGCTCTTGAGCTTGACTACGAGCGACTCAAAGCTCATGCCTGATCTCCTTGCCTGCTGTTGATAGGGCTTCCCGCGCAAAACAGCGCGCGGGCACCGATCTTTGAGGATCGATGCCGATTAGCCTTCAATTCAAGCAGGTCGGGCGCGCGGGGGCAACGCAGTGAGATCAAGGCAACGAAATGCGCACCCCCAAGGTTGGGGGGTTAGTTCTCGTCCTCGGTCTGGAGGCGGTGCTTGCCCTCGGACTCGTGATCATCGGTGATGCGGGAGGTATCGGCATCCTTCTTGTCGGCGTTGCTGACCTTAATCTCGGTCTCGACGGCGTCCTGGATGGCGGTTTCTTCCTCGCGGTGCTTGGCCAGCTGTTCATCCAGCGAGCCCAGCAGCTCTTCATCGCGCTCGACGACGCCCTCCTCAGCCAGGTCGGACTCCTTCTTGGCGTCATCCTCGGTGGTGGAGGTGTAGACCAAGGTGGAACCCTGCGGTGCGGACGGGGAGGAGAAGTCCTCAACGCGCGGCGGGACGGCGGATTCCTTCTCCTTCTTCTGGGTGAAGAAGTAGTAGATGCCACCGCCGATGGCAGCAATGGCGGCAACCAGCGCGGAGATCAGCCAGATCTTCGAGCCCTTCTTCTTGTCCTTGCCGCTGATGGCGCGGGCCTTCTTCTGCAGCTGGGCGCTGTGCTTCTGTGCCTTCTTCTCAGCCTTGGAAGCCTTCTTCTTGGCCTGCTTGCGGGCCTTGGTGGCCTTCTTTTCAGCCTGCTTCTGGGTCTTCTCCCACTTCTTGGTGGCCTTGTCCTGGGCGTCTGCGGCGGCAGCGGAGAGCTTCTCGGTTGCTTCCTCGCTGCGCTCCTTGAGCTGTTCGAGGGTGCGCTCGAGGCGAGCATGCGCGGCCTTGGTCACGGCACCGGCTTCGCGGCGTGCCTCCGGGAACCACTCGCCATCGCGCTCTTCCATGCGGGCGGCGGCGGTCTCCAGGACGGAGTAGGCCTCGCGGGCCTTTTCATCGCGGCGTTCCTTGAGGCGCTCCACCAGGGCGGAGGTGGCGCTAATTGCTGTGGACAGTGCGGTGGGGTTCATCGGGAGAGATGCTCCTTTACGTCAATGCTTGAGGCGATTGCTCGGTGGGTAACTGTTTATGGAGTGGTTGTCTGCGCCGGACGGGACACTGCACATGTGTGTCCGCGTTAGCGCTGGATACTCCCTTTCAGCGTAGTGGCGGCAGCTACGTCCTGCCACCAGGGGCCACAGGTAGCGAGCGGTATGACGTAGATAGACAGCTTTGTACGGAACAGTGGCCTTTTTATTCAGCACAGGTTTGGGCAACGGTGCAGCTGGCTGGGTTGGAAAGGTATGACCATTGTCTAAATGCTTTCGCTCGAAATGGACAGCTTGGTACGTTTTCCACCAACAGCACAGATGACCGACCACGATGACCTGCAGAGGAGGTGAGCATGTCCCCGCGACTCTCCGCATCCGCACCACTAGACCAAATCAGCGAAGATACGCCTAAGCGCCCCCAGCGCACCGCGCTCTCCTTCGAGGTGATCCCGCCGCGCCACGATGCGGACGCTGCAAAAATTGACCGCTTGCTCGACACGCTTGCCGCATATAACCCCGATTACATCGCCGTCACCAGCTCGCAGCGCTCCGGGTGGCTGGAGGGAACCGCGGCCTTCATTGAGAAAATTTCGCGCGATACCGCGATGCGCCCCCTGGCTCACCTGGCCTGCACCGCCGGCACAGAGGAAGAGCTCGTTGACTGGATCGACACGCTTGTCGACGCCGGCGTGCGCGGTCTCCTCGCGCTCCGCGGCGACCTGCCGGAGGGCGGTATGCCCGAAGGCCACCTGCCGCATGCCGATTCCCTGGTCCGGCTCATTCGCCGCTGGGAATCCGCCCGCGTGGCGCGCTTGGCCGCTGGACGCTTGGCCGTGGGCGTGGCTTGCTACCCCAACGGCCACGCCGAGTCCGCCACGCCGGACGAGGACATCGACGTTCTCCTGGCCAAGCAACGCCTCGGCGCCGACTTCGCCATCACCCAGCTCTTCTTCGACGCGGAGGATTACGTCCGCTTCGCCCAGCGCGCCCGGCTGGCGGGCGTGCGCATTCCGCTGATCCCCGGGATCATGCCGATGACGAGCCGCGCTCGGGTGGAGCGAATGTGCCAGCTGTCCGGGCTGGACGGGCCGACCAAGGTCCTCGACCAGCTCGCGGCAGCGACCTCCCCCGAGGAAGAGAAAGAAATCGGCATGCAGATTACGGCCTCCCTGGCGAAATCGGTGATGAACGCCGGCGCCGACGGGCTGCACATCTACACGCACAACAATCCAGACATTACGACTGACCTGCTTAATCGAATTGGAGTCACCCCATGACCGCACCATTCCCCAAGGCCACTATTGAGGGCTACCCGCGCGTCGGCGCCCACCGCGAACTCAAGCGCGCGCTGGAGTCCTACTGGTCCGGCAAGATCGACGCCGAGACCTTTGAATCCGCCGCGCACTCCCTGCGCCTCGATACCTACGCCCGCCTCAAGGAGCTGGGGCTCACTGAGGATTACGCCATCCCCGCGGACGTTGCCTACTACGACCATGTCCTCGAGACAGCGCTGACCGTGGGCGCTGCTCAGGGCGAGAGCCTCGATGATGAGTTCACCCTGGCCCGCGGTAACAAGGACACCGCGCCGCTGGAGATGACCAAGTGGTTCGACACCAACTACCACTACATTGTTCCTGAAATCAGCGATGACCAGACCTTTAGTGCCCGCCCCCAGCGCGTGTTGAAGATCGTCGAGGAGGCTCGCGCCGCCGGCCACACCGTGCGCCCGGTCCTCGTTGGCCCCGTGACCCTGCTGGCCCTGTCCAAGCAGGCCGAGGGCGCTACCAAACAGCCGCTCGACCGCCTCGATGAGCTCGTGGACTCCTACCTCACCGTGCTGGAGCAGCTTGCCGACGCCAACGTGGAGTGGCTCCAGCTCGTTGAGCCGGCCCTGGTCGCTGACCTCGCCGCGGCTGACGACGCCACCCTCGCCGCCGCGCTCAAGAGCGCTTATGGCCGCATCCTTAGCGCGGAGAAGCGCCCGCAGGTCTACCTGACCACGCCCTATGGTTCCCTCAATGCTGGCCTTGACGTCATCGCTGAGCTCAAGCCGGAAGCGGTCCAGGTGGATCTCTCAGTGGGCACCTTGGCGCTGGACAACTTCTACCTCGAGCGCGTCGCTAAGCTTGCCGAAGCCACCCACCTCGCCGCCGGCCTTGTCGACGGCCGCAACGTCTGGGCCGCCAACCTGCGCGACCTGCGCGAAAAGCTCGAGACCCTGGGCGAAGGCGTCACCGTAACCACCTCCGTCTCCCTGCAGCACGTCCCGCACACCGTCGAGGCGGAGACCTCCCTGCCGGTCGACGTTGCCACCTGGTTCGCCTTCGCCGACGAGAAGGTCCGCGAGGTAGTGGCACTCGCCGCCGGCCCGCTCGACGCCCCGGAGGCATACGCGCAGGCCGACCGCGCCGTGCGCACCCGCGCCGAGTCCTCACGTATCCACAATCAGGCCGTGCAGGAGCGCACCGCGCAGCTGCCGGAGGGCCAGGTCCAGCGCCAGCCGGAGTTCGCTGAGCGCAACAAGGCACAGGAGGCCCTCGGCCTGCCGCAGCTGCCGACCACCACCATCGGCTCCTTCCCGCAGACCTCTGAGATCCGCGCCGCCCGCGCCGCGCACCGCAAGGGCGAGCTCTCCGACGCCGACTACACCGAGGCCCTGCGCAACGAGGTGAAGTCCGTCATCGAGCTCCAGGAGCGCTTAGGCCTCGACGTTCTGGTCCACGGCGAGCCGGAGCGCAACGACATGGTGCAGTACTTTGCCGAGCTTCTCGACGGCTTCGTCGTCACCGAGAACGGTTGGGTTCAGTCCTACGGCTCCCGCTGCACCCGTCCGCCAATCGTGGTTGGTGATATCTCCCGCCCGAAGGCCATGACCACCGAGTGGGCGAAGTTCGCGCAGTCCCTGTCCGAGAAGCACGTCAAGGGCATGCTCACCGGCCCGGTGACCATCCTGGCCTGGTCCTTCGTGCGCGATGACGTCCACCAGTCCGTCTCCGCCGACCAGCTTGGCGTGGCGCTGGCCGACGAAGTCCGCGACCTCGAAGAGGCCGGCATCGACATCATCCAGATCGATGAGCCCGCCCTGCGTGAGTTGTTGCCGCTGCGCGAGAAGGACCGCAAGGCTTACCTCGACTGGGCGGTGCGCTCCTTCCGAGTGGTTTCGTTGCAGGCGAAGCCTGAAACCCAGATCCACACGCACCTCTGCTACTCGGAGTTTGGCCAGATCATCGACGCCGTCGCCGGCCTCGACGCCGACGTCACCTCCATCGAGGCCGCCCGCTCCCGCATGGAGCTGCTCGAGGACATCGATGAGAAGTTCCACTCCGAGATCGGCCCGGGCATCTACGACATCCACTCCCCGCGCATCCCGTCCGTGGCGGAGATGGCCGAGCTCATCCGCGCGGCACTCAAGAACGTTCCGGTCGAGCGCCTCTGGGTCAACCCGGACTGCGGCCTGAAGACCCGCGGCTACGAGGAGACCGAGGCCTCCCTGCGCAACCTGGTCCTCGCCCGTGACGAGGTCCGCTCTAGCCTCTAGGTTTAAATCCAAAGATTTAAACCGTTCATCGCCGTCAGCTCACTGAGCGCGGCGATGTCTCCGTTTCCGGCCCTATCGAAGTGCAGTGCCTTGAGCCCCGCTGCACGTGCACCCTCGACGTCATTAGCCACCGAATCACCAATCATGAGCGTGGAGCCAGGCTCTACCTCTAGGCGCCGACAAGCCTCGAGGTAGGCCTCTCGGTGCGGTTTTGGCTTAGCCATTTCCACGGTGGGAAAGAGCTCAACGCCTGGCAGGTCGAGCCCGCCCGCCTTTAGCTTGCCCTCTTGCATCTCGCGAGCTCCGTTCGTCAAAATGCCCACTTTGAGGCCGCGGGACAGGACGTGCTGGAGGGCGGGGAGGGCGTCGCCAAGCGCCTGCCAATGCTTTTCATACGCGGCCAAATACTTGGCATATTCCGCCAGCGCCTCCTGCTCCGTCATCTCTGGGCGGCCCAGGAACTCGCGGCAGCGCTCCACACGCTGGCCCTGGTGGGTGACCTCGCCGCGCTCGTAGGCGGCGAACCACTTGCGCTCAATCTCCGCGAAGCGCTCATGGTGCCCGCCCGGCAGCCACTCCTCAACGGCCGCATGCATCGCGGCGGTGTGGTCCATGAGGGTGTCATCGAGATCGAAGAGAACGGCGCGAATCATGCTTGCAACCCTACGCAGATCGCTGACAGCGTCGCGGCGGAACAACGAAATGGTGGAAATTTCCATACAATGGCTGGCATGACTCAGAAGACCGCAACTGCAACGATGCACACCAACTACGGTGACATTGTTATCGACCTGTTCGGTAACCACGCACCGGTAACCGTTGAGAACTTCATCGGCCTGGCTAAGGGCGAGAAGGACTACACCACCCAGAACGCCAAGGGCGAGCAGTCCGGCCCGTTCTACGATGGCGCAATTTTCCACCGCGTCATCGACCAGTTCATGATCCAGGGCGGCGACCCCACCGGCACCGGCCGTGGCGGCCCCGGCTACCAGTTCCAGGATGAGTTCCACCCGGAGCTGCAGTTTGACCGCCCGTTCCTGCTGGCCATGGCGAATGCCGGCCCGGGCACCAACGGCTCCCAGTTCTTCATCACCGTGGCGCCGACCCCGCACCTGAACAACCACCACACCATTTTCGGTGAGGTCACCGATGCGGCTTCCCAGGAAGTCGTGTCCAAGATTGCGAAGGTCTCCACCGACCGCATGGACCGTCCGGCTGAGGACGTTGTCATCGAGTCCATCGAGATCGCCTAAGCGTTCTTAGCTTTTCATCTGAGCCCGCTGCCACGTGATGTGGTGGCGGGCTCGTTGTTTTAGGAGTCCGTGTGAAGAACTATCTGAAATCAGCGCCAGTCACCATGGTGCTCATGGTGCTGTGCATTGGGGCATGGTTGGTCACGGCCATCCAGGCCAAGACCTTGGTCACCCCGTATTACAAAAGTTCCTTGGCCCAGGATTGGACGTTGTGGGGACCGGATGTGGCCGCTCACCCTTTCATGGTGCTTACGGCTGGGTTTATGCACCTCGACGCCGGGCACCTCTTGGTCAACATGGTGATGCTGTTCTTTGTGGGTAGGGAAGTAGAACGCGCCCTGGGCAGCGCGCTGTACGCGGCGGCCTATCTCATCTCCATTGTTGGCTCTTCCGCCGCAGTGCTGTGGATGGATTTCGGCACACCCACGGTGGGCGCCTCCGGCGCTCTCTTTGCGCTCATGGGTCTACTCATTGGTGTGTACCGCAGCCGCGGTCTGGATCTGCGCGCACCCATCGTCCTCGTGGTGGCCAACGTTGTCTACAGCTTCGTGGCGGAGAACGTCTCCGTGTGGGGTCACTTGGGCGGTTTGCTCACAGGACTGCTGTTGGCGCCATTCCTCTTTCGCCAACGTGCGTGGCTGCGTTGGCTGGGGATATGGCTTATCGGGGTGATAGCTGCTGTTGCAGCGGCGCTGCGAGCTGGGCTTTGGGGATAACTTGGGCGTGTTATCCACCAAAACCTCTGTGCGAAAGAATTCCACATAAGTTATCCACACTGTGGATAACTACATTTTTGTAATTTACCGAACGTGTGCGCCAAGATAACCGCAGATCAGCAGCGTATTAGGTTGTGTTCGAAGTTTTTGTGCGGGCTGTGGGAAGCGTGAAAACACTTATCCACAGGGTGTGGAGAAAGGCTGTGGAATTCGTTCTCCACAGAGTTATCCCCACCCTGTGGATAACTTTGTACCCAAGGTGTTAACAGTGCTCAGGTTGTGTGGAGTTTGGCAAAAGACGTCTAGCAAAAGGCATCAGTCATAAGGCGTTTTCACGGCTGAAAACGCCTTTTAGTCATTGCAGATGGTGTTTTTAGACCCAAAGATGCCTTTTGACAGATGCCTTTTGCAGGATGCTTCATAGCCGGAATCGCATTACGAAAAAGGGTTCTGTCGCCAGAGTGAAGTCGGGCTTAAGAGCCAGCGCCGCCCAGAATCTTGGCCACCAGGTTCAGGCGCGTGCTGGCGCCGAAGATGGTGATGAGGCGTGAGACATGCTTCTTCACGGCGGACTCGGAATAGTGGGTGGCGGCAGCAATCTCAGAATTGGAGTTGCCGGCGAGGAGGAGTTTGAGGACGGCTATTTCGGCGTCGTGAAGCTCGTGGCTTTCAATAGCGGCGGCGACGGGATCGCGTGGGGTGGCGGGTTCCCCAATGTAGTCCACCAAACGGTGCATGGCGGCGGGTGCCACGACGGTGCCGCCCTCCACGGCGGCGCGGACAGCCTCGATGATGGAGCGCGGGCGCTGGTTCTTCAAGATATAGCCCGCGCCGCCCGCCCGCAGGATCTTCAGCATCGTGTCATCCGAGTCGAAGGCGGTGACGGCCAAAAACGTCGGGGGATTCGGAGCGGAGTTAAGGTGCTTGAGCAGCGTAATGCCGTCCATGTGCGGCATGTGAATATCGGCGAGGACGAGGTCCGGCTTGGCTTCGTCAAGCTGGGCTAAGCAATCGGCGCCGTTAGTTGCCTCACCGACCACCGTGATGTCCTCGGTGGTCTGGAAGTAGACGCGGAGCGTCGAGCGAACGAGCTCATCATCATCAACGAGGAAAACCCGAATGCTCATGGCAACAGTTTAGCCGCACCACCAGAGCTGGGGGCTGTTGGAGCAACGGAAGTGGTCAGCGAATTCGCCCGCGAAAGACTTGTAGAAGGTGAATCCGGTGGACTCAGTGTTCTCAGTAGCGGTGTCAACGGTGGTTTCAGCAGGAGCCTCAGCGGCGCTGGCGATTGGTGCGGAAAACAGCGCGAGAGCTGCGGCGGCAACGGCGAGGGAAGTACGCATGTCAAACCTTTTTAAATTTAAGAAACGGCGGACTACCGGGAAAGCTTACTATATTTTTCTGAGGCTGGCGGTGGGAAGGGAAAGGCGTGTGACCCAGTGCTCGCCTTCTTTGCCGCTGCCGAAGCTGCCGTGCATTCGGCGAACGCGGCGTGCGATTTCACCCAAGCCCAGATTCGTTGTCATGTATTGGCGTGATTGCTGAGCCGCAATCACGGAAGTGATCACCACGTCGATGGTCTTGGAGGTGCTCGTTGCCTCGATGCTTACACGGGATTCAGGGCGGGCGTACTTGAGGATGTTCACGGCGAGTTCGGAGAACACGAGGGAGAGCTTTTCCGGCAGTGCAAGCTGGCCATTCTTGTCCACTGTTATCTGCGGCTCACACTGAAAACCATGACTGCTCAGGAAGCTGACCATAGTGTCGAGGTCTTCCTCCAAGGACTTGACCCCCTTCGTCACGCTTTCGTTCTTCATCACGCGCAATAGATCGCGCACCTCGCCCATGGCGCGGCGGGCGTCGTCAGCAATTGCCTCTGCGGAGTCGGCCGCTGAGGGATCCGTTTGGGTCAGCGCTAGGGTCTCAGAACGCATGACCACGGAGGTTAAGGTCGCGGCGACCGAATCATGGAGGGCTGTCATAAGCGCCTCGCGTTCCTCAGCGGCGCGTTGCTCAGCGGCAAGACGCTGGTCCCAGGTTCTGCGCAGTACGGCCCCAATGACGATGGCCACCGCATACAAGACAAGCGGTATCGACAGGCTTAACGGGTCGAAAACAGGCAGATAATTAATCGAAGGATCCGTCGTGACGATGTAGGTGTACGCCACCGCTGGGGGAACGGCCCACAGCCAGCGCGTGCGAAACGCCACGATGCCCACGATGACGGGGCTCCACGCCAAGAGCAGGAAAGACCGCCAATCGGAAAACCACATCGCCAGTGCAAAAAGCGCACCGTACCCGCAGGCCGCCACGCGTGGGTAGCGGACGGCCAGCGGTGTTAGGGTGACGCCGAGGCCGGCGAGGACGAGTGCGCCGGGGGTGAGGAAGTTTTTATCCACCGTGACGGTGAGCATCACCAAAATGATGCAGCCAACGCCGGCGATGCTATAGAACTTCGAGGAGTTCATCGGCGGTGCTGAAAGTTAACGCCAGCCCATCGTCATCAGGAGACCGATGATGGCCAGGCCGAAGCCGATGCCGTAATTCCACGGCCCCAGTTCCTGCATGAACGGAATGGACTCGCCAGCCAGGTAGTTCACCACGAGCCAGAGCAGGCCGATGAGCATGAGGCCCAGCATGATGGCGATGTACCACTTCGGGGTGCCCTCAGAGTTGATCTTGACCGGGGTGCGGTTAGTAGCAGAGCTGGAGGACTGCGGGAGTGCGGAGCCCTCCGTCGTGATCTTGGACTTTGGCATTATTACACCTTCACGAAGAATAGGGGTGGTTAATCTGTGGGATACCTTAGCAGCTGCGGTACTGAGAGCTACTGCGGCAGCAACGCTGCCGGGTCAAACTCCCAGAAACGGACCTGGATGGTCTGATCCTTGCGGATGACATCGCCGCGGCTTGCCGACGCCCACCCAATCTTGTTGCTGTCGATCGGGTTCGACGTCGGGATGCGCTCGCCCACCTCCAAGGAGCCGGACCAGCCCTTGGCACGCAGCGCTGATTCGGCTTCCTGCTGCGTGGAGTGCGTAATGTCCGGTGCCTGGATGAGCATCGCGTTGGAGACCTCCAGTGTGACCTGGCTGCCCTTGGGAAGCTTCTGGCCTTGTTCGACGACCTTGAGCACCTGGTTTTCCGGAAGCTCAGAATCCACCGAACTCACGGAGACGTCGAAGTCCATGGAGGACAGCATCTCAACCGCGCGGTCACGATCCATGCCGCTGACGTCCGGCACGCTGACTTCCTTCTGGCCCTTAGACACCGTGATATGTACCTTCGAGCCCTTGGATAGCTGCGTGCCGCCCGCCGGGTTCTGGGAAATGATCTCGCCAGCGGGGGCCTCATCATTCACCTGCTCCACGTCGGTATTCAGCTCCAAGCCGGCTTCCTCCAGCGCGGTGGTGGCTTCATCCAGTTTCATGCCGGTGAGATCAGGGACCTCGGTGACCTCTTTGCCAGAGGATACTGTCAGCGTGACCGAAGAATTCTTCTGCAGCTCCGAGCCTTCCGCCGGGTTGACGCGGATCACCTTGCCACGCGGCACGTCGGGGCTGGGCTCTTCGTTGACGGTCACCAACAAGCCAAGCTTCTCCAGCTCCGCCACCACTTCATTGCGTGGGCGGTTGGCCACCTTCGGGATCGTGACCATGTCAGAGCGCTTGGCCGCCTCGTGCTGCGCCTGTTCGCGCTCGCGGGCCTCTTGGCGGGAGCTATCCCAGAAATCCCAGGCAAAGTAGCCAATGATGGCGACGAGGGAAGCGGCGAGCAAGGCCGCCAGCCACTTCAAGCCAGATCCGGACTCCTCATCCTCCGAAGGGCGGGTGGAGGCCACCGGCGCACGGTGTTGTGCGGCCACGGGTGCCACCATCGTGGTGGGGTGATCCTCATCGTTGACGTGAGAGCGCGCCGCTTCGGGCAGCTGGCCCTGGGATAAGCGTTCGAGGTCATCGCCCATCTCCCACGCGGACTGGTAGCGGTCCGCTGGGTGCTTGGCCATCGCCGTGAGCACGACGGCATCAACGCCGAGTCGCTGCCGTTCCGTGAGGTCCGCAGTGATGAAATCCGACGGCGGTGTTGGTTCCTCTTGCACGTGCTGATAGGCCACCGCAAACGGTGTCTCACCTTCAAAGGGCGTGCGCCCGGTGACCGTTTCATACATGACGCAGCCCAGGGCGTAGACGTCAGAGCGGGCGTCGGCAGGCTTGCCCCGCGCCTGTTCCGGGGAAAGATACTGCGCGGTGCCGATGACGGCGGAGGTCTGCGTCATCGCGGACGTGGAATCATCCAGCGCGCGGGCGATGCCGAAGTCCATGACCTTCACCTGGCCGGTGTTGGTGAGCATGATGTTGGCCGGCTTGATGTCGCGGTGGATGATGCCTGCCTCGTGGGAAGACTGAAGGGCATCCGCTACCGGTTTCAGCACGCGTGCGGCTTCTTCCACCGGCATGGGGCCATCCTCACGGACAATGTCGCGCAGGGTGCGCCCCTGCACGTATTCCATGACGATGTAGGGCACCATCAGACCGTCGATGTCTTTTTCACCCGTGTCGAAGACAGCGACGATGTTCGGGTGGTTGAGCTTGCCGGAGTTCTGGGCCTCGCGGCGGAAGCGCTCACGGAAATTAACATCGCGCGCCATGTCGGGGCGCAGCATCTTGATGGCAACGGTGCGCCCCAAGACGGTGTCCTCGGCCTCGTAGACCTCGGACATACCGCCGGTGCCGATGGACTGGCGGAGGTGGTACCGATCACTGACCATGGTGGGTTACTGGCCTCCCTGTAGTGCGGATTCTTCGGTGGGGTTGTTCTGTGAGTCTAGTTCGGGCTCGAGCGTTGGGTTGTCATTGACCTGTGGCTGCGTCTCCTCCACGGGGAGGGTGGGCAGTTCCTCATGGGTCGTGTGGTGTGTGGTCACGGAAGGGGAGGGGATGACAGAGTGCGTCGTTGTGACGGTGACTTGAGTAGGTTCCTCTTCCACGGTGGTGATCTCGACGGTCTCGGGGCTTTCCGGTTCCTCTTCCACCGTCGTCTCTGGCTCTACCGTTTCGGTCACGATGACCTCGGTGGGCGGAGGCGGCGGAGTTGGAGAGGTGTTGCCCCACAGCCTATAGGCCATGAAGCCAATAGCCACGAGGGCGGCGATGGCCACGGCGATGAGCAGCCCGGTGCCGAAGCCCCCCTGCTTGGCGGGGCGCTCTTCAGACTGCGGTGTGGAAACGGCCGGACGCACCGTGGTGGGGTGCGCCATGTTGGCCAGCATCTCCGTGGAGGCGGAAGGCGAGGGTTCGGCGGCGATAGGCGCGAGCGCCGCGGACTTCGGCTGAGGCGGGCGCTGGCCTTGGCGTACAGCAGCAATCGCGTTGGTGAACTCGTTGCCGTCGGCGAAGCGGGTGCCCGGGTCCTTGCGCAGGGCCATGCCGATCAGTTCACGGGTGGGCGCGCTAATCGACGTCGACAAGGGCTCCGGCGCCTGACTGATGTGCGCCAGCGCCACCGATACTGAGGAATCGCCGCTGAAGGGGCGCCTACCAGCCAGCATTTCATAGCCCACGACGCCGAGTGAATAGACGTCGGAGGACGGGCCAACCTCATATCCCTGGGCTTGCTCGGGGGAGACGTATTGGGCGGTGCCGACGACCATTCCCGTGCGGGTCAGCGGCACCGCGGCGGCGGCCTTGGCGATACCAAAATCGGTGATCTTGACTTGCCCATTTTGGGTAATCATGAGGTTGCCGGGCTTGATATCGCGGTGCACGAGGCCCATGTGGTGGATCACGGAGAGGCCGTGGGAGGCCTGCTCCATGACGTCGAGGGCCAGCGTTTCCGGCAGTGCGCCTTCGCGGGCTAAGAGATCCGCCAGGGATTCTCCGCGAATGTACTCCAAGGCCATGTAGCAGAAGATGCGGCCGTTATCCTCGAGCTCCCGGTAGTCGTACGTAGCTACGACGTTTTCGGAATCGATGGATTCTGCGGCCTTGGCCTCGTTGCGGAAGCGCGAGAGGAACTCGTTGTTATCGGAGAACTCTGGGCGCAGGACCTTGAGGGCGACCTCGCGGTCATTGCGGACGTCGTCCGCCAGCCACACCGTGGACATGCCGCCGTGGCCGACTATCCACTGCAGCTGGTAGTCCTCGCCGATGAGTGCTTGTAGGTGTTCCTTATTATCAGCGCTGTTCACTACTGCTCACCTCCGTATGCGCGCAGGATGGCGCGGCCGATGGGCGCGGAGACTTGGCCGCCGTAGGCATTCTGGCCTAGGTGCCCGCCGTCCTTGACCACGACGCCTACCGCGATGTCCTTGTCCGGATCGAAAGCCACGTACCACGCGTGCGGGGCAAGGCCCTCGCCGTGCTCGGCGGTACCGGTTTTCGAGGCGAAACCGTTCCCGTCATAGCCATAGGTGCTGTGCTCGGAGGCAAACATGAGGTCCTTGATGGTGTTGGCCGTCTCTTCACTGACAGCTTCGGCTGCCTGACGTGGTTGAGTCGTGCGAAGCTCATTCATCTGGGCATCGGTGATGCGGTTAATGAGGTAGGGCTCCATGCGCTTGCCCTGGTTAGCGATGGTCCCGGCCATGATGGCCGCCTGCAGGGCGGACATGGTCACGTCGCGCTGGCCGATCGTGGATTGGGCGACTTGGGCGCCGTCGCCAAGATCGCCCAGCGCACCAGCGGAAGTCTCCACACCGAGCGAGTACTTCTCACCCACGCCGAAGCCCTCCGCATATTTACGCAGCTCATCGGCGCCGATGCTCTCCGACATCTGCGCAAAAGCCGTGTTGCAGGACAGCGCGAAGGCCGTATGTAGGGTGACGCTCTCCGCGCCGCCGCAGGCTCGGTTGCCGTCGTTGGTCAGCTCCGTGACCGTATCCGGCAGCGTGATGGACGCCGCGCCGGTCAGCGTAGAGTCCGGGTTAAAGCCGTTGTTGAGGCCAGCGGCCGTGGTGATGATCTTAAAAATGGACCCGGGGGGCAGGGTGTCTTGCGTGGCATGGTTGATGAGCGGATTGCCCTCTTGATTCTGCAGCTGATCCCACGTTTCGGCCGCGTTGTCCCCGACGAGGTCGGAGACGTTGAAGCTGGGCGTGGAGGCCATGGCCAATATCTTGCCCGTTGAGGGCTGGATGGCTACGGCCGCGCCTTTGTAGCCTGGGCCGGCCAGCTGGTCGTAGGTTGCCTGCTGCAGCGCTGGGTCGATGGTGACCTCCACGTTGGCACCCTTCTGCGGCTTGCCGGAGAGCATATCGAGCCAGTTGTGTGCCAACAGCGAGTCGTCCTTGCCGTTGAGGATGTCATTCTGCGAGGCCTCCAGCTGGGAGGCGCCGAAGCGCTCCGAGAGGTAACCGGTGACATCGGCAAAGGCTGGGGAATCAGTGGGGTAGGAACGCGAGTAATTGCCGTTCTCATCCGCGGTGGACTGCGCCAAGACCGTATCGCCGGCGAAAATCTGGCCGCGCGGGGTAGTGCGCATTTCTAGGTAGCCGCGAACGTTCTTGGGGTTGTGGGCGTACTTATCCGTCGAAAACGCCTGCACCACGGTGAGGTTCACCAGGAGCACGGCGGTAAGGATGAGGGCAAAGAGGGAGACGAGGCGAATCGATCTATTCATCGGGTGGCCTCCTGGATGGCGGGGAACATGGACGTATCACTCGGCGCGTTCGAGGTGAGCTCGCGCGCTGGGCGACGAGCCGCGTTGGAAATACGCAGCAGCACGGCCAGCAACATGTAGTTGGCCATGAGCGAGGAGCCGCCGGCGGACATGAACGGCGTGGTCAGACCCGTCATGGGCAGCAGGGCGGAAATGCCGCCGGTGACGACGAAGACCTGGACTGCGAGCGTAAGCGCCAGGCCCGAGGCCACCAACTTGCCATAGGTATCGCGGCAGGTCAGCGCAGTGCGGAAACCGCGGGAGACGAGCATGGCGAAGAGGATGAGTACCGCAGCCAGGCCCACCAAACCGAATTCCTCGCCGATACCAGCCAGGATGAAGTCCGAATGTGCCACCGGCACCATGTCCGGGTGGCCCTGGCCCAAGCCGGATCCGGTAATGCCGCCGGAGGACATACCGAACAGTGCTTGGGAAAGCTGGTAACCGGTGGTGTCGTAATTGCCCAGCGGATCCAAGAAGTTGGAGAAGCGCTGCTGGATCTTGTCCGACACCTGGTAGATGCTGAAGCCGCCGACACCCACGAGGATGACGCCGATAAGCAACCAGCTCACGCGGTTGGTAGCCATAAAGAGCATGCCGAGCACGGTGCTAAACAGCAGCAGGGCGGGACCGAAGTCATTGGAAATGCCCATGATGATAATCGCGATGCCCCAGATCACCAGGATGGGGGCCAGATCGCGCAGGCGTGGCAGAGAAATGCCGAGGAACTTGTAGCCGGCCACCGTGAACAGCGAGCGCTTCTGGGTAAGCAGCATGGCGAAGAACAGGATCAGCAAGATCTTGGAGAACTCGCCCGGCTGGATGGAAAACGGCCCCAGCCACAGCCAGATGCGAGCGTCCACGCCCGGCGGTTGCGGCCACACGAGGGGCAAGGCGAGAAGGATCAGGCCGAGCGCACCCAAGATATAGGAGTACCTGGTCAGCGAGCGGTGATCGCGTAGGAGAATGAGCACCAGCGCGAAGAGGATGAGGCCGACGATGGTCCACATCACCTGCCGCACCGCCAGCCCGCCGCCATTCGCCAGGTCGAGGCGCTTCAACAGAATGAGCCCGGTGCCGTTGAGCACCGCGACGATGGGAAGCATGAGCTGATCCGCGTAGGGCGCGAGGAAGCAGAGCACCAAGTGAGCGACGGCGAAGACGCCGATGAAACCGCCGATGAGGTAGAGGACATCGAGGGTCAGCACGTTGCCCTGCGACAACTCGAGGCTGACCAGGGTGATGGCGAAGACCACGGTGGCGAGCACGAGCAGGCCGAACTCGGTGCCGCGGGAAAAGAACTTACGCATCTACTTCACCTCCCGGCAGTTTCCTTTGGATTCGCTCTTGGCATCTTTGTTTTTCTCGTCCTTCGACGCCTTCGGGCAGGGCTTGAGCGCCTTGTCCGAAAGCTGCGAAAGCTGCGTTTGCACCTCGTCATAGGAGCCGGAGGGCAGATTGCCCACGGCAGCGCGTTCGGATTCGGGCAAATCCTTCAGCGCGAACGGTGCGAAATCACCGTCGCAGGCGCCGTACCCCAGCTTGAGCGCATTGTCCTTGCTTAGGCACGCATTCTGATACGTGTGGTGCAACGGGCGGCCGAAGATCTCATAGTCCGCGCCTTCTTGGATGGTGAGGACGCCTTCTTCATCGGCGGTCACGTAGTAGTTGCTGCCCAGGTAGCTTTTCATCCAGAGGCCGCCGCTGATGACCAGCACGATGATGATGGCAAGGCACGCAATGACCTTCCACCCAATCCGGCTTCGCTGTGGCCGCCGCTGTGGTTCGTCCTGGGGCTTCTCCTCAGCGGCTTGCGCTTTTGGGGGCGAGATAAGCTTCGCGGCGCGGCTCGCAGAAGAATCGGGGTGCGTTGGTTCCGGGACGACGCCTTGGACGGCACCGACGGTGATTGGGGCTACGTCATCGCCTTCACCGTCCACGACTTCTGCCACCACGATGGTGACGTTGTCCGGGCCGCCGGAGCGCAGCGCAAGATCCCGCAGGGTGGTGGCGGCCTCTTCGACCGTGCCCTGCTTCAGCGCCTGCTCGATGGTAGAGGCCGTCACCGGATCCGACAGGCCGTCCGAACACAGCAGGAGGCGGTCGCCCGGTTCAGCATCGAGCGTAAAGAGCGTCGGCTCCACGGGCCGGCCGGTATAGGCCTTGAGGATCAGTGACTTCTGCGGGTGGGAGGAGACATCTGCCGGATCGAGCTTGCCCTCATCGACGAGGGACTGCACATAAGTGTCATCCTTGGTGATTTGGGTCAGCTTGCCCTCGCGCAGCCGGTAGCCGCGGGAATCGCCCACGTGGCATACGCCGAACTCAGATCCGTTAAAGAGCAGGGCGGTCAGTGTGGTGCCCATGCCCTCGGTCTCCGGGTGCTCGTCCACGTGCTCGCGGATCGCCGCATTGGCGTCCTCTGCTGCGGCCCCAAGGAGCGCCAGCATGTCATTATCGCCTGGATCGCGCTCGAGGGAGGCCATGTGCTCCACCATGGTGGTGGACGCTACCTCGCCGGCTGCGTGGCCTCCCATGCCGTCGGCCAACATCAGCAGGTGCGGGCCCGCGTGGGCGGAGTCCTCGTTGTTTTCGCGGACCAGTCCGCGGTCCGTCACTGCAGTAAAAGTCAGGCTTAAAGTCATGCCATCAACCTCACGGTCGTTCGGCCAAGTTTGATATCGGAGCCGACTCCGACTCGTTCTGGCTGGTCAATGCGAACGCCACCAACGAAGGTGCCGTTGCGGGATTCGAGGTCCTCCACGAACCACTCGCTGCCCCTGCGGAACAAACGGGCGTGGTGACCGGAGGAGAAATCATCACCAGTGACAAAGTCACAGTCCTGTGCGCGGCCCATCGTACAGTCCTCAAGAGTGCCTAGCTCCATGTGGGAACCGCGCAGCGGCCCGTCCACGATGGTGATCTCACGCGGCGCTTCGCGACGCCTCTGGGCCCCCATCACCGGGGACGATGCCTGGTAGACGCCGGCGGCCTTATTGGCATCGCGACGCATGGCGTTGAGTGCGGCCAAGATGAACAGCCACAGCAACACCAGCAGGCCGATGCGCAGCGAGAGCAGCACGATCGAATCCATGGAAAGTCCTTACGCTAAAAAATCTGGAAAAGTTGCTGAGGCGGCTTAGTAGCCTTGGTTCTCAAGGCCGGTGATGCGCACCTCGATGTGGGAGTGGCCGAGGGTGATCACGTCGCCGTCGGCAAGCAGCCAGTTCTCAATCGGGGTGTCGTTCACGGTGGTGCCGTTCGTGGATTGCAAGTCCACCAGCACGGCGTCCTGGCCGTTCCAGGTGATCTCCGCGTGCTGGCGGGAGACACCTGTGTCCGGCAGGCGCAGGTCCGCGTCATTGCTGCGGCCCAGGATGTTGGAGCCCTCCTGCACGTGGTAGACGCGGGAGGAGCCGTCCTGCAGCATAAGCGTCACCGCGGGCCCCTGCGGTGCGGGCTCGTTCGGGGTGGGCGCCATAAAGGTGGTGGTTGCGGCCTCATCGGCGTTGTGCGGCTGGGTCATAGAGTCCTCCTGACCATGGTCGTGGTGGAAAATCGCATCAAATCCGGTTTCTTCGGTGGGCTCGTGATCCAAAAAGGAGGACACGCGCAACTGCCCAGTCCGCAGCCCCGACTCCTCCGCGATGCGTACGATGACCGGCCCAGCGAGGGACCAGCCACTGTTACGGATGAAGCGGGTGAGCTGATCAGCTAGATCCTTGGGAACACCCCGGTCTTGGGAGAGGTTCTCGATATCTTTGGAGGATACGCCGACGGTCATGACGTTGGGGCTATACAGCTTGCCATCATCACCGCGGGACAAATTGTCCTGCGCCTCCTGCTTGAGAAGCTCCTCAATCTCAGCGGGGACGACCTTGCCGCCGAAGACAAAGGCCATGCCGTTGTCCAGTCCGCGTTGCAGGGAAGAATCCAGCTTGGCGAGCTTATCTAGCAATGCCATAGGAAGGGCCGTCCTCCTTTCGGGATGTTTTCAGGGAGAGATATAGCAGCGATCAGTATAAGGTGCTTTCCTTGACTTAACGTAGACGCGCGCGGCAAAGTTCCCTGGAAAGTTCAGGTTTGCCAGCGGATTTGTAGATTCGCTGGGGCTGCGTGCTAGAGTTAGCTAGTCGCCAAGACATCAATACCCTGCCCGGGTGGCGGAATTGGCAGACGCGCTGGCTTCAGGTGCCAGTGTCCTTATAGGACGTGCGGGTTCAAGTCCCGCCCCGGGCACGCTGAGCAGTTGAACAAACTGCGACACCGGAGGTAACAAACTCGAAGGAGTTCGTGACCTCCGGTTTCTTTCTTTTTCTGAACTTTGGCGGTCGAGGATTGCAAGTGTGGGGATTTACATCCTAAATCCCGCCCGCGCCGGTCGACACGTCTTTCGAATTTTGTTTTCGATGGTGTCAACAGAGCATTTTGCTCGTAGTTCTGATCTGGCACCCTTGTTCTGAGTCTTCGGCTTGATGTGAAGGCAGTCAGTGTTGCGACCGGCTATTTGGTAGCAGTGTCGTGACTATCTGGTAGCGCTTCAGTGAGTATCTGGTAGCAGCTCGCGGCGCTCGGGGTGATACTTCCGGTAGCCGCACCACTCGGGTGCGGCGCGTACTGGAAGGAGTCCGCTGATGACGGATTACCGTGCGGTGATGACGCTGCTGATTAGGAAGCGTTCTTACCGCCAGATTGAAGACCAGCTCGGGTGCTCGCACCGCGCGATTTCCCGAGCGAACCAAGCGCTGCGAAGCCTTGGCCTGACTACTGCCCAGCAGGTCGCGGCGTTGACGAATGACGAGCTAGACGAGATATTCGTTGATAAACGCACCAGCGGTCAAGGCGAGTTCGTCCCGATTGACTTTGACGCGGTCGTCAAAGCACGCACAGGGCGTGTGAAGCAGACACTGCAAGTATTGTGGGCTCGCTACACCACCACCCCCACCCAGCCGGGCCAGCGTCATTACAGCTACGACCGGTTCCGCCAGCTGGTTGCCTCCCATGTCGATGCGGCCGGGCTTACCGCCCGGATCACCCATGCACCAGGGCATACGATGCAGGTGGACTGGGCAGGGAACAAGATGCGCCTGTACGACCCTGCGGGCACACCGGGTGCGAAAGTCAGCATTTTCGTCGCTTCGCTGCCGTATTCAGGAATGCTGTTTGCTTGTGCGTGTGTTGACCAGCGGCAACAGTCCTGGCTTGATGCACACCGCCAAGCGTTTGACTACTTCGGTGGGGTCTGCCAGGTTGTTGTCCCCGATAACGCGTCGACGGCATCAAACGCAATCAGCACTGCCGATAGGAATCGGAAGGTCAACGACACCTACCAGCAGTTCTTGGAGCACTACAACACAGCAGCACTTCCCACACGCGCGCGTCGGCCGAAGGATAAAGCAAATGTGGAAGCTGCGGTAAAGATCGTCACGCACAAGATCATCCACGCCCTTGAAGACCACCAGTGTGTTGACTTAGATGAGCTCAACGGAAAGATTGTGGGCTTAGTCGATGCGATCAACACCTCCGTGCCGTTTCGCAGTCAGCAGTCAAGCCGCAGGGATCTCTTCGAAGCACACGAGCAGCATCTCCTTGCTGACCTGCCGGCAACCCCGTGGCAACATACCGAGTGGAAGCGTGCGAAAGTAGCCCCGGATTTCCATATCACGGTTGCAACGGTGCGCTACTCCGTTCCGCACCAGCTTGTTGGCCGCACTGTCGATGTGCGCATCACAGGCCAGGTCTTGACCGTCTTTGACCAGGGGACAACCGTGGCAACCCACCAGGTTTCGCATAAGCGTGGGGCCTATGTCACTGACTATGAGCACATTCCATCTGGAATGGACTCCACCCGTGGGCTGTGGACAAGCGATTACTTTTATCGCGAAGCCAGCAAAACCGGCCCGGCAACACGCAAGGTCATCGAAGAACTCATCGCGGCGAAAGCCATCCCGGCCCAGGCGTACCAGTCCTGTAGAAACGTGCTGTCGATGGGCAAACACGGCAACAAACCAATCCTGGAAGAGGCATGCCAGCGCCTGATGGCCAACGACGGCAGCCGACGGGCTGTGTCATATACCGCGGTCAAAAACATGATGGCCGCCATACGCAAAGAACACGCCACCCGGCCCGCGGGTTAGACCAGGCCCCGCGCAGCACCACAGTCAACCAGCCCACCGCCCCTGCAATCACCGACCGGGATACCACCGGCGCGTTTCTCGGCGGTGCAGACCAGTTCAGCATGGACAACCTCGCTAAGAAAGGACACTAAAAGCCCATGTCATCACCAACCCCGCCAGCAGATCGCTTCCTTGACGAGTCCGTCCTGCCCGACTTCACCGCGCTGCGGATGACTGCCTTCGGCAGAAGCGTCATCGACATCGCCAACGATCCCGCATTCGACGCATGGACGTTTTCCCAAAAGGTGCTCTACGCACTCGATAAAGAAGTCGCGGCCAGGCGTGAACGACGCATCAACAAACTGCTAAAAGCATCCCGATCGCCAAACCTTGATGCTTGCCTTGAAAACGTGGTCTGCACGCCTGACCGCAACATCAACCCCGAGCAAGTCAGCAGACTCGCTCACGGACAATGGTGCCACCTGGGCCAAAACATTGTCATCCTGGGCAAATCCTCAGTCGGCAAAACCTACCTCGCCCAAGCCCTGATCACAGCAGCATGCCGCAACGACTACTCCGCACGGTTCTACCGCACCGACATGCTCGCCGCCGAACTGGCAGTCCTCCAACCCGATGACCCCGCACGGCTGAAGTTCATCCAGCACCTCCACGACGTCGACGTCCTGGTCCTCGATGACTTCCTGACCACACCTGTGGATGCCGCGACCGCGCACCAACTTCTCAACATCCTCGCCGGGCGAGAAGGCAAAGTCTCAACGATAGTGACCTCACAATTCACCCCACTGGAGTGGTACAAGTCCATCCCCGACGCCGTGATCTCCGAGTCAATCCTCAACCGACTCGTCTCCGGCGCCGAGATCATCACACTCGAAGGACCAAACATGCGCCTCACCACCAACACATAACCACCAACAACGCCTGAGTAAGACACCGCTACCGGATACTCACTCAGGCGCTACCAGATACTCACCACACCGCTACCATTTCAGTCTTCTGAACACAGTCAGTCCGAGGCTTGATGTTTGCTTTGGTTGGCAAGGTCGAGAGGACAATAGTTTTAATGCATGATCTCGATCTCGTAGTTCGTTTTGGGCTCTGCGGCGTTATGTTCGATATATCTCAGCTGGGACCCATAGGCCAAGCAGTTTTAGGGGTTCCTTGTATGGGAAAGCTCGTCTGCCTAAGCCATCCTTGGCTTTAGCGCCGACTTAGGGGGCACTTGGAATCCTCCAACTGAGGTGCTTCCCGGGTGCTGGAGGATTTCCTAGCGGTTGAGTCCCGATTTAGGAGTTAATCGACTGGGCTGACGCGGATAAGGTTTCCATCAGGGTCGGCAACAACGAAGGTGCGGCCGAAGACATCATCGTAGGGTGGCTGCACAATTTGGACTCCTTTTGATTTCCATACACGGTATGTCTCATCGAGGCGGCTTGCCGGTCCATCCAGCATCAAGCCTATTTCGCTCGTTCGCGGAGTTTGTTTCTCCATGTGGGTGTTATGGCCGGTCCACACAGCAAACAGGACATCCTTTGAAATTTCGAATGCTACATATCGAGGGCTGATGAACGATGGCTGCATGTCGAATAAATCGCTGTAGAAGGCAGTCGAGATCTCTGTATCGGAGACATAGGTCAGGAATAGATTGGGGGTTGGCATTGCCATTCTCCTCTCGGTGAGTGGTGTTGTTTACGTGGACGCAGTGCATTGGAGCACACAAACCTGACAAGGAGTGTCATATTCCGAAAAATATTGTGGTTCCAGCGATAATTGCGGCATGAGATCGGCGCGCCTGTTGTCTATGCTCTTGCTATTGCAAACCCGAGGCCGTGCTACGGCTGCCGAGCTGGCTTCGCATTTTGAGGTTTCCCAGCGCACAATACTGCGTGACGTTGATGCACTCTCGGCCGCAGGAATACCTGTTTATACGGAGCAAGGTATGCATGGTGGGATTGTGCTCGATAGGCGTTCTCGGTTGAACGCTTCTCGATTGGATCCGACTGAGATTCAGCTGATGAGGATTCTTGGTGTTGGGGCAGATTCACTCGCACACTTGGGGTTTGGCCAGGACATCGCCCTGCTGCAGAAGAAAATGAACGCAGTCTCATTCTCGAAAGCGTCCGATACTCATAATTTGGAAGAGAAGGTTCTACTTGATTCCAGTGGCTGGTTTAGCAATGAAACCCAAAGCGACTTAGAAGAGTTACTAGAAGCTGTACGGAAAGAAGCTCGAATTGAGGTCTTGTATCGCCGAAGTGGGGACAAGAAACAGCAACGTGCTGTGGCTGATCCTTATGGGCTTGTACACAAGGGTAGAAATTGGTACTTAGTCGTCGATATCGATGGGGAACCGAGGATGTTGGCAGTCTCGCGTTTAAAAACCTTTCGAGTTTTAGGTCAAGCTGCTCAGCTTCGTTCAGGGCAAAGTTTGGCAAGGGTGTGGGCGCAGCTCGTTGAGCAATTGGAAGAAGACATGCCTGTTCGAATCACCGCACTTCTTCGAGCGAATCGGCTTGATATGGCATCTCGCATTTTGGGATCACGACTTATCCATCATGAACCCGTGGACGAAAACTTTGTCCGTATCGTGGTGGGATATGCAGATATTCAGGGGGTAAGGCAATTGCTTCAGTTTGGGGACCACATCTGGGTCACCGATCCCCCAGAAGCGGTGCGAATTACCGCTGACCTAGCTAACAAACTTGCGAAACGACATAGTGGGACCACAAATCCTGAAGCGTAGAGACCAATGATGGGCATCGGGATGCCGTCGTAACAGCTCTGCTGAAATGGCAAGAGGTGCGCTAATAATCTAGGAGCTCTCGTGAATCTAATGATTGGAGAAAAGTAAGTAACGATGGCTTTCGCTTCACTCGCGGGGTGGTGGAGTAAAGGTTTCGGAGGTTCAGATTGTCTTCATGTGCGAGGGCCTCTTAGGACTGGTGAAGCTCCGGCTGAGCTTAACAGAGGCTAATTTCGATGATTCGGTGAAGTGCCAACTATGCCCGTATAAATTCTTCCCATTTGGTAGAGGACCATCCCAATAAAGGGATCGGCCATACGGGCTGCACTGGTTCAATAGGGGGTACAGGAGGGATGGATGGGATTGGGGGAATAGGAGGAACCGAAAGGACGGGTTTCTGAGGGCCGCTACGTGCATGCTTAAGCGCGGCGGCAGCACCACCATTCAAGTCCCAGAAGTACCCGTTGAAAAAGCGTCCTAAGGTGGTGCTGTTGCAAAGTTGGGTGGAGAACCGCGAACACTCCTTTCTTCGTCGCCTGGCCAGCATTATGGTCCAGCCTGCTTAGATATTCTGGAAGACTCGGTTGACGATCACCGCGTCCGGGTTCGGTTGCCCGTAGGCAAACATCGTGCCTTGCCCTTTCCGCAATGAGTGCATCGCCTCCATCCCTTTCAACGTCCGATATGCAGATGTCCGGTTCTTAAACGCGCCTTTCGGCCCGAGGATCCGCTTCAGCCGACCATGGTCGCCTTCCAGGATGTTGTTGAGGTATTTCACCTGCCGGTGTTCCACTGTTGGCGGGCAGATTCCCTCTGACTTCAACTCGGCGATTGCCCTGGCTAGTGAGGGTGCTTTATCGGTGTTGATCACTCTGGGATACCCGGCTGACGCATTGGATCTGAGGGCCTTGGCCAGGAAACGCTTCGCTGCGGCCACGTTCCGCTTCGGAGAGAGGTAAAAGTCCAGGGTCTGACTACCGGCGGTGATCGCCCGATAGAGATAGCACCACCTGCCGCCGACCCGGATATAGGTCTCATCCACCCGCCAGGAACTGGCCTGCCAGTCAGGTACCTGCCGGTACCACCGTGTTTGCTTGTCCAGCTCAGGGGCGTATTTTTGGACCCAGCGGTAGATCGTGGTGTGATCGACCGGCACGCCCCGCTGAAGTCATCATTTCCTCCAGATCGCGGTAGCTCACCCCGTAGCGGCAGTACCACCGCACTGCCCACAAAATGATGTCACGAGGGGAAATGACGACCGGAGAAGATACCCATGGCTGTGATTATTTCACGTCGCTCTTCCTACTGCCCCAACTTTGCAACAGCACCTTTCAGGGTCGTATGGGGGCAGTGGAGAGAAGTGGTGGATCAGTGGACGGCGGTGGATGCCGGAGTAGGCGTGGTGTGTTCCTCCTTCGGCTCGGTCGGAGCCAGGTGAGCCGGATCCAGATCAGTGCGGCGCAACAGCTGGGCGTTCAGGGCCACCACGATGGTCGAGGCAGACATCAAGATCGCGCCCACGGCCGGGGACAGCACGAACCCGATCGAGGCGAGCGCTCCGGCGGCCAACGGCACGGCGAGGATGTTGTAGCCAGAGGCCCAGATCAGGTTCTGGATCATCTTGCGATAGCTGGCCTGGGACAGCTCAATCATCGACAGCACTGCCCGCGGGTCATCACTGGCTAGGACCACCCCGGCAGATTCCATGGCCACATCCGTGCCGGCACCGATGGCGATACCGACTTCCGCGCGGGTCAGAGCGGGGGCGTCATTGACACCGTCACCGACCATGGCCACGCTCAAACCCCGGTCCTGCAGCTGCGTGACCTTGGTGTCTTTGTCCTGGGGCAGGACCTCGGCGAAGACCTCATCAATGCCTAGGTCCTGACCGACGGCGTGGGCCACCTGCTGGGCGTCGCCGGTGATCATCGCGACCTTCACCCCGCGGTCCTGCAGGGCTTTCACGGCGGCGCGGGATTCGGGGCGGATCTTGTCCTCGACGGCTACCGCACCGATGATCTGACCATCGCGGACAATATGGAGCACACCGGCCCCACGCCCGGTCCAGGCGCTGGTGGTGTCGGTGAGCTCGGCCGGGGTGGTGAGGTTGAACTCGCGCAGCATGTTCGGCCCGCCCACGAGGATCTCAGCGCCATCGACAGTGGCCCGGACCCCCCGGCCGGAGGCGGCGTTGAAACCAGTTGCACGGATTTGCCGACCGGAGGCCTCGGGATGGGCGGCCGCGGCCGCCACGATGGCGCGGGCCACGGGGTGCTCGCTGTCGGCCTCCGCGGCGGCGGCTAGGGCCAGCAGCTCGCCCTCGGTGACGCCGACAGCTGCCGCGATACCGGTGACCGCGTGCGCACCCTCGGTCAGGGTGCCGGTTTTGTCGAAGAGCACCACGTCGATGGTGCGCATCCGCTCGAGCGCCATCCGGTCCTTGATGAGCACCCCGGATTTCGCGGCCCGCTCGCTGGAGATCGCAATGACCAGCGGAATCGCCAGGCCCAGGGCATGCGGGCAGGCGATGACCAGCACCGTGACCGTGCGCACCACGACATCGTCCGGGCTGCCGATGATGGTCCACACCACCGCGGTGATCAGAGCGGAGATCAGCGCGAACCAGAACAATAACGCCGCCGCCCGATCCGCCAGGGCCTGGGCCCGGGAGGAGGACTCCTGGGCGTCGGCAACCATGCGTTGGATCCCGGCCAGGGCGGTGTCCCCGCCGGTAGCCTCCACCCGGATGCGGACGGTGTTGTCGGTGGCCACAGTACCGGCGACCACCTTGTCACCGGTGTCGCGGAAGACGGGACGGGATTCGCCGGTGATCATCGCCTCATCGAATTCGGCGGCTCCGTCGAGGATGGTTCCGTCGGCCGGCACCCGGGCACCGGCCCTCACCAGCACGACGTCGTCGACGACCAGCTCGGAGATGGCCACGGTGCGGGTGGTCCCGTCGATGACTTTCTCGGCCTCATCCGGCAGCAGGGCAGCCAACGCGTCAAGCGCGGAGGACGCGGACCCGAGAGCGCGCATCTCCAGCCAGTGGCCCAGCAGCATGATGGTCACCAGCAGGGCCAGCTCCCACCAGAAGTCCAGGTCAAAACCGCCCAGCCCCAGAGTGGTGACCCAGGAGGCGACAAACGCCACGGTGATGGCCATGGCGATCAGGAGCATCATCCCGGGTTGGCGGGATTTCAGTTCTTTCCATCCGCCCTTGAGGAAAGGCGTTCCGCCGTAGCCGAAGATGATCGTGCCCAGCACCGGGGGGATCCAGGTGGATCCGGGGAATGCCGGGAGGTGGTAGCCGAGCAGGTGGGCGACCATGGGACTGAAAATAGCGACGGGAATGGACAGAATCAGCGACCACCAGAAGCGGTCCCGAAACATTGCGGTGCTGTGTCCGGCGTGTTCGCCGTGACTATGAACGTGGTGGTCTTCGTCCAGGGCGGAGTGCGGGTGATCGTGGGGCATCGCCTGGCCGTGGGTGTCGGCATCTGCGTGGTGTTCGTGGCTGGCATGATCCGGGTGGTGGGTGTGGTCTGTTTCCGGAGCGGGGTGATCACCATGGTGATCACCCGAATGGTGGGGAGTGCTCATGACGTTCCTTTCGCTCAACCCGGTCGGGGTCGAGATGATGAGTAAAACTGATCAGGATAAGACGGTGTAGCCGGCCTCCTCGATGGCCCGGCGAACCATCTCCGGAGGTACGACACCGGTGACCGTGACGGTGGAAACACCACCAGCAGCGAGATCAATCTGGACGTCGTCGACCTGGGGGAGGGCCTGAAGGGCCTGGGTCACGCTTTTCGCGCAGTGCCCGCAGGTCAGGCCGGTGACCTGGTAGCTAGGGGAGGACCCTCCTGCTGACGAGTCGCTGGCGGCAGGGATGGAGGTTGTGTCGGCACGTGAGGCAGGTCCGCAACAGCTGCAGCCGTGGGAGGCCATCGGCAAGAGGCGGGGCGGGGAGGTGATCATGGGAAAGCTCCTTCGGTTCGGTGGGGTGCGGCGATGCCGCTCTCTAGCATATACCCCCCGGGGGTATATTTTCAGCATACCCCAGGGGGGTATAGTTTCAATGGGTCGAGGTCGCGGCCCTCACGCGGGGCAGGGTGTGGTCACCGAGCAGCCTCCTCACTGTCGGGAGGGGACAGCGGGAGGCGGAGGGCAAAGACCGCTCCGCGACCGGGGCCGGGGGAGGTGGCGGTGAGAGTGCCACCGTGGGCCTCGATCAATGCCTTGGAGATGGTCAGACCGATACCGGCCCCGCCGTTGTCCCGGGTGCGGGCGGCATCCCCCCGGTAGAAGCGTTCGAAGATGTGTCCGAGCTGGTCAGGTGGGATGCCCTCGCCGTCATCGGCGACGTGGATGAGCGCGGTGGACGCCCCCTGTCGGTGGACGCTGATCCGGACCTGCCCGCCGGCCGGGGTGTGCCGTAGCGCGTTCGACAGGAGATTGCTCATCACCTGGCCGAAGCGTTGCCGGTCCACGAGCACCCGGGCGGTGTCCGTAATGGTCTCGACCTGTAAATCGACGCCTTTGTCAGCATAAGCTTCCCCCGCGGCAGCAGCGGCGGTATGGAGCAGATCCCCGAGCCCTTCCTCCGCCAGGTCCAAATCGATCCGGTGTTCCTGGGCCCGGGAGACATCGTCAATGTCTTCCATCAACCGGGTCAGGCGGGTGAGTTGGTCAGCCATGATCGTGTGGGTGGCATTATTCCAGTCCACGACCCCGTCCTGGAGACCATCGAGGTAGACTGTGAGCACCGATAAGGGGGTGCCCATTTCGTGGGCCAGATCAGAGAGCATCTGGCGGCGGACCTGTTCGGTGTGTTCCAGCCGGTCGGCCATGGTGTTGAAGGCATGCGCCAGGGTGGTGACCTCGGGGCCTGCTTTTCCGGCGGGCACGCGGATACGGGAGTTGCCGGCCGTCAGGCTGGTAGCGGCGCGGGTGAGATCCTGCAGGGGGGTGCGCAGACGACGCGATAACCACAGGCTGGCCAGCAGGGCGCTGATCAAGGCGGTGGGCAGGGCGACGGCCAGGGTGATCAGGTTGGCGCCCCGGTAGGCCTGCTCGGCATGGAACAGCTCCAGCGAGGGGTCCTCCTGGCCGGTCATCAACATATGATCATGGAACAGGGTCGGACCCACCATCGTGGCCACGGCCGCGGCCACCAGTAGGCTAATCACCACGACCAACACCTGGGCGGCCAGGAAGCGGAAGGTCAGGCCGGGTCCGTGATTCATGGTTGCCCCACCCGGTAGCCCACGCCACGCACGGTGTCGATAAACCCCCGGCCCCGGGTGTCGGTGCCGAGCTTGCGACGCAAGTTGCCGATGTGGACATCGACGATGCGTTCATCACCGACCCAGGTGGTGTCCCAGACCTCGGTGACCAGGTCGTGGCGGGTCAGCACCTGGCCGGGGCGCAGGGCCAGGGCAACCAGCAGCTCGAACTCCGTCCGGGTGAGCTCCACGGTCGTCTCCCCTACCCGCACCTGATGGGCGATGGGGTCAAGGATGAGGTCACCAACGATCAAGGGGGTGGTCACCTGCGGTGGGGTGGTGCTGGTGCGCGGGCGGCGTAGCACCGCATGCACTCGGGTCACCAGTTCCCGGATGCTAAAAGGTTTGGTGATGTAGTCATCCGCCCCCAGGGTCAAACCGCTGATCTTGTCGTCCTCGCTGCCACGCGCGGTGAGCATGAGGATGTAGCAGTCCGAGAAGGTGCGGATCCGTCGGCACACCTCCAGGCCGTCGAGTTCGGGCAGCCCCAGATCCAGCACCACAACATCGGGGGAAAAGCGACGGGTCTCGTCCACGGCCTGAGTGCCGGTGTGCGCCTGGCGGGTATCGAAGCCGGCCCGGATGAGGTAGGAGGCCACCATCTGAGCCAGGGGTTGTTCATCATCGACGACCAGCACCCGCCCCGGGGGCGTGGCGGTGGTCGGTGTGCGGTTAGCCATGGACCCCAGTATCGCTCCGGCCAGGGGGAATATCACCCTCGCTCAGTGCCCAACGGGGAAATCTTCATCAAATCTTCAAACATCACCCTTCGACCGCCGTCACCCCTGCGCCCCACCCCGGGCCGGCGGCATCGCCTCCCCTGGTCGGTTCAGCAGGCGCCACCAGGGATTTCACTGCCTGCACCGCATACCCGGGGCGGGTAGAAGGACATCGCCCACGGCTGTGGGGTGGTGTCCCGGTGGTGACCCAGCCCACCGAATTCGCCCCCTTTTCGCCCTGTTATAAGGCTGTGAGCAGGGGTTTTGATTTCTAGTCCGTCAGGCACCCGTGCTAGATAAAGGTATGGCATCGACCTTGAGGCGGTGTCTTCTCACGGTCTTACCACGATCCAAGGAGATTGACGTGAAACGAGCAGCGATCGCAGCCGCCGCCCTTGCCCTCGCCCTCACGGGGTGTTCGGCCGCCGACCCGGAACCCACCGCCGACGGGACGGTGTCCCAGGATACATTCCTGACTACCCATGGCCTGGCCGGCATGGACGCGGTGGAGATCATTGATCACCTCGACCGGCAGAAGGTCACGGAGCGTCCCACGGATCTGATCGCCTCAGTGCGTGCCGATGAACTGCTGCTCTCGAGCGATGACCAGGAAGTCGTGGTCGATCTTCCCGACAATCAGACGTATGTCTCGATCGCACCCTATCTCACCTCCACCCACGACTGCTTCTACCACAGCCTCACGACCTGCCTGGGGGAACTCGACAATGAGGATATCCAGGTCACGATCACCGATGAGGCGACCGGTGAGGTGCTGGTGGACGAGGCGACAACCACCTTCGACAACGGGTTTATTGGCTTCTGGCTTCCCGATGATGCCACCGGCCTGATTGAGGTCAGCTACCAGGGGCGTACCGGCACCACGGAGTTTTCCACCGCCGACGACGGTGCCACCTGCGTCACAGACCTGCGCCTGACGTGATGGCTCAGCAGGGTCCTCACCTGCACCTGTCTCCCGTGTCACTGAAATCTAGCACCAAGGAAGGTTAAATCATGATGAACGCGTTTCCCCGACGACAGTTTCTGCTCGGCGGGCTCGTCCTCGCCGGCACCGGGGCCGTGGCCGCCTGCACCAGCGACCCTGGACCCGCTGCTTCGGCACCAGGTTCCTCTCTTCGCCCCACTCCCACCCCCACTGCGCTCGGCGAGCCGACGGTGCGCCGGACACTGACCGCCCGGCCCCTCTCTCTGGATATCGGCGGTATCGAAGCCAAGACGTGGGGATACGTCTCTGACACCGGGGATACGGCCATTGAGGCCACCGTCGGCGACGTCCTCCAGGTCGATATCACCAATGAACTGCCTGAGAGCACCTCCATCCACTGGCATGGCATCGCACTCCACAACGCAGCCGACGGTGTGCCCGGCATGACCCAGGACCCCATTGAACCTGGCGAGTCTTTCTCCTATGTTTTTGAAGTCCCCCACGGTGGCACCTACTTCTACCATTCCCACTCCGGCCTGCAGCTTGATCGCGGCCTCCACGCCCCACTGATCGTCCGTGACCCGCAAGACGCTGAGGACCAGGACGTCGAGTGGACCATCGTGCTCGACGACTGGGTCGATGGCATTCAGGGCACTCCCGACGATGAGCTCGACAAGCTCACCGGAATGGGCTCGGGCGACCATAACGGGAAGAAGGGGATGGGAGGCCACGGCCATATGATGCACGGCACCCCGGACCGGGTACTGGGCGGGGATGCCGGCGATGTGATGTATCCGCACTACCTCATCAACGGACGTATCCCCCGTGCTCACCGGACCTTCGAGGCTCGCCCGGGTGACAAGGCCCGCCTGCGGTTTATCAACTCCGGCGGTGACACCATCTTCAAGGTGGCCCTCGGTGGTCACCGCATGACCGTCACCCACACCGACGGCTTCCCCGTCCAGCCCCGGGAGACCGAATCGATCTACCTGTCGATGGGCGAGCGTGTCGACGTCGAGGTCATCCTCGGCGACGGCATCTTCCCGCTCACGGCTTTGGCGGTGGGTAAAGACGACCGCGCCTTCGCCGTCATCCGCACCGCCGGCGGCCAGGCCCCTCACCCCGATGTCGACTTCCCCGAGTTGTCGTCCACCGGACTGCTTCTGTCCTCCCTGAAGCCAGCAGACCGTGCACTCCTGCCCGAGGACACACCAGACCGAGAAGTCAGCATCGACCTGGGCGGGCAGATGATGCCGTATGAATGGAGCATTCTCACCGACGGCCAATCCTCCTCCGCGATCGTGCAGGCGGGCCAGCGCCTGCGGATGGTCATGCGCAACAGGACCATGATGCCCCACCCCATGCACATCCACGGTCACACGTGGGCGCTGCCCGGCAGCGGCGGGCTACGCAAGGACACCGTCCTTCTCCGCCACGGTGAAACCATGATCGCCGACCTGATCTCTGACAACCCCGGTGAGTGGGCATTTCACTGCCATAACGCCTATCACATGGAAACCGGGATGTTCAGCTCGCTTCGCTACGAGTAACCCGGCTCTTTTCCGCTTTGTCCTGCGGTATACAGCTAAGGTCGTTGTGCCCGTATATCGGGGACTCGGGAATTGTCCTTGATCCATGCTTCGGCATGAGGATCAATAAAGCTTGCCACCATTTGGATGGCGTTATCAACGGAGTCAAGATCTTCAAACTGCTGTCTGCTGCCAGGGGTTTTCTTCAACGCCTTCTTAACCTGAGGCCAGACGCTCGCCTGATAGTGACTGCTTAGGAGGAAGCGCCAAAAGTCGAAGCTGAGTTCAGCGATGATTTTTCCCAGTGGTGCATCCTTTTTCCCGGCCCGGTTCTTTGCTTTGCGGATATTCTTCTTTGCTGCATCGTTGAAAGGTATTCGATCGTCGTCAAACCATCGCTCGCCATACCTTCCGGTTAGGGCATTGTGAATGCTATTTCGGAGGAGTACTTCGAGGTGTTCGATGTCTGCGAGATAGGTCTTCGTGAGGTGAGTATTCCAAAGGTAGAGCGTTTCTGGTGATGGATGATCGGCGTACCTGCTCATTCGCGCAGATGAAAACCACTGGGACAGCTGTACTTGGGCTGGGCTTGGATTATCCATATGGATATGATAATGTGCGCTTTGAAAACCCCGGAACGATCCCTGCACTACGAAAGTAGGAGTAAATCGCCGGGGTTATTGATATCTTCGGGGAATTATAGCGGTCAGAAATTCGAAGTTTTTCGCCCTTATTTACCGTGAATGACAGTGACAGATTTGTGATCCCTTGGGCTTAGGAGTTGTGGCAGTAACAGCTACCTTTGAAGGATGATTACTAATGAACTCCGAGAATTACTGACCGTAGCCACGACCCATGCGCAGCGCTTCCACGACGAGGAAGATCACACCGTAGCCGCAGCCCTCCTGACTGAATCCGGCAAACACGTGCTCGGTTTGAACGCATACCATTTTCTCGGTGGCCCCTGTGGTGAAATCTCTGCCTTAGCTAACCACGCTGCTAGTCATCCCGAGGATCCCATCCGGGCGGTAGTCGCCGTCCACGGTCCGACTGGCCAGGTGCTTTCGCCCTGTGGAAAATGCCGCCAAGTGCTATTTGATACTGATCCGTCTATCCGGTGCATCGTGCGCGGAAGCAATGGACTTGAAGCACTCACCGTGGAAGAGCTCTTACCGTTCGCATATAACTGGCGTGACATGGACAAAGAGCAACGCATCTATATGTGGGAAGGCTACGAGGAATCAATTCGAAGCGGAGAAAAGCAACAAACCATTCGGGTGGATGACCCCTTCCACGAAGGAAGCGCCCAGATTGTCTTCGAGAAAGAATCCGGAGAGGTTGTCACCATTCCCGCAGAAGTCACTTCTGTCGTCTCTACCCAGCGGAGGTCCTTGACGGAGGAACAAGCCCGAAGAGATGGCTTTGGTTCTCTTGCTGAGCTCCACGAAGCGCTCGATACTCACTATCCCGGATTAGCTGAGGATGATGAGGTCGACGTCGTAGAGTTCACGCTCCGTAAGGCTTAACTACTTCGGTAAAGACGACGGGGAAAGGGTTTTGCCTAGACTGTCGGTATGTTCGGCCCCGCTTCCGCCCAGCCACCGCGGCTTATAGATTTCCCAGTGCTGCGGTTACCGTTTGTGGAGTTCGTGTTTGTTGGGCTGCTGGTGGCCGTCTTTTTCGTCGATACGCAAGGAACTGATGCTGAAAGTGGCTTCCTTGCGGTCTTTGTGGTTCTTCCCGCACTCGTGTTTCTGGGAATTGCCTACCTTATTTCCCTGCCCATGCAGCGGAAGGACATTACAGATTTCCGCCTAGATGCCGTTTTCGTCGTTATTGGGATGCTTGGTCTCTTCGGCTGGATCGGCCAGATGCTCATTGCTTTGCCCCTCCTGTGCTGCCTGCCCGTAGGGCTTTCAGCACTGATCCGCAGAGTCATCGCCTTTGCGTTGTGGAAGAAGGGTAAAGGCCCGCAACTGCCGGAATGAGGTTACGCGCTTTGCCAGCGCATCCTGCCATCAGAAGCGGGTGCGCACGTCATCGGGACACCTCTCTTTGATACGCCGCTTCCGCCATTGCAATACGCGCCGGGGTGAACGTAGTTCTCTTCAATGGCGGGTGCTTCATAAATAGCGGCGGCTTCTTGCACTGGGGGATTCGCAGCCATCATTTCGTCGGCGCACTGCTGTGTCCAGCCAGAGGTTCCATCGCTGAAGAATGTCGTTCCGGTTTCGTGTAGCGAGACATCACCGCAGGACTCGATGGTTTTCTCCATCGGAGTAGGTTGCGCCGCACCGGGCGCCTCGGTGAAGCCGATGACTTCTTCTTGCGGTTGATCCACGCCGATATCTTCGGCGCTTTCCTCGGCAGTGGGAAGGGTGGGGTGTGGGGCGTCTTCAGTAACGCTGGTGCTTGTGCTTGGCGACGTCTCACTCGCAGGGGTGGATTCAACGTCGAGAGAGGAACAGCCGCCGAGCACAAAGAGCGCAGAGGTAATACAGAGAAGTCGCTTCATTTCAGGTCCTTTGTTTATCTACCTCTATGGTAGTGACGGGTACTTTAGTTGCGCACAGGAATCACACAGTAGCTGGCCAGGCTCGGCGGATAAGCTAGTGCCTCATGAAAAACGGCTTTTTACAGCGCGCTTTCCTTGCAATCCTCCTCGGCACTGCCGCCCCCGTTCCGGCTCATGCCCAGACCATGGAGACCTCCGCCGCGCAGGATCTCGGAATCAACGATCCTGACTGTAAGCCCACGGGTTCCGTCACCGAACCCGTCGTTTTATTGCATGGGACTTCGGCAAATTCGGCCGAGTGGAATGACCTCATCCCGAAACTCAAGGATCAGGGGATGTGCGTGTGGGCCTTCGACTATGGCGCTGAAGATATCACGTACCAGAACGCCTATGACTACATGAAGGGTATTGCGGATCTAGATTCTTCAGGGCGCGAGATCGCCGGGCACATCGAGCACATCCGTGAGGTGACCGGAGCAAATAAAGTAAACCTCGTCGGCTTCTCCCAAGGCGGCCTGCACACCAAGACCTTTACGCAGCTCTATGGCTCAGCAGAAGAAGTGAACCGAGTTGTCACCATCGGTGCGAATTTTCACGGGACGACGTGGGGTGACAGAGCAACGCCCCTCAACACGGCGGCAAAAATTGCGCCCGCTGTGGTTGATTTCCTCGGCACCAGCGCTGGCATCGAGCAGTTGGAGGGCTCGGATTTTATGGAGAATCTCAACCAGCTTCCGGATACCGCGCCTGGTGTCACCTACACGTCCATCTACTCGCCGGCGGACAATACGGTGACACCGAATCAGACCTCTGAGCTCAGCGCTGTTCCGGGCGCGGACGTGGTCAACGTGGAATCGGCCCCAGTCGAACATGGAAATCTACCCCACGACCCGCGTGTGCACGAGCAGATTCTGTGGGGGCTCACGCGCTAGGCCGGGGTCGGTGCAGATTTGCGGGTGCGTGAAGCAATAACGAAGGTGGCCGTTAAGCAAATAGCTAGAGCCGCGAAGGGCATTGCATTCGACAGCCAGTAGGCGGTAGTGAAGGGGAGGGAATAGGCGGCGACGACGCGGATGATGGCCTCGAGTAGGAACACCACGCCCCACACGATAGTGATGTAGCGCTGGGAAGCGCGGAAGGTCGGGTATTTCCACAACCCGTTCCAGTAGGCGACGCCTTCCTGCGTTCCGTCGGTGCCAAAACGCTGGCCAAAGTAAAAGGCAAGGGGCTTGCCCAGGGCAAGGCTGCCGAGGAAGAGCAAGCCAATAATGCCGGTAACAACACTGCTCTTAACTAGCAGGAGGCGTTCATCGGTGCCACCGACCAGCGTGGCCAAGGCTGCAGCAACGTTGAAGGCAAAGATCAGTGCAGAAATCCCAGAAAAGGATTTTTGGCGCACATGTTGAATGATGCCGCCGAGCAGCGGGCCGATGCTAGCGGCTACGTAGGCGTAGACGTGGTTGCCGGTTGCAGAATCAACCAGTTGAAACAGGAGGATGGCCAGGCCAACGTCGAAGACGCCGAGAATGAGGAAGTTGAGCAGGCGCGGATTGAGACTCATGCCACATAGTGTGCCACAAAACCTACGAAACGGTTTGTTTGTGACACATAAAAACCTTAGGGTTGGGGCATGGCTGACGTTGGACCAGGAACCTTTGGATACCTCTGTGGGCTGGCCCGCCGCGAGGAGCTCCCCGGGCCAGTGCTGACACCGATCCTCACTGGGCTGGGCTTGTCGTCGGCCGGCGCGCGCACCTATCTGTCCCGCATGGTGCGTGCGGGTGATCTATCCTCGCGGCGAGCGGGGCGTTATTCCGTGTACTCCATGGTGGGCGACTACCTCGCGGAGTTTCGTCACCTAGGCTCGCCACGCGGCCTTCACTGGGAGGGGGCATTTCACACCGTTATCTTCGATATCGGCGAGGATCGCCGTACGGAAAGGGACGCGCTTTTGCGCGCCGCCCATGCCAGCGGTTTCCGGCAGCTGCGGCCCGGAGTCTTGGTGGGCGCCCACGCGCCGGGGGAGTGGGCGCAGAAAACCTTTATCGGCACCTGGTCCGTGGATGAGGGCACTGCCCGCGACGTTATTGCCACCGCGTGGGACCTTGAGGACAGTGCTGCCCGCATTCGCGCGCTGGGCGACGTCCCCCCTCTGCCCACCGATGACGTTGGCATCGTCGTCGAAACCACGCGCCGCCACGCCGCCGCCTTCGCGGCGCTGCGCCGCACCCCGCCCTTCCCCGCAGAGCTTCTCCCCGCCGATTTCCCCTCGGAATTACTGGTCAGCCGCCTGCGCATGGACATCACGCCGGCCTATCAGGCGATGGCGCGGCTGTTAGAGTCGTGGCCATGATCCAGGGAGCCATCGACGCGGAGGGCCGGTGCCGTCACTGGCACACGCTTGTCGACGTCATTGCGAACAAGTGCCACACCTGCGGCGGATGGTTCGCGTGTTCGCTTTGTCATGCGGAGCTAACAGATCATGACTTCGGACCCATGCCGAAGGACGAGCTGTGCGTCATGTGTGGGGCCTGCGGCCGAACAATGACCTACGCCGAATACTCAGCATATAAATGCCCCGCGTGTGGGCATGCCTTCAATACAGGCTGTGCGCTGCACGCGGGGACGTATTTCCGGTAGTCTTCTACGGCAAAAGCTGGGCCAGCGGGGTGCCCTCGACGAGGGTCTTGAGGTACGCCAGAATGTCCGGGACGTTGAAGGTGAAGTTGCCGATGGTCACCGGGAAGGTCGGAAAAGCGTTGTTGGCCGGGGCCTTATTGCCACCGTTTCCATTGTTGTTTGCCGGGGCTGGCTGGTTGTTGTGAGCCGGTGCGCCCTGGTTGTTGCCATTATTGTTCGCGGGGGCAGCATTGCCACCGTTCAGGCCGCAGCGAGCGATGGCCTCGTCGGCGCGGGCGACGGCGTCGCGGATCTCGGGACCACGCGGGTGGAAGTTGGCAGCAGCCAGCGCCTGGGACTTTTTGCTGTTGTAGTCAGACGGATTGGTGTAGTACTTGGTGGCTTGCTCACAGGAAATCTGGCCGGCCGGAACCTTGGCCAGGTAGTCATCCACCATGTCGGCGGAGGCGGTAGGGGCGGACAGGCCGATGGCAGCAGCAACGGAGCAGAGGACAAGCTTATTTCTCATGCGCCACATTGTGCCACAGCTTTTACACGTTTGCGTTAGTGCTCGCTTCCTAAGAAACGATTTACCAGCGAAAAATACGCCTTCACAGTCAAATCCAAGTCTTCCAGGTAGAGGTGCTCATCGTGGCTGTGCAGCTGAGAGTTTGCGCTGGCCATATCCCGATCCTCCGCATGCAGCGCGAAGCCATAGGCGTTGCCGCCGCGGCGACGAGCCACGCGCAGGTCGGAACCACCCGTCGCCAGCACCGGCAGCACCTCCTTATCCGGAAAAAATTCGTGGGCGGTCTCTTCAATGCAGCGCCACAGCTCAGTATCAGTCGAGGACTGTGTGGCGTCCTCCGTAATAAGGTGCTCGATCTCTACCTCCTCGGCCATATCGCCGAGGGCCTCACGCAGGAACTCGTCGAGCTCCTCCTGGGTCTGGCCAGGGAAGGGGCGGATATCCATCTCCAGGTAGGCGTGGGAAGGCAGCACGTTGATGGCGCCACCTGCGCGCAGGACGGTTTGGGCAATTGTCGTGTGCGAGAAGGCGTGGGCGTAGGCAGACAAATTACCGAACTTTTCGTAGTCGGCGGCGGTAGCGGAGCCGTCGAGAAGCGCTGCCTCCGTTGCGGGGTCGAAGCGGAAGGTCTTGACGAATCCCTGCCACACCTCATCCGTGGCCACTGGTGGCTCGGCGACGGCGATGCGGCGAGCAACTTCACCAATCTTGACGATGGCAAAGTCCTTCCCAAACGGCGTCGAGCCATGGCCGGCATCGCCATGCACGTGCAGACGGCGCTGGCCAGCACCTTTCTCACCCACGTTGAAGCCGAGCGCGCCGGGCAGGTGGCTGCCGCCGGTCTCCGAGAGGCAGTTGCGCACCGAGTAGGCCTCCGGGTGGTGCTTGTCCATCCAGATGGAGCCCAAACCGCCGCGGGCCTCCTCGTCCGCCATACCCACAAACGCCAGGGTGCCGCCGGGGTTGCCGCGCTGAGCCACATCGCGAGTCACCGCCGCCATCGTCGCCGTAATAAAGAGCATGTCCACCGCGCCGCGGCCGTAGAGCTTGCCATCCTCGATGACGGCGTCGAAAGGTGGCTTGGTCCACTTGGGCTCGTCGACGGGCACGACGTCGGTGTGGCCCATGAGCGTGAGCGGCTCCTTGTCCGGGTCACCCGGAACGGTCACCACGATGGTGACGCGGCCTGGGTGTGATTCATAGCGTTGAATCTCCACCGGGGTGCCTGCGAAAAACCGCTCCAACGTGTCGGCATTGCGGACCTCGTGGCCGGAATCCGGAGTGAGGTCATTCATGCAGGCATTGCGAATGAGCTGCTGAAGCAGTGCGAGGGTGTCGTCGTAGAGCGTGGAATCCATGGCCTAAAGGGTAGCCCGGACTACATAAAACCGGCAGATTTACCACAACTTGAACGGTGTTCAAGTAAGGTTTCCGGCATGAGCATCGTAGACATCGCACGCGAGAAGGCCCTGGAGCAGGGCATCGGCCTCAACGAAGAAGAACTCCTGCAGGTTCTCCAGATCCCGGATGAGCAGCTGGAAGAGATCGCGGACATCGCCCACAAGACCCGCCTCAAGTGGTGTGGTCCGGACGTGTCCGTGGAAGGCATCATCTCCATTAAGACCGGCGGCTGCCCGGAGGATTGCCACTTCTGCTCGCAGTCTGGTTTGTTCGAGTCCCCCGTGCGTGCCGCGCGCCTCAACATCCCGGAGCTGGTGGAGGCCGCCAAGAAGACGGCCAAGACCGGCGCCACGGAGTTCTGCATCGTGGCAGCTGTGAAAGCCCCGGATGAAAACCTGCTCTCCCAGGTTGCGGAAGCCATCCCGGCCATCCTCGACGAAGTGGACATCGAGATCTCCCTCTCGCTCGGAACCCTGACCCGCGAGCAAGCCCAGCGCCTCAAGGACATGGGCGCCCAGCGCTATAACCACAACCTGGAGACCTCCAAGTCCTTCTTCCCCAACGTGGTCACCACGCATACCTGGGAGGAGCGCAAAGAGACCCTCGAGAATGTCCGTGCAGTCGGCATGGAAGTCTGCTCCGGCGGCATCATCGGAATGGGCGAGTCCCTTGAGGACCGCGCCGAGTTCGCCTACCAGCTGGCCCAGATCGAGCCCTGCGAGGTGCCGATGAACTTCCTTGACCCGCGCCCGGGCACACCATTCGCGGACTACCCGCTGGTCCCGCTCGGTGAGGCACTGCGCGCCGTGGCCGCATTCCGCCTGGCCATGCCATCCGTGACCCTCCGTTTTGCAGGCGGCCGCGAGCTCTCCCTCGGTGACGACGGCACCGAAAAGGGCCTCCTCGGCGGCATCAACGCCATCATCGCCGGCAACTACCTGACCACGCTGGGCAAGCAGATCGAGAAGGACGTCGACATGCTCGGCCGCATCGACCTGCCTATCAAGGCCCTCTGATGAACAATTCGACGGAGCTGGCCGCTGCCGTACTCGCCGGCGAGGAGCCGCTGTTTCACCCCAACACTGGGAAACCACTGAGCGAGGAATTCACCTTGCACCCGGCAGCCGCGGCCGGCCTGGACGTCCCGCGCTATTGCCAGTTGTGCGGGCGCCGCATGGTGGTGCAGGTGCGCCCGGATGGTTGGAACGCGCGCTGTTCGCGGCACGGCGAGCTCGACTCGGATCACCTTTATGAGGAGGCACTTCCGTAAGCTGGGGCACCATGGATCCCGCTGTTGCCCACGCCCATCAGTCTGCGCTGCGCTCGATTTCCCGCGTCGTCACCGAGATTGCGACCCCGACGCCTCCACAACAAGCGTTGAACGCCGTCGCCGAGCAACTGCGCCATGGCAACGTCATGGTCCTCACGGGAGCAGGTGTATCTACGGAATCAGGCGTGCCGGATTACCGCGGCCCGAACGGCTCCCTCAGCCGGCACCGCCCCATGACCTACCAGGAGTTCCTGCACGACCCGCAGGCCTCCCACCGCTACTGGGCCCGCGCCTTTGTGGGCTGGCGGGTCATGCAGGCCGCACACCCCAACCGCACGCACTACGCTTTGGTCGAGCTCGAGCGCGCCGGGCTTCTCACGGGCGTTGTCACGCAGAACGTTGATGGCCTGCACGAGGAAGCTGGGCAGCGCAACCTCATCGCCCTGCATGGGGATATGCAGCACGTCGTGTGCTTGAGCTGCGGGTACGAAGAAGCACGCGCGGACTACGACGCCCGCGCGGCCACAGCCAACCCGGAATTCCTCCAACGCTGGGCAGTCAACAAAGCGGACGTGAACCCCGACGGCGACGTCGCCCTCAGCGAGGAAGCAGTGGAAGAATTCGTCATGCCCGGCTGCGTGCAGTGCGGCTCGCAGCGCCTGAAGCCAGACGTAGTCTATTTCGGTGAGCCAGTGCCTACCTACAAAAAGGACGCCGCCTATGCGATGGTCAACGCGGCGGACTCGGTGCTCGTTGCCGGTTCTTCGTTGGCGGTCATGAGCGGCTTTCGGTTCGTCCTAGAGGCCAAGAAACAAGGCAAGCGCGTGGCCACCATCAATGGAGGGCCGGGACGCGCCGACGATCGCGTCGACACCCTGTGGCGCACCCAGGTGGGCCCGGCTTTCGACGCGATCCTGGATGAGCTAGAACTCTAAAGCTGCTCCAGTTCTTCGAGCACCACGTGGCATACCCGCTTGTCCAAGGGCATGTCTTCGTGGCGGATTATCGCGCGGCGCTCGATGTCCTGGATGTAAATGTTGCGCACCTGAGGGCCGTTGAGGAAGCAGGTGTTGGGTGGAACCACGACGGCATCGGAGCGCGTGGCGATGCACGTATAGCTCACACCGGGTTCGACCTCACTGTCGCGGTTCGTTGCCTCCACGACCTCGCTGCCGACTACTTGCTGCATGCCGGCGGGGCCAAACCAGCCGTCGATAAGCGTGCGCACGACCTCCTCCTGGCGCTCGCCACGGAAGAGGGGGCTGGCAATTCCGCCCTGGGTCGTTCCGTGGTTGGGCGCACTGATGCAGACGACGTGCCGTACAAACCCCGCGCTATCGTGCATGCGCATCCAATAGCGAGCCAATAACCCACCTTGTGAATGCCCCACGAGGATCACCTTTTCCGCGCCGGTGACGGCAAGGACGGCGTTGATGTAGGCGTCGAGCTGCCGGGCGGATTCCTGCAGGGGAGCGGTGGCGCGGGTCCCGTAGTCAGGGGCGAAGGTGGCCCAGCCAGCGGCGCGGAGCATGTCTGCGAGGACTTGCCAGACGCCTTTGCTGTCGCAGGTTCCGTGGATCAAAATAACCGGCCAGGGTCGTTCGGCGGTGGGGCGCGCGGACCAGTCGTCTTCGCACACGCCTCGCGTCCGCCTGCGGGCACCGAGGGGGAGTGTGGTCATGGGATTGCAGTTTACCCTTGACGCCCCTCCAACTTTTTTACTAAGCTAAGGCTTGCCTAATACGGGCCGGGCGGTGAGCTCCACACCGCACGCGTTACCGGATTAGTCATGGGGATAGAGCCCGCCGCCTCACCGCGGCGGGCTTCTTTCATGGATACACTCGCGAGCATGACCGACCTGCAGCATGTCCACTCCGTCAATGAAGCGATTTCCCGCCTCAGCGAGCTCTATGACAGTTCTTGCGAGCTGGCACGTCACGCTCTCGCCTCGGGGGACCACGACGCCTACCGCCACGTGGTCTACCCGAAGATCACCGTGGATATCCGCCAATGGACACCCATCGACCGCTCTGAGCCCTTCGGCTACGTGGACCAAGAGGGCCGCTACTCGGCAGTGATATCAAAACCATGGCTGATTCGTAGTTACCTCACGGAGCAGCTCACGCGGCTCACCAATAACTACCCCTGCGATATCTACGTCGGTCAATCGGATGAGCGCATCCCGCCGGAATATATCCGGGGGATTACAGAAATTCCCCAGGACCGCGGCGATATACCCCGGCCCACCCTCGATGCGGTTCATGACGGGATCGTTGACGGCGCGTGGAAGGCCTTTCACGGGAAAGAAAAGCCGCTGTTCCACTTCGGCCCGCAGCGCTTCGACATCGCCTGTGCTCGCATCGAGCACTACACCGGCATCGAGGTGGACACCGTGCAGAAGTACATCCTGTTCACCAACTACGCCATGCACACCACCGAGTTCGTCAAGTTCGGCCTGCGCGAACTCTCACGTGAGGATTCACGCTACACCGCGCTCGTGCTGCCCACGGGGGAGACCATCCACTCCAATGACGCGGTGCTTCTCGACGTCGACGAGCTCACCCTCACCTCCCGCTACCAGATGCCCCGTTTTGATCTCATCACCGCCGGCGGAGATGGCATCACCATGATCAACATTGGCGTGGGCCCCTCTAACGCCAAGACCATCACAGATTGCCTGGCGGTGCTGCGCCCGGAGGCCTGGATCATGATCGGCCACTGCGCAGGGCTCGATGGCCGCATGCGCATCGGCGACCTCATCCTGGGCAATGCTTATCAGCGCGAGGACCACATCCTCGATGGCACCGTCACCACCAGCAACCCGATTCCCGCCATTCCAGAAATCCAGCGCATGCTGGAGGCCGCCGTCGAAGAGGTCTATGGGAAAGACAATTCGCTCATGCGCACCGGCACGGTGCTCTCCACCGATGACCGCAACTGGGAGTGGCGCACCTCCCGGGACTTGTGGGAATGGCTGCGCCACTCCACCGCGGTGGCCGTGGACATGGAATCCTGCACCCTCGCTGCCAACGGCTACCGCTACCGCATCCCGTATGGCACTCTGCTGTCGGTGTCCGATCTACCTTTGCACGCCGTGCCCAAGCTTCCCGCCCAAGCGCAGGCCTTTTACTCGAACTCGAAGGAAGCCCATGTCATGTGTGCGGTGCGCGCGGTGGAGGCTTTGGCGGAGAATCCGGAGCGGCTGCGCACCCGCAAACTGCGCCGAACGGTGGCGGAGGTTCCGTTCCGCTGAGGTAGATGATTAGACTGAGGGAAATGCACAATCTGGCGAAGGAGACCTAGACGATGAGCACCCCGGAGTGGTGGAACCCGGAACGCGAGAACCTGACGTGGGAGGTCTTCGGTGAGGCCAGCCGCTACCTTTCGCAACAAATCGTGGATTCGGGCTGGTTCCCGGATCTCATCGTGGGCGTGGCCCGCGGAGGCCTGATCCCTGCAGGCGCTATTGGTTATGCCATCGGCGTCAAAGAAATGGGCGCTATCAACGTGGAGTTCTACACCGATATCGGTGAGACCCTGCCGGAGCCGATTCTCCTTAACCCGCAGCTGGATACGGATTCGCTCAAGGACAAGAAGGTCCTCGTCGTCGATGACGTAGCGGATTCCGGAAAGACCCTCGACCTCGTGGTCAACCTGCTCGAGCAGACCGCCTCCGAGGTCAAGTCCGCCGTCATCTACACCAAGCCGACCACCATTTTTGAGCCGGACTTCTCGTGGAAGAAGACCGACCAGTGGATCAACTTTGCCTGGTCGGTCCTGCCGGTCATCACCCGCGATGGTTCCTTCAAAGACGGCCACTAATGTCTGACCGTTCCGCCGGTTCTTTCCGCGCGGCCTTCAGCTCGCCCGCCCGCTTCCGCAAGGAGATGTTTGGCGGGCTTGCTGTTGCGCTGGCCCTCATCCCGGAAGTCTTAAGTTTCTCCATCCTCGCCGGGCTCGACCCCAAGGTGGGGCTCTTCGCCTCCGTCATCATGGCGATGTCCATCGCCATCACTGGCGGGCGCCCAGCCATGATCTCCGCTGCAGCTGGTTCTGTCGCCGTGGTTATCGCGCCCCTGGCCCACGAGCATGGCCTGCAGTACGTGCTCCTGACCATCTGGATGGCGGGCATCCTGCAAGTAGTGATGGCAATGCTGGGCGTCGCCAAGCTCATGCGTTTCATCCCCCGCAGCGTCATGCTGGGTTTCGTCAACGCGCTGGGCATCCTCATGTTCACCGCGCAGCTGGGTCACCTGTGGCAGGTGCCGTGGCTGGTCTATCCTCTCGTTGCTCTGGGCCTCGTCATCATGGTGGTGTGGCCGCGAATCACCACGGTGATCCCCGCGCCCCTCGTGGCGATTGTGGTTGTCACCATGTTGACTGTGATTTTCGGCTGGCAGGTTCCCGACGTCGCGGATCAAGGCGAGCTGCCGACTTCCCTGCCCGGTTTCGTCATTCCAGACGTGCCGTTTAGCCGCGATACCTTCCTCCTCTGCCTTCCCTATGCATTGGGCGTGGCCCTCGTCGGACTCATGGAATCCCTGCTCACCGCCAAGCTTGTCGACGACCTCACGGATACCCACTCCGATAAAACGCGCGAATCCGTAGGCCAGGGCATCGGCAACATGCTCGCCGCCGCCATCGGCGGCATGGGCGTGTGCGCGATGATTGGCCAGACCATGATCAACGTCAAGGAATCCCAGGCACGCACGCGCTTGTCGACGTTCCTCGCCGGCGTCTTCCTCCTTATCCTCATCCTCGTGTTGGGGGACACCGTAGGGAAAATCCCCATGGCTGCTCTTGTGGCGGTCATGTTCATGGTGTCCTTTCACACCGTGGATTGGCGCTCGGTGCGCACGATTCACCGCATGCCTCTGAGCGAAACCCTCGTCATGCTGGTGACGGTGATTGGCACCTTGGCCACGAATAACCTGGCGGTCGGTGTGATCCTCGGTGTGCTCACTGCCTCGGTGGCCTTTGCACGCCGCGTCGCCCACCTCGTGTCGGTGGAGCTAGAGGGCAACGTTTATACCGTGCGCGGCCAGCTCTTCTTCGCCTCTTCGAACGATCTGGTCTATGCCTTCGACTACACCCTGCCGGTGGAGAAGGTCATCGTGGATTTCTCCGAGGCCGATATTTGGGACGCTTCGACCGTGGCTGTACTCGATTCCGTCCAGAGCAAGTATGCGAGCCGCGGAATAGCGGTGGAATTCCGGGGCCTCGATGGCGCAAGCCTTCAGCGCTATCAGAGGATTTCTGGTTTGGGTTAGGTAAACCTACCAGAAAAAGTGTTATGACGTGCGAGTTTGCTTAAGATCGCCTTGCTAGCGCGTCCTGAGTTTTCCTGTATTGTGGGTAACACAAAAACGGATGAAAGGAAGCACCCTCATGGATGAGAAACTGCAAACGCTCCTCAACGCCCAGGTCAATAATGAGCACGGCGCAGCCCTGATTTACACTCAGCTGGCCTACGAGATGGACAACCTGTCCTTCCCAGGCATGCGCGATTGGTTCTTCAAGCAGGCAGAGGAAGAGCGCGAGCACGCACAGAAGTTCGCCGAGCACCTGTTGGACCGCGGCTACCGCGTCGAGCTGGAGGATATCCAGGTCGGCTCCGTCAAGGCCGCCACCCCGCTCGATGCTTTTGAGGCATCCCTCGCGCATGAGCAGAAGGTCTCGGAGCAGATCCGAGAGATCGCCCGCACCGCAGATGCGGCTGGGGACCTGGATTCCCGTGGTCTCATCAACTGGTTCCTCGAGGAGCAGGTTGAGGAAGAGTCCTCCGTGTCTGAGATCATTGACCAGCTCAAGCTGGTGGGCAATGACGGTTCTGGCCTGCTGCGCGTCGATGGCTCGCTGGCGCAACGGTAACGAAGCCATATAGTTTGCGCGGATTCTCCCACGGCCCCCTGCGGTTGGTGGGAGATTTTTTTTATGACTACAACGCGCCTCATGCTCATCTGCGGTGCCCTTGCCGGGCTAGCGATTGCATTGGTCGGTGGCATGTGGCTGGCGGCAACCAACATGGCTCTGGGAACCTTTTTCTTCGCCCTCGCCGTGATGCTCGGCCCATTTGCGGGCCTCGCCCTCTTATTGTGCGCCGCCGCGGCGGCGACGGCGCTGAGCCGCTCCCTGTTTAGCGTCGGCGGCTTGTTCCTAGTGGGGGCAACCTCGACGCTGTTGGCACATGGCACACTATCGCTTCCGCTTTTCGTAGCGGGCACGCTGACTGGCGCTCTTGCGGTCTGGCTACACTGGGCGCATGGCCACTTTGCTCTTCGACCTCTACGGCGTGCTCATGCGGTCAGCTACGCCCGCCGGGAACGCTGAGCTGGAGGATTACCTCCGTCCCGACAATGTAGAGCACTTTTGGTCTCTTTATGAGGAGTTTCGCCCTGCATATGACGCTGGGCACCTGAGCGATGCGCAATATTGGGGCCGCATTCGCGCGCTGGCCGGTCTTGCTCCTTTTGATGTCAGCCACGCTATCGAATTGGACACCGAGCATTTGCTGGTAGCCGACGAAGAAATGGTTCGTGCGGTCCTAGGGTTTATTGGCCAAGGCCATAGTGTTGGCATCCTGGCGAATGTGCCAGCGGCATTGGGAACCAGGATCCGCCAGACGCAGCCCTGGCTGGAAGAATGCGCCGCCGTGACGCTGAGCTGCGATATCGGGGTGGCCAAGCCGGATCCGGAAGCCTACCTCGTGGCCGTGGATGCCCTCGGGGCCCAGGCCAAGGACACCCACTTCTTCGACGATCGGCCGGACTTCGTCGCCGGTGCTCAGCACCTTGGGCTCAAGGCCCACCTTTTTACGGGAATTACTTCAATCCCCTTCTAGGCAGCTTTGGCCTCGCGGCCGAGATCGAGCGGCACCCGCAGCAGAGGATCCAGCGCCACAGCGCGGGTGCAGGCGCGAACAATCTCGGTGTGCGAGGGAACCATGCGCAGCTCCACTGGGTGGTCGGTGGCCTGGCGTACAGCGGAAGCAAAGAGCTTCGGCGCTGCCGGATCATCTGAGAAGGCGCCGCCGGCTACCACGAGGGTGTCCGGTTTATGCTCAGCCAAAAGCTCAGCGGCGGTGGCGCCGAGGGAGCGCGCGCGGTCGTCGAGAAGCGCTCGCGTCTCATCGTCAGCATTCGCAACCACGTCTGGGAGGGAGTCACCGCCAGTTGCAGAGAGTACCGCCTGCGTAGCGAGAGAGTCAGGGTCATCGATGTCGAGTTGCACGATCTCATCGCCGACTGTGAGCGCCGCACCAACGGAGTCATCCGCGTAGAGCACCATGACGGGCTTCTCCGCCCCCATCTCTGTCGACTGCGTCTCTGAGCCGAGGATGGCCGGGATGACGGAAGACACAACTACCGGAACACCGAACTGATACTCCAGGCGGCTGGCGATGTCCATTTCGTCCCACCCCAGGTTGTGGGCGGTGATGCGCCCGGCCTCGTTGACGCTGCCGGAGGTGGTCACGCCGACTGACACCAAGCGGCGATCCAGGCCGGCCATGAGGCGATTAACGCCAGCGATGATGTGCTCGATGACGTCACTCGCGCTCAGGCGAGAAACCGGTGTAGCCACGTCTTCCTCGCGGAGTGTGCGTCCCTGCGTGTCAAAGAAGGCGATGTGGGTAAAGGCGGTACCGACGGCAATGCCGGCCAGCATCCAGTCATTATCCGCTACCTCCAAGGGCACTGTGGGGCGCCCGCGACCGCGGGACTGCGTCAAATCCGTGCGCTGGCGGATCAGTCCAGCACCCAAAAGCGCGGCGGTGGCGCGGGTGATTGTGGGCTGGGAGAGTCCCGTGGCTTCGACAAGTTCACTGCGGGTGACAACGGGGTTGAGTCGAATGATGTGGAGGCACTTCGCCGCTGGGGTGCGGGGGCGCGTGAACACGGGACCGGATTTAATCATGGCGTCAAGTATAAATTCACCAGACCGCATTGTCTAATAGAAATTAGGATTCAGTAGACATCATGGTCTAGAAATGCGCCTGCGATAGAGTGATACCCATGGATTCTGTTGCTGTGTACTGCGGCTCCGCCGCCGGAAACTCTGAGGCCTATAGCCAAGCCGCGCACCATTTGGGGGAGGAGCTCGCGCGCCGAAACCTCACCCTGGTCTATGGCGGTGGTGACGTAGGCCTGATGGGTATCGTTGCGGACTCCTGCCTTGCCGCCGGCGGAACCGTCATTGGAGTAATCCCGCGCCAGCTCGTCGATTACGAGCTTTCCCACCAGCGGGTAACCCAGCTCGAGGTGGTCGACACCATGGCCCAGCGCAAGACGCGCATGGAGGAGCTCGCCGATGCCTTCGTGTGCCTGCCGGGTGGCGTGGGGACCTTGGAGGAGCTCACCGAGGTCCTCACCTTGCAGCAGTTGGGGAACATCGATGGCCCGGTGGGACTCGTAGACGTGAACGGCTACTGGCAGCCGTTTACAAAAATGTACTCCGCAATGGTGCAGGAGGGGTTTGTTCAAAAACGCTTCCTCGATGCGCTCGTGGTCAATGCCGATGCAGCTGAAGTGCTGAACGAATTCGCATCCTGGGTGAGCCCGGGTAGCAAGTGGAGCAACAATTAGCTAACAACCTGGTAAATAAGGCGGCGCCGGGTTGGCCCAAAGCCCCAGATCTTCGTTAGACTTCGCCCTTATGAGTTTTGACCAGAACGCAGAGCGCCAGCCTTCGCTGCTGGACGCGTCGTGCGATAACTTCGTCCACGACCTCGCGCAGCTCACGCCCACCGATGCCACCGCGTGGGGAATCCCCGGCTTCGATGGGGAGCTGGAGGATTTCTCCCCGGAGTACTACTCCTCCGTGGCGGATCGCACCCGTGAGATGATGGCGGATCTCGATGCACTCGATGACACCACCGACGAATCCGACGATGACGACGATTTCGACGAGGTGGACTACGTCACCGCCGCCGTCCTGCGCGACCGTCTCTGCCTGGATCTTGACCTGCACCATGCTGGTGAGGACATCCGTTGTCTTAACAACATTGCCTCGCCGGTGCAGACCATCCGCGACACCCTGATGCTCATGCCGAAGGACACTCCGGAACAGCTCGACGCCCTGCGTTCGCGTCTGTCGAAGGTGCCGGCATCCCTCAGCGGCTACAAGGAGTCCCTCACCGAGGCGGCGTCGCGTGGCATGGTGGCCCCGCAGCGTCAGATCTCCGATGTCTTCGTGCAATGCGAGCGGCTTGCCGACGCCGGCTCCATGCTCGAGGATCTAGGCGTCGAGGGCCCCGAGGTGGACGCCGCCAAGGAAGCCTTCGGCGAATTCGCCGATTGGCTCTCCAACGAGCTCCAGCCGCAGGCCCCATCCCAGGACGCGGTGGGTCGCGAGCGCTACGAACGCTTCTCCAAGCTTTTCGTCGGTGACACCGTGGACCTCGACGAAGCCTATGAGTGGGGCCTGGACCAGGTGCGCTCTATCAGGGCGGAGCAAGAAAAGATCGCCCACGAGCTCTATGGCTCCGACGTGACGGTCCGCGCCGCGATGCGCAAGCTCAACGAGGAGGAGCGCTACCAGCTCCACGGCACCGACGCGCTGGTGGAGTGGATGCAGTCCACTGCGGACCGCGTCATCAAGGACCTCGACGGCAACGCCTTCGACATTCCGGAGGCCGCTAAAGAAATCGAGTGCTGCATCGACCCGGCAGGTACCGGCGGTATCTTCTACACCTCGCCGTCGGATGACTTTTCCCGCCCCGGCCGCATGTGGTGGTCCGTACCTGCTGGTCAGGAGCTCTTCCACACCTGGCAGGAGCTCACAACCGTCCACCATGAGGGCGCGCCGGGCCATCACCTGCAGATTGGTGCCGCGCTGACGCAGCCTGACCTCAACCTGTGGCGCCGCGCGGTGACGTGGAACTCCGGCCATGGCGAAGGCTGGGCCCTGTACGCGGAAGCGCTCATGGCGGAGCTGGGTTACATGGATGACCCGGGCTTCCGCATGGGGCTTCTCGACGCCCAACGTTTCCGCGCCGCCCGCGTCGTGGTGGACATCGGACTCCACTTGGGTAAGCCCTTACCGGACTGCACCGCGTCCGGTGTCTGGGATAAGTCCCACGTCAAGACCTTCATGCGTGAAAACACCGCGATGGATGATGCCAACCTCTCCTTCGAGGTCACCCGCTACCTGGGTTGGCCGGGTCAGGCTCCGTCTTATGCCTTGGGCCAGCGCCTGTGGCAGCAAACCCGCGACGCTGCGGTGGAGCAGGGCATGGAAGTACGCGATTTCCACTCCCAGGCATTGGCCCTAGGCTCTGTGCCGATGTCGATCCTGCGTGAGACAATTCTGGACTAAAACCCCAGGTCGCTTCTTAGACTCTTGGATTTATCCACACCTGACTCTTGGATTTATCCACTTGTCGGGCTAACATGCGTGGTATGTACCTGCCCCGAATCGTTGATGCAGAAGTCGAGAGAGGGCTCCGTGTTTCGGGAGCCCTCTTCCTCAAAGGCCCCCGTGCAAGTGGGAAAACATCAACAGCACGCCAATTCGCAAAGTCCGTCATTCAACTTGACCGTGACTCCCCAGAAGCAAACCTTGCGCGCATGCAACCGGCTTTGGGGCTTCAAGGGGCGCGGCCGCGGCTTATTGATGAGTGGCAGGTTGTCCCTGCTATCTGGAATGAAGTGCGCCATGCAGTTGATGACTCACCGGAGAAAGGACAGTTTCTCCTTACAGGCTCCTCCACGCCCAATGACGATGCCACCAGGCATTCGGGCGCAGGCCGTATTCGTTCTATTCAATTGCGCACGTTGAGTTTGGCAGAGCGAGAACTTGCTGCTGAGCGGGTATCACTGGGCGCCATCATTGCTGGCAATCAAGAGCCTACAGCCGGGACGGACGCCACCGTGGCGGATTATGCCCGATGGATCGTTGCTGGTGGTTTTCCGGAGTTCTTTGACCTTGATCCGCTCGACGCGCAGGAAGGGATGGAATCCTACCTCACGGAGATGAGCGAGCACGATTATCCGGAGCTTGGCGGACCGCGCCGCCATCCGCGCCGTTTCCAGTCTTTCCTTCATGCCTATGCCGGACTAGTTGCCCAGCCGGCCACCGCTGCAGCGATTCGTAAACGCATAGGAGAACTCAGCAGCGCTACCTCGACACCAGCCGCAGAAACTGTGAACGTCATTCACGATTTTGCTACGCGCCTCTTCCTTATTGAGGATCAACCAGCTTGGTCACCGCGTACGAGGTCGAAGACTTCCATGGTCCAAATGCCTAAACGCCAGCTTGCCGATCCCGGTTTGGCTGCTGCTTTGTTGGGAACGGGTCCAGATAAACTGCTTGGGGATTTAGAGACATTAGGCATCCTCTTCGAGGCGCAACTTGTGCACGATCTGCGCGTCTATGCGCAGGCACTGCGTGCGCGCGGAGTATTCCACCTGAGGGATATGAAGGGGCGCGAAGAAATTGATGCAGTAGTGGAGCTTCGAGATGGTTCGTGGGTGGGATTTGAGGCGAAACTTTCGCACAACGAGGTCGATGCAGCGGCAGCACACCTTAAGCACGTAGCCGCTAAGCTTTCTTCGCCTCCAGCAGCGCTGATAGTTGTGATTCCCAGCGGTCCAGCTTTCCAACGTCCGGATGGGGTCTGGGTGGTACCACTAGCGGCGCTTGCGGAATAGCCCCAGAATCTGCGGCAGGTAGCCGGCGATGACCAGCACGATGATGAGTCGGATAATCTGCACGGCCACCACGGCGGGACCCGCCCCTCCTTCTGCGGACAGCGCGAGAACCGTCTCCAGCGCGCCGGGCGAGGTGGCGAGGTAAGCCTCAAAGTAGGTGATGTCCAGCCATGCGGTCAATGGCAGGGCGGTCAGCGCACACACGCCGATGACCACGACAATGAAGAGGATCGTCGCGGGCAGCTGCTTGGCGAAGGCCCGCAAGGCCGGCACGGAAAGCCCGCCACCGCAGACCCAGCCGATGGACATGAATGCCATGATCTTGAACACGTAGAGCGGCTCCAAAGTGTGGCCGGCTGGGATAATCTGCGCGACCAGCACCGTCAAGATGAGCGGACCTAGCACCGCAGCCGCAGGCAAACGCACGAGCTTGCCTAGCTTCTCACCAACCACGGCGATAGCGAGGGTCAGCAGCACAACCCACCACGTGACCTCGCCGTCAACGCTCATGTCAACGCCTTCGCCCGCAGGAGCATCTAACAAAGAAACCACCAAAGGGAGCGATACCGACACCGCCAGAAGGCGCAGATATTGCGTCAGCGCCACGTAGCGGTAGTCCGCACCCAGCTCGCTAGCCAGCGCGGGCATGAGCGAGGCCCCGCCGGGCAGCATGGATAAAATGCCCGTCTCCCAGGAAATATCCTTCGGCTGTGAGCGGTGTAGCAGAACACCGCCGGCGACACCGATAAGCACGGTGATAAGGGACATCGTCACCGCAGCCGGCACAAAGCCAATGAGGGTGGAGGCAGGCACAAGAGTCAGCGGTATGCCCGCCATCATTCCGATGAAACCGCGAGCGACAGAATAGAAGCGGTCGTTGACGGCGAGTTCCTTGCCCGTCGTCAGTGCCATGGCGCCGGAGACCACGATGGCGCCGAGGATCCAGGCTGCGGGTACGTGAAGGTAGCTAAACAATGCCCCGAGAGCCACAGATCCCGGGGCAACGATGGCCCACCTTGCACGCACAGACATGCAATCGAGTTTAATGATGGTCATGGGCTTTGGATTGAGTGGTTGGGCGATTCTCACTATTGGAGCTGCCGTGGCCGGATGGATCGACGCCGTTATTGGTGGCGGCGGCCTCGTCCTTATTCCGCTCATCATGGCGGTGGCACCGCAGCTTGCTCCCGCCGCCGCGCTGGCCACGAACAAGGTGGCGGCGGTATCTGGTACAGCGTCCGCGGCCATTACGCTCGTCAGGAAAGTCCGCCCGCCGAAGGGCGAGCTCATCCGTATGGGTCTTATCGCCCTCCTATGCTCCGGGCTCGGCGCTGCAGCAGCCGCACTCATGGACAAGGACGTCATGCGGCCGGTCATCATCGTGCTTATGGTGGCAGTCGGCCTCTTCGTGGCCTTTCGCCCAGACTTCGGCAGTGGCGAAGGAGAGGGAATCCGCGGCGGTTGGCGCACGTGGGCGGGGTTAGCCGCCGTGGCGGCCATTGCCTTCTACGATGGCGTCTTTGGCCCCGGCACCGGCATGTTCCTCATCATGGCATTTACAGCCATCTTCTCCCAGAACTTCCTTACTTCCGCCGCGATGTCCAAGGTGGTCAACACGTGCACCAACGTTGGCGCGCTCATCGCCTTCATTCTGGGCGGGCACGTGGTATGGGGCCTGGCCTTAGTTCTGGCAGCAGCAAATATCCTCGGCGCGCAGCTGGGCGCGCGAACCGTCCTCGGCGGCGGCACCAAGCTCATCCGCTATGCACTCCTCACGCTCGTCGTGGTGATGAGCGTGTACCTGGCCTGGCAGCAGTGGGGTTAAATCCGGTTCTTCGTCTTTGCGGTTGCTACCGCATTCCACGGGTCCTCGGGCCACGGGTGTTTGGGGTAGCGCCCGCGCATGTCGGCGCGCACCCCGGCATAGGGCCCGGACCAGAAGCTGGCCAAGTCATCGGTCACAGCAAGCGGCCGCCCGGCGGGAGACAGTAGATGGAATTGCACGCGGTGGCCGCAGTATTCGGGGGACTCCGCCAAACCAAAACACTCCTGCAACTTGATGGAAACCACCGGACGCTCGCCGGACCAATCAATCTTTGCATCACGCCCGGACGGCACCGGCAAACGCTCCGGCGCGAGCTCGTCCAAGCGGCTGGCTTCGGGCCACGGAAGCAATCGTTGCAGCGCCGGATACATGTCTGGGCGCCCGCCAATCGCCAACTCATGCAGCTCCGGATCCAGCCACTCAAGGTTGGCATTGTCGATATCTGGCCAGGGCTCTCCGTAGGCCCGATACAGATGCCGCAGACGTTCCCGCAGGTTCTGGGCCTTCTCGCTGAAGTGGAACAAGCTTAAGCCCTGTCCGGACTTGCGCAGTGCCTCCACCGCCTCATCGCCGGAGACCTTCACTGGCGTCTCCGACAACACGATGGCACCTGCCGCACGCACGCGCACGCCGCGGACCTTGGAGCCGTCGAGAAACGCTCGCGTCTCCTCCGTGACGCCGACGATCTCGAGCGCATCCTTGTCCGCGATAGGCACTGCTTCACGAATGACGGCGTTACCGGATTGCGCCAACGACACCTCAGCCACCGCCAACCAGTCAGCTCCCTGTTCACCGTTGAGTAGCCGCGCGCGGGTACCGCTCGCTAACAAGTACTCCTTGTCACCCACGCGCTTAGCCACGAACTCTGGGAAAGCGGTAGCGACCACCACGCCTGGGTCCACCGGCCCCTTGTCGGGCACCAGGCGGGCAAGCCGCTTCGGGTCCGAATCATCCAGACGAGCAATCGTGCGTGCTGCCCCCGCACCGTACTTCAACAGTGCCGCGCCCCATCGCGGGTGCACCGGCAAAAGCGCCAACTCTTCAGTGGCATGAAGCAGATCTAGGGTGCGGTGGGCGTCGGCAAGCGCGGCCTTCGGCGGTTGATCAAGCAAGGGGAAGTCCGGTCCCGCGCCCCAACAGTCCATAAACAGCGCTGCCTGCGTGAGGTCCGCGGAAAGGATTTCTGGAATCACGTGCGGAGAAAAGTGCTGGTAATCCTCCTGCGAATAGCAACGGACGACGGTACCCGGCGCCTCACGCCCGGCACGTCCAGCGCGCTGATCGGCGCTGCTTTTCGACGTCGACACCGTCACCAACCCACTCATCCCGCGCTGCGCATCCCGCTTGGGAACGCGGGACAATCCAGCATCGATGACGGTGCGCACGCCCGGCACGGTCAGCGAGGACTCCGCAATAGACGTCGCCACCACGATGCGCTGTTCTCGCGTATACAGGGCCGCGTCCTGCTCCTGCGTGGTTTGGCGGCCGTGGAGTGGGAAAACGTTGTGGCCGCTCAAGGCATCACACACCAGGTTGACCTCGCGCACACCCGGCACAAAGACCAGAGTGGACTCGTGCTGCCGCGCGGCAACCTTGGCCACGCTTTTCCAAAAGTCTCGATCGCCCGCGGCACGTCCCGGAATCGGTTCATAGGAAATGTCGAGCGGGTACGTTACGGCCTCGGTGGAATGGATCGGCGCCCCTCCCATGAGCTGGGAGAAGCGAGAGGCGTCGACAGTCGCGGACATGGCAATGACCCGGAAATCATCGCGGAGCTGAGCCAACTCCAAGCACATGCCCAGCACCAGATCGGTATCGAGCTGGCGTTCATGCACCTCGTCGATGGCTACGGCGGAAATCCCTTCAAGTTCCGGATCCCGCAACAGTCGGCGCAACAGCACGCCGGGGGTAACAAACTCGACGTCCGCGCCTTTGCGGGAATCACCGCGCACCGCATAGCCGATGCGCTGGCCTGACAACTCTTGAAGGCGGTTTGCCGCCGCACGCACAGCTACTCGGCGCGGCGCGGTGACGAGAACCTTGCCCTCCACTTGGTTAGCCAGCGCTGGCGGTATGAGCGTGGTCTTACCCGTGCCGGGCGGGGCCTGGACGACGACGTGACCGGCGGAAGGCAGAGAATCGATGGTTTCCAGGACGGGAAGTCCTGTGCCGATCGCCTTGAGATCAAACATCGAGATCTTGGCGCTCCCACCTATCTTCGTTGTCCTCCAGCTTGCGCACCACACGTCCCGGTGAGCCCAAGACCAGCGAGTTATCCGGGATATCCTTAGTCACCAGCGTGCCCGCTCCCACGACGCAGTTCTTGCCGATTGTCACGCCCGGCAGCACAGTGACATTGGCACCAAACCACGTGTTATCGCCGACGCTGATAGGCTTCGCAATCTCCCAACCTTCTGCTCGCATCTCATGATCGTTGACAGGATGCCCCACGGTAATAAGCGAGCAGTTCGGACCGATCATGACGTGATTTCCGAGGGTTACAGGCGCCTGCGCCAGGATCGTCGCGCCAAAGTTGATGAAGACGCCCTTTCCGATGGTCACATTGCAGCCATACTCCAAGTTGAGCGGCGCGTGCAGCCCGGGAACCTTAGACTCGGGTGATAACAGCTCCCGCAAAATCTCCTTCGCGCGCTCTGGGTTGGTGTTGTGCAGCTCATTGAGCTCCTTGACCAGCAGGAAGCCGCGTCGATGTTCGGCGCTGGCCTCCTCGTTGACACCGGGCATGAACCACTGCCCGCTGGTCATGCGTTCAAAGGATCCTTCGTCTGGGTGATGCATGTCAGCCATCCTATTCCCTCGTCTTAGTCTCGAGTCAGAACATCGAGAGCGGCACGGTGAAGGAAAACCTTGGAGCGGCCTTGTTGGATTTCTTCGAGGATTCCTAAATCTACGAGATGTGCCAGCCACGCGCTGGCAGTTTGGCGTTTGACGAAGCCCGTCTCTACCACGTCAGTAATGCGTACATAGGGCTTGATAAGAATGAGCTCGGCCATCTCGAGCGGATGGTTAATCACGCCCGCAGAACGTATTCGTTGCGCAGTGTTTTCCTGGATAGCCCGAAGCTGGGTAATCATCGAGGAGGCGTCGGCAGCCGCTGCGTGAACGCCGCGGATCATAAAGAGAAGCCAGTCTTGCCATGCTCCCTTGGCTGTAACAGCGTTGAGATAGCGATAGTAGTCTGCTTTGTTGTCGACGATATACCCGGACAGGTATAAAACCGGCAGCTCAAGAAGATCTTCTTGAATGAGGTAGAGGACGTTAAGGATTCGTCCAGTGCGCCCATTGCCATCGTAGAAAGGATGGATTGCTTCAAATTGATAGTGAAGCAGTGCCATCTTTACGAGGGAATCAACGTCGTGGCTGCAATATATATAGTCCTCCCACGCTGCGAGATGGCCCTCGATAATCTCCTTTCCTTCAGGTGGGGTGTAGAGCCGCTCCTTCGTTACAGGGTTACCGATAAATGTGCCCGGAAGTGAACGCACCTCGGCCTGAGTATCTAGAAGGGTGCTGCATACGATTTTTGCCGTCTTCTCGGATAGAGGTCGCTGCGATAGCGAGGAAAGTCCAGCGTGGAGCGCGGCGTTATAGCGAAGAGCCTCCTTGGTGGCAGGAGTCGGCTCAGCATCGACGTGCCACGCCGCACGGAAGAGCTCGTCATTAGTGGTGACGATGTTCTCAATCTCGGAGGAAGCACGAGCCTCACGCAGTGGAATCGTTGAGGTGATGATCTCCGGGTTGAGAATGAGCTGGCAGGCCGTACGCAGTTCAGCCAGTTTTTCCTTAGCATCGATGATGGCCTTAAGCACGGGAACGGTTTCCACCACTTCTGCTGGTGGGAGGGGCGGAAGCCCATTGTAGGGGGTGTCCGGGCTATAGGTTGGCATGGTAAAAGAATAGACATGTTGAGCGGATATGTCGATTTTTTCTAGAATTTTCGACATATCTGGGTGACTTGTCGATTGCGTCGACATATCGGCGTACCCTCAGACGTTGACGCGTTAACAAATTAAGAAAGGTACTTTAATGGCGAAAATCGGCATCATCCTCGGCTCTACCCGCGACGACCGCGCCGGGCTGGCCATCGCCCAGTGGGTCACCGACCTCGCTCAGGGCCGCGACGTGGACTACGAGCTCATTGACCTCAAGGCTTTCGATGTCCCGATCCTCACCACCTCTGTCATTCCTATGGCGGCAAACAAAAACTACGAGGACCCGAATGTGCAGGCCTGGTCCGATGCTATCGATTCCTGCGATGCCTTTATCTTCGTCACCCCGGAGTACAACCACTCCGTGCCGGGCGCGTTCAAGAACGCCGTTGATTCCCTCGGTGCCGAGTGGGTAGGCAAGCCGATTGCTTACGTGGGCTACAGCTTCAGCGGCGGCATCCGCGCGGTAGAGGCGTGGCGCCTTATCATGGCGAACTTCTCCATGCCGCAGCTGCGCACTCAGTTGGATATCTCGCTAAATACCGACATGAAGGATGGCACCTTCACCCCGGCTGATTTCAAGAGTGGAATCGTCGAAAACATCTGCGCCGAGCTGGAAGAAGCCCTATCCTAGGGCGCATGGAAAAAGTGGCAGTCGTTACAGGAGCGTCTTCGGGGATTGGGGAGGCGTCGGCAAGAGCGTTGGCGGCTGACGGCTGGCGTGTCGTCGTCGGCGCGCGGCGCGTCGAGCGCCTTGAGGCCCTCGCGAACGACATCGGCGGCGAGGCATATGCCCTCGACGTAACCTCGGACGAGTCCGTGGCCGAGTTCGTTTCCCACCTCGACCGCATTGACCTCTTGGTCAACAACGCCGGTGGCGCTAAGGGCCTGGAGCCCCTCGTGGACACCACCATCGAGGATTGGCAGTGGATGTATGAGGTCAACGTCCTTGGCACCGTTCGCATGATCCAGGCACTCATGCCGAAGCTGCGAGGCGGGCTCATTATCAACATGGGCTCCGTGGCTGGGTGGAACGTCTACGAGGGCGGTTCCGGTTACAACGCCGCTAAGCATGGCGTCCGCGTGATTTCTCGTGCACTGCGTATTGAGGAACACGGCGTTCGCGTTACCGAACTTGACCCGGGCCGTGTAGCCACGGAGGAGTTTTCCCTCAATCGTTTTCGGGGTGACGCCAAACGTGCCGCACAAGTTTATGACGGCGAGCTCAACCTCACCGCAGAAGACATCGCTGAGGCAGTGCGTTGGGTGGCGTCCCTGCCGGAGCACGTCAACATTGACACCATGACTATTAAGCCGCGTACGCAAAGCTAATTTACCTGTTTCGCTGCAGGTGAGACGCCTCTTATAGTGGCATGTGTTAGTGAAAACGCATGTGAGTATGGGGGTGTTAGGTGGCTTTCAGCGCCATAGTGGCCTTGATGGGTGTGTGGTTCGCGGCGATGGCTTCGCCGGGGCCAGATGTGGTTCAGATTATTCGTTTGGGTGCGCGTTCCACGCGTGCAGCGGTGTGGGCCGCAATTGGTAGCACGACTGGCTTGATGTTGTGGACCGTTGCTTCGTTGGCGGGGCTTACTGCGCTGATTTCGGCGCATCCTGAAATCCTTGTGGCGCTGCAGGTTGCCGGCGGTAGCTATCTGCTGTGGATGGCATTTTCTGCAATAAGTAGCGGCATTAAAGAGCGTCGTGCTCCAGCAACCATGAATCCTCAACCGCGCGGGTTCACCCCGGACGGCATAATTAGACTCGGCACGGCGTACCGCATGGGCCTGGTCAGCGATCTTTCTAATCCCAAGGTGCTCATCTTCTTCGGCGCTATCTTCGCCAACTTCATCGATCCGGGCATGGGCTTGAGCGCGAATGCCACGGTTGGTTCTGTGCTGATTATTGAAAGCCTCATTATTTTTGTCGGCGTTGCGTTGTGCACCCGTGCGGTGGCGAAGTGGATGGCAAAGAACTCCGCCGGGGTAGATATCTTCAGCGGAGTCGTGTTTGCCCTGCTTGGCGTCATCATTCTGGCAGAGGGAATTCTTGCGCTTTGAGCTGGGTATGCTGGTCAACATGCTAGAAGTCTCAATTAAGGGAGAATCCATTAAGCTTGGCCAGTTCCTCAAACTGGCTTCCTTGGTCGCGACCGGGGGTGAGGCCAAAGAACTCATCGAGCAGGGTCAGGTCACCGTCAATGGGGAAGTAACTAAGCAGCGCGGAGCAACGCTGGCGCTTGGCGACGTCATCTGCGTCTCCGACACTTGCGCCCGCGTCGTCGAAGACGACGACGATTATTTTGATGAGGCTACCGCCGATGATGACTTCGACCCGGAGAAGTGGAGGAACCTTTAATGCCCGCTTTTGAAGCTGAAGTAGGAATGCCCTACTGGATTACTCTGGCCAGTTCTGATGTGAAGGCCTCCGAGAAGTTTTACTCGGCCGTGCTGGGCTGGGAATTCGAAGATGGCATCGCCCGCCTTCAAGGTCTGCCGATTGCAGAAATTGTTCCGGGCCAGGACACCTGGGCTACCTATTTCCTCTCCCGCGACTTGGAAGCCGATTGCGCCCGAGTAGAACAACTCGGCGGAAAAATCCTCGCTTTAGGTGCCCCGCTGGCGCTCGTACTCGACAAGTCCGGTGCCATGTTTGGCTTGACGCAGCCGGAGCTCGACCGCTTCGTCGCCGGCGGTGAGCCTGGCACCCCGGTGTGGCACGAGCTGACGGTCTCGGAGGATTTTCACTCAGCGCTGGACTTTTATGGTGAGCTCTTCGATTGGGAAATCCGTGGTGATGAGCATTATGCAGTTGCGGAGGAAGAAGGCGCTGCCTTCGCTGGGTTCTGGCATGCGGTAGGTTTGCCGAGTTTCTGGCAAACATACTTGGGTGTGCGGGACATCGACCAAGCAGCGAAGGCTGTTGTGGAGAATGGCGGGCAGGTTATCCGCGAGCCCCACGACTCACCATTCGGCCGATTGTGCCTGATTGAGGATTCCACGGGTGCGACGCTTACCTTGTGCGAGGTCGAGGATGCCCCCGAAGAACCCATCGAGCTCTAGGGTTGCGGAGGTCGTTCTCCGCATTCCGCCTGGCAACGTCTCCACCTACGGAGAGATCGCCAAAGTCGTAGGGGTCGGTGCGCGGTATGTGGGCTGGGTGATGTCGAAAAGCGAAGATCTGCCCTGGTGGCGTGTGGTCAACAGTACTGGTCGCGCGCACACCTCCGCTGCCCAAGCCCATTGGGATGCCGAAGGCATTCCACACCGCGGTGACAGTGTGGTGCTCGCTGAATGCGGGCTGGATGCGGCGGACCTCAATTACCTCCTCTAAGCCGAGCGCCAATGTGGTTCGTCGTTTTAAGCGACGAACCTAGTTATCTAGAAGGGGATTTCTTCATCTCCTTTGCCGTCAGTGGTCGTTTTACTTGTGTTGGCTTGCTGTTCTTGATCTATCTCGGCTTTCAGCTCCTGAGCTTCCCGGTGCTTCCTAGCGCGGTAGCCTTCAATATCTTGCGCAACGCTTCGCGCCCAGCGCTTGTTCTTTGGTGCTAGAGGCCCGGAAGGTTCCGTGATTGCCCAGGTTCCATCCTCAAAGAGCCAGATCACATCCCCGGTATCTGGGTCCAAAATATAGAAGGCCCGCCCATCGGTCTTCATGTTGTGGTGATGCTGGCACAACGCCACCATGTTGTCCGGATGCGTTGGCCCACCATCGGCGTAGTTAATACGGTGGTCTAACTGACACAGCCACGCCGGCATTCCGCAGCCAGCTGCACGGCAGGTGCCATCGCGCCCTTCAACATATTTGCGAACCAACGTGGCTGGTCCGTAGCCATTAGTGGCTTCCGGCTTGGTGCTCAAGTCCCTTTTCGTTACGGCTTGTGCTGGGATTTTCTCTACCTGCCAGCCGTGCCCTTCTACATATACTGGCGCGTCTTCGACGTCACTCGCTTGATAAGTGTGGAGCACTACTCGGGCAGCTTCTGGTTCTACCTTTCCAGTCGTTAAAAGGATTAGTGCTTCTGCCATCGAGACTTCATGCTTTTCAGCAGCTGCCTTAATGGCCTCATGGATGATGATTCCAACGCTGCTATCCACCTCTAGTTCTATGGTGGCGCGTTGGTCGCGGGTGAGAATGGAATATCGATTCTTTGTGCGTTTATCCTCCACTGCGATGGAGTCGTCATGGACCTTGACAAGGTCACGCATGCGACGACGAATCTGCGACGTGGTGGGAAATACCTGATTTGGCTTCGTAGGTGTAAGCCAACGGGCCAACGCAGCGTCAATGGCGGCCACTACCTCAGTGGAAGGTTGGCCGAGTTTAGCCATGACCTGGTCGATGGCAATCAAGGCGGGTAAGTCCAGCAAAAAATCTGCATCTTGCAGGGCCTTGAGCTGGGGTAGCTCTTTCAATCGGTAAATCCCCATGATTATGCGAGCAACCGCCCCGGCCGCTTTGCCGGTCTTTAGCCCAAGGCGCATGCACGCTGTATCTGAGTCCTCGTCCAAGGCGGGAAGGATGCTAGACCAAAATTCGTAGTCTGCTTGGCGTATGGCTTTACCTCTCATGCAGACCGGGTCGTTCGGATTGGAATGAGAAAAATAGGAAACAACGGTTTCTGTAGCGGAAGACAATTCAACCCCCTCTTTTGTTAGAGATATTGAGAAGGACCGAACCCCCACTGTCCGAATCCCTTTTCGAAAAATGAGTTTATTCTGTACCGTTTGGAAAGTCTATACCCTGGCGGAAAGTTGTGATTAGAGAGGTGAATGTGCCTACTGATATTGCATTTACCCAGCCTTCCGCCGCTTTGAGCTTCGTTGGGAGGGGCTTGTTGGGTAAGAAGCTAATAAAATTACTGTTCGAACCCTAGCGTGGGGAAGGGTGCGCGCTGAATCCCTTGGGCAGCGGCGCTTATGTACCAATCAAGCCTGTTGAAGCTGTGGCTTGAGTTAATCTATGAAAGTGCTTAAACTCCGCTCCCTTATTGCTGGTCTTGCGCTAGCGACCGTCGCTGCGCCATCCGCCCAGGCCCTGACGTTTGATCCTGGGAAGGTTCCGCCACGCACTCAAATGACCGTGCGCTATGCCGACGGAAACTCGGTTTCCACTGGAAATGGCCACGAGTCTCGTCCTGCGCTATCCCTCGCGAAGCTGTACCTAGGAATGTGGGTCCTGAAATATGGCGCGCCGGAGGATAAAGCGCGGGTGGAAAACATGGTTCGCTTCTCTGAGGATGGCACCGCTAGCGATCTGGAGCGGAAGTATCCGCAGGCCATACCTTCCATCATCGGGGAATATCGCTTGGGGGAGACCCATCACAACGGTTACTGGGGCAATACCACGACGTCGACGGAGGATCTCGCTCGCTTTATTGGGGTGATATTTGGCGACCCAGTTGCTGCACCGCTCATGAAAGGTATGGCGACGGCAGCGCCTGTGGCATTCGACGGATATCGTCAGGACTTCGGCACCGCGCGGATTCCAGGCATTATCGGAACGAAATTTGGGTGGTCAGATGACCGGCAGGTGCATGCGAGCGCCTCTTTCGGTCCTGGGTATAGTGTGGCGGCAAATACCTATGGATCTCCCGCGGATCTCACCGCAGATGTGCTCGGTGCGGTGGAGGTACAGCCGCAAGCGCCGAACTTGCCGACGCCCCCTCAGGACCTGCGCGATAGGGCGTGTGCGGAGCTGAAGCGCGCTGTGCCTAGTTCATCGCACGTGTGCTGATTGTCCACGGGTTTAGCTAAGTTTTACCTTTGCGGAAACTGAGAAATTAATATATTCTCGGCTACCAAATAAGCGGTTACTAACCCGAAAGGTAATTCCCTATGCGTAAGGCCCTGTCCATCGCGGCCATTGCTGTTGTGGCTTTGACCGTTGCCCCGTCAGCTTCGGCGAAGAGCGACCAAACTCGTTCGCTCATTTCCCCTGCTACATGCGCCTCCATCACTAAGTTGGCAAACGAAGGAAAGCCGGTTCCGGATCCGTCGATTCTGCACGATGCTGATTCCGTTCCTTCCTACTTCAAGAGCGGCGTGCTCAAGTACAAGGTGGCGGATAACTTCCCCTACCGCGAGCAGCTCGATGCCGCGGTAGCTGAGTGGAACGATGCTCTCGACGGCAAGGCTTCTCTGAAGGAAGTAGCGCCGTCCGAGGCCGATGATGACACCATCGCCATCATCTATAAGCCGGAGCCGAATGGTTACGTCCAGGGTACGGCCTACCCGGACCACGGGATGCTCTTCATCAAGGCGGCCACCGCTCAGTACCCAGAGGCGCTTCAGGGAACCATCGCTCACGAGCTCGGCCACATGATGGGGGCGGGCCACTCCTGCGCCCACGCCCTCATGGCCGGCGCAAACCAGAACCCCATTTCCTATCACGTAACTCCGCTTGACGCCGTGGCTGTCCTGCAGGGGCAGTTTGACTAATTCAGCGCAGGCTGGCTGAGCCGGGCGAGTGCGAGTAGGTATCGTCCGCCTTGGCTAGGCGGTGGGCGCGAAGCCCCAGGGTGATGACGATGGGGTAGAGGATGAGCGCGACCACGATGTACTGCGTGACCATCTGCCACGTTTCATCCCACATGTAGTTCCACGCGAAATGGAGACAGAAGGAAACAAAAAGCGCGCCCACGCCCACTCCGAGGCGCCACCACCACGTTTTGTGGGCGGCGTAAATGGCCCAGCCGATGCCAAAGCCTGCGATGGCCGTCAGTGACATGTGTAGGCCTGGGCCCGCCACAAGGCGGAGCCCCCACATCTGCAGCATGCCAATCCAATCAGACGTCGGGTGCATGACGGCGCCGAGAGAAGCGTAGAGGACGTTTTCAAAGACCTCGAAACCCCAGCCCACAAGCGCGCCGACGATGAAACCATGCCAAGGGCGGTTGAGCTGGCGGAAACTGAGTAACACAAAAACCACGCCCAGCGCCTTGGCGAACTCCTCCGGATAAGCTCCGGACCATGACATCATGGATTCTTCCCATCCCACGCCCTTGGTGAGGGAGCTGAACGGAAGTGCTGATAGGAGCGCCAAAGACACCGCGGTGCCGGCTCCCCACAGCACGCTGGCTGTGGCCCATCCCTTGGCAGGTCGCGCCCACATCGGGCTGAGGTGCCACAGATACAGCCCCAGCGCCAAGAAAGCAAAGCCGATCAGCAGGCTTATTAGGCCCGGCAGCGGGGCAACGAGGAAAGCACCTAACAGGTTGATCAGAGCTGCAGGCAGGCAGATACCAATGATGACCCACAGCGCCACGCGGAAGATCTTGCTCACTTGAAGGCCTCCATAAACTGATCGGCGATTTCTTCTGGGTTTCCGTCTGAAAAGACGAGCTCGTAGTTGAGATCGTCCTTGGCCACGCTAAAGGCAACGACCGGGATGTATGTATACGTTCGCAGTACGAGGATGCCGTCTTGGTTTTCTACTTCTTCTTTCGGCATCGACCCGAAGGTCGTGGCGCGCACAGCTCGGCGCAGGGCCAGCTCGTCATCGTCGACATCAGAGGTGAGGTAGGCCTCGACCAAGGTATCGCCGCAATCCCACGCCTGGTTGGCCACGGAATCGTAGTTCACGCTGCATTCGACGCCGTCGATAGGCTGACGCCACTCAGGATCGTCGAGGACAACAGGCTCGGTTTCAGGATCGTGGTCCGGCAGCGCCAAGCTGAGGACGGCGGGCGTGCCGAGCACGAGGAGGGTCACCCCAAGCACAGCGAAAAACGGCCCCGTCATCTTCGCTGGCGGGAAACGATAAGAAGTCATGCACACCACACTAACGGGTACATCTGACATAGAGTGAAGTGCATGAAGGATCTGTATCAGTTTGTTAATGGCCCCTGGATTGAGTCCCACGTTATTCCCGATGACCGCGGTGTTGACGGGACTTTTCACGCGCTTCGCGACGAAGCCGAGGAACTCGTCCATGACATCGTTAAGGAAGACGAAGGCCGTCCGGGGATCGTGTATTCCTCCCACATGGACGTTGAGGGAGTGAACGCTGCGGGAACGGCGCCTTTGGCCGAAGATTTGGACAAGCTGGTGGCGGCGGACCCGGAAGAGCTGGCGCACAACCTGGGCGTGCTGGAGCGCGAGGGCGTCGGCGCCCCGGTTACCTTCTGGGTAGAAAAGGACTCCGGCTCCGAGGAGGCAGTGGCCTACATTATCCAGTCCGGCCTGGGCCTTCCAGATGAGGCTTATTACCGCGAAGAAGCGCATGCGGAGACGCTTGAGGCCTACGAGAAACACGTCGCGGCGATGCTTGGATTCCTGGATCCGGCTCGCCTCTTCGGCTTGGGGGCGGAGGTTGCAGCTACCCGCATCGTGAATCTGGAAAAGGAAATTGCTGCAGGGCATTGGGATGTGGTGGCCTCGCGTGATGCGGTGAAGACGTATAACCCGGTGGACGTCGCCAAGCTGCCCAGCATCGCCCGCGCCATCCTGAACGGTGGGGGACTGCCGGAGCACCGCGCGGTGGCCATGATGCCGTCGTATTTTGAGCACCTGGAGGGTCTGTTTACCGCCGGCCGCATGGCGGATTGGCAGCTGTGGGCCACGTGGCACATTCTGCTGTCGCGCGCGCCGTACCTTACTGAGGAGATCGGTAGGAAGAATTTCGAGTTCTACGGAACCAAGCTTTCCGGTGCCACGGAGCAGCGTGACCGCTGGAAGCGCGCCGTGGGCCTGGCAGAGAACATGGTGGGTCAGGAGATTGGCAAGGTTTTCGTGGACAAGCACTTCCCGCCGTCCTCGAAGTCCGAGATGGATGAGCTGGTGGAATACCTTACCTCCGCATACCGCGAGAGGATTTCGCAGCTGGAGTGGATGACCCCGGCCACTCGTGAGCGCGCGCTGGAGAAGCTCTCGCAGTTCAAGGCCAAGATCGGTTATCCGGACACCTGGCGTGACTACTCCGACCTGGAGTTTTCTCCCAAGGGTGCGGACCTGGTGGCCAATGTGCGCGCAGGCAGTGCGTGGAGCCACGATTATGAGCTGGCCAAGATTGGCAAGCCGGCCGACCGCGACGAGTGGTTCGCAACCCCGCAGACGGTTAATGCCTTCTACAACCCAGTAGTTAATGACATCACCTTTCCGGCGGCGATTCTGCGCCCGCCCTTCTACAACCCGGACGCGGACGCGGCGGAGAACTTCGGTGCCATCGGCGCGGTGATTGGCCACGAGATTGGGCATGGCTTTGATGATCAGGGCTCGCAGTATGACGGCCAGGGCAACCTCAACTCCTGGTGGACGGATGAGGACCGCGCGGCCTTCGAGAAGTTGACCGCGAAGCTGGTGGACCAGTTCCAGGGCCAGGTGCCGAAGGTGCTGGAGGGCACCGATTCCGCGGGTGTCAACGGTAGCTTCACCCTGGGTGAGAACATCGGTGACCTCGGTGGACTGGGTATTGCTGTGGTGGCCTACAAGAATTACTGCGCCGACAAGGGCTTGGACATCAACGGCCAGGTAGCACCGTTTGAGGCCGAGGGCGCTGAGCCGGAATTGGCAGAGCACGAGTACACCGGTCTGCAGCGCTTCTTCCTGGCGTGGGCGCGCGTGTGGCGCACTGCTATTCGTCCGGAGATGGCCACGCAGTACTTGGCCATTGACCCGCACTCGCCGGCGGAGTTCCGCTGCAACATCATCGCCGAGAACATCGACGAATTCTACGAGGCTTTTGATGTCGAGGGTGGACTGGTCCCAGAGGAGCGCGTCACCATCTGGTAGTACCCTTGGGGGCCATGAGTGAGTGGAATATCGGCGGCCAGGATCGCCAGCTAAGTCCAGAACAACAGCTCGAGCAGCTCTCCTCCTACATGGAGGTGCACTACCCGCTGCCGGATTTCCGCCCGCCGTGGGCCGGTGGAGGTTCGCCGGAGGCGGACCGCTATTGCGCGCTGCTGCCGGACCGTATCGTGCAGGCCTCCATGATGGTGCTGGGATCCGCGGTGGATCACTCGCTGCCCGGCACCGTTTTTACGGAAGGCGTGAGCGTTGAAGACGCTGAGGTTGGAGCGATTTTTAGGCCGTCAGAAGAGTCTGGTCGCTGGGCGGTGTCGCTGCACTCCGGCGGCTGGTGGCGCGGTGACGGCAAGGCGCTAGAAATGCAATGGCGGCCCGAAGTTGCTGCCGCAGCGCAGTTGTCGGGCACGACGATCGTTGATGTCGATTATCCGTTGGCGCCGGAGCACACCGTGGCGGAGATGGTTCAGTCGGTTCAGGCGGCCGTCGATTATGCCCGCGAGCATGGTGCCGAGCGCGTGACGGTGTGGGGATATTCCTCCGGTGGGGCGCTCGCAGCGCTGGTGCCTGCCGACGCCCTCCTCCTCACCTTCCCCGACTTCGGCGCGCTGGCCAAGCTGCCGGAGGAGATCCGCGGCGACTACGTCCTCGATGTTGAGAAGCTGCCGGGGCTGTATTCTGACATCTTGGTCCAGACCGCGGCGCAGGACGAGATTGCTGAGCGCGTGGAGATCCCCGGTGCACAGACCGCGGAGTACGTGTCCATGCACCGTATTTCGACCCCGGCCGTGGCGCGTCAGCGGGTTAAAGATTCGGCCGAGTTTCTCTAATCCCTACTGTTCGCCCTCCGGGCGAATCTTCATCTCGGAGTTCTTCCACAGGCCGGAGCGCTGGATAATTTCTTGGTCGATATCTGCCTCGAGCGGGGCCTCGCCGCGGGAGTTGGTGCGCAGCTCATACTTTTCAATGGAGCCCCAGTCGCGCGCCCAATCGTTGTTGAGGTAGCTCGGGATCTCATAGGAGTAGTTCACTGCCTCCGCGGTTGCCAGCGCACCACCACCGGAGAAGGACTGGAAGTCCGTGAGGGAGGTTTGTGCGGCGGCGTCAGGAAGAATGCGGAACTGCGGGATCTCGGTCACGCCGGCGTAGTGGTCGAAGGTGCGCTGGCAGGGGAACTGCAGGGCGACGGACCAGTCGAGGAGTGCCGGGGTAGAGGAATCGAACTGGGAGTTGATGGTGGCAAGCTCCGGGACGCGCGGCGGGGTAAACGCCATCCAATCGTCTTCATCGGTGGAATCATCGACCGCGACGAGGCGCACAACGTTGGCCTCCTCTGGGAGCTCGTCTAGAGCAATGCGGAGGTTGCGCCATTTGGGGGTCGCGCCGACGTCGGAAAGCTCGGCCTCACCCTTGTTGGTGACCTTGCCATCCTTGAGCGTTCCGTACTCCAAGGTGAGCTCGGTGCCCTCCTGCTCCACTCCGTTGACGTCGTGGTGGTAAATCTTGCCGGCGGCAGCGACCGAGAGGACGGGGGTGTTTTCGCCAGGTTCCGGCAAGTTATACCACTGGGTGGTGATGGTGGCGGTCGAGCGCTGCGATTCATCGTAGGAGCCCATGACCGGGACCTTCCGGTAATCCAGGTTGAACGGCAGGTGCATCTCGGAGCCGTTGACACCCAGGGTTCCGCGCACGCCGCCGGCGGAGGAGTCGGTGACTTCGGTTGCTTTTTCTTCAGTTTCGGTCTCGGTTTGCTCGTTAGACGCAGCGGAGTCATCACTGGTGGTGTTGGCAATAGCGCCTACCGACGCCGAGTTGAGGTTCTCCGGCTCAATATCTTCCTTGATCATATTGGGGCCGAAACCGAAGTTGTCCTCCTTCTTGTCAACGAGCGAGTCCTGGAATTCGCCCTCGACTGGCGTGAGGAAGGATTCATTGGTGTTGGTCTCCACCATGGTGGAATCCGCCAGCGAGCAGGTATCGCCGCGCAGGGAAGCCAGGTTGCCCTTGCCCACGGAGTAGGAATCCGCCTGGGCCACGTAGCCCTTGGCAAAGGAGGCACACGAGAAGGCCACGATGATAATGCAGGCCGCCGCAATCGGTGCGGACATGACACCCGCCCAGCGCGAGACCTTGGCGGCATTGGCGGCCTCGAATTCCTCGAGGGTGCCGGCGGCTTCGGCCTTGTTCTTGCGATAGCTGTGAACCAGGGACTGGTAGAGGCCAATCGCCAGGACCACCATGGCGATGGCCAGCACCACGGTGTTGGCCTCGATGCCCTTGAACTGCACGGTGCGGTCCCACCACGGGATGCCGAAGGAGGACACGTACCACCAGGCGTTCCAGCCGCCCAGGGAGATGGCCAGGAGGAAGATCACCGCGGCGATGGAGAAGGTCCGGGCACGCGGGGAGCGCATGGCAATCTGGGAAAGGACCACCGAGCCGAGCGCGGCGATGACACCGGCGACACCGGCGTAAATGCCGAAGTGGTGCGTCCACTTCGTCGGCGTGAACATGAGGAAGAAGGCCGAGAGCGCCATGATGGCCAGCAGGCGCTTGGTGGGATCTGCCTCCGCACCAACGACGCGGTGGTCCTTGATGAAGGCATAGATGATGAGCGCCAAGCAGAAGAGCATGGTGAACATGGCAAAACGGCGCGTCAGGGAGCCGTCCACGGAGGGCTCGAAGAGCGTGGAGTAGCGCACGAACTCCGAGTACCACGGCAGGGACGGGCCGACCGTGGAACGCACGCGAGTGGATTCGAGGACCGACGCCAGCGTTTGGTCCCCGAAGGCAGCGACCATGACAGCGGTGCCGCAGGCAAGGAACGGGGCGATGAGAGCTGTCCAGCCGATCTGGGGAGCGCGCTTGCCCATGATGCGGAACAGGGCGGGCAGGCAGACCAGGAAGATGCCCACCGCGGTGAGGCCGGTGGGGCCAGCGGCCAGGGTGATGGTGGCGATGATGGTGCCCACCGCCGCCGGAAGGAGGCGCTGGGTGGAGATGGCGCGCTCGAAAGAGGCCCACGTCAGCATGACGCCGAGGGCCACGATGGGCTCGGGGCGGATGCCGTTGTTATAGGGCAGCCAGAAAGCCAGGAACATGAACGCGGCGGTCCAGTGCGCCAGGCGGCGCTCGTTGACGCGAGCGCCGAAGCGCGGAAGCATCTCGCGCGACAAGATAAACCAGATGATGAGCGCTGAGATAAGCGCAGGCAGGCGCACGATGATAGACGCGCTGGAGAATTGCGCCAGCCATGCCACGAGGTCGTAGTACGGCGCGCCGAACGGGGCCTCGGGGACGCCGTACCAGCGGTAGTAGTTCGCCATATAGGTCGCGTGATCGGAAACGCGTCCCATGGTGAGGATGAAGCCATCGTCGGAGGTATTAGCACCGAAGATGTACCACCAGCCGAGAACAGCCGCCACGACGCCATCGAGCGGGCGGATCTGCTTCCAGGTTTCGGGCATGAAGCCGAGGCGTTTGCCATCGAGGCGGTCGATTCGCCACAGGCAGACCAGGCTGATGACCACCATGGCCAGGCCCAGCCACATGGCGATGAGCTTGAGCGGTGTCGGGGAGGAGGTGAAGCGGGAGTTGATCTCCACGTGGATGCGGAGGTCGTCGCCAAGCTCGGCGAGGTTCTCCGGAGTGTCGTCGATTTCGGTGTAGACGCCGGTGACCTGAGGGCGGAGATCCTCCTCGGAGGTCTCTTTGTGCTTGCCCAAGGAGACGGTGGTGCCGTCACCGGTGGATTGGATGCGGAGCGTGGAGTCCTCAGGCAGCTTCGCCACCTGCTCGGCCGTGAGAGAGAAAATGACCTCATCGAGGCTGGTCACCGAGAGACCATCCTCGCCGGCGCGGACAAACATGCCGCGGTTGGAGGCCTTCTTGGACTCTGGGGGCACGGTGCCGTAAAGCAGGTCCTGGCCATCGCGCAGCTTATCGACGGCCTTCAGAGGGATCTCTGCATCGATCTCCTCCGGCGCCACCGAGATGAGCGGGGCGTTGATGGACTGCAGGGACTCCTGCTGGGGCCAATCGAAGGAAGATTGGGTTTGGTTCACCGGCAGCAGCGGCGTGGCCACAAAGCACAGGAAACCGATGAATCCAGCGATGATGGCGGTGAGCCGCAGAGACTGCGGTGCTCGCAGTGAAGAGGTATTCCGATCTGACACGGCGATCAGTCTACGTCACCGCCATGGCTTATTAAGATCTGGCCGCGACGACGAAGGGGCCAATTTGTTTAGTGGTCCAGCCTTCTTCAAAGACCTCCGGGTTGAAGAACACCGCGCGGTAGCGCACGTTGGGCTGATTGGGGTAAATGTCTTCTGCCAAGTGCGTCTTGTAGCCATCCCCGGGTTCTTCGATATCACCGCGGAAGATGAGCACGTCTGGGCCGCGCCACGGTGAAGACTCGAGGGAATGCGAGAATTCCTTCGGAGTCTGGTCCCAGGAATTGGAAGCCCACTCTTCAATCTGCAGGTTACGGGTGCTGAACTCTCCCAACGGGTTGGCATAGTTGCTGGTGAAGGCGTTAAACCCGTAGTAGGGGTTATAGGCCATGAAGAGCTTTTCGTCCGTGAGGACGACGGTGTCGTCGGCCGCGTAGCCCTGGGCGTCGATGAACTCACGGATCTTTCCGTAATTAGCGGAAGAATCGCTGGTGTAGCGGTCCGCGCGCTCCCCGTAGCCGTCGGTATCGGTATAAGCGTGATCCAAGGCGGTCACGTTCGTCGCGGGGATCTGCTGCGCATAGTAAATACCGCCCAGCCCCATGATGATGGCAAAGACCAGGGTCACGCGCTTGCTGGTGGTCTCAGTAATGCCCGCCGGGTAGAGGGTGGGCAGGCCCATGAGGCGGACGTCGGCCAGCGCGAGAATGCCCGCCGTGGCGAAGAGCACCGCGACCATCAGCTCCAGGCGGAAGCCCAGCAGCGTGCTGCCGGCAAGAGTCATGACCATGGAAGCTAAAGTCCACAGGTAGGTACCGACGAGCGCGGTGCCCATAGCTCGGATTTCGGGCTCATCGACGCGCAAGATGAGGTAGATCAGGCCAATAAGGCTGAGGGCGCCGATGACGGACAAAGAGAGGAAGGGCGCCGGGATTTGGGTGCCCTCCTCCGGCAGGTAGTGCTGCGCGGTGGATTCTAGCGGGGCGGTGGCGTGCAGGACGGCGTGCAGATACGGTGCCCAAGCAATCGCGGCGATGGCCAGGGATCCGGCCGCGATGGCGGCGAGGCGCACGAGGGGAGTCCACGTACGCTCGCCCACGCACGTGACGAGTGCAATGAGGCTGACGATGGTAAGCGCCACGGCTCCCGTGTACAGCGTGTAGAAGCAGGCGGAGATTCCGAGGTAGATGGCGATTGCGGCGGCGGAGAACCACGAGGAGCCGTAGAAGGCGTGTGAACACAGGACAGCTACCGCTGGTACGCCCATTGCGATGACCGCGGAATACGGTTCTTCAGCGCCGATGGTCAGGGTCACCGCTGTGGTGGTCAAGGCAATGGCGGTGGCCACAGGTAGGGAACCGGCAAGCCGCTGCCACAGCGGAACCAGGATGCACCCGGCCACAGCCAGGGAGATGAGGCTCCAGGGTTGGTAGACCTCCCAGCCGGGCATGTTGAGGATGTTGGCCAGCCGGCCGCCCAACCAGAACCAGCCCAACGGGTAGAAGGTGGGCAGGCCTTCGTAGTTCATGTCCGCATAGGAGCTGGCTTCCGTGACGCGGGTGAGGAACTGGGTGCGGAACACCTGATCGACCTGGACGCCGTCGAGCCAGAGACGGGAGGCCGACAGTGGCAGGCCAATGCTGGTCAGCGTAAGAAGCGCCGGAGAAATATAGCACAGGGCGGTGGTGAGCCACGTCCGCCAGCGGGGCCGCGGCGAGGCACCAATAACCCACCACACGCACAGAGCGCCCACCAGGAGAACGGTGAGCGCAGTTCCCGCGGTGCTCAGCGCACGGGTCACCATCGACGTACTGAACGCCGGGAGGGAGACCGTCTTAAAGGCAAAGAAGCCAAGAAGCGTGACAAGGCCGCCACCTAGAGCGGCGGCGGCGATACCCACGAGGGTGGCGCGACGCGATAGGCGGTCGACGTCATATTCCATGGTGGGGGACACGGCGGGAGACGACATGGTGGGAGACTCAGTCATGTAAGTAGTTTCCCACACGCCGTGGACATAGCGGAACTTTAGAAAGGCAGCTTCCGGAAGATCGCCTGCGGGATGAACTTGAATCCCAAGGACACGTACTCAAACAGCGGGTGCACGAAGATGGACTGCTTGCCGTCCAGGACCGCCTTGACGGTGGCCTTGGCCACGTCGGAGACGTTGACGGTCAGTGGCGCTTCGCCGGCTTCCGCCGACATCTTGGTGCGGACCTGGCCCGGGCGAACCACGAGCACGTTGGCGCCGGAGCCGCGCAGGGCCTCACCGAGGTTGATGAAGAAGCCGTCCACGCCGGCCTTGGAGGCGCCGTAGACAAAGTTGGAGCGGCGCACGCGCATGCCGGCGACGGAGGAAATCGCCACGATGGTGCCGTGGCCCTGCTCCTTGAACTTCTGGCCGAGCAAGACGCCAAGGGAGACCGGTGCGGTGTAGTTGGTCTGGGCGGAGGCGACGGCCTTGGCCTGGTCCTGCCACAGTTCTTCCTGGTCACCGAGGGTGCCGAAGGCGATGATGGCGACGTCGACATCGCCGCGCTCAAAGGCGCGCTTGACGACGTCCCCGTGGCCCTCGAAGTCAGTCGCGTCAAAGTCGATGACCTCGACGTCGCCGCCGCGGGACTCGATGGTCGCGCGGGCATCCGCGATGCGCGGGGAGTCGGCGCGTGCCGCGAGGGTGACCTTGGCCGGGCCGCGCTCGAGGAATTCTTCGACGATGCCCAGGCCGATTTCGGAGGTGCCGCCGAGAAGGAGGATGTGTTGTGCTTGGCCTACTGCATTCAGCATGAGGTGATTCCTTTCTAGTGCAGCTCGAGGCGGCGGGACATATCGGAGGCGAAGACGCCGGTCGGGTCGATGTCGTTGCGGGTCTTGAGCCAGCCCTCGAGGCCCGGGTACATCTTGTGGAAGTTCTCCGCCGAGGTGCGGGACTCCTTGGCCAGGTAGAGGCGGCCGCCGAATTCCATGACGCGCTTATCCAGATCGTCGAGGAAGGCGCCCAGGCCCGGCTTGATGGGGAAGTCCACGCAGACATTCCAGCCTGGCATCGGGTAGGACAGCGGGGCCTTGTTTCCGGGGCCGAAGAGCTTGAACACGTTGAGCGCGGAGTAGTGGCCGGAGCGCTGCATGTCCAGAATGATCTCCTTGAAGGGCTCGACGGCGTCGGTCGGCACCACGAACTGGTACTGCAGGAAGCCGTTGGAACCGTAGCCACGGTTCCACTCGCCGATGAGATCCAGCGGCTGGTAGAACTGCGTGAGGTTCTTGACCTGGTTACGCGCCGGGGCGCCCATGAGGTAGTAGGCCTCACCGATAGCCATGAGGGAGAGCTTGTTCATGGTGAAGTTCGGGAAGATATCCGGAACCGTCATCAGCTGCGGAGCATTGAACTTCAGCGGGTCCTTCGCCAGCTTCGGGGCGAGCTCCTCGAGCTGCTCCAAGGTGGCCAAAGAGCCGCGCGAAATGGTGGAGCGGCCCAGCTTCGGCTCCGGGGAGATGACGTCGAACCACGCGGAGGAGTACGTGTAGTTGTGCTCCGAGCCATCGGAGTGGAAGGCCACGGTTTCATCGAGGTTATCGGTGCGGTCGGTATCCGCGATGAAGTAGGCGGTTTCGGTCTTGGTCATCTTGATCTGCGCGCGCAGGATGATGCCGGTCAGGCCCATGCCGCCGACGGTGGCCCAGAAAAGATCTCCTTCTGGATCCTCATCTGAGCCCTCTGGGCTCAGATGTAGTACGCGGCCATCGGCGACGAGCAGCTCCATGGAGGTGACGTGGTTACCAAAGGAACCGGCGGAGTGGTGGTTCTTGCCGTGGATGTCCGGGCCGATAGCGCCGCCGATGGTGACCTGGCGGGTACCCGGCAGGACAGGAACCCACAGGCCGTAGGGCAGAGCGGCCTTCATGAGCTGGTCAAGGGTGACGCCACCGTCGACGTCGACAATGCCCGACTCCGGATCGATGGAGTGGATCTTGTTGAGGGGTTGCATGTCGATGACGAGGCCACCGGCGTTTTGCGCGGGGTCACCGTAGGAACGGCCCATACCGCGGGCGATGACGCCACGGCGCAGGTGGGCGGGCTTATCAGCGTTGTCCTCAGCCACCTGGGCGACGGCAGTCTTGATGACGTCGACGTCTGGGGTGGACAAAACGTGGGCGGTTGTCGCCGCCGTGCGGCCCCAACCGTGGAGGGACTTCTCAGTAGTATGCAGTTCCATCTCTTACTCTTTGATTCGATGTGATGGGTCGGTTCTCTACCCTACCTAGGTGACAGTGCCTGTGGCGTGAGTGAAAACGTGAGATTAGGTACAAAAGCCAAGTAAACGGAACATTTGTACTGTCCGGTTATGTGGTTTTAGTTCGGAATTAGTACAGATCCATAATCTCGCGGATCTCTTCCGGCAGCTCTTCCTGGGAGGTAATCTCCGGGCCTTCGTAGGCGCGCAGGATCTCATAGACGCGCCCGCGCGAAGCTGAGTCGAGGATGGGGAGTTCCTCGGCGATGAGCCGCGTCATGAAACCATTGAGCGGCAGCGAGGTGTGTTCAGTGGCCAGATAGTGGCCGTGGCGCTTGTCTTCCTCGGCGCGCTCATCTTGCGCTGCTCGCTGGGCCGGGGTGAGGTGCTCTTTTTTGGAGGAGTACATGCACGGTAGCCTACCGCCCGCCTAAAGTGGGGCGGTATGACTTCTCCCAAGCAAGACAATTATGCGCTGGATGACACCCTTGCCGGACGCATCACCCAAGCTGCGGCCGTGGGCATCATGACCGCGTTCCCTGACTGGATCAAGAATAAGACTGCGCTCGTTTTCGCCTACGTGCTGTCCTTCCTCGGATTCGGCGCGCTCGTGGCTATCACTAATGCAGAGAGCCACGAGGACCGCCCGGAGCCGGAGACCCCCGACGTTCCCGTGTGGGCCATCCCGGTTGCCTTCGCCATTCTGCTGCTTGGTGGATGGATCACCGTGAAGACTGAGCAAAGCGTGGTCCGGTTTATTCGCCGCCGTGGGGCGGCAAAACCCTGGACGGTATGGGGCGGAATTAGTGCTGCCATCGTCCTCATCCTTAGCGAGCTTGAAGCACGCGAGCTCACCGCGCGTAACTAAAAATGCGTATGGTGGGGCACATGAGCTCACAGGTCACAGATTTGGCGCAGGTCCGCGCCAATCGTGGTGAAACCCTCCTGTGCCAGGTATCCAATGTTCGCGCAGAAGCAGAGGTTCACCGCCAGATCGGTTTCTCTGACGCGCTCACGTTGGAAGAGCTCCACCACATTCTTGAAATCTGCTTCGGGCTGCCGCAAGAGGATTCACCGTGGCACTTCTTTGAGCACACAGATGCCCGCGGCCAGCGCATCGATCCGAGCCACACCGTGCGCGAATTCTTGAGCCGCGAAGGCGAACAGGTTGATTACGCCTGGGGGCTGTGGGACTTTGAAATCGTTGTGGTGGAGACCTACCCGCGCGATAGCGGGACGCCGGAGGCCCTGTGCGTGGGCGGTTCCGGCTCTTTCCAGACCCCCTTTGATCTCACCGCCGTGAATGCGGAGCTAACGGGCCAGGAAACCATCGATGAGGTGTTGGATCTTGTTATTAGTCCCGTCCGCGCGCTGATTGAGAGAACCCGTCTCTACGACTTCGTTCCGCTCCTCCAAGCACTGGACCTGAAGCGTGAGGTAAGCATTGATGCTCAGGCGTTCCGCCAGCTGCGCACCTTGCCGCGCGAGGTGACGAATGAGGGCAAGGATGCTTTCTGGTCCATGGCTCTGGCACTGTCCTGCATGGGCGGGCGCGAGTTGACTGATTCCGTCGTAGAGACCGCCATGGCGGCGCTGGGTTGGGTCGACGATGACGGTGAGGAATTACGCGGTTCGGCGATTCGGGAGCTGTGCTCGGCGTCGCTTAAGGTTTTGTCATCCCTCGGCGCCTATGGCGAAGATGCCGTCGCGCCCGTGGACCGCCTGGACATTTACCGCGCCCTTATCCGCGGGTAGAGTATTTCGCCGTGACTGAACCTACCTCTAGCATGAAGACCCAACTCGTGCGCTTCGTGTCCGTTGGTGTTTTCACCGCGGCGATTGATTATGGCCTGACCCTCTTCCTTACTTATTTGGGTTTGCATCGTTCCCTGGCGAAGGCGATTGGCTGGGTCTTCGGCACCATCGCCGCCTACGTGGCCAATGCCCGGTGGACTTTTGGTGCCCAGGTTTCCGGCCGCACCGCCGGTGCCGTGGGCTTGCTGTACCTGTCCACCTTTGCAGTACAGAATTTCCTGTATTGGGTGCTCAACGCCCCGCTGATCAGCTTGGGCTTTGAAGGCGCGGTCAAGGACACCATCGCCTTCGTCATCGCACAAGGCGTTGCCACGGTGACCAACTTCGCCATTCAGCGCGCCTTCATCTTCAAAGGAAAGTAACCATGGCTGGTCGCGCCGAACGCCTCTCACGGTCGAATTCCCTGCAGGCGCAGGGCGCGAAGTTTGCAATCACGGGAGCCATTGCCGCGCTTATCGACGTCTCCCTGACCTGGCTCTTTCAAATTGGTTTAGGTATGTTCGGCGATGTGGCCTCGCGGACCGTTGGCTTTGCCGCCGGCACCTTGGTGGCTTATTTATTGAACCGGCGGTGGACCTTCAACGCGCGGGCATCGAAGCGCCGCTTTGCTGCCGTGTTTGCCACCTACGCCATGACCTATGCGATCAACATTGTGCTGTATCGCTGGGCTTTCCCCTTCTTTGATCACACGCTGGACTGGCCTTCGTCCTGGGCGCTGGCGGTCGCTTTCGTGATTGCCCAGGGCACGGCAACGCTTATCAACTTCTTTGTGCAGCGGTGGGTGATCTTCCGCAGCACGCGCAAGTCCTTTGAGGTTTAGGGCCGGCGGAAGTCTTCCTTGCGTCCGCGGTTGTGCAGGCGCAGCCATTCCATGAATCCCTTCACGTCATGCTGCTGCACGATGAAGAACCAGCCAAATCGCGCGAATTCTTGCGGTAGCAGCTTGCGCATGCCGCGCTGCCACAGAAGGTAGCCGCGGTTGCGGTAGGTGAAGAAGCGCTTGAACTCGCCCTCCGGGTATTGCGTGTGCATTTTGCCGCCGAGGATGGGCTTGAACTCATCGGAGCCATCCGGGTGCAGGTAGCTCGTGGTCAGCGCGGTGCCGAAGTTTAGGCCCGAGTTGACCAGGCGGCGGTGATACTCCACCTCATCGCCGCGGATGAACAGGCGGTAGTCCGGAACACCGATGATCTCCATGGCTTCTGCGGAGATGAGCGCGCCGTTGAAGAGGGAGGCAATGCCGGGGAGGAAGTCACCCTCCAGCTCGTTCATGTAGCGCCGCCACACCAGGCCCTGGCGCAGTGGGAAGGCCAGCTTGGCGGGCTCATTGATATTGCACACGGCGGGGGAGACTTCGTGGAGTGCGTGGTTTTCCGCAACACGGTAGAGCTCCTCTAGCACCTGGTGGTCGGCGGGCCGTCCGTCATCATCCGCACACCACACCGCATCCGCGCCCAGGGCCAGAGCCGTCAGGAATCCCAACGCGAAGCCGCCGGCACCGCCCAGATTGGTTTCGGAAGGCACGTAGACGCCGCGCTCGCCGGCCAGTTCGTGGAGGAGCTCCTTCACTGCTGCTTCCGCACCGTTATCCACCACGATCACCCACTGCACCGGGTGCGTCTGGTTCACCACCTGCTCAAGGGAGGCGCGCAGCAGCTCCACGCGCTGGTGGGTGACGATCACAGCGGCCGTTGTTCCGGCCTGGGACAGGGTGGCAGTCATGGGTTCTATTGTGCCACCCGCATGTGGCGCTCAGGTGCGTGACATGGAGGTGGCCGAGGTTTAGGCGTTGAAGCCCGGAATCTTGATGAGACCGGAGTTCACAGCATTGACAACACCAGCAATGAGGCCCAGCACAATCGCGGCGATGGAGGTGCCAACGATGATCTCAGCGGTGGTGCCCACCGGGTATTCCTTGGCAGTGTCATTCTTCAGGGAAGACATGGCCACGTCCTTGGCGGAGCCGGCAGTCTCAAGTCCTTCTTTGATTTCCTCAGGAGTGCTGCTGCCCTCGCTGCTGCCTTTGCTGCTGATAGCTTCAGCGCCCTTCTCAATGCCGTAATCCACGGAGGAGGCGAAGCCGTCACCGCCGACGAGTTCCTTAGCCCCTTGCTTCAGGATGTAGCCAAAGACCTCAGCCTCGGAGACCTCAGAAGAACCCTTCTCAGTAGCAGTAGCCGGGGCGATGGACAGGGACAGTGCAGTGGCGGCGGCAACGGCAGCGGCAGCGGCGGTGAAACGCTTCATGGAGGTACTCCTTGGAAGAAAGGTAGAGGTAGCGAAAGTAAAGAAAATGATAAAGAAGTGAAGGCTAAAAAGTATGCGATATGGAAAAGCTCCAGCCCTTAAAGGACTGGAGCTAGAACTTCAAAGCTAAAAGCTTGATGCGTTCAAATTAGAACGGAAGGGAAACGCCCGGGATCAGGCCGTTCTGAACTGCAGTGTAAGCAGCGCCGAGGACGGCAGCGGCGATGCCAACGCCCCAGAGGATGTCAGCGGTGGTGCCAAGAGCGTAGTCGTTCTCGGCGTCGTTCTTCCAAGAGGACTTGTAGAACTTAGCGTGAGCCTTCGTAGAGCCGCGAGCTGCGTCAGAGTCCATATCGTCGATGGCATCCGAGCTGGTCTTGGAAGATTCCTGGTGAGGGTCGGAGATGCCGTTTGCGGCTGCGACGAAGCCAGCACCAATCAGCGTGCCTGCATCTTCCCAATCGCCTTGGGTCTGTGCAGAGGCAACACCAGTGGACAGGGACAGTGCGGTAGCGGCGGCAACAACGCCAGCAGCGAAACGCTTCATGATAGGGCTCCTTAGAGTCTAGAGAGAACGATTCCTGTGCTTCAGGATCTTGCTTATCTTAAGTGGATTGGATTGAGGAAAAGAAGCAAATAGAAAAAGTTTCTATCGCGCTGCACCCATACAGGGGTATGCATTTTTCCAGCGCATGGGCCCAATGGCTGGGGTCAGTGCACAGTAGAGTGGCCTTATGACTGCGAGAAGCGTTGAAGAAATGTGGGCTCCCTTTCGAGTTTCCATCCACGTGGGTGAGCTGACCTTACGCGTGCTGCGTGATAGTGACATTGCCGCGATTCATGGCGTTACCGCCGCTGAGATTTTTGGTGAGCCGCTACCGGATTACACGTTTCCGTGGTTGAAGCAGAAGCCGGATCCGAGTTTCCGGTGGGCGCACCGCGCGCAGATGTCCCCGGAGGAGTGGTCGCTCGACTTCGGAGTGCATCTTGATGGTGAAGTCATTGGTTCGGTGGATCTGCGGGCGAAGAATTTTCCCGATAACCATGAGGTCGTAACCGGATCGTGGATCTACCACCGCCTTCAGGGCCGCGGGATAGGTACGCAGGTCCGCCACGCCGCTGCGGTCTTTTGTTTTGAATACCTGGGTGCGCGCCGGCTGCGCTCAGAATGGGAGCCGGGGAACGAGGCGTCGCAGGCTGTATCGCGCAAGCTGGGCTACACCATCGAAGGCAACAAGGCCGTGCTGCGCAAAGAGGACTACCAGCCGTGGCCGGAAGTGAATGTGCGTGGCATGAGCGAGGAACTGGGCGAGCTGCTTGGGGTGAGGTGCCCTAAGTGACGAAAGTATGGCCGACCATTCGCTGAGGCCCGAAAAGTTTGGCAACTAGGGCAGTAGGAACAGCAAGATTTCCGTGAAAGCAAGTGAATTGTTGCCTGTTTTCACGGAAACTTAGGCGTTCTCCTCGTTGTCGAAGCGCTTGCGTAAATCCCGCACGTACTGGCCCACCTCAGGGCCTTCGTATTCACCGACGACCTCGGAGACCTCGCCCACCGAGCGAATCTGGCCGTGGTCGATCCACAGGGCGGTATCGCACAGCTGGGCCAGGAAGTCATTGGAGTGGGAGGCAAAGACCAGGATGCCGGAGCGCTTCACCAGGTCCTGAAGACGGACGCGGGCCTTGGCCATGAAGGCGGCGTCGACGGCGCCAATGCCTTCGTCGAGAAGCAGGATCTCCGGCTCAATGGAGGTCACCACGCCCAGCGCTAGGCGCACGCGCATACCGGTGGAGTAGGTGCGTAGCGGCATGGAGAGGTAATCACCCAGCTCAGAGAATTCCGCGATCTCATCCATCTTGGCCTTCATCTGCTTGATGGTCTGGCCCAGGAAGAGGCCGCGGATGATGATGTTGTCGTAGCCGGAGACCTCCGGGTCCATGCCCACGCCGAGGTCGAAGACGGGGGCCACGCGCCCGCGGACATCGGCGGCGCCGCGGGTGGGCTCGTAGATGCCGGAGAGCAGGCGCAGCAAGGTTGTTTTGCCCGCGCCGTTGTGGCCAACGAGGCCGACGCGATCGCCCTCACGCAGGTGGAGGTTGATGTCCTTGAGCGCTTCCACCATGACCACGTTCTGGTCATTCTTGCCGATGGAGCCACCGGCCGTGGAGAGCATCGCCTTCTTGAGAGAGCGGGACTTGGCATCAAAGATGGGAAAGTCCACGCAAGCGTTATACGTATCAATGGAAACCATGGACGATCCTTTCTAGACCCAGTAGGAGACGCGGAAGCGCCACTGGCGCATGGCCAGGCCGGCGATGAGCAGACCGGCGACGGTGCAGGCGATGACGATGAGCCAGTGATAACCGGCGACGGGCTCGCCGATCATGGGGGCGCGGATGATCTCCATGTAGTGATACAGCGGGTTGATCTCAGCGATGCGTGCGCGGCTGGCCACGGCACCTCCCTGATCCTTCAGGGTGTTGGTCATCCACACGATCGGCGTGACGTAGAAGAGCAGCTGGGTCAGCGCCTCCAGCAGCGGGGCAACGTCACGGAAGCGGGTGGCAATGATACCGAAGAACATGGCAACCCACACGCCGTTAACCAGGAAGAGTCCTAGCGCAGGGATGAACAGGAAGAACTCCCAGCCCAAGTGGCGCGGGAAGATAAGAATGAGCAACAGCCAGATGATGAGGTTGTGACCCAAGAAAAGGGTTTGCCGCCAGACCAGGCGGTAGACGTGCACCGACAGTGGCGCGGGCAGCTGTTTGATTAAGCCCTCGTTGTCGATGAAGACCGTCGAGCCTTCTTTGATGGCGCCCGAAATGAAGTTCCACATAATCAGGCCCACGGTCACGTGGGGCAGGAACTCCGCCACGGGGATCTGGAAGAGCATGGAGTACAGCAGGCCAAGCGCCGCGGCCATGACACCGGTCGCGATGGTGATCCAGAACGGACCCAGCACCGAGCGGCGGTAGCGCTGCTTGATGTCTTGGATGCCCAGCTTGAACCACAGCTCGCGCTGGCGAGCGCCTTGCAGGAGATCGGCGAAGGCCGCCGACATGGTCATGGAACGCGAGGCCGGCTCCTCGCCGGGTGCAGGCGCGGAGGTCATGCGGGCGACGTCGTCACGCAGGTTTTTCTTGTCTTGCACGCCCTTCACCCTAGCGCGCACGTCCCACAAACACCTACACACACGCCCGTAACCTGGGAAAACACGGGCGAGCTGGGAAAACCGAGGGTTAGGAAAGATTCAGGTGGGGCGTATAGAGTAGGGGGCGTTCATCCGCATCGGAAGGAAGGGTTGAAGCATGACGGAACAGTATGACGTCGCCAGCGTGCGAGGTCTTTACACTGGTCTGTCCGATGGTTGGACCTACCTGAACGCGCATGCCGCGCCGCAGATTGCGGAGCGCGTGGCCTCTGGTGTTGCCCGTTCTTTCCGCATGTCCGCCACGGTGAAGCCGCTGGAGGACGCCGTGGGTGCGCACTCGGCGCACAACGATCCGGGGGAGCTCCACGCGGCAGACATGTATGCCTCCGCGCGCCGGGCGGTGGCGGATCTCACGGGTGCCACGGCGGAACGGGTCATCCTGGGCCCGTCCTTGCCGGTGCTTTACCAGTCCTTGGGCGTTGCACTGCGCCCGCTGCTGCGCCGCCAGTCTTCGGTGGTGCTCTCCCGCTTTGATTCGCCGGAGATGACACGCGCGTTTGAGCACGTGGGTGCTGATATTCGGTGGGCGCAGCCGGATTTGGGTACGGGCGAGCTCCCAGCCTTCCAATACGCCGATCTGGTTGATGGCTCGACGCGATTCGTCGCTTTTTCCGCCGCGCACGAGCTGCTGGGCACGGTCACGCCGGCCTCGGACATAGTTGATGCGGTCCATGAGCGTTCGCGCGCATGGGCGCTTGTCGACGTCTCATCGATCGCCCCCTACCGTCTCCTCGACTTTGATGCGATTGGGGCAGACATTCTTGGTGTGGATGTGGGCGCGCTGGGTGGCCCGCAGATGGCGGCGCTGGTCTTCCGCGATACCGCGATGTTCCGCCGCCTCGATGAGATTGTCGTTGGTCCGGTCTCCGCGGGCTTGGCGGGTGGCGTTGGGCCCTTGGTGGATCATCTGGCAGAACTTGCCGGCGGGGAGCGCGGTTCGCGCCGCGTGCGCCTGACGCGTTCGATGGAAGCCCTCGCGGGTTACATGGAGGATCTCACGGGGGATCTCTATAGCTTGTTGGGCACGCTGCCGGCCGTTCACATCCTGGGCGTGACGGGTGAGGCGGCTGCCGACGCCTCCGATGATCGCCTCCCGCGCCTGACCTTCGCCGTGCGCGACGTGCCTGCGGATGTGATCCACCGCCGGCTCTTCGACAATGGCTTGGTTACTACCATCGCCCCGCACACCCCGCTGCTCACGGAGATGGGCGTGGAAGAGGTCGGCGGTGCCGTCACGGTCTCGTTGAGTCCGTTTAGCACGTACCACGACGTTGAGCACTTGACCCGCGTGGTCGCGTCCCTGGCTTAGACCTCGAGGACAAGCTTGCCCGTGACCTCGCCGGAGTCGAGGGCTTGGTGGGCTTCGGAGGCGTCGGCAAGCGCGTAGGTAGCGTGCAAATGGTGCTTGACGCTGCCGTTCTCCAGCCAAGGCCAGACGTTCTTAACGGTATCCGCAACGATGGCGGCCTTGCCCTCCAGCGAGCGGGAGCGCAGCGTGGTGCCCTGCAGGGTCAGGCGCTTGTTAAGGAGGATGCCCATGTTGAGCTCGGCCTTTGTGCCGCCCTGCATGCCGATGGTGACCATGTGGCCGCCCTTAGCTAGCGCGATGAGGTTCTTTTTGAGGTACTTCGCACCCATGATGTCGAGGATGACATCGCACTGGTTCTTCAGTTCCTCGGCGAAGTCCTGCTCGTTGTAGTTGATGAGGGTATCCGCGCCGAGTTCCTTGCAGGTCTCGAGCTTTTCGTCCGAGCCAGCCGTCACCGCGACGGTGGCGCCGAGGTTTTTCGCCACCTGGATGGCGAAGGTGCCAATGCCGCCCGCGCCGCCGTGGATGAGGATGGTCTGGCCCTTATTTAGTTTCGCCTCCATCGCGATGTTCGACCACACGGTGCAGGCCACCTCGATGACGGATGCGGCCTCGGCAAAGGAATAGCCGCTGGGGATGGGCAGCAGCTGGCCCTTGGGTACGGCGACGTATTCGGCATAGCCGCCGCCGGCCAGCAGTGCGCCGACCTTGGAGCCAACCTCGACGTCGGTGTCGCCTGCATCGACGACTTCGCCTGCGACTTCGAGACCAATAATCTCCGAAGCGCCCGGCGGCGGCGGGTAGTGCCCGCGGGCCTGGAGCAGGTCGGCGCGGTTCACACCGGCGGCTTTGACTTTAACGAGGACTTCGCCGGCTTGGAGTTGTGGCTTATCGGCTTCCCCCAACTCCAGTGAGTGTGGGTCTTCCAGATTGGTCTGAATGATGGCTTTCATGCCACACCACCGTACTTAAATCCAATCATCCTCGACGAGAAACGCGTTGACCGCGATGGCTGCGGCGTTGGCCTCGCCCATCGCTACTGCCATCTGTGCCGGCGGGTTAACCACGTTGCCCACGGCCCAGATGCGCGGGTGGCTGGTGGCACCGGCGGGGCCCACCTTGATGAGGCTTCCGCCCATCGCAGCCGGCGGGCTGTGGCGTTCGAGGTTGAGGTCAGCGAGGAACTCATCGTGCGGGTGAGGAACAGGCATGTAGAACAGGGCGTCGACGGCATGTTCGCTGTCTCCAACCAGGACCTTTCCATCTTGGAAGGAGGTGACGGGGCCGTCGACAAGCGCAATGCCGCGCCGAGTCAGGTCCGCGCGCTGCTCCTCGGTGAGCTCCATGCCGTTGGTGAAGAAGGTGATGTCCTTGGACCACTGGCGCAGGAGTGCCGCATGGTGCAGGGAGAACTCGCCGATGCAGAGAACGCCGAGCTTCTTGTCCGCCACCTCGAACCCGTGGCAATAAGGACAGTGAAGGACTGTATCTCCCCAGTTTTCTTCGAGGCCCGGGATGTTTGGATGTACGTCGTCCACGCCGCTGGCGACGATGATGGAGCGGGCCGCGACGGTCTCCCCGTTGCTCAACGTGGCGGTGAGCGTGCGGTCATTATCGGTAACGGAATCTACGGTGGCGTTCGCGATTGTTACGCCGTAGCTGCGCAGCTGCTCTTTGCCGCGCTCCTGGAACTCAAGGGGTGGCGTGCCCTCGAGGGCGATGACACCGTGGATTTCGTGGGCGAAGCGGTTGCGGGGAGTGGCGGAATCAACAACGAGGACACTGCGGCGGGCGCGGACCATGACCAGCGCTGCCTGAAGGCCGGCTGCGCCACCGCCGATGATGAGGGAATCGACTGTCTGCATGGGCCCGAGTAAACCAGAGCAAGGTGCGTGCGGCAATGGTTTTCGGTAGGTTGTGTCGGGCGCTTTGCACAACGTGATGAGGCGAATTCTTCTCCCGCGGCGGAGTCTAGTACTCTGAACGTGTTGCGCGCGGTGCATGCTGACGCGTGACGAGGAGGCGTGGCAGAGCGGCCGAATGCACTGGTCTTGAAAACCAGCGTGGGGAAACTCACCGCGGGTTCAAATCCCGCCGCCTCCGCCAAAAGCTTTCGTATTTTTAGCAGTGGCGCTGGGCTATTCTAGTTCCATGGCCAATCGGCAAATATTCCTCCGCCCAGAGTACAGCCACCCAAGCTCGCTGTGGCCGTCTAAAGAACTCATAGTTTCTGGGGCCAATAGAATCGGATTCTATCTTCCTGAAGACTTAGGAATTGAGTCCGATCTGGGATGCGAAATCCTTGAGTGGACGGAGGAGTTTCAGCAGAATTTCCTCGAGAAACCCGATAGCTTTCGCCAGCGTCCGCGTTGGAAGGACCAATTCGATAGATTTCGATGGTACGACGCGGGATGGCGTATTACTCACCAATTAAGGGAGCTTTTTCCATCGGTACAGATTGTTCCCCAGTTCGCTCAATTCGTTTTCTCCGTTAATGAGCGAAGAGAAAATGCAGGGAAGAAGCCCTTATGCCTCCCCGGAGAACAACTCACAGGGTTTGTATCCATTAGGGATGTGAGGAATGACGATTAAGGGAAGTTATCGCTCTACGGCGTCAGGCATTGTCTCCGTTGTTCATCGCTGCAGTCACCCAGCTCAGAACGCATCCTGCCAATAGGAATCCGCCAATTTGCAGGTGGGTGGCCCAGTTTCCGCCGCCGCCAGGCAAGGCGAGAAAAATTGAAAATGCAACTGCGGCAAGGCAGTGGATGGCTAACCGGCTATGTGCGCCTAGACGTCGTTGTGGCCAGGCTTTCCCGATGGCCCAGCTCACTGCTGTGAGAATGACATAAAAGACGATTCCCGCTAAGGCTCCTGGAACAAGGTAGAGCATGGATTCATCTCCTTTGGAGGAGGAAAAGATTGTAGCGACGAACAGAGCACCTTACAAGTGTTCTGGTACCGTATTGTTGTACCACAACGTGGAGGTTGGACATGTCGATTAGTGCTTCGGAAGCTCGCCGTACTCTTTTCCCCCTGATTGAGAAGGTAAATCAGGATAGGGATGCCGTAGAGATCGTGTCCCGCAATGGGAACGCTGTCTTGATGTCAGCGGACGACTATTCGGCGTGGGTGGAGACTGCTTACCTTTTCCGATCTCCAGCTAATGCCCGCCGGCTATTGGAGTCTTACGAGCAAGCGCTTAATGGAAAAGCGGAAGAACACGACATCAATCTGGATGCGTAAATGCTTTTGTCATGGACCCCGCACGCGTGGGATGACTACCTGTACTGGGAGCGCAAGGATCGGAAAGTCCTCAAGCGGGTCAACCAACTCTTGAAGGACATGATGCGGGACCCTTTTGAAGGAATCGGAAAACCGGAACCGTTAAAGTACGGAATTCCGAATGCGTGGTCGCGGCGAATCACGGACGAGCACAGGATTGTCTATCTAGTCGAAGACGGCGAGCTTAGGATCCTGCAGGCTCGCTATCACTACTGATTCGCCCCGCCAAGATGCGAGGTAGCGCCTCCGCTGCGGTGGCGGTGACCACCACGCTGGCAAGCGGCGAGAGGTCGGTGGGCTGCGGGGTGACTTCCACGATCGGGATGCCGCGTGCGTGGGCAATCTGTGGCAGGCCGGCGGCGGGGTAGACCACGCCGGAGGTACCCACGATGAGCAGCGCGTCCGCGGTGGACATGCGGCGCTCGGCCTCAGCCCATTCGTCGTCGGGCAGGGCCTCGCCGAACCACACCACGCCCGGGCGCACGAGCCCGCCGCACACGGGGCACTCGGGTGGCGTGATGCTCTCGACCGGTTCGTTCGGCAGTGCAATGTCCTCGTCATAAGGCGTATCGCAGTCGGTGCAGCGGAAGGAGAACAAGGAGCCGTGTAGGTGAACCACGTCTTGGCTTCCTGCACGCTCGTGCAGGTTATCGATGTTCTGTGTGGTCACCGTCATGCCGCGTGCGGCAGCAATCGCGCGGTGCCCGGCGTTGGGCTCGGCCCGCTGCGCAAGCTGTGCGCGCCACAGATACCAGGCGAACATGGGCTTTGGCTCGGTTCGCCATGCGCTTATCGACGCCATCGCCACCGGATCCACATTCTCCCAAATCCCCGTCTGCGCATCGCGGTACGTGGTGATGCCGCTATCCGCGCTCATGCCCGCGCCGGTGAACACCTCGACGTGGGTGGCATCAGAAAGAATCGAGTGTGCGCGCTCAAACAGGTGCTCCATATGCCTAGAGTACGTCGATGAGCACGCAGAATGCTATGGATGCAGTGAGGGCGATGCCCATGCGCCACAGGTAGCGCCGGCCCGGTTCGTGCGCGGTGTTGATCTGCAGCTTCGATGGATTCGTGGGGAAGACTGCCATGCACATGGGGTCTGTGGGCTCGTTGTAGACGCCCATGCCACCGGCAAAACGAAGTGCTTCGTTGCGAACCTTTTCATCATCGTCGGTTGGTATGGCTTTCACAGCCTTCGCAGATGTCAGCGTTAACCGGACGCCCTGAATCATGATGAACACGGTGAAGGCTATCCACGCGGCCACGAGGAGAAAGCCCGAGAAGGGGATATCCGGAATGACGGTGCAGACCGCAGTGAGGCACACGCAGGCCGTCATGGTGAGGACTGTCTGGGCAATGAACGTGGAGGTCTTTCCAGTGAGCAGCTCCGCGCGCTGTGCCGTGGCCTCGGAGAACGGAAGAGTTGACTCTGCCGGAACATCCATTGTTTTTCGAGCCAGCGAGATCGGCGGCACGCACAGCGGCAGCGCAATGGCGAACACAACGCCGATCCACACCAGGACCGTTGCGTTGAGGAAAGATTTGGGCTCGAAGCGGTCCGGGTTGCCTGAGCCATCGAAGTGGACCGGGATGGGATCAGGCACCGAATCCCAGCGCAGCAGCATGTACACCAGCGTGAGAGCACACACCACAGCGGTAGCGACGTAATACTGGCGGCTTCTCATGCCAGTGAGTTTACAAGGCGACCGGCCGAGGACCTCTGCGAAAGGCGTCTGGCAAAAGGCATCTGTCAAAAGGCATCTTTGGGATTAAAACGCCATTTGCGCGGGGGTAAAAGGCGTTTTTGGCTCTGAAAACGCCTTCTGGTTGATGCCTTTTACAAGATGCCATGTGAGCAGAGGAGACTGAGCAAGAGTGCGGGCTATGTGTCGTTGTGCTCTTGTCAGGCGTCGATGCCGACGCGCAGCGAGTAGACGCTGCTGAAGCCGTGGGCGCGGAATGGATCTTCATTGGAGATGTGCTTAAAGGGCGACCGGCTGATTCTTTCCACGCTACGTGGTCTGGGTGAGCAGGTAGAGTCGAGCCCAAGCTGACCAAGAACCGGAAAGGACAGTAGCCGGCAATGGAACCTTATGTTGGAATTGTCGTGATGGAGCTTGCTAAGAAGTCCAGTTCATCTGCCCAAAGCTTCTTCCGCGAGGACTTTTATATTGTGTATGCGGAGTCGGAAGAGAAGGCTCGAGAGCGCGTTGAAGCGATGGCGAACGAGCAGGCCGATGGTGAGGACGTGAAGGTACGGCACATCGTGGATGTCGCGCCAGCCCTCTATGGTTATGTAGACCGCGATTGTGATCTCTACTCGCGGCACTTTGCGAACCTAGAGGACTACGAGCGTTTCGAGATGAAGCTCGGCGGAACCGACCCGTTGGCTGATTAATCGTAGACTTCGCGAAGAAACCTGCTGACTCTCTTCTGCATTGGCCTGGCTAGCTTTCGGAAGGCTTTCGCACCGCGCGGCGTGAAGTTAATTCTCCACGCCACGTTCGGCCTATAGTTCTTCAAGAGAAATGGTCTCTAGCTCGCCTCGGTGGGCGGCGTCGGCTTCGGCCTCGAGCTCGGAGATGTGCTCTTGCCAGGCGTCGATGCCGCCGCGCAGCGAGTAGACGTTGCTGAAGCCGCGGGCGCGCAGGGCCTCGACGGCCTGGGCGGAGCGCAGGCCGCTGGCGCAGTAGAGGACGGCGAGGTTGGCGGGGTCTAGGGGCGGGTTGTGGCCGGCGAGGATCTCATCGAGCGGGAGGTGCTGCGAGCCGGGGATGAGGGAGGCGGCGCGCTCGGGGGCGGTGCGGACGTCGATAAGCGTGGCGTCCTCTGGGATGTCGCGGATGTCGGTGGGGTTGTCGGGGCGCGCCGGGGTGGCGCCGTTCGCGCGCACGGGGATGTATTCCCAGGTCCCGGCGAGGGAATCGTAGTAGCCCAGCGTGCCGATGAGCGGGGTGCCGATTCCCGTGAGGAGCTTGAGCGCTTCGACGGCCAGGGCGGAGCCGGCGACGCCGACGACCGGTCCCATCACACCAGCCTGCGAGCAGGAGGGCACCTGCGGATCGGTGGGGAAGAGGTCTTCGTAGACCGGGCCGTGGCCGGAGTGGAAGACGGTGAGCTGCGCGTCGTAGCCCAGAAGCGAGGCCCACACGTGCGGAATGCCCAGCTCATGGGCAGCCCAGGAAGCCAGGTGGCGGGAGTAGAAGTTATCGGTTCCGTCGATGATGAGGTCAGCGCCGCGCAGTTGGTCTAAGGCGGTATCGGGTGTCAGGCGCGAGAACTGCTCGACGGTGCTCTCCGGGTTGAGGGCATTTAAGGCCGCGGCGGCTGATTCGGTTTTGGGCTGGCCTACGGTCGCCGTGGTGTGGATGACCTGGCGGTGCAGGTTGGAGAGGGAGACGGTGTCGTCGTCGAAAAGCAGGATGCGCCCCACACCCGCGCCTGCGAGATAGAGCAGGGCAGGCGAGCCCAAGCCGCCGGCGCCAATGACGGCGACGGTGGAAGAGCGAAGTTGTTCCTGTGTGGAGGGGCCCCAGAGGGCTTCCTGGCGTGCGTAGCGTGAGCTCATTCCAGGCCCACCCACGTGGTGGTGTCATCGGTGTGCAGTTGTTCCTTCCAGATGGGGACTTCCGCCTTGACGCGGTCGGCGCAGGCAGAGGCCGCTTCGAAGGCATCCTTGCGATGCGCGGAGGCGGCGGCGACGATGAAAGCGGATTCGCCGATTTCTAGTGTTCCAGTCCGGTGCGCGCACCAGAGGCGGACGGCGGGGAAAGCGGCGGCGACTTCGCCGGCGACGCGCTCAATTTCCTGCTGGGCTGAGGGGTGCGCGGTGTAGGTGAGGAGCTTGACGCCGCGGCCGGAATCGTGGTTGCGCACGATGCCGTCGAATAAAACGACAGCACCTGTTTCCGCGGTGGCGATGTCGGGGGCTGTGATGGTCTCAGCACTGATGTGCGCGCCGAGTAGGCCGAAGTTAGTGCTCATTGATGCCTTCCAGCTGGTTGATGATGTGGTTAAGAACTGGTTCGAGGACCGCGCAGCCGTCCTTGGCAGCACCCGTGGAGCCGGGCAGGGCCATGGCGAAGGTTGTGTTAGAAACTCCGGCAACGGTACGCGAGAGCGCCGCGGTGGGGATGGCCGCCGAGTGCGCGTAGAAGGCGTGGGCCAGGCCGGGCAGTTCGCGGTCAAGATGTGGGGTGAGCGCCTCGACGGTGCGATCATCTGGTGTGATGCCGGTGCCGCCGGAGGTGAGGATGACGGAGGGTGCATCGGCGAAGGCGGTGGCGAGGGCTGAGTCGATGTCGGCGTCCGCGACGACGACGGGCTCCGGGGTATCGAAGCCCTGCTCACGCAGGAAGTTCACCAGGATAGGGCCGGAGCGGTCTTCGTATTCGCCGGCGGCGGCGCGGGTCGAGGCAACAATAACGAGTGCGCGGCGGGTCATGAGAGCGGGAACACCTCCACGAGGTGGCCGGCTGAAAGCTGCGTATTAGCCGGGATACGGATGAGGGCAGTAGCACCGATGGCCTGGGACATCAGGTGGGAGCTGGTGCCGCCGAGGAAGGAGGCTTGGGCGATGCCGTCGGAGATGCTGATGGTTCCACGTCGGAATTGCTCGCGGCCGGTGAGGCCTTCGGCGGGCTCAGTAAGGTGTGCTCTAAATGGAGCGGGAGCGTGGCCGATAATGGGCGCCAAGTAGAGGCGGAAACTTACCAGAGTGGAGATGGGGTTGCCGGGGAAGCAGACAACGGGGACCTCGCCCAAACGTGATAGGCCCTGCGGGCCGCCGGGCTGCTGCGCCACGTGGCCGAACCATCCGTCCTCTTCAAAGATTTGGCGGATGACCTCAAACTTTCCGTGGGAGATGCCGCCGGAGGTAACGATGACATCGGGGCGGTGGGTGATGACGGCCTCGGCGAGGTCCGCGCGCAGGGCAGAAGGATCGTCATTCGTGCGCACGAAGCCGGCCACCTCGATGCCGTATTGCGCGGCCAAGGCTGCGAGCATGGGCGCATTGGAATCGGGGATGGTGGCCTCGCCCGCGCCACCGATTTCCGCACCACCGGTGCAGATGAGGATGCGGGCGGGCGCGAAGGTGAGGACCTCGGTGAGGCCCTGGGAGGCGAGGGTGGCGATGGAGGGGGCGTCGAGAAGCGCGTGCTCGTTGATGAGGGTCGTGCCTGCCTGGACATCGGAGCCCGCGCGGCGGATGAACTGTTCGGGGGCTGCCGGCACGGTGACCGTGGCGCCCTCTTCCGGGAAGTGCGGGGGCTCGCAGTGCTCGACGGGGACGATGGTGGCAGTGCCCTCAGGGACCTTCGCGCCGGTCATGATGGGGAGGGCGGTGCCTTCGGTGAGGTCCCCCGGAGGATCACCCGCCGCGATGGTGCGGCCGACGGTAAAGGTGCCGCCGTGTGTAGTCGGAAGCGCATAGCCATCCATCTGTGAATTATCGAAAGGTGGAAGGTTGTGCTCCGCGCGGTACGTCGCAGCGGCGCGGCGGCCGAAGGCGCTGCTCAGGGGTGTGGACACCACCCGGGGCTGCGGAAGGGCCGCGCGGACGGCGGCGAGGTGTTCCTCATAGGTGCGCATCGAGTTCCTTCCTGTCACGGAGGCTGGCATAGTGGCAACCATGGTTGATATACACTACTTTGCCGCAGCCCGCGCCGCCGCAGGGCGCGCGCAAGACACGGCGCAGGCGGCGACCTTGGGGGAGCTGTTGGACGTGTTGCGTGCTCGTCATACCGGCAGCACCGAGGCCGGCATGAGCTTTGCGGAGGTGCTGGGGCGCTGCACCTTCCTGGTGGACGGTGCGAGCGCTACCGAGGACGCCGTGCTTGGCCGCGCCTCCCGTGTCGACGTCCTCCCGCCTTTTTCTGGCGGTTAGTGTCGAGTTCGCAACGGGCTGGTGAAGAAGTTCACCACGCCGGAGACAAGCGCAAGCACAATCGCGCCGATGATGGCGGCACCCCAACCGTCGATGACGAGCGAGTCCATGAGCGCGCTGACGAGGAGGAGGACCGCGCCGTTGATGACGAGCGCGAAGAGGCCCAGTGTTAGGCAGGTCAGCGGTGCGCCGAAGAAGCGAAGCACCGGGGTGACGACCTCGTTGACGATGATGAAGACCGCCGCGATGAGCAGGAAATTCTGGGTGGTCGCAGGAACGATGTCGATTCCGGGGACAATCGCTACCACGGCCCAGAAGGCCACCGCGACGGCAATGACGTTGAGTGCAAAATTGATAAATGTCTTCACAACTGCACTCTAACGCGGAAACTAGCCCTCTGCACCGAAGGCCGCGTCCCAGGCCTTGAGCAGCGTCTCGGTCTCCTCCGCCGTAGTGACGGTGACGCGCACGCCCTCGGGGAAGGCGCGGACGAGGACGTCATTCTCCGCGAGCTGTGCGGCGACCTCCTGCGGGGAGCCCAGCTTCGCAATGCTGTCGGCGGCGAACCAGATGTGGTTGGCCTGGGACTCCGGAACGCCAAAGTCCGCGAAGTGCTCCACCAGGCGGTCGCGCTGCTTAACGGTCTCATCGGTGCGCTCACGCAGCTCCTTCTGCGCGGCCAGCGAGGCCGCTGCACCAACCTGCGCCACCGAGTTCACGGAAAAGGGGATGGCCACCTTGCTCAGTGCCTCGATGATCTCGGCATTGCCGAAGGCATAGCCCAAACGGATGCCGGCCAGGCCATAAGCCTTGGAGAAGGTGCGCAGGCCAATGACGTTGTCGTGGGTGTGGACATAGTCGGTGGCCAGTGGGACGGCATCGTTGCGGTTGTATTCGATGTAGGCCTCATCGAGCGCCACGATGACGTCCTTCGGAACCTTGGCCAAGAAGGCGTCGAACTCTTCCTTGGTGATGATGGAACCGGTGGGGTTATTCGGGTTGCACACGAAGATCAGGCGGGTCTTGTCCGTGATGGCAGCCGCCATAGCCTCCAAGTCCACGCGGTGGTCCGCGGTGAGCGGGACCTTGACCGGGGTAGCGCCCACGACCTGCGCGAAGATGGGATAAGCCTCAAAGGAGCGCCAGGGGAAGACAATCTCATCACCGGGCACCGAGGTGATCTGCACCAGCTGCTGGCAAATCGCGGAGGAACCCGCGCCGGTGGTGACCTGCTCAGGGCTAACGCCAAGGTTTTCGGCGAGTACCTTGCGGATTTCCACCGCGCCCATATCCGGGTAGCGGTTGACGTGCGCGACGGCAGTCTCCATGGCCTTCAGCGCGCCGGGCAGCGGCTCCTGGGTTGCCTCGTTGGAGGAGAGCTTCAAGGCGTGCTCGGCATTCTTGCCGGGGACGTAGACGGGTAGGGAGGAAAGGTCTGGTCGAATCATGTTCTCCACCTTAGGCGTTGCGGGGGCCGCGGGGCCCGAAGTCGAAATCAGCGGTCTGCGGGCCGAAGGCCTGAAGTCCCTTCGGCGCATCGAAAGCGTCGAGGCGCACCTCGAGGAAGGCACCGCGCTCCGGGTGGGCGGCGATATCCTCCAGGGCCTTGGCCAATTCGCCCTCGGTCGAGGCCACGTAGGACTCCATCGTGGTGTCCTTCATGAACACCTTCGGCAGAGCCGTGTAGTCCCACATCTGGATCTCGTTGTACTCGCGCTCCATGCCCAGGATGTAGCGCTCGATGGTGTAGCCATCGTTGTTGACCAGCACGATGATGGGCTTGAGGTCCTGACGCACGATGGTGGAGAGCTCCTGGGCGGTGAGCTGGAAGGAGCCATCACCGATGAAGAGGACGTGGCGACGCTCCGGGTTAGCCAGCTGCGAACCGAGCACGCACGGCAGGGTAAAGCCGATGGAACCCCAGATGGTGGAGTTGATGTACTGCACGCCCTCGGGCATGCGCTGCTGGCCCAGACCGATATTGGAGGTGCCAGCCTCGGCGATGACCACGTCATCTTCCTGGATGAAGCCGAGCATCTGCGGCCAGATGCGCTCCTGGGTCAGCGGGGCATCCGGGTTCGGCTCGAAGGGCTCGGGCTCGAAAGCCGCGCTTGTCGATGCCCCGGCTTCCGGGATGCGGTCGAGGAGGACGTCGAGAAGCTCCAGCGTATTGATGCCCACGAAGTACTCGCCGTCAGCGTTGAGGTGCTGGTCGCCGAAGTTATAGACGCGGGCATCGGCCAGGTTGTGGGTGAAGGAGCCGGAGTTGACCTCGATGAAGCGCGGGTTTGTGGTGACCAGGAAATCGGATTTTTCGATGCGCTCCTGCACGCCCGGTGCCGACGCCGCGCCGTTGTATGTGCCGATGAAGAGCGGGTGGCGCTCAGACAAGATGGCCTTGCCAGAAGAGAGCTGGGAGTAGGGCAGCTGGGCCTTGTCGATGATGGCGCGGAACTTCTCCGTGAAACCGTGGCGGTTGGTGTCCTGATCGATGAGGATGATCGGGTCCTTGGCCTTCGCGAGGTGCTCCAGCACGTAGTCCGCAGCGGCGTTCAGGCGCTCCGGATCGGAGGGCGCCAGCTCGGTGGAGAAAGGCTCGTCGGGGACCTCGATGCTCAGGTGCGTGATATCGGAAGGAATCTGGATGTGGACCGGGCGTTTCTCGCGCAGGCAGGTGTGCAGGGCGCGGTCGAATTCCTCGACCACGTTCATGGGGGACACACGCGTGGCTACTTCGGTGAAGGGCGCGAAGGAGTCCAGCATGTTGGCAAAGTCGCCGTCGGCAAGCGAGTGGTGCAGGTTCCAGCGGAACTCCGTGGCGTACTGCGGCGGCGCGCCCGCCAGCGACACCAGCGGGACGTGTTCGGCACGTGCACCGGCGATGCCGTTGAGGGCGGAAAGCTCGCCCACGCCATAGGTGGTGAGCAGGCAGCCGACGCCTTTCTGGCGGGCATAGCCGTCGGCGGCATAGGCGGCGTTGAGCTCGTTGCAGGCGCCGACGAAGCGGATGCCCTCGGAGGCCTCAATCTGCTCGAGGAAGCTCAGGTTGAAGTCACCGGGCACGCCGATGATTTCAGTAATGCCGATGGCCTTGAGGCGGTCCAGGATGAAATCACCAATGGTGGTCTGCATGATGAGGGTCCTTTCTATTTATTTCGGGCGTCGTGGCGCTTCTTGCCCAGCCAGATGAGGGCCAAGGCCACAATCCAACAGGGTAGGACAATGGCGCCGGTGCGGTAGTCCGGCAGCATGAACATCAAAACGATGACGAGAGCGAAGAAGGCCAAGCACAGGTAGTTGGCGATGGGGTAGAGGGGTGCGCGGAAGGCGGCGTTCGGGCAGCGCTTGCGGAAGTTCAGGTGTGCTACGGCAATGGCGGACCAGGAGATGAGCTCCGCGCCGACGATGATGGCGAGGAGAACGATCAGGATCTTGCCCTCGAAGAGGAAGTTAAGTAGCACGGCCGAGCCCATGAGCAGGGCGTTGAAAAGCAGAGCGCGAACCGGCACGCCCTTGGCGCTGACGGAATTGAAGAAGGGCGGGGCTTGGCCGCCGCGGGAGAGATCCCGCAACATACGCGCGCCGGAGAAGGTCATGGTGTTGAACACGGAGACGGCAGCGACGAGCACGATGAGGTTAAGGCCCGTGGCCGCGGCACTAATTCCCAGGGTGCTCAGCGCGCGCACGAAGGGCGAGGTGGAGGTATCGAGCTCATTCCACGGGGCGAGCAGCACGATGATGCCGATGCCGCCGACGTAGAAGATGAGAATGCGCCAGATCACGTTGTTGATGGCCTTGGGCAGGCTCTTGGCGGGATCTTGGGCCTCGCCCGCGGCGGTACCGATGGAGATGATGCCACCGAAGGAGAAAATCACCGCGACGAGGGAGAAGAGCACACCGGCGGCACCGTTAGGGAAGAAGCCTCCGTGCTCGGTGATATTGCTCAAGCCGAGGGCGGGCTCCGGGGTAAGGCCGAAGACGATGGCCGCGCCGACGACGATCATGAGGATGAGTGCGACGACCTTGATGAGGGAGAGCCAGAACTCCGCCTCGGCGAAGGCGCCGACGTGCACCAGGTTGATGGCGGTGACGATGACGAGCGCGACGAGGGCGGTGAGCCAGTGCGGGATGCCGGGGAACCAGAAGTCCATGATGGTGCCCGCGGCGGTGAGCTCCACCATGCCGACGACGATGGTGGTAAACCACCAGTTCCAGCCGGTAACAAAGCCGGCGATGGGCCCGATGTATTCGCGGGCGTAGGCGCTGAAGGAGCCGGCGACGGGGTGCTCCACGGCCATCTCACCGAGCATGCGCATGATGAGGAAGATGATGAAGCCGCCGATGGCGTAGGCGGCGATAACGCCGGGACCAGCCTCCTGGATGGAGGCACCGGAGCCCAAGAAGAGGCCCGTGCCGATGCATGAGCCGAAGGCGATCATTTGCAGGTGGCGCGATTTCATGCCGCGCTGCAGGCCGTCGTCTGCACTGGTGTTATCGCTGGCGACAACGTCCTGTGCCCTGACGGAATTGTTGGTTGTGGTCATGTAGACGCCCTTCATGAACGTATATGTGTGACGTGGGTCATTTAGCTGTAGGAGATTATTGTGCAGCACAGTTTTGTTTGTCACTAGACAATATTCGGAAGTATCTTTGACATATGTCAAAAGTGACACCCCCGCAGCTGACGAGCATCCAGGATATCGTCGACGAATGCGCCCAGATCCTGCAGCGCTCCGTTGAGGTGACCACCCCCGCCATCGCGGTGATTGCGGCTAGTGCGCAAATCGGTGCCATCGATAAGAACCGGGCGGCCTCTATTCTTAATCGCACCCCGCCCCCGGAGCCCATCCCGTGGATGCTCAGCTTCGGCATCCAGGAGGCGGCCCTACCGGTGCGCCTGCCTGCTAATCCGCGTTATGACATGCTGCCCCGCGTGGTCATTCCCTTGCGTCACGAGGACAGGCTGGTGGGCTACCTGTGGATCATCGATGAGCCCGCGCTGGGCGACGCCCCCTTGGCCCGCCTGGACTCTTTGCTTGCGCCCCTTGCCAGGCTTATCGACGAACGCGATGCTCCCCTCGCCGCCCGCGCCCAACAGCTCGGGGAGCTGGCCCGCGAGGTGCTCACCGGTGATCCGGCCGCGCTGGCGGGTGCCCGGGAGCGCGATCTCCTGCCCTCCGATGGTGAGCTGACCGTGCATCGCGTGCTGGTGGAAGGCGACCAGCGTGCGGTGGCCGTGGAACTTGCCCGCCCGTTGGTGCGCCGGCCTTTCTTGGTTGCGGATTCCCACGATTCCCTCGTGCTCGTTGAGTGCTGCCGCGATGGCAAGGACACCGAGGCCCTCATGGAGGAGCTGCAGAGTGCCGCGCTTGTTGCCGGCGCTGAGGTTGTGGCGCGCGGCTCAGCGCCGACGGCCCCGCAGGCGCGACTCATGGCGGACGTGGCCAAACTCTGCGGCCAGGATTCGCTGCGCTGGGAGGAGGCCGGTGCGTGGCGGCTGCTGCGCGGGTGGGAGCTGACCCAAGCAACGGTGGTGGAGATGAGCCCGGATGCCGCCGTGCTTCTCGACGACCCTCGCAACTCCTACTGGCAGACCCTGCTGACCTACTTTGAGCATTCCCGCAACGTCTCTGCGACCGCCGCTGCACTCTACATTCACCGCGCCACGCTGCACTATCGCCTCGACCGCGTCCGTGAGATTCTCGGGCCCGGCGTGCTGGATGATGGCTGGCGCTGCGCGGCTCTCTACGTTGCCCTTAAGCTGCATGCGGCGCTTCAGGGAAAGAATAGGGAAGCCCCATTTTGTCCCTAGGGGAAGCGCTCAGGTAGAGTGATGGACGATTCATTGCGAATCGCTGGAGACGTGCCAGAGCGGCCGAATGGGGCTCCCTGCTAAGGAGTTGACTTACTTGCGTAGGTCCGGAGGTTCAAATCCTCTCGTCTCCGCAAACTACAGAACCCGAGTCATCGTTTCACCGGTGGCTCGGGATTTTACGTTTTCAGTTCCTTCGTATGCCGACAGCCCGTGAGCAGGGAACTTAGAATGAAGGCGCTGACCTTAATCTGTGCTGGCTGGGAGCGTCATGGAGTTACTAAAAGAGCCAATTTGGGATGTGGAAAGTAACGCGAACATCGATCCCGATGAGAGCTTTGTTCGAATTAGGCTGCATGAAGACAGCGTTGTAGCTGAATTTACTATTGCCGAGCTGTGTAGTTTCTTTGGAATTAACGGTTTCGATTGCTTGCAGCGACAATTCAAGGCTTGGTATGGCTTGAACGCTTTCGCGTGGGATTCAAAAGGTAAAGTTCACTGTGAACAGATCCCTTTCTCCGAATATTTTGCTCTTTCCAAAATTCATGAGTGCTATTCCCCGCAGCCACTTCCCGAAGCAACGAACGGTGTAGTGAGGTGGGGGATGAAAAAGAAGTAATTATCGGGCGAATGTGCTTGATGGCGAAATGGGGGCAGGGTGGTTCCGAAGAATTATTGGTCACCTAGTTCAGCACTTGCGTCCTGTGGCTGCGAGGCACTCTAAAACCGGAAGGGCCGCTTTAGCGCAAGCTTCTTCTGCAGGATACCCATTCGTGCTTTCGGTAATATTGGTAACGGGAATTTGCTCAGCTACAGATTTTTTGTCCCCAAAAGTATTCAATAACGTGATCTAAGGAGAAAAATGATCGACTCTCAAACTGGATGGTTTTTTGTTCACGCTAGTGTGAAGGTTATTCCAGTCCTCGGCGGTAAGGTGCTATTGGGGCTTAATCCTAGGGGGGATTGGGAGCTACTCGGAGGCTGGCCGGACAGGGGAGACTTATCGCTTCGCGAGACAGCTCAGCGCGAGTTGAAAGAAGAGGCAAATTTAGAGACTCTCCCCGATACCCTAGTAGATGCGTTTCTTCTAAGAGATCCGAAAGTGGAAAATCCGGTTGCGATTATCGCATATGGGGTCACCGTGTCATTGAATGAAGGGATTGATATTAGTGAAAGCATCGAGCATGAAAAGCTAGGTTTATTTGGAAAGGATGAGATTTCGGGTTTGCAAAATCTCTTGCCGGAATATAAGACCGTGATTTTGAAATATCTGGAGATGGGTGGAAATAACAAAAGCTAGTCAATATAAACAGAGGCTCGACAGAGATCCTTCCGAAGGTCTTAAGCGAAAGCTATCGGCTGATGAGGTGATGAAGTTGACGAACGAACTTGGAGACTGGCGTTCGTTTACTGCAGTCCCAGAGAAAATTAGAGAGTATTCTGAGGAACCAAGTTTTCGTGCTGCGTTGTCTGCCTTTTCAGATATGGATAGTGGAAATAAGCGTCAAACTTTACAGGGGATTTGCCAAGTTACCATTGAGCCTGATGGCAGAGTTTTAGGTGCCTGTTGCCACAACATCCAGGAGCTCAATTGTTTCATGCCGATTCAGAGCACTACTTAGCCACTGTTGAGCGGGTTCATGTTGTGGTGCTGCGGAGTGGAAGGCATGAACGAGAATGTTGACATCAGGAATGATCATCGAGCGCCGCCCACACGGCTTCCTTGTCGCTGAGATCAACTAGAGCTGGTCCGCCGCAATCGAAGGAGGGGAGGTTTATCGTGGTGCACATACCTTTAGGGTAAAAAGCATCAAGTCATCAATCAAGGGGTGCAATGATGCATCTGCCTTCAGGAAGCCGTGAAAGGTTGACTGGTGTCTTAATTCAGTGCGAGCGTCAGGATCAGTACTCCGATGGAGAGTGCGAGCATGCCTAAGCAGTTGATCCAGAATGCGCTACCGAGGAAGTGGGCGCGGACATGGGCTGCTGCGGCTGCGCAGAAGTATGCGATGACGCCAACCATGGTTGCAATTCCTACGCCGGGGAACCAGAGGCCGGCAATGAGTCCTGCGGCGGCGAGATACTTGATGACAATGAGCGCCCACCACCAGTCCTTGGGGAGTTTGACGCCGCTGAGGCAGGCTTCGATAAAGGGGACTGGTTTGAGGGAGAGGGCGGCGTCGCCAAGCAGGATGGCAGCCAGTAGCAGGGAGGGCCAAGCGGGGGAGGATTCTAGGATCATTGGGTTACTCCGAATGCGGTGTTGAGGCGTTCGATGGATGAGGCGGCTTGGGAGGTGAGTTGTTCGGTGTCGTAGAGGCCCGCGGCCCACCCGATGAGAAAGCCGAGGTAGACGTTGTATAGCAGGTTGGAGTACTCGGCTGCATCGTCACTGTTGAGTCTGGAGCCAAGGCGCAGGGTGATTTCATCGGTCAGGAGTGTTTTGAGCGCGGTGAGTGCTTCGCCTTGATTTCCTTGTTGGATGAGTGCCGCGCCGAACGCACGGGAGAGTTCTTCGTGGCCGGTGAACATCTGGAGGAATGGCTTGAGGACATCGAGGAGGCTATCGGATTGCCCCCGAATCTCGTCGTGGAGCTCTGAAATGTGTTGGCCAATGGTGCGGATGAGCAGCGTTTGTTTGTCGCCGACTCCCATGACGGTTCCCACGCTGACGCCAGCCTCGGATGCGATGGTCCGGATGCTGGTGGTGGCGTAGCCCTGGGTGAGGAAGAGATCGTAGGCGGTGGCCAGGACCTTGCTGTCGGTGCCAGCTTTGGCGGCCGAACGCGATGGGTGAACGTGTTCAGTGAACATGTTCAAAAGGGTAGCTCTTGATGGCTTCGGGGTCAATGACGCCGAAGTGTTGACAGTTGGCGCTAGGCCAGCGCGGGGAAGACGCGGTCGCGCAACAGATGCGCAAGTTCGCGGTCGGGTGCAGCTGGGTTGACCCAGGCGGTGTCGCCGATTTCGGCGGCGGCGTGGGGCTCGTCGGTGGTGACGGTGCGTGTGCAGGTGAAGATGGTGCCGACAATGACAGAAGCAGCAGGTAGGCCGAAGCCTAAAGGAGGCTAAATGTCAGCAGGGCGAATTGCGGCAAGATACGCCCTCTTGCGGGCTCTCGCAAGGATTTTTGGGGAAGTGTATACGTTCGTCTACGGTTTCCATTTTTTGCTTCCACATTTGTCTACCACATGTAACTCTAGGGGGTGTCCGAGTTCTCGGCCATCTTCTCGCGAAAGGGATAAGGGCATGTATTGCCCCAAGAAATGTGCGCCTCTGGTAGTGCTGATTGCGGCAGTATCAGTTCTCGCTCCAGTTAAAGCACTTCCTCAGCGGGTTGGTTTTTGAAAACTATCGTTGCACTAAATGGCGAAGGTTTTAGGGTAGCGTGCTTGGAATTTCGCCATATGGACGTTGCTGAACTGTCTGGAGAGCAGTCAAAGAGAATCTACCGGTTAGGGAGAATAATTTATGTGGAAAAAAATCTTGGCCACTATTGGCGTTATTCTGATGACGCTTTCCGTTTATGTTCAATGGCCGTATGCTGTCACGATTGCTCTAGCAGTTTTGGTCATTGTCCTTGTGTTTCTTCCCAGCGGGAAGAAGTAAATGCCTGAGTAGGGGTGGGTATTTCAGCGGACCTGCCTCTGTCTTATGTTGATGAGCCGAGAAAATGGGCGCGGAGGTGCGCTGCTACAGATGCGTAGAAACAGGCGATGCGGCCTGTGGCTTCGAGATGCAATTTACGAAAACGTACCTACCCAGCCAGCGCGGGGAAGACGCGGTCACGCAACAGGTGCGCAATCTCGCGGTCGGGTGCTGTTGGGTTGACCCAGGCGGTGTCCCCGATTTCGGCGGCGGCGTGGGGTTCGTCGGTGGTGACGGTGCGGGTGTAGGTGAAGATGGTGCCGACGACGACCTCGCCCGGTTCGTTGGCGGCGGGAGCGTCGAAGGTGCCGAGTTTGTTGAGGCTCTCGGCGTCGAGGGTGAGGCCTACTTCTTCGGCAACTTCGCGCAGGGCGGCGTCGACAAGCGCCTCGCCCGCCTCGGGCTTGCCGCCGGGCAGTTGGTACTTGGTGGAGGACTTCTTGCGCACGGTAAGCACGTGGCCTTGTGGGTTGCGGATGACGACGGCTGCTACTTCAATCATGGCTGCTGATTGTAGGCGGCCTAGAGCAGCGGCAGGAGCACGAGGGCGAGATTGAGTGCGATGACCAGCGCGGCAAGCGTCCAGCCCACGGCCATAGACCAGGGTTTCGCGGCGAACTCACCCATGACGTCCCGGGAGCCGGCATAGCGGAAAAGCGGGATGATGGCGAAGGGGATGCCCAGGGAAAGAAGTGCCTGGCTGACCACCAGTGCCATAGTGGGGTCGACCCCGCAGCCGATGATGACCAGCGCCGGGATGAGCGTGACCAGGCGGCGGACTAGTAGGGGGACCTTGATGTGAAGCAGGCCGTCCATGATTTCGGAGCCGGCGTAGGCGCCCACTGACGTCGAGGCGAGGCCGCTGGCCAGCAGGCCGATGGCGAAGAGAACGCCGGCCAGCGGGCCGAGGTGGCTGGCAATCGCCGTGTGGGCCCCGGAGATGGTCTCTGTGCCGTCCACGCCGTAGAGGGCCGAGCCCGCCAGGACCAGCAGGCCCACGTTGACGAGCCCGGCGATGGACAGCGCCACGGCGATGTCCGCGCGGGTGCCGGCCAGCACGTGGGGGATTTCCAGGTCGGGGTAGCGCTGCTTGGTCAGGGAGGAGTGTAGGTAAATGGCGTGCGGCATGACGGTGGCGCCCAACATGGAGGCGGCCAGCAGGATGCTGTCCTTGCCCTCTAGGCGGGGGATGAGGCCGCCGGCCACGTCGGCGGGGTCGGGCGGGGCGATGGCGAGGCCGGCAAGGAAGCCGATGCAGATGACCAGGAGCAGGCCGATGACAAGCCCCTCGAACCACTGGTTCTTCTTCTGGAAGATGAGGAGAATGATGGAGACCGCGCCGATGATGAGCGCGCCCGCGAACAGGGGGAGGTTGAAGAGGAGTTGCAGGGCAATGGCGCCGCCGATGACTTCGGCGAGGTCGGTGGCCGCGGCGATGAGCTCGGCCTGGGCCCACATGCCTAGGCGCGCGCGGCGGGAGAGACGCTCGCCCATGATTTCCGGCAGGGAGCGGTGGGTGACTAGGCCCAGTTTGGCGGAGTGGTACTGGATGAACATGGCCATGAGGTTGGCCACGACGAGTACCCACACCAGGAGGTAGCCGTAGTGGGAGCCGGCGCTGATGTTGGCGGCTACGTTGCCGGGGTCGACGTAAGCCACTGCAGCAACGAAGGCGGGGCCGGTGAGGCTGATTAAGGTCTTACGCATAGGCATCTCCATACCAAAAGTTCAACTACTTGAAGTCTAGTTTTCATCGCCATATGTTAAAGCCAGGGGTTTGATCCGGCAAACCATGTTAAAGTTTATTTGTTAATTATTTAAATTACTTTATGTATTTTGGCTGGTTAGAGACAGGGAGGTGCAACGGGTACACTGCCTTCAGTGCGCCAAAGTTGGAAGATTTTTATCAGAGATGTAGCCAGGCTTGGCCGCGTCCCCAGGGCGTGGATCATCCTCATCGGGCTCGTCATCACCCCCGCGTTGTATTCATGGGTTAACATCGCGGCTTTTCGTGACCCTTACGGCCATACCAACAACATCAAGGTGGCCGTGGTTAACGAGGATAAGGGTGCTAACAACGAGCTGACGGGGAAGATAGATGTCGGCAGTGAGGTCATTGAGAAACTCAAAAAGAATGACCAGATAGGCTGGCAATTCCTTGAGCGCGACGAAGCCGAGAAAGCCCTTTTAGAGGGAGACGTGTATGCCTCGGTGACGATTCCGGAGGACTTTAGCGAGAACCTCGTGAGCATGCTCGACGGGAAGTTCACGCAGCCGCAGCTGGTTTACCGCGTCAACGAGAAGAACAACGCCATCGCCGTGAAGATCACGGATACCGGTGCCAAAGGTCTGGACAAGCAGATCACGGCGGCCTTCAAGGAGCAGGTGGCCACCGTCGCGGCGGAGAACGTCAAGGACACCGGTACTGACTTCGAGCGAAAAGTCACGCGCGCGATGAACAACACCAGCTCCGCGTTCGGGGAGACCGCGCAGGAGATCGACGGCAACCGCGAAAACCTCGCGCGTATCCAAGCCAAGCTTGATACCGCTGCTGATTCCACGTTGGGCGCCAAGTCCACGGTGGCTGATGTGAGCACCGCGCTGGGCGACGCCCAAACAGCCCTCGCCGAGGTCTCCTCCCTCGTCAACCAGGCACAAGGTGGCATCGGTGACTTCACCGACCAGACCACCGGCGCCTTCGTCAACGGTGCGACTGCGGTGGCGGACGGCACCGCCCAGGCGCAGGAATCCATCGCGGATGTCACCGCGGGTCTGAACCAGGCCGGTGACCGCTTCGATTACGCCACGCAGCGGGCTAATACCGCCATTGATGCGAGTGCGGAATCGATTGCGCAGCTCAAGGCGTTACGTGATTCCACAACGCTTTCACCGCAGGTGGCCAAGGAAATCGATGACGCCATCCAGCGCCTCGATGAGGGCAATGAATCCAACCGCCAGCTGGTGGGGAACCTCAGTGCGCTGAGCAAGGATACGCAGGCCGCGGCGGATAACGTGCAGGCTAGCGCGGAGGCTATCAACCAAGCGGCGGCCGATACCAAGGCCACCTCGCAAACTCTGCGCGATACCGTGACCACCGCCGTACCCGAAATCAACCGTGCCATGAGCAATCTGAGCTCCATGGCGAGTGCGTTAAGCTCCACCCTGGAAGCGCAGAAGGGAACCATTCAGGAGGCCAATGGTCTCCTGGACGGCGTGGCCCAGCAGCTGCGCGCCACGAAGGACACCTTGTCCGATTTCGATGCCAACCTCCTGGCCCTCCAGGACAGCCTGCGCGCTATGCAGGGTGATGTGGGCTCGCTGCGTGCGGCGATGAACTCCAAGGTGGTTCAAGATGTCACTGGGCTGGACGCGGAAGAAATCGGTAAGTTCTTTGCCGAGCCCATCGAGCTGAAGACCGAAACCGTGTACCCGGTGGACAGCTACGGCTCCGCCATGGCGGCGCTGTTTACTAACCTCTCGCTGTGGATCGGCGCCTTCGTCCTCATGGTGATTTTCCGCGTCGAGGTGGATAAGGAAGGATTCCATCGCATCACGGTGGGCCAGGCCTACATGGGCCGCTTCCTCCTCATGGCCCTGATGGTCATCATCCAGGCCGTTACGGTGACCGTGGGTGATCTGCTCATCGGCGTACAGACTGTGAACGCGCCTGCATTCATCCTGACGGGCGTGCTCGTGGGTCTGGCCTACCTGAGCATTATCTATGGGTTGTCGACGTCCCTGGGTCACCTCGGCCGCGGCCTCTGCGTGGTCTTTGCCATCATCCAGATTCCAGGTGCGTCGGGCCTGTACCCGATTGAGCTGCTGCCCAGCTTCTTCCACAGCATCTACCCGCTGCTTCCGTTCACGTACGGCATTGACGCCATGCGCGAAACCATCGGCGGGTTCTACGGCAACCATTACTTCAAGAAGATGGGCGTGCTCGCCTTCATGTTCATTCTCTTCTTCGTCTTCGGCCTTCTACTGCGCAAGGCGTTGGCGCACTTCAACGTCATTTTCAACCGCGAGCTGAAGGACACCGAACTCTTCGACTATGAAAACGTGCAGGTTGTGGGCTCCGGCTACCGCATCGCGGACGTCATCCAGGCGTTGGATAGCCGCAGTGGCCTCAAGAGGGATTTGGACCGCCGCGCTCATAACTGGGGCTATTGGCTCAAGATGGTGGCCATCGCGGGCGTTATCGGCGTGGTCATCCTCATTGTTGTCTCGGGCCTCTTGCCCGACCAGAAGCCGTTGCTCTTGGGCATTTGGACGGCGTGGTGCTTCCTTATTATTGTCGCCGCGGTCACCCTGGAGTACCTGCGCATCAGCTTGAAACAGTCCGCGGAGCTCGTGACGTTGGATGAAGATGACCTTATTCATCCGTCCAGCATCGGCGCGGAGTCCACGGAGGGGGATAACTAATGCGTGGAACACTCGATCTTTTCCTCAACGATATCCGCACCGCATGCCGCAACGTGATGAGCGCGGTGATGCTCGTGGGTCTCGTCGTCATTCCGATGCTGTTCACGTGGTTCAACGTGTTGGCTAGCTGGGATCCCTTCGATAACACCAGCCAGCTCAAGGTGGCGGTGGCCAGCAAGGACACCGGCTATGAGAGCGATCTGTTGCCGGTGCCCATCAACGTCGGCGACCAAGTGCTCAATGAGCTGCGCGCGAACGAGCAGCTGGATTGGGTTGTGACCACCTCCGATGAGGCGATTGAAGGTACCAAGTCCGGTGAGTATTACGCAGCCATCGTGCTCCCGGAAGACTTCAGTACCGACATGATGAACTTCTACACGGATGGTTCCCAGCCCGCGGACTTGTCCTTCTACATGAATGAGAAGAAGAACGCGCTGGCGCCGAAGATTACCGGTCAAGGCGCAGAGGGCGTGTCGGCCCAGGTTGCCGAGGCTTTCACGACGACGGTCGGTGACGTGTCCTTCGATCTGGTCACCTCACTCTCCGATTTCTTGAGCAAGGGCGATACCAAGGCTGTATTGGACCGGATGCAGGCGCGCGCGGATGGCGTGCAGACCCAGCTGGATATGGCTGCCCGTACCGCGCGTTCCCTCGCCGGACTCGTGGATACGGCGGTTCCGCTCATGGAAAGCGCCCAGCGCATCGCGGACTCGGCGGACCTGGAGCTGCCGGAGATTCAGTCCTCCTCGCTCAACGTTTCCACGGATGCGCTGCAGCAATCGCTTGATGCCACCAGCGCTAGTTATGACGTGGTGCGCCAACGTATTGATGCGCTTTACGCCGACGCCTCCGCCTCCCGCGCCGACCGCGTCGCCACGCTCAACACCTTGGCCGGCCAGGTAGAAGGCACGATTGCCCAGTATCAGAACCTGCACGGACACATCGAGGCCTTGCCGCTTCCTGCGGGGGATAAGGAGAAGGCGCTCAGCCGTATCGAGGAGGCCATCGACGCGCAGCGCACTCTCCACGCGCGCCTTACAGCAACCGCTAACGCTCCCGAACCCACGAAGCCGGATCTCTCCAGCATCGATGATGCGAAGAAGTCAGTGGAGGGAATCTCCACCTCTGGCCTGCGTGAATCCCTGCGCGCACTGCAGGACTCTTTGGGCCAGGTGAGCGCGGATCTGGATACCGCTAAGGCCCCCGTCACCATTGATTCTTCATCGCTGACGGATGCTCGGGATGCGGTACAGAAGCTCGCCTCTGGCCTGCAGGACAAGGCAAACAAGTTCGCTGACCTGAAGAAAGACATTGACTCCGCTGCGGCGTCCGGTGACTTGAAGAAGTTGGCGGACATCATCGGTTCCGATCCGGATGCCTTGGCGCATGCGATTGCGGCGCCGGTGGACGTCGACAGGCAAGCGGTCTACCCGGTCAAGAGCTTCGGCGCCGGCATGACGCCGATGTACACGGCGCTGGCGCTGTGGGTTGGTGCGCTGCTGACTGCGGTGAGCGTGCGCACGGATGTGGTGGATAAGGATACATATTCGCCGATGCAGCGCTTCTTCGGCCGCTTCGGAATGTTTGCCGCGGTTGGCCTCGTGCAGTCGACGATGCTGATTCTGGGCCTCATCTTCTTCGTGGGCATTGAGCCCGCGCACCCGATTCTCATGCTGTTGGCGGGCTGGGTTAGCTCGCTCATCTTTATGCTGATTTGCTACACCTTCGTGGTGTCCTTCGCCAACGCGGGCAAGGCCCTAGCGGTGCTCATGCTGGTGGTCCAAGTATCGTCGTCGGGCGGCGCCTACCCCTTGCAGGTGCTCCCGGACTGGTTCCAGAACATTAGCCCGTGGCTGCCGGCGACCTACACCATCCGTGCCTTCCGCGCGGCCATCGCCGGAACTTACCACGGTGATTACTGGCTCTCCCTGTTCGCGCTCTTGCTCTTTGCCGTACCGATGCTGGTTCTGGGTGTGGTCTTCCACAAGCCGTTGGAGAAGTTCACCAACGGCTGGGTGGAGACCTTGGAGAAGACCAAGCTGATGTAGCGCCTATTTCTTGGCGTAGGCGCTGCTTTCGGGGTTGTCGATTGTGGAGTGAGTGCGGCTGTCGTGCAGGAAGAGCATGGCAACCACGCCCAGTGCTGCCATGACGGTGACGTAGATGGGGAAGGCGTTGGCGTGGCCGGCATTCTTCAGCCCTAGAGCGACGTATTCCGCGGAGCCGCCGAAAAGCGAGTTGCCCACGGCATAGGTGAATCCCACGCCGAGACCGCGGATGTAGGTGGGGAACATCTCGGCTTTGAGAATTCCGGAGATAGAGGTGTAGCCGCTTTCGAAGACGAAGATGAGGATGATGACCGCGCCGGCGCCAATCAAAGTGGATTGGGCTTCTAGCAGCATGAAGGCGGGGATGGTGCCGACGGTGGATGCCACACCGAAAATGAGGATGGTGTTCTTGCGGCCGATCTTGTCAGAAAGCAAGCCTGTCAGCGGTTGCAGGATCATAAAGACGAAGAGGCATACTGTCATCGTCCGGGCAACGTCGCCTTTGGCAAAGCCGCCCGTATTGATGAGGAACTTCTGCATGTATGTGGTGTAGGTGTAGAAGGTCAGCGAGCCGATTGCGGTAATACCGAGGACGACCCAGAACGAGCGAGGATGCTGCATGAGCTGGCGAAGGGTTCCGGCGCCCTCCTCACTGCGTTCAGTGCTCGACGTCGTTTCTTCAAGGCCATTGCGCAGCCAGAGGCTCACCACAGCGGCGAGTGCACCAATTACGAAAGGCAGGCGCCACCACCCATTTGTGATTGCTTCTTCTCCCAGCGTGGAGGTCATGATGACGGCGAGGAGGCTGGCCAGCAATTGCCCGCCGATGAGCGTGACGTATTGGAAGGAGGAGTAGAAGCCGCGGCGTCCTGAGGAAGCAATCTCAGACATGTAGGTGGCCGTTGCTCCGTACTCACCACCCACGGAGAGTCCCTGGATGCAGCGCACGATGAGCATCAGCACTGGAGCCCAGGCGCCAACGGTCGCCGCGGTGGGCAAGGCCGCAAAGAGGAGGGAGCCGGCGCACATCATGATGATGGCGATCAGCATTGAGCGCTTGCGACCATAGCGGTCGGCGATGCGCCCGAAGACATAGCCGCCGATGGGGCGCATGAGGAACCCGATAAAGAAGACGCCCGCAGACTTCATGAGCGCACCGGTTTCGCCGGTGCCGCTGAAGAACTGATCTGCAAAATAGACGCTGAAGAAGGCGTAGATATAAAAATCAAACCATTCCACAAGGTTTCCGCTGGAAGCGGCGAGGATAGCCTTGATGGTTGGCCATTCGATTCTTGGTTTGGCAACTTCAGTGCCGTCCGCCGTGTGTGTGCTCACTTTATGGTTCATCGTGGCCTCGCTTTCATATCCGGGTAAGGACCGATTCGTTCCTAATACCTGTCGTGTAATTGTCTATTGGGAAGCTACTCTTAGTGCTATTTATTACAAAAGGTGAACTAATAAAATTGCCGGCAAATTCACAGGCAATGGGGGTGACTTGAGAGGGCGTGAAGCGTAGTGTGAAGCGCTGTGAAACGCGGTCATTTCCTGGGCCCAGCTCGGCTCACCGCCGCGGGCTTTATCCTCCTCATCCTCGTGGGAACGCTGCTGCTGATGCTGCCGATTTCCGCCAACGTTCCGCAGTGGACCCCGTTCCTGCCGGCACTCTTTACGGCTACCTCGGCGGTTTCTTTGACGGGCCTCGTAGTGGAGGACACCGGTACCTATTGGACGCCTTTCGGCCAAGCGGTCATCATCGCGCTCATCCAGCTGGGCGGCCTCGGCATTATGAGCCTGGCATCGTTATCAGGCATGTTGTTGACTGGTCGCATCAGCTTCAAAGCCCGCCGGACCATGGCTGCGGAAGGCCGTGCTGTGGCTTCTGGTGGCATTCGCCGCGCTCTTTTGCTCACCTTGGTCATGACCCTGATCTGTGAGGCCACAGTTGCCGTGTTCATCGGTGTGCGCCTAGCCACCGAACACGGCGTGGCACCAGGACGCGCGGTGTGGGAAGGAGTTTTTCACGCTATTTCGGCCTTCAATAATGCCGGGTTTAGTACCTATTCCGATAGCGTCGTTTCCTTTGCCGCCGATGGCTGGATTCTGATTCCTCTCGCCTTCGCCCTGATTACGGGTGGCTTGGGCTATCCCATGCTGGCGGAGTTCGTGCGACGGGCCCGCGCACGGCTAACGCGCTGGCGTGGTGGCACGCCGCGCATTCACCGCATGTCCATGACCGCCCGGATGACGCTGGGCGCCACAGCGTTTTTGTTGCTTAGTGGCACCGTGGTCTTCTTCCTCTCTGAGGGCTCCGGTGTACTGAACGGGATGCCGTTGGGCCAGAAGCTCATCAACGCCTTCTTCATGAGCGCTTCGCCCCGAACGGCAGGTTTTAACGCCATCGATTACGGTGAGGCGCACCCGTTGACGCTGATGGTGACGGACATCTTGATGTTTATCGGCGGTGGCTCCGCCGGTACGGCGGGCGGCATCAAGGTCACCACCACATGCGTTCTGGGCGCAGCGATGATCTCGGAATTCTTGGGCCGGGAAGACACCTCCATTGGGCACCGGCGCCTGCCGCTGTCCACCTTCCGTCAAGCCCTCGCGCTCACGGCCGCCGGAATGATTGTCGTTGCCGTGGGCGTGGCGACGCTGCGCATCTGGGACCCCGAGTTCACCGCGGACCAGGTCACATTCGAAGTCATGTCTGCCTTCGCCACCGTGGGTTTGTCCACGGGTATTACCGCAAGTTTGTCCGCACCATCGCAGCTCATGCTGTGTCTCATCATGTACGTTGGCCGCGTAGGACCCACCACCTTCGTGGCGGCACTGGCCGCCCGGACCATTACCCTGCGCTACCGCTACCCAGAAGAAAGGCCGTTCATTGGCTAACATGTTCAGCGCCCTGCGGCGTGAAAAGTCTTCCATTAATATCCCGCCGGTCGTCGTCATTGGCATGGGCCGGTTTGGTTCTTCCCTGGCTCGCGAGCTGATGGAGCATGGCGTGGAGGTCCTCGGCATCGATGCTGAGGAGAAGCACGTGCGCGAGCACGCCGCGTTCCTCACTGAAGCGGTGACCGCGGATACCACGGACGCTGAGGCGCTTCGCCAGCTCGGCGTCGATGAGGTAGAGCGAGTGGTCGTGGCCATCGGTTCGGATCTGGAGGATTCCATCCTTACCGCCTCCAACCTCGTGGAGCTCGGGGTGAGCGATATCTGGGCCAAGGCAGATTCAGATGCTCATGCCCGCATCCTGCGCCAACTCGGAGTGCACCACGTGATTCGCCCAGAGCGCGATACGGGCCGCCGCGTGGCACACCTGCTGGGCGGGCGCTTCGAGGATTTCGCGGAGATCGCCACCGATTATGGCGTGACGGCGATGACCCCGCCGGCGTCGATAAGCAAGGGCCCTCTCAACCTCCACCAGGTGTGGGAAGAGCACAACGTCCAGCTCATCTCCCGCTGTCAGGGGCCGGGGCAGTGGCGCCCGCTTGACGACGGCACCGAGCTCACCCACCGCGACCTCATCGTCGTCGCCGGTAGCCCTGCGGATCTCGAGGCCTTCTCGCAGTCTTAGGGGGCGCGCTCGGGGTGCCTCGCGCTGTGGAGTTAGGAGCGGGGCGCTACAGTAGCGCCTATGACGAAGGCACGTTTCCCGGGCTCGGTGTATGGAACAGGGGAGGAACCTGATCCGCGCTTCAGCATGGCTAATGAGCGCACGTTCTTGGCCTGGATCCGCACGTCCTTGGCCTTTATCGCCGGTGGCGTGGCGCTGGAGACCTTCGAGTTGCCGCTGAACACCACGCTGACTCGCGTCGTCTCCGTCATCATGCTGATCGTGGCCATCGTCCTGCCGGCGGTGGCGTGGTTTCACTGGGGTGCCTCCGAGCGCGCGATGCGCCATGCGCGTCCGCTCCCGGCAAGCCCGGCGTTGGCGTTGATTGTTGGCGTGGTGATCCTTATTGGCCTGATGATTCTGGTGGGCGAGCTGCTAGCGTGAGCGAGCTTTTTGATCCTGGCCTCCAACCCGAGCGCACCCGCTTAGCCTGGCAGCGCACGGGTCTAGCCGGCCTCATCGCGGGTTTGCTCGTCGTGCGTTCCGTTGCGCCATGGGCCGCCGTGATTGTTGGAGTAGTGGTGGCTGTGGTGTTGTGGTTGGCTACCGCCAAGCTTCGCGACGCCGATGAGATCCTCGCCCGGGCCGAATCACCCGCCCTGCCCGGGGCCCCGGCGCTTGCCGCCGTTGCGCTGGGGACGATGATCCTCGGAGCGGTGGCCTTCTTTGCGTTGTGGTAGCGCAAACCCCCAGACCTCAATCCCGAAACTCCCTGGGCTGCAGGTTGCGGGATCGAGGTCTGGGGATCTGCGGAGGGGGTTATTCTGTCGTGCGGTCTGCCCACACATTGGTGAGTATTCTTTGCAGCTAATCTGCAAAAGATTTTGCGAACAGGGGTGAATCTGCGGCCTGAGTGGGGGTAATAACCGGAAAGTGTTTGTTGGTGGTCTGTGACCTCGATAACCTGAAGCTGTAGGCCCATTCGGCGATCCTAATAACTCTCTCGCGGCTGAATGGGGGCTGGTTAACCAGGAAAAGGAGGGGGCAGATGACTACCCCGCACACTCACGTCTCAACATCGCACACGGAGGGCGAAGACGACCACGGCGTTGATACGCGCGAATGGCGTCGCATGGCTATTGGCCTTATCCTCGGGCTCGTTTTGGCTGCTCTCGTGTGGTTTATTTTCCCGAGCAACGCCGTCGATACCGTGCTGCAATCGCCTGGCGCTAAGGATGACACAGAATACACCCAGAGCGCGCTGCGCGCCGTAGCGGCCGTGACCATTCTCATGGGTGTGTGGTGGATGACGGAGGCCATCCCGCTGGCCGCCACCGCGCTTTTGCCGCTGGTCATCTTCCCGCTGGCCGGTGTGGGCAGCATTAAGGATGTGGGCGCGCCCTATGCCTCATCCACCATCTTCTTGTTCATGGGTGGCTTCCTCATCGCCCTGGCCCTGCAGCGCTGGAACTTGCACCGCCGCATGGCGCTATTCGTGGTCAAGGTCGTCGGTACCTCGCCCAAGCAGCTGATCCTCGGCTTCATGCTGGCCACCGGCTTTTTGTCCATGTGGGTGTCCAACACCGCTACCGCAGTGGTCATGCTGCCGATTGGTATTTCCGTGCTTTCGCTGACTGCCGACGCCGTCGGTGGCATGGCTAACCAGAAGAAGTTCGCCACCGCGCTCATGCTGGGTATTGCGTACGCGGCGTCGATTGGCTCGCTCGGCACCCTCATCGGCACCCCGCCGAATACCCTGCTGATGGGCTACATGAAGGAAACTCACGGCATCGTCCTCGGCTTTGGCAAGTGGATGATGGTGGGCATGCCGCTGGCATTCATCTTCCTGTTCATTGCCTGGTTCATGCTGATTACCGTGTTCAAGCCGGAGATGGACAAGATTCCAGGCGGCCGCGAGCTCATTGATTCCGAGATTGAAAAGCTTGGCCCATGGACCGGCCCGCAGGTCATGACGGGCATCATCTTCCTCGGTGCCGCCTTGGCCTGGGTGATCATTCCCTTCTTTGTGAGCAAGGAATCCAACTACGACGACGCAATCGTGGGCATTGCCGCTGGTTTGCTGCTGTTTACCATCCCGGCCGACACGAAGACTGGCGTGCGTCTGCTGGATTGGAAGACTGCGAGCGAAATGCCGTGGGATGTGCTCCTGCTCTTCGGTGGTGGCCTGTCCCTGTCTTCGATGTTCAACAAGTCCGGTTTGTCTCTGTGGATTGGTGAGATGGCCAAGGGGTTGGGCAGCCTGCCCATCATCCTGCTCATCGCTTCGGTGGCCCTGCTCGTGCTCTTCCTGACGGAGATCACCTCGAACACCGCAACTGCGGCGACCTTCCTGCCGATTATGGGCGGTGTGGCCGTGGGTATCGGCCTTACCCAGAATGGCGACATCAACGTCCTGCTGCTCACCATCCCGGTGGCGCTGGCCGCAACCTGTGCCTTCATGCTGCCGGTGGCGACCCCGCCGAACGCGATTGCCTACGGCTCCGGCTACGTCAAGATCGGCGACATGATCAAGGGCGGTATCGGCCTCAACCTGATTGGCTGCGTGCTCATCACCATCACCGTCTACCTGCTTGCCGTTCCGGTCTTTGGGTTGGTCCTGTAGCCCTCAATTAATGAAAAACGTTATCATTACGGGATGGCTACACCCGTTACCGTGCTGTCCGGATTCTTAGGCAGCGGAAAGACCACCCTTCTCAACCACCTGCTTGCTAACCGTGAGGGGCGCAAGCTGGCGGTTGTTGTCAATGACTTCTCCGAAGTCAACATCGATGCCGCCCTCGTCGCCGGCGAGGGCCATCTTGAACGCGGCGAAGACCGCTTCGTTGAACTCTCCAACGGCTGCATTTGTTGCACGTTGCGCGAGGACTTGATTGAGTCCGTCGGCAAGCTGGCTCGTTCCGGCCGCTTCGACCAGATTGTCATCGAGTCCACCGGCATTTCTGAGCCCATGCCCGTTGCCGCCACTTTCGAGTGGGAGTTCGGGGACGGCACCACGCTTGCCGACGTCGCCCCTATCGACACCATGGTCTCCCTCGTGGACGCCTCTACATTCCTGACTAATCTTCGCCGCGGCCGCAGCTTGGTCTCCGAGAACATTGAGGCCACGCCTGAGGATGACCGGACCATTGCCGATTTGCTCGTGGACCAAGTCGAGTTCGCCGATCTCATCCTCATCACCAAGACCGACCTGGTGGAGGCCGCCGAAACTGAGCGCGTCATCGCCACCGTGCGTGCCATGAACCCCCGCGCCCGCGTCGTGCCTGTCACTAACGGTGTTATTGATCCCACGCTGGTTCTTGACGCCCACCTCTATGACACCGCCACCGCCGCGACCTACCACGGCTAAGCGGAGGAGCTGGCCAACCCACACACGCCGGAAACCGAGGAATATGGCATCTCCTCCGTGGTCTTCCGCGCTGACCGTCCCTTCAACCGCGAGCGTCTGCTGAAGGCCCTTCGTGCCAGCACCGGACTGGTGCGTTCGAAGGGCTATTGCTGGGTTGATACCGATCTGCGCGTGGCCCACGCCTGGCAGCAGGCCGGCCCTAACTTACAGATCATGCCGGCCTCCCTGTGGGCGGCCAATGGGGTTACGCCCGGCACCGAGCTCGTGCTCATCGGCGTCGACTTCGACCACGAGTCCACTCTGCAGGCTTTTCGTGACGCCGTGTTTTCCGACGCCGAAGTGGCCACCCTCGTCTAGTCCCTCCTTAAGGTGAACACGGGGTGAATTGCTATGCCCATTTCTTGGGTAGAAAACATGCATTGACATCGGGATTTGTCAGATTTCTAGCGTGTGGGTATAGTTATTCCTCGTTGCACAGCAGAGCGCACACGCTCCGGCGTCAAGCACTGCAAACCAACGGACTGCGCCCGTAGCTCAACGGATAGAGCATCTGACTACGGATCAGAAGGTTGGGGGTTCGAATCCCTCCGGGCGCACCAAAACTTAGCCGCCTTCGGGCGGCTTTTCTCATTTTCTACTCCGTGGGTTGGGCAAACCCGGTAGTGTTCTGAAATATGATCAAAGCGATTCTCGGCGCCATCCTGCTATTCATCTCCTCGCTGTTTTCTAACGCAGGCTCCTCGGAGCTGGCGGGGAGCTCGGAGGCGTGGGGGCTAAACGTCGCCCAGCACGGCATCATTACGAACACCCCTGCAGATTTGGTCGAGGCAAACGATGAGCAGATGGAACATATCACTGCTTTTAGGTGGGAATCTGCAGCGAGCCCAGAGGATTTCTCCTTGAATTTCCAGAACCAGACGGTGTGGTTGCCCTGTAACGGCGGCGACTTTACCTTGGTTGATGGCGGCGTGGAGCTCAGCATGCTGACGGATAAGGCCTGCCCTAGAGGAAAAGTTGACCTTCCCTTCATTATGTTCCTGTCCGATCCGGCGAAGGTAATGGTGGCCTCAGATGCATCCGCAACCCCTGAGCACATTTACCTCGTGCGCGATGAGAAAGCCATCGCCCTTAGCCACTGAGACGCATATCGCGCAGAGCTGAGTGAAACGCAGAGCTGACAACAGGCAGAAATGAGAAGGCCGACCAGAGCCACTGGTCGGTTGGGAAGGATACAATGATGCCCATGATTCAAGCGATTCTCTCCGCTATCCTGCTTTTCATTTCCTCCCTCTTCTCTTTTGCAGGCTCCTCGGAGCTGCCGGGAAGCTCAGGCATAGCGGAAGCTGGATCCTCACAGCGCAACATTATTACCAGCACGCCCGCAGGCCTGGTCACCGCCAATGCACAGCAGATGGAGTTTGTGGTTAATTCCGAGTGGAAGTCCGCACAGCAGCCGGATTATTTTTACGTGAACTTTAGGGATCAGTACTTGGAGTTCTCCTGCGATAACGCCGGCTTCCACTTTGAGAGCAACGAGGCTAGTGAGATTGATATCACGTGGGATTTGATGTCGGATAACATCTGTTTTGGTCCGCAATCGGACGGGGCCCTCATTGACTTTCTTCAAAGACCAGTAACGGTGAAGGTGGACCCCGATGCCTCCGCAACCCCTGAGCGCATTTACCTCGTGCAAGATGAGAAAGCCATCGCTCTTAGCCGCTGAGACGCATATCACGCAGCGCTGAGTGAAATGCAGAGCTGAAAACGGACACAAATAAGAAGACCGGCCAGAGCCACTGGTCGGTCTTTAAACGTTTTCAACTGCAAGGAGATGAATAGGTGTCAGCGCGCGCCCGAATAGTGGGCCTCGATATTGCTCGTTCCTTGGCCATCATCGGGATGATTATTCTGCACATGGCCAACCTGGTGTGGAGCGCCAAGGTGGTGCTCTCCGGGCTGCCGGCGGCGGGCTTTGCCATCATTGCAGGTACCACGATGATGATTCTTGCCCGCGACTACTCGCTGCGGGTCTTCCTCAAGCTGGTCGCCCGCGGCCTGATAGTCATGCTCATCGGCGTGGCCTTGCTGCCTGTGGGCGGTGAGATTCAGGTGGTGCTCGTCGTGATGGGCGCGGCCATGGCTCTCACCGCTTGGGTGCCGCCGCTGGCCACCGTCTGGAAGGTCCTGCTCTTCGCGCTGGCCACCGCGGGCGCCACGGTGCTCTACGCGCCGTACACACTCCCACAGGTCTACCCCCTCGTGGCATTCCTGGCGTACATGGTGGCGGGCATGCTGCTTTACGACGTCTACCTCACCCGCCCCACCCGCACCCAGATCGTCACGACCGCGGTGGCCGTCGTCGTTACTGGCATCGGCCTGTGGCAGCGCTTTAACCCGGATATCGCCGGCTGGCTGCGCTTTACCGGGCATACGGGCGTGCTTGGTGAAATCCTTCTCTCCGTGGCGGTCACCGCGGTGGTGCTGCACCTGTGCCTGATCATTGGCCGTCACCTGCCGCGCTTGACCTTCCCCTTCGCGGCATTGGGCTCGATGTCGTTGACCATCTATATCCTGCACATTCTCACCGCACGCTACTGGCAGGCACACGTCTCCCTACACAACACCATGGCGGCACTGGGCTTTGTGCTCGCGTTCCTACTGTTGAGCGCGCTGTGGAAGAAGTTCTGTGGAAAGGGCCCGGCCGAGAGGGCCGTGGCTTGGGCAATCAAGGAGGTGGCCGCGTAATGGTGGCACGAAAGATAACTGCTGTTGTGGCCAGCTCTCTGGTCGTGGGGCTAGGCGCTGCGCCGGCCATGGCCTTGGAGTTTGCGCAGCCCGCTCCGCAATCGGAGGAAAGCGCTGCCGTGGCTGCGCTGCGCATGGGCAAGATCGGCAACTTTGGCGATTGCACGGGCACGCTGGTGGCTGAGCAGTGGGTGCTGACCGCCCGCCACTGCTTGGAGTCCGTCAACAACGAGGGCTCGCAGGCCCGCTTTGGCCAGGGCAAGGACACTCGCGTCTATGACGTGGACTCCTGGGCTGTTTCGCCGACTATCGACGCCGGCCTCATGCACCTGACCGAGCCCGTCGAGGGCATTAAGCCAGCTAAGCTCGCGGATGCGGTCCCCACCGCCGGCGAGAAAGGTCACTTTTACGGCTGGAGTAGTAGCTCCCGCATGGCCCGCAAAGGCCAGCTGCCGATGGCCGAGATGGAAGTCGGCGAATTGCTATCCGGCGGCACCCCGCCGGCAAGCCCAGACGAATCCGGCCAGAAGATGACGCCGGTGGCGCCGGGGGATACCGAGGCTATGGCTCCTGGTGACATGGCAGTGCCTGCTCCCGGTGGAATGGTCGCTCCCGCCCCTGGTTCGTCCAACGCGCCCCAGGTGATGGAGGGCGGCGACATGCCAGAGATCGCTGTTGGACCCGACGGCGCGGAAAGCATTCCGGCCGGTGAGCTTGGGGGAGTGGGCCCGATGATTGCGGCTGCCATCATGGACGTGAAGTCGCTCAATGGTGAGGGCATGCAGGGCGGCGACTCGGGCGGACCATTCTTTGTTAACGGTCGCCTCGTCGGTGTGGCCACGGCTGGTACGTCGAACGCGGATCCGGATCTGCCTTCGCCGAGCGCTGCCATCACGTCGGTGGTCGAGGTCCGCGATTGGATCGAGGACGTCACCAGCGGCCGCGATACCGACGGCGTCCTCACCGCCCACAATTCCCCGAAACCGCCGGCAACGATGCAGGTCAGCGCGCCCGTCGCGTGGCCAGCAGGCATTGCTGCGGTAGTGGGCCTCATCGCGATAGCCATCTTCTCGCGGGTGATTAGTCGCAAGTCTGGTGCTGGGAAGCGGACCAACTAGGCTGTTTCTCCATGAAGGAGAAACTCGTTCCGTGTCTGATTGCCGGCGCCATCCTTGGTGTGGTGCTGTGGCTGGCCTCCGGCATGCTGTGGTTGTTGCCGGTGGGCCTCGTGGTGGGCCTAGCGGGTTACCCGCTGCTCGGCATCACGCGCGATGAGTCCCAAGCCCGCAAGCGCCGTGACGACACCTTCCGCGACTAAGCGCCCCACGTAGCCCCACGCCGCTTCACAGCCCGTCACCAAATGGCGCCCCACAAAAGGCTTCACTCAGAAGTCCCTAGTCAAAAGGTTCCTCTGGGGGCAAGTAAACCATCTTTAACCAGGTAGAAGGTTCGTTTGGGGGCAAAGAAACCTTTTGACTGGAACCAGGTGAGGGGAACCCGTTGAGAACCGCCTGCTAGAGCAGAAGGTCAGGGCTGGAAGCTCGCCAACGGGTTAGAAAATTTCGATGCGTCCGCCCAAAGACTCCGTTTGGCGCAGCTGTGCCACCCAGTTCGGCGCACCCGGGTGCATGCGCAAGACCGGGCGGGAGGAGATCTTCACCGGGGAGACCGATTCCTTGCGAGCCCCGGATCGGGCTTCGATGCGGGTGCGGGCGCGGAAGCCAGCGTCGGCAAGCGCGGCGATGGAAGGCTTATCCGAGGCCAGCGATTCGCGCGCATCCTGCAGCAACTCAAGGGCCTCGTCGAGGGCCTGGACCAGCGCAGTCGAGTTGGTCTCGCACATCTGGCGCACCAGGTCCGGGCGAGTACCCGCCACGCGGGTGCCGTCCTTGAAGGAGCCAGCCGCCAAGGATTGGGCCAGGATGCCGCCATTATCGCCGACCACCGCGAGGGTCTCCGCCAACACGTGCGGCAGGTGCGAGATGCGGGCGACCGCGGCATCGTGGTTAGCCACGCGCACCGGAACTGCCTCCGCGTGAACCATCTGGGTCATGCGGACCACGTCCGCAAAAATGTTCTCCCACTCGGCGGGGATGCGCTCGCCGCGCGCCTCGCACTCGGCGGCATAGTCATAGGTGATAACCCAGGCAGCGCGGTTGAACAGCCCGGTGTGGGAGTTCTCCCAGCCGGACTTGGAGGTCCCGGCCATGGGGTGGCCGCCCACATAGCGCGACTCCATGTTGCGCTGCACAATGAGCTGGCGCACCTCGGTCTTGACCGAGACCACGTCCGTCAAGCCGCAGCTCGGGGCGTGTTCCTGAATGGAGTCGAGGACCGAGGCAACCGCATCCATGGGCACCGCGACGACGATAAGAGCGTTGTCTTCCTCTGCCCGGTGCAGGATGGCCGGCAGATCATCGGTGACGTCGTAGCCCTGTTTAATGGCCGTTCGGGCACCAGAGGTGGAGTGGTTGTAGCCGTACACGGAATGGCGTGCAGCAGCTAGGTCACGCAGGAGGGAACCTCCAATGAGACCGAGGCCGATAATGCAGACGGGGCGTTGAACATCTTGAGAACTCACGGTGACAATTGTGGCACAACCCGACTAATCTGACGAGGTATGAGCCATGACGATCTGTCCTTTGCCATCACCGTTGCCAGTGCCGAAGGCGGCTGGGTGATTCGCCCTTTCAAGGATGACTTCACCGACGTCAACACCTCCATCAAAGCGGTGCGCAACCTGCGTTCCGAGGGGGCGGCATTCGCGCTGCTGTGCGTGGAAGATGATTATTTCGTCGTCGTGCGCCCGGTTCCGGGGGATGTGCGCATGCTGCTTTCCGACGCCACCTACGCCTCCGAAGACGACTTCGCCGCGGATTTCCTGGACTTGCGCGATATCGATATCCCGGATTTGGACGAGGACGAGTGGGAGGACGCCGACCCCTACGGTGACGGCGATTTCGATATCTTCGCTGACCTCGGCCTCGATGAGAACCAGTTGGGCTACATCATCGATAACGATGAGGACTGGCCTTCTGACATGCTCCTGCGCATCGCCGGCGAGCTGGGCTTTGGCGATGAGCTAGAGGATTTCATCGACGGCCTTGACTCGGATGATTCTTAAACCAGCGGAGGGGCTGGTGCGCGCGGAGGCCCGCATGCGCCGCGCCTTAGAGGTCGCGCGCACGACGCCGGCGGGGGATATCCCTGTGGGTGCCGTGCTTTACGACGCCTCCGGAAAAGAACTCGCCACCGGCGTTAACCGCCGCGAGCAGCTAAATGACCCCACCGCACACGCAGAGGTGGAAGCCATCCGCCAAGCGGTGCGTGTGCATGGCGATGGTTGGCGTCTGGAGGGCTGCGAGCTGGTTGTCACCCTGGAGCCCTGCGCGATGTGCGCGGGCGCGATCCAGGCTTCCCGGGTGTCCTCGGTGGTCTTTGGTGCTTATGAACCGAAGACGGGGGCGTGTGGATCGCTTGTCGACGTCCTCCGTGCCCCCGGCGCCCTCCACGTTCCCGAGGTACGCGGCGGTGTGCTGGAGGAGGAGTGCGCGGAGCTGCTCACGGGCTTCTTCGGGGGTCTTCGTAGAAGCGGCGCTTAGCCCCTGAACTGGTTAGTGGCCCCGCAGCCGCCTGGCAATTTGGGTGTAGGCTGGGTGGTCCACGTGAGAGAAGTAGAGAGTAAGGAGAAAACCATGGGTGATTTCGAGAACAAGAAGGACGAGTTCGTTGGCAAGGCTAAGGAAGCCGCTGGCGGCCTGACCGATAACGAGAAGCTGGAGAACGAGGGCAAGGCCGACCAGGTCACCTCCGAGGCTAAGCAGAAGGCTTCCGACGCCGTTGAGGGCGTCAAGGATAAGGCCAACGAGGTTATCGGTAACCTCAAGGACTAATTCCTAGCCTCATCTAGCTGAATCGCTGTCCGCGCCGCGTGGTGTGGGCAGCGATTTTGTCGCTCGGGATGACTCCCGTAATCTGGAACGCGGTGGCGTGTCCGAGCGGCCGAAGGTGATCGCCTCGAAAGCGATTGTTGGGTAACCCCCAACCGCGGGTTCAAATCCCGCCGCCACCGCCAGATCCGGCACTCCAGTTTTTAGCTCTGGGGTGCCGGTCTTTTTGTGTTTTAGAAGCCGGCCCGCCCTCTATCAACATCTCTTTGGAAATCTAGCGCGGCTTGGCGTGCCTCGGGGTCGTGGTCTTCCGTGCGTTTGTGAATCCGCCGGCTCATCATGCCTGCTGGGATAGAAATGAGAAGGATGGCCGCGATGGCAACGATGACGAAAGTAGACATGGGGGTCTCCTAGAGCACTTCAGCGGATAAAACTCTGGTGGGGTAGGGGGTGTCCTGACTCTCTATGCGGGAATACTATGATGTGTAACACTATAAGACGTTGAGGTTGATGAATAGTCTTTCTTTCAGATCTACGTTCTCGCTCGTCTTCGCAGCCGCTGTCGTTTCCGGGTTAGGTGACGGCCTCATCCCGATTACTTTTGCGCTTCAGGCACACCGAGTAGATCCGTCGGGGCGCGGCTTGACGGTGGTGCTTATCGCGCTGTGGGCGGGCCGCTTCGTCAGTTCTTTAGTGGTCCGAAAGCTGCCGTCACCTCACCGGCCAGTGGCCTGGATGCAGGGTAGTGATGTCGTTCGGATGTTGGCGCAGTGGGGACTCGTGGCGTGGGTGGTTGCTCGCGGCGATTCTATTGCTGCGTTCGCGCTCTCAAGCTGTGTGTACGGTTGTGCCTCGTCATTCTTTGGGCCAGCAAGGTTTAGCCTCTTGTCGCAGCTGTTTTCCGATGAGCAGCGCACCCGCGTCAACGGAACCCTGTCGATGCTTGGTGATGTGCTGTTTATCGCCGGCCCCCTCATCGGTACAGCGGCAGTGCTCACCTTGGGATTTAACACGGTATTGCTTATCGACGGCGCCACTTTCCTCGTGGCCATGCTCTTTGTTCTTCCGTTTCTCTCAGTACGTAGCGAACCAGCAGGAGAAAGCTCTAGTAGTGCAGCGGCTGAACTAGAAACGGACAGCACAGGTTCATCGACTTCGAAGAAAACTCCTGCGTCCCCAACGCTCCCGAGCTGGGTCCGGGTAGGACTCGGCACTTGGCTGGTCGCGGCAGTAGTCAACGGCTTCCTGGGAAGTGCTGGCCCTACATGGATTATGAATACTTTCGACGAAAAGTCGTGGGGGTTTATGGCAGCTGCGCTTGCGGTCGGTTCGCTGCTTGGCTCAGCCGCAACAATTCTGAAGGCATTAGATCGGGTGCGTTTTAGCACCTTGCAAATTCTGATGCTGATTCTTCTGGCCGGGCAGATCCTGGCTTTGGCATTCTCCTCTGTCTTCGTGCTCATCGCCGCAGTTGGTGCTGCCGCGTCCTTGTTGATGACTGCGGCAGGCATTGCGTGGGATTCTCTCGGGCAGTCTTTGGGAGATGATGATCTGGTGCATCAGTTCGCAACAAAGGATCAGCTGGTCTTTACCGCCGGTACCCCGCTTGGAATGATTCTTTTCGCGGCACTTTCTTCTCATCCTGGTGTTGCGGCGGTTGCCTTGGCAGCTGCGTTGGTGGTTGCAGCTGTTGCGTCGTCCTTGCCCGTGGCGCGTTCGCCGCGTACTGCAGATATGGCTCAGGCGTAGCGGAGATTGCTTAACTCTCGGCCACGTGGTGGTGTTTTGCTGGGGCGCGTGATGTCGTTAGGGCTTCACAGCCCAACTGGTTAAACTGGTGCACATTCGTGTCCACCACCAAAGCTTCCGCGAGCAATAATCGCGCATGTGAAGGGGAATTTCCGTGGCAAAGCTGCTTTACCACCTAGGCCGCTGGTCTTACATCAATCGATGGAAGGTCATCATCGCCTGGATCTTCATCGTGGCGGCCGCGGGCGGAGCGACCTTGAGCTTGATGAAGCCGATGACCACGGAGTACTCCATCAGCGGCACGCCAGCAATTGACGCCACCCGCCGCGCGGTGGAGCTCTTCCCCGAGAACGGTAACCCGGCCAATGCGCCGTCGGTCAACCTCGTTTTCAAGGCCCCGGAAGGGCAGAAGCTCAGCGATCCGCAGAATAAGGAAGCGGTCGAGGATGTGGTGCACCACATTGCTGAAGGCCTTGATATCCCAGAGGGCAGTCAGCAGCGCTGGGGTAACCCGCTCGACGTATCGCCAGCACTTCAGCAGCAGGTCATTGAGCAGTTCACCTCCATGGGCTTGCCGGAGGAGACCGCGCGGGCGGATGCCGATAACCTGGCCATGGTCAATGCCGATGAGACGATTGCCTACACCACCTTCGACTTCGATGCGGAAAGCCCCTATTCGGTAGACCCCGCGGATAAAGACGTGGTCCATGAGGCCATGGACATCGGCCGTGCGGCGGGTCTGGAAGTAGAGGCCGGCGGCGCGGGCTTCGGTGATGAGATCCAGGTCAATTCGATTTCTGAGGTCATCGGCCTGGCCGTGGCGTTTATCGTCCTGATTATTACCTTCGGTTCCTTGGCCTCCGCGGGCATGCCACTTATCTCTGCGGTCGTGGGCGTGGGCCTGGGTGCGATGGGTGTCATGATCGCTACCCACTGGATTGAGCTCAACAACCTCACCCCGGTGCTGGCCGTCATGATTGGTCTGGCCGTGGGCATCGACTATGCGCTGTTCATCATGTCGCGCTACCGGCAGGAGCGCTCCCGCATGGATGGGCCGGATGCCGCCGGCATGGCCGTTGGCACGGCGGGTTCCTCGGTGGTCTTTGCCGGCGCGACGGTCTTCATCGCGCTCTTCGCTCTGCTCGTGGCGCGCATTAGCTTCCTCACCGCCATGGGCTTGGCCGCTGCGGGCACGGTCTTCATGGCAGTGCTCGTGGCGCTGACCTTGGTGCCCGCGATGCTGGGCCTGCTCGGTGATAAGGCCTTCGCCGGGCGCATCCCCGGCGTGGCCGGCAACCCCACGAAGCGCCGCCCGCGCCGCACGAAAGCAACGATGGGCAACCGTTGGGTGCGCACGGTGCAGCGCGCCCCTGGCATCGTCATGGCTTTGGTGGTGCTTGGCCTCGGAGCTTTGACCGCCCCGGTCCTGCACATGGAGCTGGCCCTGCCGGCGGATACCACGTCCAACCCGGATACCACCCAGCGCAAGGCGGCAGACCTCCTATCCGAGGGTTTTGGCCCCGGCATCAACGGCCCCTTCCTGGTGATCGTGGATGGCGCCAACGCCAACCCGGAATCCGCGGCATTGCAGCCCTATATTCAGGGCCAAGAGGGCGAAGAGGACGAGCAGAAGAAGGCTGCGCTTTCCTCCTTCATCTATTCCGTGCAGCGCCTGAACCAGGTGGGCGGCGTCAAGCACGCCCAGCTGGTGGGCGTGAGCAAAGACATGAAGTCCGCGCAGATCATGGTCAGCCCCACCACAGCACCGACGGATGAGGCCACGATCGGCACCGCCTCCGCCTTGCGCACCGCCAGTGCGGAGCTGGAGGATGCCACCGGCGCCGAGATCGGCATGACGGGCCTGACCGCGGTGCAGCTCGACATCACCGAGCGCCTTGAAGGGGCGATGGGGCCGTACCTCGCCATCGTTGTAGGCCTGGCCATTATCCTGCTCTTGGCAGTTTTCCGCTCCATCTTGGTTCCGCTCGTGGCGGGCCTGGGCTTCCTGCTTTCCGTCGGCGGTGCCTTTGGCCTGACCGTGCTTGTGTGGCAGGACGGCCTCACCGGCCTGGTGCCCGCGCCGGGCCCGCTGATTTCCTTCATGCCCATCTTCCTCATCGGCGTGACCTTCGGCCTGGCCATGGACTATCAGGTCTTCCTGGTCACCCGCATGCGCGAGCATTTCTCCCGCTTCCCGCAGGGCAGCGGCGGGCAGTACAGCAAGTACAACGCCAACGACGAGGCCACCATCGCCGGCTTTACCGCCGGTGCCCGCGTGGTCACCGCCGCGGCCATCATCATGATTTCCGTCTTCGTGGCGTTTATCAGCCAGCCCCTGCCCTTCATCCAGATTTTCGGCTTCGCGCTGGCGGCGGGCGTGCTTTTCGATGCCTTCTTAGTCCGCATGTCGCTTGTCCCCGCCACGATGTTCCTCATGGGTCACACCACCTGGTGGATGCCGAAGTGGCTGGACAAGCTGATCCCGCAGCTGGACATCGAGGGCACCGCACTCGAGGAAGAATGGGAGCGCAAACACGCGGCAGCATCCCGTGAAGCAGAGGATAAGGCAGCGCAGCCCGTAGAATAGTTCCCTATGACTCACCCTAAGCCGCAGCTTGAGACCGATCTTTCCTTCGACGTGAAGAAGGAGCTGGACTTGAGCGGTCCAGCACAACCGGGAAAGCACGGCCGCACCGGCGTTATCCATACCCCGCACGGTGATATCCAAACCCCGGCCTTCATCCCGGTGGCCACCAAGGCCACGGTGAAAACGCTGACCCCGGAACAGATCCGGGCCACCGGCGCCCAAGCCATCCTGTCCAACGCCTATCACCTTTACCTGCAGCCGGGCCACGACATCGTGGATGAGGCCGGTGGCGTGGCTACCTTCGAGAACTGGCACGGGCCGACCTATACCGACTCGGGCGGATTCCAGGTCATGTCCCTGGGCGTGGGGTTCAAGAAGGTCCTGGCCATGGACGTGGCGGAGCTGACGGATTCTGATATCCGTGCGGCGAAGAAGGAACGCATGGCACAAGTGGATGAGGACGGTGTGGACTTTAAGTCCGTCATCGACGGCTCCTCCCACCGCTTTACCCCGGAGGTCTCCATGCAGATTCAGCATGGCCTGGGCGCGGACATCATGTTTGCCTTCGATGAGCTCACCACCCTGGTGGATACCCGCACGTACCAGGAGGAATCCGTGGAGCGCACGCGCCGCTGGGCGCAGCGCTGCCTGGATGAGCACGACCGCTTGACGCTTGCTCGCGGTCCGCAGAAGCCGCGCCAGTCCCTGTGGGGCGTGGTGCAGGGCGCGCAATACGAGGACCTGCGACGCCAGGCCGCGCGCGGGCTGGTGGAGCTTTCCGATCGCGCCGAGGCGAATGGCCGTCGCGGCTTCGGAGGCTTCGGCATCGGTGGCGCGTTGGAGAAGGAGAATCTGGGAACGATTGTGGGCTGGGTGTGCGATGAGCTGCCCGTCGATAAGCCCCGGCACCTGCTGGGCATTTCCGAGCCGGATGACTTGTTCACCGCGGTGGAGGCGGGTGCGGATACCTTCGACTGCGTGGCGCCGACCCGCCTGGCGCGCCGCGGTGGCGTCTACACCCTCGATGGACGCCTCAACCTCACTAATGCGCGTTTCAAGCGCGACTTTGCTGGCGTGGACGAGGAATTCGGCGGTTACGTCTCGGAGAACTATTCCCGTGCCTACATCCACCACCTGCTCAAGGCCAAGGAATTCCTAGCGGGCACGCTGTGCACCATCCACAACCTGGAGTTCATGATCCGCTTGGTGGATAACATCCGGGCGTCGATCGACGGCGGCTATTACGAGGCCTACCGCGATGAATTCCTGGGGCGCTATTACGCCAAGTGACCGGTGACGATGACGTTGTACTCCAAGTCAGTAGCGCCGTCGACAGCGCAGGCAATGAGTACGATGCGCCCGGGAACCTCGGTATTCATCAGGTCCGCGTCGCTTCCTAGCTGTTCCTTGCCCACCAGGAAAGCGTTATCGACAATCCACTCGCGGCCCGCACCACCCTCAGAGGTCATGCGGATGTGGGAGCCGTTGAGGACGGGCGTCGCAAAGCGCTGTACCTGCGCCCCGTCGAGGCCCTCCACGGTGGTGGGGTTGCTCAGATCGACGTTGGCGGTGACCACCTCGGAGAAGGGGTTGAACACCAGTTTCTGCTGGCCCCAGGCATGGCCCAAGACGTAGGTGGTGCCCTGTTCTGCCGTGGCGGGTGACTCACCCCAGTCTTGTACCCAGCGCACCATGGTCTCCTGTGGCCCAGCGGGGTTGAGGGGCAGGACGAAGGGCATCGAGTCATAGGTCGCGCCCGTGATGGTGGCCGAGCCTTCCATCTCAAACGTACCGGTCAGTGCGGGTGACGGGCCTTGGTTGAGCGGCGGCGGGGTAGGGGTGGTGCTGGGCGCTGCGCTTGGCGACGCCTCACTGCTCACCGTCGTGGTTTCCGGTGCCGCGTGGCTCGTCGTTGCGGACGACGTGGTGACTTCCTCTGTACCCGAGCACGCCACAAGATTGAAGGCTGTGGCCAGGCCAAGAATAGGGAGGAGGGGAGTTCGTAGATGCTTATGCATCGTCGATGTCCTTTAATACCTCATCAAGATTAAACCGCTCGCCAGAATCCTCTGCCATTGCTGTGCGCAGTTCCTGAAGGTCGTAGTAGTCTTCGACCCGTTCCAAAAGTGCTGCACGGGCTGAAGCAGATTTCGGACGGCCTTCACATGCAGCCATTTATTCTCCTTTGCTCTTGTGAATGCATCGTATTACGCAAGTTGGGTGAAGGGAAGAGAGAAATAGACCCCCTCAGCACAGTGCGTGCCAAGGGGGAATTCGGGACGGGTTGCTGCTACTTAGACGGCGCTGCCGTAGAGGTTTCGGCCTCGGCGATAGGTGCGTAATCCTCGCGGCGCTTAACCCAGGAGATAACCAGCGTGGTCAGCGGAAGCATGATGACCTCGCAGGCGGTCTTCCAGAGGAAGCCCACGATGACGTAGTTCAGGAAGCCACTGAAGGAATCGATGCCGATGACGGGTGCTGCGATGGCGCAGAACAGCAGAGTATCGCCGAATTCGCCGACGACGGTGGAAGCAACAAGGCGGCCAATGAGACCCTTTTCGCCGGTGCGGGCCTTCATCTTCACCAAGGTGAAGGAATTGAGCAGCTGGCCCACGAGGTATCCGGCTAGGGAGGCGGCGAGAATCTGCGGCACGAGGCCGAGAGTTGCTTCGAAAGCTTCTTGGCCTTCGTAGAAGTCCGCGGCGGGCAGCCAGATTGCAATGTAGAAGGAGACTGCGGCCAAAAGCGCCATGGCAAAACCGATGTAGACGGCGCGGCGAGTGGACTTGAAGCCGTAGCACTCAGAGAGGACATCGCCCACGATGTAGGCGAGGGGGAAGAGGAAGAAGGCACCATCGGTGATGAGTGGGCCGAGTTGGACGCCTTTCGTGGCGTTGATGTTCGAGATGAGGAAGGTAACGACGAACACCGAGACCAGCCACGGGTACAAAGTGGAATGTACCGGGATGAATCGGATGCTCTCGCCACCGTTTGTGGTGGTTGCGGTTGCCGATTGAGTTGTCATGGCACAGCATTTTTCCACGAAACTAGGGGAACTAGAAATAGGGAGTTTAATTCGGTTCACGCGGGGAGCACTCCCTTGCCCGGCGGTTCCTTGGGAAAAGGCAGCGGAACAGGTTGTTTCATTGCCGTGGTTCCAGCGCTTCGCCCATCAAAATCTGCAAACTGGGCAGAAAAAATGCACGTAGTATGGCATTCTTTTGCTTGCAGTGTTTTCGTGTTCCCTGAACGTTTCCTGTCTATTGTGCCGCGGTGCGTGCTCGAAGAGATTCGGGGCGTTCGAAGTCCGAGGCTCGTGACAGGCATGTCGTGTCAGGGGGTGCGACTACCTTGGTTTCTAGTCCTTAGAGCTTTCCGGCTGATCTTCTACCTTCTGCGTCGCTAGATGGGGGAGGCACCAGGTTTGCCGGTGGCCCAACTTCGTACAAGGGAAGGTCATCGATATGACGTTTGGTTCCCCAGGCTCCTCACCACAGTTTGGCGGGCGCCCGCCCCAAGGTGCTAACCGGCCAGGTGCAGGATCCGCACCTAGTTCTGGCTCCGGGTTTGGCTCGCCCACTGGGGCTGGGGGCTTCGGCGGTTTTGGCGCCCCGAATCCTTCCCAGAATCCTGCGCAGAAGCCCTCTCCGGGTTTTAACTCCGGTTCGGGCGCGGGCGGCTCCTTTGGCGCGCCGGGCTCGCCGGATGGTTTCGGTGATTCCTCGCCCGCGCCGGATTACCGCCGTCAGGTGGCAACACCGACGAGCCCAACGAAGGGGCCGTGGCCGCTGCTCATTGCCGCTGGCGTATCCGCGGTCATCGCGCTGATCCTGTTGATTCTTGCGCCGCTGCTCGCCGCTCCGACGGAAGGCCTTTTCTTCGGCCTGGCAATCGGGGGATGGCTCTTGGCTGGAATCGTGTCCTTCATCCTCTTGGGCTTGTACACGCTGAAGAACACGCAGCGCCAGGCTGAGACCTTTTATATTGAGGATACGACGCAAACCTTGCTCTACCGCGTCATTATGGGTGGAAGCTTTGTCCTTGTCATTGTTGCTGCGGTGGAAATCGCCTTCTACGTAGGAAAGGCGGTTGGCGTCTAATGAAGAAACTCACTCGTGCACTTGCCCTATCCGCGGCGGTGACTATCGCTGGATTCGGTGGCAGCTTAGGCGCGGTAGCTCAGGATGCTCCGCCGCCTCCGGAAGCTCCTGAGGCCCCAGAAGCCCCAGAAGCTCAGCCGGAAGAGCACCCTGAGGGAATCGGTTCCGAATCCTCGCTCTCTGAGGTTTCGCAAAAGAACCTGTCCGATTTCGGCTCCTGTATTGCCAGCGAGAAGTCTGCGGACTTGCTTTTTGTTCTTGACCAATCAGCGTCGTTGGTGGGCTATGAAGGCTCTCAGCCGACGGACGCCGATGCCTTCCGCGTCGATGCCACGGGGGACATCGTGAAGCAGCTGGCACACCTCGGGGAAGATAACGGCGCAGACATCAACGTGAAACTCGCCGGCTTTGGTTCTGACTATTACAGTGATCCGGCCGAGTACGGCGGGTGGACCAATATTTCCGGAAACGGTGATGCCCTGCAGAGCGAATTGGACAAGTTCCGCAAGGAGGACCGCGTAGCGGACCTCGAAACCAACTACGGCGCGGCTTATAAAGGCGCGTTGAAGGAACTGGCGTCTCACCAAGGAAGTAGCTGCCGCGGCATCGTGTTCTTTACCGATGGCAAGTACTACACCGACGCCGAAGCCAATGACCTTCAAGGTGCACAGGACAAGCTGTGTGAGGTCAATTCCTCTGTTACTGCGTTCCGTAACTCCAATATCCGCCTCTTTAACGTGGGACTCGTTCCGGCGGCGGAAGCCCAGGACCAGGTCCGCCAGCTCACCCGCATGGCGGAGGGTGAAGACTGCGGCCAGGGTGCCCCGAACGGTGCATTCTTCGACGCGGGTGAGGACCCGGCAGCGCTGTTCGCGGCCTTCCGTAACCTCATCCCCACCTCGGGTGGCGTGACCAAGGACGGCAACTTCAAAGACCAGTTTGATTTCGTCCTCGATGACTCCGTATCCCCTGTGCGTTTGTCGGCGGTACCGAAGAACTCGGTGGGTGAGGACGATCTCATCCCAACTCTGACTGGCCCCGATGGCGAAACCGTGGAACTCAAGCCGGATACCACGAAGGTTGCCGGTGCGAAGGTCTCCGTGACGGAGAACAACAAGCTGCCGGGCATGGTCGATATCGCGATGGAAAAGGACGGCGATTCCTGGGCAGGAGCGTGGACTTTTGGCTACAAGGTGGCTGAGGGGACCGAAGGCGAGTACCTCGCATCCGTTGTCATGGTGCCGGGCCTTAACCTGGACCTCAAGACGGAAGATGGCGCCAAGGTAGAAGGCGGCATCAACTCTGACCAGGTTTTGAAGGGACAGTTGGTTGATGGCCACGGCGAGCCCCGTGCGCTGGAGGGCCAGGGAACCCTCCATGCGGAGTTCGTGCCGGAGGATGGTTCCCCGGTTACCCTCGTGGACAATGCCCCCATCACTGATGGGCAACCAGTAGACATTCCGCTGGAGAAGGTGGAAAACGCAGCATCCGGTCAGCTCGTGACCCGCGTGGAAATCACCACTAAGGACACAGGTGAGCGCCCGGGTTCGAAGCTGGACCCCATCAACGCGGAAACGCCGCTGACGGTTACCCCGGTCAATATGCCGACGGTGGGCTCGGCGCAGACGATCACCATGACGGAGAAAGAAGTTACTGTCGACGTCCCGGTGACCGGCCCCGGCAAGGTGTGGGTAGCAGACCAGACCGTGGATTCCGCTGACGGGATGCTGCCCTCGGGAGTTCCTGCCGTTGCGGTGAGCTCCAAGCACAACTCGGAGGATTCCGCGCTGGAGCTCTCCAGGGACGAAAAGGCGACCATCCCGGTGACGTTGAGCGTTGAAGAGATGGCGGACGGCCCGCTGCGCGTGGATCCGGTGATCAACCTGCAGTCTGCTGAGGATAACCAGCAAATGGAGCTGCCGCTGACGCTGCAGGGTTCCATGACTGCGCCACTGAGCAAGTCCGCTTTCGGCCTCTCCTTTGTCCTCGCGGTGTTGCTTGCACTGCTGATTCCGCTGGCCATCTTGTACCTCATGAAGTGGGTTAGCGGCCGTATTCCGGAAAAGCCCCGAATGTTTGCGAAGACCATCCCGGTACGCCGCGAGGGTGCTAACCTCGTGCGAACCGACAATGGCCGCCCGTTCGCGGTGTCCAAGGAGGAGTTCCAGGGCGCTGTTCCGGTAGAGACCACCGGACGCTCTGCTCGCTTGGGCAGCAACGATGTCAAGGTAAAGATGGGGCTGAGCCCGTTTACCGCCGCCCACGTGGAGGTCCAGCGCGATGGCACCATTTCCGGCAAGGGCAAGAAGTCCGGCTGCCGGGCAGTTCTGCCGCTTGCGGTGCAGAACACGTGGTTCTTCGTGGGCAACGAGAAGGACCGCGATTCCGGTGAGATTGTCATGACCATCGATACGCTGGCCCAGGCCAGCGCGTATGACGAGATGTCGAAGGAGATCAGCCGCCAGGCCCTGCAACTCTTTGGCCAGGTCGAATTCCCTGCCGAGAAGCCCGACAAGGCACAGACACCGCCGCAGTCCGGCCAACCGGGGCAGCCGGTCCAGCAGAACCAGCCTGGCTCCCAGCCGCCGAGCGGTCCGCCGCCGCAACGTGGACCGCAGCAGGGTGCTCCGCAACCTGGTGGATTCGGCCAGTCCCAGCCTTCCGGCCCGTCACCTCACGGCCAGCAAGGGCGTGCGAACGGGCCGGGACGCCCCGGCTTCGGCGGAACGCCAAACGTTGGCGGTGGCACTGGCTTTGGTGGGGGCTCTGGCTTTGGGCAACCAGGCCAGCAGCGCCCGGGTAATCCTGGTAACCCTGGTACCAACGGCGGCTGGCCCCCAAGCCCGGGATTCGGCTCCCAGGGCTAAGCCGGTAGAGCAGTACACAACAGCCATAAACAGCACAGAAGCGAACCTCCCCTTCGAAAGGTAGTTAAAGATGAAGAAGTTCCTCGTCGTCGGTTGCGGTGGCTCCGGCGCCAAGACACTGGCGTTCATGATGGATCAGCTCAAGGCCGAGCTGCGAAGCATTGACCCGGACATGACCGAGCTGCCCAAGGCATGGCAGTTCGTCAACATCGACGTGCCGCTCGAAGAGGAGGCTGGACCGCAGAAGCTGCCGAATGTTACCCAGAACGGTGGTCACTACGTAGGCATTGGTGCCCGCCAGAACTACAACTCCTTCGACGAAGGCGTGTCCAGCACCTTGGGCCGTGCCGGCAAGCTCGGTGAGATTGCAACGTGGGCCACCCGCAATCCTTCCACCAACGACGTGAAGCTGGCTGACGGTGCCGGCCAGTACCGCGCGATTGGCCGTATGCTGACGCTGCCGAATCTCAAGAAGATCCGCCAGTCGCTTAAGGAAGCGGTGGATGAGATGTTCACGCAGGAGGCAATCCAGGAGCTCAACCGCCTTAACTACAAACAGACAAAGCTGGATTCCGATACGGGTGATTCCCAGCCGGTCGTCCTCGTGGTCTCCTCCATGGCAGGTGGCGCGGGTGCCTCGATGTTCCTGGATGTGTGCCGCGTGCTCACCACCATCCCGAATGTGAACCCACAAGGCACCCTCATCTTCATGTACACCCCGGAGATCTTCGCCGATAACAAGGCGGATGACATGGCCGGTGCATGGCCGAACTCGCTGGCTATGTTCGGTGAGGTCGTCGCCGCGCAAATGGGTAATGCCTATGAGCATGACCGCGCCATCTTTGAAGCCTTTGACATGGGCACCCCGCCGGAGGGGCAGACCTTCGGCCGTATTTTCCCCATCGGTTCCAAGATGGGTACCACCAGCGCTCGTTTCGGCGATGGTTCCGCCATGTCCATCTATCGCGGCCTGGGCCGCGCGTTGGCGGGGTTGATGGCTTCCACCAAGGCCAGCGATAACCTCGTGTCCTACGCGCTGACTAACACTCCGGCCGGTGACGGCGGCCGCCGCTTCTTCGGCTGGGATCGCCCAGACGGGACGCCGTGGGGTCGCCTGCCCTGGGGTTCGCTGGGTTATGCCCAGGTTTCGATGGGCCGCGACCGCTTTGCCGAATACTCTTCCCAGCGTCTTGCCCGCAGCGCCTTCGAGCGCCTCTTCAACGGGCACCTCGACCCGCAGAACCCCGAGGCCGGTGAGATGCAGATTGCTAAGAAGCTGGAAGAGCGGCTGCCTAACGCTTTTAGCTCTATGACGCTTGATCCCTCCTGGGCACAAGGCGGCCAGATTGATAGCGGCAGCGTATGGAATTGGCTCAACAGCGTCTTTGGTGGCCAGGCCCAGCAGGCCGCGGATAGTGCTGCGAAGCACCTGCAGAACTTCATTCCGGTGGGCCAGGGCCGTAACGTCAACGAATGGCGTGAAGAGTTCGAGGGCAACATGGCCGATCCCCGCAATGAACAGGCCATCGCATCTGTTCTGAACAATGCCGCCTATGACATTGTTTACCGCTACGCCAACTTCTTCAGCGATGGTGTCCTCGCCACCGTGGAGTCAGAGCTCGCTGCGGTGGGCGTGCCCTATGTACGCGAGATGCTCTCCAAGATCACGGACGTGCTCACCAACTCCGACCGCCTCCTGCCGCGCCTGTCTGAGTACTCCGGCTACTACCAGAACACCCGTGTGCTGGCGAAGCCAGAAGGCGCGGACCCTATCCTCAGCCCGCTGACCGGCAAGGGCCAGATGACGGACCCGACTCCTACGGTCAATGCTCTGATGGGCCTGTACTTCAACCAGTTCTACAGCTACGCGCTCATGGCTATCGCGCATCTGCTCAAGGATGTCCTGCAGGACTACGCCGATGAGAACCTCTTCCACCTCAAGCGTGAGCTGGGAGATGCCCACGCGGTGCTGGAGAAGGCCGTGTCGAAGCGCCCGGAGACCAACAAGTTGGCTGACGTCCGCACTGACGAGGTCAACTCGTGGCCGACGGAGCTCGATGAGGTCGTGGAAACCCGCTTCAAGGGCGCCGAGAACGAAATCATGCTGACCGACGTCAACAGCTTCATCTCGGACTACCGTGACCAGATGCTGCGTACCATCCAGGGACAGCAGTCCACCTCGGATGTCACCAACTACGAGCAGGCTTATCCTTTTGCGGTTCGTGCGGTCATCTGCGGTGAATGGGAATCACTCGATGCGGCCCAGGCGCCGAATGACACCCTGGCCCCGCAGAAGCGCACCAATGATGCTTACTCCAACCGTGCTGGCTGGGTGTCCAAGTACCTCTCGCGCCACCCGCAAAGCGGTGAATCCCGCGAATCCCAGCGCGCGCACTACCGCGCCAAGATTCGCCCAACTGATTTGCTGGAGCGCTCGCGCCAGTGGATTAATCGCCGTGATTATGAGTTCCAGAAGTTCAACTCGGTGGATCTGCGCCGCTACCTCACCCTTACCCCGGATATCAACGAGGTCGAGCACGCGCAGCGTCAGCGCCGGTTCGTCGAGGCATTCCAGCTTGCGCTGAGCTATGCCCGCCCCTTGGCTGCCGTCAACGATGACATGGTTCAGCGTATCCACGGCAAGTCCGTGCAGTACACCTACTCCTTCTCCGATATCCCGTTTGCGGAGCTGGGCTCTGCGGAGACCGGCATCGCCTCCCAGCTGGAGTCGGTGCTCAGCCGCCCGGAGATTGACGGGCCTTCCACGGTGGCTCTGCGCAACTCGCTGAACATGTCGGACCATGTGCAGCACATCGAGATCTTCGGTTCCTACCCCAACTACTCGCCGATCGTCTTCTCCTCCATGTTTAACTACATCGCCAAGGACATCGAGAAGCAGGACAATTTCGACGGTTCCTGGTGGTCGGAGCGCCGCACCCGCCCGCTGCCAGCAGCCCTGCCACTGACGAAGACGGAGCGCCAGGCCATGGTGGCCGGCTGGATCATCGGACGCATTACCGGCCGCGTCTACATTTCCAACGCCGATGCAGCCAATGCGGCGGCCCACATCTTCGATGACACGGATGGTGGCGTGAATGGTTGGGTTGATTTCCCGGATCCGCTGCTTATCTCGCCGCGCCGCATGATCAAGAAGTCTGACTGGATGCCTTCGGTTTTGGAGTCCATCTTTATCGCCTACGCGAAGGTGCAGGAAACCGGACACTATGGTTTTGCCTCTTCGCTCTACCCGTACCAGCTGTTGCGCGGGCTTTTCGACGACGGCCTAGACTTCGCCCACTCCGGTGCGTCCACGCACCCGGTGGTTCACCGCCTCGCGCAGTTCTTGGCTTCCGGTGAAGCCCCGAACCGCGGTGTTATGGGTACCTCCATCCAAGACCGCTATGAATCCTTCGTGGAGGAGCTGGATAAGTTCGCCCGCGGTGCGGACCACTTTGTGCCGGGCCACACCAACTCCTTGCCGGGACAGGGACGTAAGGAAAAGCCCTTTGCGGAGATACGCTCCCGCGAGGTCGCCTCGCATACGCCGTACTACCGTGACTTGGCGCTAGACGTCATCGAGATGGTCCCGGTCATCCGCAACTACCTGAATCAGGCCAAGACGGTGGCGGAGAACCCCGTCGCCCAGCCTGCCCCGCAGGTGCGCAGCTCCGATTCTGGCTTTGGCCAGGACCTCGCTCCGGAATTCAACCTCAACGACCTGGATGACACCTTCTAATGACGAACGTAATTATTTTCGGACACGGCGCCACCGCGGATGACATCCGCTCCCGCCTTTGTGACTTGCGTGCGGTCGGCCTCCTGCAGGACTTCCTCTGGATCGACTACGCCCACCCCACCAGTGGAGCTGTTGTGCGCTCCTTTACGGAGGAGGGCACGGCGCGCTTGTCGACGCTCGACGAGGCCCTCCGCAGCTTCAGCGGGGACGTCCTCCTCGCCACCATTGACCCGATGGATGCGGAACAACCGCAGGACGTCGACAAGCTCACGGAGTGGGTCGGGGCCGTCGACCAGCGCCTGATTCAGGCCTCCAACCTGCGCGTGCGCCTGTTGTTGTCAGCCCTTCCGCGCGAGAGTGTGGACATCGCTCCGTTGCAGGGATGGAGCAACCTCGTGCTCTCCCCAGAAGAGGGCGGGACCCCGGCCTCCTCGCGCATTCGCCCGATCAAGCGCACCGCAGATGGCTTCGAGCTTGCCCAGTTCGCAGCCCCGGCCGTAGCCAGCATCTTTGGTTTATGGCGCGGGATGCCCGAGCCTGCGGTGTTGGATCCAGAAACTCACCGCGTCATCGAAACAGGAGACCGGCAGCGCTTCCGTCTGGTGCGCGCCTTCCACCGCACCATCGATGCCAGTGATATCGAGGACAAGGTCAGGAAGGCCGTCTTCGATCCCAGCCAGCGCTTGCCGCAACCGCAGGTCAATAACATTTCGCGCGCCGTGCACTACGCCAATCCGGAACAGCTGACGGATCAGTGCGCTCAGATGTTCATCAACCAGGAGATTTCCCCGTTGGTGAGCACCCCGACTGCCTATGAGGAGCTGCAATCTCACAAGGTCAGCGGCTGGGCGGCGCTGAAGGATAATCTGCGCCTGTACTGGTCTACTGTGGTGGGCAAGCCGCAGGATTGGGTCGAGGGCCAGCGCGGTGCGATGAACAAGAACGCCGCCACCTTCCTGCAGAAGATGCTCTATGGCCAAGACTCTAGCGTGGAGGTTGTCTTGGCTGGGCACTCCGGCAAGGGTAGCGGCGCAACGAGCGTCGACGAGCTGCGTCAAGCCAGTGAGCACACCATGCGAGTCGCCCGGGAACAGCACTTTTCCTTGGGCCAGGAACCGCAGCTCTCGCGCACGTGGGAGGCCTACCACGACTACGCCTTGGGGCTTGTCGACGGTTCCTGGCGCGACAGCATCGATACCAAGGGCCTGCGCAATAACCAGGGCAACATGTACATCGTGCAGTACGGTGGCCAGTCCGTGCAGGATGTCAGCGCTTCTTTTGAGGGCTTCCATCCGCTCATGACCAGCACGTTGGGCTATGCGCACGAGTCCCAAGCAACCGTCGCGCCTTTCGATCCGGTAGGCGCTGAGCGTTTTGCCGCCGACATCGAGTACACCAGCCAGCAGACCCGCAATGAAGCGGTCAGCCGCAAGAAGCACGAGTTTGCCTCCTGGCGAGCGAAGAACAGCACCACCTTCGCGTGGAAGGTAGGCCAGGGCCTCTGGGATAAGCTGGGGCACGCCCAGCAGAAGTACCGCGACGCGCACGCCAAGGCGCGCGAGCTGCAAGAACTGGCCAATAGTTTCCAGGCGCGTGATTTCAACGCGGAGAACAAAGCACTGACCCGGAAGCTGCGCACGATGTGGATCGTCCTCTTCGTGGTGCTTGCCCTGATGACCTACATGGTGGCTGGCCGCTATAACCCGGACTTGCCGCTAGGTGAGTACCTGCAGTGGTTCGACTGGCCGTGGTACGTCGTGGGCATCATCGTGGCTGTCCTTCTTTTCCTCGTGTGTTCTTGGGCGGTCTTTACCAAGGCACAGCGTGAGATCTTCGACTACGTGCAGCGGCGAAAGCTGCTGAACCGCAACCAAGAGATCGCCGCTCAGAATCTGGCCACGGCCTCTGCGGAGATCTCGCGCATCTCCAACGCCTATAACCAGTTCCTGAGCTGGTCGGCGCTGTTGGGCCGCGCGATTTACGCGCCCTTTGGGCGTAAGGAAACGTCGAGCGATCACCTGCGGACGCCGCAGTCGGGTCTTCCGGAGAATGCCCGCATTGCCCAGGCCGTGCTCAACCGCGACGATGCCGTGCGCATGACGGATGAAATCCGCTCCCATATTTTCCAAACGGAGTGGGCACACCGTTCGCTTAAGTCACTGCTCGATGACATGAATGACACCTTTGAGCGCAACCGCACCGGCCACTCGGCTGTGGCCCTCAATGAGATGTGGGGAATGGCTGGCCTCGGCTCCAGCACTGCGTTGGATAACCTGTCCCGCAGCCTTGACCACCCCTACATGCAGGACCGCGATCACAAGCAGCAGGAATGGCAGAAGGTCATCACGGATCCGCGCATGACCCGCAGCTTGCAGCAATACCTCAGCCGTGTCACCTTCCGCGAGGAAGGCGGCAGCCGCGTTCAGAGCACCGCTGAGTTCCTCGACGGCATGAACCAGGAAAAGGGAGCCCTCCAGGCTTTTAGCCCGAATGCGCTTACCAGCGCCGGTGGCGCTGAAGGGTATACCGAAATCGATGGCTCCCGCACGCGCATCGTCGAGGTAGACAGCCAGACCGCGCTGACCAGCCAGCTTTCGCGCTCTGTGACGGTGGTGCAGTACGGAAAGATCACTGACTTCAAGTACCTGATTCCCGACGCGGCGTCGAATGCCCCGTCCTTTGTGAATCCTGCGGATCTTTCACTCGACGACCTGGATGACATGGACCACATGGGCTTTAAATCGCCGGTGCAGGGAGATAACCAAGGACCGACTACGCAGCCGCCGTTTGGTCGGCCGGAGGCACCGGACCTCTCAGACCTCGACGAAACTTTCTGACGAGACCTCCTTAAGGAACGTTGATGACACACAACCCGAAACCTTCGATCGCGGATATGCCGCTGAGCGAGCTTAAGTCCCTGCACCAGCTCAAGCGCGTGAACGCCGATGATGTGCGCGCGGCCGTATCGGCGCCGTTTAGGCAGTTCGCCGAACAGATTGCCGCCGCGTATAACGGCGAAGAGGTGGCCCACCCAGAGCTGAGCGCACAGGCGCGCAACGCAGTGGCCCAGGAAGAGCGTGCCGCGCAGGAGCGCGCCGAACGCGAGCGTGCCGCACAAGCTGAAGCGCAGGCCCGCCAGCGGGAACAGACACAACGTGCCGCTGCAGCTAGTACCGCAGCACGTGGCGTGGCACAGGCAGGCCCCACGCCTCAACCAGAACCGGCACAGCCAGCGGCACAGCCGCATGATTTCTTCGCCGAGTGGGAGGCACTGCAGGCCGAGGAAGAGCAGAAGACCCAGGTCAACGAAGAGGACTACATCACTATCCCGGGCTTTGGGATTAAGGCGGAGTATCAGTTCCGCCAAGACCCGAACTGGGAAGCTCCCGGCATCGAATTTGAAGTTGAGGTGCCGCAAGAGGACGCGCTGGCGCAGGATTCCAACGAGGACTTTGGCTATGGCATCGAACCAGAACCGGAGCCGGAGGACAACGACCTTCGCCATCCGGTGCGCCTGTGGTGGCCCGAGCTTGAGCACTCGCCGGAAGAGGTGGTGTTCTACCGGGTTGTGGCCGATGATTCAGAAATGGTGGCCTCCCCGGATGCCGGTGACACCCTCGTTTACACAAAAGGAACTGCCTACCGTGATCACACCCCGGGCGAGGCAGGTCTGCGCCACTACGCGGTGTGGGCGTACAAGGGCCGGGATCTTCGCGAGCTCATCAATAGCCAACCGGTATTCATGGGAGACACGGGCGTGGTCTTCCCACCGGTGAACGTCCAGGTATCCACCATCAAGGGAGCCATCCAGGTGTCCTGGGACCTGCTACCGGGGCACTCGAGCGCCATGGTTTATGCCTGCCGGGACAGCGAGAAGGAAAAGCTCTCCCCGCGTTTCGAACAAGACGTGGATAGCAGTGGGCGCAAGGCCACCATTCCGGTGCAGGAAGCCGGGCAGACTGTCGTCATCTCGTTGCTGGGCCAAGCGGAGTTCCACGGCGCTACTGAGCAGAGCCAGGACGAAGTCGCCGTCCAGCGCTCCGTGAAACTTGCCAGCGAGCTGGAGAAGCTGGAGCTCTCACGCTGTGAGCGCCGCAGCGAATACGGACAAGACAGCATCGAAGTTGATTGGTACTCGCCCAAGACCGGCGAGGTAAAGATCTATCTGACACCCACCGCCCCGCAGGCGGACCTTCGCACGTCCGCAGTGCCAAAGACGTACGTCGAAAGTGCGCTATCGAGCGCCATCAGTGAGACCCGTGGAGTGTCTGAACCGGGCTCTTTCCAAACCACCACGGTGCCGTGGCCGCCGGATTGGTACGAGGTCTACATCACCCCGGTGAACTTTAACGACGCGGATGCCTGGGTGGGCGAATCCAAAGTGCTGCAGCGTGTGCAGTCCATTGAGGATGACCAGTTCCGTCTCATCGAGCGCGTGGACAGCCAGCTCATTACATTTGATTGGCCGAAGGGCGCGACGGCAGTGGAGTATTCCACTAATCGCGAGCACGATCAGATCCGCGAGGAGGATTACGACCTTCAAGGAGGAATCCGCCTGCACCTCGATCAGCACGGCGATACCGTGCGCCTGAAGCCTTATGCAGTCTTCGCGGGCAAACGCACTGAGGGCGATGAACGCGTGATTCAGTACGAGGGCCTGCGCCCAGTTACCTATGACTTTGAGGTTGATTACGCTCAGGGCCAGGTCGGGGTGTTTCTCTGGAGCTTGGGCAACGGCGACAAGCGCCAGTTCTCCTGCCAGGTGGTCTACCGTGCTGACCGCCTGCCGCTCTTCCCCGAAGACGGCGAGGCACTCGGCATTGTGGAGACCAACCTGCAGAGCACCACACACGTGGCTCAAGGACTGGGCCCGATGCGCGGGCAGTACCCAGATTTCACGGTGTCAGTTGGCGAGCGAATTCAACGTAGGGGATTCATCCGTCTGTTCGCCGTCGAAGGCTTTGATAGCCAGGTTGATACCTCTTTCGACAGCTTCGGCGGTGAGGACGTCTTTAGTAGTTTCTCAGAGAGCTACAGCGATGCCTCCTCCACGTTGAGTGCATTGGATAAAGCCGTGGTGGTGGAAGGCGATGTGTCTTACAAATTGATGCTGCCCCCACCCGTGCAGAACCAAGCTCCCAGCTATGACCCGCAGTACGGCCAACAAGGATATGAGCCCAACGCTTATGACCAGCACAACTATGGCCAGGATTATTCTCAAGACCAGTACTTCCAAGGAGGCCAGTAGTTATGGGCGGTGCCTTTAGCTATGCATCTTTTTCCCGCGCCAATGGCCGTGCCGGTGGTTGGGGAGTGGGCCAGAAGGCCGGCGATATTACCCAGGAGGAGCTGGCTGAGCTGGTGTCCTTCGTGCCGACTTCGCTCAACAATGGCATGACGATACCGGATTTCCCTTCCGCCCAGCAGCGTGCGGAGCTGGTCCGCCGCACCGCGGTTTTTGCTCTCACTCCTGAGGCGGAAAAGTGGGTCACTATGGTCTCCGTCCCCGCAGGCCTAGATGCGACAGGCCGCGGCGGAAACGTCTTCACCTACACGTCCATTTCGCGCACGGGCACTCCGCCAGCGCCGGCGACGGTCCTGTTTTCTCCCGATATCCCAGCGCCTTTTTCCATCTACGAGGTGGACAAAGTCCAGATTCCGGAAAAGATCTCGGCGCGCGGTCCGCTGCACTCGGATGTGTTGCTGGAGGAGTTTCTGGATGGCGAATTCCGTCGCCCAGAAAAGCTGCCCGCACCGTTTAAGGCGGTAACCCCGAACCCCAACCCCACCTTCAATCGTGCGTTGGTCACCGCCATGGCGACGGTTTTGAATTCCCGCAATGGCCTGGTGATTCTCGTGGCGCCTGATAATCAGGCGGCGCTGTGGATCGCCGCCACCGCCCGCGAGGTGAGTGAAGATGGTTTCGGGTTCTCCACTTTTGAGAAGGCCGCCGCCATCAACGAGTTTCCGCTGAGTACGTCCACCATGCTCGTGGTACCGCCTAGCGAGAAGCAGCGTCTTAAGGAAACCGCGATCCCCGGCAATCCAGTCGTGTTTGCACTTGATGAGGCCCTGCCCGATGTCAGCGCGTACGAAGCACGTGCTGCGGAAGAAACTGAGGCCGTGGCCCCGGAGTCGCAGCACGAGCAGACCGAGCAGCGCACGGGTGCAGCACAGGAACCGGAAGAGAGCGCTGCAACAGCCAGCAAGCCTGAGAAGAGTGCAGCACTCAGCTTCGACGACTCCTGGGGCGAAGACCCAGCTGATTTTGGAGCGCCTATCCCAGACGCCTCGCCTTTTGCGGCCCCGGGTCATGGCCCTGCGGGTATTCCGCCGAATCCCCTCGATACCCCCGCGCCGAGTACGTCGCAGGAGAACCCTTTCGCCACGACAGTAGAAACGGCGCCGTCGCCAAGTGCAGAAGCCGCACCAGCAGCTGAAGAAGCACATCCGCAGCCGGCAGCGGCATCGGGTGGCAACGCCAATGTTCCTGGGCTCAGCGCCGAGGAATGGCATAGGCTCAAGGATTTCGATCCGCGCTGGTGGATCGAGCACCTTGATACCAACCGCGGACGCGCCATCCAGTTGGCTTACCTCGACAGAAACTCGTTGGGTGAGGGGCTGGACAAGTTACTGATGTCCGCAATCGTTGCCTCTTGGGTGTTCTATTTCCCGCGGGACTTCAACCTCCTAGCAGAGGATGCGCTGCGGCTCTGGGAGGACCGCGAGCTCGAGCACATCGCGCACCTCACCGCAATGCACTTTGCGGGAACATTCGTGCCGGAGCATTGCGAGCGCTATGCCACGGGGCGCGTCGCCATGGTGCTGGACCGCACGACACAGTTGCTCGCGGAGCGCTCGGCGCGCGCGCAGCAACAACCCGCCCCATCGCATTTTGCACAGCACACAGCGTGGCAGCACCGTGGAGCAGTTCACGGAGGACCAGGCGAACACGGTCGAAACATGGGATTCCACGGAAGGTAAGAGAAGGGAAGAAGCGTCATGGCTAAATACACACTGCGGGACGGAGAGTCCCGCCGCATCGGCTCAGACGGCATCCTGCGCGTTGAAGCCTTCGAGATGGGAACTGGCGGCGCCTCGATGGAGCTGGCGATTATGGGAGAAGGCGTGGACGCCGTGCGCGTTCACGACCTCTCCATCATGGTGCACTCCCTGCCTGAGCGCGCCACCATCGTCGTGCGCCCCAAGCGGAATGGGACCTTTGGCCTGCGCAGCGAGGTGCGCCTGACGGTAAGCAACGCCGGTGATTCGGTGACGTTCCCGCGCGTGCTTATCGACGCCGCCGAGGACTCCGCCGAACGCCTCGCCGAGGTCACCCCGGAATCTGGGAGCTACCTCTTGGAAGCATTCGGCACGACCGAGGGCGCCGGAATCACAGATTCCGCCCGCGAGGTGCGCTCCAAGATGCGCCGCGCGGAGCTGGATGTCGCTGGCCTCGATGATGTCACCGTGGTCATCGATGGCTCTGCCTCCATGCAGGTCAACGTCACTCCGAAGATCATTGAAGCGGCCGCCAAGTACATCGATGCGCTCTCCGATGCTTTCCGGCACTTCCGCGCCACTGACGGGCAGGACAGCATCGAGACCCACAAGGTGGATGAGCTCACCCGCTTCATCGCGGGTGTGATTGATAGTGGAGCGGAGCGCGTAGGCCAGCGGCCGTGGCGCTTGCCGACTCTCACCTCCACGTCCTCGCTGGTCATCTACGTCACCGATTCTCCCGTGGCCTCCATGCTGGAGACCCAGGTGCCCACCGTTGTGCTCATCACCAGCGCCATCGGCCGCCAGGAGCTCGAGCTCGCGCGCATCAACGGGACTCCGGCTCATGTGGCGTATGCGGTGATCGACGGGGACGTCGTCAAGCAGCTCGAATCCGGCGCCAACACTGAGCTTTCGGAATTGACTGACCGCGTCACCGCCATGCTGAAGGAGAGGAACTAATGAGCCAGGCACGTTGCCCATGGACCTTTAAACCGCTCGAGGACGGTGTGACGGTGAGCCCTTACACCAACCGGGAGCTGCCGCAGGGATGGACCGACGCCGTGACGCATTGCGTTGCCATGGCGGGCGCGCGTAACTCCGGTAAGTCGCTGTACACCGCGGTGATGATTAAGCAGCTCAAGCAGCTGGCGCACAAACACAACCGCTCCGTGCAAGCGGCGGATGAATCCACCCGCGAGCGCTACGCCGAGGTTTATGAAAAGCCGCTCTTTGAGGAGATGCGGGCCATGGACCCCACGCCGAGCGCGGTGGCTACCGACGCTTACCAGCGCGATCCGCTGATTCTTGAGCTCGGCAAGTGGCCCGATGAGCAGGGCCGTGAGCGCATGAATTACTTGGTCTTCCGCGACGTTGCGGGCGAGGACCTGGAGAACCCGCCGGAGAACGAAGCCGACCGCGAGAATCTTGCGTTCTTCTCCCACGCAGATTTGGTGATCTTCCTCTTTGACCCGCTGCGCGTGCAACAGATTCAGGATTTTATCCATGGGCTGATCCCCAATATTGGTGAGCTCGGTGCGGATTCCTTGCGGGTCCTGGATAACCTACTGGCGTTGCTCGACACGGATACTCCGCCGCCGCTGGCCGTGACCATCTCGAAGTTCGACACGGTGCAGAAGCTGGAACAAGTCGATGACGTGCGCTGGAAGAAGCTCATGGCCAACCGCGGCTCCGCCTTCCGCCGGGATACCGGGTGGAATTTCCGCGATTCGGACCGCTGGATGGTTCACCTCGAAGCCGAATCGCTGTTGCGCTTCCTGGGTGCCAACGACCTCATCAACAAGATCTATTCGGCAGCGCCGAGTGGCGGTAGTTTCTTCGTGACCTCGGCGTTGGGTGAGGCCCCGACGGGCCGCCAGCTAGCCCGCAGCGGCATTGCGCCCTATCGCGTTCTGGATCCCATCCGCTGGTTGCTGAGTCAACGCGGCGTCTTTGCTGAGGATGTGTCATGACCTTCGGCAACCCGCAGTCCCCAGGAACCCCACAGCCAGGCTCGCCTGCTGCACCCGCGCCGGACTATCGCTATGGGCAGGTCAGCGACACCGTCCGCCAGGCCCGCCGCGCGGCCGATATGAAGGCGCAATGGGCCCCGTGGCCGTTGAAGATCGCAGCGGTGCTGGAGGTCTTCATCACGAGCTACACCGTCTACAACATCTGCCGGCTCATTGCCTTTGAAAACAGTCCGGCGGCGGTAACCCGCACGGACCAGCTTTCCACCGAGCTGGGAGTAGCGCTTGGCGCGCTGGTTCTTTTGGTGTGCGTCCTCACCACCTATGTCCTGCACGCGCAGCAGTCCGCGCGGATTGCGCTGACCGTTATCAGCGCCATCGTGGTGCTGCTTATTCCGGCGAGTTCGGTCATGCCCGCGTCCATCGCATCGGCGGTGGTCATTGTGCTGCTGTGGCTGCCGGCGAACCGGCAGTGGTTCGGCGGCCAGGCGCGATGAGGCTAGAACTCGTGCACTGTGGTTTAAGCCTTCTTGCGTAGCTCCTCGAGTGCGCGGACATTGTGGGCCTTTTCAAACAGGTTGTAGGCCAAGAAATACATGCTGCGAGCGAGGTCGGCCTTGCCGGTGGAGGCGTGGCGATCACCTAGGAGCTCGGCGACTTCCGCGAGGGCGTTGTGCTCCGAAGGTGTCGTGGCCTCGGTGTCAGGGTGCCGGTCTAAGAAATTGAGCAGAACCTGGGTGGATTTATACATGTCCTGCGCCTGCGAGCGCAGGCTCTCGGAGTACAGGACGGTCCACTTAGCGGACACGGGCAGGCTCTGGAGCTTGAGCGAATCCACGTAGCGTGAGGCCAGGATGTCATAGGCTTCCTCAGGGGCGCGGTGTTGCACGTCGAGGGTCACGGTCTTGAGGATCGAGCGGAGCTCGCCGTCGAGGTCTCCGTAGCGCTGATACTCGCGGGCAGCAGCGGCGAAGCAGGCCACGCGCTGCTCCATATCCGCAGCGGAGTGCTGTGCAGCATCGCTGTAAAAGCGGGCCAGCATCGGTGCCGGGAGCTGCTGGTATTCCTCATCCGCGCGTGCGTTGGACAGGATGGTGAAGGATTGCGCAGCAACGCGCTCGCAGTCGGCGGCAGAGCCGGATGCCCACAGCGCGCCCACGGCGGATTCGAGGATGGTACGGAGGATATCCCCCATCGTGGCCCCTGCGCCGTCGAATTCTCCTGCGGTCACGGCGTCGTTGATAGCCACGAATTCAGCAGCGTGTGTTTTCGCTTCGCCGCTCTTGGCGGATTCTAGGCGCTCTTGGAGCTCGGCCAGCGAGACGCTGTTGCCGAAGTTCGAGGATGGGCTATTGGCGTCGGCTGAAGCATCCACGCTGGCGGGGGCGGACTCGGAGAAGTCCTTGTGGCTTGCTGCGATGCGGGCGGCGGCAATCTCATTCAACGCCGTGTCATCTCCAGCCGCGGCTGCCTTGGCGGCGAACTTCTCTGCTTCCTCGGTGTCGTTGTGATCCAGCCATGCGCGGGCGACGCGGGTATAGCCTGCGGCCACCAGCGATGGCTGTCCGGTCAGCGCGCCGAGTGCGGCAATGGTGAAGGAATCGTCGACGTTCTTGATGGTGCCGGCGGCCACGCGGAGGGTCTCCCGGGCCTCCAAATAGAGGGCGGCGGGAACGGCATCTTCCAAGCTGCCTAGGAAAGTATCGTCTGCGAGTACTCGGTTAATTTGCTCATCAATGTGGGCGGACTCATCGGTGGGAAGAGAAAGCCCGGGAGCCTGGGCGCGCGCATAGGCGAGCATTTTTTCGGCGTCGGCAGAATCAAGCAGGGGATACGTCGCATCAGAAGCCATGGGGGAGAGTCTAGTAGAGGACTCCGGCGCGCGCGGGGCTCCTCGTAGACTGGTGGCCATGGATTCTCTTAGCCCCGCCGGACGCTACGCCCCGAGCCCGTCCGGCGATCTTCACCTGGGTAACCTGCGCACGGCGTTGCTCGCCTGGCTCTACGCCCGGAGTAGCGGGCGCCGCTTCCTTGTGCGCGTGGAGGACATTGACACGCAGCGCTCCTCGCGGGAGGCGGCGCAGCGCCAGCTGGAGGACCTCGCCGCGCTCGGCCTGGACTGGGACGGGGAAGTCATCTACCAGCAGGATCGCTACGCGGCTTATGAGGAGGCCCTGGCGCAGCTTCCTACCTACGAGTGCTATTGCTCGCGCAAAGATATCCAGGAAGCCTCCCGCGCGCCGCATGCCATCCCTGGGCAGTACCCGGGGACGTGCCGTGCGCTTAGCGACGATCAGCGGGCCACCAAACGCGCCGAACTCGCCGCCCAGAACCGCGTGCCAGCCATACGCCTGCGTGCCGACGCTTCCTCCTTCACCATCCACGACGCCCTCGCCGGCGAATACACCGGGGAAGTGGATGACTTCATCCTGCGCCGCGGCGGCCAGCCCCCGGCGGATCCGAACCAGGGCATGGACTGGGCCTATAACCTGGCGGTTGTTGTCGACGATGCCTTCCAAGGCGTCGATCAGATCGTGCGCGGCGATGATCTCCTGTCTTCTGCCCCGCGTCAGGCATACTTGGCGCACAAGCTGGGCTATCCGGAGCCGGAGTTCGTTCACGTGCCGCTCGTGCTCAACGCTGAGGGTGTGCGTTTGTCCAAGCGCGATGGGGCGGTGACCCTGCGTCAGCTGCTCGAGGGGCACGATAGGGATGCGGGGGACGTCGTCAAGCTCTTGGCCCACTCCTTAGGGTATGAGGCCTCTTCCGTACAGGAGCTGTGCCAACAGTTTCAGCCGGAGAAGCTATCGCGGGAGGCCTTCGTCTGGGATGGCGCTGTGTAACTGCTCTCCCTCGCCGGCCGCACAACGGTAGTCTGAGAACAGAAAAACTTAAACGGGGAAAGAAGCGCGTATGGAAGTTTTATTTGTCCTTATTGGCCTGATGCTGTTGACCGTTATTGTCATGGCGGTGGGGGACAAGATCGGGCTTCCCTGGCCAGCGCTTCTGACCATCCTCACGGCGGTGGCGGTTTCGGTATACGCCACTTTTTCGAATGGCACATTCGAGTTCGCCGTACCCGCCGACCTCATTCTTCCGATCTTCTTGCCGCCATTGCTGTGGGCGCTGGCAAGGAGGACATCGTGGGGTGTTATTCGTGAGCAGTGGATGACCATCCTGGCGCTGTCCGTGCTGCTCGTGGTGGCTACGACCCTTGCGGTGGGATTCACCGCTCGCGCATTCATGCCAGGCTTGGGGCTAGCTGCCGCCATCCTTATCGGCGCCGCGATTGCCCCGCCGGATCCGGTGGCCGTCGAGGCCGTGGCAGAACCTGCCGGTATCCCACGGCGCATCATTTCTGTGCTGCAGATCGAAGGCCTGTTTAATGATGCCGCGTCTATTGTGGCCTTCCACCTCGCCCTGGAAGCCGTGACGAGTTCGGGTGAGATGCACGCCGGGGAAGCGGTGACGCGTTTCCTCTACTCCGCGGCTGTAGCCGCCATCCTCGGGCTCGTCGTGGGGCGCGTGTCTTCGTGGTTCGTCGGCGCGGTTCACGAGGTTGTCGCTCGCAACGCCTTGACGTGGGTGATTCCTTTTGCCGTGTATATCGCTGCGGAGGAGCTCGGCGCCTCCGGTGTCATCGCGGTGGTGATTGCCGCGGTGGAACTGCACTCCCGCGCACCGATTCAAGCGGAGGACCGCCTCTCCGGCCAGTCATTCTGGGAGACCGTCGAGCTGCTTTTCACGGGTGTGGCTTTCGGCCTCATCGGCCTGACCGTGTTCAGCGCCATCGACGCCGCGGGCGCGGATCTCTGGCATGCGGTCATCATCGGCGTCATCCTGTCCGTTGTTGCCTTCCTCGTGCGCTTGGTGTGGATGTACGCCTTCTATCTCATTAATAGGCGCCGCGGGAAGCCGCGCCTGGCGCCGCTGCGCCTGCAAGAAGTGCTGCTTATGACGTGGTCCGGCATGCGCGGTTTGGTGACTCTTGCGCTGGTTCTGTCTGTTCCAAGTGGATTGAGCTTCTACAACGAGTTGACCGTTATCGCCCTCGTGGTGCTGCTCATGACCATGGTGATTCCCGGCCTGTTGCTGCCGTGGCTTATGCGTCAGCTCGACCTCACTACGTATTCGCAGGCAGCCACGGATAAGATGCGCGCGACCATTACCTCCCGCGCGCGTAAAGCCGGCATTGCTGCGATGCGCGCGAAGTATGAGGAACTGGACCCCGACACTGCGGCAAATATTGCCCAGTGGTTTGAGGATCGCCTCGGTGAGGACGAGGACGGTGAGGACGCTACAACTCGTCTGCGCATGGCCATCGAGGCCCGTGAGGTGGCCCTCGCGGCACGGCGAACAGCCCTCGCCGGCGCCCAACAAGAGTTGCTGCGCCTGCGCCGCGATAGGGAATTCAACCCGATGATTGTGGACGAAGTGCTTGCCGACGTCGACCGGATGTCCCTCGGCGCAAAGAAACACAGTTGAGGGGAGTGCTGATCCGTGACTAAGAATGGTGGCGAGAGGAGCGAATCAATGGACGCCTATGAGTACGCCCAGCTGGAAGACGGCCTGGATTACCTCTACGACTTCTTCGATGCTGACTTGGAGGAGCGCGTGCGCGCCGGGCGTGAGCTGTTGCCAGAAGGCATGGAAGACATCTTGGGCGACCACACCCTGGAAGACTACGTCTGGTTGTGGATCAAAGAACCTGGCCCCCGCGGCTTCCGCCAGTTCCTGCGCGATGGCGGCTATGGCGAGGACGAGGTGAAAGAGGCTTTCCTGCTCGCCCGCACCGAGTGGGGCATGAACACCCCGCCGCACGTGGAGTGGCTCAAGGAAGACGGTTTCGCGGCCCCCGAGTTCGATTAGGGGCGGTTGACCATGGGCGTTCGATGGAGGCGCCTCCCTTAGTCGCAAAGGAACCAAAGCACTGACACCTTATGCAAAGCTCCGCATGCAATCACCTGGGGTTTTCCAGCCTGGGCCCCGCAAATGGTGCCTTTACTTTGGTTCCTTTGCCCGAGTGTTTGGGCCAGAAACTGGGCGCGCTGGCGCGTCACGTAGTTAGACGCACTATCGAAACTGTAGGTCCTAAGCGCCCGGCAGTATCTGCTTTGCCACCGACAGGGCCTTTGGGGCGTTCTTTGTTATGGCCTTCCGGGCATCAGGGCTTATAGCTGCAACTGCGACCAGAGCAACGCCGGCAGCAATTGCCCCAAGAGTTTCCTTGTTGAGCTTGAGGGCTTCTAGATTGAACCGTTTGTTGTTTATATCGTGTTCGAAAAGCTTGTTGTCATACCGTTCAAGGCGGTCGAGAGCATCTCGTCTCGCATCTTCACTCGCATTTGGATCTTGTGCAATTTGTGCAAGGAGCCTTTTCGTGAAAGCAATACTGGAGTAAAAGTTGTCTGAGCTTTTCTCGTTACTTGTGGCTGCATTCTGGACGGAGTTGTCCATTGCTTGTGCAAGAGATGCCATCGTATTGGGCGCGGTTGAGAGTAGCGCGGAAAGCACTCCGGAACTAATTTGTCCCTTTTGGATTAGTTGGACAAGAGTTAAAACCTTTTCGCTGCTCATCTGGCGTAAGTCGTCGACCTTTAACGCCTTCTTTAAATCGTCAACCGATTCTATCTGCTCCATATTGATTCCCTAGTTGAGACGCGGTACCTGGTCATTAAGGCATTAACTCCGAAGGGTACCGGCCTCTAGCTTCGAGATAAAGAAGAAGTCCCCTGGATGTCATCATCCAGGGGACTTCCCAATGGCGGAGGATAGGGGATTTGAACCCCTGAGGGATGTGACTCCCGCACGCGTTCCAGGCGTGTGACATAGGCCGCTAGTCGAATCCTCCGCTGGAAAACATTACATGAGCCCCCTAATGAAGCAAAATCGCCAGGTCAGGGCGAAAAACTTAAGAATTTAGTGGCTTGAGGTGGGGAGTGCACTTGAAAGCGGAGTGGGGAGCTGGGTGGCGGGGGAGCGGTTTGGCGTCGACAAGCAAGGCGCGCTAGGCTAGACCGCAGGATTCCGCGTGGCGTCCATCCTCTGAACTCCCCCAGGGCAGGAATGCAGCAAGGGTCAGGAGGCTCTGGCGGGTGCGCGGGGTCCCCTTTTTGTATGTATGCCTTCACACGGGGGATGTGACGGGGCGTTAGTATGGTTGCCATATGCCCGCACTACGTCCCGGAAGGAAGACGGATGTCTCTTCTTAATCTTGAAAAGTCCGAGCTTGATGAGCTTGCCGCGCAGGTGCGCAAGGACTACGAGGCCCTCAAGGCTGAGGGGTTGGATCTTGACTTGACCCGCGGTAAGCCGTCCAAGGCCCAGCTGGATCTGTCTAATGACCTGCTCGTCCTGCCGGGCCGTGGTCACTACACCGACGCTGCCGGCAATGACCTGCGCAACTACGGCAACCAGAAGGGCATCAAGGAGCTGCGCGATCTGTGGGGCAAGCTCACCAACATGGACCCAGAGCTCCTAGTCGCGGCGGACTCTTCCTCCCTGAACATCATGTATGACCTCATCCTGTGGGCCTACACCTTTGGCACCAACAGCTCTGAGAAGCCGTGGTCCAAGGAAGAGACCATCAAGTGGATTTGCCCCACCCCGGGTTATGACCGCCACTTCGCCATCACGGAATCCTTCGGCTTCGAGCTGATTTCGGTGCCGATGGAAGAAGATGGCCCGGACATCGAAGCAGTCGAGGAGCTGGCCAAGGACCCGCAGGTTAAGGGCATGTGGGTTGTGCCGATGTTCTCCAACCCCACGGGTGCCGTCATCTCGGAAGAGAAGACCCGCCGCCTCGCTGCGATGGAGACCGGCGCACCGGACTTCCGCATCGTGTGGGACAACGCTTATGCCGTGCACACGCTGACCGAGGACTTCCCGGAGGTTCTGCCGATTCTGGAGATTGCGGAACAGGAAGGAAACCCGGACCGCTTCTGGGCTATGTCCTCGTCGTCGAAGATCACCTTCGCTGGCTCCGGAGTGAGCTTCTTCGGTTCCTCCGAAGACAACCTCGAGTGGTACCTGGAGCACGCCGGTATCCGCGGCATTGGCCCGAACAAGATCAACCAGCTTGCGCACTACGAGTTCTTCGGTTCCGCCGAGGGCGTGCGCGCGGTTATGCGCCGCCACGCTGCGCTGCTGGCGCCGAAGTTCGAGGCGGTTCTTCGCATCCTGGATAAGAACCTCACCCACCATGAGATTGCGGACTGGACCCACCCCAAGGGCGGCTACTTCATCTCCCTCAACGTGATGGAGGGCACCGCCACCCGCGTGTGGGAGCTGGCCCGTGACGCCGGCATTCTCCTGACCCAGGCTGGTTCGGCGTACCCATACGGCGAGGACGCCAAGGACCACAACATTCGCTTGGCACCGTCCCTGCCGCCGCAGGAAGAAGTCGAGGCAGCAATGGATGGCGTGGCCACCTGTGTGCTGCTCGCCGCAGTAGAGAAGCTGGGGGCATAAGGCAATCAACTCCGACGAGACGGCCTACTGGCTCGACCAGATCATCCCGGCTGACCTCGAGTTCAAAAATGTCGAGGGGCAGCGCTTGGGCTTAGCCTCGCTGGAGGGTGAGCAATCCCTCGCGGTCACGTGTGGCTTTGCTGACGTCGATACCGGGCTGGCGCATGCCGAGCAGGGGATCGATGTGCGCTGCGAACTGCTCACCGTTGCACGCACCGGCCAATCGGAGGTTGCCGCTGCGGTGAGCGCGGCAGCGGCATTGCTTAAACAAGCCGCAGGGCTGCTGCCCGCGCAGCCGGGCTTGCTCTTGCCCAAGCTTTTTGCGGAGGATGACGAGCGCTTCGCTCATTTCAGCATGCGCCATGGCATGCTCATCGCCCCATACTTGTGGGGCGGACAGACCCCGCAGCTGGCGGAAAAGGAGCGCCTGACGCTGGTGTGCCAATTGCTCATGCTAAGCGACGCCGAGTATGCCTACGCCGTTGAGGAAGGCGTGCCGGCGCTGCAACAAGCGGTGGCTGAACAAGGCATCGATCTGCTGGATTGGAAGCGCTCAGAGTGACGTGTCGGGTTGAGACGCTACACTGACTAACCGTGGCTCTTTACCGGAAATATCGTCCAGCAACCTTCGCGGAAGTGGTAGGCCAAGAGCAGGTCACCACGCCTTTATCCGCCGCCCTCGATGCGGGGCGCATTAACCATGCGTACCTCTTTTCCGGCCCGCGTGGCTGCGGAAAGACGTCGTCGGCGCGCATCATGGCCCGCTCGCTGAATTGTGAGCAGGGGCCAACCTCAACGCCGTGCGGTGTGTGCGATTCGTGTGTCTCGCTGGCCCCGGGTGGTCCGGGCAACCTCGACGTCACGGAGCTCGACGCCGCCTCCCACAACGGTGTGGAGGATATGCGCGAGTTGCGTGACCGCGCCTACTACGCGCCGGCGGAGTCGCGCTACCGCATCTTCATCATCGATGAGGCCCACATGATTTCTGCCTCCGGTGCGAATGCCTTGCTCAAGGTTGTCGAGGAGCCGCCGGAGCACGTCATCTTCATCTTCGCCACGACGGAGCCGGAGAAGATCATCGGCACCATCCGCTCGCGTACCCACCACTATCCCTTCCGTCTGCTGACCCCGCCGGCGATGAAGGGGCTGCTGGAGCGCACCGTGGCCTCGGAGAACGTCCACGTGGATGACACCGTGTACCCCATGGTCATCCAGGCTGGCGGGGGTTCGCCGCGTGATACCTTGTCCATCCTTGACCAGCTGTTGGCGGGTGCCGGGCCCGATGGCTTGACCTACGAGGTAGCCCGCCCGCTTCTGGGTGTTACGGACGTGGGGTTGCTGGATAACACGGTGGATGCCCTGGCTAACCAGGACAAGGCGGGGCTTTTCCGGCTTGTCGACGATGTCATTGAAGCCGGCCACGAACCTCGCCGCTTTGCCATCGACCTGTTGGATCGCTTGCGGGATCTGATGATCCTGCAAGCCGTGCCCTCAGCATTGGAGGAAGGTCTGGTCTCGGCGCCGACTGATCGCGGGGAAGTCCTTACCGCCCAAGCGCAGCGTTTCTCCGGACCGCAGCTGGCCTACTTGGCGGAAACCGTCAACGAGCGCGTGTCCTCCCTGCGGGGTGCAACGTCCCCGCGCCTACTTCTAGAAATCCTCTGTGCCCACTTGATCGTTGGCTCCGCCCCCGCTGCGGCAGCTGCCGGTCAGGTACCCAGTTCCTTGCCGCAAGGTGCGGGGGCACAGCCTTCCGCACCCGCTGTGCAGGGCTCCGCGCCTGCGCAGCGCCAGCCATCTGCGGTCGCCAGCGCACAGGATCCGGCGGCCGCTGCCGCGGCCATCATCGCGCAGCGTCGCAGCCGTCAGGCAGCGAAGCAGGAGGCCCAGCAACAGCAACCACAGCAGGCCGAGCGGCCCCAAGAACCAGCCCAGCCTCAAGAGGCGCAGCAACAGGCGCCGCAGCAACAGGAGGTTCAGGAGCAGCAACCTTCAGCCCCCGAGGCCTCGCAGTCTCAGGCGCCGGAGCGTCCTGCACAACCGGAAGTGCAGCCTGAGCCGCAGCAGGAGCAGCCGGAACAGCCGCAGCCATCGGAACAGCCTGAACAACAGGAACAGCAACCTGAGCCTGAGCAGCCCCAGGACCTTGCCGCGGAGATTCGCGGGCGGTGGTCTGATCTGCGCGCCACGATTGGGCGGCGTAATAAGGTCGCTGAAATCATGCTCGCCGAAGCCCGTGTCCTCGGCGTGCGGGATGAGACTCTCGTCCTTGGACACACCACGGGCGCGTTGGCTGAACGCATCAATTCACCAGGCACCAATGAGGTCATCGTGACCGTCCTCAAGGAAGAGCTCAGCCGAGAACTGAAGGTCACGTGTGTTATCGGTACCGACCCGAAGGCACACGGTTTCACGGTGCCAGAGCCCACCCAGCGCACCCAGTGGAACCCCAACCAACCGCAACGTGAGGCCTCCGAGCCCGACGAGGAGGCAGAGAGTCCGGCAGCGAAGGAACCCAATAACGCCAGCGATGATCCATGGGGCGCGCCGCGCCAAATCGGGCAGCAGGCTCCGTCGTCTGAAACGACGAGGGAGCAACCTCAGCCCCAGCACGGTGTGCGCGAGAAGGCAGACTCGCGCCCGCCGGCAGAACCACAGCGGTCGGAGGCCGCCCCGCGCGGGGCGGCGGTGCCCCCAAAGAGGGAGGCCCGTGGCAGCCAATGGCGATCACGCATCGCGCAGGCGACCCAGGTCGCGGCCCAACGCGATGAAGAGTTTTCCAAGGTTCCCAAGTTCGGCAACGGCGTTCCGCTGCCGCCGGAGCCGGGTCCGGACGAAGGCGAGTTCGAGGCCCCACCGGAGGAGTACGGTCCACCGGCGGGGGCGAATGGAGCGTCGGAAAGCGCAGGCCACACGTCTGTTTCGCCGCAGCAGTCAGCTCCCCAGCATGCGCCCGCACCGCAGCCGGAGTACACCCGCGCGGATGAGGAGCGCGAGATGATGGAGGCCGCGCAGAGCGCCGGAGAGATGGACCACCGCAACGCCACGGAGGTCGCCATGGAGCTCCTCGCGCAGGAGTTGGGAGCGCGGCGGCTGTAGCGCGGCATCTGTACACTTGGCGCGTAGTGAAAATAACCGCACGAAAGGACTTTTAGCATGACTGAGAACGATCCGATGCAGCAGGCAAATGACATGAACGAGATCCTGGCGCAGGCCGCTCGCGTCCAGGCTGAACTAGAAAAGGCACAGAAGGAAATCCTGGCCGCCACCGTCGAAGGCAGCGCAGGCAATGGCCTGGTGAAGGTCACCATGACCGGTGGCGCTGAGCTGCAGAGCATTTCCATTGATAAGTCTGTGGTGGACCCGGAGGACATCGATACCCTCCAGGACCTCATCGTCGGCGCCTTCAAGGAGGCTCACGCCGCAGCCGGCCGCTTGGCACAGGAGAAGATTGGCCCGCTGTCCCAGGGCATGGGCCAGTCCCAGCAAAACTATGATGGTCCGTCCATCCAGGATGTCTTCGGCGGTAACCAGTAAGCCGCGCGTTAGACTTAAAGGCCGTTGTTGCTCTCTTCGCGGAGGGCGGCGCGGCCTTTTATTGTGTCTCCGGCCGTCAAGGTCGTGGGGATTGTTAAGTGAGGGGAGCATTGCGTGTTTGAAGGACCACTGCAGGATCTCATCGATGAGTTCTCGCGCCTGCCGGGGATTGGCCCGAAGTCAGCGCAACGCATCGCCTTCCACGTTCTGCATCAAGACCCGGAGGAGATCGATCGCCTTCAGAAGGCACTGGGAGCGGTGCGTGATGGTGTGACTTTCTGCCGCATCTGCTGCAATATTTCCCGCGAGGAAGTCTGCCGCATTTGTGTGAACTCGCAGCGCGATGCTTCTACTATCTGCGTGGTGGAAGAGCCCAAGGATATCCAGGTCATCGAGCGCACCGGCGAATATAACGGCCGCTACCACGTACTGGGCGGCGCGCTCGACCCGCTGGCCAACGTGGGCCCGAAAGACCTCAACATCTCGCAACTGCTGCAGCGCCTCGGCGGCGTACTACCGGACCGAGAGCTTGCGGATTCCACCCCGGAAGAGCCGCTTTACGACGATTCCCCGGACATCACCGAGGTCATCCTCGCCACCGATCCCAACACCGAAGGCGAGGCTACCGCGGCCTACCTCGTGCGCTTGCTGCGGGATTTTCCAGGCTTGAAGATCACGCGCCTAGCCTCCGGCATGCCGCTGGGAGGCGACCTTGAGTTCGTCGATGAGCTCACGCTCTCGCGTGCGTTGAGCGGCCGCCTGACGGTCTAGCGGCGCGGTGCCTCCGAGCGCCCCTAGCGTTGCGAGCGCGGCGGCTCCGAGGCATTAAAACGCTCGGTGCGCAGCTGATCAATGGCGGGGATGTTCAAGGGCTCGAGTTCGCTAAGCGCGACTCCCATGGCCTTGGCCAGCAGCAGATCAGCCAGTTGCGGGTTGCGTGCCAGAACTGGACCGTGCATGTAGGTGGCGATGACGCTGCCCTGTACCGCACCCTCGGCTTCACGCTGGACGGCCTTGTCGGAGAGATCCAGGATGGCGGCGGTATCTGCGTTACCGGTACCGCGCGTGAGCGTTCCCAGCGGCTGGGCGGCAGGGCCCAGGATGGTGGCACCCATGTGGTTTTCAAAACCGGTGAGCGGTTCGGTGAGCTCAGCGGTGATGCCGGCCTTGGTGGGTTCGGTGGCTACCTCGCCGATGGCGCGCTCGGCCATGGAGGCGGTGGTGGCGTCGATAAGCCCCACGCCATCCACCACGCGGCCAGATGCACGGAAGGACTCGCCGAGTACCTGCAGGCCCGCGCAAATCGCCAGAATCGGGCGACCTGCGGAGGCAGCGCGGGTGAGGCCACCGTCAGCGATGAGGTGCTCTGCCGCGAGAATCTGCGCGGTGTCCTCGCCGCCGCCGAGGGTGTAGACATCAAAGGATTCCGGCACCGGCTCACCCAGCTTGATGGGGACAATCTCCGCCTCGTGGCCGCGCATGCGGGCGCGCTGGCGCAGGACTAGGGCGTTGCCGTCATCGCCGTAGGTGCCCAGGATGTCAGGGAGGATGAGGCCAATCTGCAGGCTAGTCATTCGAATGCTCCTTTGCTGCTGCGGCGGTGAGCGCCTTCTTCAGATCGCGGAAGGCAGTGTAGTTGGCCAAAACCTCGATGCGGCCTTCCGGACAGGATTGAATAGCGGCGAGTGGGTCTGCGATGAGCTCGTGCGAGATATCCGCGTAGACCAAACGCACGGCCAGATCCGTGCCGCGCTCGCCGGCTGCCTTGACAGGGATGCCTTCGAAATCCTCGAAGCGCACGTCCCAGAGCCAGGACATATCAATACCGTCGGCCACGTGGCCGTTAGTGGCGATGACCAAGCCATCGGCGTCACGGTCCACCATGGACAGCGCCTCCTGCCAGCCGGCCGGATTCTTAGCCAAGAGCAGGCGGATTTCGCGTTTGCCCAGCGTGATGGTGGAGTAGCGTCCGGCTACGTCGTTGACGCCTTCGGCAGCGGCGATAGCCTTGTGGCGGTCCACGCCGAAGGCCTCCACGGCGGCGGCGACGGCCTGGGCGGCGTTACCGCGGTTGGCCCGTCCCGGCAGAGCAAGCTTGAGCTTGTCGACGCCCCCCGGGCTCACAATGCCCTCCTCCGTCACCGCCCAGGTGGGGGTGGGGCGGCGGAACTCGCGGCCGTCGGCAAGCGGCTTGACCGCGCGCCAGTCCTCACCGTCACGCACGATGTGGCCGCCGGTGCGCGGACAGGTGACGGATTCGCCCATCCAGCCGGCACCCGCGGACACCCAAATGACATTCTTTGCGTCATAGGCCACGGAGGTCATGAGGACGTCATCACAGTTGGCGATGACGAGCATGTCCGGGTGGGCCTCGACGGCGCCGCGCAGGGCGCGCTCAATCTTGTTGATCTCACCGACGCGATCCAGCTGGTCGCGGGAGAGATTCAGCAGCACGAGCGCTGTGGGGTTGAGGTTATCCGCAACGTGGGGGACATGGAGCTCGTCTACTTCTAAGACAAGATGGCTTGCATCTTTGCCAGCTAAGAGCGCGGAGATGATTCCTGCATCCATGTTGTCGCCGCCATCGTTGGTGGCCACGGTGTGCGTAGTGCGCACGGCTGCGGCGAGCATCCGCGTGGTCGTGGACTTGCCGTTGGTTCCGGTGACCAAGACGGCTGGGCGCTGCTTGGCCAGGTTTTGCATGATAGTGGGGTCAATGGCGTTAGCGATGAGCCCGCCGATCATGCCGCCCGCACCGCGGCCCGTGGCGCGCGAGGCGGTGGTGGCCAACGCCGCGGCGGAGGTTGCAACCGCGGTGCGCGCGGAAGAAAACGCGCTTCGGAAGTTAAAATTCATGCTCCCCAGAGTAGTCGGGGGATGCTAGCTATCGGTGTTGTGGGAGCGGTTGTGTCCCGAGTTTTGCTGGTTCTGCTGGTTGCCATTGCTGCGACGGCCGCGTCCGCCGCGGCGGCGACGCCGACGCCCTTTGTTGCCGCCCTTGTTCCGGTTGTTCGAGTTGGAGTCCGACTGAGCAGGCTTGTCGCTTGCGGATCCGTCGGCCGGGGAGCCCTGGTGTTTCTTCTGCCCTTGTCCCTGTTTAGGGGAGTGCTGGGCGTTGGAGGACTTGCGGCGCGAGCGGCGGCGGTTCTTGTTCGTGGAACGATTGCGGTTGGGCTGCCCACTGCTGTGGCGCTTACCCGAATTGCTCGTTGCGCCGGAGGTGGATTGCTCCTCAGGTTCGGTCGGTTCCTCGATACGCTCAAGGGCCGCGAGGAAGGCAACATCGGACATCAGCGGGATGTCCTTGCGGTGAGCATGCATGGGCTTGCCCACGAGGTTGGTGGTGATGTTGCAGACCACGAGGGACGTCTCGCGGGAGAGCTTCTCCGAGTAGTTCAGCTCCTCACGGGCCAACGCCGCGATGATGGTGTCGGGGTCCTCGGTGATCTCCGGGGCAACGACGATCTCCATGCCACGGATGAGTTCCTTGCCGGGCACATAGGGGCCGGGGTTGTGGTGCTGACGGGGAGCTTCGGCAGCGTCGACGCGGACGTGGGAACGCTGTAGCCCAAAGCGATCAGCTCGCAGCTCATCCGGTGCCGCGCTGCTGAGCGGGCCCGCGGCTTGCGCACGGTAGAGGTCCACGAGCAGACGGGTTGCCTCGCGGGAGGTGTCCTTTTCCGGTCGGTGCGCACGGGCGACGCTGGCGGTGGGGTCGGGCGCGGGAAGACCGGTATCCCGCGCGACGGCCGCTAGGCGGATATCGGTGCTCCACACGCTTTGGCGGCGAGCGGTGGCAAGCGTATCCACGATGGTTACTGGGGTGGGAACGTGTCCCACCTTGAAGCGACGGCGCCGGCCTTTACCGCGGTTGCGGTTGCGCGCACGGTTTTGGCGGGCGGCGGCAGTCATCGCGCGGCGCGCTTCGGCGACGATGAAACCCCAGGTATAGGGGGCATCGTGAACGATGAGCGTGCGGCCATCGATGAGCCGATCCAGCGGCTTGAGCAACATGGAAAAGGACTGACCCGCCTGGATTTCCTCAGCGCTCAAGCCGTGAAGATGCCGGGGGCCAGGGTCTTCGCCGGGGTTGAGGACGGCGTGGAACTCTTGGCCGGTTTCACCCGCGGTGTTGAGTGTCAGCGCATCCACGGTAAGCAACCGACCTGTGGAGGGGTGAATGCCAGTGGTCTGGATGGTCAGCGCAACAAAGGGGAAGGCAGCGAGGGCTGCTTCGCGGGCCGACGCCCTATCTTCTTTGCTGTTCTGCTTGTTCTCAGCTGGGTGAGGGCGCGGTCCTGGTTTCGGGGCGCTGGATTGTGGCGACGCCGCGGCCGGCGTCTCTGCTGCGCTGAGCTGCGCTGCAGGTTCGGTGGGGCCGGGTGTCGTAGTCATTGTTCACAGTTTAGTACCCAACCGCGAGGAAGCTGGAAAGGGCACACGTGAAGCTGCCGTATCCCCCGAATTGGCAGCGAGGCAGGGCGTGTTGCGGACTAGTCGGTCTCGATGATGATGACCCAGCCGTCGTGGTCTGGCGTGGGCTCGGGGGTCGGTTCGGGCTCACGGCTCGGCTCAGGAGTGCGGTCCGATGTGGGCTCAGAAGTCTGTTCCGGCTTCGGCGTGGTGCTGGGCTTAGGTGTGGTGCTCGGCTTGGGCGAAGTGCTCGGCTTAGACGAGGTGCTGGGCTTAGTCGTGGTGCTTGGTTGAGACGAGGTGCTCGGCTTGGGCTGCTGAGTCTTTGTCGTGGTTGGCGTAGCAGTCGTGGAGGCAGCGGGCTTGGAGGTCGTCGGCGCAGGAGTAGTCGACTCCGCTGGCTTAGTCGTGGGCGGAGTGCTGACAGGTGTGGTGGTGCGGGACGTTGGCTTCGTCGTAGCAGTCGTCTTCGACGCCGAAGTTGATGAGGTCGGTGTCGTCGAAGAAGTTGGGGTCGCTGAAGGCGATGACGTCGGCACGCTCCGCGTGGAGCTAGGTGCGCTCGTAGTTGTGGTGGTGGAGGTGGAATCCTCCTGGCGGGGCCGTGACGTGCGCGACGTGGACTCTTCTGCGGCTTCGGTTTCCCGCGGTGCTGGTGGTGTGACTTCAGCGTGGTGCGTGTTGCGCGGGGAAGGAATTGCCTCCCCGGGCGTGACGAGCTCTGCACGTTGCGTGGGCCCGGCCAGCTTAATCGGCTCCGTCGGCGCAGACAGTTCCGTTGGCTCCGCCGGAGTCGAGGCAGTGGTTCGGTCGAGGGCGCGTGGTACTACCGAGTGCCCCTGGTTATCGGGGCGGTGGGCGCCTGCAGCCGTGTCCTCGGTTGCGTCAGCTTCGCTGGTAAGCGCGGCGTCAGCTTCTGCATTATTGGCCGGGCTGGGGGCAAGGAGCGAAGTGGTGTGCTCCTCTAAAGCCTAGTCAGCAACCTGATTGGGGGCGGAGTGAAGTGCGTGCACAGAGGATACGAAGCTAGCGGTTCCGCCGATGATGACGGCAACGCTTGCCGCGCACACCAGCTTGACACCAGTACTAGCAGCGGCGATCTTTGAGCCAACTGTTGCGGCGGTCCCGAAGGATTTCAAGGAGAGGACTTGTGCGCCCTGTGTGGCAGCGGAACTTGCGGTGTGTGCCGTGCCCGTTGCCTGGAACCCGCCTACCGGAGCGGTTGCTGCATGAGCCCTATCGGTGTTTGTGGCCGTCGCGGCAACCGCGCCAGCGGCGGCAGCGATGACACCGGCGGCCCCCACGGCGACGTGGGCGTCTGGTGTTCCTTCTTCGGAGTAGACGGTCAGGGCTGGGGATTTATCATCCGGTGTGAAGTAGGCGCGCGCAATGGCAATGAGACCCTCGTGCTTGAATCCAGCGATGGTATCGCTCAGCCACGTGGCCTGATCGCGCGGAACGGTGGCGATGAGCTTGTCATCGAGATGAATCTCGATGGCGCGGCGGAAGAAGCGCCGGCTGTTGGTCAAGCGTACGAGTAGATGCGCAGGGTGCTTCGGCAGGGAACGGGTGGGAGCCGAAAAGTCAGTGATGCGAAGGGCGCGGTCGCCGTCGAGCATGCCCCATCGCTGAGCCGGGGGAACATTGATCGGGACGCACAGGCCTGGCTCCGGGAGGAGAACCTCGAATACCGGAACGGTTTCTTCCACCGCGTCCTCGCGGAGCGAAATTTCTGCAGTGGCCTGTGGGGTCAAACCCGCGCTAATGATCCAATCCAATTCCGTGTAATCGGCGGATTGGGAAGCGGGGATGACGCCAACGATGTCATCTTCATACCGGACGCGGAAGCCGGAGCTTGAGTGCCCACACAGGGTGACGTTGAGGTGGTTGTTATCCGCCAGGGAGAGCAGTTGCAGGAACATCTCCGGGTTAACGGCGTCAACCGTGAGGCGGCGAGGTTCACCAAACCCAGAGTGGGGGACCACGTAGTTAGTGACCGTCATAGTGTTCGCCTTCGCCTGCCGAACTGCAACAAATGCGCGCAGTTGCAAAACTGAGCGCAGTAGGGAATGCCGAAGTTCGGGCTGAAATTCTTATTGGGTGCACAAGGTATTCAATGCCTTTGTGCAATTGTGTCGCGTATTTATTCTATAGCTCTCCGTGCTGGCCTACAACAATGTGTAGCCAGCGCGATGTTACGGTCAGTAGCTTTAGCGAGGAGGAGGCGCGCGGACCAGCTCGCCTCCTCCTTGTGTCGCCCTGTGTCGCGGCGGAGGATTAGTCCGCGCGATTGACCGCTGAAGTAATGGCGTTGATGGACGCACGGGTGGTGGATCCGGCGATGCCGGCACCCCACACTTGTGCGCCATTGACTTCGGCGGCGATGTAGCAGGCGGCTTCGGCATCGTCGCCGGCCGTACGGGACTGCTGGGAATAGTCGATGACCTCGAAGTCGATCCCGACGTCTTCCAGCGCGTTGGCGTATGCGGCGATGGGGCCGTTACCCATGCCGGAGACAATGCGCTTCTCGCCGTTAAAGACGATGGTTGCGGTGACCTTGGCGTCTTCATCCTCCGTGGTTGAGTTATCAACCTGGAAGGTGACGAGTTCCAGCGGGGAGGTGCGCTCTAAGAACTCGTTGGCAAAGATATCCCACATGTTCTTGGAGTTGACTTCGCCACCTTCGGCGTCAGTCACCGCCTGCACGACGGAGGAGAACTCCGCTTGCATGGCGCGCGGCATATTGATGCCATGATCGGTCTTCATGATGTAGGCCACGCCGCCCTTGCCGGACTGCGAGTTGACGCGGATGACCGCCTGGTAATCGCGGCCGACGTCCTTCGGATCGATGGGCAGGTAGGGAACTTCCCAGGTGGTTTCCTGCAGTTCTTCCCACGACACCTCGGTGTTGTTCGCGCCTGGGCGCACCTCCTGCGCCAGGGCGTCCAGGCCCTTGTTGATGGCGTCCTGGTGTGAACCGGAGAAGGCGGTAAATACCAGCTCGCCGCCGTAGGGGTGGCGCTCCGGCACGCGCAGCTGGTTGCAATACTCCACCGTCTCGCGGATCTTAGGCAGATCGGAGAAGTCGATCTGCGGGTCCACGCCCTGGGTCAGCATGTTCAGGCCCAGGGTAATGATGTCCACGTTGCCGGTGCGCTCACCGTTGCCAAACAGGCAGCCTTCGATGCGGTCCGCCCCGGCCATGTAACCCAGCTCGGCGGCGGCGATTCCCTCGCCGCGGTCATTGTGCGGGTGCAGCGACATGATGATGGAGTCTCGCTTCGCAAAATTGCGGTGCATCCACTCGATCTGGTCGGCGTAGACGTTGGGGCTGATCATCTCCACCGTGGAGGGCAGGTTGATGATCATGGGGTTCTCCGGAGTTGCCTCCATGATGTCAACAACGGCATCGCAGACCTCGACGGCGAAGTCCAGTTCGGTGCCCGTAAAGGATTCCGGCGAGTATTCCCAGCGCCAGTTGGTATCGGGGTAATCCTTGGCAATGCCCTTGATGAGCTCCGCAGCGTCCGTGGCCAGCTTCTTAATGGCCGGGCGGTCCTTGCGGAAGACTACGCGGCGCTGCAGCTTTGAGGTGGAATTGTAGAAGTGCACGATGACGTTCTTCGCGCCCTGGCAAGCCTCAAAAGTACGGCGGATCAGGTGCTCGCGCGCCTGGACCAGGACTTGGATGGTGACGTCATCCGGGATCTTATTGCCCTCGATGATTTCGCGAACAAAGTCGAAATCCGTCTGGGAGGCGGAGGGGAAGCCTACCTCAATCTCCTTGTAGCCCATCTTGACCAGCAGGTCGAACATGCGGTGCTTGCGCTCAGGGCTCATCGGGTCGATGAGGGCCTGGTTGCCGTCACGCAGGTCCACGGCGCACCACTGTGGCGCCACGGTGATTTTCTTGTCTGGCCACGTGCGGTCAGGCAGCGAGACCGGTTCTACCTCTTCGGCGAAGCTCTGGTAGCGGTTTACTGGCATCGAAGAACCGCGCTGCTTGTTCCACGCGGGCTGGTTTTCGTTGCGCGGGCCAGCCGGAGTGGTGATTTCGCGGGGAGCGGAGATGAAAGAATCGTTGGGGGACATGGTGGTTGTTCTCTTCCTTGTCTGGGGCTTATGGGTCTGGGGCCAAAGGCGTTTTACTGTGTTGCGCTATTTATGGTGCGCAGCTTCGGCGTGAATCGTGGGGGGACGGCCAGCTGCGGTGTGTTGGCATCACCGCGCTCCGCGGCGGGGCGCTGGCCGTGAAGCTAGAAACCTAAAACCCGCCGCGGCTACTAAGGAGGAGAGTGTGCCGCAAAGTCATGTGAGCCACAATACAGCGCTTCTCATTCTATGGCAACCGATTTCACATATTGGGATGCCTCATGTGGGTGGCTAGGATGTTGTGGCGTGCATGAAGAAAACTCCACGAAGACTACTCAGGATCCGGGGGAAGAGCCCACGGCGGATAGCGGGCGCGCGGCAGACGCCTCCCCTGCTGGCACGCACAGGGCGCTGTCACTGGTGCCGCTTGCCACGTTGGTCGCGGTTGTTGGAACTGCGGTGCGCATTGCCGTTCTGAACGTCATCGCCGCCGTCAATGACCAGGAGCTGTGGGATCGGCTCACGTCGTGGGATTCCAAGTACTACCTGGAAATTGCTCGAGTGGGATATTTTGACGCGGATATCCACACTGATGGCCCAGTCTATGAGACGACAATGGCCTTCTTCCCGGGCTTTCCCATGCTGTTGCGGGTCCTGGGATGGACCGGGATCAGCCTCGAAGTAGCCGCGCTCATCGTTAACACCCTCCTCACCGTGGCCATGGCTGCCGGCGTTATGGTCTTGGCGCAGCGCTTGGGGGCGGGGCGCCGTGGGCAATGCGCCGCTGCCATCGTGGTGAGCAGCGCTCCGATGTCCATCGTGTTCTCGATGCCTTATACCGAAGCTCTCTTCGGGGCCCTCCTGGTGTGGGGACTCGTCGCGCTGGATGATCGCGCCTGGTGGCGCGCGGCGGCGTTCGGCTTTGCCTTATCGTTTGTGCGGCTGACCTCCGTGGACTTCCTTGCTGTCTTTGCCTTGTGGGTGCTCATCTATGGGCGGCGCTCGTGGCAGGCCTGGCTCAGCCTCATCGTGGCAGCGCTTCCGCTGCCAGCGTATTTATTGTGGACGCAGCGCTACCTCGCAGAGGCCGGCGGCTACTTTGGCATCCAGACCGAGCACTGGCATTCCACCTTCGACTGGGGTGCTGCCACCGTACGGTTCGTGTGGGAAGTTCTGACGGAGAAGAACGATGTGGGCTACCTGCTTAGCGTTCTGGTGATCCTGGGCGTCCCCGTGCTGCTGGTGGCGGCGTGGGGAAGGCTGAATCCGGTGGCGTGGTGGTTTAGCGCCGCGCTGTGTGCGAATGTGCTGCTTTCCGACGGCATCATGCACTCGCGCCCGCGTCTCCTCCTGCCCGCGATTATCTTGGCGCTTCCCTGGGCCGTGCGCGCGTCTGAGGTGCTGCGACCCCGCGAGCTCTGGCTCGCATGTAGCGCCTGGGTCCTGTGGTCGGCGTGGTTCTCCGCTTATATGCTGGTGGTCTTTGAGTGGGCCATCTAGCGCGGAAGCTCGTCCTAGCGTGGGCTTTGCTCCGCGCGCTGAGCGCTTCCCGGGTTGACCGGCACGCGGGATAGGACGATTGTGGCAACGATCATGATGATGAGCGAAACCCCCATCACGCACCAACCCGCAACGCTACTGACCTGGAATTTTTCGCCCAAGACCCAGTAGCCCAAACCGAAGGCCACGATGGGCTCCATGATGGTCATCGCAGGCAAAGAGTGCGCAAGCGCGCCAGCGTGGAAGGAATATTGCTGGATCACCGTTCCGGCAGCCGCCAGCCCAATGAGCACGTACAGCTCCCAGCTGGCCAGCAAGGCTGTGATGCCCTCGTGGGAGAGGACGTCCACCACTGCCTTGGCTACGAGCGCCACGTAGCCATACAGGATGCCGCACGCGCTCCCGAGCGCTAGGGCGGACTCCTCCGGCCGGTTATAGGCCGCCACGAACAGAGCGGTGAGGGCAAGCGCGCCGAGGGCGAAGGCGGGCCACCATTGGGACCAGGTGGGCGTCGTCAAGCCTGCGGTGGGGCGCCCATAGACCACCATGATGCTCACCGCGATGGTCAGCGTGAGGCACCAGAACACCTCCCGTGCCGGCATCGGCCGCCGGGAATACCAGGCGGCGAGCGGCAGCGTGAACATGAGGGACAGGATGAGGATTGGCTGCACGATGAGCAGCGTGCCGAAGTGGAGAGCGACGAGCTGTAGCGCGTAGGCAATAACGGCGGCGCTGGTCCCCACCCACCACAAGGGAGTCCGAATAGCGGTGCGCATGACGCTCCTGGAGCTAGCGTCCAACACGATGCGGTGGCGTATGACTGTGCCCCAGGCCACGACTAGCGCGGAGGCCAGTGCAAAAGTAATGGCAACCAGGTTTGAAAGCATCGTTTCTACCCTACCTGGAATTAATATCCAGCACGTGTTTCGATGGGAACCAAAGGGCGGTAGTCTAAAGGAGTTGACTGCCGGTCTATAGGTATTGGGCGGTGAACAGGTAATGGCCCTCACAAACAGGAAAGGTGGGACCGTCAGTGGCCCTAGTCGTACAGAAATACGGGGGATCCTCCCTCGAAAGCGCAGAGCGCATTCGCGCGGTGGCGGAGCGCATTGTGGCGACGAAGAAGCAGGGCAACGACGTCGTTGTTGTGTGCTCCGCCATGGGAGATACCACCGATAACCTGCTTGATCTTGCAGCGCAGGTCAACCCCGTCCCGCCGCAGCGTGAGATGGACATGCTGTTGACCGCCGGCGAGCGCATCTCCAACGCACTCGTTGCCATGGCCGTGGAGTCCCTTGGTGCCAAGGCTCAGTCCTTCACTGGTTCCCAGGCCGGCGTGCTCACCACCGAGCGCCACGGAAACGCCCGCATCGTCGACGTCACCCCGGGCCGTCTAACCGAAGCCTTGGAGAAAGGCCGGATCTGCATCGTTGCGGGTTTCCAGGGCGTGAACAAGGAATCGCGTGATGTGACCACCCTCGGCCGCGGCGGCTCGGACACCACCGCGGTGGCGCTGGCGGCAGCGCTCAAGGCCGATGTGTGTGAGATTTACTCCGATGTCGACGGCGTTTATACCGCCGACCCACGCATCGTCCACAACGCCCAGAAACTCGACCAGCTGTCCTTCGAGGAGATGCTGGAGATGGCAGCTGTGGGCTCCAAGATTCTGGTCCTGCGCAGTGTCGAGTACGCCCGCGCGTTCAACGTTCCCCTTCGAGTCCGCTCATCTTATTCAAACGACCCCGGCACGCTCATCGCCGGTTCAATGGAGGATATCCCCGTGGAAGAAGCAGTACTTACTGGTATCGCAACCGACCGTTCCGAGGCTAAGGTCACCGTCCTGGGCATACCGGACCGCCCGGGTGAGGCGGCCAAGTTGTTCCGCGCCATCGCGGACGCCGAGATCAACATCGACATGGTCCTGCAAAACGTCTCCTCGCTGGACTCCGGTACCACCGACATCACCTTCACCTGCCCGCGCGCGGATGGCCCAAAGGCCATGGAGATCCTGGCCAAGCTCAAGGAGGAGGGGCACTGGACCAACGTGCTTTACGACGACCAGGTGGGCAAGGTCTCCCTCGTCGGTGCCGGCATGAAGTCCCACCCGGGCGTTACCGCAGATTTCACGGAGGCATTGCGTGACGCCGGGGTCAACATGGAGCTCATTTCAACCTCCGAAATCCGAATTTCCGTGCTTACCCGCGAGGCCGATCTGGAGAAGGCTGCCGTGGCCCTGCACGATAAGTTCCAGCTGGGTGGCGAGGAAGAGGCCACCGTTTATGCTGGTACCGGACGCTAAAAATTAAGGAGTAAAGGTCATGACCACTGTTGCAGTTGTAGGCGCTACCGGGCAGGTTGGCCGCGTGATGCGCACCCTCTTGGAGGAGCGCAACTTCCCGGCCGATACGGTCCGTTTCTTTGCCTCCGCACGCTCCGCCGGCCAGGAGCTCACCTTCCGCGAGGACAAGGTCGTCGTCGAAGATTTGGCTGAGCAGACTGTGGAGAGCCTTGCAGGAATCGACATCGCCGTGTTCTCCGCCGGTGGTTCGACGTCCAAGCAGTATGCACCGCTCTTCGCCGAGGCCGGCGCCACCGTGGTGGATAACTCTTCTGCGTGGCGCCGGGATCCGGACGTGCCGCTCATCGTGTCAGAGGTGAACCCGCAGGATAAGGACAACGTCACCAAGGGCATCATCGCCAACCCGAACTGCACAACCATGGCGATCATGCCGGTGACGAAGGCGCTTCACGACGCCGCCGGTCTCACCACCATGCGCGTCGCCTCCTACCAGGCCGTGTCCGGTTCCGGATTGGCCGGCGTGGAAACCTTGGTCAAGCAGGTGGCCTCAATCGGTGACCGCAACGTTGAGCTCGTCCACGACGGCTCTGCGCTTGAGGTCTCCGAGGAGGATTTGGGCCCCTATGTCGCTCCGATTGCGTATAACGCGCTGCCGTTGGCGGGCAACCTCGTGGATGACGGAACCGAAGAGACCGACGAGGAACAGAAGCTGCGCAACGAGTCCCGCAAGATTCTGGGCATCTCAGAGCTGAAGGTGTCCGGCACGTGCGTGCGCATCCCGGTGTTTACTGGCCACACCATGGTCGTACACGCGGAGTTTGAGAAGCCGATTACCCCGGAGCAGGCCCGCGAGGTGCTCTCGGCCGCGCCGGGTGTCAAGGTCGTCGATGTGCCGACGCCCCTGGCGGCAGCCGGCATCGACCTTTCCTTGGTCGGGCGCATCCGCCAGGACCAGACGGTCGAGGACAACAAGGGCCTCGTCTTCGTCGTGTCTGGCGATAACCTGCGCAAGGGCGCAGCGCTCAACGCTATTCAGATTGCGGAGTTGCTGGTCTAGCGTGTGGCGCACGACAGTGCCGCACTGTTCTCCTCAATAAAAGAAGTCCGCCGCCAGAGTGAATTCTGGGGCGGACTTCTTTCTAATTGTGGCTATGTGTAGCGGGACGCGCGGCCCGCTACACATGCGGGAAGCGCTAGTCCTTCGGGACCTCGGGCTTGGTGTGCTCCACGAAGGTCACGGAGGGGTCTGGATCCTCGCGGTCGTATTCAATCTCATCGTCGGCCTCGAGTTCCTCGTGGATTTCCTCGGCGACGACTTCGACGAACTCCTCCGTTTCCATGTTGGAGGCAGCGGCCAGCTTACGCAGCTCGCGCTCGTTCTTCTTGGTGAAGTGCTCGCGCGGGTCGAGGCGGCGCTTGACCAAGGTGCGGGCGCGCACGCGGCGGTCAGACTCGGAGGTGATCTTGTCACGCTGGGTAATCCAGCTGATGACCATGACTGCAATCATGAGCAGGCCAATCCACCCCAGGATCGGGTAAACGCTGGATACTAGTTGCTTGAAGCCGACGAAGGAAAGGATAAAGCCCACGACACAGGCGCCCGCGTAGACGGGGTAGAAGAGCTTCGGCTTCTTGCGGGTTAGGCGTTTGCCCATGGCATAGAACATGCCGATGGCGGTGTTAAAGACCATGCCGTAGATGATGAAGGTCATGAAGTAACCCAGGATCGGGTTCACGTTGTTGATCAACGTGAGCACCGGAAGATCCTGATGGTATACGTCCGGCGCCACCATGTAGAGGGAGACCACGAGCAGGGCGAGCAGGAGCAGGTAGAAGAAGCCGCCGATGAGGCCACCGACACCGACGGCGCGGTTATCCAGGATGTTGCCGCCGATGACGATGGACATCGACACCGCGCACATGACATTCAAGCCGGTGTAGTTCAGCGCGGCCAGCCACCAGTTGCTGAGAGGGCTTTCGACGTTGTTGACCGCGAAATCATTGGCGCTAGACCAGTCAACATCCGTCACGATTATGGTGTAACCGGTGGCCAGAACCACGAAGATGATGATGAAGGGCGTAATCGCGCCGATGACGTTGCTGACCTTATCCACGTCGAGGAGGCCTACCAGCAGAACGAGCACGAGCATCACGGCCCCACCCACCCAGATGGGCACGCCGTCAAACTGCTGGCTGATGGTCGAGCCACCACCGGCGAACATGACGAAGCCGATGGAGAACAACGTGGCTAGGGTGCCCCAGTCCAGCACTCGGGAGACGATGGGGCCACTAATCTTGTCGTAGACGGCCGTGTGCTCGTCCGCTTGGAAGTAGGAGCCGAGCTGCAAAATGGCTACACCAGTAATGATCATGAGGGCGGAGGCGAGGAGTACACCCCACAGTCCCATGTTTCCGAAAGCCACGAAGTACTGGATTGCTTCCTGTCCGGAGGCAAAGCCGGCGCCGACGACGACACCAATGAAGGCCATGGAAATGGCCACTGCGCGTTTCCACATAAGGTAAAGAGGTCTCTCAATCTCACACGCGCCGGGGAATGTCATCACAACCCAAGGTGTGGTGCGGGCAATCGGGAAAGCCTCGCGGGCCCGGTTCGACTATCGATTTATCACGTGTGCCTCGAAAAAGATTAGGTGTGGTCGATAGGTATTTTCCAGCTGACACTACGATTTCTCGCTGAGCTGGCACCGGACGGGCCGCCAGGACCTGTCAGTTGCCGCACGTCTGCGCAGGTGCTGTGACTCCCGACGCCCATTTATAACGGCTCGATAACGATTATCCGCGCTGGTCGATGAGGTCCTTGCGGGCGCGGGCGACGCGGGAGCGAATTGTGCCCACACGAACCCCGGCGATTTTCGCGGCCTCCTCATAGGTGTAGCCCAAGACTTGGGTCAGGATGAGGGCTTCGCGGCGGTCTTCTGGGAGGGCGTCGATCAGCGCGCGGGCGTCGATCCACTCGCTCCACGTGCCCGAGCTTTCCGGGGTCGCGGCAAGGGCGGCGGCGTCCTCATACTCGGTGGCGGACTTGCGCGGGCGGGCCATGTCGTGGCGGATGTTGTCCACCCACACGCGGCGAGCGAGGGAGAGCAGCCACGTGCGTGCTGAAGAACGGGCGGCAAAGCGGGGGAGCGCGCCGATGACGCGCAAGTAGGTTTCTTGGGTGAGGTCGTCCGCGATATCTGGGCCGCCGAGGTGGGCGAGCAGGCGCCAGACATCATCTTGGGTGGACTTGATGAACTCCGTGAGGGCTGCGCGGTCGCCGCGGCCCGCCTTGAGGGCGAGATCGGTGACGCGCGCATCGTCGCGCTCGGAGTGTCGTTTCACCTCCCATAATTTACCAGTCGGGGGCGTGGGCCTCGGGAACCGCTGGGGCTCCTCTGTGGGCGTCTACATTTGGGAAAAAATCTGTTGCGTAGGTCATTTTTAACGGGTAGGCTATGAAAGGTCCGAGATTGATAACGAATCACAAATTATCAACAACTGTAGGAGGCATTAACCCCATGACTAACGCTTCAAACGAGTTCGTTGCAGACAAGGTTCTGGATAAGGGCCAGCGCGCCCCGGGCGGCGAGAACACCACCCGCCCTTCCGGTCAGCCCATTGCAACGGAAAACACCAGCATCACTGCTGGCGAAAACGGCCCGGTCGTGCTCAATGACATCCACCTTATTGAGAAGCTCGCACACTTCAACCGCGAGCGCGTACCGGAGCGCACCCCGCACGCTAAGGGCCACGGTGCCTTCGGCGAGCTGCACGTTACCGAGGACGTATCCGCTTACACCAAGGCCAAGCTCTTCCAGAAGGGCACCGTGACCCCGATGATGGGCCGCTTCTCCACCGTCGCCGGCGAGCAGGGCTCCCCGGATACCTGGCGTGATGTCCACGGCTTCGCGCTGCGTTTCTACACCGAGGACGGCAACTACGACATCGTGGGCAACAACACCCCGGTGTTCTTCCTGCGTGACGGTATCAAGTTCCCGGACTTTATTCACTCCCAGAAGCGTCTGGGCGCTAATGGTTTGCGCGATGCTGACATGCAGTGGGATTTCTGGACCCGTAACCCGGAGACCACCCACCAGGTCACCTACCTCATGGGTGACCGCGGTACCCCGAAGACCACCCGCCACCAGAACGGCTACGGCTCCCACACCTTCCAGTGGGTCAACGAGTCCGGTGACGCCTTCTGGGTGAAGTACCACTTCAAGACCCGCCAGGGCGTGGAGAACTTCACCGACGCCGAGGCGACTGAGATGGCCGGCAAGAACGCGGACTACCACCGCGAAGACCTCTACAACGCCATCGAGGAAGGCAACTTCCCGGTCTGGGACGTCAAGGTCCAGATCATGCCGGTGGCAGAGGCCGAGGAATACCGCTTCAACCCGTTCGACCTCACCAAGACCTGGTCCAAGAAGGACTACCCGCTGGTGGATGTCGGATACTTCGTGCTCAACCGCAACCCGCGTAACTTCTTCGCGCAGATTGAGCAGGTTGCCCTGGATCCGTCCAACATCGTCCCGGGTATTGGCCTGTCCCCGGATAAGATGCTGCAGGCACGTGTCTTCGCATACGCCGACCAGCAGCGCTACCGCATCGGACCGAACTACAAGCAGCTGCCGGTGAACCAGCCGCTCAACCAGGTCAACACCTACGAGCACGAGGGCTCGATGCAGTACCTGTTCAACGCCCCGGAGGATCCGGTCTACTCGCCGAACCGCCACGCCAAGGGCGGCGGCTACATGGACGGCGATGAGAACCTGCGCTTCAAGGAGCAGGAGACCACCACCGCTCCGGACCTTTACGTGAACCCGGATCCGGCTGGTATCGACTTGGTTCGTGCGCCCTACGTCCGCCACGCCGAGGACAATGACACCGTTCAGGCCACTGACCTGTACGAGAACGTCTACGACGACGGCGCCAAGGAGCGCCTCGCAGACAACATCACCAACGCTATGGCTGGCGTGTCCCCGGAGACCGAGGAGCGCGTCTACGCCTACTGGGATGCCGTCTCCCCGCAGCTGGGCAAGCGCGTGCGCGAGCTCTTCGCGGAGAAGAAGTAATTAACGCATACGCGTTAATTACGTAACCTCAGTAGCCCCGCTAGTGACCGAAGAACACGGTACTGGCGGGGCTTTTCCGCGCGCCTGACCGCTTTTGCCCAGCGTGAACGATAGTTTCTTTTACATGACCTCACGCCTAGCCAGCCCTGCTGACGCTAACCGGAAGGTTGGCACCCGCGCTCTTATACTCACCCTCGTGCTCATCGTGCCGCTCATTGTCGGTGCGGTCGTCGCCGCCGTGTCCAAGTGGCAGCCAGCCGAAACCTGGTCGCAAGAACAGGCCGGGGCTCCCAGTGATGGCACCATTGATCCGGCTGAGCTTTACGACGTCTCCCGTGCCCTCTCGGAAGCCAATGCCCAAGCCGGCTTTTTGGCCAACGGCACGAAGCAACTCGCTGACGGCACAGGGGAGCTCCAGGATGGCGCTGATGAGCTCGGCGGTGGAGTAGACCAGCTGGCCGGCGGCTCGCAGGAGCTTTATGACGGGCTCGTGCAGCTGCAGTCCGGCACCGCCCAGCTGGGCAACGGTGCCACCGAGCTGGCCGACGGCGTCGGCGGGGCCGTCGACCAAGTCGTGGGCCTCGGCGTGGTTCGCGGACAGCTCCTGCAGGCAATCGACGGCACCTTAAAGGACCTAGAAGGAAACAACTCGGCGGAGGCGAAGAACATCCGCTCGCAGCTTGGTGATCTGCGCGGCCAGGTGGAGAACTTCCAATTCGACCAATCCGTTCAGGATCAATTGACGCAACTCAAGGATGGCTCGCGCGACCTTTCTAATCAGCTGGCCGTCAGTGGTTATGCCTATCACGATGGCGTCTACCAAGCCACCGAGGGCGCGAAGCAACTCAATGCCGGTATCGGTGAGCTCAACGCGAAGGTCGATGAGGCCTTGAAGGGTGTGGACAAGCTTGTTGCCGGTGCGGAGAAGGTCGATGGCATGGCCAAGCAGAACCGGACCAAGGTGCAGGGCGCGCAGCGTGCGATGCCGACCGTCGCCGGGCCCGCCGAGGGCGGCAGCGAGCCCGCCCAGCTGCTGAGCCCCATTGTCGCTATGTTGCTAGCAGCCATCGCTGCTCTTGGCGGCGGTGTTATCGGCGCGCTGTTGACGCGCGTGGAGCGCCGCATCCTCACGCTTCTCGGCGGGGCGGTGCTGATTGGTGTCGTCGTGGGCTTGCTCGTGGCCCTCCTGGCTACTGGCGTGACCGCAGCCGCGGTGGCCTGGGCGGGGCTCGCGGCGGCGGGGGCCGGGGTGGCGTCGGCAAGCATTGCGTACGCGCTTGCGCGCGGCCTTGGCGCGGGCGGCTGGGTCCTGGGCAGCGTGCTCGCCGTGGCGCAGGTTGGCATCGTGGGCTGGGCGTGGAAGGCGGCGTCGACCGGCACCGATCTCAACGCTGCGATGAGCGCGCTCGTGCACCTCTTCCCCATGCAGTGGGCCACCTCCGCCATCACCGTGGCAGGTAATGGCGGGCAGTCCCCACAGTTGTGGACTGCTCTGGCCATTTTGGGGGTAATCACCATTGCGGCCTTCGTGCTCGTGGGGGCACCTGCAGGGCGGGCCGAAAAGGAAAAAGCCTAGCTCACGGCCCTGCGTCCGACACATCGCAGAAGTACCACGATATGTTACTCGGTTTTCCAGATTTTGCTACCGCTGTGAATGGAAAGAGTGCTAGAGTGAAAGTCGCTCACAAAGCCTACTTAGGGGGTAGGCAAACGGTTTCTCCAATCCGTTGTGAGTGATAGGGAATAGGGGCGACGCGGCTGCTGTAGGGGCACCGCGTCGTTTCCAATTGTGGGGGTAAAGTTGGCGGCACCGACTGCCCAGGAATTGGAGAATCACCGTGACCGACTCCCGCGATATCAAACCTTTTGCTGCCAGCCGCGGACCCAAAATAACCTCCGTTGGCGCCATCATCGGTGCGGCGATGGTGGGTGGTCTGTTGCTCGGGGGAATCGGCGCGGGTGCGAGCCTGGCGGCCTTCGATGAGCCCGAGCGCTCCGACTATGTCATCCAGCCCGCACAGCGTGAGGTGCAGGCTGACATCATGGACCCGGACGATGTGCTCACCCAGGAGGAAGAAGAGCGCATGCTTAGCGATGTCTCCCGGATCGCCGCCCCAGACGTGGTCCAGGGGCTGCATTACATGGTCTTTGCCAAGAACAAAGAAAACGTTAACGACTCCGTGGAGGAGTACCTGCGCGATAATCACCCGGAGCTCATCGGAAAGGATAAGTTCGCCGATGGTCAGGTCTTCGTCGGCGTGGGACTCGACCCGCGCCAGGCCTTCGTCTTTGCGGGTGAGGACGTGTCCGGGCCGATGAAGCTGCGCAAAGGTGACAGCCATTTGGAGCAGTCCATCGAAGCCATTAAGCCGGGCGTGCGGGATGACAACATTCCTGCTGGGCTTTTTGCTGGCGCGGCGGCAGCGATCGATGTGGACCGTGCTGCGGATGCCCAGTACGAGAGCGCGAAAGATGGGCGCATTGGAGCGGCCATTGGCCTCGGGGCGGCGGGCCTGGGCGTCGGTGGCGCGGGCGCAGGCATCGTCGGCGGTACTCGTCGCAGCCGGCAGAAGAAGGCGCAGCAGGCGCGCGAGAACTGGGACTATGTCTCGCAGACCTATACCGATGTGGCGCAGCGTCTGAGGGAGATCGATATCCGGGCGCACTCGCTGCAATCGGGTCTGGTGGATGAGCGTTTGCGTGAGGACTGGGAGGGCCTTCGCGATGACTTCCTCGCCATCGATGCCCAGGTGGGATCCCTTATGTCGATTCCGGCCGATGCGCCGGATGAACAGTTCCGCTCGTATGCCGAGCCCATCGCCCACGCGCGCGAGCTGTGTGAGCGCGTGGAAACCGCCGAAGTCAACATTGAAAAGCTGCGCCGCATCGAAGACGCTGATGCCGATGCCCGCCGCTTCGAGCTCTACGAGTTGGGTAAAGACCTGGCCCAGGCAGGCTACTTGGCGGCGGATATCGACTCGGCGCTTGAGCGTCACGCCAAGGAGCTGGAAGGTGCCGCCGTTGCACTCTCCAACGAGCCCAATCACCCGCAGTTCATGGAACGCTACTTGGAGCTCTTGGACCGCACCGCGCTACTCTCTGAGCACCTGCAGGCGCAGCTGCAGAAGCGCAACGAGGCCGACGAGCGCCCAGAGCGCACGCGCATCTATGATTCCAACTTCTTCGCCGGTTCCGGCTACCACGGCTACGTGCCCTTCTACGTTGTGAGCACCTGGGACAGCGACGCCACCGCCGCCAATAGCAGCTCCTCCTCCAGCGGCGGCGTCAACAGCGGGTTTAGCTCGGGCTTTTCCGGTTCGGGTGGTTCTTCCAGCTTCTAGGGCAGGCGGAAAACGAAAAAGAACCCGCAGTTTCCTGCGGGTTTAATGGTCGGGATAACAGGATTTGAACCTGCGACCTCTTCGTCCCGAACGAAGCGCGCTACCAAGCTGCGCCATATCCCGGTGTCTCGCTCTAAGCGGTACCGGAATACTGTAACTCACCCCGGTCTGAAAGGACAAAACGGCAGCGTGGAGGGGGTATCCCTAGGCGGCCTTCTCAGTGATACGCAGAAGCGTGGCCGACGGGCGGCAGAACACCCGGAAGGGAACGAACTTCGAGGTGCCCAACCCGTTGGAGACATGCATGTACATCTCTCCGAACAGGTGCAGGCCCTGGGCGCGGACGCGGTCGATGCCGCAGTTAGTCACGATGGAGCGCGAGCCCAACACCTTAAACGGCAGGCACAACTGGCCGCCGTGCGTGTGCCCCGACAAGGACAGCTGGTAGCCGTCAGCGGCGAACTTCTCCAAGACGCGGGGTTCCGGGGAGTGCAGGAGCGCCAAGGAAAGGTCGGCATCCTCGTTCGGGGCGCCGGCGATTTCCGAGTAGTCATCCAGATCATGGTGTGGGTCGTCCACACCGGCGGCAGCCAGGCGAACATCGCCCACCTTGAATTCCACGCGAGCCTGGTTGGCATCGTGCCAGCCGTGCTCAAGGAAGGCCGCGCGCATGCCCTTCCACGGCAGGTTCACATAAGAGGGCTCGTTCTTCTTCCCAATCAGGTAGTTGAAGGGATTCGGGATGCGCGGCGCCCAGTAATCATTGGTGCCAAAGCAGAACATCCCTGGGCGGCTCAGCAGCGGGCCAAGCGCGCGGAGGACCTCGGGGACACCGCGCTCGTCGGAAAGATTGTCACCGGTATTGATCACCAGGTGCGGGTCGAGGGCGTCGAGGCCTGAGACCCACTCGATTTTGGCGCGCTGGCCCGGAATCATGTGGAGGTCGGACACGTGCAGGATGCGGAACTCGGACTCCTCGCGCAGCGTGCCGGGCTCCAGCAGCGGCAGGGTGTACTCCTTGAGCTCGAACTTGGTGAGCTCTGAGTGCGCCCATGCGGCGGTGCCCAGGCCGGCGGCGGCGAGTCCGCCAAGGACAGGGAAACTCTTCACCCTCACCACACTACCTGGCCGGCTGGCGTAGATTGAAGGGCATGAGTGAGTTGAAAGAAACTATCCGCGCTGACCTTAAGACCTCGATGAAGTCCAAGGACAAGGCCCGTACGAGCGCCATCCGTTCTCTGCTGTCTGCCATCCAGGCGGAGGAAACTTCCGGTTCTCGCCACGAGATCACCGATGAGGACATCCTCAAGGTCATCGCCCGTGAGATTAAAAAGCGCCGCGAGTCCGCAGAGGTTTACGCGGAGAATGGCCGCCCGGAGTTGGCGGAGGCGGAGCTTGTCGACGTCCCCTTCTTCGAGGCCTACCAGCCGGAGCAGCTTGACGACGACTCCCTGAACGCCCTTGTTAAAGAATCCATCGCCGAGGTTGAGAAGGACTCCGGTGAGCCGGCGACCATCAAGCAGATGGGTAACGTCATGAAGGTGGCCACCGCCAAGGCTGCCGGACGCGCGGACGGCAAGCGCCTGTCCACGGCCGTGAAGGCCGCCCTGAACTAATGCGCTAGAGCCCGAAGAAGCTCCGCACATCATTCGTGAAGCGGTCAACGTCTTCTTGAGTGAATAGTGGGTCGGACTGGCCGCCTCCCGGCTCGCCGCCGCTCGGTGCGGACGGGGAGCCCGAGTTGGAGTCCCAGGCTACTGGGCTCGTGCTCGCAGAATCGGAGGAGTCGCTCGCGGAGCCGTCGGAAAGCTGGAGCGTGACCTCCGCGCCCTTCTTCGCGCCGGATGGACCGGTGATGACGCGAACTACCTTGCCGTAGCCCACGCCGGGCGCGGGGACCTCGGTGGTCCTGACCTTGTATCCGGCTTTCTCCAGCGCGGAACGGGCTTGGCTTTCGGACTTGCCCTTCACGCCGTCGATAAGCGGCGAAACCTTGCCGGAGTCGTAGGCCCGGTCGTAATCGGGCACCGTGCCTTTCTGTGCTTCGGGGACGCGCGCGGCCATGGTGTAGAAGGTTGCCGCCGGCTCCTTGCCGCCGAAGAGGTTGCCGCTGGGGCACTGGCGTACCGGGCCGGTGCACAGCGGGCTCGTGGTGGTCCCGTCGTTGTAGATGTACGGTGCGGCAGCGACTGCCGAGTTGAATCCAAGGAAAGCCGAGGACTGGTTGGACTCGGTGGTACCGGTCTTGGCGGCGGCCTGGCCGCTGAAGCCGGCAGCGCGTGCCGAGTCGGAGGCGGTTCCCTTTTCGGTATCGGCGGTCATGTTGTTTTCCAGCGCCTTTGCCACTTCCTTGTCCACTGCGCGTTCGCACGGCGTGTGTTTGAGGTAGACCTCGTTGCCGTGGGAGTCCGTGACTTCCTCGATGGGGTTGGGCTCGCACCACATGCCTTGCGACGCCACCGTCGCGCCCACGTTAGACAGCTCCAGTGCATTCACTGCTGTCGGGCCGAGCGTGAAGGAGCCGAGGTTGGAGTCTTTAATGTGGTCGGCGATGGAGGACTCGCCGTCGTAGCTGCCGGGTTCTTCATAAGAACGCAGGCCGAGCTTGACGGCGATGTCGACCAGGCGCTCGACGCCAAGTTGCTCGGTGAGTTGGATGAAGGGGGTGTTGGGGGAGTAGGCCAGCGTGTCCTGCATGGTCATCGTGGAGGCGTAGCTGCCGGAGTTTTCCACGCAGTACTTGTTGGGCGGGCAGTTAGCTGCGCCGCCGTATCCCAGGCCTTCCGCTTCGTAGCGATTGGGCACGGCCAGCTTGTCCTTGATGCCGTAGCCCGCCTCCAGGGCGGCCGCGGCGGTAAAGAGTTTGAACACGGAGCCTGCGCCGTTGCCCACCAAAGAATTGGGCTGGGGCAGAAGGGTTTCATTGTTGTTCAGGTCGAGCCCATAGGTGCGCGACGACACCATGGCTAGGACCTTGCGGGAATCGGTGCCCGGCTTGATAACGTTCATGACCTCCGCCACGCCCGCCGCATCCGGGGCGGTGTTGCTTCGCACTGCGTTGAGCGCTTGGTCTTGGACGTCGGGGTCAAGCGTGGTCTTAACGGTCAGACCGCCACGCGCAAGGTGCTCGCGGTCGATGCCTTTTTCGTTGAGGTATTCCAGCACATAGTCGCAGAAGAAGCCGCGATCGCCCGCGCCGATGCAGCCGTTAGCCAGGGTTGCAGGGCTGTCCAACACGCCGAGTGGCTGCTGGGAAAAGGCGTCGGCGTCCTCCTGGGAAAGGGAGCCGTTATCAACCATGGCTTGGAGTACCACGTTGCGGCGCTCAGTTACGCCTTCTTCGTTGGTATAGGGGTTGAGGTATTCCGAGGATTGCACCATGCCGGCGAGCATCGCAGCCTGCGGCACGGTGAGGTGCGCGGCATCGGTTCCGAAGTAGGTGCGGCTAGCGGCCTCAACGCCGAAGGAGTGGTTTCCAAAGGGGACGAGGTTGAGATAGTTGGTGAGGATCTCATCCTTGGAGAGCCGGGCATCGATGTCCGTAGCCATGCGCATTTCGCGCAGCTTACGGGCCACGGATTGTTCGGTCGCGGCCTGACGTTCTTCGTCGGTAGTCGCGTTGACCAAAAGGAGGTAGTTCTTTACGTACTGCTGGTCAAGCGTGGATGCGCCCTGGGAGACACCGCCCGCAACCAGGTTGGTCCACAACGCACGGACATTGCCCTGCAAGTCGACGCCCTCGTGCTCATAGAAACGGCGGTCCTCGATAGCCACCACTGCCTTCTTCATGGCGTCCGAGATCTCATCCGGTTTCACTGGATGGCGGCGCTGCTCATAGATATACGCAAGGGGGTTGCCCTTGGCATCCAAGATGGTGCTCACGCCGGGGGTATCACCGTTGGTGAGATCCTGGACGTCTGATTGCATCGTCTCATTGGTCCTGGCCACGGCGACACCGCTGACGCCAGCGACGGGGGCGATGGCCAGCGCGATGAGGATGCCGACCAGTGCTGTGGACAGGACGAGCTTTCCCAGGGATTTGATCACAGTCACCCTCCACACACTAGTGGTTTAGGAGGATATCCGGGAGACCCCCCTAAAGTGTGACCTGTTAGACAGGTATACCGGTCTGTGAATAGACTTACCAAGGGTACATAATATTCCGTCGGGTAGAGGGTTATTCATGATCTTTGAGCTCGACGGGGGTGAGCTTGGAAGGAGTTACCTAGCCATGGCAGTCAGTGTCAAAGGTGCAGGACGGTCCGCAATGGTAAAGAATGCCTCGTTAACCACAGAGCGTGGTGAGTGGGTTACCCAAGCTAAGTGCCGCAACGGTGATCCTGATGCACTCTTTGTACGAGGAGCTGAGCAGCGTAAAGCTGCAGTAATCTGCCGCCATTGCCCGGTGCTCAATGAGTGCCGCGCGGATGCGCTTGATAATCGCGTGGAGTTCGGCGTGTGGGGCGGCCTCACGGAGCGTCAGCGCCGCGCCCTTCTGCGCAAGAACCCGCACATCACGAGCTGGGCCCATTACCTCGCTGAGGGTGGCGAACTCATCGGTATTTAGTAGCATTGAGCCCATGACTAAATGGGAATATGCCACCGCGCCGGTTCTTACGCACGCGACGAAACAAATCCTCGATTCCTGGGGTGAGGACGGCTGGGAGCTCGTCACCATCACCCCGGGTATGAACCCGGAGAATGTTGTCGCCTATTTCAAGCGTCCTGTGGAGGAGTCCTAATGGGTGCGCTTGCCCGCCTTGAAGAGCTCGGCGTCGAGCTGCCTTCTGTCGCTGTCCCCCTCGCGTCCTATATCCCAGCTACCCGCGTGGGAAACCAGGTGTGGACCTCTGGCCAGCTGCCCGTCGTGGGCGGTGAATTGCCGGCTTCCGGCAAGGTCGGCGCAGAGGTGAGCCTAGAAAAGGCGCAAGAATTGGCACGTGTGGCCGTGCTGAACGCTTTGGCTGCAATCGATGGTCTCGTAGGTCTTGATCACGTAACCCGCGTGGTGAAGGTGGTTGGATTCGTGGCTTCGGACCCCTCCTTTACTGAGCAAGCTGCGGTCATCAATGGTGCTTCCGACTTCTTGGGTGAGGTCTTCGGAGATGCCGGAATCCACGCGCGTTCTGCGGTGGGGGTAGCGGTCCTACCGAAAGATTCCCCCGTTGAGATCGAAGTCATCGTAGAAATCGCTGAGTAATCGGATAGGGTTAGAACCATGGAGCATCCTGCATATAGCCAACTGCGTCCCGTGAGCCAGTCCGTCGGTGTCGTGCTGTGCGATAATCCCAGTTACACCGCTTTGGAGGGCACCAATACGTGGATCATCCGCGCTGGAGAAGATTCCCGCGCCATTGTGGTTGATCCGGGCCCGGAGGATGAAGGTCATCTCAACGTCGTGACCGCGAAGGCGGGCGAGGTTGCGCTGATCCTTCTTACCCACCGCCACGATGATCACGCATCAGGCGCCCAGCGCCTGCGTCAGCTCACCGGCGCTCCCATTCGCTCTTTCGATCCGAATTACTGCAATGGGGGCGACGCGCTTGTCGACGGAGAAGTGATCACCGTCGACGGCATCACCCCGCAGCTTGAGGTCGTTCACACCCCGGGTCACACCGCAGATTCCACCTGCTTCTTTGTGTGGTCCGCGGAAGCGAAGAACTCCACCCTGGAGGGCATCCTGACCGGTGACACCATCGCAGGCCGCCACACCGTGCTGCTGTCTGAGACGGATGGCGACTTGGCTGATTACCTGAAGACCCTGGATCTTCTGGAAGAACGCGGCAAGGACGTGGCGCTCTTCCCGGGCCACGGCCCGGACTTGGAGGACACCTCCGCGGTTGCCCGCAAGTACATTGACCGTCGCCACCACCGCCTGGACCAGATCAAGGAGGTCCGTGGGCGCTTGGGTGAGGACGTCGACGTCAAGACTCTCGTTGATGAGATGTATGACGATGTCGATCCGGTCCTGCGTCACGCAGCTGAGCAGTCGACGCGCACCGCGCTGAAGTACCTCGCGGCTCAGAACTAAAGCACTACATAGGAAAATCCCCCGAGAAATTCTCGGGGGATTTTGCGTTAGGACAAGTCGAAGGCCGAGGGCCGCATAGGCGGGCTCGGCCTTTAAGACCTAGCGTGCGCGGCGGGCCAAGTGCTCGGTATCGACGATGAGCACCGACTTGCCCTCCAAGCGGATCCAGCCGCGGTGAGCGAAGGTGGCCAGAGCCTTGTTCACGGTCTCACGGGAAGCGCCAACGAGCTGGGCGATCTCTTCCTGGGTGAGGTCGTGGTTCACGCGCAGCGCGCCGCCCTCCTGCACACCGAAGCGGTTAGCCAGCTGCAGCAGGGTCTTGGCCACGCGGCCTGGCACGTCGGTGAAGATGAGGTCCGCCAGGTTGGCGTTCGTGCGGCGCAGACGGCGGGCCAGCACGCGCAGAAGCTGCTGAGCAATTGCCGGATGATCGGCTACCCACTGCTTGAGCATCTCAGAGTTCATCGTGGCTGCGGTGACCTCAGTGACGCAGACAGCGGAAGAGGTGCGCGGGCCCGGATCGAAGATGGAGAGCTCGCCGAACATATCGGACGGGCCCATCACGGTCAGGAGGTTCTCGCGGCCATCCGGGGCGTGGCGGGCGAGCTTAATCTTGCCCGAGGTGATGATGTAGAGGCGGTCTCCCGGCTCACCTTCCTCGAAAATGGTGGTGCCGCGCGGGAAACGGACGGTTTCCATCTGCTCAATAAGGTTCTGTACTGCTACCGGATCGACGCCCTGGAAAATGCCAGCGCGGGAGAGAATGTCCTGTACGCCTTCCACTGTTACTCCTTAAAGCCTGCGCAGCCCGGAAAACACTGGGACACAAGCTGGTTTGGTTTGATTTGACGCACCTAGTCTCCAGTGCGCCACGAGGCACTGCACAATATCATACAGTGTAATTAGTCACTATTTCCACCAACGTGAAAAATAATCACACGCCTTGAATGGTCTATTTAGTTTTCGAAGGCCGTCGCCTCAAGTTTCTCCATGAGGATGGCAAACAGCGCGAGGCACAGCGGCACAAAGATGACGAGCGAAATCATGCTTCTCATTCTAGCCGCCGTCACTAAGATCTCTTTTATGTCCCCTGACCTTCCCGTGCACCACGATGACGCTGACGAGGCCGCTCGCATCGTTCATATTCGTACCGCCTTGGCGGATGAATATCCCGACGCCGATTGCGAGCTAGATTTCACCACGCCGCTCGAGCTACTTATTGCTACGGTGCTCTCGGCGCAGTGCACGGATGCCCGCGTCAACCAGGTCACCCCGGAGCTTTTTGCTCGGTATCCTTCCGCACCGGATTACGCGGCCGCGGACCGTGCTGACCTCGAGCGCATCCTCCGCCCGCTCGGATTCCAGCGCACGAAGGCCGGCCACCTGTTAGGCATCGGAGAAAAGCTCGTCGCGGACTTCGATGGGCAGGTGCCCCGCGGCATCGACGAGCTCACCTCCCTGCCCGGCGTCGGGCGCAAGACCGCGCTGGTGGTGCGCGGCAATGCCTTCGGCCTGCCGGGGATCACGGTGGATACCCACGTCACGCGCCTGAGCCAGCGTCTTGGGTTGACCGAGGCGAAGACTCCGAGGGCGATTGAGAGAGACGTCGCCAAGCGCGTGCCCGAAGAGGAGCAAACGGTGTTTTCGCACCGCCTCATCCTCCATGGACGGCGCGTGTGCACCGCGCGAAAGCCACGGTGCGCGGCCTGCGTCCTCGCCCCATGGTGCCCGTCGCGGGGTTAAGGTGGAGCAATGAGCCAATATTCTCGGTGGCCCGGATACGTGAAGGCGAGCATCGCTGCCATTGTCGCGCTGGCGGCGCTCGCATTCGTCGGCGTGGTGAACCTGCTTGAGAATGATGAGCCGGAGGTCGCCCTCCCCGAGGCACAGGAGCAAGAGGTGGCCAAGCGCCCCAAATGCCCCGAGGGACCGCTTGCGGGTGTGGACCTTCCGTGCTTGGGTGCGGCCGGCACTGCGGCGGCCAAGAACGTCCAGATCGTCACTGTGTGGGCGTGGTGGTGCGAACCGTGCCGCGCGGAGCTGCCCTTCTTCGAAGACCTTGCGCGAGCGCACCCGACGTGGAATGTCGTCGGCGTGCATGCGGACGCGAACGCTGCCAACGGGGCCGCTCTTCTCAGCGACCTGCAGGTTGATATCCCCAGCTACCAAGACGATGACGGCGCCTTCGCAGGTGAGCTCGGGTTGCCGGGCGTTATCCCCATCACCCTGGTGGTGCGCGATGGCACGGTGGAGGAGAAGTTTGTGAAGCCGTTCGACTCCGCAGAAGATTTGGAGGAGGCCGTCGAGGAGGTGCTCAAGTGAGCCGCCTTTTTCCTGCTCATGCCCCGGAGTGGCTGCGCCCGGCGCTCGGGGTTGATACAGACAAGGTCCAAGAACGCCTCATTCGGCATGTCCCGGCCGCCAAGCGCCGGCGTGAATCGGCAGTATTGGTGCTCTTGAAGGGCGAGAGTTTTGAGGATGGTGAGGTGCTGCTCACGCACCGCTCGCCGTCGATGCGCTCGCACTCCGGCCAGATTGCCTTTCCCGGCGGGCGTAGGGAGGAGGGGGACGCCTCGCTTGTCGACGTCGCCCTGCGCGAAGCCGAGGAAGAAACCGGCCTCGACCGCTCCACGGTCACCCCTCTTGAGCAGTGGGGCAAACTGGACATCCGGGCTACCGGCAACACCGTGAGCCCGGTCCTGGCGTATTGGCATGAACCGGGCACCGTGTGGCCGGCGAGCCCGGCGGAGACCGACGATGTCTTCACCGTCTCGCTGCGGGAGCTGGCGGATCCGGCCAACCGCATGATGGTGGGCTTAAGCCGCTGGAAGGGGCCGGCCTTCCGGGCACGGGGATACGTGGTGTGGGGTTTTACCGCGGGAGTGCTCTCCGGGCTGATGGACCATGCGGGCTGGAGCGTGGAATGGGATAAGAATATGGTTCATGATCTGCGTGACTCACTCAATCGCTCTTTGAATAATGAGAAGATAGGCTAGTTCTGCTCCTTTTTAGCCCTTAAGAAAGTATTCCCCCTGTGTCCCTAGCTGTTGACATCCTGATCGTGATTGCCGTGCTCCTCGCTGTGCGCGTGGGCTGGCGGCAGGGCGCTTTAGCGGCGGTCCTCGCAGCGGTGGGAATCATTGCGGGGTTGGTTTTAGGAACCGTGGTTGCCCCGCTGGTGATGGGGCTGACGGACCAGGCGGCCGTGCGCTTTTTGCTGGCTGTCGGTGTGCTCATTTTGTTGGTGGGGCTGGGGCAGCTGGTGGGGACGTCGCTTGGCATGGCGCTGCGAGACCGCATGCGAACCCGCTCGGGGCAGCGCGTGGATTCGTCGATTGGCGCGGTCTTCCAAGCCGCGGCGGCCATCGTGGTGATTTGGCTGGTGTCCTTGCCCTTGGCCTCCAACCTGGGCGGCCAGCCGGGGCAGGCGCTGCGAGAATCGCGTGTGCTGAGCTCGCTGAATGCGGTGGCGCCCTCGCGCCTGGCGGCGCTGCCGAATGGCTTGGCTGCGCTCCTCAACGAGTCCGGGCTGCCGCCGTTAGTATCGCCTTGGCAGCGATCTGGCGCCGATGTCGAGGTGGATGCGCCGGCGGTAAACATTGGGGATCCCAAACTCGCAGAACGCGTGCGGCCTTCCGTCATTCACGTGCTGGGTGATGCTGAGGCATGCTCGCGCCGCCTCATGGGCTCGGGCTTTGTGACGAAGCCGGACTACGTCATCACGAACGCCCACGTGGTGGCGGGCACGGATAAGGTTCGCCTCGATACGGTCCTTGGCCTCAAGGAAGCGGACGTGGTGTATTACAACCCGGACGTGGATATTGCTGTGCTGCATAGCCCGGGTCTGGGATTGGAACCTTTGCCGTGGGCGGAGCAAGCAGCCGCGACTGGGGACGATGCCATCGTCTTGGGCTTCCCGCAGTCGGGTCCATTCACTGCGGAGCCGGCGCGCGTGCGCGACCGCCTCACCATCGCTGGGCCGGATATCTACTCCACGGGCCGCGTGGAGCGCGATGCCTACACGGTGCGCGGTAGCATCCGGCAGGGCAATTCCGGCGGTCCGATGATCAACCCGGCGGGTCAGGTGCTGGGCGTTGTGTTTGGTGCCTCCGTGGAGGATTCCGATACGGGCTATGCGCTTACCGCGGACGAGGTGGGCGGCCACGTGGGTGATGTCACGCAGCTTGTCGACGCCACCCCAACCGGCTCCTGCGTCGGCTAAGACCAGGTAGTTTCTTCTTCCGGTTGCGGGGCCCACGGTGCTGTTTTAGTCTCTGTGCTCATGGGGGATATTGAAACCTACATCCGCCTACGCAACTCGGGGATTGCGCTGGTGGAACATATACCTGGCTCACCCGATGAGCTCCGCGCGCTCGGCGCCTCTGCTTCCGATGCTGCCGAACTAGCACGCCTTAACCAGGTGTATTTCGGGCCCACCCGCTTTAGCGGCAAACAACGCAAAGCCCGTACCGCAGCCCTTCAACAACGCCACAGCCTCGGCACCCTCACACTCATCGAGTCCTACACCGCAAAAGTCAAGAAAACCCTCGACGCCTGGAACCTCAGAATCAAACTCGCAGGAACACCCGCACACCGCATCCCCACCGTTGCTACCACACGACTGAAAGAACTCCGCTCTAAACGCATAGCCAAACCAGGCGTGCGCATCACCTACCGGGAACAAGGCCCCAACACTCTCTCCATCACTGACGACGCCACCACGATCGCCAACATGCGCGGCGTCTTAGAGTCCACCAACACCACCGACCTGCTTCAAGCCGCCAACGACATCTTCTTCAAAGAGGGCACCGGCTCTAAACCAGCGGTGCGCACCCAAGTCATCGTCACCCTGAACGAGCTCGACCAGATCATCAACGGTGACGGGGACGACATCGAACTCAACCTCACTAACGGCGGGCGCATGACCGGGGCAGAATTCCTCACCCACAAATTCGCCGAAATAGGGTATGCCACCATCGTGCACCCCATTGAAGGACCCATCGACACCTGGCGGCTATCACGAGGGGCAAACTTCAAACAACGCCTTACCCTGCATGCTGAATTCCACACGTGTTCTAGACCAGGCTGCAATAAGCCCGCTGATTACTGCCAAGTCCATCACCTCATCCCCTGGCAGGCAGGAGGCTACACCAACATCAAGAACCTGACGTTCTTGTGCGCCTACCACAACGGGATCAATGATGATGACCCACAAAGGCCTACCGGGCGCGGCTACATGTACCGGCTTAACACCGGGGTCAGCTTCATCCCACCCTGGGGCACACCAATCACCGCAATGCCCGAATACCAAGAAGCAGTAGCCAGACTCGCCGCCGAACAAGCAGGACAACCACCAGAGGAACCACCCGACAGCAGCTAACACCCACAGCCACTAAACACAGAGAGGACAACGCCAACTACCGATCCCGCCAACCCAAAGATGGTTGACGGGCACATCGGTGATCCCTGCAAACCGCAGCATGGTGCGCGGGGAAATCGGGGATCCTGGTCGCGATTCGACTGCCGTCAGACGCAGTAGGAGCAACGGGACGCTTAGCCCTTAAAGAGCGAGCCCCCCTTAAAGGCGAAACCCGCCAGCCGGATGAAGGCTGACGGGTTAGGCGGCGTTGTAGGTTAGTGGCCGGTGCCGATTTCCAGGTGCATGCCCGGAACCGAGTTGATGAGGTTGCGGGTGTATTCCTGCTGGGCGTTGTCGAAGATGTCGTCGGCGGTGCCCTGCTCGACGGCCTGGCCCTTCTTCATGACCACGACGTCGTCGGCAGTCTGGCGGACCACCGCGAGGTCGTGGGTAATGAAGAGGTAGGACAGGCTGAGCTCCGATTGCAGCTCCGCGAGCAGCTGGATGATCTGGTTCTGCACCAACACGTCCAGGGCGGAGACAGCCTCATCGAGGACGATGACCTCCGGGCGCAGCGCCAGCGCACGGGCAATAGCGATACGCTGGCGCTGGCCGCCGGAGAGCTCGTTGGGGTAGCGGCGCATGGCGGAACGGGGCATGGAGACCATGTCGAGAAGCTCGGCAACGCGGGCCTCACGCTCCTTGCGCGAGCCCACCTTGTGCAGGGCCATAGGTTCCTCGATGCACTTGTAAATCGAGTACATCGGGTCCAGCGAACCGTAGGGGTTCTGGAAAACCACCTGCATCTTGCGGCGGAGTTTAAACAGCTCCTTCTTCGACAGCGTCGAGGTATCGCGGCCTTCGAACTCGATGGTGCCGGAGGTCGGCTCCAAAAGGCCCAGCACCATGTTGGCCACCGTGGACTTGCCGGAGCCGGACTCGCCCACCAACGCCAGGGTGGTGCCGCGGCGGATATCGAAGGAGACATCGTCGACGGCCTTCAATAGCTTCTTTCCGCCGCGCTGGCCACGGATATCGAATTCCTTGGTGAGGTTGCGGACCGAGATGACCGGGGCCTGAGCCGCGGAAGATGAATCTGCAGCGGTGGAGCCGATGGCCTCGCCCGACTTGAGTTCCTTGGCTTCGACGCCGGCTTCCTTGGCCGCGCGGATGCGGGAGGAAGCGAGGGAGGGGGCGGCGTCGACAAGCCGGCGCGTGTACGGGTGCTGCGGGGAGCGCAGGATCTCACGCGAGGGGCCCGATTCCACGATGCGGCCGCGGTGCATGACGACGAGGTGCTCCGCGCGCTCGGCGGCCAGGCCAAGGTCGTGGGTAATGAAAAGCACCGCGTTACCCAGCTCCTCGGTAAGGTGCTCCAGGTGATCCAAGATGGTCTTTTGCACCGTCACGTCGAGGGCGGAGGTGGGCTCGTCGGCAATCAGCAGCTTCGGGCGTGCAGCCAGACCGATCGCGATGAGCGCGCGCTGGCGCATACCGCCGGAGAACTCGTGGGGGTACTGCTTGGCGCGGCGTTCGGCGTCGGGAAGCCCGGCTTCCTCTAGAAGCTCCACGACGCGCTGGTGGCGCTCGGAGCCCTCCACCACGTGGTTGGCCTTGAGGGATTCCTCGACCTGGGTGCCGATGCGCCACACCGGGTTGAGGTTGGACATCGGATCCTGCGGGACCAGGCCAATCTTGTCACCGCGCAGCGACTCGAATTGCTTGTTGTCGTAGTGGGTGATGTCCTCGCCCTCGAAGAGGATTTGGCCGCCGGTGACCTTGCCGGTGCCCGGCAGCAGGCCCAGGATAGACATCGCCGTGGTGGACTTACCGGAGCCGGACTCGCCCACAATCGCCACGGACTGGCCCGGGTAGATGGACATGTTGACGCCGCGCACTGCCTCAACTACACCGGTGGAGGTGGTGAAGGAAATGTGGACGTCCTTCATTTCAAGAAGTGGAGAGTTAGTCATTAGCGCTTCCTCGCCTTCGGATCGAGTGCATCGCGGACGACGTCACCCATCATGATGAAGCTCAACACGGTCAGGCCCAAAGCACCCGCCGGGTAGAACAGGACTGCCGGAGCAACGCGTAGTGAAGCCTGCGCGTCAGAGATATCGCCGCCCCAGGACACGAACGTCGACGGCAAGCCAATGCCCAGGAAGGACAAGGTGGCCTCCGCGACGATGTAGGTGCCCAGCGCCACGGTGGCATAGGAGATGATGGGCGCGGCCGCGTTCGGCAGGATGTGGCTGAACAGGATGCGCCAGCTCGACGCGCCGATGGAGCGGGCGGATTGGACGAACTCCTCGTTCTTGATGGAGACCACCGCGCCGCGCGTGATGCGGGCGATGGAGACCCAGCCGAAGAGTCCGAGCACCAAGACCACCGTGACGATGGTGCGGTGCTCCTTGAACATCTGCATGACCACGATGGCGGCGAGCACCAGCGGGATGGCGAAGAAGATGTCGGTGATGCGGGACAGGACGGAGTCAATCCAGCCGCCGAAGAAGCCGGCGATGGCGCCGATCAAGGAGCCCAGCACCACGACGAGGATGGTGGTCAGGACGCCGACGGCAACCGACGCGCGCGCACCGTAGATCACGCGGGCGTAAATGTCGCAGCCCTGGCGGTTGAAGCCGAAGGGGTGGCCCGGCTCGGCGGGGGCGAGGGACTTGGACAGCTCGCACAGGCGCGGGTCGGTGCTCGTGAAAAGACCCGGTGCGATGGCTAGGAGGATGGCCACGAGGATCATCACGGCCGCGATCCAGAACAGTGGGCGGCGGCGCAGGTAGCGCCAGGCCTCGCCCCACTGGGAGGACGGGGCGGACTCGTCCTTGACGGCGTCGACGGCGCCGAGGCCCGTTTCATCGGTTTCCGAGACGAAGTGCTCTTGGCCCGGGTAGGGGGTGTTTTTCTCGAAATTAGGCATAGCGGATCCTCGGATCAAGTACGGCGTACAGGAGGTCAACGAGCAGGTTGGCGATGATGTAGATGATCACCAGCACCGTGGTGAAGGAGACAATCGTGGTTGGCTCACCGCGCAGGATGGCCTGGTACATCGTGCCGCCGACGCCGTTGATACCGAAGATGCCTTCGGTCACGATGGCGCCGGTCATGAGCGCGCCGATATCAGCACCGATGAAGGTGGCCACGGGAATCAGCGAGTTGCGCAGCACGTGGCGGAGGGTCACCGCGCCGTTGGACAGGCCCTTCGCGCGAGCGGTGCGCACGTAGTCGGCGCGCAGGTTCTCAGCCACGGACTGGCGGGTCAGGCGAATGACGTAGGCCAGGGAGAGCGCGCCGAGCACCATGGCCGGCATGAGGAGGGACTTCACGGTGGCGTTCGCTCCGACGGTGACCGGCAGGACACCCCACTTGATGCCCACGAGGTACTGGAAGACGAAGCCGATGACGAAGGACGGCACTGCGATGACGAGCAGGGAGATGACCAACACGGTGGAATCGAAGAAGCCACCGCGGCGCATGCCGGCGAGGACGCCGAAGAGGATGCCGAAGACGGATTCAAAGATGATGGCCATGACGGTGAGCTTCACCGTGACCGGGAAGGCGTTGGCCATCACTTGGGTTACGGGGACGCCGGAGAAGGTCGTGCCGAAGTCCAGCATGAAGATGCCCTTGATGTAGAGCAGATACTGAATGATGAACGGCTTGTCTAGGTTGTATTCCGCCTCGATGCGGGCGCGGGCAGCCTCGGTAAGGCCGCGGTCACCGCCAAGGGCTTCGACGGGGTCGCCGGGCATCAAGAAGACGAGCGCATAGATGAGTAGGGTGGCTCCGAAGAACACCGGGATCATCTGGAGCACTCGGCGCCCGATATAGCGCAGCATAGTGTGGTCCTTTACTCGTTGTGGGCAGGTGCTTGTCGACGCCTTCTTAGCAGGCGCCTACGTAGCTCATAAGAATTTTAGTGTGTGATCCAAGTCTGCGAGAAATCTATAGCGCGTTTCGAATCACACTTATGAGTGAAAACGTGGGGCGACCCCCGCTCCACGGTGGCTGCGGGGGTCGTGGGAAGTAGCGGAAGTGGCGTTACTTCTTGGTGATGTTGTAGTACACCGGCTGGGACTTCCAGGAGAACACGACGTTGTCGACGTTCTCGGAGTAGCCGCCGGTGGCGTTGGAGTACCACAGCGGGATGGCCGGCAGATCCTTGAACAGGACTTCCTGGGCCTCGGTGTACTTCTTGTTGGCCTCTTCCTCGGAGGAGGAGGTCAGGGCTTCGTCGAGAAGCTTGTCAAACTCCGGGTTGCTGTAGTCGCCGTCGTTAGAAGAGCCGTCGGTCTTGTACAGCGGGGTAAGGAAGTTGGCCTGGCTCGGGTAGTCTGCCTGCCAGCCGGTGCGGAAGGCTGACTTGATGGTGCGGTTGGTCACCTCATCGCGCAGGGACTTGAAGTCCGGGTACGGGGCGCCGACTGCCTCGATGCCGAGGGTGTTCTTGATGGAGTTGGTGGTTGCATCCACCCAGCTCTTGTGGCCGCCGTCGGAGTTGTAGGCAATCTCCAGGGTCGGGTTATCCCATTTGTTGATCTTGTCAGCCTCGGCCCACAGCTTCTTGGCCTTCTCCGGGTCATACTTCAGGACCTCGTTGCCCTTGATGTCCTCGGAGTAGCCCGGCATAACCGGGGAGGTGAAGTCCTTGGCCGGGGTACGGGTGCCCTTGAAGATGGTGTCCGTGATCTCCTCGCGGTTGATGGCGTAGGAGATGGCTTGGCGACGCAGCACGCCTTCCTCGCCGGAGTAGTGCTCGAGGTTCTCGCCCAAGGTGAAGGACTGGAAGATGGCGGTCGGCTGGTTCACGGCACGGTCGCCGAGGTCGGCCTCGTAGACATCGAAAGCGGAGTCCGGGACGGCGTCGAGGACGTCCAGGTTGCCTGCCAGCAGGTCGGCGTAGGCCGCGTCCTGACCTGCGTAGAAGACGAACTTGATGCCGTCATTCTGCGGGGTCTGGCCGCCCTTGTACTCCTCATTCGGGACGACGGTGGCGTCCTGGTTGTGGTTCCACTCGGTCAGCTTGTACGGACCGTTACCAATCGGGTTCTGGCCGAAGGCGTCCATGTCCTCCAGGGCGGACTCGTGCAGCGGGTAGAACGCGGAGTAACCCAGCTGCGCCGGGAAGTCCTGCTCAGGGCTGTTCAGGGCGATGGTAAAGGTGTGGTCGTCGACGACCTTGAGGCCCTCCATCTCCTTGACGCCTTCCTTGAAGCCCTTGATGTTGGCAAAGAAGGAAGCGTTGAGCTGGTCATTGGCCACGGCGTAGTTCCAGGCGTCCACGAAGTTCTTCGCGGTGACCGGGGAGCCGTCGGAGAACTTGGACTCCTTGAGTTTGACGGTGAACTCAGTGTTGTCCTCATTTGGCTCGATGGATTCAGCCAGCTCGTTCTGGGCTTCGCCATCGCCGTCGTAGTAGACCAGGCCGGCGTAGATGGAATCGACAATGCGTCCGCCGCCGACCTCGTTGGTGTTGGCCGGGATGAGCGGGTTCTGCGGCTCGGAGCCGTTGACGGTGACGATGCCATCGCCGGAGCCGGAAGCAGAGTCTGAACCGGAGTTGTCGCCACCACAAGCCGCGAGGGTGAGCGGCAGGGTAGCGACAGAGAGAGCAGCGAGCGTCTTCTTGAGCGTCATGTGGGTCTTAGACCTCCGTGGTGCGAAAGATGTAGAAAACCTGTGGTGTTGGTTTGATATGAAGCTACCGCGTGGCGCGTCTCATATACAAGGAATTGAAAAATATGTCCTGTGATAAAAGCTATAGTGCGGTAGGTATTCTTTCTTAACCTGCGGTTTTGTCAACGAATTAAAAAGTCCCCATCCCCCTGAGAGGGGTGGGGCACGGAGGGCGGTGAATGTTACCTATCTCGCAGCCAGTGAACGATGGTCTGAGTAAAACCATGCGGGTTCTCAAGATAGGGCAGGTTCTTGGACTCGGGGATAGTGGTGGCGGTGAAACCCGCACGGCAGCGCCGCGCCGCCCGCCGCGCAACTGGCCGCCAGAGCATCTGATCTGCGTGGATAAACAGGGTGGGGCAAGAAACTGTGAGTTCGAGCCAACTGAGCGGAACGACGGCGGTGCGCAGTCGGTGATTCCAGATGATTCCGCGGCGGACGTTTCCGATGTGCGAGGAAGCCACGCGCAGGCGCAGCGCCTCCTCCCGCTCGGCGCCGCTGAAGGAGCCGAGGGCGTCGAGATCCATCTCCCGGAGGTACGTGGACTCTCTCAGCAGAAGGCTCGGGGCGCCAATCTTTCCCAGGCGGCACAATGCCGCGCGCAGGAGCACCCATCCGAAATCCCAGGGGCGTGCGGCGATGGCGCGGCGGAGATCAGCTGGGTGTGCCGCCGAAACAGATACCAGCCCGCGTACCCGCTCGGGCCGCTCGGTAGCCAGCGCCCACGCCACCGCACCACCGGTATCCGCGCCCACCAGGTAGGCGTCGTCGTGGCCTAATGCGCGGATGGCACCGCTGACATCGCCAACCGCCACGCGGATATCCTGGCCGGGTTCGAGCGGTGGTTTATCGGACATACCAAAACCGCGCATGTCGAGGGCGGCGACGTGGAAGCCTGCGGCGGCAAGCGGGGCAATGACATTCCGGAAGTCGAACCACCCGCCGAAAGAACCATGGAGCAACAGCACCAGCGGGTCATCCGGGTTGCCGGCGGTGGCCGCGTGGAGGCGGATGCCGCGCGTGTGCAAGAACTCGTGCTCAAAGGGGCCGTCAAGCTCCACTACGGAGGGCGGTAGGGGATTCATAGGCGGGCCTTTCATGGGAAGGGTGCACAGGCGAAATCCGCCCCGAACGCATGTGCTCGGGGCGGGAGAGTTAAAAGGACCTTAAAGGTTTAGGTGTAGAGGCCACGCTCGATGGACTTTTCAGCCTTACCCGGAACCAGCTTCTTGAGTTCCTTCGTGGACTCGATGGTCTTCTCCGGGGCCTTGACCTGCTTGACCTGCTTGAAACCGATAAAGGCCACGACGGCGGCGATGACCACCATGAGCAGGAAGACAATCAGGAAGGCTGCCCAGCGGTCGAGCCACTTGGACAGCAGCTCCGCCAGGAAGAAGAAAAAGAAGAAGGAGCTATACAGCGCCACGGTACCGGCAACGCCGAACATGCCCGCGCCGATGCCACCCTTCTTTGCGGAAGCGGCGAGCTCGGTCTTAGCCAACTCGACCTCGGAGCGAACCAGCTGGGACATCTGCTCGGTGGCGTTGGATACGAGCTGGCCGATGGATGCTTCGCCGCGGCGGGAGGTATCTGCATCGCTCAAGGGAATGCCGTCTACCTTCGGGGCGAACTTGTTGGACCCGTCAGTGAATAGTCCGTCGTTGCTCACGGTTAAAAACTCCTACTGTTTTGTCGCAATCTATATCGGCCATAGTAATGAACTTTCCAGAGTTCATGTGGTGCGGCCCGCAAAGTGGGTACGGCGTTATTGTAATGGGTATGCCGCATTCTGACCCGCTGACCCCGCTGATGGCCCTATCTGGGGTGGAGGATAAAGCCGGTTCTGCCGCCGCCGCGATAGCACGCGTGCACCGCCGCCCCGCGGGCTTGCGCAAGTTTGACGTTATCTCTTCCGAATCACTCTTGCGCGGTGCGCGGGCGGCCGCGGCGATCGACGGCGCGCCGCTTGAGGCTGACGGTATCCCGCCCGCAGTTAGCGCTTATTCCCTCCTCGCTCCCGAAAAACAGGCCGCCACGGTGCGGACCTTCGCGCGGGCCCCGCTGCAGGTCTTGGCCAGTATCGATGTTGCGGCGGGCGGTGTGGGTCATCCCGATCAGAACCCGGCGGTGGCACAGGCGCTGGCACAGCTCATCACGCGCGGAGCCGGCGTGGATTTCGATCGTTTATTGCCGGTGGTGCTGCACGCGGAGATTGCTGCGCGCTCGCTGTTCGGTGCGCGCAGCACCGCCGTGGCGCTCGTCGCCGCCCGCACTGCCGCTATCCATACGGGCTTCGATCCTCGGGGATTCGCCGTGCCCGAGACCTACCTCAACCGGCATCGCGCGGACTACCGTGCGGCACTTGATATCTATGACAAGGCTCCAGCGGTGCTCATTACGCTGCTTCTCGACGCCTGGGAGGCCGGCGCCCGCGAAGCCGACGGCATCGCGCAAGCGGCCTAATCGCGCAGCTGCTGCCGTGCAAATAAAATTCCGCCGACCACTAAGGCTGCGATGCCGGCCACGACCGCCGAGCCGATACCGAATTCGCGTGCGCTGGGTGCGGTGAAGAGCGGAACGGGGTGTTTAAACGTGCGAATTTCCCAGTCATGGGCAAGGGCGTGCTTCTTCAACAGGCGGTCCGGGTTCACGGCAACGGGGTGGCCAACCTGTTCCAGCATCGGGATGTCTGTGGCGGAATCGGAGTAGGCAAAGGACGCGTCGGGGTCGACGTTGAGCTCCTGAGCAATGCGCGCCAGTGCCTCAGCTTTTGCGGCGCCTTTGCAGTAAAACAGGATCTCCCCGGTGAACCGGCCGTCCTTCTCGGCGAGCTCGGTGGCCACGACGTGCTCGATGCCCAGCTCCTGCGCGATGGGCTCGACCAGTACGCTTGCCGACGCCGAGATGATCACCACCTCGTGGCCGGCGGCGCGGTGGGCGTCGATAAGCGCGCGTGCCTCCGCGTAAATGGCAGGGGTGACCACGGTGTGCATGGTCTCCACCGCGATGTCGTGGACCTCCTGGACGGACCAGCCGGCGGCCATGGCGGCGAGCTGATCGCGGGTGGTGTCCATGTGCTCGCTGCTGTGGCCGGCGAGCATATAGCTGGCCTTGGCTAAAGACAGCTGTAGTGCTTCTGCATGCGTGATGAGCCCGTTGTGCATGAATTCGCGGCCGAAGGCATATGCCGAGGATGTGGCAATAATCGTCTTGTCCAAGTCGAAGAACGCGGCTGCGCGAGTGGTGCCGTGAGAGGGGAAAGGGGTACCGGTCATCGAGGGCCTGCCGTTTGTGTGCGAGTTACCCTGCTCATCGTAGCCCCTTAGCAGGCAGAATCGGGAGTACGCAAAGAGATTGTCCGAAATCTCAAGGAATCTTGTCGTTCGCTGTTGTCATCTCTTCTTTCGCATGTCATAATGTCAGGTGCAAGGCCCCGATATACAGTGCGGCCTGCCCCGGCGCACCCCCCGATGCCGGGTTACCGATGGCCCGCGCACACCCCCCCCGAGGCGCGGGCCATCACCTTTTTCAAAAACCGGGCTCGCCTGTGGCCATTGAGCTGAGACATATTTGATGTCCTAGCACGGCGATATACTCTCAGCTGTGACAAGCTATCGAGCAAATTCATTTTCTCACCAAAAGGGAGCAGGTCCTCCTCAGGTGAGTTTGCCGCTTGCTGCAGAAAGTGCCGTCTACTTTGTAGATGAAGCCGGAAGTAAAGGCACGTTAGGTAAGCATTTCGTTGTTGCGGCTGTGCGCACGAAGGATCCTGATTTCCTTTCGCGGGAGATTAAGGCATGTCGTGAGCGGAATAACTTCACAAAGGCTGACGAGATTAAGTTCTCGAAAGTTACTTAGCACTCTGAGCCGATTTTGCTTGATGTTTTTCGAACAGCGATAAGCTCGGGGTGCACGTTCGGTGCTTTTGTTTTGGACAAGAGGCATTTCGATCCGTGGAGTAGTCGAGAACAGTGGCAGGGGCATTTGTTCGCGACAGATCGGCTGCTGCGGGGTCTGGTTACTCGTCGTGAAGTTGGGGTGGTGATGCTCGACCACATTGATGTCCCAGTAGGGGTTTCCTACGGAGACACTCTAGTGAACTCTCTCAACAATCGATTTGGAAATAAGCGGTTTGCAACGGCCGTTAGTCTGGATTCTCGGACTTGTCCGGCACTACAGGTGGCAGATCTGCTTGCTAGTTCGGTTTTCCATGCGCGAAAAAAGATCGAAGACGTGGGGTTGGAGGCTTTCTTGGAAGATCGTTCGCCAAAGGCCCGGCTTTCGAAGGGCATTGCGGCCGCATTAGGCGAGAGTCATTTTGGTGACTGCCGTACACCACTTTTGAAGATTGAGACAAGCCATGAGAGGTCATTGACAGAATTGAAGCGCCAACGATACTCTTAGGTGAGGCGCTGAACGCCATAGCCGCAGGCTAAAAGCAAGCGCCCCTCGGGCCTAGTCTCAGACTTACTACCCGAGTTTTATGGCTAACCAAGCCATTCTTTACCGCACTTATTGCGATACCCTCGAGCGTGGCTCGGGGGTATTTGCTTTTGACTCTTACTCCTCGGATTCTAAGGATTGTGGAAGCACGGTTTCCTGTGAGTTTTGGTACGTGAGCCCCGGTATTTTTGTTCAAGCGTCAGCAAAATAGGGGCGAAAGACGCCACAATGGCGAAGTTATCCACAGGTGGTGAGGAAGCTCTAGCGTGCGGTTGGCGCGCTCGCGCATGCTTCAGGCATGAGCACGTTTCACCTAGTTATCGCCGTTGGGGATTCCACGCTGCGAGCAGAGGCAGCCTCCGCAGCAGCCGCCAGTACTGCGGAAGTGAGCACCGTGGAGGACCCGCGGGACTTCTCCCGGCACTTGCCCAAGGCAGACGCCGTCTTGGCTGATTCGCTGACGGCTCGTCTCGTGGCGGGGCATCCGAGGGTGTATTTCTTGGCGCTGGATCCGGGGCCCATCGATTATGAGGCCGCGCTGTGCTGCCGTGCGACTGCCGCCTTCATCGTGCCAGCGCAATCGAAAGAGCTCCTGGGCGCACTAGCAGCAGACGCCACTCCGGAAACCACCGTGTCCACCGGCTTAACCCTGGCGGTGACCGGTTCCGCCGGAGGTTTGGGTGCTTCGACCGTGGCGGTCGCGCTGGCCCGCGAGGCAGGCGCGGATCTCCTCGTTGATGCGAGCCCTTATTCCGGCGGCCTCGATTTGCTCACCGGCATTGAGAACAAGCCCGGCGCGCGCTGGCCGGATCTTGCCGCGGGGACCGGTTCAGTTGATGCAGCAGACCTCGTCCGTGCTCTGCCTACCACCCCGGATGGCATCGCGGTTCTTTCCGCTGCGAGGTCTGCCAGCGCAGAGGTGGTGCAGATGAGTGCTGCCCGGCGCGCGGCCATTATGCAAGCTGCGTGTTTATACCCGGGGACCGTGGTGGTGGATTGCCCGCCGTGGGATATCCCCGATGCGGCGGATCACGTGGTGGTGCTGACTGCCGCAGAGGTGCGGGCGGCCGCCGCTTGTGCGCAGCTGGTGGCAGAGCTTCGTGCCCGGCCGCAGGAGTGCTCCGTCGTCGTGCGCAACCGCCAGTGGGCGGGCCTGGATGCCAGCGATATTGCCACGGTGACTCACGCGGATCCCATCGCTGAGTTGCCCACCATCCGTGGTCTAACCCGCACGGTGGAAACTAGTGGGCTACCGCGCCAGTTGCCCCGAGCTCTAGCTCGTGTCGCGCGCCAGATGTGGGAGGTCGTGGCATGAACCTGATTGATACGATGCGCACCATCGTGGCCTCCGAGCCACAGCTGGCCCATGATGCACCGGCCTTGGCACGGCGCATTCGCCAGGAAGCCGGTGTCATCAGTGATGTCGACGTGCTCGACCTTTTGCAGCGCCTGCGCCACGATTCCGTGGGCTTGGGACTGCTGGAGCCGGTCCTGTCGCTGCCGGGGCTGACCGATGTCGTTGTCAATGGCCCTGATGCCTGTTTCGTTGATTGCGGGCAGGGCCTGCAGCCACGCGATATTGGCTTCGCCGACGACGCCGAGGTGCGCCAGCTGGCCACCCGGCTGGCTGCGGTGGCGGGCGTGCGGTTGGATGATGCGCAACCTTTTGCCGATGGGCGCCTGACCCGCCCCGATGGCACGAGAATTCGCCTCCACGCGTTGCTTGCTCCTCCTTCGGCAAGTGGAACCTGTATCAGCCTCCGCGTGCTGCGCCAAGCGCAAACCAGCCTGGAGGAACTGATAGCTAATGGCAGCATTGATTCCAGCCTGGAGCACGTCCTGCGCGCCGTGGTTGAGCGGCGGGCATCCTTCCTGGTCACTGGTGGAACCGGCTCCGGCAAGACGACGTTGCTCGCCGCCTTGCTGGGGTGCGTGCCTGCCACCGAGCGCTTGCTCATCATCGAGGACACTCCGGAGCTTTCCCCGAATCACCCGCACGTGGTGACCCTGGTATCGCGCCGGGCCAACGCGGAAGGGCGCGGCGAGATCTCCATGTCGCTCCTTCTCCGCCAAGCGCTACGCATGCGCCCGGACCGCATCGTCGTCGGCGAAATCCGCGGCGCGGAGGTCGTGGAACTGCTTGCCGCGCTCAACACCGGGCACGATGGTGGTGCGGGCACCGTGCACGCCAACTCTGTTGATGAAGTGCCCGCCCGCATGGAGGCCCTCGCCGCTCTCGGCGGGCTCGACCGCGTGGCGCTGCACTCGCAATTGGCGGCTGCGGTACATGTGGTCCTCGGGATGGAGCGCACACCGCAGGGGCGTCGGCTAGCGCACCTTGGCGTGCTCGAGGGAAACCCAGTTACACCGCAGCTGGTGTGGACGGCCGAAGACGGCCCGCTTCCCGGGTTTGCGCAGCTGTGCTCGCGGCTGGGGGTGGAACCATGATGTGGCTATTCCTCGCGGCGGCGTGTTTGCTCTCGCAGCCTGCTTCGGTGACGCGGCTGGAATCGCCGAAGCCTCGCTCGCTGGCACCCGGGGCGCTCTTCCTCGGGGTCGGGTGCTGTGTCTTCTTCGGCAGGCCCACTGTTGTGGTGGCGGTGGGCTGCATTGTGGCCTGTGCGCTGTGGTTTGCCAATGACCTGGCGGCGTCCCGGCGTGAGCGCCGTGGCTCGGAGGCGCTCGCCTCCTACTTCGGTTCTGTTGCCGCCGAGCTGCGGGCGGGATCGACAACGGCGGGAGCGCTTCGCCGGGGCGCCGACGCCCTTCCAGACTCCACCCCGGAGAATCTCCGCGCCGCGTTGAGTACGGCGGCGGGTCTCGCGGCGCAAGGAGGTTCGCCTGCGGTTGCTCTCAATGCACCGGAGGTTGCCCGCTATGCAGCGCTGCTCACGCTCTCCGGGCGCCATGGCGTGGCGTTGGCGAACCTCATCGAGCAGGCTCAAAGCCAGCTGGATACCGCGCGCCGCCATGCCGGTGAGACCGCGGCCTCCTTGCAAGGGCCACAGGCCACCGCGGTCATCCTGGCGTGCCTGCCGCTGGCGGGCATCCTTATGGGTGGGGCGATGGGCGCGGATTCCCTGGGGTTCTTGCTCCGTGGTGGCCTTGGGGGCGTGCTTCTCGACGTCGGCGTGGCCCTCGTCTGCGCCGGATTTGCCTGGTCGCGTCTCATTCTGCGAAAGGCGGCGCAGTGATGGTCTTGACGTGTATCTCCGCTGCATTCATGGCTGCGGCATTCGCTGTTACCTCTGCTGCACCGTCTGGACGAATAGCCCAGTCGGGATCGCGCACACCGCGCCCGAAGACGCCGCGCGATGGTCCCGAAGTGGACTATAGTCCGCTCGATGCTGCCAGCGACCTGGAGCTCTTCGCCGCATGCCTAGAGGCCGGTCTCTCCACGCGCAGTGCTGTGCTAGCTGTCGCTGAAGCCTCACCGCAGTGGTCGGAGGCAGCCGCTCTCATCGGGGTGGGGGTTCCCATGAGTACCGCGTGGTCGGCGCTGGCCAGTCAGCCGCATTTGGAAGAACTGGTGCGGCTTACGCAGTTGTCTGGTGAATCGGGCGCGGCCATGGCTACGGGGTGCCACCGGTTGGTGGCGCAGCTGCGTGCCGAAGCCTCGGCACAAGCTACCGCGCGGGCGGAGCGCGCTGGTGTGTTCATCGCAGCACCGCTGGCAGTGTGCTTCCTTCCCGCCTTCCTGGTCCTTGGGTTGATACCTGTCCTCATCAGTTTGGGCCAGCAACTTTTCTAAGTCAGCACATACAACTAACCACTCACCAACTCAGTACATGTAACCGACACAAACACTGGAAAAGAAAGCTAGGTACATCATGCAGAAAAAGGTAAACTACCAGTCACTATTAGGAAATGATGATGGTATGTCCACGATTGAATATGCCATGGGTAGTTTGGCCGCGGCAGCGCTTGCCGCGGTCCTCTATGCCGTGGTCAATGGTGGCGAAGTCACCAGCGCCATTACCTCCATCATCACCGACGCCCTGTCCAACACCCCAGGCTAATGCGCGCGCTTGATGACGCCGGCTCCGTCACCATCGAAGCAGCATTGTCGCTGTCCGCACTCGTCATCGTTGCCGCGGGAATCGTGGGTGGCATCGCCACGTTGTCGGCCCACCTCGCTGCCGTTGACGCCGCGGGCGCTGCAGCCCGCTCCGTCGCCATCGGCGTGGACTTTCAGCGCGATGGAGTGACGGTGAACGTGAGCGAAGGCTCCGGGCTTATGACCGCTGAGGCCGCCGTGCCGGCACCGCTGGGGACCATGCGCGCGCAGGCGGTGTTTCCCGCGGAGATGGCAGCCGGTGGGAACAACGGGGCGCAGCCATGAGGCGTCATCGGCGCAGATGGTCGCGGATCCTGGCGGGGGAGGAGGGCTATGCCACCGTCGTTACCGCCGGGATCATCGCCGCGGTGGCTTCTCTGTTGCTGGCGGTTGCGGCAGTTGCTTCACTCGTTGTAGCGCGGCACGAAGCACAGGTGGCGGCGGACCTCGCCGCGGTATCGGGGGCGTGGGAGGTGGCCAAGGGCAGAGACGCCTGCACGAAGGCCACAGAGATCGCCGCGCTTAACGGCGCGGAACTCGGCTCCTGCGTCATCGATGGGCGCGACGTTGAGGTTACTGCCCGGCTGCGCGGGCGCAGCGCCATCGCCCGCGCTGGTCCGGTCTAAGAGGTCATGGTGACCAACGCACCGAGGAGAGCTATGGCGCCTGCCTTGTCCAAAGGGTTGTTGCCGTTGCCGCACTTGGGGGATTGCACGCACGACGGGCAGCCGGACTCGCAGGGGCAGGAGCGCACGGCCTCAAAGGTGGCCTTGATCCACTCGGGGAAGCGGCGGAAACCTTCCTCGGTGAAGCCGGCGCCGCCGGGGTGGCCGTCGTAGACGAAGACCGTGGGCAAGCCCGTATCGGCGTGCTGCGCGGTGGACACGCCACCAATGTCCCAGCGGTCGCAGGTGGCAATGAGCGGTAGCAACCCAATGGCGGCGTGCTCAGCTGCATGGAGGGTGCCCGGGGTGCGCCCGGCGGTGACTCCCATCGCTGCGAGTGCCAGCGGATCGATGGTGTAGGCCACCGCCCGGGTCACCAGGCGCTGCTCCGGCAAGTCAAGGGGGATATCCTCGCCCACGGAGCCATCGGGAAGCCGTACCTGATAGCCGGTGACCTTATCGGTCACCTCAACCTCCAAGCTGGCCACCCATAGGCCGGGGGCGTAGTTCACCAGGTCATCGGCCTCGCTCAGGATGCGGATATCCGTCGTGGACTTCGGCTGCGTGGTGTAGTCCGGGGCCTTTGGCACGGCGAGGGCCACGCCCGGCTCGGCGGACGCCGAACCATCGCCTCCGCCGAGGTGAAGTTCCTCGATGACGAAGCTCTCGCCACGGTGCAGGTACACCGCGCCGGGATGCACCTGGCTTACCGCGCGGGCTGAATCGATGGTGCCCAGCAGGCGGCCATCGGAGGAATCCACAATCATGACTTCCTCGCCCGAACCGCCGCGCAGCGAGACGGCTGTGTGCGCGGTCTCCGGGGTGAGCTCGCTTGAGCCAGCCGGCAGGGGAGCGGCGAACCAACCCTGCGGGCGCCGGCGCAGCAAGCCTTGCTGGGCTAGGTCGTGGACCACGTCTTCGGCGCGGAAGGCAGCTACGTCGGCATCAGACAACGGTTTCTCCACCGCCGCGCAGTACACGTGCCCGGCCAGGATATAGGGGTTAGCCGGGTTGAACACGCTGGCCTCCACCGGTCGGCCCAACAGTGCCTCTGGGTGGTGAACCAGGTAGGTGTCCATCGGTTCATCGCGGGCCACCAGCACCACCAGCGAGCCCTGGCCGCGGCGGCCCGCGCGCCCGGCCTGCTGCCAGAAGCTAGCAACCGTGCCCGGGAACCCAGCGGTGACCACGGCATCGAGCCCGCCGACGTCGATGCCCAGCTCCAAAGCCGAGGTGGTGGCCACGCCGAGCAGGGAGCCATCATCCAGCGCCTGCTCCAGCGCGCGGCGGTCCTCGGCCAGATAGCCCGCGCGGTAGGCGGCAATTCGGCGCGCGAAATCCGGCCGGCCTAGCCTCCCGGAGAGCTCTTCTGCTGCCCGCAGCGCGGTGGTCTCTGCCGCGCGCCGCGAGCGCACAAAGGTCAACGTCCGCGCGCCCTGCGCCACGAGCGCGGCCATCATCCAGGCCGCCTCCGTTGTGGCGGCGCGGCGCACGGGGGCGCCGTTCTGCCCTTCGATGCCTTCCATGAAGCCCGGTACCCACAGCGCGACCGTCCGCGCGCCCGTCGGCGCGCCATCCTCGGTTACAGGGAGAAACTCGCGCCCCGTCAGCCGTGCGGCATGCCGGGCGGGATCCCGCATGGTCGCCGAAGCCGCAATCACCACCGGCCGCGAACCGTAGTGTGCGCACAGCCGCAGCAAACGCCGCACCACGAGCGCCACGTTCGCCCCGAAAACCCCGCGGTAGGCGTGCGCCTCATCAATCACGATGAACTTCAAGTGCCGCAGCACCCGCGCCCACCGCTGGTGTGCGCCCAGCAGAGAAGAATGAATCATGTCTGGGTTGGAGAAGATAAACCGCGCCTGATCGCGGATACCGGCACGGGCTTCGGTGGGGGTATCACCGTCGTAGGGGGCGGGGTGGACGTCGTGAAGCGCAGCGATGCCCTGCGTGAACTCCAGCACCGCGCGCAGCTGGTCCGAACCCAGCGCCTTCGTCGGCGTGATGTAGAGCGCGCACGCGGTCGGGTCCTGCGCCAGACGGGACAGAATGGGCAAACGGTAACCCAGGGACTTTCCGGAACTCGTGCCGGTGGAGACCACCACATCACGCCCCTCCCACGCGGCCTGTGCCACGGCGACCTGGTGGGCATAGAGCTTGGCGACGCCTCGTTCCTCCAACGCCTCCCGCAACTCCGGCAGGACCCACTCGGGCCACTCGGCATAGCGTGCTGGTTGGGCAGGCAGGGTGGTGGAGTGCGTTAGCTCGGACTCGGGGAAACACTCAACAAGGTGCTCGACGAGCTCCTCACCCAGAGGGTTCTCACTCACGCTTGCCTCCACTAATCTGCTGTAGGTGCCCAAACGTGGCACACTGGTGCACTAGTTTGCACTACTTTATTTCCGCAAAGGACAACTCATCATGGCATACGGTACCGTCAAGTTCTTCAACGCCGAAAAAGGTTACGGCTTCATTGAGCAGGAGGACGGCTCCGGCGACATCTTCGTGCACTACACCGAAATCCAAGGAACCGGCTTCCGCACCCTCGAAGATAACCAGCGCGTCTCCTTTGAGATTGGGGAAGACGCTAAAGGCCAGCAGGCCACCAACGTCGAGGTGGTTTAGGGGGACTCGGCGTAGCCGCGCCGGGTATCCCACCATTCCAGCAGCTTATTCTGCCCCTTTTGCAGGCCGAAGCCGATGATGATGGCGGCGATGATGGAAATGAGCATGGCTATCGCGGGTGAGCCGGAGAAGGCCACGCCGCCGAGGTAGCCAATGGCTAGCGCCTGCGCCACCCACAACAGGACACCGAAGGTGTCGAAGAAGAAAAACAGCGGCCAGGGATAGCGCATGGAGCCCAGCAGAATCGTCATAAACAGGCGGGCCGAGGGGATGAAGCGCGCGATGATGATGGCCGCGCCGCCGCTGCGCCGAATATTACGCTTGACCCACGTCAAAGCGTCGTAGGCCTTCGTTCCCTTTTGGGCTCTATTAATAAGGGCGATGAGCCGCGTTCCCAGGAGGAAGCACAAGTTATCCCCCAAAATTGCGGCAACCATGGCGACGAAAAACATGGTGGGAAGGTGGGGGAAACCTTGGGAGCCAGACCAGGCGCCCACCATGTTGAGGGGAACCTCCGAAGGCAAAACGGGGAAGAAGCAGTCGAGGAAAATCAGTGAACCCACCAGCGGATAAATCCACTGTGTGGCCATGATGACCTCGAACCATGCAGTAATAGACGCAATCACGCTGTCTCCCAGTTGTGTGCTGTGAGGCGAATCCTCGGACGGCCAGTATAGACCCCCGGTTGTGTGGACGTGAACTGGCCTGAATAACTAGAGTAAGCCTCTATCTGTGTACTCTAGGGGCAATTGCCCAGCAGAGGACTAGCCATCGGAAGGGATGAAGTCGAAGTGGCAGAAGCTACCGGCCCGGGGAAGACCCTGGTCATCGTCGAGTCAGCAACCAAGGCGAAGAAGATTCAGCCTTACCTCGGCGATAAGTACATTGTTGAGGCCTCCGTCGGCCACATCCGGGACCTTCCCCGCGGCGCCGCCGACGTCCCCGCCAAGTATAAGAAGGAATCCTGGGCGCGCCTCGGTGTTAACCCGGAGGATAACTTCACCCCGCTGTACGTCATCAGCCAGGACAAGAAGAAGAAGGTCGCTGACCTCAAGGCCAAGCTGAAGCAGTGCGATCAGCTCTACCTCGCAACAGACCCCGACCGCGAGGGTGAGGCCATTGCCTGGCACCTGCTGGAAGTACTCAAGCCCAAGGTGCCGGTGCGCCGCATGGTCTTCAACGAGATCACCAAGTCCGCCATCCTGGAGGCAGCGGAAAACACCCGTGAGCTTGATGAGAATCTCATCGACGCCCAGGAAACCCGCCGCATCCTGGACCGCCTCTATGGCTACGAGGTCTCCCCGGTGCTGTGGAAGAAGGTCATGCCGCGCCTGTCGGCTGGCCGCGTGCAGTCGGTGGCCACCCGTGTCATCGTCGAGCGCGAGCGCGAGCGCATGGCATTCATCCCCGCCGAGTATTGGGATCTCACGGCAACGCTGAAATCCACGCCGGACTTCGACGCGCGCCTGAGCGCCCTCGACGGCAAGCGCGTGGCCGCGGGCCGCGACTTCAACGATAGGGGTCAGCTGAAGAGCGACGAGGTGGTCGTCGTCAAGCAGGCCCAGGCGGAGCAGCTGGCCAGTGCGCTGGAAGGCTCCACCATGACCGTGGCTAGCGTTGAACACAAGCCTTATTCGCGCAAGCCTTCCGCGCCGTTTATGACCTCGACGCTGCAGCAGGAGGCTGGCCGCCGCCTGCACTACACCTCGGAGCGCACGATGCGCATTGCGCAGCGCCTCTACGAGAACGGTCACATCACCTATATGCGTACCGACTCGACCTCCCTGTCCAAGCAGGGCCTGGATGCTGCGCGTGAGGCTGCCTCCTCCATCTTCGGCGCGGAGTTCGTCTCAGATGGACCGCGCCGGTATGACCGCAAGGTGAAGAATTCCCAGGAGGCCCACGAGGCCATCCGTCCCGCCGGCGAGCGTTTTGCCACCCCGGGCCAGCTGGCCGGGCAGCTCGACGCCGAGGAATACAAGCTTTATGAGCTGATTTGGAAGCGCACCGTGGCCTGCCAGATGGCCGACGCCAAGGGAACCTCGATGAAGGTGACCGCAGCTGTCAACGCCGGCGGCCACGACGCTGACTTCTCCGCAACCGGCCGCACGATTACCTTCCCGGGCTTCCTCAAGGCCTACGAAGACGTCGCGGCGAAGGACTCGAAGGGAGAGTCCCGCCTGCCGCACCTCAATGAGGGCGACACGCTGAAGACCGCTGCGGTTACTGCCGACGGCCACTCCACCAACCCGCCGGCGCGCTATACCGAGGCCAGCTTGGTCAAGAAGATGGAAGATTTGGGCATTGGGCGCCCGTCGACGTACGCCTCCATCATCAAGACCATCCAGGACCGCGGCTACGTGCTCTCCCGCGGCAACGCGCTGGTGCCCTCGTGGGTTGCCTTCGCGGTCGTTGGCCTGTTGGAGAATAACTTCACTGAGCTGGTGGATTATGACTTCACCTCCTCCATGGAGGATGAGCTCGATGCTATTGCCGCCGGTTCGGAGAACGGCACGGATTGGCTGAATAACTTCTACTTCGGAAACACGGAGGCCGGCGAGCGCAAGGCCGCGTCCATCGCGCGCCACGGCGGCCTGAAGTCCCTGGTGGACATCAACCTGGAGGCCATCGATGCCCGCAAGGTCAACTCCCTGCGCCTCTACACGGACGCGGAAGGCCGCGATGTCTTCGTGCGCGTGGGCCGCTACGGTCCGTATATCGAGCGCGCCGTGGGCACTAACGAGGACGGCACGGTGGAGTACCAGCGCGCCAACCTCTCGGAGACGGTCACCCCGGATGAGCTCAACGAGGCTTTGGCGGAGAAGCTCTTTGCCACCCCGCAGGGCGGGCGCGAGCTGGGCCAGAACCCGGGAAACGGACGCACCATCGTGGCCAAGGAGGGTCGTTTCGGCCCGTACGTGACCGAGCAGGTGCGTGACGACGAGCGCGAGAAGGCCGAGGCCGAAGCCGAGGAGATCGTTAAAGAGGAGCGCGCCGCCGAGGACGCCCAGCGCGCGGCCGAGGGCAAGCGTGCCAAGAATTGGGAGACCAAGACCGCGGCGAAGCAGAAGGAAAAGCGCATTGCTGAGTACGTCGAGGAGAAGCTGAAGCCGGGCACTGCCTCACTCTTTGCTTCGATGGAGCCGGCCAGCGTCACGCTGGAGGAAGCACTGAAGCTGCTGAGCCTGCCGCGTGAGGTGGGCGTGGACCCCTCGGACGGCGAGGTCATCACCGCGCAGAACGGCCGCTATGGCCCGTACCTGAAGAAGGGCAAGGATTCCCGCTCCTTGGCCAAGGAGGAGCAGATCTTCTCCATCACTTTGGACGAGGCGCGCCGCATCTACGCGGAGCCGAAGCGCCGCGGCCGCGCGGCCGCACAGCCGCCGATTAAGCAGCTGGGTGACAACGACGTCTCTGGCAAGCCGATGACGGTCAAGGACGGCCGCTTTGGCCCGTACGTCACTGACGGCACGACGAATGCCTCGCTGCGCCGTGGTGACGATCCGGAGCAGCTTACCGACGCCCGCGCGAACGAGCTCCTTTCCGAGCGCCGCGCCAAGGACGCCGCGAACGGTGGGGCGAAGAAGTCGACGAAGAAGAGCACTAAGAAGTCGACCAAGAAATCGACCAAGAAGGCCACGAAGAAGTCGAGCAAGAAGGCGACGAAGAAGCCTTCACCGGGCACGAAGAACGTGGTCAAGGCCGGATCGCGCAGGAAGTAGCAGGACATGAAGACCAGCTTCGCCCGCGACATGCTGGACCGCACCCAAGAGGGCACCGAGGCTCTCCTGCGCGCGGTGGGCCCGGCCTTTGCTGGCCGCGATCACCTCACCCTCGGCGCGCTCGCCGCGGGGGAGACTGCAGTCTGGTCACGCCTGTTTAACTGGCGCATGCTCGGCACGGCCACGACCGCCGCTGTACCCGTGCTGTTGGCCCTGCGCCCAGACTGCGCACCGGAGACCCGCGTGGGGCTTATCGCCGCTTCGCTTGGCCAGGCCGCCAAGCGCGGCGCACCAACGACGTTCGGCGTGACGTGCGTGAGCGTGCAATACGCATCCTTCGCGTGGGCGCTGCGCGGTGCGCGCAATGATGCGCTGGGTTGGGGCCTGCGCGCCGGCGCGTGGGCCGCGGGCAGTGCACTGTCCCGTACTCGCTGCGAGCGCCGCGCCACGGCTATCGCCGGAATCCCGGCGGCTGCGCTCTCCGCGCTAGCTGGTGACCCAGCCCTGCGCGCTGCTGAATCTACGCAGGGGCTGAGCCACGGTGCTAACCTGCTTCTGGCCTCTGAGGCGCTGACGGTCCTGAACCCGGCTGAACAGCGCCAGGATGCGGGCCTGCGTGGCCGGGTTCTGGATGCGGCGCAGTCGGCGGCACAGACGGTAGGCCTGGTGCTGCTGGTGGATGGGCTGGCGCGGAAGGGCCGCGGTTAGGCGCAGCGCCTAATTCCGGGCGCATCGTCTTGCCATAGGACAAGCGTCGGTGTACCCATTCGAAGGGCCCGGGCTTGCCCGCGGCCTCGAGCGCGCAGGCGATGAGGAGCGTTGCTAGCCATACGCCGGTGGCTAGCGCTGCCTGGCCCGCGGCGCTGAGCTCCGGGCCAATGTTGAGGGTAAAGGGGTAGACCAGCGCCAGGAAGAACACGGACTGCAGCACGTAGCCGGTCATGGAACGCTTGCCCAGCGCAATCAGCGGCCACAGGAACCAGGGGCGCGCACCACGGCGCTGCAGGGGTTCTAGGGCGAGTGTTGCCCCCGCCACGATGCCCGGCCCGGTGAGCATGCCGATGCAGCTATTCGCCGCGTTGAGGGGTTCCGCTAGAGCTGGGTCCAGCACCCCAATCGTCGACAAGCCCCAGGGCAGGCCGAGGAAAAGGATGATGGCTAGGGCCAAAATGGTCCACGCCCACAGCTCGCGCCGATGGCCCCCGGCCAAGGTTCCGCGGCGCGCCCACACGAAACCTACGAGCATCACCGGAAGGACCAAGGCTCCCGTCAGGGGAACGGAAAAAGCTTGGGCGCCGACCATGATGGCCTGCTCACCCAGCAGCTCCCAGTAGGATTCGGCGGCGGTGAAGCCGCTGAGATCAAACTCCGACGTATCGACAAGCGCGGCCCCAACGCCCATTCCGATACCCGCCACAACCAGCAGCGCACAGAACCCGTAGGCCACGCGCATGAGGAGCTTGTCGGTTAAAGTAAGCAGCAACGCAATGAGCATGCCCATCGCGCCGTAGAGCAGCATGATGTCGCCGGAAAAGAGGAAGAGGCAGTGCAGGGCACCGAATAAAGCAAGAAAGCCATAGCGCTTTGCCAACACGGCCTGCGCGCGCCGCAGTGGGAAGCCGCGTCGCCACAAGCTCATTGCGATAAGCCCCACGCCAAAGCCGAGAAGCGTGGAGAACATCGGCAGGCCGCGCACATGCACGAACATGGCGGAAAAGACCACATAGACTTCGTCAACGAGGGTATCGACGCCGCCGAAATAGGCATCGGGGCCATCGCCGTCGTTCATAATCCACGCGGTGCAGACATTAGCCAGCGCGATGCCCAGCAGGGCCATGCCGCGGGCGACGTCGGGGACGAGAAGACGAGGACTCGAATACTGGCGTGGCGGATGGGGCTGGTGGGGCTGATGAGGCATGGCCCCAAGCTACCAGAAGCACAAAAACTTATTTATCCGAGAGCGCGTTCCGCCAAGGTCGGGCGAATCGGGCGCGCCAGCTGCGTCATGCGGCGGCGCCCGCGCAGCTCAATAGACTTCATCAGCGTCCAGCGCGCTTGCTCTGCCTCGTTGGCGCCGCGCAGCGTGGCGGAGTTGGTGAGCACCTGGCCCGGGGTGTCCTTGGCCAGTTCGGTGAGACGGGCAGCCTCGTTGACGGCATCACCAATGACGGTGTACTCGAAGCGGTCCGCACCACCAATGTGCCCGGCCACCACGTGGCCCGCGGCCACGCCGATGCCCGCCTGCAGCCGCAACCCGCGCAGTTCCTGGCGAAGCTCGCGGGCGGCCTGCAAAGCCATGGAGTTCGCGTCGTAGACCGTCAGCGGGGCACCGAAGACGGCCAGGGCGGCATCACCCTGGAACTTGTTGATGATGCCCTTGTTCCGGTGCACCACCTCAACGACGTGCTCAAAGAACTTGTTGAGCTCCTCCACCACTTCTTCCGGGGTGTGGTTGACGGCGAAGGTGGTGGAGCCGATGACGTCGATAAACAGCACGGCCACTTTGCGGTCCTCCCCGCCCAGCTCCGGGCGTTCCTCCAAGGCGCGCTGGGCCACCTCGGCGCCGACATAGCGGCCGAAAATATCGCGCACGCGCTGGCGCTCGCGCAGGCCGCGCATCATCTCGTTAAAACCGGCCTGAAGAACGCCGAGCTCGGAGCCGTCGTAGATGTCCACCTGGACGTCACTCTCGCCGCGGCGCACGCGGTTGATGGCGTCCTGCAGCTCAATGATGGGATCGACCACGCTCATCATCGCGAACATGGTGCCCATGAGCCCGGTGCCCAGCGCGGTAACGGTCAGCGCGACGATGGCCGGCATGATGTCTGAGGTCTCAGGGCTAAACAGGCCTGCCTGTTGGCCCATGAGGACAAGCACGATGCCAATGAGCGGGATGCCGGAGGTCATCATCCAGGTGGAAAGCAGCCGGTACTTAATCGGCGGCTCCAAGGTGGAATCCTCGAAACGCCGGGCCACGGCCTCCGCAGCCACGGGGCGTACGAGGCGCTCTGCCTGCAAGTACGTCAACAGCACGATGAGGCCGCCGGCCAATGCAGCAGAAACACCGACTACCACGGCCAGCCGCGCCGAGTGCTGGCCTGCCAGCACCACCGCCAAGATGATGCCCAGCAGCCACACGCCCGCGGCCACACCGGCCTGGTAGAGCGGGATGCGCAGGACCAGGTTGCGCACCATATTGGGGTCATGGTCGTCGGGGCTGCGCTGCCAGTCCAACACCGGCCTGAACAGCCGAAGTGTTACCGCTATGCCGATGATGACCGCAAAGGTCACGAACAGCGTGCCGTAGGTCCACAGGTGGGGCGTGTGAGCGATGAAATCGGAGATCTCCGGCATGGGGAGAAAGAAGACCACGAAGGTCATGATCGCAATGGCGCCGATGATGTTGGCTCCAAGGACGAGCGCGGCGTACATCGGCCATTGAGTACCCCATAACCAGCGGGCGCCACGCATCAGTCTGTTCATGATTAACAACTCTAGTTATCCCAGTAGGCTAGGGCGAGTGAACACCTCCAGCGTTGCCGAAAGGCTTGCCGACGCCCCCTCCGTCGCCCACACCATCCTCAGTGCTGCCCGCGCGGCTCGTGGTGAGGGTGACCCGCGCGCGATGAGCCATTCCTGGCTTTTTACCGGCCCTCCCGGTGCCGGCCGTTCGCTGGCCGCGCAGTGCTTTGCCGCGGCGCTCATGTGTACGTCCGCCGATGAGAACGGCAACCCCGGCTGCGGCCGCTGCCCCTCCTGTCAAAGCGTCCTGGACAATCAAGAGCACACCGACTTGGTCTACGTGGATCCGCAGGAGCAGTTCATCACCGTGGGCGAGGCCCGCGACGTCATCGGGCGCGCGGCCAGCCTGCCGAGCGTGGCGCCGTGGCGCGTGGTCATCTTCAACAAGGCCGACCGCCTGCGCAATGAGGCCGCCAACGCGCTGCTCAAAACCGTGGAGGAGCCCCCGGAGCGCACCGTCATCATCATGGTGGCGCCCTCGGAGGACCCGGAGGACTTCTCGGTCACGCTGCGCTCGCGCTGCCGTCACCTTTATATTCCGGCGCCGAGTGTGGAGGGCGTCGTCAAGCAGCTCGTCGCCGAAGGCGCCAGCGAGGATGACGCGCGCCTGGCCGCCGTGACCACCCTGCGCCACGTGGGACGTGCGCGACACCTAGTCAACGAGCCCGCCGCGCAGAAGCGCCGCGCCATGGCCATCAACCTGGCCGAAGACGTCTTCCACGGCTCCCAGGCCTTTCAATCCGTCACGGCGCTGCTGAAGTTCATTGAGAAGGAAGCCAAGGACTCCCACGCGGCGGCGGAGGAGGCGGAGCGCTCCAAGATTGAACAATCCTTCGGCGTCGGCGCCAAGGGCAAGGGCGCGACCAAGGCGCAACGCGACGCCCGCAGTGCCCTGAAGGATCTGGAGGAGCTCCACAAGAAGCGCGCTAAACGACGCATCTCCGACGGCCTCGACATCGCCCTCGTGGATCTCGCCGGTATTTACCGCGATGCGCTCATGCTGAAAGTCGGCGCTGAGGTGGAGATGACCCACCCGGACTTCGCGGGCCTGGCGGGCGAACTTGCCCAGCGCGTGAGCGAAGATGGCTTGCTGGCCGCCCAGTCCGCTATCCGCACCTGCCGCGAGCAGCTGCCGCAGAACGTCACCCCGCAGGTGGCTTTCGACGGCATGGTGGGCCGCCTGCGCCTGGCCTGTGGTGCGCGCTAACCTGCAGCAAGTGCTGTGCGTGCCCCACATCAAGTGGCCCGATTTCTTTCTCAGCCCCGGCCTAGGCTAAACTCTCACGCGGTGCATATACACACTGCACCGTGCCGCCTTAGCTCAGTCGGTAGAGCATCTCACTCGTAATGAGAAGGTCGCGAGTTCGATTCTCGCAGGCGGCTCCATATTAAATCCCCCGTGACCAGCATGAATGGTTGCGGGGGATTGTTTCATCCAGTGTAATATCGGCCTCCGTGGCTACATTTTGGCTTCATATGATCCAAATTTGATCCACTGTGTCTAAAACCGGGTGGGACTTGCTCATTCAGCGCTTACTTCTGCTTGCGCCGGTAGTACACCTGGCGGCGCACATGAGCGACGACATCGCCTTCCTCATCGAGAATGTCCACGTCGAACCAATGCAAATACTTCTCACCGTTGGCCGTCTTTTCTTCGATGAGCGCGTAAGTCTCCTCGGGGATACGCATATCGGCGGTGACCGTGCCGCGGCCGGGTTTCAGGTACTTAATCTCACCAGCGGCATCCCAGATGCGGTACTCCTTGCCCAGTCGATGCATGGACGCAAGCATGAAGAACGGGTCCGTCATGGCGGAGAGGGTGCCGCTGAAGGCAACGCCCATGGCGTTCTTGGTCAGCATGTTTGGCTTGTGGCTGACAACGACGCGGGTTCCGTCATCAGCGAATTCTTGGATCTTGATGCCAGCGCCCAAGAAGGGCGGCCAGAAGCCCATGAAGCGCTTGAGCTGGCGTGCAGAAAAGCGGGCCATGAGGAAAGCTCCGTATGAGTTGTGGGGGCAGGTGGGGCTAAGCGGCCCCAGCTCTACCGTTGTGGGACGGGGAGCGCCCGCACTTTGATTCGCCGTATCGTCCTTCTTATAGGTGGTGCTAGGTCTTGCACCGTGTATAGGAAAAGTAGTGCTAGCGCTAGTGACCTTCGCTCTCGTGCGAAACACAATAAAGAGCATGAAAAAGCTTGTGGTTGGCATTACTGCCGTGGTGGCCGTGATTGTGGTGGCGTTTGTCGGGTTTGTGGGATTCATGCAGTGGGTGGACGCAGACAGCGTGACCGGTGATGATGGCGTGGCCGCCGGATACAGCGCTGAGACAGGTGGTCCGCTGGAAGCGTCGTTTGCGGGCGAGGGGCCGCACGAGGTCGACGTGCGGCGTGATGGCGACGTGACCATCGCGGCACCGACAGGCGCGGGACCGTTTCCGGCGGTGGTCATGGCTAACGGCACGAACACGCCGTTGAGCAGCTACCTGCCCGTGGCGGAGCACCTGGCTAGTTGGGGCTTCGTGGTCGTCGGCGATGAGACTCCCCACACAGGTACAGGGGAGAATGTCGTGCACTTGATTGAGCGCTTGCCGGAACTGGATTCTCGTGCGGACCGATCACGGGTCGGTATTTTCGGACACTCACAAGGCGGTGCGGGCGCTATCAACGCAGCGTCCCACACGGAGGTAGCAGCTGTGTATGCGGCGAGCCCGGCCTCCCACAAAGTGGCACAGTCCAATGACTGGGACTACACCACCGCGGGCGTCGAGGCACCGCTGTTCTTGATGACGAGCGATGGCCGTTCAGACCGCTGGCTTGTCAGCCCGTGGTCAGACTTGGAGGAGAGCTTTGAATCAGCTGGTGGTCCGGCAATCATTGCCCGCCGCCTGGGCGCGGACCACAAGGACGTTTTAGAGTTCGGGGACGGCTATGCCACCGCGTGGTTCCGCTACATTCTGGCTGATGATCCTGATGCGCGAGACGTGTTCGTTGGCACCTCACCAGCGGGTGCCGGTGAGCTAGCGAGCAACGCGCTTTGGGACCGAGTGGCCACCCGCGGCTGGTAGCTCACCGGGCCTTTCGACATTCCACGCGGTGCACCTAACGCGCTAAAAGTCACCTGCGCTCACGCACCCCCTTAGGAGGAAGTGTGGTTCACAAAAATTGGTAGCCCTGATAAATTTCAAGTGAATTGTCAACCGGGCTGCGCCACGTCAGCCCGTACAAGCGGGACCGAATGAACCATGCAGACAAAGGAGAAAGGCCACGTCGAGGGCCTCTATATTGATGAAAACTTCGAGCTGCGCGCTGGGGCCGTCACGTTCGGGGAGAGTATTGAGGGCATAGCGCTTGGCGACGTCCCCCAAGCCGAGGCTGCCTGGCGCGCCGGGGACCCGGATGCGTTGCTGTGGGTGCCCGGCTTCGTGGACCTGCACAACCACGGCGGCAACGGCGGGGGATTCCCCAACGGCGACTACGAGCAGTGCCTAGCCGCCGCCCGCTTCCACCGCGCGCACGGCACCACGACGTTGCTGGCCAGCTTGGTCTCCGGCACGCAAGAAGAGCTCTGCGCCCGGGCGGAGCTTTTGGCCCAGCTGGCAGAGGAAGGTGAAATCGCCGGCATCCACATGGAGGGCCCCTTCATCGCGGCGGCCAAGTGCGGCGCACAGGACCCATCGCGCATCGTGCCCGGTGACCCGGACTTCTTCCGCGCGGTCATCGCCGCGGCCCGCGGCCACCTGCGTTCGATTACCTTCGCGCCGGAAACGGAAAACGCTGACAAGCTGCTCGACGTCTGTGCGGAGCATGGCATCATCGCCAGCCTGGGCCACACCGAGGCCGATTATGACACCACGCTGAGCGTTATCGCCAAGGCTAAGGAGCTCGGCCTGACCGTGACCGGAACGCACCTCTTTAATGGCATGCCTTCTATTCACCACCGCGCGCCGGGCCCGGTAGCGGCCTTGCTCACCGCAGCGAAGGCGGGGGATGTGTCCGTCGAGCTCATCGCAGATGGTGTGCATCTTGTCGACGGCGCCGTGGACATGGCTCACAGTCACCGCGCCTTCGCCATCACTGATGCCATGGCGGCGGCCGGCATGGCCGATGGTGACTATGAGCTGGGTTCGCTGCCTGTCACCGTGAGCGGGGGAGTCGCGCGCGTGCCCAGCGGCGCCATCGCGGGCGGCACCTCTACCTTGTCCCAGCAATTCGCCAGCTTCGCCGCGCGCCACGGCCTCGGGGAAGCAGTTCGTTTTACCTCCACTACAGCCGCGGATGTGCTGGGGGAAGCGAATCTAGGCCGAATCGCGGTTGGCGCGCGCGCCAACCTGGTTGGCCTTAACTCTCACTACCAACCGGTGCGCGTCATCGTCGACGGCGCGGACATCCCACTCTCTTAAACACACAGGAAGGCATCTCATGGAAATCCTCATCCGCTCCACGCCGGCCGAAGTGGCCGTGGAGGCCGCTGACATCTTCGCGCACTACGCCAACGCCGGCGCCACCTTGGGCCTGGCCACGGGCTCGACCCCGGTAGCGATGTACAAGGAGCTCATTACGCGCCATGAGCGCGGCGAGGTGAGCTTTGCCCGTAGCCGCGCATTCCTGCTCGATGAATACATCGGGCTGGAGCGCACCCACGAGCAGTCCTACTATTCCACCATCCGCCGCGAATTCACCAGCCACGTGGATTTCGATGATGACCTGGTAAAAAGCCCCGCTGGTGACTCCGATGACCCTGCCACCGCCGCGGCCACCTATGACAAAGCCATCCGTGATGCCGGCGGCGTGGACATCCAGCTGCTGGGCATCGGGGCCAACGGGCACGTTGGCTTCAACGAGCCGTCGAGTTCCCTGCAATCGCGCACCCGCATCAAGACGCTGCACCCGCAAACCGTGCAGGATAACGCCCGCTTCTTTGACAACGAAGACGAGGTCCCGCGCCACGTGCTGACCCAAGGATTGGGCACCATCAGTGAGGCCCGCCACCTGCTCTTGTTGGCCACTGGCAGCAACAAGGCCAGCGCGGTCCACGCCATGGTGGAAGGCCCGCTCTCCGCGCACTGCCCCGCGTCGATCCTGCAGTGGCACCAGCGCGCCACGGTGATCCTCGATGAAGCCGCCGCCTCCCAGCTGGAGGACCGCGAGTACTACGTTTTCGCGGACAAGCACCGTCCGCACCGCCCACTCTTTTTCTAAAAACTCCATCTAATTCCTTACTAGTGTGAAAGGACTCCTCGCATGAAAGTCGATGTCATGGGGCCGCTGCAGCGGCTCGGAAAAGCCCTCATGGGCGCTGTGGCGGTACTGCCCGTCGCGGCGATCCTCAGTGGTGTTGGCTACTGGATCTCCAGCGCGGCTGGCCCGGATAATCTCGCTGCCCAGCTGCTGATCAGCTCCGGCGACGCGGTCCTGGCCAACCTGGGCTGGATCTTCGCCATCGCCATTGCCTTCGGCCTGGCCAAGGATTCCAACGGTGCCGCGGCACTCTCTGGCTTCCTGGCCTTCGCCACGTTTATGAAACTGCTCGGCCCCGAGGCCGTGGCCGGCTACCGTGGCATCGAAGACCCCACCGCGCTGACCGGCGATGAAGCCCTGGAATGGGCCTCGGAAGGCTGGAACGCCGTGGGTGGCGGCAACGTCCTCTTCGGCATCCTCGCCGGCGTCATGGCGGCCTGGGTATATAACCGCTTCCACGGCACCAAGCTGCCGGATTTCCTGGCCTTCTTCTCAGGCCGGCGCCTCGTACCGATTCTTACCGCCGTCATCGCCATAGTGATTTCCGGCATCCTCTACTTCGTGTGGCCGTTCATCTACAACGCGCTCTTTAACTTCGGTACCTCCATCCAGGGCCTGGGCGCGGCGGGCGCCGGCATCTACGGTGTGGCCAACCGTCTGCTCATCCCGACCGGCCTGCACCACGCGCTGAACTCCGTCTTCTGGTTCGATGTCATCGGTATCAATGACATCGGCAACTTCCAGGCCGGTCAAAAGACCATCGAGGCAGCCGCGGCCGCCACTTCCGCCGCCGATTGCCCGGGCATTTGGGCCAACGGCCAGTGCACTGTCGAGGGTGTCGTCGGCCGCTACCAGGCGGGCTTCTTCCCGGTCATGATGTTCGGCCTGCCGGGCGCGGCACTTGCTATGTACCTGCGCGCGGATAAGAACAAGCGCAAGGTCGTCGGCTCCCTCATGGCTGCCGGTGCGCTGGCCTCCTTCTTCACCGGCGTGACTGAGCCGCTGGAGTTCTCCTTCATGTTCGTTGCTCCGCTGCTCTACGTGGTGCATGCGCTGCTCATGGGCCTGTCCGTCTTCATCGCTTCCACCATGGAGTGGACCGCCGGCTTCGGTTTCTCCGCCGGTTTCGTGGACATGTTGCTCTCCTCGCAGAACCCGCTGGCTAATAAGTGGTACATGCTGCTGGTCATGGGCGTGGGCTTCTTCTTCCTTTACTTCGTCATCTTCTACTTCCTCATCGGCTGGCTCAACCTCAAGACCCCGGGCCGCGGTGAGGACGATGCGGTAGCAGACCCCATGGAGGATTCCGCTACCGGCGATGACAAGACTGCTCGTGATGCCGCGCGCATCATCGAGGGTCTCGGCGGCAAGGACAACATTGACTCACTGGACTACTGCACCACGCGCCTGCGTGTGGGCGTAAAGGAGCGCGCGCTTGTCGACGACTCCGTGATCAAACGCGCCGCCGTCTCCGGCGTCATCCACCCCTCCGAGAAGAGCGTCCAGGTCATCGTGGGCCCGGCCGTGCAATTCATGTATGACGAGGTCAGCCACCAGTTGCGCCACGGTTCTCCGGTCCTCGCCACGGCGGGTGCTGCGAGCGCCGCAGGTGCTGGAGCCAGCGCCGCTTCCGCTCAGAGCGTCAGCGGTAATACCGCTGACGGTGATGCCGCTGACGTGGACGTGCGTGCCCCGTTCGCCGGTGACGTCGTCGCGCTCTCCCAGGTCCCGGATGCGTCCTTTGCGCAGGGCATGGTGGGCGAAGGCTTCGCGGTGATGCCTGATGCCGTCGATGCCTTCGACGTCTGTGCCCCGGTCGACGGCACCATCACCATGGTCTTCAAGACCCGCCACGCCTTCGGCATGAAGACCGCGGATGGGCTGGACCTGCTCATTCACATCGGCATCGACACGGTGGAGCTCAAGGGCGAAGGTTTCACGGCCCTGGCCAAGAAGGGCGATACAGTCACCGCCGGCACACCGATCATCGCGGTGGAGGCGCAGAAGCTGCGCGAGCGCGGCGTCAACCTCATCACCCCGGTGGTGTGCCCGACGGCCAAGCAGGTCGCCGGAGTCGACATCGCTCGCGAGGGTCATACCCAGTCAGGCGAGGTTGCTGCAACCGTCAAGCGCAGCAGCTAATCTGCCCCCGGCCCACCTCAGGGGCCGGCGGGACTAAAGCCCAGACACCAAAACTGCCCTAGTTGCCAAAACCTTCGCTCCACGCCGCAGGCGAGTTGACAAGCTTTATCTTTTTGGAAAGCATTACAATGCGTATATTTTTTGCTTTAGATACTTTTTTCGTGGCCGATCAGTGTGTTCTGGAATCGGCATATAAAACGTATTCGCAAGTAGTGGGTAAAGCAGCGCGCCTGCCTGGAGTCGACGTACTTTTTATTTGCTCCGAACCAGTTGAAGTGGATTCCGAAGAGATGAAAAAAGATCTCATTACTCAGTTCAGGGTTGAAAGGCCCAACGAGGATTTTGAGAGTTTACGGTTATACCTTTGCGAGGCAATCGTTTCTGCTGAACAAGAGCTTTTTACAAAGGCTGAGGCCCCTTTAGCGTCATTTTTTCTAATGGATGAGGAATATGCAAAGGCTGATGTTTTTCCCAGTAGTGTTGGAGTAAGGGAGCTTATTTCTTCGCCGGTTTCTACAGGTAAATAGAGTGAGGCGCTCCGCTTACGCGGAGCGCCGGGTAATAAATAAGGAAAGGGTTGGCTAGGGAAATTGCGAGAAATCGTTGATATAGAATCTTTCTCGATAAGTTTCCTTGTCGTCGCCGATGATGTGATTAAAAGCTGACCCCTCTAATTCCTCCTCCCCTCCTGGAAAGTAACCAGAAGGATGTTGGCCGACCCCTCTGCAATGGCGCTTGTAATGCCCGCTGGGAACGTATTTATTAGCATCTTTCTTGGCGTCATTCAAAGTTGGCGCATTGCCATATACGTGACCGACTATATCTCCCCCTAATCCATTTTTGATGACCTGGCATTGGGCTGTGACAGTGGCTGCCGAAGCAGACGGTACTGCAACTGAAACGGCCCCTAGGACAACAAGCGCAGCTGCTGCAGCTCGGCCCCTTTTTTGTAAATGAACTATTCAAGTGATGCATCCACCACTTGAAACCGCCACATGAAACAAGCTTAGTTTTGGCAACTCGGGCAGTTTGGGCTCGGAGGCCCTATTTCAGCCGGGAAATCTGGAGCGAAGGCGCGGGCTAGTCGGTGCCGTGCAGCAGGCGCGGCACCACCTTGCCCGTGGCATTGCGCGGCAGCTTGTCCAGGAAGTGGACATCGCGCGGCACGGAGTGGTCGGCGAGGTTCTCGCGGACCCAGGCGCGGATGGCGTCGGCAGTCACGGCGTTGCCGAGGGCGTCCCGCGTAGTCACCGCCCACACGGCGATGCGCTGGAAGGTGGTTTCATCCTCCACGCCGCCGGCATGCACCTCCGCGATGCCCGGCATGGCCTCGAGCACCTCCGTCACCGACTGCGGGTGCACGTTCTCGCCGCCGACAATGATCATGTCATCCGCGCGGCCCACCACATGCAGGTAGCCCTCGGGGTCGATATAACCCAAGTCCCCGATGGAGATGAGGCCATCGACCTTGTTGAGCGGGATCTTGGGGTTGGTATAGCCAATGAGCGCGGTGGAGTTGGTCAGGTAAATCTCACCGACCTCACCGCGGGGAACCTCGTTGCCTTCCTCATCGAGGATGCGCAGCTTTGTGCCGGAGGCAATCTTGCCGCCGATGGTGGGATCCTTGGCCACCTCTTCCATGCTGGCCGTCGATGCCAGCGCCAGCTCCGTGGAGCCATAGACATTGCAGAGAATCGGGCCGAAGCGCTCGTGGGTTTCCTTGACGATCTCCGGGGTGAGCGCATGCCCGGCGGAGGCAATGAACTTCAGGCTCGAGGTATCGAAGGCCGAATCCGGGTCAACCTCAACCATCTGGCGGAAGAAGACGGGGGAGGAAAGCAGACCATCGAGCTGGTAGCGCTGGATATCATCCAGTGCGGCCGCCGGGTCAAAGACGCGGCGGGTGACGATGGTATTGCGCAGGCCCAACGCGATGTTGAGGCAGGCCCAGCCCCACGTGTGGAAGATGGAGGCGGTCATCTGCACCTTCTGGTCCCCGCGCCACGGCACCGCATCCACGATGGACGCAACCACCACCGGCAGCGTCGGTTCCGGGCGCATGATTCCCTTGGGGATGCCCGTGGTGCCGGAGGACATCAGCACGATATGCCCGTGCTTGGGCCAAGTGGGAAGCTTGTGCTTCTCGACGTCCCGCGGATTCTCCACGATCTTGCGCAGCGTTGCCGCTTGCGCCAGCTCGGTAGGGATCTCTTTACCGGACTCGTGGCCAATCACCACGTGCAGGCCAGCAATGGTGCTAGAGCTGTCGAGGCGGTCGATGAATTCATCATCGATAACGAGCACGTTGATGCGGTTTTCCTCAATGCACCCGGCAAGCTGCTCGGGGGAGGAACCGACGTTGAGCAAAAAGATGTGTGCCCCCGCATAGCCCTTGGCAGCCAGCGGGGTGATGATGCCGCGGCCATTGCGGGCCATCACGCCGAGGCGAATCTCCTCCAGCCCCAAAGACAGCAGCCAGCGCGCGAAGGTTTGGGATTCTTCGCGCAGCTGGCGGTAGGTGAGGGCCCCGTCGTCGTCGATAAGCGCCAGGCGTTCCGGGCAGGTCATGTATGCCTGCTCTACTTCGCGGGCGGTGGTGAAGCGGTAACGCGCGAGGACCGGCGCAGTCAGGGCCACCGCCCGTGGCCCGCCGGCGGGGCTAATGAGGCCGGCGCGGAAGAGCGAAGGGATAAAGCGCGCGAGGGCGGCGGCGTGGAAGGTTACATCAGAAAGCTTCATAAGGTTCTCATCGAGGGGAGGGGAGAAGAGGTTACGGAGACGGCGGACTCGCCACAATTAAAACTACAAACTGTTAAAGGTGTTGCTATTGTTACATAAGCTTAGACCGTCAACGTAGTCTATTATGGTTTCGGTCTAGAACATACTCTTTCGGAAGGACATTAGTCACGTGAAGTCTACTCAGCGCATCGCTGCTCTCTGCGCCTCCCTCCTCGTGGCGGTAGGCCTGTCCCAAGCTCCGCAGGCAGTTGCCGGCGAGCGAAACCTCGTCGCTTTTGGTGATTCCGTGCTGGCGGATCCGCAACTTGATACCTACCTTGCCTCGCGGGTGGGCTCTTCTCAGCGCAATCCGAGCCTGAACTGCCCGTCTGGCAATAACTACGCCAAGCGCACCGCTGCCAAGCTGGGTATGCCGGTGGCGGATTTCTCCTGCTCTGGTGCTGTGTCCATGTCCCAGGGGCCGCAGGTGAACGCGCAGATCGACGATGCTATTCGCCGCGGCGCGCTCAGCGGGGATACGCAGCGCGTGCTCTTCTCTAGCGGTTTCAACGACACGTACAACAACGCCGGGCTTTCCGACGGTGACCTGCGCGCCCGCTGGGTCGGTGCCAACGCGCCGCTGATTCACAAGATCCGCGCGGCAGCCCCCAATGCACGCATCCAGATTGTGGGTTACCCGACCATCGGCTCGGGCGACCGCTACTGCCTTATCCACTTTGGTCCGAAGCCGGCCGACGCCACGGCCCTGCCGATGGTGCAGCGCTATGAAAACGTCGCGCAGTGGATGCAGGTGGACCTGGCGCGCGCTACTGGAACCGAGTTCGTGGACATGAAGCCAATGACCTGGGATCGCGGTATGTGTGCCGACGCCGACAAGCGCCTATGGGCGGGTCTGGTGGACTTCTCCGCGGGGCCGGGCAACCTGCCGCTGCACATTAATGCTCGCGGTCACGAGTTTGTGGCCAACCACCTCGCTAGCTTCTAGAGGGATTTGAATCTTGTTGGGCCCGGGCGACGCCGCCCGGGCCTTTCGCGTACCCTCGCGAGCATGACTGTTAATGAAAACGTAAATGAAAACAACTCCCAGCAAGGTGCGGAGGTTGTCCGCGGTGTGATTGCGCGCGCGAAAGGCGAGCCCGTCGAGACCGTCAACATCGTCGTGCCCGCCCCGGGCGAGCACGATGTCGTGGTCAAGATTCAGGCCTGCGGTGTCTGCCACACCGACCTGGCTTACCGCGATGGCGATATCGAGGATGCCTTCCCCTTCCTGCTCGGACACGAGGCGGCGGGCGTCGTCGAGCGCGTGGGCGATGCTGTTACCCACGTCGAGGTCGGGGACTTCGTGGTCCTGAATTGGCGCGCGGTGTGCGGCGAGTGCCGCGCTTGCAAGAAGGGCGAGCCGAAGTACTGCTTCAACACCCACAACGCCTCCGCGAAGATGACGCTCGCGGACGGGGATAAGGACGCCGGCACTGAGCTCACCCCGGCGCTCGGCATCGGTTCCTTCGCCGAGAAGACCCTGGTCCACGAAGGCCAGTGCACCAAGGTCAACCCGGAGGCGGATCCGGCCGCCGCGGGCCTGCTGGGCTGTGGCGTGATGGCCGGTTTGGGCGCTGCGGTGAATACCGCGGACGTCAAGCGCGGCGAGTCCGTCGCGGTCTTCGGCTGCGGTGGCGTGGGCATGGCGGCCATCGCCGGTGCGGCGTTGGCTGGTGCTTCCAAGGTCATCGCCGTGGACCTGGACCCGGACAAGCTGGAGCTGGCTAAGAAATTCGGCGCTACCCACACCGTTGCGGCGAAGGACAAGTCTGAAGAAGAGGTCATTGAGGCCGTCCGCGAGCTCACCGAGGGCTTCGGCACCGACGTGGCCATTGACGCTGTGGGCATTCCCGTTACCACCCGCCAGGCCTTTTACTCCCGCGACCTGGCCGGCCGCATGGTCATGGTGGGCGTGCCGAACCTCACCAGCCGCTTCGACGTCCCGGCCATCGACTTCTTCGGCCGCGGCGGTTCACTCAAGTCCTCCTGGTATGGCGACTGCCTGCCGGAGCGTGACTTCCCCATGTACGTCGACCTCTCCTTGCAGGGCCGCTTCCCGCTCAAGGATTTCGTGACCGAGCGCATTGGTCTCGACGACGTGGAAGAGGCCTTCGCTACCATGAAGGCCGGCAAGGTACTTCGATCCGTAGTGGAGCTGTAAATGATCATTGAACAGTTTGTAACTTCAGGAAAGTTCCGCCTCGACGGCGGCGAGTGGGACGTGGACAATAACGTCTACATCCTGGCCGCAGGTAGCGCGACTAGCGACGCCGAGTGCTACATCATCGATCCTTCCCACGACGCGGAGCGCGTCATCGAAGAGGTGGGCCAGCGCACGGTCAAGGGAGTTATTCTCACCCACGCGCACAACGACCACTGCGAGCTCGCTCCCCAGGTGGCTGAGCACTTCGATGTGTCCATCTACTTGCACCCGGATGACCGCCCCCTGTGGGAGGAAACGCACGAGGACGCGACCTTCGTTCCGCTGGAGGATAACCAGCTCTTTACCGTGGGCGATAGCGACTTCGTGGTCTTCCACACGCCGGGCCACTCGCCGGGATGCGTGGTGCTCTACATTGCGGACGAGGCCACGCTTCTGTCGGGCGATACTCTCTTCAACGGCGGGCCCGGCGCCACCGGCCGCAAGTACTCCGACTTCGACGTCATCATCGAGTCCCTGCGCAATCGCGTGCTGAACCTCCCGCCGGAGACCCGCGTCCTGCCGGGCCACGGCGATGAGACCACCATTGGCGCTGAGGCAGCGCGCATCGATGAGTACGTCGCGCGCGGTTACTAACTCTTAAACCTTGGCCTAGAGCTTAGCTCTAGGCCGGCGTGCGGGCGGCCTTTACTCCTGCCACCACCGTGGCGGCGAGTGAAAGTCCGAACCAGACCCACGCATCCGCCACGCCCGCGCTGAAGGCGCGGGCTTTTTCTTGCACCGCGAACTGCGCATCCGTGCTTAAGACTGCGGGTAGTGTTGCACTGCCGTAGCTCAAGATAAACAGCACGCCGATGAGCACGAAGAATGCGCCCGATACGAGGGAGAGGGTATTAGTGCGCACGGGGCCCAGAGTGACTTCGCGTCCGCGAAGCCACGACCACGAACCCACATCGAGGCGCTCCCACAGCGCGGCCAGCACAAAGAGCGGTGCGGCCATGCCCGCGGCATAGGCCACCATGATGAGCCCGCCGTAGAGCGCGCTTCCCGACGCAGCGGCCGTGGTGAGGACAGCGCCCAGGAGCGGGCCCGCGCAAAAGCCGGCGAAGCCATAAACCGCGCCGAGCAGAAACACCTTGCCCCGTGCTTTGCCGGACAGGGCATCCATGCCGGGGATGCGGAAACCACCACCTAGGGCGGTAAAGATTCCCAGCGCAATGATGATCCAGCCTGCCACCGTGATGACTTGGCTACGATACTGCGCCAGCACCGCGGCCAAGCCCATGCCGATGGGCACGAGCGTGGTACACAGACCCAAAAAGAAGACCAAAGTCTTGAACAGCAGCTGGCGCTGCGAATCGAAGGCATAGGCAAAGAAGGCTGGCACCAACAGCGCTGAACAGGGGCTGATCAAGGTCAGCACGCCGGCGATGACGGCGCCGAAGATTCCGATGCTCACAGGCTCACCCCCACTGCATAACCGCCCAATAAGGCGGTCACAATAACCAGCGCGATGAAGACCCACACGATCAGCGGTGGTTTAGGCATTGGCCGCCTTTCCCAGCTGCTCTTGGATGATCTGTTCAAAAGCCTCGGGCGGCTGCGCACCACCGACGAACTGATCTCCGACCACGAATGCCGGGGTGCCCGTAATGCCGATCTGGGAGGCATAGCTGGTGGCCGTTTCAACGACCTCAGTGTAGGTATCATCCGTGGCCTGCTGGCGGAACTTATCCAGGTCCGCAACGCCCGCCTTCTTGGCAAACTTCATGAAGTCCTCGATGCCGAATTCCGGGTGGCCACTGATGTCCTTGCTGGCGGCATAGAGCTCGTGCTTGAACTCCTGGAACTTACCCTGCGCCGCGGCCGCGCGCCCAGCCTTGGCGGCCTCGATGGCGGCGGGGCCGTTTACAGGGTAGTCATTCCACTCGATGCGTACCAGGCCCTTTTCCACGTACTTCTTAAGGATATCCGGCTCGGTGACATTGGCGTGGCGGGAGCAGAACGGGCACTCGAAATCGGAGAACTCCGAAATCACCACGGGCGCATCCACCGCACCCACGGCGAAAGGATCGTTCTCCTTTTTGCGGTGTACCACCGTGATATCCCTAGACATGGTGTCACCGCCGGGCCCGAACATCATCGGGTCACCCTTCCCATCGGAGAACTTCGTGCCGGGCGTGGCCTTGGCGGCATCTTTCGCCAGGTCTTCGGCTGTCGCCGTGCTCGTTGCGGTCTCCTGCGCTGCGGGAGTGCTTTCATCGCCGGAAGAGGTGCGCTCTGCAAGCAGGAAGCCAATGATGACGGCCAAGATAACAACGATCACCAACAATCCCCATGCCACGGGGCTGATGGTGGATAGCGCTGATTTCTTCGAATCACTGGTGGGGCGAGAGGATGAACTAGGCATGCGATTACCTTAACGCGTTTAGACCCGTTTGGGTGAGGCGGCTCCTGATACAGGGCGGGGATGCTTAAGGACGTCCTGAAACTAGGCGGGGAGGCTTAAGCACGTACGGATCGATCAAATAAGGCCTCAGATTCCGTTGGTTTTCGGACCTTATTTGATCGATATGTACCTCGGTCTCAGCCCTCTTGGGCAGCGGCGAGAAGATAACGGCCATAGCCGGACTTCAGGAGGGGCTCTGCCAGCTCCGTGAGTGCCGCGGCATCGATGAAGCCTTCCGCAAAGGCTGCGACCTCCGGCGAACCAATGACGGTGCCGGTACGCTTCTGCATCACCTCGACGTAGGCCGAAGCCTCACTCATGGAGTCCACCGTGCCGGTATCCAGCCAGACATCACCGCGCTGCATGCGCTTGACGCGTAGCCGCCCGCGGCGCAGGTACTCCTCGTTGACAGCGGTGATCTCTAGTTCCCCGCGCGCGCTGGGCGTGATGGACTTGGCAATCTCCACCACGGAATTGTCATAGAAGTACAAGCCGACCACAGCGTGGTTGGACTTGGGCGCGGCGGGCTTTTCCTCGATGGATAGAGCCTGGCCTGCGGAGTCAAAGTCCACAACGCCATAGCGCTGCGGATCGGAGACCTCGTAGGCAAAGATGATGCCGCCGTCTGGGCGGTGGCATTCGTTCAGCGCGGTGGAGAAGCCGTGGCCGTCAAAGATGTTGTCACCCAGGACAAGGGCCACGTCATCCTCGGCGATGAAGTCTTCGGCGATGAGGAAGGCCTGGGCCAAGCCTTCGGGGCGCGGCTGCACCGCATAGTGCAGCATGAGGCCGAGCTGGGAGCCATCGCCAAGCAGGCGTTGGAAGGCGGCCTGGTCTTCTGGGGTGGTGATGATGAGGATCTCGCGTATGCCGGCCTGGATCAGGGTGGTCAGGGGATAGTAGACCATCGGCTTGTCATAGATGGGCATGAGCTGCTTCGAGATGCCCTTGGTGATGGGGTAGAGGCGGGTCCCAGAACCTCCTGCGAGAATGATGCCCTTCATAGGCTTTAAGCTTATCGGAGGGGTCTCGCGCTGGGGTGCGGCGGCGCGGGCTGGCGAGCATAACACTTAACTTCCCACATAACATAACATGTGGGAAGTTAAGTGTTATGTTGAGTGTTATGCTCTATTTGCGCAGCCTGTAGCGCTGCTTAGGGCTGCGTCCGGGTTCAGTCTTTTCGGCGATGTTATCGCGGATGAGCTCATTCAGTGCTTTCTGGACCGCTGTCCGGCTGAGCTTTGTAGCCTCAACTAATTCGGTTGTCGATACGGACGGGCTGCCGTGGAGCAGGTGTTCCACATGGTCACGTGCGGTGCCATAGCGTTCCTGGGTGGCTACCCTGCGGCGGTGGAAGATGATGGTAAAGCTGTCGAGCCGGTTGATAATTTCCGGTTTGGGCATGAGTGCATCAGCTAAGGCCTGATGAATGGTGGCGATGCCCGTGCCGCGGTTCTCTGCGGCGACGCCGCCTTCCGGTAGGGGAATGTCCTCTAGGAACGTGGCAAGGCGTTGATTGCGGGTAGAGCTGACGCCAGCTTCTCCAAGATTTCGGAGCGTAACCCCGCCATATAGGCCTCCCGGATTGGTGATTTCCAAGCGATCGACGAACATGTTGATTTGCACCTGACTGCCGCGAGCAGTCGGGGAGTAGTCACGGTGCATGAGCGCATTGACTAGTGCTTCACGAACAGCGACCAGTGGATAATCCGGAAGTGCGGTCCGGGATTTATCGCCGATAAAGCCGGCGGTGCGCATGTTCTTCTTTACGATGTCGATGCCTTCGCTCACGAGCTCTGGAATCGTGCCGTGAAGGGTAGCGCTGTCGAGGAGGCGAACGCCCGTGGTGACATCACCTTTCGACGTTCCGGGGAACAGGGCGAAGGTGACCGTTAATCGAGGGAAGAATTCCTGTGGGTAGTCTCCCATGACAAGGAGTGAGGCCAGCGTAGGGTGGCCGTCCTTGAGGACTCGCAGGCGCTTGAGGGCTGTGTCCTGTCCATTCGCAAAGGTCTTGGGGCGGCGCTCTTTCTGCACTTGGAGGAAGCCGTCAAGAGCGGCACCCTCGATGTCCTCCAGCGTGGCATCTGGGATGGCATCTTCATCCCAGGTCGGTTGCGTGTGCTCTTCGACGAGTCGATTTACTTCGTACTGGGACAGGCGCGTATCACCATCGCCGGTGCGAATATAGCTCCCTTTGTGCAGCCCCCTTTCGGCCACATAGCAGGGCTTATCGCGCGCGGGAAGCTCGTCGATCTCTGCGACGAGTATGTTGCTGCTTTCAAATTCGATGATGTCGATTTGCGGGCGGACCGGCGGGATGAGCTGTTGGCAGCGAGTCTCCAATTGGTCTTGGGCGGTGGAGGCAGAGAACTTCTTAACTGGGGTGAAGCCGTCCTGCTCTGAAAGGCCGATGATGAGCGTCCCGCCGTCCCCATTTGCAAACGCGCTGAGTGTGGAGAGCACTTCCTTGCTGACGGATGATTTTACCTCTACGGATTGCTTATCGCTGCCGATAACTCGCAGCTGTGCAATTAACTCATCAAGCTCAGAAGGGGTCATGAGCAGGCCTTTCTCTCTACATACCGCTCAACATAACACATAACATAACACGTGGGAAGTTAAGTGTTATGTTGAGTGTTATGCTGGGTAAAGCCCCAGGTAGAGTGCCAAAGCGGCCCGCCAATTCATAGGTTTAAAGCCGGTGGCTTCAATCTTGGACAGGTCGAAGGTGGACTCCTTCGGGCGGGGAGCTTCGGGCCCGGCAATCTCGCGGTATTGCTCGGTGCTCACCGGCGTGACATCCGCGGGGTCCTTGCCCACGCCGGTGAAGACAGCCATGGCAATCTCATCGCGGCCCACGGCATCACCGGAGTTGGAGATGTTGTACACGCCGTACTCAGCTTTAGTCTTGAGCAGGTGGATGATGCCCTTGGCCAGGTCCTCGGCAAAGGTGGGGCGCCCGCGCTGATCATGGATGACGGAGGGCTTGACCCCCTTATCCGCCAGCGAGCGCATCGTGGACATGAAGTTGGCGCCATCGCCAAAGACCCACGAGGTGCGGATGACATAGTGGTGCGGGGCGGTCTGCGCGGCGGTATCGCCCGCGGCTTTCGACGCCCCGTAGGCCGACAGCGGGGAAGGCATCTCCTGCTCGGAGTGGACCTCGTTAGAACCGTCGAAGATGTAGTCGCTGGACACGTGCACCAAGGTCAGGTTATTCTCCGCCGCAATGCGCGCGAGCTTCGCCGGTGCGGAAGCGTTGACCGCCCAGGCCGCGGCGCGATCGTCCTCCGCACCGTTGACATCGTTATAGGCCGCGCAGTTGATGATGGCGGAGTACTGCTTCCACGGGCGGGCAGGCGGGTTGGTGATATCGAAATCTTCGTGCCCGCAGAACTCCACCGCACCCAAGCCAGCGGAGGGCAGGAATTTCTGCAGGGCGCGGCCCAGCTGCCCGTTGGCCCCGGTGACCAGGATGCGGCGAGGGGGCATGGGGGAGACGTCGGCAAGCGCGGGGTGCCCCTTGTCCTTGTCGGAGATCTCCGTCGGCTCCAGCGGCCAGTCCACCATGTCCAGGTTGACGCAGGTGTATTCCGCATCCGGGGACCAGTGGTCATTGACCAGGTAGGAGTAGGCGCAGGCCTCCAGCGCCTGGAAACCGTTGGCCACGCCGCGCGGCACGAAGACCGCCACGTCCTCGCGTAGCTCGTGAGTCACCAGCTGCTCGAAGGTGGCAGAGCCCTCACGCAGATCGCACCACGCGCCGAAGGCCCGGCCGGAGGCCACGGAGACCAGCTTGTCCCAGGGCTCCGCGTGCAGCCCACGCGTGACACCCTTCTCCGCATTGAAGGAAACGTTGTTTTGCACCGGTTGGAAGTCTGGCAAGCCGGCCGCCACCATCTTCTCGCGCTGCCAGTTCTCCTTGAACCAGCCGCGGTTATCCCCGTGGACGTCGAGCTCCACAATGAGCAGGCCTTCGATGGCCGTTGACTGCACCTTCATGGCTATTTATTGTCCTTGCTTCGCATAGTTGGCTTCGACTTCTTCCTTGCCCGCGCGCCACCACTCCTCGTGGGTGCGGTACCACTCAATGGTGGCGGCCAGGCCCTCCCGCAGATCCGTGTAGCGCGGGGCCCAGCCCAGCTCGCGGCGCAGCTTGCTGGCATCCATGGCGTAGCGCTGGTCATGGCCCGGGCGGTCCGCCACGTGCTCGAAACGCGCCCGACCATTATCCGTCGCCCCCATGAGCTCACAGATCATCTCGATGACCTGGCGGTTATTCGTATCCTCCTGGTCGGCGCCGATGTTATAGGTCTCCCCAAGGCGCCCGCGGTCCAGGATGGCGAGCACCGCCTCATTGTGGTCATCCACGTGAATCCAATCCCGCACTTGCTCGCCCGTGCCATAAAGCTTCGCAGGCTGGCCTAGAAGCAGGTTGGTGATCTGCCGCGGAATGAACTTCTCAATGTGCTGGTAGGGGCCGTAATTATTGGAGCAATTCGAAATGGTTGCCCGCAGCCCAAAACTGCGCACCCACGCGCGCACCAGGTGATCCGAACCGGCCTTCGAGGCCGAATAGGGCGAAGACGGGTTATAGGGAGTCTCCTCGGTGAAGTAGGTATCGGCGCCAATCTCCAGGTCCCCGAAAACCTCATCGGTGGAGATATGATGGAGGCGCACATCGTGGCGGCGGCAGGCCTCCAGCAGCACGAAGGTACCCATGATGTTGGTGTGGAGGAAGGGTGAAGGATCCCACAGGGAGTTGTCATTGTGGGATTCCGCCGCGAAGTGCACCACGGTATCGGCGTGCGCTACGAGCTTGTCGACGACCCCCTCATCCGCTACGTCTCCCACCACGAGCTCGGCGTCCACGCCGTCGAGGTTGGCGCGGTTGCCCGCGTAGGTGAGCTTATCCAGGACGGTGATTTCCACCTCCGGGCGCTGCTGGGCCACGAGCCGCACGAAGTTTGCACCAATAAAGCCGGCGCCGCCGGTAACAAGCAGTCTGCGCATGGTCTCCCAGTTTAGAGCATGCCCTGTTTAGGCGACTGTGGGGAAATGAGGCAGCGCCGGTTGATCCAGCCACTGTGCCACGAGCTTGTCGACGTCACCCGGGTTCTCAGCAACCTTGCGCATGCGGCTGATGAGGTCCTCCGGGGTCACGACCGAGTGCTGCGCTGCGGTGAGGTAGTCCCGCACCGTGGCAAAGAAGGCCTCATCGCCTACGAGGCAGCGCAGCGCGTGGACGGTCAGAGCGCCGCGCTTGTAGACGCGGTCATCAAACATATCGCGCGTACCAGGATCACTGAGCACGATGTCCTGCTTCTTGCGGGCCAGCACCTGATAGTGCGAGCGCGCCGATTCATGTGCTGGGCGGCCATGCGCATGCTCGAACCACAGCCACTCGCAGTAGCAGGCGAAACCTTCGTTGAGCCAGATATCCTTCCACTCCGAAAGGCCCACGGAGTTGCCGAACCACTGGTGGGAGAGCTCGTGCGCGATGAGCCGCTCGAAGACGTGATCACCCTTGACGTGATTGGAACCGAAAATGGACAAGCCCTGGGCTTCGAGGGGGATTTCCAGCTCATCGTCGGTGATGACTACTTGGTAGTCGGAGAAGGGGTAGTGGCCAAAGAGTGCGGAGTAGAAATCCACCATCTCCTGCTGCTGGGCAAATTCTTCGAGTACCACCTGCTTGAGGCGGGCCGGCGCCCACGCGCGGACGTTGGGGCCGAGGGGAATGTCGATGTATTCGCCGACCTGGACCGTGGCCAAATAGGTGGCCATAGGGTGCTTGACGCGGTAGTGCCAGCGCGTCATGGATCCGCCCGCGCGGCGGCGAGAGACCAGCTTGCCGTTGGAGATGACAACGAAAGGATCATCCGCGGTGATGCGAATATCGTAGGTGGCCTTCGCGGACGGAGTGTCATCACAGGGGAACCAGCTGGGGGCGCCGTTGGGCTGGCTGGCCACCAGCGAGCCTGACTCTGTTTCTTCCCACCCGATGTCACCCCACGGCGTGCGCAGCGGGCGGGGTGCTCCGCCATACCGAATGCAAAGCTCAAACTCTTGGCCTTCGGCGATCATGTCGGCAAAGTTTAGGCGCAGCTTTCCGCCGGACAGGCGGAATTTGGCCACGCGCGGCGCGTGCTTCGCCGTGATGCGGCGAGCCACCATAGCGCCGCCGAGGTCGAGGGTGAGCTTGTCTAGGTCCTCCAGCGCACGAATATGGAGCACGGCTTCACCCTGGAGCAGGTTGGGCTCCACGCGGTAGGTCAGATCCAAGTCATAGTGGGTGACCTCGAAGCCGAGGTTGAAATCCACCCCCGTGTAGCTATCTCGAGTGAGTGCGGCGCGGTCGCGAGCGGCTGAGATATGCGAAAGGGCGGTGGATAGCAGCTTCATAATGCCGCTATCCTACCGCCCTTGTCCGGCTTGTCCGAAGCCAGGGGAGCGCGCACGGTGTGACGTGCGCGGCTTGCTGTTTAGGAGTTGAAGGCTTCCTCAAAGGTAGGCCAGGACTTCACTAGGTCCTCGCGCCAGCCCGGCCAGGAGTGCGTACCCACATTGCGGAAGTTGTAGTTTGCCGGAATGTTCTGCTGATCCAGCTTTGCCTTGAGCATGTGGGTGCAGTGGTTCACGGCCGCCTCGATGACGCCGCCTTCTACCTGCAGCTGCGCTGAGCCCAGATAAGCAGCCGCCGGGTTGTATCCCTTGTTGATGTAATAAGACGGCGTATCCTGCTCACCCGCGAAGCCCGATGCAGAGGAGATGTACAGCTTGGTGCCGCGCAGCTTCTCGGAGTTCATCAGGGCGTCGTTGTAGCGGTTGTAGGCAGAGCCCATTGGGCCCCACATCTGCTCCGGCTGGCCGCCACCGCGGTTGACGGTGAGGCGCAGGAACTCGTACTCGGTGGGGTAGGCGGTTGCGGCACAGCCGGCGAAGGAACCGACTGCGTCATAGAAGCCCTGATTGTGCTGGGCAAGCAGCAGCGAGGACGTCGCGGACATGGACATGCCGGCGATGGCTCGCTTATTGCTTGCGTTCAGACGCTCCTCCAGCGGGCCAGGAAGCTCCTTGGTCAGGAAGGTCTCCCACTTCTGCGGGCCCTTGAGGTACTTGCCGTTGGGCACTTCCAGCCAGTCGGTGTAGTAGGAGAAGGCACCTGCCTGCGGAACCACAACGTTGACGTCCTTGTCCGCGTAGAAATCCACGACATCGGACATGTACAGCCAGTCGGAATCTTGCTCGGCGGAACCAGCGCCGTTGAGCAGGTAGACCGTCGGGCGGTCCGGGTTCTTGGCCGGGATGACAGCCAGCGGAATGGCGCGGCCGTTCATCGCTGGCGACGTAGCCTCCAGCTTCAGAACGCGGGCGTCATCCTTATAGTGGTCATACCACTTCTGGCTCTCCACCTCCGGGGTGACCTGCAGGTCCGAGATGGTGGAGAGGGCAGTGTCACCCGCAACCTGCTGCGGGGTGGTGGTGGCAGCACCTGCAACGGGGCTGACCAGCGCGGCTGCGCTGAGCGCGCCGGCGGCGAGGAGAGAGCTAAGACGCTTCATTACGTTCCTTATTCAACAATTGGTACGGCGATTGAGCTTACTGCTCGGTCACCGCAGGATCTTCTGGCAGGGAATCAGCGAGGCCTTCGGTGTCTGCTTCCGCCTCCGCCTTTTTCGCATCCTGACTATCGGCATCGGCGGCCTTTTCGTTAGCGTCCGAATCCGCATCTGCTGAATACGCAGTCGCTACCGGCTCAGCTGGATCGACGGGAAGGCCAAAGGCGCGTGCGTAGGTAGGCCAGGAGGAGTTGACGTCATCCAACCAGCCCGGCCAGGAGTGGGTACCGGTGTTGCGCAGGTTAAAGACCGCGTCGACGTCCTCGCGCTCCATCTTTGCCTTCAGGTCATGGGTGCAGGCGTTCATGGCTGCTTCGATGACGCCGCCCTCAACCACGAGGGTGGAGGAGGACTTGAAGGCCTGGGACGAGCCCAAGGCATCAATCTTGGACGAGCCCAAGTCAGTTGCCCCAGCCAAACCGGAGTTGGCGGAAACGTAGACCTTGGACTTGCCCATGTTGTTCTTCGTGGCGTTGATGAGGCCATCGTTGTAGCGGTTGTAGTCACCGCCCATTGGTCCCCACATCTGCTCGGTGTTTCCGCCACCGCGGTTCACCGTGAGCTGCGAGTAGAAGTTCGGCAGCGGCGTTGAGGTAGCAGCGCAACCGGAGTAGGAGCCGATGGCATCGTAGAAGTTCGGGTTGTGCTGGGCCAGTACCAGCGAGGAGGTTGCGGACATGGACATGCCGGCGATGCCGCGCTTGCCGTTGCCGTTAATGTGCTTCTCCAGCGGGCCAGGAAGCTCCTTGGTTAGGAAGGTCTCCCACTTCTGCGGGCCCTTGAGGTAGCTGCGGTCCGGGGTGGTCAGCCAGTCGGTGTAGTAGGAGAAAGCACCCGCCTGCGGGATGACAACGTTGACGTTACGGTTGGCGTAATAGTGAACGAGGTCTTGAGTCTTCTCCGTCTTCGGATCAAGATCCTTAGCCACGGTGGAGACAATCCAGTCCATGCCCTGCTCGGCGCCGCCGGCACCGTTGAGCAAGTAGAGGGTAGGGCGGGAAGCATCAAAGGTGCCGTCCGGGGTGATCACTGCGAGGGGGATGTCGCGGTTATCCATTGCAGGAGCGGTGGCCTTGATGGTCTTGACCTTGTGGCGGTAATCCCAGTACTTGAAGACGTAGCCCATCCATTTTTTGTTGTCCGGGATTTTCTTGATGTCGACGTTCTTAAAGGTGACCTGCTTGTCGAAGGAAGCCTCATACTGTTCGCGGGACGGCGATGGGTTGCCGGCCTCATCCTTGGGCAGGTACTCCTCGAGTTCGGTGTAAAGGTCGAGCTCGGAAATATCGGACGGTGTAGCCTCACCGCTGATTTGATCCGGTTTAACGTCGGATGCGCTGGCGATAGGGGAAACGACGGCACCGAGGGCTAAGGCGGAGGCCGCCGCAAGCGTCGTGAGAGAGCGCGCAATCTTCATGGAATCTCGCTTTCTAAGTGATGAGCGGAAGTGTAGGGGCAAGTTTAAAAGATGCTCCGGACAAACCACCCTTGACAGGGGCAAAAGTGCTGATAGATGGGTAATTCAGCACCCCCGAAGATAAGGGTAGTCAGATTAAACATACCAAGTTATAAAAGTGAATGGTGGTATTGAAGTGAAAACCGTGTCATAATCTTTCCGCGCCTATTCGTGGGCTATGTAACGCAACGGCCGTCTCCTTCGTTAGTGGGGCTAGGTACCGTGACCGCTTTTGGCGGCGACCGTCCTGCATCGCCGTGGCCTCGCTAGAGGACGCTGCATTAAGCCGTACGCGCCGCTAGAACAACAACAGAAAGAAGAAGAATGAACTTTTTTGACACCATCCTCGTTTCCATCAACCAGGTGCTGGGCCAGATCGCTCACTCTGGCTCCTCCACCTCCTCGAAGGCTGCCTTGGACTGGGGCCTGTTCTAAATAATTTGTTGAGGGCTGTGCCCTCGTTTTCTTTCCCTTAATCCCCTTCTTGGGGGTTAAGGGTTTATTTTTGCCCGAAGGTGTTGAAAGCATCCTGACTGCTATGCGCTGTCCAGCGGGTGCAGGGCGGGGGTGGTGGGACAGCGAGCCTAAAGTTACGTATCCTGTAGAACGTGACTAATGAACATTTTGACGTTGTAGTACTCGGCGCGGGCCCCGGCGGCTACGTGTCCGCCATCCGCGCTGCCCAGCTGGGCAAGAAGGTTGCCGTTATTGAGAAGCAGTACTGGGGTGGTGTCTGCCTCAACGTGGGCTGCATCCCGTCCAAGGCTCTTCTTAAGAACGCTGAGGTTGCACACACCTTCAACCATGAGGCTAAGGCCTTCGGTATTTCCGGCGATGTTTCTTTCGACTTCGGCGTTGCGCACAAGCGCTCCCGCAAGGTGTCGGAGGGCATCGTCAAGGGTGTGCACTACCTGATGAAGAAGAACGGCATTACGGAGATCAATGGCTTGGGCTCCTTCAAGGACGCCAAGACCATCGAGATTACTGAGGGCGATGACAAGGGTAAGACCATTACCTTTGATAACTGCATTATCGCCACCGGCTCCGTCGTTCGTTCCCTTCCGGGCGTGGAAATCGGCGGCAACATCGTGTCCTTCGAGGAGCAGATCCTCAACGATGAGGCTCCGGATTCCATGGTGATCGTTGGCGCAGGCGCCATCGGCATGGAGTTTGCTTACGTTCTGGCCAACTACGGCGTGGACGTGACTATCGTGGAGTTCATGGACCGCGTCCTGCCGAACGAGGATAAGGATGTCTCCAAGGCCATCGCCAAGGAATACAAGAAGCTCGGCGTGAAGCTCCTGACCGGCTACAAGACCACCGCCATCAAGGACAACGGCGACAATGTCACCGTTGAGGTTGAGTCCAAGGACGGTTCCAAGACCGATACGCTGACCGTGGACCGCTGCATGGTCTCCATTGGCTTCGCTCCGCGCACCGAGGGCTTCGGCCTGGAGAACACCGGTGTCGAGCTCACCGAGCGCGGCGCCATCGCCATCGATGACTACATGCGCACCAACGTTGAGGGCATCTACGCCATTGGTGACGTCACCGCGAAGCTGCAGCTCGCCCACGTGGCTGAGGCGCAGGGCGTCGTGGCCGCTGAGGTCATCGCCGGCGCTGAGACCCAGCTGCTGGGTGACTACATGAACATGCCGCGCGCCACCTTCTGCAACCCGCAGGTTGCCTCCTTCGGCTACACCGAGGAGCAGGCTCGTGAGAGGTTCGCTGACCGCGACATTAAGGTCGCTACCTTCCCGTTCTCCGCTAACGGCAAGGCGGCCGGCCTCAACGAGACCGCGGGCTTCGTCAAGCTTATTGCTGACGGCGAATTCGGTGAGCTCATCGGCGGCCACATGGTGGGCTCCAACGTTTCCGAGCTGCTGCCGGAGCTGACCCTGGCGCAGCGCTTCGACCTCACCGCTGAGGAAATCGGACGCAACATTCATACTCACCCGACGCTGTCTGAGGCTATGAAGGAAGCTGCCGAGGGTATCGGCGGACACATGATTAACCTCTAAGGCCAAGGCGAGAAGCCAAAACAAGAACACTCCCCCTCAATCCCGGCGAAGGGATTGAGGGGGAGTGTTGGTTTTAGCGCCGTAACGCTACTGGCTCATTAATACGGTGCGACGGCGGAACGGTGGGCGTCGACCACCAGCTCTTCATTAATGGCCGGGAAGGCGCGTTGAGCGCAATTCTGGCGAGGGCAAGTGCGGCAGCCGGCGCCGATGGGGGTTGCGGCAGACAGGGCGTCGAGGTTGAGACCTTGGGCATAGACCGTGCGGCTGGCGTGGCGCGCTTCGCAGCCTAGGCCGATGGAGAAGAGCTTCTTGGTATCGCCGAAGCGGCCCTGGGGGTAGCTCACCGTCCGTGAAATCCAGAGGTAGTTGCGGCCATCCGGCATCTGCGCCAGCTGACGCGAGATGGTGTTGGGGCGGGCGAAAGACTCATATACGTTCCACAGCGGGCACGTACCACCGGAATTGGAAAAGTGCACGCCCGTGGCCGATTGGCGCTTGGACATGTTGCCGGCGCGATCAACCCTCACGAAAGTAAAGGGGATTCCGCGCTTGTTGGGGCGCTGCAGCGTGGAGAGGCGCGAGGCAATTGTCTCGTAGCCCACGCCAAAGACGTTGCAGAGGTACTCCACGTCATACCCGGATTGCTCGGCCTCACTGTGGATGAGGCTGTAGGGGAGCAGTGTGGCGGCGGCGTAGTAGTTGGCAATTCCACGCTTGGCCAGGTTGATGGAGGCGTCCGAGGTGAAGGGTTCTTCGTCCACGAGGGCGTCGATTAGCGCGCCCGCCTCGAGGAAACCCAACTCTGCCGCCATACGGAAGGCGCGCTGGCCCACGCTCAGGCGGCTGGCAAGGCGAAGGGTGCCACTCTCCTTGTCGAAGCGATGCAGGGTGCCATCCATCCGATCGGTCGTGAGAATCTCCACGCCGTGTTTGGAAGTGAGCCGCTCATTAAGCGCCTGTTCAATGTCGCGAATGTGGAAGGGGATGACGTTGAGCTCCGAGGCAGTTTCTTCTGCGTGGATATCCAACTCGTCGAGATAGTTCTGCCGGGCATAAAAGAAGTCCCGCACTTCGTCGTGAGGCATGGACAGTGCCTGGTTCCCGTCCGAGCGGCGGGTATCGGTGGCGAGCGAGAGCTTGTCACGAATATTGCGGTAGCGGCGGTGGATATCCACGAGCGTGCGGGCGACGGTGGGGTGGTTGTAGACCAATTCGGACAATTCCTGAAGCTCCACGGGGGAGGGGCAGATTTCCTGGTCTTGGACGACATCCTGGATTTCCGCAAGCAGGCGTGAATCATCATCACGGGAGAAGAACGTGGCATCCACACCAAAGGCTTCAGTGATTTTCAGCAAGACCGGGACGGTAAGAGGGCGTACGTCGTGTTCAATCTGATTGACGTAGCTAGCTGAAAGCCCCAGCGTAGCGGCGAGAGTAGCTTGGCTGAGATCACGTTCGCGGCGCAGCTGGCGCAGGCGCGAACCCACGTATGTCTTGCTCATGTGAGCTAGGTTACCTAGTGCCTTTCGGTCATAACAATTGTTTTGCAAGGAATGTGTGAAGTATTTTAACTCCGCTGCGAAGTGGGGGGTGCTGGCGGGGTGCCGAGCGGGCGATAGGGGTGTATACCAAGCGAAAGTTTGACACCTAAAGGGGTAGGGTCGTCACTCAGGCCACACCCTGTGACAAAAGTCTCATCCGTGAAATGTTTTCGCAAGCTCAATATTGCGTAAAAGGAAGTGATCAAGGTAGAGCGGTCAAAGAGGTGTGGCGCCTAAGGTGATCCTTGCCTTAACTCGTTTAAATACGGGGACCATAGGAGGGGGAGGGGGTATGCAAAGCAAAGATATAACTAGTGGTCAGCGCAAAGGTCTGCGTAAGGTAAGGGCGACAATGGAGGTGTCATGTCTGTAAAAAATCCTGACCGTGAAGCCCTCGCTCACGGCCGTATTACTAATGAAACGATTCGTCCTAAGCCAGGAATTCCGTCCTGGGCTTTGAAACTGACGATGGCAATTACCGGTCTGTTCTTCGCGCTCTTCGTTGTGGGACACATGGCCGGCAACCTGAAGCTTTACTTGCCGGCTCACGACGGCCAGGAAGCACTCGATGCCTACGGCGCTTACCTGCGTAATCTTGGTGAGCCACTGATCCCGAGCGGTCACGCACTGTGGATCATTCGCATCGTCCTGCTGGCCTGCGTGATCGCTCACATTTACGGCGCTTTTGCTTTGACCGCTCGCTCGAAGGCATCCCGCGGCAAGTTCAAGCGCACGAACCTGATGGGCGGCATGGATTCCTTTGCCACCAAGAGCATGCTGGTTACCGGCGTCGTGCTTCTCCTGTTCATCATCTTCCACCTTCTGGACCTGACGATTGGTGTCCAGCCGGTTGCAGCAGAAGCTTTTGCTCACGGTGCCGTTAAGGCCAACATGATCGCAACCTTCTCGCGCTGGCCGGTGACCATCGTCTACATCGTCGCCATGCTGTGCCTCTTCCTGCACCTGACCCACGGTATCCGCCTTGCGGCTTCTGACCTGGGCATCACCGGTGCAAAGTGGCGCGAGGTTTTTGTTGTCCTGGCGTACATCGTCCCGGCCGTCGTGTGCCTGGCAAACATTGTTATGCCGTTGTCCGTCGCCCTGGGCTGGGTCAGCTAAAGGAGTTTTGAACCCATGACTAACGCGAACACTGAACTCAAGCGCGAGCACCCTGACTTCTCGCACCCGCAGTCCATCGTCCCGGGCGTTAAGCCGGGCCGCATCCTGGAGTCCCACGAGCCGCACGGTGTCCCGATGAAGGACATGTGGAGCTACCAGAAGGACCACATGGAGCTCGTCTCCCCGCTGAACCGCCGCAAGTTCGAGATCATCGTTGTCGGTACCGGCCTGTCCGCTGGTTCCGCCGCCGCTGCCCTCGGCGAGCTGGGCTACAAGGTCAAGGTCTTCACCTACCACGATTCACCGCGCCGTGCGCACTCCATTGCTGCGCAGGGTGGTGTGAACTCCTCCCGCCACAAGAAGGTGGATAACGACTCCGCTTACCGCCACACCAAGGACACCGTTAAGGGTGGTGACTACCGCTGCCGCGAGTCCGACTGCTGGCGCTTGGCCTATGAGTCCATCCGCGTCATCGACCACATGAACGCCATCGGCGCTCCGTTCGCTCGCGAGTACGGCGGCACCTTGGCTACCCGTTCCTTCGGTGGTGTGCAGGTCTCCCGTACCTACTACACCCGTGGCCAAACAGGCCAGCAGCTGCAGCTGTCCACCACGTCTGCGCTCTACCGCCAGATTGGCCTGGGCAACGTGGAGCTCTTCGCTCACCACGACCTGCAGGACATCATCACCTACACCGACGGTGGTAAGAAGCGCGCCGGCGGCATCGTGACCCGCAACCTCATCACCGGCGAGCTCAAGGCCTTCACCGGCCACGCAGTCATCCTCGGTACCGGCGGTTACGGCAACGTCTACCACATGTCCACGCTGGCCAAGAACTCGAACGCCGGCGCCATGATGCGTGCGTACGAGAACGGTGCTTACCTGGCTTCCCCGGCATTCATCCAGTTCCACCCGACTGGCCTGCCGGTCAACTCCGAGTGGCAGTCCAAGACCATCCTCATGTCCGAGTCGCTGCGTAACGATGGCCGCATCTGGTCTCCGATCAAGGAGAAGGATGACCGTCCTGCCAATGAGATTCCGGAAGAGGAGCGCGACTACTTCCTGGAGCGCCGCTACCCGGCCTTCGGTAACCTCGTCCCGCGTGACGTGGCTTCCCGCGCCATCTCCCAGCAGATCAACAAGGGTCTGGGCGTTGGTCCGCTGCACAACTCCGTGTACCTGGACTTCCGTGACGCCATCGAGCGCCTGGGCAAGGACAAGATCCGTGAGCGCTACTCCAACCTCATCGAAATGTACGAAGAGGCTATTGGTGAGTCCGCTTATGAGACCCCGATGCGTATTGCTCCGACCTGCCACTTCACCATGGGTGGCCTGTGGACGGACTTCAACGAGATGACCACCATCGACGGCCTCTTCGCCGCCGGTGAGTGCTCCTGGACCTACCACGGTGCGAACCGCCTGGGTGCTAACTCCCTGCTGTCCGCTTCCGTTGATGGATGGTTCACCCTGCCGTTCACCATCCCGAACTACCTGGCCCACCACCTGGGTGAGGCCAAGCTGGCTGAGGACTCGGCAGAGGCCAACGAGACTGTTGCTCGCGCACAGGCGCGCATCGACCGCCTCATGTCCATCCAGGGTCAGGATCCGCACGGCCCGGCGTACTACCACCGCCAGCTGGGTGACATCCTCTACTGGGGTTGTGGCGTGTCCCGTAACGTCGAGGACCTCAAGGTTGCCATCGAGAAGGTTCGCGCACTGCGCAAGGAATTCTGGGCTAACGTCCGCATTACTGGCGACGCCAACGACATGAACCAGGTTCTCGAGTACGGTCTGCGCGTTGCTGACTACATCGACCTGGGCGAGCTCATGTGCATCGACGCTCTCGACCGCGACGAGTCCTGTGGTGCTCACTTCCGTGATGACCACCTCTCCGAGGACGGCGAGGCCGAGCGTGATGACGAGAACTGGTGCTTCGTCTCCGCATGGGAGCCGGGCGCTGCTGAGGGCGAGTTCATCCGCCACGCCGAGCCGCTGTACTTTGATTCGATCCCGCTGATGACAAGGAACTACAAGTAATGAAACTGACACTTGAGATCTGGCGTCAAGCCGGACCGACGCAAGAAGGCAAGTTCGAAACCGTGCAGGTTGACGACGCCGCCGAGCAGATGTCCATCTTGGAGTTGCTCGACCACGTCAACGACGGCCTCATCGAGGCCGGCAAGGAGCCGTACGCATTCGCTTCCGACTGCCGTGAGGGCATCTGTGGTACCTGTGGCCTTCTGGTCAACGGCCGCCCGCACGGCCCGGGCCAGAACACCCCGGCCTGCCAGCAGCGCCTGTTCCAGTTCAAGGACGGCGACACCATCAAGCTGGAGCCTTTCCGCTCCGCTGCCTACCCGGTCATCAAGGACATGATCGTGGACCGCTCCAAGCTGGACCACGTCATGGAGCAGGGCGGCTACGTGTCCATGGATGCGGGTACCGCTCCGGATGCTGACACCCTGCACATCAACCACGAGACCTCCGAGTACGCCCTGGATCACGCTGCCTGCATCGGCTGCGGTGCCTGCGTGGCATCCTGCCCGAACGGTGCTGCTCACCTGTTCACCGGCGCCAAGCTGGTTCACCTCTCCCTCATGCCTCTGGGCAAGGAAGAGCGTGGCCGCCGCGCACGCAACATGGTGGACGATCTGGAGCAGAACTTCGGCCACTGCTCGCTCTACGGCGAGTGCGCTGATGTGTGCCCGGCTGGTGTGCCGCTGACCGCGGTTTCCGCGGTTACCCGCGAACGTGCACGTGCTGCTTTCCGCGGCAAGGACGACTAAGCTATAGTCATTCACAGGATTAACAGGAACGAGAGAAAGTTTCAGCCATGAGCGACCTCAACCCGGCAGTAGCTGATCACCACAGCGAGACCTACCCGGAGTTCTCCGGCAAGATCCAGGACTCCTACATCGAGGGCTACGAGCCCGTATCCTACGGTGCACCGCACTCTTCGTTGCTGCGCACCTCCACCTGGGTGGGCATGGGCCTGATTCTCTCGCTCCTGCCGGCAGCCGGCATCCTCATTTGGGGCCTCGGTACGTGGCTCTACCCGCAGGGCACCGCTGGTGCTGACTACCAAATCAACATCATCGTCGGCGCTATCGCGCTCGTCGTTGTTGCCATCCTGGCAGTCAGCTCCGTCCACTTCGGTCGCCGCTACTACCGCCAGTACCGCAAGGAAACCGGCCGCATCAACTAGGCACCTCCTAGGACGTTGAACGCCTAAGTTTCTGTACTGACACTACAACCCCCACCTCCAAGCAAACACATGGGAGACCATGTGAGGAGGTGGGGGTTGTTGGCGTGTGGGTGCTGGGCGGGAGGAGAGGGGGAGCGGGCGCTTGGCGACGCCCCCTAGCGGCGGTATCGAGACCAGATTAGGTGCTCTGCCGAGTGCGGCCTTAGTGCCATGCCCCCATGGCTCTAAGAGAACATTCCCTCACCGATGAAGCCGATTTCACTTACACCGGGCGGAATGAGGTAGGTGCCGGTTTTGGTGGTCTTGAGGTACTCAAGAAGCATCTCGTCGCGCGACATGGACTGGTGCACGGTGGCGAACCGGTCCACGGTGCGGGTGAACGCCATGAAGAACAGGCCAGCGTCAAGGCGACCTTGTTCGTTGGAACCATCGACGAAGTTGAATGCACGGCGCAGCATACGGATGCCACCGTTTTGATCAGGGTGCACGTTGAATACGTGGGAACCGTGGTCGATGACGGGACGGCCTCGCTCGTTGGTGGCGGCGAAATCTGGTTCGTCGAATTCGTTGGTGCCCGTCAGTGGAGCACCCTCGAATTTATCACGGCCGGTGACACGCTCCTGCTCCTTGAGCTGCAGGGTATCCCACACCTCGATGTTCATGGCGATGCGTCGGGCCGTAAGGTAGCTTCCCCCAGCTGCCCAGGGTTGGGAAGAACTCGCTGGAATCCACACGTGCTCATCCAACGCATCAGCATCTTCGGCACGGATGTTTGCGGTGCCGTCTTTCTGCCCGAAGAGGTTGCGTGGGGTGCTTTCTTCACGAGTGGTCACGGCGGCTTTGCCGAAACCGATCTGGGACCAGCGCAGCGCAGCATCGGGTACAGCTAAGCGAGTCAGGTTGCGTATAGCGTGAGTAGCTACCTGTGGGTCGTTAGCGCATGCTTGGATGCAGATGTCGCCGTCGGACTGCTCACGGTTGAGGAAGTCGTTGGTCATCGGCGGCATTGCGGTGAACTCGGTTGGCAGTTTGTCAGCCAGGCCGAACTGGTCGCGGAACAAGCTGCGACCGAAGCCGATGGTGATGGTCAGGGCGGAGGGGCCTAGGTCGAAGGCTTCACCGGAATCGTCGGGCGGGAAGTCCGCACCACCGCCGAACGCACCCTTAGCACTGACTTCGCCGCCGAGCGTCAACCGTCGAGCAGCATCGGTCCAACGCTGCAGGAGATCAACGAGGTCATCGCGGGAGGCCTTCTCGTCCATGTCGAAAGCTGCGAAGTGGAGGCTGTTTTGCATCGGGGTGATAATCCCGGCTTGGTGTTCGCCGGCGAAGTCAATGATCAGCTCGTCATTCGTAGCACCGTCGATGTCGCCAGATGTCCCACGGGATTCTTCCTGCGAGCAGGCGGCAGCGGCGGCCCCGACGGCGCTGACACCGCCAAGCGCCAAGAAGGTGCGTCGGTTGAACCCGCTCATTTTAGGATTCCGCCCCCGAATCCGCTTCAGCATCAGCCTCAGTATCAATGTTGAGGCCCAGTACGGTGCCGGTCAGGTTGGACAGCGGCTCGCGCAGCGCGTCGATGGCGCGGGTGAGTTTTGCTTGCTGGCCGGCGTCGACTTCGTCGTAGTCGACGTAGCCGGTTTCCAGGCTGCCGTATTCGTCGAGGAGGGACTGGATGGCGTCGAAACGCTGCTCGATCTCGCTGACCAACTTCGAGCCTTCGTCGCCGCGCTCTGCGGCGATGCCTTTGACCATGTCAAAGGCGATGCGCGAGCCTTGGATGTTGGCTTGGAAGTCATAGAGGTCCTTGTGCGACCACCAGTTTTCCTCACCGGTGACCTTGGTGGTGGCTACCTCTTCGAGCAGGCCCATCGCACCGTTAGAGACGGTGTCGACGGTGATGTCGTTCTCTGCGGCGAAGTTATTGGCCTGCACGGTGTCGTTGAGGGCTTCGACGTCGGCGACGAGTGCGTCGGCGATCTCACGGCGCTTCTGCGGCGAGGACGGCTCCCATCCCTCGCGGGCGGGTGCGCCGTCGGCGTTCTTGGCGTCGGCAGCCGGCGGCCACAGGTCCTTTTCCATGCGGTGGAATCCGAGCCACTCGGTGAAGGTCGGGTCATCTTCCTTGAGCTGGTCTGCTTCGGCGATGTAGTCCACTTCGCGGTAGTCGATGCGCGGGTCGAGGACGCCGAGGGCCTCAGCGATCGGTTCAATGCGCTCGTAGTGCACGCGGGTGGCGGCGTAGAGGTCCTTGGCCTTGCCGTCGTTCCCTGCGGCGTATGCTGTGGCGAATTCCTCGACCTTTGGCAGCAGTTCTGCGACCTCGTTCTTGACAAAGGCGACGTAGTTGTCGCGGGCTTCGTTGAAGCGCTTCTCGTCGGATTCGTCGTACTTGATCGCTTCGCCGGTCACTGTGAACTCGGCTTGGCCAATGTTCGGTCCGCGCAGGCCTGGTTTGCAGGCGGTGAAGTAGGAGCCAGGCTCGAGCTGGACGGTGAGGTCCGCGGTGCTGCCGGGGGTGATGTTCTCGCGTTCGGCGATGACGCGCAGGCCGTCTTCGGCCAGGAGGTAGAATTCGGTGACGCGCTCACCGGAGTTGGTGATGGAAAAGGTGTTGGTGCCGGATTCCGCTGAGTTTGTGGCGACCGTGCAGGAGTCTTCTTTGGCTTGGACGTCGATGGCATCGCCGGTGCTGTTTTCCACGCACGCAGTCAGCGGGAGGGTGAGTGCGAGTGCGGCAACGATAGCGGGAGAGCGCTTCATGATGAGACCTTTCGTGGGTTTTCGTTGTGTGTGGAGGAAGTTTTGTTGCTTGGCTTACCGGCGACACCACGCCGCCCACCGCGCACATGCCCCACAAAGATTGGAACAATGACAGCGAGGTATACGCCCCAACCAATGACTTGCAGCCAGGACATTTGTGGCATAAACCCGGTGAACGCTTGGAGCAGTGTGGCGGTGATTCCGGCAGGGTCGATGAACTCGTCGAGGTTGAACGCCCAGCCGAACGGGAATGACGCCATCCAGAACGGGTACGTGGCAAAACCGGTCAGGACCTCGCCGGTGCGCGGGTGCGTGGGGGCAATCGGTGCGCCGGAGAACGGCCCGGGGAGGAACTGCGCCTCCTGGAGATCGTGGATGGCGTAGGCGAGGATGCCTGCCGCAACGACGATGAGCAAAGCACTCGACCAGGTGAAGAAGGTGCCGAGATCCAGGCGGAGAGCGCCCCGGTAGATCAGCCAGCCCATTATGATGGCAACGCCAATGCCGACGAACGCGCCAATGACCGCACTAGGGGTGGTCATCCAACCCCACAGCAGGAGGGTCAGTTCGATGCCTTCGCGGGCAACGGCGACGAACGCGAGCCAGAACATGGCTTGCGTGCCTTTGGTCAGCGCAACGCCCGTTTTGTCCTCGAGCATGGTGCGCAGTTTCCCGCCCTTGTTGCTTAAGGAGAGGACCATGCCAGTGATCATGGCCACCGCGATCAGTGACATGATGCCGCCGATCGCTTCCTGGGCGCGGAAGGACAATCCGTAGCGGCCGAAGGTGAATAGTGCGCCGAGTGCCGTGCAGATTGCTGCTGCCATGACCACGCCGACCCACACAGTGCGGGCTGCGGTGTTCAGGTGACCCTCGTCGGTGGCAGTGCTGCTCCGGCGCTGGATGGCGGCGAATAACATGCCGACGATAAGGGATGCTTCCAGGCCCTCACGGAGGCCGACCAGGAAAGCTGCAATGAACATTTTTAGAACTTTCTCGTGTGTAACCTGGCTCGTCGAAGGGTAGCGATAGATAAAGGTAAGGCTACCCTTGAATAGCCGAGCCTAACCTTAGTCTTGGTGTGATGAGAAAGTAAATTCCTTTCCTCACCCGTACGGTGAATCGAAGGTGAGGAAACTCAGTTCAGGGATCATGGCTGCGGGGTGCAGTCCGCACAATAATCGGCATGAGGCCATGTAGAAGCGGGGGCACGTGGCATTGAAAACTGGAATCTATCGAGCGCACCTCTGAGTAGGCGTTCTACAGACACCCTGAATTCGTGCGGGGACAAATCAGTGTGCGGGCGTCTGTGGAGTATGTAGCGCGAAGTTAGACCGGATTGCTTTGTGCTGTTGGCGCAGCGTGTGCTGTTTCTGCAATTGTCCAAAAACGGTAGATATCGATGACTAGATTTGAGACATGGATTCTGGTTTCTACGCTTATGCAATGGAATAGCCATCCGGCTATTCCACCGCCGCAAACGTCCAAAAAGCCACTAGCCATCCCGTCCAAAAACATCCTGGACTCCGTGTCCAAAAAGTCGCTAGACATCACATGGGAGTACTGGAAGTGGGTCCTACAGCGGTGTCACAACCGGACGCAAGTGGGGGCGGCTGGAGATCTACGGCGGGAAACTCGTCGAGAACATCGTCCAAGCAGTCGCTCGTGACCTCCTCGTCCACGCCATGGCACTCGTCGCTCAGGCTGGGCACAAGATTGTCCCACGTCCACGACGAAATCGTCATCGACGAGCCCGAGGACTCCGGCTTCACCATCGCCGATGCTTGCCAGCTCACGACGACCCCGACTCCCACCCGACTGGACAGCAGGACTGCCACTCGACGCAGACGGGTACGAATGGGGGACTACTACCGCAAAGATTAGACGCGCCAGAGAGGCAACTCGCGCCAGTTGTCAGGTGCTCCTGTGCGAGAAAACGGCACGATGAGATTGTGCGGGTAGGTGTGGAACAGCTTCGGTAGCCGGTCGGCTGGAGACAAGTCCAGTTGGCGCTGCAAGTATTGGATAAGGGAGAGCTGTCCGAACACGCGATTCATTCCTTCAGCTACCGGAGCCAGCCTGACGTCATTGTTCAGTTTCGGTTTGATGTCGTAAACACGATTGAACATCCTTGCATGATGAGCTGCGTAATTACGCAGAATATTCAAGGATTTCAGCCATGATTCAAGCTGAGGGCCAGTTAGGCTGCAGGGCTCGGCAATCCGTTTGCGCACGATATTGGGCGACATGCCGTACAGGTACGACAGCATCCCCCAATCCATGATTTCGACAGCCGCCCAGATGGGTAGAGTCCCGCCATATTTGGATTTGTGGTGGGCGACGAAGTCCTCCTTCGACGCTTTCAATGCCGACTGGTACTTTCTCAGCCACACCTCGTGCACGCTACGCCCGTCTTTGTTTCGCTGCCGTGCCCGGGCGCTCAAACGCTGGGGATCCAAATAGATCAGCGGGTCAAGGCGACCCAGTTCGTGACCGAGCTTGGTTCGAATAGCCAACTCCACGCGATCAAGCTCGATGAACACGCTGTGGCGCAATTGTTCGTCAAACCCATAGAGAGCTACCACCAGATCAAACGATGCTCCCTCAACGAATTCATCTCGGGCAGTGCCGTCGCCTTGGGAGAAACGGCGCATCGGGTACCAGTATCCGGACAAGCGGTAGTAGTTCAATTGAGCCAGCAGCGTCTCAGCATGCTGGGGATCATTCACTCGCATTCCACGCTGACGAAGCAATTCGACCTGTTCACCGTAGGTCTTGAACTGCTTCACCTGCTCCACGCGCACCCCTGTTTGACACAAAAACGAAGACCGGCCCTGGACTCCCACCGAGGCGGGCAGCGGAACCGGTCATGTTGATTACAAGGCTACTTGGTTGATGACGCCGAAGCAAGAGCACGGGGCACGGGGCCATCGGTTCGTTCACACACCAGTGTGCCCTCTGACCCGTCCGGATTTGTCGGTGCTCGGGGGCGTATGGGGCGAGAGCCTTCCTCACACCGTGTCCGGTTTCGGTGCCTGCCGTGCCTGACAGGTGAGAGCCTGGCGTATCCCGCGCCCGCGATTGTCTACCCGGCTCTCGGAAAAGGAGTCGGTCATGGCTACCGCGCTACATGTGTTAACCAACCACGAGTTCGGTACGATCCGAACCATTACCTCGGGCGGGCAGGTCCTGTTCTACGGCAAGGACGTGGCAACCACCCTCGGCTACGCCAACACGAAAGATGCCCTGGTGCGTCACTGCAAGGGGGCGTGAATCACGGAACCACAAACGGGCCCTCGGCAGGCTGGCGTTCATAAAGCTAGGAGTCGATCTTAGTGTTGGTGGCTATCGAATGTGTCCGGTACGCCCACTAATGTTGATTGATGGATTCACTATTCCCCATCATTACGCAGACCCAAGGAGAACCAACCCATGACGCACCGCGCAGACGCAGGGCTTGAGCCGGCTCGGGAAACGTCGGCGTCGCAGACGTCGTTTGTGCCGCAGCCAGGAAACCAGGAGGCGCGCCGGGCGGACCTGCGCCGCTGGAAGGCGATTGCGCTGTCCTTCCTGATTGGTGCGGCGGTGATCTTTTTGGGGTGCTCGTGGTGGCAGGCGTCGGCAAGCGGGGCTCCCGTCTGGGTGGGCTACGTGCGCGCGGCGGCGGAGGCAGGAATGGTCGGTGGATTGGCGGACTGGTTCGCCGTGACCGCGCTGTTCCGCCGGCCGATGGGGCTGCCCATCCCGCACACCGCGCTCATCCCCAACAACAAGGACCGCGTGGGTGATGCGCTCAAGGATTTCGTGGAGGAGAACTTCCTCACCGCGGATGCGCTCAGCGCCAAGGTGCGGGAGGCGGAGCTACCGCTGTGGCTGGCGCGCCAGGGCGTGGAGCCTGGGCGGGCGGAGGAGGTCTCCGCGTGGATTGGTGAGCGCGCCGCCAGCGTGGTCGCGGACCTAGACCCGGCGGAGGCAGAGCAATTCATCCGCACCCAGGTCATGGACCGTCTGGCAGAACCCGAGTGGGGCCCGCCGCTGGGCCGTCTGTTGGAGGGCTATATCGCGGAAGGCAAGGCGCGGCCGTTGGAAGATGACCTCATTGACTGGGCGCACGGAAAGATCCTCGGCATGGAATCCACGGTGGTCACCGCCATCGATGAGCGCATGCCCGGCTGGGCGCCGCGCTTTGCCCGCGAGATGGTGGGGGAGAAGGTCTACGCCGAGCTCGTGGAGTTCGCCGATGAGGTCCGCCGCAACGGCAACCACGAGGCCCGCCTGGCCATTCGCCGCAACCTGTCCAAGTTGTCCTCGGACCTGCAGTGGGATGAAGATATGCGCGGGCGCATCGAGGGAATCAAGCAGGAAATGCTGACTTCCGATCAGGCGCAGAAGGCCCCGGCGGCAATGTGGGCGACGGTCTCCTCCACGCTCATTGAACAGCTCACCGACCCGGAGTCCTTCCTGCGCCAGAAGATGACCGCCAAGGTGAAAGAATTGGCGCACCGCCTGCTGGAAGATTCGGAGTTCCTGGCCCAGGCCAATGCGTTCGTGGACAAGGCCGCGCGCTACGCGGTGGAGAAGTTCGCACCGGAGATCATCGCGATTATCCCGGAGACCATTAAGCGCTGGGATGCCCAGGAGGCCTCCGAGAACATCGAGCTCATGGTGGGCAAGGACCTGCAGTTCATTCGCCTCAACGGCACGGTCGTGGGTGCACTGGCTGGGTTGGTTATCTACACTGTTAATCATCTGCTTTTTGGCGTCTAACAAGGAGTGACGACCATGTCCGTATTTGACTCAATCAAGAATGCCGGTTCCTCTGCTTTTGATGTGGCCAAGGATTTTGGTGGCCGTTTCAAGGAAGAGCGCCAGAACCAGGCCCAGAACGCGCAGGCGGAACGCATTGCCCGCGCCGCTGATGCGGCGGGCATGGGTGATGGCACCGCGAAGGAAGAGTCCTTCTTTGACCGCGTAACCTCCACGGCTAAGAACATCGGGGAGTCTGTGTCCTCCGCTGCACGTGAGACCCGCAACTCGGAGTCCTTCGTGAAGGCTCGTGAGGATTTCAACACCGCCTTCAACGAGACCCGTGAGGGGGTTCAGGGCGCTATCAACAACGCCAAGGAGCAGCGCGCGGCGGGCCAGCAGCCGCAGGAGCCGCAGAGCCCGCGCAACCCCTATGCAGCAAAGCCGAACGACGATGTCATCGACGGCGAAGTCGTTGACGAGAATTAATTAATGCACACTTTTCTAAATATTATTTCGTCGATACCGCAGTACATTTTTATGGCGGTATCCCTTTTTGCCCTCATCGGTGCCGTCCTAGCGGCGATGACGCGGGAGGATGCCTTCCGCGCCGGTGACCGCCAGAACAAATGGGTATGGGTCGGGCTGCTCGTCGGTTCCGCCCTGGTGATGAACCTGCCGCTGTATTTTGTCAGCTGGATTGGCGCCATCATCACCGGCGTGTACTGGTTTGATGTGCGCCCGCAGCTCAAGGCCATCATCAACGGCGATTATTCCTACTAATGCTGAACCTGCTTGAGGCCTCCCTGGAGGAGGTGCGGACCCAATCCGCGGGGCAGCAGCGAGTGCTTGTCTCCCCGCACCATGTGCTTGCAGCCGAGGGCGCCGAGCACATCATTGCCGTCGCCGGCTATCCCACTGGGCGCCACCACTCTTTGGTGAAGGCGGCGGAGGCGCGGCTGGCCGTGCAATCAGGTGCCGCAGAGGTGTGGGTTGCGGTGGATGCACTGCTTGGCGACGTCACCTCGCTCCTCTCCGAGCTCGTCACCCTCCGCGAGGCCTGCCCGCTGCCCGTGCGTTTAGGGCTCATTCTTCCCGAAGACTCGCGCTTGCCGCTTAAAGAAATAGCCCGCCTGGCGGAGCAGGCGGGCTATCAATCCCTTGTTGATCCGGGGTCCGTCGTTTCAGACGACGAAGACCTAGACACACAGCTCACCGTAGAGAGCCTGTGCCCTAATTCTTAAGCCTTAGTTGGCCGGTGCCGATTCCGGTGCTGGTGCCGTGGCGGAATCGAGCTCGCTCATCGGGACGTCGTGGCCAATGAGGGTCAGCGTGAGCTCGCCGGCGCCGACGTCCACGGACTCAAAGGTGAGCTTTTGCCCCGCGAGCTGTTCCTCCATGCCTTCGGCCAAGGCATTTGAAATCGCGGAGGTCGCCTGCTCCGGCAGGTCGAAGCCGAAGAGCGATGCTTCCTTCGCATCGATGGCGAGCTTGCCGTCGCGAGCTTCCGGCTTGAGCGAGAGCGTGGCCAGGCCGCCGGCAAATTCCACGTCGAGGTCATCCTCGGCATCGTTGGCGGTAATCGCGGTGACCACGAGGTTGCCCAAGGCATCATAGCCAGACTGCTCAGCAATGGCTTTCTGGAAGCTCGCGAGCAGGAACTGATCCGGGACCGTCGTCGAGGCCCGCAGAGTGCCCGCGACCGGCTCCTGGGACAGCGTCATGTCTTCGACGTGGACATCCGCAGCCGGTTGGCCAGCGATGTTGGTGCCATCAATCTTCAGCGTGGACGGGGTCTTCATATCCATCTGCGGAATCTTGCCGTTGAGCATGCCAAAGACCATGGGGCTAGCACCGAAGCTCACCTCCGGTTCCTCGGAGGTCTCCACGCCCTGCTCCTTGGCGGACTGGGTAAATTGGCTCTTCATCTGTGAACCCAAGAACCAGCGCAGGCCGAGCTCAGCTACCAAGATGATGAGCAGGAGTACCACGAGTACGCCAATGAAGATTTTCCAGGCCGTCGAGGCGGAAGATTTAGAAGAAGCCATGACTACTAGTGTGGCGCACCGGCTTAAAGATGGCCAACTACCAGGTTCCAATCCACTGTGAGCACGTTATCCCGCAGGCGGCGGTGTACCGGATGGATGGGAACTGTGTGCCGGAGTTCTTCGCGCGCCATGCGCCAGCGCACTCGCGGGCCATAAGGAGACCAGCCGGCGGCGCGGTCCCAGGCGGCGTCGGCCGCCTGCAAGAGCTCGTGGATCGGCTCGCCCGGCACGTTGCGGTGGATGAGGATTTTGGGCAGGCGCTCCGCGATATCGCTGGGGCGCGCAACGTCGAAGGGATCCCAGGCGAGGGTTAGGGTGCGTGGGCCGGAGGCGTCGAGAAGCACCCAGGCAGCCCTGCGCCCCAGCTCGTCGCAGGTTCCCTCCACGAAGAAGCCGCCCGGTGCCAAGCGCGAGGTCACGGTGTTCCAGGCTTTCTCTACCTGGTCCACGTCGTACTGGCGCAGCACGTTGAAGGCCCGCACCAGCTGCGGGTGGTAGCCGGCCAGCTCGAAGCCTCCGAGCTCAAAGGCCACGCCATCGCGCGGCGGCAGGACGCGCTCGGGGGAAATCTCCAGACCCGTCACCCGGGTGTGAGGATTGACGTTGCGCAGCCACCCGGCCCACTCCACCGTGGTGGTGTGGGAGGCGCCGTAGCCGACGTCGAGAGCCAGCGGTTCCTTAGTGGAACGCAGCAGCGAGGAGATTTCCGGGTGCGCCACCATCCAGCGATCGCAGCGGCGCAGGCGGTTGGGATTAGTGGTGCCGCGGGTAATAACGCCAAAAGGCCGACCAGCGCTTTCCTGAGCCTTCAGGTTATGCGCGTGATCGGCCATGGCAACAACTGCGTTGTAGAGAGCTGTTTAGAGGTTGTTGGAGATCCACTCTTCGGTGAGCTTGCCCTCGTTGGTGTAGAGCTCCTGCAGAGCCTCAGCAACCTTCGGTTCGATGGCAGCGCCCATCATCGGGATGTTGACGGAAACCTCAGAGACGTAATCCAGAGCGGTGGACTCGCCCTGGCCCTTGTAGGTGATGTCGCCCTTGAAGTCGACCGGGGTGCCCTTGACGTCAGCGGTGAAGGAGACGGACATCTGATCATCGACAACCTCGCCGATGGTCACGGTGCGCTTCTCCTTGAGGTCCTGGGAGACCATAGCGCGGACGGCCTCCGGGAGGAGGGAGGTCGGAAGAATCTCGTAGAGCACGGCGGTGTTGCCGGTGAACTCGTGCACGGTGCCCGGTTCCGGGGAGAGCTTGGCCACGATGAAGTCCCAGTACTCCTGGGTGGACAGTGCCTTGTGCACCTTATCGATGGGCTGGTTGATGATCACGGTGTTTTCGCTACGGGTTGACATGAGTTACAGACTACCTTGGTAGACGTGCTAGATAAATTCCTGACCCTCGCTGATATTGACGGAGTCACCCTTGATTCCGAGACCACCTTCGCCGATCTCACGACGCTGCGCATCGGCGGTGCCCCGCTGGTGACGGTGCGCTGCGCCAGCGCTGAGGCCGCCATCGCTGCGCTGGCAGCGCTTGACGACGCCTCCCAGGACTACCTCGTCGTCGGCGGTGGCTCCAACCTCGTGGTGGCGGAAGGTCAGCTGGATGTCGTGGTGGTCATCCTCGATTTTGAGGACATCGACGTCTCCGTGGCCAGTGGCCTCGTGCGTGCTGATGCGGGCGCGGTGTGGGATGACGTCGTGGCTTTGTCCGTGGACTGCGGCCTGGGCGGCATCGAGTGCCTTTCCGGGATCCCGGGCAATGCGGGTGCCGTGCCGGTGCAGAATGTCGGCGCCTATGGCGCGGAGACCTCCGACGTCCTCACGCAGGTCTATCTCTACGAGCGCGCTACCCGGACCGCGACGTGGGTGCCGGCCGCGGACCTGGAGCTGGCCTATCGCTACTCCAACCTGAAGTTCACCGGGCGCGGCGTGGTGCTGGCCGTCGAGCTGCAGCTAACTACCGACGGCCTGTCGAGGCCCCTGCGCTTTGGCCAGCTCACCCAGAACCCCGGTGAGCGCCGCCCCGTGGCCGAGGTCCGCGAGGACGTACTGAAGCTGCGCCGCGGCAAGGGCATGGTGCTTGACCCAGAAGACCACGACACATGGTCGGCCGGTTCCTTCTTCACCAACCCCATCGTCGAGCCCGAGCTTGCCGATTCCATCCAGGAAGCCGTCCGCGCCGCCCGTGGCGACGAGGATGCCGACCGCATGCCCCGCCATGCGGTGCCGTCCACCGCATCTGGAGAAGAAAAGGAAAAGCTCTCCGCCGCCTGGCTCATCGAGCGCGCCGGCTTTGCCAAGGGCTACCCGGGTGAAGAATCGGGTGCGAAGGCAACCTTGTCCACCAAGCACACCCTGGCGCTGACCAACCGCGGTGAGGCCACTGCGGACGATATCGTTGCGCTGGCCCGCGACATCCGCGCCGGGGTTCAGAAGGCCTTCGGCGTGACGCTGGAGCCGGAGCCCATCTGGCTGGGTGTGAGTATTTAAGAAGGACTTGGGTGGCTAGGCCATGACGTTGAGCCACTCTTCCTTGGCCGCGAGGAAGTTGCGTGCGGCCTCCTGCGCGCCCTCAAGTGAGTGGTGGGCGCCCCAGCCGCACTGCACCTCGTTGGCGGCGGGAACCTCAGTGGCATTGAGGATGTCATTGAGCGCGCCCTCGACAGCGCGGAGCAGCTCATCCTGCTCCATGCCGTTGGTGATGGCGTAGAAGCCGGTACGGCAGCCCATCGGGGCAAAACCAATGAGCTTGTCGGTGTAGTTGCGCATGAAGTTGGCCATCATGTGCTCAACCGAGTGCAGTGCCTCGGTACCGAGGTGCTCTTTGTTGGGCTGGCAGAAGCGCAGGTCATACTTGATAATCTCGACCCCGCCGCCCAGGTCGGTGCGGTCGGCGACGCGGATATAGGGGGCGGCGACAAGCCGGTGATCGAGTTCGAAGGACTTTACGTTGATCTTGTTCTCAGTGTTCTTCTCAGTCATGCCTCCCCAGTGTAACCACGGCTCTGGCTGTGGCCCGAGTGTCCTTCCCCTGAATGCGCGCTGTGCCGCATACGCTGGTCAGATATGAGCGAAGAGGAGATTGACGGCAACGCTATGTCGGCCGAGGAGCCGGAGACAATCTTGCCGTTTAAAGGCTCGACCGTCCTGGAGGTCCAGGGCCACGATGAAGAGCACAACCCCCTCGCCAAAGGCAACCGTCTGCGCAAGGAGAGCTGGGGGCTGGTCATCCGCCGCACGTGGAATGACTTCTTCCACGATGCCTTCATGGACCGCGCCGCCGGGATGACCTACTTCACACTCATGGCTTTTGCACCAACGGTGCTGGCCGCCTACTCCATTGTCACGCTCATCTTCTCCTCCCGCCAAGCAGAAGTGGAGCAACTGACCTCAGAGCTCATCGAACAGTACGTCCCCGGTTCGCTTTCTGAGCAAGCACATACGGTCGTCGGCACGATTATCGGATCCAGCGCGCAGGGCACACTGGCCCTGATCATCTCTCTGGCTATTTCGCTGTTTTCTGCCTCGGCGTATGTGCGGGCCTTCTCACGCACAGCCAATACCGTGTACGGCCGGGTGGAGGGCCGCGGCATCATCCGCACGTGGGCGCTGATGTGGGGGCTCACAGCAGTCATCGTGGTCGGCGCGGTCATCGTGCTCTTTGCCAACTTGTTGCGTGATGCAGTTCTTAATGAGGGCCTGATTCCGCTTGCGCGCAACGTAGGACTAGAAGACGTCGCCACGTACTTGGTGCGAATCTTCCTGCCGGTGTGGAACTGGCTGCGCTTTCCCGTCACGGTGGTAGTGGTGCTCACGCTCATCGCGGTGCTTTATCATTTCAGCCCCAACGTGCGGCCCGGACGCTTTAGGTGGATTACCTATGGTTCCGTGGTGGCGCTCGTGGGCACGGTTGCGTCTTGGGGCTTGGTAGGCCTCTACCTGAAGTACTTCGCTGCGGCCAGCGCCTATGGTGCGCTGAGCACCGTCATGGCGGTCTTCGTGGCCACGTGGCTGATGAACACGGTGCTGATCGTCGGTCTCAAGATTGATGCGGAGGTGCTGCGCGCCAAGGAGCTGCAGCTGGGATTGCACTCCGAGCGTTTCATCCAAGCCCCGCCGCGCGCCGATAATTCTTCCCAAGCTCAGGCCCGCGCCCAGGAGAGCTTGGAGCAAAGGGCGCGTGAGATTTCAGATAACGCGCGGCAGGCGCAGGATGATCTGGTGGAGGAAGCAGAGGGAGCAGGCAAAAACGCGCCTAGCTGACAAAACCTTGCCCCCGCGTTGCATGGATCGGCGATAAGTTTGGCAGATAGGACACCTGCGACGCCTTTGGGGCACTTGGGCGCAGGCAGAAAAGAAGCCGAGGATGCCCGCTTCTTTGCGGACGTCCTCGGCTTGTTCTTAGGGCTTGCTGTTAGGGGCCAGCGCCTTAGGCGGAGGGGTAGGTGCCGTCCTCGGTGAGGCGCGCGGAGTCGTCGAGAAGCATGGCAATCTCGGCGGCCTTGGCGTCCTGTGCCGGGAGGCGGCGGCCCTCGATGACCTTGAAGAGCGGGGCGCGGCCCAGCATGCCGGCCTCGAAGTGGGCGCGGCCGGCGCGCAGGCGCTGCTCGGCGCGCTCACGCCACTGGGAAGCGGCATCCGCCCCGCGCTGTTGGGACACGGCCTGCTCGAACACACCGGGGTGGGCGTAGACGATAAGCGCGCTGACGTGGCCGAAGCCGAGCGAGGTCAGTGCCGCGGCTTTCACGCTGCGGCCCGCCGCGGCGAGGTCCAGCGGGGAGCGCAGCCACACCAGGTTCGGCGCCTTCGGGGCGATGAGCGGGTCGACGCAGTCCAGGGACACGTTCGCCGGGATGCGGTGCGTGCGGAAGACATCGATGATGCCGCCGGTTTGGAAGAGCGCGGCACCCGCTTTGGAGTGGCCGGTGAGTGTCTTCTGGGAGATGAAGCGCTCGTCGATGCCGCCGGCGACCACGACGTCGGCCTTGCCCAGTGCACTCTTGCTGCATAACCCAGATAAAGATCCAGCCCACTCTCGACTAGGTCTCGACTAGGTCGAGGCGGGCTGAACGATTAAACGAAGCTTGTCACGGTGCACAACACCCCGCCAGACGGACGAACAAATGAGCAGGCAGCGAATGCGGTTGAATGGATGGTGTCAAGTTTTTCGTGGCTGGCTGAATTTTCCTTGCATCACCAATCGCATGTAGAAATCGCGTAGATCGTGTAGGCTCACACGCAGCACTAACAGCCCGAAAGAAGAAGAACAAGAAAGCATAAAGGAGGCGAACCGCGATGATGACCCATAACAATCAGCCGCTAGGACGCCTCTTTAAGCAACTCTTCTAACAGGCTGACTTGACCATTTCCCGGGAAAGCGGCCCTGCTTATCCCGGACGTTGGTGCCAGCCGCGCGACCCGCGCGCACAACTCACAAGTCAGCCGCCCAAGCAGGCCCTTTCTCACGAACTGCGTTACGCAAACGCAGAGAAAGGCTCTCTTATGCGCCTGCACAACTTCGCCTCCATTGTTGAAGACAAGACGGTGGCGCAGGCACAACTCGTCGCTGACCTGCCCTTCGTCCACCCACACGTGGCGCTCATGCCTGATGCCCACTTTGGCAAGGGCTCCTCGGTCGGCACCGTCTTCGGCACGCTGCGTGCCGTCATCCCGGCGGCCGTCGGCGTGGACATCGGCTGCGGCATGATTGCCGTCCGGACCCACCTCACGCACGCGGAGATCCAGGACTTCGCTCTCGAGGACCTGCGCACCGCGGTCGAAGACTCCATTCCGCTCTCGCCCGGAAACTACAACGGTTGGATCATGGACCCGCGCACCGAGGCCCGCACGCGCGAGCTCTCGCAGCTGGCCCAGGACACCGGCGTGGATCTCGGCCACTCCAAAAACTGGCGTCAGCAGCTGGGCAGCCTGGGCGGCGGCAACCACTTCATCGAGCTGTGTCTCGACGAATCCGACCGCGTCTGGCTGTTCCTGCATTCTGGCTCGCGCGGCGTGGGCAACAAGATTGCCCAGAAGCACATCAAGGCCGCGCAGCGTCACTGCGAGAAGCACTGGATCCAGCTCGCGGACAAGGACCTGGCCTACCTCGTCGAGGGCACGCCCGAGTTCGACTCTTACATTGCGGATCTCCACTGGGCACAGCACTTTGCGCTGCTCAACCGCGATGAGATGATGGATCGTTTCCTCGACTGCGTCGCCACCTGGTCTGGCGCGGATCGCGAGGCCCTCGAGCTCGAGCGCATCAACTGCCACCACAACTACACCCAGCGCGAGAACCACTACGGTAAGAACGTGTGGCTCACGCGTAAGGGCGCCATCAAGGCGGACGAAGGCGACCGCGGCCTCATCCCCGGCTCGATGGGCACCGCTAGCTACGTCGTGGAAGGCAAGGGCTACCCGCCGGGCCTCAAGTCTGCGCCGCACGGCGCGGGTCGCGTCATGTCGCGCACCCAGGCCAAGGCCCGCTTCACCGAGGCGGACCTTGCCGCACGCATGGAAGGGATCGTCTATCGTCCCGGCGCCGAGTTCGTCGATGAGATTCCGGACGCCTATAAGGACATCGACCGCGTGATGGCCGATGCCGCCCAGCTCGTTGAGGTCAAGCACACCCTGCGCCAGATCCTCAACGTCAAGGGCACCTAACCTGCGCCATGATGGGACCGTCATTTTTAGTGACGGTCTCTTTTGAGCTTTCCGATGCCCCCTCCTGCAGCGTCGCATCAGCACGACGCTTTGCCTTATGTAAGGAAACGAAGTAGGTGACCACTATTGATTACTGCTTATTTATTGCGAAGGGCTGGAACTGCTCGGTTGGTCGGAGGTGAAAGCCGAGTATTAAACTGCGTCGAAGCGAGTTGGCGTTCAGCATCGTCGACCAACATGAAAACATCGTCAGCGAAGTAACCGAGAAGCCCGCCCGCACCGATGACTTTCTTACGCAGAATGCCAGCCTCGGTGAGTGAATCGAGCGCGTCTCGGGCCGTGCTTGTCGATGAAATCCCCAGCTCGGACTTCACAATGGGCACCGTGACCAAAGGCATGGCAGGAAGCTTCTTGAGCAGTTGGAACTCCGTCGAATTCGATTTCAATGCGCGCTTGCTTCCTTGCGCAGTGCGGTGGTGATTGACCTTGTCCATCCATTCTGCTTCTAGGGCGGCGACGCTATCCGCAAGTTCAGCTGCTTTGGTGGTGGCGACTTGTGCAGCCTCGACGAAGAAAGAGATCCATGCCAGCACGTCACCCTCGCGGAATTTCGTGAGTCCGTCGACGTAACGGTCACCGAGCGTTGCCAGAACCATACTGACGGGGAGAACCGCAGCATCGGTGAGCCCTCTGCGCTGCAAAAGCGCGTGAATCATGGCTCGTCCCACGCGCCCGTTCCCATCCGGGAATGGGTGGATGGTCTCGAACTGGGCATGAACGAGCGCTGCTTGAACGAGCGCGGCGTGGTCTGCCCCGTTGAAGTATTCAATGAGATCGTCGAGGAGTCTTGGGACTTCTACAGGAGGCGGGGGGACAAAAGCCGCACCGATGGGGTGATAGTCAGACCCGCCAATCCAGTTTTGAGTAGTACGTACTCCTTGTAAAGGCTTTTCTGCAACGAGTGCAGTCTGCATTGCAACAATGTCATCCAGGACCAGCTCGTCTTTGTAAGCCAAGTCTGCATTGATGGTGTCGAGGATGGCGACATTGCGGGCGACAGCTGTTGCGGATTCTTTGAAACCCCGAATTCCGGAATCTGATTCACGCGCGAGGATCGCCATGGCTACTTTGTCGGAGTTGGGAGCGATTCCCTCGATCCGGGAGGAAGCGACGGCCTCAGAACGGAGCAGGAGTCGCGCAACTCCTTCAAGCGAGTGGGTATTGTCTCTCATCCCAAGATTGTGAATCTCCCGCTCGATGCGAACGATACGTCGCGAGAGCTCGGACGGAAGCTTCAACGACATACCTGCGAGGGGATCGGGAACAAAAGCATAATACTTCCCGCCTTGCTTGGCGCGTCGAGAAAGACCGCTGCCATCAGCAGGGATCCATTCCAATTCGACTGTCTTTGCCACAGCTGACTCCTCTCATGCGCTCGACGCACTGGGGATATGACTTATCCCGGTAGATCGATATCTTAGTTTACCGGGATAGTAGTTATCCCGGTGGACTGCGAGCGCAATGCGCCGGATAACTCTTATCGTGAGTCACTGCTTTGTTAAAGACGCTTGATACGGTTCTATGCTTCGTATGCCAGTGGATGCGTGGAAAAGATTAACGGAGTTGAGAAGCAAAAGTTGGTCGAGCGTTAGCTGAAACGTAGTGGCCGATTCGATGGCGGCTACAAAAAGCTCAGGCCCGCTTCCCCTTTTCAAGAAGCGGGCCTGAGCTCTATCTACTACTGGCTGGTCTGGCCAGCCAGTTAGCTAACGGCTACACACTCGAGAATTCACCGTTGCTGCCTAGGCGCGCATCGGCGTCGAGGAGCATGGAGATTTCCGCGGCCTTGTCGGCGTCGACGAGACCGTAGCCGTCAATCATCACCTTGGCGTCGGCGTGCGGTAGGCGGCGGCCCTCGATGACCTCGAAGAGCGGGGCGCGGCCCAGCATTCCGGCCTCGAAGTGTGCGCGGCCGGCGCGCAGGCGCTGCTCGGCGTGCTCACGCCACGAGGCGGCGGCGTCCGCCCCGCGCTGTTGAGACACGGCCTGCTCGAACACGCCGGGGTGGGCGTAAACGATGAGCGCGCTGACGTGGCCGAAGCCAAGCGAGGTCAGCGCCGCGGCCTTCACGCTGTGGCCCGCCGCAGCGAGATCCAGCGGGGAGCGCAGCCACACCAGGTTCGGCGCCTTCGGGGCGATGAGCGGGTCGACGCAGTCCAGGGACACGTTCGCCGGGATGCGGTGCGTGCGGAAGACGTCGATGATGCCGCCGGTCTGGAAGAGCGCGGCACCCGCCTTGGAGTGCCCGGTGAGCGTCTTCTGGGAGATGACGAACATCGGCTGGTCCTCATTGCGGCCAATCGCCGGCCACAGCAGGGAGTGCAGCTCCGACTCGTTGGGGTCGTTGGCGTTGGTGGAGGTGTCGTGCTTGGACAGGACACTGACGTCGTTGGGGGTCAGGCCGAGACCGCGCAGCGAGCGCGCCAGGCGGGAGTTCTCCCGGCCGCGGCCAGCACCCAGCGCACCCAGGCCAGGGGCCGGGATGGAGGTGTGGGCACCGTCGCCATAGGAGGCGGCGTGCGCGACCACTGCGAGCACCGGCAGTCCTAAGTCGGCTGCTAGTGAGGCGCGAACTAGCAGGACCGTGCCGCCACCCTCGCCTTCGAGGAAGCCGCCGCGGCGGCGGTCATTGGCGCGGGAGATGAAGCGATCATCGATTCCCTTGGCGGTCATCTTTGCGGTCTCCGCGGTGGCGTTCATGTCGCCGAAGCCCTGGAGAGATTCCACTTGGACATCGTCGATACCGCCGGCCACGACCACGTCGGCCTTGCCCAGGGCAATCTTGTCCACGGCCTCCTCAATCGACACCGCTGCGGTAGCGCAGGCACCGATGGGGTGAATCATGGAACCATAGCCGCCCACGAGGGACTGCATGGTGTGCGCCGCGATGACGTTCGGGAGGGCCTCCTGCAGGATGTCGGACGGGCGCTCCTCACCGAGGAAGCGCGTGACGAAGACCTTGTGCAGGGACTCCATGCCACCGATGCCGGTGCCCTGTGTGGTGGCCACCTGGCCCGGGTGGATGGAGCGCAGCAGCTCCGCCGGGGAGAAGCCGGCCTGGGTGAAGGCATCCACTGCGCTGACCAGGTTCCACACCGCCATGCGATCCAGGGAATCAAGCATGTGCTCTGGGATTCCCCACTTGGCGGCGTCGAAGTCATCCGGCATCTGCGCGGCGACGGTGCGGGTCAGCGTGGCCTTGCGCGGCACCTTAACGGTGGCACCCTGGCGGCGGGTGACCTGCCACTCGCCGTCCACTTCGGCGATGCTGACGAACTCCGGGTCCGCTTCTTGGATATCGCGGGCGGTGGCCTCCGAATCCACGGTGAAGGTGACGTCGCGGTCCAGGAAGACGGTGGTCAGGTCGATGGAGCCGCGGTCGGTGAGGTGGTACTTATCCGTCAGCGTGCGCACGCCGGAGCGTGCGACGACCTCATCGCGGAAGCGCTCGAAGATGTCCTCCTCGGCGATCTCTTCATCGCTCTCCACCACGAACCAGCCCGGGTGTGGATCCTCGCGCCATTCCACCAGTCCGGTCATCCAGGCCAGCTCCAGCACACCGGCGGCGGTGAGCTCCGCGGAACCATCGCGCTGCAGGCCAAACTCGGCCTCGAAGCGCGTGCGGCCGGAACCCCATGAGGAGACCTCGCCGATGCCGGCGATGACCACCATGTCCTCCAGGTCCGTGGTGACCTGGCCAACTTCTTCCTCCAGGCCAGGCTGTACTGCCTGCACCTGGTTGGGCAGCGCGGTGATGGTCGCGGGGGCGTTGTTCTCCTCGTGCGGAACGACGTTAGTCGGCTCCGCACCGGAAGCGAGCTCGGTGAGGGAGAAGCCTTCCAAGCCGCCGGTGAGGTCCTTCTCCACCGGGGCGTGAGCTGCCTGCTCGCGCGAGTCGGCGCTGGCCAGATCCATGAGTTCGGCGGAAATCTCCTCCGGGCTCCAGACCTTGATTCCGGCCTTCTCAGCGGCGGGTACCAGCCCATCGTTGCCGCCCATGAGGTGCGTGCCAGCCACCCAGCCGATCTTGGCCTGCGCCAGGGTGACACCCTGCGGCCAGCCGGCCTCGACCTTCCACTTGTTGAGGATGGCATCGAGTGCCGCCTTGACCTCGCCGTAGGCGCCGTCGCCACCGAAGGTGCCGCGGTTGGGCGAGCCTGGCAGGACAACGTGGCAGCGCTTGTCGACGTCCCCCTGGCTCAACCTCGCCAGCCCCGCAATGGTGCGCTCGACGGACCACAACAGCAGGCGGGCCTGCGTCTCGGTGGTGCCGGAGGCATCCGCCAGCGAGCCGGACACGCTCGGCGCGGCGAAGGGGAAGGCCAGCGTCGGGGTCAGCGCGGGCTTGAGGACCTTGACCTCGTTGCCCACGGACTCGCGCTGTTCGGTGCCAATCCAGTCGATGAGCGCGTCAATATCGCGGAAGCTGGACAGGTTCGCCGGGACCAGCCACAGGGCGGAACCGGCAGCGCCGTGCTCGGCGTAGAGCGTGCGCGCGAATTCCTTGCGGGCCTGGCTGACACGGGAGGCGGTCATGATGACGGTCGCACCACCCTCCAGCAGGCGCTCCACCAGCGCGGTGGCGATGGAACCAGGGGCGGCACCCGTGACCAGGGCAACCTCACCGGCAAACGCGCCGGGGGCGGTGTCCATGGCGGCTTTCGCGATATCCTCGCGCTTCCACCAGCGGGCCTGACGCGCTAGGTCCTCGCCGGCACCGCGGAAGCTGTCCACTGGGTACTCGGCTTGGCCCAGCGCCAGGCGGGCGAGGCGCTCGCGGGCGATGGCCCAGGAGTCGTCGAAAAGCACGGCCTTGTTGGCATCGAAGGAAGGCGTGACGGACTTGAGCCAGCCGGAGCCGAGCTCAGCTTCGACGGCATCGATGACGGTGGTATCAGGGGCTTCGATGAGCTCAGGCTCGGAGTCCAGGCCCAGCTGGGAGAGAACCTGGCGGGCGACAGTAGCCAGCACGCCGTTCTCACCGGTGACGGTCTCGGCGAAGGCATCCAAAGCAGCGGAGTCCACCACGGCACCGCCACCGGCACCACCGGCGGCAGCGCCCTTGGATACGGAGGCACCGTGGGTAGCGGCGACGGCCTGGACGGCGGCGTCGATCAGCTCGTGTGCTGCGGACTTCGAGGTGGCGCTCGCCGGCACGGTGCTCAGCGAGCCGCCGCGCACGGAGTCCTCCTCGCGGGAGCCAAGCAGGATCTCCGCCTCGACGTGGGAAACCCAGGATTCGGGCAGTCCCCAGGTGCCGGTGACGTAGTCCGCCACGGCGGTGGGCTTAAGGCCCGCGGCTCCGAAGAGCTGGCGCAGGCGCGCGCCGACGGCCTCACCCAGCACCGGGCCGAACGCGGAGTAGCCCGGGGCGGCGGTGGCGACCTTCTCGCGCAGCGTGGCCACGTCGGCATCGGCGGCGCCATCGATGGCCGGCACGCCGATTTCCGCGGACATGTCCATGAGCAGCTGGTTGCGGCGCGAGGACACGCCGTTGGTCAGCTCCTCCACGGTGTCGGAGTCCGCGATCTGGTCCACGCGAATCTTGTTCTGGAAGGCGAAGAGCACCATGATGGCCTCCGCCGCACCGAAGCGCAGCTCGGGGGCGTCGCTCGCAGTTGCGGCGGTAGGTGCAGGAGTCGGTGCAGTCGGCGCTGCCTCAGCCGGAGTCTCGGTTGGTGCTTCGCTCGCCTGCGGTGCCTCTTCGGCGTCGGATTCCGCAGCCGGTGCGGCGGCGGGGGCTTCGGAGACGTCGGCAAGCATGACCTGCTCTTGGTCGCGCTCCACGTTGAGCACGCGGATGGTGCCTTCCGGGATTCCGGCGACGGCCAGCGAGCGGGTGGCCAGGTTGGTCAGCGTCGGGGAAGAAGCCAGACCGACCTCGATGATCTGCTCGACCTTTCCGAAGAGGAGCTCCTGGGTCTCAATCCAGCGCACAGGTGAGGCGAACTGCCAGGACAGCAGCTCAATGAGCAGCAGGCGGGCGAGCTCGTGCTCGGAGAGGTCCTCCACCTTCAGCCCATCCAGCTTGCCGGAGGGTGCCAGCGGGGCCACGGCGTCGACGAAGTCCTGGGTGAGCTCGAAGGGGCGGGCCACCAGGTTCGGGATATAGCGTCCCACCAGGGCATCGAGGTCCAGCTCCTGCGGCAGGAGCTCGTCGAGTTTTTCGGCGAAGGCCGGAACACCCTCGCGCAGCACGCGGGAGTGGAAAGGAACGTCGATACCCGGGATCATGACCGCCGCGCGTGGGGCGATGGCATTGGCCTTGTCCACCAGGGCCTTGAGCCCCTTCTTGGTGCCGGCGACGGAGTACTGCTGGCCGCGGATGTTGTAGTTAACAATCTCCAGGAACTCGCCGGTGGCTGCGGCGACCTCAGCCACCCAGGCGTCGACGTTGTCGCCGTCGATGCCGGCCATGTTCGGGCGCAGTGCCGCCATGGCGTATTCGGAGTTGCCCTCCGCATCGCGCGGGACCAGGCTGCCCATGGCGGAGCCGCGGGAGTAGACGATGTCGATGACACCTTCGAGGTCAAAGATATTCGCCAGCGAGGCCAGCGCTGTGTACTCGCCCAGGGAGTGGCCGGCGAAGTAGGAGGTCGGGGCCAGGGCGTCCTCGGCGCGCAGGCGCTCGGTCTGGGCATAGGCCACCACGGCCAGGGCCACCTGCGTGAACTGGGTCAGGTGCAGCACGCCTTGTGGGTGGCGGAAGGTGGTGCCGCGAACGGTGAGCTCCGTTGGGTTCTCATCGATGATCTTCTGGATGCTAAAGCCCAGGTTTTCGCGGGTATGCGCATCCGCGCGGCGCCAGGCTTCGCGCGCTGCCGGGGAGGCCTGGCGGTCGCCCTTGCCCATGCCTTCGGCCTGGATGCCCTGGCCGGGGTAGACATACGCCGTGGTCGGTGCGGCAAGCAGGGCCTGTCCGCGGGAGACCACCTCGCCCTCGATGCGGCAGGTGACCTCGAGGGCCTGGTGGATGCCCTTGCGGCCGACGCGTTCGACGGTGACCTCGATGTCATCGCCCAACTGCACCATGCCGTACATGGAGTAGGTCCAGCCCACCACGCGGCCGTGGCGTCCGGCCACCTGCTGTGCGGCGGCCGAGAGCCACATGCCGTGCACCAGCGGTGCCTGCAGGTTGACCAGCTGGGCCGCGTTATAGGAGGTGTGAATCGGGTTGTAGTCACCGGAGACCAGCGCGAAGGGAGTCATGTCCTGCGGGGCGGTGACGGTGGCGCGGTCGACGAAGGAGCGCGGGGTCGGCACCACCTTGGTGGCGGACTTACCGCCGCCCCACTCCGGTGCCTGGCTCGGTGCGGCGGTGCCGGTGGCGCGGCCGCGGATGGCAAAGCGGTGCAGCTGCGTGGCCACGATGCCACCGGAAGCGTGATCCTTGAGCTCGAGCTCGACCGTGACGATGCGCCCGGAGACGGATTCCTCGATGGCGGTGCAGGAGGAGGTGACGTCGATCTGGCGGCCGTCGGCAAGCTGCTCCAGCGGTACGCGCACGTCGATGACGTGGTCCAGGTGCACCGCGTTGAGCAGGCCCTCGATGACCGGGTAACCATCCTCCAGGCGTCCGGAGCCGAGCGCGGCATAGATGGCCGGCCAGCAGGGGCCGACCAGAACATCCGGGGTGCCGGCCTTCTCGGCTGCGGCATCGCCGCAGGTCACCGCGCTGTGTGCGGAGAGCAGCGAAGCAGGGAAGTGGAAGGAGTAGCCGGACTCGACGGTGGGCATCTCCGTAATCTCATCGCCCTGCTCCGCGGTGGAGCCGACACCGGCCAGCCCCTCCAAGAGGGTGAAGACGGAGTTGGGTAGGCGCTCCTCGGAGACCACCGGGGAGCCACCCGTGGCTACATCCTCCGGCAAGTCCACTGGGACGGTGACCTCGCGAACGTAGAAGGGGCGCTGCTCCTCCGGCAGGTCATCCCAGTAGGAGTCCGCGGTGATGACGATCTCCCAGTTGCCCTCGGCATCCTGACGCAGGTCGAAGGCGTTCTCATCCATCTCATAAGCCGGGTTGGCCATGAGGTGGCCGTGCCACAGCAGGGTAGGAGAAGTACGCAGGAACTCGGCCTCATCGGCGGCGGAATTCAGGCGGGAGAAGGCCTTCTGCGGGGTCGAGCCCTGCTCCAGCAGCGCATCCGTGGTGGCCTGCTCGAAGCGGGCGAGCAACTCTGCCACCGGCTCGTTCTTCTTGGTAATGCCGGCCACGGCTACGGGGCCCGGGATGATGCGCACCTGGTCGGCGGAATAGCGCTCATCCTGGGCCTGCCAGAGGGTGTCCTTGCCGAACCAGGACTTCAGGTCACCGTCCAGGGCCGGTACCCACGGCATGGGCTTGACGTGCTTATAGTGCAGCGAAATCCACCAGGCGGCATCGCGCGCGGAGACCTCGGTGCTGCGCGCGGCGGGGTATTCGGCCAGCAGCTTGGCGACGGCCCGCGGGGCATCGTGGACGTCCTCAACGCTGGTGAAGAGGGTTTCAATCTGGCCGTGGTCCGCCGGGTTGAGGCGGGCTTCGACGCGGTGGAGGAGATCGAGGAAGCGGTCATCCCAACTGGGATCCACGAACGGGTGGGCCAGCTCCACGAAACGCTCCAGCCACTCGGCGTAGGTCATGGATTCCACATCGCCGAAGTAGGGTTTGCAGGTCTTGGCCAGGGCATCGATGATCTCCTGGCGGTGCGCCGGGTAGTCCTCGATGCTCAGGGAAGTAATCAGGCGCGAGGCCGCCGCGAAGGAATTATCCAGGTCGTGGATGTCCGCCAGCAGGTGGGACTGGGAGGACGCCACGCCATGCGCTCCGGTTCCGCGGCCGACCCAGCCATCATTGTCCTCTGGGGAAATGCCGGTGGTATTGACCAGCAGGTCCTTCACCGAATCGGTGGCCTTAGCTTCCTTGGTGGCCATGGCGACGGTGCCGATGAAGACGGCGTCGACAGGCATAGCGGGCAGGCCGTGCTTTATCGCCCACTCGCCGGTGAGGTAGGAGGTGGCGCGGTCCGGAGAGGCGATGCCGCCGCCGACTGCCAGGTAAACGTTGGGGTGCTGGCGGATTTCGGCGTAGGTATCCAGCAGCATGTCATCCAGGTTGACCCAGGAGTGGTGGCCGCCGGCGTGGCCGTCCTCGACCTGCATGATGATGCGGTCCTCCGGGTAGGCCGTGGCGATAGCCAGCACATCCCGGATTTGCTTTGCGGTACCGGGCTTGAAGGAGATGAAGGGGAAACCGTCGGTGTGGAGGCGGTCCATCAGTTCGCCGGCTTCCTCTACCTCCGGAATGCCGGCGGAGATGCACACGCCGTTGAAAGCCGCACCAGCGGCGCGGGCCTTGGGCACGATGCGCGCTTGGCCAAAGTGCAGGTTCCACAGGAAGCGGTCGAAGAACATGGTGTTGAACTGTGCCGTGCGTCCGGGGCGCAGGTGCTTTTCCATGGTGGCCAGGTGCGAGCGGAAGACCTCATCGGAGTACATGCCGCCGCCGGCCATCTCCGTCCAGTGCCCGGCGTTGGCTGCCGCGGCGACGATCTCACCATCGGCAGACGTCGGCGTCATGCCGCCCAGCATGATGGGGGACAGGCCCGTGAGATCGGAGAAGCGGGTCTGGGTATAGGTGCGCCCGTTCGGGAGTTCGATGGTGCGCGGGGCGAAGTCGGCGTAGTTGAGGGCCTTGGGCAGTTCAGTGCCTGGTGTGGCCAGCGCATTGAGCTCCTGCGGGGTGGCGGCCGAGATCACCGTGACACCCGTTCCCTCCACGACGCGGCGGGTGAGGATGGTCAGCGCGCGGTCCAGGACAATGAGGTGCTCGGAGTTGAGCGCAGCCAGCGTAGCCGGCCAATCGTGTTCGTTGACCAGGATGGCCTCGGCCTGCGCGCGGGCCTCATCGGCGTCGAGGCCGCACTTCTGCGCCAGCGCCACGGTGCGCTCGGCCGCCATGGCCAAAACCGGGTTGTGGAAGGGGAGGGCCACGGGTAGCTCATCGAAGCGCGGGCTGTGCTCATCGCCGCCGATGGTGCGCTTCTCCAGCTCGGCGTTGAAGCCCTTGACGGCCTCCTCGATGGCGGTGCGGGTGGCGGCCAGGTCCTCCGGGCTGCCGGAAAGCGCGAAGTGGCGGCGGCCGTTGACCACGGCGATGGCGGCGGTGCCGTGCAGGTGCTCAGTGACGAAGCTGCGCTCCAGGCCGCGGATGGACAGCATCTGGGAGCGCGGATCGGAGCCCTTGACAGCACTGGCTGCGGTGCCCATCAGGATGGCTAGGGCGAGGGCGTGCGCCGGCTTGTCGACGGCCAACGCGCCCAAGCTTCCCTGCGAATGCCCAGCGCGCTCATCGATGTCGACGCCTAGGTCACGCAGCTGCTCGATGGCGGCAATCTGGCCCAGGACGATGCCCGGGATGGATACCGCCGGCAGCGCGTCGAGGGGACTGGACTCGGTGGAACCAGCGATGAGTTGTTCGAGACGCTCTAGCGCGCCGGGGCAGGTGGAGGCGATGGTGCGTGCGGCGGGGCCGGTGAGGCTGCGGGCTTGGGCGAGGGCCTCACGTAGGGATTCGGCAGTGGCGGCAGTCTGCGCGGCGGTGGCGATGAAACCTTGCCAATCGGAGCCTTGTCCGGCGAAAAGCACGGCCGGGCGGGGCATGGAATGCAGCATAGTTACAGGCATCTTTCCTCTTTTGAGCTGATGGGGAACAGTGTGATGAAGAGCTGCGGGCAGACTTAGTTAGCCCTACAGAACAATCATGATGAGCCACCGTAGTCGAAGCCCTTGCGCATAGGTGTCTCCCGCGCGGAAAATGTGAGGTTTTTCTCACGTTTGGGCGCGGGTGCACTCTTTAGGGTCCCGCCGCGCGAAATTGCGCAACCTTTTGTATTCTTGGCCTCACTGCGGCGGCTCGGGGAGGAGCGGGGTGGCTCAGCAACGGTTCGCGCAGCATAGAGAAAAGAAAATCAAGGGGGGACAATGTCTCAATCAGCAACTGAGAAAACAATCAAGACACCGGCTCGGATTAGCAAGAGCCGAGTTATCAAAACCATGACCAAGCTGGCAGGCAAGCTTGAGGAGGATTCCTCAACCGGCTTGCCCACCATCAAGATTGCCGGCGGATTCTTAAGCATCGACGTCAACGAGGAGATGGGCGGCCTCTGCGTGCTCGGGTATTGGGGTGGCGCCGTGTGCTTCGATCCGGACCGGCAGCCTTTGCGCATGGAGGTCAACGATCTCAACGGCGGTGGAATCTCCGGCAACCTCGTGGCCGAGCCCTGTGGAAGCTCCGACATGCACACCCACTTGCGGATCTTCGCGCCGCCTTATCTGCCGTCGACGGCCACGAATGCTCAGCTCAAGAGCATTATCGCGGGCTATGCGGCCGAGATGTCTGCGGTCTTCGCCCGCCTGGATGAGCAGTTTCCGGAGCATCCCTCGAAGCCGCGCAAAGGGGCCGGGATCAAGCCGGTCTCTCCCCACTATTTCAGTGAAGCTTATGGTGTTTCAGTAGTGGGGATGTGGCGGGTCCACGAGCGAGCTAAGCGCCTGGCGATGGTCGGCACGCCCGTCCATGTAGTAGATCACCGGAATGGGGCGGTGAGCATCCTTATCAATGAACACGCGATCACTATTGAAGCCGCGCGTGATGGATCCGGAGATATTGAGCTCAGCCTCGTCACTCCCTCCGGCCGCTGTGCCTGCGACCTTGATGCGCTCGTGCGCTGGGCTGAGTTTATGAATGGCGACCAGTACGCCTACTCAGCGCGCATCGAGGTAGTGAACCTCGATGGCGGCGAAGAGCAGGATCTCGTCCTGGTGACCACGGCCCGTATTCCCACGAAGTGGGGCTATACCGATGAGCAGCTGGACTGGCAGCTCAGTGCGTTGGTGAGCCAGCTTGTCCGGGTTGGTGAAGCGTTCTACCGAACCTTCAACCCCGGCCGTGCCATGCGTTATATCGACCGGGCTGCCTAGGCCGGTGCCTGTTCTCCGAGCAGCTTCAAAAGGTCCTTTTGTACCTCGCGGCGGCGGACCTTGCCCAGCTGGTCAGAGGCCAGGTGCTCGAAGTGGTAGAAGGTGCGCGGCACCTTGTAGCGGGTCAGACGCTCGCGGCAGTAATCCTTGAGGCCCTCCGGATCGAGCACCGCGCCATCCTCCAGGATGATGCAGGCTACGACGTCCTCGGATCCATCCGCGCGCGGACGGCCGACGACGGCCACGTTGGTGACGTCTGGGTGCTGGCGGATCACGTCTTCCACCTCGGCCGGGTAAATATTAAAGCCGCCGGTAATGATCATTTCCTTGATGCGGGAGACGATCTTGATGAAGCCATCGGACTCCATAACTGCCATGTCGCCCGTGCGGTACCAGCCGTCGTGGAAAGCCTGCTCGGTGGCTTCCGGCATGTTGAAGTAGCCCTTGAATACCTGCGGTCCGCGCACGAGGAGCTCGCCCGCGGTGCCATCCGGCTGGGTTTCATCGAGGTTGTCCGGGTTGCCGATGCGCACCTCGGTATCCGGGAAGGGGATGCCGATGTAGCCGGGGCGGCGGTTCTTGTTGAGCGGGTTCGCGGCCACGATCGGCGAGGTTTCCGTGAGCCCGTAGCCTTCTACGAGCAGGCCGCCGGTGACCGTTTCCCATTCCTCAACGATCTCCGCCGGTAGCGCCGCTGCGCCCGAAAGGCTGTTCTCGATGCCGTGCAGATCGATACCTTGTTCCTGGGCTGCTTCCATGACCTTGGCGTAGATCGTGGGCACGCCCGGCATCCAGGTGGGGAGGCGCTTCTTCATGATGTCGAGGAGCAGCGGAACCTTCGGTGCGGGGGTGAGGACCAGCTCACCGCCGATGTGTACGCCGAGGGCGGCGATGAGGGTGAGGCCGTAGACGTGGAAGAGGGGGAGGGCGGCGAGCATGCGCTCGGCCTTGTTGCCCAATTCGGGGACCCATGCTTCCGCCATCTTCATGTTGCAATACAGGTTGGAGTGGGTCAGCTCCGCGCCTTTGGGCCTGCCGGTGGTTCCGGATGTGTAGAGAATAAGTGCGGTGTCATTGAGATCGACCTTCGCATCCTCTAGCTTGTAGCCCTGCCCGCCGATGGCGCGCCCCGTGAGCACGTTCCACGGCACGGTATTGGGAGCGGCAACTGAGAGCTCCGCGCGCTTGTCCTTGATGAAGGGAAGCGGCAAGCGCAACAGCAGCTGCTTGCGGCGCGGCATGGCCTCGATCATGTTGACCGTAACAATCGTTTCGAGCGGTGTGGAATCACGCAGCTTCTCAAAGGTGGGGCTCGCCTTATCCCAGACCACGGCCACGCGGGCGGCGTGATCCTGGAAGAGGGGCTCGAGCTCAGCCGCGGTGTAGAGCGGGTTGTGCTCCACGACGGTCGCCCCCAGTTTCAGGATGGCGTAGAACACCGCCACGTGTTGGGGGCAGTTGGGCAGTGCTACGGCGACGCGATCACCAGGACGGATGCCAAAGGCCTTGAGGCCCGCTGCGGCGGCGCGCACGTGGGTATCGAGTTCGCGGTAGGTCATCTGGTGACCGAAGAACCACGTCGCCGGCCTGTCGCCGAATTCCTCCACGGTCTCTCGGTAGGAGTCCAAAAGCGTTTCGGTGCCGTAGTCCAGATTAGGTTTAGTCCACTCAGGGTAGTACTGGAGCCAGGCTTTCGTCTCAAAGGCGGAAGAGGCCTGAGCAGGGGCTTCGGTCATGTTCGCGAACTCCTTAGGTGGTCAAACTTGTTATGTGTGAAACAGTATAACTAATTTGTGACGGAAGTCTCGCAAATCTTTGCAAAGTTGCTTGCAGTAACGAAATCTTTTCGGGATAAATCAATAGCCCCGGTGATGTGCGTTTATCACGCAGGGATCGGTTCCGGGGCTATGGAGTGCTACTTCTCCGCTTTGAGGCGCTCGAGCAGATCCGCCTGAACCTCGCGGCGGCGAATCTTGCCCAGCTGGTCGGTGGCCAGCTTTTCGAAGTGGTAGAAGGTGCGCGGCACCTTGTAGCGGGTCAGGCGCTCGCGGCAGTAGTCCTTGAGGCCTTCGGGGTCGAGCGCGGCGCCGTCGTTAAGCACGATGCAGGCTACGACGTCCTCCGAACCGTCCGAACGCGGGCGACCCACCACGGCTGCCTCCGCCACGTCTGGGTGATCCAGCAGTGTTTCCTCAACCTCACCGGGGTAGACGTTGAATCCGCCGGTGATGATGATTTCCTTGATGCGGCTGACCAGGCGGATAAAGCCGTCTTCCTCCATCACGCCCATATCGCCGGTGCGGAACCAGCCATTGTGGAAGGCCTTCTCTGTGGCTTCCTCATCGCCGAAGTAGCCCTTAAAGATCTGCGGGCCGCGGGCCAGCACCTCACCTTCTTCGCCATCCGGCATGGTCTCATCAAGGTTGTCCGGGTTGGCAATGCGAATCTCGGTATCCGGGAAGGGGATGCCCACGTAGCCGGGGCGGCGGGCGTCACTCATCGGGTTACCCACGATGATGGGCGAACACTCCGTCAGGCCATAGCCCTCCACGAGCATGCCGCCGGTGTACTTCTCCCACTTCTCCACGGTATTGACCGGCAGGGTCGACGCTCCGGAGAAGGCCGCGCGCACGCCGTCCAGGGAGACGTCATCTTCTTCCGCCTTCGCCACGATGCGCTCGTACAGAGTCGGCACGCCCGGCACCCAGGTCGGGGTGTGCTTCTTCATGAGATCCATGATGAGCGGCATCTGCGGGCTCGGCAGCAGAACCAATTCGCTGGCGATGAGCGGCGCCAAGGTGGCGTTCATGGTCAGGCCGTAGGCGTGGAAGAAAGGGAGCGCAGCGAGCATGCGCTCCGGGGAATCGCCCAGGCCTGGGACCCAGTGCTTGCCCATGAGCAGGTTGGAGAAAAGGTTGCCGTGGGTCAGCTCCGCGCCCTTGGGGCTGCCGGTGGTGCCGGAGGTGTACAGGATGAGCGCGGTGGTGTCCTTGGTGACGTCCTCCGGGGTGAGGACGTCAGAACCATCGCCGCCAATGGCGTTGCCAACGAGGGACTCCCACGGCACCGTGTTCGGTGCCGGGGCGGTGAGCTGATCGCGCTTGGACTTCAGTGGCGGGATAGGCAGGCGCAGGGCCAAGCGCTGCGGAGTCGGCATCGCGTTGATCATGTTGATGGAGACGACGGTCTCCAGGGAGGTCGTCGGGCGCAGCTTCTCCAAGGTGGAGGCCGTCTTATCCCAGGAAATGGCGATGCGTGCGCCGTGGTTCTGGAACAGGCCCTCCAGCTCGTGGGCAGTGTAGAGAGGGTTGTGTAAAACCGCGATGGCGCCCAGCTTGAGCACGGCCCAGAAGGAGGCGATGAACTGCGGGCAGTTGGGGGCGACGATGGCTACGCGGTCCCCCGGGCGCACTCCGAAGGCGCGCAGGCCGGCGGCGGCGCGGCGGACCTGCTTGTCCAGCTCGGCGTAGGTTTGTGTGCGGCCGAAGAAGTAGGTTGCCGGCTTGTCGGGGTGGAGCGCGAGGTTGTTGTCGTAAACGTCGAGAAGCGTGGTGTCCCCGTATTCCAGGCTGTGTGGTGTCCACTCTGGGTAGTACTGGAGCCACGCCTTGGACTCGTATGCCGACATCGATTCACCTTTCGGTCGCGTAGGTTAAGGTACGGGCCAGTATAACGCGGGTCGTTTCGGGATACACTGGGAAATTATGCGCATCGCGATGATTTCCATGCATACCTCGCCCCTTGAGCAGCCCGGTTCCGGGGATGCGGGCGGCATGAACGTCTACGTTCTCAATACTGCTCGCCAGCTCGCACGCCGCGGCGTGGAGGTCGATATTTTTACCCGCGCCACGCGCCCCAGCCAGGGTGAGGTGGTGGGCGTCGAGGAGCGCCTGCGCGTCATCAACATTGTGGCGGGGCCCTATGAGGGCTTGAGCAAGGAAGAGCTGCCCACCCAGTTGGCTGCGTTTACGGGCGGGATCTATAACTTCGCGCGCTGTTTTGAGGTGGACTATGACGTCATCCACTCTCACTATTGGCTCTCCGGTCAGGTGGGCTGGTTATTGCGCGATCTGTGGGACATCCCCCTCGTCCACACCGCGCACACGCTGGCCGCGGTGAAGAACGTGCACCGCACGCTCGATGACACCCCAGAGACTGAGGCGCGCCGCATTTGCGAACAGCAGCTGGTGGATAACGCTGACATCCTGGTGGTTAATACAGCCCAGGAGACCCGCGATCTGATCGAGCACTACGATGCATCGCCGGACAATATCGTTGTGGTCTCCCCGGGTGCGGACACGGATCTCTACACCCCGGGCACCGACCGCATGACGGAGCGTGCGCGCCGCCAGCTGGGTATCCCGCTGCACACCAAGGTGGTGGCGTTTGTGGGCCGCCTGCAAAAGTTCAAGGGCCCTGATGTGCTTATTCGCGCAACGGCGGAGCTGATGGAGCGCGATCCGGATCGCCGCCTGCGTGTGGTCGTCTGTGGTGGCGCCTCGGGGGCGAATTCCTCGCCGGATACTTACCACAATCTGGCTCGCGAGCTGGGGGTGGAGCGCGTCGTGCGCTTCCTGAGCCCGCGCCCGCCGCAGGAACTCGTAGCCATCTATCAGGCCGCGGATATTGTTGCGGTGCCCAGCTATAACGAGTCCTTCGGGCTGGTGGCCATGGAAGCGCAGGCCTCCGGAACGCCCGTGGTGGCGGCGGCCGTCGGTGGCTTGCCCATCGCCGTCGCGGATGGTGACACGGGCTTGCTCGTCCACTCCCATTCGGCGCAAGACTGGGCGGATGCGCTGGAGCAGTTGCTTGACGACGACCCCCGCCGCATCGCCATGGGCGAAGCCGCCGTCGATCACGCCCAGCAGTTCAGTTGGGCGGCGGCCGCCGCCCAGTTGGAGAACATCTACGCCGACGCGATGAGTATTGAGATTCCGGACTGCCACGCGCGCCGGGCAATCGGATACTAATCCCACATAAGCGGGCATAAACCCACAGTTAGGGGTGATGTGCTCGGGTTCACAGGCGGGCCGCCGAAAAACGTGGCATGCTGGTGTTTATGAGTAACGGAAAGCTGATTCTACTTCGACACGGACAGTCCGAATGGAACGAGTCCAACCAGTTCACCGGTTGGGTTGATGTCAACCTCACCGCCAAGGGTGAGGGTGAGGCCAAGCGTGGCGGCGAGCTGCTCAAGGAACAGGGCATTCTGCCGACTGTCGTGTATACCTCCCTCCTGCGCCGCGCCATCCGCACGGCCAACATTGCGCTTAATGCCGCAGACCGCCACTGGATTCCGGTCGTGCGCGATTGGCGCCTGAACGAGCGCCACTACGGCGCACTGCAGGGCCTCAACAAGGCCGAGACCAAGGACAAGTACGGCGAGGAACAGTTCATGGCATGGCGCCGCTCCTACGGCACCCCGCCGCCGGAGCTGGAGGACGGCGCCGAGTACTCCCAGGCCGGTGACCCGCGCTACGCCAACCTGGATCAGGTTCCGCGTACGGAGTGCCTGAAGGATGTCGTCGAGCGCTTCGTTCCTTACTTCGAGGAGGAGATCCTCCCGCGCGCCAAGAAGGGTGAGACCGTTCTCATCGCCGCACACGGTAACTCCCTGCGCGCGCTGGTCAAACACCTGGATCAGATCTCCGATGAGGAGATCGCCGGCCTCAATATCCCGACGGGCATCCCGCTGGTCTACGAGATCGCCGAAGACGGTTCCGTGGTGAACCCGGGTGGCACCTACCTGGATCCGGAGGCTGCCGCTGCTGGTGCAGCCGCCGTGGCCGCGCAGGGTGGCAAGAAGTAGCCGAAAACCGCTACCTGCTGCGCACGATCCCCAAGGAGCCTATACTCCTTGGGGATTCTTTGTAGGGGCGTGAATGATTGTGGAACTGGTACTAGCTTTCCTGGCCGGCGTGGTGGCCTGCGGCCTGGCCATACCGGTGATCACCCGGGTCCGCGAGCGCCTGGTGCGCCGCCGCGTCCGTGATGCGGATGCGAACCAGGTCACCAGCGTTAGCCAGGTCTTGCACCTCGCCGTGTCCGGCTCTCCAGCCGGGATGGCCGTGCTCTCGCGGTCCAAAGAGATCATTTTTTCTAACCCTGCCTCCCATGAGATGTCGATGGTGCACGACCGGGCGGTGAACCCCGATCTGTGGAAGGTAGCGCAGGAGGTTTTCGAGGATAAAGAGACCCGAACGCTGGACCTTTCTATCCCGAAGCGGCGCACCGGAAATCGCGTGATTCAGGTGCGTGCGGTGGTCCAGCCGCTGACGCTGAACGACGATCGCTTCGTCATCGTCTACGGCACCGATGAGTCCGAGTCGGTGCGCATGGAATCCGCTCGCCGTGACTTCGTGGCCAACGTGTCCCACGAGTTGAAAACCCCGGTGGGTGGCATCGCGCTGCTGGCTGAGGCCCTCCTTGAGGACACCGGGAATCCCGAGCACGTCGAGTATTTCGGCAGCAAGGTGCAGAAGGAAGCGGCGCGTATGGCCGACATGGTCAGCGAGCTCATCTCCTTGTCTAAACTGCAGGGCGCGGAGGCGCTCCCGGAAATGGAGCCGCTCGACCTCGATGAGATCATCGATGAGGCCATTACCCGCAACCAGCTTGCCGCCGATTCCCACCACAATCAGCTCACCCGCGGTGATTCCGAGGGGGTCCAGGTCATGGGGGACAAGTCCCTCTTGGTCACGGCGATCTCCAACCTCATCTCAAATGCCATCCACTATTCGCCGGATGAGATGCCGGTGTCGGTTACACAGAAGGTCGTCGGCGGAAAGGTCGTCCACATCCGCGTCACCGACCGTGGCATCGGCATTGCTCCAGAAGACCAGAAGCGGGTCTTTGAGCGCTTCTTCCGCGTGGATAAGGCGCGGTCCCGGCAGACCGGTGGAACCGGCCTTGGTCTGGCCATTGTGAAGCATGTCGTGGCTAATCACGGCGGCAATATCAAACTGTGGTCACGCCCCGGAACTGGCTCGACGTTCACAATCGAGCTCCCTATCTACGCGGAAGAAAAGCCAGCAGATAATCTTATTCATCGGGATAATATAGAAGACGGGGCTGTCAGCTCCGCCGCCCCTGGTTTACAGCGCGCCGTGGCGCGCGTAGCCGCTCGTCGAAAGGATAAAGCGCAATGACCACCATCCTCATCGTTGAAGATGAAGAGTCGCTGGCCGATCCCCTCGCCTTCCTCCTCCGAAAGGAGGGATTCGACGTTCTCCTCGCCCCGGACGGGCCCAGCGCGCTAGAACAGTTCGCAGCGAACCACGTGGACATCGTCTTGCTGGACCTCATGCTGCCGGGTATGTCCGGAACGGACGTGTGCAAGCAACTGCGCGCGACATCCTCCGTGCCGGTGATCATGGTGACCGCGCGCGACTCTGAAATTGACAAGGTCGTGGGGCTAGAGCTGGGCGCAGATGATTACGTAACCAAGCCCTATTCCTCTCGCGAACTCATCGCCCGCATCCGCGCGGTGCTGCGCCGCGGTAACGATGCCTCTTCCGATCACGGTGAGGAGGAGCCCGACGAGCAGATTCTGGAAGGCGGCCGCGTGCGCATGGACGTGGAGCGCCACACCGTGCTTGTCGCCGGCGAGCCGGTTTCCATGCCGCTCAAGGAGTTTGATCTCCTCGAGTACCTGCTGCGCAACTCTGGGCGCGTGCTGACCCGCGGTCAGCTCATCGACCGGATTTGGGGCGCGGACTACGTGGGTGACACAAAGACTCTCGACGTCCACGTCAAGCGCCTCCGCTCCAAGATCGAGGCCGAGCCTTCCCACCCGCAGCAGCTCGTGACGGTGCGCGGCCTGGGATACAAGTTCGAGGCTTAAGCGCCAGGGTCCGCTGGGTGCCGCGGGAACTCGACTCCGGAGCGCGCCCGGGCCTCGCAGTGCTTGGCCAGGATTTCGTAGCACTCCTCGCCGAGTAGCGCGATCAGCTCGGTCTTCTGCGACTTCCATAGCGGTTCTTCCGCGGTGTGGCACGAGGGATCGGCCGAGCAATACCAATCGAAGTCCTCGCCGCCGTTGCCCCATCCGCGGCGGTCGTACTCACCGATGGTGGTGCGTAGGATTTCCTCCCCATCGGGGCGCTCCTCATAGTCTTCGTGCCGGCGAATCGGCAGCTGCCAGCACACTTCGGGCTTGACCACGGTGAGCTCTTCCCCCGCGTCGAGCGCCCACTGATGGATAGCGCAACCCGCGCCCGTGGGCCAGCCGGCGCGGTTGGCGAAGATGCAGGCGCCGGCGACAAGCGGCGTCTTCAGCGCCGGTTCCGGCTCGCCATCATCGCCGTCGAGTTCATCCCACTCCAGCCACGGTTCCAGCTCCTCGGGTTCACCGTGCTTCAGGAACTCATCTACCCCCTCTGGGCGGTGCTGCCAGAAACGTGCGGGCATGCGGGCGACGGCGTCGCGAAGCTGCTCTCGATCCGTCTCATCGGCCATGTATGCGCCGTGCACGCAGCAGCCGACGTCGGGCTGTTGCTTATCGATGCCGTGGCACCTCTCCGTCCCAAACTGGCAGGCATAGTGCGATTCGAGCCAGGTCAGGTCGATGGAAAAGACGTGGAGTGGATCGTGCGGATCCGTAAATTCGAACCACTCTCTGGGGAAGTCGGGGGCCTTTTCGCGGCCGGCGATAATGGAAGCCGCCGCGGGGGAGGAGGCCGGAAAACCCAGGTAAACTTCTTTTGATTTCGGGCGATTCACACCTACCCACGGTAGACCTACTACTGTAGAGGCGTGCGATTAGGTGTATTAGACGTCGGAAGTAATACCGTCCACCTCGTTGCGGTCGATGCCGCAACCGGTGGGCGGCCTTCGCCGATGAGCGATTGGAAAACCCCGCTGCGTCTGGTGGAACAGCTAGACAAAGACGGCAACATCCATGAGAAGGGCATGAAGAAGCTCATCTCCGCCGTGGGTGAAGCCGCTGAGTTGGGCAACAAGCTGGGCTGTGACGAGTTCATTGCCTTTGCTACTTCTGCCGTGCGCTCGGCCACCAACTCGGCCAAGGTTCTCGACGAAGTTGAGAAACAAACCGGCGTCCGCCTAGAGATCTTGTCGGGCGAGGAGGAAGCTCGGTTGACCTTCCTGGCTGCCCGCCGTTGGTATGGATGGTCCGCTGGCCGCATTACCAACCTCGACATCGGTGGTGGCTCGCTGGAGCTGTCCACCGGTACCGACGAGCATCCGGAAATGGCTTTCTCCCTCGATTTGGGAGCGGGCCGTCTGACTCACAACTGGTTCGATACCGATCCTCCGCAGAAATCCAAGGTGAACCTGCTGCGGGATTACATCGATGCGGAGCTGGCCGGCGTCGCCGATAAGATGCGCGCGCTGGGCCCTGCGGGGTTGGCCGTGGGTACCTCCAAAACCTTCCGCACGCTGGCCCGATTGACCGGTGCTGCGCCGTCCTCGGCGGGCCCTTATGTGAAGCGCACGCTCACAGCTCCGGGCCTGCGTCAGCTGATTTCCTTTATCTCCCGCATGACTGCAGCTGACAGGGCGGACCTTGAGGGTGTAAGTTCTACCCGATCGCATCAGATCGTCGCCGGCGCTTTAGTGGCGGAGGCGAGCATGCGTGCCCTGGGAATCGAAAAGTTGGAGATCTGCCCCTGGGCTCTCCGAGAAGGTGTCATTTTGCGCCGTACCGATAAGGGACTGGAATAGGAAAGAAACGTGGCTGACAAGAAACAGTTGACAGTTGCGGAGCTGCTGGCCCGTAACGCGAAGGACCGATCTGGCGAGGAGAAGAGCTCGCGCCGCCATCGCCGGAGCCTTGACGAAGGCGGCATCTCGGTTGCGGAGCTGACCGGCAATCTCGAAAAGGTCAAGGCAACTCCGGCGGAGGCTAAGCACTCGAGTGTCTCCATCGATGAGCCGGCCCCGGTTATTCCTGCGCCGAAGAAGGAGAAGAAGGAGAAGCCTCAGCAAGAGACACCTCAGCAGGAGGCCCCGCAGAAGGACGCTGATAAGTCTCACTCCGCCGCCCCTGCGGAGAAGCCAACCGAATCTGAGTCCAAGCCTTCCCAGCCCTCTGACGAGGACACGCGCGTAATCCAGAAGGTCAAGGACGAGCCCAAGAAGGCTGAAGACAAGGCCCAGTCAAAGGTCGAGTCAAAGGCTGAGCTGAAGACCGAGGAAAAGGTTGAGCCAAAGGCCAACGACAAAGTCGATGACAAGGCCGAGGATGACACCTTTACCACGGGTGAACTCGAGGCAGTCGACCATGATGTTGAAGAGTACGACGAGGACTATGACGAGGAGGACGAGGGCAAGCTCAACCCCTTCGCCGTCGTCCTGCTCGCCCTCGTGGGCATCGTGCTCGGCGCCATCGTGTTCAAGGGCTTTGAGATTCTCTGGGACCGCTTTGACCGCTTGGTCGTCGTGGTACTCGGTGTTGTTGTCACCGGCGTCATCGTCGGAATCGTCCACGCACTCCGCACGAGCCGCGACGGTTTGTCCATGTTCCTCGCAGCCGTGGCCGGTCTCGTGCTGACCTTTGGCCCGCTGCTCGTGGTGATGTAAGCACCAGCCCAAAAGGCATCTTCTCAAAGGCATCTGCCAGAAGGTATCTTTGCCCCTGAAAACGCCATCTATCCTGCTGTAAATGGCATCTTCAGGGCAGAAAACGCCTTCTGGCAGATGCCTTTTGCATGTGTGAGGATAGCGTGCGAGCAGCCCTGTTGATTGGTGGCCGCGTCCTGGCCTTTCTGGCACCCTGGAAAGCATGACAAAAATTGCAGTACTTGGTGGAGGACAAATCGGCGAAGCCCTCGTTTCTGGGCTGGTGCATGCGGGCTATGATGCCGCGGACATCGTGGTGACCAACCGCCGCACTGAGCGCGGCGAGGAGCTGAAGAGCGCGTACGGCGTCAGCGTCACGAGCGTTAACCCCGCGGCTATCGACGGCGCCGACTACATCTTCGCCTGCGTGAAGCCTTATGCCATCGTGGAGCTTCTTGAGGGCCTCGACATCCCACAGACGGCCGTGGTTGTGTCCATGGCAGCCGGCTTAACTCTCGAGACCCTGGAGAAGGCCGCTGGGGAGGGCGTGCCGGTCGTCCGCGTCATGCCGAACACCCCCATGTTGGTGGGCAAGGGTATGTGCACCTGCGCGGGCGGCACCCACGTGACGGAGGAGCATCTCGACGGCGTGGTCAAGCTCCTGGAGGCTGTCGGCGAGGTTGCTGTCATTGAGGAGAAGCACATCGATGCTGCTACCGCTCTAGCCGGCTCCGCGCCCGCCTACTACTTCCTAGTCACGGAGGCGCTGATCGACGCCGGCGTGCAGCTCGGCCTCACCCGCGATGTTGCCGAGAAGCTAGCCACCCGCACCGCACAAGGCGCCGGAACGATGCTGGCTGAATCCGGCAAGGATCCGGTTGCTTTGCGCGCAGGGGTGACCTCCCCGGGGGGAACCACTGCCGCCGCTCTTCGCGAGCTCGAGGAGTCTGGCCTGCGGGGTGCGTTCTTCCGAGCCGCTGAAGCCTGCACCCAGCGTGCGCAGGAACTTGCCTAAAACTTCCCGTCGCCCTGGGAGCCCTGTGGCACGTGTTGCCACACGGGCTTGAAGGGCAGCAGCGGTGCGAAAGAGGAAAAAATTAGCTCTTGGGTCGCATTAGTCACAGGTTTCACGCTAAGCTGGCAGGAGCGCGTGCGTGATAGTCCTGTGGGAGGGGAAGCCTACAGCGCGTCACGTGCTGAAGGGTTAAATAAACTATGACGAATGAAGATAAGGGAACTTTCCTGACCATCGCCGAAGTTGCGGAGATCATGCGTGTCTCCAAGATGACGGTCTACAGGTTGGTTCATGCAGGTGACATGCCGGCCGTGCGCGTGGGACGCTCGTTCCGCGTTCACGAATCCGCCGTCAAGGAATACCTTGAGGCTTCCGTATACGGAGCCTAGCGTTCACCTCTTTCTGGCAGCGCCCACCACTGCGGACCCCTCGCGGTCCACGGCGGTGGGCGCTGCCCTTAGTTTTGGTGCTGGGCAGGCCGCTAGGTAAGATAGTGAACATTCGTTTCGGCACTGGCATGCCTGCGTCTCCCTGTTTCGCGGGGACCGCCTCGAGTGCACCGTGGGTGGTTTTGTTCCAGGCGTTGCCGGCCGGGTTACGTACGTACTGATACCGAAAGTGAGGAAACCTGCTATGGGTTCTGTCATCAAGAAGCGTCGCAAGCGCATGTCCAAGAAGAAGCACCGCAAGATGCTGCGCCGCACCCGCGTTCAGCGTCGTAAGCTGGGCAAGTAAAGCTTCGCCTGCAACTCCCCGCATGGTCCTTTTTAGGATCGTGGCGGGGAGTTTCTGCTATCTATTCTCCTTTCTATCCGTCATTTCAGACGACCTCTCCGTCGTTTCACACGACGTCGTTTTAGACGACGGAGCCGCTTAGAACGGAATGTCTTCCTGCGGTGCGCTTGGAGTGTGGGGTTCCTTGGCAGCGGCCTGCGCTTCCGTAGCTTCCTGCTGGGCAGCTTCCTCTTGGGCGCGCTCGCGGGTGGCCGTGATTTTCTGGGCTACCGTCTGTGCCCAACGCTTCGCTTTCTTTGCCAGCGGGCCGGTCGGCTCCGTCGTTGCCCACGTCCCATCCTCGTAGAGCCACACCATATCCCCGGTGTGTGGGTCCATGATGTAGTGCGCGCGCCCATCAGTCTTCATATTGTGATGGTGTTGGCACAGGCTGGCCAGGTTGCGCGGGTGCGTGGCGCCGCCGTCGGCATAGTTGATGCGGTGGTCCATCTGGCATAGGTAGGCGGGCCGGTTGCAGCCCGGTGCGCGGCAGGTGCCATCGCGGCCTTCCACATATTTGCGGATGAGCTCTGAAGCTATGTAGCTGGCTGATTCCGGCGGCTGGGAGGACAGGTCGCGCGTGCGTGTGGCGGGCATGTCCTGCGATGTCCATCCGTACCCTTGGATGAAGGTGGGAGCGTTGTCGATATCACTGGCTTGGTAGGTGTGCAGAATGATGGTCGCGGGCGGAGAGATGCTGCCGGCGATGAGCTTCTTTAGGGCATCAGCCTGCGAGAGCCCGTTCTCCTTCGCTGCCTGTTTGATGTAGCCATCCAGAATCATCCCCGTGGCACTGTCCGTATTGAGCTCAAGGATGCCGCGCTTGCCAGTATCGGTAAAAGTATAAGAGTCCTTCTTCGGCGAATCGCGGAAGGTAAAAGCTTTATTGATGCTCTTGCAAATATCGCGCACCTTGCGCCCAATCTGCGCCGGTGTAGGGAAGACCTGATTCGGGGAGGTGGGGGTGAAGTAATCGACCAGGGCATCGTCGATAAGCGCGAGCGTTTCCGGAGGTAGCTTGCCGAGCTTCGTCAGGGTGCGGTCGATGGTGATGAGTGCCTTCATGTCCAACAGAAACTGACTGTCCTGCAGGGCCTTGACCTGCGGTAGCTCCGTGAGGCGGTGCACGGCCAGGCAGCATTCACTCACGGTGTAGTCACCGACGCCAAGCTTGGCGACGAGCCTCTGGCACGCAACATCAAAATCCTCATCGAGCTCTGGCATGGCAGCTACCCAAGAGCGATAGTCCGCGCGGCGGGCGGCGCTGCGCTCCACGGCGAGGGCGCAGTCAGGGTTCATATGGGAAAAGTAGGCGGTTTGAGTGGCGGTGTTCACGGTGTCCCCCAGGTTTATGGTGTCGCTTGTATGTTCTACGCGCACTATAAAACACGCCCCGGACATCTACTATGACCTGGGGAATGTAGGTATTTCCTCGAGGTATTTGAGACATACAAGCGCCCTCTTTGCATCAGTGGGGAGTATTGTCTTCCGGCCCCACAGGCGTCCGCTGCGTACGTATGATGGCGAACTATGTTGCCTAGACTCTTGACCCTTGACAACCTGGTTATCTCACAGACAAAGTCCTTCATGCAGGATCAGTTCCTGATCGCCGATGAACAAGGCGTGCCCGTGGGCACCATCGTGCAGTCGTCGAGCATGAAGGACATGTTCTTCAATGCCTCCCGCAGCCTCGAGGTTGCCTTCACGGATGAGCAGGGCAATCCGCAGCAACCGCTCATGGTGATCAAGGATCCGCCGAACTTCGTGCGGGATACATATGAGGTGTATTTGCCGGGCGTCGAGAAGCCCATGGCAGTGGTGACCAAGAAGTTCTCCCTGCTAAAGACGCGCCTGACCTTGGAGATGGAAGGCTTCCCAGAGATTGAAATTGAAGGCGATGTCTGGGATTGGAATATCACGATTACCAGCCAGGGTCAGCCGCTGGCGGAGGTCCGCAACGAATGGTCAGGCGTGGGACGGTTCCTAGCCGGGAAGAATACCTACAAACTCAGCATCGCGCCGGGGCTCGACCCGCAGCAGCATGCGGGGCTCATCGGTGCGGTCATGTGCATGGATATGCTGCGCACCAAGCAGCAGAACAGTAGCTAGCGGCGCACCATGCGCCAGCTTCCATAGGAAAAGAGCGCGGTGGCCAGCGCCGGGAGGCCATAGGTGCGCACGGCCTTGCGCACGGAGCGGTAGTCGCGGATGAGCCAGCCTTTTTCCTCCGCGATATCGCGCAGCTTGGAATCCGGGTTAATGGCCACGGGGGTTCCCACCATGGAGAGCATCGGGACGTCGTTGGAGCTGTCGGAGTAGGCGGTGCAGCGCTCAAGGTCGAGGTTCTCCAAGGTAGCCAGTGCTGCCACGGCGTGCTTCTTGCCCGAGCCGTGGAGGATATCGCCCACGAGGCGGCCGGTGAAGCGGCCATCTTTTACTTCCGCCACGGTGCCGAGCGCACCCGTGAAACCGAAACGCTGCGCCAGAATCTGCGCCAGCTGCACGGGGGTTGCGGTAACCAGCCATACCTGCTGGCCGGCATCGAGGTGCATCTGGGCTAGCTGTTTCGTGCCCGGGTAGGCCTTGCGTGCCATGGATTGGTCCACGATGCTCTCGCACAGGGCCACCATCTCATCCACCGAGCGGCCCTTGACGAACTCGAGCGCCTGCACGCGCCCGGCGGCTACGTCCGCGGCATTCTCCGAACCGGAGACGCGGAATTTGAGCTGCTTCCACGCGATGGGAAGGATCTCAGAAAGCTTGAAGTAGCGGCGGCGCGCAAGCCCCAGCGCGAAGGCTACGAGCGAGGAGCCTTGGATCAACGTGTTATCCACGTCGAAGAAGGCGGCGGCGCCAACGTCCTGGGGGATGTCTGGGTCGGGCTCAGTGATGGAGCGTGAACCCGCCGATTCGAAGGATCCCCGGACGGAATCCACGCCAGAGGAAAACGCATCCAGGTCAATGCCAAAGAGATGTTCCACCGCCGCAGCTGCCGATGCCTCACCTGCCGCCCGCTGGTGCTCCTCACCCAGCGGGGCAAAGGCCTGTTGCTCCAAGAAGTTACGTAGGTTTCCCCTGCTTGCGGTCCAGTTGGCAAGGAACTCGCGGGGAGAATCGGGCATACCGGGAGGCAGGGGGAGGGGCACGAGTTCAGCTTTCATAGGGCGGGCAGACTAACGTGTCCATAGTAAACCGCGAACCGTTCTACGTCCTATCGAGGAGTTTCTATGTCCCACGTCGTCGAGCTGATGGTGCGTACTACGTGTGGCTCCTGCGCGCGAGTGCTCGAGCAGATTACTCCGGTGGTCCAGCAGGCTGGTGCGGAGCTTAACGTGCGCACGGTGGATGAGGATGCGGAGCTGGCCATGGAATATGGTGATCGCGTCCCCGTTGTAGTGATTGATGGGGAGGAATTCTCCTGTTGGGAAGTGGACAACGAGGAGCTAGCGCAGGCGCTGGTGCAGTAGTTTTCTTCGGCGTTCCCGCGAGTTTCGGAAACAAGCAGAAGGCTAGTAGTCTTTTGGATGATCTATGTCATCCAAAGGGATGATAAACAACTGGAGGGTAGTGCATGAGTGTGCTCGTCGTGGGCATGTCGCATCAGTCGGCGCCGGTGGCGCTGCTGGAAAAGCTGAGCATGGACGAGACCGTGCAGAACCATACGTGCCGGGCCATGGTGTCGGCAGGCTCGCTGAGCGAGGCGATGATTATCTCCACGTGCAACCGCCTGGAGGTCTACACCGTTACCAATTCCTTCCACACCGGCGTGCAGGATGTCGTGCGCAACCTCGCTGAAGTCTCCGGCGTGGGGGAGGAGGAACTGCGCTCCTACCTTTATGTTCGCTATGCCGACGCCGCCGCTGAGCACCTCATGATGGTGGCCTCGGGCTTGGACTCGATGGTGGTAGGTGAGCAGCAAATCATCGGTCAAGTCCGTACCGCCTATCAGTTCGCTGTCGAGCAGGGAACCGTCGGGCCGCGTATCCACGCGCTGGCCCAGTCCGCGCTGCGCACCGGCAAGCGGGTGCATTCCGAAACCGAGATCGATGAGGCGGGATCCTCCATGGTCTCTTTCGCTTTCGATCAGGCCCTGAGCCGCATGGGCACGGACGATCTCGACGGCAAGCGCGTGCTGATCTTGGGGGCGGGTGCAATGGCCTCGCTAGCGGCAACCCACGCGGGGCGCTTGGGAGCACACCTGGTTATTGCGAACCGCACCCTGGCTCGCGCCCAGCGCGTGGCGGAACATGCCCATGAAGCGGGCGTCTATGCGGACGTCGTTGAGTTCGCGCACCGCGCCCAGGCTTTGCACGATGTGGACATGGCGATTTCTGCCACGGGCGCCCAGGATTTCACCATTTCAGCGGCCGACGTCGAGCGTTACCACGTGGCCGACCGCGAGCTCATGCTCGTGGATCTCTCCTTGCCGCGCGATATCGATGATGCGGTAGCAGATGTCGAGGGGGTCGACCTCGTTAACATCGAGAGGCTGAGTAATTCTTTGCAGGCGGCCGATACTGACCTTGCCGCCGGCACAAGCCCCCACGCGCAGGCGCGGCGCATCGTCAATGAAGAGCTGGAAGCCTATGCTTCCGAGCAGCGCGTCCGCGACGTCGTCCCGGCGGTATCGGCGCTGCGCAAGCGGGCAGCGAACCTGGTTCAGTGCGAGGTAGCGCGGCTGGAGCAGAAGCACCCAGAGCTGGATGAGCGCCAGATGGGAGACATCAACCGTGCTCTCAAGCGCGTTGCAGATAAGCTGCTCCATGAGCCCACGGTTCGTGCGAAGAAGCTCGCAGCCAACTCCGGAACGGTGAGCCACGAGACCGCGCTGCAGGAACTCTTTGGGCTCCAGCTAGAGGGCAGCGGTGTGGCCATTGACGTGGCGGAGCTGCCGGATGCCGCGCAGATGGAAGCCGCGGAAAGCACTAAGGAAGAAAAGGACGCATAGATGTTGACGATCGGCACCCGAGGATCCCTCCTGGCCACCACGCAGTCGGGGCACGTGCAGGAGTGGCTGCAGCAGGCAGGCTATGAGGCAGAGCTGCACATCGTCACCACGCAGGGGGATGTCAACATGGCGCCCGTGGAGCGCATCGGCGTGGGCGTATTTACGCAGGCCCTGCGTGAGGCCGTTGCCCGCGGCGAGTGCGAGATCGCGGTGCACTCCTTCAAGGATCTGCCCACGGCTGCCGACGAACGCTTCGACCTTGTGGTTCCGCAGCGCCAGGACATCCGCGAAGCGCTTATCGCCCGCGATGGCCTGACCCTCAAGGAGCTGCCGGAGGGCGCACGCGTAGGTACCTCCGCGCCGCGCCGCATCAGCCAGTTGCGGGCGCTGCGCCCGGACCTTGACATTCGCCCACTTCGAGGCAATATCGATACCCGCATGGGCAAGGTCACCGGTGGCGAGCTCGACGCCGTCCTCCTGGCCTACGCCGGCCTCGTGCGCGCGGGCTATGCCGATCGCGCCACCGAGGTCTTCGACCCGGAGGTTTTCATGCCCGCCCCGGCACAGGGCGCGCTGGCCATCGAGGCAGTGAAGGGAACGGAGGCTGCACAGGCCATTGCCCTGCTTGCCGACGCCCCCGCCACCGCCGCCACCCGCGCCGAGCGCACCGTGCTCTCCCGGCTAGAAGCGGGCTGCACCGCGCCGGTTGCCGCGGTCTCTCATTGGGAGGGCGAGCAACTGGTCGTGCGCGGCGGAGTCTTCGCCCTCGATGGTTCTCGTCAGCTCATCGCTCAGGCCCAGGGCGAGGCCAGCGAGGCAGAAGAATTGGGGCGCGCGGTCTCCGAGGAGCTCTTCGCGCAGGGAGCTGCAGACCTCCTGGCAGCGGAGTAATCGCACGTAATTTTTGCTTTGGGGCCTTTTCCTTTAGTGTGTATCTAGCACACAATCATTGAGAGCAATGATTTAGGCCCCCTTAACTCGCGAGTGAGGGGCTTTCTTGTCTCCATTTCCCGCGCCTGCCACGCGTGGCGCCGGGGCACTCGGAATCCACAAACTAGAAAAGAACCTTATGAGCAATGCCGTGCCGGATACCCAGCCTGAGCTGGGTAAGTCTGATCTGGGCAAAGTCGTCTTCGTCGGTGCCGGCCCAGGCAATCCCGACCTGCTGACCGTTCGCGCCCGCGAGGTTCTGGAGACGACAGCCAACGTTGTTACCGACGCCGCCGTGTCCCAAGGCGTGCGCGACATGGTGGCGCAGCAAGTGCCGGTTCCGCAGGAGCTTCTCGACGCCGCCGAGGAAGAGTACGAGCGTATCTGCGCCGCCGCAAAGGAAGCGGGCGCGCGCCGCAAGCCGCCACGCCCAGCCCCGCCGACGGCGGCGGTGTTTGAGGAGGTCGAGGGGGACGTCGTCAAGCAACTGCGTGCAGCACTCGAGCGCGCAGAGGGCCACGACGTGATCCGCCTGGTCACCGGAAACCCGCTCAACCGCGAGTCCATCAAGGCGGAAATCACCGCCGTGGCCAATGCGGGCATGGAATTCCAGGTGGTCCCGGGCATGTCCCTGCCTTCGACGGTTCCGTCTTTTGCAGGTATTGCTCTCGGTGCGACCTATACCGAGGCCGACATCACCGAAGGTGCGGATTGGGACGCGCTGGCCTCTGCGACGCAGCCGCTGGTTTTGCAGGCCACGGCAGATGACCTGCCGGTGATTTCCGCCGAGCTGGTGGAGCGCGGGATGCCCGCGGAGACGGAAGCCTACGTCACCGTCCACGGAACCACCCGTCTGCAGCGCACCCACGAGACCACTCTGGGCACGCTGGGCAAGCTCGACGCTGAGCTGCCGGGCGAGCTCGTCGTCACGCTGGGCCGCAGCTTTGATGATCGCTCGAAGTACTCCTGGTGGGAGAACCGTTCGCTCTATGGCTGGCGCGTGCTCGTGCCGCGCACGAAGGAGCAGGCCGCGGCGATGAGCGCCCGCCTGGCTGGCCACGGTGCCATTCCGCAGTCGGTGCCCACTATCTCCGTGGAACCGCCGCGCAACCCGGCGCAGATGGATCGCGCCATCAAGGGCATCGTCGAAGGCCGCTACAAGTGGGTCGTGTTCACCTCCGTCAATGCGGTGAGCGCGGTGTGGAAGAAGATTGCGGAACTCGGCCTCGATGCCCGCGACTTCGCCGGTGTGCACCTGGCGGCGGTGGGGCAGAAGACCGCCGATGCGATTCGCGCCAAGGGCATGGTCCCGGAGCTTCTGCCGCCGGCGAGGAAGCAGAATGCCGAGGGCCTCGTGGAGGTCTTCCCCAACTACGTTGAGGACATCGACGCCGTGGGCCGCGTGTTGCTGCCGCGCGCCGATATCGCCGGCGAGACTCTGGTGGACGGCCTGTTGGACTTGGGCTGGGAAGTCGATGACGTGGTGGCCTACCGCACCGTGCGCGCGGCCCCGCCGGCGGCGGAGATCCGCGACATGATCAAGTCCGGTGGCTTCGATGCGGTGGCCTTTACCTCGCCGTCGACGGTGCGCAACCTCGTCGGCATCGCCGGCAAGCCCCATGCCCGGACCATCATCGCGTGCATCGGCCCCTCCACCAAGGCGGCGGCCGAGGAGGTGGGGCTGCGCGTGGACGTGGTCCCGGAGGTTGCGGATGTGCCGACGCTTGTCGACGCCCTCGCTGACCACGTCGCCGCCCTCCGCGCCGCCGGCAACCTGCCTGCTCCGCGCAAGAAGCGCCGCTCGCGCAAGAAGTCGGCGTCGACCACTGCTGGGAAGGCAGATTAGGGGCGACTAGAGTCGAGAAAGTACTTTTGATTTTCTCGTAGCTCAAAGGAGAGTTTTTACTCATGAGCATTGCTCGCCGCCCCCGCCGCCTGCGTCAGAACCCGGCTTTTAGGGACTTGGTTGCGGAAACGTCGCTGCGCCCCTCCGACCTCATCCTCCCGATGTTCGTCGTCGATGGTCTGGATGAAGCCCGCGAGATCCCCTCCATGCCGGGAGTGGCGCAGCACAGCTTGGATTCCCTCAAGCGCGCCGCCCACGAGGCACTTGACGCCGGCGTGACCTGCGTTGACCTTTTCGGTGTGCCGCGTGAGGAAGACAAGGATGCAACCGGCTCCGTGGCTTGGGACCCGCAGGGCATCCTCAACGTTGCGATTGCCGAGCTGCGCAAAGAGTTCGGCGATGACCTCATCGTGATGGCGGATACCTGCCTCGATGAGTTCACCTCGCACGGTCACTGCGGTGTGATCGATGACAAGGGCCGCGTGCTCAACGATGAAACCGTGGAGCTCTACCAGGACATGGCCCGCTCTCAGGCCCGCGCTGGTGCGCACATGGTCAGCCCCTCCGGCATGATGGACGGCCAGATTGCCGCCATCCGCGAGGCCCTCGACGAGGCCGGCCACGAGGACGTGGCCATCATGGCCTATTCCGCCAAGTACGCCTCCGCCTTCTTCGGTCCCTTCCGCGATGCGGTGGGCTCCTCCCTGGAGGGCGACCGCCGCACCTACCAGCAGGATCCGCGCAACTTCCGCGAGTCCATGCTGGAGGTGGACCTGGACATCGAGGAAGGCGCGGACATCGTCATGGTTAAGCCTGGCCTGCCGTACCTCGATGTGCTGGCCGGTGCCGTGGAGCGCTCCTCCGTGCCGGTAGCCGTGTACCAGGTGTCCGGCGAGTATGCGATGATTCAGGCAGCCGCCCAGAACGGGTGGATCGATGGTGAGGCCGTTATGCTGGAGTCCTTGACTGCGTTCAAGCGCGCGGGCGCGGACCAGATCCTGACGTACTTCGCCACGGACGCCGCCCGCTTGCTCAAGTAAAAGGAGAATCGTGACGTTCAGCCCGAACACGGCTTCGTCGGCGCAGAAGCCGGCGAAGCAGGACAAGGAGCCGGATAAGGAGAAGGCCACTCGCACCGAAGCCGTTTCCCTCATGCTCAAGGTGTGGGCCGTTGCCTTGGTGCTTGAGGTGGTGCACCTAGTCCTGAGCATCGTGCTGACCCTTCTGAACCGGGACGAGCTCTTTGCCCAGGCCCGCACCACCGCGGAGTCCGCAGCGGAAAAGTCTGGGCAGGACGTCAGCGATGCCCTCGTGCAACTCGTGGGCTATGGCTCGGTGGCGTTCAGCTCGCTGATATCGCTCGCCATCGTCGTCCTGCTGGGCATCATGCTGGGCTTGATCCACAAGAACTCCTCGGCGGCCGGCACCGGCCGGCGCCTGTGGTTCGCCTTCTCCCTCTACTTCGCCTTCCGCGTGCTCATCGTCTTCATGAGCAGCCCCGCTGGGGCGAGCGTTCCGGACTGGCTGTTCGTCCTCGATGGCGGCGTGCAGATCCTCGTCGGCGTGGCCGCCGTCATGGGCTTGATCTTCTCCTCCAAGGAAGAAGTTCTTGAGTACACCGGCGAGATGGAACAGATGCGCCAGATGCGCAAGGAGATGGAAGAGCAGCGCCGTCAGGAAAACCTGGAGGAGCGCGAGAAGAAAAACAAGGACAAGGAGAAAGAAAGAGACAAGGACGGCAAGCGATGAATGACCGCCCCGGCCCCGCGGACTATAATCGCCGTCCGCGCCGCCCTAAGAAGCAGGGCGAGCAGGATCTTTCCACCTGGCCTTCCCAGCTGCGCATCTCCTATTGGGTCTTTGTGGTTGCCGCCGTTGTGATGTTGACCGCCGGAATGGTGGGACTCTTTGGCTCCTATGGCTCGGTGACCAACCCCGAACTCAGCCCAGAGCAGGTGGGCTATATCCGTTTCAATACGCGCTTTGCTGCCATTTCTCATGTGGTGAGCGCTGTCATCATTGCGGCGTGCTCCGCGCAGTTAGCAAACGGTTCGGTGTGGGCGCGCCGCATCATTACCGCGGTTTCCGCCTATGCCATGTTCGTCAGCATAGCGGCGCTGATTGCCGGCGTGGGCGGGCTGCTCTTGTTGCTCATTCCGATGGCGCTCATGGTGGGAATCTTCTTCCTCTTTCATCCAGACTCGACGGCGTTCATTAAGGCCCGTCGGGCGCAGAATTCCTGATTGGCGCCCACTCCAACTTTTGATTCATAATGGACGGTATGTCTCGTCTGTCTGCCGCGCCGCTTATTGAGGCCGCTTCCGGCCGCACCCCGTCCCGTCCGCCCGTCTGGTTCATGCGCCAGGCGGGGCGTTCTTTGCCGGAGTACCGCAAGGTCCGTGAGGGAATCAGCATGCTGGATTCCTGCTTCATGCCGGAGCTGCTGGCGGAGATTACCCTGCAGCCAGTGCGCCGCCACGACGTCGACGCGGCCATCTTGTTCAGCGATATCGTCGTCCCGCTCAAGGCCGCGGGCGTCGGCGTGGAAATCGTCCCCGGACGCGGCCCAGTCATGGATGCGCCCGTGCGCAGCAAGGAGGACGTGGCGAACCTGCCTATCCTCGACGTCGACGTGCCCGAGGTGCGCCAGGGCATCGAGATCATTCTGAACGAGCTCACCGACAAGCAGGCACTCATCGGTTTTGTCGGTGCGCCTTTCACTTTGGCCAGCTACCTCATTGAGGGTGGCCCCTCGAAGAATCATGAGCGCACCAAGGCCTTGATGCATTCCGAGCCGGACACCTGGCACCAGCTCATGGAGCGCCTGACCCCGACGATCATCTCTTTCCTCCAGCTTCAGCTGGAAGCGGGCATCGATGCGATGCAGCTCTTTGATTCCTGGGCGGGCTACCTCAACGAGCGCGACTACCGCGAGTTTGTTCTGCCCTATTCAACGCAGATCCTTAAAGCCGCGGAGGGCCGCGTGCCGCGCATTCACTTCGGCGTGGGAACCGGCGAGTTGCTCGGCGCGATGTCGGAGGCCGGTTCGGAGGTCATGGGCGTGGACTACCGCGTGAGCATGGATGCCGCCGCGGCACGCGTCGATGCAGACATCCTGCAGGGCAACCTTGATCCAGCCTTGCTCTTTGCCGGCGAGGAGGCGGTGCGCCAGGGCGTGCACACCATCAAGGCAGAGGTCGCCCGCGCAAGGGAGCGTGGCGACGTGAAGGGACACATCTGGAACCTCGGCCACGGGGTTCTGCCGACTACCGACGCCGACGCCATCACCCGCGCCGTCGCCATCATCCACGAGGAGGGCTAAATGAAAATCGCGATCATTGGTGCTGGACTGGCGGGACTCACCGCCGCGTGGGAACTCAAGCACAACACTGAGGGCTCCCATGAGGTTTATGTTTTCGAGGCGGCCGATCGCATCGGCGGCAAGCTGCACACCGTGGCTTTCAACGGCGGCCCCACGGACATGGGCGCGGAGGCCTTCATCCGCCGCCGCCAAGATGCCGTGGACTTCTTCACGGAGCTGGGCTTGGAGGATTCCTTCGTGGAACCCAACAGTCAGCTGCGCCCCCGCGTGTATACCGGCGGCGAGCTGCACTTCTTGCCACAGGGCGGTGTCATGGGTATTCCTTCCGCGCCGCAGGACTTCTTCTCCGCTGCCACCAATGAGCGCATCACCAACGAGCAGCCCTTTGAGTGGGAAGTCGGCGGGGATGTCTCCGTGGGCAAGCTCGTGCGCCAGCAATACGGCGATGACGTGGTGGACCACGTGGTCTCCGCGCTCCTCGGCGGTGTGTACTCCTGTACGGCCGATGACCTGGGCCTCCGCGCCACGGTTCCGCACCTAGCGGCCACGCTGGACTCGCTGGCGAAAGAGGGCCCGGTAACCCTGTCGGCGGCAATCAAACAGATCGAGTCCGGCCGCAGCCCGGCCGAAGGCTCCGTCTTCGGCACCTTCAAGGGTGGCTACGCCGAGCTCTACGAAGCCCTGGCTGAGAAGTCCGGCGCGCAGATCCACCTGGACACCTTCGTCTCGGGCGTGACGCGTAAGGGTGATGCCTTTGAGGTCAAGGGCGCGCCGGGGGATATCGGCCCCTTCGACCGCGTGCTCTTTGCCACCCCGGCTCCGACGACCGCGCGCCTGCTCAAGGCCGTGGCTCCGGAGGCCGCCCAGGAGTTGTCTTCTGTCCAGCTGGCCTCCTCTGTAGTCGTCGGCTTCAACTTCGCCTCCGCCACGGACCCGGAGGGCAACTCCCTTCCGGAGGCCACCGGCATTCTCGTCGCCTCTGACGAGCCCGGCGTGCGCGCCAAGGCTTTCACGCTCTCATCCAATAAGTGGCCGCACCTGAACGAGCGCGAAGGCTTCCTCGTGCGCGCCTCCTTCGGCCGCTTCGGCGATGACGCCCTCGTGCGCGCGGAGGAGGATGACCTGGTGGACTATGCCCTTGATGACCTGCAGAAGATCACCGGCTTCGACGGCCGCGCCGCCGGCGTGGAGGAGATCTACACGCAGCGCTGGTTCGGCGGCATCCCCCGCTATGACGAAAAGCACCTGGCTACCGTTGCCGCCGTGCGTGCCGCGCTTGCCGACGTCCCCGGTATCGCCACCGCCGGCGCTTGGGCCGATGGAGTCGGCGTGCCCGCCGTCATCGCCGGCGCCCGCGCTGCCGCGCAGGCGCTCGTCAGCTAGCTCGCTGTCCCTCCTTGTGGCGCCTCACAAAGGGCGCCTCACAAGGGGCGTCCCGCAAAAGGCGTCTGATAAAAGGTATCTTTGGGTGTAAAAACGCCATCTGCAATGCGCAAAAGGCGTTTTGGGCCGTGAAAACGCCTTATGACTGATGCCTTTTGTCAGATGCCTTCAGCTGGTCGATGGAGTTACGTAGTCGCTCTGCATTGCGAGGGGAACGCAGAAGGTATTCCGTTTCACGGAGCGAGTTGTAGTCATCCATGGAAACGGTCGTTGTGAGGTTGAGCTGCTCGCACACGTGCTCGTCGTGGCTGACCAGGATGAATGCCCCGCGGTAGCTCGTGAGCACCTCAATCAGCCAATCGGTGGTGGGGATATCGAGGTTGTTTGTCGGTTCGTCGAGAAGCAGAAAGCGCGGGGCTGGGTCGCTGAGCAAGACGCGGGCGATTTCGACGCGGAAGCGCTCGCCACCAGAAAGCTGGCCCACTGGCTGGTGGATCTTGTCGTTGATAAAGAGCATTTGGGCCAGCTGGTCGCGCAGGAACTGCGGGTCCGCGTTGGGGTTGGCCTCCCGCACGATGTCGAGCACCGACTTCTCCTCAGGCAGGACGATGCGTTGGCGGATGTATCCGCAGGGCAGCGCGTACTCGACGTCGCCGCGGGCGATGCGGTTGAGGAAGGTGGTCTTGCCGCTGCCGTTGGGCCCGGCGAGGCGAACACGCTCAGGGCCAGTAATGCTGAGCAGATCGCTGACCAGCACGCGGGTGCCCACGGGCAGCTCAGTGCCGGGGAGGTCGATGTGGACATGGGTGTCGTCGCGAAGCGCGCGCTGTGCCTTGTCATGAGCCGACAGGGCGGCAGCCACTGCATCGTTGGCCTGTTGAGAACGCCCAGCGGCCGAGCGCTCAGAACGGTTCTTGTCCAAGCCCATGGCCATGCCGGGTTTGCGCTTCGAGGCGGCGAAGTTCTTGCCGCGGCGGGCATCGCGCGCAATGCGGGTCTGCATGGCGGCGCGCTCGCGGATTTGTTTGCGGTGTTCGGCCTTGGTCTCTCGGACCTTGGCCTGCGCGGAATCCTGCTCGGCATCAATCGCTGCGCGGTAGGAGGAGTAGTTTCCCTCGAACTCGCGAAGTGTTCCGTGGTAGAGCTCCGCAATGCTATCCGCGTGCGCGAGGAGCTCGCGGTCGTGTGAGACGACGAGAACCGGCATCGGCGCGGTGCGAATGAGCTCGAGCAGGCGCTGGCGTGATGAGGAGTCCAGGTTGTTGGTGGGCTCGTCGAGGATGAGGAAATCCGGCTTGCGGAAGAATGCGGCGGTCAGTGCCACGGTCACCGCTTCACCACCCGACAGTGTTCCGATAGTGCGCTCTAAGGGGAAGGGGATACCCGCAGCGTCGAGAGCTGCTTCAATACGTTCTGCTAAGTCCCACTGCTCACCAACAGTGGCGGCGAGCTCTTCCGAGTATTCGCCAGCCTCAATGCGGGCAATGGCGTTGAGGACTTCGGTCGCGCCAAAGACATCGGCGATGGTGCTAGACGTATGGAGGCCTAAATCCTGGTCGACATAGAGGACTGAGCCCGCGGATACCGTTCCCGAAGTCGGGGCAATGAGGCCTGCAAGTACCTTGGCTAGCGTTGATTTTCCGGAACCATTCGCACCGACCAAGCCCGTGAAGTGCGAGGAAAACGTGCCGGTGAGCTCCGTGAAACAGGGGGTGCCGTCGGGCCAGGTGACGGTGAGATGAGAAAAAGAAATAGGCATGAAGAAATCCACCTTCGAGTAAGTCGCGTAAAAAGTGTGACGTCGAATTAGGAAAAAATCTTCATGCCCGAAAGACTAGCCCGGCTAATACCCCAGCGCAAGGGCCGCCACACCAAGACCGAGGGCGCCGCGGGCAATGTAGTGCAGCACCTCGGGGGAGAAGGAGACACCGAAGCCGCCGCTGTCCAGCATGGACATGCTGTCTACCTGTGCCGGGCGGGAACGCTTAAACGACGCCCAGCTAAGACCGGCGATGATGAGCACCACTGCGATGGCGGAGAGCTTCCACACCAAGAGGAGGACACCAGCACCAAGGAGCGCCGTGCCCACTGAAGCGATAAGGGGAAGGCCCCAGTCGGGCCATGCATCGTCGCTGACGCGGCCGAAGGAGGCAGCGCGCCCAACCGCCGCGCCGACGATGCTCCACGCGGACATGAATCCGACGATAGCCAGCGCCCCGAGCTGTGGGGCGAACCCCAACGTCAAGCCGAGGGCTGCGAGCGCACCGACGCCGATGTACCACCGTCGTCCCAGACGACGGAAGAAGAGACCCGTCAACGTGGAGGGCGCATGGGTGCGACGAGGAATCCAGGCGGACTGGCTCGCAATGGCATCAGAGGTGACCTCCGAATCAAGCAGACCAAGGCCGGATCCACCGACCAGGCGCGTATGCCCAGCGCTGAGAAGCGAAGCCAGCGTGAACGAGCGCCACCCCACGACGAAACGCAGGGCCGGGACTGTCAGCGCGAACCACGGGGATAGCCCGGTGGACACGCAGATGCCGAGACCTAAGACCCCGAACCCGATCAGCTGCGTCCATGTGATCCAGTCGGTACCGCGGAGTTTGCCGCGTGGGCGATCAACGTACACCCAACGTTCCCGGGAGAGCGCCCGTAGGGGATAAAGAGTCTCGGCGAACACGATGAGAGCGAGCAGTCCCACGATGCCGGCAATAGGAGCGACACCAGTCAGCGTGATGCGCGCCGGGATGATAGGCACGACGGCGCTGACTTCTTGCCATCCTGTGTAGCCGAAGCCGATGACGATACCGGCGAGGATGAGATACCAAATGCCATCACCTAGCCGGGATAGCGTGCGCATCACAGCTGCACCACCTCGTCGCAGGCCTGGGTGATCGTGTCGGAATGCGTGGCCACGACGATGCAGCGATTCTCCTCGTCGGCTAGGTAGCGCAATTCGCTTGCGAGGAACTCAGTCCAGGTGGCGTCGAGGTGGCGCTCGGGCTCGTCGATAAGCACTGCGCGCGCCGGCTGGTACAGCTGTGCGGCCAGGAACACGCGCTGGCGCTGGCCTGAGGACAGGCGCGAGGCGGGGTGAGGGAGGAGAGGCTCAAGCGCCCAGAGTTCGCAGAGCTTGGCGACGTCCACCCCTGTCGCCTTTCCTATCAAGTCCAGGTGCTCGCCCACGGTGAGGTCGGGGAGGAAAACCGGCTCAGCCACCGTAAGTACAGCACCCGGTTGCTCCTTCGTGCCGACGGGATGGCCGTCGCACTCTACTGAGCCTTCGAGAGGCGCAAGCTCACCGCCGAGCGTGGCTAGCAACGTGGATTTACCTGAACCGTTGGGCCCAGCGAGGCCATAGATGCGGCCTGGGGCGAAGTCCTTCTCAAGATGTCCAAGGGGCGTGGAATGCCCATAATCGGCGTCGATGGAAAGCATTGCTGGGCGGCGTGCTCCTTACATTGGGCGGCTAGACAATAGTTAAAACTTATTTATGAAGTTTAGCAAAATGCACGCCCCGAACGTTCTTTTCGAGGTGGGAAACACCCTTGGGATTGGTGTCATGAGCTGCTAAAATGAGAGAAAATGTAGTTGAAAACTCGGGAGGATAGCAATGTCGGAGCCTGTTCAAATTGAAAGCAGTAGTAGCGACCGTGATCCGTTAGCGTTGAGCGATGCTGCGTTGCGTCTAGCAGGCCACGATGTGACTGATGAGTACGTGCGCCAGCTGGGCCGCGAGGTGGCTGCAGGGACATTATCTGCCGACGAAGCTATCGCTCGTGTTCGGCGAGCTTCGCTGAAATAGAGCGCGGGGGAGAAACATGAGCGGGGGCTGGGAGAGCTATTTCATTCCAGGGACCAAGGTTCTGAAGAATCGCTTGGGGTTAGATGACGCAGAAGAACTACGGATCTTGGAAGAAAAGCTTGTATTTCTTCGGATAACCGAGTTGGAGTCGGCACCTGTGGAAGGTGCTTTTGACTACGCGCACTTCAAGGCTATACATCGACATCTTTTTCAGGATGTGTATGACTGGGCGGGTGAAGAGCGGACTGCCCCTACAGACCAGTTCATGATTAAGGCTGGGCATGCCTACTATCCGGCGGGGCCGGAAATGACGAAGGCAGCAGAGAAGCTGTTTGCGGGGCTGGCGAAGGATGATTTTCTGCGTGGCCTAGAGATTGATGAGTTTGTGACCAAGCTGGCGGAGCTGTGGGGCGAGCTCAATGTGGTGCATAGTTTTAGGGAAGGCAATACCCGTACGCAGACGGTGTTCTTTGATGCGCTGGTTACGGCGGCAGGATACCAACTTAATGTGGAGCGGCTAGCGAGTGATAGCCGCGTACGCGCGGAGTTTATTGCCGCGCGCTTTCACAGCCAGGACACGGGGGATAACGCGCAGCTGGAGGAGGTGCTGCGCGGGCTCGTCGGAAAGCGCAGTGCCTAGCTCTCGAGGCTAGCCCTTGTTGCGGAAGACGAAGATGGAGGAGAAGTCCTGGTCGCCGTGGCCCATGGCCTGCTGTTCCTCAAAGCGCTCGATGGCGGCGGCCACTGCAGGCAGCGGCTTGTTGGCGGTCATCTCCATGAGCTTGGCGTCCTTGCACAGGGCATCCACGGTGAAGTCACCCGGAGTGGTGTTGCGCTCGCCGGTGATGAACGGGCCCTTCATGTTCTTCATGAAGGCCAGGCCGGTGATGTCGAGCATCTCGAGGATGACCTCGGAATCGAGGCCCTCGGACTCGCCGAGGTGGAGTGCTTCCAGCACGCCCTCCGCGGTAACGGCAAGTGCTAGGTTGGCCAGGAGCTTGCCAATCGCCGCGGTGGCGGCGGACTCCACGCCGATGAGCTTGTTCTCATCGGCCCACGGCTCGGCGATGGTCATGGCGAGCTCGCGGCGGTCGTCGTCAGGCGTGCCCACGTAAACGCCGAGCTTGCCTTCGCGTGCTGGGCCTAGCGAGCCGACGACGGGCGCGTGGACATAAGAGTCGACCGCGGCAGCGAATTCGCGGGCGGCATCGGGGGAGACGGTCGTGGTATCGATCCAGGTCACGCCCTCCGGGATGAGGTTGGCGTCAATGACTCGCTCACGGATGTCATCGGGGCCAAAGAGCGAGGTAATGATGACCTCTGCGCCCTCTACGGCGGCGGTGGGCGAATCGGCGAGGGTAGCGCCGGACTCGACCAGCGGCTGCGCGCGCTCGGCGGTGCGGTTCCAAACGGTGAGCTCATGGTTCTTGAGGAGGTGTCGGGCGAGCTCAGTGCCCATGCGGCCAGTACCTAGGAATGCAATCTTCATGCCGCCCAGTGTGCCATTATTGTGGGCAGGCTCGCCGCGATTTATGCGAGCCCCGGACGAGGGAGCCGTACCCGGTGACGCGACAAGACGGCCAGAAAGGGCTGGCCATGTCGTGGTTTGTGTTGATTTTCTCCGGCGCCTTTGAGGCTGTGTGGGCAGCGGCGCTGGATAAGTCGGAGGGCTTTAGCCGCCTGTGGCCCTCGGTGATCTTTTTCGTGGCCTGCGCCATTTCGATGGGCGGGTTGGGCTGGGCCATGAAGTCTATCCCCGTGGGCACGGCCTACGCGGTGTGGGCCGGTGTGGGCGCGGTGGTCACCGTCATTTACTCCTTCGTCGCCGGGCACGAGGCGGCAACCGTGTGGAAGGTGCTGTTCCTGGCCATGATCATTGGTGGGATCGTGGGCCTGAAGGTGGTGCATTAGGAGGCGTCGTCGTTTGAAACGACGAAGGAGAATCGATAGTTCGGTGAGTGGATGCCTATGTACTTGCGTAGTAGGCTTCTGGATATCAAGCCGCAAGGCAAATAGGCTCTGGCCCCAGCATCGCTGGGGCTATCTTTTTGTTCCGGTTCGGCTGAACGCTTTGCTATTCGTAGCGCAGCGCCTCAATCGGGTCCAGCTTCGCGGCCTTTCCGGCAGGGTAGTAGCCGAAGAAGAGGCCAATAGCCAGCGAGAAGAGCAGCGAGAGGATGACCGCCCACAGCGGCGGCGCTACGAGTGAGCCGATGGCGGCCGCACCCGCCATGCCGGCTGCGGTGCCGATGGCGATGCCGATGAGACCGCCGATGAGGCAGACCACGATGGCCTCCGTGATGAACTGGATGCGGATATCACGGCGGCGTGCGCCAAGCGCTTTGCGGATGCCAATCTCACGGGTGCGCTCCGTGACGGTGATGAGCATAATGTTCATCACGCCGATGCCACCGACGAGCAGCGAGATGCCGCCGATGGCCGCGAGTACCAGGCTCATCGTGGTGAAGATCTGGTTCAAGGACGCGAGGTCATCGCTGAAGTCAGATACCTTGACCATGTAGTCGGGGTTGTCTTTGTAGTAGCTATCGAAGACGCGCTGCAGGTTGCTGGCTACCGCGGCCTTATCCAAGTCCGGGTTGCCGCGAACGGTGACCTCGCTGAAGGCGGTGCCAGCACCCGGGGAATCGGAGAACTCGGCCTCGAGCGGGTAGGGAACGAAGGCGGTTTGGCTGGGGCCACCGCCCACCAAAGGCCCGGTTTGCGGTTCCTCAAAAACGCCGACAACGGCGAGCTCAAGGGGAGAGGCCTCCTGGCTTTCAAAGCTCACGTATTGGCCAATGGCGTCTTCAGGAGCGCCGAAAAGCTTGGTGGCGGTTTCCTTATCCAGCATGGTCACTGCCCGGCTGGAATCGATATCATCCTCGCTGAGGAAGCGTCCGGCCACGATGGAATAGGAGGAGCCGGAGACATAGTCCGGGTTGGTCGGGCGGACCAGGAGGTTGGCAGTCTCCTCCCCGGATTCGCCCTCGACCACGAGGGCGCCGGAATAAGAGCTGTACTCGCCGATATTGATGCCGGCGATCTGATCTCCCAAGACCTCCTTGGCGCGGTCCAACATGTCCGGGGTGAGCATGGAGGACTCGTCTTCGACGAAGCCGCCGCCCATGAAGGGATCATCGGCTTCTTCCTCTTCGCCCTCCTCAGGGCGCTCCTTGACCTGAACGGTGAAGTTATTAGCACCCACCTTATCCAAATCCTTTTGCACGGAAGACTGCAAGGAGTGGCCGAGCGTGACGATGGCGATGACCGCGGCGATGCCGATGATGACGCCCAACAGAGTCAACGCCGAGCGCATCTTGTTGGTGCGCAGGCTGGTCAGCGCCATCTTGGTGGATTCAGCAAAATTCATGACAACACCCCGTCCTTCATCGTGACGGTGCGGCTGCATTCATCAGCCAATTCCGGGTTGTGGGTAATGAACAAAATGGTCTTTCCATGCGTGCGGTGCAGTTCGTGGAAGAGGTCCATGACCATGCGGCCGGTCTGCGAATCCAGCGCGCCGGTGGGCTCGTCCGCTAGGAGAATCTCCGGCTGGTTGGCCAAGGCGCGGGCCACCGCCACGCGCTGCTTCTGACCACCGGAGAGCTCATTGGGCAGGTGGTTCATGCGGTCGGACATACCGACCATCTCCAAAAGCTCTTGCGCGCGCTGGGTGCGCTCGTGAGCCGAAACGCCCGCATAGACCATGGGCATCTCCACGTTCTTCAGCGCGGACATGCGGCCGATCAGGTTGAAATTCTGGAAGATGAAACCGATTTTTTGGCCGCGGAAGGAGGCCAGTTTGTCGTCGCCAAGCGCCAGCGCATCCACCCCAGCCAGCTGGTACTCGCCGGAGGTGGGGCGGTCGAGCAAGCCGATGATGTTCATGAGCGTGGACTTGCCGGAGCCGGACTGGCCCACGACGGCCACGAACTCGCCCTCCTCCACGCTGAAGTCGAGGCCGGGGATGACAGTCAGCTCGCTGTCGAGGCCCTCGTTGAAGCGTTTGACGATTCCCCGCATCTCAATGAGGCGGCTCATGCGTTCTCTTCCGCAGCATCGGATCCATCGACGGAGGCGGACATGCCGACCATGTCCTTGTGCGTATCCGCCTGGCTGATGACGGTCTCGCCTTCCTTGAGGCCGGAGGCGATGGCGGCGGAGAAATCAGATTCGCTGGCGATCTTCACCTCGCGCGCCTGGATAGTGCCGTTGTCGACGACCAGGACGTTCTTCTTGCCGTCTTCTTCATAGATGGCGGAGAGCGGCACGGTGATGGCGTTCTTGTCCTTCTCCGTAATGATCTTCACCTTGGTGGTGGAACCAAGGCGCAGGCCCTCGCGGTTGCCATCGACGCGGATGTGCACGGGGAACTCAGGCTTGGTGGAACCAGATGGTTTGCCGGAGCCGCCACCTGCACCGGCTTCTACCTCAGGTTGTTCGGCCGTAGGGGAGATGAAGGTGACCTTGCCTTTGTACTCTTTGCCGGGGCTCGACGGCGAGGTGAACGTGACTTCATCGCCGACCTTGATGCGGGCGATGTCACCCTCCTTGACCGTGGACTTCACCAACAGCGAGGAATCATCCGCCACGGTGAGGATGGGGCCTTCGGCGGGCATGCCGGCTTCACCACTGACGGAGGTGACAACGCCAGCCAGAGGGGAGCGCAGGTCGGCCTGGGAGAGCGTGTACTCCAGAGGCCCATTCTCCTTGGCGTTGCTGGCGCTTGCCGACGCCGCCGTCTCCACCGCATGGTTCACCGCTTGGGACTGGGAGGCGATTTGGTGTTCGATGGCCAGGTTGCTGGCCTGCAGTGCACGCTCGGCATCGGAGACGGCCTGGTAGGAAGCGGCGGTGGCGCGCTGCTGTTCGCCGAGCTCGCGGTCGATGCCACGGAGGAGGCGGCCATAGGATTCCTCGGATTCCTTCAATTGGCGCTCGGAGTCTTGCACAGCTTCATCGGAGTCCAGGTAGCTTAAGAAAGCGCTGGCGGTGTTGATGCCGGAAGGGTCCTCGGTGGCGGTGCCGATGGAGGCCAGCGCGGACTGGAAGGACTTGGACTCGGCATCGCGCACCCCGGAGCGCGCCTGCTCGACGGCCGCGCGGGCTTCGGCAACCTCGGGGCGGTCGCCCTTGGTAGCGAGGGCATCGTCGAGCTTGCGCTGCGCCTCGGCGTACTCGGTCTGCGCCGAATTCACGGCGGACTGGGCGCTATTGACCTCCGGGTTGAGGCCCTGGTCGAGGGAATCCTGAAGCTGGCGCAGCTGAAGCTGGGCGTCCTCGATCTGGTGGACGGCCTCGAGCTTGCCTGCCTCTTGGGAGGTGCGCTGGGCTTCGAGCTCGCGCTCGGTTTCGGTGGTGTCCATGCGGCCGAGCAGCTGTTGGGCCTCGACGCGGTCACCCACCTTCGCGTCTAGGGACTGGATGGGTCCGGTCAGTGAGCTCGTCAGAGAAATCTCGCGCTCGGCGGAGACGGTGCCGGTGGCGGAGACGGAACTGATGAGGTCTTCCTTGGCGGTTGTCGTGACATCGCTAGCGGTGAGCTGAATGTCGGAGGAGCCGCTGGTTAGTGCGTACATTCCACCACCGCCTGCGAGGAGAACCGCAGCGATAGCGCCGGCGGTGATGCCGAGAGCTTTCTTGTTCATGAGTCCCTTACTGTCAGGTAAACGCCGTCATTGAAAATCGGGTTCAGCTTAACTCCCGGCTATGCTTCCTGTCATGTACAGCGGGGGAATATAGGAGGTAGATCAGGGTCTACCCTTAGATGGTGTGAGGCCATGAGGATTGGCGACGTTTCGATCAACTAAGGGTCCGAAAATGGGCGTTTTTCTGCCACTATTTGATCGAAACGTACTTGGTATCCGCCTTTTAGAAGGGCACATCGATGCGTATATCCTCCGCGCGCGGCAGCGGGGGAAGTGTCGGTATGCGGTCGAGGCCGGCTTGGACTTCTGGCGGGATGGGGATGGACGTGGGCACCCGCGGGGGCTCGGGCAGTTCCAGCTTGGGCTTGGGCCGCTGCGGTGGGGCCGGACGGGGTGCGGGCGCCGGGGCGGGGAGGGTGACGGTTTCTACTTCGATGCGTGGCGCGGGGGCCTCGACGGTCGTGGGTGCGGGCGCGGGCGCCTCGGTTTCAGATTCCGGTTCGGCCGGGGCGGGCGAGATAGAGGTGGTGTCGCCAAAGCGGTTGACCGGCTGGGGCAGGGCATTCGGCTGCCAGGACGTTGGTTGGGCCGAGGTGGTAGGGCTGGGTTCGGTTCGCGGAGCGGTTTCTGCCTGAGTGGCAGCGCAGGCAGACAGTGGAAGGCAGGCAAGAATGACAAGAAAACGGCGCGATGCCATGGGAATCCCCCTTAAGTAGTGCCTCTCCACAGCGCACCCCAGCGCTTAAATAAGGAAAGGCAGAATCAACAGTGTGCTGCCAGCATAGCGCCACAGTAGCGGGCGCGCAGCGCGAGCGATTGCTGCCGCTTAGGAGGCAGTGGAGGGAGGACGGAAGGACACAAGGGGACTCAAACTTTTGTATAGGGCTAAAACCGATACAATGTGGGCTATGCCTAACTCCAGCCAGCGAAATCAGCAGAATACGTCCCAGTCCGCCGAGTGGTTCGAGCGCGCCACGAAGGTCACCCCGGGTGGCGTGAATTCCCCGGTCCGCGCCTTCGGATCCGTGGGTGGCCAAGCCCGCGTCATCGCCCGTGGCGAGGGCTCGCGCCTCTGGGACATCGACGGCAACGAGTACGTCGACCTGGTTAGTTCCTATGGCCCGATGATCCACGGCAACGCCCACCCGGCCATCGTGGAGGCAGTCCAGAAGGCGGCTGCCGATGGCCTCTCCTTCGGCGCGCCCACCGAGGGCGAGACGTTGCTGGCGGAGCACATCGTCAAGCGCACCGCGGTGGAGCAGGTGCGCCTGGTCAATTCCGGTACCGAGGCCACCATGTCCGCCGTGCGGCTGGCCCGCGGTTTCACCGGCCGCGCCAAGGTCCTGAAGTTTGAGGGCTGCTACCACGGCCACGTGGATGCGCTGTTGGCGTCGGCTGGCTCCGGCGTGGCCACCTTCGCGCTGCCGGATTCCCCGGGCGTCACGGGTGCCTCGGCCGCGGACACCATCGTCGTCCCGTACAACGATCTCGACGCCGTCCGCGAGGCCTTCGCCGCGCACCCGGGAGAGATCGCCTGCATCATCGCCGAAGCCGCGGCGGGCAACATGGGCACCGTGGCCCCGGAGGAGGGCTTCAACGCGGCACTCAAGGAGATCGCGCATGCCGACGGCGCCCTGCTCATCCTCGACGAGGTCATGACCGGTTTCCGCACCTCCTACAAGGGCTGGTTCGGCGTCGATGGGGTAGCGGGTGACCTGGTGACCTTCGGCAAGGTGGTCTCCGGTGGCCTGCCGGCAGCTGCCTTCGGCGGCCGCGCCGACGTCATGGCTTCCCTCGCCCCCGCCGGCCCTGTCTACCAGGCGGGCACGCTGTCCGGTAACCCGGTGGCGATGGCCTCCGGTCTGGCCTCTCTGGAGCTGGCCAACGAAGAGTTGTACCCGCGCCTGCAGGCCAACGCGGACTGCCTGACCAGCCTGATAACGGCGGCACTTGATGCCGCCGGAGTGGCACACCACATCCAGCGCGCGGAGACGATGTTCTCCATCCGCTTCGCCGAGGGCCAGGGCCGCAACTTCGCCGATATGCAGGCGGCCGATACCTGGCGCTTCGCACCCTTCTTCCACGCACTGCTGGAGGGCGGCGTGTACGTTCCGCCGTCAGCCTTCGAGACCTGGTTTGTGTCTGATGCGCTCACGGACAATGATTTTGAGGTAATCGAGGCAGCTCTCAAGCCTGCCTCCAAGGCCGCTGCCAGCGCGCAGCGCCCGCAGTAAAACCAACCATGTTGAGGGGATAGACACAGGCATATGTCCACCACCATCGTCCACTTCGTCCGCCACGGCGAGGTTTATAACCCGGATAAGATCCTCTACGGGCGCATCCCGGGCTACCACCTGTCCTCCCGTGGGCATTCCATGGCCGCGCGCACGGCGAAAGCCTTCGAAGGCCATGACGTGACCTACCTGGCGGCCTCGCCGCTGCAGCGCGCGCAGGAAACCGCGCTGCCGATTGCACAGGTAACGGGCTTGGAGGTGGACGTCGATAAGGGCGTCATCGAATCCGGCAACCGCTTCGAGGGCCTGCGCACCAAGGGCTGGAACTCGCAGCTGTGGAACCCGCAGCGCTGGCCGCTCATGGTCAACCCGCTTGAGCCCTCGTGGGGCGAGCCTTTCGAGGAGATCGCCGCGCGCATGATGGACGCCGCCGAGCGCGCCCGCGCCAAGGCCGAGGGACACGAGGCCATCGTGGTTTCCCATCAGCTGCCCATCGTCATGGTGCAGCGCACCGTGTTGGGCAAGCGCCTGGCCCACGCGCCGTGGGACCGCACGTGCGCGCTGGCTTCGGTGACTTCGCTGGTCTACCGTGACCGCGAGATCATCGATATCTTCTACTCCGAACCGGCGCAGGACATCTAATGGGACGCAGAACTATCCGCGCCGCCGCGGCCGGTGTCCTTGCTGTGTTTGCCTTGGCTGGCTGCTCGCAAAGCGAGGAAAACGCGCAGAACGCCGTGGCTTCCGGCGGCACCTTCGAGTTCATCTCGCCCGGCGGGCAGACCACCATCCGCTATGCGGAGGAAGACCGCAAGCCGCTCAAGGATTTCTCCGGTGAGGACCTGCGGGATGAGTCCACGACGATCAAGCTTTCGGATTTCAAAGACCAGATCGTCGTCCTCAACTCCTGGGGTCAGTGGTGCGCGCCGTGCCGCTCCGAATCGGATGACCTCCAGGCCATCCACGCGGAGCTGCAAAAGCGCAAGGTAGGCACCGTACTGGGTATTAACGTCAAGGACTTCAACCCGGAGATTTCCCGGGACTTCCTCACCGATAACGGCCTGGAGTACCCGTCCATCTACGACCCGCCGTTTAAGACGGCCGCAGCGCTCGGCGGCGTGCCCACCTCCGTGGTGCCCACCACCATCGTGTTGGACAAGCAGCACCGCCCGGCCGCGGTCTTCCTCACGGAGATCACGGAGCAGGACGTCCTCGACGTCGTGGACGAGCTGGAGAAAGAACAGTGATCCTAGCCGCTGACGGAATCGGGCAGAGCTTTGCCGACGCCGCCGCGGCCGGCCCGCTGCTGCTAGGAATCCTCGCCGCAGCCGCCGCCGGGCTGGTATCTTTCGCCTCACCCTGCGTGGTGCCGCTGGTGCCCGGCTACATCTCCTACCTGGCCTCCGTGGTCGGCGGTGAGGTCACCCACGACGAGGAGCTCGGGGTCGGCGTGGGCAAGCGTCGGCAGTGGGCCGTCGTCGGCGCCGCAGCACTCTTCGTGCTGGGCTTTACCGTCATCTTCGTGCTGGCCACGGTTTCGGTCTTCGGCGCCATCTCGGCGCTGCGGCTCAACGCGGACACCCTTATGCGCGTCGGCGGTATCATCACCATCCTCATGGGCGTGGTCTTTATGGGTGTGGTGCCGGTGCTGCAGAAGGACACGCGCATGGCGCCGAGGCGCTGGACCACGTGGCTGGGCGCGCCGCTGCTCGGCGGCGTGTTTGCCCTGGGCTGGACGCCGTGCCTGGGGCCCACGCTGGCCGCCATCTTGTCCGTCTCCGCCGGCACCGCGGGCATGACTGCGGTGCGCGGCACGCTGCTCATCGTCGGCTACTGCCTGGGGCTGGGCCTGCCCTTCCTGCTCGTGGCACTGGGCTCTGTTAAGGCCATGCGCACCATTTCGTGGATGCGCACGCACTCCCGCGCCATCCAGATTGCCGGGGGCATCGCCATGATCCTCGTCGGCCTGGCGCTGCTGACCGGGCTGTGGGGAGATTTCATCAACGCCATCCGCCAGTGGACCGTGTCCTATGGCGCGACGCTGCTGTAAAGGAGATTTTTCGTGAGATATATCCGCAAGGCCTGGCACTGGCTGACCAGCATGCGCACCGCGCTGGCGCTGCTCTTCCTGCTGGCCATCGCCGCCATTCCGGGTTCGCTTCTGCCGCAGCGCTCGCTCAATGAATCCAACGTCAATGACTTCATTGAGACCAACGGCAAGGTTGCGGAAATCTACGACAAGCTGCAGCTTTTCGACGTCTTCTCCTCCGTCTGGTTCCAGGCCATCTACGTCCTGCTCATGATTTCTCTGGTGGGCTGCATCATCCCGCGCTCCTGGGATCACTACAAGGCCTACCGCACACCGCCGACGCGCGCGCCGAAGTATCTGGAAAAGATGCCGCTCAATGCCACCGGGCATTCGGAAAAGTCCCCGGAGGAGATCGCCGCGGCAACCAAGACCATGCTGAAGAAGTGGCGCGTAAGCGAGGTTTCCCCGGAGAAGGACCGCGCGGGTGCCCAGTCCTTCTCGGCGGAGCGCGGCTATGCCCGTGAGCTGTGCAACCTCATCTTCCACATCGCGCTCGTGGCCATCCTGCTCACCATGGCAGCCGGGCGCTTGGTGCATTATGAGGGCCAGGTCATCGTGGTGACGGAGAAGAACTCCCAGGGTCAGACCCAAGAGCAGCCGCAGTCCACGGAGTTCTGTAATACCTCAACCTCCGTCTATGACTCCTTCCGCGCAGGCCCGCTTTTCGACGGCACGGGTCTCCACCCCTTCTGTTTTAAGGCCCACGACTTCACCGCGGACTACCTGCCTAATGGCCAGGCGGAGATGTTCACCTCCGATGTGTCCTATGCCGCCGGCGATGATATCTTCACGGACCCGGAGACCTGGGAGGACTACCAGCTGCAGGTCAACCACCCGCTGCGCATTGACAACAACCGCGTCTACCTGCAGGGCCATGGTTTTGCGCCGACGATGACGGTGGAGTGGCCCAACGGCGAAAAGCGCACGCAGACCATCCAGTTCCAGCCCAATGACACCACGTTCTTCCTCTCCTCGGGCGTGATGCGTTTCGATCCGCCGTCGGGCATGTACCCGGACCTGTTTGAGCGCCGCCAGAACCAGATCGCTATCCAGGGCCTGTTTGCGCCGACCGCCGAGTGGTCCGGTGAGAACGGTAAGCTGCTGCAATCTTCCTACCCGGCGATGCTGGATCCGGCGGTGGCTATCGATATCTACCGCGGCGATGCCGGCCTGGACACGGGCAAGCCGCAGTCCTTCTTCTCCCTCGATTCCAGCCTGGTCCACTCGGGCCAGCTGCAAAAGATCGACCGCGTCAACCTGACCCAGGGTGAATCGGTCACGCTGGACGACGGCACCAAGGTTACCTTCGACGGTGCCTCCGAGTTTGCGAACTACCAGGTGTCCTATGACCCCTTCCAGGGTTGGGTGCTGGTATCTGCTCTCGTGATGTTGGTTTCGCTCGTCGGCTCCCTGGTGATCAAGCGACGCCGCGTCTGGGTGCGCATCCGCCCGGGTGCCAACGGCGGTACCGATATCGAGATGGGCGGGCTTGCCCGCACCGACCGCGCGGGCTGGTCTGAGGAGTTCCATAAGCTGCACCGCGAGCTTTTGGAATTGCCGGATCCCGATGATGTGGAGGAGGACGAACTCTACTCCGCCGACTAAAGGCGCGGACCGTATCCTTCAAAAGTTGGATACAGCTGGGAAAAGGGGGTAGCCTTATGGACACCATAAATCTCTCCGTTCATGCAGCCTCGTGCGTGGCGCACGGGGTAGGCACGATTGTGAAGGCAAGGTTTCCCACTCATGCAGGTTGATCAGAATCTGTCCAACTTCTCAGACATCGCGGTACAAACCGCGTTCGTCGTTTATGCGCTCGCCTTGGTGCTGTCCCTGGTGTACTACGGCCGGATGCAGAGCATCATTGAGGCCATGCGCGCCCGTACCGCAGCTGCACCGCAGCAGCGTGAGCTCGCCACCGTGGGGGCTTCGGCAGATGGCGCCGTGCTTGGCGACGTTCCCCCAGTGTCCAGCACCGCAGACGATGATTTGGCGAAGAAGCAGGAGAACGCCGACAAGCTCGGTGGCATGACGCAGATGCTGCTGTGGCTGGGCATCGCCCTGCACCTGGCAGCCATCGTGCTGCGTGGTTTGGCTACCGGCCGCTTCCCGTTTGGCAACCTCTACGAGTACATGCTCATGGTGACCGCCGGCGCCATGGTGGTGGCAACCATTGCCATGCAGCGCAAGGAGTGGCGCACCCTGTGGCCGTGGCTGCTCACGCCAATCCTGGCGCTGATGTTCTACGGCTCCACCAAGCTCTATGCGGAATCCGCTCCGGTGGTTCCGGCGCTCCAGTCACACTGGCTGCCCATCCACGTCACCGTGGTTTCGCTGGGCGCATCCATCGGCGTGGTCTCCGGTATCGCTTCTTTGCTCAGCGTGCTGCGTGAGTTCCAGCCTAAAGGCGTTGAATCCGGTTTCTTCGGCGCGCTTGCCCGCCCGCTTCCTTCAGCTAAGAAGCTGGACCGCCTGGCCTACCGCTTGGGCGTAGTGGCGCTGCCGACCTTGGGCCTGGGCATCGTGCTGGGTGCTATTTGGGCCGAGTCCGCGTGGGGCCGCTACTGGGGTTGGGACCCGAAGGAGACCGTGTCCTTCGCCACCTGGATACTCTACGCGGCCTACCTGCACGCCCGTGCCACGCCGGCCTTCCGCAAGGCTGCTCCCTACATCAACATCGCGGCGATGCTGCTCATGGTGTTCAACCTGTTCTTCATCAACATGGTTGTCTCCGGCCTGCACTCCTATGCGGGGCTGAACTAAATGGCGGATATCCATAAGCCGCGGCACAAGCCCGGCAAACCGGCGGGCGATAACCCTCAGCTCATCGCCCTTGGTGAGGGCTTTGCGCAGCGCCGTCGCGAGCTGGGCATCCTGCAACAGGACCTGGCTGGGAAGGCCGGGATTTCGCGCTCCACGCTGCATACTATTGAGCACGGTGGCTCTGGCGTGCGCTGGGAAAAGGTCGTTGCGGTGGCCGAGGCCCTCGGCCTCGAGATGACCTTCGTGCCGAAGGACTAGGCTTCTTTCCCCTTAGAGTCTTTGCCTTCAATGTCCTTGTCCTCGGGGGCCTTGGGCTCCTGCTGCCCCTGTGAGCGCCGCCGGCGTTCTTCCTCTTTGCGCTGGGCCTCCCGCTCCTTGGCGCGGCGCTCCTTGAAGCGCTGCTTCTCTAGGTTCCACAGGAATTCCTCGTCATCATCGGGGCCCTTGATTGCCGGGCGCTGCGGCTGCTGCGCCTGCTGCACCTTCTTATTCCAACTCGACGGACCAAAAGCCTTCCAGACGAGGACTGCCGCGAGGACAAACAAGAGTAGTAGTATCAATCGACCCATGCGTTGTATTCTACGGAATGCCCGCGAAGCAAAAGTGAGAATTATGAGCCAGACAGAAAACACCACCAACGCCTCCCAGAACCCCGACCCGCCCCAGCCGGACCCCGCGCTCAAGCGCCGCTCCCGCGTCGCTTTGTGGAAGTATGGCGCGGCCCGTGTGGTGCTGTTTATCGTGTTGACTGTAGTGATTCAGCTACTGGCGATGGCGGTGCTCCAGACCTTTCCGCTGCTGGTTTCCGCGCTGCTGGCGTTGTTCGTGGCGCTGCCACTGTCCATGCTGCTCTTTTCCACGTGGCGCGTGGAAGCAACCCAATCCCTGGCGGAGTACTCCGCGCAGCGCAAGGCCCACAAGAAGTGGGTCCAGGAGGAGCTGGCTGGCCGCTAAATCAGAGGCTAAACCAGAGCCAGCGCTACTGCGTTGACAACCGCCCATACCAGCATCGCGCGGCCAGTCATACCGAGCACCGGGATGAGTTTGGGTCCGCGCGCACCGCGGTTGACGGTGCGGATAGCGCCCAGTGCGAGGGGGAAGTAGAGCAGGGAGGCCAGCGCTGCCCAGGAATCGAAGGCCAAGCCCACGGTGAGCAACACCGGGAGCAGCAACAGGGTCATGAATAGCGTGCGGGACTTCTTATCACCCAGGCGCACAGCCAGGGTGATCTTGCCGGTGGCCTCATCGGAGGGGATGTCCCGGATGTTATTGGCCAGGTTTACCGCCGCACTCATACCGCCGATACCCACGGCTAAGGCAAGGCCTGTCCACGTGATGCGGCCGGCCTGTGTGTACTCGGTACCTAGGACCGCGACGAGCCCGAAGAACACGAAAACGGCGATTTCTCCGAACCCGCGGTAGCCGTAGGGATTCTTGCCACCGGTGTAAAACCAGGCGCCGGCGATACACACAGCGCCGACGAGGATGAACCAAGCCGCGTTGGCAGCCAGGGAGAGCGAAATGCCCGCGATAGCCGCCACGCCGAAGCAAGCGAAAGCAGCGAACTTGACGTGCTGCGGCTTGGCCAGTCCGCCCCCGGTAAGCCGCTGGGGGCCGGTGCGGTCATCATCGGTGCCGCGGATGCCATCGGAGTAATCGTTGGCGTAATTCACGCCGATGATAAGCGCCCAGGCCACGATGAGCGCCAGCAACGCCCGGCCCCAGTGCAGGCCGTGGGCCGCGGCAGCGGCACCGGTACCAGCGATAACGGGAGCAAAGGCATTGGCCCAGGTGTGCGGGCGAGCACCCTGGAGCCAATCGGCAGGAGTGGCGGAATAGGCAGACATGCTCACTATTGTGCCACTGGTGTGGTGTGCTGCGGCAATGAGCTGGTGCGTTGGCGAAAGCGGTAGATGATGAGCACTGCAACGAAAATAACGGCATTGGTGACTGTCATTGCGGCAGAGGTAGCCGCGTCAAGGACATAGGCAACCCAAAATCCCACGACCGCGCTGATAGCGGCAACGCCACAGGCGGTCAACACCAGCGTGGGCACGCGCTGAGTAAGCAGCCGCGCGGTCATCGTCGGGAATACCATGAGAGCGATGACCAGCATGGCACCGGCAGCGTGAAAGGCGGCGGTGGCGGTGCAGGCAACCACGGTCATAAATATGATGTGAAGAACGCGCGTGGGCACCCCGCGTGCGGCACAAAAATCGGCGTCAAAAGTCGTGGCGGATAAACGCGGCAGTGTAAGGGCGAGGAAGAGAGCATTGATACCCAGCACTGCGGCCATGATGTAGCAATAGTTGGGATTGGAGAAGGCCGCGAGGTTGAGATCACCGACGAGAACGGCGTGGACATCAAGGTGCACGTGGCTCATGTGCGTAGAAATCAGGATGACTCCGGCGGCAAACAGGGCGGGAAAGACCAATCCGAGGGCGGAATCAGCAGTCACCAGCGGGCTGCGCTGTAGTGCGTCAGTTCCCAACGCCACCACCAAGGCGCCAGCGGCCGCGGTAACGAGCAAGATGGGTGAATCTAGATCTGCGGTAAAGAGGTAGCCGACGGCAATTCCGGGAAGGACGGCATGGCCGATGCCGTCGATAAGCATGGCCTGGCCTTTGAGGACAACAAAGGTGCCGGGGATAGCACAGGCCAAGGCCGTCAGAACGGCAAGGAGACAAGCGGTCGCGGCGAGGGTCATGAGGCTAGCTTTCTACTGGTGAGGCTGATAGTGACGAGCGCCGCCTGAGCCAGGACGATGACCGGACCGGTGGGCAGCGGGCCGTGCGCAATGGAGACATAGCAGCCGAGAGCAGCGGTGGCCGCGCCGAAGAACCCGGAGAGCGCGATGAAAGGTAGCAAGCGCGTGGTCCAGGGGCGGGCAGCGGCGGCAGGGCTGATGACCACGGCGACCATGAGCACTACGCCGACGACTTTGACGCCGAGCACCGTGATGGCGGTGAGGGCGAAGAAACTAGCCGCGTTGAGGAACGAGGTGCGGATGCCGGCTACCTGGGCAAAACTTGAATCAAAAGTGACTGCGGCCTGCCGGGTGTGAATGAGGAAAAGAAAAAGCAGCACGCAGCCACCGATGATGAGTGTGGACCGTACATCCGCGCGAGTGAGCGTGGAGGCATTTCCCAGCAAATAATCCTGGATTCCGGCCTTGCCAGGCAATGGTCGGCGGGAAATATACTGCATGAGCAGCATTCCCACCGAGAAAAATGTGGTTAGCGTGGCCGCCATCGCAGTGGTTTGCCCCAGGGGAGTTAACCGCGGGATGAGGTGAATGCACCCCACCGCGAGGGTTCCGGTGAGCAGGGCGCCGCAAGAAAGAAGCCAGACATTTCGCCCGTCCCAGCCAATGGCGGTGGCCACGAGGAAGGCGGTGAGCAGTCCAGGCAGGGAAGAATGCGAGATGGCATCGGCCAGCAGGCTGGTGCGGCGAACATATACCAGTGGGCCTAGCGCGCCAGCGCAGCCACCGATGAGCACGGTGCCCAGGAGTGCCTGGGTATAGGTGTAGTTCTGAAGAAGCTCGAGTGGGTTCATGATGGCAGGGAAAACATGTCGGCAATGGCGGACTCGGTAAGTACCTGCTCGGTGGGGCCAGCAGCAATGAGCCGGCCGTGGCCGACCATGAGGACCTCATCGCAAAAGTCGGCGACCTCCGCCAGGTTGTGATGCACCAGCAGGATGGTCACGCCGTTCTCGCGCAGTTCCTTGAGTACATCCATGATGGCGCGCTGACTCGCGGCATCGACACCAGCGAAGGGCTCGTCGAGGATGATGAATTCCGGCTCGCTAACGAGCGTGCGCGCCAACAACACGCGCTGGCGCTGACCACCAGACAGGGCGGAAATCGGCAGCTGCGCGTGTGCCTGCATTCCGGTGCGGGAAAGCGCGGCGTGAGCGGCGTCTTTGTCAGCGCGGCTGGGCCACTGCCACCAGCGCAGCCCGGCGGTGCGGCCCATCAGGGCGATGTCGAAGGCGGTGGCAGGGTAATTCCAGTCGATATCCGCATGTTGTGGCATATATCCGAGACGCTGCCGAAAATGTGCCAGATCGACGCCATCGAAGGTCATCGACCCGCAGGCTAGAGGCGGAAGGAGCCCTACCAGCGTGCGGACCAGAGTAGACTTTCCCGACCCGTTCGCACCCACCAGCCCGGTGATAGTCGCGGGGGTGAGGGTGAAGGAGGCGTCGTGAAGCACCGGCGTGCGGGGATAGCCGGCGGTGAGGTTTCCTACGCTGAGCATTAGCTTAGTGCTTTCGCCACGGCGCTAGCGTTATGTTCGAAGGCTCCGAGGTAGGTATCGGTTGGGGCTTCCGGGCCGAGGGTATCGGCAAAGAGCTCTTCATCCGAGATGGTGACTGTCCAGTTGCGGGTTTCTACGGCTTCCTTGAGAGAAGTGATGGCCTGTGGGTTCGCCTGGTTATCTTGGAAGATAACGGGGACCTTCTTCTCCGCGATCGTATCCGCGAGCTCGGAGATCTCAGTGGCGGACTTGGTGGCTTCGGTGGTCACGAAGTCGGTGGCTTGGACTTCAAAGTCGAAGGTCTTGCCGAAGTAGTTGAAGGCGTCATGGCCGGTGATGAGGACGCGCGGGGAGGCGTTTTCGAGTTCCTTAGCCGCTTTGTCATGCGCGGCTGCAATCTTGTCTTCATATTCATCGGCGGCCGCGGCATAGTCTTCGGCATTGTCAGAGTCGATTTCGCCGAGTTTGGTGCCGATGTGATCGACGACCTGGCTCCACAGCTCGGGGCTATTCCAGATGTGCGGGTCGTAGAGTTTTTCGCCCTTGTCACCTTGCTCGGGCCACGGCAGAAGGTCAGCAGTATCGAGCTGTTCGCCGACAGCTAGCTGCTTCTCACCGAGGGAGGAGAGCTGGTCCACCATTTGCGCCTCGAGGTGAAGGCCATTCCAGAGGACGAGGTCGGCGTCCTGCATCTTTTCAATATCGCGCGTGGTGGGCTGGTAGGTGTGCGGATCGCCGCCGGGACCGACCATGGTGGTGATGTCGGCGTCCGGGGCGATATTGGCGGCCGCATCAGCCAAGTAACCAGTCGTGGCGAAGATCGTCAGATTGTCGTCCTGGGCTTCGGCGGAGTCGCTGCTGGTGCAGGCAGTCAGCGCGGTGGCAGCCACGAGGGAAGCGAGGGGAAGCGCAATAAGTTTCTTCACGGGAAACCTCTCTTATTAAAAGTGAATGTCGATGTTCAACAGATTGAACTTGAAAGAGCATAAGTGCTGAAACCGTTGGAAGCAATAGGCTGAACTACGATGGGGGTATGCACATCAGCGAGCTGCCCGAACGCACCCAGGACTACCTCAAGATCCTCTGGACCTATGAGGAGAAAGAGGGCGCTAATACCGCGATGCCGCTGGGGGACCTAGCTAAAGCGGCGGGGCAGAAGCTGCCCACCACGTCGGAGGCGGTCAAGCGCCTGGCCGCGAAGGGGCTGGTGGAACACGAACGCTACTTCGGTGTTCGGCTTGTTGAGGAAGGCCGGCGGCTGGCTGTGGCAATGGTGCGCCGGCATCGGCTCCTGGAAACCTTCCTCGTGCGCACTCTGGGCTATACCTGGGATGAGGTGCACGATGAGGCAGAAATGCTAGAGCACGCGACGTCCGACAGGCTCGTTGAACGTCTTGATTCTTTCCTGGGCAACCCCGCCCGCGATCCGCATGGTGATCCCATACCTGCCCCGGATGGCACTGCCGAGCCGGTCTCGCGCATTACGCTTATCGACGTCCCCGCGCAGACCCCCGTCACCGTGGAGCAGGTCACTGACGCTGATGGCGAATTTTTGCGCTACCTGGATAAATATGGAGTGCGGCCGGGAGTAGAATTGACCGTCGTTGCCCCTTCGGTTGCGGGTGTGCTCGAGGTTGCCGTCGATGAAGGTTCACACTTCCCCCTCGGGGAATCCGCTGCGCGCGGCATTGCCGTACGCAGCTTTGGCGAAGCGGAGGCTTAGCTGTCCCACATGCGGGCGACGGCGAGGCGGTCAACCTTGCCGGGACCGGTGGTGGGGAGCTGGGCCAGGCGCTTGAAGTCCTTGGGGATTTGCCACCGGGGAAGGCCACTATCGTCGAGAGCCACAAGGATATCGCCGACATCCGCCCATCCGGTATAGGCAGCGACGATCATCTGTCCCAAGCGTGGGTGGGGGATGCCGACCACGCACACGCCGTCCACTCCCGGCACGCGAAGGATGTGCTGCTCGAGCTGCTCTGGGTGGAGCTTGAGCCCGCCGGTGTTCAGGATGTTGTCGAGGCGCCCGGTGACGGTGAGGTGGCCGTCGTGAAGCGCGCCGGCGTCGGAGGTAGCAAACCACGAGGTACCGGACTCATCGACCATGAAGGCATCTGAGTCCACGTTTCGATAGCCCTGCGCAATCATGGGCCCGCCAAGGTAAATGCGCCCCTCGTCGCCGATGCGAACAAGAGCGCGATCGAGGGGACGGCCGTTGTAGACGCAGCCGCCGGAAGTCTCTGAGGAACCGTAGGTGGTGACGATGTTGATGCGCAGCTTTTTCGCAGAGTCCAACAACTGTGGGTGGGTGGCAGCACCTCCGACGAGGATGGCATCAAAAGTGCGCAGGGCCTCGATTCCCACTAGCGAATCCATGGCCTTGGCCAGCTGCATGGGGGTCAGTCCCGTGTATGAGCGATCCCCGGTGGCGGCCAGCTCGTGCGCGGCGCGGGCGAAATGAGGGACGGAGAACCCTTCTGAGAGATCAAGGCACAGCGGCTCCACTCCCGCGACGAGGGAGCGCACCAATACTTGGATGCCCGCGATATGGGAGGCAGGCATGGCTAGCAGCCACTGGCCGGTGCCGCCGAGAGCGCGGTGCGTGGCATCGGCGCTGGAGACCAAGTTGGCGGCCGTGAGTTGCGCGCCTTTCGGCGTGCCCGTGGACCCGGAGGTGGCCACGACCAGCGCGATGGAGGAATCAATAGGTTCTCCTGCGCGCATGTGGTTGCGCAGGAGCTGCGCGCGGGTGCGGTCCTCTGCAGGGGCGGGCAGGAAGGTGGCTTGTCCTGCGATGGCCGCTTCCAGATCAGGGAGGATGGCGGCGGGGTCATGTGGATTGACAGGCAGAGGGGAGAGGATGGTCACGGTTAGCTAGGTTACCGCCCGCGGTGTTCGTAAGGGTTGATGAGCTCATCCTCCTGATCGAAGGGGCGCTCACCATCCTTTTGGGCCTGCTGGATGTGGCGCAGCATCCACACGCGGGAACCGATGACGGCAACGAGCGCGATGGCCGCGAGGGCAATGGAAAAATAAAGCACGTCAGGCTCTCCTTGGGGGAACTAGTAGTAGTACGGGAAGTCATCCCAGTTGGGCTCGCGCTTTTCCAGGAAGGATTCCTTGCCCTCGACGGCTTCGTCGGTCATATAAGCCAAGCGGGTGGCTTCGCCGGCGAAGACCTGCTGGCCCATGAGGCCATCATCGGTGAGGTTGAAGGCGAACTTGAGCATGCGCTGGGCGGTGGGGGACTTCATGTTGATCTCGCGTCCCATCTGGATGGCGGCGTCCTCCAGCTCGGCGTGGTTAACTACCTCGTTGACGGCACCCATCTCGTACATGCGCTGCGCGTCGTAGGTGCGTCCCAAGAAAAAGATCTCGCGGGCGTACTTCTGGCCCACCATCTTGGCCAGGTAGGCCGAGCCATAGCCGGCGTCGAAAGAGCCGACGTCGGCGTCGGTCTGCTTGAAGCGGGCTTCCTGGCGGGAGGCAATGGTCATATCGCACACCACGTGCAGGGAGTGCCCGCCGCCGGCGGCCCAGCCGTTAACCACGGCGATGACCACCTTGGGCATGGTGCGGATGAGGCGCTGGACCTCCAGGATGTGCAGGCGGCCGCCCTCAACTTTTTCGCGGGCGGTGTCGACGGTGGATTCGTCGGCAGTCGCGTCATCGTGCGCGTGCTCGGTGGCGTAGCGGTACCCGGAGCGGCCGCGAATGCGCTGGTCACCGCCGGAGCAAAACGCCCAGCCGCCGTCCTTTTGGGAGGGCCCGTTGCCGGTCAGCAACACCGTGCCAACATCTGGCGTGCGGCGCGCGTGGTCCAGCGCGCGGTAGAGCTCATCCACCGTGTGCGGGCGAAACGCATTGCGCACCTCGGGGCGGTCGAAGGCGATGCGGACGATGCCGTCCTTGCGCTGTGGCTTTGGGCCGTCGCTGATGAGCCGGTGATAGGTGATATCCGTCAGGGCCTCAAAGCCCTCGACGGGGCGCCAGAGTTCCGGTTTGAACGGATTATCGGTGCTGTAATTCTTCTGCTCGCTCATGGCACACCAGCTTAATTGGAAAGCAGTGCGCCGGAAGTATAGTCCCCATTCCCAACCCTCACCCACACTCTCCGCCCAGCGCGGCGGTGATAAACAATAAACAATACTGCGGGATTATCCCCGTCAATGTGCACGTGTACTCCGTACCAGCGCGGTACACCATACAGTGGGACGGAATCGAACCTCCCTGCCTTCTTGCGCTACGAAGGCGCCTGAGAAGCACTGGACTTTTCCCTGCCCAGTAAGGGTTGCGCTCGCTGCGAAGAGTGTGGGCTACCGTCGCGCGCATGAGGCGCGCGACGTGACTACATGTCGAACGACATGACTACGTGCCGCAAGAATGCGGCACAACTAGCGGCAGTCGCTATTTAATTATCAGTTCCGTATTCCAGTTCAGCTGCTGGATGCGGGTATCGAGCTCGCGGTACTGGCGGGCCAGATCATCGGCGCGCTCGCGCAGCTTCGGCACGGGCACGGTGGCCACGAACTTGATCTCCGAGCGGGAGTAGCGGTCGTGGCGCGCACCCGCGCGCTCTGCCAACCCCTGGTAGATGCGGCGCTTGCGCAGCAGTCCATCACGAAGTGCGAGTGCCTCCATCAGCGTGATCTCATCGTCGAACGCGGTAGCCGTGTTCGTGGCGTTGATCGCGATGACGAGCTCATCGATGCGCTTGGTTACGCCCTCCAGCTCACGGAGGAGATCCGTCGGGTTCTCATCCGGTTCATCGCCTTCCTGGATGCGGACGGTTGCCGCGAGTCGGTCACTCAGCGAGTTGAGGCGCTCCTGCGCCTGGGCGCGTTCGGCCAAGGCTTCAGCAAGTAGCATGGTTCCTCCTTTAACCCTTAATGGGATTGATTGTCTGTGCAATTGTACGGCAGGCAGGAGGCTTCGCATTGGCGGCGTGACACTTCTAACAAATAGCGGCCGAAAACTTCGATGATCTGGGGCCTTATTTGATCGATATGTACGTCATGTTCGGTTGCTCGCTACGGCTGACCTTCGGTAGACAGCCGGTTGGTCCACGTCTGGCTATTGGCCTCTTCAAAGCTGGCGTAGACAGAGTTGTCGCCGTCGATGCCGCAGTAGAAAGTTCGAGTGTCAGAGCCCATGGCGCAATACAGGTCGTAGCTCTGCTTTGTCGCCGGGCTCGCTACAGAAATGCGGGTGTTGTAGGAGCCATTCACGGTAGAACTGCGCTGCGACCAGGTGAAGGTGTGCTTGATGGCCTCATCAAACATAGCGGCGGCGAACTCACAGGAGGTGTTTTCTCCTGCGTGGATCTTGTCTCCTTGATTGGTATAGCCGCATGCACCGCCGACTTGTCCGACGTTGATGTTGTGGCCGCCCGGGTTGGGGTTGGCGTTGTCGTCCGCGGCGGGAGTGCCGCTCGGGGCATCGTTAAGAGTCGGCGCGGGGCCGCTGTCCTCGGGGGCCTCGGAAGTGGAGGCAGTCACTGGGGCCACAACGGAGGTTAATTGGCTGTCGGCAGAAGCCTCACTAGCAGGTGTAGAGGAGTCAGAAGTATCGCCGCAGGCGCTCAATGCAATTCCGGCGGCAACGAGTAAAGAGAGAGTAGAGAGTTTTCGCATGAGGTGTAGCCTAGCGCCCCGCATGGTGGTTTAAAGGGGCGCTAAGGCCACAGCCGGGGAGTGTTACCCAATAAACATGAACGCAAACAGCGTGTTGAGCACCGTCGCCACAATCATGGGCACGGAGGTGCGCTTGACCAGCTGGATGGGGTTGACCTTGATGGCGCCGGCAACAATGAGCACCGCGGCGTTGACCGGGGAGACCTGGCGCATGAGGTTGGACGTTCCCCAAATGGCGGTGAGCATCTGCGGGGCGTGGATGGAGGTCTGCGAGGCCAGGTTGGGCACTACCTCAGAGAAGGCGAAGTAGGGCGCGGTGCCGGAGCCGGTGAGTGCGGCCATCGCGGCGGTGGCGGCGACGAAGATGAGGACGATGAGGACGGCGGCGCCGGAGGAGCCTTCGGCGGCGTCGATAAGCATGTCAATGACGCCCATCTGCGTAATACCTTCCACCAGGACGGCGGCGGCAACCAGCAGGGCCACGACGCCCGCGGCGCCCTCGCCCATGCCCTTGAAGAAGCTGGAGATGGAATCTACCGCACCCGTGACGGTGCGCTTGCGGATGGACTCGATGATCATCGCGATGAACAGGGAGACCACGGTCACCGGGAGGATGCCGCCCTCAAAGGGGATAACGCCCATGCGGTTGAGGATGGCGGAGATGATGATGAGCAGCAGCGGCATGAGCGGGAGCACGGCGTAGTAACCCGGCAGGGAGGCGGCGCGGGCGATGGCTTCCTCAGTGGCTTTATCGCACATCGAGTCAGCGGTGACTTCACCGGAGGCCAGGGCTTTGCGGGCATCCGCCTTATCGCAGCGGTGCTGCCACCACATGTGGACGAAGGCCGTGATGAGCAGCGTGGGAACCGTGGCGTAGGCGACGGCGCCGTAGACGAATTCCGTCGGAGTCATGTTGGTGAGATCGGCGCCCTGAATGAGGCCGGCCTCCAGCGGGGTGGGAACGATGGTGGAGGAGGTCACCACGATGGCGCCCACGGTCAGGGGTGTCAGGCCCGCAGCGATGAGTGCTGGAAGGAGCGTGGCCACGAGCAATAGGGAAAGCGCTGCGGCCGAGGGGATCACCAGTGAGAGCAGCGTGCCCAGGATGAAGCCCACTGGGACCAGCCAGTAGGAGCCTTTGAAGCGCTTGAGCGGTGAGGAGAGCACCACGACCGTCTTGGCATCCGCGCCGATGTGGCGCATATAGGACACAAAGCCGAAGAGCACCATAATCGCCATACCGATGCCGGAGAAGCGCGACTTGAACAGCGCGTCCACGACGAGCAGCTGGTCGTAGAAGGCATTGCCGGTCGCTTCAATTTCTGTGGTTCGGAAGTCCGCGCGCCCAGTGAGAGCGGCGAGCATGAGCAGGATTACGCCAACGGCAAAGATGGAGGCCGCGGCGTGGACTTTCTTATAGATGAGGTAGACAACTGCGGCGATGGCCAGTAGCGCGATGAGAAGGTAGAGCATGTAAAGATCCTTCTTCTGGTTATATCCACTTACTGTTTAAAGGTAACACCGGCTATGACAGGTGTCGCGCTCAACCCCCCCACACGTACGATGAACGTCATGCACATTGATGACGTCCTTGACCGCGCCCACGTGGTCTCCCTTCCACTCGCCGTGAAGTTCCGTGGCATTACGACCCGGGAAGCATTGCTTATCGATGGCCCCGCGGGCTGGGGTGAGTTCGCCCCCTTCCTGGAGTACGGGGCGGAGGAATCCGCCCGCTGGCTCGCCGCCGGGCTGGAAGCGGCCTACGAAGGCTTTCCGGAACCCGTGCGCGAGTGGGTAGAAGTCAACGGCACCGTCCCTGCGGTTCCTGCCGAGCAGGTGCCGGAGGTCATGGAGCGCTATCCCGGCTGCCGCACCTTCAAAATCAAGGTGGCGGAGAAGGGGCAGACCCTAGAGGACGATATCGCGCGCGTTCACGCTGTCCGCGCCTACATCGAGGCGCAGGGCCGCGTGCCGGTGCTGCGTGTCGACGCCAACTGCGGCTGGAGCGTCGAAGAGGCCGTCACCGCGGCCAAGGAGATGATGCCGCTGGATTATATGGAGCAGCCGTGCAGGACCGTCGAGGAGCTCAAGGAGGTGCGCACCCAGCTCATGCGCGCCGGGATTTTCGTGCGCGTGGCGGCAGATGAGTCCATCCGCAAGGCCAGCGACCCCTACCGCGTGGCGGAATTGCAGGCGGCAGACGTCGCCGTGGTCAAGCCGGCGCCGCTGGGTGGTGTGCGCAAGGTGCTCGAGGTGGCCTCCCACCTGCGCGAGCGCCACATGGACATCACGGTTGCCTCCGCCCTGGACACCTCGGTGGGAATCTCCATGGGTTTGGCCGCGGTGGCCGCGCTGCCGCAGATCTATGACGACGAGGACATCGACGTCACCCCGGCCGCCGCGGGTCTGGCCACGGGGTCGCTGTTCCTGGAGGACGTGACGGAGCCGCGCGAGCTTGTCGACGGTTTCTTGCGCGCCGAATCCCTCGCCCCCGACCCGGATCGCCTCAGCGCACTGGCGGCACCGGCTGCGCGGCGCGACTGGTGGTTCGAGCGCGTGCGTCAGTGCTGGCCGCACCTTTAAAAATACAGCTCACGGTCCATGTCCGGGGTGCAGCGTAGGCTGGCGGGCATGACCATTTCCGTGAGAGACGCGCACCTGCACAACCTTCGCAACGTCGACGTGGACCTCCCGCGCGGCCAGCTCGTGGCCGTGACCGGGGTGTCCGGCTCCGGTAAGTCCTCTCTTGCCTTCGGCACCATTCATGGCGAAGGGCAGCGTCGCTACCTCGAGTCCGTCGCGCCTTTCGCCCGCCGCCTCATTGCCTCGGCGGTGGACCCGCAGGTCGGCCGCATCGAGGGGCTGCCGCCGACGGTGGCGTTGCAGCAGTCGGCGTCGACAAGCAGCGCGCGCTCCACGGTGGGCACGATCTCCGCCATGTCCAATTCCGTGCGCCTGCTTTACTCGCGCTGCGGTGACAACCCGGAGGGCCTGTACTCCGACTCCTTTTCACCCAACACCCCGGAGGGCATGTGCCCGGAGTGCCAGGGCACCGGCGTGGTACATGAACCCACGGAGGCCTCCATGGTGCCGGACCCTAGCTTGAGCATTGAGGATGGTGCGATTGCTGCGTGGCCGGGGGCCTGGGCGGGCAAGAATTTCCACGACATCCTCCAGGAGTTGGGCTATGACCTGGACTCGCCGTGGGAGCAGCTGCCGAAGAAGGACCGCGAATGGATCCTCTTCACCGAGGAACGCCCAGTAGTCACCGTCAAGCCGCGCCGCGGGGCGGATCAGATCCAGCGCAACTATGAGGGCACGTGGCGCTCCGTGGCCAGCTACCTGACCAAGACTTATGCGGAGACGAAGTCGGACACACTTCGCGCGCGCGTCTTGAGCTTTATGGAAACCCGCCGCTGCGATACCTGTCAGGGGCGCCGGCTAACGGTCAAGGCGCTCAAGGTTACCTATGCCGGGCTGCCTATCGACCGTTTTAATGCCCTCCCGCTCAGCGAAGCCTTCGAGCTCCTCAAAGCCCAAAAGCCGCAACCGAATGACGCTGAAGACCTGCTGCTTAAAGCGCTTCTCCCCGCCTTTGAATCGGCCCTGGAACTCGGCCTTGGGCACCTTAGCTTGGATAGGCCGACGGAGACACTCTCGGGCGGTGAGGTCCAACGCCTGCGCCTGGCCGCGCAGCTGCGCTCAGGGCTCTATGGCGTGACCTATGTCCTGGATGAGCCGTCAGCGGGCCTCCATCCGGTGGAGAGGGGCGCGGTGCTCGACATGTGCCGGCGCTTCATCGCGGAGGGTAACTCAGTGCTGCTGGTGGAGCACGACATGGAGCTAGTTAAGCACGCCGATTGGATCGTGGACGTCGGCCCGCTCGCCGGTGAGCGCGGCGGCCAGGTGGTGTACTCGGGTCCCGTTGCCGATTACATTGCGGCCGCGGACTCCGCCGATACCCCCACCGCGCGTGCCTTGGCCCGCCCGCGCCCCACGCCCAAGGCCGATGCGCGCCCGGCACACGGGGATATCGCGCTGCGGAAGGTACACTCGCACACCATCGATGGCCTTGACGTGGACTTCGGGCTTGGTCAGTTCACCGCCATTACCGGGCTATCAGGATCCGGCAAATCCACGCTGCTGGCCGCGCTCCAGGACACGCTCACTGGCCCGGACTGCCCGGAGCAGGTCAAGCGCGTGGTCTCCATTACCCAAAAGCCAATTGGCCGAACCCCGCGCTCCACGGTGGCGACGTACACCAACCTCTTCGACAACGTGCGCAAGCTCTTCGCCGCCACCCCGGAGGCCAAGAAGAAAAAATGGACGGTCTCGCGCTTTTCCTACAACGTCAAGCAAGGCCAGTGCCATACCTGCGGTGGTGCCGGCCAGATCGAGGTCGAGCTGGTCTTCCTGCCCGGCTCCTATACCCAGTGCCCGGACTGCCAGGGGCAGCGCTATAACGATGACACCTTGTCCATCCGCTGGCAGGGCCGGACCATCGCGGACATCCTCGACCTCACGGTGGAAGAAGCCCTGGAAGTCTTTGCGGATGAAGCACCGATTCTCCACGCGCTCCAAACACTGGAAGCGGTGGGGCTGGGTTACCTGCGCTTAGGCCAGGGCGCCCCGGAGCTTTCCGGCGGTGAAGCCCAGCGCATCAAGCTCGCCACGGAGCTGCAGCGCTCCCGCAATTCGCGCCGGGGCCATACCGTCTACCTGTTGGATGAGCCGACCGTCGGTTTGCACCCGGCCGATATCGACCTACTTATTTCTGAGCTGCACTCGCTGGTGGATGCCTCCCACACCGTCGTGGTGGCAGACCACGACCGACACCTCATCGCCGGCACGGACCGAGTCATTGAGATGGGCCCGGGCTCTGGCACGGAGGGCGGAAAGATCGTGGCGGATGGCACGCCGGGCGAGGTCGCCGCGGGACTAACCCCCACCGGCCGGGTGCTAAGTGGTAAGGGTGCACGATAAGGTAAATCCCATGACCCACAACAACGGTGACAACGAGACGCGGCAGTTCGGCCGCGTCACCGGTGAGAATGAAACCCGCCAGTTCGGCGCGCCGCAGCAGCAGCCGCCGCAGCGCCCCCAGCAGCACTTCCCGGAGCCCGGTTCCCAGGGCACGCAGTCCTTTGGCCAGCCCTATCAGCAGGGCTATGACCAGGATTATCAGCAGCCGCAGTACGACCCCGTCCCGTCGAGCTACCAGGTGGAGCAACCGAAGAAGGGCGGGGGAGCCCTGGCCTATGTTTTCGCTGCCATTGCCGCCATCGCCGTCGTTATTGCCGGCGTACTGTTTTTCCTGTGGCGCGGTGCGGCAGCGGATGCCGATAAGCCCGCCCCGGAGCCGGTCACCGAGACCGTGACCACCGAGGTCCCCACCACGGTGACCACCACCAAGAATTCGCCGCGGGATAACCTTCCCACCGACATCCCCACGGAGATCGCACCGGAGATTCCAACGGATCTGCCGCCGGAGATCCAGGATCAACTGGACCAGGGAGAATCCGATCTGGATGGATTGCTCAACGATCTCTTCGAGCAACTAGAGTCGGGCAACGGCGAACCCGGTGCGGGCGGTGCAGACAATGCCTAATACTGAGCCGCATGCTGAGAACTCTGCAGCCTCACAACCGGAGTCGATGCAGCTGGCCGAAGCTCTGGCAGCCCAGCTTTCGCGTCACCTGACTGACATCGTCCTCTGCCCAGGCTCGCGCAATGCGCCGTTGTCTTTGGCGCTGCTTGCGCGCAGCGATATTCGCGTGCATACCCGCATTGATGAGCGCTCGGCCGCATTCGCCGCCTTAGGTTTGGCTCGCGTCCAGCGCAGGCACGTCGGCATCGTCATGACCTCCGGCACCGCGGTGGCCAATACGCTGCCCGCGATGGTGGAGGCGCACTATTCGCACACCCCGCTGGCGGTGATCAGCGCGGACCGCCCGGCCCGCTTGGTGGGCACGGGGGCCTCCCAGACCATCGAGCAGCCAGGCATCTTCGGGGTTTACGCAGAGACCACCCAGGTGGAGAGCACTAGTGATGTTCCGTTTATTGCCGAGCGCTTCCTGAATGATCGCCAGGTGCACATCAACGTGGCCTTCGATGCCCCACTCGTGGGCGAGGAGCTGCCCAGCACCCCGACGGATTACACGCAGCACCGTGCGCGCACCCCGCGCTGGTCCAATCACGGCGAGGTGGCCGTCGATCTCAGCCGCAACACGCTCGTCATCGCGGGCGATGAGGCCTGGGAGGTCGAGGGGCTGGAGGACGTCCCCACCATTGCCGAGCCCACTGCACCCGCCCCCTATCACCCGGTGCACCCGGCCGCGGCGCACCTCTTCCGCCGCGCCCAAGTCTCCGCCAATGACTACGTGGTCAACACCAAGGTGGAGCAGGTCATCGTCGTGGGCCACCCCACCCTGCACCGCGGCGTCCTGGCGTTGATCAGCGATCCCGATATCGACCTCATCTGCCTGTCCCGCACGGAGGACTTCACCAACCCGCGCGGTGCGGCTGCACAGCTGGGCACCACCGTCAAGACCAGCGGCGAGCCCACGCGCGAGTGGATGAAGATCTGTGAAGGGGCCGCGCAGATGGCGGCCGAGGGTGTGCGCGAGGTCCTCGCGGAGGCCACAGGCGAGGACGCCACCAAGCCCGAGATCGGCTTTACCGGCCTCCACGTCGCCGCCGCGGTGGGGGACACCCTCGCCGTCGGCGACACCCTCGTCCTGGGTGCCTCCAACGCGGTGCGGGATGCCTCCTTCATCGGCCTGCCCTTCGACGGCGTGGAAACCTACTCGCCGCGTGGGGCCGCCGGCATCGACGGCACCATCGCGCAGGCCATCGGCATCGCGCTGGCCACCCAGTCCCGCGAGGCCGACGCGCCCCGCGCCCCGCGCACCGTCGCCCTCATGGGGGATGTCACCTTCCTCCACGACGCCACCTCCCTCATCCTCCCCGAGGACAACCCGCGCCCGGAGAACCTCACCATCGTCGTCTCAAACGACGACGGCGGCGGCATCTTCGAGGTGCTTGAACAAGGCCGTGAGCCCCTGCGCCCCTCCTTCGAGAGGGCCTTTGGAACGCCGCATGGGGTAGGCGTCGCCAAGCTGGCGGAAGCCTGCGGCGCTGAGCACCGCGAGGTGAGCTCGGCACAGGAGCTGCTCGACGTTTTGGCAGACCTCAAGGAATACTCCACCGGCATCACCGTCGTGGAGGCACACACCACCCGGTCCTCGCGCCGCGCGCTGCAGGAGGCTCTGAACGCCAAGGTGGGTCAGTAAATGCCGCGGCGCCGAGTGCGCCAGCTGATCCTGGTGCTCTATGTCGCTGCACTAGTGGGCATGGCGGGTATGGTGATCGGCCCCTTCTTCAATGACCGCACCATCGGCGCCAACCCCGGGCGCGCCCTGGCCACGGTGACGGATGTCGGCACCTTGCGTACTTTCGTGGACTTTCAGGACTCCGAAGGGATCTATCACACCCCGCCCACCGGCCTGCTCTATCCCACTGGGCTGGGAGAAGGCCAGCAGGTGTGGGTGCTCTACGCCAAGAGCAACCCGGACTTGGTCAAGGTAGAGGGCCGGGAATGGACGCTGTCGATTATTCCGGCGCTGTCCTCCGCGGCCGTGGCTACCCTGATTGCCGGCGCGTGCTGGTGGGGGAGCGGGAAAATTAACCGGAATTTAGTACGTGCGTTACCAACCGAGCACTCAGAAAAGGAATGATGGGGCGCATGCGTGTAGCCATCGTCGCGGAATCCTTCTTGCCTAATGTCAACGGAGTGACCAACTCCGTGCTGCGTGTCCTCGAACACCTCCACGAGCACGGCCACGAGGCCATTGTCATCGCTCCCGGCGCCCGGGACGGGCAGGAGGAGATCCCCGATTACCTCGGGTTCACCATCGTGCGCGTGCCCACCGTGCGTGTGCCGCTGGTGGATTCGCTCCCGGTCGGCGTTCCTACCTCCGCGGTGGATGAGGCGCTGCGGGAGTTCAAACCGGACATCATCCACCTGGCCAGCCCCTTCGTCCTGGGAGCGGCGGGAGCATTTTCTGCACGCCAGCTGCGCATTCCGGCGGTGGCGCTGTACCAGACCGATGTGGCCGGTTTCGCCACCAAGTACCACGCTTCCGCGCTGGCCTATGGGGTATGGGAGTGGCTGCGCACCATCCATAACGCCTGCCAGATGACTCTCGCGCCGTCCTCGCTCACCATCAGTGACTTGGAGAAGCACCACATCAAGAACGTGCGCCACTGGGGCCGCGGCGTGGACTCGGAGCGCTTCCACCCCTCGAAGCGCTCGGCGGCGCTGCGCCGCGAGTGGGAGCCCACGGGGAAGAAGAAGATCGTTGGCTTCGTGGGCCGCTTGGCCGCAGAGAAGGGCGTGCACCGCCTGTCCGCGCTTAACGGTCGCGAGGACATCCAGCTCGTCATCGTCGGTGATGGCCCAGAGCGCCCGCTGCTGGAGGCACAGCTGCCGGACGCGGTGTTCACCGGCGCGCTGGGCGGCGAAGAACTCGCCGCAGCCTATGCATCCCTGGACATCTTCGTCCACGCCGGTGAGTTCGAGACCTTTTGCCAGGCCATCCAGGAGGCGCAGGCCTCGGGCGTGCCCACCATCGGCCCCCGCGCGGGCGGCCCGGTGGACCTCATTGAGGAGGGCTATAACGGGCTGCTTCTCGACGTCCCCACGTTCGTCGAGGATCTCCCCAACGCAGTGGACGCTCTGCTCAACCCGGAGGTCCACGAGGAGCTGCGGGAGAACGCCCGGAAGTCGATTGCCTCCAAAACCTGGCCGGCTCTCTGTGAGCAGCTGCTGGGCTACTACGAGGAAGTTCTGGAGGGTGTCCGCGAGGTGCCGCTGACCATTTTGGGCCAGCGCCCGGAGCTGCCGCGCTGGGCCGCTCGCGCCCTGGGGGCGCGCGTGGCCTAGACTAGGCGCTTGTGTCTAAGGCAGATCTGGAGAAGAAGCCCTACGATGTCGCGCGCATGTTTGACGCGGTGGGCAAGAAGTACGACATCACCAACACGGTGCTGTCCTTTGGTCAGGACGCGCGCTGGCGCCGTTTGACGCGCGAGCGGCTCAACTTGCAGCCGGGGGAGAAGGTCCTCGACCTGGCTGCCGGAACGGCTGTTTCCACGGAGGAGCTGTCCAAGTCCGGCGCGTGGTGCGTGGCCTGTGATTTTTCACTCGGCATGCTCGCGGCTGGCGCGGAGCGCGATGTGTCCAAGGTGGCCGGCGATGGAATGCGCCTGCCTTTTGCGGATAACACCTTCGATGCGGTGACCATCTCCTATGGTCTGCGCAATATCCACGACTTCGAGCTGGGCCTGCGGGAGATGGCGCGCGTGACCAAACCCGGCGGGCGCCTGGCGGTAGCGGAGTTTTCCAAGCCGGTCATCCCGGTCTTCGGCACCGTGTACAAGGAGTATTTGACCCGCCTGCTGCCGCCGATTGCCAAGGTGGTCTCCTCCAACCCGGAGGCCTATATCTACCTCGCAGAATCCATCCGCGCGTGGCCGGAGCAGCACGAGCTAGCCGCCGCCATCAACCGCAACGGCTGGGAACAGGCGGGCTGGCGCAACCTGACGTGTGGCATCGTGGCGTTGCACTCCGCGGTGAAGCCGGCCTAAAGGCCTTAGGCCCAAAGGGGAGTATCGCGGCGCAGCGTGGAGACCGCCCCGCCCGCCAGCCGCCAGGCGCGGGCAAGCAGGTCCTTGTCCTCGTCGGTGATGAGGTTGCCCATCAGCCGCGCAGCGGCCGGCATGAGCATGCGGCCGATGGGTCCGCGCATGGCCACAGGTCCGGCCAGCGGCAGGAACTGCGGGTAAGTCAGCAGGCGCGCTGCGGTGCGGGCGAGCAGGAAGGCCTCGCCGTACTCGGCGCGCAGGCGCTCCGGCCACGCTAAGGTCAGGTCCTTAGTGCCGAGCATCTCCACGGCTAGTGCTGCCGTCTCCAAGCCATAATCGATGCCCTCGCCGTTGAGCGGATTGACGCAGGCGGCGGCGTCACCAATCAGCATCCAGTTCGCGCCGGCCACCCCGGACACCGCGCCACCCATGGGCAGCATCGCCGAGGTGACATTGCGCAGCTCGCCCAAGCTCCACTCCGAACGCTGCTGCTCAGCGTAGAAATCGAGCGCCTTTTTGGTGTTGAGACGAGCCGGGCGGGCGGCAGTGGAGAGCGCACCCAAACCGATGTTGACCCCCTGTCCCAGCGGGAAGATCCAGCCATACCCGGGTTGTACGACCCCCTCAGGGTCCTTGAGCTCCACGTGGGAGTGCATCCACTCCTCGCCGTCGTGGGGCGAATCGGCGTAGGCGCGCGCGGCGATGCCGTAGACCTCCTCTCGGTGCCAGGTGCGGCCCAGCTGCTTGCCAAAGGTCGAGCGCACGCCATCGGCCACGATGACCCACCGCGCGCGCACGCGGCGCTTGCCCACGGAGAACTCCACCAGCCGGTTGCCCTCGAGCTGCGGGGCCGTTGCCGAGCCGGTGAGAAGCTGCGCGCCGGCTTCTTGAGCGGCCTCAACGAGCAGCGCATCGAATTCATAGCGCGGTAGAGCCGTTCCCACCTGCGAGGGGTATGTCGACGGCCACGGGGCGGTTACGGTGCCGCCGAAGCCGTGCAGCTTGAGCCCGCGGTTGCGGTAGGAGGCGTTGACCTCGATGCCGAGGAGCTCCAACTGGTGCATGGCGCGAGGGGTCAGCCCATCGCCGCAGGTCTTGTCGCGGGGGAAGGGGGAGGCGTCGACAAGCAGTGTGTCATGGCCAGCGCGCGCGGCGTGGATAGCGGCGGCAGCGCCAGCGGGCCCGGCACCGACGATGGCGACGTCAACAAGGGTGGAATCGATCTGCTCCGACATGGGGACTATCATTGCACGGGATAGTGGCCACAAGTGTGTTGAGGGCCGTGCCATGGGCTACGGTAGGTAAACACTAGGATTTTTGAGCTTAAAGGAACACGTTTAATGTCACACGGCCAAACTCACGCCAAGCACGTGGACTTGGGGGATGCGCAGCTCACCGAGCGTATCAACGCCGGGATGGCTGCTGTAGAGGACCTGCTGAATACGGAGCTCGACCGCGGGCAGGACTTCATCAAAGACAAGGTGCGCCACCTCTCCCTGGCTGGGGGCAAGCGTTTCCGCCCGATGATGGCGTTGCTGGCTTCCGAGTTTGGTGAACGCTCGCAATCGCCCGAGGTGATTAAGGCAGCAACCGTGGTGGAAATGGTCCACGTGGCCACGCTCTATCACGACGATGTCATGGATGAAGCGGAGCGCCGCCGCGGCGTGGATTCTGCGAATTTCCGCTGGACCAACTCGGTGGCTATTTTGGCGGGCGATGCCCTCTTGGCGCACGCTTCGCGGCTGATGAGCCAGCTGGATACCCACACGGTGGAGCACTTCGCGGAGACCTTCGAGGAGCTCGTCACCGGCCAGATGCGCGAAACCATCGGTGCTGGCGAAGCTAATGCTGTGGAGCATTACACGGCGGTCATCCGGGAAAAGACCGCGGTGCTCATCGCCTCCGCCGGCTATCTGGGTGCTTACCACGCTGGCGCCGGCCCGGAGCAGTGCGAGGCGCTGCGACAGATCGGTGCGGCCGTGGGCATGATTTTCCAGATCGTCGACGATATCATCGACATCTTCTCCGATCCCGAGGAGTCGGGGAAGACCCCGGGCACGGACCTGCGCGAGGGCGTGTTCACCCTGCCAGTGCTCTATGCCCTGGAGGAGGAGGGTGAGGTCGGCGACGAGCTCCGTGCCCTCCTGACGGGCCCGCTGACCGATGACGCCTCCGTGAAGCGCGCCATCGACCTGCTGTGGAAGTCCGGCGGCCGGGACAAGGCGCTTGCCGACGTCAACGCGTACCTGCGCGTGGTCGAAGACCAGCTTTCCCTGCTGCCCGAATGCACGGCCAGCGAAGCCCTGCGCCAGTTGGCGGACTACACGGTCCAGCGCGTGGGCTAATAGGTGCTCCTGCCAGGCGATTTGCATGTCGGGCGGGACTTCGTAGTAAAGTACATAACCGCACTCAAGAGTGCATGCCAGGTTGCCCGAGCGGCCAAAGGGAGCGGACTGTAAATCCGCCGGCATTGCCTTCAGAAGTTCGAATCTTCTACCTGGCACAGAATGAATCCCGCAGACGCAAAGATGTGTCTGCGGGATTTTTCGATCCCCGGCCCGGCCGCGGCATAAGGCTAAGGGAGGGTTAAGGGTCATTTCGATCAAATAAGGGGCCCGAGCATCGAGAAATTGGGACGCTATTTGATCGAAATGTCGCTCCGTCGATTGAACGGTCGTGTACCCGGCTTAGTTGTCGTCTGCTCGGCACGGTGGTTGTTTTGGTGCGTTCTTGGGGCGCTTAAAAGCCCTAAAAATACGTCCCATCCTGGCGATTTGTGTTGTTTAAGCGTTTCGGGTTAATCTTTTCAAGGCTTCAACGAGAGCACAGCGGATGAAAGTCCGTTACTCAAAGAGGCTGTGCCCCCTTAGCTCAGTCGGCAGAGCGTTTCCATGGTAAGGAAAAGGTCGACAGTTCGATTCTGTCAGGGGGCTCCATTCATGTTTCTGGAAGGTCCCAGAAGGTGAATATGGCGGTGTAGCTCAGTGGTAGAGCAAGCGACTCATAATCGCTGTGTCGCGAGTTCAATTCTCGCCATCGCTACCGGGAAAGAAAAGCGCCCGCACACGGGCGCTTTTTCATTACCGACTCCCAGCCTTATACGGCACGTGGTTTCCATGGGGAATCATCGTTCTGGTAGGGTTGTGCGTTGTCCCAAAAGGGCACGCAAAGGGGCGTGGCGCAATTGGTAGCGCAACGGTCTCCAAAACCGTAGGTTGCAGGTTCGAGTCCTGTCGCCCCTGCCACATCACTTCAAGGAGGGAATCGCCGTGAGCGATGAAAAGCAGCCGAGCACCGGGGCTCCGCGCCCAACCGGCAAGCGTCAGCTCTCTGGCGCAGCGACCACCTCTACCGATTCCTACACCGACAAGCGCGTCGTACGCGTCGAGGACAAGAAGGAAGATTCCTTCGGCGGTTCCGTCGGGTCCTTCCCGGGCGAGGTTGTCTCTGAGATGAAGAAGGTCGTCTGGCCTACCGGCAAGGAAATGCTGCAGTACGTCCTCGTGACCTTCGCCTTCCTCATCGTCCTCACCGCCTTGGTGTGGGGCGTAGACACGCTGACCGGCCTCGGAGTTGAAGCAATCCTCGCGCCTTAGTAAACTAATTTCATACTTTCATCCCGCCGCCTTCCCGCTAGCTCGACTAGGGGAAACGGCGGGATACTTTTTGCCCTAGTCCCGCCGGGTAACCTGGTTGGGGACTAGAAGAATGAACACAATTTTGGAGTAGCAGACAATGAGCGAAGAAAACACTGGCACCTCCCTCGAGCAGGCCATGATTGATAACGTCCAGGAACAGGCCGCGGAAGCGGTCGAGGCTACTGAGGAAACCCAGCAGCCGCAGGAGGAGCTTTCTGCCGAGGAGAAGGAAGCCGCCGAGAAGGAAGCTGCTACCAAGGCCGCTGAGGCCGCCCTCGGCGGCGGCTCGGACGAGGCTGAGGCTGAGGGAGCGGGGGAGACGTCGCCAAGCGCTGAAGCAGATGCCGCTGCCGCCGACGCCGAGTACAAGACCCGCCTGCGCGCATTCACCCGCGAACTGAAGAAGCAGCCGGGCAAGTGGTACATCATCCAGTGCTACTCCGGCTACGAGAACAAGGTGAAGACCAACCTGGACATGCGCGCCCAGACCCTCGAGGTGGAGGATTCCATCTTTGAGGTCGTCGTGCCGGTCGAGCAGGTTCTGGAGAAGAAGGACGGCAAGAAGAAGGTTGTTAAGCGCAAGCTGCTTCCGGGCTACGTGCTGGTGCGCATGGAGCTTAACGACGCTGCGTGGTCCGTCGTCCGCGATACCCCCGGTGTGACCTCCTTCGTGGGCAACGAGGGCAACGCCACCCCGGTGAAGATCCGCGACGTGGCCAAGTTCCTCATGCCGAATGACACGACGGTCTCCCCGGAGGCTTCCGCCGCAGACTCCGAGGGCGAGCAGGTTGTTGCCATGCCGGAGAAGGAGGCCGCGAAGGCTTATGCTCACGACTTCGAGGTGGGCGAGGCCGTTACCATCCTGTCCGGCCCGCTGGCTTCCGTGTCCGCCACCATCTCCGAGATCGACCCGGAGACCGGCAAGATGCAGGGCCTGGTGTCCATCTTCGGCCGTGAGACCCCGGTGGAGCTGTCCCCGACGGAAATCGAGCGCATCTCCTAAAAAGCGATTTTGAGCTGGGCGCACGGTGTTCTAAACTTGAACGCCGTGCGCTTTTGCGCATGTTCAAACGTTCATCCTCCGGTGGCCCACAACGCGTGAGCATCCGGACGGGGCGCTGTTATTCATCGTGGCGGCACTCCGGTACCACAGGAAAGAGGTAATTCGATGGCTCCCAAGAAGAAGGTCACTGGCCTGATCAAGCTCCAGATCGAAGCAGGCGCTGCTAACCCGGCTCCGCCGGTCGGCCCGGCACTCGGTGCCCACGGCGTCAACATCATGGAGTTCTGCAAGGCTTATAACGCTGCGACCGAGTCACAGCGCGGCAACGTCGTGCCGGTGGAAATCACCGTCTACGAGGACCGTTCCTTCGACTTCAAGCTGAAGACCCCGCCGGCAGCGAAGCTCCTGCTCAAGGCCGCTGGCATCAAGAAGGGCTCCGGCGTTCCGCACACCGATAAGGTTGGCTCCGTGACCTGGGATCAGTGCAAGGAGATTGCACAGACTAAGTTCGAGGACCTCAACGCTCGTGACATCGAGAACGGCGCCCGCATCATCGCTGGTACCGCTCGCTCCATGGGCATCACCGTTGACGGAATCCCGGCTAAGTAATAATTCGATTTAATGCGCGATACGTTCTGTATCGCGCGTGGCAGGGCCAGCTTCGGCCCGCTATCACCACATCAATCCAAGAAAAGGAATTGCACTTATGAGCACCAAGTCCAAGGCATACAAGGCTGCCGCTGAGCTGGTAGACCGCTCCCGCCAGTACCGTCCGATCGAGGCCGCCAAGCTGGCCAAGGAGACCTCCTCCAAGAACTTCGACGCTACTGTTGACGTAGTCTTCCGCCTCGGCGTTGACCCGCGCAAGGCTGATCAGCTGGTACGCGGCACCGTTTCCCTGCCGCACGGCACCGGTAAGGACGTCCGTGTGGCCGTCTTCGCTGAGGGCGACAACGCTGAGGCCGCTAAGGCTGCCGGCGCCGACATCGTGGGCACCGAAGAGCTGATCGCTGCTATCAACGAGGGCAACATCGACTTCGACGTCGCTATCGCTACCCCGGATCAGATGGCCAAGGTCGGCCGCGTTGCCCGCGTCCTGGGCCCGCGTGGTCTCATGCCGAACCCGAAGACCGGCACCGTGACCGCTGACGTGACCAAGGCTGTGGCTGACGTCAAGGGCGGTAAGATTTCCTTCCGCGTGGACAAGGCTTCGAACCTGCACGCCATCATCGGCAAGGCTTCCTTCGACGCTGAGAAGCTGGCTGAGAACTACGGCGCGCTGTACGACGAGATCCTGCGTCTGAAGCCGTCCTCCGCTAAGGGTATCTACGCCAAGAAGATCACCATCTCCACCACCTCCGGCCCGGGCATCCCGGTCGATGCTTCCGTGGAGAAGAACTACACCGACTAATTGATGTCTGTGTTAACGGCGTAAAGGTCCCGGCTCATTCACGAGCCGGGATTTTTTATTGCCTTTTTCCTTGCGTGTCGAATTATTTGTACAGGTCAGAGGGCTAAAAACCACTGACAGGTAAAATACAGGCAGGTTCGATGGGCTTTCAAGGAATGTATCGCATAATAATCCTTGTGCGTTTGAGAGAGGCGCATGAGAGATAGAGAGAACACCCTGAGTCTTGCAGGGCGGGCGGCGTGAGAAACCGCCTGATAGTCAAGACCCCTTGCAACGCGGGTTCCGGAATTATCCGGGGCCCGCGTTGTGCTGTGTGTGCCCCAGGTGCTCCCTGCTTGGATTCGGGACATGGGCTTGAGCGGAGATGCATCAGGCCTGGGGCAAGCGCGGGCGCTGGATGTAGATGGTTCTAGTCACAAGGTTCTCTTGGGGGCAAACAAACCATCTGGGGGAGCGAAGAAGGTTCGTTTGGGGGCAAGTAAACCTTCTGACTGAAACCTCTTGACTGGAACCTTCTGATGGGAACCATGTGGCAGCGCACCGTGTTATTCACCGGCTACCCACCGCCGGTTAAAGGACTAGATGCGTGCGAAGGATTTAAGGCCGCGGCTTGCCGTTCATCCAGTACACGGACCAGATGACGTCCTCGCGCGGCACTCCCCAGTCGTGCACCGCCAAAGAGCGCACTTCTTTGGCCAGGTCCCCTTCGCCGGATACCCACACTGAATCCGGCGCTGTATCCGCGGAGAAACGAGAGCTAAGAAGCTGAACGGCGCGTGCGCTGTGTTCCTCGTGCGGGGCGGCGACCATGGTGAGTGAACGAACCTTGCCGCGCCAGGTCTTCTCAAAGCCGTCCTCAATTTCGGAGTCGTCTGCAATTAGTGCAACGACGTCGACGCCGCTCAAGGTTTGCGGTGAGAAGGCTTCGTAGTGCTCCAGGATGTGCCACAGTGCTGGGAGAGCGGAGGCGTCCGCGAGCAACAGCTGTGATTTCTTGGGTGCCTGCCACCGTGCTTGCCCCGTATAGATTCCGGCGGTATCCCCGGGCTGGGCCTTGCGGATCCACCGCGAGCCCGGACCATTATCGCCATGGGTCACCACGTCGACATCGATGGTGCAGGCTTCGTGGTTGAGCCTGCGAATTGTGTACCACCGCAACGCCGGGCGAACGTCGTCAGGCAAGCCAGTGACGGCGGCGCGCACATTGGCATCCTCAACTGGGAAGGACGAAAACTCCTGCCCGTCCTGGGGCATGAGGAGCCCAAAATACTCATCAGGCCCGGCGAGGGGGTAGGAGCCGAAGGCGGGCGAGTGAAAAGTAAGGCGGTGCAGTCGCGGCTTGAGGCGGGTATTCCCGGCGAGGGTAACGGGTAATAAGCGGTGATGCGTCAAAGGAATTGTTCCTAGGTATAAGGGAAATTTGAATCCATCATAAAGCAGAGGTTAGGCTTGCCTCAAGTAGATTAGGGGTGTGACGGCTTGTGTGCTCGTTCCCATCGAAGGAAAGGTTAATTCCATGGTTGTTATCCACCGGCGTGCGAAAGCCGTGCTCGCGATTGTCTCGGCGGCAGCGATTGCTCTGACAGGGTGCTCGCGCGGAAGCGGTGAGGACAGTGCGGGTGCAGGCAGCGCTGAGGAGGTGCGGGTTGCCAGCCTGGGGCTTGGCGACGCCGATACTGTCCTCGCGCTCGGAATCACCCCCGTTGCCGTAGCGCCCTGGGGAGCGCAGGGTGATGGTGATCCCTCCGGTGTGGGCCCATGGGCGAAAGAACTTCTGGGAGATGCCCAGCCTGAGGTTATCTATAACACCGCTTCCGGGTTCACGGCCGATGTTCTTGAGCAGGTCACGGCTTCGGACCCCACGCAGATCATTGCTGTCAATCAGGCAGTGGACCAGGAAGCACAGAAATCCCTCGAGGAGATCGCGCCGCTGACCATCAAGCCGGAGGGCTTCGAAGACTGGCAGGTTCCCTGGGAAGAGCAGGTTAAGACCATCGCCTCTGCCGTGGAGAAGGAAGAGGAGGGTGACAAGCTTATTGACAAGGCGCAAGGCTCCTTCGATGAATTCAAGGAATCTCACCCGGAGCTTAACGGCAAACGCGCGGCCATCGTCATGCCCTATGACGGAAAGCTGGGCCTCTACACTTCCGATGATGGCCGCGGTCAATTCATCGAAGACCTTGGCTTTGAGATTCCGCAGGAGCTGGAGGGTGATGGCTCGAGCTTCTTCGTGGACTACGCCCCAGAGAACTACTCCCAGCTCAACAACGTGGACTACCTGTTCGTCTTGGATTACAACGGTGCAGTCGACGAGCTGAAGAAGGATTCGACGTTCCAAGGCCTAGACGTGGTCAAGGATGGCCGCGTCCGCTACCTAGAAACGGATACCGGCAACGCCATGAGCATGCCGAACCCGCTCACCATTCCTTGGGCTGTCGATAAATTTGAAGAGCAACTCTAAGTGCTCGCATTACCGAGAAACGCCGGGGCCACCCGCGGCGAACTAGATTCGCGGGGGAGGGGACGCGTGCTCCTCACCAGCGCTCTGGTTGTGGTTTCACTGCTTCTCCTCGCCTGCTCGCTGATGGTGGGATCGCGGTCCATCGCCATGTCCGAGCTCCTTCCCGCCTTCCTCCATGAAAGCCAGCCGGAGATAGAAAATATCGTGTGGGACTTGCGTATGCCGCGCACCTTCTTGGCGTACTTCGCGGGTGCAGCCATTGCGGTCTCCGGTGTCATCGCCCAGACGTGGACCAAGAACCCCTTGGCCGATCCCGGCTTCATTGGTATCACTGCGGGAGCTTCCTTCCTTGTTGCGCTCGGGACGGCGTTGGGTCTTGCCACCTCGCTGGGGATGCGGACGGCGCTCGCCCTGGTGGGAGCCGGTTTGGCCACGGTAGTGGTTCTGGGTGTTTCCCGGCGGTTTCCTGATTCCCTGACGCTGCTCCTCGTGGGTGCAGGAGTATCGGCTGCCTTAAGCTCTGGCGCCATGCTGATCGGCTTGTATTCCACGGATGTGCTCGACAGCATGCGCCGCTGGACCATCGGCTCCACGTTTGGGCGCGGCCCCGGGGAGGTCGCGATTGCAGCCGGCGGTCTGCTCGTCGGGCTCATCATTGCCGCACGTGTGGCGCGCCCGCTCGACTTATTGGCCATGGGTGAGGAGTCTTCGGTTGCCTTGGGCGGCTCGCCGGCACTGGCGCGCCGTGGCGCGGCCTTAAGCATAGTTGTCTTGGCCGGATGCGCTACCGCTGCGGCAGGCCCCATCGCTTTCGTGGGATTTGCCGTCCCCCACCTCCTCCGGCGGTGTACAGGTCCGGCGGTTGCCGCCATGATTGCCCCCGCCGCGCTGCTGGGCGGTTGTTCCGTGCTGGCTGCGGATATCTTAGGCCGGCTTATCGCTGGCCCCTCGGAGTTGGAGATGTCTATCGTCCTAGCTTTCGTGGGCGCACCTTTCCTCATCTGGGCCGTGCGCCGAGGGGAGCAGAAGCTATGAGTGATGGGGTGAAGGGGGGCGTCGCCAAGCGCCTGCGTTCCCAACAACGGCAGCGCCGGATATGGATATGGTCAGCCACCTGCTTCTTTGTGCTGGTCGCGGCAGTTTCTTACGTCCTGATGCTCGGGCAAGGCCCCGTGGGGCTGAGTCCGCTGCGCGTCCTGGAGATCCTCAACGGTGGTGGGAGCCGAAGCGAAATCCGCGTCGTGTGGGATCTGCGCATGCCCGTAGCGCTAGCAACCCTCATCGTGGGCGCCGCGCTCGGACTGGCGGGGTCGTGGACGCAGTCGATGTCGCGTAATCCGCTGGCCTCCCCCGACATCCTTGGCGTGACCGGTGGGGCTTCGGTGATGGTGGTCATCGGGACGGTGATGTCCCGGCCGCTTCTCGCAGAGGGTGTCTCCGTGTTCTGGTGGCGGGCGGGGCTCGCGCTGCTGGGGGCGGTGTTGGCGGCCATCCTTCTGGTGGTGCTTGGGGGAATCGGCACGAGCAACCGCATCGTCATCGTCGGCATCGCGCTATCACTGCTGTTTCAAGCCATGGTGGCCTATCTCTTGCGCGCTGCGGAGCTCCTCCGTGCGGCACAGTCTCAGCTGTGGCTGGCGGGAACCACGGGCTTTGTACGGGTGGACGTCATTGTTCCGCTTCTCGTAGGACTGGCGCCTTTCGTGTTGCTTGGTTCGTGGCATGCCCGGGAACTGCCGCTTCTAGCCCATGATGATCTCTCGGCACTCTCCTTGGGCGTGGACATCACGCGGACGCGCACCGCGCTCCTCATTGCGGCCACCGGAATATGCGCGGTGACCGTATCCGTGGCGGGGCCCATCGGTTTTATCGCGCTGCTGGCCCCACACCTCGGACGCATGATCGCCCGAACCCCCACTCCTTCGCCGGTGGTGTCGTGCGCTGCTGGTGCGGCACTCTTAAGCGCCTGCGCCGTGGTGGCCGGGGCGCTCCCGATGGACGCGCCGGTGGGTGCTGTGTCCTCAGTGATCGGCGGCACCGCCCTGGTCATCGTGGTGTGGAATGCCGCAAGGCGGAAAGGATGAAAATCATGAACAGTTGCGAGCTGAAAGCCCAAGGCATCCATGCCGGTTATCAGGGCGGGAAAGATATTCTCTCCGGGGTTGACCTCGCGGCTCAACCAGGGGAGGTCACCACGCTGATCGGCCCCAATGGCTGCGGGAAATCGACGTTGCTGAAGACCTTGTCGAAGATTCTTCGCCCTCGGCAGGGAAGCGTGCGCATTGGCGAGTTGGATGTGCATTCCATGAGCCCGAAGGAAGCGGCGGCCCATGTGGCCTTGCTTCCCCAGCACCCGATGGCGCCGGATGGGCTGCGCGTCGGCGAGCTCGTCGCCCGCGGGCGGTACGCGCACCTTGGGTGGGGAAGGGGACTGTCAGCGCAGGACCACGAGATCATCGCGCAGGCCTGCGTGGAGACAGGCATCACCGATTTCATCGACCGCGATATCGCGGCGCTGTCGGGTGGCCAGCGTCAGCGGGTGTGGCTCGCGTTGGCTTTGGCTCAGGACGCGCCGGTGCTGCTTCTCGACGAGCCCACGACCTTCCTCGATCCCGCCCACGCGATGGGTGTCTTGGAGCTCGTCCGCAAGCAAGCGCGCGCTGGGAAGACGGTCGTCGTCGTGCTGCACGACCTCATGTTGGCTGGGCAGTTCTCAGACACCATGGTGGTCATGAACAACGGCGAGATCATCGCGCGGGGCACGCCGCAGCAGGCGTTGACGAAAGAGGTCCTGGCGGCGGCCTATGGCATCGATGTGGACATCTGGGAGGATCCTCGCAGCGATGCCCCCGTCATCGTTCCGCGCGGTGTGCTCAAGAACTAAAGGGCACTAAGGCAAAGCCCCAGGACCGCGATTTGGAGTTGGCCCGTGCGGGCTGTAGAGTACCTAGCGAAGTTTGAACGGCCCGCTGAGGCCGCGTCAAAGTTCACCGAAGACCGTCGGTCATCCGGAATATCGGATCGAAGGTTCCTCGCTCTAGAGGGCGGCCCACGCAGGAGACACTTTGCGAATTACCGCGGATTTCCGCGCGCGCCCTGTGCTCTTGCACGGGGCTTTTGTTATTTCGGTTGTCGTTAACGACAACCGAGGTGGGAAAGGTCCCGGCGGAAAACACAAGAGATGTTTCGAAAGGAGGCGTAGTAGAAAATGGCAAACCCGAAGAACACCGCAGACCTGGCAAAGCTGAAGGAGAAGCTCGAAGGCGCTAACTCCATCGTGCTCACCGAGTACCGTGGCCTGACCGTGGGTCAGCTCCAGGAGCTGCGTAACAACCTCGGCTTTGACGTTGAGTACTCCGTCGCCAAGAACACCCTTTTCAAGATCGCTGCCAACGAAGCTGGCATCGAGGGTCTTGACGAGCAGCTGACTGGCCCGACCGCTATTGCGTTCATCAAGGGCGAGGCAGTGGATGCTGCGAAGGTCATCACCAAGTTCGCTGATGACAACAAGGCACTCGTTATCAAGGGTGGCTACATGGACGGCGACGCTCTGTCTGCCGACCAGGTTGAGGCCATCGCCAAGCTGGACAACCGCGAGACCACTCTCGCAAAGCTGGCTGGCGCCATGAAGGGTTCTATGGCAAAGGCTGCCGCCGTATTCAACGCTCCTGCAACCAAGATGGTCCGCACCGCTGCGGCCCTGCAGGACAAGAAGGCTGCGGAAGCTTAAGACGCCAACTAAAGGCGCACAACTTAAACACACACACTTTTCTGGCCGCTTAGCGCGGCCAGGCACAATGAGAAAGGATGCCAATCATGGCTAAGCTCACCAAGGACGAGCTCATTGAAGCTTTCAAGGAAATGACCCTCATCGAGCTCTCCGAGTTCGTTAAGGAATTCGAGGAGGTCTTCGACGTTGAGGCCGCTGCTCCGGTTGCTGCCGTTGCTGCTGGTGCCCCGGCTGCCGGCGGTGCTGCTGAGGAAGAGAAGACCGAGTTCGACGTCGTTCTGACCGACGCTGGCGCTAAGAAGATCGGCGTTATTAAGGCTGTCCGCGAGATCGTCTCCGGCCTGGGCCTGAAGGAAGCTAAGGAGCTCGTTGAGTCCGCTCCGAAGGCTATCCTCGAGGGTGCTTCCAAGGACGACGCTGAGGCTGCTAAGGCTAAGCTCGAAGAGGCTGGCGCTTCCGTCGAGCTCAAGTAATTCACCTGAACTACTCAGCTTTCCCGCGCAGCGCACTCGCTGCGCGCCAACAACCCCGTTCCGCTTTTACGCGGTGCGGGGTTGTTCCCGTTTTGTTGGGACTCTGATGGCCCAGCGGATTCTAAGGATTGCGTGTCAGATCTTGACACTAGGGTCAAAAAGAGACACTATTGGCGTGGGTTTGAGGGCTACTACTCAATTCGCGTCAACTCGCAGTGGCGCATCATATTCAAGTGGACACCCGAAGGAGCTGTTGACGTTGACTTTATCGACTACCACTGAAGAACGCACTCATGTTGATGTTGTTCCCGTTCCACATCCCGGAGAGATCCTTCTCCTAGAATTCCTCAAACCCTGCCGTATCACCCAGTATCGCCTGGCCAGTGACATTGGCACCACCCGTTCCCAAGTTTCCAAAATCACCCGCGGCGCGCTCGGGATCAGTGCCGATATGGCTTTGCGTTTGTCGGCTTACTTTGGGAATTCCGCGGAGTTCTGGCTCGGACTCCAAGAGGAATACGATCTGTGGAAAGCTCGCCAGACCACTGATGTCAGCGCCATCGTGCCGTGGAATCACAAAGAAGAAGTCGACTCTCACTCATAGAATCAGTTGACTTGCGCTCACTTCGGGGTCGGTGCAGTCTCACCGTAGCTGCGTAAAACTGAAACGCACCCTCCGGGGAAATGTGTTTTGAACAAACGAATCGGTAGGATAAGCCACCATGCTGCCCAAGTCCCGCATCTTCTCCGTCCTCCTGCTCGGCCTCGGCGTTGCGCTGATCGCCGCCGGCCTGGCGGCGTCGAGCTTCTTGAGCTTTAGCCCGCGCTTGCCGCTGGATATCAAGGACACCACGTGGACGATGCAGGATGACAGCGCCACCGCGCAGGCGCTGTCCGAAGAGGGCGTTACGCAGTACGAGGGGCCGATGACCTATCAGCTCAACCTGGACATCCAGGATCCGGCGGACAAGGACACCGCAACGTTGCGAGTGGGGGAGTCTGCCATCCGCGGCGGCACGGGCAACGTGGAGGACTTGAGCTTTGCCCGCGTGTGGAACTACCCCGTCGATCGCCTTAGCGGTGAGGCCACGGGCCCGGCGGCGCTCTCCCACACCATGGGCTCGCCCACGGCGGAGGTGCCCGTCGAGGGCTACTGGCTCAAGCTGCCCGCCGATGCTGAGCAGACCACCTACCCGGTCTTCGATCCGGTCCTGCGCAAGGCGGCCGACGCCGTCTTCGAGGAATCCCTTGATATCGACGGTCGCACGGTCTACCGCTATCACCAGGAGGTTGAGCCCACTAACGTGGCTACTCTCTATGCCGGTAGCACGACCACCACGCTGAGCAATGAGGACGGCTCCACCGAGCAGGGCTACCTCTTCCACGCAGCAACGCGGGACCTCTTTGTGGACCAGGCCACCGGACTCGTCGTGGGCATGGACGTCGATATCAAGGACTACTGGGCAGACCGCGAGGGCAATGAGCGCGAAGTGCAGTTCGCCTTCAACGGTGCGACCGATGAGGAATCCCGCGCGGAGCTGCTCCAGCAAGCTGAGCGCTTCCCGCGGAATGCTGTGGGGCAGTGGGTGCGCTGGGGTGGCCTCGGCATCGGCGCCGTTCTGGTGCTGCTTGGGGCGCTGGGCGCTTTTCGCCGTCCCACCAACCGCCACTCCCGCTAGCCGCGCGTGCTAGAGGTCCGCGCCTGCGGATCTCCGAAGCGACACGCCGGCGGCACGTTTCGCCTTTACAAGGCCGCCATTATGCTATAGGCTATTTCGTTGCGCTGGAATCTGGATCTTTAGTGCACATTTAGCCTTTCGAGCGGTGATGGCAAAACCGACTTGACAAGGTGATTTTGTGCATTCTAAACCCAGTCGTTCCACAGCAGACCGAATGCTAAATCTACCAGCGGTTTTGCACCTCACCGGCCAGGGTGGGGAGGCAATCCGCCAGAGGTACTGGAAGGACCCATCTTGGCAGTCTCCCGCCAGACCAAGTCAGTGGCCAACATCCCTGGAGCCCCGAAGCGATACTCCTTCGCTAAAATCAGCGAGCCCATCGCTGTCCCGGGCCTCCTTGATCTACAACTCGATTCTTACGCGTGGCTCATCGGCACCCCCGAGTGGCGCGAGCGCGAGCAGGCAGAGCGCGGCGAAGACGCACGCGTGACGAGCGGCCTTGAGGATATCCTCGAGGAGCTTTCTCCGATCCAGGATTACTCGGGCAACATGTCCCTGTCCCTGTCGGAGCCTCGCTTCGAGCCGGTGAAGAACACCGTGGACGAGTGCAAAGAGAAGGACATCAACTACTCGGCGCCACTGTACGTCACCGCAGAATTCATCAACAACGACACCCAGGAGATTAAGTCCCAGACCGTCTTCATCGGCGATTTCCCGATGATGACTGAGAAGGGCACCTTCATCGTCAACGGCACCGAGCGCGTTATCGTCTCGCAGCTCGTGCGTTCCCCGGGTGTGTACTTTGATCAGACCATCGACAAGTCCACCGAGCGCCCGCTGCACTCCGTGAAGGTCATTCCTTCCCGCGGTGCGTGGCTCGAGTTTGACGTCGACAAGCGCGACACCGTTGGCGTGCGCATCGACCGCAAGCGTCGCCAGCCGGTCACCGTGCTGCTCAAGGCCCTGGGTTGGTCCGAGGAGCAGATCAAGGAGCGCTTCGGCTTCTCCGAGCTCATGATGTCCACCCTCGAGTCCGATGGCGTGGCCAACACCGACGAGGCTCTGCTGGAGATCTACCGCAAGCAGCGCCCGGGCGAGCAGCCCACGCGAGACCTCGCGCAGGCACTGCTGGATAACTCCTTCTTCCGCGCCAAGCGCTACGACCTGGCCAAGGTTGGCCGCTACAAGGTCAACCGCAAGCTCGGCCTGGGCGGGGACCACGACGGTCTGATGACCCTGACCGAGGAAGACATCGCCGTCACCCTCGAGTACCTCGTGCGCCTGCACGCCGGTGAGCGTGAGATGAAGGCCCCGAACGGTGAGATGATCGCCATCCACACCGACGACATCGACCACTTTGGTAACCGTCGTCTGCGCACCGTGGGTGAGCTCATCCAGAACCAGGTCCGTGTGGGCCTGTCCCGCATGGAGCGCGTCGTCCGCGAGCGCATGACCACCCAGGACGCGGAGTCGATTACCCCGACCTCCCTGATTAACGTCCGCCCGGTCTCCGCCGCTATCCGCGAGTTCTTCGGTACCTCCCAGCTCTCGCAGTTCATGGACCAGAACAACTCCCTGTCCGGCCTGACCCACAAGCGTCGCCTGTCCGCGCTGGGCCCGGGCGGTCTGTCCCGTGAGCGCGCCGGCATCGAGGTGCGAGACGTTCACGCTTCGCACTACGGACGCATGTGCCCGATTGAGACCCCTGAGGGTCCGAACATTGGTCTGATCGGTTCCCTGGCTTCCTATGCCCGCGTCAACGCTTTCGGCTTCATCGAGACCCCGTACCGCAAGGTTGTGGACGGCAAGGTCACCGACCAGGTGGAGTACCTCACCGCCGATGAAGAGGATCGCTACGCCATCGCGCAGGCCGAGGTTGAGAAGGCTGCCGACGGCACCCTGACCGGCGACCGCATCGAGGTCCGCCTCAAGGACGGCGATATCGGCGTGACCGACGCCGCCGGCGTTGACTACGTTGACGTTTCCCCGCGCCAGATGGTCTCCGTGGCTACCGCCATGATTCCGTTCCTCGAGCACGACGACGCTAACCGTGCCCTCATGGGCGCGAACATGCAGCGCCAGGCCGTGCCGCTGGTGCGCTCCGAGGCCCCGTACGTGGGCACCGGTATGGAGCAGCGCGCTGCCTACGATGCTGGTGACCTCATCATCACCCCGAAGGCGGGCGTGGTGGAGAACGTCACCGCCGACCTCATCACCATCATGGATGACGAGGGCCAGCGCGATACCTACATGCTGCGCAAGTTCGAGCGCACCAACCAGAACACCAACTACAACCAGACCCCGCTGGTCTCCCTGGGTGAGCGCGTCGAGGCAGGCCAGGTGCTTGCCGACGGCCCCGGTACCCACAACGGTGAGATGTCCCTCGGCCGCAACCTGCTGGTTGCCTTCATGCCGTGGGAAGGCCACAACTACGAGGACGCCATCATCCTCAACCAGCGCATCGTGGAGGAGGACATCCTCACCTCGATTCACATCGAGGAGCACGAGATCGATGCTCGCGATACCAAGCTGGGCCCGGAGGAGATCACCCGCGAGATCCCGAACGTCTCCGATGACGTTCTGCGTGACCTCGACGAGCGCGGCATCGTCCGCATCGGCGCCGACGTCCGCGCGGGCGACATCCTCGTTGGTAAGGTCACCCCGAAGGGTGAGACCGAGCTGACCCCGGAGGAGCGCCTCCTGCGCGCCATCTTCGGTGAGAAGGCCCGCGAGGTCCGCGATACCTCCATGAAGGTGCCGCACGGTGAGACCGGTAAGGTCATCGGCGTCTCCCGCTTCTCCCGCGAGGATGACGACGACCTAGCCCCGGGCGTCAACGAAATGATCCGCGTCTACGTGGCTCAGAAGCGCAAGATCCAGGACGGCGATAAGCTCGCCGGCCGCCACGGCAACAAGGGCGTTGTGGGCAAGATCCTGCCGCCGGAGGATATGCCGTTCATGGAGGATGGCACCCCGGTGGACATCATCCTGAACACCCACGGTGTGCCGCGTCGTATGAACATCGGCCAGGTTCTCGAGGTTCACCTCGGCTGGCTGGCACACGCCGGTTGGAAGATCGACACCGAGGACCCGGCCAACGCCGAGCTGCTCAAGACCCTGCCGGAAGAGCTGTACGACGTCCCGCCGGAGTCTCTGACCGCAACCCCGGTCTTCGACGGTGCCACCAACGAGGAGATCTCCCGCCTGCTGGCTTCCTCCAAGCCGAACCGCGATGGTGACGTCATGGTGGATGAGCACGGTAAGGCCCGCCTCTTCGACGGCCGCTCCGGCGAGCCGTACATGTACCCGGTTTCCGTCGGCTACATGTACATGCTCAAGCTGCACCACCTCGTCGACGAGAAGATCCACGCCCGCTCCACCGGCCCGTACTCCATGATTACCCAGCAGCCGCTGGGTGGTAAGGCACAGTTCGGTGGCCAGCGCTTCGGTGAGATGGAGGTGTGGGCAATGCAGGCATACGGCGCTGCCTACACCCTGCAGGAGCTCCTGACCATCAAGTCCGACGACGTGGTCGGCCGCGTCAAGGTCTACGAGGCCATCGTCAAGGGTGACAACATCCCGGATCCGGGTATTCCGGAGTCCTTCAAGGTCCTCCTCAAGGAGCTGCAGTCCCTGTGCCTGAACGTGGAGGTTCTCTCCACCGACGGCACCCCGATGGAACTGTCTGGCTCCGACGATGATGACATGGACGGCGCTCCGTCCTTGGGCATTAACCTGTCCCGCGACGAGCGCTCCGACGCAGACATCGCCTAGCTTCTTGGTCCGCCGCATTTACTGGCGGCGGGCATAACGAAACACCACCTACATACAAAGCCATCAACTTCCCCCTGACGGGGGATGAAAGGGAGACATTACGTGTTTGACGTAAATCTCTTCGACGAGCTCCGCATCGGGCTGGCCACGGCCGAGGACATCCGTCGCTGGTCCAAGGGCGAGGTCAAGAAACCCGAGACCATTAACTACCGCACCCTCAAGCCGGAGAAGGACGGCCTCTTCTGTGAGCGCATCTTCGGCCCGACCCGTGACTGGGAGTGCTCCTGCGGTAAGTACAAGCGCGTGCGCTACAAGGGCATCATCTGTGAGCGCTGTGGCGTCGAGGTGACCAAGTCCAAGGTGCGCCGTGAGCGCATGGGCCACATCGAGCTGGCCGCGCCGGTTACCCACATCTGGTACTTCAAGGGCGTTCCTTCCCGCCTGGGCTACCTGCTGGACCTGGCTCCGAAGGACCTTGAGCGCATCATCTACTTCGCTGCCAACATCATCACCTCCGTGGACGAGGAAGCTCGCCACAATGACCAGTCCACTCTGGAAGCAGAGATGCTTCTGGAGAAGAAGGACGTGGAGGATGACGTCGAGGCAGAGATCGCTGAGCGCGCTGCCAAGCTCGAGCAGGATCTGGCCGAGCTGGAGGCCGCCGGCGCCAAGGCCGACGCCCGCCGCAAGGTCCAGAACGCTGCCGACAAGGAAATGCAGCACATCCGCGAGCGCGGTGAGCGCGAGGTTGCTCGCCTCGACGAAATCTGGAACACCTTCATCAAGCTTGCTCCGAAGCAGATGATCATCGATGAGACCATCTACGAAGAGCTCGTTGACCGCTACGAGGATTACTTCACCGGCGGCATGGGTGCTGAGGCCATCCAGACCCTCATCCGCAACTTCGACCTCGAAGCTGAGGCTGAGGTTCTCAAGGAGATCATCAACAACGGCAAGGGCCAGAAGAAGATGCGTGCCCTCAAGCGCCTGAAGGTCGTCGCGGCCTTCCTGCGCTCGGGCAATGACCCGGCCGGTATGGTGCTCGATGCCATCCCGGTGATCCCGCCGGAGCTGCGCCCGATGGTGCAGCTGGACGGTGGCCGCTTCGCCACCTCCGACCTCAACGACCTCTACCGTCGCGTGATCAACCGCAACAACCGCCTCAAGCGCATGATCGACCTCGGTGCTCCCGAGATCATCGTGAACAACGAGAAGCGCATGCTGCAGGAGTCCGTCGACGCCCTCTTCGACAACGGCCGTCGCGGCCGTCCGGTCACCGGTCCGGGCAACCGCCCGCTGAAGTCCCTGTCTGACCTGCTCAAGGGTAAGCAGGGCCGCTTCCGCCAGAACCTGCTGGGTAAGCGCGTGGACTACTCCGGCCGTTCCGTGATTATCGTCGGCCCGCAGCTCAAGCTGCACGAGTGTGGTCTGCCGAAGCTCATGGCCCTGGAGCTGTTCAAGCCCTTCGTCATGAAGCGCCTGGTAGAAAACGACTACGCGCAGAACATCAAGTCCGCCAAGCGCATGGTGGAGCGCCAGCGCCCCGAGGTGTGGGACGTCCTCGAAGAGGCCATTTCCGAGCACCCGGTGATGCTGAACCGTGCACCGACCCTGCACCGCCTGGGTATCCAGGCCTTCGAGCCGAAGCTCGTCGAAGGTAAGGCCATCCAGCTGCACCCGCTGGCTTGTGAGGCTTTCAATGCCGACTTCGACGGTGACCAGATGGCAGTCCACCTGCCACTGTCCGCCGAGGCACAGGCTGAGGCACGCGTCCTCATGCTGGCTTCCAACAACATCCTGTCCCCGGCCTCCGGTAAGCCGCTGGCTATGCCGCGTCTGGATATGGTTACCGGCCTGTACTACCTCACCATGGACAAGGGTGAGGACGAGATCGGTGGCGAGGGCCGTTATCGCCCCGCCACGGAGGACCGTCCGGAGCAGGGCGTGTACTCCTCCTACGCGGAGGCCATCATGGCTCGCGACCGCGGCGTTCTGGGCCTGCAGGCCCCGATCAAGGTCCGCATCTCCCACCTGCGCCCGCCGGCAGACATCGAGGCAGAGCACTTCCCGGATGGTTGGCAGAAGGGCCAGGCATGGCTCGCTGAGACCACCCTGGGCCGCATCATGTTCAACGACCTGCTGCCGTGGAACTACCCGTACCTCGAGGGCGTCATGGTCCGTAAGGGCGGCGCTGGCAACAAGATGCTGCTCGGTGACGTCATTAATGACCTCGCCGCGAAGTACCCGATGATTACCGTTGCCCAGGTTCTGGACAAGATGAAGGACGCTGGCTTCTACTGGGCCACCCGTTCCGGCGTGACCATCACCATGCACGACGTGCTGGTCCTCCCGAATAAGCACGAGGTGCTTGAGTCCTACGAGAAGGAAGCCGAGCGCATCGAGCGTAAGTACTGGGAGCAGGGTGCTCTGACCGAGCGCGAGCGCTACGACCGCCTGGTTGAGCTGTGGAAAGACGCCACGGACACCGTGGGTAACGCCGTCGAGGAGCTGTACCCCGACGACAACCCGATTCCGATGATCGTGAAGTCCGGTGCTGCCGGTAACATGCGTCAGATCTGGACCCTGGCCGGCATGAAGGGCATGGTTGTGAACTCCAAGGGTGACTACATCACCCGTCCGATTAAGACCTCCTTCCGTGAAGGCCTGTCGGTTCTGGAGTACTTCAACAACTCGCACGGTTCCCGTAAGGGCTTGGCGGATACCGCTCTGCGTACCGCTGACTCCGGCTACCTCACCCGTCGTCTGGTGGACGTGGCGCAGGACGTCATCGTCCGCGAAGAGGACTGTGGCACCCGCCAGGGCGTGCGCGTCCCGCTCGGTGTCGAGATCGCCGAAGGCTCCTACGACCTGCACGAGCTGTGGGAGACCTCCGCATCCGGCCGCGTCGTGGCCAACGACGTCAAGGATGAAAACGGCGAGGTCATCGCTGAGGCAGGCGCCGACCTGACCGAGGAGCTCAGCCGCAAGATCGTCAATGCGGGCGTTCTGGAGATCAAGGTCCGCTCCGTGCTGACCTGCCAGACCCCGGCTGGTGTCTGCGCCAAGTGCTACGGCAAGTCCATGGCCTCCGGCAAGCTCGTCGATATCGGCGAGGCAGTCGGCATCGTGGCCGCACAGTCGATTGGTGAGCCGGGTACCCAGCTGACCATGCGTACCTTCCACCAGGGTGGTGTCGGTGGCGATATTACCGGCGGTCTGCCGCGTGTTCAGGAGCTCTTCGAGGCCCGTAACCCGAAGAACCGCGCTCCTATCGCTTCGGTCGATGGCACCGTGTCTCTGTCCGATGAGGGCAACTTCTGGACGCTGACCATCACCCCGGATGATGGCTCCGACAACGTGGTCTACGAGAAGCTGTCGAAGCGCCAGGGCCTGGCTCAGGTCCGCCGCCCGATGGAGTCCAACCCGGATGCCATGATCGAGCGCTCGCTGCGCGACGGTGACCACGTCACCACCGGTGACCGCCTCATGCGCGGTGCGGCTGACCCGCACGACGTGCTTGAGGTCCTCGGCCGCCGCGGTGTGGAGAAGCACCTCATCGACGAGGTTCAGGCCGTCTACCGTGCACAGGGTGTGGCCATCCACGACAAGCACATCGAGATCATCATCCGTCAGATGCTGCGTCGCGGTACCGTCATCGACGCCGGTACCACCGACCTGCTGCCGGGCAACCTCATTGACCTCTCTGAGGCCAAGCAGGTTAACGCGGCTCAGGTCGCTGAGGGTGGCCAGCCGGCTCAGCTCCGCAGTGAGATCATGGGTATTACCAAGGCCTCGCTGGCTACGGAGTCCTGGCTGTCTGCGGCCTCCTTCCAGGAGACCACGCGCGTGCTTACCGACGCCGCCATCAACAAGCGCTCGGATCAGCTTATTGGTCTGAAGGAGAACGTCATCATCGGTAAGCTGATTCCGGCTGGTACGGGTATTTCCCGATACCGCAACATCAGCGTCAAGCCGACTGAGGCCGCACGCAATGCTGCGTATTCCATCCCGACCTACGGTGATTCCATCTACGGCGACGATGGCTTCGGTGAGTTCACCGGTGCTTCTGTCCCGCTGGAGGAGGACTACACCTTCTAGGTGTAAAGCCGCGTGAGGCGCGCCGAAGTTAACCAATAAAGGCTGTCTTTCCGTTGCCCCCGTCACTGCCCCCTTAAACAGGGTAGTGGCGGGGGTATTTTATTTGGGGCCAAAGTTACAAACATAAAGAACCCTGTGAGCACCATGAACATTGGGGCTGCCTGTGGCCTGCAAGTTTAGAATTTCTCATCAACGGAATAGCCAAGACGTGCATGGACACCGTTAATCATGGGCAAATTTTGCCCTTGCAGAGGGTGGCGGGGGCGGGTAACGTCTCAGGTTGAGTCCAGTTTGCCTTCAGGAACGCTGAAGATGCTTCCAAATCTAACCGAGGGCGGACTGCTGACCGATTCCCTAATCGTTCTCATGAAAGGATTCTTCATGGATATGAAGAGTTTCAACGGTTCTGCTCGTCGCCGCGGCACGACGATTGCAGCCGCCGCTCTTTCCGTCGCTATGGTTGCGCCCTTCGTCCACCCGGTAGTCAGCCCGGCTTCTTCGCCGGCTGCTATCGCTCAGGAGGCAGCAGCCGGTCAGGATCGCAGTGTAGATACCCGAGGCACCTCGGAGGCCACTGCCATTAAGGCAGACGGCACTTGGGGTCAGAAGCAGGGCTATCAAGGCACGGTCTATCTGGATCGTGATTCAGGTCCGGAGGCTCAAAATAAAGCTGACGAATCTATGCCCGGTGTCAAGGTCTTCTTGCAGTACGTCAACGGCAAGGGGCAAGTCTCGCCAATCTACTACACCACCTCGGACTCTGAAGGTAAGTTCGTCTTTGACCTGTCCAAGGCACCGAAGGACGGCCTGGGTAACCCAATCGAGTTCAAACTGGCTGGTGATGAAAAATTCCAGGTACGCACCTGGGCTGAGAACCCAGATCCTTCCAAGTACACATTGGCAGCCGGTGGCGACATGTACAGCGGTCGCTTCCATAACCGTTTGACCCGTAAGTGGGAGACCTGGGACTTCACTGCCGGCATTAACCGCATCGTGGACGGCAAGGTTGTATTCCAGGAGCGTCCGAATGTGGATGGGTGGCTTGCAAAGCCTGAATCTGAGTGGACCGAGGCGCCGACTGCCGATAAGAAGTGGCCCGAAGGTGGTCTTTATGGCACCGCGCGCGGCAATGTCTGGTGGGAAAACAACGAGGCCGGTGGATCGCTTTCGAACCAGTACTTCAAGGGATCTACCGATCGCGCAGCTACAAATGTCAAGGTTGTCGGCTCGTATGTCAACGACGAAGTGGCTCGCGAGTTTGATGCTTGGCAGGCCGCGAACAAAAACTACACCCGTGAGCAGTTCCGTGTTGCACAAAAGGAAATCGTCGACAAATACCAGGCTGAGCACGGCCCCGGCTCCCACATCGCAGAATCTCGCGTTGCCTATGTAAAGGATGACGGGTCCTTCTACCTTCCGTTTGCTGGCCTGTACGGTGTTAGCCACGACGAAAAGGGCAAAAAGACTACCGATGAGGAATGGGGCAAGGTCGTCTCCGCACAGGATGAAGCGCACGGCAGCCTGATGCAGTGGAACGGTACTCTGGGGCAGCGTCACCGCCACATCAATTCGGACTACATGTACCTGTATCCGGTTGTTGGTGACAATCGTGATCTGTGGATGGGTAACTACCAGGACAACATGTTCCAGCCCTCCCATGGCGGAAATCTTGGTATCGAGCTTGAGTCAGCGAATATTTCTGTCCAGAACTTCGCGCTGCTAACTCCGCGCCCGATCCACGACGTGTTCAACTACGATAACCGCTCCGCCATTGCGGCCCCGGGTGATACCGCTAAGTCGAAGACCACGGGCTTGGTTCCCAACCAGCAGTACGCCATTCAGTGGTTCGCGGACGGTGAGCCGACTGGTGAGATTTGCACCGTGACCGCCAATGAGCTTGGTGAGTTGGAATCTTGTGATCTGACCGTGCCGAACGACCTGTCGAAGCCGACGGTGTACTCTTCACAGGTTTTCGCCGCCGATGCCTCGGGCAAGCCAACGGGCACGCTCCTTTTGGCCGACTCCTTCTTGGCTGACCCGACCGTTGTGAAGTACGACGAGACTAAGGGAACGGCGCAGGAAAAGGACCTTGTAGTAAAGCCGTCCTTCGACAACCCGAAGACTGAAGCCGTTGAGAAAATGCCGGAAGGCGCAACCTTTGAGTTTGTAGATCCTGCCGCAGCCAAGAAACTCGGACTGCAGATTGATCCGAAGACCGGCAATGTCACGTGGCCTGCAGATAAGCAGGTTGAAGGCCAAACCGAGGCCCTCGTAAAGGTTACTTGGACCCCTGGTGAGGGGGCTGACCCGATATCCCGTGAGGTTCCTGCGAAGTTTGACTTGGCTGCTCCTGCTGCTAAGAACAATGAGACCTTCGAGCCTGGTTATAAGGATGGTTCTGGTAAGCCGGGCGATGATGTCAAGGTTCCGGCTCCTGAGTTCAAGGACAAGGATGGCAACCCGACTACTGCTCCTGAGGGCACCAAGTTCGCCCCGGGTGACAATGCACCTGATGGTGTGAAGGTTGATCCGGCTACCGGTGAGATCACTGTTCCGGTTCCGGCTGATGCTAAGCCGGGTGACAAGATCACTGTTCCGGTTGTTGTGACTTACCCGGATGGTTCTACGGACACCGTTGACGTCACCGTTACGGTTGAGCAGCCGGACGCTAAGAACAATGAGACCTTCGAGCCTGGTTATAAGGATGGTTCTGGTAAGCCGGGCGATGATGTCAAGGTTCCGGCTCCTGAGTTCAAGGACAAGGATGGCAACCCGACTACTGCTCCTGAGGGCACCAAGTTCGCCCCGGGTGACAATGCACCTGATGGTGTGAAGGTTGATCCGGCTACCGGTGAGATCACTGTTCCGGTTCCGGCTGATGCTAAGCCGGGTGACAAGATCACTGTTCCGGTTGTTGTGACTTACCCGGATGGTTCTACGGACACCGTTGACGTCACCGTTACGGTTGAGCAGCCGGACGCTAAGAACAATGAGACCTTCGAGCCTGGTTATAAGGATGGTTCTGGTAAGCCGGGCGATGATGTCAAGGTTCCGGCTCCTGAGTTCAAGGACAAGGATGGCAACCCGACTACTGCTCCTGAGGGCACCAAGTTCGCCCCGGGTGACAATGCACCTGATGGTGTGAAGGTTGATCCGGCTACCGGTGAGATCACTGTTCCGGTTCCGGCTGATGCTAAGCCGGGTGACAAGATCACTGTTCCGGTTGTTGTGACTTACCCGGATGGTTCTACGGACACCGTTGACGTCACCGTTACGGTTGAGCAGCCGGACGCTAAGAACAATGAGACCTTCGAGCCTGGTTATAAGGATGGTTCTGGTAAGCCGGGCGATGATGTCAAGGTTCCGGCTCCTGAGTTCAAGGACAAGGATGGCAACCCGACTACTGCTCCTGAGGGCACCAAGTTCGCCCCGGGTGACAATGCACCTGATGGTGTGAAGGTTGATCCGGCTACCGGTGAGATCACTGTTCCGGTTCCGGCTGATGCTAAGCCGGGTGACAAGATCACTGTTCCGGTTGTTGTGACTTACCCGGATGGTTCTACGGACACCGTTGACGTCACCGTTACGGTTGAGCAGCCGGACGCTAAGAACAATGAGACCTTCGAGCCTGGTTATAAGGATGGTTCTGGTAAGCCGGGCGATGATGTCAAGGTTCCGGCTCCTGAGTTCAAGGACAAGGATGGCAACCCGACTACTGCTCCTGAGGGCACCAAGTTCGCCCCGGGTGACAATGCACCTGATGGTGTGAAGGTTGATCCGGCTACCGGTGAGATCACTGTTCCGGTTCCGGCTGATGCTAAGCCGGGTGACAAGATCACTGTTCCGGTTGTTGTGACTTACCCGGATGGTTCTACGGACACCGTTGACGTCACCGTTACGGTTGAGCAGCCGGACGCTCCCGAGGCTACGGACAACGAGAAGTATGAGCCTGAGTACAATGGTGGCACCGGCGAGCCTGGCGAGGACGTCAATATTGACGCTCCGGCCTTCAAGGACGGCGACAACAACAAGGTCGACGTTCCTAGCGGCACCACCTTCGGCCCAGGTGCAGACACCCCTGAAGGCGCGACCGTCAATCCGGACGGTTCCATCAAGGTCACCATCCCTGAGGATGCTAACCCTGGTGACAAGATCACTGTTCCGGTTGAGGTGACCTACCCAGATGGTTCTAAGGACAACGTTGACGTCACCGTTACGGTGACCGAGAAGGACGCTACCCCGGTTACGCCTGTTGCCCCGAAGGAGAACAACCCATCTCTGGGTGCATCTGCTGATGACCCGGCATCTTGTGATGTTCCGCCGTTCGTCACCGTTGAAGAGACCGAGGGTGTCGAGTACAAGGTGACCGTCGAGGGTAAGGAGTTGACTCCGGACGCTGAAGGCAAGTACGTCTACGAGTACGGTCAGACGGTCAAGGTCGAGGCAACCCCGGCCAAGGGCTTCACCTTCCCGGAGGGCGCTCAGACGACCTGGACCTACACGACCCCGCAGAACGAGGTCTGTGAAGCTCCGGAGACTGAGAAGCCTGACTGGAAGGACGGCTCCGGTAAGCCTGGTGACAAGGTTGAGATCCCGAACAACGGTGGCAAGGTGCAAGACGGCACCACGGTTGAGACCGAGGGTCCGGGTAAGGCTGAAATCGATGAGAACGGCAAGCTGATTGTTGACGTCGATAAGGACGCTAAGCCTGGTGACAAGGTTGTTGTCGTTGTTAAGGACAAGGACGGCAAGGAGATCGACCGCGTAGAAGTTGAGGTTGAGAAGCCTGAGGCTCCGGAGACTGAGAAGCCTGACTGGAAGGACGGCTCCGGTAAGCCTGGTGACAAGGTTGAGATCCCGAACAACGGTGGCAAGGTGCAAGACGGCACCACGGTTGAGACCGAGGGTCCGGGTAAGGCTGAAATCGATGAGAACGGCAAGCTGATTGTTGACGTCGATAAGGACGCTAAGCCTGGTGACAAGGTTGTTGTCGTTGTTAAGGACAAGGACGGCAAGGAGATCGACCGCGTAGAAGTTGAGGTTGAGAAGCCTGAGGCTCCGGAGACTGAGAAGCCTGACTGGAAGGACGGCTCCGGTAAGCCTGGTGACAAGGTTGAGATCCCGAACAACGGTGGCAAGGTGCAAGACGGCACCACGGTTGAGACCGAGGGTCCGGGTAAGGCTGAAATCGATGAGAACGGCAAGCTGATTGTTGACGTCGATAAGGACGCTAAGCCTGGTGACAAGGTTGTTGTCGTTGTTAAGGACAAGGACGGCAAGGAGATCGACCGCGTAGAAGTTGAGGTTGAGAAGCCTGAGGCTCCGGAGACTGAGAAGCCTGACTGGAAGGACGGCTCCGGTAAGCCTGGTGACAAGGTTGAGATCCCGAACAACGGTGGCAAGGTGCAAGACGGCACCACGGTTGAGACCGAGGGTCCGGGTAAGGCTGAAATCGATGAGAACGGCAAGCTGATTGTCGACGTCGATAAGGACGCTAAGCCTGGTGACAAGGTCGTCGTTGTTGTCAAGGACAAGGACGGCAAGGAGATCGACCGCGTAGAAGTTGAGGTTGAGAAGCCTGAGGCTCCGGAGACTGAGAAGCCTGACTGGAAGGACGGCTCCGGTAAGCCTGGTGACAAGGTTGAGATCCCGAACAACGGTGGCAAGGTGCAAGACGGCACCACGGTTGAGACCGAGGGTCCGGGTAAGGCTGAAATCGATGAGAACGGCAAGCTGATTGTCGACGTCGATAAGGACGCTAAGCCTGGTGACAAGGTCGTCGTTGTTGTCAAGGACAAGGACGGCAAGGAGATCGACAAGGTAGTCGTTGAGGTTGAGAAGCCGGGTGCTTCGTCCGATGGATCTGGTTCCTCTGACCTGTCGTCGAACCTGTCCCAGCGTTGCATCAACACTGGTTTGGGTGTTGGTATCCCGCTGCTGTTCCTGATTCCGGTTGGTCTGGCTTCCCAGATGAATATTCCGGGTCTGAAGGATTTTGTTGCTCCGATTAACAAGCAGATTCAGAATCTGAATACTCAGCTGCAGAAGCAGGCTGGTGTGTTTAATGGTCCGCTGGCTGGCAAGGTTGCTGGTATTGATGCGCAGCTGAAGCGTTTCGGTGCTGAGTATCAGCAGGTTGCTGGTGCTGTGGCTCTGATTGCTGCTGGTGCTTTGGCTATCGGCCTTATCGCTGATGCGTGTGCACCGGGTGCTGGTGGAGGCTCCTCCACCGGTTCCTCCAAGTAGGAGCGTCACAGGATGTGGTTCCTCTAAAACCACCGCCTAGGGAGGTGCGTTAACCTCCCCTCCAACTCGAGAGTGATGGAGTGGGGCACTGCGGTCGCGGTCTTGACTTCGACGGCGTGGCCTGCTCCATCTAACTCTTCGTTGAGCTCTTCGTTAGAGCTCGAGTTACTTTGTTCGATAATTCCGAAATGCATTAAGTTATTTCCCTAGTCTTGGGTCTTTGCCGAAGCTTTCCCTTTCCTTAAGCTGATTCGAGCAAAGGCTCATGGCCGCCGGGGTCTTCGACGTCGGTGTGCAGCTACCCCGTCGCGTAGGTCAGAGGACGCGGCGGGGTACGTTCGTTTTTCTGCTCGGTGCAGCTCTCTCTTCCGGCAGAGGTAGATGTGCCCTCTTAACTGTGGCTTGCTAAGCTAACGGTGCTTATAAAGGCTTATTAAGCGTGCTGAGCCGCTGCTTTTTGGGACCCGGCGGCTATGCATAAACGAAAAATAAACATCGTCACGGGTGCTTCCTCGTATACCTTCACTGCGTTTATCCCCAAGTTATTCATTTGGGGGTCGCAGCGTCGTTGTGCGGGGAGGCTGAGATGTCGCGCTGCAGCGGCAAACCGTCGAACCTGATCCGGATAATGCCGGCGAAAGGGAGGAAAAATGAACTCTGTATCTCATGGTGGATTCGTTGATGGAGCATCTGCGGCTGGTGCTGCTGCACCGCGCAGCTTGAATTGGCGCATCGTTGACATCGTCGTGGCCTCCGTGCTGGGCGTGGCGTGCGGTTTCGTGTTCCTGGTATGGAACACGGTGGGATACGCCTGGTTCGAGGCCATGGACGCGCTGACCCCGGGGCTGGGAGGCATCGCTACTGGTATCTGGTTGATTGGTGGCGTCATCGGTGGCCTGATTATCCGTAAGCCGGGCGCGGCGCTCTACGTGGAACTGCTGGCAGCCATCGTGTCCGCGGTGCTGGGATCCCAATGGGGCCCGAGCACGGTGTACTCCGGTATCGCGCAAGGCATAGGCGTGGAGATTGTGTTGGCTATCTTCCTGTACCGCCGTTTTGGTCTAGTCATTGCGATGCTTGGCGGCATGGCTGCGGGCTGGGGCGCGTTTGTGCTGGAGCTGTTTACCTCCGGAAACCTGGGCAAGACCCTGCAATTCAACCTCATCTACCTGGTGACGCTGAGCATCTCTGGAGCCATTTTGGCGGGTGCTGTGGGCTATGTTGTCGTCAACGCGTTGGCCAAGACCGGCGCCCTAGACCGCTTCGCAGTCGGCCGCGAACAGCACAGCGCCTAGCACCGCTCATGAAGAACATGGGTGTGGGGCCCGGCGGCGGTGCGGGTGTGCCAGGAGGTATGTCAACGGGGGCAACCAAACTTGTCGCCCGCGGCTATGGCTGGACGCATGCGGGTAGGCGTGCGCCGGCGCTGGCGGATATCGACCTTGTGGTTGAGCCGGGGGAGAAGGTGCTGCTGTGTGGTGATTCCGGTTCAGGAAAGTCCACGCTGCTCGCGGCCATAGCGGGTGTGCTCGGCGGGGATGATGAAGGTACGCGAGTCGGCGAGATTTTGTTGGAGGATGCGTCCGGTTATGTGGAGCCGCCAGGGCGCACGATCCCGGTGGGGCTGGTGCTGCAGGACCCAGACTCGCAGGTCATTGCTGCACGCGTTGGTGATGACGTGGCCTTTGGCTGCGAGAATCTGGCTTATCCGCGTCCTGAGATTTGGCAGCGGGTGTCTGCGGCGCTATCGATGGTGGGTCCTGATGTTGACTTGTCGTTCCCCACGGAGCGTCTCTCCGGAGGGCAGAAGCAGCGCCTAGCTTTAGCTGGTGTTATTGCGATGGGGGCGGGCATGGTGCTGCTCGATGAACCCACTGCGAACCTCGACCCAGAAGGCGCGCTGGAAGTCATCGAGGCGGTGTCCACCATGGTGGAGCGCACCGGCGCGACTCTCATCGTGGTCGAGCATCAACACGCGGCGTGGGAAGGGGTACTCGACCGCGCGATTGAGCTCAAGGACGGGCGCATCGTCGCTGACGGTCCGGTGGATAGCGTTGTCGCTCAGCGTTCGGTGATCGGCCTGCCGCAGGCGCGGGGGGACGGGGAGACGTCGTCAAGCAGCGCTGGGGGAGTGCCGGAATCGGCGGCGTTGTGGAGCACCGACCTGGTGACCCGTTTCGGTCCACCGCGCAGTTTTAGGCTGCCGCGGGGGAAATCCACGGTGATTACTGGGCCGAATGGTGCGGGCAAGACCACGTGGCTGATGACGGTGGCGGGGTTGCTTCCCGCAAAGTCAGGTGAGATTGGTGTGGCAGAGTACGTGAGGCGGGGGCTGAAGGGCTCGCCGCTGACGTGGAAGTCACGGGACCTGGCGGACCGCATTGGGTTCGTCTTCCAGAACCCCGAGCACCAGTTCGTCGCCCGCACCGTGGCGGAGGAACTGCGCGTGGCACCCCGGGTCATGCGCCGCGAGGTGCCAGAGAAGCGGATTGATCAGCTCGTGGAGTCGTTGCGCCTGGGGCATGTGCTCAACGCCAACCCGTTTACGCTGTCCGGAGGGGAGAAGCGCAGGCTGTCCGTGGCCACGGCGTTGGTCACGGCGCCGGAGGTGCTTCTTCTTGATGAGCCCACCTTCGGCCAAGACCCCCACACCTTCACCGAGCTGGTGTGGTTGCTGCGGCGCATGGCGGATGAGGGGACGACGATTGCCTCGGTGACCCATGATCCGTTGTTCATTTCTGCGTTGGGTGACCACCGAGTGGAGGTGAGCCGTGGCTAGTACAGATCTTTTGCACCGGATGAATCCGCTAACGCGCATCTTCCTGATGTTCGTGTGGGTTACGCCCTTGTTGCTCTCCGTGGATTGGGTCTCCGCGGCCGTGTCCTTGGGAATGACGTTGCTCTTCGCGCCGCTGTGTGGGGTGTCGTGGACGCGGTTGTTTAAGGCAGGGTGGTTCCTCTTTCTTATTGCGCCGCTGTCGGGAATCTCGATGCTGCTCTACGGGGAGCCCGGCGGGCGGGAGTACTTCAGCTGGTGGCTGATGACGGTCACGGATAACTCGCTGGAGCTGGCCCTCGCCATCACCTTGCGTGTGCTGGCGGTGGCGTTGCCCATGGTGGTGTTGGCGCGGGATATTGACCCGACAGAGCTTGGCGACGCCCTCTCCCAAATCCTCAAGCTACCCTCCCGGTTTGTCATTGGGGCGGTGGCCGGGGTGCGCATGATGACGCTGTTCAAATCCGACTGGCAGTACCTCGCCATGGCGCGGCGTGCGCGTGGGCTGAGCGACGAAGGCCGCATCAAGCACCTCATCACCATGTCCTTCGGGTTGTTGGTGCTAGCCCTGCGCCGCGGAGGCAAGCTGGCCACGGCGATGGAGGCGCGCGGGTTTGGCCGCACCCCGCCGGGCGGTGGCCAGCGCACGTGGGCGCGGCCCTCCCGTCTAGTCGTGCGGGACTGGCTGGCCATGGCGGTGGGAGCGGGCCTCGCGGCGCTTCCGGTGGTAGTTTCGGTTCTCAGTGGGTCCTGGAGATTCTTCGGACTCTAGGACGAACTCTCGCAACGCTGCACGCTAGACGTACCCAGAAGTGGTGAAAGAACACATGCAGGACACGGACCGCACGGACCATCGGGAAGGCGGTAAGGACACTGCCCAAACTCATGCCGCGGAGATGGACAGGCTCTTAAACGATGTGCTGTCACTCGCGGCAGCGCGCAAGCGCCCGATGCGCCCGGTCACCGTGCTTATCGACGGCCCCTCCGGCGCCGGCAAGACCTGGACCGCTGCGGCCCTGGCGGAGCGTACTGGGTGGCGGGTAGTCCACCTGGACGAGTTCTACCCCGGCTGGCACGGGTTGGAAGAAGGCTCCGCCATGGTGGCGGAGCAAGTGCTGCGCGAGAATAACCCGGGGTATTGGCGTTGGGATTGGGAGGCCAACGCGCCGAAGGATTGGGCCAGCTTGGATGAGCGCGATGATCTGATCGTCGAGGGCGTGGGTTCAGTCACGGAGGCCACCGTGGACGTCGCCAAGCAGCGTGGCTGCGTGGTGACCGTGCGCATCGACGGCCCCCGCGAGAAGCGCCGCGAGCGCGCCCTTGAGCGTGACCCCGGGTATGAAGAGTGGTTCGAAACGTGGGAGCGGCAGGAAAAAGAGCACTTTGCCGAGCGCGCAGTAGACGCGGACCTGACCTGGGAGTGGCGCTAGTTCGCGCCGGCTGCTGAAGCAACTGGAGGAGCCACAAGCCGGATTTGGGCAGATCAGCGCGCTGGTGGTAGTCTGTCCAAGGTTTCATCTTTATGGATGAAAAGTCTGATCGACATCTCAGCCGGCATCTGGTTGAGAAGCGTTCTGGACATGCGGTAGGGCCCCGGAGAAGAGCCCCTATTTTTGCATGTTTGGGCGAGTCAAGCGGTCAGTTCAAGCCGAAGTCATAGAGAAAGACTAGATTTATGCCAACTATTCAGCAGCTGGTCCGCAAGGGCCGCCACGACAAGAAGGCCAAGGTTGCTACGGCCGCCCTGAAGGGCTCCCCGCAGCGCCGTGGCGTGTGCACCCGCGTGTACACCACCACCCCGAAGAAGCCGAACTCGGCTCTGCGTAAGGTTGCCCGTGTGCGCCTGACCTCCGGTATCGAGGTTTCCGCCTACATTCCGGGCGAGGGCCACAACCTGCAGGAGCACTCCATGGTGCTCGTCCGCGGTGGTCGTGTGAAGGACCTCCCGGGTGTTCGCTACAAGATTATCCGCGGCGCACTGGATACCCAGGGCGTGAAGGACCGTAAGCAGGCTCGTTCCCGCTACGGCGCAAAGAAGGGACAGTAATCAACAATGCGTAAGAATGCTGCACCGAAGCGTCCTGTAGTTAAGGACCCGGTTTACAACTCCGAGCAGGTCACCATGCTCGTCAACAAGATCCTCCAGGACGGCAAGAAGTCCACCGCTGAGCGCATCGTCTACGGTGCTCTCGAGGCTTGCCGCGAGAAGACCGGCACCGATCCGGTCGGCACCCTGGAGAAGGCCCTGGGCAACATCCGCCCGGACCTCGAGGTTCGCTCCCGCCGTGTTGGTGGCGCTACCTACCAGGTTCCGGTTGAGGTTAAGCCCGCCCGTTCCAACACCCTGGCTCTGCGTTGGCTGGTGACCTTCACCCGCCAGCGTCGTGAGAACACCATGATCGAGCGCCTCGCAAACGAGATTCTCGATGCATCCAACGGCCTGGGCGCTTCCGTTAAGCGTCGTGAGGATACTCACAAGATGGCTGAGGCCAACCGCGCCTTCGCCCACTACCGCTGGTAATACCTGCGGTATAACCCGCCACACGGCATTATGGCTCGAACAGCGATATCATCGTTTACCTGCGCTGACAGTGCGTGCACGCGCTCCCTTCGGCGGAGCAGCGCACGCTAGTCGGTGCGGAATCTAAACCTTAATAGCGTTGTTCGGGCCATTTTTTATGGCGTAGGGCTTAAAGCCCTGCGACCTCACGCTGACGCGAAAGCCCGGACGTGGCAAAATAGACCAAGACCTATCCATGAAGACGTCATTCTATGTGAGTCGGTCACAAGCTGGCTCGGGCGTCGACGACAATTAAGTTGGGGTATTTACTGTGGCACAACAAGTGCTTAAGGACCTGAACAAGGTCCGCAACATCGGCATCATGGCTCACATCGATGCTGGTAAGACCACTACGACTGAGCGTATTCTCTTCTACACCGGCATCAACCGTAAGGTCGGCGAGACCCACGACGGTGCTTCCACCACCGACTGGATGGAGCAGGAGAAGGAGCGCGGCATCACCATTACGTCCGCCGCCGTTACCTGTTTCTGGAAGAACAACCAGATCAACATCATCGACACCCCGGGCCACGTTGACTTCACCGTTGAGGTTGAGCGCTCCCTGCGTGTTCTCGATGGTGCTGTTGCCGTCTTCGACGGTAAGGAAGGCGTCGAGCCGCAGTCCGAGCAGGTGTGGCGTCAGGCCGCTAAGTACGACGTTCCGCGTATCTGCTTCGTCAACAAGATGGACAAGATGGGTGCGGACTTCTACTTCACCGTCCAGACCATCATCGACCGCCTCGGCGCTAAGCCGTTGGTTCTGCAGCTGCCGATCGGCGCTGAGGATGACTTCGACGGCGTCGTCGACCTCATCGACATGCAGGCCGTCACCTGGCGCGGCAAGGTTGAGACCGGCGCCGAGCCCACCATCGAGGAGATCCCGGCCGACCTGCAGGAGAAGGCCGAGGAGTACCGCGAGAAGCTGCTCGAGGCCGTTGCTGAGTCCGACGAGGCCCTCATGGAGAAGTACTTCGGTGGCGAGGAACTGACCAAGGAAGAAATCCAGACCGCCATCCGCAAGATGACCGTCGCCTCTGAGATTTACCCGGTCCTGTGTGGTACCGCTTACCGCAACAAGGGCATCCAGCCGCTTCTCGACGCCGTCGTGGCATACCTCCCGAACCCGCTCGACGTCGGTGAGATCACCGGCCACGCTGTGGGCAACGAGGATGAGGTCATCACCCGTAAGCCGTCCGTGGAGTCCCCGTTCTCCGCACTGGCCTTCAAGATTGCTGCTCACCCGTTCTTCGGTCAGCTGACCTTCACCCGCGTGTACTCCGGTCAGGTTCTGCCGGGCACCGAGGTTATGAACTCCACCAAGGGTAAGAAGGAGCGCATCGGCAAGCTGTTCCAGATGCACGCCAACAAGGAGAACCCGGTGGAGCAGGCGGATGCCGGCAACATCTACGCCGTCATTGGTCTGAAGGAAACCACCACCGGTGACACCCTGTGTGACAAGGACAACCAGATCATCCTGGAGTCCATGGACTTCCCGGACCCGGTTATCAAGGTCTCCATCGAGCCGAAGACCAAGGCCGACCAGGAGAAGCTGGGTACCGCTATTCAGAAGCTGGCTGCCGAGGACCCGACCTTCACCGTCGAGCTCGACGAAGAGACCGGCCAGACCGTTATCGGCGGTATGGGCGAGCTCCACCTCGACGTCCTGGTGGACCGCATGAAGCGCGAGTTCAAGGTTGAGGCAAACATCGGTAACCCGCAGGTTGCCTACCGCGAGACCATCCGCAAGAAGGTCGAGTCCCTGGACTACACCCACAAGAAGCAGACTGGTGGTTCCGGTCAGTTCGCAAAGGTCATCGTCACCATCGAGCCTTACAACCCGGATCCGGAAGAGCTGGAAGAGGGCGAGTCCGCAACCTACAAGTTCGAGAACGCCGTCACCGGTGGCCGCGTTCCGAAGGAGTACATCCCGTCCGTCGACGCTGGTATCCAGGACGCTATGCAGTACGGCTTCGTCGCTGGCTTCCCGCTGGTGAACATCAAGGCCACCCTTGAGGACGGCGCTTACCACGACGTCGACTCCTCTGAGATGGCCTTCAAGCTGGCCGGTTCTCAGGTCCTCAAGGAGGCCGTCGCCAAGGCAAAGCCGGTTCTGCTCGAGCCGATCATGGCCGTTGAGGTCGTGACCCCGGAGGAGTACATGGGCACCGTCAACGGTGACATCTCCTCCCGTCGTGGCCAGGTCTTCGCCATGGAGGATCGCTCCGGTGCGAAGGTGGTTAAGGCTAAGGTTCCGCTGTCCGAGATGTTCGGCTACATCGGTGACCTGCGTTCTTCCACCGCAGGCCGTGCAAACTTCACCATGGTCTTCGATTCCTACGCTGAGGTTCCGTCCTCCGTGGCACAGGCCATCATCGAGGAGCGCACCGGCGCCAAGGCCTAAGGTTTAAGGGGGTCCGATGGACTCCCTGCCTTGTGGGGCTGGTAGTCTTCGCCAGTAGGCACCAGCCCCAGCGCTGGGGAGGTAGCGGTCCGCTGAGTGCGTAAACATTTTGCGCGTTGAGCCGGCCGTTACCCTCCCAGGATCCTTTAAATTGATTCTTGTCGAGGGTCAACGTCCGCACCTGATGGGCGGGGTTACCTCCTATTTGGGCAGTTTGAAAAAACTGCGGCATAAATCTAGGATCGTGTAACTGGCACGTAAGAAAGCGTCATTAGCGCTTATGAGCTTCGGCTCGAAGTGCCAATGGCAATACAAACCACGTGGCTGCGAAATACGTAGCCGCCATAGAGTCCAGGAGGACAAACAGTGGCAAAGGAGAAGTTCGAGCGTACGAAGCCGCATGTGAACATCGGCACCATCGGACACGTCGACCACGGCAAGACCACCACCACCGCAGCGATCACCAAGGTTCTGGCTGACGCTTACCCGGAGGAGAACACCGCTTTCGCCTTCGACATGATCGACAAGGCTCCTGAGGAGAAGGAGCGCGGTATTACCATCAACATCTCCCACGTTGAGTACTCCACCCCGAAGCGCCACTACGCACACGTGGACGCCCCGGGCCACGCCGACTACATCAAGAACATGATTACCGGCGCTGCTCAGATGGACGGTGCCATCCTGGTTGTTGCTGCAACCGATGGCCCGATGCCGCAGACCCGTGAGCACGTGCTCCTCGCTCGCCAGGTTGGCGTTCCGTACATCCTCGTTGCACTGAACAAGTGCGACATGGTTGACGATGAGGAAATCATCGAGCTCGTCGAGATGGAGATCCGCGAGCTGCTCGCCGAGCAGGACTACGACGAGGAAGCTCCGATCGTTCACATCTCCGCTCTCAAGGCTCTCGAGGGTGACGAGAAGTGGGCACAGTCCATCGTTGACCTGATGCAGGCTTGCGATGACTCCATCCCGGATCCGGAGCGCGAGCTGGACAAGCCGTTCCTGATGCCGATCGAGGACATCTTCACCATTACCGGCCGCGGTACCGTTGTTACCGGCCGTGTTGAGCGTGGTTCCCTGAACGTCAACGAGGACGTTGAGATCATCGGTATCCGCGACAAGGCTACCTCCACCACCGTTACCGGTATCGAGATGTTCCGCAAGATGATGGACTACACCGAGGCTGGCGACAACTGTGGTCTGCTTCTGCGTGGTACCAAGCGTGAGGACGTCGAGCGTGGCCAGGTTGTCATCAAGCCGGGCGCTTACACCCCGCACACCAAGTTCGAGGGTTCCGTCTACGTCCTGAAGAAGGAAGAGGGCGGCCGCCACACCCCGTTCATGGACAACTACCGTCCGCAGTTCTACTTCCGCACCACCGACGTTACCGGCGTCATCAAGCTGCCTGAGGGCACCGAGATGGTTATGCCGGGCGACAACGTTGAGATGTCCGTAGAGCTCATCCAGCCGGTCGCTATGGACGAGGGCCTGCGCTTCGCTATCCGCGAGGGCTCCCGCACCGTCGGCGCTGGCCGCGTTACCAAGATCCTCGACTAATTCTCGCTAGGGCCTAAGGCCCTTCCTGATTAGCAGGTCTGAAAGCCGCTCAATCCCTGTTGGGGTTGGGCGGCTTTGGTGATCGCGGGCCGACTAGGCTTAGGAGTCATGTTTGACCCAACCCGCATTGACCGCACCCTCGCCGCCTTGCGCGCTGCGTGGGAAGGCCAGCCGGATCTTCCCCTGGGAACCCTGTTCGGCATGCTGGCGGCTGAAGGGTACGGCTGGGGCGTGCCTGACGACGACCTCACGGCCCGCTTGGAATCCATGGCTGCCGTCCACCCACCGCTTGTGCCTCTCGACGCCAACCTCGTCACCGAAGGCCTCTGGCTCGTCATCACGCCGTCTCACCGGGTGACGTTGGCTCCTCAGGCGCCTACCGCATCCACCTCGACGCAGCCGTCCACCGCACCAGCCCCGACTCAACACCGGGCGAACATCGAGCCCACTTCTCCGTCCGATTGCGTGGCGGTTGTGCGCCCGGTCTCTAAGGATGGCCAGTGTGGGCAGCCGGTGGCGTGGCGGGTTTCCGCGCTGCGCCCTGTCGGTCCAGGCCGGCCGCTCGTTATAACTGATGCCGAGGGCTTTGAGCACCGCTTCGGTGTTGTCGAGTCCGTCACCCGCCTGCGCGAGGACCATCGAGCCCTTTCAGGCCTCAAGCGCCGCAGCGTGGGGGACCGCGTGTGGTTCATCCGCACTGACGCGGAAACAATCCTCCTCGACCACGGCCTGCACATCATCGAGCGCAAGAATCGAGAGCTTGTCCGTACCGATTTCTCATGGCACCGCATCGAGGAGGGGGAAGTCGGAAAACCTTTCCGTGTCCACCTCTCACGCGGCACCATGCACACGTTCGGCACCATAAAGGAACTCATCCTCGCGGAGTCTGAGCCGTGGAGCTCCTCCGAGTAATCCGCGTGTGTGGGCGTCTTGACATTGACCGCGACTAGGGATCACCGATGTGCCCGTTAGCCTTTATCCGGTTGGCGGGTTTGGCCCTTTAAGGGCTTAACTCCCGGCGGGAAGCGCGTGACTTGTGCTCAAGGATCGCCGATATGCCCGCGTGCCTTGATGTGGTCCGCGGGTGGCAGTGTTGTCACTGGTGGTTAGCTGTTTCCTTTCTGCCGTTGCTGCGTGTGGTGGCTGTGGGCGTTAACTGCTGTCGGGTGGTTCCTCTGGTGGCTGCCCTGCTTGTTCGGTGTTGAGTCTGGCTAGTGCTTCTTGGTATTCGGGCATTGCGGTGATTGGTGTGCCCCAGGGCGGGATGAAGCTGACCCCGGTGTGGAGGCGGTACATGTAGCCACGTCCGGTAGGCCTTTGCGGGTCATCATCATTGATGCCGTTGTGGTAGGCGCACAAGAACGTCAGGTTCTTGATGTTGGTGTAGCCTCCTGCCTGCCAGGGGATGAGGTGATGCACTTGGCAGTAATCAGCGGGCTTATTGCAGCCTGGTCTAGAACACGTGTGGAATTCAGCATGCAGGGTAAGGCGTTGTTTGAAGTTTGCCCCTCGTGATAGCCGCCAGGTGTCGATGGGTCCTTCAATGGGGTGCACGATGGTGGCATACCCTATTTCGGCAAACTTGTGGGTGAGGAATTCCGCCCCGGTCATTCGCCCGCCGTTAGTGAGGTTGAGTTCGATCTCGTCGCCGTCGCCGTTGATGATCTGGTCCAACTCGTTCAGGGTGACGATGACTTGGGTACGCACCGCAGGCTTGGAACCGGTGCTTTCTTTGAAGAAGACGTCGTTGGCGGCTTGAAGCAGGTCGGTGGTGTTGGTGGATTCGAGGACGCCGCGCATGTTGGCAATCGTGGTGGCATCGTCAGTAATGGAGAGTGTGTTGGGGCCTTGTTCCCGGTAGGTGATGCGTACGCCTGGTTTGGCTATGCGTTTAGAGCGTAGTTCTTTCAGGTGTGTGGCGGCGACGGTGGGGATACGGTGTGCGGGTGTGGCGGCGAGTTTGACTCGCAGGTTCCAGGCGTCGAGGGTTTTCTTCACCTTTGCGGTGTAGGACTCGATGAGGGTGAGGGTGCCGAGGCTGTGGCGTTGGGTGAGCGCTGCGTGGCGGGCTTTGCGTTGCTTGCCGCTAAAGCGGGTGGGGCCGAAATAAACCTGGTGTAGGCCTGCAAGTTCGGCGGCATCGGAAGCAGAAGCACCGAGCGCGCGGAGCTCATCGGGTGAGCCAGGAATGTTTTCCACCAGCGCAATCCCCGAATTGCGTAGGCGGATGTAGGTTTCAATATCCCCCATGAGCACAGAGACTAAAACAGCACCGTGGGCCCCGCAACCGGAAGAAGAAACTACCTGGTCGCGGGTAGCGGAGGGATAAGAAAAGCCCCTCAGGTGAGGGGCTTAAAGGCGCAACGCGTGCGCTGCGCTTAGGCTGACTGGACCTTCGTGAAGTGGACCTTGTACCGCGTATCCACATCCATGCCGGGAAACGCAGCGCGGAAGTCACTGTCATTGACCTCAATGGCGTCCTTGATACGCAGTAAGGGTGTATCAGGATCCGCCAACACCTCATACTGCAGCGTCGGCCGCGAGCGGTCGTAGGCCACGAGCCGCGAAACCTTCTCAACGCCTTCTACCGCCGCGAGGGTATCCGCCACCGCACCCGCAATCGCAGACATCTCCGTTTTAATCGCGCCTTCCTCATCGGAGGCATCCGAGGGCACCGCGTTAAACCGATGGTGCCGCAGGTTGCTAATGACGAGCCACAGGCCGGCGAGGCTGCAGATGATCGTCGCCAAGCACAGCGCATACGGCCACCATGACTGTTCCGGCAAACCAGCCCACGTATCGTGGTCCACCCAGGACGCCAAATATGTGGCGAAGGGGACCTCGAAGTGTATAAGAATCGGCCACGCGCCCAATGCTATGAGCAGGAGCCCCAAGACAGCGAGAATCGTGCGGTCTATACCCGCGAGCGTCTTAGACATTGGCAACCTCCTCATCATTTTCAATCACCACGGTGATGTCTGGGGGCGGGGTAATCGCCGCAAGCGCCGCCGTTACGGCTTCAGTGACGCGGGCCTTGAGCTGGGCGTCGTCAGTATCGCCCGTCGCGGTCACCGTGATCTGAGAGCGGCCTTGTGAAATCTTCGCCCGACTCCGCGCCGCCACAGTTCCCGGCACCCGCCGCGCCGTCGCCGACGCCACGCGGGCAATATCCACCGCGCGCAGCCACATCGACGCGTCCTCAGACCCAATTTGCACGTGCATTGCCTTCCGCGGCGCGCACGCCGCCCACAGCAGAATCAACCCGACGACGATGGCGACGCCCCCGGCGACCAGCATCCAGGTGGCGACAGTCGGCGTGGACATCACGTCGATGAATGGCTGTAGCCACGAGACACCGCCCTCCTTGGCACCCACGACCCAGGCTTCGTGCCCCGCGACGACGGCCGCGGCGAGCAGCAGAATGCCGACGATGATGGTCCACCCGCGCGCCGGCGGGGATGCCTTCGGGCGCTGGCCAAAGCCAACGGGAAGGGAGCTCTCACTCATGATGGACTCCTTCGCGGATAGTGATGGCACGCAGCGGCGTCGGCCGTGGAATGTCGACCCGGCGTGTGAACTCGGCGGAAGGCCGAATCTCAATGGGGCGTAGCTGGAGCGGCTCGGCGTGCGGGGTGCGCAGGGGAGCAGCCTGCGGGACCTGAACCCGCCGCGGCTGGACGGGGCGGGGAGCCTCAACGCGGCGCAGCGCGAATCCCCGCGGAGCCGGTACGGAACGGACGTCCACGGGTGCGGGGGCGGCGACAGCGTGCAGCGGCTGCGGCGGGGCTGTGCGAACGGGGCGAAGCTCGTCGTAGCGGTGCTCGCCGGGGCCGAAACCTTCCGTGCGCACCTCAACGTCCGCCTGCTTGCCGACGCCCCTCACTTTTACCGCCTCCGGCACCGCCACCGCACGGACCGACACCGGTGAAGGAACCGCAACCTGGTGAACCTTTGCGTGCGGTGAGACCTCTACCGGCTTCAGGGCACGTTCCGGAACAATCGCTGGAATCTGCGGGGTTAGCGGCGCGCGGGTGTCGACCGCCAGTGCGGTCGTGCGCTCGCCCGCGACCGCGCCGGCGACCGTCACGTTGACGCGGGTGGTACGAAAGCCCGTGAAATCGCGGACGGCTTCCCGAATCGCCGTGCGGACGGCCTTCGCCACTGCGGTGACGGGGGAGGGCCAGTACACAGCAATGTCGACGTCGACCGCCACCATCTGCGTATCCGGGTCCATCTGCGCCATCACCCGCGGAAAAGCGCGGCCGGCGAGGCCGGCTAACTTAGCGTCGACAGCCGCGGTTCCCGGCACGCTCGCAATGGCGGAGCTAATGACCTTTTCCATCGCACGCAGGGAAAAGCGGGTCCGCCCGGCGAGGGCGACCCCGGTGGAATCGGTGCTCACTAGCCTCGGCCTCTATCCTGGCCGACCACGCCCTTCCACACCGCGGTGAGGTCAATGCGGCCGTCGAAATGCGCGCCGATGACGCCGCCGACCGCGGCGAGCAGCACCGCCAGCGCGACGTACCACACGCCGAGGTAGATGAAAAAGGCCAGAACCAAGCCGGCAATCACGCCGAGGGAGGTGTAGTTCTTCATGGTTTTCCTTTAGTTCTGTGTGTCGGTTCCTCTACACCGCGTCGTCGAAGACAACGTCCACGCGGCGCGCCGCGGGCCAGGTGTTGCGGACGGTGGTGCGGGTGGCGGCACCAAGCTCGGCGAGCGGAACGCCGGCGCTGACATCAACGACGACGTGCAGCTCCAGGTGCGTGTCATCCTGCGGGGTGGGGCGGCGGATGCCGTGTATGCGCTCACCGGGAAACAGGAGCGCGACCTCCCCGAACCGGCCGGGCGAGAGCTTGGCGACGCCCCTCAGATCCGTCACCGCCGCCACTATGGACTGCGCGATGGAGGGGGTCAGCTCGGCAGGGGCCACGTTATGCCTGGCCCTGGGTAACCGCCGGGGCTGACTCGGTGGAATCCTGCTCTTCCTTCGGCAGCTTGACGTCGTGGACGACGACGTCAACGCGGTCCACGCTCAGGCCGGTCATGCGCTCGACCGCATTCATGATGTTGCGGCGGATGGCCTCGGCGAGCTCGTGGATGGCCACGCCGTACTCGGCGATGATGGCGATATCAATGGAAGCGGTGCCGTTGTTCACCTCGACGGTGACGCCCTGGCGCACGTCCTCGGAAGCACCGAAGGATTCGCGGATGGAACCCATCATGCGGGCGCCGCCGCCACCGAGGGCAGCGACACCGGAGACCTCGCGGGCGGCGATTCCGGCGATCTTGGACACGACGACGTCATCGATGCGGGTGGTGCCGAAGTCGGTCTCCAGGTTCTTGTTGCGCTCCGGTGCGGGTGCCGGGGTGGCGTCGCCAGCCTGAGTGTTCTGCTCGGCAACGTCCTTGGGGGTGGTGTTCTCAGCCATGCTCAATCCTTTTCGTTGTGTAGTTGGTACCTACGTCACGAGCTTATCGCCGAATGCAGAACGCGGGGCGGCGAGAAGGAAATCTTTGGCCAAAACGTGATGTTACCCACTGTTTCGGCAGGAGTTTGGAAAACGCGAGGTTACGTGCTTAAATACAGGGGTTGCTTTAACACAGCAACGTAGCCGCAGGCGCAAGTTTGTAGGGCGTTGTTGCTGGTAAGGCGAACATGACACCTTTGTTGTGGAGTTCGTTTCAGAGCTGCACGCGAAGGTCATCCGATCGGGCTAGGTCCGCGCTTGAGCAGAGACACCCCCGAGAAGATGGACCGGAGAAGGGGCATGGCAAATAAACAGCGGCAGTATATGAATAAGACTTTGGTTGCGGATCGATAGTGATCTAACGCCCCAGTCTTCTTCCTATTTACTTTGACTACGGGTCTTGTACCCCGTCACGAGCACTGCACTCTGGGCTTTGCCTTAAGTCACTCTCGTGGTCGTCATGACAGTCAGACAACTGGCGTTGAGCCATGGCTTCCAGCCCGGACAACGTTATAGAGAAATCGAGAAGCAATTTCCCACCGCTTCACGCCCCGGATAGGCCGGGTATGTGAAAGTGGGGAAGCGAGGAAGAGGATAAGCGTGGCGGGACAAAAAATCCGCATTCGGCTGAAGGCCTACGACCACGAGGCCATCGACGCTTCTGCTAAGAAGATCGTCGAGACCGTTACCCGTACGGGTGCTCGTGTTGTCGGCCCGGTGCCGCTCCCAACCGAGAAGAACGTATACGCCGTTATTCGTTCTCCGCACAAGTACAAGGACTCTCGCGAGCACTTCGAGATGCGCACTCACAAGCGCCTCATCGACATTCTCGACCCGACCCCGAAGACCGTTGACGCCCTGATGCGCATCGACCTTCCGGCAAGCGTCGACGTGAATATTCAGTAAGCGATCGACACAACGTATTTGGTGGAGAACAAACAATGAGTGAAAACGAGATCAAGGGAATTCTGGGCACCAAGCTCGGCATGACCCAGGTCTTCGACGAGGAGAACCGCGTTGTGCCGGTGACCGTCGTCGAGGCTGGCCCGTGCGTGGTTACCCAGATCCGTACCAAGGAAACCGATGGCTACAACGCCATCCAGATTGCCTTCGGCGAGAAGGACCCGCGCAAGGCCAACAAGCCGGCCGCTGGTCACTTCAAGAAGGCTGGCGTGACCCCGCGCCGCTACGTCGCTGAGATCCGCATGGACGATACCTCCGCATACGAGGTCGGTCAGGAGGTCAAGGTGGACATCTTCGAGGGCGTGACCTTCGTTGACGTCACCGGCACCACCAAGGGTCACGGCTACGCCGGCGCCATGAAGCGCCACGGCTTCGCAGGCCAGGGCGCTGCCCACGGTAACCAGGCTGCTCACCGCCGCGTTGGTGGCATCGGTGGCGCTTCGTTCCCGGGCCGCGTCTTCAAGGGTAAGCGCATGGCTGGCCGCATGGGCCAGGACCGCGTGACCACCCAGAACCTGAAGATTCAGAAGATTGATGCCGAGTCCAACCTGCTGCTCATCAAGGGTGCTATCCCGGGTGCGCGCGGTGGCCTCGTCACCGTTAAGACCGCAGTGAAGGGCGGTGCACACGCATGAGCAACCTCAAGCTAGACGTCCAGACCGCTGACGGTAAGACCAACGGCACCGTTGAGTTGCCGGCCGAGCTCTTTGACACCGAGGCATCCATTGCTCTGATGCACCAGGTTGTCAACGCACAGCTCGCTGCCGCTCGTCAGGGTACCCACAAGACCAAGACCCGCGGCGAGGTCCGCGGTGGTGGTCGCAAGCCGTTCCGCCAGAAGGGCACCGGCCGCGCCCGCCAGGGTTCCATCCGTGCTCCGCACTACACCGGCGGCGGCACCGTGCATGGCCCGGTCCCGCGTGACTACTCCCAGCGCACCCCGAAGCGCATGATCAAGGCTGCTCTCTACGGCGCACTGTCTGACCGTGCACGTAACGAGCGCATCCACGTCATTGAGGAGCTCGTCCCGGGCCAGACCCCGTCCACCAAGCAGGCCAAGGCCTTCATCGAGCGCCTCACCGACCGCAAGAACGTTCTTCTGGTCATCGGCCGCGAGGACATCAATGCTCGCCGCAGCGCCAACAACCTGCCGAACGTCCAGATCCTGGACGCCGGTCAGCTGAACACCTACGACGTCCTCTACTCGGACGACGTTGTGTTCTCCGTTGAGGCTCTGCACACCTTCGTCGAGCGCGCTACCGGCGCTGCCGAGGAAGCTAAGGAGGAGAAGTAATGGCTAAGCTCGCTAACCCGCGCGACGTCATCATCGCACCGGTTGTGTCCGAGAAGTCCTACGGCCTCATGGAGCAGAACGTGTACACGTTCTACGTCTCCACGGACTCCAACAAGACCCAGATTAAAGATGCCGTCGAGCAGATCTTCGGCGTGCAGGTTGCTTCCGTGAACACCGTGAACCGTGCAGGCAAGCGCAAGCGCACCCGCACCGGTTTCGGTCAGCGTAAGTCCACCAAGCGCGCCTACGTGACGCTCCGTGAAGGCAGCGACTCCATCGACGTCTTCGGCGCAGGCGCTTAAGCCCCACCGAAGAGCCGAAAGGAAAAGGAAGAATTATGGCTATTCGTAAGTACAAGCCGACAACTCCGGGTCGCCGCGCATCCTCCGTGTCCGAGTTCGAGGAAATCACTCGCTCGACCCCGGAGAAGTCCCTGCTGCGCCCGCTGAGCAAGACTGGTGGTCGTAACAACTACGGCCGCATCACCACCCGCCACATCGGCGGTGGACACAAGCGCCGTTACCGTCTCATCGACTTCCGTCGTGCCGACAAGGACGGCATCCCCGCAAAGGTCGCTCACATCGAGTACGACCCGAACCGTACCGCTAACATCGCCCTCCTGCACTACGCAGACGGCGAGAAGCGCTACATCATCGCCCCGAAGGGCCTGAAGCAGGGCGCCATCGTTGAGGCTGGTGCGAACGCAGATATCAAGGTTGGCAACAACCTGCCGCTGCGCAACATCCCGACCGGTACCACCATCCACGCTGTGGAGCTCAAGCCGGGCGCTGGCGCTAAGCTGGCCCGCTCCGCTGGTGCTTCCATCCAGCTGCTGGGTAAGGAGGGCAAGTACGCCATCCTGCGTATGCCGTCCTCCGAGATCCGTCGCGTCGACATCCGTTGCCGCGCCACCGTCGGTGAGGTTGGCAACGCTGACCAGATGAACATCCGCTGGGGCAAGGCCGGCCGTATGCGCTGGAAGGGCGTCCGCCCGACCGTCCGCGGTGTCGTTATGAACCCGGTCGACCACCCACACGGTGGTGGTGAGGGTAAGACCTCGGGTGGTCGCCACCCGGTGTCGCCGTGGGGCCACAAGGAAGGCCGCACCCGCAACCCGAACCGTTACTCGAACAATATGATCGTGCGCCGTCGTCGCCCGAACAAGAAGCGCTAAGAGGAGGTAAACAATGCCACGCAGCCTTAAGAAGGGCCCGTTCGTCGATGAGCACCTCCTCAACAAGGTTGATGCTCAGAACGAGGCCGGCACCAAGCAGGTCATCAAGACCTGGTCTCGCCGCTCCACCATCCTGCCCGATTTCATCGGTCACACCTTCGCCGTCCACGACGGCCGCAAGCATGTGCCGGTGTTCGTCGAGGACTCCATGGTTGGTCACAAGCTCGGTGAGTTCGCACCCACCAAGACCTTTAAGGGTCACGTCAAGGACGACAAGAAGGGACGTCGATAAGCGATGAGTGACACCATCACCTCCGCATCCGCAACGGCTCGCTACGTCCGCGTTACCCCGATGAAGGCACGCCGCGTCATCGACTTGGTCCGCGGTAAGTCCGTAGCCGAGGCACTTGCAATCCTGAAGTACGCTCCGCAGGGCGCCGCTGAGCCGGTCGCCAAGGTCGTTGCATCCGCAGCTGCCAACGCTGAGAACAACTTCGGCCTGGATCCGCGCACCCTGGTCATCTCCGAGGCATACGCCAACGAGGGTCCGACCATGCGTCGTTTCCAGCCGCGCGCACAGGGCCGCGCATTCATGATTCGTAAGCGCACCAGCCACATCACCGTGGTTGTCGAGAGCCAGAAGGAAGGGGCCAAGTAATGGGCCAGAAGATCCATCCTCACGGCCTACGTTTGGGCATCACTTCCGACTGGAAGACCCACTGGTACGCCGATAAGGACTACGCAAACTACGTAGCCGAAGACATCAAGATCCGCGAGTACTTGGAGAAGGGCCTCGACCGCGCCGGCATTGCCGACGTCGTCATCGAGCGCACCCGCGACCGCGTCCGCGTGGACATTCACACCGCCCGCCCGGGCATCGTGATTGGCCGTCGCGGCGCTGAGGCTGACCGCATCCGCCGCGAGCTGGAGAAGCTCACCGGCAAGATGGTTGCCCTCAACATTCTCGAGGTCAAGCAGGTCGACGCCAACGCAACCCTGGTTGCGCAGTCCATCGCGGAGCAGCTGGTTAACCGTGTCGCATTCCGTCGTGCAATGCGCAAGGCTATCCAGTCCGCTATGCGCCAGCCGCAGGTCAAGGGCATCAAGATTCTGCTGTCCGGCCGCCTGGGCGGTGCAGAAATGTCTCGCGTTGAGCGCTACCACGAGGGTCGCGTTCCGCTGCACACTCTTCGCGCCGAAATCGACTACGGCACCGCAGAGGCCCACACCACCTTCGGCCGCATCGGCATCAAGGTGTGGATCTACAAGGGTGACGTTGTCGGTGGCGTGCGCGAGTCCGAACTGAACGCTCCGGCGCAGGGCCGTGGCCGCGGTGACCGTAACGGTCGCTCGCGCCGTGGTGGCCAGCGTCGTCAGCGCGCACAGCAGAAGCAGGAGGGCTAATCCATGCTGATTCCTAAGCGCGTCAAGTACCGTCGCCAGCACCGCCCGACCCGCTCGGGTGTGTCCAAGGGCGGTAACCGCATCAACTTCGGTGACTACGCCATCCAGGCTCTCGAGCCGGCGTACATCACCAACCGCCAGATTGAGGCCGCACGTATTGCCATCAACCGCCACGTCAAGCGCGGTGGCAAGGTGTGGATCAACATCTTCCCGGACCGCCCCCTGACCCAGAAGCCGCTCGGCGTGCGTATGGGTTCCGGTAAGGGTCCCGTCGAGAAGTGGGTTGCCAACGTTAAGCCGGGCCGCATCCTCTTCGAGATGACCTACCCGAACGACGAAGTTGCCATCGAGGCCCTGCGCCGCGCTGGCCAGAAGCTTCCGTGCAAGGTCCGCATCATCAAGAAGGAGGACCAGTTCTAATGGCTACCGGTACCCCCGCCCACGAGTTCCGTGAGCTCGACAACGCTGAGCTGGAGACCCGTCTGAAGGATGCGAAGGAAGAGCTCTTCAACCTTCGTTTCCAGAAGGCCACTGGCCAGCTGACCAACAACCGCCGCATCGGCACGGTTAAGCGCGACATCGCCCGCATCTACACCGTTCTGCGCGAGCGCGAGCTGGGCCTGTCCGTTGCTCCGGGAGCTGAGGCTTAATCATGAGTGAGGCAAACGTGAACACTAAGAAGGAAAAGGGCGCTCGCAAGACCCGCACCGGCATCGTTGTCTCTGACAAGATGGATAAGACCATCGTTGTCGAGCTCGAGGACCGCAAGCAGCACGCCCTCTACGGCAAGATTATGCGCACTAACAAGAAGGTTAAGGCGCACGACGAGAACGAGACCGCCGGCATCGGCGACCGCGTTCTCATCGCCGAGACTCGCCCGCTGTCCAAGGACAAGCACTTCCGTCTCGTCGAGATCGTGGAGAAGGCTAAGTAAAATCTAGCCCTCCTCGATATCAGTGGCCCCCACGGTGAACGTGGGGGCCATTTTTATGCGCCCTTGGCTTCCGCGTCCGGCACGCCAGAGACAACAGCCTGCCAGGGGAACGGTCTCCAGTTATGGGTATTAAGCTGCGAAAACGTGTTAGGGTAAGGCCGTTCATCTCCTGAAAGGCCAAACTCTCTATGTCCGCGTTCTCTCGCTCTCTGTTTACCCTTGTCTGCGCTTCCTCTGTTGCAGCCCTCGTTGGTTGCGCCGCGGAGGAGCCTGCCCCGGTTGCTGCCGATGCTCCGGCGGTGGAATCCACTGGCGACGTTTCAACTACGCAGGCCGAGCCGGATTCGGACGCGCAGCCACAACCGAGCATCGATGCCGCCGGCCCGAACCCGACGCTGCCAGCCGGCTATACACCTGGCGCCGCTGATTCTGGCTCGGCTGAAGGCGCGAAGACGCCCAACACACAGGACGTAACTAAAGACGCCGCGGGCACCTCCGCCGCCAGCGGCATTGACAAGTGCGTGTACCGGAAGGATCGCGTCCGCAGCGAGGGCAATCCTGCCGATGTTCCCTCCACTGTGTCGGGTACCGTACACAAGGCAAAAGCAGGCGACCTCGACGGTGGAGAGCCCGGCATTGTCTTGCCGGAGTACGCATCGGAAGAGGTATGGTTCCTTGCCCTGGACGCGCCCACCACGTTGAGCGGCAGCATGAGCGGCAGGCCGGGTGAGGTCGAGGTTCGTGCAAACCAGGAATGTATCGGAATAGTCGGCAATGGGGATTTGTGGGACGGCTACGAAGGCACGAAGGTCACCTTGCCGATCGATGCCACGAGCGGATACTGGCAAAGCGATGTGAGTGTCCCGATGGGCACGCTGCGCATGCCCTACATACCGGCAGATATTCTTTAGCGCACCCGCCGGTGCGTGAGCGCGATAGCGATGCTAAAGACGCTGAGCACCGCGCCCACCGCGAGAAGAAACGTGCCGATGCGGTAGGGCGCGGCGCTGGCCAGGTCGACGGTGTGAAAGACCTTGAGCCAAACCAGCCAGCCCGCGATGAGCGCAATCGAACCCAGTGCGGAGATAGCCCGCAGCCCGCGGGTGGGGCGCTGGGTGGGGGAGAAGGCGTGGTAGGAGGCGTCGACAAGCGTGGCACCTCCCAACAGCACCGACAGCACCACCGCAGCTGGCACCGGCAGAAGCGCGCCCGTGCCGAAGACGACGGGCAAAATGAAGGACACCGTCACCACGAAAAAGAGCAGACCGTGGAGCCCGGTCGTGCGCAGGGGATAGCTCATAGTAGTTCCTCCACCTCAGAAAGCGTGGGCGGCTGCGCGCCCGTACACGAAACCGTGATCGCCGCGGCCGTCGCCGCAAAGTGCAGGATCTCCTGCCACTCCTCGACGCCCAAGGTGCTAATGTCCCGCTCCACCAACTGGCTTAGGAGCGCAGCCATCACCGTGTCGCCCGCGCCGATGGTGTCCGCCACCTCCACCGTAACCGGCGGGACCTGCAGCGATACCGAGTCCGTGCGCACACTCAGACCTTCCGCACCGCGCGTGGTCACGACCACGGGTGCCTGCGAAAGGGCGTCCTCGCCGAGGAATTCAACCTCCTCCTCGCTCAGCTTCAACAGCGTGACGTGCGGCAGCAAGGACAACAAAAACTCGCGGTGCGCCGGGGTGGCGAAGAAGGGGCGGATGTTGGGATCCAAGGCCACCTTTGTGCCCTGCGCCGCAAGCTCCTGGAGCAGCTCGGCATAGCGGGATGCGCCCGGCTCCAGGGCGAGGGAGACGGTGCCGAAGCAGGCCCAGGGGACGTCAGCAAGCACAGGCTCCACCAGCCGGTCCGCCGTGCCCTCCGTATAGAAGGAGTAGGTGGCCGAGCCGTCCTCCCCGATGTTGCAGACTGCCAGCGTGGTGGGCTCGTCACCGCGCTGCACGAGCGAGGTATCCACTCCTTCTCTATGTAGGCGCTCCATGAGCGCCTGCCCGAATGCATCCCGCGAAAGCCGCGATTGAAAACCCACGCTTGCGCCCAAACGCCCCGCCGCGACCGCCACATTGAAGGGGCCGCCGCCCAACGCCGGGGTGAGATCTGCCAGCCCCCCGCGTCCGCGCGGAACGAGGTCAACGAGGCCTTCGCCACACACCATAATGTCCATAGAGCCCATACTATCGGGAGCATGAACTACCGTCCGCACTTCCATCTCTCCCCGCCGTCTGGTCGCCTTAACGATCCAAATGGGGTCTTCCTTGATGGCGATAACCTGCACGTTTACTATCAGCACGACCCTTGTTTCCCACACGCACCGAAGCAGACGGGCTGGGGGCACGCCGTGACTTCCCTGAGCGAGCCACAGCCCTGGCGGCACTTCCCGGACGCGCTCTATCCCATCCGCGAGCACGACGCCCACGGCTGCTATTCCGGTGGCGCGGTGGTCGACGGTGAGGACGTTTGGCTGTTTTATACCGGCAACCTCAAGCGCGATGGCGTGCGGATTCCCTCGCAGAACCGCGTCCGCGCGGTCGATGCCGGCGGTCCAGAAGGCGGCTTCTATGAGCACGACGCCGCGAACCCGCTCATCGACGGGCCCGCCGCAGGTTTCACCGGGCATTACCGCGATCCCCAGATCACCCGCGACAAGGACGGCTGGCGCATGGTGCTCGGCGCCCAGGCGGAGGATGAAACCGGGCACGTGGTGCTCTATCGCTCCACGGACTTGGCGCAGTGGTCCTTTGAGGGTGCGCTCACCTTTGACACCTCGGGCGCTGAGCCGGGCCTGAGCCCCGACCTGGTGCCGGGCGGCTACATGTGGGAATGCCCGAATTTGCTCACGCTTTCGGACCGCGCCACGGGGGAGGACAAGGACGTCCTGGTCATCTGCCCGCAAGGTCTAGATCCCGTGCGTGGTAGCGCCACGCACTACGCCTCCTCCGACCAGTGCGGCTACCTCGTGGGCCGTCTTGAGGGAACGGTTTTCTACGTCGAGCGCGGCTTCAGCGAGCTGGACTATGGCCACCAGTTCTATGCGCCGCAGCTGGTGGAGAGGGACGGCGAGGCCATCATGCTGGGCTGGATGGGGCTGCCCGCGCAGGATGACACCCCGACTGTCGCCGAGGGCTGGGTGCACACGCTGACGCTTCCGCGGCGCGTCTGGCTGGAGGATGGCTGGTTGCGCCAGGCACCGCTGTGGTCGCTAGGGTCTGCGCCGACGGAGTCGGCGCGAGAGGGGTTCGGTTCGGTGGCCACACTGCAGGCTGGGGAGGGCACATATGCGCTTGTCGACGCCTCCGGTGCCACCGCCTTCCTCGTAGCTTACGGCGGGGGAGAGCTGCGGCTCACGTCTGGCGAAGATGAACGCGTCGTGCCGTGTCCGGCAGGAACACTGGAGCTTATCGCTGATGGCTGCGCGGTGGAGGTCTTTGCGGGTGATGGGCGGATTGCGGGGGCGTCGGCAGTCTTTTGTGCCGGTGACGCTCGCTGGCGCGGCTGGGAAGCCCGGTAGGGTGTGAATTTTCCTATATTTGCGCCCGAATGGTTGGCTTTATGTTGGGTAACGTGTCTAATGGGAGGTGACGCTATTTAATTCATCTCACTCTCCGAGGAGGCACGCCGGTATGGATCACAAACAGGTCGCGGCGCGAACACTCAAAGCAATCGGCGGCGAAGACAACATTGTGGCGCTCGCGCACTGCGCCACCCGCCTGCGCATGGTGCTGAAAGACAGTAAAAAGGTCGATACGGCCGCACTAGAAAACGATCCGGACCTCAAGGGCATCTTTGAGGCCGGGGGCATGTTCCAGGTCATCGTCGGCCCGGGCGATGTCAACATCGTCTTCGAACAGATCAACGCGATGACCTCGAAGGATATCGCGGTTTCCACTGACAAGCTCAAGGACATCGCCGCCGACTCCGGCAATTGGTTCTCTCGGGCGGTGAAGGTCCTCGCGGATATCTTCGTGCCGCTCATCCCGATTCTGGTCGGCGGCGGTCTGCTCATGGCGCTCAACAATGTGCTGACCGCCAACGGGCTGTTCGGCGAGCAATCCGTCATCGAGATGTTCCCGGCCATGGCGGATGTCGCCGGGCTCATCAATCTCCTGGCTTCCGCGCCGTTTGCCTTCCTGCCCATCCTGGTGGGCTTCACCGCCACCAAGCGCTTCGGCGGCAACGAGTTCCTCGGTGCGGGCATGGCCATGGCCATGGTGATGCCGGACCTGGTGAACGGTTATCAGGTGGCCGCGACCATCGAGGCGGGGGAGATGTCCTATTGGAACATCTTCGGCCTCGATGTTGCTCAGGCGGGCTACCAGGGTTCCATCCTGCCGATCCTGGTCATCGCGTGGATTCTGGCCACGATTGAGAAATTCCTGCACAAGCACCTCAAGGGCACCGTGGACTTCATGCTCACCCCGCTGCTCACGTTGCTGGTGACGGGCTTTATCACCTTCATCGCGGTTGGTCCTATTCTGCGCACGGCGGGCGACATGCTCGGCGCTGGGCTCAACGACCTTTACACCTTCGCCGGCCCGGTGGGCGGCTTCATCTTCGGTTTGTTCTACTCGCCGATCGTTATCACCGGCCTCCATCAGTCCTTCCCGCCGATTGAGACGATGCTGTGGAACGAGGGCGGTTCCTTCATCTTCGCGGTGGCCTCCATGGCCAACATTGCCCAGGGTGGCGTGGCCTTGGCGGTCTACTTCCTGACCAAGTCCGAGAAGCTCAAGGGCCTGTCGGGCGCCTCGGGTGTTTCCGCGCTCTTCGGCATTACCGAGCCCGCCATCTTCGGTGTGAACCTCCGCCTGCGCTGGCCGTTCTACATCGGCATGGGCGCGTCCGCAGTGGCCTCGACGCTCATCGCGCTTCTCGACGTTAAAGCTACCGCCCTCGGCGCCGCCGGCTTCATCGGCTTCGTTTCAATGCGTCCGGAGGACTACACGCAGTTCTTCATCTGCGCCTTCGTCTCCCTCATCCTCTCCTTCGGCGTGGCCTTTGTATATGGCCGCTACCTCATCTCTAAGAACGGCTCCATCGACCCCGATGAGGTCGGTACCGCCAGCGCCGACGTGGGCGGGGCGGTTCCTGCCGCCACCGCTGATCCGAATGCCTACTGCGTGGCCTCCCCGCTGGCCGGAAAGGCCATCGCGTTGGAATCGGTTTCGGATCCGATGTTTGCCGCCGGCAAGCTGGGCGCGGGCGCGGCCATCGAGCCGAGCGAGGGGCGCCTCGTCTCCCCGATTGATGGCAAGATCACCGTCACCTTCCCCTCCAAGCACGCCTATGCCGTGCGCGGAAAAGATGCCGACGGCAACAACGTGGACATCCTCATGCACATCGGTTTCGACACCGTGAACCTGAAGGGCGAGCACTTTACCTCGCACGTCTCCAAGGGCGATGAGGTCAAGGCCGGCGACCTCCTCTGCGAGTTCGACATCGCGGCCATCAAGGCGGCCGACTACCCGGTGACCACGCCGGTCGTTGTCTCCAACTCGAAGAAGACCGGCCCGGTCCTCCCGGCCTATGCCACCGGCGCGGAAATCGCCTTCGGCGATGCACTGCTCACCGTGGACCCGAAGCCGCAACCCGCGGCTGCAACCACCGCCGCTTCGGCGGAGAAGGCTTAGGGCCTCCGCCCGCCGATTCCATAAGTGCAGACCTGGAAGTACAGACACGCTGGTCGTCGCCAAGCACTGCGCGAGCGCTTGACGACGCCCACCTGCACCTATGCACTTCCGGGTCTGCACATTTGCACTGTGGGGTGAGGGCAGGTGGGGGAGGGCGTGGCGCGTAGGGGCCGGCCATGCATTCGAGAGTGTGCTGTGGGGCGGGACGTGGTGGGGTGTGCGATTTGGAGAAACAGTGGGGGACGTGCTTGAATGTATGGGTTGCATATGGTCGGTCGGTGCAGCGCGATGCGTTTCCGAATCGCCACACCGAGACCCTTCGACCGCTGTGAACAGCGCGTTCGTCGCACAGCCTATGCCACGCAAGCAAGTAGACCAGGTGTGTCAAGGACGGAAATCTTGACGCACGTTAATCCAGGTCAGGAGACCCATAGTGATTCAGCAAGAATCGCGTCTGCGCGTCGCCGACAACTCCGGTGCACGAGAGCTCCTCGTCATCCGCGTTCTCGGCGGCTCCGTTCGACGTTTCGCTGGCATTGGTGACGTTGTCGTTGCCACTGTCAAGGAAGCCACCCCGGGTGGCAACGTGAAGGAAGGCGATGTCGTCAAGGCCGTCATCGTCCGTGCCAAGAAGGAGACCCGTCGCCCGGACGGCTCCTACATCGCATTCGATGAAAACGCCGCAGTTATTCTCAAGGGCGACAATGAGCCGCGCGGTACCCGCATCTTCGGCCCGGTTGCTCGCGAACTTCGTGACAAGCGCTTCATGAAGATCGTTTCTCTCGCACCGGAGGTGATCTAATCTTATGAAGATTCATAAGGGCGATATGGTGATCGTCATTTCGGGCCCAGACAAGGGCGCGAAGGGCAAGGTCATCGAGGCATACCCGAAGCGCGACAAGGTCCTCGTTGAGGGCGTCAACCGCGTCAAGAAGCACGTTGCTAACTCCGCTACCGAGCGTGGCGCCGAGTCCGGCGGAATCGTTACCCAGGAAGCTCCGATCCACGTGTCCAACGTTGCGATCGTTGACTCCGAGGGCAACCCGACCCGCGTGGGCTACCGTTTCGACGAAAACGGCAAGAAGGTCCGCATCGCACGTAGCAACGGGAAGGACATCTAACATGAGCGAGAACTACACTCCGCGTCTGAAGACCCGCTACCGCGAGGAAATCAAGAAGACTCTGAACGACGAGTTCAAGTACGACAACGTGATGCAGATTCCGGGCGTCACCAAGGTCGTTGTCAACATGGGTGTGGGCGACGCTGCCCGCGACTCCAAGATGATCAACGGTGCTCTCGAGGACCTTACCGCTATCACCGGCCAGAAGCCGCAGGTGCGTCGCGCTAAGAAGTCCATCGCAAACTTCAAGCTCCGTGAGGGCATGCCCATCGGCGCACGCGTTACCCTGCGCGGCGACCGCATGTGGGAGTTCCTGGACCGCCTGCTGACCATCGCGCTGCCGCGTATTCGCGACTTCCGCGGTCTCTCCGACCAGCAGTTCGACGGCCACGGCAACTACACCTTCGGTCTCACCGAGCAGACCATGTTCTACGAGATCGACATCGACAAGGTGGACCGCCCGCGCGGTATGGACATCACCGTCGTGACCACCGCTACCAACGACGAGGAGGGCCGCAAGCTCCTGCGCGAGCTCGGCTTCCCGTTCAAGTAAAGTAGCGCTTGAATCATTCCCCCGGCACTCCGTGAAGGAGCTCCGGGGGAATTTTTGTGTCTGCGCCACTGGTGAGTTTCGTCACCCTGAGCGCGGGGGAGTACACTACGAGCGTCTGAGAAGTCTGCGTCCCCCAGTGAGGTAAGAAATGTCCCTGAATGATGCTTCGGCAGCCGCGGTAAAGAAAAAGGTTGCGTTGCTCGACGAGTCCTTTGGCCGGTTTGCCGTGCGCTCCACCCTGGCGGGTGTGTACCTCGCCATCGGTACGGCGTTTGCTGCGGTGATGGGGATGGGCGTCGAGAAGCATGTGGAAGGCATGGGCTCGCTGGTGTTTGCCTGCCTGTTCGGCTTGGGCCTGTTTGCCATCGTCCTTCTCGGCGCGGAGCTGGCCACCGGCAACATGATGTACATGGTCTATGGCGCCGTAACTAAACAGGTGGGCTGGGGCAAGGGCCTGTGGCTGCTGGTGGTCACGACGCTGTTTAACCTAGTCGGTGCCGCCCTCTTTGCTGCAGCCATGGGAATGTCGGCCAAGCTGGGCGGAATCGACCCCAACCATCTCATTGCCAACCTCTCGATGGGCAAGCTGACCAAGGGCCCAGGCGGATTGTTGGTGGAGGCCATGCTGGCGAACTTCGTGGTCAACATGGCTATCGTCGGCGCGGTCTTTGCCAAGGACGTGGTGTCCAAGTTCTTCGTCATCGTGCCGATCATCGCCTGCTTCGTGGGCCTGGGCCTGGAGCACGTTATCGCCAACTTCTGCCTGATGACCCTGACCTTCTTCTGCGCCAGCCCGCTGCCTGAGGGCTTCACCCTCGGCGCGGTGTTGGCCAACTGGTCCATCGTGTGGGTGGGAAACCTCATCGGCGGCGGCTTCCTTATTGGCGGCGTGTACGCCTGGCTTAACTCTGGCCCGGAGGCGTACCGCGACTAAGTTCGCCCGAGTAGAGGTTGAAGCGGTCGCCGCGGGCAAAGCCCACGAGCGCCATGCCGGTTTCCCGGGCGGTTTCCACCGCCAGCGAGGAGGCCGCGGAGACCGCAACGAGCATGCCGAAGCCGGCCATAGCAGCCTTGTTGACCAGCTCGAAGCTGGCGCGCGAGCTCATCACCAGGATGAGGTCGCTGGCGGGCAGCATTCCTTCCATCAGTAGGTGGCCGATGACCTTATCGGCAGCGTTGTGTCGGCCCACGTCCTCGCGGACGACGACGGGTTCTCCCTCGAGCGTGAAGGCGCCCGCGGCGTGGATGCCGCCGGTTTTGCGGAACTGCTTCTGTTCCGCTTTCAAGGCGCCGGGCAGCTTGGCGACGATCCCCGGATCCACCGGCACCTGTGGGATTGAGTATCGCGACTGCATCATCAGCGCCTCGATAGAGGAGGTGCCGCACACTCCGCACGCAGACGTGGTTGTCGTCAGGCGGAGATCGGCGAGGCTGATCGCGTGGGGGTTGGCTAGCTCAACGTCGAGCAGGTTATAGGGGTTGCGCCCGTCCACTGAGGCACCGGCGCAGTAGCGCGCCTCGGTGACATCGCTGGCCTTCTCGATGTGGCCCTCGGAATGAAGAAAACCGTGGGCCAGCTCGACATCGTGGCCAGGCGTGCGCATCGTCGTGGTCAGCGTTTGTCCGCCCACGCGGATCTCCAAAGGCTCTTCGCCGGCGACGGTATCGCCGCGGGTATCGACCTGGATGACCTCTCCGTGCTCATCGAGGCGCACCTTGGTCACGGCGAAGGTGGCGTTGACGCGCCCGCTCATCGGTTGAGGGCCTCCTTGAGTGTGGCGATGTGGGTGCGGGCCTCGTCGACGTCCTTCGAGGCCAAACCGACCAGGTACGCCGTCAGTGGGGCAGCGGGGCGCGATTGGGTATGCGCGACGTCCTTAGTCAGATCGAGGAGTTCTCTAACCAAGGCGGTGGCGTCGGCCGGGGAGACGCCGACAAGCTCGGCAGCCTCCTCAAGCCACTGGTGTGCCGTGCGGATGGGGTCTTGTTCTTCACTCATGACTTCCCATGCTAACGCGTTTTGGAAAACAGCATGTCAGCGGGTAAAGTAAGCCGACGGACTTGCATTTTTCCTCCTCCGCGCCGCAAAAATGGCGCTGGAGGTGCGCAAATGTGCCAAGCCGGAAGAATTGAACACATCTACTTTGTTGTAGGCCCCTCGCCGTAGACAGCGGACCGTTGTCTGTATCAAAGGGTGGCGAGCGCCTCGCGGTATTGACCGCGGGGAGCGTGAGTAGCCCGAAATCACACGGAAAACGCTTTGGTGAGCTTTAAGGGAACCGCAACGAGAAAGGTTACAGGTCACTCATATGACTATGACTGATCCTATTGCCGACATGTTGTCGCGCGTGCGCAATGCATCCAATGCGCACCACGATTCCGTGTCGATGCCGACCTCCAAGCTCAAGGCGAACATCGCCGAGATCTTGAAGCAGGAAGGCTACATCGCTGACTACTCCGTCGAGGGCCGCGAGCTGTCCCTCGAGCTTAAGTACAACAATCGTGAGCGTTCCCTCTCGGGTCTGCGTCGCGTGTCTAAGCCGGGTCTGCGTGTGTACGCAAAGTCCACCGAACTGCCGCAGGTTCTGGGCGGCCTGGGCGTGGCCATCATTTCCACGTCTCAGGGTCTGCTTACCGACCGTCAGGCTCAGGAGAAGGGTGTAGGCGGAGAAGTTCTCGCCTACGTCTGGTAAGGGAGGATTGACACATGTCTCGTATCGGTCTAGCACCTATCGCCGTCCCGAAGGGCGTCGACATCACCATCAATGGCCAGGTTGTCAACGTGAAGGGGTCCAAGGGCTCCCTCGAGGTTGAGCTGCCGGAGCCGATCACCGCAGCCGTCGAGGACGATGAGATCAAGGTCTCCCGTCCGGACGACGACCGCAAGAACCGCGCACTGCACGGTCTGGCCCGCTCCCTGGTCAACAACGCCGTCGTTGGCGTGACCGAGGGCTACACCAAGAAGATGGAAATCTTCGGTGTTGGTTACCGCGTCCAGCAGAAGGGTAAGGACCTGGAGTTCTCTCTGGGCTACTCCCACCCGATCCTCATCAAGGCTCCGGAGGGCATCACCTTCGCTGTGGATGGCGCAACCAAGCTCTCCGTATCTGGTATTGACAAGCAACTGGTTGGACAGGTCGCCGCGTACATCCGCCGCCTGCGTAAGGACGATCCTTACAAGGGCAAGGGTATTCGCTACGACGGCGAGCAGATCCGCCGCAAGGTCGGAAAGACGGGTAAGTAAGCAATGGCTAACACTGAAAACGCAAAGCGCACCCCGGTTGGCAAGGACATTTCCTCGCGTCGTCGTGAAGCACGCGCGCGCCGCCACTTCCGCATCCGTAAGACCCTCCGCGGCACCCCTGAGGCACCGCGTCTGGTCGTTCACCGCTCCTCCCGCCACATGCACGTTCAGGTCATCGACGACCTGGCCGGCCACACCCTGGCCGCTGCTTCCTCCATGGAAGCCGACGTGCGTGCACTCGAGGGCGATAAGAAGGCCAAGGCTGCCAAGGTAGGCCAGCTCATCGCTGAGCGCGCCAAGGCCGCTGGCATCGAGAAGGTCGTCTTCGACCGTGCAGGCTACAAGTACCACGGCCGCGTTGCTGCGCTGGCCGAAGCTGCTCGTGAAGGTGGTCTGCAGTTCTAATGATTAAGGCATACGGAAACATCAACGGAAGGAACGCCTAATGTCGGACCGTGAACAGCGTGACGGCGGACGCTCCGCCGAGAACAACAACGACCGCAAGGGTCGCAACAACGGCCGTCGTAACGACCGCCGCAACCACCAGGACAACGAGCGCGATAAGTACATCGAGCGCGTTGTGACCATCAACCGCGTCTCCAAGACCGTTAAGGGTGGCCGCAACATGTCCTTCACCGCTCTCGTCGTCGTTGGCGACGGCCAGGGCATGGTTGGCGTCGGCTACGGCAAGGCCAAGGAAGTCCCGGCCGCAATCCAGAAGGGTGCAGAAGAGGCTCGCAAGAACTTCTTCCGCGTCCCGATGATTGCCGGCACCATTACCCACCCGGTTGAGGGTCGCGACGCAGCTGGCATCGTCATGATGAAGCCGGCCGCTCCGGGTACCGGTGTCATCGCCGGCGGTGCTGCTCGTCCGGTGCTTGAGTGCGCCGGTGTGCAGGACATTTTGTCGAAGTCCCTGGGCTCCGACAACGCTCTCAACGTCGTCCGCGCTACCGTGGACGGCCTCAAGCAGCTGGTTCGCCCGGAGGAAGTTGCTGCACGCCGCGGCAAGTCCCTCGAGGAGGTCGCACCGGCCCAGATGCTGCGCAAGCGCGCAGGTCAGGAGGCATAAGCAATGGCTCTGAAGATTACTCAGGTAAAGGGCCTTGTGGGCACCAAGCCGAACCACCGCGCCAACATTGAGGCCCTTGGTCTCAAGCGCATCGGACACTCTGTTGTAAAGCAGGACACCCCGATTATTCGCGGCATGGTTCACAAGGTGCGTCACCTGGTCACCGTCGAAGAAGTGGCAGGGGAGTAAACCATGGCTGATATCATCAAGCTCCACGACCTGCGCCCGTCCGCAGGCTCCAATAAGCCCAAAACCCGCGTCGGCCGCGGTGAGGCATCCAAGGGTAAGACCGCTGGTCGCGGTACCAAGGGCACCGGTGCTCGCAAGCAGGTTTCCGCTGCTTTCGAGGGTGGCCAGATGCCGATCCACATGCGTCTGCCGAAGCTCAAGGGCTTCAAGAACCCGAACCACGTTGAGTACCAGGTAGTCAACGTTGCTGACCTCGCAGAGGCTTTCGCTCAGGGTGGCGACGTCACCGTAGCGGACATCGTCGCTGCTGGCTTGGTTCGCAAGAACCAGCCGGTCAAGGTTCTGGGCAACGGCGACATCAACGTTAAGTTGAACGTCACCGCTGACAAGTTCTCCAAGTCTGCTGTTGAGAAGATCGAGGCTGCTGGCGGCACCGCCACCACCAAGTAAATCTCTACTCAGTAGATTTCTTCCCCCTGTCCACCGCATTCGTGCGGGGCAGGGGGACTTTTCATGCCTATTGTGCGCGCGGAGCTAAGAAGAGTAGTATAACCCTTGGTTAAATCTTAGTAAGCGTTAAGGAGAGTGTTATGTCGTCCGTATCTTCCATCGTGGCAACCGCCATCGCCGCACTTCTGCCCCTGGCTGGCGTTACTGGTCCCGTCGATGCACAGGAGATGCTCTCCCAGCCAGAGTCCGCCACCAGCACGGAAAACCTGCCCAGCGGCGAGCTGGCGGTGCAGCGCGAGCTGGCCCTTGCCACCCAGGAGCTGGGGCACGACTTCATGACCATCCGCTTTGAAGGCAATGACACCGCGCACATCGTCTTCCTGGAAACCTACAACCCGGATACCGACCAGGCAGCCGTGGACCGCGTGATGAAGGCCCTGGCCACCAACGGTTTTGATCGCGTCGATGCAGTTGCCTAGGAAGGCAGCGCGTTAGGCGTCGTTGACCGTCTTTTCATAGAGGCCGGGGAAGCGGCTGTCCGGGTCGGTGAGCGCTTTAATGCGCTCCGGCAGGTCACCGCCGTAGAGCTCGGCAAATTCTTCGGGGGAGTAGAAGGCTTCTGAGTACAGCGACTTATGCCCGCCGAGCTCGCTGACTTTAGCCTCGATGACGCGGTTGAAGGCGCCGTTGCCCGGGGCGGAGGGGTCGACGTGATTGCCCTCCACGCCTGACCAGAAGCCCACGTTGACCCAGGTTTGGTCCGGGCGCAGAGGATACAGCGGCCACGGGGCGGGGGAGTCAGCCGCGAGAGAGCCGGTTCCGACGAGCTCTTCGACGCCCTCGCGAAGCCGAATCGGGCACAGCCACACCGGTTGTATATCTGAGGCGGTAAAGAACCAGTCCAAGAACTCCGGCAAGTTCTCCGGGGTGACCTCGATGTCCTGCACCACGCGCTCACCCCGCGGCAGGCCCTTTGGCTTCTTGATGAAGTTGTACTCCAGCTCGTATTTCCGGTCCAGGCGCACGAGCTTCCAGTAGAAGGAACTGCGCCGCAGCTGTCGCGGCCACACCTTGCGCACCCGCGGATTCTGCGCGCCAAAGGCTCGCGAGCACCAGAACCAGTCAGTGTCCCAGCGCCAGATGTAATCGCGCACCGTGAGGCGGTCGCGGCGAATACCCCGGGCGTGCTGGAGACTGCGATAGAAAATCTTCTCCCGCGTATAGTCCGAGGTTGGCCCCTCCTCCTCCGTGAAACGGGCCATGACAAGGTAGGATTCCTCCGGGGAGAAGACCACGCCATCTAGGCCGTGGACATCGACGCCGTCATAGGAGTGGGTGCGGGAGACATCGTCAAGCGTGCGTGCCAAGGACTCAAAGTCGTGGAAACGCACCTCCCGCAGCTCCACGTAAGGCTTCACCGCGCGCAGCTCAATCTTGAGGCGCACCGCATAGCCCAAGGAGCCATAGGAGTTGGGGAAGAGACGGAAGAGATCGACATTCTCCTCGCGCGAGCACGTGAGAATCTCGCCAGTACCGGTGAGGATGTCCATCTCCAACACGGATTCGTGCGGCAATCCATCGCGGAAGCTCGTGGACTCCACGCCCATGCCCGTCACCGCGCCGCCGAGCGTAATGGTCTTGAGCTGCGGCACCACGAAGGGCATAAGACCGTGCGGCAAGGTGGCGTCCACAAGGTCCTCGTAGGTGCACATGCCCTGAACCTCGGCGGTCTGCGCAATCGGATCGACCTCAATGACCCCACCCAGGCCGGACACGTCGAGCCCCACCTGCTGCCCGCTGCGCCCGCGGAAAAGATTCGAGGTTTTCTTCGCTAGACGTACGCGCTTGTCCTTCGGCACCGCGCGGAAGCTACGCAGGAGCTTATCGACGCCCTCCTCATGCGCCTTCCAACCCACCGGCGGAATCTCCACGGCGTCGACGCTACGGTGATTGCGAATGAGATCAGTCAACATAGAATTCCTTTAAGTCTTTAGAAGCGCGAATCTTCCCACCAGCGGCGCTCGGGCACGCCGGAACGAGAACCGGCCTCACCCAGCTTGACTCCCAAGAAGTGGTACAGGTTGATGATGTTGTGCTCGAAGCCCCACTCAGAGCCGGCCATATAGATGGCCCACAGGCGCGCGGTGGGCAGGCCCACCAGAGAGCAGGCCTCCTCCCACGTCTCTTTAAGGTTCTCGCACCAATCGTGCAGAGTGCGCATGTAGTCGAAGCGCAGGGATTCCGTGTGGACAACTTCGAAGCCGGCGTCCTGCATGCACTTCGTGATGGTGCCGGAGCCGGAGAGCTCACCGTCGGGGAAGATATAGCGGTCGATGAAGCCGCCCTTCGGGGTCTTGTGATTATCCGGGTAGGTGATGCAGTGGTTGAGCATCAATCCGCCCGGCTTAAGTTTGCCGTTGAGGAAGCTAAAGAAGTCCGGGTAGTTCTTGACGCCAATGTGCTCGAGTAGCCCGATGGCGGAGATGGCGTCGAAGCCTTCCTCGGTGACGTCGCGATAGTCCAGGAAGCGGATTTCCGCGAGGTCCTCGAGACCCTCCTCCTTGATCTTGGCCTGGCCCCACTCAGCCTGTTCCTTGGAAAGGGTCACGCCGAGGGACTTCACGCCGCGCTTGGCGGCGTAGCGCACCATGCCGCCCCAGCCGCAGCCGACGTCGAGGTGGCGGTCGCCCTTCTTGAGGCGCAACTTGTCAAAGATGAGGCGATACTTGTTTTCCTGAGCTTCATCCAGAGTGGCGTCGGGGGAGGGGTAGTAGGCGCAGGTATACGTCATCGAGTCACCGAGGAAGAGCTCGTAGAAGTCATTGCCTACGTCGTAGTGATCGGAAATGACTTCTGCGTCGCGCTCCTTGGAGTGCTTGGACAATCCTTCGTGCAGCTTGCGGCGCAGCCACGAGGCGCGCTCGACTTCCGGGACCGGCTGGATCTGGAAAGCTCCCATCGAGGCCAGGGAGCGTGCCACCCTGGCCAAGGTCTTCGTGTCCGGGCGGGTGAACTTGTCATACATGGCGTGCAGCGCATCGAAGATGCCGTAGGGATGCGCCGGGTGCTCTCCCTCGACAGTGATGCCGTCGGTGACATAAGCGCGGGCAAATCCTACATCCCCTGGGTGAGTAGCGATATAGGCCAAGCCCTGGAGGTTGTTGATCTTGACGGTAAACTGCGCATCGGTTGGGCCGGTGGCGGAACCATCGAAAGCCTCCCAGCGGAAGGGGTTGGGGCTGGGGACGAAGGTATCGATAATCTCGGCCACGGTCATTGGGGAGAATCGCTTACTCATAAAACTACATACTTCTTTCGGTTCATTGGCTGGCAGAAAAAGAACGGCCATACTCCGAGACGCCCCGGGCGTCGCGGGGGAGGTCGAAAAGACGTAGAAATCTTGTAAGGACATTGCCTTCAGACAACACAGGCAATGGTAGGCCCAATCCGGGGATAGCGCTAAGGGAGAAACCAAAAAGGGGACCTCCGGGCGGCCATGTGCGGGGTTAATGTGGCGAAAGTGGCCAAGGCTGGTAGGGTAATGGGGTCAAAAGTGTTCAACCGTTCCTATGAGATGCCTTAAGAGGGCTCTTAGCTTTTGGGAACAGATGAGATCCACCCCCGTGCGCGGCGAATTCGAACCGCACAACAAGCGCGGTAGGCCAGGAGGATTAAGTAGTGTCCGCCATTTTGCAGGCTTTTAAAGATGCCGACCTGCGTAAGAAGATCATCTTCACGCTCGTGTTGATTATCCTCTACCGCGTTGGCGCGCAGATCCCGTCGCCGGGCGTTGATTACGCCACCATCGCCGGCCGCCTTCGTGACCTCACGGAGGAATCCGGCAACCTCTACTCGGTGATCAACCTGTTCTCCGGTGGCGCGCTGCTGCAGCTGTCGATCTTCGCCATCGGCATCATGCCGTACATTACGGCGTCGATTATCGTGCAGCTGCTCACCGTGGTGATTCCTCACTTCGAGCAGTTGAAGAAGGAGGGGCAGTCCGGTCAGGCCAAGATGACGCAGTACACGCGCTACCTCACCCTGGCGCTGGCGCTTCTGCAGTCTTCGGGCATTGTGGCCCTGGCGGACCGCGAGCAACTCTTGGGGCAAGGCGTACGCGTCCTGGCGGAGGACCGTAACTTCTTCACCCTCGTCGTGCTCGTTATCACCATGACCTCCGGCGCCATCCTCGTGATGTGGATGGGTGAGCTGATTACGGAGAAGGGCATTGGTAACGGTATGTCGCTGATGATTTTCGCCGGTATTGCTACCCGCCTTCCCACCGATGGTGTCAGCATCATGCAGAACAACGGTGGCCTCGTCTTCGCCATGGTGGTCGCCGGCCTCATCGTCCTCGTCGTGGGCATCACCTTCATCGAACAGGGGCAGCGCCGCATTCCGGTGCAGTACGCAAAGCGTATGGTTGGCCGTCGCCAGTACGGTGGTTCGTCGACCTACCTGCCGCTCAAGGTCAACCAGGCCGGCGTTATCCCGGTTATCTTCGCTTCCTCGCTGATCTACATGCCGGTGCTTATCACCCAGATCGTCAACTCCGGCTCCCCGGGCGTGTCCGATAACTGGTGGCAGCGCAATGTGATTGCGCACCTGCAGGCTCCGAGCTCCTGGCAGTACATCGTCCTCTACTTCGTCCTCACCATCTTCTTCTCCTACTTCTATGTCTCGGTTCAGTATGACCCTGCTGAACAGGCGGAGAACATGAAGAAGTATGGTGGATTTATCCCGGGTATCCGCCCGGGTCGGCCGACCGCCGAATACCTGGGATTCGTCATGAACCGCCTTCTGTTCGTCGGTTCGATCTACCTGGCGCTCATCGCTGTTCTGCCGAATATCCTTCTGGACCTCGGCGTGGGCCGCGCAGGTGCCAGCGGCACTTCCGCCTTCGGCGGTACTGCCATCCTCATTATGGTCTCGGTGGCCCTGACCACGGTCAAGCAAATCGAGTCCCAGCTCCTACAATCCAACTACGAAGGACTGCTTAAGTAATGCGTTACGTACTCCTTGGCCCTCCCGGTGCCGGCAAGGGCACCCAAGCCGCCCTCCTCAGCGAAAAGCTCGGCGTTCCGCACATCTCCACCGGTGACCTCTTCCGCGCCAACATTGGTGAGGGCACCCCGCTCGGCGTAGAGGCTAAGTCCTACATCGACGCCGGCAAGCTGGTGCCGACTGATGTCACCGCCCGCATGGTGGAGGATCGCCTCAACCAGGATGACGCCAAGGATGGCTTCCTTCTCGACGGCTTCCCCCGCACCGTGGAGCAGGCCGATATTCTTGAGAAGCTCCTCTCCGACAAGGGCCTGAAGCTCGACGGCGTGCTGAACTTTGAGGTATCCGAGGACGTCGTGGTCGAGCGCATGCTCGCCCGCGGCCGCGCGGACGACACCGAGGAGACCATCCGCACCCGCCTGGGCGTCTACCGCGAAGAGACCTTCCCGCTCATCGAGCACTATGGCGATGCCATCATCTCCATCAAGGCTGAAGGAACCGTTGAGGAAATCAACGAGCGCACCCTGAAGGCAATGGGCAAGTAGTCCGTTCTTTAGCTATGGCTTTTCGTCGACGCACTAAAACCATTCCGGCCCGCACCCCGGGCGAGCTTGATGCCATGCAGGCGGCTGGCGAAATCGTCGGCCGCGCCCTGCAGGCGGTGCGTGCCGCCGCTGCAGTTGGCGTGAGCACGCTCGAGCTCGACCACGTAGCCGAGCAGACCATTCGAGATGCCGGTGCCGTGCCCACCTTCAAGGGCTACGGCGGTTTTCCGGGGTCCATCTGTGCGTCAGTGAACGACGTCATTGTCCATGGCATACCCAGCAAGGAGATTGTCCTCGCTGAAGGGGACCTTGTCTCTATCGACTGTGGCGCCACGCTCGACGGCTGGGTGGGGGATAGCGCGTGGACGTTTGGCGTCGGCAAGCTCAGCTCTGAGGCGCAGGCGCTGAGTAACGCCACCGAATGGGTCCTCCACGAAGGCCTTAAAGCCATGGTCCCCGGTAACCGGCTTACCGACGTCTCCGCCGCCCTCGAGCAGGCCACCTACCGCGCCGAGGATAAGTTCGGCGTGGACCTGTTTATTGTTGACGGCTACGGCGGCCACGGTATCGGCCACGAAATGCATGAAGACCCCTACCTAGCCAATGAAGGTAAGGCAGGGCGCGGTCCCATCATCCAGGAGGGCTCCGTCTTGGCCATTGAACCTATGCTGGCGCTGGGCACGGAAGACAACGCGGTTCTCGACGATGATTGGACCGTCGTCACCCTCGACGGATCGCTAGCTGCCCACTGGGAACACACCGTGGCGGCAACGGAGAATGGTCCTCGAATCCTGACGCAGCGTTACTAAAACGCGACACTCAGGTGGGAAATCGGTGGAGGAAGGTTTATACTTCTCCACATGTCTAAGATTCGCTCCTTTGTTGGTGCTCGTTCCCTACGTCGCGCCACCGCAATCGGCTTGGTAGCCGCCACTCTCTCGGTTGCCCCCGCCGCAAACGCGCAGACGGTCCCTTCGATTGATTCCCTGTCCTCCGACGTCCAATCCCAGATTGATGAGTTCGCCGGCCAGACCCGTGAGAACGCGTGGAACAGCCGCAACCAGATGCTGGAGACGCTGCAGAACGTTAACCCGCAGGCCGCTGATGCCCTGCGTCCTGTCATCGACGGTGCCATTGAACTGGTCTTCCCAGGCCTCATTGAGCAGAAGAACGCCGAGATTCGTGCGGCTCGCGAAGCTGCAGAGCGCGCTCACGCTGAGCAGGTTGCACGCGAGAAGGCTGCCGCTGAGGAGGCTGCCCGCAAGGCCGAGGCTGAGCGCCAGGCTCAGCGCTTCGATGTTGGCCCGTGCCCCGCGGATGCCCGTATCTGCGTGGATCGTGATGGCCGCCGCTCGTGGCTGCAGGATGGCAACGGCAACGTGACCTATGTTGCTCAGGGCATGTCCACCGGTATGCCGGGCCAGGAGACCCCGGCCGGTACGTTCTACATCAACCGCAAGATCAAAGACGAGATTTCTTGGGAGTTTGGCAACGCTCCGATGCCCTACGCCATGTACTTCACCAACAACGGCCATGCTTTCCATGAGGGTTCCCCGGCATACCAGTCCAATGGCTGCGTACGCCTGACCCACCAGGATGCTGTGCGCTACTGGAATGATGTGCCGATGGGTTCCAAGGTCTTCATCTACTAACCCGTAGCGGTGAGTGCGTCACCGCTACACACCAACAGCCTCCCGCTCCTTACGGTGCGGGAGGCTTTCACGTTTTCGGCATTGCCCAAATGTGTATGTGTTTCGGTGTGTCTGGTAGCGAAGTGCTCTTATCCTGCACTTACCGTATTTGGAAAACGACTCCGCGCAGCGTATGCTTTAGAGCTGGTGTCTGTACGCAGCCGAAGTGGTTGTGGAGGACACCAGGCAGTAGACACCAAACATGCAGGTGGGGGCGTCGCCCAGCGCGGCGCGAAGAACCCCACCAGAAAAGTAGAGGTTATGGCTAAGGAAGGCGCAATCGAGGTTGAGGGTCGCATCGTCGAACCCCTGCCCAACGCAATGTTCCGCGTCGAGCTCGACAACGGGCATAAGGTACTTGCCCACATTTCGGGCAAGATGCGTCAGCACTACATCCGCATCCTCCCGGAGGATCGCGTTGTCGTGGAGCTGTCTCCTTATGACCTAACCCGCGGACGCATCGTCTACCGCTACAAGTAAAGACAGTAAGCCTCCTCACCCACGGGACGCACTTGATGCGTCCCTTTCTACCTCAGGCTGCGATGGCCTGAGCCCACGCTGCTAAGCATGCCCACAGTTCCCCGGCACGGCCCGGGGCGAAGCGTATGCGTGGCGGGGGACGGATGAGGAGAAAACCATCGTAACAACCCGAAAGGACTAGCCATATGGCACGTCTAGCTGGTGTTGACCTCCCGCGCAACAAGCGCATGGAGGTTGCTCTCACCTACATCTACGGCATCGGGCCTGCCCGTGCCAAGGAGCTGCTGGAAAAGACCGGCATTTCTCCTGACCTGCGCACCGACAACCTCGACGATGATCAGCTGTCGGCGCTGCGTGACGTCATCGAAGCTACCTGGAAGGTCGAGGGTGACCTCCGCCGCCAGGTTCAGGCTGACATCCGTCGCAAGATTGAAATCGGTTGCTACCAGGGCATCCGCCACCGTCGTGGCCTGCCCGTTCGTGGTCAGCGCACCAAGACCAACGCTCGTACGCGCAAGGGTCCGAAGAAGACGATCGCAGGAAAGAAGAAGTAACACATGCCACCTAAGACTCGTTCCGGCGCGCGCCGTGGTGGTCGTCGCGTCGTAAAGAAGAACGTGGCCGCTGGCCACGCATACATCAAGTCCACCTTCAACAACACCATCGTGTCCATCACGGACCCGCACGGTGCTGTCATCTCCTGGGCATCCTCCGGCCACGTTGGCTTCAAGGGTTCCCGTAAGTCCACCCCGTTCGCAGCGCAGATGGCTGCTGAGAACGCGGCCCGCAAGGCCATGGACCACGGTATGAAGAAGGTTGACGTTTTCGTCAAGGGTCCGGGCTCCGGCCGCGAGACCGCCATCCGTTCCCTGCAGGCTGCAGGCCTCGAGGTTTCCTCGATCACGGATGCCACCCCACAGCCGCACAACGGCTGCCGTCCGACCAAGCGCCGCAAGGTTTAAGGGAAAGGAAGAGGTAAGAAAATGGCTCGTTATACTGGCCCCGCTACCCGCGTATCCCGCCGTCTGCGCGTCGACCTGGTCGGCGGCGACATGGCATTTGAGCGCCGCCCGTACCCACCGGGACAGGCTGGCCGCAACCGCATCAAGGAATCTGAGTACCTGCTGCAGCTCCAGGAGAAGCAGAAGGCAAAGTACACCTACGGCGTGCTGGAGCGTCAGTTCCGCCGCTACTACGCCGAGGCTAACCGTCTCCCGGGCAAGACCGGTGACAACCTCGTCGTTCTGCTCGAGTCCCGTCTCGACAACGTGATCTACCGCGCTGGTCTGGCCAACACCCGCCGCCAGGCTCGCCAGCTTGTCTCCCACGGTCACTTCACCGTGAACGGCAAGAAGATCAACGTTCCGTCCTTCCGCGTTACGCAGTACGACATCATCGATGTTCGTGAGCGTTCCCAGAAGATGGAATGGTTCGAAGAGGCTCAGGACCGCCTGGTAGACGCCAACGTTCCGGCGTGGCTGCAGGTCGTTCCGGACACCCTGCGCATCCTCGTGCACCAGCTGCCCGAGCGCGCTCAGATCGACGTTCCGCTGCAGGAGCAGCTCATCGTCGAGCTTTACTCGAAGTAATCCTTCGACATTTTCATCTTTACCCCTTCTACCGGCGTCATATAGCGGGCGCCGACAAGGAGAAACTCCATGCTTATTTCCCAGCGTCCTCAGCTCACCGAGGAATTCATTGACTCGTCTCGCTCCAAGTTCGTCATCGAACCGCTCGAGCCGGGCTTTGGTTACACCCTCGGTAACTCGCTTCGTCGCACGCTGCTCTCGTCCATCCCGGGCGCGGCAGTAACCTCCATCAAGATTGATGGTGTGCTCCACGAGTTCACCACCATCAATGGCGTGAAGGAAGACGTTTCCGAAATCATCCTGAACATCAAGGGTCTGGTTCTGTCCTCCGACTCTGACGAGCCGGTGGTTATGTACCTGAGCAAGGAAGGCCCGGGTGAGGTAACTGCAGGCGATATCCAGCCGCCGGCTGGCGTGGAGATCCACAACTCGGATCTGCACATCGCATCGCTGAATGATTCCGCCAAGCTGGAGATGGAACTCGTCGTCGAGCGCGGCCGTGGCTACGTCCCGGCTGCCTCCACCTCCGGGGAAATCGGCCGCATTCCGGTCGACCAGATCTACTCCCCGGTGCTGAAGGTCTCCTATAAGGTCGAAGCTACTCGTGTTGAGCAGCGCACCGACTTTGACAAGCTGATCATCGACGTCGAGACCAAGAACTCGATTTCCGCACGCGACGCCCTGGCTTCCGCCGGTGGCACCCTGGTCGAGCTCTTCGGCCTGGCCCGCGAGCTGAACACCGCTGCTGAGGGCATTGAGATTGGCCCGTCCCCGCAGGAGACGGAGTACATCGCCGCCTACAGCATGCCGATCGAGGATCTGAACTTCTCCGTCCGCTCCTACAACTGCCTGAAGCGTCAGGAAATCCACACCGTTGGTGAGCTCGCAGAGTGCACCGAATCGGACCTGCTGGATATCCGCAACTTCGGTCAAAAGTCGATCAATGAGGTAAAGATCAAGCTGGCTAACCTGGGCCTGGCTCTCAAGGACACCCCTGAGGACTTCGACCCGACCCAGCTCGAAGGCTACGACGCAGAAACCGGCGACTTCAAGGACCCGGCTTCCGACGATTCCGAGTAAAGAATTCCACTGAATCGTGACGGCGCGACTTGTGCGCCCCGTCGCGCGCTCACATAATCCGCACACGAGGAGTACACAATGCCTACCCCCAAGAAGGGTCCGCGTCTCGGCGGCTCCGCCAGCCAGCAGAAGCACCTGCTGAGCAACCTGGCAGCGAGCCTGTTCGAGCACGGCGCAATCAAGACCACCGACGCTAAGGCGAAGCTGCTTCGTCCTTACGCCGAGAAGATCATCACCAAGGCGAAGGCCGGCACCGTTGCTGACCGTCGCGCAGTTCTCAAGCTCATCCCGCACAAGGATGTCGTTGCCTACCTCTTCGACGAGCTGGCACCGAAGTTCGAGAACCGTGAGGGTGGCTACACCCGCATCATCAAGCTGGACAACCGCTCCGGCGACAACGCCCCGATGTCCCAGATCTCCCTCGTTCTTGAGGAGACCGTGACCTCCGAGGCTAACCGCGCTACCCGCGCTGCTGCTTCCAAGCAGGCCGAGGAAGCTAAGGCCGAAGAGGCTGAGGCTGAATCCGCTGAGGAAGCAAAGGCAGAGGCAACCGAGGCAGAGGTCGAGGCGACCGCTGCTGAGGAGTCCGAGGAGAAGTAAACTTCTCTCGCCTTAACTAGGCCGCAGTACCACCTTAGGTGGGGCTGCGGCCTTTTGTTATGCTTTCTGGGCTATATAACCCCGACCAGAACGTATACTCTATGACCCCGCTGTTTACTGTGCTGTACGTAATCGGCATCGTCTCCGAGGCGATGACCGCTGCGCTGTCCGCTGGCCGGCAAAAGATGGATCTGTTTGGCGTCATCATGTTGGGCGCAGTCACCGCATTGGGCGGCGGCACGATCCGCGACATGGTGCTGGGCGCCTACCCGTTGACGTGGGTGGCGGAACCGCGCTTCCTCTTGGCCGTGGTGGCCGCCGCCGTCGCCACGGTTTATATGTCCTTCCTAATGCACTATTTCCGGCATGTATTCTTGCTTCTCGACGCCCTGGGCCTTGCGGTATTCAGTGTCCTTGGTGCTCAGAAGGCCTTGGAACATGGCCATGGGTTGGTTATCGCTGCCGTGGCTGCGGTGCTGACCGGTGTCTTTGGCGGTATTTTGCGTGACTTGTTGTCCGACCGTATCCCGCTGGTCTTGTCCGCCGAGCTGTACGCCTCCATTTCTGTTCTTGCAGCCTTTTCTTATGCGGGATTGATGGAGCTGGGGCTCAGCGATGAGGTCGCTGGCGTCGTGACGGTATGCCTAGCGCTGGCGCTGCGCGTGGCTGCGATCTACTTTGGATGGTCGCTGCCGGTGTTTGAATACCGGGGAGCCGAACAACCCATGGACCCGCGCCTGCGCTTGTCTGCCCGCATTGTTCGGGATGGCGCCCGCAAGGCCAAGCGCAAAGCCGGCCAGGCCAAGAAGAATCTAAAGCACCCCAAGCGGGCTGGCTATGCCGCTTTGAGCAAGCTGGGCGTGAGCAAGAGCGCGAAGCGCCAGCACGCGGCCCAGGATTGGGAACTCAATCGCGAGTGGAATGCCAACGACTAGGTAGAATCAGCATCCATGACTAACGTTCGCCTTCGCCTAGACTTGGCCTACGACGGCACCGACTTCCACGGGTGGGCCAAGCAGAAGGGCGGCCTGCGCACTGTTCAGCAGACCGTTGAGGAGAAGCTGAGCATGGTGCTGCGCCACCCAGTGGAGCTCACCGTGGCTGGGCGCACCGATGCCGGAGTGCATGCCAGCGGTCAGGTGGCGCACTTAGATACCACGCGGTCGGCGCTGGGACAGCGCAGCATCGACGGCGACCCCTCCAAGCTGGTGAAACGCTTGGCCAAGTTGCTGCCTGCCGACGTCCGCGTCCACGCCTGCACCGAAGTCCCCGCAGATTTCGACGCGCGCTTTTCCGCCTTACGCCGCCGCTACGTTTACCGCATCACCACGCATCCGCGCGGTGCTCTTCCAACTCGCGCGCGCGATACCGCGACGTGGTTCAAGCCGGTGGACCTGGAGCTAATGCAGGCCGCGGCCGATCAGCTGGTGGGGCTTAATGACTTCGTGGCTTTTTGCAAGGCCAAGCCGCACGCCACGACCATTCGCGAGCTCCTTGCCTTTGAGTGGAAGGACGTGTCGACGCCCGCGGAGCCGCAGCTCTACGAGGCACACGTGACCGCTGACGCCTTTTGCTGGTCCATGGTGCGCTCGTTGGTGGGCTGCTGTTTGCGGGTGGGGGAGGGCTCGCGCGGAGTTGACTTCGCCGCCCAGATGCTGCGGGAAGAAAGCCGGTCCTCCGAGATCCCGCTTGCCGACGCCCAGGGCTTGTGCCTTGTGGGTGTGGATTACCCCGATGCGGACCAGTTGGCCGCGCGGGCGGAGATGACCCGTGGTCGTCGCGCTGCGGAGGACACCGAGTTGGGTTAATCTAGAACCCACTGCGCCGTGGGAGGGTGGCGCTGCGATTCGGGGGAGGATTCTCATGGCACGCGCGTTGCCAACTACCAAGGCCCAGGTATCGGGCCACAAGTTTCTACTGCGCCGCCTCGAGCACGGACTCGTGTTCGGGGATATCCGTATGATTCATGATCCATTGAAAAGGCGCCAACGCGCCCTGCTGGGCGGGGTAGCCGCAGTAGCCTTCTTGAGTCTTGGCTCGGGGCTTATCGCCTGGATGCAGCCGGACCCGCAACCCGGCGATGCGCCCGTCGTGCGTTCCTCCGAAGGGCAGCTCTTAGCGCTGGTCAACGGCACTTATCATCCAGTGGCTAACTTGGCTTCGGCCAGACTCATTGCCAACGAGCCGGTCGAACCGCATGTGGCAGGGGATAGCTTCTTAGAAGAGATGAGCCTGGGCACCCCGCTGGGGATTGCAGACGCCCCCAACCTTCTTGCAAGCGCAACTGGGCAGGAACCAGGATGGTCGGCCTGCTTGGAAGAATCAACACAGGGCGCGAACTGGCAATCCAGCAGCCGCGTTGGCACCGTGACCGTGGTTGCGCACCGCGCTGTTCCCAGGTTCGATGAAGAGCACGCCGCCGTAGTGGAAACTGAGGGCACGCAGTGGCTGCTCACCGGCCAGGGGCGCGTCGTGCTGCCCGAGGCTACGAGCACACAAGGCCGGGTTCTGCGGCGCGCGCTGGGGATGACCGCGGAGACCGCCGTGTGGGCCATGCCCGCGGAGCTGCTCAACACATTTGCCGAACTGGAGCCGCTGAGCTTTCCGGCCGCCCCGCCGGAGATTCTGGATACTGGTGAGCAGCTCTGGGCGCGCACGGAGCAGGGTGTTTTCTCCATCACCCCCACACAGGCGGAAATGCTGGTCGGCCTGGGCGCACAGCGTTTGCCTGCGCAGGCGCAGGAGGTGGCCGCGCTGGGGGACGTCCCACCGTCCTTCAACCTCCCCACCACCCGTGTGGACTTCCTGTCCCCTGAGCAAGGCTGGTTGTGCGCAACTCACGAGCAAGGCGCCGGAACCATGCGGCCGGTGGCGGCCACGGTGGACTTGCCGGGGGACTCGGCCGCGCAGCGTTTCGCCGGCCTCCAGGCCGGCGTGGGCGTGGACAGCGGGCACGGCTACCACGTGGTTTCCGCCACCGGCAGGCGCCACGAGCTGGCTAGCGCGGTAGAGCTTAAAGCACTGGGTGTGGGGGAACCGGAGCGGGTGCCGTGGGAGATCCTGCGGCTGCTGCCGGAAGGCTCTGCTTTGAGCCGCGCGGAGGCCTTAGAGTCTGAGCACTGAGGGTGGCTACGAGGGCGAGGAAGGCCACGGCGCCGAGGAGAAGGCGAACAATCGGCCAGCCCTTGGCTGGTGGCGCCGCCTGCGGCCTCACCGCGACGGCACGCTCCTCACGGGATTCGCTCGCGGGCCGATAGGTCACTGCTGTGAGAGGATCAACCACCCCATGCCCGGGCTCTGCTGAGTCAATGATGCGCTGGCGCAGCTGTGCTGGGGAGTCCCCAGGGTAGCGCTGCGCCAACAATGCGATCGTGCCACTGACCAGGGGAGCTGCAAAGGACGTTCCCTGAAAGACGGTGTCCTCCTTTCCCGTGGCCCATCCGCCGCCGGGCTCCAGCGCGAGGGGAACGCTGCCTTCCGCGCTGAGCGGTGCCGTGATGGAATACTCCGCGAGGTCGTGCGGCGTGGCCAGAGCACCAACCGCGAGGACGGTTTCGGCTTCCGCGGGAAAGACCACGTCATCCTTTTCACAGCCGCCGGCCGTCGCGTTTCCCGACGCCGCCACAACCACCACCCCAGCCCCTTCCGCGCGCTGCAGCGCCGCGTCCAAGGCGGATCGATCGACCCGCGTGGCGGCCTCCGGTGGAACGCACGACACCACGGAGACGTTGATGACCTGAGCACCCGCGCTGACGGCGTCTTCGATGGCGGCAGCCAGGCTGGCCAGCGTGCCGGCCCCGGCGCGGTCCGCCTCACCATTGTCCGGCGCTGGGGTCCGGTAGTGCGAGCTGGTCTGCCGGATGGAGTAGATTTCCGCATCCGGGGCCACGCCGAGGTCCTTGCCTGCGATGACGCCGGCCACCACCGTCCCGTGCAGGTCGCAGTCCCGCAGCGGGTCAGGCTCCTCCGGGGTCACGAAGTCTGCTCCTGGCGTCACCCGTAGTTGTGGGTGGGCGGCCACCCCGGTATCGATGACCGCGACCTTCACCCCAGCACCCGTGGCAAAAGAATGCAGCCGTGCCCGGTACTCCGCGTACTGCGCGGAGGGCTGTGGCCCTGCCGTGGCGAGTGTGGCCTTCGCGCAGGCGGTATCCGGTTCGCGGGCGACGGCTACCGGCGCACACAGAGCACTGGTACCCCAAGCCAGGCAAACACCAAGCGCAGCGCCGGCAGCGCCTATTCGGGTCAGCGTATTCATGATCCCAACCCCCGAATGAGCTCGAAGAGCCCTGCCACGTGCGCGGCCAGCGGAAGGCACGCGGCCAGGGCGAGAGCTTCGGCGCGCTCGAACCACACGATGGTGGTCGGCTCAATCTGCCGTAGCTTGCCTGCCCACACCGGCACTGACAGCATGGCCGCGATGACCAGACCCGCTACGATGCTGAGCACCCACGTTCCCGTCGTTGGGGCGGAAAGCAGCTGCCACTCGCGCAGAGGTACGGCCACCGCGGCACACGCAGCAGCAAGGCCATAAATTCCCAGCGCCCACGCGGCGACGGGCCGGGCGTGGCGTGCCGCATGCACGATGACACCGCCCGCGACACTCAGGCACAGGGCTTGGGAAACAATGACGGTTGCGCCCTCGTGAGCGTTGAGCGCGACGAGGAGAAGGGAAGGAACGCCCGCCAGCGCGCAGCCCACTGCGATTCCCTCGTAGGCCTGCCCGGCGCGCCGGGCTTTGAGCGAGTTATCCGTAGGGTCCTCATCGGAGATGCTCAGGTCTTGTCCGGCGGTGGGAAGTTGTGGCACCCGGAGGCCAGCGAGCCGCGTGGTGAACAGGGGAGCGCCTGCGAGTAGGGCCACGGTGGCGGCAAGCAGCGGGGCGGGGCCAAGCAGGCCGATGAGCACGAGCAGGCACCACGTCGCGGCACTTGCCCGAGCACGTATTCCGCCGATGCGCACCAGATGGGAGAGCACCGCCACGGTACCCACGGCCGCCGCCGCAGCCACGAGTGGCGCGGCCGGAATCGCGGTTCCGGATGGGCCAGCAAAGAAGGGCACCCCAGTGGCCAGCGCCCCCGCCAGCCCGGCAGCCACGTGGGAGGCCGCGAGCAGGGAGCCGCGCCGGGTCCACGCCGCGAGCACGAGGCCGATTATCGCAGCGGCGGTGCAGCCAACCGCGGGAGACAGCGCAGCGGCGAGCAACGCGCCGACGGCGATGAGCCCCGCTGCGCCCCAGAACCCGGCCAGGCCGGAAAACTGCGCTGCAGAGACGTCGGCAGCGAGCGCCTCCGCGGCATCGCGCACAATCGGCGCCGGCGATGGCTCATCGGGGCTGAGCACGAGGACGGAACCGTCTTCCACGCTGGTGCGATCCAGCGGCGTGGTCATCGATATGGTCTTGCCCGCCGCGGTAGTAGCGCGCCACAGGATGGGGGCCGGTGGGACGTCGACAAGCACGAGCAGTTCCCCCAGCACCTCCCCGAGGCTGGAAGAAAGCGGCAAGGATATGTCCGCCTCTTTGCGGGTATGACCTGCGTGGATACGGACGGTGACGTGGACAGAATGCGCGAGTGCGCGAGTCATGGAATGTACCTCCCCCGAGAAAAATTTCTGGGCAACCCCTTGCCCATTGCCTCACATTGTGGCTTACTAGTGGCACGCTGTCCACCGCTTCAGGAGGCGGTGGAGTACTTCGGGGGGAAGGACTTTGACATGCGCGTACCCACACGCGTCGTGGACACTGGGCAGCCGGCCTATCGGGAGCCGGCACCGCCGTTGCCGCAGGGCAGCATCAATGCCGAGGCCGTGCCGGAGGCGGCTCGCGCTCAACCCGTGCCACTGGTTCGCCTGCTTATGCCGCTGGTCATGATCGCGGCCATGCTGGGCATGGTGGCGCTCATGGTCATCGGGGCGGGGGACGCCCGCCGGATGAGCCCCATGAGCCTCATGTTTCCGCTCATGATGCTGGCCAGTATGGCCATGATGTTTAACCCGCAGGGAGGCGGGCAGGATCCGGATGAGACCCGCCGGACTTACCTGCGCCACCTCAAGGCGCTGCGGGAGGAAGCGCTGGAGCGCGGGGCGGCGCAACGCGCGCATGAAGAACACCGCAACCCTGACCCTGAGCAGCTTGGCGCATTGATTCCGACAACGCGCCTGTGGGAACGGGACGCGGATGCCCCGGACGCCTTGGAGGTGCGGGTGGGGACGGGGCCGATGGCCCTGTGCACGCCCATTAACGTGCCGGATTCGGGCGCGGCGGAGGACCTCGATCCGGTGTGCGCGGTGAGCTTGCGCCAGACCGTGCGCGCGGTGGGAACGCTGGCGGACATGCCGGTGGTCATCCAACTGCAAGCCTTTCCCATCGTTGGCCTGGCCGGCGAGGATGCGGCCGGGGTTGCCCGCGCGCTGCTGCTACACCTGGCCGTGCTGCACGGTCCGGAAACCGTGGGCATTGAGTACCACGGTGAGGAGTGGGAGTGGCTGAAGTGGCTTCCGCACGCCAGGGATCCGGCCCAAGCCCAGTTCCGCATCCGCGTTGTTGAGGAGGACCAGGCAAGCGGTGTTGCCATGCCGCGCAGTGACGAGCTGGAGGATACCCCCACAACCACCATCGCCGTGGGCGTTACGCCTCATTCGCCGCTCGGGCGCCGCGCTGAGGAAGAAGGCATCTACCTGCGGGCGGAGGGCGCGCTCTCCGTGGTTACTGCCGCGGGGGAGGAGGAGCTGGGACGCTGTGCGCTTGTCGACGATTCCACGGCCCTCCTGCGCGCCCGTACGCTTGCGCCCTATCACCGCCCCTTTGGCAGTGATGCTGCGGCAGCGCCCCGGCACGGTCGCGATGCGGACTTGCCCTCGTTGTTGGGCTATCGGGACGTGGATGCGCTTCAGGCCTCCGGCATGTGGCAGGGACGCAGCCCGGCTGAGCGGCTACGTGTGCCCATCGGCGTGGACGAGTCCGGGCACGCGCTGATGCTTGATGTGAAGGAGTCCGCGCAGGGCGGGATGGGGCCGCACGGTTTGTGCATTGGTGCCACGGGCAGCGGAAAGTCGGAGCTTCTCCGGACACTCGTCGTAGCGCTGGCCGCCACCCATAGCCCGGAGGAGCTCAACCTCGTGCTCGTTGATTTCAAGGGTGGCGCAACCTTCTTGGGCTGTGAGGAGCTGCCGCATACCTCCGCCGTCATTACCAATCTGGAGGAAGAATCGACCCTGGTGGAGCGCATGTATGATGCCATCTCCGGCGAGATGAACCGCCGCCAGGAGCTGCTGCGCAAGGCGGGCAATTTTGCGAACGTGGGCGAATTCAATGCCTCGGCTGCTGCGGTGGCCGAGCACGGACCGCTGCCGGCGTTGGTCATCGTGGTGGATGAGTTCTCGGAGCTCTTAGGCCAGCACCCGGACTTCGCCGAGCTCTTCGTCGCGGTGGGAAGGCTTGGCCGCTCGCTCCATGTGCACCTGCTGCTGGCCTCCCAGCGCTTGGAGGAAGGGCGCTTGCGGGGATTGGATTCGCACCTGTCCTACCGCATCGGGTTGAAGACCTTCTCCGCGGGGGAGTCCCGCCAAGTTCTCGGCGTGGTCGATGCCTATCACCTCCCCGCCCAGCCGGGAGCCGGCTACCTCAAGACGGATGCCGATGCCCCTACTCGCTTCCACGCCTCCTATGTGTCTGGCCCGGTCACGCGCCGGGTAGCGCCTGATGATTCTGAAATGAATGCGCGGCACGCCGCGCGCGTGGAGCTTTTCACAGGGCAGCGCGCGGTGGAAGAAGAGCTCGGCTTTGCAGAGCTCGTAGATTCCTCGAGCACGCTCCTGGACACCGTGGTGGCCGCCGCCCGGGATGAGGCTGCTCGGCGTGGCCAGTCGGCGCGAAGAATCTGGCTGCCTCCCCTGCCGCCCGTGGTGGAGCTGTCCAGCGTTGCCTCCTTGCGGGAAGATTCTCCCGGCGCGGGCGGAGAGTTGCGCGCCGAGGTGGGGCTTATTGACCGCCCCTACTACCAGCGCCAAGACCCGCTCACCGTGGACTTTAAGGCAGGAGGTGGGCACCTGGCGTTGTGCGGTGGACCGCAGTCGGGTAAGTCGATGGCGCTGCGCAGTATCGCCTCCGGTCTGGCGCTGCGGCATTCGCCGGGACAGGTGCGTTTCTATGTCATTGACCTGGGCGGCGGGCAGCTGCAGGTGCTGGACCGGCTGCCCCACGTGGCGGGGGTGGCCGGCCGTGAGGAGCCGGAGAAAATCCGTCGCATCGTTGATGAAGTTGCCGGCCTTGTGCGTCGCCCGGAGCCCCGCCACACCTTTTTAATCGTGGACGGCTGGCACCACATCGGCACCTCCGGCGCGGATTTTGAGGACCTTGCTGAGCCGATCACCCAGCTGGTCGCCGACGGCGCCTCCGCCCGCGTCCACGTCGTGATCGCTGCAGCGCGGTGGACGAGCCTGCGGCCGTCTATTCGGGATCTCATCGCGGCCCGTATCGAGTTGCGGCTGGGCGAAGCAATGGATTCACTCATCGACCGCAAGGCGCAGCAGAAGCTCCCGGCAACGCCCGGACGGGGAATCACACCGGCAGGGGAAAACCTGCTTTTTGCCTCAACGTCCCCGCAAGACATCGCCCACATCTGCGGTGTGCATGCTGGTGCCGAGCCGGTTCCACCGCTGAAGATGCTGCCCGCCTTTCTCACCGAGTTGCCCGAGCCAGAAGACGGCTCGCCACCGGACGGGGTGGCCTGGGGAATCGGCGGGCCGGACCTCGAAGTCCTTAGCTGGGATCCGGCCGCGCAGCCGCACCTGGTGTGCATTGGCTCCCAAGGCTCCGGCAAATCGAACTTCCTCAGCGTAATCCTGGCCGGAATTAGCCACCTGGGCAGGGAAGCCGCCCGCCTGGTGGTCATCGATGAGCGCCGTGCACATTTGGGGACGTTGGATGAGGAGATGGTGGCGGCGTATGGGGCGTCGGCAAGCGCGGCCACCCAAGCCATCCTCGATACCGTGCGCACCTTGGAACAGCGCCTTCCCGGCCCCGAGGTCACCCCCGCCCAGCTTGCAGCGCGCAGCTGGTGGGAGGGGCCGGACATCTACCTGGTTATCGACGACCTCGACCTGGTCAGCGACATTGCCCTGGCACCCCTGCTCGAGCTCCTCCCGCACGCCCGCGATGTGGGGCTGCACCTGGTGCTTGCGCGCAAAGCCGGCGGCATCGGGCGCGCGATGTTTGGGCAGTTCCTCTCTGCGGTGCGGGACCTGCAGCCGGCGCTGCTGCTTCTCGACGCCGACCGCGACGAAGGCGCCATCTTCGGCATCAAGCCAACAGCGCTGCCGCCAGGCCGCGGCCAATGGGTCCTGCGCGGCATATCTCAGGGCTTGGCGCAGGTGTGTGCCGAGCGCCGATAGTTCACACAACCCACCACAGACCACACGCAACAAAGGAGACAACCAATGACCGCGACGCACGCACTGCGAACACCGACAACCGCGCCAGAGACCACGCTGATCGTCACGGTGCTCGATGCCGCCACAATTTATGAAGGCCCGGAAACGATTTATCGCTATGACCTGCCCGGCACGGGAATCGCCGAGGGGTGGGCGCTGGAGGCCGTCCTTGACCAGGCAGAAAAAGTCTGTGGGGCGGAATGGCCGGACGTCACCGTTGAGGTGGTAGCGGATCCATCCGGAACGGATGTCAGTGTCGAAGCTGTGAGTATCCTGCGCCGGCAACTCGCTGGTGCCGGTGCGACGGTCCTAGAGCCAGAACCATCGCCGCCGCCGGCACCGGTTGTAACCGGCACATCACAGGCTGCTTCCCGCTCGGCGGTGGGGGAGCAACAGTACGACTATGACGGTGCGAAGGAGATAACTGCTGAGCGGCCTCGGGCAGCTCGCCGTTTGCGCTCCCATCGCGCGGCGCAATCCCGTTGGACGGCGCTTTTGGGAGGCGTCGATCCCTTCTACATCGCGATAGCGGTCATGGTGGTTGTCGTCGCCGGGGTGTCCTGGTGGGCGGTGGGGCGCAAGGATGCGGCCGTGGCGGCGTCGACTTCCGAACAGGTGGATGAGAGCGCGTCTGTGGCTGCCGGCGCGCCGGGTACGGCCGCAGCACCCGATGGGGATGAGCGCCCTGGGGGTGCTGCAGCGGAGGTGGAGTCCGGGGGAGCCGGTAGCACGCAGCTGCGCCCTGGCCAGCAGGCCATCGAGGTGGAAGGGATGTCCCTGGTACTCCCGCAGGGATTCCGCACCAGCGTGGAGGATGGACTTGTCACTGCGGCCGGCGAAGACCCCAATTTGCGCATCCTTTTGGCAGCTGATCCGCTCTTCAATGTCCCCGTCGACGTCCTCTTCGCCGAGATTAAAGGACAGATCGACTCCGATCCCGCCCTCCGTGATCCGGTCGAGGAATCTGGGCGGCTGACGTATACCGAGGACCCTGGAGACGGTTCGCAGGTGACGTGGATGATGTGGGAAGACAAGGGCCATCAGATGTCCGTGGGGTGCCACACCAAGTTTGAACCCAACGTGGTGCAGAAAGCCGCCTGCCGGATGGCTGCGGAATCTCTGGTCAAAAAGGAGTAGGAGGGAGCACGCCTCGAAGCTAAAAGATTTTTGAACGCGGCGGGAACCGATGAGCCACTAGCTCAGTCCAATAAGGGTGAGAAGGACACAGGGTGCTTCTCGGGGGGAAAGAAACACACACCAAGCCCTTGGAAAAGGGATATACCCCAGGTAGGGAACAAGACAGAAAGAGAAGAACATGACTCAAACGTTCCGCACAGAAGCCGACGTAATGGTGGCCACCGCCGGCCGCGTCGACTCCACCAATGACGAGGTACAGGGTGAGCTCACCCGTCTGCAGGGTGTTGTGGATTCCGTTCGCGGCAGCTGGGCAGGCCGCGCGCAGGTTTCCTTTGACAACCTGATGCAGCGCTACAACTCCTCCGCGCAGCAGCTGCGTGAAGCGCTGACCGCCATCAGCGAAAACATCAGGGATAATGCCCGCAACTTCGACACGGTTGAGGCGGATAACGCCCAGTCCTTCGAGAACGTCGGCGGCGCGGGACTGGCCTTGTAGCGCTAGCTGCGTTCACGGACTACAGCACACGTTGAATTACACACGAGCACACAGAAGATAAGGAACACGCAATGTCTGGAATCAAGTATCAGTTCGGCGCCATCGCCGGCGCCGCAGCCGACATCAACTCCACCTCCGGTCGCATCAATGGACTCCTCGGTGACCTGAAGGCCACCCTGCAGCCGATGGTATCGACCTGGGAGGGAGATTCCGCTGCGGCATATAACGCGGCGCAAGCTAAGTGGGATAAGGCGGCCGCCGAGCTCAACACGGTGCTGGCGACCATCTCCACCACGGTCTCCCAGGGCAACGACAACATGAGTGACGTCAACCGTCGCGCTGCCGCCAGCTGGGGATAAACCGACCCGGCTGTGAGTCTTGAACTGGGTGGGTGAGCTTTTTCTTTAACACCATTCACCACCATGAGTGATGAGCGGTAGGTAGGAAGGCGCGGAGGCTAGGAAAGGAAGGCGCAGGGAATGGAAGGGCTGGACGCGCCGCCTTGACTCAGCTTCCACCGCCCGCCCAGTGAAGGCGCCGGTATCGCTTCTCATCAACGTTTCTGTCTCTACCCCCACCCCGAATGAATTGAGGTGGAGGCGTTGGTGAGGGGCGATATCGGCGTTTTGGGTTTTCAAACTGCTGCGTACTAAAGTGAAACACCTATGTGTCCGCACCCCGTCGTTAGTGGGTGCGCGCGGGCTGCAGGTCTCCACCGGCCGCTGTATGTACCGCGTCAAGGCTTACATAGCGATGGCCGGCAGTTCCGAGACAGACTTTCAAGGAGTCATTTTGTCTACTTTCCACCCGAAGAGCGGTGACATCACCCGCAAGTGGTACGTCATCGACGCTACCGACGTGGTTCTGGGCAAGCTCGCTTCCACCGTGGCTGACATGCTGCGCGGCAAGCACAAGCCCCAGTACGCACCGAACGTTGATTGCGGCGACCACATCATCATCCTGAATGCGGACAAGATCCACATTTCTTCCAACAAGCGCGAGCGCGAGATGCGCTACCGCCACTCCGGTTACCCGGGCGGCCTGAAGTCCATGACCCTTGGTCAGTCCCTGGACGCCAACCCGGTCCGCGTTATCGAGGAAGCTGTGAAGGGCATGATGCCGCACAACAAGCTTTCCAACGCCTCCATCAAGAAGCTGCACGTTTTCGTGGGCGAGGAGCACCCGTACGCCGGCCAGAAGCCGGAAACCTTTGAGTTTAAGCAGGTGGCACAGTAATGACCGAGCAGAACATCGACAACAATGTAGCCGACGCTGCCGACATCGCTGCAGCAACCGCCGCTACCGAGGAGTTCACCAACACCATCGGTGATTCCCTGGCAACCGATACCGAGGCTGAGGTTGAGACCGCTGCCCCGGCTATCCACGAGGGCCCGATCCAGACCGTTGGTCGCCGTAAGCGCGCCATCGCTCGTGTTCGCCTCGTTGCTGGTTCCGGAAACATCTCCGTCAACGGCCGTGCCTTTGACGAGTACTTCCCGAACAAGCTGCACCAGCAGGACATCCTGCAGCCGCTGACCATCCTTGAGCGCGATGGCCAGTTCGACATTAAGGTCACCGTCAACGGTGGTGGCCCGACCGGCCAGGCCGGCGCTCTGCGTCTGGCTATCGCCCGCGCACTGAACGTCTACAACCCGGCTGACCGCCCGGCCCTCAAGAAGGCCGGCCTGCTCACCCGTGACGCTCGTGCCGTGGAGCGCAAGAAGGCTGGTCTGCACAAGGCACGTCGTGCCCCGCAGTACTCCAAGCGTTAATCTTCGCGCACTGCATTTTTCGAAAGCCGCTGCTTCCCTTGTATGGGGGCGGCGGCTTTCGCTATGCGTAGGGCCTGCACAACGTGAAGCCGCGAGTCATAGACAGACATCGTTGGTGGCCCGATCTGCGGAAGCTATGGGGTAGCAGGCATAATGAACAACTATGACTCGACTTTTTGGAACCGATGGAGTTCGCGGCTTAGCGAACAAGAAGCTCACTCCGATCCTGGCCTTGCGCTTGGGACAGGCGGCTGCGGAGGTATTGACCTCGGACCGCGAGTCCTATGAGCGTCGACCGCTCGCGATTATCGGGCGCGATCCGCGCGTGTCGGGTGAGATGCTGGATGCGGCGATCGCATCGGGCTTAGCATCGCGTGGCGTCGACGTCGTACGCGTCGGCGTGCTGCCTACCCCGGCTATCGCGTTCCTCACCGATGACTTTGGGGCAGATCTCGGCGTGATGATCTCCGCCTCCCATAACCCGATGCCGGACAATGGCATCAAGTTCTTCTCCGCGGGCGGTAAGAAGCTGCCTGATGAGGTGGAGGATCGCATCCAGGCTGCCATGGGAAGCCTCACCGAAGACGGACCTACTGCGACCAAGATTGGTCGCATCATTTCGGAGGCCCCCGACGGCCGCGAGCGCTACCTCAAGCACTTGGCCGAGGTCGTGACCACGGATCTGAGCGGCATCAAGGTTGTCGTCGATACCGCTAATGGTGCTGCCTCCAAGGTGGCACCGCAGGCCTACGAGGCTGCGGGTGCTGAGGTCATTGCCATTCACAACAAGCCCAATGCTTTCAACATCAACGAGGACTGCGGTTCGACGCACATCGAGAAGACCCAGGAGGCCGTCGTCGAGCACGGCGCCGATCTGGGCTTGGCTCACGACGGCGACGCTGACCGCTGTTTGGCCGTGGATGCCGAGGGCAACGTTGTTGACGGCGACCAGATCATGGCGATCCTCGCCGTGGGCATGAAGGAAGACAACGATCTCCGCTTCAACACCTTGGTGGCTACCGTCATGTCGAACCTGGGCCTGAAGCTGGCCATGCAGGAGCAGGGCATCGAGGTCAAGGAAACCGCCGTGGGTGACCGCTACGTGCTGGAGGAGCTCAACCGTGGCGATTACTCCCTGGGCGGCGAGCAGTCCGGCCACGTGGTGTTGCCGGATGACTGCACCACTGGTGATGGCACTCTGACTGGCCTGTCCATCATGGCGCGCATGGCGAAGTCCGGGAAGTCCATCAAGGAGCTGGCCTCCGTGATGACGGTATTGCCGCAGGTGCTCATTAACGTTCCGGTGTCCGATAAAGCCGTCATTCTTAAGGCTCCTGAGGTCAAGGAAGCTATCGCTGCCGCCGAGTCGGAGCTTGGAAACACAGGCCGCGTTCTGTTGCGCCCGTCCGGCACGGAGGAGCTCTTCCGCGTCATGGTGGAGGCTGCTGAAGAGGAGCAGGCGCGCAAGGTGGCGGGCAAGCTCGCTGCGGTTGTTGCTGCAGTCTAGTTCTACGCACCCACGCTAAACCCCGGGCCATGTGGCCTGGGGTTTCGTGTTTTGTGGGTGATGGGGGAACCGGAGGGGAGGTTTCTCAGTCCAATAAGGGCAGGAATCACTGTTTGTTGTGGACGAGAAGGAGGGCGCTCATGCCCGACGTATTTTTTGATGAGGACGAAGCCACGCGGCTTCTCGACGCCGTCGTGGACCAAACCCGCGCCCAAAGTGACGCGCATCGTGGGGACAGACCGAACTTTCCCGCGTCATCCGCGGGCAGGGACTTCGGCGGGCATGGGGCGCAGATTCAGGCGTTGCTGAGCCAGCTGCATGAGCGCGGAGCGTGGCGGTTGGACAACATATCGGCCACAGCGGATGCTGCACGCGCACAGCTGCGTGCCTTCGGGGAGATCGACCGTGGTCTTTCTAGCCAGCTTGGTGAGCAGGAAGTGGGGATGAACTGATGTCCACGATGGTCAAGTCACTTTTGGGTGATTATTCACAGGCGGTGTCCCAGTTCCAGGCCGCTAGCTTAGGCGGCTACTCCGGACCCAGCACACCTATTGGTTTGTTGGGGGACATGGTGGGTTCGGTCGATGGGATAAAACCGGATGACCTGGTGAGCAGTACCGCATCGGCGATGGGCGCTCGGCGCCCGCGGCGTGGCGGCAATGGTTTGCGAGATTTCCTTTTAGGAACGGTCCTATCGCTGGCCGGGGGAGCGCTCATGGATCACCTGCGCGGCGTGCAGGATGACTTTGAGAAGGAGAGAGACGAAGCCGATGACCTGGTGGAATCCGCGCAGCAGTGCTCCGAGGCCATCGAGGATGTGGTCGATGTTTCCGATTCTGCGGTGGCAGAGCTCATTTCCGCGGTAATTCCACTGCTCAACATCCTGACGATGCTATTGCAGCGGCATCCTCTGGGAAAGGTCATCGTCCCTGAGATAGCGCGCATTGGTGGGGACCTGATCGATCAGACGAATGACACTATTACGCAGACCTGCCGGGACCGCGATACTGCCATCGAGAATTGCTATGGCGAGTTTGAGAGGCGTTGTTCTGAGGTGTGTGAGCGCGAGCTTCCGGAGACCCCGCCGGAACCCGAATGTGGCTGCGAGGACAAACCGAAGCAGTGTGCGCAACCTGCGCCTGAGCCTTGTGCGCCGACGAAGCCAGCCCAGTCCACTGAACCTGTTGCGCCAGCGCAGCCTTCTCCCGCACCGGCTTCTTCCACACCTGCCCCGCCACAGCAACCGGTTGAGCAGGGGGTTGAAAAACCGGTAGCGCCACCGGAGGAACCGGCGCCGACTCGTCCCGCTGCGGCGCAGGAAAAAGAGTGCCCACCGGATGAAGAGAAGCCACAGCCGGCGAAGCCGAGCCAGCCTCCAAGCACACCAATTGAAACCGTAGAGCAGCCCAAGCCGGAATCCACTGCGCCAGAAGCGCAGCACACACCGTGCGGCTGCCATGCGGAGAAAGAAGCGCAGTCCTGCGGTTGCAGTGAGCAGCAACGTGAAATAGAAACCACGAAGCCAGCCGATGCAGGGGTGGAGAGTCCCACCGAACCCGTGCAACAGAAGGTGATTGACTGCCCGGAGGATATGGAGCCGGTGGCTGAGGAGAAGGAGTGCCCTGAGGAACCGGTAGAAGGTGAAGACTGTGAGGCGCCAGAGCAGCCACCAGTTGCGGAGCCGGGTGAGTGCAAGCCTGAAGAATCCTGCTGCGGAAGCTTGGGAATCCTCGGCGTAGGGGTTGCCATCCTGGGGCTGGGCCTCTTGGCCGAGGCGGCTGTGGACTTCATCGAAAACCTGCCGGAGCCAGAACCTGTACCGGAGCCGGTGCCTGAGCCAGAGCCCGAACCCCAGCCAGAACCAGAGCCCTGTCCGCCGCCTGCGCCGGAACCTGCTCCTGACAATGGCGTTACGCCGCCACCGCCGGAGCTGAACAACGTCCCGGAGCCAGAAGCACCGCCGGAGAAGCTTGCACACATGCAAGCAGCGGAAGCACCGGTGCCAGCACCGGACCCTGCGCCAGCACCCGCACCCGAGCCAGCGCCAGGGCCAGCTCCCGCAACTGAGGCCGCACCAGACATAGCGCCGCAAGAAAGCTCAGAGACATCGTCTGTACACGCACGAAAGGCAGGGCAGTGGTAATGCCGCACAATGATTTTGATGAGTTCGCGCGCGGATTCCGCGAGCGCACAGCAGCACGGCTACTGGAATTTGAGAAAGCCATGGCTAAGGCACAGGATGAGCTGGAAAAATCTGCGCAGCGCGCGGCCCAAACCCAAGTGCACCCGGACCCGCAGAGGCGAAGCCCAGCCGCCAGGGGCGTAGCGCACGGCCAAAGCCAGGGGCAGGGGCGGGGCCGCCCGCGCGGTCAAGTGCAATCGGTGCTCAGGCGCGGGTGACACGGAAACCGGGAAACTCCTCTGTGCGCCAGCAGTCTTAGGTGCTACCGTGGCGTGAGTAGCCGCCGCACGTATCAACCAGGGTTCGGAGGGAAAGACCGCATGACAGTTCCTTGGCTTTATGACGTCTTGTGGGGCGTTCTTCCCATGCTGTACCTCTTGGTGGCTTTTGTTGTGCTTGGCATTGAGATTAAATACGACAGAGAAATGGCCCACATAAAGCTGTGGACAGCCGCTCAGTTGCTTCTCCCGGGCATCGCACTTATCGCTTGGCTTTTCATTGAGGTTCCTCGGTTAAAACGACTAAAGCAGGACGGATAAGCGATCGTCCTGCTTTAGTCGGAGTACATGTGCGCCTTGTGGTGCTAGCTCGTCGAAACCTTTCCTGTTGCTAGAAGCCGGCGCGTTTGGTGAGGTCTTCGCCGACGAAGCTCTCGACGCCTTTGGCGGAGGCGTCGGCAGCCGCAAAGTCGTCGTACTTGGATTCGCCAGCGAGGGTGGACAGGAAGAAGCCAGTGACAAGGCCGCGGGCAGTTTCGACTGCGGAACCTTGGAAGAAGCCGGAGCCAAGCGCCAACTTGAAGAGCTTGTCCTCGCTGAAGCCGGACTGCGTGCCCTTAGCAATTTCGCGGTAAGCCACCGGACCGCCCCAGGCGTTGGCCAGCTTCGCGGGGTTTCCCGCGCGGAAGATATCATCTTGGCCCGCGCCAATAACGAGGCCGCGTGCCTTCACGGTGTGTGCGGCCTGAACCGCGGACGGGGAAGTATCGGCGGGGTAGAGGGCCGCGACGGCGCGGACCTTCGGGTTATCCACGGCAGCCAGGGTAGCCACGCCGCCGCCCATGCCGTGGCCAAAGACACCCAGCTTGGAAGCGGAGACCGAAATCTTGCCAGCACCCAGCCTGACGCCGGCGGCAATTTGCAAGGCCGATTCGAGGTCGGCAGCCAAGTCGCGGTGTTTGGCAAAGACGCCCGTCTCCGTATCCGGAGCAACCACCACGATGCCCCAGCTGGCCAAGTGGCGCAGGGTGGCGTGGTAGTCCTTGATGCTCTTCGTCCAGTCGTGGGCAAACGCCACGGCGGACAGGCCCTTGCCCTCAACCGGGGTGTACACCTTGCCCTCAAGCCCTGCATAAGACAGGTCTCCGACGAGGACGCGGTGCGGGCCGCGCTTAGACAACGTACCGAGATGCTTCTTCAAATTCGCAGACACGCTTTACAGAATAGAGGAAAGAATAAGCAAAGCGGTGAACAGTGCGGGAGATTAAGTAGGATCCTTGCGATTCGGCATGTTAAATCATGCTGTAAAATTTCGACCTATGTGTGGAATCGTTGGATACATTGGCCATAACACCGATGGCCGTGAGTACTTTGCCCTAGACGTTGTGCTGGAGGGCCTGCGTCGACTGGAGTATCGCGGCTATGACTCAGCAGGCGTCGCAATGTACGCCGATGGCAAGATCGGCTGGCGCAAGAAGGCCGGAAAGGTCGCCGCGCTGGAAGCCGAAATCGCCGCGCGTCCGCTTCAGGATTCCGTCCTGGGCATCGGGCACACCCGCTGGGCCACCCACGGTGGCCCGACCGATCTGAACGCCCACCCGCACGTAGTGGATGGCGGCAAGCTCGCCGTTGTTCACAACGGCATCATCGAGAACTTCGCCGAGCTCAAGACCGAGCTGGAGGCCAAGGGCCACAACTTTGTGTCCGAGACCGACACCGAAGTTGCCGCCACCCTCCTGGCGGATGTGTTCCACAACGAGGCCGGCGGGGACCTCACCAAGGCCATGCAGCTGACCGGCAAGCGCCTGGAAGGCGCGTTTACCCTCTTGGCTATCCACGCCGAGCAGGCAGACCGCATCGTGGCCGCGCGCCGCGATTCGCCGCTGGTTATCGGCCTGGGTGACGGGGAGAACTTCCTGGGTTCGGACGTCTCCGGCTTCATCGACTACACCAAGTCCGCCGTGGAGATGGACAACGATCAGGTCGTCACCATCACCGCGGATGATGTCGAGATCACCGACTATGACGGCAACCCCGCCCAGGGCAAGCCCTTCGAAATCAAGTGGGACGCCGCCGCGGCCGAAAAGGGCGGCTTCAACTCCTTCATGGAGAAGGAAATCCACGACCAGCCAGCCGCCGTGCGCGATACGCTGCTGGGCCGCCTCGATGAGACCGGCAACCTGGTCCTCGATGAGATTCGCATCGAGGAGTCGGTGCTCAAGTCCATCGACAAGATCATCGTCATCGCCTGCGGCACCGCCGCCTACGCAGGACACGTCGCGCGCTACGCCATCGAGCACTGGTGCCGCATCCCGTGCGAGGTGGAGCTGGCACACGAGTTCCGCTACCGCGATCCGATCGTCAACGAAAAGACCTTGGTTGTGGCCCTTTCCCAGTCGGGCGAGACCATGGATACCCTCATGGCCGTGCGCCACGCCCGCCAGCAGGGCGCTAAGGTGATTGCCATCTGCAACACCCAGGGTTCCTCCATCCCGCGCGAGTCCGACGCCGCCTTGTACACCCACGCCGGCCCGGAGATCGCCGTGGCTTCCACCAAGGCCTTCCTGGCGCAGATCACCGCGACCTACCTGCTGGGCCTTTACCTGGCACGCCTGCGCGGCAACATGTTCTCCGATGAGGTCAACTCCGTCCTCGAGGATCTGCGTGATATGCCGGATAAAGTCCAGGCAATCATCGACAACGAGCAGCAGGTCTACGACTTGGCCAACGCCATGGAGAACGCCAAGTCGGTGCTCTTCCTGGGCCGCCACGTCGGCTTCCCCGTCGCGTTGGAGGGCGCGCTCAAGCTCAAGGAGATCGCCTACCTGCACGCTGAGGGCTTCGCCGCCGGCGAGCTCAAGCACGGCCCCATCGCGCTCATCGAAGAGGGCCAGCCGGTCTTCGTCATCGTGCCTTCCCCGCGCGGCCGGGATTCCCTGCATTCCAAGGTCGTCTCCAATATCCAGGAGATCCGTGCCCGCGGTGCCATCACCATCGTCATCGCGGAAGAGGGCGACGAAGCCGTCGAGGCCTACGCCAACCACATCATCCGTATCCCGCAGGCGCCGACGCTCATGCAGCCTCTGCTTGCCACCGTGCCGCTGCAGATTTTCGCCTGCGGTGTAGCCACCGCCAAGGGCTACGACGTGGACCAGCCGCGTAACCTTGCGAAGTCGGTGACCGTCGAATAGCGCCGCACCCTTAAGTGGCACAATGGTGGGCATGTTGAAAACCACCGTTGACCTCAACGCTATTGCCCACAATGTCGCTCGCGTGAAGGAGGCGGTGGCCCCGGCCCGCCTCATGTGCGTGGTCAAGGCGGATGCCTATGGCCACGGCATCGAGCGTTGCGCCCCGGTCATGGCGAAGGCGGGGGCGGACGCCTTCGGGGTGGCCACGCTGGCCGAGGCCGTGGCGCTGCGGAAGGTCATTGACACCCTCCCCATCGCTGCCTGGCTGTGGGAGCCGACGGAGGACCTCGCCCCGGCCCTAGCCGCCGGAATCCAGATCGGCATCCCTTCTTTGGCGCACGCGCAGGCGCTCATCGCCGCCACTGATGCGCCCACCGAGGTCTTCGTGATGGTGGAGACGGGGATGCACCGCTCGGGCGTCGACAAGCACGCGTGGGAGGAGACCTTCCGCCTGCTTGCCGACGCCCCCCACATCACCGTCCTGGGCCTCATGTCCCACTTTGCTTGTGCGGACGAGCCGGAGCACCCGCACAATGATCATCAAGAATCGGAGTTCCGCCAGGCCCTAGCGCTTGCCCGTGAGCTCGGGCTTGAGTGCCCGCTGAACCATCTTGCCAACTCGCCCGCGGCCTTGACCCGCCCCTCGGCGCGCTTCGAGCAGGTGCGCGTCGGGCTGGTCCTGTATGGGCTCGAACCGGTGGCCGGGCGCGACCATGGGCTGAAGCCCGCCATGACGTGGGAAGCGTCCGTCGTCGCGGTGAAGCCGATTTCGGCGGGGGAGTCCACCTGCTACGGCCTGACCTGGACTGCGGATAGCGACCGTCAACTCGCCACCGTCAGCGTGGGCTATGCCGATGGCCTACCGCGAGCCTTTCAAGGGGCGCTGCAGGTAGGGATCGGCGGCGAGCTCTACCCGCAGGTAGGCAGGGTCTGTATGGACCAGATTGTCGTCGACCTTGGGGCCAATCCCCACGGTGTGCGCGCCGGGGAGACAGCCGTTATCTTTGGCCGTGGCGGCATGAGCGCTACCGAGCTGGCCGAGGCAGCCGGGACCATCAACTACGAAGTACTGTGCCGCCCTACCGGGCGCACCCAGCGCACATACCGCGAAGGAGCTAGCGATGCGCAGTGATTTTCCACACGAAGGACACCGCGAGGCGGCCACTCCGGAGGATGCTCAGGCCTTCGGCGAGGAGCTGGGCGCGGCTTTAGAGGCCGGGGACCTGGTAATTCTTGATGGTCCCCTGGGCGCCGGGAAAACCACCTTCACGCAGGGTATTGCCCGCGGAATGCAGGTGAAGGGGCGGGTGACGTCGCCGACCTTCGTCATCGCGCGCGAGCACCCTTCGCGCGTGGGCGGGCCGACGTTGGTGCACGTGGATGCCTACCGCCTCTTGGATCATTCAGAGGATCCGTTGGGGGAGCTGGACAGTCTAGACTTAGACACCGAAATAGAGGACGCCGTCGTCGTCGCCGAATGGGGCGGGGGCTTCATGGAGCGGCTATCTGACTCGTACCTCGCCGTTACAATCAACCGCGATTCGGACGATGACGTCCGCGTATTCACATGGAAATGGGTGAATTAACGTGCTGGCTTTCCTTGCTGAACAGCCCCTGCTCACGCTTTTTCTGATCATGGCGGTGGGATTAGCCGTCGGCAAGATCAATGTCTTCGGCATCTCGCTCGGCGCCGCCGCTGCGATGTTCGTGGCCCTGGGATTGTCCGCGGCCAACCCGGACATCGTGGTCCCGGCGTTCGTGTATCAATTTGGTTTGGCCATCTTCGTCTATGTCATCGGCTTGAACTTCGGCCGTAGCTTCTTCCAAGATTTCCGCCGGCGTGGATGGAAGATGTCCATGGTGGTCATCGTCTTCTTCTTCGTGTTGGCGGGGCTGACCACCCTGGCGATGCGCATGTTTGATCTGGACCCGGCGATTAGCGTGGGCACGCTGGCGGGTTCGGTGAGCTCGACGCCTGGTATGGCCGCGGTCGTCGAAGCCTTGGGCGGCGATAGCACCCCGGTGGTGGGCTATTCCCTGGCCTACCCGGGCTGCATCATCGGAACCATTCTGGTTGCCGCGATTGGTGCCAAGGTGCTGCGCGTGAACCACATTGAGGACGCGCGCGCCGAGGGCATGATTGCAGAGCCGCTGGAGTGGCGGGCGGTGCGCCTGACCCGTGATTTCGACGCAACGGTGGGGGACCTCCAAGAGGTGACCGGCGAGCGCGTCATCGCCACCCGCCATGTGAACAACCCGCACGAGCACGACCTGGCCTACCCGGAGCTCCCGCTGCGCGCCGGCATGGAATTCCTGCTCAACGGCACAGCGCCCGCGTTGGATAGCGCGATTTCCCAGTTGGGTGAGGAGATCCACATCAACCTTCACGAGGAGGATGGCCTGGTCTACCGGCGCCTGACCGTGTCCAGCCCACGTGTTGCGGGCTATCAGCTCAAGGACTTGGACACCGTGAAGGAAGGCTTCCTCATCGCGCGCGTGCGCCGCGGCGACTCCGACGTCGTGCCAAACGAGGAAACCGTCCTGCACTACTCGGACCGCGTGCGCGTCATCACCGCGCCGGGCAGGCTTGACGACGTCCGCCGTTTCCTCGGCGACTCCGAAGCCAAGCTCGGCAATGTCGATTTGTTGCCCTTTGCCCTAGGCCTCTTCATCGGTCTGCTCTTCGGCGCTATTCCGATCCCACTTCCGGGCGGCACTACGTTGTCCTTCGGTTTTGGTGGCGGCCCCATCGTCGTCGGCCTCATCTTGGGCGCGCTGGGCCGCTCGGGCCCAATTAACTGGCAGCTTCCATTCCACGCGAAGCAGACGATTTCCACGCTGGGGTTGACTTTGTTCTTGGCGGGCGTGGGTACGTCGGCAGGCGGCCAGTTCCGGGATGCCTTGTCGGATCCGACCTCTCTGAAGTACATGGGCGTGGGCATTGTGCTGTCGCTGGTTTCCGCCATCGGCATCGTTGCGGTGTCCATGCTGGCGCTGCGCCTCAAGTTTGATGAGTCGATGGGCATCGCCGCCGGCATGACCACGAACCCGGCGATCATGGCCTACCTCAACCCGCAAACCGGTACTCAGCTGGCAGAGCGCGGCTATGCCACCGTGTACCCCACGACGATGATCGGAAAGATTCTCATGTGCCAGGTCTTGGCCTTGATTATTGTTTGATGGTTGTCGCGTAGGATATCCCCGTACTGTTTATTCCCGCTACCCCCGCGTGAGGAGCTAAAACACCTTTATGAACAAGCTTGGTCAATTCATCACCACTGTCGTTATCGGCGGCTTCGCCGTATTCCTTGCCGCCCTCATCGTGCTGCCGATGGTCCGGCCAGCGCAGGCGGAGACGAAGGAGCCGTCGACCGTTGCCCAGTCCCTGAGCGCGTACCCGAAGAACCTGGACTTCGCCATGTTCATTCCGCAGGATGTGTACGGCCAGGAGTGGGGTGCGGTCGCCGCCGTCTGCCCGGGTGCCACCGAAGATCAGCTCAAGAAGGGCGGCGTGGAGACGAAGAACCTGAACATTGACTTCGCCGACGGGGCCGTGCCTGATGACGTGAACTACATCCTGCTGGCTTCGCAGACCGGTGAATTCAAGGCGGAGAAGCTCCCGCGCGCACAGGTGGACCTGTGTGATGGTCTGCTGCAGCAGCTAAAGTCGCCGGAAGCAGCCAAGCAGGACATCCCGCCGCTGCTGCCGTTCCAGCAGGGCCAGCCGCTGCAGTTTATTCGCGATACCCAGGACTACGTGGATCAGATGGGTAAGAACAATCCCGACTACGTCGACACCGACTGGCACCTCGCAGGCTAATGAAGGTTCTTGCACTCGATACCGCCACCACGGACCTGGTGACGGGCATCGTTGATACCGACACTGGGGAGAGCATCGACCGCGTCATTAGCGGCACGCGCGCTCACAACGAGCAGCTCATCCCCACCATCGAGGAGCTGCTTGCCGACGCCTCCCTGACCTACTCCGACCTCTCCGCCATCGTCGTCGGCACGGGGCCCGGACCGTTTACCGGCCTGCGCGTGGGCATGGCTACCGCTTCCGCTCTGGGGGTGGCTCTTCACCTGCCGGTGCATGGCGTGTGCACATTGGATGCCATCGCGCACGGGCGCACGGGGGAGTGGCTGGTGGCTATCGACGCCCGCCGCAAAGAGGTCTACTGGGCCACCTACGCCGACGGTAAGCGTCTCAGCGGCCCGAACGTGTCGAAGCCGGAGGCCCTGGAACTGGGCGCCGCCGGGGTGTCGGGCGCGGATACCACGCGCCTGGTTTTTCCCGAGTCTATTGCCCCGCGCCTTCCGGAAGAGACCGCCGGCCTTCCCCGCGAGTGGGCTACCCCGCGCGCGGCGGGGCTGGTTGCCTGCGCTGATTTTTCTGCCGAGCCCGAGCCGCTCGTCCCGCTGTACCTGCGGCGTCCCGATGCCGTGGAGCCGAAGGCGAAGCCGCGCTCGGCCGCCTTGGTCGGCGGCATCGGGGAAACACCGGCATCATGAGGTTGCGTCCGCTCGTGCTTGAGGACGCACCCCGCTGCGCCGAACTAGAAAAAGTACTCTTCCCCGGTGAAACTCCCTGGCCGGCGCGTGCCTTCGAGCAGGAAATCGCGGCGGGGCACACCACCTACTGGGCGGTTGACGCAAGCGTCAACCGCGATGACCACAACGACAACCGCGGCGAAGCTCTCGGCTACGCCGGCGTGGGGCGGATGGGGCCCGCGGCCTGGCCGGAATACGAAATCCGCACCATCGGCGTCGACCCCGCCGCCCAACGGCGCGGTATCGCGCGGCTGATGATGGACGCCATCGTCGAGCTCGCAGATTCCCACGACGCCCCCATCTTCCTCGAAGTGCGCGTGGGCAACGATCCCGCCATCCGCCTCTACGAGGCCTATGATTTTGTCATCAACGGCCTGCGCCGCAACTACTATCAGCCCTCCGGCGCGGACGCCCACACCATGTACCGACCACGAAAGAGTGAGAGATGTTAATCCTCGGCATCGAGTCCTCCTGCGACGAAACCGGCGTGGGAATCATCGAGCTGTCTGACAACGGCCACATGGAGATTCGCGCCGACGTCGTCGCCTCCTCCATGGAGCAGCACGCGCGCTTCGGCGGCGTGGTGCCGGAGATTGCCTCCCGCGCCCACCTCGAAGCCATGCCCCAGGTGATGAAGGCGGCGCTGGAGGAGGCGGGCGTCGAGAAGCCAGATGCAGTGGCCGCCACCGTGGGGCCGGGACTGGCCGGCGCGCTCCTCGTCGGGGCGTCGGCAGCCAAGGCCTTCGCCTCCGCGTGGGGCGTGCCCTTCTACGGCGTCAACCACCTCGGCGGGCACGTCGCGGTGGCCAACCTGGAGGGCGAGGAGCTGCCGCACTCGGTGGCGCTGCTCGTCTCCGGCGGCCACACCCAGCTGCTCGAGGTCGAGGCCGTGGGCAAACCCATGAAGGAGTTGGGCACCACGCTTGACGACGCCGCCGGCGAAGCCTACGACAAAGTCTCCCGCCTGTTGGGTTTGGGGTATCCGGGAGGGCCGGTCATCGATAAGCTGGCCGCCCAAGGAGAGCCCACCATCGATTTGCCGCGTGGTTTGTCCAAGGCCGAGGACCTGCGCGGGCCCAACCGCCACAACTTCTCCTTCTCGGGGCTCAAGACGGCGGTGGCGCGCCACGTGGAAAAGGCCGAGCGCGAGGGCGCGACGGTCCAGGTTGAGGACCTGTGTGCCTCCTTCCAGGAGGCGGTGGCAGATGTGCTGACCGCCAAGGCCGTGCGAGCCTGCCAGGACACTGGCGCCAAGGTACTGCTGCTCGGCGGCGGCGTGGCGGCGAATTCGCGGCTGCGCGCGCTGGCAGCGAAGCGCTGCGAATCCGCGGGCATCGAGCTGCGTGTGCCGCGCTTCAAGCTGTGCACCGATAATGGCGTGATGATCGCGGCAGTGGCCGCCCAACTCATCCACGAAGGCGCCGAACCCTCCGGCCTGGCATGCGGGACCGATACGCAGCTTGAGGTGGAAGTGCCGCTCGTGGCTGCTGCGCGCTAGCGGATGCGCAACCCCCGGGGTGCAGGTAGTGTGATGACCGATAATTGCCTCGCTCGCACATAAGGAGCTCACACCGCTATGACCACTGGATTCCTCGTTAACCCCGATCTGTCCCGCCGCACCATCGAGTTTGAGATCGAGCACGCAAATCAATTCCTCGGCGGCACCACCGAGGATCGCGTATCTGTGGCCTTTCAGGATGATGGCCAGACCTACGCGGCGCTGTTTAACCCGAATGCCAAGGCTGAAGGCGCCGACCCGAACCCGGTGGCTTCCCTGGCGCGCAATGCAGCTGCGACCGGCAATTCCGCCTTCTTGCAGGACCCAATCCGTTCCATCTGCGGTCCGGTGATCTTCGTTGCTGCCGACGGTGACGACAAGAACATCGACGAGGTCGCCGAGGCCGTGGAGCACGGTATCCGCGCGGTGAAGAACTACCGCGAGGACAACCCGGAGGAGTACCAGCTGTGGCGTGCGGCTGTGCTGAACTCCCACCGACAGGTCTAAGTTAGACGCGCAGTGCCGGGGTGCTCGTGTACCCTTTAAGAACTCAAAGACGCGACGGCTCGAATAAGCCCGAGCGTCTTTTCCCGTTTTCGGGAGCACGCGCGGTTGCTCGCGACTAAAACCCGGCTGCCGTTGGCTACGCTGCCAAACGCTGCAGAGCTTCCGCCCGTATTAACTGAGGCTGTGGCGGGGATCGTGATAACTCTCGCGCGCGCGAGGGCGGTGCGCCGAAGCGAAGGCCATCACGTTCTCGCGATGGATAATTCTCGCGTCAAGGGACTCGTTCGCGGAGGGCGAACGGGTTATCGGCCCACAACGTTGAGGGCTAGCAGTCGCGCGGGTAGAGTGCTAGGCAGGTTGTTTTGACCCACAGTTGTTCACCCGCGACGACGGCTGTGCTGGACACCCACAACCGGCACGCGCGCGTCCACGTGGACGCGCACTAGGAACACTTTGGAGGAAATCATCATGGCAAACATTAAGCCGCTGGAGGACAAGGTCCTCGTTCAGATCGTTGAAGCTGAGACCACCACTGCATCCGGCCTGGTTATCCCGGACTCCGCGAAGGAGAAGCCGCAGGAGGCCACCGTCGTCGCTGTCGGCCCGGGCCGCACCAACGATAAGGGCGAGGTTGTCCCGGTTGGCGTCAACGAGGGCGACACCGTCATCTTCTCCAAGTACGGCGGCACCGAGCTGAAGTACGACGGCCAGGAGTACCTCCTGCTGTCCGCTCGTGACCTGCTCGCTGTCATCGAGAAGTAAAAGTAGGCGATTAACCCTATGCCAAAACTGATTGCATTTGACCAGGAGGCCCGCGAGGGCATCCAGCGCGGCGTAGACACGCTTGCCGACGCCGTCAAGGTCACCCTCGGCCCGCGCGGCCGCAACGTCGTGCTGTCCAAGGCTTTCGGTGGCCCGACCGTCACCAACGACGGCGTCACCATCGCCCGCGACATTGACCTCGACGATCCTTTTGAGAACCTCGGCGCCCAGCTGGTGAAGTCCGTGGCCGTCAAGACCAACGACATCGCCGGTGACGGTACGACTACCGCCACCTTGCTGGCCCAGGCTCTCGTCTTCGAAGGCCTGCGCAACGTGGCAGCCGGCGCTAACCCCATCGAGCTGAACAAGGGCATCGAAGCGGCGGCTGAGAAGGTCGTCGAGGAGCTCAAGAAGCGCGCTACCCCGGTGAACTCCTCCGCGGAGGTCTCCCAGGTTGCCACCGTTTCCTCCCGCGATGCGGAGGTCGGCGAGATGGTTGCTGGCGCCATGGACAAGGTGGGCAAGGACGGCGTCGTGACCGTCGAGGAGTCCCAGACCATCGAGTCCACCGTGGACGTCACCGAGGGCATTTCCTTCGACAAGGGCTACCTCTCCCCGTACTTCGCGACGGAAGAGGAGACCTACAACGCCGTGCTTGACGACGCCGCAATTCTCCTCGTCCGCAACAAGATCTCCTCCCTGCCGGACTTCCTGCCGCTGCTGGAGAAGATCGCGGAGTCCTCGCGCCCGACCCTCATCATCGCTGAAGACATCGAGGGCGAGCCGCTGCAGGCGCTCGTGGTGAACTCCATCCGCAAGGTCCTCAAGGTCGCCGCCGTGAAGTCCCCGTACTTCGGCGAGCGCCGCAAGGGCTTCATGGATGACTTGGCTGTTGTAACCGGCGCTACCGTCGTCGACCCTGAGGTTGGCATCAACCTCAAGGAGGTCGGCCCGGAGGTGCTGGGTTCTGCCCGCCGCGTCACCGTGTCCAAGGAGGACACCGTGATTGTGGATGGTGCAGGTACCGCTGAGGCTGTCGAGGAGCGCCGCGAGCAGCTGCGCCGCGAGATCGAGCGCACCGATTCCACCTGGGATAAGGAGAAGCTCGAGGAGCGTCTGGCCAAGCTGTCCGGTGGCGTTGCCGTCATCCGCGTTGGCGCCGCTACCGAGACCGAGGTCAACGAGCGCAAGCTGCGCGTCGAGGACGCCATCAACGCCGCCCGCGCGGCCGTTGAAGAGGGCGTCATTGCTGGCGGCGGCTCTGCGCTGGTCCAGATCTCCCAGGAGCTCGAGGCTTTCGCCGAGGGCTTCGAGGGCGAGGCCAAGATCGGTGTGCTGGCCGTGGCCCGCGCGCTGACCCGCCCGGCCTACTGGATCGCCGAAAACGCAGGCCTGGACGGATCCGTCGTGGTCGCCCACGTTGCCGAGAAGGCCAACGGCGAGGGCTTCAACGCTGCCACCCTGGAGTACGGCAACCTGCTCGAGCAGGGCATCATCGACCCGGTGAAGGTCACCCACTCCGCCGTGGTTAACGCCGCCTCCGTGGCCCGCATGGTGCTCACCACCGAGGCTTCCGTTGTGGAGAAGCCCGCCGAGGAAGAGCCGGCACAGGCTGCGCACGCGCACTCGCACGCGCACTAAACCGTGCGTGCGGGAAACATTCGTTTCCCGCACAACCACAAGGGTTCCCGCGTAGCCACAAGGGTTCCCACATTGCCGTAAGGAAGGCCCGCTAACCCGCATTTTTGCGGGGCGGCGGGCCTTCGCCGTGGGGGCGGGAATCTCCGCCCCGGTACTAGACTGCTGAGCCGTGGAACAAGAATTCATCACCGTCACCGGCGCCCGCGAAAACAACCTCAAGAACGTGGACGTGCGCATCCCTAAGCGCAAGCTCACCGTCTTCACCGGCGTGTCTGGTTCCGGCAAGACCTCGCTGGTCTTCGATACCGTTGCGGCTGAACCGCAGCGTCTCATCAACGAGACCTATCCCGGCTTCGTACAAGGCTTCATGCAGGCCCCACCCCGCCCCGACGTGGACCGCTTGGAAGGGCTCACCGCAGCCATCGTCGTGGGCTAGGAGCCCATGGCGGCTTCCGCGCGCTCGACGTTCGGTACCGCCACCGACATCACCGGGCACCTCCGCGTGCTCTTCTCACGCCTGGCTGAGCCCCGCGCCGGCGGCCCCGCGGCCTATTCCTTCAACGTGCCCTCCGCCTCCGGGCAGGGCGCCATCGAGGTTAACGGTGTGAAGGAAGTCCGTCGCTTCGAGCGCACCGGCGGCATGTGCCCGAGGTGTGAGGGAAGGGGGGAAGTGGGGGACGTCGACAAGCACCAGCTCGTTGATGAGACTCTGACGTTGAACGATGGCGCCATCATGTACCCCGGCATGAAGGTGGGCTCGTGGATGTGGCGCGCCTACGCCGAGTCCGGGCTGTACCCAGCCGACGTGCCGGTCCAGGACTTCACCGAGGAACAGAAACGTGACCTGTATGAGACCGAGACCAAAGGCAAGGTCGGTGGCGTCAACATGAGCTACATGGGGCTGGTAACGCGTTTGAAGACGAACGTGTTGAGCAAGCTCGTGGAGTCCCTGCAAAAGCACATGCGTGCCTTTGTCGAGCGCGCGGTGGTCTTCATCGACTGCCCGGAGTGCCATGGCACGCGCCTGGCGCAGCACGCGCGCGAGTCCTACCTCAACGGAGCCTCCATCGCGGACGTCTGCGCCATGGAGCTTGCCGACGCCTCCGCACCATCAACTCACCCCTTGCTGAAGCGCCGTTGCGTGGGTTGGAGGCCGCCCTAGATTTGGGGCTGGGCTACCTGACGCTGGCGCGCCCGACGGGCACCCTGAGCGGTGGCGAAGCGCAGCGCACGCGCATGGTGCGGCACATCGGGTCGGCGCTCACGGACGTCACCTATGTCTTTGATGAGCCCACCGCCGGGCTGCATCCGCATGACGTCACGCAGATGAATGAGCTTCTCCTGCAGCTGCGCGATAAGGGAAACACCGTGCTCGTGGTGGAGCACAACCCGGCGACGATGGCGATTGCGGATTGCGTCGTCGAGCTTGGCCCCGGCGCCGGAGTGGCGGGCGGCGAAATTCTTTCTGTCGGTGCTGCACCGTCCGTCAGCGGGAAGGTGGCGTTGAAGGAGGAGGTGCGCGAGCCCACCGGAGCGCTGGAAAACCGTGGGGCGTCCCATAACAACCTCAAGGACGTCGATGTGGACATTCCGCTGGGCGTGCTCACGGTCATTTCGGGCGTTGCGGGATCCGGAAAGTCATCGCTGATGGAGTGCTTGCCGGACGACGCCCGCATCCTCGTTGTCGACCAGTCTTCGTTGTCTGGCTCGCGGCGCTCGAACCCGGCCACCTACACCGGCGCGATGGACGCGCTGCGCAAGGCCTTCGCCAAGGCCAACGATGGGGCCACGCCGGGAATGTTCTCTTTCAACTCGGAGGGCGCGTGCCCGGCCTGTTCCGGCGCTGGCGTGGTGACCGTGGAGTTCGGTGTGATGGACAGCGCGGATGTGCCCTGTGCGGTGTGCGAGGGCCGCCGCTTTGCTGCCGACGTTTTGGGCTACGAGCTGGCGGGCAAGAACATCGCGGAGGTACTCGCGCTTCCCGCGGTTGAAGCCGTGGAGTTTTGCCGCGAGGCCAAAGTTACTGCTGCGAAGCGCGTGTACGAGCAGCTCGTTGCCGTGGGGCTGGGCTACCTGACGCTGGGGCAGCCGCTCTCGACGCTCTCTGGCGGCGAGCGCCAGCGGCTGAAGCTGGCGGTGCGGTTGTGCGACCGCAAGGCGACTGCGGACATCATCGTGCTCGATGAGCCGACGGTGGGCCTGCATCAGAAAGATATCGACACCTTGCTGCGCCTCTTTGACACGCTTGTCGACGACCACCTCACCCTCATCTGCGTCGAACACCACCGCGCCGTCCTGGCGCACGCCGACCACATCATTGATCTCGGTCCCGGCGCGGGCTCAGCCGGCGGCGAGGTTGTGGCGGCCTGCTCGCCGCGCGAGTTCCTCGACAAGGACACGCTGACCGCCCGCTACCTGGCGCAGGAGCTGTAAAAACTGGCGTCTTTCACCCGCTGCCCCTTGCCCGTGCTGGCTGTTGGATATCAGTGCAGGTGGGGGAGGGGCGTGATGCTACTTAAAGAAACTTCGCAAAAGGCCCGCTGCGCGACGGCCCACGGTGGGCTCGTCCAGTGGGGAGAGCAGCCTTGTCGCGTCCAGCCAATAGAGGTGGTGGTTTGCCGTCCGACCCCAAGGCTGGGAGCTGGCAGAAGCGGACTAGGCGCCGACGGTCGCGTGGGTGCGACGCGAGCGAAGGGCAACAACGCGCTCCGACTCGCTCATGCCGCCCCACACGCCGTAGGGCTCGCCGGAGGTAAGAGCGTGTTCGCGGCACATCTCGATGACCGGGCAGGTGCTGCAAATAGCCTTGGCGCGGTTCTCGCGCTGGGCGCGGGCGCGTCCGCGCTCGCCGTCCGGGTGATAGAACACGTCAGAGTTTTCTCCACGGCATGCGCCATGAAGCTGCCAATCCCAAAAGTCCGTATTCGGCCCGGGGAGCAGGAAGGACTGAGACACGTTCGATTCTCCTTTGCCAAAGATAGAGTGCCCAGGCGCGGGGCGCGTTGCGGGCACGCCCCCGTGAACGCCGAGGCGAAGTGAGACGAGATTGAAGTGTGTCCCCCTTGGGTAAACAGCGCGTTACGCAATGCTGACATGCAGGTATAACTGGCTGAAACTCCTCAACTGGAGCCCCTGTGACCTGCGCTTAAGGCTAAGATGAACGGTGTATGAACTTTTTCTAGTGGGGTCAAAGCTGGGGATGAGACCCGTCGTTTTGGGGTTTCGCCAAAAGGTTATGCCATGATGTTCATACAGAATATGAAGTAATGCATTAAGCAGAAGCAGAACGGCAAGGATGGCAGTGGCTACTCAGGCTACAGACGCGAGCGGCTCCTCAACGGCGTCGAAGCGCGACAGCGATAAGGAACTAGCGGACCTCGTTCCGCTGGCCGTCGACGGTAGCCGCCGCGCCCTCCAGCGCATCATGCGGATCATTCACCCGCAGGTCCTGCGCTATTGCCGCGCGCGCATCGGCGGCCACCGCCAGCCCACGGCGGAGGACGTGGCGCAGGAGATCTGTTTGGCGGTGGCGACGTCTATTGGCACGTACAAAGATAAGGGCCGCCCGTTTATGGCCTACGTCTATGGCATTGCTGCTCACAAGGTGACCGATGCCCACCGCGCCCTGAGCCGCGACCACACTCACCCCACGGAAGACCTTCCGGAGGATGCTGCTCAGGACGCTACCCCCGAAGAATCCGCCCTTGCCGTGGACGGTAGTAACAGAGTGCGGGCCATGCTCGATACGTTAAGTGACAAGGCCCGGGACATTATCATCTTGCGTGTGTTCGTGGGGCTGTCGGCAGAGGAGACCGCGGAAATTGTGGAGTCTACCCCTGGCGCAGTCCGCGTGGCGCAGCATCGTGCACTCGCGCAATTGCGCAAATCCCTCGATTCGCACGAGACGCAGTGAACCAACAATGTGAACCAGCAGAGTGAACCAGTAATTGGGCTAGCCCAGAGCTAGCAGTGAGCCATCGGCACTTGGCACCGACAAACTAATAATTCTCTAATAAGGAAGGGAGGTCATCATGGCAAAGAAGGACGAGCCTCAGCAGGGTGTCGCTGAGCAGCTGCAGCCCTTGGTTGATGATGATGCATTCCTCACCACTCTCTCCGAAGGAACAGATCCCTCCGATGGCGGTGATGAACTGGCGGGGCTTCTGTTGGAGCTGCGCGGGGACGTCGAAAAGCAGATGCCTCCGGCCCCTCTCATTGAGGGCGCGGAGGAAGAACCGGAGATCATTTCCCTCGGCGCGGCACGCCGCCGTCGAAGCAAGCCTTTCATGCACGGACTCATCGGGGCGGCCGCAGCTACGCTGCTCATCGCAGGTACCGGCGCTGTGGTCGTCAACGCCGGCCCGGGATCTCCGCTTTACGGCGTGAACCAGTCGCTCTTCGGCGCGGACGAGCACGATGTGTCCGTAGTGGAGCTTGCCGGAACGCTCGATGAGATGGAGAAGCGTTCCGCCCAAGGTGACATGGACGGCACCCGCCAGTTGCTTGAAGAAGCCCGGAAGATGGTGGACCAGGCCAAGCGGGAACGTGAGGCGGAGGCCCCTCGTACCACGAAGCATCAGCCCAGCGCCACGGTGACGCAGACGCAGACCGTGGAGAAGCCTGCCCCGGTGGAGGAGCAGCAGCCGCCGGAGCCGGAAACCGTAACGCAGACAGAGACCGCGGTTTCCACCGTCGTGGTGACCCGCACGGTTTCGGCGGGCAACCCGCTGAGCCCACCGGAGCAGAACCAACCGGAGCCAGCCCAGCAAGGCGGCGATCAGGCAACGCCTCCGCAAGGCGACAACTCCGACGGAGCTTCGGATGGCGCCACGGATAATGGCCAGCTCCCGCCGGCGCAATTCCAGCAATAAAACCACAAAGAACCTCTTCCCCCGCATGAACAGGAGGGAAGAGGTTTTTCCGTTTAACGCGCGGTAGTTCTACCGCGCTGACCACAGCTAGTAGCGCGAGTCCATGCCGTCGAGATAACCCACCGCATAATCCCAAGGGACGTAGCGCATCGGGTCCGGCTCCGCGCCCGGCTCGTGCACGGGGGCGAGCTGGCCTGCCAGCGTGGCCTGCATGTTGGAGGCCATGATGTCCCACTCGTAGAAGTGGTTCTCCTCGCAGTCCTCGCAGAAAAAGAAGATGCCGTCGATGCCGCGCGGGCTGAGAACGCGCGCAAACTCTTGGACCATGGCCAGATCGTGGATGACGGCGAGACGGTCCTCCTCGGACAGCGGCTCGACGTGATCATCCTCCTCGAGGAAGGAAGCTGGGTCGTTCGGGTCGTCCGCGAAAGGATCGCGGGGCATGTTGGCGAAAAAGTTCACGCCTGCGAGCCTATTGACTCCGTGCGCGCATGGCAATTCCCTATAGATACCTATTCCTCTACCCACGGCTACCACTACGGGGCGTCCACGCACTACAGTGAGGGCTACCGCATAAAACTATCTGGTCAGTTTAGGAGAGCCCCACCCTCATGAGCCACGTCCACACCGGCGGAGACAACCCCGACAAGATTGCACTCTACGGCCTTACCTTTGATGATGTCCTGCTGCTTCCGGCAGAATCCAACGTCGTTCCCTCCGAGGTGGATACCTCGGCGCAGTTTACGCGCAACATTCGCCTCGGCGTGCCCCTGGCTTCCGCCGCGATGGACACCGTGACCGAGGCCCGCATGGCCATCGGCATGGCGCGCCAGGGCGGCATCGGCGTCCTGCACCGCAACCTGTCAGTTGAGGATCAGGCCCAGCAGGTAGAGATTGTCAAGCGCTCCGAATCCGGCATGGTGACCGACCCGGTCACGGCTTCCCCGGACATGACCATCGATGAAGTCGATACGCTGTGCGCGCGGTTCCGGATTTCGGGCCTGCCGGTCGTCGATAAGCAGGGCACCCTCGTGGGTATCTGCACCAACCGTGACATGCGCTTCGAGCCGGATTTCTCCCGCAAGGTCTCGGAGATTATGACGCCCATGCCGCTCGTCGTGGCCAAGGAGGGCGTCAGCAAGGAGGAGGCGCTGGAGCTGCTGTCCGCCAACAAGGTGGAGAAGCTGCCCATCGTCAACGATGAGAACAAGCTCGTCGGCCTCATCACCGTCAAGGACTTTGTCAAGACTGAGCAGTTCCCCAACGCCTCCAAGGATGCTTCCGGGCGCCTGCTCGTGGCGGCGGGCATCGGTACCGGTGAGGAGTCCTACCAGCGCGCAGGCCAGCTTGTCGACGCCGGCGTGGACGTCCTCGTCGTCGACTCCGCCCACGCCCACAACAACCGTGTGCTGGAGATGGTCTCCCGCGTGCAGAAGGACTTCGGCGACCGCGTTGACGTCGTCGGCGGCAACCTGGCCACCCGTGCTGCGGCGCGCGACATGATTGAGGCTGGTGCCGACGCCATCAAGGTTGGCATTGGCCCGGGCTCCATCTGCACCACGCGCGTGGTGGCGGGCGTGGGTGCCCCGCAGATCACCGCCATCATGGAGGCCGCCGCTGTGGCAGGCCCGGCGGGTGTTCCGGTTATTGGTGACGGCGGTATGCAGTACTCCGGTGACATTGCCAAGGCGCTGGCTGCCGGCGCCGATACCGTCATGCTGGGTTCCATGCTGGCTGGTACCACGGAATCGCCGGGCGACATCGTGGTGGTCCAGGGCAAGCAGTACAAGCGCTACCGCGGCATGGGCTCCATGGGCGCCATGCAGGGCCGCGGTCTGACAGGGGAGAAGCGCTCCTACTCCAAGGACCGTTACTTCCAGGCTGACGTCAAGAGCGAGGACAAGCTGGTGCCAGAAGGCGTGGAGGGCCGCGTGCCATTCCGCGGTGACATCGATGCCATCGTGCACCAGATTGTCGGCGGCCTGCGCGCCTCCATGGGCTATACCGGCTCCGCCACCCTGGCCGAGCTCAAGACCAAGCAGTTTGTCCAGATCACCGCTGCGGGCCTCAAGGAGTCTCACCCGCACCACCTTCAGCAGATCGTCGAAGCTCCGAACTACCGCTAAGGACTAATCATGCGTGATTACGTAGAAATCGGCGTGGGCCGTGAGGCTCGCCGCACCTATGACCTGAACCAGATCTCCCTGGTGCCGACTCGCCGCACCCGTTCCTCCAAGGACGTCGACACCTCGTGGCACATCGATGCGTACACCTTCGACGTCCCGTTCGTCTCGGCGCCGACTGATGCGCTGGCCACTCCCGAGTTCGTTATCGAGATGGGCAAGCAGGGCGGCCTCGGCGTTATCAACGCGGAAGGCCTGTGGGGCCGCCACGAGGATTTGGAGGGCGCGATTGCCCGCGTGACGGAGAACTTCGGTGACCTGTCGACGCTGCAGGAGCTGCACGCAGCACCCCTGAACGAGGAGTTGCTGGCCGAGCGCATCGCGCAGGTCCGCGATTCCGGCGTGACCGTGGCCGTGCGTGTCTCCCCGCAGCACGCCCGCGAGCTGGCGCCGGTCGTCATCAAAGCCGGCGCGGAGCTGCTGTTCATCCACGGCACCCTGATTTCCGCCGAGCACGTGCAGACCGGTGGCGAGCCGCTCAACTTGAAGGAGTTCATCGGTTCGCTGGATACCCCGGTGATTGCCGGCGGCGTGGCGGATTACACCACGGCCCTGCACCTCATGCGCGCGGGCGCGGCTGGCATCATCGTCGGCTCCGGTGTGAACACCAACCCGGAGACCGTCGGCATTGATATCCCCATGGCGACGACCATCGCGGATGTTGCGGCCGCACGCCGCGATTACCTGGATGAGACTGGGGGCCGCTACGTGCACGTGCTTGCCGACGGCGACATCTTCACCTCTGCAGACATCGCCAAGGCCATTGCTTGTGGTGCCGATGGTGTCGTTCTGGGTCCGGTCCTGGCCCGCGCGGCGGAGGCAGGCGGCAAGGGCTGGTACTGGCCGTCCACGGCCGGCCACCCGCGTTTCCCGCGCGGCATCATCGAGCCGGTTGGCGTGGCCGATGCCCTCTTGGGCACCGGCACTTCCGGCGTTGACGCTTCTGGCACCGCCGAGGACGCTTCAGCGACCTCCCTTGAAGTCGTGCTCCACGGCCCGTCCAACGAGCCGCTGGGTGAGCTCAACCTGGTCGGTGGGCTCAAGCGCGCTATGGCCAAGTGCGGCTACACGGACCTGAAGTCCTTCCAGAAGGTGGGCTTGGCCGTTCGCTAGCCCGCCCGTTGTAACGCTGCTCCGCTCAACAAAGCTCGGGGCGGAGTTTATGTCACCGCTCCAGTGGCCATGGCGCTGGCCTCAGTGGCCGTAGCGTTAGAGTCGCTGGCGCGCGGTTTCGGGCGGCCACGGCAGCCGGGGCTTCTTTAGGCGGCGTGGGCGCAGCGCTACCTTGCGGAATACCACGCGCCCGCGCGCCGGCACCATGGTTTGCAACACCGAGGCCACCACAACCAGGCCGATAGCCGCCAGCTTAAGCTGGGAGGCATTCTGGGAGAGCAGGAGCCAGCCAAAGAGTGCGGCGAAGACAGGTTCCAGGGCGATGAGGATGGAAAAGAGGTTGGGGGCGAGCCTGCGCAGCGCAATGAACTCCAACGAATAGGGGATGAGCGAGGCCAGCACGCCCGTGCCTAGGGCGAGCATTAGGAGGGTTGGGTCGCTGGCCAAAGCCACCGCGCCGCGCCCTCCGACAGGCAGGAGCACCAGGCCACCGATGAGGAAGGCCACGGCCAAACCATCCTGCCCGCTAAAGAGAGCGCCCGCCTTCTTGCTGGCCAAGATATAGGCGGCCCACATCGCACCCGCGCACAGCAAGAAGAAGACCCCTCGCAGGTCGAGGGGGTCTCCGTTGAAGGAGTCCAACCCCAGCAGGCCCATGCCGATGAGGGCGAGGGCGACGCAGGTGGCGTCGCGAAGCGAGCGGGAGAGGCACGCCGCCAGCAGCAGCGGGCCGAGAAACTCGATGGTGACCGCCGGGCCCAGCGCAACGAGCTCGATGCCGGCATAGAAAAAGCCATTCATCAGGCCCAGCGTGAGGCCGAAAATGGTGGCGGAGATCCACTTCTCGCGGCTCCACTCGCGCACGCGCGGGCGCGCGATGAGGAACAGAATCACAGCGGCGAAGAGCAAACGCAGCGAGGCGGTGCCCCAGGGCCCGCCGGTGGGGAAAATCTGGATGGCGAGGCTGGCTCCGAGCTGGAGGGAAACGCACGAGCCGATGACGCACAGAACGGCAAACGGATTGGTCATGCAGACCATTGTGGGGTGGGAAGAACTGTTAGTCTATCTACAGTTTTTAACACGTACCCGTTAGGGATTCTGTCATGTTGGACCTGCACCGCCTCCGCATTCTCTACGAGCTGCAACGCCTCGGCACCGTCACTGCTGGCGGAATCGCTGCGCTATACGCACTCGGCCATCTCTCAACAATTGGCGCAGTGTGAGAAGGACGTCGGCGTGGCGCTCTATGAAAAGGCCGGCCGGCGCGTGCGTTTGACGGAGCAGGGAGAAATCCTGGCCTCCTACGCGGAGCGAATGCTCGCGTTGGCGGATGAGGCGGAGTCGCAGGTCATCGCTTCAACCAACGCGGTGCGGGGCACGATTAAGGTCACGACCTTTCAAACGATTATGTCCTCGCTGGTCCCGCGGGCGCTCACGGAGCTGGCCAGGGAGTACCCAGACCTGCGCGTGCAGATCATCCAGCGCGAAGCCGATGGCGCGATGGAGCTGCTGGCGCGCCGGGAGGTGGACCTCATCTTGGGTGAGGAGTACGAGTCGGACATGCCCGCCACGGATGAGCACACCCACCGGGAGCTGCTTCTCGACGACCCCCTCCGCCTCATCACCCCACTCACCGGACCCTGGAGCGAGTTGCGCTTAGAGGATTTTGCAGCGCATGACGAGGAAATCCCCTTTGCCATGGACCCGGAGGAGTTTTTATTGGGGCGGTTCGTCCACCGGCTGTGCCGCAGGCATGGCTTTAACCCCAGCGTGCTCTATGAAACCCCGGACCCCTTTCTACATGCGCACCTGGTGCGCACCGGACACGCGGTGGCGGTGATCTCGGACCTTTTCCTCGACGAGATCGAGGGCGTGCGCGTGGTTTCCTTGCCTGGTAATCCCACCCGCACGCTCTACACTGCGGTGCGCGCCGGGCGCGAGGGACACCCAGCCTTGCGGGCGTTTCGGGCCGCGTTGAGCAAGGCGGCTGCCACCGCTAAAGGTTTTGGGCCACTCCCTGCGGTCTAGGGTGTGGGTTCTTGCGTTAAACTGATGACCGTGACTAACCCAAATACAACCCCGCGTCCTGTCCTCGTGGTGGATTTTGGCGCCCAGTACGCGCAGCTCATCGCCCGGCGCGTGCGTGAGGCCAACATCTACTCCGAGGTTGTCCCCAATTCCGCCTCCGTGGAGGACATCAAGGCCAAGAACCCGGCCGCGCTGATCCTCTCCGGTGGCCCGTCCTCCGTGTACGCGGACGGAGCCCCCGCATTGAAGCCGGAGCTGCTCGAGCTCGGCATCCCGGTCTTTGGTATCTGCTACGGCTTCCAGTCCATGACTCAAGCCCTGGGCGGCACCGTGGCCTCCACGGGTGCCCGCGAGTACGGCCGCACGGACATGACCGTGTCCGGCGGTGTGCTCCACAAGGGCCTCGAGGACACGCACAAGGTGTGGATGTCCCACGGAGATTCGGTCTCTGAAGCTCCGGAGGGCTTCGAGGTGACTGCCTCTTCCGATGGTGCGCCTGTGGCCGCTATGGAGTGCTTGTCCAAGAAGATGGCAGGCGTGCAGTACCACCCGGAGGTCCTGCACTCGCCGCACGGCCAGGAGGTGCTCACGCGCTTCCTTACTGAGGTAGCAGGTCTGGAGCAGAACTGGACTGCTGAGAACATTGCGGAGCGCCTCATCGAGGATGTGCGTGAGCAGATCGGTGAGGAAGGCCGCGCGATTTGTGCCCTGTCCGGCGGCGTGGATTCCGCCGTGGCCGCAGCCCTCGTGCAGCGCGCTATCGGTGACCGTTTGACCTGTGTCTTCGTCGACCACGGCCTGCTGCGCGCGGGTGAGCGTGAACAGGTGGAGAAGGACTTCGTGGCGTCGACTGGCGCCAAGCTCATCACCGCTGATGAGCGCGAGGCTTTCCTTTCCAAGCTGGCCGGTGTGACCGAGCCGGAGGCCAAGCGTAAGGCCATCGGTGCGGAGTTCATCCGCTCCTTCGAGCGTGCCGTCGACCAGGCTCTGGACGGCCAGGATGCTGCGTTCCTGGTGCAGGGCACGCTGTACCCGGACGTCGTGGAGTCCGGTGGCGGTGACGGTACCGCGAACATTAAGTCTCACCACAACGTGGGCGGCCTGCCTGACGACGTCGAGTTCGAGCTCGTCGAGCCGCTGCGCCTGCTCTTTAAGGACGAGGTCCGTGCGGTTGGCCGTGAACTGGGCCTGCCGGAAGAAATCGTGGCACGCCAGCCGTTCCCGGGCCCGGGCCTGGGCATCCGCATCATTGGTGAGGTCACCGAGGAGCGCCTCGAGACGCTGCGCCAGGCAGACCTCATCGCGCGTACCGAGCTGACCAACGCTGGCCTGGACGGCGAGATCTGGCAGTGCCCGGTGGTGCTGCTTGCCGACGTCCACTCCGTCGGCGTCCAGGGCGACGGCCGTACCTACGGCCACCCGATTGTCCTGCGCCCGGTGTCCTCCGAGGACGCTATGACCGCGGACTGGACGCGCCTGCCCTATGACGTGCTGGAGAAGATTTCTACCCGCATCACCAACGAGGTCAAGGAAGTTAACCGAGTAGTGCTCGACGTGACGTCGAAGCCGCCGGGAACCATCGAGTGGGAGTAAAGCGAAGCAAACTCCCAGACGCTGCGTAGCGCGGCCGTGCCTTGAATCAACAGGGCGCGGCCGCGCTCCCGTTTTCGGCCCCTGGTACCAAGCCCGCGTGGTTTGTAGTTGGCACCGTCTTTGTCGCCACGAGCTCCGACCGAGGCACGGAGTAGAGCGTTTGTGTTGCCTCGTTGCTGTACAGCTCCGCGAATCGGGCGAGAGCTCTCGCATACCTCTTTAACGCGCGCGCGAGTAGCCGCACGCCGAGCGAAAATTCTCAGCGGGCGGCTGGTGAAAGCGGCTGTTTGTTGCTAAGGCGTCGCAGGCCGGTGAGCCGGCGTCCTACGACCCATCGATCCGGTTGATCCGGAGACCGGTTGGACTTCGACCTGGGGACTCGGGCGACGATTCACGGGCTGGTTGAACTCATGAACTCGGTGGCGGGTCCGGAGGTTCGCCGGAGTTATGCGGCGGCGCCCCAGGGCTGGAGCCGTCAGCCGGACCGGAACGCGGATCAGGCGGGCCGGATGTTGGCGGATATGAGGATGCGCGAGCAGTGCCTGGTGCTCGCCCCGGCGCGGAACGCGGCGGGTGGGCGGGGCTTTCGATGGGAATCGGCGGGCCGGCCCACGGCGGCAGGTAGTGCACGCGGCCATCAATGCGGTCGAGGTGCCCGCGGCCGGTGGGCTTTTCCGGGTCATCGTCATTGACCGCGTTGTGATACGCGCACAGCGGCACCATATTGGCCATGTTCGTCGGCCCGCCATCTTGAAAGCGGGTGAGGTGGTGGATCTGGGAGTCGTCGGCAGGCGCGTTGCACCCGGGCCAGGCGCACGTCGGGTGCTCTGCAGACAGCGCGAGGCGCTGCTTGGTGTTGGCAAAGCGGCTCGCCATGTAGAGGTTCACGGGGCCGTGGTGGGGGTGGACGAGGGTGATGAGGCCGACGTCGGCAAGCTTTTCGCGCACGAACTCCGCGCCCGTCATCGTGGCCCCATTGGTCAGCTGCAGCTCAATCTCCTCACCATCGCCATCCACGATGCGGTCGAGCTCATCCAAGCGCACGATGACGTTGGACTGCAGCTTCTGGCCCGAGCCGCCCCCGCCGCGGAACACGGTATGCGCCGCAGTGAGCAAGTCCTTGTCGGTGGTCTTCAGCACGGCCAGCAGCTTCGAGATGTTGAGCGAGGAATCCGTAATACTCAGCGTGTGGTTGCGGCCCGCGCGCCGCGTCACCCGCACGCCTGGGGCAGGGTCCTTCGGCGGGCGCCACTCTTTGAGCTTGGCCTTCGCCACCATGGGGATTTTCTCCCGCGGGGTGGCAGCCAGCAGTTGGCGCAACTCCCACGCCTTGCGGGCCTTGAGCTTGGAACAGTAGCGCTCGATATCGAGGAGCGTGAACACGTCGTGGCCCGTGCGGCGCGCTTTGCGCTGCCGGGAGCGGAACATCGTGTCCCCGAAATACACCGCGTGCAGCCCCAGGAGCTTCTCCGCGAAATCCGGCCGCGCACCCATCTCAATTAGCTGCGCGCGCGTGACACCGGCGCATTGCTCGACCACGTCGAGCCCGCGCGCTAGTGCTTGAATGTAACCCCCCAGTTGCATAGCTCACAGCCTAAACCAGGTTGGGCAACCTTGCTACTTGAGCGCAGAAATCGCAGCGCAGAGCTTATCGACGTCCCCCTCTTCCGTCGACCACGCCGTACAAAAACGCACCACCCGCAGGCCTTCGTGTTCTTCGAAGAACTGGCACACGAAGTCCTGCGAGAGCTTCTCTTCCTGTTCGCGTGTCAACAGCGCGAATTGCTGGTTGGTGGGGGAGTCGAAGAGCATGTCGATGCCTGTGGTGCGGAATGCCTCGGCGATGCGCTGGGCTTGGGCATTGGCGCGGGCGCAGATGTGTTCGTAGAGGGTGGTTGCTGCTGCGCTATGTGCCTTAGCGTCTGGGGTAGTTGCGCTAGCGTCTGCGTAGGAAGCGTTGGTTCCGGGGAGCGCATCGGCGGATTCAGGAGTGGGGGTACTGAAGAGGGCGGCGAATTGCGCGCCGAGCAGCCAGCCCTTAGCCAGCAGGCCGCCGTTTTGCTTCATGGCGTTGCGAAAGCGCGGCGCGCCCGCGGGGAAGACGATGGCCTCGCCGAAGAGGGCGCCGCATTTGGTGCCGCCGACGGTGAAGACGTCGACAAGCGCGGCCAGGTCCGGCAGGGTGACATCCGCAGCGGACAGGCCGTAGCCGAGGCGGGCGCCGTCGACAAACAGGCCCAACTCGTACTCATCGCAGACCTCGCGCAGGGCCACGAGTTCGGCGCGGGAGTAGGCGGTGCCGAACTCGGTGGGCTGCGTGATGTAGACCAGTGCGGGTTCTGGCATGTGTTCCTCCACCCCGGAGGCGCGGTATTCCTCCATGCACGCGCGAACCTGCGCGGCGGTGATCTTTCCCAGCTGGTTCGGCAGCGTGATGACCTTGTGCCCGGTGTGCTCGATGGCGCCCGTCTCGTGGGTGGCGATGTGCCCGCTATCCGCCGCGATAACGCCCTCCCAGGGGCGCAGGCGGTGGGCGATGATGGTGGCGTTGGCCTGCGTGCCACCGACCATGAAATGCACCTCAGCGTTCGGCGCTTGGCAGGCAGTGCGGATGCGCTCAGCGGCCGTGGCACAGAGCTCGTCGGCGCCATAGCCGGCATAAGCCCCATCCGCCTCCGCAATGGCTTCGAGGACGCGGGGGTGGGCGGAGCGATGGTAGTCGTTGCCGAAGTGAATCATGGTGGGCCAGTTTAGCCGGTGACCGTGACTTCGCCGATGCCTGCGTCGATGTGAATGTTCAGCAGCGCGTCAGGGTCTTGGCGTTCGGTGCAGTTGCTCTCTCCCAGGCCGTCATCACAGGTCAGCGCGACGGTGATGTCCTTCGGGAGGATGACCTCGACGGCGCCGATGCCGGCGTCGACGGTGACGTCGTGCTTGGTTGTGAGGTCGTGGAGCTGGCTGAAGTCCACCGTCGATTCGCCGATGCCCAGGTCGTAGTAGTCCTCGAGTTCATCTTCATGGGTGGGCGCGATGTCTTGCTCACCGACGTTGAAGCGGGCGCTGAAGCCGGACTCGTCGGCCTCGGAGACGAAGGTGACTCCAAGGAAGGCAATCGTCAGGGCGGCGCCCACGGCACCGAGAGCAATCGCGCCCTCAACCCACTGCGAGCCGCGCTTCTTTGTCGGTTCCTCCCGCGGGCCCGGCTCCGGCAGGTTCCAGGCATCGGGCACTACGCCGAGTGGATCCCAGGACGGCGGGGTCCTGCGGCCTGATGGGAAAGGGTGGCCGTCCGCCGGGGTATAAGAATTGAGGTTGACAGGTTCCTCGCGCACCGGCTGTTCGGCGGCCAGCAGTCCGCTAGGCGGTAGCGGCTCGCGTTGGTGAAGGGCGTACCAGGCCAGCGCCAGCAGGCCGAAGGTCAGCGTAGCGGGCGGAAGGCCGGCGAGGAATTGCCCGCTGAGGAACAGTGGGCCGGAGCTAAACGTCAGAAGGACGCCGACAATTAGGATCCAACCGAGCTCTTGCTCCTCCTTGACGCCATCCTTGCCCAAGGCCGCATCGAGCGGGCAGTAGGGCGAGCCGTAGCGCGGCATGAGCGCCCACGCGGCGAGGTAGGCGGCGATGCCCCCGCCGAAAGCGAGTGCTGCGACCACGAAGGCCACGCGCACAATCGTCGGATCGAGCTGGTAGCGCACCGCGATGCCTTCGCAGACACCGGCGAGCTGGGCGTCGCCACCCTGCTTCTTGGGAAGGCGGACGGGGCGGGTTGTCCACATCTGGTTGAAAGTGCTGTTCTTCGTCATACTTTTATGGTGCCGCGCGGGGCTTCGCGGCGGTATCGGTAATCGCCCTGATTTTTAGACCTCAGGGTTGTCCCCGATGTGCTGGAGGGGTGGTGCGTGGGACTATGTCTAGTATGACTTCGCCCTATGTCCCCGCCGAGAACGCGGCGCCTTATCCCGTGATGTCACGCCCCCAATCTGGCCGCGTGGTGGCCGGCGTGGCAGCGGGGTTGGCACAGAATCTGGGGGTTTCGGCGCTCTCCGCGCGCATCGCCTTGACCGCGTTGACCCTGCTGGGCGGGGTGGGGGCGATGGCCTATGCCGGGCTGTGGATTTTCACGCCCGCGCTTGACGACGCCCCCTCCACCCGCCGCAGCCCCCTCTCCCTCATGCTGGTGTTCCTGGCGCTGGCGGGTAGTGCGGTGGGTGTGTTGGGGGTTTCGGGGGCGTCGCTAAGCGTGGCGGTGCCGTTGGCAGTGGTGGCCATCGGCGCGGTGCTGGCGTGGTTGGCGTATGACCGCGGGCTGAACACGCCGGTGGGCCTGGTTGCTGTGGCGGCCGGCGCCGTCCTAGTCATCGGGGGCGTCGTGGTGGCGGCGGTGACGTGGGAAAGCGGATCGGGTTCGGCGATCCTGGCCACGGCGCTGACGCTGGTGGGCTTTGGTGCGCTGGTGGTGCCGCTGGTGCTGAAGCTCTGGCGTTCGCTGTCGCAGGAGCAGGCGGCGAAGGCGGTCTCGGAGGAGCGCGCCGAGATTGCCGCCCGCCTGCACGATTCGGTGCTGCAGACGCTGGCGCTGATTCAGAAGCGGGCGGGGGATTCGCGTGAGGTGACGCGTTTGGCGCGCGCCCAAGAACGCGAGCTGCGCGCCTGGCTTTTCGACGCCCCCTCCGCCGCCCCCACCACCTGCTTCGGAGCCCTCGAAGCGGCGTGCGGGGAGGTGGAAGACCTCTTCGACATGCGGGTATCCGCTGTGACGGTGGGGGAGGATGCGGAGCTGACGGAGGCTGCGAAGTTGCTTATTCAGGCGGCGCGCGAGGCTATGGTCAATGCCGGCAAGCACGCGGGCGTGGACGCGGTGGATGTCTACGCGGAGTTGTTGGCGGGCGAGCTGAGTATCTTTGTGCGTGATCGCGGGGTGGGTTTCGACGTGGATGCTATTCCCGCTGATAGGCACGGGATTCGTGACAGTATTCGCGCGCGCGTAGAGGGATCTGGTGGGCGCGTGCGGATTTCCTCGACCCCGGGGGAGGGCACCGAGGTGGAGCTGGCGGTAGCGTTATGAGCATGGTGAAGGTCTTTTTGGTTGATGATCATTCCGTCTTCCGCGCGGGCGTGCGCGCCGAGTTGGCGGCGGCCCCGGAGATTGAGATCGTGGGCGATGCGGGCACCGTCGCGGAGGCACTGGAGGGCATTGCGCGTACTTCGCCGGACGTGGTGCTTCTCGATGTCCACATGCCCGACGGCGGCGGCCTCGCCGTTATTAACGCAACGGCTAACCAGCCGTCGAGACCGGTGTTTTTGGCGCTGAGCGTGTCGGATGCGGCGGAGGACGTGATTGCGCTGATTCGGGCGGGCGCGCGCGGCTACGTGACGAAGAATATTTCCGGCCCGGACCTGGCCGAGGCGGTGGTGCAGGTGCATAGCGGGGACGCATACTTTTCGCCGCGCCTGGCGGGCTTTGTCCTTGACGCTTTTGCCTCCGGATCGCCCGCACCGGAGCCGGAGGAGGGGCAAGACCCGGCGGTGGATGCGCTGACGCGCCGCGAGCTGGAGGTTTTGCGGTTGCTTGCGCGCGGCTATACGTACCGCGAGATTGGCAAGCAGCTGTTCATTTCAGTGAAAACGGTGGAGACGCACGCCTCCAATATTTTGCGCAAGACCCAGCAGTCCAACCGCCACCAGCTCACGCGCTGGGCCACCTCGCGCGACCTGGCTTAAGTCGCAGCCTAGGCAGGGGGAGCGTAGGCGAGCTTGCGGGAGCCGTCGACGTGGGGAAAGAGCAGGAAGGCCGTGCCCGCGACGATCACCCACACCAGCGCGCTGCCCCAGGCAGGTAGTGCGAGGAGCGGGGAGAGCATAACCATCAACCACAGCACCATGAGGGGAATAAGCTGCGCGGCGTTGGGCAGCATGGTGACGTTGTGGCGCTGGGCATAATCGCGCAGGTCCGCGCGGTAGGGGTGCAGGAATACGAGCGCGCAGGCGGCGAGAAGGAAGAACAGGCTGAGCCCTAGCGCGAGGCCGAAATGGATGCGGCTGCTACCTGCCGCCACGGCGGCGCCGGCCAAGGCGGATCCGCCGAGTCGCACCCACAGCGGGGTGGGGATAGGGGTGGTGTGCGCACGGAGGGGATTCATGGCGCCTAACGCTACCAGCGCAATTGCGCGTGTCCGGGGAGAGGTTCATAATAGGAGCCATGAATCAAACAGGTGTTCGTGTGGCGGGTGGCTCCCGGGCTGGCCAGATTGCGGTTCTGCGCGCCCGGATTCAACGCCTGGAAACCCCAGATGTTTCTGCGCGGGTACAGCCGGAAGCGGATCTCCTCGGAGTCCCCGAAAAGCTATCGGAGCTGCTCCCGGGCGGTGGCCTGCCCCGCAAACAGGCAACCGCCTGCGCGGAATGTGCTGCGCTCGTGGTGGAGCTGATATCCCATGTTAGCGCGGCGGGCGGACACGTCGGGGTGGTGGGCTGGCCAGATCTCTTACTCGCACAAGTGGCCGAGGAGGGTGATGTCTCCCGGGTTATCACGGTGCCCGATCCAGGCGTAGAGCCCTGGGCGGTGACCGGCGTGCTGTGCGAGGGGCTGGATCTAGTTGTGCACAAGGGTGCAGGCGAACTGAGTCCCACCCGGGCGCGTCCCGTGCTGGCAAAAGTGCGGGCTGGGCAGGCGGCCCTGCTTACCGTGGGAACCCGGCTGCCGGGCACAGCCGTGGAGATAGGCGCGGAAGTTATCGCTGTGCATGGCGTGGGCCGGGGCAGCGGGCGGATTCGGGGGGTTGATATAGGGGTGCGGGTGGCGTCGGCAAGCATGCGCCCGCGGCGTGGAGTGCTCACGTGCGGGCAGCGCCCGGGCTCGCGCCCGCACTTGGAGGCGGTGTGAGGGTCGCGGCGCTGTGGTTCCCGGATTGGCCTATCCAGGCGCTGCAGGACGCAGACAGGACAGCATGTGCTATCGCCGCCCAGCACCGCGTGGCGGTGTGTAACGCGGCGGCGCGCCGGGCGGGGGTGCGCCGCGGGATGCGCGTGCGCCAAGCTCAAGCTCTCCTACCGGAGCTGCGCGTGGAGGAGGCCAACCCGGACCGAGACGGCGTGGTCTTCGCGGAGATTGCCGCGGGGCTGGACGCGGTGGCCTCGTCGGTGGAGGTACTGCGCCCTGGGCTGGTCATCGTGGACGCGGGCGCGGCCGGGCGTTTCCACGGCAGCGAGGCGAAGGCGGTGGAGATGCTTGTCGACGCCACCTCCAGATCCCACCTCGACGCCACCGTCGGCGTCGCGGACGAGATTGCCACCGCGTTGATTGCCGCGCGCCACCGCAACCTGGGCGCGGTAGTCCCGGCAGGCGGCTCGCGCGACTTTCTGGCTCAGCAGCCGGTGGGGGTATTGGCCGCGGAGGTGGCGCTGGGGTGCGCGGCGGACGTGGTGCATTCCTTAGAGCAGTTGGGCGTGCGCACGTTAGGGGAGTTGGAGAGCTTGCCGCTGCGCCAAGTCACTACCCGTTTCGGTGAGGCTGGACGGCGATGCCACGCGGTGGCCGCGGCGGCACCGGATAGGCGCGTGGCGCCGGAGCTTGCGCGCCCTGATCTGGGTGTGGAGCAGGGCTTCGAAGAACCCTTGGAGCGCGTGGATGCTGCGGCTTTCGCTGCGCGTCAGCTCGCGGCGCGCCTGCACGTGCTACTCGAGGAAGCCGGCGTGGTGTGCCTGCGCTTGCGCGTTGCTGCGGAATTTGAGGGTGGCGAGCGCCTGGAGCGGATCTGGCGTACCCAGGAAGCGCTCAGCGAGGCCGCTACAGCGGACCGCGTGCGCTGGCAGCTCGATGGTTGGCTGAGTGCTGCGCGGGCGGGGAGTGCGCCGGGTGAGGGAGGGGGCATCGTCAAGCTGGCGTTGGAACCAGTGGAGGTTGCCCCGCCGGGGGACGGGCTCCTGTGGGGCGCGGGCGAATCCGCGGAGCAGGCCAAGCGCGTTATCGCGCGGGTGCAATCCCAGCTGGGGGTGGACCGCGTGCTGCAGCCCCGCCCGGCGGGCGGGCGTGGGGTGGCCGAGCGTATCGAGTACGTTCCCTACGGCGAGCAGCGCGATCCGCAGCCGGAGGGCACGTGGCCGGGGCGTATCCCGGCGCCGCTTCCGGCGAGCCTGGCGCACCCGGCTGCGCGGATTCGGCTTATCGACGTCTCCTCGAAGGACATCATCGTCACCGCCGAGGCCCTCCTTTCCGGGGAGCCAGCAGGCTTGGGCTGGGGTCAGCACCGCTACCGGGTGACTGGGTGGGCCGGCCCGTGGCCCGTGGATACCGGGTGGTGGGAGGCGGGTGCGGCGCAGCGCTGCGCGCGCCTGCAAGTCGTCGGGGAAAACGACAAAGGCCAGCGCGCCTGGCTCCTCGTGTGGGCAGGCGGGCGCTGGTCGGTGGAGGCAACCTATGCCTGAACGGCTTAATTCAAGATGTCGATGACCAGGCGCGTCGGCCCCCTGAGCACCTGGACCGAGTATGGGTGGCGCTCATCAAGCCCGATAACGAACTGCGAGCGGGCTTCGAAGGTACCGCCGCTGACTACCTGGGTAACTAGGCCACCGGCGCCGTTTACGGTGCCGATATTCGGATCTTCCATGTTGAGCTGGAAGGGGTAGGCGGTGCCGTCGATGCTGACGTCGAGCGCGGCGGAGCCTTCATAAGCAATCGGGTTGCCGGAGCCCTGCTGGGCGGGGGAATCGGTGTAATCGATGAACCAGCCCGGCGAACCATCCCCGACGAACTCGAAGACCACGCGGTCAAATCCTTCATGCTTACCCACGCGGACATCGGTCACCACCAGCTCCGAGGGGGCCGGTGGGCGGAGGGTTTTCATCTCCAGGTTGGCGTCGCCCAGCGGGGTCAGCCCAGCCGGTGCGGCGGGGGAGGGGGCAGTGGGAGTAACGGTAGCCGTGGAGGTGGAGGCGCCGGACAGGGTGGCGTCGAGAGTCTTCGTGGGGTCGCCGGTACTACCATCCGGGGAGGAAGACGGAGCGCATCCCTGAAGCACGAGCGCACCCGAGACAACGAGTGCGGCCACGGGGGCGGCTGTGCGCAAGAGATTGTGTTTCGGCATAATTCCGAGCGTAGCGGCACCGCAGGGAATTATATGCATTGAACTAAGCATCGTAACCACATTGTTGTGAAGAAAGTGATGCCAGTTAAGATGGCGCCATGACCTTCTGCTCCGACGTCCAGGTCGAGCCCCTGGCCGGTACCGCAAAACAAGAATCTGTGTACGTCCTTTTTGAGTGGCCCACGGCGTGGTCTCGCGACGTGCTTGACGGACGTACCTTTGACCCCGGTTTGACTGCGAAGCTCAAGGCCAAGCTCAAAGGCGTGGCGGGCCTGCAACTCATTCGCCGCCCCGGGCGCGCCGGGCATGAACGGAGGACGGGGCACTTCCGTTGTTTCGTCGTGTGGGCGCGCGAGGGGCTGGTGCAGGATTACACCCTGAACGGCCCAGAGGACATTCTTGACCTGGATCTTGAGCACCCCACCGGCACGTGCCTGCCGCTGGTGCTCGTGTGCACCCACGCCAAGCGCGATGCCTGCTGCGCCATCAAGGGGCGCCCGCTGGCTGCCTCCCTGGCATGTGAATTTGAGGAGACCGTGTGGGAAACCTCCCACACCAAAGGCCACCGCTTCGCGCCGTCGGTGCTGCTGATGCCGTGGGGCTATTCCTTTGGCCGCCTCAACGTGGAGGCCGGCCGTGAGCTCGTGGGCAAGGCGCTGCACGGCGAGTATTTCTACCCCGCCAACCGTGGTTCCGGCCTCACCACGCCCCGGGGCCAGGTAGCGGAGCTCGCGGTGGCACGCCAGCTTCTCGACGCCTCCGAGACCCTCCACTACGGCGACCTCACCGTCGACGCGACAGATACCGCAGCGGCAGGTACTGCCGCTGTGCGACACCGCGACGGCCGCGCATGGGACGTGGAGCTGGAAGAAAAAGAGGCCTCCGGCGTTGTCTCCTCCTGCGGAGACAAACCGAAGACCTCTCGAATCTACGTCGCGCGTCGCGTCGAAAAGCGCAGCGTATAGATAGGGGTTGGCGTGGTTAGCGGCGCATAATCTTGGCCGAGAGCCAGTTGCCGAAGAACTGCGCTGCCTGCACCAGCACGATAATGATGAGGGTTGCCACCACGGTGACTTCCCACTCGAAGGCGCGGTAGCCGTAGACAATAGCGAAGTCACCCAGGCCACCGCCGCCGACGTAGCCCGCCATCGCGGACATATCGACGATGCCGATGAACAGGAAGGTGTAGCCCAGCACCAGCGGGCCCAGCGCCTCCGGAATGATGACCGTGGTGATGATCTTCCACGGCGAAGCGCCCATCGCGCGGGCCGCCTCAATCACGCCCGGATCCAGCGCCACGAGGTTCTGCTCCACGATGCGCGCCACCGCGAAGGTAGCCGCAATCACCATGACGAACGTGGCCGGTTCACGGCCGATGGAGCTTCCCAGCACCGCCACCGTCAGCGGCTGGACAAAGGCCAGCAGGATGATGAACGGAATCGGGCGAATGAAGTTCACCAGAATGTTGATGACGAAGTGGATGGGCTTGTTCTGCAGGATGCCGCCCGGGCGCGTGGTGTAGAGCAGGATGCCCAGCACGAGGCCGATGATGCCGGCGAGCACCAGGGTCGTGGCGACCATGATGAGGGTGTCCTTGATGGCGTCGACAAGCGTGCTGCCCAGTCGGTCCCAATTGGCCTGCGCGAGGTAGGTGACGTTCATCGTTGGATCTCCTCAATCTCGGTGGTGCGTTGCATGTGTGCGTAGAAGTCTTCGATGGCGGCGTCCGGGCCGTTGAGACGGACGGTGATCTTGCCAAAGGAGTGCTTTTGCAAGGTGGTGATGCCACCGTGGACCACGGCGATGGATACGCCCTCGTCCGCGAGCTTGCCCGCAGCATCGAAGAATCCGGACTTCTCTGTCAGGTTGATGGTGAACAGGCGGCCCTCGTGGGCCAAGAGATCATCGGCCTCGACGACGTCCGGTGTGTTGCGCAGCGAGGTGGCCACGAACTTCTCCGCCACCTTGGTCTGCGGATTGGAAAAGACCTCATAGACGCTGCCCGACTCAATAACGTGGCCGCCTTCCATGACGGCGACCTTGTCTGCGATGGAGCGCACGACGTCCATCTCGTGGGTAATGACCACGATGGTGATGCCGAAATCGCGGTTGACCTTGCGCAGAAGGTCGAGAACCTCATGGGTGGTGGTGGGGTCGAGCGCTGAGGTGGCTTCATCCGCCAGCAGCAGGGAAGGGTTATTAGCCAGGGCGCGGGCGATACCGACGCGCTGCTTCTGGCCGCCGGAGAGCTGCTCCGGGTAGTTATCGCCCTTGTCCGCCAGGCCGACGAATTCCAGCAGTTCCTGGACGCGCTGCTTACGCTCTTGCTTCTCGACGCCCTGCAGCTTCAGCGGGTACTCAATGTTGCCCGCCGCGGTGCGGGAGGACATGAGGTTGAACTGCTGGAAGATCATGCCGATGTTGCGGCGGATGCCGCGCAGCTTGGACTCGGGCAGGGGAACGACATCGGTGCCGTCGAGAAGCAGCTGTCCTGAGGTCGGCTTATCGAGGCCGTTGATCATGCGCACCAGCGTGGACTTGCCCGCGCCGGAGAAGCCGATGATGCCGATGATCTCGCCGGGCTCGACGGTCAGGGAGACATTATCGAGTGCGGTGGTGGTGGTTTTCTTGTTCTTAAAGACTTTGGTGATGTTGCGGAATTCAATCCGGGTGCCCTGGTGGGCGCCAGTGTGTTCAGTCACGTGGTTTTCCTTTGTACGTGTCCGTGTAGTGAATAAGCAGGGAGTAACGGGCAAAATCCCCCGGGTCACGCAAACGAGCGTGAGCGCGGGGGTGAGGGAGATTCGCTTAGCTAGAGGAGGCTTCCTCTTCCAAGCGCTCCAGAATCTTCTGAAGCTCTGACTGTGGTTTGTCCACGAAGATGGTGGTGCCACCCGTGGTGTCTTGCACCGCGGCCTTCACCTCATCAGAGAGGTAGAGTTCAGCTAGCTTCTTGACCTTCTCATTGTCCTTGTCCTTTTCCTGCACAGCCCATACGTTGACGTAGGGGTCGAACAGGATCTTCGGGTCGGCGTTGGGGTTTTCCGGGTCGTCGTAAAGCACGGCGTCGGCCGGGTTGATACCCGCACGCTTGAAGAAGGAGTTGGTGATGATGGCAGGCTTGCCTTCGCCGAAGGCGGACGGAGTCTGGGAGGCATCGACCGGGGTGATGGTCACCTTGGAAGCGGACTCGTCGATATCGGCGGGATCCGGGGTGAGCTTGTCCTCTTCCTTGAGCTTCAGCAAACCGTTGGCTGCCAGCAGGTTGATGGCGCGGCCCTGGTTCGTGGCGTCATTCGGAATGGCGATGTCCTGCCCCTCGATGCCGTCGATGCTGTCGTGGCCCTTCCAGAACAGAGGCATGGGGGTAGACCTGCGTGGACGCAACCGGGACAAGGTTCGTGCCGTTGCCCACGTTGTACTCGGCGAGGAACTTTAAGTGTTGGAACTTGTTGGTGTCCGTGCTCCCCTCAGCCAATGACTGGTTGGGGGTGGCGTAGTCGGTAAAGCTCTTCATCTCGATCTCGATGCCTTCTTGAGCAGCGAGTTCTTTGAGCACGCCCCACTCCGGAAGCTCGGCGTCGGTGGTGCCGATGATGATGGGATCCTCGGCGGTACCAGCGGCGAAATCGGAGCTTGCAGACGAGCAGGCGACCAAGCTGGTAGCGGCAGCGAGGCTAGCTACAGCGGCTGCTACGAGACGGCGGATGCGCATGATTCGTCCTTTGCTAGTTAGTCAGTGAAGGCTGCTTAAACCTGCTCCTCGAGGCGGTCCAGAATCTCCTGGAGCTCCTCCTGGGAGCGGTCCACGGCCACGGCGGTGTCGCCGGAGGACTTCAGGACCGCGTCGGTGACCTTCTGGTCCTTCCACAGCTTGGCCAGCTCGTGGAGGGTTTCGTTATCGGCGTCGTCGGCACGCACGGCCCAGACGTTGATGTAAGGCTCGGCCTCGGTGGAGTCCGGGTCATCCTGAGCAACGGCAGACTGCGGGTCAATGCCGGCGCGCTCGAGGAAGGAGTTGTTGATAACGGCAGGCTTGCCCTCACCGTAGGCGGCCGGGGTCTGGGCGGCGTCCACCGGGGTGACCTTGACCTTGGACTTCTTCTCATCGATGTCCAGCGGGGTCGGGGTCAGCGGGCTGCCCTCCTTGAGGGTGACCAGGCCTTCCTGGACCAGCAGGCCGATGGCGCGGCCCTGGTTGGTGGAGTCGTTCGGGATGGCGACTTCCTGGCCCTCGACGTCACCGAGGTCCTTGTGGTCCTTCCAGTAGATGGCCAGCGGGTAGATCTCGGTAGCTGCCAGCGGGACGAGGTCGGTGCCGTTGCCCTTGTTGTATTCAGCCAGGAACTTCAGGTGCTGGAACTTGTTGGTCGTCAGCTTGCCTTGGTCCAGAGCCTGGTTCGGGGTGTTGTAGTCGGCGAAGTTTTCCAGCTTGACGTCGAAGCCGGCCTCCTTGGCCAGGTCCTGGAATACGGCCCACTCTTCCATGTTGGCGTCGGTGGTGCCGATGGTGATGGTGGAGTCCTTGGTAATGGCCTCACCGGAGTTCTCGGACTCGGCGGAGTCCGAGGAGCACGCAACCAGGCCGGTTGCGGCGATGACGGCTGCCGAGGTGGCGGCAAGTACGCGACGGATGCTCATAGTGGGTTCCTAGTGTCCCTTCTTGGTTTGTGCGGCAAGTCGTATCACCGCAGGAGTATGCACTGCACGAAAAACTAGCAACGATTGAACCGCTTTGTCTATCCGAGTATTCGTTCAACGAAAACCTTGACTGGAATACGTGTTCGAATATAGTGTGTGGGGCTATGAGATTCAATGGGGGTGAGGCGCTGCCGTGGTCCCGGGTGGAGAGGATTCTCTCGGGCCGTCCGGGGCCCATCCCGGTACCGGTGAACCACCTTCCGGGGGCGGCGGAGGAGCCGGAGGCCGGGCATTCCGCCGTGCCTTTCGCGGAGCTGCATGCGGTGAGCTCGTATAGCTTCCTCCACGGCGCCTCCGAGCCGGAGGAGCTGGTGGCGCGCGCCGTCGAGCTGGGCTTGCGGGGGATTGCACTGGTAGATAGGGATGGATTCTATGGCCTCATGAAATTTGCGGAGGCCGCCGCCAAGGTGGGGCTGTCCGCCGTCTTTGGCGCGGAGCTCAGTCTCGACCCGGCCCCGCTGACCGTTCTGGCGCGCACCCCGGAGGGCTATCGGCGTCTATCCCGGCTCATCGCCCGCGCCCACATGGAGGCGGGGGAGAAGGGGGTCGTGTCCTATCCTTCATTGCCGGAGATTGGTGCGCTGCTGCAGGATGAGTGCCTCTTCCTGGTGGGCTGGGAGTGGTCGGAGCATTTCGATCATCTGGTCGATGGAATAAAAATAGACAGCATGGTTCTGGAGTACGCATGTACCCAGCTCCCAGAGGATGCGGACCACCACCTACTGCTGGATTCCTTGCCGGTTCCGCGCGCCATCGCTTCCGCCCACCCGGCTGCCGCCACACGGGAACACGCGCGGTTAGCCGGGGCCAAACAAGCCTTGTCTAGACGCCTCGCGCTTGCCGACGCCTCCCCCAACTCCCACCCCATGGGCTCGTCCTGGCTGCGTTCTGGGGAACAGATGGCGCGCCTGCTTCCTGAGCGCCCCGAGCTTATTGCGGAGACCGTCCGCGTCCTTGAGGAATGCAGCTTCACCTGGGAGGCGCTGGCCCCAAACCTGCCTGATTTCGACGTGCCGGAAGGCCATACCGAGATGTCCTGGCTAGAACACCTCACCTTCGAGCGCGCGGCAGCGCGCTATGCCACGCGGCCTAAGGAGATTCGGGAGCGGGCGTGGGAGCAGATGCGGTATGAGCTGGGCGTCGTCAAGCAGCTGGGCTTTCCCGGCTACTTCCTCATCGTGTGTGACCTCGTGGACTTTTGTAAACGGGGGAATATCCTGTGCCAGGGGCGCGGATCGGCGGCGAATTCGGCGGTGTGTTTCGCGCTGGGGATTACGAATGCGGAGCCGATTTCCGCGGGCCTACTTTTTGAGCGCTTCCTATCCCCGGACCGCGATGGCCCGCCGGATATTGACATCGATATTGAATCGGGGCGGCGCGAGGAGGTCATTCAGTACGTCTATGCCAAGCACGGCCGCGAGCGCGCCGCGCAGGTGGCCAACGTGATTACGTACCGCCGCAAAGGCGCGCTGCGGGATGCCGCCCGCGCGTTGGGCTACCCGCAGGGTTCGGCCGATGCCTGGTCGAAGGGGATCGCGCCCGCGCCTTCGGACGTTGAATCCTTGGCCGAGCAGTTTATAGGGCAGCCGCGCCACCTGGGCATTCACTCCGGCGGCATGGTGCTGTGCGACCGGCCAATTGCGGATGTCGTGCCCGTGGAATGGGCGCGCATGGAAAACCGCTCGGTGCTGCAGTGGGATAAGGATGATTGTGCCGCGGCCGGGCTGGTGAAGTTCGACCTGCTGGGCCTGGGCATGCTCGAAGCCCTGCATCACATGATGGACTTGGTGGAGGAAAGCACCGGCAGGGTGGTCAACCTGTGGGAGCTGGACCTGGCTGACCCGGAAGTCTATGACATGCTCTGCCGCGCGGATGCGGTGGGCGTGTTCCAGGTGGAATCGCGCGCGCAGCTGAGCACGCTGCCGAGGCTCAAGCCGCGGGTCTTCTTCGACCTCGTGGTGGAGGTCGCGCTCATCCGCCCGGGTCCCATTCAGGGCGGGTCGGTGCACCCCTACCTGCGCCGCCGCGATGGCAAGGAGCCGGTGACCTATGACCACCCGGTGCTGGAGAAGTCCCTGGGCAAGACGCTGGGGATTCCGCTTTTTCAGGAGCAGCTCATGCAGATTGCGGTCGATGCCGCCGGGTTCAGCGGCGCGGAGGCGGATGACTTGCGGCGCGCGATGGGTTCGAAGCGCTCGCCGGCCAAGATGGCGGCGCTCAAGCAGCGTTTTTATGAGGGTCTGGAGGAGGCCAACGGGATTGTCGGGGAAGTGGCGGACAAGTTGTGGGCCAAGATTGTGGCCTTCGCCGCGTACGGCTTTCCGGAGTCGCACTCGCAGTCTTTTGCCTCCTTGGTGTACTTTTCGGCGTGGTTTAAGCGCTATTACCCGGCGCAGTTTTGTGTGGGCCTGTTGCGCGCGCAGCCGATGGGTTTCTACTCGCCGCAGTCGCTTATTCAGGACGCCCGCCGCCACGGCGTGGAGGTGCTGCCGGTCAGCGTCAACGAGTCGGGCCGCGAGGCGCGCGTGGTGGTGGGCGCGGACGGTCAAGCGCGCATCCGCCTGGGGCTTAGCCTCATCAAGGGATTAGGGAACAAGGCCGCCGACCGAATTGAAGCGGCCGCGCCGTTTGTCGACGTCCCCGATCTCTCCCGCCGCGCCGATCTCACCGTCGATCACGTGGAGGCCCTCGCGGTGGCGGGGGCCTTGGATGTCTTTGGGGTGGACCGCCGCCAGGCATTGTGGCAGGCGGGCGTGGCCGCAACGGAACGGGCGGGGATGCTGCCGGGGCTGTCTGCGATTGAGGCGCCGTCCTTGCCAGGGATGAGCGCTTTTGAGCTCATGGCGGCGGACGTGGCGAGCACCGGCGTGACCCACAACCAGCAGCCGATGGAGCAGGTTCGTGGGGAATTGCAGGCCCGCGGCATCCTATCGGCGGCGGATTTGCCGGGCGTGGAGGATGGCACCCGCGTGCGCATCGCCGGGGTGGTCACGCACCGCCAGCGACCACAGACCGCGGCCGGTGTGGTCTTCTTCGGCCTAGAGGATGAGACCGGGCTGATGAACGTGATGGTTACGCCCGGCCTGTGGGCTCGGGATAAGGTGACGGCTCGGACGGCGCCCGCGCTCATCGTGCGCGGCATCGTGCAGAATGCCTCCGGGGCGGTCACCGTTGCCGCGGACCAGCTGGAGCCGCTGGCCTTCGGCGAGGCCCTTTCGCGCGGCTCGCGGGATTTCCGCTAAGAGGTTTATTCTTTTGAGATGAGCTCGTCGCGGTTCATCTTTCCCGCCAGGGAACGGGCCACCGAGAATGGCACCCACACCATGAGCAGCAGGATGATCTTGAGGTAGAGCTGGGACACGAACACGCCGTCCATGATGGGCATGGTTCGGGCACCCCAGGCGATAAGGCCAGTCACTGGCAGCAAGATGACGAGTGCTGCGAGGGAGAACTTGAGGCCGTCGTCGCGGGCTTCGACGTGCTGCTGCATTTGGTACTCATCGAGCTCCGTCGTGGGCAGGTCTGCGGCACCTATCGCTCCGCGCAGGCGGGCGGTCAGCAGCGCGGTGAGCAGCGTTCCGAGGCAGGCCACCATGAGTGAGGTAAAGGAGTCCCAGAACTGCAGGGGGAGGGACAGGATGATGAGGCAGGAGGAGAGATCGGCCAGGGTGATGTAGCGCTTGCGGGTCTTAACGGAATCGGGAATGGTGACGGCGGACATGAGCGAGTTAGTCCTTTCGGTAGATTTCGGAGGACATGGGAGTGAATTCGGTCCGGGAGAACACGGCTTCCACGGGTAAGTCAAAGACCTCGCAGATATTGAAGGCGAGATCCAGACTTGGGGAGTGGTCGCCGCGCTCAAGTGCGCCGATGGTTTGGGGGTTGACCCCGATGGTGTCGGCAAGCTGTGCGCGCGTCATGTCCCGTTCAACGCGAAGCACGCGGACCCGGTTAAATAGTGGGCGGGTTGGCTTTTTCTTTGGGGACATGCACCACAGTGTTATATAAACCCAACAACTTGTCAAGGGTTCATGTTAGTGTGTTGGCATGAACCCCGTATCCCCGTCACTCACGAAAGCCCGCTACATCACGAATTTGAGCTGGGACATTATCCTCGCCGCCCTAGCGGCCGCGGCGGCATATTTCTGGTGGGATTGGCTCTATTGGGTCGCCGGCGCGCTTATCGTGTGGGCACTTTACGAACTATGGCTCATCCCCGCGCAGGTGAAAAACCTGGGCTGGCAGGAAACCGCCGACGAATTGCTCGTCACCCGCGGAAAAATCTGGCACACCTTCACCGTCGTGCCCTACGGCCGCATCCAGTTCGTCGACGTCACCGCCGGCCCCGTCGAGCGGGCGATGGGGCTGAAAAAGGTGAAACTGCACACGGCGTCGCCCAGCAGCGACGCCACCATCCCCGGCCTCCTTGCTGCCGACGCCGACGCCCTGCGCGAGCGCCTCGCCGTCAAGGCCCGCGAGAGGATGAGTGGGCTGTGAAGGACCGCGCGCTTATCGACGCCGACGGCTACACCCGCGTCCACCGCCTTACCCCGCTGTTGCGTTTTTGGTCGCTGATTCTGGCGCTGGTGGCCGTTCTCGCGGTGAACGTCAACGCCTCCATGGTGTCGGATGTCCTGTCCTACGTGCAGGGTGGACACTTGGGCGAGGTCGGCCGCGGCACCCTGCTGGGCATCGGTGCCTTCGTGCTGGTGTGCACGGTGATTTGGCTCGTCTCCGGAATTTGGTGGCGCAAGCTCGGCTACAAGCTCACCGAGGATGAAGTCGCGCTGCGCCACGGCGTCATCTCAACGTCTTTCCGTTCCGCGCGCTACGAGCGTATCCAGGCGGTGGATGTCGTGGAATCCATCATCGCGCGCCTATTGGGCTTGGCCGCAGTCCGTGTGGAGACCGCGGGCGGTAACGCCTCTGTAATCAAGATTGAGTACCTCCCCAAGGCGAAAGCAGAAGAGCTGCGCGCGGAGCTGCTGCGGCGCACAAATAAGGGGTCTGCCAGTGAGCCAGCGCCGGAAACTCCCGCCGCCTTGATTCCGGAGATTCCCATCCTGCGCACGATTGCCGCTGAGGCTTTGCGCCTGCCCACGTTGGTTACCGCACTCGTCATCGGCGGCCTGCTCTTCCTCCCCGGGATGTGGACCGCGCTGCTGCCTATCATCGTGGGCTTCGTGGGGCGGGTGTGGAGTCTGGTGGATTCCTCGTGGACGTTCACCGCGCTTCACGACGCCCCCGCCAACGCCCTCAACGTCTCCTACGGTCTTGCCGACCGCCGCCGCCAAACCATCCGCATCAGCCGCATCCACGGCGTGCGGGTGAGCCAGCCTTTTCTGTGGAGGCGCTTCGGCTGGTACGAGGTGCACGTCTCGGTGGCCGGGTATGGCGCGAAGGGCGGCGGCAAGCAGTCAGGTTCCACGCGCATCCTGCCGGTGGGCACCCGCGAGCAGGCGCTGGAGTTGCTAGCCCTCATCTCCGATCTAGACCGCGCGCAGATTGAGGACTATGCGCGCCCCGAAGGTCACACCCAGCCCACTTATACCTCCCCGCGCCGGGCGACGTGGATCAGCCCCATCGACCGTAAGCAGCAGTCGGTGACGCTGGTGGAATCGCCTCAGCCGGTGACCATCGTGCACCGCGGCCGCATCAACCGCCGCGTCATGGTGATTGGTACCCCGCACATCCAGGAGCTCACGCTGAAGGTGGGGCCGTTGGGTCACCTCGCGGGCGTGCGCACCGTGCGCTTCGACCTTGTGGCGGGCCCAGTCAAGATGGCTGGCCAGGACCTCACGCCTGCCGACGCCTCCGCGCTCCTCACCCGCTTGCGCTCCCGCCGCCTTCCTGCCATGGAAGCCGCGCTGGGGCCGAGCAGCCTCCAGCAGGACCTTAAGCCCGGCGACGAAGCTTAAGCAGCACCGGTCCGCGGGTGTTGCTGGGGCCGGCACACGCCGAGGCCGCCGAACAGGACCCGCATCCGCCCGCGGGGCAGGAGCCGAGTGGCTCCATATCGAGCACCCCGCTGGCGGTGAGGTGGTCCAGGATGACATCGACCGTGCCGGGTTCCAGCCCGGTCTGCGCCGCGATGGCTACGCGCGAGCGCACACCGGATTCGATGGCTTGCTGCACGGCGTGAATGGGCGAGGCGGACACTAGATAAACACCCTCAGAATCTGGAAGGCCGCCACTGCCAGCACCCACGCGGTGGCCAGCTGAATGCCGAAACCGAAGAGCGTCCAGCGCCAGCCAATCTCGCGGCGCTGCGCGGCAATCGTGGCCACGCAGGGTGTGTAGGCCAGCAGGAAGAGCATGTAGGCCCACACCGCGGCGAGGGGATGGCCACCGGAGGCGCGGTTGAAATCTTGACGCACATGGTCACTGAGCGCGCTGTGGGATTGTTCCTCCGCGGAGGCGTCGGTGACGTCGTCGACGGCGTAGGTCTGCGCCCATGTCGAAATCAGCGCCTCCTTGGCCACGAAACCCGTGACCAGCGGACCAGCCAGGGACCACGAGTCGAAACCAGCCGGGGCAAAGGCCGGGGCGATGGTGCGCGAGACCGCGCCGTAGGCGGAATCCTCCGGTGCTGGTGGCTCGCCCAAGGTAGTCTCGTGCACCGCGGCCCCAACCGGGATGGCCATGAGCAGCCACACCACGACCACGGTGGTCACGATGATGCCACCGGCGGTTTGCAGGAAGCCTTTCAACCGCGTCCACATCACGCTCAGCGCTAGGCGCACGGTGGGCAGCTGGTACGTTGGCAAGTCAATAACCAGCGCTTCCTCAGGCACCGCGCGCCACAGCGTCTTTCGCAGCGCCAAGCCAACGAGCACGAGCAGCGCGATGGAAATGACGTACATGATGAACACCACGCTGCCGGCGTGCTCTGGGAAGAACGTGGCCGAAAGCATGACGAAGACCACCAAGCGCGCCGAGCACGAGGTAAACGGGATGAGCAGCGCCGTCATAATGCGATGCCGCGGGCTGCCCAGCACGCGCGTGGCCGAAATCGCCGGCACGTTGCAGCCAAAGCCCACGACAATCGGGATAAAAGCCTTACCTGGCAGGCCGATGGCCCGCATAAGACGATCTGTGACCACCGCCGCACGCGCCATGTAGCCGGAATCCTCCAACACCGCCAAACACAAAAACATCAGCGCCATGAGCGGGGCGAAGGTGAGGACCATGCCGACGCCGCCGATGAGGCCGTCGACAAGCAAGCCCGTAACGAGGGGGTGACCTAAGCCGATGGCTTCAAGCCCCGCCCGCGCCCAATCGCTCAAGGGGCCGGAGACCAACGCCTCCAGGCCATCCTGGAGGGGAGCGGCCACCGTGGTGGTGATCTGAAAGACCAGCCACATCACGGCAAGAAACAGCAGCGGACCCACGACTGGGTGGAGGGCCACCGCGTCGAGGCGGTGGGACAGGGGCGTCGCGTGCTCGACCTCGCTCACCGAGGCCTTCGCCGCCGCATCCAGCTCCGCAAAGCGGCCCTCCAGGCCGGTGTCTTCGCGCAGTTGCACGGGCTCAGCCGCCAGAGAATCTACAACAACCTCTCGCAGCTTCTCGACGCCCTCCCGCTTACGCCCATCAACCTCCACCACCGGGATGGAGGTGGCCTCAGCGAGCGCAACGGGGTCCACCGTTTGCCCCTGGTTGAGGGCCACGTCGGTCTTCGTCAGCGCGATGATGAGGCGGTAAGGCTGCTCCGCCAACTGGAGGGCCACGTTGAGGCCGCGCGCGACGGCGCTGGCATCGACGACCACGACGACGGCGTCGGGGCGCTCATCATCGGGGCAATCGATGAGCATGGCGCGGGTGAGCGCCTCATCGGGGCTGAGCGGATCGAGCGAGTAGGTGCCGGGGAAGTCGATGAGATCGGCGGTGGATTCACCCAGCTTCCACGCACCGCGGCTGACCTCAACGGTGGTTCCCGGCCAATTGCCGGTCTGCGCCTTCGCGCCGGTCAGAGCATTAAAGAGCGTGGACTTGCCGGAATTCGGGGAGCCGACGAGCGCGATGATGGGTGCTCCGGCAGGAGCTACCGCGCCGCCCGGATCGCCGTGACAGCTGGGTTTCGTGGTGGCCATGGTTTAGACCTCGATGGCTTGCAGTGTTGCCTTGTCGATGGCATAGCGGCAGCTGCCCACCGAGACAACGCGGGCGCCGCCGGCCACGCGCGGGCCCATCGTCAGTGTGGCGCCGGGGCGGATGCCTAGCTCGCCGAGGCGCACTGCCAAGGCGGCGTCACAGGTGCAGGAAATGCACTCGTTTCCCAAGGTGATGGTGCATCCCATGGGGATGGCGTCGGCGGTTTGCCGTGGGCACCCAGACAACTTCACGGTGAGCTCTCTTTCTCTAAAGCATTACCGTTATAGGTTAACCTAAGTAAATATAGGTCTGTCTAGTTTTTCGCCGCTTTCGGTTAGGTGATCCTCACCACGCGGCGCTCGAGGGCGCCGCGTTTCATATGCGTTGCCTGAATTAGTTTGTCCAGCTGCTCACCTGGCGCAGCTTTTGGCGGTTCTTCAGCCGCGACTGGCCCAGCTTGCGGGACATGCGGTCCAGAATCTCAATCGCCTCGGTGATGTGCGGTCCCTTGTTGAGCATGACGCATTCCGCGCGCAGCGCATAGCCCGCGTCCGTGATTTCCGCGCGGGAGGGAAGCCCCGTCTTGGCCAGGGTCTCCAGCACCTGCGTGGCCATGATGACCGGGATATGTGCCGCCTCCGCGACCTTCATGATGCGCCCCGGCACCTGGACCATCTCCTCGAATCCCAACTCCACGGCCAAGTCACCGCGCGCAATCATGATGCCGAACTTGGCATGGCGCATGCCCTCCAGCAACACGCTTCCCAGCTGCTCATAGGCAGGCACAGTTTCAATCTTGAGCACGATGCCCAGGTCACGCACGCGCTGAGCCATCTCCTCGGACTCCTGCTCGGCGGCAATCTCCTCGAGCGTGTCATAGAGGAAGGCCACATCAGCTGGAGTGCGGATGAAGGAAACCGCTGCGATATCGCAGTGCGTGGCCACAAAACGCAGCGCCTCGATATCCTCTTCGGTGAGGCTGGGCAGCGGGACCTCGGTATCCGGCAGGTTGATTCCCTTATAGGCGGCCAGGTTGGTGCCGGTGGGCCCGGCGTGCTCCACGGTGATGACAGCCTCGCGCTCAGCGCCGTTGTCCCGCACCTCGCGGACGCGGCCGGAGATCGCGCCATCATCGAAAATCACCCGGTGACCCACCTCCAGCGCACCGACCACCTCCGGCAGCGTGCAGCCAATTGTGGTCACCTTGCCCTCGATAATGCGCGCCGGCTCCTGCGAAGTGCTCAGCACCAACTCCTCGCCGCGGTGCAGGCGAATCTTCTGCTCCAGGGCCGGAACCCCATGCACCTGCGTGGTGTCCCCGCCGTGGCTCAACACCGTTCCCTCGGCAAGGTAGCAGTTGCGATCACCGTGCAGCACCGCCACGCCTGCTTCCGTGCTCTCCACGGTGAACACACGGGAGCGCCCGCGCGCTTCCGTGAAGCGCACCTCGCTGCCGGGCTGCAGGCGCGCCAACCACTCGCCATCCACCTCCAGCGCTACCGCCGGGCGGGCCGCGCTTGGCGACGCCTCCCCCGCCACCCCGTGGGCGCGGGTAAAGGAGGGGGCGTCGTGAAGCACGAGCGTTGCCGGGCTCAGCAGCTCACCTGCCGCGGTGCGCTCGCCGCGCACGCGAATGACCTGCGGACCCGGCTCGATGCTGCCGGTGCGGACCTTGGGGCCAGCAATATCGCAGGAAATCAGGATCTCGCGCCCCACCTCCTCGGCGGCGCGGTGGACGTGTGCCACCATCTTCTGCCAGGCATCCTGGCCATCGTGGGCGCAGTTGATGCGGGCTAGTTCCATGCCCGCGCGGGCGAAACCGAGGACCAGCTCATAGTCATCTGCGGCCTCGGTGGGAAGGGTCACCATGATGCGCGCGTGGGTGTCCTCCTGGGTGGGGCCGAGGAGGGCTTCGGTGTTGGCATCGAGGATATCGTCCGCGTCCGCATAGGCCGTGGCAATCGGCTGCACGGGATAGGTCGCCGCCTGGCCATCGAAGGCGTCGAGCACGTTGCGCGCGGCGTGGAGGCGCTCGAGCACTGCGGGCTCCGGGTGGCTGAGGCTCGTGGCGCCCAACGCGGTGAGGCCTTCCTGGATTTCGACGGCGTCCTGGGAACGCAATTCCATGTAGCGCACGAGGTTGACCGCGCCGGGGCGGTGGACGGGATCCACGCGCGCGATCTGCGCGGCGTGCGCGGCAGACGAAGCTTCGACGCGGGTAGTGAGGGAATCAAGAAGTGGGCGCAGGCTAGGCAAGGTTTCTCCTTTGTTGTGAAAGTCCACCCACATTGTGCCGCGACTTGTTAGACCGCGCCACGGAAGCCGAGCTGGCGCCAGGCCTCGTACACGGCCGTCGACGCCGCGTTGGATAGATTCATCGAGCGCCTAGCCGGCATCATGGGGATGCGCACGCGCTCCGTTACGCGCGGGTGGAAGGCGTGTTCCTCGGGCAGGCCGGTGGGCTCGGTGCCGAAGAGGAGGACGTCCCCCTCCTGGTAGTCGATGTCCGTGAACCACTTATCTGTGTGGGTGGTGAAGGCGAAGACCCGCGCGCCGGGGAGGGCCTCCATGCAGGCGTCGAAGTCTTTGTGGATTTTGAGATCCGCCAGGTCGTGGTAGTCCAGGCCCGCGCGCTTGAGGTGTTTGTCCTCGAAGTTGAAGCCGAGGGGCTCGATGAGGTGCAGGCTCGCGCCCGTGACGGCGGCGGTACGGATGGCGTTGCCGGTGTTGGTGGGGATCACGGGGTTGTCGAAGACAATGTGCAAGCTGCTCATAGGCATCAGTCTAGGATGGTGGGCATGAGCGCTACCAAACTAGATGGCAACTTGTACCGCGACGAGATTTTTGAGGACCTGGCCCAGCGCGTGGCCGCCCTCAAGGAGAAGGGAATTACCCCGGGACTGGCCACGGTCCTGGTGGGCGATGATCCGGGTTCGCATTCCTACGTGAAGATGAAGCACCGCGATTGCGAGAAGCTCGGAATCAATTCGATTCGCAAGGACCTGCCTGGCGACGTTACCCAGGAACAACTCGAGCGCGTCATCGAAGAGCTCAACAATGACGATGCTTGCACCGGCTACATCGTGCAGCTGCCGCTGCCGAAGCACCTGGATGAAAACCGCGTGCTCGAGCTCATCGACCCAGCCAAGGACGCCGATGGCCTGCACCCGATCAACCTGGGCAAGCTGGTGCTCAACGAGGACGCCCCGCTGCCGTGCACGCCGAACGGTTGCATCCACCTGCTGCGCCGCTTCGGCGTGGAGCTCGATGGTGCCAAGGTCGTGGTCATCGGCCGCGGCGTGACCGTGGGCCGCCCGATTGGTCTGATGCTGACCCGCCGCAGCGAGAATTCCACGGTGACGCTGTGCCACACCGGCACCAAGGACTTGGCCGCGGAGACCCGTGAGGCCGATGTCATCATCGCGGCCGCTGGCAAGGCACACATGCTCACCGCCGATATGATTAAGGAAGGTGCCGCGGTTCTCGACGTCGGCGTGTCCCGCGTCGACGGCAAACTCGCCGGCGACGTGGCTGAGGACGTCTGGGAGAAGGCCGGCTACGTTTCCCCGAACCCGGGCGGCGTGGGCCCGCTGACGCGCGCGTTCCTGGTGAGCAACATCGTCGAGCGTGCCGAAAAGCTCGCCGCTCAGTAGCGCGTGAAGTCGAGCGCTCGAGTAGTGAGTATGTCTGAGCAACCAGCACAGCCGCGCGGGAAAACTGCGCCGCCGGTGTCTTTATCGAACCCGCACGATGCGCACCTGAAGCCCTCGGCGCTGCCGCCGGCTCTTCAGTGGTTGGCCATCGGCTTGTTCGTGGCGGCGGTTGTGGTGTCGGGCTTCTATGCCGTGTTCGAGCACTGGCGCCGCGCCACGCTGCTGCTGGGCGGGGCGCTGGTGTGGCTGACGGTGGTTCGTCTGACCTGCGATTCCTCGCGGGTTGGCGTGCTCGCGGTGCGCTCCCGGCGCTTCGATGCCTGCTTTACAGGCATCTTGGGCGCGGCGATGGTGTTCATGGCCTTTTCCATCGACGCGCTTGGATCGTAACGCGTTTGGCTCCCGGAAAGAGCCAAACGGCTTCTTAAATGTAATACTCATCGCCCACGTACGCAGGGCCCACGTCTAAGCCATTTGGCGCCGAGAGCAGCAGGAAGTTGCGCAGGATACGGTTCATCTGCCGGGTCTCCGTCAGAAAAGCATCGTGTCCCACGGGGGAGACAATCTTGGCCATCGCCAGCAGCTGGTTGACGTTGCGGGAGATGTGCTCCTGCTGGTGATAGGGGTAGAGGATATCCGTGTCCACGCCCACCACCATCGTCGGCACCTGGGAGGCCGCCAACGCCTTGATGAGCCCGCCGCGCCCGCGGCCGACGTCATGCCGGTTCAGCGCCTCCGTGAGAACCACATAGGAACCCGCATCGAAGCGCTCGGTGAGTTTCGCCCCCTGGTAATCCAGATAGGAGTTCACCGCGAAACGCTGGTTGAGCTGGCGGTGCGGCCCCAAGGGATTCTCGCCTTGCTGTGCGGTAGCGCCGAAGCGCTCGTCGATCTCCTGCTCGCCGCGATACGTCAAATGCGCGATGCGGCGCGCCGCCGCCAAACCATCCCGCGGAGTCTTGTCCGTGAGGTAGTAATTTCCGCCATGCCAAAACGGGTCGCGCTCGATCGCGGAAATCTGCGCGGATTGGATGCCAATCTGCCAGCCCGAAGCTCGGGCCGACACCGCAATCACACACACCGCCGACACGCTTTCCGGGTGCAGCAAGCTCCACTCCAGAGTCCGCGCCCCGCCCATCGAGCCGCCGAGTACCGCGTGCACACGCGAAATACCCAGCTTCTTCAAGCAGTCGTGCTCGGCCTCCACCAAGTCCCGAATCGACAGCGCCGGGAAACGCCCGCCCCACGGCTTTCCATCCGGGTGCAGCGACTTTGGCCCCGTCGAGCCGTTGCAGCCACCCAGCGCATTGGTCGCGATAACGCACCAGCGCGTGGTGTCCAGGGCCTTGCCCGGGCCCACCAGGTCGGACCACCAGTCCGCCACGTTGGAATCCCCGGTCAGCGCGTGCTCGACCACCAAGACATTGTTGACGCCGTCCGGGTCGCCGGCGAAAGCGCCCCAGCGTTGGTAGGCCACGTGGGCGTCGGCAAGCACGGCGCCTGCTTCGGTGGTGAAGTCACCGATGGGGACGACGGCGAGCTCGCCTTCGGGCGCGAGCTCCGGGATGGCGCTAACCAATGGCCGCGAACCCACGCTCGAGGTCGGCGATGATGTCGTTGACGTCCTCAATACCGACGGACAAGCGCACCGTGGCCTGCGTAATGCCCGCGGCCTTGAGCGCTGCCTCATCGGACTGGGAGTGCGTGGTGGTCGCCGGGTGCACCACCAATGAGCGGGTATCGCCGATGTTGGCCAGGTTCGAGTGCAGCTTCAGCGCATCGATAAACGCCCACGCCTCCTCGCGGCCGCCGTCGATGTCGAAGGAGAGCACGGAGCCGGTGTAGTCATAGCCCAGCTTCTCCTTGGTGGCCTTGTAAGGCGAGGACTCCAGGCCGGCGTAGTTGACCTTCGTGACCTTGGCGTGGGATTCCAGGTACTCGGCCACGGCCTGGGCGTTGGCATTGTGCTTCTCGACGCGCAACTGCAACGTCTCAATGCCATTCAGCGTCAGCCAGGCGTTGAAGGGGGAGATGGCGGCACCCGTATCGCGCAGCAGGCCCGCGCGCGCCTTGATAGCGAAGGCCGGTGCGCCCAGATCGGCGTACTTGAGGCCGTGGTAGGCCTCGTCCGGGGTGACGAAGTAGGGGAAGACGGGCTCGCCGTCACGCTCGACGGTCCAGTCGAAGGAGCCGCCGTCGATGATGGCACCACCGATGGCGGAGCCGTTGCCGCTGTAGAACTTGGTGGTGGAAACCACGACGATGTCTGCGCCCAGCTCCAGCGGGCGGGCCAGCGCGCCGGTGGCGATGGTGTTATCCACGATGAGCGGGACCTGGTTCTTGTGCGCTACCTCGGCGATGGCGGGGATGTCGAGGACATCGGCGACTGGGTTGCCGAAGGTCTCGCCGTAAAAAGCCTTGGTGTTGGGCTGGACGACGTCCTGCCAGGATGCCGGGTCGTCGGGGTTCTCCACGAGGGTGACATCGATGCCCAGGCGCTTCAAGGTCACGGTAAAGAGGGTGGAGGTGCCACCGTAGAGGCGCGGGGAGGTGACGATGTGGTCGCCGGCGGAGGCCAGGTTCAGGATGGCAGCGGTCTCGGCGGCCTGGCCGGAAGCAAATGCCACGGCGGCCACGCCACCTTCGAGGGAAGCGAGGCGCTCCTCCAGCGCGTCCTGCGTGGGGTTGGTCAGGCGGGTATAAATCGGGCCGGCATCCGAGAGGTTGAAGCGGTTGGCGGCGTGCTCGGCGTCGTTGAAGACGTAGGAGGTGGTTTGGTAAATCGGCACGTTGCGTGCGTTGGTGGAGCCGTCCAGGTTCTGGCCGGCGTGGAGGGCGCGGGTGGCAAAGGACCACTCGTTGACTTTGGAATTATCGTATTTGGTGCTCATGTCAGGAAAGGCTAGACCAAGCGGTTCAGTGCCGTTAGTGGTTTTCCGGAAACCGCAGGCAAGCCCGAGAATAAAAATAGACCGAGCGGTTGGTTCGGCTTAAATTTCGATGCTTTCACCAACCCGCAGGCGCCGATAGCCGCTCACCCCGGCGCGTTGGAGCATGCCGTCGGTGATCTGCTTGCCGGCGTCGGAAAGCACGGCGTCATGGATGGGAACCGTAAGCCGCGCACCGATGCGCATGGCGTAATCCGCGGCATCCGCCCCGCGCACCCACGGGCCGGCGATGGGGAGCAGGAGCACGTCTACCGTGAGTCCTTCCGAGACAACCCACTGGTCGCCGGGGTGCAGCACGCCGCCGAAGAAATAACCCAGGTTCTCCGGGCGCGGGATATTGGGGTGGATCTCCTCGTGGAGGCCGCCCACCGCGTGAATCTCAAGGCCCAGAACTGTAAACGTCTCTCCAGCATGCACGATGGTGCCGGAGCCGAGGGCGTCGATAGCCTCCCGCGTTCCCCACACCGGCAGGCCGCTCCCGCGCACGGCATCGACGTCGAGGTGGTCACCGTGTGCGTGCGTGAGCAGCACCGCTTCGGCGCCTTCGAGGCAGCTCAGGTCAGAGAGGGGACCGGGGTCGATAACGATGCGACCCTGGGGTGCCTCGACGGCCACGGCGGATTGTCCATGCAGAGATAGCTTCATGATTCCCACGCTAGCCAAAAGTAAAGGAATACAGCGAGAGCCCTTCGCTTACTTCCAGCTCGATTGTTTCGGTGTGATTGTCAGGTTCCCGGACGAGATCCACCGTGCCGTCCTCGGTGATGTCAAAGGTGCGGACCGAACCATCGGCGCGATGCACGCGAACCGTTCCTTGCCCTGATGCCACGAGCTGTACCCAGGCGGCGCGGTAGTTCAGTCGCAGCCGCGCGTGAGGTCCGGCGGTGATGGGCTGGTCGGCCAGCGTCCACGTCCCGCCCAGCGAATACTGACCTAACGGTGGCTCGCTCGTGGTGAACTGGTGCGTGCCGTCGCGGTAATCGGGGTTGGTGAAATACTGTGCGCGTGCGGTGCCGAGGTACGTCTCCGGTGAGCGCGGCGCACTGTGAGCATCGGCGGTCTCGATTGGTTCGGGTAGCTCTATGCTGGGGTCGCGCTCGAGGAGAAGCTCACGAATGAGGCGCTCGGTCTCGGCGTAGTCGCCCTCGCCATGGTGGGATTGGCGCAGCATGCCGTGCTTGTCGACGACATAGTGCGCCGGCCAGTACCGATTCCCAAACTTCTTCCACGTGGCGAAGTCATTGTCTTGCGCCACCGGGTATTCGATTCCTTGCTCGCGGACCGCGTGGCGCACGTTGGCTGCCTCGTGCTCGAAGGCGTACTCCGGCGCGTGGATGCCGATGATGTCGAGGCCGTAGTCCTTGTAGTGCGCATAGAGCTTGGTCAGGTGCGTGTTGTTGCGCTGGCAGTTGATGCAGGCATAGGCCCAGAAATCGATGAGGGTGACCTTGCCGGAGGTACGCGGATCGACCGGCGCATCCGTGTTGAACCAGCCGGTCAACCCCGCGAACGCGGGCACTGGGGTTCCTTCGGCTGTGCGGGCGGCCTGTTCAACTGGGGTGGCGTCGGCGTTGATGCTGGGGAGCTTCTGCTGCAGCCAGGCGGGCGCGCCGAGTGAAATCGCACCAGCCATGGCGATAACTACCACTCCCGCGGTGATACGCACCCCGCGCTGGTGAGAGCGGAAGGCATCGACGCGTTTTTCCATCTCGTTGCCACCCAAAGCGAAAGCCAGCAGGGGGATGGCCACGCCGAGGGCGAAGGAGAGGCAGAGGGCGAGGATGTGGGCGTCGACAGTCCCAGTGGCGCCCGCCACGGAGATGGCGGCGAGTACAGGGCCGGCGCAGGGGACGAAGACAACGCCCATGGCCAAGCCGACGACGAACCCGCCTTTGCCGCGGGCCTTGGATTGCAAGCTGCCAGCTTTCGGGAGTTTCTGGAAAGGCCACTCAAGGATTTCTTGCACGCGGGGAAACACCATTCCCAGGCCCACGAGAACGAGCAGCACGATTCCCACCTTCCACAGGATGTCGGCGGGCAGTCCTAGGGAATTGAGCAGCGTTGTCGCAAACAGCGTGACGAGGCTGAAACTTGTGACGAGTCCGCCTACGACCTGCCATGGCCGCCACCGTGAGCCGCCGCTAACGGCGAGGACCAGCGGCAAGACCGGCAAGATGCAGGGCGAGATGCCCGTGATAAGGCCACCGGTAAACCCGATGAACAGCGTTGATAGCATGCTGTACTCCTTCGCTTGGTGTGCGGTGTGGGTATGCAACTAGTTCGGAGCACGAGTGAAAAACGGATTGGTTTTAAATCCATCCAATCCGCATCGCGGGGCGGCTCCGAATAGTCAGATACAGGGCCCGGAAAAGCCGAGCCCCGATTGCTTGAAGAAGGAGCACCGAAATGAAGAAGCTTGTTACTGTCGCCGCTGCACTTGCTGTTGCCGCCAGTGGGTTGGTTGCCTGCAACGACAAGAAGGAAGACATGGACATGATGCCCAGCTCGGAGATGATGGCCCCGAGCGAGGAAATGACTAAGTAAAACTGCCATGTCCACCCCGCTGCTGGAGGTAAGCTCAACACCCGTGCCTGCGATGTCCCCCAATGAACACGAGCGGCTGAACCGCCTTTTGGTTCAGACCGCTACCGCAGACAAGCATGCCTTCAGCGCGCTTTACGACGCCCTCGCGCCCACCGTGTACAGCGTGTGCCTGAGCGTTCTGCGCAATCCTGCCTTAGCCGAAGAGGTTGCCCAAGACGTCTTCGTTGAGGTCTGGACCTCCGCCGCGAAGTTTGACCCGCGACGGGGGAATGCTCGCTCGTGGGTGGGCAGGTTGGCGCATGGGAGGGCCGTCGATAAGCTGCGCAGCCATGTGGCCGCAGTACAGCGCGATGACCGCGACTCGAAGCTTGAGCACGCCACTTTTGCTGAGCCGATCGAAGACGAAGCCCTGAACAATGTGGAGGCTCACCTCCTGCGCCGGGCCGTCGACGAGATTGGGGAGCCGCATTCCACGGCGGTGGCCCTCGCGTTTTTCGATGGTTTGACGCATGCTGAGCTGGCAGAATCAACGGGAGTACCGCTGGGTACGGCGAAGACGCGTGTGCGCGATGGCATAAAGAAGCTAAAAGCGGTTCTCGGAAAGGAGGGAAGATGAGCAACACGCATGAGTTTTCTGATGAGACTTTCGATGACTTCCTCGATTCCCTCCCTGAGGTCGAACCGCCGGCGCGAATGAAAGATGCCGTCTTTGCGGAAATTGGCGGTGGCGAAGCTGCCGAGGTCATCGAGCTTCCGCGCCGCCGTTGGCGGACCTTCGTGGCGGTGCCGGCTGCCGCGGCGGTCCTCGTAGTAGGCATGGTTGCCGTGCCGCCCTTGTTGCAGTCCGATGACTCGCAGAATCAGACGAGCGATAGCGCGCGGGTAGAGGCTGAATCGCCCGGCGAGAAGTCGATGCACGCCATCATGGGGGCAGAGGATCTCATGCAGGGCAACGCCGATGCGTCGGGCGCACAGCTGGATATCGTGTCTTCGGCGTCGATGGAGAAATCCGGCGCGATGGTGGATGGCCAGCCGCAGCTCGCCGATGGCATGGGCGCCCAGGTATGGGCAGTCAGCGCCGATGGCGGCATGGCTTCGGCGGGGGTCATCGGCCAGGACCCACACGATGGGGTATGGATGCCTTTCGACGGCGCGGCAGTCAAAGTCATGGTCACCGAGGAACCCGCAGGCGGCAGCGAGCAACCGACGGGCCGCACTCTTGCTACCGTGACCTTGGCAAGCGCCGGTTAGGGCTCAGTCTGCTAAAGCCTGCTTGATCAGCTCCAGCGCGGCGGCGAGTTCGACGTCGCTCAAATGCCCAAAGCCCAAGACCACGCCTTCCTCGGCGGGCGCGCCGCCCCAATAATCGCGCAGCGGGGTCAGCGTGAGGCCCAGATCGGCCGCGCGCTGGACGACGCCCTCCTCACACAACAACACCGCGTGGAGCCCGCCGTGGATGGGCAGAAGGGTAGCTGGGGTGTCTTCCAGCGCGGCTTGGACGAGGTCGCGGCGGCGCTTGTAGGCGCGGCGCATCCGCCCGGTATGTCGCCGCAGCGCACCGTTGGCCAGGTAGTTCGCCAGCGCCGCCTGGGGAATAGCGCCGACGGGCTGGCCGAAGATCTCCCGGACCCGATCCACCGCCGAGCGTAAGCTCGGCGGAACGACCAGATAGCCGCAGGCAATCGACGGGGAAATCACCGAGGAAAACGTGCCCAACAAGACGGTGTGCTCGGGAGCGAGCGCGGCCAGCGCGGGCAAGGGCTGGCCGACGTAGCGCAGCTCGGAATCGAAATCATCCTCGATGATGAGCACGTCGTTGCTGCGCGCCCATTCGACGAGCTCCGCGCGCCGGGCCGCCGGCAGGGAACCGCCATAAGGGTGCTGGTGGGAGGGGGTGACGATGAGAACGTCGAGGTCAACGGTGGGGACGGTGACGCCGTGGGCGTCGGTGGGGACGTCGACAAGCGTGTGACCCAAAGCCTGGGGGACGCGGCGCAGGCTGGGGTAGCCGGGGGATTCCACGCCCACACGCAACTGGCCGCCCAGCGCGCGCAGCAGCACCGACAGGCCGTCGCGGGCGCCGGCGGTGATGACGACGTAAGCCGGGTCGACGGTGAGCCCGCGCATGTGGCGCAGGTGCGCGGCCACCTCGCGGGGGAGATCACCGGAAGGATTCACCGCGGCCTTGCGCCACGCCGCCCTCCATTCGGGGGTGATGATTCCTTCGGTATCGGGCAGACCGGGGGTCAGTTCCACGCGCGGTGGGGGCGGGCTGGGCCGCGGTGCGGGGTGAGGCTGTGGGGTGCGCCCGTGGGGCAGGTGCGGGTTGATGACGGTGCCCGATCCAACCGCCGCGGTCAGGTAGCCCTCGGCGGTCAATTGCTCATAGGCGGTGACCACGCTGCCTCGGGAAATGTCCAAATCGCGGGCTAGTGAGCGCGTCGACGGAACCTGCTCGCCGGGCAGTAGAATGCCCGCCGCGACTTGGGCGCGGAGGGCTTCGGCGATCTGCACCGGCAGCGCGCGCGTATCAGATGGGTCGAGGCGGAAAGACACGGCCCCATCATAAGTGGTCTAATTCAACACTCGGGAAATGGCTCTTGTCTTGGACCAATTTTCTGCGCCACTATGTGAGCCATGACTGAACAGAAGAATGAACAGGGACGCGCCACGACGCGCGTCAAGCGTGGACTAGCTGACATGCTCAAGGGCGGCGTCATCATGGACGTCGTTACCCCGGAGCAGGCACGAATTGCTGAAGACGCGGGCGCTTCCGCCGTCATGGCGCTGGAGCGCGTGCCGGCCGATATCCGCGCCCAGGGCGGCGTGGCCCGCATGTCCGATCCGGACCTCATCGAGGGCATCGTCAACGCCGTGTCCATCCCGGTGATGGCGAAGGCCCGCATCGGCCACTTCGTGGAGGCGCAGATTCTCGGCGAGCTGGGTGTCGACTTCATCGACGAGTCCGAGGTGCTCAGCCCCGCCGATTACGTCAACCACATCAACAAGTGGGATTTCGACGTGCCCTTCGTCTGCGGTGCTACCAACCTGGGCGAGGCCCTGCGCCGCATCACCGAGGGCGCGGCCATGATCCGCTCCAAGGGGGAGGCCGGTACTGGCGACGTCTCCGAGGCTGTCAAGCACCTGCGCACCATCAAGGGCGAAATCGCGCGCCTCCAGAACCTCGACCGCGACGAGCTCTACGTTGCGGCCAAGGAGCTGCAGGCCCCGTATGACCTGGTTGCTGAGGTGGCGGAGACCGGCAAGCTTCCGGTCGTGCTGTTCGTTGCTGGTGGTGTGGCTACGCCTGCCGACGCCGCCCTCGTCCGCCAAATGGGCGCCGAAGGCGTCTTTGTCGGCTCCGGCATCTTCAAGTCCGGCGAGCCCGCGAAGCGCGCGGAGGCCATCGTGAAGGCAGCGACCCTCTACGACCAACCGGCCGAGCTGGCTAAGATTAGCCGCGGCCTGGGCGAGGCCATGGTGGGCATCAACGTCAACGACATCCCCGCCCCGCACCGCCTGGCTGAGCGCGGCTGGTAGGACCTGTGCCCGCAGTGAAGAAGTCGGCGGACACGGCGCGACCACTCGTCGGCGTGCTCGCGCTGCAAGGCGGAGTGGAAGAACACATCGCTGTGCTGGAGAGCCTCGGCGCTGCAACGCGCCGGGTGCGCCTGCAACAGGATCTCGACGGGCTGGACGGAATCATTCTGCCGGGCGGCGAGTCGAGCACTATCGATAAGCTGGCGCGCTCTTTTGGCGTCGCTGAGCCGTTGCGCCGCGCCGTCGATGGTGGGCTGCCGGTCCTGGCCACCTGCGCGGGGCTCATCTACAGCGCCCGCGAGCTGGAAAACCCCGCACCGGGCCAGCAGACGCTGGGGCTTATCGACGTCACCGTGCGCCGCAACGCCTTCGGAAACCAGCGCTTCTCTGAGGAGCGCACCGTGCCGGTCGCGATGGAAGGCCAGAGGTCCGGCGAGCCTCTAGCCATCGAAGCGAGCTTCATCCGCGCGCCCATCGTTACCCGCGCGGGCGAGGGCGTCGAGGTCATCGCCACCGTGCCCCTCCCTGCATCTGACATTGAGGTCAGTGGTGAGGGAAGTGGTGCCGGGGCGCGAACTCGTCCTGCCGCGGGGCGCGAGGTGATTGTGGGCGTGCGCCAAGGATGCGTCACGGCGTTGAGCTTCCATCCGGAAGAAAACGGCGACTCGCGCCTCCACGCCGCGTGGCTCGCTACCTTTGTCCATTAACACATTCTGCACGTGAGCTCTTTTCCCAAATAACTATCGCCCAATAGTGATCTGGGATACATTGAGATGTGCCAGCTGAACACATCACGCCTAGAAAGTCACTTTGCCGTGAGCACACCCGCCCCTGAACAAGTCCGCGAAGATATCCGCTTCCTCGGCCGGGTGCTCGGCCGGGTCATCGCACAGCAGGAAGGCGAGGACGTCTTCGAGCTCGTCGAATCGACCCGCCGCATGGCCTTCGACGTGGCGCACGGCGATGTCAAGCCCGAAGACCTCGTCGCCATCTTCCGCGACCTCGACATCACCAAGGTCAACCTCGTGGCCCGTGCATTCAGCTATTTCGCGCTCATCGCCAACCTCGTAGAGGATCTGGATGACGAGTCTGTTGAGGCGCCCGTCTCCTTGCGCAAGACATTCGCCAAGCTCAAGGAAGAAGGCGTCACGCCAACCGACGCCTCTTCCGTCATCCGCGGCGCGCACGTCGCCCCCGTTCTCACCGCGCACCCCACCGAAACCCGCCGCCGCACCGTCTTTGATACGCAAACCCGCATCAAGACTCTCCTCAAGGAATCACACCGCGGTGGCGACATAGCGGCAATCGAGAAGGAAATGTATCTGCGCATGACGCTGCTGTGGCAGACCGCGCTGATTCGCATCGCCCGCCCCACCCTCGAAGACGAGATTGACGTCGGCCTGCGCTACTACAAGCTGTCGCTGCTCGACCAGGTCCCTGCACTCAACCGTGCCATCCGCCACGCCATGCGCGAGACTTTTGGCCAGCAGCTGCCCGATTCCCCCGTTGTCCGTCCCGGTTCCTGGATTGGCGGCGACCATGACGGCAACCCGTACGTCGACGAGCACACCCTGACCTATGCCACCCGCAAGGCCGCGGCGACGGTGCTGCAGTACTACGCCGACGAGCTCGGCGAGCTGGAGCGCGAGCTCTCCCTGTCAGACCGCTATTCCTCCAGCTCCAAGGAGCTGGGCGCGCTTGCCGACGCCTCCCACAACGACGAAAAATCCCGCGTCGACGAACCCTACCGCCGGGCCATCTTCGGCATCCGGAAGAAGGTGCTGGCGAGGTTGGAGGGGGAGGCGTCGCCAAGCGCCTATGCGTCTCCGGAGGAACTCAAGCGGGACCTGGACGTGATCGACCGCTCGCTGCGCCAGTTCAATGACGATATCATCGCCGATGACCGCTTGGCTCGGCTGCGCTCGGCGGTGACGACGTTCGGATTCCACCTTTCGACGCTGGACATGCGCCAGAACTCGGAGTCCTTCGAGAACGTCCTCACCGAGATTTTCGCCGCGGCCACCATCACCCCGGACTACCGCGCGCTGGGGGAGGAGGAGAAGGTCGCGGTGCTCGTGCGCGAGCTGCAGACCAATCGGCCGCTGCTTTTCCCCGACGCTGAGAAGGGGTTCAGCGAGGATACCGCGAAGGAGCTGGGCATCTTCCGCGCGGCCGCGCGCGCTGTGCGGGACTTTGGGCCGGAGTCGGTGTCGCACTGCATTATTTCTATGACGGGAACCGTCTCCGACATTCTGGAGCCGATGGTGCTACTCAAGGAGGTGGGACTGAGCGAGGTCGATGTGGTGCCGCTATTTGAGACCATCGAAGATCTGAAGGCGGGCGCCGGCATCCTGGAGAAGCTGTGGCAGGTGCCTGTCTACCGTGAACATCTGCGCTCGCGCGGGGATATCCAAGAGGTGATGTTGGGGTATTCGGATTCCAACAAGGACGGCGGTTATTTGCAGGCGAACTGGGCGCTATACGACGCCGAACTGGCCCTCGTTGAGCTCTGTGCGCGCCACGGCGTGGAGTTGCGGCTGGCGCATGGCCGCGGTGGCGCGGTGGGCCGTGGCGGCGGACCGACGTATGACGCGATTTTGGCTCAGCCGAAGGGCGCGGTGTCCGGCTCGGTGCGCATCACCGAGCAGGGAGAGGTGATTTCTGCGAAGTATGGTGCGCCGGAGACTGCGCGCCGCCACTTGGAGGCGTTTGTTTCCGGAGCGCTGGAGGCATCGTTGTTGGATACCGAGCCGATTGCGGATCCCGAGCGCGCCTACGACATCATGCGCGAGCTGGCGGACTTGAGCGGTACGGCGTATCGCGAGCTGGTTGATGACCCCGGCTTTATCGCCTACTTCACCCAATCGACCCCGTTGCACGAGATCGGCGAGCTTAACTTGGGCTCGCGCCCGACCTCGCGCAAGCAGACCACCGCGATTGCGGATTTGCGGGCGATTCCCTGGGTGCTTTCGTGGTCGCAGTCCCGCACCAACATTCCGGGCTGGTTCGGCGTGGGCAGTGCGGTGACAGCGTGGGTTAAGCAATCCTCCAGTGGTGAATGTGGAGTAGGACTGGCCAGCGTAGAAGAAGTAAATGCCACTGCGGATGGAGCAGAAACCGGAAAGGCCGGAGTAAAAAGCGGCGATGGAGAAGTGGAGAAGCGCTGGGAGGAGCTGCGTGAGCTGTACCGTACGTGGCCTTTCTTCCGCTCCGTGTTCGCCAACATGGCGCAGGTCATGGCCAAGGCGGAGATGCAGCTGGCACGCCTCTATGCCAACCTGGTTGATGACAAAGAAACCGCGGACCGTATCTTCAGCCTGATTTCCGCGGAGTTTGAACGCACCCGCGAGGTCTACCTCAAGGTCACCGGCAACGCGGAGTTGGTCAGTGAGAACCAGCGCCAGGCGCGGTCGCTCAAGCGGCGCTACCCGTACCTGCTTCCGCTCAACGCCATCCAGTTGGAGCTGCTGCGTCGCTACCGCCGCGGCGACGATCAGTTCCTGGTGTCCAAGACCATCCAGGTCACGATGAATGGTCTCGCCACAGCGCTGCGTAACGCCGGCTAAACCGGCACGCTGAAGGCCCCGCGAGGAGGGGATTTCCTGCGGGGTTCGAGCACTACATGGCAGTGGCGGAATGCCTTCGCGGAAGGTTTAGTTGAAGTGTTAGTTGAAGGCGCTGGTGAAGACCGGAGCGGCGTCATAAGGTGGAATCCATGCCGTCCGCCCGCCGATGCGATCCATGCGGCCACGTGAGGGCGGGGCATCGGGGTCATCGTCGTTGACGCCGTTATGGTACGGACACAGCGGCACCAGGTTGAGGATGTTGGTGGGCCCGCCGCGGGCCCAGGCTTTGATGTGGTGGATTTGGCACTTCTCAAAGGGAACTTTGCAGCCCTCCCACGCACAGCACGGGTTCTCCGCAGCTAGGGCGAGGCGTTGTTTGGCCGTGGCGAAGCGCTGGAAACGAAACACATCGAGTGGGCCATGCTCGCGGCTGACCGCCACAATAACTCCCTTGTCCAGCAGAGCGCGCTCCACTAGCTGCGAGCCGGTCATCGTCGCGCCACTTGTTGTGCGGACGATGAATTCTTCGCCATCCTTGTCGGTATTGCCCTTGAGCAGCTCTGCGTAGTCATCGAGCTGCAGGACCGCCATGGTGGCAACCTCAGTTTTGACGCCACCGCCCTCCAGATTCTCCAAGAAACTCTCGCCGGGGCGTTCCTGGTCGATGCCTTCAAAGACACCGGTCAGCTGCAGCGAGTCCGCAGTTACCGTGAGGGTGGCCAGGCCATTGCCGTGCTGGGTGAGCTTGGCACGCTCGGCATACGTGCGGGGCTTGCGCATCTGACGCAGTCTCTTGCGCGCTACCTTTTCCACCAGCTCCGCGCTGGTCTGGCACAGCTCTACCCGCAAATCCCACGCTTTGTTATGGTCCCGGACTTTGGCAACGAAGTGCTCGATAAGCTGCAAGGTCACCAGCCCGTGCCCGCGCCGGCGGGCGGCTTCAACCGCCGTGCGCTGCTTCTTCGTCGAAGAGGTGTGCCCGAAGTAGGTGTGGTGGAGGGAGAGGAACACGGTGGCGTCGGCAGACGTGGCTCCGAAAGACACTAAGTCAGATTCAGACAGGCCCGCGCACTCGGCCACCAGGTCAATGGCGCGGCCGAGGGCGGCGAAGAACGTCTGAACTCTCATGAACCTCAGAGTAAAAGCGCCGCACCCTGCCAACAAGGGCGAGCTCCCGCCCGCCACGAAATCTGTGGATAACTTCTCGGGGGTGCTAAGCCAAGTTGTTCACTATATCGAGGAACTCTTCGGCATACGCCAGCTGCTTGGACAGCTTCTCGTAGCGCGTACGTGCCTCCAGTTGGACGCGAGCGACAGTCTCGCGCGCAGCCGGCGTGGAAGAATTAGCGGCCTCAAGAAATGAGCGCATATCTTCCAGCGAAAACCCCAGCGGCTTCATGCGGCGGACTAGCAAAATGCGGTGCAGATCCTCTTCGCTGTACAGACGGAAGCCTCCGGGGCTGCGGTGAGAGGGAGAGACTAGCCCGACGGAGTCGTAGTGGCGCAATGTGGGTAGTGAAATGCCGGTGCGCTCGGCTATCTCGCCGATTTTGTAGCCAGATTCAGCCATGGCTTTCCTCCTTAGGGACCATGTTTTGTCGCGCGCCTATGCAGCGGTTAAAGTTATGCAAGTCCAAAACCCTAAAGCTACTTGAGGGTTAAGCTCGGGGGATACGAACGACAGGATTGCTATGACTGAAACTACCACGGTCACTGAAGCGCCCATGGGTGTTGTGGCCTCCTTCCGCTATGCCTTTTCCTCAGCTACGCGACTGCGCATCGAGGTGTTGGCCGGACTAGCCGTTGCCTTGGCGCTGATTCCGGAGGCGATTGCGTTTTCCATCCTCGCCGGGGTGAGCCCGGCGGTGGGTTTGTTCTCTTCCGTGATTATGGCTGTGGTGATTGCCTTTACTGGCGGCCGCCCGGCAATGATTTCCGCAGCAACTGGTGCTATCGCCCTTGTAGTGGCACCGGTGGCACAAGACCACGGCCTGGATTATCTCGTGGCCACAGTCATGCTGGGCGGGGTGCTTCAGATTGTGCTCGCGCTGTTGGGCGTGCCCAAGCTGCAACGCTTTATCCCACGCTCCGTGATGCTGGGGTTTGTCAATGCGCTGGGTATTCTCATATTTACAGCACAGTTGGAGCACCTTATCGATGTGCCGTGGATGGTCTATGTTCTCGTCGTCGTGGGGCTCGGCATCATGGTGGGCTTTCCCAAGATTACTGCTGCGGTGCCAGCTCCACTGGTGACGATTGTTGTGTTGACAGCTGCGGTGGTTCTGGCGGGCCTTAATGTTCCGCGCGTGCGCGATATGGGCGATCTACCGACTTCGCTGCCGGCGCTGTTCTGGCCGAACGTGCCGCTAAATCTGGAGACCGTCAAGATTATTGCGCCGTATGCGCTGGCAGTGGCCGTGGTGGGGTTGATGGAATCGCTGATGACTGCCAAGCTTGTCGACGACATCACGGATACCCACTCCAACAAAACCCGTGAAAGCTGGGGACAAGGCGTGTCGAACATCGCTACCGGACTGTTCGGGGGAATGGGAGGCTGCGCGATGATTGGCCAGACCATGATCAATGTCCGCGAGTCCGGGGCGCGCACACGCTTGTCCACGCTGGTTGCCGGTTCTTTCCTACTAGTTCTCATCTTGGCGTTGGGGGACATTGTTGGCCAGATCCCAATGGCAGCGCTGGTAGCCATCATGATCATGGTTTCGGTAGGCACCGTGGACTGGCACTCAGTGCACCCGCGCACGCTAAAATTTATGCCGCTGTCGGAAACCGTGGTGATGCTGGTGACCATGGCTGGCACGTTGGTGACGCATAACCTGGCGGTCGGCGTAGTGCTCGGTGTGCTGGCAGCGATGGTGAGCTTTGCCCGCCGCGTGGCTCATTTGGTGCGAGTGGATGCTTCCGAGCTTGTCGACGGTGTACGGTCCTACCAGCTGCACGGACAGCTTTTCTGGGCGTCGTCGAATGACTTGGTGTACCAATTTGATTACACCGATGAGGCTGAGCACATTGTCATCGACCTCACCGGTGCCGAGGTGTGGGATGCTTCCACGGTTGCTACCTTGGACGGCATTACTAGCAAGTTCCACGAAAAGGGCAAGACCGTGGACATCGTCGGCTTAAACGGCCCGAGCCGGCATCGCTTGGAGCAGCTCACCGGACGCCTTGATGGTGGGCACTAGTGCCATCGGGGAACTAGGCACCGGCGAGGCCGCGGCGCTTGAGCAGCGGCGCAACGTCCTTGTCGCGGCCGCGGAACTCGCGGTAAGCCTCCGTGAAGTCGCGGGATGCGCCCTTCGACAGGATGACATCGCGGAACTTTTGGCCGGCCTCGCGAAGGTCGGTTTGCTCCTTGAACCACTCGAAACCATCGGCATCGAGGGCCTCGGCCCAGAGATAGGAGTAGTAGCCCGCGGAGTAGCCACCGGCGAAGATGTGGTTGAAGTAGGTCGAGCGATAGCGCGGCGCAATGAGCTCGTTGTCTAGCCCGGCCGCGCGCAGGGCCTCGGCCTCGAACTCGGCGACGGCCTCCGGTGTAGCTTCCAACTCGGCGGCCTCCGACGCGCTCAGGGAATGCCACGCGAGGTCGATGATCGACGCCCCCAGATACTCCGAGGTGGCGAATCCCTGGCCGAACTCGGAGGCGGCGGAGATGGCGTCGAGAAGCTCGTCCGGAATAGGTTCGCCCGTCTCCACGTGGCGGGCGTACTCCTTGACCAGTCTCTCATCGAGCGCCCAGTTCTCGTTGATCTGCGAGGGGAACTCCACCCAGTCGCGCGGCACGTTGGTGCCGGCGAAGGTGGGGTAGCGGACGTCGGAAAGCAGGCCATGCAGGGCGTGGCCGAATTCGTGGAAGACGGTGCGGACCTCGTCCATGCTCAGCAGCGGTTGGGAGCCGTCGGCGGGCTTGGTGATGCCCATGACGTTGACGATGACCGGCTTGCGCTCCAGCAGCCGGGATTGGCCCACGAACTCGCTCATCCATGCGCCTCCGCGCTTGGTGGGGCGTCCGAAGTAGTCGGTAAGGAGAAGGCCGATCCCCTTATCTCCGTGCGAGTCGATATCTACGTGCGGGACGTTTCCGTCCCGCACCTCCCAGACGCGAACCCCCTCCGCATAGCCCTCGAGGTCATCGCGCGGGATGACGGTGATGCCGTAAAGGCGCTCGGCGGCGGCGAAGACGCCCTTCTCCAGGATCTGATCCAGCGGGAAGTACTTGCGCAGCTCCTCCTCATCGAGGGAGAAGTCGCGGGCGCGGACCTTGGATTCCCAATAAGGCCAGTCCGCTGTGCTAAAACCCTGGCCGTTGAGCGTTGCTTCCTCCGCGAGGAGCTTCTGCTCGCCTTCGGCATTGGCCGCGGCGGCGGGGGCGAGGTCGAAGAGCATGGTGCGGGCGGCGTCGGCAGTCGCGGCGGTTTCCTCGGCGATGACGTAGTCGGCATGCGTGGCAAAGCCCAGCAGCTCAGCGCGCTCGGCGCGCAGCTGGACGGCCTCGATGAGACCCGGGATGTTGTTCTCGGAGCCCCTGCTTGTCGACGCCCCATACAACCTCCCCCTCGCATCCTCCCGCGCCAGGCGGCTCAGCTCGGACTGCACGGTCGGCAGCTCCAGCGGGATGACATAGCCCTCGCGGCCTAACGCCTCGGCGTCGGCCTTGGCGGAGGCGATGCGCTCTGCGGGCAGGCCCTCGAGTTCTTCCTCGGTGAAGGAGACCGCGCGCTCGCGGGTAGACGCCATGAGGTTGCGGCCGAATTCTTCAGAGAGCGCGGAGAGGCGCTGGTTGATCTCGGACAGGCGGGCCTTGCCGGCTGCGTCGAGGTCGGCGCCCTTGCGGGCAAAGGTGCGCAGGAGGTGGTCGTGGAGGCGCTGGCTTTCGGCGTCGTCGGCAGGCGGCGTGGCCTCCTTGATGCGTGCGTAGAGCACCTCGTTCTGGTAGATCGCGTCATAGTGCGCGGACAGGCGCGGGTAGATGTCGGCGGCGATCTCCTCCATCTCCTCGGTGACGTCGGTGCCGGAGAGGTTGCCAAAGACCGCCATGACGCGGTCGAGGTCCTGGCCGGAGCGCTCGAGCGCCTCCACCGTGTTTTCCCACGTCGGGGCGGCGGGGTTGTCGGTGATGGAGGCGATTTCGGCGTCGTGAAGCGCGAGTGCCTCGTCGAAGGCGGGGCGGTAGTGCTCGACCTTGATCTCCGCAAACGGTGGGAGCTGGTAGGGCAGCGTGGAGGGAGTCAGCAGTGGGTTAGTCATAAGAAACTACCGTACCTATGCCTCCTGCTCTATGTGATGGCATTCACTAGTTTCTTCTGTCGTGGTGTGTGGATGAGGATGACATCGAGAACCAAGAACGCCGCCAAGGTGATTCCTAAGAGCGGCAGGAAGACGCCGACGGTGGCCGCGAATAGCGCGCCCAGTCCTGTGGTGGCCCAGGAGAAGTGGGCAGTCGGGAGGAAGCGCGGGCGGCGTTTCCACCACATGCAGTAGCCCAGCACCACGAGAGCGGCGGTGGCCAGCCCCAGTGCGAGCAGTGCAATCTGCAGTGGCAGCCCGAACATGATGCCCATGTGCAGGTAGATGCCCCAGCTGCTGAGTTTGCTAAACAGCGGCAGGCTGGAGAAAGGCTGCCGGTCGATGACCTCCCCGGTGGTGCCATCTACCGAAATTGCATCGGAGGTGGTGCGCCATTCCACCCACCGTTCGCTGACCTGCCAGGCGGAGTGGGCATCCTCCGGCGGGTACAGGCGCAGCGGTCCGGTCAGTTCCTCGGCGCGGCCGGTGGCGAGGACACGCTCGGCGTCGGCAGCCACGCTCGTGCTTGCCGACGCTCCATGCCCTTCATGGCCTTCATGCCCGGTGTGCTCATGCGTTTCAGCGGTGGTGCCGTGCAGGGCGGTGTTGATGGGAGTGGCTTTCCAGTGCATGCGCTCGACGAGGGAATCGACGTTCCCGCCGGCCAGACCGGACCAGGTGATGCCGGTGGCAGAGAGGCCAAGCAGACCGATGAAGATCCACGCGCCAATAGTGGAGTGCAGGCGAGTGGCCTTCCAGCGGGCAGAGCGCTTGGGCTGCTGCTGCGCGGCGTTCGCGGTTGCTTTGTTCTTCGGGCGGCGGCGAATCCACCACATATAGAGGCCTCCACAGGCCATGACCCACAACCACGAAGCGGCTAGCTCCGAGTAGAGCTCACCGACCTTGCCCAGGTGGAAGCTTTCGTGCAGGGAGGAAATCCAGCGGCGCAGCGGCATCTCGCCTAGGCCCGAGTAGGTGGGGTAGTCCCCGATGACCTTGGCGGTTGCGGGGTCGATGAAGACGGTGCGCTGCAGGCTCTCGTCGATGCTTTCATCGGAGACCAGCACGCGCGTGGAATCTGTCGGTGTCGTGGCGGGCCAGACCTGCGTGACCGGCATGTCAGGGTGCTCGTGCTGCGCGGCCTGGATTTGTTCCTCCAAACTCAGCGGATTCTCCACGGTAGGCACCGTCAATACGTCGTGGTAGACCACCTTCTCCAGGGAGGGCGCCACGGCATAAAGACAGCCGGTCAATGCCGCGATGAGGATGAAGGGGCCGACGAACATGCCGCCATAAAAGTGGATGCGTTGAATGAAGGATCGCAGAGCCGTCCGACTCATAAGTAGTGCTCTTTCGGGGTCTATTGATTAGGGCCTCTGCTGAACGTTCGCGGGGCGTTCAGGAGGGGCGATGGACAGGTGCTGATATCAACTGCACTAGTAGTCGGAGGCGAGGGTTTCTCGGTTCCCAGGTATTGAAAAACTTTTTAACTAACTGGGGTCCTCGGCATGAAAAGGGCGAGAAATTCGCGAGATAAGGCGCGAGAAGCAAGAAACAGTCAAGAAAAAGTCTTCGCAGCTCAACGGGTAAAAATAGCGTCGCGGAGTGCTGTTTTAGGCCTGTTTGTGGTTAATGAAGCAAGAAAAGACCGCCTCGAACTCCGGGGAGGAGACGAAGCGGTCTTTTGTTAAGCGCCTAGCGCAGAATTACTTCTTCAGGCCATCAATGATGTCGTTGAAGGCAGCGACCGGGCGCATGGTCTGGTTGAGCTTCTCCTCGTTCGGGGCGTAGTAGCCGCCGAGGTCGACGGGGGCGCCCTGGACGTCGAGAAGCGCCTGCTCAATCTCGCCTGCCTTGGCCTCGAGGGCCTCAGCAACCGGCTTGAAGGCCTCGGCCAGCTCGGCGTCGTCGGTCTGCGCGGCCAGCTCCTTGGCCCAGTTGAGGGTCAGGAAGAAGTGGGAGCCGCGGTTGTCGTTCTCGCCCACCTTGCGGGACGGGGACTTGCCAGCATCCAGCAGGGTCTCGGTGGCCTTGTCCAGAGCAGCGGCCAGCACGCCGGCCTTGGCGTTGCCGTTGGTGTTGTGCTCGTGGCGGAAGGACTCAGCCAGGGCCAGGAACTCACCGAGGGAATCCCAGCGCAGGTGGTTCTCCTCCTGAACCTGCTGGACGTGCTTCGGGGCGGAGCCGCCGGCACCGGTCTCGAACAGGCCGCCGCCAGCCATAAGCGGAACCACGGAGAGCATCTTTGCGGAGGTGCCCAGCTCGAGGATGGGGAAGAGGTCCGTGTTGTAGTCACGCAGCACGTTGCCGGTCACGGAGATGGTGTCCTCGCCCTTGCGGATGCGCTCGACGGAGATCTTGGTCGCGGTGACCGGGTCCTCGATGGAGATGTCGAGGCCTTCGGTGTCGTGATCCTGCAGGTACTTGTTGACCAGCTCGATGAGGTTGGCGTCGTGGCCGCGCTCCGGGTCGAGCCAGAAGATGGCCTTCATGCCGGACAGGCGAGCGCGGTTGACGGCCAGCTTGACCCAGTCCTGGATCGGGGCGTCCTTGGTCTGGCAGGCGCGCCAGATATCGCCAGCTTCCACGTCGTGGGAGATGAGGGCCTCGCCCTTGGAGTTGCGGACCTCGACGGTGCCCGCAGCCGGGATCTTGAAGGTCTTGTTGTGGGAGCCGTACTCCTCAGCCTTCTGTGCCATGAGGCCGACGTTCGGGACGGTACCCATGGTGGTCGGGTCGTAAGCGCCGTTGGCCTTGCAATCCTCGATCACGGCCTGGTAGACGCCGGCGTAGGAAGAATCCGGGATGACGGCGAGGGTGTCCTGCTCCTCGTCGTTCTTGTTCCACATGTGGCCGGAGGTGCGGATCATGGCCGGCATGGAGGCGTCAATAATGACGTCAGACGGAACGTGCAGGTTGGTAATGCCCTTGTGGGAGTTGACCATGGCGAGGTCAGGACCGTCGGCAAGCGCGGCGTCGAAGGCAGCCTTGATCTCAGCACCGTTCTCCAGCTTGTCCAGGCCCTCGTAGATAGCGCCCAGGCCGTTCTCGCCATTGAGGCCAGCGGCCTCGAGCTCCTTGCCGTACTTCTCAAAGACGTCAGCGAAGAAAGCGCGCACCACGTGGCCGAAGATGATGGGGTCAGAGACCTTCATCATGGTGGCCTTGAGGTGAGCGGAGAAGAGAACGCCCTCTTCCTTGGCGCGGGCAACCTGCGCCTTGAGGAACTCATCGAGTGCCTTGGCGGACATGAAGGTGCCGTCGATGACCTCGCCCTTGAGGACCGGCAGCTTCTCCAGCAGGGTCTGCTCGCCCTCGGCGGTCTTCAGGACGATGGAGAGGGTGTCCTCCTCCGGCATGATGACGGACTTCTCGTTGTGGCGGAAGTCGTTAGCGTCCATGGTGGCCACGGTGGTCTTGGAATCAGCGGACCAAGCGCCCATCTTGTGCGGGTTCTTCTTAGCGAAGTTCTTGACCGCAATCGGAGCGCGGCGGTCGGAGTTGCCCTCACGCAGAACCGGGTTGACGGCGGAGCCCTTGACGGCGTCGTACTTCTCCTGAGCCTCTTCGTACTCCGGGAGATCAAAGCCGGCTGCCTGCAGCTCAGCGATGGCCTTCTTCAGCTGCACCAGGGAAGCGGAGATGTTCGGCAGCTTAATGATGTTGGCTTCCGGGGTCTTGGCCAGCTGGCCAAGCTCAGCCAGGGCGTCGGAAACCTTCTTGTCACCAAGGCGCTCCGGGAACTGGGCCAGGATGCGGCCGGCCAGGGAAATGTCGCGGGTTTCTACCTCGATGCCCGCGGTGGAAGCGAAGGCCTCCACGACCGGCTTGAAGGAGTAGGTCGCCAGCAGCGGCGCCTCGTCGGTACGGGTCCAGATAATCTTTGCCATGGTTCTCCTAAAGAAGTTGAAAACTGTTCAACCTCACAGGATACCTGTCTTATTTTCTCGCGGTGCCGGTCCCCCTGTGACTCGCGCCACCAGCGGGGCGGGGCTGTGTGATCGCTAGGGCCTTCTCGTCTGCGCGCGGGAAAGGGACTAAGGTACGCGCACGTGAATCTCCCGCACTCCGCTCCCCGCATCCAACGCCGTCCCGTCCCGCGCCAAACGGAAATCTCCTCAACCCGCCGCACCATCGTCATGATCGCCATGGCGCTGGGTGCCTTCGCCATCGGCACCACGGAGTTCACCTCGATGGGCCTGCTACCGCTCATCGCGGATGATTTCGGGATTACGGAAGACACGGCGTCGGTAGTCATCTCCGTCTATGCACTCGGCGTTGTCGTGGGCGCGCCGGTCATCGCTGCACTCACGGGCAAGCTCCCACGCCGCCGCCTCATTATCCTGCTTATTGGTTTCTTGCTCGTGGGCAACCTGCTCACGGCCTTGGCCCCGAACTACGGAGTTCTGCTGGTGGCGCGCTTCATCGCTGGCCTGCCGCACGGCGCGTACTTCTCCGTAGCTAACCTGGCGGCGGTCTCGATGGCACCTCCTGGCCACCAAGGTTTTGCCATGTCGATGGTGGGCATGGGTCTGTCCATCGCCACCGTGATCGGTGTGCCCGCGGCCCAGGCCCTAGGCCAAGGATTGGGCTGGCATGCGGCGTACTTTTTGGTCGTGGCCATTGCGGGGCTGACGATGATCCTGCTCTTTTTCCTCTTCCCGCACATGACGCGCATGCCGCAAACGGATATGTTTACTGAGCTTGGCGCGCTGAAAAACAGCCAGGTTCTGCTCACCGTCTTCCTTGGCACCGTTGGCTTCGGCGGCATGTTCGCCGTCTACACCTACATCACGTGGACCATGACGGACGTCGCCGGCATGGACCCGAGCCACACGTGGATTGTGCTCATGGCCTATGGCATCGGCATGACGACAGGCAACGTCGCCGGTGGCTGGTTGGCGGACCGTAACCTGGAATTCGGCATCATTTTTGCCCTTATCTGCATGGTTAGTGTGTCGGTGACCTTCTACTTCGTGGCGCACAGCGCGTGGGCGGGCACGATTGTCTTTGGCGTCTTGGCCTTCTTCGGCTCCATCCTTGTGCCGTCGTTGCAGCTGCGCTTGGTCAACGTGGCGGGGGATGCGCAGACCCTCGCGGCGGCATTGAACCAGTCCGCCCTCAACATCGCCAATGCGGCGGGCGCGGCCATCGGCGGCGCAGTCGTGGGCGCGGGCTACTCCTATAACTCCACCGCGCTGGCCGGTGCGGGCCTGGCGGTGGCAGGCTGTCTCACCTGGGTTGTCACAATGTGGGACAAGCGCCGTCTAGCCCCTTCCGTGAAGATTATTGAACAGAGTTAGACTGTCCGGCATGAGTTTCACCATCGCCTCCGTCAACGTCAACGGCATCCGCGCGGCTTGCAAACAGCGCAATGAGAACAACCCAGGCATGAACGCGTGGCTGGAGACCACACCGGCCGACGTCGTCCTCATGCAGGAGGTGCGCGCCAACCCCGAGCAGACCCAGAAGGCCTTGGCCCCGGCTCTGGAGGCCGGATGGAACCTGGTACAGGCCGAATCTGCCGCCAAGGGCCGCGCGGGCGTGGGCATCCTATCGAAGCACGCGCTTGGCGACGTCTCCGTGGGCTTCGGCTCCTTCGCCGAATCCGGCCGCTTCATCGCCGCCACCGTGGACGGCGTGCGGGTGGCTTCCCTGTATTTGCCTTCCGGTGATACCGATTCCCCGAAGCAGGATGAGAAATACCTCTTCCTGGATGAATTCTCTGACGTTCTGGATGAGATGGCCGTGACCTACCCGGAGGCCGTCATCGGCGGTGACTGGAACATCTGCCACCGTGCCCAGGACCTGAAGAACAATAAGGCCAACGAGAAAAAGTCCGGCCACCTGCCGGAGGAGCGCGCCTTCATGGACCGCGTCTTCGGATCTTTCCCGGATGAGCAGCCGCAGGACAAGAAGGGGCTGGGGGACTGGCTTGGCGTGGTGGACTATGAGACCAAGACCGCGTGGGAGGCGGCCAAGGATCCGCAGTGGTTTGACGTCGCCAGGCGCCTGCACCCGGCGGCGGATGGCCCCTACACGTGGTGGACCTACCGTGGCCAGGCTTTCAACAACGATGCCGGATGGCGCATTGACTACCAGGCGGCCACGAAGGCCATGCTGGAGCGCGCGCAGCGCACCTGGGTGGAGAAGGCGCCGACGGTGGAGGAGCGCTGGTCTGATCACTCTCCGCTTCTGGTCGAGTACAAGTAGCCCACTCCAAGTAGTGGTACGATAATCCCGTCTTAACGTCCTTTTCTATTTCGCAGGAGATGCTCATGACCCGCGCAATCATCTACTTTGTCCTCGGCGCTATTCTGCTTGCCCTGGGTATCTGGTGGTGGACCATCGTCGGACCGTCCTTTGCCTTCCTTGGCCCGATCGTCCTCCAGGGCGTTGGCGGCGCGTTCATGGTGGCCGGTTTCGCCGTCATGATGGACGTTATTAGCCCGACCTCCCGCAAGATTTAACCGACGCAGCGCCGCCCCAGCGGAGGCGGCAGAGTAGAGTGGTCAACCATGACTGACTCCACTTCTGCATCGAACTCGGCTTCCCGAGTCCTCTCTGGCATTCAGCCCACGGCGGACTCTTACCACCTGGGTAACTACCTCGGAGCGCTCAAGCAGTGGATTGACCTGCAAGACTCGCACGAGGCTTTCTACTTCATCCCGGACCTGCACGCCATCACGGTGGAGCAGAACCCGGAGGAGCTGCGCCACCGCACTGTGGCGGGTGCTGCGCAGCTGATCGCGTTGGGCATCGACCCGGCGAAATCTACCCTCTTCGTCCAATCCCACGTCCCCGCGCACGCGGAGTTGACGTGGGTTTTGCAGTGCCTGACCGGCTTCGGTGAGGCCTCCCGCATGACCCAGTTCAAGGACAAGTCTCAAAAGCAGGGCCAGGACCGCACCTCGGTGGGCTTGTTTACCTACCCCGTTTTGATGGCCGCGGATATCCTTCTCTATTCCCCGCACTACGTGCCGGTGGGGGAGGACCAGCGCCAGCACCTCGAGCTCACCCGCAACCTGGCGGAGCGTTTCAACAACAAGTACGGTGAGGTCTTCCGCGTGCCGGAGGCCTTCATTCCGGAAGGCTCGGCCAAGATTTATGACCTGCAAGAGCCGACGTCCAAGATGTCGAAGTCGGGGGCCAACCCGAAGGGCATCGTGAACCTGCTCGATGCTCCCAAGACCTCCGCCAAGCGCATCAAGTCCGCGGTGACCGATGACCTCGGCGTGGTGGCCTTTGACCGTGAGAAGCAGCCGGGCGTGTCCAACCTACTGGCCATCCAGTCCGCGCTGACGGGGGAGAGCATCCCGGATCTCGTGGACAAGTATGCCGGTCAGGGCTATGGCCACCTCAAGGTCGATACGGCCGAGGCGCTCGAGGCCTTCACCACTCCGCTCAAGGCTCGCTACGACGAGCTCATGGAAGACCGCGGCGAGCTCGAGCGCATCTTGGCCCAGGGCGCCGAGCGCGCTACGGAGATCGCCACCCCCCTCGTGGACAAGGTCTACGAGGCGGTGGGGTTCCTCCCCGCGCGTCGCGGCTGAGTTGGCTAGCATGATGAAGACTGTGTAGAGGTTTCTGTAATTAACTTTTAAGGGGAACGCCAGTGGCGCCAACGACTCGACCTGATGAGAAGAAGACCGATGACTACGGCATTGAGCGAGCTCACGCCGATGAACCGGGCGCGGTAGACAAAGTCCGTGAGAAGTCCGGCTTCATCGACCACATTATGAAGATGCTGGACCGCTACGGTAGCCAAGGCGGCAACCAGTTCGCGGCCGGAATTACGTATTTCTCGGTTCTAGCTCTCTTTCCCATCTTCATGCTCACCGTGGCCGCCGCCGCGACCGTGCTGGCGAACCGCCCCGACCTCATGCAGCAGCTGGAGGAGCAGATCACCAACGCCGTATCGGGCGATCTGGGTAATTCGATCACGGAGCTCCTGCACACCGCGATTGAGCAGCGCGGCGCAATGTACGGCATCGGTGGCCTGACCACCCTGTGGTCCGGGCTGGGGTGGATGAATAATCTGCGCATTGGTATTTCAGCGATGTGGATGCAGGATCCGACTGATGCCCCGGGCAATTTTGTCACCAAGAAGCTCAGCGACCTGCTGGGCCTCATTGGCCTGCTCGTGGCCATGATCATCGCCTTCGGCGTGACGGCAGCGGGTTCCTCCGGGCTGACCCAAAAGATCTTCGAGTGGGTCGGCATCGAGTCCTTCCCTGGCATGGGAGCGGTGCTTGTTATCGCCGGAATCGTGATTGGTCTTATCGCTAACTTCCTGGTCTTCTGGTGGATGGTGGCCTTCCTGCCGCGCACGAAGGTGCCCACCAAGTCGGGCTTGATGGGCGCGGCCATCGGCGCGGTGCTCTTTGAAGCCATCAAGCAGCTGTCCACCGTCATCATGTCCTCCGCGGCGGGAAACCCGGCTGGTGCCGTGTTTGGCCCGGTGATCGTCCTCATGGTGGTCATGTACCTGGTGTGGCGCGTCGTGCTCTATGTTTCCGCGTGGACGGCCACCACCGAGGAATCCCTGGAGCTGATGGTCCCGCCGGTTCCGGATCAGGCGGTTATCCGCGTCCGCAATGAGATCCGCCGGGGCCCGAACCCGGGCGTGACCTTGGGTGCTGGTGCCGCACTCGGCGCGGCGGCCGCGGGCGCATGGGCCTTGCTGCGCCGAAAGTAGGCCGATGCTTCCAGTATCTTTCGCTCCGAACCTGTACGAACACTTCACCCTGGATTCGCGCGCGACCTCACGCGAACTCGGCGTGCAGCTGGCGGCTGCCGACGCCCGCCTCGAAGGCCTCGGCTACCTCCCCGAGGATGCGGAGCGCGAGGAGCTTGCCGTTGCCGCCCGCATCCTCTGCGAGCCTTCTTCCCGGGCAAGCTATGACCAAAAGGTAGAATTAGGCGCCCGGCTTACCTGGGCGCAACTGGAGGACTACGCGAATACCGGCCGCTGGGACGAAAGCCACCACGCTCCCGCGCCCGCGCACGACGCCCCGCGCGCAACCCCCGGTACCCGCGTGGTTTTGGCCGTCATCGACTACGTCATTGCGGCGATTGGTGTGTCCCTCCTCGTAAGTCTCGGGGTGTACAACTCCGCTTTCAATGAGGTCTGGCTCACCAGCATCTCGGGCATCATCACGGTGGCCTATTACATCTGCTTCGAGGTCCTCGTAGGAGCAACGCCGGCGAAGCTGATAGCTGGATACACGGTGCGCGATGTCACCACCCGCGAGAAGCTCACCTGGCAGCAGAGCATTAAGCGCAACTGGTGGCGCGTGGCCTCCCTCGTGCCGCTTGTCGGCCCGCTCATTGCCTTCTTCGGAGCCCTCTACGTGGTGACCACGATTGGCCCGAAGAACGCGCTTCGCGGCCAGCACGACATCATGGCTAACGCCGAAGTAGTGAAAAAGTAGCCACCGCCACCACGAGGAGGGCGACGAGGCCCGCCACCAGCCACCCGATCCAGCCCTGCGAGTCCGCGAAGGAGGACGTCGCCGCCGGGGCCTCAGCGGTGGCGGTGGCAGAAGGCGCGGTAGGCACAGGGCTTGGCTCCTGCGACTCCGAAGGCTCGTGCCTCCCAGCCGCGAAATCATCGAGCTGCCCCACGCCGTCGCCGGGCTGGACGTCGGAAGATTCGTCGAGAAGCATCTGCGCCTGCTCCCAGGCGCGGAAACCATGCTCAACGGTCGTATCGAGGAGAACCGCCTGGAGGCGGCGCCCATTGCGGTTGATCGCACCGACGAAAGTGTGGTGAGCGTCCTCGGTATAGCCGGTCTTGCCGCCGATGCCATCCGGATCATTGAGGAAGAGCCCGTTATCGTTCCACAGCTCATAACCGGGCATCTCACCCCAGCCGGGAAACTCCACGTGCTCAGTATCGACGATGCGCGCGAAGGTGTCGTTGGCAAAAGCCGCGCGGTAAATCAGCGAGATATCCGCCGCGGACGTCGACATACCCGCCGCGTCCAGCCCGGAGTAGCTGGCCGCCACCGTCGAGCGCGTGCCAATCTCCTTCGCCTTCGCGTTGACCTTCTCCAGCGCCTCCTCATCCCCGCCTATGGCCTGCGCGAGAGCGTGTGCGGCATCGTTGCCGGAGGCCATGAGAAGGCCCTGCAGGAGCTGCTCCACGGTATAGACCCCATCCGGGCCGAGGCCGACAGCGGAGCCTTCGACGGAGGCGTCGTCAAGCGTGGCGGTGATGCGTTGGTCCAGGGGAAGTTCCTCGATGACCACGAGCGCCAGTAGCGCCTTGATGATGGAGGCCGGGCGGTAGCGCCCGTTGGGGTCCTTCATGGCGATGATCTCGCCAGTATCCAGGTCGCTAACCATCCACGCCGAGGCAACGACGTCCTTATTGACCCGAAAGCCGCGCGGTGCGGTGACACCGCAGGCCGCGCCCTCAACCGCGGGCAGGGGAGTGGGCGCTGCCTGGCCGGGAGCCAACCGCTCCGAGGTGGTCGTCGGCTCCTCAGGCACGAGGGAATGCGGGCACGAGTCAGTATCCGGCGCGGTGGTGCGCGTGGGCGATGAAGACTCTTCCTCTTCTGCGAACGCTGGCGGCGTGGTGGCCAGAGCGATGGCAGTGAGGAGCACGGGGATATGTTTCATAGCGTGCTTAATCCTAGACCCCGTCCTAGGATGAACCTCATGCATGACGCACCTCTGATTAGCCCTGAAAACAAAGATTCCGGCGCCGAGATTTTCGCTCGTCTGCCCAAAGTGACGCTGTTGGCGCCGCTGCCCACGGATGCATCCACCCCGGACGAGCTCCGCGCGGCCACGCACGCTGCTGTGCAGGCGCTTGCCGACGACCACGTGGTCTACGCCGAGCTCCGCCTGCGCCCCAGTGCTTTCCCCTTCGGTGCCGCCGAGGCGCTGGCTGCGGCGCAAGAGGGTCTTGATGTTCCCGGTATTGATGCGCGGATCATCGTGGAGGGCGCGGCCGACAATGTGGATGCCGGCGAGGCCGCGGTGGGCGTGGCGCTGACTGAGCTGTCCGCAGCGGAGAAGCTGCGTGAAAATTTCATTCCCTGGGAGCGGGACGTGGCTTCGTACGAGGATGCCGTGGCGGCCGTGCGCGCGGGTGCCACGCGTCTGGTTCACGCAACGGATCTCATCGATGATTTCGGTGCCGACCTTGACGGCGTTCGCCCGGGCAAGGCCTCTGCGTGGGTGCGGGATCGCCGCATCGCGCTGACCTTTGCGCCGCTAGAGGAATTGCCCGCAGAGGAGCTGGCCGATCACCCTCTGCCGCTGCTACAGCAGCTCGGCTTTACCTGCACGGTGGCGGGCGAGAAGCTCAGCGATGTCTTCCTCGCCCTGAGCGAGACCTTCGGCTATGGCCTCGAGGAGTTCTTCGACCTCACCATCAAGGCCATTGAGAATTCCTTTGCTAGCGAAGAAGACCGCCAGCGCCTCATCGAGCAGGAGATCCTGCCCGCCTATGAGGAACTGGCGGCTCCGGAATTCGCGGAAGACGCTTCAGATATGAGCGATTCCGATGCGGAAGAAGACAGTGAGTCTTCCGAGTAGAAGCTAGAAGCGGGAGAAACGCTTCGTCAGCATTTCTTCCAGGCCCTTCCAGGACTCCGCATGCTCGGTGTAGGGCTTGGAAGGAACGTAACCTGCGTGCTCGGTGGAGCCGAGCATGTAGCCCAGGTAGTCCTGGAAGCGCGGGTTCTGCAGCATATAAGAGTTGATGGAGTCATCACCGGCCCAGTCGGCGGCGTCGGCGCAGACTTCGTAGCAGCGGCTCATCTGATCCGTATCGACAGCCTCCGGGCCCTTTTCAATGTCGCGCACGATGCCATTGAAGGTGTACTGGTTATCCGGGTGGACGGTGACCTCGAGCTCGCCCGCGTTCGCCGCGGCAACGACCTCCTCCCAAGTGGAAACTTTTGCTAAGTCGTGGTCATCGTTCTCCATGATCCAGCGCACGAGCACCTTGGAGCTGGGGAAGGTAAAGATCTCGCCCCACTTGCCCAAGAACACCGGCTTGCCGTTGAGGTAGGTGCGCAGGGTGTAGACCGTTCGCTGGTTGGCGGTGATCTTAATCGGGTCGATGCCTGCGGCTGCCCACGGGGAATTGTCGTAGGGATCGGCGGATTTCGCTGCCGCCTCGCGCTCTTCTTCGGCCTTCTTGCGTGCTTCTTCCGCGGCTTCGCTGGCGGCAGAGATGCGGGTAGCGGCATCCGCGGTTGCCTCCTGGCTGAAATCGGAGGAAGGGATGACCTTGACTACCTTGTCGAGGTCCTCGATGACCTCACGCCAGTTGCTATGAATAACGCGGCCTACGCCGGACCATTCGCCCATGCCCTGGTCACCGGCATAGTGATCGGCTCCGCGGGCGGGGTTGCGCAAGATGGAATGCGAAGCGAAGAAAATAACGGTGTGCTCCGCGGCCCCGACCTCTGCCAGCGCGTGTGCAATTTCTAGGCAGCGTGCGACGGTGGACACGTTCTCGTGGCTGGGGCGGCCAGCCAAGTGCTTTGGCATGCCGATGAGGTCGTATACATGCTTCTTCTCCGGAACGACGCGGTCCGCTGCCTGGGAATTGAAGGCCTCCCACTTTGGGTGATCGAGCAGGTCGTGCTTCGAGCCGGATTCGAGGAAGCACAGCATCTCGGCTTCGGTGTTAAAGAGCAAGACGGACTCGTCATCACCGAGAAAGGCCTGCCACTCGGAACCATTTTGGCGCCACTTCGGCGCCCAAAGGGTATAAAAATCACCCTCAGAAAGGGAGAGTTGGATGGGTACAATCGCGCGGGTGTTCATGGGCAAACAGTCTACCCTGTAGGCCTCCAGAACCCTTTGAAAGCCATCCCCATGTTGTTAGTGCGCAGCGGATTGGTTTGCACAGGGCTGCCCGCCTCCACCATCTGTCCGCCGCCGGAGTACATGGCCACGTGCCCATCCCACACGATGAGGTCACCGGGCTGCAGTTCGTCTGCGCTTACCTGACGGCCCACGGTCTGGCTTTCTGCGGTGCGCGGCAGCTCCACCCCCGCTTGGCGCCAAGCCCATTGCGTCAACCCAGAGCAATCAAAGCTGCCATTGCCGGTACCGCCCCACCCATAAGGAGTCCCCACCTGGGACAAAGCGGCCTGTGCCGCTGCCTGCCCTTGTGCGCTTCCTACGCTTGCGGTGGAGGACGCGGTGAGTGCGTGGCGCACCACGCCTTCCTCCTGCGGGCCGCGCACCGAGGGGCGAACAGCACGCTGGCCAATGGGGATGAGGGGAGCTGCTGCTTGCAGGAGCTCCCCAGCCAGCTGCTTGACGCGAAGCATCGCTTTGCCAACGTATTCCATGGCCAGGGCTTGCAATGCTGAACGCGCCGCAGCCTGTGTTGCAGGATTCGGGATAAGCAGCCCGAGAGCGGTAGGTAGTCCGCGCTGGAGAAGCTCGAAGCCCAGACCGATGAGGTCCCTGACTGTCGCCGCGATGAGCCTGCGGGCAGCATCCAGAGCTGAGCGGGCGGTGGAGAGATCCTCGGTGGCTTGGCGCACAGTGTCTAACAACGCCCGTGGATCTCCATGCGCAATTTCCGCTAGCGGCCCTGCAGCAGTGAGATCGGGCACAGTGGGCAGGGAGACGTCGGGAAGCTGCGCCGGCTGAATCCGGGCAATGTGGGCGAGTGCTGACTCCAACATCACAGACCCCCGCACGCGTTCGCGAGAGCACCATCGGCGTCTTCCGCTTCGCGGGCCATGCGGAAGCTGGAGTCCGCCACGGCACCTGCATCCACCCTGACCTGGGCAAGGCGGGCGGAAAGGTTCTCCATGGCGGTGTTAAAGATTCCAGTGAAACCGCCCAGAACGGTATCGACCGGTAGCTCAGGAGGGGGAGTGGAGGAGGCCTGGGAGACGGCGGCAAGCTCATGCGCCAGCCTACGGGTGTGTTCGGTGTCGATATTAAACGTGTGGAAGCTAGTCATGGCTTATTAGACTGTGCCGCCCGCTGATCGGTTCCCGGCCGATTCTTATACAGTGAAGGGCATGGATATCCACGTAGTAGACCACCCCCTCGCCGCCTCCCGGCTCACACTCATGCGCGATGCCCGCAGCGATAATGCCGCCTTCCGTGCAGCTCTGCGGGATCTTGGCACCATGCTTGTCTATGAGGCAGCGCGCGACCTGCCCGTCGAGCATTTTGATTGCGTTACTCCCGTTGCCACGGCGGAGGGCACCCGCCTGCAGGACCCGCCAATTATCGTGCCCATCATCCGTGCTGGACTGGGCATGATTGACCCGGCGCTGTCGATGATCCCTGATGCCCAAGTTGGCTTCATCGGCATGGCGCGCGATGAAGAAACCCATGAGCCGGTGCCTTACCTGGAGGCCCTGCCGGAGGATCTCAGCGGGCGTAGCGTCTTTGTCGTCGATCCGATGCTCGCCACGGGCGGTTCCCTCCTGCATTCCCTGAAGCTTCTCGCGGACCGCGGCGCCACCGATATCACCGCGATCTGCATGGTGTCCGCGCAGCCGGGCGTCGATGCGCTGGCCAACTCGGGGCTGCCGGTTCGCTTGGTTACCGCGGCGATTGATCCGGCCCTCAACGAGGACGCCTACATCGTGCCGGGGCTTGGCGACGCCGGCGACCGCCTCTACGGTCCCCGCAATATCGACCTGTAGCGAAGGTAGACCGCTCAGTATATCCGGCGTGTGACCTGCCCGGCTAACTGAACCGCATGGTCTAGTTGTAGACTCTTCTCAATAGGACACCACGGAGGAGGAAGCAGTGATCTCGGACTACGTCAGTGAGTGGTTCAGCAACCACCGCGCGGAGGTCATCGCGTGGCGCCGCCATATTCACCGCCACCCGGAGACCTCCAATAAGGAAGTAGAAACCACTCGCTTCCTGTCTCGCACCCTGCGTGAGTACGGTCTGGAGCCGCAGCTTTTCCCCGAAACCGGCCTCATGGTGGACATCGGCCCCGACACGGAACTCGGGCGCCTGGCCTTCCGCGCCGACATCGACGCGCTCCCAGTCACGGAGGTTACCGGCCTCGAGTACACCTCCGAGGTCCCCGGCGTCATGCATGCCTGCGGGCATGACATGCACACCACCATTGCGCTGGCCACGGCCTGTGCCTTGGCGGATCTCAACCACGAGCACCCGCTGGACTTCGGTGTCCGCGTCATCTTCCAACCCGCCGAAGAGGTCTGGGTAGGCGGCGCCACCGATGTCATCGAGTGGGGTGCGCTCGAGGGCGTGAATTCCATCTTTGCGGTCCACGTCGAGCCGAAGCTGCGCGTCGGGCGCATCGGCGTCCGCGCCGGGGCGATCACCTCCGCGACTGACGTCGTGGAAATCAACGTCTCCGGTCCGGGCGGGCACACGTCGCGCCCGCACTTGTCTGCGGACGTCGTCTATGCGCTGGGCAAGCTGCTGACGGACCTGCCGGGTTTGCTTTCGCGCCGCGTCGATCCACGCACTGGCACCGTCTTGGTCTTTGGTCAGGTGAATTCCGGCTATGCACCGAACGCGATTCCCGAGACCGGCTCGGTGTCTGGCACCATGCGCACGGCGGATATCGGGATTTGGCGTGAGATGCAATCGCTGTTCTCTGAGCTGGTGGAGCAGGTCCTAGCACCCTTGGGCGTGGAGCATGAGCTGGTCTATCACCGTGGGGTTCCGCCGGTGCTTAACGACGACGTCTCCACCGCTCTCCTCGCCAGCGCTGCCCAGGCCATCGACCCGCAAGCCGTGGTCCAAGCGCCGCAGTCCTCGGGCGGCGAGGACTTCTCCTGGTACTTGGAGAAGGTCCCCGGTTCCATGGCCCGCCTGGGTTGTTGGTCCGGCGAAGGCGAGCAGCACGATCTGCATATGGGTGATTTGGCCCCCGATGAGAGGGCTATCGGCGTGGGCGTCAAACTCTTCGGCTCCGTGGCGGAACAGTTTGCCAACGTGGAGGATTAGTTTCCTAACTACTACACTGTGACAAGGATTTCCCAGAGTTCTTATAGGCAGATTTTTCAAAAAGGAGCGACAGTGTCACAGGAAGCCCCCCGCATCGTAATTATCGGCGGCGGCCCCGCAGGCTATGAGGCTGCGACTGCCGGCGCCAAGTACGGCGCGCACATTACGTTGGTTGAGGAACAGGGCCCCGGTGGCTCCTCCGTTCTCTTGGACTGCGTCCCGTCGAAGTCCTTTATTGCCGGCGCCAACATCCGCACCGATTTCCGCCGCGCGGATGATATGGGCCTGAACCACCAGCTCGGCTCGCTGAAGCTGAGCCTGGAGGCGCTTAACGGCCGCGTGCAGGCGCTGGCCGGCAACCAGTCCCGCGACGTGCGCGCGGGCCTGGAGAAGATCGGCGTCAAGGTCATCGATGGCCGCGCCGCATTCTCCGAGGACCAACACGGCGTGAAGGGTGCCGCGCACAAGGTTGATGTCACCCACACTGATGGCACCACCGAGACCCTCGACGCGGACCTGGTCCTCGTTGCCACCGGTGCCACCCCGCGCATCTTGCCGGGCGCGCAGCCGGACGGCGAGCGCATCCTGACCTGGCAGCAGGTTTATGACCTCAAGGAGGAGCCGGAGCACCTCATCGTCGTCGGCTCCGGCGTGACCGGTGCCGAGTTCGTTTCCGCCTTCGCGGAGATGGGTGTGCGCGTGACCATGGTGGCTTCTCGCGACCGCATTCTGCCGCATGATGACGCCGATGCTGCCGACGTCCTCGAGACCGTCCTGGCTGAGCGCGGCGTGGAGCTGGAGAAGAACTGCCGCGTCGAAACGGTCTCCCGCACCGAGGACGGAAACGTCGTGGTCAAGACCCAGGATGGTCGCGAGATCCACGGCTCCCACGTCATCATGTCCATCGGTTCCATCCCGAATACGAAGAACCTGGGCCTCGAGCACGTTGGCGTGGCTACCACGAAGTCCGGTCACATCGAGGTTGACCGCGTTTCCCGCACCAACGTTGCCGGCATCTACGCCGCGGGTGACTGCTCCGACCTCTTCCCGCTGGCCTCCGTTGCCGCGATGCAGGGCCGCATCGCCATGTATCACTCCCTGGGTGAGGGCGTGTCCCCGCTGCGCTTGAAGACGGTTGCCACGGCCGTGTTTACCCGCCCAGAGATCGCTGCCGTGGGCTTTACCCAGGCAGAGATTGAGGCGGGCGAGGTTGCCGCGCGCACCATCACGATGCCGCTGAACACCAACCCGCGCGCCAAGATGCGCTCTCTGCAGCACGGTTTTGTCAAGCTCTTCTGCCGCGCCACCTCCGGCCGCGTTATCGGCGGCGTTATCGTCGCCCCGACCGCTTCCGAGCTCATCCTGCCCATCGCCGTGGCGGTAACCAACCAGCTCACCGTGAACCAGCTGGCGGATTCCTTCGCGGTCTACCCGTCGCTGTCCGGCACCATCACCGAGGCAGCCCGCCGCCTCGTTGCCCACGACGACCTCGAGTAGGCAGGCTCCAGCTCTGTTCTAGCTTCGGTTCGGTTTTATAAGCTCAGTGTGCTCACCGCATGCTGGGCTTCTTCCATGGTGAACCGCTCGCCGTAGTCGCTGGGGAGCTGCATAGGGGTTGGACATGAGAGAACCTCCTGCGTAGGTGAGAGACGAGAGCCCGGCGTGGTGCCGAACGAGTCTTATCTTGGCAAGCGGCCTGGACATTGCCGCAGGAAGTTCGAAAGCTTGGGCGGACTGTGGAAACTACGAGGTCGCGTAGGCCGAAACCGGAGTGGCATTGAGGTCGAGGCTGACGGAGCGCCCCGCCTGTGGGAAGGCGCGCTGCGGACAGGCCGGGCGTGGGCAGGCGGCGCAACCGGGGCCGATGGGGGTTGCCTCGGAAGGGGAGAGGTTGAGCGCATCGGCGTAAACCACGCGATCCGCCTGCGCGATATCGCAGCCCAGCCCCACGACGAATTCCTTGCGCGGTGTACCCCAGGCCTGAGCTTGGCCTTGGACGAAGCGCGCGATCCACAGGTAGGTGTGGTCATCGGGCATCGAGGCCACCTGGCGCGTGATGCGGTTTGGTGTTTCAAAAGCACGGTGGACCACCCACAACGGGCACGAGCCGCCGCTGCGTGCAAAGTGGAAAGCGGTGGAGGACTGGCGCTTGGAAATATTGCCCGCGCGGTCGGTTCGGATGAAGGAGAAAGGGACACCTTGGTGGTGGGGCCGCTGAAGCGTCGACAAGCGCTGCGCGGTGGTCTCGAAACCAGTGCCAAAGGATGCCGCGATCACATCAATGTCGTAGCGCGTCTCCTCCGCGGTGGTGAGGAGCTGCGTATAGGGCATGGTGACGGCCGCCGCGAAGTATTGGGCCAGTCCGTAGGTGCCGATGGAGCGGGCTTCGGCGCTGGGGAGTTCAGCCACGAGTTCCGCGCAGTGCTCTGGATAGGCCAGAAGACAGTACTGGAGCGCCATCTCGAAGACGAGCTGGGCTTCCGTGAGTCCTGCGCGCAGGTGCAGCTCGCGGTCGTGGAAGGTCCGTCGGCGCGGGGAGGCCGAGGAGAAACGTGTCGTAACACCGAACTCGTCCTGGAGGACTGAGGCCAAGCGCCCACGGCGCAGGACGCGGTCACCGAGGGAATCGGACAGCTCCTCGGCAGCTACGTCCAGGCTGTGAATGTAGTTGTGGGCGTCGTAGAAGAAGTCGCGGACCGCTTCGAAAGGGCCGGTTTCCGCGGGGGTGTGCGCGGCGGCGGCGACAAGCCGGGGGAGTAGCTCGGGGAAGCGCCCGCTTAAGTCGGTGAGTGTGGTGTCGGAGGCCTCGGGGAAGAGCTGACGCAGCTCGGCGAGCGCGCGCAGGTCGCGATCCCCCGCGAAGTAGGTGGCGTCAACGCCAAAGCGTTGCGTCAGCTGCATGAGGACGGTGACGGTGAGGGGGCGCTGGTCATTTTCCAGCTGGTTGAGATAGCTGGTGGACATCCCCAGTTGTTGTGCCATGGCCGCTTGGGTGAGTTTGCGTTCTTTGCGTAGTGCGTGGATTCTTGCCCCCGCGTAGTGCTTGCTCATTGTGTACGTCCTCCCAAAAAGCCGCCCCAACTGGTAATTACACAAGGTTTGCAAACAACGCAAAACCCTGCAACAGATAAACACAGTTTACACATGTGGCAGGCCACACGGGCGGGGGATAGTGTGATGGCTATCGCAGCCGTTGTTGTCTAGGAGGAAAACCCCGTTGATTAACCACGAAGTACGTACCCACAAGTCCGCCGAGAACTTCCCCATCGAAGAGCACCTGGCGTACAAGATTGCCAAGGTCGCAGCAGATCCCGTTGAGGTTCCGGCCGAGACCACCGAGATGATCATCAACCGCATCATCGATAACGCCTCCGTGGCCGTGGCCTCAGCCACCCGCCGCCCGGTGACCTCCGCCCGCGTCATCGCGCAGGCCCACCCGGCTCAAGAAGGCGGCGCCACCATCTTCGGCGTTGACGGCACCTACTCCGCCGAGTGGGCAGCCCTGGCCAACGGCACTGCCGTGCGCGAGCTGGACTACCACGACACCTTCCTCGCCGCCGAATACTCCCACCCGGGCGATAACATCCCGCCAATCCTGGCCGTGGCACAGCACAAGGGGCTGACCGGCAAGGAGCTCATCCGCGGTATCGCCACCGGCTACGAAGTCCAGGTCAACCTGGTCAAGGGCATCTGCCTTCACGAGTGGAAGATCGACCACGTGGCGCACCTCGGCCCCTCCGTCGCCGCGGGCATCGGCACCATGCTCGGCCTCGACGTCGACACCATCTACCAGGCCATCGGCCAGGCGCTACACACCACCACCGCCACCCGCCAGTCCCGCAAGGGCCTCATCTCCTCCTGGAAGGCCTATGCACCGGCGTTTGCCGGCAAGATGGGCATCGAAGCAGTAGACCGCTCCATGCGCGGCGAGGGTGCCCCGGCCCCGATTTGGGAAGGCGAGGACGGCTTCATTGCCTGGATGCTCCACTCCCCGGAGCGCACCTACACCGTCCCCCTCCCGGCTGAGGGCGAGGAAAAGCGCGCCATCCTGGACACCTACACCAAGGAGCACTCCGCGGAGTACCAGGCACAGGCCCCGATTGATATGGCCTTTGCCCTCAAGAAGACCTTGGCTGAGAAGGGCCTGAAGGTGGAGGACATTGAGTCCATCGTCCTGCACACCTCGCACCACACCCACTACGTCATCGGCACCGGCGCCAACGACCCGCAGAAGATGGACCCGAACGCCTCCCGCGAGACTCTGGATCACTCCATCATGTACATCTTCGCCGTGGCCCTGCAGGACGGCGAGTGGGACTACGAGACCTCCTACTCTGACGAGCGCAAGCACCGCCAGGACACCATCGACCTGTGGCACAAGATTTCCACCGTTGAGGACCCGGAGTGGACCCGCCGCTACCACTCCAACGACCTCAGCGAGAAGGCCTTCGGCGGCAAGGCCGTCATCACCTTCAAGGATGGCACCGTGATCGAGGACGAGCGCGCGGTGGCCGACGCCCACCCGCTCGGCGCCCGCCCCTTCGGCCGCGAGGAGTACATCAACAAGTTCAAGAAGCTCGCCGCCGGCAAGGTTTCGGAGGAGGAGCAGGAGCGCTTCCTCGCTGCCGCCCAGAACCTGGAAAACCTCACCGACCTGAGCGAGCTCAACGTTCGCCTCACCGACGAGGCTATCGCCACCGCACCCGAGACCCCGAAGGGACTGTTCTAAATGGCTGGCCTATTTGGCTCTACTATCAGCAATGCAGACAAGCGCAAGAGCTTCCGCGAGGCGCTGAACGCACCGGGAATCACCACGCTGCCGGGCGCCTTCAACCCGTTGACCGCGCGGCTCATCCAGGACATCGGCGGCTTCGGCGGCGTCTACGTCTCCGGCGCGGTGCTGGCTAATGATCTGGGCCTGCCGGACATTGGTCTCACCACCCTCACTGAGGTGGCGCAGCGCGCCGGGCACATTGCCCGCGCCACGGACCTGCCTGTGCTTGTCGACGCCGACACGGGCTTCGGCGAACCCATGTCCGCCGCCCGCACCGTCGCCGCGCTGGAGGACGCCGGCCTGGCCGGCTGCCACCTGGAGGACCAGGTTAACCCGAAGCGCTGCGGCCACCTCGATGGCAAGGAAGTGGTGCCGACGGATCTTATGGTTCGCCGCATTACCGCCGCCGTCAACGAGCGCCGCGATGAGAACTTCATCATCTGTGCCCGCACCGATGCCGCCGGCATCCACGGCATCGATGAAGCCATCGAGCGCGCCAAGGCCTACGCCGACGCCGGTGCGGACCTCATCTTCACTGAGGCCCTGTACTCGCCGGAGGACTTCGAAAAGTTCCGCGCCGCCGTGGATACCCCTCTGCTGGCCAACATGACCGAGTTCGGCAAGACCGAGCTGCTGTCCGCCAAGCGCATTGAGGAGCTGGGCTATAACGCCGTCATCTGGCCGGTGTCCACCCTGCGCGTGGCCATGGGCGCTACCGAAGAATTCCTCCGCGACATGCAGGAAACCGGCCTGCAATCCGAGGAATGGCTCGACCGCATGCAGCACCGCTCCCGCCTGTATGAGCTGGTGCGCTACGACGAGTACAACGCCTTCGACCAGAGCGTGTTCACCTACTCCAAGGACAGCTACAAGCCCACCTTCGACTAGGGCACACGGCCTGAAACTCACACTAGAACCCAATAAAAAGGAGAAAACACCATGTCTGAAACCCCAGAAATCCGCAAGGGCCTGTACGGCGTCGTCGTCGATGAGACCGCCGTGTCCAAGGTTGTCCCGGAGACCAACTCCCTGACCTACCGCGGCTACCCGGTCCAGGAGCTGGCACGCTACTGCTCCTTCGAGGAGGTTGCTTACCTGCTGTGGAACGGCGAGCTGCCGTCCCAGGATGAACTGGTCCGTTTCTCCGCTCGTGAGAAGGCGCTGCGCCACCTGGACCGCCACCTCATTGACCTGATCACCTCCATGCCGAAGTCTTGCCACCCGATGGACGTTCTGCGCACCGCAGTCTCCTTCATTGGTTCCCAGGATCCGGAGGAGTACACCAAGGATTCCGAGCACATCCGCCGCACCGCGCTGGAGCTCATGGCGAAGCTGCCGACCATCGTCGCCCTCGATATCCGCCGTCGCCGCGGTGAGGGCTACATCGAGCCTTCCCGCAAGAAGGGCTTTGCGGAGAACTTCCTGTGGATGGTCTTCGGTGAGGAGGAGGGCTCGCCGGCCCTGTCGCGCTCCGATATTGAGGCCTTTGATAAGTCCCTCATCCTCTACGCTGAGCACTCCTTCAACGCCTCCACCTTCGCTGCCCGCGTGGTGACCTCCACGATGTCCGATACCTACTCCGCCGTCACCGCCGCCATCGGCGCTCTCAAGGGCCCGCTGCACGGTGGTGCTAACGAGGCCGTGATGAAGAACTTCCTGGAGGTCGGTGACCCGGCCAAGGCAGAGGAGTGGACGCTCAACAAGCTCAAGAACAAGGAGCTCGTCATGGGCTTCGGTCACCGCGTGTACAAGAACGGTGACTCCCGTGTTCCGACCATGGAGGCTGCCTTCCGCGAGCTGGCCAAGGACCACGGCCAGGAGCAGTGGGTGGAGATGTACGAGAAGATGGCCAAGACCATGTACGAGAACACCTCCATCAAGATCCAGCCGAACCTGGACTTCCCGGCTGGCCCTGCGTACCACATCCTTGGTTTCGACATTGAGTTCTTCACCCCGATCTTCGTGATGGCCCGCATCACCGGCTGGACCGCACACATCGTGGAGCAGAACGAGAACAACTCCCTGATCCGCCCGCTGTCTGCCTACAACGGCAAGGAGCAGCGCTCCGTTCCGCCGAAGCAGATCTAGAAAAGCAAAGTTAGCTAATGCAGCATTAGCTAACGGAGAACTTAAAACCAGCGCACGAACTATTCTCTTCGTGCGCTGGTTTTAAGTCTTTGTCCGAGTCCCCTGCAGCGCGTGAATTTCTGTTGTTTGGTATACCGATTTTCGCCCGCGTTGTCGCCTCGGACACTATCCTTAAGTTCGTATTGTGCTTATCTGAAAGGATCACTCCCAGTGTCTGATACCGCCCACAAGTCCTTCTCTAAGATCTTGGTGGCCAACCGCGGTGAGATTGCCGTGCGCGCCTTCCGCGCTGCCTTTGAGGTCGGCTCCAAGACCGTTGCAATTTATCCAAAGGAAGACCGCAACTCCTTCCACCGCGCCTTTGCCAATGAGGCAGTGCGCATTGGTAACGAGGGCCAGCCGGTCAAGGCTTACCTCGACATCGATGAGGTCATTCGCGCCGCCAAGAAGTCCGGCGCGGATGCCATTTACCCTGGTTACGGCTTCCTGTCGGAGCGTGCCGATTTGGCGCGTGCTTGCCGTGACAACGGCATTAAGTTCATCGGTCCCACCCCGGAGACCTTGGACCTGACCGGTGATAAGGCCGCCGCGGTAGCCGCTGCCCAGGAGGCGGGGCTGCCGACTCTGAAGGACTCGAAGCCCTCGACGGACGTCGACAAGCTGGCGGAATATGCCAAGGACTTTAACTTCCCCGTCTTCGTGAAGGCAGTGGCCGGCGGTGGCGGCCGCGGTATGCGCTTCATCGAGAACGAGGCGGAGCTGAAGACCAAGTGTGCTGAGGCCTCCCGCGAGGCTGAGGCAGCCTTCGGCGATGGCAACGTTTACCTCGAGACCGCGGTGATTCGCCCGCAGCACATCGAGGTGCAGATTCTGGCTGACTCCCACGGCAACGTCTTGCACCTGTTTGAGCGTGACTGCTCCGTGCAGCGCCGTCACCAGAAGGTCGTCGAGATCGCCCCGGCACCCACGCTGGACCCGGAGCTGCGTGACCGCATCTGTGCAGACGCCGTGAAATTCTGCGAGCACATCAACTACGAAGGTGCGGGCACCGTCGAGTTCCTCGTCGATGAGAAGGGCAACCACGTCTTCATCGAGATGAACCCCCGCGTGCAGGTGGAGCACACCGTGACCGAGGAGGTTACGGGCGTGGACATCGTGAAGTCCCAGATGCAGATTGCGGCGGGCTTCTCCCTCGAGGAGTTGGGCCTGAAGCAGGAGGATATCCACATCACCGGCGCGGCGCTCCAGTGCCGCATCACCACCGAGGATCCCTCCAACGGCTTCCGCCCGGATACCGGCACGCTGACCCAGTACCGCTCGCCGGGCGGCGCAGGCGTGCGTCTCGACGGCGCAACGGCCGTCGGCGCTGAGGTCTCCCCGAACTTCGACTCCCTGCTGGTGAAGATGACCTGCCGTGGAGTCAACTTTGAGCAGGCCGTGGCACGTGCACAGCGCGCGCTCAACGAGTTCACGGTGGCCGGCGTGGCCACCAACATCGGCTTCCTGCGCGCCCTGCTGCGCGAGCCGGACTTCGTCAACACCCGCGTGGACACCAGCTTCATTCCGGAGCACCCGGACCTGCTCAAGGCTCCGCCAGCCGTGGATGAGTCTGGCCGCATCATTGATTACATCGCTGATGTAACCGTCAACAAGCCGAACGGCGAGCGCCCGACCACCCTGCGTCCCTTCGATAAGCTGCCGGATCTGGACTTTTCCTCCGAGCTGCCCCGCGGTTCCCGCGATGAGCTGTTGGAGCTGGGCCCGAAGAAGTGGGCGGAGAAGATCCGCAAGCAGGACGCTCTGGCCGTCACTGATACCACCTTCCGTGACGCCCACCAGTCCCTGCTGGCTACCCGCGTGCGCGGTACCGCGTTGGTCACCGCCGCTGAGGCCGTCGCCCGCATGACCCCGGAGCTGTACTCGGTGGAGGCATGGGGCGGTGCGACCTACGACGTCGCCATGCGCTTCCTCAAAGAAGACCCGTGGGTGCGCCTGGATCTGCTGCGTGAGGCCATGCCGAACCAGAACATCCAGATGCTCCTGCGCGGTCGCAACACCGTGGGCTACTCGCCGTACTCCAACGACGTGTGCACCGGTTTCGTGCAGGAGGCCGCCAAGTCCGGCGTGGATGTCTTCCGCATCTTCGACGCGCTGAACGACGTTACCCAGATGCGCCCGGCTATCGACGCCGTCCTGGAGACCAACACCACCGTGGCTGAGGTTGCCATGGCCTACTCCGGCGACATGTGCTCCCCGGATGAGAAGCTCTACACGCTGGACTACTACCTCAAGCTGGCCGAGGAAATCGTGAACACAGGCGCTCACGTCCTGGCTATCAAGGACATGGCGGGCCTGCTGCGCCCGGAGTCCGCATCCAAGCTGGTTATGGCTCTGCGCAAGGAGTTCGACCTGCCGGTTCACGTGCACACGCACGACACCGCAGGTGGCCAGTTGGCTACCTACTACGCGGCAGCGCTTTCTGGTGCCGACATCGTCGACGGTGCTTCCGCACCGCTGGCGGGCACCACCTCCCAGCCTTCGCTGTCCGCCATCATCGCGGCGTTCTCGAACTCCTCTCGTGACACCGGCATCTCGCTCAAGGCCGTCTCCGACCTTGAGCCGTACTGGGAGGCCGTGCGCCAGCTCTACCAGCCGTTCGAGAAGGGTATTCCTGGACCGACCGGCCGCGTCTACCGCCACGAGATTCCGGGTGGTCAGCTGTCCAACCTGCGCGCGCAGGCTACCGCGCTGGGCTTGGAGGACCGCTTCGAGATTATCGAGGACACCTACGCGGCAGTGAATGAGATGCTCGGCCGCCCGACCAAGGTGACCCCGTCCTCCAAGGTGGTCGGTGACCTCGCCCTGCACCTCGTGGGCGCTGGAGTAGACCCGGCTGACTTTGAGGCCGACCCGACCAAGTACGACATCCCGGATTCCGTCATCGCCTTCCTGCGCGGTGAGCTCGGCACGCCTCCGGGTGGTTGGCCGCCGCTGCGCGATAAGGTTCTGGAGGGCCGCGCGCCTGGCGACGTCACCGTCAAGCCCGTGCCGGAGGATGAGAAGAAGCACCTGGCTTCGGATGATTCCACCGAGCGCCGCGCTTCCCTCAACCGCCTGCTCTTCCCGAAGCAGTTCGAGGAGTTCAACGAGTTCCGCCGCACCTACGGCAACACCGAGGCGCTGACGGACACGGTCTTCTTCTACGGTCTGGAAGAAGGTAAGGACTACATTGTTCACCACTTCCCGGAGGGCTCCAACGACCGCGCGGATCTTAAGCCCATCACCGTGCGTCTTGACGCGATGGGTGAGCCGGACGAGAAGGGCATCCGCAACGTCGTGCTCAACGTCAACGGCCAGATCCGCCCGCTCAAGGTGCGCGACAACAACGTCGAGTCCACCGTCGCCACCGTGGAGAAGGCCGATCCGTCCAACGAGGGCCACGTGGCCGCACCGTTTGCCGGCGTGGTGAACCCGACCGCCAAGCCTGGCGACGAGGTCAAGGCCGGCGACCAGATCGCCGTCATCGAGGCCATGAAGATGGAAGCCTCCATCTCCGCCACCAAGGATGGCACCATCGAGCGCGTCGCCATTGGCGCCGCCACCAAGGTGGAGGGCGGCGACCTCATCGCCGTTATCAGCTAGAAAAAGCCGCTAAACCCTCCTGCTTAGATAGGGCATCTAAGCAGGAGGGTTTACTTCTCTGCTTTAACCTGACTTAGGTCAATTTTGTTATGTCCATAGGGTTTTTGGACATGGAGTCCGGTGTCTTTTTGGACACGGAATCCGTGGAGTTCTTGGACACTTCTAGCGGTTTATGGTTGTTGCCTGCGTTTGGGCCGGGGTTTGGATAGTTTCGGGTTCATCCGTGGTGGTTGGCGGTGTTTCATTCCTTCAACGAGGTTGATGTTGATCTGGCCACCTGGTGGCCTGTGGCTCAACGTGATCGGCAGTGGCACGCTGAAGAGGAATTCACCGTCATGGGCCGTGTAGAACTCCGCAACGTTATCGGCTGTGACTGTGGAGTAGAGTCTGCGGTTTTTAAACCTCAGACCAATGTAAAGACCGAATCCGCACACACGTACAACCCCACCTTTGCTCACGCAGAGCTGGTCTGGGATGCCCCAATGGTTTGTTGATTGTGTCGTCAGCGCCGTTAGTGTTGGGGTATCGGTGGGAGGTATGCCTTGCAAAGCTGCCATGTCATCGGTGCAGGCCTCGTGGGAAGTTGCCGCTTCCGCGGGGCCGTTTAGCATTTCGGATACTGCTTGTGGGTTGTGTGCTTGGTTATAGGCGACTATGCGGGCCCAGACCTGCTCGGGATCGAGTGGATGCTGAGGTGATGGTGCTTTGGGGAAGGTATCGAAAGCTTGGCGTGGGGTGATGTGCATTTTGCCGATAAGCAGTGATTGGTGCCGTCGTCGTTCGTTGTAGACCTGGCGGTATTCAGCCAGATATGTGTTGACCTCAGCAAGGCTGACTGGGTGGCGTGCATCGAGGAACTGGGTCAACGTGCGGTGAGAGCGCTCGTCTTTTCCCTGGGTTGTCGGGGCGAAACCAGCAATAGCAAGAACACCTTGGCTGGCGAGCCAGGTTTCAGTAGCAGAGAGAAAGCCACGGTGGTAGGTGGCGAACGCATCGCCATTGTCGGAAAGGATTTCTTGAGGTTTGCCGTAGGCAGCGAACGCTGCGGCCAGTACGGCGCGTGCGTCAGTACCGTTTTCTGGCAGGGCGAACGCTGTGGTTCCGACATCGAATCTGCTGGCATCATCGATAATCTGGTAAATCGTGACATGTGTGTGGGCATGGTCAAAGAGGCGATAGACCAGTCCATCGATTTGCCAGAGTTCACCGACGCGATCACGGGCGAAGCGCTTATAGGAGCTGCGTGGCCGTTTGCGGGCATTGGCATCAACAAACCCCAGTTCATGCAGCCACGAGGCGATTGTAGAACGCGATGGGGTGTAATCTGCGCCTACAGTGTCGAACAAAAAGTAGTAGATCGACCAAGGCCCATAATCCAAGCCTTGCTCCATTAACTGTTGTCTGGCGTGGACGACTGCGATTTTATCGGCCTCGTCAAACTTCTTAATCGGATTCTTCGGGGCAGTCGAATCGGGCACAATACCTGCGCGACCCTTCTGCGCTATCCGGTGTTTGATGTTGTGGTACGTCTGCCGCGAGATTCCTAATTCTTTGCAAAACTGTGTGACCGTCTTGCCGTCACGAACGGGATCGAAATCTGCGACCTTTCTACGCTTATGCAATGGAATAGCCATCCGGCTATTCCACCGCCGCAAACGTCCAAAAAGCCACTAGACATCCCGTCCAAAAACATCCTGGACTCCGTGTCCAAAAAGTCGCTAGACATCACAGACTTAGGTCAATTTAGTGCGGAACAATCCCACCTCACCGCCGAAAACCGCTAAGTAGCAGTGTCAAGAATGACGTTGCGCTCCTACCCATGACCTAAGTCGGTCTTAAGGGGCTAGGTCTTGTCCGGCTAGGAACGCAAGGCCATCGACCCACTGGACGTGGCCTGTCGGCGGTGGAAATCGGTCTAGTGTGATGAGTATGCAGCGTGAGCCAGCAGGAGTATGCGCGAAAGGGGCTAATTCGCGTTCCAGAGTAGAAGGTTCTGAGGTGGCGTAAGCTACCTGCACGTAAAAGGTGTCATCCCCACGAGTTGCGATGAAATCTATTTCCCCGTCTGGGACTGAGCCAGTGGACACCTCATAATCTCGGCGAAGAAGCTCGAGAAACACCATATTCTCAAGGTCGTGGCCTAGGTTGAAATCACGGGAGCCAAGTACGGCATTACGTAATCCTGGATCCACGAAGTAGTACTTACCGTTGCTTCGCAGCCATTGTTTTCCCTTCGTGTCACGGCTACGACAGCGGTATAGCAGGTGGGCGTCCTCCATCAGCTCGAGGTAGCGGTCGATGGTTTCAGAAGAGCTAGCGTATCCATCTGCTTTAAGGACTCCCCGGATTCGGCGGGTGGATAGTTCTGAACCAGAATTATCGAAGATGAATTGAGCAAGCCGTAGGAACGTCGACGTATCACGGATTTGGCCACGAAGAGCGATGTCTCGGGTAAAAATTGAATCGAAAAGTGCCCGATTGAAATCTGAGGCAACTCCGACATCGTTTGCCAACACGCTTGCAGGGAACCCACCGATTCGCATCCACGCCGAAAAGTCTTCGGCAGTCGGAATCACTGGCGGTGACTTTTCACGATGGGCGAAGGCAGTGAACTCGCTCAATGACAAGGGGAGCATTCGAAGCTCTATGTAGCGGCCGGCAAGATATGTAAGGGATTCGCCAGCAAACATAGAGGCATTCGAACCAGTGAGAGTGATTTCGAGCTCATCATTGAGTCTTAGCGAGTTAATGATTCGTGCCCAGTCTTCGAGCTCTTGCACTTCGTCGACATGGAGATAGCGAAGCCCTTGGTCTAGGGCTTCTTCGACGAAAGCGTGAAAGGCATGCGGCTCACGGAGCCGATCATTACGCGCGTCCTCAAAATTGATGACGAGAATGTCCTCAGCAGGCACTCCCGAGTTGAGGAGGTCCTGTCGATATAAGGAAAGCAGTGCGGACTTTCCGCAGCGACGTACGCCCGTGACTATACGGACAAGGTCGCGATCCTCGATCGCGTGCAATTTTGCAAGATAGTTTGGGCGAGGAATGAGGTCAGCCATGGTGTCGAGTATAGTCGACACTTTTAGAAGAAACCGAGGTAGTGTCGAGTATAGTCGACACCTTTTGTCGGTTTGCGTACTAGAAGCGCTTGAGCATCACGTGAGCATCCGGGCGGCCGGGCACGTCGATGTCGACGAAGCCTTCGGATTCATACAGCTTGCGGGCGCCGGTATTCTCTGGCTCAATCCACAGCGATACGGCGGGAGCCTGCTGCGCCTCGGCGAGGTCGCAGGTGTTGCGCAGGAGGCGTCGTCCAGCGCCGAGGCCCCTGTAGCGGGACTCCACAGCAATGAAGAGCTCGGGGATTTCCTCCGGATCTAGGTCGGTGGCCCACTGGGACTCATCAAAAGGATCGGCCTCGGGGTTGCCGGTGTAGGCGGCGCCCTTCGCTTCAGTGGTGTAGTAGCGCAGCCACGCACCACCGACGGGAACGCGGTGGCTGGAGACTGCGATGACGCCGCCGTCGACGTGCGGGGACCATTCGTCGATGTACAATCCCACGTCAGGCGTGTGAAAATCCCCGATATGGGCGTCCTCGTCACCGAGGACATCGGCGAGGAAAAGGAGGCGGGAGAGGTAGGTACGGTCGTGCTCCTTGGCCAACCGTACGCCGAACTCGGAATCGTTAACGCTCATGCCTTTCGAGGCTACTTGATCTCTGAATTTAGCTACTCACAGAGTGGCTCGAGGGGCGTTGGTGGATTCTCTATGGTCCGGAGAAGAGTACTCGTGGCGGTGGTGTGACGTGTAACTCGCGGGTTCAGTAACTCCTCGACTTTCAAGATCGAGCGGAAGGCGTGAATGGCCTCCCTGCGACGTCGTGAGCTTATGAATGGCTCATTGTGGGCCGCACGGTTTCTGACACGATTGATTAGCGCTAGATGTTGTTCGACTTCCTTGCGGCGTGTGTGCGGCTCAAATGCCTTGTGCAGCGCAGGAATCCACAACAATTGCTTATGAGCTGCGTCTGTTAAGTGGCGCCAGAATCCAAAGGGGAGCTCGGCGACTAAAGCTCCTGGACTGACATGCTTCGTATGATTGCGTCGCAGAGCTTCCGCTATTGATTGCCGGTTCTTATCGTTCGAATCTATTTGTACTCCGTCGCGCATTCGGTGGAGAGGCGCATTCACTGGTGACTTGGGATCTATAAGCCAATGCTGGTCCCCCAGCCACCACCGTTCCAAAACAGTGTTATAAGAGTTTCTGAGCAGTACTTCGGCGTGTGAGGCGTCGTGAAGAAATGCCATCGCGACGCTGATGTTCCATTCATATAGTGCTAATGCAGCTTCGCCGTCTTGATGGGGCAGCACGAAGAAATGGCTCCCAACGCGGTGTTGAGAGCCATCGCGTAATCCACTGGCTATCCTGATGCGCCACTACTGCATCCCCCCGGAGCGACAAGTCAGCACCCCGGTAAGTAGTACTCAGCAGGTCAGTGACCCAGAGCAGAGCTCCACCGGGGTATCACGTCATAGAGTACTTAACTGTGCTAATCGAGGCAAGGCTTCTAGCAGTTTTGTACTGCTCTCTGCCGGCAGGGAAGCGTTAGCGGACTACTTGATCTCCAGAATCGGCTCGCCCTTGTTGATCTGCGTGCCGGTGGACACCTTGAGGTCGGTCACGGTGCCGGACTTGTGGGCCTTGACGGGGTTTTCCATCTTCATGGCCTCGAGGACGACGACGACCTCACCCTCTTCTACTTCCTGGCCTTCTTCGACGGCGACCTTGATGACGCTGCCCTGCATCGGTGCGGTCACGGCGTCACCGGACACGTTGGCTGCTGCGCCTTTACCACGGCGCTTCTTCGACTTCTTGCGCTTGGTGCCGCCACCCAAGAGCAAGTTGCCCGGCAGGGCCACCTCGATGCGGCGGCCGCCAACCTCGACGACGAACTTCTGGGATGCTTCCTGGTCCTCATCCTCAGGTGCTTCGGCGGTGTCGGTGTATTCGGGCAGCTCGTTGACCCACTCTTCCTCGATCCACTTGGTGTAGACCGTGAAGTTGCCGTCCTCGGCGGTGAAGGCAGGATCGGTGAGGATTGCCTGGTGGAAGGGGATAACCGTGGGCAGGCCTTCGATGCGGTACTCGGACAGCGCGCGGCGTGCGCGCGCGAGGGCGGTCTCGCGGTCCGGGCCCCAGACGATGAGCTTGGCCAGCATGGAATCGAACTGGCCGCCGATGACGGAACCTTCGCGCACGCCGGAATCCATACGCACGCCCGGGCCGGAAGGCTCGGAGTAGGAGACGATGGTTCCAGGAGCCGGCATGAAGCCCGCAGCGGCGTCCTCGCCGTTGATGCGGAACTCGAAGGCGTGGCCGTGCGGGGTCGGATCCTCGGAGATGGAAAGCTCGCGGCCCTCGGCGATGCGGAACTGCTCGCGAACGAGGTCGTAGCCGGTGGTCTCTTCGGTAACGGGGTGCTCCACCTGGAGGCGCGTGTTGACCTCGAGGAAGGAGATGAGTCCATCCGCACCCACAAGGTACTCCACCGTACCGGCGCCGTAGTATCCGGCCTCGCGGCAGATGCGCTTTGCGGATTCATGGATGGAGGCGCGCTGCTCATCGGTGAGGAAGGGGGCAGGGGCCTCTTCGACGAGCTTCTGGAAGCGGCGCTGTAGGGAGCAGTCGCGGGTGCCCATGACGACGACGTTGCCGTGCTGGTCAGCCAGGACCTGCGCCTCGACGTGGCGGGCCTTATCCAGGTAGCGCTCGACGAAGCACTCGCCGCGGCCGAAGGCTGCGGTGGCCTCGCGGGTGGCGGACTCGTAGAGGTCCTTGATCTCCTCGCGGGTGTGAGCGACCTTCATGCCGCGGCCACCGCCGCCGAAGGCAGCCTTGATGGCAACGGGCAGGCCGTGCTCGTCGGCGAAGGCCTCGACCTCTTCGGCGCTGGCGACGGGATCCTTGGTACCCGGTGCCATGGGCGCGTCGGCACGCTCGGCAATGTGGCGGGCGGTGACCTTGTCCCCCAAGTCCGCAATCGATTGCGGCGAGGGGCCGATCCAGATCAAGCCGGCGTCGATGACGGCCTGGGCAAAGTCGGCGTTCTCGGAGAGGAAGCCATAGCCGGGGTGGATGGCGTCGGCGCCGGATTTGGAGGCGGCGTCGAGAATCTTGCTGATATCGAGGTAGGACTCAGCGGAGTTTTGGCCGCCGAGTGCAAAGGCTTCGTCGGCAAGCGTGACGAATGGGGCGTCAGCATCGGGCTCGGCATAAACCGCTACGGATGCGATGTCGGCATCGCGAGCCGCACGGATGACGCGGACCGCAATCTCACCGCGGTTGGCCACGAGGACCTTGGTGATGTTCTTGGTTTCAACTGCCACGGCAGGAACCCTCCTCCAATTTTTCTGATAGGACTGCGTACTATTCTTGCACACCAAAACATGAGGATACCGTCACGTCTTGGTTTCGTGTCAAAAAATAAACCCGCACCAGCGAGGATGCGGGCTTATTTCGGCGTGTTGCTAGCGTTCAACGGGCATGCGAACCATGTTGCCCCACTCTGCCCACGAGCCATCGTAGACGCGCGGGTTGTCGAAGCCGAGCAGGTACTTCAGCACAAACCAGGTGTGTGCGGCCTGAGCGCCGACATGCGAGTAAAGGACGGTTTCCGTTGCGGGCTCTAGCTCGCCATAGTTGACCTTGAGCTCGCTGAGTACACGGAAGCAGCCGTTGGGGTAGACCGCGCGATCCCATTCCAAGTTGATGGCCCCGGGAATATGGCCGTGCGTCAAGGTGGTGCCGTAGGCGGACTCGCCGGTTCCGTTCTTGAAGGCGGCTTCGCCGCAGAACTCGTCTGGGCTGCGGGTGTCGACAACGGTGGCGGTGGAGCCGCGCAGCTCATCGACAAAGATGCGGGAGGATTCTTCGCGGGAAACCTCCGGGTAAGAGGACGCGGATGGTTCGGGGACCATGAAAGAGGTATCGCGTTCCTCGGACATCCAGGCGTCCCGGCCACCGTCGAGAAGCCGCACGTCCTCGTGGCCGTACAGCTCAAAGATCCACAGGGCGAATGCAGCCCACCAGTTGGACTTATCGCCGTACAGGATGACGGTGTCATCGCGCTCGATGCCCTTCGAGCGAAGGAGGGCTGTGAAGTCTTCGGCGCTGATGATGTCCCTCGTCGTGCTATCGAGCAGTTCCGTCTGGACGTTGATACGGATAGCGGTGGGGATGTGGCCGATATCGTAGAGGAGTGAATCCTCATCGACCTCGATCACGTGGAGGCCGTTAATGCCCAGTCGCGCGGATAACCACGGTGCGGACACGAGACGCTCGGGGTGCGCGTATTCCTGGAAAGGGGGATTCGGGTCGAATTCGGCCACGGTCCACCTGCCTTTCTCGTTAAGGGGGAACGTTCGCTTCAACTCTAGCGTGCTTGGCCAACTAGTGGTCACGGGGGAGAGCCTTTTGTGGTGTTGGATACATTTCTTGAGAGGGTAGTGCTGCTTCGCACTTACTGGTTATAACAAGTATGCAGGTCAGGGGCTGAAAAGTGCGCTAAGCTCGCTTTTTAACCTTTTGTTGGGCTGATTCTGTAGGGGAGCGCGCAGGCCAAACCTGGGTTATTTTAAGTAGTGACACTCATCAACCCCCTAGCGAAAGGGAATTACTGTGCACAAGGCAATCGTCGTCTTCGAGGTTGAGGGCGGATCAGACAAGCAGATCAACGGACACCGTAAGGACACCATGCCAATCGTCGACTGCATCAAGGATGCAGGCTGGCATGCAGAGGTCGTGTTCTACCGCCCTGAGTGGTCCGAGAAGCTCTTCGAGTATGTATCCGAGAACTTTGATGCCTACATCTCCCGCGTGAACCCGGGCAACATCCCGGGCGGTGAAAAGGGCTACTTTGACCTGCTCTCCAAGCTGTCCGACGCTGGCCTGGTCGGCATGTCCACCCCGTACGAGATGATGGCCTACGGCGCCAAGGATGCCCTGGTCAAGCTCAACGACACCGACCTGGTCCCGTCCGATACCGCCGCCTACTACGACGTCGAGTCTTTCCACAACACCTTCCCGACCTCCCTGTCCTACGGCGAGCGCGTGCTTAAGCAGAACCGCGGCTCCACCGGCTCCGGCATCTGGCGCGTGCGCCTTGCCGACGAGAAGCTGGCCGAGTCCGTCGAGCCGGGTACGGCTTTGCCGCTCGACACCAAGATCAAGTGCACCGAGGCTGTGGACAACCACACCGAGGAGCGCGAGCTGGGCGAGTTCATGGACTTCTGCGATCAGTACATCGTGGGTGACAACGGCATGCTCGTGGACATGCGCTTCATGCCGCGCATCGTCGAGGGTGAGATTCGTATTCTTCTCGTGGGCCCGGACCCAGTCTTCGTGGTGCACAAGAAGCCGGCCGAGGGCGGCGACGCCTTCTCCGCCACCCTGTTCTCCGGCGCCAAGTACACCTACCAAAAGCCGGAGGAGTGGCAGGAGCTCGTCGATATGTTCGCTGACGTCCGCCCGGTCATCGCAGAGAAGCTCGGCGGTGACAACATCCCGCTGATCTGGACCGCGGACTTCATGCTGGCTGACGGCGAAAACGGCGAAGATACTTACGTCCTTGGTGAGATCAACTGCTCCTGCGTGGGCTTCACCTCTGAGTTGGACATGGGCATTCAGGAGAAGGTGGCTGCTGAGGCCATCAAGCGCGTGGAGGCCAAGCACGCTTAAGCGTTTTATTTCGCACTAATCCTGTCGAGTTTCCCCTGCCGTGGCGGGGGAAACTGTCGTTTTCTGAGGTGTATTCGCCTAACTCGCGCTGCCGGTGAGCAAGATCTCAGGTACGTTCGGTGGGGTAAAAAATTTATGACAGTATCGTGCTGTAGCGCACTGCGAAAATCAATGATTCTTCGAAAGGTCTAAAACTATGACGAACCCCAACCAGTTTGGTGAGAACGGCGACAAGAGCGATAACAACGCTGGCGACTACAACGCTCACGGTTCCCACAGCGACAACGCTGGGAACAACAGCTTCGGTAGCTTTGGCGGCTACGGTAGCTCTCAGTCCGGCAGCGGTAATTCTGCTTCTGGGTGGAACAGCCAGGGACAGAACTCCAACTTCGGCTGGGGCGGCCAGGCCGGCTACGGCGATTACTCCGAGAGCTCCGCTGAGACCTCCTCGTTCGGAAGTGCGTCTTCCCAGAATTCGCAGCCGGAGTCTGAAGGTGAGGCCAAGGACAGCACTTTTGGCTCCAGCTTTGCTGCGTCTGAGTCTGCCTCTGGTTCTGCCAACGCGGAGTCAGCTGACCGCAAGTCTGAAAACCATGATACCCGCGCTAACCATGACTCTTTTGGCGCCTCCTACGCTTCCTACAACTCCGATAGCAGTGCTGGTGCCGAGCACTCCGCTGAGTCGACGAACTCGAATCAGGGCTACGGCAACCACGGTTACGGCAACAGCGGCTTTGGCAACGACGGCTTTGGCGGCACTGCGCAGGCAGAACCCAACCAGAGCCAGGGTTTTGGGCAGCAGTCTGGTGATGGCTTCGGCTCCCCGGCTTCTCACTCCAACTCCACGTCCGGCTTTGGTAGCTACCAGCAGCAAGGCTTCGGCGCGCAGGAGCAGCAAGGCTTCGGCTCCCAGGGCCAGCAGGGCTTCGGGGCACAGGAGCAGCAGGGATTCGGCCAGCAGAACTCGCCCTTTGCTGCCTCTCCGCAGAACAATCAGTACCCGCAGCAGGCCGCACAGAACGGTGGTTCTTCTAAGAGCACGGGCTTCTTCAAGGCGCTGTTTGATTTCTCCTTCAGCAGCTTTGTCACCCTGAAGTTCTCCTCCTTCATCTACATGCTGCTCGTCATTTTGTCAGCAGTCTGCTGGGTAGGAGCGATCCTCTTCTCCTTCGCGTTTTTCGCTGAGGGCTTTGGCATCGGAATCGTCGCGTTCCTCGGTGCCGTGATCGGCGGTGGAATCGCGTTCCTTCTCTATGTCATCCAATTCCGTTTGATCCTGGAGTTCTTCGTGGCGAACATCCGCACCGCGCAGAACACCGGTGATCTTGTTGCTAAGGCAGACGGCGACAAGGCTTAATCGCATACCAATCCCTGCGCTGCTTTAGAGCAGACAGACTAATCCCGCGGCCTCACTATTCGAGGTCCGCGGGATTTTTGTACGTAACGTGCCGTGCCAGTCTGAGAGGGGCGCTAGCTGCCACGGATGGACCCAGTCATATGGTTCGGGCCAGAAGGTTTATGTGCCCCCAAACAAACCTTCTTTGGGCACCTGGATGGTTCACCTGCCCCCAGCTAAACCTTTTGAGTAGAACCAGTTGACTAGAACCACGTGGCGGGCCGGGGGAGGCGGGCCAGCGCGCAACGGCGCTACTGGCTGCTTAGTCCAGCAGCGTGGCGACGGACTCGGGGTCGGCGTCGGAAAGCATCTGACGGATGCGGTCATACTCCGCGTCCTCACCGATAGCCTTCGCGGCATGGCCCAGTGCGGCAATGGCACGCAGCACGCCCTGGTTGGGCTCGTGGGAGAAGGGGACAGGGCCCCATCCCTTCCACCCATTGCCGCGCAGGCGGTCGAGGCTGCGGTGGTAGCCGGTGCGCGCATAGGCGTAGGCGGTGATGAAAGCGGTGGGCGCAGCGCCCTTGTGCTTGTCTAGTTCTTGCTCCGCCAGCAGCGCCCACAGCAGCGGGGAATCCGGGTGGGCGACAATTCCCGCGGTGAGATCGGAGGTGCTGTTAGCACCCGGATCGGCCGGCAGCTTGATGGGCGGGGGAGCGAGCATATCTTTCATTTCCATGCCGCCCCACTCTAGCCATGTGGCAGCGAGGGGGCGAACCTAGAAAGGTTCGCCCGCAGCTGGATGGATTCACCCGCAGCTGGATGGATTCACCCGCAACTAGAAAAGCTCGCCCCGAATTAGGACTGGGCCCAGAAGTCGGAAACGTTGAGCCCAAAGGAATACAGAGCGCGGCGCAGCACCGGCAGCGAAAGGCCGATGACGGAGGAAGGATCGCCCTCAATGCGGTCGATGAACCAGCCGCCGAGGGCTTCCAAGGTAAAGGCGCCGGCGCATTCCAGCGGCTCGCCGGTGCGGGCGTAGGCCTCGATATCGGCGTCCGAGGCCTGGGCAAAGTGCACCGTCGTGCGCGAGGCCTCCACGAAGCGTGCGTCGCCGCGCAGCACGCAGTGGCCGGTGATGAGCTCCGCGGCGCGTCCTGCCTGCGCGTGCCAGCGCTCTACGGTGGCCTCGGGGGTGTGGGGTTTGCCTTGGAGGGAGCCGTCGAGAAGCAGCATGGAATCCCCGCCCACCACGACGTCCTCGGGATAGTCCGGGGCAATGGCCTCTGCCTTGGCCGTGGCGAGGGCGCAGACGATCTCGGCGGGCTCAGCACCCGCCAGGCGCTCCTCGATGGCCCGCTCATCCACGTGGGCCGGGGCGATGACGGGTTCCACGCCCGCACCCCGCAGGATGGACAGGCGGGACGGAGACTGGGAAGCCAGAACCAGGCGCATGTGCTTAGTAGTAGCGGACGTTGCGGAAGGCGGACGGGTTGAACACGTCACCCGGCTGGCCCCACAGGTCGCGCTCGGAGCGGGTATCGGCGGCCTTGGCACGCGCCTCAGAGTCGAGCTGGCTGAGCACCGTGGTCAGAGCCGCCACCTCAGCGTCGGTGGGGTTGCCGTTGAGAACGGTAAACAGGGAAGCGGTCATAAAGAAACCTCTACAAAACGATATTGCCGTGCTTCTTCGGCAGAGTCGGAATAATCTTGCGATCCAGCAGACGCAGGCCCTCAATGAGGGAACCGCGCGTGGCTGCCGGGGTAATAACGGAATCGACGAGTCCACGCTCAGCGGCCTGGTACGGGGTGAGGTAGGCGGCAGCCTCCTCCTCACTCAGCTCCAGCTCGGCGGCCAGTTCAGGGGCATCGGCCACGGCGATCTCGGCCGTCGGCCACGCATAGGACAGGTCCGCACCGAGCTCCTTGGAGCCGAAAGCGATGTAGCCGGTGCCGTGCGCGCGGCGCACAATGACGCTGATCTTGCCCACGCTTGCCGCAGCATAAGCATGCACGAGCTTGGCCAACGCTGCCTTCTCCACATCCAAAGCCGGGGAGTCGACGAACTCGACGATGGGGGTGTTGAAGGCATCGCACAGGCGAATGAAACGGGCGGCCTTGGCGGCGGCTGCGGCATCGAGGGAGTCACGGTTGGCGATGATGCCGACCGTGCGTCCCTCCACGCGGCCGAAGCCGGTGAAGACCCCGCGCACCCGGGCGCCGAGCTCGAAGACATCCTCACAGGTGGCGGTGACTACGTCGGCGAGATCGACGGTGCCGTCATCGCCGACGAGGGTATCGAGCGCGTGGTCGGCCTCGCTGATGTTGTCTTCCACCGAACCCGCAACGATGGTGGCCTCGGTGCGGGGCGCGGCGGCACGGTTATTGGAGGGCAGATAGGAGAGCACGCGCTTGGCGACGCTCACCTCGTGCTCCCCGTCCGCCTGCACGTCGCCGTCGGGGGCGATGACGACATCGGACAGAGCGGCCACGAGCGAGGCCTCCTTGGACTCCGCGTAAACCGCCGTGATCTGCGGGATGAGGCCGGAGGCGGTGGTGGCGCGGGCGAGGATGCGGGCCTGCATGGCGGAGGAGACGATGCCCTCCTGGGCGCGGGGCTTATCGCTGGCAACGAGCGCGACGATGGGCACGCCGGTCTTAATGGCCAGGTCGTAGAGCTTGGTGACCTTTTCGCCATAGACCTCGCCCATGGTGCCGTCGAACAGCGAGGCGTCCTGCGCATAGGCGCAGACCTTGCGGCCATCGACGGTGCCGAAGCCGGTGACGACACCATCGGTGTAGGGGCGGATGTGCTCGCGGCCGAACTCGGTGGAGCGGTGGCGAGCAAGGGCGTCGGTCTCCACGAAGGAGCCGGCGTCAAAGAGCGCCTCGATGGCGCTGCGGGCTGCCGGGACTTCTCCCTGCGGCGCCCGGGACTCGGTGAGCTTGGCGCTCAGGTCCTCGATCTTGCCAGCGGTCGTCTTCAAGTCAGTCATGGAACACTAGTGTAATACAGTGCTTCTGCTGCACTGATTTGTGCTGAAACGAGCGCGGCCTAGAGCGGGATGTTTCCGTGCTTGCGCGATGGGCGCGCGACATTCTTGTCCGTGAAGAAGCGCAGGTTTTTAGCGATTGCACTGCGGGTTTCGGAGGGGAGAATGACGGCGTCGATAAGCCCGCGCTCTGCTGCCTTATACGGGTTGAGCATGTGATCTTCGTATTCGCGCTCGAAGGATTTGGTCAGTTCCGTCACGTCGAGGCCTTTCTCATGGGCTGCCTTGATCTCTTTGCGATAGATAAAACCGACGGCACCTGCTGCACCCATGACCGCGATCTGGGCGGTGGGCCATGCCAGGTTGATGTCCGCGCCCAGCCCCTTGGAGCCCATCACGCAGTAGGCGCCGCCGTATGCCTTGCGCAGGGTGACGGTGATCTTGGGAACGGTGGCTTCGGCGTAGGCGTAGAGCAGCTTGGCGCCGCGGCGCAGGATGCCGTCGTGTTCTTGGTCGGCGCCGGGGAGGAAGCCGGGGACGTCGACAAGCATGATGATGGGGATGTTGAAGGCATCGCAGGTGCGCACGAAGCGGGCGGCCTTCTCGGAAGAATCGATGTCGAGGCAGCCGGCGAAGACCTGGGGCTGGTTGGCAACGAAACCAACAGTGCGGCCCTCGATGCGTCCGAAGGCGGTGACCACGTTATCGGCGCGGTCGGCCTGAATCTCCAGGAAGTCACCGTCATCGGTGAGGGCCTCGATGACCTCCTTGACGTCATAGGGCTGGTTTGGGGAATCCGGGATGATCTCATCCAGCATGAGGTCGTCGGCGGTTTCTTCGCCCAGGTCTTCGTAGGGCTCGACCGGGGTCAACTGCCGGTTATTGGAGGGAAGGTAGGTCAGCAAATCGTGAACCCAATCCAGGGCTTCCTCGTCGCTGGCGGCGGTGTAGTGCGAGGTTCCCGCCTTGTGCATGTGGACGCCCGCGCCGCCGAGTTCTTCTTGACTGACTTCTTCGCCGGTGACGGTCTTGATGACGTCTGGTCCGGTGACGAACATCTTGGACTTCTTGTCCACCATCACCACGAAATCAGTCAGGGCAGGGGAGTAGGCGTTGCCGCCGGCGCACGCGCCCATGATGACGGAGATCTGCGGGACGATGCCGGAGGCCTTGACGTTCTGGTAGAAGGTCTTGGCAATCCAGTCCAGGGACACGGCGCCGTCCTGGATGCGGGCGCCGGCACCCTCGTACAGGCCGATGAGCGGGCGGCCGGTGGTGATGGACAGCTCCATGATCTTGATCATCTTCTCGCCGTAGACCTCACCGAGTGCACCGCCGAAGACGGTTCCGTCCTGGGAGAAAATGCAGACCTCGCGGCCGTCGATGGTGCCCCAGCCGGTGACGATGCCATCGGTCAGCGGGCGCTTCTTGCCCATGCCGAAGTCCGTGGTGCGGTGCACGGCGAGCATATCGGTCTCGACGAAGGAGCCCTCGTCGAGGAGATAGTCCAAGCGCTCACGTGCGGTGAGGCGGCCTTGGGCGTGGACCTTTTCGTGGGCTTTCTCTCCCATGGGCTGCGCCGCTGCTTCGCGACGCCTCTTCAGTTCAGCGATCTTGCCTGCGGTGGTGTCGGCGCTCAGGGAGTCAAGCTCCGACAAATGTGAGGAAATAGTCATGTTTGGCAGTGTAGAGAAGTTTTGTATAGGAATGTATAGCAGCGCACGGGTGATTCCGCTCACAATTTACGTTCGGGCAGGTGAGGGGCGGTGAAAAAGATGAGGGAATCCTCGGAAACGGCGTGTTGGGTGCATGGCTGACAGTGTAGTGGGCGCGAAATGTACCGTTTGAAGGGTGGCCGCATGAGAAAACCCCGCCCGGTGGGGGCGGGGTTTGGTGAAGGATTTTATGCAAGCCATCCGAAGCTGTCGAGGAATAGCTCTACCTCGGCAAGGTCGCCTTCCCGGGGGAAGTCGCCCGTGAGGGCGGCGAAGCTTTCCTCGATGTCGGTATGGGTTGCCGGAATGAGATCGTGCTTGACAAGATCTTCTGCCACCTGCGCTGCGATGGGCGCAGCGGTAATGGTGTCAAGACCGGTACCGGTGGCGGTCTTGAATGTGTTAGTAATGGCGGAAATAAAGCCGGAAATGGTATTCATTCGTGCTCGCCCCTTTTTGTCTCTCGTAGTAAAGGTACGGGGTACCGTACCGTTGGTATTCACCAACTATATCGTGTAAACGTCCAAAACGCTACATAGATTTCAAGTTAAGTTAACTTGTTGTTTACCTTGGCTGATGTGTGACCAGGGGCACACATGTGCTTCCTGCGGCGGAGGAAAATGAATAAGGGCAAAAAGGACAGCCCCGCCGTGTAGGGCGACGGGGCTGTTGGTGTTGTCGGTGGGAGGGGGGAAGGCTTAGTGCCCGCTAGCGATTCCGGCAAATGGCTCCCAGCCGAAGTAATGGGCGATGGAGTCCTTTGCAATCCATGTGATAGCGACAAGGATGAGGAGGGCGAGAACGGCGTATACCGTCCAGCCAAGCATCTTCATCTGGGGTGAAGCTTCGGTGTCATCAACGACAACGCCTTCGGCGTTGCGGATGGGGTCGCCCGTCATGCAGCGCATGCCCAAAGCGAAGAGGAGTGGGATGCCGGCGCCGAAGGCGAGCGCGAGTGCGGCCACGCGAATGAGGGCGGTGACGATTTCCATTGCGGTCATGATTGGAATCCTTAGTTGTCCTTGTGAGCGGTGTGGGACTTGACCACATCATTGACGGCGTTTGCGGCGCCAGGGGCGTTGCCGGTCGAAACGCCGGCGGCGACCTTTTCGCGGTGAGACATCGAGGAGTCGACGGACTCGGAGTCCTCGTCCCAGTCGTCGTTGACGTTATTAGCGTCAACCGGGTTGCGGCGAGCGCGCAGGAGGATGAGGGCGACCATTCCCAGCAGGATGATTAGGTCAACGATGGCACCCACCATGGTGTTGGTGGCTGCGCCCACGCCGTTGGCAATCCACCACGTAACGAAGCCGACGAAGGCGGCGCACGGAAGGGTGATGAGCCACGCGGCCACCATGCGCATGGCGACGCCCCAGCGAACCTTCGCGCCCTTGCGGCCCAGGCCGGTACCCAGGATGGAACCGGTGGACACGTGGGTGGTGGACAGTGCCATACCGCCGGTGGCGGAGGTCAGGATGATGGCGGCGGAGGTGGCCTCAGCGGCCATGCCCTGCGGGGATTCAATCTCCACGAGCCCCTTGCCCAGGGTGCGGATGACGCGCCAGCCGCCCGACATGGTGCCGGCGGCAATCGCGACGGCACAGGCCACGATGACCCAGGTTGGGATGCGGGAATCGGAGTTGGCCTCGCCAGCGGCAACGAGGGCAAGGAAGATAACGCCCATCGTCTTCTGTGCGTCACCGGTGCCGTGGGCCAGGGATACGAGGCAGGCGGTTACGATCTGGCCGTGGCGGAAGTGCTCGTTTTTAACCTTGCTCGGGATGGTGTTGGTCACCCAGTACACCAGGGCGGTACCGCAGGCGGAAACCAGAGCGGCGATGAGCGGGGAGGCAATAGCCGGGATGATGATCTTGCCGGCGATGGAGGACCATGCCACGCCGCCGGTGCCCAGGGCTGCGAAGGCAGCGCCGATGAGGCCACCAAAGAGGGCGTGGGAGGATGAAGACGGCATGCCAAGGAGCCAGGTAAATAGGTTCCAGGTGATGCCGCCGATGAGGCCGGTGAAGACGACCATGAGCAAAGCGTCGCCGTCGGCGGGGACGGAGACATCGTACTGGTCAAGGTTGACGATTCCCTTGGCCACGGTGGCGGCCACGTTGACGGAGAGGAATGCGCCGATGAGGTTGAGGAGGGCGGAAATGGCGACCGCGGTGAACGGCTTCAGTGCGCCGGTAGCAATTGACGTTGCCATAGCGTTGGCTGTGTCGTGGAAACCGTTAGTGAAGTCGAAGGCCAGTGCCGTGATGACCACGATGGCCAAGATGATAAGAGTCGCTGACACGAGCGTGATCCCTTTCAGGACTAGGGCAATAATCTACAAAGAGGGGTCAGCGTGTCGGGGCCAAAGGGGTGGCGCGACGACTGCGAGCTAACCGCGGTTGACGATAGTCCCGAAAGGTAATGGTGCCAATTGTGCGCAAAAGGCCGGTGACCTCGGCAAATAGGCATTATGTAGCTTTAATTGGTCATAAAACGCTAAAAAACCTCAAAAATTACAGCACAATACATCGACTGTTCATGTTCTGTTTACCGTTTTCGCTAAAAGACCGTTAAGCCTCCACCGGAAGCCAGGCATAACCGAAGGGGCCCAGTTCGACTGGTCCTAAGTCCACGGCTTTTTCGGTGAAGTTGTGCAAGCACAATAATTCACCGCGCTGGAATCCCAGCACGCCCGCGTGGCCGGTCTCCACCGCCTCGAAAGGCGCGGTGCCGAGTTCCGGATGCGCCTTGCGTTGCTGGATGAGGCTGCGAACGCGGTGGAGGATCGAGGAGTCGTCGGCAAGCTGCTCCTCCACCGAAATACCAACCCCGCCAACGACGGGGCGGCGCGTCTGAGCGGATGTACTGAATCCTGCGCCCTCGCCCGGCTCCCACTGCATAGGAGTGCGTACAGCATCGCGGTCGGGCAGCTCGGGGGCGTCGTTCATGCCAACCTCATCGCCGTAATACAGGAAGGGCGCGCCCGGTAGCGTCATGAGGAGGGAATAGAAGAGCTCAATCTTGCGGTAGTCGTTGCCCAACAGCGGGGCGAGTCGCCGCGCGATACCCACGTGAGCGCGCATCTGATCATCCGGCAGAAAGTGCTCGTACATGATGGCGCGCTGATCCTCGCCAACCATCTCCAGCGTTAGCTCGTCGTGATTGCGCAGGAAGGTGCCCCACTGGCAGCCCTGGGGCAACTCCGGCAATTCCGCCATGATCTCGTAGACCGGTGTGGCGTCCCCCAGTGCAAGGGCCTGGTAGAGCCGCGGCATGACGGGGAAATTGAACACCATGTGGAAGCGATTGCCCGTGCCGTAGAACTCCATGGTGTCGTGCGGCGGCTGATTGGCCTCCGCGATCATGATGGCCTCGGGATAGTTCTCGTCAATGAAAGCGCGGATTCTTTCCACAAACTCGACTGTTTCCGGCAGGGACTCGCCGCCCAGCCCATCGCGCTCGTAGAGGTATGCAATGGCATCGAGGCGGAAGCCGTCCACGCCCTTGTCCAGCCAGAAGGAGAGGATCTTGAACACTTCCTCGTGGACCTTCGGGTTGTCATAGTTCAGGTCCGGCTGGTGCGAGTAAAAGCGGTGGAAGTAGTACTGCTTGCGCTCCGGATCCCACGCCCAATTCGAGGTTTCCGTATCGGTGAAAATGATGCGGATCTCTGGGTAGCGCAGGGGATCATCGCCCCACACGTAGTAATCACCGTACGGCCCTTCCGGATCGGTGCGCGAGGCCTGGAACCACGGGTGATCGGTGGAAGTGTGGTTGAACGCCAAGTCCGTCATCAGCCTCATGCCGCGCGCGTGGAGCTCGGCGACGAGCTCCTCGAAGTCCTCCATCGTGCCGTAATCCGGGTGGATGGAGTAGTAATCGGCAATGTCATAGCCATCATCGCGCAGCGGGGAGGCATAAAACGGGGAAAGCCACAGGCAGTCCACGCCGAGCCACTTGAGGTAATCCAACTTCTCAATAACGCCGCGCAGCGTGCCGACGCCTTCGCCGCGGGTGTCCTTGTACGAGCCCACGAGGGCCTGGTAGAAAATGGCGTTATCGTGCCAGGTCATCGGAGATCCTTCCGTTTAGCCCGCCACAGCAGAAACTCGGCCAGGCACAGCGTGCCTGCGAGGAGCCCCGGCCAGATTGCGGGGGAGGGGTGAAAAAGGTTGAGGACTGCCTGCACCAGCGCCAGGAACGCAAAGAAACCAACGAATCCCAGCGCGGTGTCCCACAGCAGAGCGCGGCGCATTAGGCCTTAACACCGCCGGCGGTGAGGCCGGCAACGATGCGGTGCTGGAAGATGAGCACCATGATGATCAGCGGAATCGTCACCAGCGCGCCCGCGGCCATGGTGGCGGCGTAGGGGTACTCGAAGGCCGAGGGGCCGGAGAAGCGCGCGATGGCCACGGTCACCGGCTCAGTAGCGGTGGTGGATAGCTGCTTGGCCAACATGAACTCGTTCCACGTCGTGATGAAGGCGATGATGGCGGTGGTAAACAGCGCCGGCGCGGCCAAGGGCAGGAGCACGAGGCGGAAGGCCTGGCCGCGGGAAGCACCGTCCACGCGGGCGGCCTCCTCCAACTCCCAGGGAAGCTGGCGGAAGAAGCTCAGCAGCGTATAGACCGTCAGCGGTAGCGCGAAGGAGATGTTCGGGATGATCATCGCGCGGTAGGTGCCGATCCATTCGAGGTTTCCAAAGAGCTGGAACAGCGGGGTCACCAACGCGATGGCCGGGAACATCGAGGCAGCCAGAATGATGCCGGTGACAATACCTTTGCCGGGGAAGTCGTAGCGTGCCAAGGCGTAGGCGGTAAACACACCGATAAGGACCGCCACCGCGGTCGTGACCAAGGAAATGATCAAAGAGTTCCCCAGCGCATTGAGGAAGTCATTGCCCTTGTCCGTGGCTAGGGCGTCCCGGAAGTTATCCAGGGTTACGTGCGTGGGCCACGGGGTGGTGTCGAAAGTATGGGACTTGTGCCGCAGGGCGGTGACGACCATCCAGTAGAAGGGCGCGAGCCCCCAGAACATGATGAAGAGGATGCCAAGGTAGTGTCCGATCTTTTTCATGACTTCTTCTCCTTCTTCTGGCGAGCAGTACCGGACACATCAGCGCCGAGGAAGCGAACGAGGATGAACGCGACGGTGAAGATGAGCAGGAAGATGAGGGTGGATAGCGCGGAGGCAGAGTTGAAGTGGCCCTGGCGCATGTCCTCCACCACCAACTGGGAAATGGTGGCCGTCGGGGAGTTGGAGGAGGCGGAGATCATGATGACCGGCAGGTCGTACATGCGCAGCGCGTCCAGCGTGCGGAAGAGGATGGCCACCATGAGCGCTGGGCGTACCAGCGGCAGGGTAATGGTGAAGAAGGTTTGGATGCGCGAGGCGCCGTCGACGCGGGCGGCGTCATAGACATCGCGCGGAATCATCTGCAGACCGGCCAGGATGAGCAGCGCCATGAACGGGGCGGTCTTCCACACATCGGCGATGATGACCGCGAGGCGGGCATAAAACGGGTCCGTGGTCCACGCGATGTTCGAGCCGATGAGCGCGTTGATGATGCCGTCCGGCGCGAACATGAACTGCCACAGCTTCGCCGTCACCGCGGTGGGAATGGCCCAAGGCACCAGCACGGCCGCGCGCACGAGGCCGCGCCCGCGGTACTCGCCGTTCATCACCAGCGCCATGAACATGCCCAAGATCGTCTCCAGTGCCACCGTGACCACGGTGAAGAAGAGCGTGATTTTGAGCGCTGGCCAGAAATCGGTGGCGATGACGCCGTCCGGGCATGTGGTGGCCTGGCCGGTGGCAGACATGCATTTATTGGTGAGCCAGTACAGGTAGTTTTCGAGGCCTGCGAATGAGCCTTCCTCGAATACACCCGTAGTCGGGTTAAGCCGCTTGTTGCCCTGGAAGGACAACATCACAGCGCGCACGATGGGATAGCCGATGACCACGGCCAGCGCTATCAGCGCCGGTGCGATGAGCGCAGCGACGCGCAGATACTGTCTGCGGGGCTGCGCGGTAGGCGGTGCTCCAGCCATGCGGTGCCTGCCTTTCTGATTAATAGGGGGAGGGGTTTATCGGGGGTTGGGGAAAATCATAGCGGGTGGCTGAGACATCCTCTGTGCACGAGACCCAGATCAAAGAAAGAGGCGCGGGCAAGTCTCGTGGACTTACTCGCGCCCCATTCACGCTGGGGAGCATTAACCCTGCGCGGCTGCCTCGATGGCTGCCTTCATGTCCTTCGTTGCGTCATCGACGGACTTGCCCGCGGTCAATGCCGCGTAAGCGTTATCCTGCACGGCCTTGGAGATGGCGGTGTAGAACGGGGAAACCGGACGCGGTGCGGCGTTCTCCAGGGATTCCTTCAGGGCCGGAAGGTACGGGAACTCCTCCACCAGGGACTCATCGTCGTAGATGGAAGCCAGTACCGGCGGGAAGGAAGCCTCAGCGAAGGACTTCTGGTTCTCCTCGTTGATGATGAACTTCATGAAGTCCAGGGCCGTAGCCTTGTGCTCGGAATTGATGTTGATGCCGTTGTTGTAGCCGCCGAGCGTGGAGACACCGACGCCGTCCTTGCCCACCAGCGGCTGGACCTCGAACTTGATGCCCTTGTCCTCAGCGTTGGTGTACATGTACGGCCAGTTGATGGCGAATGCGGTCTTGCCCTCGGTGAAGGCCAAGTTGGTCTCCTCCTCCGTCGCGGCGGTGGAGTCCTTGGAGATGGTGCCGTCTTCGTAGGCGTCGACAAGCGCCTGCAGGCCTTCCTTGGACTTGTCCGAGTCAACGGTCACGTTGCCCTCGTCATCCAAGATGGAGCCGCCCCAGCCCTCGATGAAGCCGGCGGTGTTGACGGTGAGGCCCTCGTACTGCTTGAGCTGGGTGGTCAGGCAGGAGCTATCGTCCTTGATGGCCTCGCAGGCAGACGCGATGTCCTCGAACTTCTCCGGAGCCTTATCCGCCAACTCGGTGTTGCGGAAGAGCAGCTGGCCATTGGTGTTCTGCGGCAGTGCGTAGAGGGTGTCGTTGTAGGTCGCGGATTCCACGGTGGGCTCCAGCAGGCCAGAGGTATCAACCTCCAGGTCACCGGTCAGCGGTGCTAGCCACTGGTTAGCAGCGAAGTCCGCGGTCCAGACCACGTCGAGCGCCATGACATCGTAGTCGGAGTTACCCGCCTGCAGGGACTGCACGAGGGTTTCGCGCTGCGCGTCGGCCTCGCCGGCGAGCTCCTTGAGCTCGACCTTCTCGTCCGGGTGCTCGGCGTTCCATGCCTCGATGATGGGGGTGATCTTGTCGGTGTCGTTCTTGCCCATGGCAAAGGTGATGGGCCCGCGGCCGCCACCATCGGTTGAGGAGGCATCGGAGCCAGCGCTTGACGACGACCCCTCGTCACCCGACGAGCAACCTGCCAAGGTCAACGCGAGTGCAGCGGTGGTGACGACTACGCCGCGGCGGACAGAACGCAGCGAGCTAGGGAGAAACGGCTTCTTCATGGAGTATTCACCTTTCGGAAAACTTCTGATGACTTCAAAATAGGGGATCATCCCCACAAGGCACGTGGTTTTGGCTTTTAATTCACTTCAAACGGGGGTGAAGCTACCCCTGTTAGTGCTACTACCTAAGCCTCGATGCGCTGGCCGGTTTCCGGATCGAAGTGGTGGGCCTCGCGGGGGTTGAAGGTAAGGACGACGGTGTCGCCGCGCTGCGGAACGCTATCGCTGGCGCGGGCAACGAAGCGCTGCTCGCCCACCATGACGTAGACGAAGGATTCCGAGCCCAGCTCTTCCACGAACTCCACCGTTCCTTGGAAGCCCACCGGCCCCTTATTAATGAATAGTTTTTCTGGGCGAACGCCGACGCGGCCGCCGTTGTAGTCAAAGATATTCATCGCGGGGGAGCCGATGAAGCCGGCGACGAACTCGTTAGCGGGGGCGTCGTAAAGCTCGCGCGGTGGGGCGACCTGCTGCAGTTCGCCGTCTTTGAGCACGGCGACGCGGTCTCCCATGGTCATGGCCTCGACCTGGTCGTGGGTGACGTAGACGGTGGTGGTGCCGAGGCGCTGCTGGAGGCTGGCCAGCTCCGCGCGGGTTTGTACGCGCAGCTTGGCATCGAGGTTGGACAGGGGTTCATCCATGAGGAAGGCCTTCGGCTCGCGCACGATGGCGCGGCCCATGGCCACGCGCTGGCGCTGACCACCGGACAGGTCCTTGGGCTTGCGCTGCAGGTACTCCGTGAGCCCGAGGGTCTTGGCGGCTTCCTCGACCTTGGCTTTGATGTCTGCCTTGGGCATCTTGGCCAGCTTGAGGGAAAATCCCATGTTCTGGGCCACGGTGAGGTGCGGGTACAGCGCATAATTTTGGAAGACCATGGCGATATCGCGCTCGCCGGGCTCCAGCCCTGTGACGTCTTTGCCGTCGATGAGGATGCGGCCGCTGGAGACCGGCTCGAGTCCCGCGAGGGCGCGCAGGGTGGTGGATTTACCGCAGCCGGACGGTCCGACGAGGACCAGGAATTCGCCATCCGCAATCTCGAGATTGAGGTCTTTGACCGTGGGGTTCTCGGCGCGGGGATAGGTGATGCCGACGTTCTCAAAAGTGACCTTTGCCATGGACACACACTAGCACCCAGCGGCACGTGGATTAGGCTGGAATTCGCTATGAAGAAGTTCGCCCCGCTCCTCGCAGTGCTCTTGGTTGGTTGCTCTAGTACGGAATCTGCAGAGACTTTCACACCGCTAACAACTGTTTCCACTGGGACCGCTGACGCGTCTTCGACGCAGTCCACTTCGCCTTCCGCGGCTCAGCGCGATACCGTGTTCCGCGCTATTTTCGCCGACACCGTGGACTCATCAAAGGTGCGCTCACAACTGGTGGATAACGGCAAGGTTGATCGTGACACCATGCGCGCCAGCATGAAACGGATGGGGTTGGACCTTTCGGATTCGGAAGCGCAAGAATACGGCGAGTGGGTGTGTGAGTGGGTTGCCCCGGAGATCCGCTACGTGCTGGTGACTGAAGGCAAACCAGATAGCCTCGGCGCGAAGGAACGCGCAGACTACGACAAGCTGGTTGAGGACACTGTGTCCTTCCTAGCGGATTCTCGGCAGATCTCCGTTACGCCTGAACAGGTAACCCATGCATTGCCGCAAGCGGTCTTGACCACCTGTCTCGACGAGGCCACCGCACACACAATTCTGGCCAATCCGGATTACTTTTAGTTACGTCTAGAAGGCCACTGCCCGGCGGGTAACCTAGGGTGCATGACTGCACTTGATATGGACCGCATCCGCGAGGCGTTGAGTGACGACTTCGCTGTCATCGATTTCACCGAGTCCACTGGCTCCACCAATACCGATCTCATGCAGGCGGAGAAGGTGGCTGATGGCACCGTACTGCTTGCTGACGAACAGGTGGCCGGCAAAGGCCGCTTGGGCCGCCAGTGGGTGAGCCCGGCGGGGTCGCAGCTTATCTTCTCCGCTCTGATCCTCCCGGAGTCGCTAGAGCACCTTGGCACCTTGCCCCTGGCTGCCGGCTTGGCCGTGACCGACTCGGTCGATGGTGCGGTGCTCAAGTGGCCCAATGACGTGCACATCGATGGCAAGAAGCTGTGCGGCATCCTCGCGGAAGCCGGCCCTGTGGGGGAGGCTTTCAAGTCCGCTCCGAAGACTGAAGTCTCGAAGGCAGAGATCAACAAGGCCGAAATCAACAAGGCTGAAGTTAATAAGGCCGAAATCAACAAGGCTGAGGTCGCGCCCAAGACTCAAGCCGCTAACCCGCCTTCAGCACGCGTGGTCGTGGGCATGGGCATCAATGTCACCCTGACCCGCGAGGAACTGCCCATCGAGGCCGCGACTTCGCTAGCGCTCGAGGGGCTTGATACCGACCGCACTGAGCTGGCCATCACCGTTCTGAAGAACCTGCGCCGCCGCATCACCCAGTGGGAGCAGCAGGACCCACAGCTCATGGCTGATTACCGCAAGGTGTGTTCTTCCATTGGCCAAGAGGTTCGCCTCGAAGCCCCGACGGGCGATGTGATCGGCACCGTCGAGGGCGTGGCTGACGACGGCCGCATCAACGTCGGCGGCGAGTACTACTCCGCCGGTGATGTCATCCACCTGCGCCCGGCTGATAAATAATCGCCCGCGCTGGGACATCCAAGCGTCGACCGGCGAGGCTTTCATAGAAGGCGCCGTGCTCGACACATGGCGCTATTCAAAAGGCATCTGTCAGAAGGCATTAGTCAAAAGGCGTCTTTGGGGTCAAAGACACCTTTTGGACGCCTCCACATGGCGTTTTCGGGGGCAAAGACGCCTTTTGACTGACGCCTTTTAGGAAATGCCATGTGCGAAGCCTTGGCTGGGCCTGCAAGGCTTGGGACGTGACGTCCTCTCACCTGGGCAGCGGGAGCAGGGAGGTACCATGAGCCCCATGAACCTCATGCAGATGGGCCGCGGCGAAGTTGTTCGCGCGGACATGACCGCCCCGTTTCGCACGCTGCTCTTTCCTTTTCTAGAGCTCGTCGTGATTACTGGGGTGTGCTGGATCGCCATCGGCTGGTGTGACTACAACGGCATTGACCTAGCGCTTCGCAATGGCCTGGTAGCTATATGGGCCTTGCTTGCCGTCTGGCGCTTTGTCCTGCCCCTCATCAAAGCCCGCCGCAAGCGTTTCATAGTGACCAACCTGCGCGTCATCGCCCGCGAAGGCAAGCGCGTTGATTCGATCCCGCTCACCGATATCCGCGGTGCGCGCCGCCGCCGCGGTGGGATCTCGCTGGCACTTCACGGCTATGACAAGCCGATGTATTTCCCCTCCATCCCCAAAGCCAAACGAGTCGAGGACATCCTCAACGAGCAACCGGTCTGGGGCTAGTCCTTAATCTCCGTCGTATGCAGCTGCTGGTCCAAATCCTCGGGCGCCAAGTTGGCGGAGCGGAACTCGTGGGTCAGCGGCAGACGCAGATCGAGGTCCGTGCCGGGGCAGAGCTCAATGGTGGCCTCATCCACCGTGTAGTCCAGCACGTGCCCTCCGGAAGTACGCGCAGCGTCGATGAAGTGCACGTGGCAGCCGGGAACGGAGATTCCCTTCTCAAAGACCGGCGTGCGGAAACCGCCGATGACGCCCTCGACGTCGTCAAAGCGCAGCTCCTTGTCACCGCCCACCGCCTGCGCCATCGGCGGGTAGGGCTTGCTCTGCTTGACCACCGTGCGGGTCACCACGTTGCTGAACCGCCCAGAGATGCGCACCGCGTACATGAAGTTAGCGGAAGGCTCCACCTCATCGATGAATGCCGAAAGCTCCTCGCGCCTCAGACCCTTGGGTGCGGCCACCTTAATACGGGGGACGAAGTTCGTCGCCACCGCAAACGGCGTGCCCTGGTCTAAGTCAGCCACCGTCGCGGTGCCATCGCCGCGCAGCTGATAGCACACACCGTCGAGGATGATCATCTCTCCGTCCAGCGCATCGAAGGTTCCAATACCGAAATTGCCCTTGCCCAAGAGCTCACCGATGGTCATTTCGCCGTCGTAAATGCCATCCAACAGGGCGGTCATGAGGGAGTTCTGAAAGATGGTATGCCGGACGATCATGGCCCCAAGGCTAGTATTGGAAGAGTGAGTGAACAACACAAACCCCTCGTTACTGTTTATGGAGACGGCCAGCTTGCACGCATGATGCAGCCGGCCGCCGCCGAGCTCGACATCCACCTGCGCGTGCTAGCCTCCGCGCCGGATAAGTCCGCCGCCCAGGTGATTCCGGACGTCGTTCTCGGTGACTATCACGATCTCGACGTGCTCACCGCCGCCGCAGACGGCGCGGATGCAATCACCTTTGAGCACGAGCACGTTCCCACCGAGCACGTGCAGGCGCTCATCGCCGACGGCCGCAACGTCCAGCCCCAGCCTTCCGCCCTCCTCTACGCGCAGGACAAGCTGCTCATGCGCCAGAAAATGGCAGAGCTGGGCGCCCCAGTGCCGCGCTTTGCCGCCATCGAGTCGGTGGAGGATGCGCGGGACTTCGCCGCGCTTGTCGACGGTTTCGTGTGCCTCAAAGCCCGCCGCGGCGGCTACGACGGCCATGGCGTGTGGTTCCCCTCCGCGGAGGAGCTGGAGCCGCTCGTCGCCAAGCTGCTTGCGGCCGATACCCCGCTCATGGCCGAAGAAAAGGTCAACCTCACCCGCGAGCTGTCCGTGCTCGTCGCCCGCCGTCCCTCCGGCGAGGTGAAGGTCTGGCCGGTCACCGAGTCCGTGCAGCGGGACGGCATCTGTGCCGAGGCTTTTGCTCCCGCCCCGAACCTTTCGCCGGAGTTGACCGAGCGCGCCATGCAGGTGGGCATCAAGGCGGCCACCGAACTTGGCGTTACCGGCGTGCTGGCGGTGGAGCTCTTTGCCTTCGCCACGCAGCAAGACGCCGGCTCCATCATTGCTTCCGCCTCCGGCGCGCCGGGCGCGGTTGTTGAGGAGGATATCGCCGTCAACGAGCTGGCCATGCGCCCGCACAATACCGGCCACTGGACTCAGGATGGCTGCGTGACCTCCCAGTTTGAGCAGCACCTGCGCGCCGTATTGGACTTGCCGCTGGGCTCTACCGCAGCCCTGGCTCCGGTCACGGTGATGGCTAATGTGCTGGGCGCCGAAGAAGATCCGCAGATGCCCATGCCGCAGCGCGTTCGCGAAGTGATGGAGCGCTACCCAGAGGCGAAGGTCCACCTCTATGGAAAGGACCACAAGCCGGGCCGCAAGATTGGCCACGTCAATGTTGTCGGTGTGGATGTGGCGGAAACCCGCCGCATCGCCCACGATGCCGCCCACTTCCTCGTCCACGCGCAGTGGGCTTAAGCCCGCAGCGAGCTTGAAACCTATTTACTAAGGAGAGTTTTATGGAACCACTCGTCGGCCTGATCATGGGCTCTGATTCCGATTGGCCCACCGTCAAGCCCGCCGCAGAGGTGCTCGCCGAGTTCGGCGTGCCCTTCGAGGTAGGCGTTGTCAGCGCGCACCGCACCCCGGAAAAGATGCTGGCTTATGCCAAGTCCGCGCACGAGCGCGGCCTCAAGGCCATCATCGCCTGCGCCGGTGGCGCAGCTCACCTGCCGGGCATGGTCGCCGCGGCCACGCCGCTTCCGGTGATCGGCATCCCGCGCGCGTTGAAGGATCTTGATGGGCTCGATTCGCTGCTCTCCATCGTGCAGATGCCGGGCGGCGTGCCGGTGGCCACCGTCTCCATCGGTGGTGCGAAGAATGCCGGCTTGCTTGCCGTGCGCATTCTCTCCGCGGGTGACCCGGCACTGGTGGACAAGATGGTGGCCTACCAAGAGAACATGGCCGCCGAGGTGGAGAAGAAGGACGAGAACCTGCGCTCCCAGCTCCTCGGGGAGTAATTAGCTGGGAAGCTTGCTCTTGAGATCGGGGTAGGACGCCTGCGCGCCTTCTCCAGTGACGGCGTAAGCCCCAACTCGAGCGGCAAAGGTGGCGGCCTCCACGAGGTCGTCGCCGTGGAGTAGTCTCGCGCACAGCGCGCCGGCGAAGGCATCGCCCGCGCCCGTCGTGTCGAGGGCGGTGACCTGCGGGGAGGGAACGTCGACAAGCTCAGCCCCTTCGGCCACGAGCGCTCCCCGCGCGCCCAGCGTGAGGACCACCGAGGCAAAGCCGGCCTCCGTCAGGCGCCGCGCCAGCTCCTCCGGCGCGCCCTCGCTGCTCAATCCCAACTGCTCCAGGATGAGCCCGGCTTCGTGCTCGTTGGCTAGCAGTGGATCGGCGCGCAGGAGCGCTTCCTTTTCAACCTCGATGACCGGTGCGAGGTTGACCACGACGCGCCCCTTCGCCAGCTCTATGGCCTTGGCACAACCCTCCGCCGGAACCTCGCCTTGGAGCAGAATGAGTTCCGATTCGGTGATGGGGGAGGAGTGGGTGGTGACGAAGGGAGCGTCGACAAGCGCATTGGCCCCCGGCACCACGATGATGGTGTTTTCTCCCTGCTTATCCACGGTGATGACCGCCAAGCCCGTCACCTCCTCGCTGGCTTCGACGTGCGTGAGGTCCACGCCGCTGGCCTGCAAGTAGTGCATCGCGGGCGTGGCGTAGGCATCGCTGCCCACCGCGCCGACGAAGCTGACCTGAGCACCCAGACGGGCGGCAGCGACCGCCTGGTTCGCTCCCTTGCCGCCCGCGGTGATGGTGCCGCCGCTGCCCAGCAGGGTTTCACCCGGCTGCGGGTGCCGGGCTGTGTGGACCACGAGGTCAGCGTTGATGGAACCGACTACGCACATGCTCATGCTGACCAGTATGCACGCTAAGCTAGCGGGCATGCAGTTTCCGCTTCTGGTGTTGGGCGCGCGCGTGGAGGGTGGCGAGCCCGGCTCGTTGCTGCGCAGCCGGTTGGACCGCGCGGTGGTGCTGGCTCGCGTGCTGCCGGAGGAGCCAATCATCGTGTCCGGTTACGGGGAGGCGGAACCAATGGCGCGCTACCTCATCGAGCGGGGCGTGGACTCGGAGCGGATCCGTGTGGAGCCGCTGGCTACCAGCACTAACGAAAACCTTGAGCGCGCCCACGCGCTGTGCCCGGACTATGACTATTTCCGCGTCGTAACCAATGACTTTCACGTGCTGCGCACCCGCCTGTGGGCCTGGCACCTGGGGATTCGGGTTCGCATGCATGGTGTTGGCACCCCGCGGAAAGACCGCCCATGGAATTACCTGCGCGAGGTGGTGGCGACTCCGCATTCGCTGCTGCGCATTGTGTGGCGGCGGGTCGTCGCGCAGTGGCCTATGGACTAGGCGCCGAAGAACATGAGCACGATGGCGATGAGCCAAATGACAAACCAGTGGCGCTTTTGCGGCGTGGTTGGGTTGGCCTTCTGCTGTAGTGACTTGAGGAAGTACCAGGCCCCGGGCAAGGCGAAGCCGATGCCCATTGCCACATCGCCGTCAGTAATTCCGGTGAAGCCTACGAGGAGCGAGAACAGACTCAACAGCCCCTTGAAAAAGGAGAAGCTGTGGATCGTGCCTTCCATTGGCTGCTGGGCAGGGGCATGGTCAGGCAGCGGAGCTGGGGCGTAGGCGCGCTCCGGCTCGGCAAAGGGCTCTGCGATAGGTTCAGCAAAGGGCTCCACACTCGGATCCTCATACGAGTCAACGAAAGGGTTCGCCGAAGGCTTCGCGTCTGACTCGCGCGCGGGTTCCGCGAAAGGATTCGACCCACGGCCGGGGAGAGGCTTGTCCGGCTCCTCAAAAGGGTTGGAGTCAAAGGGATTGCTCATGTGGCTTAGCCTATGTCACCAGTGAACCAAAGCCCGAATTAGAGCTTGGCCAACGCCTTCGTGATTCCTTCCTTGAGCGTTGCCTGCGATTGCTTCATTGGATGCGCAATCGCCCGCAGGCCCATGTACGCAATCTGATCCGCAGCCCGGTTCAGCGGGTCGCCCGCATGCCCCAACACGCGGCGGATGGTCACCTCGCAGACTCCTTCCACGTCATGCCACGCCTGCTGGAAGCGCGAGCGCGAGCCCGAGGACAGCCCGCGCCACACCCCGCGCGAGCGCATCGCCTTCGAGCCCTTCTTCCGAATCTGCTCCACCGCTTCCAGAGCAGCTACTGAGTCCGACTCGATGATCGCCTTGGTTGCACCGACCTTGAGCAGGTATTTCAGCGCCAAGGTGAGGGATTCGAGCTCGAGCTCATCGGTGCTGGCCGTCGTCTCGCGCGTGCGCAACCGGTAGTCGCCATTGCTGGCCACGAAACACATGGAGCCCTTGAACACCGTGTCCGAGGAAGCGTCCGTGGCGATGCGCACTGTGGCCCCCTCGGGCCAGGAGGAGGCCGTCGAGAAGTTCGGCCACCAGTGCGCCTTCGGTGTGTCCACCTTTACTACTTGCTTCTTGCGCGGGGCCTCGCCTTCCTTCTTGGCGCGGCGCGCGGTGATTCCGGCCTGCTTGCGCCGCACGGAGCTGGCGCTTTTCGACGCCCTATTCTCCTCCGCAAAACTCCCCGTCACGGCATAGCCACGCTTTTCCAGCGCGGCCCGCAACCCCGCCTGCCGGCGCCCGGTGACGATCCACCTGCGTCCTCGGAGCCCCTTGGTGGCCTTTTCGAATTCGCGGACGGCCACCTCAACGATGTCGCCCTTTTTAATCTGGCCCTTGCGCACGAAGCGCGTCTTCTTGGTGTTGACGGCGATGACCCAGCCGTCGACAGTACCGTTTTCGGCGGAATCCCAGCGCTCATCCCACAGCGCAATAGCCACATGCACGGGTGCTGAGATCATGTCTTTGGTGATCTTGCGCGTGCCGTAGGTGCGCGATTGCGTGCCCGTCAGGGCGGAGAGCTCGAGTGGTTCCATCCCCTTTAGTAAACCATTTCACCGCTTCCCTGTAACGCTCGGGCGTCTAGTGCAACATACTCAGTGAGCCCATTAGCATTCTGGAGTTTTATTAGTGTCTGTCCTTACCTTGCCTGGTTCGCGTAAGCGGGAGTTTTCCCGCCTGTTTCGCGAGCATTACCCGGCGGTGCTGGCGTATCTGCGCCGCCGCGTCCCACCGAGCCACGCCGAAGAGCTGGCTGCCGACGTCTTCGAGCGGGCCTGGTCCGGGTTCGACTCCTTGCGCGGCACGCCGCTGCCGTGGCTTTATGGCATCGCCCGCAACGTGATGCGCGAGTTCTACCGCACCCGCCGGGAGACGGAGAACCTCGATGATCATGAGCTGGAATCCTACGCCGGCTATGACGCCGTCGATGCCAACCTCGACATCACTCGCGCGCTGATGCAGCTTCCGCACGCGGAGCGCGAGATTCTCACGCTCCACGCCTGGGAGGGACTCGACCACCCCGATATCGCCGAGGTCCTCGGCATTTCCCGCAATAACGTGCGCGTTCGCCTGCACCGCGCGCGTACCCACCTTTCCGAACTCACAGGAGAAACCGATGCCTAGCTCTCTCGATATGCTCCGCGCCGCCAACCCCGTTCCTGACACAGCGCTTGACGACGCCTCCCTCGCCCGCTCTGAAGAGACCCTCGCAAAGATAACGAAGGGCCGGCCCACGTGGACAATAGCGGCGGCTTCCGTCGCGGTGCTTGCGCTCATCGGTGGTGCCTTCCCGCTGCTCAATAATTCGGAACCCGTGGCCTCGGCCGCGGAGATTCTGACCCAGGCCGGCGAGGCAGCCGCAACCCAGCCCGATGCCGTGGATAAGGGCGTGACCGCGAAAGAATACATGAAGCGCGTCGATACCCTCGGCGATGCCACGGCAATCACCGAATATGCGGTGGATGCCGGGGGAGCCGTGGAGGTCTCCTCGCAAGGAGAGGTCCCGGGCTTTGACCCGCAACCTTCCATCAACCCGGAGGACCTCGTCATCGCGTCCGACCGCGCCGGGCTGGAGAAGCTGGCGGATTCCTTCCCGAACCGCGCGCTGGGCGCGCTGGAGCTGCTGCTCCAGCCGGGCTTGAGCAGTGAGCAGCAGAAGATTGCCTATGACATGCTGGCGGAAGCCGACGGCAACGAGGTCGGCACCGTCGAGGGCGAAGGCGAGGACCAGCTGGTGACCGTGATTCGCGATTCTGACCGCGTCTCCTTCTCCGTCCTGCCCGCCACCGGCCAGCTCGTGCGCGTGGTGGGCCTGGTGGGGCCGGACGTGGAAACCACCATCGACGCCACCGCCATCTTGGACTGCGTGTCCGTGACGGGTCTGGAGGGCCCGGACCGTATCTCGCTGGCCTGTGCGGATAATAACTACCTGGTCAACGAGTTGGACTGGCAGCGCTGGGGAGACGATTCCGCGGAGGCAGACGGCGTGGCCGTCGAGAATGACTGTGACCCCAATTGCGCGGAAGGCACGTTCAATGAGGATCGGGTGAAGGTGGTCGTCGACAAGCGCGTGGCGTGCGGTTACCACGCCGAGGTTTACTCCCGCGTGCGAGTGCAGTACCCGGATGGGCGTGAGGAAGAGCAGCAGATTGGCTGCGCGCCCTAGGTAAGTTCTTAGGTAAGTTGGCGCAGGGCGAACTGGCCGTACATATCACCCAAAGCCTCGGCGGTGTAGTCACCGTCGGGGCTAAACCATTGGGCCACACCGATGCCCATATCGATGAGCGCCCAGCAGGCGATTTTGAGGTTTTCGGCGTGGAAGTCGCCCTCGTTGACCACGGCCATCCAGCGGGCGACATAATCGCGGCGCAGTTGCAGGACGACGGATTTGTGGGGCTCTTCGAGGTTGGTGAGCTCGTTGTTGACCACGCGGACGCGCCGGGCGTGGGTGGCGTGGTAAATGACGTGGGCTTTCATGGTGGCGACGAGCTTGTCGCGGGGGTCTTTCAGCCCGGCGAGGCAAGCGGCGTTGGCGCGAAGGAGGTCCTCCATGGCGGTGATGGTGACTTCGGCGAGGAGCTCCTGTTTGGAGGAGAAGTGGTTGTACAGGCTGGAGGCGCGCATGCCGACGGCTTTGGCGATGTCCTCCATGCCGGTGGCGTGGTAGCCGCGCTGGTCAAAGAGGTCGAGTGCGGCGGCGGCGATTTGGTCGCGGCGTCTCTGGTTGGCCATGGTGGGCGTCCTCCTGTTCTAGCTAATGGTGGTTAGTGTACAGGGCAACTGCTTGACAGGTGCCGAGATTCACGTCACAATTGTGGCTAATCGTCATTCGTATTACCTGGAGAAGCAACCATGTCCCACAACCTCTTTGAGCGCACCACTGACTTCCTCGGCGTCTTCGACGGCCTCTCTGAGGCCGATGCTGCTGGCTGGAAACGTGCCGCTCAGTTTCGCGAATACTCCGACCCGGTGATCAACAAGCATTGGCAAGCTTCTGAGTATCCGCTGGACCTAGTGAAGCGTTTGGGTTCTTTGGACGTGATGACTGATGGCCTGGCTGTGGAAGGTCACGAGCAGATGTCCACGCTTGGTGCTGGCTTGACGCTCATGGAAATCACGCGTGCGGATGCCTCGATGGGTACGGTCATCGCGGTGCAGGCGGGGTTGGCCATGCGCTCGATTGCGATGCTGGGTTCGGCGGAACAGCAGGCTTCGTACTTGCCGCGGATGGCTAACTGCTCGCTGCTCGGCGCATTCGGCCTGACCGAACCCGCGCATGGATCGGACTCCATCGCGCTGGAAACGACCGCGGTGCGCGAGGGCGACGAGTGGGTCCTCAACGGCGAAAAGAAGTGGATTGGCAACGGCGCTTCCGGCGGCATCACCATCATTTACGCCCGCATGGAAGACGGCAACGTCGGCGGCTTCATCGTTCCGCAGGACAGTGCCGGCTACTCCGCCACCGTGATTGAGGGCAAGCTTTCCCTGCGTGCCATCCACCAGGCACACATCTCGCTGACTGACTGCCGCATCCCCGCCGCCAACCAGCTTCCAGGCTGCCGCAGCTTCAAGGATGTCTCCCGCGTCCTGACCTCCACCCGTATCGGCGTGTCCTGGATGGCGCTCGGCTCTGCGGTGGCTTGCTACGAGATTGCCCGCTCCTATGTGCTCGAACGCGTTCAATTCGGCCGTGAACTGGCCAAAGCCCAAATCATCCAGCAGCGCCTTGCCAACATGGTCTTGGATCTCAGCCAAATGATGCTCACCTGCCGCGAGGTCTCCCAGCGCGAGGAAGCTGGCACCTTGGCCCCGGAGCAAGCCTCGGCGGCCAAACTCCACAACACGCGTGCCGCGCGGCGCATCGCCGCTGACGCCCGCGACATGCTCGGTGGAGTCGGCATCCTGCTGGAAAACGATATCGCTCGCCACTTCGCGGACATTGAGGCCATGCACACCTACGAGGGCACCGACACTGTGCAGTCCCTCATCATGGGCAAGAAGATTACGGGCTTCTCGGCCTATAAGTAACCAGCCGGCCGGGGATGTGGAAAGGCTCGCTTGGTGGTCCTTCTAGTTTGGTCCTCTTACTTTGGTCCCTTTGCCCTCGATCGGCGCCTGCCTTTGAGTTGTGAACATCCCCCTGTTTGACGTGGTTGTTACTTTACGCGCTCGATGTCTCGGGCGCTAGGGGTTTGCCGTTGTTGATTTCTACCGTTTTAGGTGGTGGCTTGTAGACGGATTTCCGGGGTCTGGGTCTGCGGTGCGGGTGCGTCGCGTAGTAGACGGTTTCCTTTGCTCGGCGATGTTCAAGGATGTCACGCCACGTGCCTGAATACACTTCACTAGGTGTGTATCCATTCAGCCCGCTGTGGCGGTCACGGTTATTGTATTCGTCGATAATCCTGCCGATGACTTTCTGCGCATGCTGGATATCATCATAGGTTTCTAACGCATAGCGGTGATGCTTGATTGTGCGATGTGATGACTCTTCAAATGGGTTGTCATTCGAAACATTCGGCCGAATTAATGACAGCTGCACGCCGTGTTCATCCAGCATGTCCTTCATCATGTGTGAGGTCATGACTTTGCCGTTGTCGGTGTGTACGACTTCAACGCTGTGACCGTTGAGCTCCTGGTCAGCAATGACTTGTTCAATCAGGCGTGTAGCGATGGTCTTTTCCTGTCGGTGTTGGACAGTCCATCCCACAACCTTGCGCGAGTACAAATCCAACGCTGTGTAAAGATGAAAGCCTTTAGCTGGCATGTACTATATATGATAGGTGCTGTTGCAAAGTTGGGCGGAGAGCCGAGACGACCCAGTTTCTCATTTCCTGATGGCCGCTGCGTGCTGGCGTTCTCAGGCCGTCTCGAAGCTCCCGGTTGACGATCACCGCGTCCGGATTGGGGTGCCCATAAGCAAACATCGTGCCCTGACCTTTCCGTAATGAATGCATCGCTTCCATCCCTTTCAACGTCCGGTAGGCGGAAATTCGGTTTTTGAACGCCCCCTTCGGTCCCAGGATTCTTTTAAGTCGGCCATGATCTCCCTCGAGAACGTTGTTCAGGTATTTCACCTGCCGGTGCTCCACCGTCTGAGGGCAGATTCCCTCCGCCTTCAGCTCGGATATTGCCTTGGCCAGAGCTGGTGCCTTGTCGGTGTTGATGACCCGCGGGGACCCGGCTGTCGTATTCGATCGCAGCGTCTTGGCCAGGAAACGCTTGGCCGCAGCCACATTCCGTTTTGGTGAGAGGTAGAAGTCTAAGGTCTGCCCACCGGCGGTAATAGCCCGGTAGAGATAGCACCACGTGCCGCCGACCCGGATATAGGTCTCATCCACCCGCCAGGACCGGGCCTGCCAGTCGGGTACCTGCCGGTACCAGCGAGTGTGCTTATCCAGCTCAGGGGCGTATTTCTGCACCCAGCGGTAGATCGTGGTGTGATCGACTGGCACACCCCGCTCGGTCATCATTTCTTCGAGGTCGCGGTAGCTCACGCCGTAGCGGCAGTACCACCGCACCGCCCACAGGATGATGTCACGGGGGAAATGCCGACCGGAGAAGATGCCCATGGCTCTGATTATTTCACGTCGGTCTTTCTACTGCCCCAACTTTGCAACAGCACCCTTCAGGTTAAGCTCCAGGGTCTTGCCGACGGTCTCGTCGTTAACGGAGTAGTCGGCGATGTAGCCTTCCTGCTTCAAGATTTCGGCGATGTTGGCCTTGATCTTGGAGGATGGCATAGACACGGTGTCGTGGAACGCATTGTTTGCGTTGCGCACTCGTGACAACATGTCCGCAATCGGATCAGTCATGGTCATGTGAAGTGACCTGTTGCCTTTTTCGTTACGGTTCCCGTGCTCACCCTTGATGAATCGCGTGTACCGCACGATCGCTGGCTACTCACGCTCCGCCTAACTCAGTAGTTAGGGGTGCTCGCTGCCTTTATCCGTGCGGCCGCTTCGGGCGAGGGGCCTGTAACAAAGTGGATGTACAGTTTTTCTCCCTTGTAGCGGGAGACTCTTTCCGCAGGTCATGTGGCATTCCCGGGATTTTGACGCGTTAGCGTCGAAAAAAAGAACATGGGGGTACCTACCTACGGCAAGACCTGACTAGCCTAGCAACCAGCTAAAACATGTCCAAATCCCTGCTCAGAAGCATAGAGCTGAGGTGTAGGGTCGGCGCCATTCAGGGCCGACCGACCTCACTAGCCGCACCTGCTGGCTCACACACTCACCTGCACAGCTCCACAATCCCTCCTTGTAGTACTTTGATTAGGCTTACCTTGTTCATATAAGCTTGCTCCCGTTAAGATCATGGACTTTCACGCGTCAAGGAGGGATGCATGGCTATCTCTACCCCGCATGCGCAATCCCCTTCTCAATCACACCTGGGGTCTCGCGCGGACGCTACTGCGGACGCTTCTGCCAGCGCTCCATCAGGTAAAATCCCGCGTCGCCTCGTCGGCCTCGGCGTCCTTTTCCTCCTATTGCTCGCCAGCATCGTTGCCAGCATCGTGTTTGGATCACGGCAGATCCCTTTTGGAGAAGTGTCCGCCGTGTTCCGCGATCTCGGCACGGCGTTCGGCCACGCGGAGGGGCTGAATGTGGATCAGCGCGTGATCGTCGAGCTCCGCATTCCCCGCACCCTGTTGGGCCTAGTCGCCGGTGCTGCCCTTGGCGCCTCCGGTGCATTGATCCAAGGGCACACGCGCAACCCTCTCGCGGACACGGGCATTCTCGGCATCAACTACGGTGCGTCCCTGGCCGTGGTTGCCAGCTTCTCCTTGCTGGGTGTGACGTCCGTGTGGGCTACCAGCATGTGGGCGTTCGGTGGGGCCATCGCTGCTACTGCGTTGGTGTTTAGTTTGGCGTCCATAGGAGGAGGACAGGCCAATCCAATGACGCTGGTCCTCGGCGGCGCGGCTTTGTCCGCGGTCCTCAGCGCCATCATCAGCGGTTTTATCCTCACTGACGATGCCAATCTGGATCGCATGCGCTTCTGGACCGTCGGCTCCATCGCGGGCCGGGATCTCACCGTGTTCTACGGCGTGCTGCCGTTTATCCTGGTGGGCCTCCTGCTGGCGTTCATCACGGCACCGCAGCTAAACCTCCTGAATCTGGGCGATGACATCGCCTCCGGACTGGGCATCAACACCCAGCGCGCCCGCCTGATTGGCATGGCTCTGATCGCACTGCTGGCCGGTGCCGCGACAGCTGCCGCCGGCCCCATCACCTTCATCGGCCTGGTGGTCCCGCACCTCGTGCGCGCCATCACGGGCCCTGATTACCGCTGGATCCTCCCTTACTCTGCCCTGACGGGTGCGGTGATGATGCTGTTCGCAGACGTGGTGGGCCGTCTGATCGCTCGTCCGGGCGAGTTGCAAGTAGGCATCATCCTCGCGTTCGTGGGCGCGCCGTTCTTCATCGCCCTTATTTATCGACGCCGGGTGGTGGCCATTTAATGAGTTCCCTCCTTGCCCGCCCTACCTCTTCCACTATCCCTGGGCGCCCGCCATTCCGCGTGGGCTCATTTTCTGTGGTCTGGCGCCCTCGCGCGTTGACGGTGTCTCTATTGCTGCTCGTGGCGATCGTCTTGCTAGCGGCGGTCTCCATCGGCCTGGGTGACTATCCTGTGTCCCCGGCTCGTGTGCTGGAGGTGCTGTTCACCGGCCAGGGCACCCGCATTGAGCGTCTGGTGGTTTTGGATTGGCGCATGCCTCGTGCGCTGACGGCCATTCTGGTGGGCTGTGCGCTGGGATTATCCGGAGCCCTCACTCAGTCCGTGACTCGCAATGCGCTGGCCAGCCCGGATATCTTGGGCTTCACTACGGGCGCGTCCGCGGCCGCGGTCACCGTCATCACTCTGGGTGGTGGCGCTGGTGGTTTCCTCGGCTGGCTCAGCAGCATCGGCATTCCCTTGGCCGCGGTGCTTGGTGCGGCTGTCACCGCAACGGTGATGTGGGCTCTGGCGTGGAGGAGATCGACTGATTCCTTCCGGCTAGTGCTGTTCGGCATCATCATCTCTGCTCTGTTGACCTCGTATATCAACTTCCTGATGATCCGCACGGAGTTGCGCGATGCCGCGGCCGCGCAGTTCTGGCTTACTGGCTCCCTGAGCACTGCGGACTGGTCCAAGATGTGGCCCATCGCCATTGTTGTGTTGGTGTTTACACCGCTGCTGGCCTGGATTGGTCACCAACTTTTAGCCACCTTGCTGGGCTCGGATACTGCACGGGCTTTGGGACAAAACGTCCAGGGTGTGCAGGTGCTTCTGCTCGCCGCTGCCGTGGCTTTGGCAGCAGTGGCGGTCTCGGCCGCTGGCCCCATCGGGTTCGTCGCCTTCGTGGCCCCACAGGTGGCGCTGCGCTTGTGCAACTGCTCTGCACCACCGCTTCTGGCCTCTGCGCTGACCGGCGCTGCGCTACTCCTGCTGGCAGATATCAGCACCCAAACTCTTCTGCCCGTAGAGCTGCCGGTGGGCATTCTCACCTCGGCAATCGGCGGTGCGTTCCTTATTTATTTGCTGGTCCAACGGAATAGGTCAACCACGGCATGAGAAAAGATCCCACCCTGGAAGTTAGCAGTGCCGCGAACAAAGAAGGACACATGACTCAGAAGCACAGCATGAGCGCACGCGGCCTCGCCGTGGGCTACGGCGACCGGACGGTCATCGAAGGCTTGGACGTGGACTTTCCTCGCGGGCAGATCACCACAATCATCGGCCCCAATGGCTGCGGCAAATCCACGTTGTTGCGAGCCATGTCTCGTCTCCTTCCGGCGAATGAGGGCGAAGTGCTGTTAGACGGCGCCGATATCTCATCCATCAGGCGCAAGGACCTCGCACGGACCATCAGCGTGCTGCCACAAACCCCTACCGCCCCGGAGGGACTCAACGTGGCTGATCTCGTCTCGCGCGGTCGGCACCCACACCAATCGTGGATCCGTCAGTGGTCGTCCACGGACGAAGCCGAGGTGCACAAGGCGCTGGAAATGACTGGCTCGATGGGGCTGGCGGAGCGCACCCTGGATTCTCTGTCCGGAGGGCAGCGGCAGCGTGTGTGGATCTCCATGGTTCTTGCGCAGAACACGGACATCCTGTTCCTGGACGAGCCCACCACCTACCTGGATCTGGCCACGTCGGTAGAGATTTTGGAGCTGGTGCAGCGTCTACGCCGAGAGCTGGATCGGACTGTGGTGATGGTGCTGCACGATCTCAACTTGGCTGTACGCTACAGCGATAATCTCGTGGTGATGAAGGATGGACAGGTCCTCGCCACCGGGCGTCCCAGCGAGGTCATTACCCCAGAGCTACTGCTCGAGGCGTTTGCCCTCAACGCGCTAGTCATCGAGGATCCTGTCACCGGCGGTCCGCTGATCGTCCCCAAGTGACGATCAGGGCTTAGTCCTCCATCAGCTCCTGGGCGGGAGTCTTCTTGGACTTCCGCCAGTTGATCATCGCGGAAATCACCACCGGAGTCACAGACACCAGCACGATGACGATGGCGATCATGTCGATGCGATCCGCAATGCCCGGGATATCCCCCAGCAGCACGCCAATGCCGACCATGCTGACAATCCACAGCACTGCACCCGTGACGTTCCATCCCACGAACTTCTTGTACGGCATCTCCGCGGTACCAGCGGCCACGGGAATGTAGGTACGCACGATCGGGATGAAGCGCCCCAGTACCAGAGCCAACGGCCCGTACTTCAGGAAGAAAGCCTCGGCTTGTTCGAGGTGCTCGGTTATGAGGATCTTGGCGTCGGGCTTAAACAACTTGCGGCCAAAGCGGTGGCCGAGCCAGAAACCTACCTGGTCGCCCAAGAACGCCGCGACGATGGCCACGCCCACCAGAATCGGAACGTTCAAGCCCAGCTGATCGCGCAAGATTGCCGCGGTGACCAGCATGGAATCGCCGGGGAGGAACGGGAAGAGCACGCCGGATTCAATAAAGATAATCAGCGCAATGCCGCCGAGCGCCCAGCCGCCAAAGTTCTGGAGCAGGGTGGTGGCGTCCATGAGGTCGCTTAAGTGCACAGGGAATCCCTTCTAGAAAACAACTGGTCTATTCTTACCCCGGTTTCTGACCGGAATACAGGCAGCTCGCCCCTAGCGTGCATCCGTTATCCCCATGAGTGCCCGTCCCCTAGCCAGCAACAGCAAAACCGCCCCAGCACGTTCATGCGGGGCGGTTCGGCAGTTGATTCAGACTACTTCGTGGCGTCTGCCAACGGCTGCTCGATCTTGTCCAGCAGGTAGTTCAGGCTCAGCACGGTCTGCCATCCGAAGGCCTTTTCCAGGTCGCCTTCCAGGTAGACACTGTGTCCGTCCTTCACGGCGGGCAGCTTGCCCACGATCGGATCCTCGGTCACAGAAGCCTTGCTCTGCTTCGGAGAGTAAGACAGTTGATCCCACACCAGCACGTCAGAGTTGATCTGGTCTGCGTTTTCCTTGGAGACCTCACCGTAGAACTTGTCCTTGGTGATGCCCGCGTAGGCCGGGTTGATCTTGAATCCCAGCTCGGTGAAGAAGCGGCTACGCGGATCGCCCTCGGCAAAGACAGCCAGGCTCTCGTCGGAGACAGTGGCCACGCCGAGTTCCTTTTCGGCCCATTCTGGGTGGCGGCCCTTGAGCTCTGCGAACTTCTCCTTGACCTGCTCCACCTGGCGCTTTGCCTCTTCAGGCTTGCCCACGGCCTGCCCGATCTCTTCCGTGGTCACGTCCCATGGTTGCTGTAGTTCTTCGTATTCGCCCTTTTGTACGACGACAGGGGCGATCTCAGACAGCTTCTTGTACGTGTCTTCATCGATGTCCGAGTACACGGCCACGATGAGGTCTGGATTGTCCTTGGCGATGGCTTCCGCGTTGACTTCTGTGTCCTTGTCGATCCGAGGAGTGTCGCCCTCGATCTTGTCATTGGACCAGTTGCCCGCAGCCTGACCATCCGGGGTCATTCCGTCCCAGTACTTCACGGAGACAGGAGTAACTCCCAGCGCCAGCAGTGCGTCCTGATCCGTGTAGCCCAAGGAGACCACGCGCTGCGGGGCTTCCTTGATTTCGGTGGAGCCGTAGCGGTGCTCGATGGTGGTGGGGAATGCGCCCTGCTCGGCGTTGACTGCCTGGGAGTCCCCGGAATTTCCGGACTGGTCATCAGTCGAGCAAGCGGTCAGTGCCGCGCCCAAGGTCAGCACAGCAGCGGTGCTAACGAGAATCTTCTTGAGTGTCATTTTTCTCCGTTGTTACTGGTGACGGATTTCCGCGCGAGGCGTGGCCCGTACACAAAAGGGAAAGGTCAAACCTTTGGTTGGATATATCCAGCCCTATGTCCAAAGAATTCGGTGGCGGTCAGTTCCGAGTTGTCGTCGAGACGAACACGATCCAGAACAATCGCCGGCGCCGGCACGTTGGCACGGGGCGATCCACAGACCACCGCGATTCCTCCCTCGTGAGGGATGGTGACTCGGCCGGGGGTTCCGCCGAAGCGGCCCTGCGAGACGTGCGCGGAAAGCACGCGGACGCGCTGGCCTCGGAATTCAAAGTAAGCATTGGGGTACGGGTCGGACTGCGCCCTGACCAGCAAGGCGATATCTTCCGCAGGTTGGGTGAAATCTATGCGAGATTCCTGCTCGCCGCGCTTGTGGAAGTACGTAGCGCGGGTGGGATCTTGAGGTTGCGCAGTGGCGGTGCCTTGGGCGACGTCACTCAATGCGCGTTCCACGAGGGGCTCGATGAGGTCGATGGTCTTGGCCACGAGATCCGTGGTGGTGTCCTGCGGACCCACGGGGATCGCGCGCTGGGCAACGATGGGTCCGCCGTCCAGCACTTCATCCATCTCGTGCACAGTGACGCCCACGTGAGTTTCCCGGTTCAACAGCGCCCACAGGATGGGCGAAAATCCGGCGTACTCGGGCAGGAGACCATCGTGGACATTCAATGCGCCGTGCTTGGCCAGGCTGAAAACCTCGGGAGGAAGCCAGGTTCGCCAATTGTTGGCCACGATGATGTCTGGTGCAGCATCGCGCAACGCCTCAATGACGTCTTGACCCACGCGCTCAGTGACACACACCTGGAGCTCATGTTCGCTGGCGAGCTCCTCAACGGAGTCTGCCCACATTTGCTCATAAGGGTGATCGCTGGCAGGGTGCGTAACTACCAAAACTACTTCATGACCAGCATTGATGACCGCAGACAACGTCCGGTGTCCCCACGACTGATAGCCGAAAACAGCAACTCGCATGCAGGGGATGTTAGCTTAGGTTTACCTATGTAGTCAATGATGAAAGTGGCGCAATTTTCATGCCAGACTCCCCGGACGTGACCACCCTTCACCGAATCTCGGTGCCCGCGGATGCGGAAGCCCTCGTTTTCCCGGACCCCTACCGCTCGAACGTCGAGCTCACCGAATCGATGTCCACCGTCGATGTGCGCATCCCGGCGCACTCAGCAGTGACCTATAGCTTTCAATCCGGCGAGCTGAAATATCCCGATCCACATAACGCACACGGCGCAGGCCCACAGGCGAGCCTATTGAGCGGCGATTCTGTGGACCAGACACTCTGGCCGCCTCGCTCCCCAGAAGTCATCGCGGACTTGCCCGGCGCACGCCTGTCCATCGACCGGAAGGTATTCGGCAGGCGCTGCACCGCGCGCCTCGATGACCGCGGTGCGGATACCACCGTGGTGTTTTTGGATGGCGATGACTGGATCCATCTGCATGACCTCACGGGCGCACTGGACCGGGCAGTCACGGCAGGGCTTATCCCCCAGATCAACCGCGTCTTCCTGCCGGCAGCCAAAGACCGCAGCGAGGAGTACACCCTATTGTTACGCCGGTATGCGGCAGAATGTTTCCTGTAAAATAGGGCCGTTCCTAGCATTGTTTTACACGTGTCTAGCGGGGTCTAGGTCTTATGTCTACAGAAAAGTGGTGAGTGTGATGTTGCCGTCGGATTGACACGAATCAAGGCCATCTTCGATGATGAGCACGGGCTTTATGGTGCTAAACGCATCGCTGCAAGCCTCAACGACGATACGGACTTTCCTCCGATCAATCACAAGAAGGTCGCACGCATCATGAAATCCATGGGCCTGAAAGGCTTTACTAAACGGCGTCGGTGCATCACCACCAGGCGCAAGCCTGGCCACCGCGTCATGCCAGATTTAGTAGGCCGCAAATTCACCGCTGATAAGCCGAACCAGGTCTATGTAGGCGATATCACCTACCTGCCGTGTAAGGGAGGCAAGAACATGTACCTTGCCACAGTCATCGACGTCTACTCGCGCAAACTCGTCGGACATGCACTCGCCGATCACATGCGGGTATCGCTGGTTATCGAGGCTTTGTCTCATGCCAGGAAAGTCCGCGGAAGCCTTAAAGGGGCAATTTTCCATTCCGACCACGGCAGTGCGTACACCTCACAGGCATTTAGGGACCACTGCGCCCAACTTGGTGTACGCCAATCCATGGGAGCAGTGGGTACAAGTGCCGATAATGCCCTAGCAGAATCGTTTAACGCCACCTTAAAGCGTGAAGTTCTGCGTGATCGGAAAGTCTTTGACAATCCCATCGTCTGCCGTCAGGAAGTCTTCCGGTGGTGCATGCGCTACAACACGCGCAGACGGCACTACTGGTGCAACCTTCTAGCCCCTGATGCCTTCGAAGCGCTCACATCAGCTACACTGACCCAAGCAGCATAGCTAACCCCCGACGTGTCTACTTTCCGGGGGTCAGGCCCTGCCGCTGGTCAGCACACGCACATGCAAAGAGCATCCCTGAATACGGCAACAAAGCAACGAAAATGGTGGCTTTCACCCCCGGTGTGCTTGAAGGGTCGTACAGGCGCATTTTCGTACCTGCCCAATCCACCTGCATCGTATGCCCTGGTGCATGGGTGATCCGGGCGGTCAGCCCGGCCGCGTCGACATGGGAGGCAACCAGTTGGCGGAACCGGTCGTAGCTGTAGTGACGCTGGCCCGGCTGGGCCAGCGTTGTGGTGTAGCGAGCCCACAATACTTACAATGTTAGCTTCACACGTCTTGTGCGTGCTTTGACGACCGCGTCAAAGTCAATCGGGACGAACGTGCCTTGCCCGCTACTGCGCTTATCTACGAAAATCGCGTCCAACTCGTTATTGATGGGCATGTGAAATATGACGGAATCACCTACGGCAAACCGGTGGATGAGGTCATCCAGGCGGAGCGGCAGCGTGAAAAGCACATCCAGAATCTAGGCTTTGTTGTCTTGCCGTATTCCCCGAGCGAATTGCTTTATGAAAGACCACGAGTGGTCAGTGAGGTGCGGGCAGCGCTCAAGGCTGTGAGGTCGCACCGTAGCGCATAGTGGTGGGGTGGAAAGCGAGCCTCATCAAGCACCGCCGAGTTTAGATGGTCCTTCTACTTTGGTTTCTTAGCGCTGATAAGGGACCATCTCCACACCAAAAACCTCATACAAATGGTCCCTTTGCTGAGTAAAGGGACCAGAGTAAGAGGACCATTTGCGATGAGGGTGGCGCAGGCTAGTTGTTGAGCGGCTTGCGGGTCGCGGCCATGTGCTTGGCGCGCTCCACGTTTGCTGGTAGCAGGACCAGCGGTACGTCGTACTCCACCTCGCGCTCGCAGAACTCGGTGAAGCTCAGTGAGCCGGAGCCGGTGTACATCTCGGCGAGCTTGGCCACGATGACGTGGTCATTCTCGGTGGTGCCCTCGATAGGCCAATCGCGGTCCAAAGCAGGGGAGCCGGAGTACATCTCAATCTGCTCATCTGCGGGTGGGGCGTAAGAGTCGGCGAGGTTGCCGGCCTCCTCCACAGCGCGGGCGAGGACGTGGTCGTAGGACATGAGCACGACATCATCCGAGGAGAGGAAACCAGCCTTTTGGGCTTCGAAAGCCGAGGAGAAGTTGCGGGCGGAGGCGATGAAATCAAAGGCCTTCTGGTGGTAGTCTTCAACGCCGGCAGCCTTGAGGCGCTCCAGCGAGGAGATGGTGCCGGTCCAGCCGGGGTAGAGGCCCACGGTGCGCTCTGGGAAGCCGAGGCGCGTATCGGCGTGAGCAACAATGCGGTCGCAGGCCAGCGCGGTTTCGAAGCCGCCGCCTAAGGCCACGCCGCGCACAGCCGCCACGACCGGCACCGGGGCGAACTTGAGGGCGCGCAGGGTGGTGGAACCGTCCGAAAGGAGGGATTCCACGAGTGATGCGTCGCCCGATTCGCCTGCGGAAGCGATGGAACCCAAGTCAGCACCCGCGCAGAAGACCGGCTTGTCGTTGCCGATGACCAGCGCGACGAGGTTCTCCGAGGCAACAGCGCCCAGAGCAGCACGGATGACTTCGAGGGCGGGCGTCGGCAGAGAGTTCATCGGCGTGTGCAGGTCAATGATGCCGATGCGGCCAGCCGGGGTGGAGACCGCGTGGACCGCGCCTGCATCCAGAGACACGATGGTCTCCGCATCCAGAGAAGCCAGGGTGACAACACCCTCGCGCGGCGCGAGTTCCTGACGTTCTCCCTGAGAAGAGAGCACCGAGCCCTTGCCGTAAAAACCGCCCGCCGAAGCCGCGGCGGAGACCAAGGCCGGGACGTTGGAGCCGTAGGCGGAGGCGACCCAGTCGATGCCGATGGCGTCGGCAAGCGCGAAGATGCCCTTCTTCCAGCCGAAACCAAGAGTAAGGCCCTCGTCGATGAGGCCCACGTGGTCCGCAATGTCAGGTGCGACCTCGCAGCAGTACGCCAGCGTGCCGAGGAAGACGGCGCGGGCAAAACGGCCGCCCGGCGAATCGGTCTCCATGACCTCGCGCGGATCTTTGAGTCCCACGACAGGATCGGTGGGCTGAGTGCGGGGTACGTATTCGTAGGAGGCGTTGATGACCTCGTCACGGCCGCGGTAAAAGCCGCCGTCACCGGTGCGGCCGGTGAGCCCTCGAGAAACGAGACCTTCGATAAAGGAGTCATCGCCGAGGGGGACGTCAAGAAGCGGATCGCCCGCCGGCAGGGCCGTCTCCAAAGACTTCCAAATCGGCTTGACCAGCTGGAGGCCGATGTAATCGAGCAGCCCGAAAATACCGGTGCGCGGAATGCCGAAGGCACGGCCGAAGGAGGCGTCGGCAAGCTCGTAGCTCACGTCGAACTCGCGGGCGCGTGCCACACCGGCGGCCATCCAGTAGCAGCCCACGCGGTTGGCAATGAAACCCGGAGTGTCGCGGCACTCGAGAGCAATCTTGCCCAGGGTTTGCTCGATGGTCGTGCGCAGCGTGTCCTCGGTCTCTCCAGAAGCGATGAGCTCCACCAGCCGCATGACCTTCGGCGGGTTGAAGAAGTGCGTGATAGCGAACTTCTCGCGGCGGGCCTCCGGCACGCCCTCCAGGAGGGAGGCCAGCGGCAGGGTAGAGGTATTCGAGCTCAACAGAGCATCCGCAGACAAATAAGGCTCGATGGCCTCGTAGAGCGAGTGCTTGGCGCCGAGGTCCTCGAAGATGGCCTCGATGACCCACTCGCGGTCCTCCAGCAGGGCGTAGTCATCGCTGGTGCGCACGCGCTCGGCGAACTCCGGCAGGTGGAAACCCTTGCGCTTGAGCTGGATATCGACGCCCTTTTGGGCGCCCTCCGCGTTCTGGTCCAGCAGCACGACATCCATGCCTGCGGATGCGCAGAGTGCCGCGATGCCGGACCCCATAGAACCTGCGCCGATGACGGCTACCTTGGTGATGCTCATTTACTTCGCTCCATTCTCAATAATCATGGCGATTCCCTGACCGCCGCCGATGCACATGGTGACCAAGCCATAGCGCTTGCCCTGGTGGCGCAGCGCATAAGCCAGCTTGGTCAGCAGGATGACGCCCGTCGCACCAACCGGGTGGCCATGCGCGACGGCGCCACCGTAGACGTTCGTCTTGGCCGGGTCGAAGCCCAGCTGGTCCTGCACAGCAATGGCTTGGGCGGCGAAGGCCTCGTTGGATTCGATAAGGTCGATATCCGCCAAGCTCAGGCTTGCCTTCTCCAGGGCCTTCGGGACGGCAGCGATGGGGCCAATACCCATGCGCGTCGGGTCCACGCCCGCGATGGACCAGGACACAATCTTCGCCAGCGGGTTCAGGCCACGCTTGGTCACTTCCTCCGCGGTGGCGAGCACAGCGGCCGCCGCGCCATCGTTGATGCCGGAGGCGTTGCCGGCAGTGACGGTTCCGTCCTTAACAAAGACCGGCTTGAGCTTCGCCAGCTTCTCGACGTCCGTCTCTCGCACCGCCTCATCAAAGTCCAGCTCGCCGACGGGGACGATTTCTTCCGCGTGGACGCCCTCCGCGCGGGCCTTGGCGGCGCGCTCCTGGGACTCGGCGGCGAACTCGTCCTGGCGCTCGCGGGAGATGTTGTTATCGGCGGCGACGTTTTCTGCGGTCACGCCCATGTGGCCGGTGCCGAAGGGGCAGGAGAGCGCGCCGGTAAGCCAGTCATAAAGCTTGCCGTCGCCCATGCGCTTGCCAAAGCGTGCGCCTTCGACGGAGTAGGGCGCGTTGCTCATGGATTCCGCGCCGACGGCGAGTGCCAGGGAGCCGTCGCCAGTCTGCAGGAGCTGGGCCGCGCTGATGACGGCCTGGACTCCGGAGCCGCACAGGCGGTTGACGCCCATCGCAGTGGAGGAGTCTGGCATGCCGACGTTCTTGGCAATGGCGCGTGAGAGGTAGAGGTCCTTCGGCACGACGGGCATGACGTTGGAGGCCACGGCGGTATCGAGGTCTGCTCCGGTAAGGCCCGAACGCTCAATAGCCGCTTCGGCGGCAAGCGAACCGAGTTCGGTAAGGGAAAGACGGGCCAGGCTACCGCCGAATTTTCCGACGGGCAGGCGCGCGGCGCCCGCGATGTAGATGTCTTGGGGCATGAGCTCCTCCGTAGGTTTAACGAATCATCATTAGTTAACTAGGTATCCTAGGTCACTTTTTCGCCGCGCGCAACGGAGCTTCACTGGAGGGTGTGTGAGGGGCTGTAGTTATGGCGTGGGTGTAACGTGCGCCACCCCCGCGTTGTTTACAGATTGTTCAACAACCCTTATGCTTTCACCATCGTTAAATGCGACCTTCGTCACGAAAGGTGCCCAACAATGAGCTTGGAATCAACCAATTCCTCCGCAGCTTCCCAGGAAGCAGCCCAGGGAACTACACAGGACGCGCCGAAAGAAGCGCAAGCCCCCAAGGGCATCGGCGCCATGGCCGGTGCCATGTTCCTCATGGCCACCTCTGCCATCGGCCCGGGCTTCTTGACCCAAACCTCCGTCTTCACCGTGCAGATGGGCGCGGCTTTCGCCTTCGCTATTGCGCTGTCGATCATTGTGGACATCGCCATCCAGCTCAACGTCTGGCGCATCCTGGCTGTCTCCGGCATGCGGGCTAACGAGCTGGGTAACACTGTGCTGCCGGGCCTTGGCTGGTTCCTTGCCGTACTAGTCTTCATCGGCGGCGTTGTCTTCAACATCGGCAATATCGCCGGCTCCGGCTTGGGCCTAAACGCCATGATCGGCATCGATGCACGCATCGGTGGCCTCATCGCCTCGGCCATCGCCATCTTCATCTTCCTGTCCAAGCGGGCGGGCGTCGCGCTTGACCGCATCGTCGCCGCGCTGGGCGCCATCATGATTCTGCTCATGCTTTACGTGGCGATTGTCTCCCAGCCGCCGGTGGGCGAGGCCCTGAAGAATACCGTCATGCCGGAAAGCATTGACTTCTTCGTCATCACCACCCTCATCGGTGGCACGGTGGGCGGCTACATTACGTTTGCCGGCGCACATCGCCTCATCGACTCGGGCCTGTCCGGCCCGGAGAACGTCGGCGCGATTACGAAGACCTCCGTGCTCGGCATCATCGTCACCGGCATCATGCGCGTGCTGCTCTTCCTCGCGGTCCTGGGTGTCGTCGCCACGGGTGTTGTGCTCTCCGAGGACAACACGGCCGCCGATGCCTTCCGCCAGGCCGCCGGCGAGTTTGGCCTTCGCGCCTTCGGTGTCGTCCTTTTCGCGGCCGGCCTGTCCTCCGTCATCGGCGCGTCCTATACCTCCATCACCTTCGTGACCACCCAGAAGGTCAGCCCGCGGACCCGTAACTTCCTCACCGTCGGCTTCATCGTTGTCTGCGCCATCCTCTTCGCTATCCTCAACTCCGCACCGCAGAAGCTGCTCATCTTCGCCGGCGCCTTCAACGGCATCATCCTGCCCATCGCTTTCGCCATGATCATGTGGGTGGCCTTCAAGCGTCACGACCTCACCCACGGTGTTAAGCAGCCGATGTGGCTGCTCATCGCCGGCGTCCTAGCGCTCGTGCTGGAAATCTTCATCGGCATCAAGTCCCTTTCCGGAATCGTTGAACTATGGGCATAATGCAGACTCCTGCAGAGGTGCGTGCCTTTGCTCGCGCGCACGACATGACAACCACCGCCGGCCACGCCAGCGGCTTCATGCAAGCTAACCTCATTGCGCTGCCGCGCGAGTACGCCTTCGATTTCCTCCTCTTCGCACAGCGCAATCCCAAGCCATGCCCCATCGTGGGCGTGCTGGAGGCCGGGCAGTTCACCTCTGACCTCATCCCGGGCGGAGACATCCGCACGGACATCCCGGCCTACAACATCTATGAGGATGGCCAGCTTACGCAGACGCTTGGCGACGCTTCCTCCTTCTACTCCGACGACATCGTCTCCTTCCTCATCGGTTGTTCCTTTACCTTTGAGAATGCGCTCGTGGAGAACGGTATTTCCATCGCCCACATTGATCAGGGCCGCAACGTGCCGATGTATCGCACCTCGATTCCCTGCGCGCCGGCTGGAGTCTTCTCTGGGCCGATGGTTGTCTCCATGCGCCCCATCCCCGCGAGCCAGGTTGCCGATGCCGTCCGCATCACCTCCCGCTACCCGGGCGTCCATGGTGCCCCGGTTCACGTGGGCGACCCTGCTGCCATCGGCATCGAGGACTTGTCGCAGCCCGATTTCGGCGAAGCCGTCGACATCCCTGAGGGCACCATCCCGGTCTTCTGGGCGTGCGGCGTGACCCCGCAGGCCATCGTGATGAACTCGCGTCCCAGCCTGGCCATTACGCATGCCCCGGGCAAGATGCTCGTCACCGACATCCCGGATCGCGACTTCCTCATCCCTTAATTTCTGTGCGGTGGTGCTACCACCCCAAGCCCTCAGTGCGCCGATACATGGTTCTACTCAGATGGTTCTGGTCAGAAGGTTTGTTGGGGGGGAAACAAACCTTCTTTGAGTGCATAGATGGTTCACTTGGGGGTAAACGAACCTTTTGACCCGAACCATCTCACTCGAACCATGTGGTGCCGGTTAGTTTTGCGCGGGTGGAACCGGCTAACAGGAGCGAAGGCCATAGTGGGGGACTCGGAAACTAAAGGAAGCTAAAGGACCCGGAGAATCGATTCCATCGCGCGCATCAGGTCTGCGCGGCAGGCATCGGCGGCCGCCTCGCGCTCGCCTTGCGCAATGAGGTGAGCCAAGTCGATGTTGGCTTGCACGTGGTTATCGTGAATCTGCGGGTAGCGCTCCAGCGTCAACAAGAAGGTCAAGCGCATGCGCGCCAGCAGGTGCGACATGGAGCGGTCCAGCGTCGGCGAGCCCAAACCGGCGACCAGCTGCTTGTGGAAGCGCTGGTTGATGAGGGGGCGGGGAGCGTCGTTAAGCACTGCGGATTCGGTCAGCCGCACCAGCTCGCCTGGGTCCTCGAAGGTGGCATAGCGCGCCGCGGCCGGCTCGATGGCTGCGCGCGCCAGATAAAGATCGCGCACGAAATCGGCATCAGGGGTGGCGATGAAGACGCCCCTGTGTGGGATGCGCTCCACGATGCGCTCGGAGGCGAGCATGGCGAAGGACTCCCGCAGCGTGTTGCGGGAGCATTCGAAGCGCTCGGCCGCGCGGACCTCGCTGAGCTGGTGTCCGGGCATGTACTCGCCCTCGGAGATGGCGGCGCGGAGCGCGGACGCGACGGAATCTGCAAGCATGCGACTTACAGTAGCCCGCCGCTTAGGAAATCGTGGCGATTACCGCGCCCGGTTCCAACCTGGAACCTTCCTTCGCCACACGGCTCAGCGTGCCCGCGGCGGGAGCCTTGACCGCGGATTCCATCTTCATGGCCTCGATAGTGGCGATGGCCTGGCCTTCCTCGACCGTTTCGCCGTCCGCCACGTTCCACGCCACGAGGTTGGCCTCATAAGGACAGGTCACCTCGTTGCCGCTGGCGCTGGCACCGGAGGCCGCGCTTGCCGACGCCCCCTTCACCTGCCCCTGCGACAACATATCGGTGGGGAAGCCCACGCTGACCAGCTTGCCGTCGATCTCCAGCGCCACGCGGGTGCGCTGCGCGTAGATGGCCTCGACGGGGACGGTAGCGCTCGTGGCTTCCGCGGAGGGGCGGTAGTTGTGGTCAAGCCAGTCGGTGTAGATGCCGGCTGCGGCGTCGGCGTCGCCGTGATCGACGAGGACCTGGGAGGAGACCATATCGCGGTGGAAGGGCAGCACGGTGCGCACGCCCTCGATGTCGAATTCCTGGAGGGCCTGCTGTGCACGCTTCAGAGCGATCTCGCGGGTCGGACCCCACACCAGCAGCTTGGCCACGAGCGAGTCATAGTAGGGCGGCACGATGGAGCCGGAGCGCACGCCGGAGTCCACGCGGATTCCCGGACCCGTCGGCGGCTCGAAGCGCACGATGGTGCCCGGGCAGGGTGCGAAGCCGTTGAGGATGTCCTCGGCATTGATGCGGAACTCGAAGGCGTGGCCGTTCGACACGGGGTCCGGCGCCGTTGCGCCGGACGGGGAAGAGGAATCAGACGGGGAAGAGGAATCAGACGCGAAGGAGAGGGGCTCCCCGGAGGCAATGCGGAATTGCTCCGCAATGATGTCCACGCCCGTGACCATTTCGGTCACCGGGTGCTCCACCTGCACACGGGTGTTGACCTCGAGGAAGGAAATCGTGCCATCCTCGGAGACAATGTACTCCACCGTGCCGGCACCGGTGTAGCCCACCTTCGCGCAGATGGCGCGGGCACCCTCGTGGATGCCGGTGCGCTGTTCGTCGGAAAGCGCGGGCGCCGGGGCCTCCTCGATGAGTTTTTGGAAGCGGCGCTGCGTGGAGCAATCGCGGGTGCCCAGCACGGCGACGTTGCCGTGTGTATCGGCCAGAATCTGCGCCTCGACGTGGCGCGGGTGGGTGAGGAACTTCTCCACGTAGCACTCCGCGCGGCCGAAAGCCTCCTTGGCTTCGCGGCCGGCGGAGTTGAAGGCGGCCTCGATGTCCTCGAGGTTCTCCACCACCTTCAGGCCGCGTCCGCCGCCGCCATAGGCAGCCTTGATGGCGATGGGCAGGCCGTGCTCCTCAGCGAAGGCGCGGGCCTCCTGCCAGTCATCGATGGGATCAGAGGTACCCGGTGCCAGCGGGGCGCCAACCTCCTCGGCCACGCGGCGCGCGGCAATCTTGTCACCGAGCAGCTCGATGGACTCCGGCGACGGGCCAATCCATGTCAGGCCGGCCTCGGCCACGGCGCGGGCAAAGTCGGCGTTCTCCGAGAGGAAGCCGTAACCCGGGTGAATGGCATCGGCACCTGCGCGCACGGCGATATCGAGGAGCGCGGGGACGTTCATATAGGTATCGGCCGCGGAGTTGCCGGGCAGTGCGTAGGCTTCGTCAGCCACCTGGGTGTGCAGGGCGCCGGCATCGGCTTCGGAGTAAATGGCGATGGAGCGGATTCCCATGTCGCGCGCGGTGCGGGCGATGCGGACGGCGATCTCGCCGCGGTTAGCAATAAGGACTGCAGAAATCATGTGTGGTTGTTCCTTAATCAGTGTTTAAGCGAGTTCAAAGCGGACCGTCGCCCCCGGCGGGAGCTGCGCGGCAATATCGATATCTTCTTCGAGGACCGTGGCGATGACCGGGTAACCGCCGGTCACGGCGTGATCGCGGAGGAAAATCACGGGCTCGCCACTCGGCGGAACCTGGACGGAACCGGCCACCATGCCTTCCGAGGGCAGTTCGCCCTCGCGGGCACGGCTTAGTTCCATGGAGCCCTCCGGGCCTAGCAGGCGTACGCCCACGCGGTTGGACTGCGCGGTCACAGTCCACTCGGTGGCCAGGAAGGCCTCCAGGCTCTCGGGCGTGAACCAGTCATCGCGCGGGCCGAGCACGCAGCGCAGCACGCCCTCGGTCTGGCCATTCGCGCCTTCACGAACGCGCATCGGGTTGCTCAGCTGGGCATCGGTCATTGCGGTGGAGCGGGGGAGGACGCCGATGACGTCGCCCAGCCGCACCGGCTGCGGCCCCAACCCAGAGAGCACGTCCGTCGAGGCAGAGCCTAGCTCCGCATCCGCCACGATGCCGCCGCGGATGGCGATGTAGTTGCGCAGGCCCACCGTCGCGGGATCCACGGTCACCGTGGAACCAGCCGTAACGAGCACCGGGCGCGCGAGGTGCACCGGCATATCGTCCAGCAGGACTCGGGATTGGGCACCGGTGACGCACATGACTGCGTCGGTCAGCGCGCGCAGGCGGATGCCACCGATGTTCTCCAGCACGGTTGCCCCGCGTGGGTTGCCCACCGCGACGTTGGCCGTGGCAGCCGCCGCCAGGTCCGCCGCACCCGAGGGCGTAACACCCAAGTTGCCGCGGCCGGGGCGACCCTGATCTTGGAAGAGCGTGAGCAGCCCGGCATCGAGGACCTCCATGCGCGGCAGGCGCGCCGGGGTGCGGCGGCCAAAAGGCGTGGTCGACACCACGTCCGGCAGCGAGCTCACCGCGCGGTAGCGTACGCGGTCACCGGGCTGGACCAGTGCCGGCGGGTGGGCATCAGATTCCCACATCGGAGTTGAAGTAGTGCCCAACAGCTGCCAGCCGCCCGGGGAGACGCGCGGGTAGACAGCGGAGAAACCGCCGGCGATTCCGACGGCACCCGCCGGCACTGCGGTGCGCGGGGTGGCGCGGCGCTCGATGTTGAAGTTCTGCGCCGGGTCCGCCGGGGTGCAATAGGTAAAGCCGGGCGCGAAGCCGCCAAAGGCAGCGAGCCACTCGGTGGACGTGTGCCAGTCAATGAGGCCTTCGCGCGACATACCCATCAACTCGGCGGCCTCGTCGAGGTCCTCGCCGTCATAGAGAACGTCGATCTCCACAAAGCGCGGATCCTCGCCCGCCTGCGCGGTGGGGTGGAAGTCCTGCAGCTTCTCGGCGGCTGCGGCCGCGGAGTTCGGCGTGGCAAAGGTCAACAGCAAGGTGGTGGCGGCAGCAATCGCGTCGACTTGATCTTTGAGCGGATTAGCGTCGAGGGCCGCGTGCCACGCCATGACCTGGGGCAAGTCCTCCAGCTCTATGAGCAGCGCGCGCGTTCCTACGGGGTGAATATGCATCAGATGGCGCTCCGAATCTCAATTCCGCGCGCCTGCAGTTCCTTGACCACACCGCGCAGCAGCTGGACCGCGCCGGGCGAATCACCGTGCGTGCACACCGACTGGGCATCCACGTTGAGTACGGAGCCGTCGATGGCGGTAATAGAGCCGGTTTCGGCGACCTCGAGCACGCGCTTGACGACGTCCCCCTCATCGCCCATCACCGCATTCGCCTCGCGCCGTGAGACGAGCGTGCCATCGGGGTTGTAGTTGCGGTCGGCGAAGGCCTCGCGGATGACGGTGAGGCCCTTCTTCTCCGCGATGTCGACAGCAACGCCGCCTGGCAGCAGCATGACGGGTAGATCGCCGAAGGCTTTGATGCCGTCGATGACGGCGTGGGCCTGGGCCTCGTGGTGGACGATGGTGTTGTACATCGCGCCGTGCGGCTTGACATAGGCCACGCGGGTTCCGTTGGCCTGGGCCAGGGCTTGGAGGGCACCGATTTGGTAAGTGACTTCGTCGGCAAGCTCGGCAGGTGCGTAATCGATGAAGCGGCGCCCGAAGGCTGCCGGGTCGTTATAGCCCACGTGTGCGCCGACGGTGACGCCTGCTTCTGCGGCCGCCTTGAGGGTGCCCGCGATGGAGTGCGGGTCGCCGGCGTGGAAGCCGGTGGCGACGTTGGCGGAGGAGACGAGCTGGAGCATCGCGGCGTCATCGGCAACGGGGTTGCCGGCGGTGGTTTCGCCGAGGTCAGCGTTGAGGTCTATGTGCAGCGCGCTCATATTAGGAGGACACCTCTTCTGTAGTTCCCAAATTGTTGAACAATCTATGGGTGCCTAGTGTAGCCCGCATCACGTAGGTTTGTGAAGTGTGTCCCGTATCTGTGGATGGGTGGGACGTGAAAACACCCCCATCACGACGGCGATGGGGGTGCGGCTGCCTCGCGCTGGTGGGCCGGCGCTGCTAAGAGCTTCGCGTTTGAAGCTCGATGGTGCAGGATTCAGATTAGAACGGGAGGTTGACTCCCAGTGCCTGTGCTGCGGCCGGTGCAGCTGCGGCCAGTGCGCCTACGACGCCGAGGACGATGATGGCGATGCCCAGCCCGGAAGGCTTGCCGTCCTCGGAGGAGAGCTTGCCCTTGATGTCGTTGGAAGAGCTCTGATCCTCGCTGCTCTGGTCGCCCTTGCCTTCGTCGCTGCTGCCGGCGTCGCCGCCCTGGTTGCTGCTGCCGTTATCGCCTTCGGTGCCGGTGCTGGAGGTGGCGTTGGTGCTCTGGCCGGTGGTGTCTTCAGCGTTGGCGGCGGTGACGCCTGCGAGTGCGAGGGCGCCGGCCAGGGCTGCGGCGGTGAGGTTGCGGGAAATGCGCTTCATGTTTCTTACTCCTGGGGTTAGATCGGGAAAGTTTGGTCAACGCCGTATCAGACGATGTTGTCACCGTTAACTGATGTCGACTTCCCACATACTAACCGAAAATTAGTGAGGTAGGTCAAACTATTTCCAATTTTTAAGCTACTCCACGCAAATTTTCATGGTTGTGTCAGGGTGCGCTGGCTCGTCGGGTGGTGCCGGCCCTTGTGGTGGTGGGATGAAACTTCCTGCGTGGTTCGGGTTTTGAGGCTTGCTTGCGTGCTAGTTCATCCATTGAATCTTTTAACTCCCTCCAAGGGGTGCGGCCGGAAAAGTGGTGGCCCAACGGGCGTATAAAACTGCAAAAGCCGCGTCTCTCCACCCCGGTAGGGAAAGGAAGAGACGCGGATGAGTTGCCTGTTGGCTCTAGGCCTTAAACCTCTTAGATGAAGAGCTTGCGGCGAGCAACGACAGCGCCAGCGGCGATCATCGCTGCGATTGCCAGTGCGGCGAGGCCGCGGGCAACGGTGTTGGAACCAGTCTCAGCGGAGATACCGCGGGACTGTGCTGGGGTCTGTGCGGCGGTGCCTTCAGCAACCTTGCCGCCCTGGGCGATGACCTCGTCCTTGTTCTCCTGCAGCATCTTCTCGGAAGCGGCCTTCTCCTCAGCGGAAGGAGCGTCCTTCTGAGCTGCCTCTTCGGACTTCACGTAGGTCTTGCCGTCCTTGGCCAGGTACCAGGTCACGCCACCGATGATGAGGGCGGCCGGCAGGGCCAGCCAGGCCAGCTGCTTCTTGTCGAACTCGGTGCTGGTCGGCTCAGCCTCGGACTCGCCGTTGATCGGGTAGTCAACGGAAGACGGTGCGGTAGCCTCGCCGGTGGCTGCCATGTCCATGTCCGGGGCCATCACGCTGGTGGTGGTCGGTGCATCTTCCTCGGGTGCTTCGGCGTCAGCCGCCTGAGCCTGCTGCTGCTCCCAAGCCCACTGTGCCTGCTCTGCGGTCAGTTTGGTGGTTCCGTCCAACTCGCCGTTCTCGTTGCGGTGCTGGTAGCTACCGTCGGCCTGCTTCTGGTAGGTGACGCCATCGACCGTGAGTTCAGCCGGAGCCGGGATCTGGGCAGAGGCAACGGCGGTGCCGCCCAGTGCGAGGGAACCGGCCAGAACGGCTGCGGTCAGGGTGCGGTTGATGCGCTTCATAAGCTTCTCCTTGTGGGGTTTGTGAGGTATGTGAGAGGGATTCAACCCGACGTGAACCACAATAGCCACAACTTTCACATTAATCACAAGGGTTTCGAAATTTCGCTCCGTAACATGGCGGATGCTTTTCGTGCCAAACGGGTGGCATGTTCGGTGGGTTGAGGTCCTCACGGGCGGCGCTACAAGGCGTGTTAACCTGCAAGGATAAGAACGGTGTTGTCTGTTGAGCTGCGAAAATGTTCGATAACTGCGCGTAGTGGCGGAAATCCCCCTGAACGGGGGATGCTGCACCAGGCTTAGCTCTGTGCTGCGGCGGGGTCAGGAGCTTCGGTTACGCCCTCAAACTGCCATCCCACCACGGCATTGCGCACCGCGGCAGCCAAAGGGTTGGCCGGCTGGATGCAGCTGATAGTGAGAAGGCGACCGGGTTGGGCATCGGTGCCCCAGATGCTCTCGTCCTGCTCAAGGCCGTCCTTCGACGGATCGTGCAGATCTGTTGCGGTGTATACCAGCCATTGCTCGCCGGAGTTCTGTGTGCGCAGGTACAACTTGTCGCCCACAGAGGCTTTGTGCTCGTCGGCGCTACCGTCATAGAGGTTATTGAACACCGCTGGTACTCCCGCACCGGTATGTCCGGCGACCACCACGACGTCCTGCGCATCCGTACCAGGGAGCGAATAGGGTTTATCCTCCGCGGTGTAGGTACAAGCCTTATTCATCGAGTCGGGGTTGATCTTATTGTCTTTGATTCGACAGGAGCCTTCTTCAAACTCTGCGCGCACATCAATTGTCGGGATGTACATCTCCACCGCTGGGGAGGGCTCGATGACGGCGGCGGGTTCCGCAACCACATCGGTTGGTTGTGGCGCGGGCGCGTCTGGCTCCTTATTGAACTGGAGCGCGGCGACGATGCCGACGAGAACCATCGCCAAAATAAGGAGAACTCCCAACCCGCGACGGCTGATGGGCGTGCGAGGGCGCGGTGATTTCCGCCGTGGCGCAGGGGTTGTCGTCTTCTTCGGCGTCGTTCGGGTCGGCGCTTGTTGGGTCGGCGCTTGTTGGGATGGCGTTTGTTGGGCAGGCGCCGACGTTGAAGCGGATCGACGGGAAGGGGAAGTTGTCGACGGGGACGAAGCTAGGCGTTCTTGGCTGGGGCGGCGTCGCGGGCGGTAGGAAGGGCGCTCAGGGGCAGTGCTCTCGTGGTCGTGAGTAGAGCCTCGCCGGCGAGCACGCTCGGCGCGCAGATCAATACGGATTCCTTCTTCTGGCAGGCGATAGCTATCGCGCTGTGTCGAGTAGCGAGAATCCATAGTGAGCTCCTGAAGAGAACGATAATTAGAAAGTTACAGTACTACTCGCTAAGTAACTATTCCGTATGCGCTCACTATGGCGGCAGGAGCGGGCATAAAATGCCGCCTGAACTCTCGGCCTGGATGGCTGGCGATGAGGGAAGCCGTTGGCTAATGCCTTCCGTCGGCAGCGAGCTGAAAGTGCAACGCGTAGGTGATGAGCCAGTGGGTGGACATGAAGTGGCCGTCGACAAGCTGCGTTTGCGCGCTGGCTGCTAGTGCTTGGGCGCGTGGTAGGACGGAGGCGTCGAAATGCTCGGCGAGTTCAACGAGCATCCATGCTCTGGTTAGCGCTAGGCCGTAGAGGTGGGCCAGGCGGCCATCGGTTGGGTCAAGCACCTCTGGGATTTGTGTGAGAAATTCCAGTGCTTCGGTGCGGTGGGGAAGAAAGCCGTCGAACCAGTGTGGGAAGTCCGGCAGCACGCGCGACATGAGTAGGGCCTCCGATAGCCCGTTGGACAGGAAATCGTGCCCGGACAGCTCCCATTCGAGCGGGTAGTCGCGGTCTTCGCCGAAAAGGCGGACAGCAGCCTCGCGCACCGAGCTCGCCAGTGAATCCAGCCCGAGTTTCTCCGCGGCCTCGAGGATGAGGAAAAGGTTGAAGGCTGTATTGGAATGCATGCCGTGGCGCACCGGTTGGTTGAGTGATTCAAGCCAGTCGTGGCAGTGCTGTGCGGTTAGCTCTACGAGCTTGTCCATCGCTTCGCCAGGCCGAACGGAGGCGAGCTGCAGCAGCCAGGCGCGCCCATAGGGCATTTCATATCCGGGGTGGGCGAGTAGGTAGTTGTATTCCGTGGTGAGGGCTTCTGCGCTGAGGCGATCGTCGAGAAGCTCGGCAAGTTCTTTCGGAGACTCGGGCCCGAGAATCTTGTTTAGTAGCGCGCCTGAGTACTGCATGTGGACGCTGGAGTGCCAGTCGAAACAACCGTAAAAACTGGGGTGCAGCTCGCGCGGGCGCACGTCGCAGTCTTCTGTGGAAGCGCTCGTGTGGTGCATCGCGGCGGGGAATTCGCGCTCGAGTGCGGCCATAATTGCTTTCGCCCAGGCGCTGGAACAAGTTTCTAGCGTGGTCATGCGTCAAGTATGGCAAAGCTGAAGGTGGGATGTGCGGTTCAACGCAAACGTCGAACGTATATGCGAAATTGTGGTGTTGGTGTCCGGTCGCCCTCGTAGTCTTTAGGGCAGGCATCCAAGGGGTGGGGGATGTGTGGGTGTCTGAAATTGCTGGCAATGCTCTTCGTCTTTGGGGGTTGTCACTAACGAAGAAGGGGGAACTGTGGAGTTCTTGGAAAACAAGCCGACGACATTTAGTAAGAGACAAGTACATCGAATAGGTAGTGCGTTGCGCAATGGGGAACCGATTGATGAGGAACAGCTTGGGCTGTTCTTGGACCAGCAATCAGCTCTGTGTGAATCGATAATTCAGGAAGCGAGCAAGACTATGGCACAGCTTGATAATCAGTTGACGATGACTGCAGACTCTATCGTGGAGCCAGATTCAGACAGGTATTTCTTGAGTTCTCGCGTAAAAACGAGAGACACGTTGAGAGAGAAATTGAGTCGAATGCCGAGCTTCCCTTTAGAGAATATTCAGGATGTATCTGGCGTACGGATGGACGTCGATGTGACTCTAAAAGAACAAACTGTACTTGCGAAGCTTCTTTCGCGAGAGCTTGTGAAGGCTGGCGCGAGGAAAGTGGTTCTTCGGGACATGCGAGAGGAACCGCACTCGGGGTATCGCGCGGTGCACTTACACGTGATGTCAGAGGCCGGACGTGCAGAATTTCAGCTACGAACCGCGCTTCAGTCGCAGTGGGCAAACCTTTATGAAATGGCAGGAGACTTGTATGGAAGGGAAATCCGATACCTCGAATTCGGAGGAAGAATTCCGGCAGAATTTGAGATTGAGATCCGTGCTTTACATGAGGTATCCGAAGTCGTAAACAGGGTGGAAAAGCTCGTAGATATTCTTACCGAGCCTTTCGAAGGAAGCCTGCCTGTTGGCGCAACCCAAAAAGAGGCGCGTCAATTGCGGCGGAACATGTATAAGATGCTAGATAAATTAATCCATGAATTCGAAGAACGTCGAGTTCAACGTGACATGGAGGGAGAATAAGCCGATGCCAGCCTATCTGATTAAATACCATCGACCGACAGGTGCACTGGAAGTGACTGAGTATGATTCCCTGATAGAGGGAACCCGCGCTCGTCATAGACTGGATCAAGTAAATAAGGATCCTGATGTCGAGATTGTGGCGATTGGTGCTAAGAACTTAGAGTCCGTTCGGCACACGCATGCGCGCTACTTCTTCCGTGAGAAGACCGCGCCGCCGTATCCCTTTGTGGCTTAAAGCTCGAAGCTTTGAAGGGCGCAGTTGATGAAAGCTAGCCGCGAAGGATTTTCTCCATGGCCTTTCCTTTGGCTAGCTCGTCAACGAGCTTGTCCATGTACCGAATATTCTGCATCAGTGGGTCATCGATGTCTTGGACACGATGCCCGCAGATGCTGCCAGTGATGAGGGAGCGGGATGGGTTCAGGTGCGGGGCCTGCTCGAAGAAATCCTCGAGGGTGACCTTTTGCTCCCGGACCCGTTCCAGCTCCTCAACCGAGTAGTCGGTAAGCCAAGTGATGACTTCGTGAAGCTCGCCGACAGTCCTGCCTTTGCGCTCTACCTTCTTAACGTAGTGCGGATAAATATCGGCGAAGGGTATGGAAAAGATGCGGTGAGACATGGATGCAGTATATCCGTGAGCCTCATGGTGCGTGGGGGGCCGTTCGTTGTCGCGGACTTAGCCGTGCCAGAGCGTCGAAATTGGCATTGCCCAGAGGTTTTCACCCATTGGCAGGACGTCCTTGCCCGTGTACAAGACAATTCCTGCGCGGAAAGAATCACCAGCTACCTGCTGAAGATAGCGCAGGCCAGCAAAGTCCTTCGGCTGGATCGACATCGCGGCTTTGACTTCCACGCCAACAACGTCCCGGGATCGTGATTCCAGCACAAGGTCAACCTCTTTGCCGGTAGAGGTCCGAAAGTGGAAGAGGCGATAATCAACCGATGACCATGCCTTCTGCTTCAGAAGCTCGTTGGCAACGAAGGCTTCGCAGATCCCGCCGCTAAGCGTGCTGGAAATGTTCATCTCCAATGCCTCTGGCTCGAGGCCTGCCAGGCTTGTAGCAAGCGCGGTATCTGAAAGGAAGACCTTGGGCTTAGAGATAGCTCGCTTCTCAAGATTTGTTCCCCATGATGGTAATTGGTTAATCAAAAAGACATCACTCAGCGCAGTTACATAGGTGGGGACTGAGCGTTCGGGAATGTCGAGTGCACGCCCAATGTGCGCCGCTACAAGTTCCGCGGTGCCTTGTGCAGCAAACTTGGCGAGAAGATTGTGTAAGCGGTCAGGGAATTGAATGCCGTAGAGCTCGGCAGCGTCTTTTGACAAGACTCGCTCAATATAAGCAGCGAACCACCGGTGTTGCCGTCGCCGACCAGAATCCCTAAGTCCTGGAAAACTCGGCGTGCAGAAGAGCTGGAAGTAGTCAGCCCGGGAAAGGGTGGATGCGGGTTGTACGCCTGCATCTTTTAATGACCATATTCGGCCTGCAAAGTCTTCGTGGATACCTAAACGTTCGCCCACGCTGAGGCCGTGAAGGCGAATAGTTTCTGCGCGGCCAGCGAGAGATTCTTCGGCTCCTGTGAGGCTGAGGAGGTTGGATGATCCGGTAAGGATAAAACGCCCCGGCCGTCGATCTTTTTCGAGTGCGCCTTTAATCGCGCGAAACAGCTCTGGTGCGCGCTGAATTTCATCAATGGCTAGTGTGCCCTCGGGGAGCTGTCTGACAAAGCCGTCTGGGTCCGCTTGTGCAGAGGCCAGCGAAGCGCTCTCATCAAGGTTAAAGAACCTGTGTTCTCTACCTTCGAGTAATTGATGGACAAGGGTACTCTTTCCTACTTGGCGCGCGCCGGAAATAGTCAGCACAGGTGTATCCGACAGAACTTCTTCCGCCAGATCTTGTGCGTTTCTATGTAGAAAAGAATCAGTCATGGCAGTCAATCTACCTGCGGTGTTGCGGTTCTGCAAGGTGTTCATTGCGGTTCTGCAATGCTCTCGTTGCGGTTCTGCAAGGTTCTCATTGCTGTTCTGCAATGCTCGCGCTGCCGTTTGATCGCGCTGTGGAACGCCAAAAAGAGGGCACCCGCAGCCGTCGTGAAACGGCTTGGGGTGCCCTCTTCTGTGGGGCCTGGGGAGGTGAGCTAGTCCCAGACGGGGGCGTCGCCAAGCTGCAGCTCAGAGTAGCGCGCCTCCGGAACGGTGGCGGAGTAGGGCTTGCCCACAGCCTCCCATTCCTGGTCGGTGTTGCAACGCACGTCCTGGCCGTCGGTGTCGAGCATGGTAAAGCCCCACACCAGCTTGCCCTGGGAGTTCGCCGGCAGCGTGTACGGGCCAACCTCCTGGTTCAGCTTCCAGTGCTGCTCGTGCACGTAGTTGAAACCGTAGGTCTGGGTCAGGACCTTGGCCAGCTCGCCCTCGCCCTTGATGGAACCGGAGACCTCGATGGTCTGCGTGCGGGCCTGGGTCACGGTGTGGCTGACCGGCACGGGCTCATCATTGCGGTTGGCCACACTAGCGGCATCAGTCTGCTTGAACCACCGGCGGGTGGCGGTGACGTAGGTGCCGTTCTCACCGGGCGTCGAGCAGTGCGTGCCCGGCTTGAAATCATCATTCCAGCGCTGCGGCAGCTCGAAGTCCCCGCCGAAGTCAGCGGCGTGGGCCACAGGAGCGGCCGCCAATAGGCTGAGCGCGGCGAAGGCGCTCGCGATGGACTTCTTCAGCACGTCTTAGCCCCAATCGTTGTTGTCGCGGGTGGAGACCTCCACGTGGCGCTCCTTCGGCAGGGTAGCGGTGAAGGTGCCACCGTTGGCCTGCCAGGTGTTATCGGAACCGCAGATGGTCTTCTGACCCTCGAAGTCGGAGACAACCCAGCCGGCGCGCATGACGGCGGTCTTGCCCGGAGCAATGTTGTACGGGCCGACCTGCTCGCCCACCTCGTAGGACTGGGAGTCGGTGTAGCTGGAGGAGAAGGTGAAGTTGATCAGATCCAGAAGCTTGAAGTCAACGCCGGCGGAAACGTTCCAGGTCTTGGTCTTGGTTTCCTTGATGGAGCGGGTGACCGGCAGCGGCTCGTCGTTGTAGTTGGACACGGTCCAAGAGCCGGCGGAGCCGTCGAAGTAGGTGCGCTTGATCTTAACGGTCTGGCCGGTGTCCCCCGGGTTGGTGCAGTGCTCACCGATGGTGGTCGGGTTGGCCGGGCCCAGGTCACGTGCCGGGAGGGCGTTAGCAGCCGGGGTAGCGATCAGGCCGCAAGCGATGGCCACGGCAGCGGTGGTGGAAGCAATCTTGGTCTTGAACATGGTGAATTCTCCTTGGGAAGTAAAGGGGGGATTAGTAGATGGTCTGGGTCGGGACTGGGAGTTCGCGGTACTCGTCCGGGGTGACGTCCTCGGTGCGGGTGGAGCCGTCCTTGCCCGTGATGGTGGCCTCCGCCCAGAAACCGCTGGGAGCGGTGGTCTGCTTGTAGTTGGAGGTCAGGCTGTACTTTCCGTCCTTACCGCAGTGGATTTCGCGGTAGTTGATGCGGGTCATGGTGGTGCCGTACTCCACGCGGACGCGCTCACCAGGGGCCAGGTCGATGTGCTGCAGCTCGGTTCCTACCGGCATGTAGGCGCGCTTGACCGCGCCAACGGACTCCAGCCAGCCCTTCGGGATATCGCCGCGGTTGCCCTGCCAGTTGGTGTACGGTGCGTGCTCGGCGCCGACGACGAAGTCGGTGACCGGCGCGTACTCGTAGTCACCCTTGGACCAGTTGAGGAAGTCCGTGGAGTAGCCCGGCTTGCGGAAGGTCGGCTTCACCGCAGTGATGTCCAGCGGGTACCAGGAGCTATCGCGGCCTTCGCAGGTCTCGCCTTCCTTGGGCCAGGATGGGTCGCGCTGCAGGTCCTCGGAAGGCTGCATGATTTCATCCTTCTTTGGGTCCGCGATCTTCTCCAGGCTGGGGCCGGACACGGAGGTGTAGTTGCCTTCGATGGGCTTGGAGTTCGCGCCCGGGGAGCGGGAAGGAATCTCCATGGCGAGGTCCGAAATCGAACCATCCGCCTTGATGATGTAGGCAAAGGCATAGCGCTCAGCCGGGCCCTTGCCGCGGATGACGTTGGCGCCGGGCATGTTCTCCAGGCGGTCGTCGTTGCAGCCGACGAACATGGAGATGAAGTCCTTTTCCACCACGCCGTATTCCACGCGGAAGGATTCGCCCGGCTTCAGGGTGACGGGGCCGAAGGTTTCCTTCTCCTGCCAGCCGTTGCTCAGCTTCAGTCCGATGTCGGACTTGGCGGTGGTGTCCCACCCGGAAGGCATAGCGGCCTTGGAGTTGGCCTCAATCTTGTGGTTGGTGCCCGTTTCCACGGAGGCGGTGTACGGCACCTCCTGGTTCGTGGTGTTCTTAAACTGCAGGGTGCCGTCGCTCAAGTAGCGGCGGCCGGTCTCTGCGAAGTGCCACTCGGGAGTGGCGTTGTCTTCACCTGCTGCGCTGCAGCTCTTGTAGAGGTTGGTGATGGGGTAGGCCTGCGGCATGGGCGGGATGTTGGCCGCCTGTGCCGCAGGGGTGATGAAGGCCGCGGCTGCCGCCAGCGGTGCAAGCGCACGCAGTCCCTTAATGAGCACCTGTGTACCGTCCTTATATTTTGTTAAAGAGTAAAGAAAGATTCATAAAATCTGGGTACATCTTAGGAGGTGCTGGGTAGTCCGGCAATGGTCGCGGACAATCATTTTCGGGAAAGTTAGGGGCGTAAAGTAACCTTCTTCCAGCCTTTTGACCCTTCGTTCACAAACTTTTGATTACCCAATATGGAGGGTAGTCACACGCCGGGGAGGCGGCTTTTGTTCTTAGAACAGGTCCCAGATGGTAATGCCCAAAATGACTGAACCCAGGGCAAAGACGAAGTAATTCCATGGGTCATTCCGGAATTTCTTGTACTCCTTGACCTTGTGGAACATGTACACCGGCAGCAAGAAGATGAGAATTGCATCAAACACGCCGCCCACCAGGTAGATGAGGTTGAGAATCGGTGGATTAAACACGGAGACCATAGTGCCGGTGATGAAAATGAAGACGTAGACAATGGTGAGCAATGTACGTCGGTTGAGCCGGTTTGCTGTGCGCGGAGCCAGTAGGCGAACCATGTAGGAGGTACCTTCTTCTGCGCCGAGCATTGTTCCAAAGTAGGAGGTCACGATGGCGAAGATGACGATTAACGGTGCCAACACGGCCAGCGCGTGAACTCCGGTGACATTGGCAAAGTAGGACAACACCGGAATGTTTTGCTCGGAAGCCTCCCGCATACCGTCAGCCCCCAGCGCCAAGACGCATGACCAGACAAAGAACATGGTGAAGATGACCAGCAGCGCGGCCGTGTAGAGCTCAATGCGCGAGACTCGTTTTTCGGTGTTCTTGCCGTAAGTGGATTGCATGTCCACTGACATTTGCGATAGCGCCGCCATGTGGGAGAAGGAGAAAGCCAGTACGGGGAGAATAAGAACGGCGCCGAGCAAGATATTCGGCCAGCTTCCGTCTTTGTAGTCCACGTCCAGGAAGGAATGAAAATCCCACTGGGGGATGAGGTAGATCGACGTTGCTGCAAGCGAAATGATGAGCGGATAAACCAGAATTTGTGCCAACCAGAGCATGGGTTTGCGCCCGATGGCGAAAATGCCGGTGAGGGTGCCCACGCACAGCACCGAAAGCACCCAGCGGTTGATGGAAGGTCCATGGAGCTGGTTAACAATGAAGCTATCAATAGCATTTGTTACGGAGATGGCATAGATGAACACCGTGGGGATGTTGGCCAGGGAGTACATCAATGCCACGAACAAACCTGTGTTGCGTCCAAGGTACTTGCGCACCAGTTCCAAGATGTCCAGCCCGTAGTCCTGGGTGGGTGCACCGGCGACAATGCGGGCATAAGTGCGGTGGGAGAAATACACCAAAGGGAAAATGATCACCGTGGCGAAGGCGAGCGGCCAGAAGCCAAAGGCTCCTGCCTGTAGCGGCAGAAAGAGGATTCCGGCACCCATCGCGGTGCCAAAAAGCGCAAGAACCCAACTCAGCGCCGTGCCTTCGGACTTCGGTGGTGTGCTCGCAGGTTGTGTGGAATCCCCCAAGTCGGTGGTATGTGCAGTGGTGTCGGCTTTGGACGAAGTCATAAAATTCTTTCTAGTAATCGACGGCCTCGCGGACAATTGGGCAGGTCATACAGTGCCCGCCTCCTCGGCCGCGCCCCAGCTCTGCCGATCCGATCTCCACTACCTCAATGCCGGCGGCACGCAACTTGGCGTTGGTGTGTTTGTTGCGGTCATAGGCCACCACCACGCCGGGTTCGATAGCCACGACATTATTGGCATCGTCCCACTGCTCGCGGGCGGCAGCATAGGTATCGCCGCCTGTTTCGATGACCTCGAAGGCGTCAATGCCCAGCGCCTTGGCGACGACCTCGAGGAAGGACTCGGTGGGCAGTTCGACGTCGAAAGGCGCCGTGCTCGTCGAAGGATGCAAGACTATCGGCCGGATGGTGTCTACCACCTTGGGGTAGGCGGTGACCTTGTCGGCGTCAAGGAACGTAAGCACGGTGTCGAGGTGCATGGAGGCGCGCTCCTTGGCCATGGCCGCAATGATGACCTTGGTGGCGGCGCCTTCCTCAAATAGGCGCATGGCCAGCTGACTCACGCCCTGCCAGGTGGTGCGCTCACCCATGCCTACCAGTACGATGCCCTTGCCAATCGGCATGATGTCACCGCCTTCCAGTGCCGCAAGCCCCGGCTCCTCATCGGTGTTGCCGTACCAGAACTTGAAGTCTGCCTGCGCAAACCGCGGGTGATAGTTATAAATAGCGCGGGTGATCAGCGTTTCCTGGTGGCGCGCTGGCATACGCATGGGGTTAAGGGACACGCCGCCATAGATCCACGCCGAATTGTCCCGCGCGTACTGCGTATTGGGCAGCGGGCGCAGCGCAAAAGCGGAAGGGCCGTAGACCTCACGCATGGCATCGATGGTGCCGTGGCCCAGGCCCTTCGGGATTTCGGCGAAGGGTAGTCCGCCAATGAGGAGTTCGGCCAGGCGTGCAGTGGGCATCTCATTGAACCAGTGACGCAGCTCGCCGCCAATGCCCGCACCCACATTCCTATCGAGGAGCTTGTAATCGAGGATGAAATCACGCCCGCCCGGAGTGTCCAGAGTTTCCTCTAAAAGCGTGTGCATATCTAACACTTCGACGCCGTAGCTGCGCAGCTCGGCGACGAACTCCGCATGGTGTTTCTTGGCTTCGTCGACCCAGAGGACGTCGTCGAAAAGCAGCTCAGCGCAGTTACTGGGGGTGAGCCGCTCGTGCGCGAGCCCGGGTGCGCACACCATGACTTGGTGGAGTTTGCCGACCTCGGACCAGACTCCTAACGGGGAAGCTGCCATGTTTCTGAAACCTTTCTTGGCGCGTGCATGGCGCCATCCTGCAACGTGGTGAACTGGTTCACCGGAACTATTGGTCTGTGAACTGCGTGACAAGTTTATGGACGCCGAATATTTTTTCAAGCCTCGCGTGGGTGAAAGAAAGCCCACGTAGATGGAGGTTTTACGGCGCTCTGCATAATATTATTCACTTTTATTCATGTATTGCGGTGGGGGAGTGGGCGCACTCTTGCTGGGCTTGCCGACGCCCCCATCCCTCACCACTGCGACGACCCTAGCGGTGGCGGAGACCGCAGACCGACGGTGAGACGGATGCATAACTTTGGGTGGGGTGGAAACTGGCTGCGCGAATATTAGGGATCGGGGTGCGGGGGTAGGCGTGGCGTGCAGCGCACGGGGGTGGGAGTGGGGGTGTCGTTGCGGGGGGGTTCAAAGTCTTCGGCGAAAGGGGAGGAAATTTCCTCAAGGAGGCGAAGGCTTTTAGTCAGACTCCAGGCTGTCGTACTTTTGAAGTCTTGTGAAGTTTATGAAGTTTTTGAATTCTTTGAAGTTTGTGAGGTTTATGAAGAGCTTTGAAGTTTGAGAGAGGGGTCGCGCCGCTAAATAGTGGGAAGTGGCGGTGCGGCCCCAGAGTGATGGGGGAGAAGGGCGGATTTCTAGCCCCCTTCTGTGTAGGAGCATCTTTGACATTAGGGTTAAAGTTAATCGTGCGTACTTACAACAGGTGTGTGGAAATTCATTACGCCGAGTGCGTATTGATACCCAAAAGGAATGGAAGCACATGGCAACACGCAGTCAGATGTCGCGTCGGTATCGCGATATGACGTCAAGCGTTAATCAACTCAAGGACACCGCACAGAAACAACTTCGTGCAACAAATCTCGGCAATGCTATTGCAGCATCCGCCGCTGCGCTGAACCACCGTGACCAGAAAACTACGCACCGCCTGTTGGAGGAGTCTATTGAGGCTCAGCGAGAGCAGACTCGAAAGATTGTGGGTGAGTTACGGACGATTGATAAGTCAATTAATGCTTTCGCGCGTAAAAATGAAGAGCAGCTTGAGGATCTCAAGCATATTAACTTTGCTCAATGGCGCGATGGTGTAGGTCGGGAATATTACTACAACTATAGACCGCAAGCGAAGAAGTATCTTGAAAATTTTGAGAACCTATCCAATGCATGGCTACGCGTAGTGTCGGCAAGAATGGTGGATGTTGTCCAAGAATTTCCGCAATGGAAGGAACAGCATTGGCGGTCTGATGCCCTTAAAACGGGTGTGTTTATTGATCCCCCTGGGGTGGAGGAGCCGCCGGTAGACAAGGAGTTGCCAAGGCAAAGGATCCCTGAGGGGGTTGCAGGATTCGCCATGATTGTTGGCCCGTCTGTGGTGATCCTTATCTTGGCTGCAATTCTTATGCCGGTTATCATCGGAATTGGTGGAGCCGTTTCGCAGGTTTCGATCGAGGGCGATGTACAGAGCCGATTTGATGCACTGGTCGAAGAATATCCTGAGTTTGTGGAGAATCAGGAAAATCTTATTCCTGAATTTTATGATGCAGCTGAAGCTCAAATGTTGCTAGATGAGGGCTGTACGGCCGAGACCATGCAAGAAGACCTAGACCGAGCTTCCTCAAAGGGGGTCGAACTTGATCTGGCAGCATTTCCTCAAGACTCCGCTGGTGTGGAGCGATACTGCTCGACGAGAACGAGCGTGCTGGAAATCGCCCGTGACAGGGAAAGTCAATCCGATCAGGCTGTGGATAAAGTTACAGGATTTACAATGACGGTCTTAGGTTTGGCGCTTGTCGTCGCTTTTATTCTCCCCTTCGTCATTGCATTTCTTAGACGAAACATGCGGCAGAAGCGCCGGGAAGTCGAGCAACAGAACCAGGCCGCAATTGAGGCTTGGGAGCAGCGTGCAGAACAACGCAAGGTGGAATTCCAGCAGCGAAACGATCAAGCACGCGAAGAAGCGTTTAAAAAATTTCAACGAGTTTTGGGTGTGCCGATCAACAAGAATCTCGGCACCCTGTGGGCAGACACGTCAACGCGTAATATGGTCCAGACGTTGTCCTCCATAATAGAGAATGAATTGCGCCGTCCGCCGGTGGTGGAGGAGCTGCCGGAGATTGGAGGGCTAGAGCTAAGGCTCAATCCTCAAATTCCGTCTGTATTGGGTAAGGCTCTCATTAGCAGTAAGTAAGGCTACCGCAGTTCTTGACATCCTTGTCTGGGAAACTATGCCAGACAAGGATGTTGTTGTCTTCTCCGCTGTTTGAGCTTTGCTTCTTCCAGCACAGCAGAACCGTGATACAAGTTTACCGGCTCTTCCGGTTTCGGGGTGCGTAGCGGGGTGAGGTAGAAAACGACGGGTTCAGCGGGTCACCACAACATGTAGGGGTCCCTGGTGTGAAGATGAAAGTTCCTACACAACCATCTACACCCACCAGGGACCCGTACTGTGAAGCCTACTGGAAACCTCGTTGCTGACACTATCTGCCGTACCGCGGAAATCGGACTTGCTATCACCGGTGCCGCTGATGCCGGAGCGTTGACCATCATTGAGGCCACGCCAGTAGCCGTTATCGGCGTGTGCCCGGACTGCGGACAGCCAGGAAAGCTGCGCGACCACACCACCCGTCGACTCGTTGATCTTCCTGTCGTCGGATTCCCCACCAGGTTGCATGTAACAGTCCCCAGGTTCCTGTGCACAGCCGCCTCATGTAAGAGGAAGATCTTCCAAGAATCTTTAACCTGCGCAGATGACGGTGCCAAGCTCACTTACCGGGTCACCCGCTGGATCTTGCAGCGCCTTGCTATTGACCGGATGAGTGTGTCGGCTACCGCCAAAGCACTCGGTGTGGGCTGGGATCTGGTCAATCAGGTCGCACTGGATGCCTGCCGCCAGCTTGTCTACGGCGACCCCTGTCACCTAGACGGGGTTCGTATCCTTGGAGTCGATGAACATGTATGGAAACACACCCGCAAACCAGGCCAGGCATCAAACCTGGTGACCATACTCGTTGACCTCACCCCGCTGGTAGACGGGCGTGGTCCTGCTCGTTTGTTAGACATGCGACCGGGCAGATCCGCCGACGTGCTCAGCGGGTGGCTTAAAGAGCGTGCCCCCAGCTTCCGGGAGCAGATACAGGTGGTGACCATGGATGGGTTCACCGGTTATGCCACCGCAGTCGAAGAGCAACTACCACAGGCGGACAAAGTCATGGACCCTTTCCATGTGGTGCATCTAGCAGCCGACAAGCTCACCAGTTGCCGACAAAGACTCCAACGTGAGACCACCGGGCGCCGCGGACGCAAAGATGACCCGCTGTACAAGCACCGGCGCACCCTGTTGACCAGGACGAACTACCTCACCGAGCGGCAAAAGCAACGCTTAGAAATGCTGTGGGCCACCGATGACGACTACGTGGCCCTAGAAGTAACGTGGCTGCTCTACCAAGACATGATCGCAGCGTACGCGCATCCGAAGAAATCGGAAGGCAAAAAGCTCATGGAACGCATCATCCACACCCTGCGTAAAGGACTACCAAAAGGCTTAGAAGAGCTCGCCCAACTGGGACGCACCCTGTGGCGTCGACGCAAAGATGTGCTCGCCTACTTTGATATCGGCGCATCCAACGGCCCCGTTGAGGCAATCAACGGCAGACTCGAACACCTACGCGGCATCGCCCTAGGATTTAAAAACCTCAACCACTACATCTTGCGATGCCTAATCCACTCCGGACAACTACAGGACAAAATCAACGCACTCTAAAACCGGAAGGGCCAGTTTACCGGGGGTCTTCTACATATCGTTTCTGCGACGGAGGAATTGAGGGGGCCTCAGAGCTTTGAGTGAGTATCTGGTAGTAGCTCGAGGCGCTCATGTGGGAGCCTCGGCGTGCACACCATCACCTGCCGGAGCTTGCCGGCGCCTTATCCCTCCACCGCTGCGACGACTCTAACGGTGGCAAACCCCGCGGCCCGCCCTCCCTCCCACGTGTAGGGTGGTGTGAGCATTGACCGATGGGAAATTATATTCCCATCGGGCTGTTAGTGATCAAGCCCTGTCAGTATTCGACGGCATCGCGAACAATCGGGCAGGTCATGCAGTGCCCACCGCCGCGGCCACGGCCTAGCTCTGCAGAGCCGATCTCTACTACCTCGATGCCGGCGGCTCGCAGCTTTTTATTGGTGTGCTTGTTGCGGTCATAGGCCACCACCACGCCCGGTTCAATGGCCACGACGTTATTGGCGTCATCCCACTGCTCGCGGGCGGCGGCATAGGTGTCCCCACCGGTTTCCACCACCTGCAGACTCCCGACGCCAAGCGCCTTGGCGACGACCTCGAGGAAAGACTGGGTGGGCAGTTCGACGTCGAAAGGCGCCGTGTTCGTCGAAGGGTGCAAGACGATGGGCCGGATAGTGTCCACGACCTTGGGGTAGGCGGTGACTTTATCCGCATCCAGGAAGGTCAGGACGGTGTCGAGGTGCATCGAGGCGCGGTCGGCGGCCATGGCGGCGATGATGATCTTCTCGGCCGCTCCTTCCTGAAACAGGCGCATGGCCAGCTGGCTCACTCCCTGCCAGGTGGTGCGCTCACCCATGCCGACGAGGACGATGCCCTTGCCAATCGGCATGATGTCCCCGCCCTCCAGGGAAGCCAGGCCTGGCTCCTCATCGGTGTTGCCGTACCAGAACTGAAAATCCGCCTGCGCAAACCGCGGGTGGTAGTTATAAATCGCTCTGGTCAGCAGCGTTTCCTGGTGGCGCGCCGGCATCCGCATGGGGTTGAGTGAGACCCCGCCATAAATCCACGCCGAGTTATCCCGCGAGTACTGAGTGTTGGGCAGCGGGCGCAGCGCAAAAGCGGAAGGCCCGTAGACCTCTCGCATGGCGTCGATAGTTCCGTGGCCCAGGCCTTCCGGGATTTCGGCGAAGGGTAGCCCGCCGATGAGGAGCTCCGCCAGGCGTTTATTAGACATGTCCTCGAACCAGTGGCGCAGCTCGCCGCCGATGCCGACACCAACGTTCTTGTCTAGCAGCTTGAAGTCCAGGATGAAATCGCGCCCGCCCGGGGTGGCTAGGGTTTCCTCCAGGAGCGTGTGCATCTCCAGCACCTCGACGCCGTAGCTGCGCAGCTTGGCGACGAACTCCGCGTGATGCTTCTTGGCTTCGTCGACCCAGAGGACGTCGTCGAAAAGCAGCTCCCCGCAATTGCTGGGGGTCAGCCGCTCGTGCGCGAGCCCTGGCGCGCACACCATGACCTGGTGGAGCTTGCCAACTTCGGACCAAACGCCCAGCGGGGGAGTTGTCATGTGCGTGAACCTTTCTTGGCGGGGTGTGCTGTGCCATCCAGTTGCGTGGTGAGCAGCGACACCCGGGGTGGTGATATGTGAACTAGACGACAATTCTAAGAAAAGTTCGAGCTTTTTCAAGCTCCCGCGAGCCGAAGAAAGCCCACGTAGGTGCAGGTTTTGCGGCTGCGTGCATACTATTATCCGCGTTTATTCACACGGCACAGGCTGCCACATAGTGCGGTTCCGCGCCGCGCTTGCCGACGTCCCTCCCTCCGCCACTGCGACAACACCGACGCCGAAGGTCATCGTGTCCGAGCCGAACACCGCATGAATAAATGTGGCGGGAATGAAAATTCTGCGCGAATAGTAGAAAAGGGGAGATTTTCTCATGCTCTCCCACGACCCATTGCACGAATCCAACCCAAAGAGCTTTTGAAGTCTTGTGAAGTTTATGAATTTTGTGAATTCTTTGAAGTTTATGAAGAGCTTTGAAGTTTGAAAGAGGGGCCGCGCCGCTAGGCAATGGGAAGTGGCGGTGCGCGGCCCCGAGTGATAGGAAAGAAAGGTGGAGTCCCAGCCTTCCGTGTAGGGGCATTGTTGACATTAGGGCTGGGGCTGGACATCGCTGCGAATGATTCGAACACGCAGGTCGAACTGCCAGTCGGAGAAAACAGCAAGCAAGCACGTGCTCGGTCAGTAGCATTCAACAGGCCACGTACTGTAAACGTATGACTCAGGACGCTTTGGAACCTATACCGGAACTGCCCCGCGGTGAGTTCGCCTTCCCTGGCCCGCTTCGCGACGCCCTCGTCACCGCCATCCTGGACGGCACCAAAACCACTACGTCATCCTTGCTGGTTGAGCACCCGCGCGGCCGCAACCCGCGCGAGGATGTGGGCACCCTAGAGGCCGTCCTCGACTCACACGACAACGTGGTGTGCGTCATCCGTACCACCGAGGTCGAGGTCCGCCGGCTTGCCGACGTCAGCGACGAGCACGCCATCGCCGAGGGCGAGGGCTACGCCGATGCCAGCGACTGGCGCGCCGGGCACGAGCAGTACTGGAGCTCACCCGAGTTCGTTGAATACATCGGAGAGCTAGACATCAACGATGACACCCAGGTGGTGTGCCAGCGTTTTATCGTTGATGGGCGGTACCCGGTTAGGGCATTGGAGCCGTGGAGCTCTTGAGGGAATAGTGGAGATTTACTGCTAAGGACACGAGTCAAGCAGTGTGGAGGTTTTCTTGAGCCGAAACCGCGATGTGTAGCTATCCGCAAATCAAGAAAGATTGATCGAGCGCAGTACCGATTCTCGAAAAGCTCGTGGTGTTGAATCGAGCGACACGCTACGAAAGGAGATGCGGTGTCCGTCGAGATTGAAGTCAACGTCGCTTTCGCTAGCTGCGGTTGCATAAAGCATCATTCCAGAGGCATGCGTCCATTCCCCACCACGGTGTTCTTGACTGCGCAAGTAGGCATATAGCTGATACATGTGCCCGTTCTTGAGCGTGAGTGCGTCTGTGAAACGAGAGGTAGCAAAGAGATCGGTGAACTTGGCGTCCACAGTGACTAGCTTTCCCTCTGGTGACCGGAGCATGATGTCCGTCAGCATTCCTGGGATAAAAGGTGAAGAACTGTCGGTGTTCCAGGCAAGGCGCTCTGCACCAGAGACGCGCCACCCTAAAGGGGAAAGATGATAGCGAAAAACACCTAGTAGAGCGCGTTCAAATAGAGCACGCAACTGCGACTGAGTCATTTCGGCCCGAGCAAAAGCGTGCCCCGTCTTGTCTTTGGCAGGAATTGCAAAATCGAGGAGAAGTTGCGCGATATCGAGCACGCCTCGGTCTGCGGGGAGTAGACGCGCGGGAAGTTGAGGAGTGGTTGTCGGTAGAGAGACACCTGCAGCGGCGAGGCGTGAGGAGAGCCGCCGACAGCGTTGGGCGAGCTCGGGTGAGCTCTGGGCGTGCATAAGAACGAACCCTGTTTCGAGTGCTGTGCGTAGAAACTGATTGACCGGACTATCGGTGGTCAGTTCATTGAATCGGCAGGCTACGAGCCCCTTTTCCAAAAGCTGTTCGCGGGCTGTTTTCAGCGTATCGATGCGGCCTCGCACGCGTGCTAGGTTGCGTTCCCCAATCGTGAAACCGCGGGTGAGATCGTGACGCAAGCGCTTTTCGACGCTGTCACACAGCATTTCTACCGCAAGTTCTGCAAGTTCAGTGCCGTGGTTGTCCACGTCGCCGTCGACAATGCTGCCGTGGGTGTAGGCGTGTGAGGCATAAAGCTGCAGTAGCCACACGCTCCGAATTGGAACGTGTATCTCCTCATTCCGAATTTCTTTAGCGGAGGACATGGAGAGCGTTTTCCAGCGCAGAACCGTTGTCGAACCAGTACTCGGTCAAAAGAGGCTTGAGCTCCGATTCAATGACGTTGTCGAACCATGACATCGTGGTGGCGTAAGAACTGTCCTTGAGTTCGCGCAGGGGAGTGACAAAACTATGCCCAATCTCGTACGCAGGACCCAACGTGAAATCATCGGAGATGAGTTCGTTGACAGTGTTGAGACGGTGGGCAATATCGACCAGAGCCGAATCGTCACATTTGCGATGCTCTATACAGAAGCGACGCCACACAGCATTGAGTTGAGGGCGCAACGTGATGAAGGCAAAGCGGCGGCGCAGTGCCATGTCGAGCATGGCCAAAGACCGATCTGCTTGGTTCATTGTGCCGATAATGTAGAGGTTCTTCGGCAAGAAGATCGTCTCTCCGTCGGGCGAGTGCAGCGTGGTTAACGCATTTTCTGGGTTGCGCTTGTCTGCTTCAAGGAGCGTGAGCATGTCACCGAAAATCTGGGCTGGGTTTCCCCGGTTGATCTCTTCGATGACGACCACATGCGGTGTGGTTTCATCCTCGTTGGCTTTGTCTACTGCTTTGAGGAGCGGGCCTTTAGCGAGTGTGAGTTTGCCGTCTCCACTGGGTCGGAAACCTTGAATGAAGTCTTCATATGACATTGAAGGGTGGAACTGAACCGCAGTAGTGGATTCATCGGAATCTGTACCGCACAGGATGTGCGCTAGCTGACGAGCGACCCACGTCTTGCCGGTACCAGGAGGACCTTGAAGAATGAGATTCTTTTTCTCACGTAGCCGATTCATCATGAGTTCAATTTCTTCGCGGGGGATGAAACAGCCCAGCTCAAGAAGATCATCGATAGTGAAGCGTTCATCCTCGTCAGGTTCTTCCGCGGCGGTAATGGATTCCCCGGCTTCGGCAGCATTGGCAAGGTCCCATGCTTCATAGGACAGTGCATAGAGCGTTGCCGGTTCTATCTCGGAATCCGCAATATAGGCCCGGACCTCATCAATAAAGTCAAGATATTCTTGTCCATTCGTGACAGTGGTCGAGGGGTTGCGCCCGAGCGCCGCTGTGCTTCCGAGGAAGCGGCTGTTAACCGAGTCCAAGGACAGGAAAACATCTGGACACGCCATGAAAAGGACCATGGTATATCGGACCATGCCTCTGCCAGCTGTTGCGTTATCAAATGATGACGTGAAAGCAACCGCATTTTCAGCTGAAGGTTGCGAGGAGTAGGCAAGTGCGGCATCAAGAAGTTTCCAGATTCCGTCATAAAACCTTCTGTTCCCCACGTCTTCGGACTTTGCTTCAAAACGTGAGTTGAGGTTATTAATGCGAGGAAGTCCGGAGAAGTCCCGCGGCACTGGGGACTCAAGGTTAAAAGTCTCTTTTATGGCGGAGCATAGAGCGATACGGTTTGGTTCGGAGATCTGTCGGGCTAACGTGCCGAGCACCGTGAAGGGATCGATGTCGTTTGCTTCTTCAGCTCCTTGTTCGGTGTACCAGGTCCATAGGTGTTTGAAGAGGGAAGGCCTGTGCGACAGGTTTGCGGCGTCTCGCAGTGCGGATAGCAGAGGTCCTCGATCCCCCGAGTAATCGAGGAGCTTGCGTGCGAACTCACCAAAGAAAGGAACCCAGTCGAATGAGGGGGCTTCGCTGTGCTCATCCGAAGAAAGTGCGTCAGGGTCCCCAAGGCCGGCGATCACTGAATTCAACCTTTCGAAAGCATTGTTGCGCTTGATTTTTAGCAGTGTTTGAAGAGCTCCGAGTGAGTTCTTCAGGTCTTCACCAAGGTCGTCTCGGTAAAAGTAGTCGGAAGCCCACTCAATAGGCCTGACATGCCGGAACTCCACGGGTGCTTCTGGGCGATATTCATACGGGCCAGATACGTAGCCGTAGTAGATCCGGTTTCTTTCATGCTTACTGGGCATGAGAACGAGATCGCCCATTTGCATTTCGTTCTTAAACCGGTTGAGCTGCCCGGCAAGGTTGCTAATAGTTCCAGCTTTCATTTCAGGATGCTCGGTACGCATTGCCGACTTAATATCCGCTAGTGTCGGTGCGGAATTCGTCAGTGGACCGTAGTCCATGCCGGGAAGCCCTTGATTGCGTTCTAACGCGGCGTGCTCTCGCTCGCCAGCTCGGCCTGTTCTAAGAACCCAGGCAAAGTCCGCGTCCCGACCTGTATCTGAGGATTCATCTTTTTCATCATCCGCGCTTGATGTCTGTTTGGATTTGATGGCCTCATTAGCTCGGCTGCGAGTATGTGCAATTTCTTCTCTACTCAGTGGGTAAGGGTGTGTTTCCACCCATCGCGATCCTTCTTCAGTGATCCTAAAGACGCCGTGACTTATGGTCGTGATGAATCCCAAGTGGCGACCGTTAAAAATCGCCCATCGTGTTCGGTCTTCGGTAACCGATCGATGCTTAAGCTGGCGTTGCGCCTGGTCCGGAAAATCCTTTTCAGCCAGAGCCTGAACAACTGGGACCAGCTCGCTAGTCGTGGAAGGGCCCCGTGAGTTGAGCGCATCAAGAACTACGGGAAGAACAGTCGTCCAGTTAAACGGGCTAAGAGGCAGAGACATCGTCACCTAGGTTCGGTAGCTAGAGGAGGCATTGAGTTCTGTGCCTATGCTACCGGCGAAGCCCAGCGGCCCAGTGCATTTCGGAAGTTCGTGAATTCCGTGGGACCAACGAACAGCTGTTTGGCGCAACTTATCTCTTGTCCGGAGACTCCGATAAGTTAGTTTCTGTTGAATCTCTCTTGGACTCGCTCACTCTCTCGGAGGAATCGTGGCAATCACGCTAACTGAAGAATTTCGTCATGCTCTTGATTTAGTCGGCGCAGGACGGAACGTTCTCATCTCAGGTAAGGCCGGAACCGGTAAGTCCACGCTGTTGCGGGAATTCCTTGAAAACACGGGAGAAAAGGAGGTACTCGTTACCGCACCGACCGGTGTTGCTGCGTTGAACATCGAGGGCTTCACCATCCACCGAGCCTTTGGTTTTCGGCCATCGATGGTCCCCAGTGATCTAGAAAGGGGCGGTGCGTGGCACCCGTCCACCGTGACATGGGACGTGCTTAAGAAAACCGACATTCTCGTCGTGGACGAGATCTCGATGGTTCGTGCGGATCTCTTCGACATGATGGACCAAGCTCTTCGCCGTATCCGCAGGAATGGGAAGCCCTTTGGTGGAGTACAGCTCGTACTCGTCGGTGACTTGTTGCAGTTGCCACCTGTCGTTACCCCGAATGAAGCCGAGCTTTTCAACTCGGTGTGGGAGAGTCCCTATTTCTTCTCCGCACAGGTGTACACGCAGCTGGACTTGGAAGAAGTGAACCTAACCCAGGTCTGGCGTCAGGCCGACCCAACTTTTATTGACCTTCTCAACGAGGTGCGTGAGGGAAGTGTCGGTGAAGAATCACTGGACATTCTGAACCAGTTGGTGGCTCCCGACTTTGATGCGCCGGATGACTGGGTGACGTTGACGTCGCGTAAGTCGACGGTGGCAAGGATTAACCGACAAAAACTAGCTAACCTTCCCACAGAAAAGTTCATCTCGGTTGCGGAAGGTACCGGAGAACTTCCAGCCAATTCCTTCAGCGGTGAGGACGAACTTCACTATGCCGAGGGCGCACGCGTCATGACCGTGATCAACGACCCGAAGGGCCGATTCGTCAACGGAAGTTTTGGCCAAATCGTGCGGGCAACTGAGCACGAGATCGATGTGCGGATTGATGCAACGGGGGAAGTAGTCACTCTGACCCCGCACACGTGGGAAATTAACCGGCCAGGAGTTGATGGCTCGCGCCTGGTTAGTGAGACCATCGGAACGATTCGGCAGTTCCCTGTCATCTTGGCTTGGGCCATCACCATCCATAAGAGCCAAGGTAAGACAATCCCAAAGCTCTACATCGACCTTGCTGGCGGTACCGCCACCGATGGGCAGTTTTACGTTGCGCTATCACGCGCAGTCGATTTGGAGCACCTGCGCTTTTCTACTCCGGTGGAGCCTCGTCATATACGGGCTAACAACGCTCTTGTCCGCCGCGTCAGGCGCGAAGTTAGTAGCGGCGTCAATACGGACCGCGTGGTGCTCGTGTCATTCAACGGCGTGAACTTTGGCATGAGTGAGCACATCGCGCGCATTCATGCGATTGTGTATCACAACGGTGCTCGGGTTGCGAGCTTTGGGTCCTGGATTAATCCGATGGCGGACCTCGGAGAATTCGGGCAGCGCTACAGCATTCCGGTGGGCGGGCTCGCAATGGCACCGACCTTGGGAGATTTCTGGCCGCTTCTTCTCCGCCAGGCACAAGGCGGCATCGTGGTCGGTGACCGCCTAGCCATGCTCGAGCGTGCCGTGCGCCACCAGGAAAAAGGCATGGATGTTGCCCTCGGTATTGGGTACGAGGTGGGGGACTTCGGCTTTGAACCAGAGGGGGATGACGTCGTCAGCCGGTGTGAGTCGATGGCGGTTGCCTATGAGAATGACACGATTGCCCCGTCACGCGGACAACTAGTTCCCCGCGCAGATCGGGAGACCGAAGGCGCAGTACTTATTCCTTCCTGGGCACCGACAGCGCCGATGATCCTGGACCAACTACAGGCCACGGATTCGGACAATGCGTGGGCAGCGATGTCCGGTGGCACGGTGATGCCGCGTTCATTTGCTGAAGTGGAAGAGTGCGCCGAGCTTCTCTCTGCATGGGCGGTATCGAGGGGATTGTGGACGCAGGAGCTTTACGACGACATCCTGGCCCGCGTCGCACGCATCGATACCCGCACTGTGGAGCTGCCAGCAGTAGAAAACGCCACTGTGGATGTCCCGAGTCTCCTTGTCCCGGGAACCCGAGTTGCCTTCACCGGCCGTAACGAGCTGCTCGGCGGCCCCGCTGACGACGAGCGTCTCGACCGCATCTGTCGTATCCGCCGTCTTGAATACAAGAAGGGAATGTCGAAGACACGGTGCGATGTTCTCGTCGCCCGCGACGTGGCATCGATGTCTCGTAAAGCTCAAGCAGCTCGCGAGTTCGGGAAGCCGATCATTTCGCAGGCTGACTTTGAGTACTGGTACGAGCATGGTCCGTTCCTCGAAGCACCCGCCTACGCTGCGGAGGCCGACGTAGCGAACACCGGCGCAGTTGCGGAGGAACCAGCCACTGCTCCAGTGAAGGAAGCCGAGGCTGCCCCGGCAGCTGCTGCTGGTTCGCAAGTTCCGCAGACAGAAAGCAATGTCGCGTGGGCTACGGACGTCCTCACCCCAGGTACCCGCGTAGCATTCCGTGGCTCCACGATCATTGACAATCAGCTTTACCCGCAAGGACCAGTGCTTCAAGAATTCTGTGCGGGATTGGGTCTGGTATACAAGCAGTCCGTAACGAAGACGCGGTGTGATGTCCTCGTAACTGATGACCTCACTGCTCAAGACGGCAAGACGAGTCTTGCGGTGCGCTACAACAAGCCACTGGTGAAGCGTGAAGATTTTGCCGCATGGGCGCAGGAGCAGCTGCTCCAAGAAGAGGAAGAAAAGGACGTCATAGCGGCCGCAACAGTCTCAGGACTGCAGGCGGATAATCCATTCATTGTGGACGACGAGCCGACTACTTCTACGGAGACAGTAGAGCCGGAGACGACCACGGAACCTGAGCTTGAGGATGCCGCCGACGCCTCGGGTCCGCTCCAAGACTGGAGCCTGTCGCATGCACCTTGGGAGCCAACACCACAGACACAACCAGAGTCGACGCCTGAGCAACAACCATCACCGTGGGCAGAGACGCTACAGCAGCGTGAGCAGAACACACAGGATGAATCTTTATCTTGGTTCGCGGAACCGACGCTGGAGCAAGAGTCCCCCTTCGCGCCGGCACCATCAGTGGAACCTGCGCAGCCGACCCCTGCCGCAGCATTCCCGGTACCCGACCCTGGTGCAAAGCCACTTCCGGAAACCCCTCAGCCGCGCAAGGAGAGAAAGTCTCCACACTGGTTCAAGCGCTCAGCTCTAGGTTTGCTTGCGTTGACGATTGCAATAATCGTGGGAGCAGTTGCTGGTGCCTCAGATGTGTTTCTAGCATTGTTGATGCTCGCGTGGATGGTTGCGGCATTCGGCACCGTCGTCTTCGGCGTGGTCGCCCTTGTTACCTGGAGGCGCTAGATACGAACCGCCTCGTCGAGACGGTTCTTTATCAGCCGAGCCGGTACACCTCGTAGTCGCCCGGCACACCTGCCCCGGGGACGTGCTGAAGTCCGAGCTTCAAGGCTAGGGCAATCGATGCCTCGTTGGTGGGGTCGATGATCGCGACGACGGGCAGCTGCGGGAAACGCTCGCGCGCACTGGCAATTGCAGCGGCTGCGGCCTCTTTTGCGTAGCCTTTGCCCTGCGATTCGGGTGCGAAGCGGTAATAGAGGTTGAGTACTTCTTCACCGGCTTCCTCGCTGTGGCGCACACCGGTGAAGCCAATAGTGGTGCCATCAAGCGTGGACACCACGTAGTAGCCCAGCTGATTCTCGCGCCAATTGGCTTGCCATGCGTGTGCCAACTCCGTGGCTTCCTCCCTGGTCTTCATGGCCAGTTCAGGGCGGTGCTCGTAGGTGCGGGCGTCCGAGTGGATGGCAAAGATGGCGTCAATGTCGGCATCAGTTGGTGCCGACAAACTGAGCCGGGGAGTGCGAAGAATATTAATATCATTCATCGTGAGTCCTGAGGTTGAGAGTGGCGCTCGGCCAAGTTACCCAATCTGTACACGTGTGGTGCCGTCGCTCTTGGTCGAAAGTTGCCCGGCTGCGTCGGTCAGAGAGGAAACAACTTTGCCTTAGGCCTCCGAACGTGGGTCAATTACTTCCTGGGCAGTCTCCTCAAGCGCTTCTTCCTCGAAGAATGACGAGTCTTCCACAGCGTTTCCTTCGCTGACATCGCGCTGAACCGTCTTCTTCAGAGCACCCTCAATGAGTGTGCAGAGTGATTCCCTTCGACGCTCGAAGAAAGCATCAAAGTTATCGCTGCGCAGTGCTTCGGGCGAAATGAGGTGGCCGCGGAGGACACCGTCCACGCCGTCGGCATCGAAGCCAGATTCGCTTTCAACCTTGGATAGGTATTGCGACGGTGCGACGCCACCGATGACACGATTCGTGCGTGCGCTCAGCGTCGTCTTGTTGACGATTGACTCGCGGCGCTCGTTATCAATTCCGTTTTTCTTGCACCAGTCCTGAGGGAAAATATGGTGGATGTCTACGGCCATGTCCCTGTACTGGAATGCTCCGAATTGTTTTCCCTCGACCCAGTCTGTTGAGCCCTGTGCCATGATGAGTGCTGCGATGCCCTTGTATGCAGCGGCATTGCGGGTGCGCAAGGAATGAAGGCGGGATTCAGCGAAGGTAGCGTCCTGCACGGTGCGTGGGGCGGAAGTTTCTTCACCCATCGCCCAAGCAGGTACTCCTTCGAGGTCACGTACGAAGCGTGTCTCAATGGCAGCGCCATAGAGCTCGCCCAAGACTCCGCTCCAGAACCACTGTGTGATCCTTTCTTTCACGTGGTGTTTGTCTGCTTCCTTGCCAAGAACAACAGCAATGGCAGCAAGCGGAACTAATTGCTTCGGGTAGGGGACATCCCTGAACCGATAGATGTGCAGATCTGCGAGGAAGCCTGCCGCCCAGATGAATCCTTGACGCAGGGCGTCGCGCCAAGTGAGGTAGTCGTTCAACTCAAGCTTTAGAACGTCTTCCCTCTTGGCAGACAGGCCGACTTTGCGGCTTACCGAGGAGTGCTTGCTTCGCTCAAGAGTTGTCAGCATCGTGATTGCTTGGAGGAAGTCAGTGTTCTCCACCTTGTGGAGGACGTCATGTTCTTTCCACAGCTCCTTGGTCTCCACCCAGTCATCGTTGAGGCGGAAATCGCGCTGGTACTTGTCGTAGTACTCTGCATCGCCGGCAAACACCGCCGTGAGGAGCTCAAAAACGTTGAGTGGGAGTCCACCAACATTGACCTTTTCGAAGACGGTGGCCACCGCTGCCTTGTCCGTCTGTTTGTCCAGCTCAATTGCAGGAATCTTGTATTCGTTGACCTGACGGATAATCCCATCGCTGAATGCGGTCATGAGCTCGGTGTCACCTAGCTTGCCGAACCATTCGAAAAGCCCCATCTGATTAAGCAGCAGCGAAACGGGGATGTAGCCCGCTTCGTGTTGCTTCTCCATGCTGCTGAGATCGAGAACGATGTCGCGGTTAAAGTTGGTTCGAATAACTCCATCAGCCGGTACCGAGATCACTGCTTCATCCAGCTCGAAGGGATCCTCAATAGACTTCTGGATATTGATGAAGTACCTGCGGTCGAGGCGCTTGCCGCGTGAGTCTTTGGTGTGAACAACACCATCACCCTTGAGGGCTTGGGTAAGCGATGTCAGTCGTTGCTGGCCGTCGAGAAGCAAGAACTTGGGCTCGGAAGTGGCAGTAGCCTCGGTGCTTTCGATGGGCCGTGGCTTGAACCTGACAGAGGAATTGCCGGTTTCCAGCAACATGATGATGCCCAACGGATGCCCACGGAAGATAGTGATGAGGAGCTGGCGGACGCGTTCGTCCTCCCACTTATACTTTCGCTGGAAATCGGGGAGCTGAATCTCTCCGTTCTCGGTATTGCGCATCAGCGCCGATAGTTGGTGCATGTTGGTGTTGAAACCCACCGGAGCCTCCTCTGTAGCGAATAGTCTTCTCCAGCATGCCCCAAAAGCTCAAGCGTGGAGGAGAGATTGGAGCAAGTTTTCGTGTGCTAATGCGTTCGTGCGTCAGCGGAACTTTCCAACTCGGTTCCTATACAAAGCTCTATTGGAAGGGGGCTGTGTTTAACTATTACCCCGTGAAGCGGAGGTGTCTGCTATCTGAACCTAAAGTGTTCGCTAGACGGATTCTCCCAAACGAATAAGGGGCGGATTCTCGGTAGCGTCTGAGACTGAAGGATCTGTGTAGACAAAGTATCCTAATTCGTGGTTGTCCGGCACTTCATAGACGTACGATGCCTTCCCTGAGAATCCAGGAGCGATTGAATCGGAGCAGTCAGGGTTCCCTTCAAGATGGTATAAATTTCCAACAGCAGTATATTCCTGTCCCTGGCCATTCATAAGCACCGTGTAGCCATCAAAGCCACATGACAAATGTAGGGCTTTGAAACTCTCATTGGTTATAGAAGTGTTTACTCGGACAAACTTAGCTCCGTCGTTATCTGGGGTTAAAGTTACTGAATCAGTGTAGTAATCGCGAGCTTCTTTTTTAATTTCTAGCTCGTTAACCATCTCAACTGAGTCAACTGTTAGGCGGATCCCATGGTTTGTAGATAATTCTCCCACTGAAAAAATGTTTTGACCTTCGTCTGTCGAAGACTGGGAATCATCCTGTCCGGTTGAAGTCGAACCTGGTGCAGTCGAGTGTAAGTTGGCTGGAGCCGCCGACGAATTCTCGCCGGTGTTTACCCGAGCGTCAGTCGTTCCATTATCCGTGAGTGTGATGGCGCCGAAGGTTAGCAGTGGACCTGCGATTAGCGCGGCGCCCAATGACCAAAGGGGCACCGGTTTCTTGAGGAAGCTTTGCTTCCTAACTTCGGGAACGTAGAACGGGTTTGAGTTGTCAATTGCCATGTTTTATCGAATCATTCAATGATGGGTGGTCGAAGGAGAGGACACCTGTTGCTAAACCTAAAAGGGCCGCCGGTGGTGGCATGGGGCGTAGCGATGGTTTCGCTCGGGTAGATAGTCAGTCTGCGCTTGTTGGCGTCTGCTGGAGACGAGAAAACGTCACGATATAAATATCGCTTATTCGTCTTTCGGGTCAAAATCAAGAGCCTTTGTTCTCTGGAAATCTCACTCCAATATGTCTCTACTACGGCTCGAACTTGTGGTTTGGATTTGACTCTGAAACTGCAAAATGACCATGTGTGGTGACGCTCAGGGAGAAAGTCCTGTGGGATCGATGCTGGGCGGCCGCACAACCTAGGAAGCGGCAGTTCTGGCTGCAGCATTTTCTGCTCTCATTTTCTCGAACTCCTGAGCCACAATCAGCCCAATAAGGTCCATCCCCGCTGCTACCTTGGACTCCATGAGCCTTTCCGACTACTCCCAGCTCGCCCCCGGCGTGACCATCTCCTGCCGCGACGAGCACTGGCTGGTCAGCAACGTCGCACGCACCACCGACGGCTTCCGCATCCGGGCGCGCGGGGTGAGCGACTACGTGCGCGATACCACCGCCACCTTCTTCACCGCGCTCGATGACATCGAGGTCTTCGACCCCGCCAACGTCACCGTCCGCCCGGACGAGTCACCGCAGTTTCGCTACACCCGCCTGTGGCTGGAGTCCACGCTGCGCCGCACGCCGGTGCCGCTGTACCAAAAGCAGTTGGAGGTAGCCACGCAGATGCTGGCGGACCCGCTGGATTATCAGCTCTCCGCCGTGAAGTCGGCGCTCTCCGATGAGCGCATCCGCCCGCGCGTTCTGCTCGCGGATGCCGTCGGTCTGGGCAAGACGCTGGAGATCGGCATGATCCTGGCGGAGCTCATCCGCCGCGGCAGGGGAGAGCGCATACTCGTCGTCACGCCCAAGCACGTCATGGAGCAGTTCCAGCAGGAACTGTGGACGCGTTTCGCCATCCCGCTGGTGCGCCTGGACAGCCAGGGCATCCAGAAGGTCCGCCAGAAGCTGCCGGCGTCGAAGAACCCCTTTACCTACTTCCCACGCGTCATCGTCTCCATGGACACGCTCAAGGCACCGAAGTACCGCGCGCAGCTGGAGAAGGTCCGCTGGGACGCCGTGGTCATCGATGAGATCCACAACGCCACGAACGCCGGCTCCCAAAACAATGAGCTGGCACGCACGCTGGCGCCGACCACCGAGTCCCTCATCTTGGCCTCGGCCACCCCGCACAACGGGCGGGAGGAATCCTTCAAGGAAATCCTGCGTTTGCTCGACCCGCTTTCCGTCCTCCCGGACGGCTCCATCGACATGGAGGCCGCGAAGAAGCTCATCATCCGCCGCCACCGCAACTCACCGGAGGTCGCCTCCGTGGTGGGGGAGAAGTGGGCCAAGCGCGGCGAGCCCCGCAACATCCTGGTGGATGCCTCCCCGGAGGAAAACGCCGTGGCGCGCGCCATCGCCGAGGATTGGGTGAACGGCCCGGCCACCACGGCGAATGATCGCCTCTTCCCCTGGACCTTGGTCAAGGCTTTCCTATCCTCCCCGGCGGCGCTGGCGGAGTCCATTGCCGCGCGCCAGAAGCTCGACAAGCCCAAGGAACAGGACAAGCTGGAGCGCCTCGCCGAGCTCAACAACAAGGTCACGGAGGAAAACTCCAACAAGTTCGCAGCACTCATTGACTACCTCATGGAGATAGGCGTTAAGAAGGGCTCCGATCGCCGCGTCGTCATCTTCTCCGAGAGGGTGGCGACGCTGCGGTGGTTGCAGGAGAACGTCGCCAAGCATCTCAAGCTCCCGCAGGGCGCGGTGAAGGTCATGCACGGCGGTCTGTCAGACTCGGATCAGCTGGCGCTTATCGACGAATTCAAGCGCACCGACACCCCTCTGCGCGTGCTGATTACCGGCGACGTCGCCTCCGAAGGCGTCAACCTGCACGCCCAATGCCACCACCTGGTGCACTATGACATCCCGTGGTCGCTCATCCGCATCCAGCAGCGCAACGGCCGCATCGACCGCTACGGCCAGGAGCACGAGCCGGAGATTACCTCCCTTCTGCTGGACCCGAAGGACGCGGAGGTGGCCGATTCCATCGGTGAGCTGCGCGTGCTCACTCGCCTCATTGACCGCGAGTATTCCGCCAACCAACTCCTCGGCGATGCCGCCCCGCTCATGGGCAAGCACAACCCCAAGGCGGAGGAGGATGAGATCCGCGCGGTGCTCATGCACGAGCGCGACTTCGACGAAGTCGTAGCCTCCCCGGAGGAGATCCTTACCGGTGCGCACGCCAAGCCCGCGCGTGCCGCCGAACCTGAGGAGACCGCTAACCCTTCCGGCCTGAACGGCGATATCTGGGCCCTTCTCGCCGCCGCGTCCACCAGCGGCCCGGACGACGCCGAGCGCACCGACAATGCCGAGCACACCAACAACACCGAGCACACCAACGACGCCGCCCCCGCGCCGTCGCGCCGCTCGGTGCGCCACAGCCTCTACCGCGCGGAGAAGGACTACCTCGGTGACGCCCTGGCGGAGGCCTACCAGGATTCGGCCGATAAACCGTTGAGCGCCGGTGGCGTGGACTATGTACTGCACGAAAATGACATTGCGGAGCTAGCCCCTCCGCGCGATCTGTGCCGGCGCTTTGACTACCTGCCCCAGGATTATGTGTCCTACCGCAAGGTCACCGAGCGCCTCATGCTCGCCACCTCCGCGCGCCGCGGCAACCAACACCTCAAGGCCGCGCGCGAAGGCGACTCGGAGAAGTCCTGGCCGCGCGCCCACTTCTTGGGCCCGCTGCACCCGGTCTCCGAGTGGGCCGCCGACCGCGCCCTGACGAACATGGCCCAAAGCGAAATCCCGGCCGTGCTCGGCGCAGTGGATACACCGACGCTGCTGCTCATGGGAACCCTGACCAACTCCCGCGGCCAGGTACTCTCCCGCACCTTCCTCACCGCCACGGAAGGCCCCTTCGGCTTTGATGTCCCCGCCGGCATGCAGGCAGTGGACATTGAGGTCCACGAAGACATCTATGCCTGGCTGGGCCGCATTGGCCTGACGGACAACGCCATCAACCCCGGCGAGTTCGCCGTCCCCGATACCGCCGGCCAGCTCATCGCCGCCGCCGTCGGGGCCGCGCACAGCCACCTCACCGTGGTCAAGAACACCAACCTGGACCACGCGCAGGAGCGCATCGCCGGCTGGCAGCAGCGCGCCGATCACTGGCAGGAGGCCAACGCCGGCCAGCAGACCCTCAAGATCAAGGACACCAAGCGCCTTATCCACCAGGACGAGGAACTGTTGAAATCCATGGCCCCGGAGCGCTCCCTCGTGCGCCCACTCGCGCTCATCCTCCCAGACGACACCGACGCTGCACGCACCAGCGCCGCAGACACCAGCGCCGCACACACCAACACTAACGAAGCAGAGGCACGCTAATGGCAGACTTCGATTCCATCATCAACGTCGAGGAATGGATCTCGGATTACTACCTCACCACCGATGACAAAGGCAGCTCCTTTGGCAAGCGCGTGGAGGAGGCCGTCAAAGAGTGGAAAGCAACGGACAAGGCCGCCAAGAGTGCCGGCCACGAGCACACCCAATCCCCGCTGCTGCGCCTGACCTCCCGCAGGGAAGCACTGCACACCAAGCTCTCCGCACTTTCCATGGAGGCATCCGACGATGCACTGCACGAGGTCTACGACCTCGTCTCCGTGGCCTTCGGCTACCCGCAGCCACAGCGCCTGGAATTCTCTCGCAACGGCCAGCCCCTCACGCTGACCGCCGCCGCGGATAAGAACCACTCCCTGGTCATCCTGCGCGCCGGGCAGATGGACTCCGTGGAGGACCTCACCACCGTCCCGCTTCTCGGAGTCGACCCGGAGCTGGGCAACACAAGCTCCAACGGTGAGGCCAAGGCCCTCGATATTACCGCCGCCAAGCTCGTCGGCGAGCTCTTCCTCACTGAGCAGGCCCCTGACCTCATCCTGGTCCTCGCCGGCCGCTGGGCAGTCCTGGCAGAGCGCGAAACCTGGCCGCTGGGCCGCTACCTCGCCGTGGATCTAGGCCTGGCCGTTGAACGCAACGACCAGAAAGCCAAAGGCGAGCTTCCCCGAGTTGTCTCCATCCTCGCCGCCGAGCACACCATGCGCGGTGCCGACGGCACCACCTGGTGGCTCGACACCCTAGCCCAAGCCCGCGAACACTCCGTCAAAGTCTCCGAGGAACTGCGCGGTGCCATCAAGGCCTCGATTGAGATCATCGGCAACGACGTGTTGCAACGTCGAGCGTTGCAACACCAAGCAGGAGCGCTGCAGGACAAAGCAGGAGCGCAGCAGCACACCAACAACGAACAACACGTCACCACCGACATCGACGGCAACGAACTGGCTAACCAAGCCCTGCGCTACCTTTACCGCATCCTCTTCCTTCTCTTCGCCGAATCCTCTCCGGAACTACAAATCCTGCCCACCGGGGACAACGACTATGACGAAGGCTATGGCCTCTCCCGCCTGCGGGATCTCATCCTCACCGAGCCCACCACGCACCGCACCCAAAACGGCACGCACCTCTACGAAAGCCTCCAGCTACTCTTCGAGCGCGTCAACCGCGGCCACGATCCACACGATGCGAACGCCGAGCTTTTCGATGCCAACGCCACCGAAGACGGCCTGGAATTCCGCAACCTCGACGCGGACCTGTTCAAGTCTGAAGCAACCTCCTACATCGATGAGGTCAAGCTCTCCAACCTGGCACTGCACAAGGTCCTGCAGAACCTCCTGCTCACCAAAGAAAAGCGGGGCAGTGACCGCGGCTTCATCTCCTACGCCACCCTGGGTGTGACTGAGCTGGGCCAGGTCTACGAGGGCCTGATGTCCTATACCGGCTTCATCGCGCAAGAAGACCTCGTGGAAGTAGCCAAGCACGGCGATCCTTCCAAGGGCTCTTGGGTGGTTCCCGAACCACAAGCACGCACGCTCCCGCAGGATTCCATCGTCTACGAAGACCGCGAAAGCGAACACGGCGGCGTGGAACGCGTCCAGCGCACCCACGCCCGCGGCAGCTTTGTCTACCGTCAATCCTCCCGTGACCGCGAGCGCTCCGCGTCTTTCTACTCGCCACCCCTCATCACCGAGTTCACCGTGGGCCAGGCCATTGAGGAACTCAAAGCCACCGGCCGTATCGACAACGCCGATGACATCCTCACCCTCACCATCTGTGAGCCCGCCATGGGCTCCGGCGCCTTCGCCGTGGAAGCCGTCAACCAGCTCGCCGAGCTCTACTTAACCAAGAAACAAGCCGAACTGGGCCAGGAAGTCCCCGGTGAGGACCGCACCCAGGAGCTGCAAAAGGTCAAGGCCTCCATCGCCCTGCACCAGGTCTACGGCGTAGACCTCAACAAGACCGCGGTGGAACTGGCCGAAATTTCCCTGTGGCTCAACACTATGACCAAGGAGCTCAAGGCCCCGTGGTTCGGCCTGCACCTGCGCCACGGCAACTCCCTCGTGGGCGCCACCCGCTCCACCTTCAGCGCCAAGGAAGTCTCCACCACCGCATCGAAGAAGAAGGGAGTTCAGAACTACCTCACGCTGACCCCGCAGCACCACCCGCTGAAGCAACTAGCGGATGCCATCGATGCCAACGAGACGGACCAGCACCCCACCGGCCGCATCCACCACTTCCTTGTTCCCAGCCACGGCTGGGGAAGTGCGGTGGACGCCAAGGACTTAAAGAACCTCGCGGCGGAAGAAATCAAGGCCATGAAGGCCTGGCAAAAATCCATCTGCAAGCCACTGAACAAGACGCAGACCAAGCTCGCCACCGCACTGTCCAACCAGGTTGAGCGCCTCTGGGAGCTCTCCCTTATCCGCCTGCGCATCGCCGAGGACCAAGTCCGCCGTGACCTGGATCTGTGGGGCCAGGAACCCAACACCGCCAAGCGCACTGACGTGGTCACCCGCGCCCAGGTGGAGGAAGAACTCCTCCACAACAACGAGGGCGCCTACCTTCGCCTGCGCACCGCGATGAACGCATGGAATGCACTCTGGTATTGGCCTGTCACCGCCACGGACGAGCTTCCCGATATCACCGAGTACCTCGCCACCATGCAGGACCTCCTCGGAATCCCCAACGAAGGCCAGAAGCGCTACCGCAAGGACAACCAGTACGCCTTCGGCTTCGACATGTCCTGGGATGAACTGGACTACGTCGAATCACTCGACCGCTCCACCTCCGGCCGCCTGCGCTACAAGGATGTCCTTGAAGCACACCCGTGGTTAAAAACCGCCAACACCATTGCCCAGGAACAAGCCTTCTTCCACTGGGACCTGGACTTCGCCACCGTCATGGCTAAGGGCGGCTTCGACTTCCAGGTGGGCAACCCGCCGTGGGTGCGTCCCGAAGTGAACTTCGATGACCTTCTCTCCGAGTTTGATCCGTGGTTCAGCTTGGCGACCAAACCAACGCAACCTGAAAAGAAGGCACGCAGGGAAGCGCTTGCCGACGCCCCCGGTATCCTCGAAGCCCTATCGAAGGGTGCCGGCGAGGCAGTAACCACGGCAGCAGTGCTTCGCGACGTTACCCGCTACCCGCACCTGCAGAACCAACAGCCCGATCTCTACCGCGGCTTCATGGAACGTACGTGGGCAAACGCCGCCGAGAATGGCATCATCTCACTCATCCACCCCGAGTCCCACTTCACGGAGAAGAGAGCAGCAGCGCTGAGGGCTGGTGCTTACCGACGGCTGCGCCGGCACTGGCAGTTCATTAATGAGCTGTCGCTTTTCGATGTGCACCATCTCGTGAGCTACGGAATTCATGTTTATGGGCAGCGGCGAGAACAACCAGGTTTCCTTTCTGCAGCATCGCTGTATCACCCGCGAACGGTCATCGATTCCTTCAGCCATGACGGCACCGGAAACCTTCCTGGTTTCAAGGACGATGATGGTAAATGGGACCTACGACCACACCGCGACCGCATCATCACGGTCGATGAGGACACACTCAAGGTGTGGAACTCGATCATTGAGGAACCGGGTACACCGCTCTTTGAAACTCGCACTGTCTACTCAGTGAACAGCGAAGCGGCTGATGTCTTGGCGAAGCTCGCAGAGGCGCCACGTATTAAGTCGCTCGGCCTCCACTATTCAGGTGGCTGGAACGAAACCACGTATAAGAAGGCTGGGTATTTCGATACATCGTGGCAGCATCCCGATTCCTGGGATGACGTGATTCTTCAGGGGCCGCACCTTGGTGTTTCGACGCCGATGATTAAGCAGCCGAATCCGACGATGAAGCACAACCAGGATTGGTCCGAGATTGATCTCGAGGCTATCTCTGAAGACTTCATTCCTGCGACGGCGTACCTGCCCAATCGCTCGGTCGAGTCTTACGACCGTGATTACGGAGTATGGGAGGTAGACGGTGAAACGATGCTGGTAAAGAATCAATACCGGGTTGGTTGGAGGATTATGGCGGCAACTACCGGTTTTAGGACGTGTTACCCGGCGTTGATCCCCCCCCGGAGCAACGCATGTGGACCCAGTAGGTACTGCAGGAAAACCCAAATCAAATTTGGAAGTGGTGCTAGCTGGCGCTGTGTTTTCGAGTCTGCTTGTCGACTTCTTTATCCGTTCGTCGTCCGCAAGCCACCTACGTGCTTCCGTTATGGAACAGGTACCGGGAGTGTCCTCATCACTTCTTGTTGATGCTGCCGCAGAGAACTATTTGAGATTGAATGCGGTTACTAGCGCCTATGCGCCCCTTTGGCAAGAAGTGATGGGAGCGGAATGGTCGTTCGGCGTGGCTATCCGTAATGCCCGCGACCGTTTCCACACCCAGAACGAAATCGATGCCATGGTGGCTTTGTCCTTGGGCGTGACGTTGGATGAGTTGCTGATGATTTACCGGACTCAGTTCCCAGTGATGAGGCGCTACGACCAGGAAGACCTGTATGACGCTAATGGTCGCAAGGTTCCTCGTGATGTTCTGAAGTTGGAGAAGAAGCTCAAGGATGGGCAGCAGCTTTCGGAAGCGGATCGTACGTGGACGCATCCGCAGTCTGGCGTGGAATACGTCTTTGAGTATCCATTTGCACCATTGGACCGCGAAGCAGACTTGGCGGCGGCGTATGAAAAGTATGCTGCGATGATGAACCAGCAATAGTTCCGGAAGCCAGAAGCGAAGACCGAAAGTATTGAAGTAGCACCTTATGTCGAGTCTCATCCCTACATACGCCTCCACCCACATTGTTGATGGGTTGTCGGAGTACCTCACCACGACCTTCTCCCTGGCAGAGGACCTGACCTCCCAGCAGCTGCGGGAGTTCCTCAACGACCCGCAGGGCGGTATGTTCTACGGGCCGTATGTGCGCACATGCTTGCCTTATGCACCGGCGAAGTCTTGGGATGGGATTCTGGGGTGGCTACCGTCCGGCTTCAAGCCTTACCGCCACCAGGCTGAAGCATTCGAGCGGCTGTCCTCGTTTGACTATTCGACGGGGTCGAAGCGGCGACCGTCGCCCACGTTGGTGGTGACGGGCACGGGGTCGGGTAAGACGGAGTCCTTCCTCTATCCGATTCTGGATCATTGTCGCCGTTCTAATGGCAGCGGAATTAAGGCGTTGATTCTGTATCCGATGAATGCGCTGGCGTCCGACCAGGAACGCCGTTTGGCCAAGTTGCTGCATGCGGAGGCTGAGCTCGCTGGGGTGGCGGCGGGTATCTACACAGGTGAGGTGGTCACGGGAGGACGCAGGAAGGTATCGAAGGATGGTCTGATTTCTGACCGTTCGGTGCTACGGGATACCCCGCCGGATATTTTGCTGACGAACTACAAGATGTTGGACCAGTTGCTGCTGCGTGAGCAGGACCGTGAACTGTGGGAGAAATCCGCGCGGTCTTTGCAGTACTTGGTGCTCGATGAGTTCCACACCTATGACGCAGCGCAAGGTACGGACGTGGCGATGCTCCTGCGCCGACTCGGATTGATGCTCAAGAAGTACCAGCCCGAGGGTTTCCTTTCACCAGAAGATGCGCAGCGTCCTTTGGGCAAGGTAACTCCGGTGGCGACCTCCGCAACGTTGGGGGACAAGAGTGCCGAAAGCGCCGAAGGCACAAGTGCTGAATCTGCGGCACCGCATAGCGATATGCTGTCCTTTGCTTACACGGTCTTCGGCGAGCAGATGCCACCGGATGCAGTGGTCGGGGAGACACTCATGACCGTGGAGGAGTGGCAGTCTACGGTCGGACCATTGGTGGCGAAGCTGCGTGCTGTCGTTTCAAACGACGAAGACTCTTCGTGCTCCGATGTTGCTGAAGTGCTTTCACCAGTGACGCCAACTCCTTCGGTGGAGGTTATGCAGAACGTCGTTGATGAGGTGGCGGCTGCGGTTGCTGTTTCAGGTTCTGCTGAAGATGCATCGTCGTTTGATGTGGCGGTGTTTGAGGCGATGAGCCGGCACGTGTTCGGCTCTTTGCCTGGATTGAATTCTTCCCCGGACTTGGCTGACTCGGTTCTAGCTATGGCGGGCAATGAGTTGGTGTGCGCGATTCTGCGTGAGGCGGCAACGCCGGTGCCGCTGGAGCACGGAGAAGCTGGTGTGCCGGGGACGGATATCGTGGCAGTGGAACCGCTGGTATCGCGAGTGTTCCCGGCCAGCGTGCTGCGCAGCCACCGCGAGTTGGCAGTCGAGTTCTTGTCGCTGATGTTGTCCTTCATCGCTTATGTCCGCGCAGAGCTCGGTGCTGCGTTGGGCTGGGATGGAAAGAAGTTCCCCGGTGTGGAGCTGCACTTGTGGGTGCGTGAGATCTCCCGCATTGATAGAGCGGTGGCATCATCGTCGCGCACCTCGGTGTTCAGGTGGTCCGATGATGGCGGCATGGGCGCGCCCACGGTACAGGCTGCTGGCGATGCGCCCAAGGCGTGGTTGCCGGCGATCTACTGCCGCCATTGTGGGCGCTCCGGATGGATGTTGGCGGAGCAGCCTGGTGGTGACGCGTATGTCACCGCACCGCAGGAGATTCGCCGCATTGCTATCAGCGCGCCGGAGCGCCAGCGCCCGCTCATTGATGCCACGAGTGAGGTGGCACAGGGCGTTACGCGCGCAGACGGCGAGAGCTCCCGCGTGGCGTGGTTGAACCTGGACCTGCCGGGTTTGACGCCACAGGCACCTGATTCGGAGACCATGGAGGAATCCCCAGTGGTGCCGGTGTTGGTGTACTCCGGTGAAGATGCGGAGGAGCGTGCGAAGGCGCAGCAGTGCCCGTCCTGTGGTGAAGACGATGCGATGCGCTTCCTGGGTTCCTCGGTGGCCACGTTGCTTTCGGTGGCGCTGAGCAACCTCTTCGGCATGGATGATCTGGATTCCGCGGAGAAGAAGACTCTGGTCTTCGCGGACTCTGTGCAAGATGCCGCGCACCGCGCAGGCTTCGTGCAAAGCCGTGCGCGCGCCTTCGCGCTGCGTGCGCGCATCTGGCGAGCGGTTCGTTCGTTTGCTGATTCCTCTGAATCGTCTTCGTCGTCTGAAACGACGGTATCTTCGTCCGCAGGCGTGCCGTTGTCATCGGTGGCCGCGCGCATGGTGGAGCATGCGCGTGAGGAGTCGGAACCGGCGGTAAGGTCGCGGGCGCTCTATGAGTTGTTGCCGCCGCAGTTGAAGGAGTCGCCGCGCTACCGGGCGGTGTGGGAGAAGGGCGCTGGTGCTGCGGAGCAGCGGCGTGCGTTGGCGGCGTTGCAGGCGCGCTTGGATTTGGACTTGGCGTTGCAGTTCGGTGACCGGGTGGATCTGCCGCGCTCGTTGGTGACAACGGGGACGTTGTCGGTGTCTGTTGGCGTGTCTGATTCGGTGCTGCTATCGGCGGCGCGTGCGGTGGCGGGAACGCTGGCCACGGATGCGGAGCTCTTGGCCTGGGCGCGTGGAGTGGTGGAGTACATGCGCATTGCCGGTGGCATTGCCCACCCGTGGTTTAAGGAGTACCTGCGCCAGGACTGCAACCCGTGGTTGCTCAACCGCCGTCAGGCGCGTGCCAAGGGAATACCTGCCTTCGTGCGCGGTGGTGCGCCGAAGTTCCCGCGTGCGGGGGCAGCGCTCAAGGGGGCGTTGGGCAAGCGCGATAACAACGCGACGATGCCGCTGGACTCCCAGAAGGGCTGGTATGCGCGGTGGACGAAGGCGGCTCTGGGGGCTTCGACAAGCAGCGCGTTCGATGCCGCCAACCAGGTGGCGGAGTTGTTCAAGCAGCTCGAGTTCGAGGAAGTGGTGTTCTCCGTGCCGACGGCCACGGGCGGGCGCGTGTATGCGCTGGACCCGGGCAGCATCATCGTGCGCGAAGAAGCCGAACCGGGGTTGTTGGAATGCCCGGTGTGCCACCTGCGCGTGGGCGTGGATGCTGCAGCGCGTGAGGCGATGTCTTCGGTGGCGTGCTTTACGTTGTCCTGTACCGGGCACTTCGTGCCGGTGGGCGTGGAGGATAATTACTACCAGCGCCTTTACCGCAGCGCGAATACCCGCACCGTGGTGGCGGAAGAGCACACGGGCCTGGTGCCCACGCCACGGCGCAAGGAGTTGGAGGATGAGTTCAAGCGGCCCTTTGCGGAGCAGTCCGCTTCGGCACCGAACGTGCTCGTGGCCACGCCGACTCTGGAGATGGGTATCGACATCGGTGATCTGTCCACGGTGATGCTGTCCTCCATGCCGCACACGGTTGCCAGTTACGTGCAGCGCGTGGGACGCGCCGGGCGTTTGACGGGTAACTCGCTCATCGTGGCGCTGGTGCGCGGGCGCGGGCGTGCATTGACCACGTTGGAGCATCCGTTGGAAACCATCGCTGGTTCGGTGACAGCGCCCGCGGCGTATTTGTCCGCGCGCGATATTATGCACCGCCAGTTCGTGGCTTATCTGTTGGATAGCACTGATGTGGCGGGTTCGGTGGAGCAGCTGCGCAGCGCGCGCGATGTGTTCACGTATGCCAGCTACTCCGTGGTGGATGCGCTGGTTGAGCTTTCGCCTTCAGCGGTGTTGGGGGCCTATGAGCGTTTTGCTTCTACGGTGGCGCAGCATGCCTCGGTGGAAGTTCTGGATGAGCTGCGCGGTTGGTGCCTGCCGGGTTCGGATGGTGCTGCGTCCAGCATGGTGGCGGACTTGCAATCCGCACGCGAGCGTTGGGGTGCAACACAGAAGCTGCTCTTGTCCCGCCTAGAGGTGTTGAGCAAGCGCGTGACCGAGTTGAAGGCACGCGTGGAGGCCTTCGCGGTGGAGGATGATGAGCTGAAGAACCAGTTTGATGCCACGGTTGCTTCCCAGAGGTTTGTGCGCAAGCAGCTGGAGGACCACGCCGATGAGTATTGGATTAGCGCTTTGGAGCGCTTCGGGCTGCTGCCGAACTTCACGTTGTTGGATGATGCCGTGGAGTTCAACCTGGCTGTCTCCTCCTTCAACGAGGAGGTACAGAAATTTGAGACGGAGACCTATAGCTATAGCCGCGGTGTCTCTTCGGCGCTCACGGAGCTAGCCCCCGGCAATACCTTCTACGTGCAGGGCGTGGGCGCGAAGGTGGACTCGGTGGAGTTGGGTGAGCACCACTCGGCGCTGACCCAATGGCGCCTGTGCCCGGAGTGCTCCTATTCGGAAGCCACCGGTGCGGTGCTCTCCAGCGATGAGGAGGTGGCCGTGGCCGCCCCGCGGGTGGGGGCGTGCCCGGAGTGCGGGTCCAAGGGATTTGCGGATAGGGACCAGCTCATCGATGTGGTGGAGATGACCAAGGTCTACGCCACCGTGGACGCGGCGCGCTCCGCTATTAATGACATCTCTGATGACCGCACCTCCCTGCGCTTCCACACGCAGCTGAGCTTTGACGTGCCCGAAGGTGGGCGCGGTAAAGCCTGGTACCTGTCCGATTCCGGTTTCGGCATGGAGTACCTGGCGCACGTGGAGATGCGGTGGCTGAACCTGGGCCGCTTGGGCGGCGGCAGCCAGCGCACCTTTGCTGCCGTGGAGTGCGAGGCGCCGCTGTTCCGCGTGTGCGAGCGCTGCGGGCACTTGGATTCCGATGTGGGCGCGAACCGCTGGCAGGACCACGCGCCGTGGTGCGAATACCGTAACGCCGCTGAGGAGCACTCCATTAGCTTTGCGCTGGGGCGCAGCCTGGGCACGCAGGCGGTGCTGGTGCACCTGCCGGCGTTGTTGGGCATGGTGGAGTCCACCACGCTGCCCTCCTTGGTGGCGGCGCTGAAGCTGGGCTTTAAGGAGTACCTGGGCGGCAACCCGGACCACCTGGATGTGGAGCCGGTGCGCGTGGATTCCGATGGCAGCCCGGTGGATATGCTGCTGATTCATGACACCGTGCCGGGTGGTACCGGGTATCTGGCGCAGTTCACGGAACCGGCACACGTGCGCCAGATGCTGCTCGTGGCTTACCGTCGCTTGGCCTCTTGCCACTGCGCTGAGGAAGCGCGGCAGTGCTGCCCGTCCTGTTTGCTGCCCTTCGCACGCAGCAGTCAGATCCCGCAGACCTCCCGTGAGGCCGCGGTGGTAGCGCTGCGCAAGATTCTGGCGGATGACCTCCAGGTCTCTACTGATGCCGATCCCGCTTCCTTTAGTTGGGAGGGCCATCTCACCGAGGAGCGCCCGGAGCGCAGCGAGCAGTCCAAGCTGGAGCAGCGCTTTGTGGAGCAGCTGCGCGCGGACCTGAAGAAGGAGGGCGCCACGGTGGTGGAATCCATGAAGGGTAACCACGCGCAGTGGGACATCAGCTTTGATGACTCGCGCCATGATTGGGTCATGGAGGAGCAAAAACAGATTGGCGGAACCATCCCGGACTTCGTCTTCTCCACGCGCGATAGTGCCATCCGTGATATCGCCGTCTACCTCGACGGCGAGGCCTTCCACGCCAGTGCGGTGCACAACCGGGTGAAGGATGACTTTGATAAGCGCAACGGTCTCTACGAGTTGGGCTACCTGCCGTGGTCGCTGACGTGGCAGGACATCGATGCCCGGCAGGCAACAGTGCGCAAGGATCCGCCGGCCCCGCCGGTGTGGACAGAGCCGAAACTCTATTCTCCAATTGTCGAAGGAAGCGACTTGTCATTGGATGATCTTCTCCAATTGGAGAAAGATCCTTTGACACAGCTGTTAGAACTATTGATGCATCCGGAACAAAAATGGTCGCTATTCAGTGAAGCGGCATTTGCTCAAGCGGCTCACGGAGGAAGGGCGGTCGTAGACAGTTTTGAGAAGACCTATCTCAGTACTGTCACCGTCAGTGCGGCAAAGATGCGTCGTCGCGTTCGATTTGATGCCACCAATGTCTCAGAAAACTTGAGTGCCTGGAGGCTGTTCTTGAGCTTAAGCAACATGGCATATCTGGATCCGATTCTTGCACAGGTAGAAGTGATTGAGTCCGCGGTGGAAGATGCTGTGGCACACGAGGTGCTTCCTGATACTCCAGTCTCAGAGCCTGCCGAGCCACCGGAAGCGGTCGAAATGACTCTTGAGTGGACCGAGGCAGTGGATGCCTTCGCCGACGAGCCGGAGGTCGCCGCAGCGTTACGAGCTATGGCGGCGGCGGGCTTGCCCGAGCCGGATGCTGATTCCGTGGGTGGTGAGGTTTCCGGTGTTCCGGTGGTGGCGCAGTGGCCGCAGCACAAGGTGCTGCTGCTCTTTGCCGAGGACGCCGAGGACCTGCGCGCTACCTTCGAGGCCGAGGGCTATGCCGTCTTCGGCGCTGACTTTGATTCTGTTCCCGATCCCCTGACCGCGGCGCTGAGCGCCTCCTGATCCGCTGAATTTCAAAGATTTCAAAGAGAGGAAAGCAATGGCAACGAGCCTGTCCTTCTATCGCCGCATTGAGGACCGCTACAACCTGGGAAACCAGATCCTAGAGTTCTATAACAAGCTGGTGGACGATCCCACGAACCCGTCGCTGCACGTGGAGCCCGTCAAGGATGCGGTGGATAAGCGCGTGCGCACAGCCCGCGTCAACCGCAAGTACCGCGCGGTGCTCTTCGAGCTGCACGATGGCAACGACACCATGTTCGTGCTCATTGACATCCTCAACCACGATGATGCCTATGCGCTCGCCACGTCGAAGACGCTCGTGGTCAATGAGGTCTCCGGCGTTCCGTCGCTCGTGGATGCCACGGCATCAGAGGCCTCGACGGCGATACCGCAGGCGGAGATTGAGTCGCGCGCCAAGCGCCTGGCGGCCGAACAGCGCGCTGCGGAAGCAGCGGCGAAAGCGGAGGCGGAAGCCGAGTCGAATGCTGAGCCTTCGGCAGATGCCGCAGCGGACGGTGAGGGAGTGCGGCCGTGGGATGCGGTGGGCGTCGCCAAGCATGAGCTCAGCGATGAGCTTGGTCTTTCCCCGCAGACGGTGGCGGTGCTGGAGCGCGCAGCCACGACGGAGGAAGCGTTGACGGCGCTGGCGGGCGCGCCTGAATGGGAACAAGATGCGGTGGTCGGGCTGCTGTCCGGGATGAGCGTTGCTGAGGTGCGCGAAGATTTGGGCTTGGCACAGTCCGCGGTGGCTGAGGCAAGCTCGGATAAGGCACTGGTGGAAGGCATCAAGTCCCCGGCGGGCCGCAGGGCCTTCGTCATCGACCCCGGCGAGGAAGAGCTGGCAGCCATCCTCGAGGGGTCCTTTGCCGAGTGGCGCGTCTTCCTCCACCCAAGCCAGAGCCGCGCGGTCGAAGCCGATCACACCGGCTCCGCGCGGATCACGGGTGGCGCCGGTACCGGCAAGACCGTGGTGGTGGTGCACCGCACGAAGTACCTGCTGCAGAAGAACCCGAAGGCGCGCGTCTTTTTGACCACCTACACGCGTGAGCTGGCCAACGCGCTTAAGGCGCAGATGAATGAGCTGTACCCGACGTTCCCGGAAGCTTCCGTGCATGGCGCGCCGGGGCTGTGGATCAGTGGCGTTGATGCGCTCGTCTTCGATGTGCTGGCGAACGCACAGGCAGCCGAGCGCGCCGCCGCGATGGCTGCGGTGCTCAACATTGATGGGGACTTTGTGCCCCGAGGCTTGGATGGTGTGGAGGAAAAGCGGCAGTGGCAGGAGGCCGCGGAGCTGAAAGGTGGCTCACTCCCGCGGGAGAAATCCCACCCGACGTTTTTGGCACAGGAGTACTCGGCGGTGATCCTCACGCAGGGGATCACGGATGAGAAGACCTACCTGCGTGCGCGGCGTACCGGGCGGGGGACTCCGCTCAACCGCGCTGAGCGCAAGGCGGTGTGGGCGATTGTGGAGTATTTCCACGCGGCGTGCGCGTCGATTGGGAAGCTGACGTATGCGGCTGCGGCGGTGGTGGCCGCGCACATCGTGGAGCACCGCACCGGCACTGAAGGCATGTTTGACCACGTGCTTATCGACGAAGCCCAGGACTTCCACGCCGGCCACTGGAAGTTCCTGCGTGCGGTGGCCAAGCGCGGGCCGAATGACATCTTCATTGCGGAGGATTCGCACCAGCGCATTTATGGCCAGCGGTTGGTGCTGCGTGATTATGGGATTGAAACCCGCGGCCGCGCCACCACGAAGCTGCGCGTGAATTACCGCACGACCCGGCAGAACCTGGGCTATGCCACGGCGATTCTGGACGGTGCCGAGTGGGTGGATTCGGAAGAGAATATCGACGATCTGCATGGCTACCGCTCGGTGCGCCAGGGTCCTGCGCCGGTTGTGGTGAATTCTGCGAGCAAGGCGGAGGAGGCTGAGTCCTTGGCCGCGCGCATCCGGGACTGGACGTCGGGGGATGAGGATGTCTCCATCGGTGTGCTCACCCGGACTAATGCCCGCAAGGATGAGATTGCCACGCAGTTGGGCGAGCTGGGCGTGGCGGTGAGCACTGGGCGGCGCACGTCCCGGGAGCGCCCGGTGGCGGTGATGACGATGCACAACGCCAAGGGCTTGGAGTTCACGCACGTGATCTTGCTCGACGTGAGTAGGGAGGCGTTGCCGCAGCGCTACCTGATGAAGGGGCTGGCGCCGGCCGAGGCCGACGAGGCCCTGCAGCGCGAACGGGCGTTGCTCTACGTGGCGGCCTCGCGCGCCCGCGATGTGCTCGTGGTGAGCGTGGTGGGGGAGGCCTCTGAGCTGTTGCCGGGGTAGGTCAGTCGGTTTTCTTCTTTCGCTAAAAGGAACTGCAACACAATCGCAGGAGACGTATGATGTCTTATGACTCAAGTGCGAAGGCGAATAGGAAGGTTCCCTAACATGAATGCAAGCACACAGTTTTTGCGCGGCGTTGTACCACCGCTGCTGACCCCGTTTAATGAGGACTACTCTGTTGACACCGATGCCCTCAAGCGCCAGGCTGAGAGGCTTATTAAGGCTGGCGTTCATGGACTGTTCGTTCTCGGTTCTTCAGGTGAGGTAGCTTTCCTCACTCGAGAGCAGCGCAAGGAAGTCATTGCAACGGTGGTGGAACAGGCTCAAGGGCGCGTTCCGGTCATTGCCGGCGTGATTGATATGACGACTCCGCGAGTAATCGAGCACATTGACGATGCCGTCGCGCTCGGGGTGCAAGGGTTAGTTGCTACTGCACCTTTTTATGTTCGTACTCATGATGTAGAAATTGCAGAGCACTTCCGACTTCTTCACGAAGCCGCGCCCGAGACTCCCATCTACGCGTACAACATTCCGGTCAGCGTTCACTCGGTGCTGGACATTGCCACTCTTGTTTCCCTCGCCAAGGAAGGCGTTATTGCTGGTGTCAAGGATTCTGGCGGCAATGATGGATACACGCGTGCTCTGATTAGTGCCCGCAACAAGGCTGGGGTGAAAGACTTCGTAGTGTTGACCGGCTCGGAAACTACGGTCGACTTTGCTTACCTGGCAGGTGCCGATGGCGTGGTACCTGGTCTGGGCAACGTGGACCCGGTTTCCTACGTGAAGTTGCATGAGCTACTGGTTGATGGAGCGTATGCGGAGGCTGCGGAATTGCAGTCTAAGATTTGTGACCTTTTCACCATCGTTGGTGTTGGTGATGGCACGCGCATGGGCGGAAGCTCGCAAGGCCTCGGCAGCTTCAAGGCAGCGCTTCACCACCTGGGCGTATTCCCGTCGGGGTTGATGTCCCGTCCGCATGTCGCTCTGAATGATGAGGAGCTGGCTAAGATTCATGAGATCGTCGATGCCGCTCAGGTGATCGAGCCCTAATTTCGCTGAACTACGACGAAACGAGTGAAGAGTGACTAGTACGCTGGCGCTTGATGTCGGTGCAACAAAGATTGGTTGGGGCTTCGTGTCTGATGAAGACCCAACGCAGGCAGTTGCGTTGGGAAAGATTCCTACCCAGCCGGCCGGGGCTTCGCCACAGGAGCAGATTAAGAAAGCCGTTCAGCTGGCGTTGGAGGAATCGGGCATTGCCCCGGCGCGAATCGGCATTGGCTCGCCAGGAGTGATTCAGGCACCTGAGGGACTCGTCACCTACAACGGGGACACCATTAAGAACTGGGCTGGTACCAACCTTCGTGAAGTCGCGAAAGAGGTTGTTGACCTCCCGTGTGCCGTTCATAACGATGTGCGAGTCTGGGCGTACGGAGAGCTGATGCTCGGAGCCGCGAGGGAGTTCCAGTCCGGCAGAGTCCTGTACCTTTCGTTGGGAACTGGTGTCGGTGGTGCGGTAAGCGATAACGGGAGTCTGCTCGGTGGACCTACCGGATCGGCCGGAGAGTTTTCGGAACTGTTGTGCGCTGATTTCCGGGGCTGTGCGGACCGCGCCGAAAACACTATGAGTGGCAATAGCTTGGCTGCGTATTATGAAGAATTTTCTATGAACCCGGCGAGCGAGCGGGTGCAGTGGAAGCAGCGAGATCAGTTAGCGCTTCCCCTCGAAAAGGTCGTGGAAAGAATGAACCAGGGAGATGAGCTCGCTTCCCGGATTATTCGAGGGAATTCCTATGGCCTCGGCCGCGCGGTGGCTGGTCTTGTTTCAGGGCTTGATCTCGATGCCGTTGTCTTAGGCGGCGGTGTGTGCCAGATTGGGGCCGCTGTGGAAGAACCATTCCGTCAGGCCATTGAGGATTTCGCGTTGAAGCCGAATCGCTCCGTTGCGATTCGGATTACTGAATCTCCGGCGACAGCACCGTTAGTAGGCGCAGCGGCTTTTGCTCGAGACAACGCTTTTTAGCACCGTTTATCTGCGGTATTTCCAGAAGAAGGCTCAGGTATATGTTTAGGTTTAAGAGTAGTGAACTGGCGGAACGCCGAGAAGAAGTTCACGACATGATTCGGAACTCGGTGATTGTCTCGGTGCAAGCGCCAGATGGTCACCCGATGCGCGATACTCACACCTTGACGCATGTCGCCCGTGCGTGTGTTGAGGGCGGAAGCCGCGCAATCCGGTGCGGCGGATATGGCGGCATCAAGGATGTCGAGGCAATCGCAGCCGCAGTAGATGTACCAGTTTTCGGCCTGACAAAGGAGGGGAGTGAGGGGGTTTATATCACTCCAACTGTAGAGTCCGTGCGCCGATTGGCTGAGGCGGGGGCAGCTGTTGTCTGTGCGGATGCTACGGATCGCCCTAGGCCTGATGGCTCAAGCTTTTCCGATCTTGTCGCCGAGTGCCACCGGTTGAATGTTTTGTCGATGGCTGACTGTTCTACCCCGGAAGAAATGCAGCGGGCGCACCAAGCGGGGGCGGATATCATTTCAACGACGCTGGCTGGCTATACAGAGTTCCGGAGCAAGACTGAAGGTCCGGATCTTGAATGCTTGGCAGAGGGACGACGGCTCTGCGGTGAGGATGCCTTTGTAATCGGCGAAGGAAGGTTTGCCTCGCGCGAGGATGTGGCTGCAGGAAAGCGCGCTGGCGCCGATGCAATCATCATTGGCACTGCCATCACAGATCCTGCCTGGATTACGCGGAGCTTCAATAGCTGACGCGGATTGTCACAGCGAAGTCAGCAGAGGCTCGTAATGCCTGAGTACAGACTCTTGATACTTCTTCAGGTCATTGTTCTGTAGAGCATCGACGATGTCTTGGTGCGCGCGAACCGTCCTGCTGAAGTCCTGTGGTTCTTCCAACTTGCGAAGTGGAATGACGTTCATGTGCACTTGCCAAAAGGCATCATTGAGCTCACGGATGATCGGGTTATCAATTTCGGAAAGCAGCACTTGGTGGAACTCCCGATCCTCTTCGGCAAAGTTTAGGCCCTGCTTCCGCTTGGCTGACATCTTTTCCACGATGATGCTCAACTGCTCTAGCTTCGAGGGGTCGAGTTTGGCTGTGATTTCTTGCCCGATAGCAAGATCAATCGCCTGCCGGATTTCCACTACATCACGAAGTGTTTCAAGGTTGTCATCAGCGTCGAGAGTCGCTCGAAAAATGAGTCCTTGAACTAGAGCTTTGAGGGACGTGCTGGAGACAAACGTTCCTGTTCCGTGCCTGACGTCGACGATATCTAGCGTCGTTAGGATTCTGATGGCCTCTCGGACAGAGGAGCGAGAGAAGCCAAGCTCTTCGCAGAGCTCTGATTCGGTTGGCAAAGTGTCCCCGGGCTTGAGGGCGTTGTCCCGAATGTATTGTTTGATGCCTTCTACAGCCTGCTGGGTGGTTGAGGCAGGGCGATGTGTGGCTTCACTGAATCCCCACGTTCCGGTGTGCACTGGTTAATCCCTCTTTTCTTTTCGATCTATCTTAAGCCTTCCACGTTGGCGGGGTACTTAAATGACGAGCGCTGCGGGGGAGTAGCACTCCGCTCTGACGATCAGGGGTAGACGGCTATATCTTAAATCCCTTCAAACATCAGACGTCTGATGTATTGTATCTTCTAACATGCTTTGTTGCACAGACAAATTAGAGAGTGATTTAGCTCTCTATGCCGAAAGCCCTGAAGGGAAGGTCAAATGCAATCATTCGGAACACTCAACTGGATAGTTCTGCTCCTCTATCTCCTGGGAATGCTTCTTGTCGGCGCTTATTTTGCGCGTAGGGCCGGCAGTGATCAGGACGAATTCTTCAAAGCGGGTGGCAGGATTCCTGGCTGGGCGGCAGGATTCTCAATCTATGCCACGACGCTGTCTGCCATCACGTTTATGTCCACTCCGGAAAAGGCGTATCTGACTGACTGGGCCTACTCGGCTGGTAACCTCGCTATTTTTGCCATTGTTCCAATTTTGATCGGTTACTATGTTCCGTTCTTCAGGAAGCTGGATGTCACGACGGCCTACGAATACCTCGAGGAGAGATTCTCCGTAGCCCTCCGAGTCCTCGGCTCGCTCCTCTTCGTTCTTTATCACGTCGGGCGCATCGCCATCGTTATCTATTTGCCAACATTGGCGATCACGTCGGTGGCAGATATCAACCCGCTGGTCGTCGCCGCGTTTGTAGGCGCTCTTTGTATTGTGTACACCTTCCTGGGAGGCATGGAAGGCGTGATTTGGTCTGATGTGATTCAGGGTATCCTGCTGCTGGCTGGCGCTGCAGCGGTAGTGCTGACGGCCATGGCCATGACTCCCGACGGATTTAGCGGTGCGGTGGTTAACGCCGCTGAAGAAGGAAAGTTCTACTCAGCGGACAACTTCACCACGAATGCAGTCTTCTCCTCGATACCATTCATCTTTATCGGAAATGTACTGAACAGTTTGCACCAGTACACCTCTTCTCAGGACGTCGTTCAGCGCTACCAAACGACTCCTACGATTCAAGCGACGAAGAAGTCTCTCATCGTCAACGGAATTCTGGCGCTGATAACTATTCCGCTGTTCTACGGGATGGGAACGGCTTTGTATAACTTCTACGAAGCGAAGGGTGGTCTGCCTGAGGGAGTCAACACTTCTGCTGTAGTGCCGTATTTCATTATTTCGGAGCTGCCTGCAGGCATTGCCGGACTCTTGATTGCTGCCATCTTGGCGGCTGCGCAATCGACAATATCTTCTTCGCTCAACTCGATTTCCGCGTGCGTTGTCGTGGATATCTATAACCGCTTCTCCCCGAAAGAAGCGTCGGTTACCTTCTCTCGCGTAGTCATCATTGCTGCCGGTACCTTCGGGTTGGCTGTTGCGTTGTATCTCATCATCACCAACCAATCTGACCTGTGGGACCTGTTCCTCGCGATTACCGGTCTTTTTGGAGTTCCGCTTACTGCGGTCTTTGTCTTGGGCATCTTTACAAAGTCCGCAAATTCCCATGGCGTTCTCATCGGGCTCATTTGCGGAGCGGTTGCTGCATACTTTGCTGGAAAGCTGGACCAGGGCCCATTCTTGGTTTCGATTGTCGCCTTCGTAGGAACTCTCGTTATTGGCTACATGGCATCGTTCGTCTTCCGGAAAGCTGATGAACACGACATCACAGGGTTGACCATCTATGGCAAGAACCTTGAGTACACGCGCCGTAGTACGGTATAAATCTGTTCTTTCACCGTGCTGAGGGGCAGGGCTAACTTACACCTCGGCGCGGTTATTAGCCTTCAATCAATAACAGATTCCTCGTGACCGGAGGAAATCCAAGTAGGTGGAGCAGTGAACCCCTAGTGCTGCGGCGGCGTCGGGAAGCTTTACTCTGTTGACTCTGCGCGGTTGGGGTTTCTCATCGGTAATGATTGAGAGGTCTCGGGCATGAGCAGAAGCCACGAGCCATGAATCGGCAGCGTCATTGAGAAATTCTTGTACTGCCGCTTCATCAAACCGAGGCTTGCGCTGGAAGGCTGCCCATTTGGATAAAAGACGGTATGACTCAATTTCAGCGTCGTCTACGTGCAAGATTTGGTCATGAGGGACGAAGTCTTGGAACCATGATGAAACAGAGTCTTGTCTCCGTTCCAGTTCTTCTTGCACAGTGTCATGGAAGAAAAACGTTTGAGTGGCCACGAAGGTTTCGAAAGAGCTCCAATAACTTGGAAACACGTCGCGAGGATAACTTCGAACCGCGTTGATAACAATATTGGAATCAATTAGGTAGCGCGTCATGGCAGCCCCTGGTAGCGATCCACCAAAGCCTCAATAGTGCTGATTTTTTTGATACCAAGCTGACGGGATGCTTCGCGTTCACCAATTCTGCCTTCAGCGAGCGCTCCAGTGACCGCTTCGAGAAAGAGCCCGCCCAAACGGGAGCGTAGGCCAAGAGTGAAGTCACCACCGCCAGACTGTTGCGTTGTCCTTGGACGTGGGGCTTCTTTGATGAAGCGCTGACCAGCTTCTCGGGGGAGCGCACCGTTGCCTACGAGCAGCCATACAGTGACGTCACGGCTGACCCCGAAAGTTTTGTATGCCCAATGGCACACCGCTTCTAAGTCTTTGGTTTCGGACCATTTTGTGAGCAAGTCCTTGGCAGAGACAAGAAATTCTGCAGCGAACTGATTGCACCAACGCTCGACAGCGCGCTGATTGAGAGAGTCGCCGGAAACACCTTGTTCGCCAAGAAGTACGTGGCCGAACTCGTGGGCCAAGCTAAACAATTTGCCCACTCCAGAATCACTGGTGTTGATGAAGATGAGGCCATAGGAATTCCGGATCAACGTAAAACCGCGGAACTCATCAGGATTGAGCTTGTGGTGGGTGTTATTGCCCACGATGGAGCTGCGCATAACCAAGATACCGGCGCGCTCAATAGCATCAGCCAGCGTTGCTACGCGGCTCCGGTTACGCTCATGCTTACCTGGAGCCCAATTCAGAAGAGTGCTTGACCAGTCGGCGGCCTTTTGCGGCGGCGTATCTGTAGAGAACCGACCGATAAAACTAGGCCCTGCAATACCGTTGGCGAGGGCATCCTCTGCATACCACTCTAAGCGTCGTTCACAGGCATAGATCGTCTGCTCAAGCGCAGGGCTGCATTCGGACAACGGAGTGCTCCCGTGAGTCCTAAAATCAGGAAGGCGAGGGGTGCGTTGGATGGGCTTTTCGAGTAGTAGATAGCCAAAAGGGATCCCAGCAAGTTTGGCCAGCTTCTGTGCTTGCCTGAATGTTGGGGTACTTTCACCTATTAGCCAAGAGCGCAAGGAGTGGAAGTCAGGCTTCTTTTCCAATTCATTGATGGGGAGCTGCGTTCTCTCAACTGCCCATTCAAGGACAGGCGGGGACATGGGGACGCGCACGGTCATAGCCCCTCCTATCGATGCATACTGCCCTGGTATTTGAGTGTTGGAAGCAAGTTTAGAGGATAAAACGAGCGTACGTACAGCATGGCTCCGGACGCTCACAACGGCTGACGCGCCCGTGAAGAGTGACAACCTCATCTTCACAGGCGCGCATCAGCGGTAGAAGGTGCGAGACTACCGCCCAAAGTTCTGCACGGCGTACAACCGGCCGTCGGGGGCGACGGTCAGGCCGATGCCCACGGACTTAGCGCGGGGGTCGAGCAGGTTCTTGCGGTGGCCGGGGGAATCCATCCACAGCTGTACCAGGCGGGCATCGGAGTAGTCGCTCCATGCCTGGAGGACGTTCTCACCACCAGCGGGCAGGCCGGCGGGATAGAAGGTCCAGTAGTTCGGGCGGTGGCGGGTCTGGCCATCGCGGCTCAAAGTATTGGCCCAATCCTGTGCCAGGTTGGTCAGGTTCGGATCAACGCGCAGCGGTGCGAGGCCATTGGCCACACGTTGCGCATTGGTTTGATTAATAAGGCCTTGAACGCTGGCTGCAGCGTGGGGAGCCGGGGCTACCGGGCCGGCAACGGACGGCATGGTGAAGCCGAAGTCAGCCGGGTTGAATGCACCGAAGGAACTACCAGCCTGAGCAGGAGTATTGATGGAACCGGCGAAGAGTGCTGCAACGGCAGCAACCGGGGCGACGATCTTTGTGGCTTTATGTCCGAATGGGAGGCGGAACATGGCGGGCACCTCTTTCTGCTTCAGGTGTTAAGTGGAGGCTTTTTCGACCTCGTACCGAGCGGTACTTTCACTTAAAATTAAAGCTCTTTGGGGTGCTCGAAATCCACTTGACCAGCAGTTTTAAGGTTTGTCTGTGAGTTTATGCACCTTGGCGTGGCGGGTTTAAGTTTCTTTTGGGTTTGCCGCCCTGAAGGCTTGAAATTGCATAGTTTTCTTTAGAAACAATGGGCGTCGGGGGTGGCATTTGGGGGTGGCTTCTTAGGTTGATGGAAAGCCTTCTCAAGAAAGTGCTGGTGACGTGTCAACTATTCTCAAAAACTCAGGAAATTCTTCAAAAATCCCTGGGTTAAGGCTGGGAAAGTATAGTTTGCGCTTATTAGCTCGTGAAGAATCCGGGCGGGAGAAAAACGTCGAAAAGCATGGCAATGAGCAGGAAGAAGGGCAATTGGGGCCCACCGTTAGAAGGTGAAAGATTAAGAAAAGTAATGCAACTATTAATGAAGCCTATTGCCATGGTGGGGGTCGGCTGCCCACGCATTGCTAGGCTCGTGCGCCATGGCCCTCTTTGACGCGCCGCTGCTTTTCGACGGCGGCCTTGGAACCCACCTCGAGGCCCTGGGGTACGACATCTCGGGCCCGCTGTGGTCGGCGCGCGTGCTGCGTGAGACCCCTGCCCTCATCGAATCTGCCCATGCGGACTTCTTTGCCGCCGGTGCCCAGGTTGCCACCACGGCCTCCTATCAAATCACCTTCGATGTGCTGGGCGGGGAGGCGGAGTCTCTTTTGCACCGCAGCGTCACGGTAGCAAGTGACGCCGCCCGCAAGGCCGGCGACAGACATGCTGCCCACGGTGATCTATTGGTTGCCGCATCCGTTGGCCCCTATGGAGCAGGTCCGGGCCGGGGCAACGAGTACGACGGTGCCTATGGTCTTTCGGCGCACGAATTGCGCCGCTGGCATGCCCGCAGGGTAGAGGTGCTCGCGGACACGGAGGCCGACTTCCTCCTTGCAGAAACCATCCCGAATGTCGATGAGGCCGCGGTGCTTCTGGAGCTGCTCTCGGCCCAGCCCAAGCCCTTTGCGTTGAGCATCACCGGCGCCATCGCGGCCGACCCGACGAAGCTCTCGCAGGTGATCGCGCTGGCCAACCAGACACCGCGGCTGGGGGCCGTGGGTGTGAATTGTGTGCGCCCACCGCAGGTATGGGCGGTGGTGAAGGCATTGCGTGCTGGAACGGATAAGCCGCTTTTAGCATGTCCCAACAGTGGAGAGATCTGGGACCACGGCGCCCGCGACTGGCGTCCTGCTCCTGCCGGTGCGATGGGCTTGACTGAGGCGGCAGCCGAGATGCGCGCGGCTGGGGTCGGCCTTCTGGGCGGCTGCTGCCGCGTGGGGCCCGCTGGGATTCGGCAGCTGCATCGATCGATCCGCTTCGACGGCAAATAGAAAACGCCGCGACAATCCTCGGGTCAGAGGATAGAGTGTTCCTATGAAAAAGTTTCCTTTACTCGCCGCATCCGCTGCACTTCTCATCACAACGCTGTCCGTGCCCGCCGCCAACGCCGAGCTGACCCAGACTGAGCGGGATCAGTTCCGCACCGATCCCGTCGGGGCAGTTGCATGGCAGGCCATCAAAGGCTCCTCAGAGTACGTGCGCGCCGATGGCAACACCATGATGGCCGCATCCTTCTTCTCCATGACTATGCCGGGGCAGAGCATCGGCATGCCTGCTCTTGAGAATTGTGCAGAGCGCGTCGGCTCCTCCGCGCCGGAGGGCGGCGTGCGCTACGTGGCGGCGGCTTTGTGTGCCACCTTTGATCCGAATGCCCGCGGCGAGGTGCAGCGCGGCGACTTTGGCTACGGGCCACTGGGCTAAGCCTCGCTGTGGTCAGCCGCGCTACGTCACGTAATGCCTAGCGCGTAGGATCGGGTGCTGTCTTAAGGAGGATTGATGCGCAAGCACGTGGTGATCATGGGAGTCTCGAGCTGCGGCAAATCGACGGTCGGGGAGTTGCTGGCGCAGCGCACCGGCCTGCCCTTCCGGGATGGGGACGATATGCACCCGGCAGCGAACATCGAGAAGATGGCCTCGGGGCAGGCGCTTGACGACGATGACCGGAAACCCTGGCTCGAATCCATCGGGCGCTTTCTAGCCGAGCAGGAATCCGGGGCCATCGTGGGCTGTTCCGCGCTCAAGCATTCCTACCGCGACATCATCCGCGCCGCAGCACCCGATACGGTCTTTATCCACCTGCATGGCTCCTATGAATTGCTCAAGGAACGCATGAGCCGGCGGACCGGACACTTCATGCCCGTGTCCTTACTGGATTCGCAGTTCGAGACTCTGGAGGAACTGCGGTCGGAGGAAGCAGGGCTGGTGCTCGACGTTAGCGCCACGCCGGAGGAGCTGGCCGCCGCGGCGGCCGAGTACCTGCAGGCCTAGACGAGTACCTGCAGGTCTAGAACAGCGCGGCGGCGCCGTAGAAGATAAGGACGATGCCGAAGCCAATCGAGGAGATCAGTGCCTGGTTGACGGTCCACGTCCTCAGGGTGGTGGACACGTCCATGCCCATGAGACGGCCAACGAGCCAGAAGCCCGAGTCATTGACGTGGCTGCCAAAGACGGAGCCGGCTGCGGTGGCGAGCGTGATGAGGACCAACTGGATTTCGCTGAAGCCGCCAGCCTCCACGGCAGGCACCATGAGCGCGGCGGCCGTCGTCAGCGCAACGGTGGCCGAGCCTTGCGCCAGACGCAGGGCTACCGCGATGAGGTAGCAGGCCAGGATGACAGGGACGCCGAGGTTAGACATGGAGTCCGCCAGCGCATCACCGATACCGCTGGTGCGCAGCACCCCACCGAACATGCCGCCCGCACCGGTGATGAGGACGACGGAACAGATCGGTCCGAGCGAAGACTCCACGGTCTTCTCAATTGCGCTCTTGCCCTCCCCGCGGCGCAGGCCCAGCACGGCCATCGCTGCAAGAGTAGTAATCAACAGCGCGATGGGTGTTTGGCCCAAGAAGACGAAGAAGCGAACCCACGTGGCGGAAGGATCAACAACACCAGCGGTGCCCAGCGTGGTCAACCCGGTATTGCCGAAGATGAGGACCATGGGGATGAGCAGGATGCCAATTACTGAGGCCGGGGAGGCCGGGCGATCCGGGAGTTCGGCATCGCTGACCAAGGCGCCGGTGATGGCTTCCTCGAGGCGGTAGGGATACTTCTTTCCTAGGTGGAGACCGAAGCGGTAGCTGGAGAGATACCACGTGGGCAGCGCAACGAGGAGGCCAAAAATGAGGATCAGACCGATGTCCGCGCTGAAGAACTCACCGGCGGCAACAGGGCCCGGGTGCGGCGGCACGAAGACATGCATGACGGAGAAAGCGCCGGCGGCGGGGATGCCGTAGGCCAGAACTGGGCCGTCCAGGCGCCTGGCGACGGCAAAGATGACCGGCAGCATAACCATGAGACCCGCGTCGAAGAAGATGGGGAAGCCCATGATGAGGGAGGCCACGCCGAGTGCTAGGGGCGCTTTGTCTTCGCCGAAGAGTTTCACGAGGGCGTCGGCAAGCGTTTTAGCACCGCCGGAAGTTTCTACCAGACGCCCGATCATGGCGCCCAACCCCACCAGCAAGGCTACGGAACCCAACGTTGAGCCGAAGCCGCTCGTCATGGTGGGAACCACACCATCCAGCGGGATGCCAGCGGCCAAGGCGGTGAGCGCGGAGACCGTGACGAGGGTGACGAAGGCGTGCACCTTGAAGTAGATGACGAGGACGAGGATGACGGCGATGGCCGCAACCGCAATCCCTAACAGTGGTCCGGTGCCCAGCGTGGGCTCCCAAGTATCCATGACATTCATGAATGTTGATTTTACTTCTGCAGCCTGCGGTGATCTAGGGGTTACACCCCGAGCGCTGGGCCAACCGTGGCCCAGCTGATGGCCAGCTCGCGCCGGAACAGCCCCCATGTGTGGCGCCCCGCGGGAAGCTCGTAATAGTCAAGGTCTACGCCAGCTGCGGTGGCCTGCTTGGCGTAATAAGAGCTGCACCAATAATCCAAACGCTCGTTGAGACCCAGCGCGGGAAGTGGTGAGTCCTCGATGTCGACGTCAAAATCGGCCGGGCCGCCGCGGGAGACGATGACGAAGGTTTTACGCCCGCGTTGCTGATCGAGGTTGAGAACCGGCGAATGCTGCGCCCACGCCGGATCCCACGGCGCGCCGAAGGAGCGAGCCGGGTCAGTGCCGTAGAACGCAGCACTTGCCCACGCAAAGGACTGCGCGAGAACACCTGTGGTCGAGGGACAACCGGAAAAGGAACCAGCCACTGTAAAGCGCGGATCGAACGTGGCTAGCTCCAATGCGGGGCCGCCGGAGTTGCTTAGACCCGCGATTCCGTCGCGGCCGTTGCCGTGGAACTCGGCGTCGATAAGCTGCGGGAGTTCCTTTGTCAGATAGGTGGCCCACTTGTATTTTCCGTGGGTGTCATGAGGCTGCGCCCAGTCGGACATCATCGATCCATATGCGCCACGCGGGGAAATGACATTGACATGCTTGTCACGGAAGAACTCGGAGGCTCCTCCGCCGTCCCACCACAGTGCGTCCTCGCCACCGCCGGCACCACCCAGTAGGTAGTAGCTCGGGCGGGGCTGCGTGTTCTCCAATCCTCCTGGAGGAAGAATGATGTCGTTGGTGATGACACGGTCCATGGCCGGTGAATAGGCTTTTAGCTCCCACACGTTGTCCTGGACGTGACGCAGTCCGCGCAGTTGTGCCGGGGCTGCCGTCGCCGGTGGGCGCGTAGCGTCCGGTGCCAACACCGGGACTTTCAATTGCTGAAGCACCTGTGCCCAGGCGGCGAAAATGTTGTCGGCGAAGAGTAGAGGTGCCAGCGGTCCCAGGGCGATGGGATCGAGGGCGCTGGAGTGCTGATCGATGTTGGCAGCATCGCTGCTCATCGTATCCAGTGCTTGTGCATGTGCTGTCTGCGCTAGGGCGGGGGACAGGATCAACCCCGCCGAGAGAATGCCCGCAAGTGCGGAGCGAAAGAATTTCATTAGTTCACAATAGCCAACTAACCCTGCGGTGCAGAACTTCCCCGGCGTTAACGAAGGCGGGGGAGGCGGGGAGAACTGCGGGGTAGTTGGTGGAAGCGGATTAAAGGCATAAAGAAACCCCGACCGCTTTCATCAAGCGGTCGGGGTCCTCTCACTCTCTCACTGCCGGACTAAGCGCCGGCGGGCTGTGCACACTCTCTGCAGTGGGCGAGGGGTGTTCCTTAGAACAGGCCCTCAGCCTTCTTGCCGGTGTCCTTCACGGTGATCTCGCGGGAGTCAACGTTCTGGTCGTTGTCGGTGGAGTTGTCGCCCTTCAGGCGGGAAATCTGGGTGACCTCGATGTAGTTCTTCAGGCGGCCTTCCTTGGTGTTGCCGTCGCCGAAGTCCAGGTTGGCAACGCGAGCGGTCTCGCCAGCGTTAATCGGGTTGGCCAGGGTGACCTCGAAGGAGCGGGTCGAGGACTTCTCGTCGAAGCCCAGGTCACGGATGTGAGCGCCGTTGGAGGAACGCGGGGTGATGAGGCGGTCAACGCCCTTCGGGCCCTCAGCGGTCTTCACATCAACGCGGTACTGGACAGCCGGGAAGTCGCCGTAGTAGCGCTCGGAACCGACGTTCTCCAGGCGGAGAGCAACGGTGCCAGCGTAACCAGCGTGCTTAGCGCCGGAGGTGGTCAGAACCGGCTTCAGGTCCAACTTCTGCTTGGCCTCGTCGGTCTTGCCGTTCTCGACGTCCTCCTGGACCTTCTTGTCGGCTTCCTCTTCCTTCTTGCCCTCAGCCTCGGACACGGCCTTCTCCTCCGGAGCGACCTCGTTGTCCTTGATGACCTCAGCGTCAGCCTCCGGGGACTTCTCCTCCTCAACAACCTTCGGGTCGTTGACGTCGGTGGTGTTCTGAGCGTCCTTGTTCGGAGCGTAGGAATCAGCGATGTCGTCGTACAGCTTGACGCGAACCTCGTTCTTCATCGGCTGCATTGCAGACCAGAAGGTCGGGGTGGACCAGGTGCCGTTCGGCTTGCAGTACTGCTGGGTACCGGTCATGTTCAGAACGCGGAAGCCGTAGGTAGCCTCACCGGTGTGGTTCGGCGGAACGTCGTACGGGCCGATGGACTGGCCAGCTTCCCAAGACAGAGAGTAGGAAGCGGAAGCGCCGAGCTTGGTGGCAATCTGGTGGGAGACGCCGAAGGAACCTTCAGCACCCTTGCCGGAGCCCTTGCCGCCCATGTTCATGGAGGTGGTCTCAGTGCGGTCACCGTTGACGGACAGGGTGATGGACTGGGACTTGGACAGGTCCTGCTGCAGCGGGATGTCCTTCTTGGTCTGGTTGGTGGTGGAGATGGTGCCTGCCGGCATGAAGTTATCGGTCACCTTGTAGACCACGGTGCGGTGATCCTCCCACGGGTTGCACACCGGGCGCGGGTTGAGCACGTTGGCCTTCATGTGGTCGGAGCCGTGGGTGGTGTGAACGATAGGCAGCTTTGCGTTCACGGCCGGGGTCTCCGGGTAGGACTCGGTCTGTGTAGCTGCGGAAGCAGCCGGCGCGATGAGGGCGGTGCCTGCGATCGCGAGGCCGGCGATGAGGCCGGCGGTACGACGACGCTGGGTCATTGTTGTTCTCCTGGATGAAAGTTTGGGGCAATGCGGTGACGCACTGTGGTGGCGCTGTGTTCGCGCTGTCATGCCCAGTGCGTGACGTGTTGCAACAATAAGGCCCTTTTCAGGATCGCGCACCCCTTGAATTGTTTATATTTTTAAATACAGAAATACATTTCGATCGGGTGGCCCCCGGGTGAACAATTGACTAAGAAATTTGCGCCGACCTTGGTTTTGTCTAACTAGACCGTATTCTGGGAAAACGTCTCTTTGACCGTTCGTTCACAAACTAAAGAATGACCCCATTAGGGGGAGTGGAATGGTGTTTGTGGGGTCGTGTCACGCGCAATTTCAGCCTCTGTGGTCTAAGGGGTAGAGCCCAACCGGCCCTCGTATGCTTAAGTAATTCTTAAAAACGGCGCGTTAGTCTTCTTCGATCTCTGGGTCTTCCGCGCGTGCCTGTTCGAAGACCTCGGCCGCCGCGCGCAGGTTAATGGTGCCGATGATGAGGCCGACCACGATGTCTGGCCAGGGGCTCGCCCACGCCAGCATCACAAGACCAGCGCCGAGGATAAGAATGTTGGCGGCGACGTCATTGCGCGCGGCCAACCACGCCCCACGCGTGAGCGCACCTCCGTGTCGCAATTGCAGTAGCAATACTGCGCAGAGCAAGTTGATGAGCATGGCGAAAATGGCCGTGCCGGATAGCGTGAGTGGCTCGGGAACGGCGCCGTTGATGATCTTCCATATCGCCATGCCATAGGACGCCACCGCGGGGATCAGGATGAGCCCGGCTAGGCCATAGCTTGCTTTGCGACGCCCCTCCACCGACCAGCGCAGCGCTAAGAGCACGAGCGCGTTGATGAGAAAGTCCTCGAGGAAATCGGCGGCGTCAGCGAAGAGTGAGGCCGAGCCGATGATGCAGGCGACGACGAATTCGACGAAGAAGCCAAAGAGATTCAAGGCAGCGACCCAGGCGACAACCCGCCGGGCGCGTGCGTTCAGGGTGGAGGAGGAGAGATCGTGAGACACGGTACCTGAGCTTAATGGGCTTGAGCGCCGTGTCCCAACTTGTTTTCTTATGAACTGTTTCGGGCTAGTCGACGATGGCGACATCGTCTTCGCGGCGGTGCTTCTCGCCGGCGAAACCGCCGAAGGCTGTGATCAAGGCGGTGACGGCCAAGATGATGATTCCCGGTGTAGAACTGGGGGTCTCATTGGATGCGTTCAATGCGGTGGCGAGGAAGGGTAGCAGCCCCGATACTGCCGACGCGATGTTGGCGGAGATAGCTACGCCGGAATAGCGGACGTTCGCAGGGAAGACCTCCGAGAGGAGGACTCCAGATACGGAATAGGTGATCGTAACTAGCGACAGACCGAGACAGACAGCGAGCGTGAGGAGTACGGGGTTCCCAGTGTCGATCATTGCCCACAGCGGCCACGCCATGATGGCGGTGGCAAGCGCGCCATATCCGATAACGCGACCGGGTCCAATCTTTTCGCCGATGCGGCCGAAGATGATGTTGATGAAGATCTGGCACACGGCGCCGAGGAGGGTGGCATTAACGACAGTTTGCCGCGGGAAGTCCAGCGTGGTCGTAGCGTAGGAGAGGACATAGGTGCTCATGACGAAGAAGCCACCAATGCCGAGGAAGGCCGCCGCGGAAGCAAGGCACAGTTGCGAGAAATGCTCAGTGAAGAGCTCTTTCAGTGAGCCCTGGTGGGCTGCCTCATCTGCTTCTGCCTCCTCTTCAAGGGCCTTGTAAACAGGAGATTCTTCAGCCTTCGTGCGAATCCACAGTGCTACCGCTAGGAAAGGAAAGGCGATGAGGAAAGGCACACGCCAACCCCAGGAACTCACTGTGGCATCGTCCAGCATGAGCACAAGCGCGAAGGCTCCGGAGGAAAGCAGCGTGCCGGCGGGGGAACCGATCTGCACGAAAGCGGCATAGCGACCGCGCTTCTCGGCTGGGGCGTGCTCGATGGCCATGGTTGTAGCGCCGCCCCATTCGCCGCCGACGGCAATGCCCTGAAGCAGGCGCAGGATGACCAATGTGATGGGCGCCCAGATGCCAATGCTGTCAAAAGTGGGAAGCAAGCCGATGACGCCGGTGGCCACGCCGATGACGACGATGGAGATAATGAGGGCCGGTCGGCGGCCCATCCTGTCGCCGATTTGACCGAAAATGACCGCGCCGAGTGGGCGTGCCAGGAAGCCCACTCCGAAGGTGGCGAAGGATGCCAGGGTTGCGCCGGTGCCTGACATTCCCGAGAAGAAGAGATCGTTGAAGACAAGCGCGGCTGCGGTACCGAAGAGGAAGAAGTCGTACCACTCGAGGGCTGTACCGACGAACGCGGAACTGGCGATGCGGAAGACGTCCTTTGACTCGACTTGGATTTCCTCGGCGCCGGATTGGGCCGGGTTGGAAGGGGGTGCGTGGGTAGTCATATCGAAATGCTCCTTATGTGAAACGCATTACCTTTCTGGGAAACATTAGGCGCGCATCACTTCCCGGTGAATGCTCGGAGGCATTTTCTATGCATCGACCCATCAATTGAGAGTGGATCTTGTTCCTCTGCACAAGAGCTATCGCTCGGTCCGGTGTAACGCCAGCAATGCTCGCGCGGCGTCTTTCGGCCGCGTGATGTCGAGTCCCGTGAGTTCCGTGACCTGCCGCAGGCGGTTGAGCACCGTGTTGCGGTGGCAGTGCAGCGCCTCGGCGGAGTCCTTGATGGAGCCGCAATCCAGGTAGGTGGTGATGGTTTGGTAGAGCGGCGCGTTGGCAAGGCGTAGCTCGGTGATGGCTTGCGTGAGCTCCGTGATGCCGCTGGCTGGGAAGTCTGCAATGGCATCGCCGGCGACGGCCCAGAGGGCGTCGGGCGCTTCGGTTAAGTTGTCCAGCGGGCCGGTGGCATCGAAGATGCGCGGCGCTTGCTGCGCCGCCGCGCGAACTCCAGCTAAGCCGATGACGTCGCGGAAAAGTATGCCCGAGATCTCCGTGAGCTCTGCGCCGGTGTCCAGTGTGGGATGCTCGCTGTTCCTTTGGTCTCTAGGCCAGAAGGCAACGAACATCCCACGCGCGCCATGGCCGAAGGCTTCGCCGGAGGAGATGGGTTCGTCGAGAAACGCGCGCATCTCCACCGCAGCGGTGGGGTGGGCCACCGCGACGTCGAAGTGGCAATCTGCATCCAGGTTGAGCGCGCGGGTGATTTCCGCGATGCCGAGCGCACCCAGGGATTCGGTGGCGAAGAGCCTCTCCAAGTGTCGGGCGTGGGCGCGGTGTACGTCGTGCTGACCGCGAGCCTCCTCCAAGCGGTAGGCATCGCGCACCACCAGGTTGTACATCGTCACAACGGAGTGCACCTGCGCCACGTGGTCGATGAGTGCCTCCTGATCCGCGCCGGCGGCCCGGCGCAGGTGTTCCCAGAGGACGGTGAAGTCGAGCTGGATGGCGTCGATCAGCGTGGCTAGCTCCACCCCCTGGTGCGCGCGCCGCCGGCCCAAACTCTGGGCGTGGGTGCGCAGTTCCTCCTCATCCATCGCCCCAACCAGCACGTCCGTGATGCGCGCGAAAACCTCGAAGGCGGTCAGGCGCAGCTCGTCCTCGCTCACCAAGGAATCGCCGTAGCGCCCCGAGCGGGAAAAGGCGGCGAGGAAATCCTCAACCAAGCGGGGGATGGTGCCATGGACCTTCGCGACGATATCGTGCCAGCGCTTCTCGTGCATGTGCACAACGCTACACGTTGGGCGCTGGTGAATTGCCCTCTATGTCGAGATGCGCATCACTGCTGCGTTTAGCATGTGGGGACTAGCACAGCACGCGTCGCGTGTATTTTGTCGGAGAAACAGGAGAACTCAGGAGGACGCATGATCACACGCATCGACAACGCCCACATCCTGACTCAGGATCCGGCGCGGCCGGTGGCGGACTCGGTGGCTTTTGCCAACGGGCGCATCCTTGCGGTGGGGGAGGCCGCCCGCGCCCTGCCCGCCGACGAGACGTGGGATGCCGGCGGGCGCACGCTCACCCCTGGCTTTAACGATGTGCATTCCCACACCGTGTGGTTCGGCCAGACGCTGCTCGAGGTGGATCTTTCCGAGGTCACAACTCCTGATGAGGTCTACGCCGCCGTGCGAGCCGCCGACCCGAACCCCGACGGTTGGGTGGTGGCCTCCGGATTCCGTCCCTCCGGGCTGGATGCCCCGGTGGAGATAGAGCAGCTCGACCACGCTACTGGTGGCGCTCCGCTGTTGATCAAGCACAACTCCGGCCACGCCTACACGGTCAACACCGCGGCCCTGCGCGCGGCGGGCGTCGATCCCACCAACCCACCGAAGGTGGAAGGCGGCGAGTTCGTCCGCGATGCCGATGGGCACTGCACGGGGCTGCTCGATGAAAACGCCATGCGCGCCATCCAAGAGGTGACGCTGCCGGAATCCGGCGAGGAAATCGGCCGTGCCTTGGAGCTGGCCACGCGCCGCTACCTCGAGCGCGGTCTGACCTCCGTCACGGATGCCGGGGTGGCCGGCGGCTGGATCGGGCACAGCCCGCGCGAGATCGCCGCCTATCAAAACGCCACCCTGCACACCCGCATGCAGGTGATGGTGACCATGGACGTGCTCCACGAGATTCCCGGCCACGCCTCCGACGGTCCCGGTTGGGGCCTCGACGGCGGCCTGCGCACCGGTTTCGGCGACGAGTGGCTGCAGGTCGGCCCCGTCAAGATCTTCAGCGATGGCTCCCTGCTCGGCACCACCGCCGCGCTGACCGAGAATTACGCCTGCTGCTCCCACCACGGCTACTTCCAGGGGGATCCTGAGCAGATGCGAACACGTGCGCTGCAGGCGGCGAATTCCGGCTGGTCCTTGGCCATTCACGCCATCGGCGATGCGGCAGTGGATTTTGCGATTGAGACGCTGGAGGAGGCCGTCGACAAGCATGGCGCGCCTGCGATGCCGCACCGCATCGAGCACGGCGGCGTGGTGCGCCCCGACCAGATCGAGCGCCTGCGCGGCCAGCCCATCGTGGTGGTGCCGCAGCCGCTGTTCATCCCGGCTTTCGGTGATGCGATGGCGGACTCCCTTGGCCCGGAGCGCACCGCGTGGAGCTACCCGGGCAAGCGGCTTCTCGACGCCTCCCTCATCCTCCCCGGCAGCTCCGATCAACCCGTGGCGCCCGGTGTGCCGCTGGAGGTCATGCAGGCATTCGTGGAGCGGCGCACTGCCTCGGGCCGGGATTATGGGCCTGAGGATCGTCTGACCCCTGCCGAGGCTCTCTACGCCTACACCGCCGGCTCGGCCGCAGCAACTGGTTGGGCCGGGCGCAAGGGGCAGGTGATGCCTGGGCAGCTGGCGGATTTCGTGCTGCTTTCCCAGGACCCGCTGCACACTGATGACCTTTCCACCATCGACGTGGCCGCCACCATCGTGGGCGGCGAGCTGCGCTACGGAAGCTTTTAAGGAGTAGACATGCGAGCAACCACTAACGAACAATTCCTGGCCGATTTCCAGGCCATGTCCGCCAACGGTGCCACTGCGGGCGGCGGCGTGGAGCGGCAGGCGGCCAGTGAAGGCGATAACCTCAACCGCGCCTGGTTCCATGAGGTCCTGGAGTCCCTCGGGGCGCGCGTTATCTACGACGAGATTGGCAACCAGTACGGACTTTTCGAGCTCGCCCCCGGCGCCGAGTACGTGGGGCTGGGCTCACACCTGGATTCGCAGCCGCTGGCTGGCCGTTTCGACGGTGCCTATGGTGTGCTGGCCGCGGCCCATGCCGCCGGGCGCGTGGCGCAATCGGGAGCCACGGCGCGCTATAACCTGGCGGTCATCAACTGGTTCAACGAGGAGGGCTCGCGCTTTGCGCCGTCTATGATGGGCAGCTCCGTGTTTGTGGGAACGCTGGCGCTTGAGCGCGCCTACTCCGCCACTGACCTTGCCGGCGTCACCGTGGCGCAGGCCCAGGAGGAAGCGGGCTGGTCCCCGCGCGGCGAGGCCCCGAAGCTCGCGGCCTATGCGGAGATTCACGTCGAACAAGGTAAGGAGCTCGAGGCCGCCGGCAACACGATTGGTCTGGTCACCGCCACGTGGGGCGCGAAGAAATTCCAAGCGGTGGTCTCCGGTGAACAGGGTCATACCGGTTCCACTCTGATGGCCGATAGGAAGGATGCGCTCTTCGGCGCCTCGCTCATTATTGCCTCAGTAGAGCGCCTCACCCATGAATTCGAAGAAGGGCAGCTGCAGGCTTCGGTCTCGCAGCTAACACTGGAGCCGAACTCGCCGGTGACCATCGCCCGCGAGGTGCGCTTCAACGTGGACGTGCGCTCGCCGTCCACGGAGGTGTTGGACAAAGCCCAAGCGCGCCTGCAGGAGATAATCGCCGAAGCAGAGGAGGAATCCCGCACCTCGGTAGAGCTCACCCCGACGCACGAGTGGGCGCTCAACCCCTACCCGGCAGCCGGCGTGGCGCTGGCCCGGGAAATAGTGGAGGAGCTGGGGTATACGCACCAAGAGATCTACACGGTGGCCGGCCATGACTCGACCAACCTCAAGGAGGTGGTGCCGACGGTCATGCTCTTCATTCCGTCGGTCGACGGCATCTCACACAACGAAAAGGAGTTCACCACGGAAGAGGACTGCGTGGCCGGTTTGGACGTGTTGACGCACGTGGCGCAGCGCCTCGTGGAAAACGGCTGCGGGGAGGGCTAGGTTCCTCGTGTTATGCCCCTAGCTCGGCCGACGCGCTAGTCCTCATCGCTCCACGGTTCATACCCGAAGGCCTTCATCGCGATTTCGAATCCGCGCTTCATTGCTTTCAGCTCTTCCTCGCTGTGCTCGTAGGTGCGCAGGCGCACCGGGCCGGTGAGGGGGACGTGGAGCAAGAAGTGCTGGCCTTCCTCGGTGATGCTGCACAGGCGGCGGCGAAGATCTTCCGGATCATCATCGATGGAGATAAGCTCATCGCGCACCAAGCGCTTGACCGCCTGCCCGATGGTGGCGGGCTGCCATCCCAACTCCTTGCGCAGCTGCAGGATGGGGATGGGGCTCTTCTTATCGATGAGCCGGAGAAGCGAAAGATGGGAGCCGGTGATCCCGTATTCGCGGCGCGCTTCCGTATCGAACCGCGCGCGGGCGCGCTCGAAGCGGCGATATTCCGCAATGGTCTCATCGATTAGCTCATTTTTGCTCACGCGATCCAGCGTAAGAGTTGAGGACTCGCGTCCGCAAATGTTTACGTTGACAACCCTAACCAAAGGTGGAGGGATCGATGGGCCGTTGCGAGCGAGGGAGTTTCTCCACCACGAGGCGGTACGAGTCCGTCACGAGTTCGGCCAGCAGCTGCGGGGTGAGCTTGGCGTCGGGATACACGGAAACCCAATGGCGCTTATTCATGTGGTAGCCAGGTGCGATGAAGGAATACTCTCTGCGCAGCGCTTCGCCATCGAGGGGCTCGACCTTGAGGATGGCTTGCTGGGAACCAGTCACGGCGGTGAGAAGTAGGAAGACCTTGCCGCGTACCTTAAAGACGTCCCAGTCCGGCCCGAAGGGGTGTGTCAGCGTGGCGCCGGGAAGCTCCGCAGCGCGTGCGGTGGCGCAGGCATGGAGGTCTAGGGCAGCGGTGCTCATGAGGTCCACACTAGGTGAAAACACCGTTGGGCCCCTTTTTCGATTTCTCGAAGAAAGGGGCCCAACGGCGTCTCTATCAAGTCCCTCCGTGTATCGGCCACTGGCCGCCCTCTGGAGGGTGAGGGGTTCTCTCTCTCGCATGCGCTCTCTCAAACGCACAAGAATGAGTATGGCGGGCGACGCTGGATTCACCATGTGGTCTCCCTGGCAGTTTTCTACTAGTCAAAACCGCCGCTAATCAAAGCGCGCGGGCCGCTTCTCCAGGAAAGCCATGACGCCTTCCTTGTGGCCTGCCGAATCCATCTGTGCGTACTGCGTGGGCTCCTCCCAGGCGAGCTGCTCATCGAGCTGTCCAAGCGCAGTGCGGTTGATGGCTTCCTTGGCCTTGGCCAGGGCGTCACGTGGCGCGATATGCAGGCGTTGGACTAGCTGCAGCGCGGCCTCGAGGGCTTGGCCCTGGGGCGCGCGCTTGGCGACGATCCCAGCCGCCTCCGCTTCGGCGACGCCGAGCTTGTCCTGCAGCAGTGCCAAGGCAAGAGCGCGGTGGCGCCCCACGGAGGCGAGCGCGGTGAGGCTGACACCGCCGTCGGGGATGAGACCAATTTTGCCGAAGGGCAGCGTGAAGTAAGATTGCTCGCCGGCCACGATGAGATCGCAGGCGAAGGCCAGCGATGCCCCAGCGCCGGCGGCTGCGCCTTCGACCGCAGTGATGACGGGAATCTCGGCGGCCTGGATTTCGGTGACGAGCGCGTTGAGCTGAGGCAGCATCGTCGACTCAGCCGGGTTGGGGGTCTCGCCTGACTGCTGCGCTGCAGCCGCAGCCTGTGCCGCCGCCACGATGTCCGCGCCCGCGCAGAAGGCGGTCTCATCACCAGTGATGATGAGGGCGCGGATGGAGGGGTCTTGGGAGGCGTCGGCAAGCGCGGCCGAAAGTGCTTCGCAGTGTTCCTTGGCAATGGCGTTGCGCCGCGCGGAGTTGTTGATTTGGGCGATAAGGGCGGAGCCTTCGCGGCGGGTGAGGATGGCGTCGGTCATGGTTAGTCCTTAACGAGTTCGGTGAGGGAGGAAATGATGCGCTGGGCATCGGCGGAAATGCGGGAGACGATCTCGGAGCACGGGGCGACGTCGTGGATAAGCCCCTGCGAGGTACCACAGGTCCACACGCCCGCATCCAAGTCACCGGTCTCGTAGACCGCGCGGCCGCGCTTGCCGGCAACGAGGTGGCGGATATCGCCGAACTCCGCGCCTTGAGCGAGGCGCTCGGCTACCTCATCGCTCACGGCATTCTTGGCCACGCGGGTGGAATTGCGCAGCTCCCGGAGGATGAGCTGGGTATCCAGCTCGGAGCGCTCCACGATGGCCTGCTTGACGTTCTCGTGCACCGGCGCCTCTGCGGAGGCTACGAAGCGGGTGCCCATGTTGATGCCCTCGGCGCCCAAAGCGAGCGCGGCGGCCAGGCCGCGGCCATCCGCGAAACCGCCCGAGGCGATGATGGGGATATCGAGTTGATCCGCGGCGGCGGGGATGAGGACTAGGCCCGGGATGTCATCCTCGCCAGGGTGGCCAGCGCATTCGAAGCCATCGATGCTGACGATGTCCACGCCTACCTTTTGCGCGCTGAGCGCGTGGCGCACGGAGGTGCACTTGTGGATGACGGTGATACCCGCGTCCTTGAAGGCCGGCATGTGCTCCTTGGGATTGTTGCCGGCGGTTTCGGCGATCTTTACGCCTTCTTCGATGATGACGTCGCGGTACTCCGCATAGGGCGGCGGGGTAATCGCCGGCAGCATGGTGAGGTTGACGCCGAAGGGCTTGTCTGTGAGCTCGCGGGTGCGGCGGATCTCGTGGCGGAGATCCTCCGGGGTGGGCTGGGTGAGCGCGGTGACGACGCCGAGGCCGCCGGCGTTGGATACAGCGGCGGCGAGCTCGGCGCGGCCGACCCACTGCATGCCGCCTTGGATGATTGGGTGAGTGATGCCGAGCATCTCGGTGACGCGGGTGGAAATCATGAGGGTGGTGCTCCTTTGTGAGTGACTAGCAATTGGAGAGAAGCGGATGGAAGTTTTGGGCGATAGGCAGTGAATGGCTATTCGGAGAAATGAGCGCGCAGGCGCTCGGTGAGGTCCTCGGGGAGGGGGATGGGGCGGCGCGCGGAGACGTCGATAAGCACCAGCGTCGCCGTGGCGAACACGCACGAGGTGCCGTCCTGGATGAGTTCGTGGGCGACCTGGTAGGAGGTGTTGCCGATGCGGGAAATCCAGACCCGCGCCTCGATGGAATCGGTGTAGGTGAGCTCGGCCTCGTACTGCACTTCGAGGGATCGCACCACGTGAGCGTAGGTATCGGTGGCGACGGGTCCGGTCAGTGCGGCGGCTGCGCGGACGCGGGCCTCCTCGAGGAGGGTGACTATCGTGGCGTTGTTGACGTGGGCGTTCGCGTCCTGGTCGGACCACCGCAAAGCGAGGGGCACCGGGATGGCGTTGGCGGGCGCGCGCATTGTTCCTCCTTGGGGGAGCGGGTAGAGTGATGCGTATTACTATACATACGAATTGTGGTTCGTAACTCGAACCGTGAGGAGAATGCCATGACGGATCTGCTGGGAATCGATGCCCTCCTGAGCGAAGAAGAAAAAGCCACGCGTGACCGCGTGGCCGCACTGGTGGATGAGCACATCCGCCCGCACGTGGCGCAGTGGTACGAGGACGCGGTGCTGCCGGAATCGATCTTCCCGGTGCTGGCGGAGGCTGGTCTGTTCGGGATGCACCTGGAAGGCTATGGCTGCGCCGGGCGCACTGCTGTGGAATACGGGCTGGCCATGCAGGAGCTAGAGGCCGGCGATTCGGGAATTCGCACGGTGGTCTCGGTGCAGGGATCGCTGGCGATGTCGGCGATTTATAAACACGGCTCCGAGGAACAGAAGCAACAGTGGTTGCCTAAGATGGCCGCGGGTGACGTCATTGGCTGCTTCGGGCTAACGGAGCCGACCGCCGGATCGGACCCGGCGGGCATGGCGACGGTGGCGCGCTACCGCTCAGGCGAGTGGATTATCGATGGCGCGAAGCGCTGGATTGGCCTGGCAAGCGTGGCCGGGGTGGCCATTATCTGGGCCAAGGTGGACGAGGAGGATGCCTCCGCCGCCGGGGTGGAGGCGGGCGTGCGCGGGTTCATTGTGCCGACATCTACGCCGGGTTTTAGAGCTACCCCAATCACCCGCAAGCTGTCGATGCGCGCTTCTATCCAGTGCGATATTTTGCTGGATGGTGTGACCGTGCCTGGTGACGCCCTGCTGCCCAAGCACCCTGGCCTCAAGGGGCCGTTCATGTGCCTTAATGAGGCGCGCTTCGGTATCAGCTTCGGTGCTTTGGGCGCTGCGCGCGATTCCTTGGAGGTGGCGCTGAAGTATGCCAAGGAGCGCAAGCAATTCGACCGCTCGCTGGCATCCTTCCAGCTCACGCAGCAAAAGCTGGTCGATATGGCGGTGGAGCTGAACAAGGGGCAGCTGTTGGCGCTCAACCTGGGGCGCGCCAAGGACGCGGGAACGTTGGAGCCCTACCAAATCTCGGTGGGCAAGCTGGCCAACTGCCGCACCGCCATCGAGATCTGCCGCCAAGCTCGCACCATCCTGGGCGGCAACGGCGTCACGGCGGACTATTCGCCGCTGCGGCACGCCGCCAACCTGGAATCAGTGCGCACCTACGAGGGCACCGATGAGATCCACACGCTGATTCTGGGGCGCGTGCTGACGGGGGAGCAGGCGTTTAGCTAATCGCGTTCTGCGGCGTAGCTCGATCTGTTGTGGAACCTCTACAAGTTCAGTAGATGGTCCCAACAGGATGGTTCTTCTACTTTGGTCCTTCATCATAGGTGAAGGACCATCTGTGTACCGGAAAACAGGGAAAGATGGTCCCTTGGCTCTGATAGGGGACCAGAGTAAAGGGACCATCTAACAAAGGAAGGACTGGGCGCGCTAGCTAGCTTCTGCTGTCCTTTGGCTTTGGGGCGTTCGGATCGATCGGGTGCCCGTCAGCGTCTAGATCATTGAGTTCTGCCAGTTCCGTGAAATCCGCCTGCGCGTCGGCGAAGCCTTCCTCCGGATCGATCTCATCGAAGTTGCGGATGGTGCCGTCGCGCTCGTCCTTGAACATGTCCTTGCCGTAGATGACCAGCACCATAATGATGCCGGCGGCGAATCCCCACGCGGCGCCCTGGGTGGCCAGCACGCCAGCGGTTACGCCTGCGATGCCAAGATCCTTCTGGTTCTTGGCCTCCATGATGCCCACACGTACGGACACGAAGCCCTGGATGATGAGCGTCAGCGCCAATCCCACCGGCAGGATGGGCTCAACGAAGGAGGTAATCGGTAGCAGGAGGAGGCCCGTGTTGGTGCCCCAGCGGAAGGAGCCCGCGCCACCGAAGATGGTGCGCATGGCGCGCTTGCCCTGCTTGTAGCGCTCAACGATGACCACGTGCATCGCCGCCCACAGTGGACCACACATGGCGATGTCTGGGCCGATGATGGACATCAGCATGTTGCGGCCGCCGAAGAGGAGGTGTGCGCGCGACGGGCTGTAGACCACGGCCTCATCCGTACGGACATGGTCGGCTTCCTTGAGAACGGCGTTGGCTTGCAGGACGTCACCGAAGACGACGATGTAGGCAGCCAACACTGTGGGGATGGCGGTAAGGAACATGTGCGCCGGCGGCAAGCCAACGCCGAAGACCGTGTACTCAGACCACAGCGTGATGAAGTCAGGCTTGGAGAAGCCCCACTCCACGTCCGGCCACGGTGCCTCGCCGGCCAGCGGTGCGACGAAGACCGCGACGAAGATGGCGGGCAGGATGCCTAGCGAAGCCAGGAAACGCCAGCCGGCGGCCTTCTGCCGCAGTGCCTGGAAGCCGCGCGAATACATGAGGAAGAAGGCCACGGCCACCGCGATGGTGATGGTGATAGGGAAGGAGTGGAAACGTCCGTCTTCTTGAAATACCGAGATAATCGCTGCAATACCGGCACCAAGCACGATACCGGCGCGCAGGCCTGAAGGAATGAGGCGAACGACCTTTGACGCCCACCCAGTTATACCCAGTGTTAAGGAGAATATGCCCAACAAGAGCTGGAAACTGATGAGCGCCCAGATTCGCTGCTCTCCTTCCGGGAAGGTCTGGATGTAGACCGTCAGCAGCGGAATAGCTGGGGTAATCCAACCCGGGACAACCGGGTCACCCAAGAGGTGGTGGGTCAGGTAGAGAAGGCCGTTGAGCATGACGACGGCCAGTGCCGCCTCATAGGGCATGCCGAGGGCCTCAGTCATGAGGGGGATAGCACCCAGATCGACCACGCACATGAACAAGCCTTGTGCGAAGTCTGGCCACTCAATGCGGTAGTGCACGAACGGCAAGCGGACATCAAAGGGCCCCATCTTCCAGTGGGGCGAAGCTTGACCGATTCCCTGTTCTTCGGGTTCGGCGGCTTCGGTGGTTGCGGCCATGACGGCCTCCTTTCAAAGAAAAAGGGACCAAGCCCTACGGGCGCGAACCGCGCAGGGCTTGGTGAGGAAAGGTGAAGTGGTTGAGGTTTAGCCGAGTCTTGATTAGTCGAACTCGATGATCTGGCGCAGCGCCACACCGTCGGACAGGCGGTCCATGGCGGTGTTGATGTCCTCGAGCTTGATGTGGTCGGAGATCAGGGCCTCGGCGTTGAGCTTGCCCTCGCGCCACAGTTGCTCGTACTTCGGGATGTCCTTCGACGGAACGGAAGAACCCAGGTAGCAACCATGTACGCGGCGTGCCTCTGAGGTCATCACGAGCGGGTCGATGGTGATGGTGGAGCCCGGTGCTGGCAGGCCAACGGTGACGGTCAGGCCGCCCGGTGCAGTGACCTTGTAGGCGGTTTCCAGGGCCTTCGGGTGGCCGGCGGCCTCCACGACGGCGGTGAACTTCTTGCCGGACTCTTCAGCTTCCTGCGGGGTCATGGCGGAAGTGGCGCCGATTTCGAGGGCCTTCTCGCACTTGTCCTTCTGCATGTCAATGCCCACGATCTCCTTCACGCCGAGCGCAGCGGCGGTGATGATGGCGGCCATGCCCACGCCACCGAGGCCGACGACGGCGATGCTGTCCTCCGGCTTCGGATCAATTTCGTTAAGGATGGCGCCGCCGCCAGTAAGGATGGCGCAGCCGAGGATGGCGGCGATATCCGCCGGGACATCGGAGCCAACCGGTACGACGGAGAGCTCGGAAACCACTGCGTGGGTTGCGAAGCCGGAAACGCCGAGGTGGTGCTGGACCATCTCACCATTGCGGGTGAGGTGGCGGGTACCGCGGATGAGGGTGCCCTCGTTGTTGGTCTTGGAGCCAACCTCACACGGCATCTTGCCGTCGGTCTTGCAACCAGCGCACTCGCCGCAGCGCGGCAGGAAGGTCATGACCACGTGGTCGCCGACCTTGACGTTGGTAACGCCCGGGCCAATCTCCTCGACGATGCCTGCGGACTCGTGGCCCAGCAGCATCGGCAGCGGGCGGGGGCGGTTGTTGTTGACCACGGAGAGGTCGGAGTGGCAGAGGCCAGCGGCGGTGATCTTGACCAAGATCTCGCCTTCGCCGGGGGCGGTGAGCTCGAGCTCGCTCACGGTAATGGGCTTGGAGTCGGCGTAGGGACGCTCATCGCCGGAGCGTTCCAGGACGGCGCCGCGAATGGTAATCGTGTCAGACATATCTACCTCCAGACATCGGGTGGGCTAATGCAACGTAATGTACGCCACAGGATATCGATGAGAGCAGGAATGGTATGGGAGAAATTACATCAGACGGCTAATTAGATAGGGAATTCTCTACTTGCTGAGCGTGTGGGCGCGCAGCGCCACGAAGACATCGAGCCCGCGCTGGCCGACGGCCCACTCATCACCCATCAACTCCGAGATCCGGTCGAGCCGCTGGCGCACCGTATTGGGGTGGATGAACATCGCCTGGGCGGTCTGCGGGATGCTGTGTCCAGAGAGCAGGTAGTGGTGGGCGGTATCGGTCAGCTCCGTGGAATGCTCCTCGTCATAACGCAGCAGCGGGCCGATGGTGCGTGTGGAAAGAGCGTTCAATGCGTGTGGGTCCGCGCCTAAAATGAGGCCCACCGTGCCCAGGGAGTCCTCGGTGATCAGACGGCCGCGCACTCCCAGGGCGAGCGCTGATTCCAGGTAAGACATGGCGGAATCATGTGCGCTGCGTGCTTCACTCAGGCCATCAAAGCCGATGGCGGAGACCGCTAAATCGGGGAACTCAGATAGCAGCGGGGCCAGCGCCGCATCGATACCTCGATCCGGCTGGTACAGCACGCACACGTGCTGATCGTGGTGCGTAATAGCGGCATTACCCGGCAAGAGGTGTTCCAGCTGCGGACGAGTGGGCAGGCCCTTTGCTGAGTGCAGGCCGACGAAATACAGCTGTGCTGAGGAGTTCAGGCTGATACCCGTCAGGTGTCGCAGGCGGGCGATCTCCTCACGCCCGGCATTACCCAGCGCCACGGCATAGACCAGGTCATCGACTTTGCGCGCGGTGGCGTCGACAAGCGCCTCGGCAAAAAGGGCAATCGCGGTAAAGGCCGCGGAAGCATGGCTGATGACGCGCAATTCGGCGTCGCTGAGCTGCTTGTCCACACCAATCGTTCCTAGTGCGCGGCCATTAAACTCCACAGGGAACGTGCTTGCTGGGGCAGCGTCCGGGGCATCCTCCGTGGTCCACAGCATCACCGGAGCGTCGAGACTTTCAGTCAGCACGCGTTCCAGCTCTTCGAAGCTGGCATTGTTCATGAGCACGTGGAGCAGTTTCGCGTTGACCTCATTGAGCCACTGCAGCTCTTCTACATGGCGGCTCAGAGCTATCTGCGATCGGGTTAGCTCGGCAACGGATTCGCCCTGGCTCTCGATGACTTGCGCATTCTCCAATGCCACAGAGGTGATAGAGCCAAGCACCTCGAGCGCGGCAATTTCCTCGTGCGTGTAGTGGCGGGGGTGGCGGTCACCCACGAGCAGCGCACCGATGGTGCGCCCGGCAATTCGAATCGGGGCGCCGAGGATCCCGCGGATGCCTTCGGCCTCCACCGCGCGGTCCACGTAATCCACGTGCGTGACGTTGGGGTCGGCGGAATGGTCATAGGTCCACGCCGGGCGGTTGGTAGCGGCCACAATGCCGAGGATTCCAGAGCCCATCGGCATGTTGATGGTGCGGAACTCCTCAGTGACGACACCGCTGGTGGCCAGCACCTTGGTAAAGCCGGTGTCCTCATCGTTGAGGCTGAGGTAGCCCACGTCCGTGCCAATAGTGGTGCGCGCGTGGCGCACGATGGCGTGGAAGATATCAGATGATTCGCGGCCCGAGTTGAGCATCTGGGAAACATCGAGCAGCTTGGTCGACATCACGCGCCACGTGTGGTTGGCGCGCATGGTCTCCTCAACGGCCCGAAGCGAACTGAGCTCCTCGGCAGCCAGTTGCTCTCGCAGCTCGTCGGGGACGCGGGTGCCGCTGGCGAGGTGGGAGAGTACGGTGCCGAGGAGAGACATGCCCCTAGTTTAGGGGGCTGGTCGGGGCGCCACCTACTTCCAGTGGGAAGAGGAACGCTTGGTCATCTGCTCGCGGTATTGCTGGGTGGTGGTGGGCAGGAGCTCACCGGTGGCCCAGTCCAGGATGACGCCGTAGTGGCGGACCAGGTCGAGCTGGTCCAGTTCGCCGGCGTTGTAGCGTTCTGCCACGGACTCCGGGTCCTCCTTCAGCTTGTCCAGGCGGGTGGAGCGCAGCTCCTCACGCAGCGTCTTCGTTGCATTCTCATCGAGCTCGTACTCATCGATCTCGGGGTCGATGGCGTGGATGACAACGCCGTAGTCCTTGGCGGCACGGCCCACGGAGACGTAACCGTCGATGACGTCCTCCAACACGGCCTTCGGGTCGCGCTCCAGGGTATCGCCGAAGCCACCGCCACCGGCAGAGGGGCGCTCGAAGGTATCGCCCGGGCCCACCGGCACATTGGAGAAGAGCGCGCCGAGGTACTTCTCATCCGGGGTGCCGCGGTTGAGCCACACACCCTGCGGGATAGACGGCAGACCACCCTCGATGCCCCAGGTGACCGAACGGGAACGGTCACAGCAGTAACTCATCACAGTCTGGTTCGCGTCCGTGAGCACGCCGCCCTTGGATACGCCGACGCCGCCGCGGAACTTGCCGGGGCCGGCCGAGTCGGTGACCAGCGCGTGGTGGCTGGTGATCACCGGGGAGAGGCGCTCCTGGCCTTCCACCGGCTGGACCGCCAGGCCTGGGCCGAAGACCGGCGCGGTGGCGGAGGAACCATCGCGGTCGACGCGGCCGCCCCAGCCGCCGGCCATCCAGTCGTACCACATGAAGAACTCGCCCTTGTCCTGCGGTTTCTTCGCATCACGCGTATCCCAACCACCGATGAGGAGATATTCCAGGTTGAAGGCACAGGCCATGGCGCGCTCCTGCATGAGCTGGGACCACAGCTCGAAGACGGCGTTCATGATCTTCTCGAAGGGGCCCGAACAGAAGCCGGTGACAGCGTGCGGCATTCCGGCGTTGACCACGGTGCCTTCCGGGCCGAGGTCGATGTCCATGGCGCGGTAGAGGCCGGAGTTCAGCGGCACGTCGGGGAAGAAGGTCTTGGTACCGGCGACGATTCCGGAGAACGCAGAACCATAGCCCGCGTTGAGGAAGCTGGCGACCGCCGGTGCGGATCCATCCAGCGAGTAGGACAGGCGCCCTCCCTTGATGCGCATCGTGACCTTGATGGGAACCAAGCCCTCATCCTTAGCCGGGTCGAGGTCGATGTAGTCGGTGGTGGACCACTCGCCGTCGTCAAGCTCGGCGACACGGGCGGTGACGATGTCCTCCACGTAGTCCTGGACCTCACGCAGCGCGGTGCGCACGATGTCGACAGAGTATTTGTCCACGAGGCGGTGGATTTCGCGCTCGCAGACCGCGGTGGCCTCGGCCTGGGCCTTGAGGTCACCCATGACGATCTCGGGGCTACGGGTATTGCCCGCCAGGAGCTTGGCGACGTCCCTGAGGAACACGCCCTTGGACCACACACGCACCGGGGTGATGCGCAGGCCTTCGGTGTAGTAGTTGGTGGCGGACACGTCGAAGGAGCCTGGGACGGAGCCGCCGGCATCGGCCCAGTGGCCCTTGTTCTGCGCGAAGGCCAAAAGCGTGCCCTCGTAGAAGATGGGGCGCAGGAAGGACACGTCATTCATGTGCGTGCCGCCCTGGTAGGGGTCATTGATAGCGAACACGTCGCCTTCGTGGATGTCATCCCCGAATTCCTTGAGCACGGCCTGGCACTGGAAGTGCAGCGTGCCGACGTGCACGGCGATGTCCTGGTCACCCTGCATGACGGTGTTGCCCTCGGCGTCACACAGCGCGGAGGAGAAGTCACGTGAATAGATAACGAAGGAGTAGCACGTACGCAGAATCTGCTCGGACATGAGGTTGACCGAGGTGGCGAAGGCGTTCTTGAGAACCTCGAAGGTCACTGGGTCGAGCGTGCGGCGGTTTGATGAGGACTGAGCCTGTGTCTGTGAAGCAGTCATGTCGATTCCTTTCTTAAGGAGAGTCTGAAGGCGAGAGTCTTAGGCGTTGGTGGCCTTGCCGATGTGGATGCGGATGTTGGACCACTCATCGATTTCTGCGCGGTCTCCTGGCGGAATGACGGTGGTGGCGTCGAACTGATCGATGATGGCGGGGCCGTTGAGTTTCGCACCGGCCTTCAGATCCGGGCGGTGGTAAATCGGGACATCGGCCCAGCCGCCGTGCGCGGAGAAGTACACCGGACGGGTGGTCTCCGGGAGCTCTGCCTCGTGCTCTTCGACCTCATAGTGCTTGAAGGGCGGGTTCTCCAGCTCACCGATGGCGATGAGGCCAATCTGGTAGAACTCTACGGCACCGTCGCGGTCGGCGAAGGAGTATTCGCGCTCGTGCTCATCGTGGAACATGGCGACGGCATCATCTAGCGGGTTATCGGATTCCGGGATCTCCACGGTCAGCGAGCGCCACTGGCCGCGGTAGCGCATGGAGGCGGTCAGCTTAAACTTCATGCGTTCCTCCGGCACGTGCTCCTTGTGGAGACGCTCGCGGGCCTCGGAGATGAGTGCCTGGAATTCCTTGCGCAGTTCCGCGGTGTCCACCTCGTCCACGGCTGCTTGGTACATCTTGGTGATGTCGTGGCGGATGTCCACGAGCAGGCAGCCCTGAGCGGAAGTCACGCCTGGGTGCGGCGGCACCACGACGGTGGGGATGGAGAGGTCGCGGGCCACCTCTGCTCCATGCAGTGCGCCGGCGCCGCCGCCGACGACGAGGACGAAATCGCGCGGGTCGTAGCCGCGGCGGATGGACAGCAGGCGAACGGCGTCGGCCATGTTGGCGTTGGCCACCTGGACGATGTTTTCCGCGGCGGTTTCGGTATCGAGACCCAGAGGATCGGCGACGGTCTTGTTGACGGCTTCACGCGCGGCATCTGGGTTCAGCTTCAGCGCGCCGCCGATGAGCTCGGTGCCGAGGCGGCCGAGGGTGACGTTGGCATCGGTATTCGTGGCTTCGGTGCCGCCGCGCTCGTAGCAGACCGGTCCCGGATCCGCACCGGCCGACTGCGGACCATTGCGCAGGGAGCCTGCCTCATCGATCCAGGCCTCCGAACCGCCACCGGCACCGATGGTGCCCACCTCAATGGATGGGAAGCAGATGGGGAAGCCGTACTCGACCTGCCACTGCTTGGTAATGCGGATATCGCCTTCGTAGACCAAGGCGATGTCGGTGGAGGTACCGCCCATCTCCAAGCCGATCGCGTTGGAGTAGCCGCAGCGCGTCGCAATATCCTGCACCGCGATGGCGCCGGCGGCAATGCCGGAGGCGGCCAGGCGGACCGGGTAGCGGGAAACCATCTCCGGGGTCATGGAACCGCCGCCGGAGTGCAGCAGCAGCAGGTCACCGTCGTAGCCGCCTTCCTCCAGCTGGCGGGACAGGCGGTTGACGTAGCCGGAGACGAGCGGAGCCAGGACCGCATTGGCGACGGTCGTGGAGAAGCGGTCGTGCTCGAAGATCTCCGGGAGGATTTCGGAGGAGGTGGAGATGGCGGCGTCGGGAAGCTCCTCGCGCAGGATCTCCGCCATGCGCTCCTCGTGGGAGGCGTTAGCGTGGGAGTTGATAAAGCAGACCGCCACGGTCTCAATCTTCTTGCGGCGCAGGATGCCGGCGATGCGGCGAGCTTCTGCCTCATCGAGCGGGGTGACCTCTGCACCATCGAAGTCGATGCGCTCCTCGACCTCGTAGCGGTCGCGGCGGCGGATATAGGGCTCCGGAACATCGTGGTAGGCATCCCACAGCTCGTCCTTCGTACCATCACGAATCTCCAGGACATCGCGGAAGCCCTTCGTGGTGATGAGCGCTGCCGGCGGGAAGCGGCGCTGGATCAGCGCGTTGGTGGCCACCGTGGTGCCGTGGGAGAAAACGTCGACCTGGTTGAGCTGGACGTCGGCCTGCTTGAGGCCGTTCATCACTGCCTTCATGGGGTCATCAGGGGTGGAGGGGACCTTCGCTACTGACAGCTCGTGGGTGTCGGTGTTAACAATCGCGACGTCGGTGAACGTTCCGCCGACATCAACGGATACGCGAAATGGCTTGGTCTCCGTCATGGTGTGGACCTCTCTTTCAAAGGCTCGTGAATTCGGTTGGAAGGAATCTTCATATGCTCCGGGCAGGCAAGCAATGGAGGAAAAGTGAATTGAGGGGAAAACGAATGGAGGAAACTCCAAAAAGCCAGGCTGCCGGCCACTAGAATTACCTGATTAAAAGTAAGATAGGACACTATTTTTCGGAGGGTTAAGTGGCGTCACAAGAAAACCCGGAGTTGCACATCGCGGATCTCGTCGTGATGGAACCGCGGTTGCGCCGCATCAACAAGGCCCTCGAAAATGAAGAGTTTGTGGGGTTGTGCGCTGAGGGTGACGGCGACGTGAGCGGCTGGTTGGTCCTGCCCCGGGTAGAGGGAACACCCCGCGCCATTCAACGCCGCTTAGCCGATGCCGCCGGCGTGGTATTCCTCGAATCTGAATTCACTGAGCAGGAAATCCTGGACTCCGTGGACGGCACCGTGTCCCTCCTATACGGCACCGAGGGGCTCACACGTCAAGACATTCGGCGCGCGGTGGATGAGCTGCTGCGCCGCCAGCCCAACCTCACCTCATGGCGCAAGCTCAGCACCATTGGTCAATTAAGCCCCGGGCTGGTCAACCCTGCCCCCGAATCCGAAATCCTCTCCCGCTTTGCCAGGTTTAGCGGGGATTCCTTACTTCTTTTGGCCGTCGATGGCCGGGTCATCGCCGCGGCCGGCGAGCTGCCCGCGCGAAGCATTGCGCGCTCCTTGTCGGTTGTTAGCAACCACAGCACGACTACTTTGCACGTGGGGCGGTGGAAGGTCTTTGCCCGGTGGCTCGACATTGCCGGCGAAAGCCCGTCCTTTGATCACGGCTATTGGTTGATCCGGGGGCGGCAGACCAGCCGGGATGCGGACTTCGATGACCCCGCCTTTGCAGCACTGGAGGAGCTGCTCACCGCTTCCTTGTTGGCGCAGCGAAACATCCAGCGGAACCACGTCGCGGAATCAAGCGCCTTATTGATGGCGTTGTGCGACGACAGTTCGGACAGGGAGGAGGTGGCCACCACCTTGCGCAGGAGAGGGTTTTCGGAACACGCGACAATGCGGCTCATAGTCTCGGACTCCGTCAAGGATTCCTACCGCAGCGATGTGCGGGATAAGGCTTTTGCGGTGGCGCAGGACGCGGGCGTGCCATTGGTGCTGGGCTATGTGGCTGGCCGTACTTGCGTGCTGACGACCCAGTCGGGAGCCGAAGCAAAAATTGCGGATGTGCTCTTCGGCTCGGTTGGGCTTTCCGATGCCTTCGATGCCGTCGAGGAGGGCCCGCAGGCGTGGCTGCAGGCTCTGGTTGCTGCCGTAGTGGTGGACCGGCAACACTCCCTGCACGTGCAGAGCATGGAGTTTTCTCAGTGCAGCGCCATCGAGAAGGCGGCGGCGTACCTGGGTCAGCGCGGTTTAGAAGATGCCGTGGGGGAGCTCGACCGAGCGATCGGCTCGATCAAGGATGGTGAAGAGATCTTTCAGGCCTATGAGGCTGAAGGGTTTTCCGTTGCCCGCGCGGCAAAGGTCGTGGGTGTACATGCCAATACGGTGCGGCACCGGCTGGAGGCACTGGAGGAGCGCATTCGTTTCTCGGATGCCGACTTAGTGTTGTGGGTGCTGTGGAAAGCACTGCGCCCCCGCATGCAGCGCTAGGCGCTTGAGACGCGGGGGCGGAGAGAAAGAGGGTAGGTGGTGATGGGGGAATAGTGAGAGCTACACCTTCTTCTTAGTGCGCGGAATGGGCTTGCCAGTGATGAGCGCGTGGAGCTTGCCATCACCAATCTGTAGCTCTTCGGGCACGTCCTCGGAATCGACCTCAGTCATGATTTCTCTGATGAAGTCAGATTCGGGAATGGAGGAATTGCGGGCGATAGCGGAAAGCTCGCGCATTTCCTCCTCAGAGAGGTGGTTGTCATTCTCAAAACGCTTCTTGAGTAGTTCGCGCGCACGGCGGCGCAGATCGGCCTCAGACTGCAGGTCCTTGCGGTTCTTCAACCAAGCAAAGCCGATGATGAACATGATGGCGATACCCATGTAGCCCAGAATCGGGTATACCCATCCGATGAGGTTAGAGAAGCCGACGAAGGAGAGCACGAATCCGATGAGCACCGAGATGACATAAACCTTGTAGAAGTGCTGTGGCTTGCCACGGGTCAGGCGCTTGGCAAAGGCATAGAACATGCCGATGGCGGTGTTATAAATCATGCCGTAGATGGCGATCGACATGGCGACTCCGAGCGCGGGATGAATTTGCTCAATCATGGCCAACGTTGGCATCTCAGCCTCGGTGATCGGGCCCACCGAAACGTAGAGGCCGCCCACCAGGACCGCGAGTAGGAACAGGAAGCACAGGCCGCCGAGGATTCCGCCGTAGCCCACTTCCTTGGCATCGAGGAAGTTGCCGCCGATGACGATCATCATGGAGACCACCACGATGACGTTGAGGCCCAAGTTATTGATGGCGGAGACCCACCAGTTGGGCAGCGTGGTGGGAATGTTCTGCGCCTGTTCGTTGAGGTGCGACCAATCAGGGCTGGACGTCAACACGGTATACACGGTGCCGATGGTTAGCAGGATGATGATGAACGGGGTGATAGCACCAATGGCGATGGTCACCTTGTCCACGTCGAGCAAACCAGTCAGCAGCGTGAGAATGAGCATGAGGATCGCGCCGATCCACACAGGCCAGCCCCACTGCTGGTTGAGGTTGGTGCCGGCGCCGGCGAACATGGCGAAGCCGATGCAGAAAAGACAGGTCAGCGTGGCGAAGTCAAGGATCTTCGACACGATGGGCGTGGACACCGCATTGAACACAGACGTGTGTTCTTTTGCGCGGTGATAAGAACCCAATTGGAGAATGGTGATACCGGAAATGGTCATGGCCAGTGCGGTGACGATGGCACCGACGATGCCCATGTTTCCGAAGGCAACGAAGTATTGGAGCGCCTCGCGGCCGGACGCGAAGGAGGCACCCGCGAGCACGCCGATGAAGGCCATCGCGATGCCGAATGAGCGTTTAAGCATGGTGAACCTAACTGTGGATGGATAGATGCTTCTACTTATGCAGACAGGGCAGGCCGCCCAGGAAAGGTGCCTGCCCCGTGTGTAATGGAGCGAAAGCTGTTAGCTCGTCACCGTCTTGATGAACTCGGCGATTCCAGCGAGCTCCTCCTCGCCGCGGTCAATGATCGCCGCGGAGGTAAAGAGCCCGTGGTGGTAGCCCAGGAGGTGCTTGTGCGTGACGTCGACGCCCGCTTTTGCCAGCTTCCCGGCATACTCGATGCCCTCATCCGCCAGCGGATCGTTATCCACCGTGATGACGAGCGACGGGGGCAGGCCTTCCGGCAGCTCTTCCAGCAACAGTGGGGAGAGATCCGTGGCGGTGCGCTGGGATTCCTCCGTGACGAAGGTATCGATGAACCACCGCATGGTGTCCGATGCCAGCGGGAAGCCCTCCTCCAGGCGCTTGTAGGAGGCACCGTTCTCGGTGCGCTCGCGGGAGCAATCCGTGATCGGGTAGAGCAGGATCTGGGCGCTGAGCTTGGCGACGTTTTCCTCGCCCACAAACTCATTCGCCAACGTGGCAGCCAACTGGCCGCCGGCCGAATCACCGGCGACCGCGATGGAGGTCACGGTCAGTCCGTGTTCTGCCTCGGGGTTGGACAGCCAGCGGTAGGCGGCGCGGCAATCGTCGATTGCCGCCGGGTAGGTGTGCTCTGGGGCGAGGCGATAATCCACCGCGACAACCGGGAGGCCGGTCAGCACCGCGATACGGCGTACCGAGGAGTGGTGGGTCTCCAAGTTGCCCATGAGCCAGCCGCCGCCGTGCATGTAGAGCACCGCGGGGGTCTCCTGGCCGCGTTCTGCCTCCGGGCGGGGGTCATAAAGGCGAACCTGGAACTGGTCGACCTGGAAATCTGTGGTCGCAGGTTCCTTCTCCTCGTGGAGCGGGTTGGCGTGGGCCGAGGCTACGTAGTTCTCACGCACCTGCGGGATGGGGAAGTTATGGAAGGACTTCGCTCCACCATCGCGGAAAGGCTTCAGCGCCTTCCACGCATCCTCAGCGACGGGGCGCCCGGAGTATTCGTCGTGCAGAGTGTGCATCGTGATCACTACCTTCTAGACCAGCTCGTAGTCGTTGATCTCCAGCTTGTCGGTAAGCTCGTAGTACTCAGCAACGTTGCCGGACCAGTTGTTGATGACGCGGCCTTCCTCGTTCTTGTACCACGAGGAGCAGTCAGCGGAGAACGCAGACTCCTCGAGCTCCTTCTGGATTTTGGTGTTGAACTCGTCGATGACGTCCTTCTTCACATCGAGGGCTGCCTCCGGGTTCTCGCGCAGGTAAGCAACGGCCTGGGAGATGTAGCGGTCCTGCGCCTCGAGCATGGCCACCACGGAGTGGTGGTTGAGGTTGGTGTTCGGGCCGTAGAGCATGAAGAAGTTCGGGAAGCCGTCCACGGTCATGCCCAGGTACGCTTCCGGGGAGTTGCCCCAGCGCTCGCGCAGGTCGATGCCGTCGCGGCCGGCAATCGGCAGGTCGCCCTGGAACTCCTGGGAGTGGAAGCCGGTGGCGTAGATGACCACGTCGAAGTCATGCTCGACGCCGTCCTCGGTGCGGATGCCGGTCTCGGTGAACTTCTCGATGCCAGCGGTGACAAGCTCCACGTTGTCACGGTTGAAGGTGGGGTAGAAGTCATCGGAGCGCAGGATGCGCTTGCAGCCGAAGGCGAAGGTCGGGGTGAGCTTCTCCACCAGCTCCGGGTCGTTGACCTGGGAGCGCAGGTGCTCCATGGCCTGCTCGACACCCTCGGCAGCGGAATCGGTGCCCTTGCGGGTGCGGTCGAAGCCCTCCTCGCGGACCTCGTGGATCTCCTGGCGGATGGCGCGGTAGGAATCCGGGTTTTCCTGGAATTCCTTGGTCTCCTCCTCGGTGAAGATGACCTGGTTGCGCGGCAGGATGTAGTTAGCGGAGCGCTGGAACACGGAGAGCTTCTCCGCCACCTTTGCTACCTCCGGAACCAGCTGAACAGCGGAAGCCGCGTTTCCGATGACGGCGACCTTCTTGCCGGCCAGGTCAACGTCGTGGTTCCACTCAGCGGAGTGGAACTGCACGCCCTGGAATGCCTCGCGGTTCGGGAAGTTCGGAACCTTCGGCTTGGAGAGCTGGCCCCACGCACCGACGAAGACGCGGCCGTAGTAGGTCTCACCGTTGGCTTCGATCTCCCATGCCTTGAGGTCTTCCTTCCACTCGGCGTTGGTGATGCGGTGGTTGAACTTGATGTGGTCGTAGAGGTTGAATTCCTCGGCAAGAGCCTTGAGGTAGCCCTGCATCTCGTCCTGGCCGGCGAACATGCGGGAGACGCCGAGGTTGAGGAAGTAGGAGTAGCAGTAGATCAGAGCCTGGGTATCGCAGGCAGCGCCCGGGTAGGTGTTGTCGCGCCAGACGCCGCCGACCTCGTCGGCTGCTTCGAGGATGAGGAAGTCCTGCTGCTCGTCGCGAACAAGTTGGGCGCCCATGCCCAGTCCGCCGTAGCCGGTGCCGAGGATGATGCAGTCGTAGATCTTCATAGTGGTGTGTCTCCTTAAGATGTTGGTGTTTCGGATTAGTTCGCGCGGATGGCTTCGGCCAGGACCTGGAGGCCGTCACGCAGGGTGGACTCGTTGATGACCAGCGGCGGCAGGAGGCGGATGACGTTGCCGTCGAGGCCGCAGGTGAGGATGAGCACGCCCTGCTCGCGGCAGGTCTTGGCCACCTTTGCGGTGAGGTCGGCGTTCGGCTGGTTGTTGTCGTCGACCAGCTCGATGGCGATCATGGCGCCGCGGCCGCGGACCTCAGCAACGGTGGTGAGCTCAAGTAGCGGCTCCAGCTCTTCGCGGATGATGGCCTCGATTTCGCGAGCGCGGGAGTTGAGATCCAGCTCCTCCATTTCCTCGAAGGCTGCCAGGGAAGCAGCGCAGGCCACCGGGTTACCGGCATAGGTGCCACCCAGGGAGCCCGGGTCCGGTGCATCCATGATTTCGGCGCGGCCGGTCACAGCGGACAGTGGCATGCCGCCGCCCACTCCCTTGGCGGTGGTGATGAGGTCCGGGATGATGCCCTCGTCTTCACAGGCGAACCAGGAGCCGGTGCGGCAGATGCCGGCCTGGATCTCATCGGCGATGAAGACAACGCCGTTGTCGGTGCACCATTCCTGCAGTGCCGGGAGGAAGCCCTTGGCCGGCTCGACGAAGCCGCCCTCGCCCTGAACCGGCTCGATGATGACGGCGGCCAGTTCTTCGGTGCCGACGTACTGCTCGATGTAGCGCAGGGTGCGCGCTGCTGCTTGCTTGCCGTCGAGGCCGTCGCGCAGCGGGTAGGACATCGGCGCGCGGTAGATGTCAGCGGCCAGGGTGCCAAAGCCGGACTTGTACGGCTTGTTCTTGGCGGTCATGGTCATGGTCAGGTTGGTGCGGCCGTGGAAGGCACCGTCGAAAACCACGACGCGGTTCTTGCCTGTGTAGCGGCGAGCGATCTTGATGGCGTTCTCCACTGCCTCAGCACCGGTGGAGAAGAGGCAGGACTTCTTTTCGTGGGTGCCCGGGGTCAACTCGTTGAGCTTCTTGGCTACCTGGACAAAGCCCTCGTAAGGAGCGTTGAGGAAGCAGGTGTGGGTGAGGTGGCTAGCAGCCTCGGCGACGGCTTTGGCAACGCGCTGGTTGGAGGCGCCGACGGAAGTCACGGCGATGCCGGATGCGAAGTCGACGATGGTGTTGCCGTCGACGTCGACAAGCACGCCACCGTCGCCGTCAGTGATGTAGGAGGGGTAGCCCGGGATGACGCCAGCGGCGACGTCTGCTTCACGGGCGGCATTCAGCTCCTGGCTGCGGGGGCCAGGGATTGCGGTGGAAACATTCCGCTCCTGGGGGAGGCGGTGCTTGAGATCCTGCATGCTGTCTGCTCCTTAATGCTCGGGATTTTTTATGACGTAGGTCATTCTGGCGGCTAAACTTCAGGAGGGCCACAGACGATCTGGTGAAAGAATGGTGAGAAATTGTCCACAGTGGATAAGGGGGTAGCAGCCGGGCTGGAAGAGGGAAGCGTGTCCCTCACCTGGTTGGCCAATCAACCCGATCTGGGGATAAAGATTCTGCACGATTGCAAGCGGTCCTTTTCCGTGATGCACCCGTGTGAACTGCGCGATCCGCGCGAATTTGTGGGATCCGGGGCCGTCATTTTGCTCACCGGCATGGCATTTGAAGGACGGCCTGAGGAACTGGAAGAGTACATCCGCAAGGTGGCCGAGGGTGGGGTGACGGGGGTGGGTTTCGGCGTTGGACTGGCCTTTGCCGAGGTTCCGCCCGGCATGCTGGAGGCCGCTCAGGAATGCAATATTTCGCTCTTCACGGTGGCGCGGCGCGTACCTTTCGTCTCGGTGCTCGCGCGTTTGCACGACGAGCTGCAGCGCCAGCGCGAGGAAGGGTTGGAGCGTTTCATTGCTCAGCAGGGCGCGCTGAACGACGCCGCCGTGGCCGGCCTCGATGCCCTCGTGGACAAGACCAGTCGCCTCCTGGGCGCGCATTCCTGTCTCGTCGATAAAGACGGGCGCGTCTTTGCACAGTCGAGCTACCCGGGGCTGCCCCCGGTGGATTGGGCACCGGTGATCGCCGATACCCGCGCCCAGAACTTCTACGCCGCGCGCCGCGTGGGCGGGTGGAATGTCTTGGCCCAGCGCTTGGCCGACCACGGTGCGCGCTCCTTCGGGCTCTTGGCAGTGGCGCGTGATGGTTTCGGCGTGAACGAGCGCGCGCTACTCAAGCAGGCCGCGGGCCTAGCGGAGCTTAGCGTGAAGCGCCCACAAGAGCTGCGGCGCACACAGAATGAGCTCAACTCCATGGCTTTGGCCATTCAGCTGGGGTTGGACGAACCCGAAGATCCCATGCGGCGCATCTTCCACCTCGTGGGTGATGCGCAGGGGAGGGTGCGCCCGGTCTTGGTGAAATCCGAGGGGGAGCGGGCTCACCAGCGCTTCATCCAGGCCCTGGACGCCCGACTCCAAGACCACGGGCGTTTGCTCTTCGAGTACGCGCTGGATAAGTCCTCCAGCCTCCTGCTCTTTAGGGGAAGCCGAACGATGAAAAATCTGCAGGATTTGCTGCGCGATATTCGCGGGAGCAAGCGCATCGTCGTGGGCCAACCCATGCCGTGGGCCGAGCTGGGGGTGGGGATTGTCCACGAGCTGGAGTCTTTCGCTTTCGGGCTGCAGCCGGGGATGCTCGCGGGGCCGGAATCGCGCACCTTGAGCTGGACTAGGGACCCTCGGGTTAAAGGAGCGGTGCACAACCGCGCGAAGGAGACCTGGGGCAAGGTGCGTTCCTTTGACGCCGAGCACGGCACCGACTTGGCGGAAACACTGGAGGTTTACTTGCGCGCCGGCGGGCATGTAAGCCGCACCGCTGAGGAGCTGCATTCGCACCGCCACACCGTGCGCAAGCGCATCGCGGACTTGGAGGAATTATTGGAGGTTGATCTTAAGGATCCTCTCGTGGCGGCGGAGCTTCTCATCCTGGGCGTGAGCGTTCCGGACTGAGTTCTTAAGAATCAAGGCTGAGCAAGAGCAGTTCCGCGCGGGTGACGGGATTGCTCAGGTCCACGCCGCAGAGTTGCTCGATCTTGTCCAAGCGGGCGCGCACCGTGTGGCGGTGAACGCCGAGTTCCGCGGCGGCGGTGGCCAAGTTGGCGTTGCCCACGAGGAAGGAACGCAGCGTGGCGCACAGCTCTGTGTTGTGCTGCGCATCGTGCTCGGCGAGAAGGCTGATCGTCGCCGCGCGCCGGGCAGCGAGGGCCTCGGGTACGCCGGGTTCTGCCAGCCAGGTAGGGGCAGCCGAATCGAAGGTCGCCACAGTACCGAGGGGCAGGCTGCGCGCGTGGCTCTGGAGAGAGGACAAGAGCGTCGGGGTCAACGCTTGCCATTGGATGCGCTGCAGGATGGACGTTCGGAGGTAGCGGGTGTGTTTCCCGCTCAAGTTCGGGTGTGCGGTGCCCGGGGGAAGAGCGATAAGCGCGGAATCGTGTTCCGGGCGGATGAGACTGAGAGGCTCGGCTTTTCCAATCTCGCTTAATGCCCGCGCGAGGCGGGAGGGTGATGGTGCCGTGAGAAACAGAACATCCACGAGGTCGTGGCTATCGACCGTATGGAAGGCCGCCTGTAAGGCCGGGGAGTCAACCCCGGCCAGTTGGGCGTCAAGCGCCAACGCCCCGAGGATCGTGTGTGCAGTGGTGTCGGGATGATCTAAGAGCAGACTGGCCAGGCCCGCGAGGTGCCGGATGAGCGCGCGGGAGTAGGAATCGAACTTCTCTGCACGCGTTACCGCGATGGCCCAGCGCCGTCCCGCCGAGCCGAAGATGCTGGTGATGGTTGCGCCTGTGCTTGTCGACGTCCCCGTTCCCCGCCCCGTCTGCTCCGCGGCCTCCACCGCGGCGTCGGCCGCACTGAGCTGACCGCGATCGTTGCGGCTGACCACCGCTCCGGAGGAACTGGCCACCGCCACTGCGGCGCCGAGTTCTTTGCTGGCTTGCATGACGAGCGCCCCGATGCTCGTGGCCGCGGCCTGGTTGAGGCGCTCCTGCTGGCGGTGGAGTGCAAAGTGCGCGTTGTTGTCCAAGCGGGCCTGTTCTTGAGCCACGGCCGTGGTGATGGAGACGAATCGGGTGGCGCGTGGGACCTCAAAGAGGGTGAGATTGTGCTGGGAGCAGGCATGGATGAGTGCGGTGGGGACCTCGCTAAAGGCCAGTCCGGTGCCGAAGCCGATGCCCTGCACGCCGGCCGCGGCCAGAGCTGCGCCATAGCGTTCGAAGCCCTCCGGTTCCTCCTGGAAGGCAAGCCCCAATGTGAGCATGAGCGCGCCGGGGGAGGTGAACTCGCTGGGGTCCGCGAGCTCGGAAGCGTGGATGGTGTTGAATGTGGCGCTACCGGTGACGATGCTTCGCAGGTTCAATGAGCGCTGGTTGAGCAGCCAGCGGAAGGAAATCTCACGCATGGTGGACAGAGTACACAGCTATGGGGAGGAAATTTATACATCTCGTCCATAGTGTGCGGAGGGTGGTGGAGGCCACACTAAGGGGCACACTATTCATCCGAGCACAAAAGGAAGATCATGCAGGAACTTCAGTACCACATTGAGCAGTCTCGTCACCTGGGCCAGCAGGTCCCGGGCCCGAAGAGCGCCGCCCTGGATGAGCGCCGCAAGAACGCGCTGCCCGCGGGCATGGCGCCGTCGCTTCCGGGTTACGTAGTGGATGCCGACGGCGGCATTCTTGCCGACGCCGACGGCAACCGCTTCATCGACCTTGCCTCCGGCATCGCCGTGACCTCCGCTGGCGCTTCGAACCCGGCCGTCGTGGCCGCGGTCCAGGAGGCCGTCGCGCACTTCACCCACACCTCGTTTACCGTTTCTCCTTACGAGTCCTACGTGGCCGTGGCAGAAAAGCTCAACGAGGTCACCCCGGGTGACCACCCGAAGAAGACCGCGCTGTTCAACTCCGGCGCTGAGGCTGTCGAGAACGCAGTAAAGATTGCCCGCAACTACACCGGCAAGCGTGGTGTGGTGGTCATGGACCGCGCCTTCCACGGCCGCACTAACCTGACCATGGCGATGACCGCCAAGCAGTCGCCCTACAAGAACGGCTTCGGCCCCTTCGCCCCGGAGATCTACCGCGCACCGATGTCCTACCCGCTGCGCGATGGCCTGAGCGGCGCCGAGGCAGCCAAGAAGACCATCACCATGATCGAGCAGGAAGTCGGCGCGGCCAACCTGGCCTGCGTGGTTGCAGAGCCGATTCAGGGCGAGGGCGGATTCGTCGTCCCAGCGGAGGGATACCTCGCAGCAATCCAGAAGTGGTGCAACGACAATGACGTCGTCTTCATCATCGACGAGATCCAGGCGGGCATGATGCGCACCGGTACCTGGTTCGCTTCCGACCACGAGGGCATCGTGCCGGACATGGTGACCATTGCGAAGGGCATTGCCTCCGGTATGCCGCTGTCCGCAGTAACCGGCCGCGCGGAAATCATGGATACCCCGCAGCCTGGTGGCCTGGGCGGCACCTACACCGGTAACCCGGTGGCGTGCGCGGCTGCGCTGGCAACCTTCAAGGAGTTTGAGGAGAAGGACTTCGGTGCGCGTGCTCAGAACCTGGAGAAGGTCGCCCGCGAGGAGCTGGAGCCCATCCTGGGCGATGAGCGCGTCGCAGATTTCCGTGGCCGCGGCGCCATGCTCGCACTCGAGTTCGTGACCGCTGAGGGCGAGCCGGACTCCGAGCTGGTGCACAAGATTGCTGACGGTGCCAAGGCCGAAGGCGTCCTGTTGCTGACCTGCGGCCTGGACCACAACGTCATTCGCTTCCTGCCTTCGCTGGCCATCCCGGAGGACTTGTGGCGTGAGGCGCTGCAGGTCGTCGTCAAGCAGTTCAACGAATACAAGTAAGGCGAATGCAGTTCTCACCCGGCGATGGCCGGGTGAGTTCACGTTTTAATAGCCATTTAGTAGTCATTGGAGAAGTCTTTGTCCAACAACATTACTGTGCCGCAGAAGGATGAATCCACGAAGGAATTCAAGCCCGCGCTGTCCTTCGTACAGGGCATTGCCCTCATCTTCGGCACCAACATCGGCGCTGGAGTTCTCTCCATTCCTTATGCCGCTCGCAACGGTGGATTCCTCGCGCTCGTTATCGCCCTGCTCGTGGCTGGCACGCTCACGACCATTTCCATGTTGTACGTGGCGGAGTCCGCCATGCGCACCAAAGCCAAGCTGCAAGTCTCGGGACTGGCCGAGCATTACCTGGGGCAGTGGGGGCGGTGGCTGGTCTTCGTTGCCATCATCGTCAACGGTATCGGTGCGCTCATTGCCTATGCTGCCGGCTCCGGTGACTTGATCAACAACATTTTCGGCCTGCCGCCGCTTCTGGGCACGTTGATCTTCTTTGGGTTTGGCTCGTGGGTGATGTACCGCGGTCTGCACACCACTGGTGCCACCGAGGGCGCCATTACCGCAGGTATGGCCATCATCATCGCTGTCCTCTGCGGATGGACCATCCTGGGTCCAGGTATCAAGGTGGAAAACCTATTGGTTCTTCACCCCTTCTTCATCGTCCCGATTCTGAACCTGGCGGTGTTCTCCTTCCTGGCGCAGTATGTGGTTCCGGAGCTGGTCCAGGGTATGGATCCGTCGAAGCCGCAGGAGACCGCGCGTGCGATCGTCGTCGGCATGGTCATCACGGGCTTTACCCTGGCGCTGGTTCCATTTGCAGCCCTCGGCCTTCTCGGTATGGAAGTCACCGAAGTGGTGACCATTGCCTGGGGTGAGGCACTGGGCCCGGTTGCCTACTACTTGGCCAACATCTTTGCCTTAGCAGCCATGCTGACGTCATTCCTGGCGATTGGTTTCACCACCATGCGCAACGTCCTCGACATCTTCCACTGGGAAGGCGTGAAGGGGCAGCGCATCGTGGCCGTAGCGCTGACCGTTGTTCCGCCGCTGGTGATCTCGATTGCGGGCCTCGGTGGCTTCGTTGCGGCGCTGTCCTATGCGGGCGGCTTTGCGGGTGCCATCATGTCCGTCATCCCGGTGATGCTGCTGCACGCCTCCCGCAAGAAGGGCGACCGCGATCCCGGCTGGACCGTGGGCGGTCTTGCGCACCCGGCTATTCAGGCAACCATTATCGTGGTGTATTTCTTGGCTTTCATTTATTCGATCATTTCGATCGTCGGGCTGGTGCCGGCGGGTTGGGCTTAAAGCCTGCAGCCAGCGGCCTCGAACATGGTGTGGGGGGCAGCTCTTAAGGGTGAACTGCCATTGTTGCCAAAGTTCCGGCCAGATCTTGAGGCAGGGACGACAACTTTGGCAGAACGGGCAGTTGCGCCCCAGACCCAGTTCTAGCTGGTGCCGAAAACACAAAAGGCTGGGCCACTCTCCATTTCGGGAGCGGCCCAGCCTTTAGGCGTGCAACCTAGGTTATTTCCTAGAAGATGCCGTGGCTATGAAGCGCCTCATTATCGGAGGGGACCTCAGAAATGGCATCCCACATTTCGACGAGCTTGCCGTCTTCAACGCGCCACAGCTCGCAGTAGGAGTGGCGCGCACCAGCAATGCTTCCCTCGGAATGCGTCAGAACGAACTGTCCCTGCGCAATCGTGCGGTGGATGCGCTCATACTCCAACCCTTCGCCATCCTCCTTCAGCTTGGTGAGGAAGTCGACGCAGTTTTGGGCGCCGTCGGCGATATCGGGGGAGTGCTGGGCAAACTGATCATCGCGGGTGTTGTCGATGAAGCCGGAGTAGTCACCGCCGATGAGCGAACGCTCGAAGAATTCGATGACGAACTTACGGTTCTGCTCGGTCAGGCTCTCATCACCCACTTCGGTGGTGCCATCGAGCTGCGTGCGGCCGCTCTCATTTGGCTCTGCCTTGGGAACGAGGTTGTCCCAGTGCTCGACAATTTTGTCACCCTCGACGCGGTAAATGTCGAAGCCGACGAAGGGTTCATCTTCGATACCATCAAAACGACCGTGCAGTGCGACGAGGCCGTTGGCTTCATCCGCAATCACTCGGGCGTTGGTGTACTTCAATCCCTCGCCCAGATCCGCGACAAACTTCTTGAGCCCTTCTGCATCGTCAGCGATGAGGGGAGAGTGCTCCACGAAGCTATCGGCGAAGTGCTTGTCCAGAACGGAGGTATCGTGACCGTCGAAAAGCGCGGTGTGAACCTCGAGGACAAAGTTTCCTAGTGAAGTCATGAAATCTCCTTAGTTGGCCACGAAGTAGGTGCGCTTGTTGACGAACTCATCCATCCCGTAGGGACCCAGCTCGCGGCCATAGCCGGAGTTCTTGACGCCACCAAACGGAACCTCGGCGCCTTCAGCCGCGTAGGTGTTGACGTTGGACATGCCGACCTCCAAGCGCTGAGCAACCTTTTCTGCTCGCTCGACGTCCTTGGAGAAGACGCATCCACCGAGGCCGTACTGGGTATCGTTGGCCAGCTTCAGCGCCTCTTCATCGCTGCTGACCTTGTATACGGTGGCGACGGGACCGAAGAGTTCCTCGTAGTAGATGTCCGAACCAACAGGGACGTCACTCAGCACGGCGGGGCTGAAGTAGGAGGACTTCTCATCCACGAGCTCGCCGCCGACGTGAAGGGTTGCTCCGGCGGCCACGGCGCGATCGATCTGGTCCTTGAGATTCTCCGCAGCGCCGCGCGAGGACAGCGGGGTGTAGATGGTCGCGGAAGCCTCTTGCGGTGTGCCCGGCTTCATGGCCCTAGCCAGCTCAACCAGCTCTGCAAGGAACTCATCATAGATGTCATCCATGACGATGAGGCGCTTGTTGGAGTTACAAGCCTGACCGGTGTTGTAAATGCGGGTTTCCCACGCATCCTTGGCTGCCTGCTTGACGTCATCCGTGTCAAGGATGACGTAAGGATCCGAGCCGCCCAGTTCGAGAACTGCCTTCTTAAGGTTCTTCGCAGCGATAGCGCCCACCGCAGCACCAGCGCGCTCGGAGCCGGTGAGCGAAACACCGCGCAGCTCCTTGTGCTCGATGATCTTCTCTACCTGGTCGTGGGTTGCGAAGATGTTGGTGTACACGCCCTTGGGAACGCCGGCATCATCCATGATCTTCTGGATGGCGAGTGCGGAGCGCGGGCAAATCTCTGCATGCTTCAGGATGATGGTGTTACCCAGCATCAGGTTGGGAGCGGCGAAACGCGCTACCTGGTAGTAGGGGAAGTTCCACGGCATGATGCCGAGGAGGACGCCGATGGGAAGGCGCTGAATATAGCCCTTGCCATCCATTTCCACCGGGATTTCCTCGTCGGCGGCGAACTTCGGGCCGTTATCTGCGTAGTAGCCAAAGATGGCACTGCTGAACTCGGCCTCCTCAAGGCCCTCGGAGATCGGCTTACCCATTTCGGTAGCGATGATTTCTGCCAGCTCATCCTTGCGCTCTTCAAAGAGTTCAGCAACGCGGGTAACTACCTTGGCGCGCTCCTCAATCGGGGTCTCGCGCCAGCTGAGGAATGCCTCGTGCGCGGTATCTACAGCGGCAAGGGCTTCCTGCTCGGTGACGTGATCAAAGGTTTCGAGTACCTCGCCAGTTGCAGGGTTTTCTACGCGAATTCCGGACATTATTCATCCTCCAGTTTGTGGTGTGCGTATATGAACACGTCCCATTATGCGGACGAGTGTGATGTATGGCAACAATTATTAAAGCTATGGAGCGCATCTCACGTTAGGGATGGTTTTAGCGAGAGTTGTTGCGGGAAAACCTGGCTAGCTCCTCCAGGGCTCAATGCCCGCGCGCCGCCAGGCCTCCAAGAACTGGGTGGTCTCGGCCTCATCAGTGATGGACACGCGCACGCCTTCGTCGAGGTAGCGGCGGATGACCACGTCTTCATCGAGCATCTTCGTTTCCACCTCCGCGGCATCCGCGCGCGGCAGCCAGACGAAGTTGCCGTAGGACTTCTCAGCACCCAGCTCCGCGCAGACACGGTCGCGCTGCGCTTTGGTGATCTCGACGGCGTCGGCAAGCTCGTCGTGGCGCTTGAGCACCTCCACGGCGGCGGTTTCCGCCATGGCAGTCACCGTCAGCGGCAGGGAGAGCAGACGCAGCGCATTGATGATCTCTTCGCCTGCCACCGCGTAGCCCACGCGCATGCCGGCCAAACCCCACGCCTTGGAGAAGGTGCGCACGCCGAGCAGGTTGGGGTAGCGCTGGTATTCCTCCACCGAATCCGGGGTATTGGGGGCGTCGTTGTACTCCCAATAAGCCTCATCCAGCAGCACGACCACGTCCTTGGGCACCCTGTCCATGAAGGCGCGGAATTCACCGCGGGTAATCACGGTGCCCGTCGGGTTATTGGGGTTGCACAGGATGATGAGCTTGGTCTTCTCCGACAGTGCCTCGAGTACTGCTTCCAGATCGACGCGGTAATCCTCCGTGAGTGGGACCAGAACCGGCTCCGCGCCGGCCATGCGCACGTACAGGGGATAGGCCTCAAAGCTGCGCCAGGGCACGATGACCTCATCGCCGGTGTGGCAAGACGCCAAGATGGTGGCCTGCAGGATGGGCGTGGAGCCCGCGGAGACGAAGATATGATCCGCTGGCACGCCCAAGTAGTTGCACAGTGCATTGGTGAGCTCCAGGCTGCCGGGCTGTTGGTAGCGGTTGGTGGTGCGGGCGGCGTCGGCAACCGCGGCGATGATGTCCTCAGCTGGCGGGAAGGGGACCTCATTGGATGAGAGCTTGAGCGCGTTGGGGAAGTCCTTGCCCACCTTGTACTCGGGGAAGCTCGAGAGATCATTGCGAAGCATAATCACGTCCTTTCTAAATCATGTCCCAGATGGTCACGGCCATAATCAGCAGGCCCATGCCGAAGACGAAGTAGTTCCACGGGTCATTGCGGAAGTGCTTGTACACGTCCAACTTCTTGAACATGTACACCGGAACCAGGTAAACGATGAACGCCACGAAGACACCGGAGACCACGGAAATCATGGAAATAATGGAGGGGTTGAAGATCGCCACGAGCGTGGTGCACACGAAGGCGATGACATAAATGATGTTGAGCAGCGTGCGGTGCGAGACCTTCTCCGCCAGCTGTGGAGCGGCGTTCTTCAGCAGGTACTCCGTGCCCTCTTCTGTGCCGAGCATGTGGCCGAAGTAGGAAGACACGATGGCGCAGATGACCACGATGGGGGCCATGTAGGCCATGAACGGCGTGCCGGTGACGTTGGCGAAGTAGGAGAGCACCGGGATGTTTTGCTCGAGAGCCTCATTCATGCCGTCGGCGCCGAGCGCGAGGACACAGGACCACACGAAGAACATGGTGAAGACCACGAGCAGGATGGAGGTGTAGAACTCCGTGCGGGAGACGCGCTTTTCGGTCTTCTCGCCGTACTGCGGCTGCATATCGAGGGCGAATTGCGACAGCGCTGCCATGTGGGAGAAGGAGAAGACCAGCACCGGCAGGATGAGGAAAATTCCCTTGAAAATGCCGCCGTAGCCATCCGAGCCGTCATCAAAGTGAAGGAAGCTTTGCAGGTCCCAGCGCGGGATGAGGTAAATGGAGGTGACTGCCAGCGCAATAATCAGCGGGTACACCAGCACCTGGGCCAGCCAAATCATGGGCTTGCGGCCGATGGCGAAGGCGCCGGTCATGACGCCGACGCAGAGCATGGCCAGTAGCCACCGGTCGAGCGAAGGCCCGCCCAGCTGGTTGACGATGAAGCTATCCACCGCGTTAGTGATGGAGACACCATAAATCAGGACGGTGGAAAAGACCGTGATCCAATACAGCACCGCGAAGACGATTCCTTGCCCCTTGCCCAGGTACTGCGAGACCAGCTCGAGGATGTCCTTACCGTGGTCCTCTTTGGGCGCGCCCGCGACGATGCGCGCGTAGGTGCGGTGTGAAAAATACACCAGCGGGAAAATGAAGACCGTGGCGAAGACCAGCGGCCAGAACCCGAATCCGCCGGCGTTGAGCGGCAAGAAGAGGATGCCGGCACCCACGGCGGTACCGAAGAGCGTAATGATCCACGATGCGGTGGATGCGGCGGGGCGCTGCTTGGCGACGACCCCATCGCCCACAATGTGCTCGCCCTCCTTCAGCTCAGTGGTGGGTGGCGTGGTTGTTGGGGGAGTGTGGGTAGAGCTCATGATGAGCCTCCTTTAGTTGGTGGGCGGAATAGGCAGGGAATGCGCTTGGTCGGTGATGACGTTGATCAGTGCCGGTACCCCGTCGTTGGCGATGGCGGCTAGAGCGCGTGCGACTGCCTCTGGTGCTTGTGCGTCATCGGTGACGAGCTCGCCGTGGGCGCCGAAGCTGCGGGCTACCGCCGCGAAATCTGGGTTCACCAGCTGCGTGCCGGAGACGCGGTCGGGGAAGTGTTTCTTCTGGTGGTCGCGGATGGTTCCGAACTCGCCATTGGACATCACGATGATGAGGAAAGGCGCGCCGTATTGCAGCGCGGTGGCCAGTTCCTGGCCGTTCATGAGGTATTCGCCATCGCCAGCAATGGTGACCACGGTGCGCTCCGGGAACTGCAGCTTGGTGGACACAGCGGCCGGGATGGAGTAGCCCATCGAGCCGTTGCGCACGCTGAACTGGGACGGGTAGACCGAGGAGCGCAGGAACTGCTGGGCCCAGATGCAGTGGTTGCCGGCACCGAAGGTGTAGATGGAATCCTTGGGCAACTGCTCGTGGAGCGCTGCGAGGATGGCTTCCATGTGGGCGGTGCCCTCTTCACCCGGGCGGTAGTCTTCGGGCTTAGGAAGGGTGGCGAAGTCGAGGTGGTTCGCGTGCGCGGAATCAAACCACTCGCCGCGCTGCTCCGTGCCCTCGACGCTCAAGCGGTCCAGGGCCTCCGCGAAGGCGACCGGGCTTGCCACGATGTGTTCTAGCAGCGCCACCGAGTGGCCGCGCAGGCTGGTATCGGGGTTGATGGCGATGTTGCGCGCCTGCGGTGACTGGCGCAAGGTATAGCCGTCTGTGGGGACGTCGCCAAGCACTGCGCCCACCTCGATGACCAAGGAGGCGTCCTCGAGCAGCTGTGCCGCGCGGGGGTCGCGGCCGTAGCCGAGCCAGCCGGCGTTGGCGGGGGAGTCGAAAGGCACGCGGTCGGCGGCGCGGAAGTCTTGAATGATCGGGATACGGTGCTCTTCGGCGAAGCGAGTGATCTTCTCCGCGGTTTCCGGGGTCCAGCGCGGACCGCCGGCAAAAATGAGTGGACGTTCTGCGCGGCTCAGTTCGCGGGAGAGGAGGTCCAGGTGATCGTCGGAAAGCGCGCCTTCTGCAACCGGGATGGGTGGGTGGATGGTGCCGGTGAACTCCTGGTGGAGAACATCCTCCGGCAACCCCACGATGACGGGGCCGGGGCGGCCCTGCTGGGCTTGGAAGAATGCTTCGGCCACGACGCGAGAGGCGCGCTCCGGATCATCGAGGATGAAGACCTGCTTGGCTTGGGTTCCGAACCAGGCTTTGGGGTCGAATTCCTGGAAGGACTCGCGGTCGCGGTCCGAGGTAGGGATGAGGCCGACGAAAAGGACGAGCGGGGTAGCGTCCTGCCAAGCGGTGTGGATGCCGACGTAGGCGTTGGCCGCGCCGGGCCCGCGGGTAACCATGGCGACGCCGGGCTGGCCGGTGGCTTTGCCGTGGGCCTCAGCCATGTAGGTGGCGCCGCCTTCGTGACGGCAGACGATGGCTTCGACGGGGGAATCGTAGAGTCCATCCAACACGGGAAGGAAGCTTTCGCCGGGTACGAGGAATGCGCGGGGCACATTGTGCGCGGCAAGGGATGCGGCAATGGCGGCGCCGACATGTGACATGGAGAACCTCCTTGACTTTGTTGTGGTAATGGTCTCATTATTCTTTGGTGATGTCATGTTGTCTAATGTTGATAAAGCTCTAAAGCTATGCACATAGGGCATGGGGGCTGGTAAAAGTAGGGGAATGGACATGGTGAAGGCCAAATATTTCCTCGCGGTGGCTGAGGCCGGGACGGTGACCGCTGCCGCCTCACGCCTCGGGATTACCCAGCCGGCGCTGAGCCGCCAACTGCGGCGCTTTGAAAAGGAGCTGGACCTTGAGCTCTTCGTGCGGGCTGGATCTGCGCTTGTGCTGAGCGACGCAGCGCATGCCCTCATCCCTACCTGCCGCCGCCTCCTCGCTGCATCCGCGCGCGCCGGGCAGGCGGTGGAGGCACTTCGGGCTGGCAGAATTCCGGCGCTGTGCGTGGCGGCCACGCCGACGACGATGTCGACGCTTCTCGCTCCGTTTATAGAGGCCGCCGGCTCGTCGATTCCTCTGCTTACGACGACTCCGGTCTCGCACTACGACGTCTTCGACGCTCTGGAAGGAACCGCCGACATGGTGATTGCTACCATCCCGCCGGGCAATGACGTGGCTTCCTTGCCGCTGGGCACGATTCCGGTGCGCGCCTGGGCGCCGCCGACGCACCCGCTGGCGCTGGAATGCGCGGGTTCGACAAGCGTGGAGGTTGAGCGCTTGCTGCAGGAAAATGTGGCGTTGCCCTCGCGGCGCAGCGTGTCCCGCGGGGTGGTGGATTCCTTCGTAGGCACGGCCGGCTACGCCTTAGGTTCGCACGTGGAGTGCGATGATACGGCGACGTTATGCGCCTTGGCGCGTGCCGGGCGAGCTGTAGCTTTAATGACGGAGCTGCAGCCGGCGCGGCTGGTGGGCTTCGATGTCGTTGATGGCGAGCGCGCGCTGGGCGGTGTGCCGCTGGTGGCGGCATGGTCCCCGGGCCACTTCGCGGGGCAGGAGATAGAGCAGATTGCTCGGCGGTTCCGCAGTTTTATTGAGGGGTCGCTTCGCTAGGGCCTGCTTAGTTTGCAGTGGGCATAACTGCCGTTGTTGCCAAAGAACTGGCCAGATCTTGAATCAGAGGCTATAACTTTGGCAGAACGGGCAGTTGCTCGGCACGTGACAGGGCGCCATGTTAGCGTGGAGTCCTACTTTCCGGGGGGAAATGACATGAACCATGGCATTGTGCGCGGCCTGTCTAAAGGCGCGCTTGCAACTCGCGTGAGCCGTGGGGAGATTGCGAGAATCGCCAAGGGAATCTACGTCTGGGGCAGGCCCGAGCCTTTAGAGCTTTTGAAGCTGTTGCAGGAGCACCGTCCATACCTTAAGGCGACAGGTACAACGGCTGCCCAGGTACTCCTTGGCGAGCCTGTCACTTTTCCGCTGAGGCTCGCCAGCGTGGAGCGAATGCCGGCATCGACCTTTTATGTGCATTCACGGGTGAGCGTCACTAGTTTTGTCACTTTGTCGGGGATCCGGATTCTTAATCCTCTTGTCGCTATGAAGTCCGTTAATCCTGAGTTGGGGATTCGCGTCTTCGAATCTATCTATTCTTCGAAGGCGGGGCGTGCTCGCTTGGACAGCCACCGCGAAGCACTCAACGTCATCCCTGTTGCAAGCCAACGGATGCTGGAGCAAGCCGCGCTGTTCACGGATTCCGGTGCGGAGGTCAAGGTAGCCAAGGGATTGAAAAGGCGTGGGCTCAAAGTTGAGTGCAACGTCGTTATCGGCCACTACACTTGGGACATCGTGCTCCCAGAGCTCAAGGTTGCGGTAGAAATCAACGGGATGAAATTCCATTCCCAGCGAGAGGCATGGCTGCGGGACCATTGGAAGAACAACGAAGGTGCGCTGATTGGCTGGCTCACGTTGCGCTACACAGGTCATTGCGTGGCACATCATCTGGACTATGTTATCGACCAGATAGCCAATGCCAGGAATCCGGACTTTGAGAAGCGCTACTTCAAATTCATCGGCTTCTGGCATGAGGGAGTGTTGCCGCCCAAGCCAAAGCCCTGGGAATACAGCGAGCACTTAGGGTATCTGCCGCCCGACTTGCCTGAGCCACCCGATTACCCGGAACCGCCAGATTTCCCGGAGCCACCCAACTGCCCTAGTTGACAAAGTTATTGCCAGATCTTGAGTCGGAGGCGAGAACTTTGGCAGAACGGGCAGTACGGAGCGTGGTCGTGGCAGTAGGCCGCGGTCGTTAGGCAGCAACTAGCCCCTCAACAATGAGCGCCACAGCCGCGCTGATGGCCACGATGATGACGATGCGGTTGAGCACCGTGGCGTTGATGAATCGGTTGAGGTAGCCGGCGGCGATGAGGCCCACGATGGCTACCGGCAGGTAGGCCGCGGCCGCGGTGAGCTGCAGGCTGGTGATTTGCCCGCTTAAGGCCAAGATCACCAGCGAGATGGCGCAGCCAATGATGAACGTGCCCGACAGGGTGCCGCGCACACGGGTGGGGTCGTATCCCTTGAGTACTAACGCCATGGGTGGACCACCGATGGAGGTGGACGTGCCCAGGAGCCCGGAAGCAGCACCCGCGACCGCGATGTTGGTGGTGGTTCGCTTCGGCGACCAGCCAAGACTAGACAAGGTCATGGCAAAGATGACGGCGCAGCCGATGAAAAGGGAGAGCCCGCGGTGGGAGAGGGAGGCAATGGCCCACGCGCCGAGCAGGGAGCCGGGTATTCGCGCGATGGAGGAAATGGCCACGATGTCCCACGACACCGCTGAGCGTGACTTGAGCATTGTCGTGGTTGAAATGACGAAGGCCAGCAGGAGGATAAGCGTGGGAACAAGCTCCGGCTTAATCAGCGCCAAGATTGGGGTGGCGATGGTACCCAGGCCGAATCCGATGGTTCCCTGGCAGATTGCGCCCACAAGGATGAGTAGGCCGATGAAGACGTAGAGCCAGCTGAACATCGGTCTACTATCTCACGACAAGTTTTAAGCGCGGACAGTGACCTTCTCGTTGGCCGCGATTTCCTCCAAGCGGTCCGCCGAGCACAATCCGGACACGATGACGGCCGAGCCACCCGCAGCCAGTGGCTCTAACACAGCACGTTGGAAGGAGGCGGTGTCGCTCCACCCTGGAGACAGCACGCGCTCAGCGCCCAACTCGGTGGGGAAAAGCTCCGGGAGCGGAGTGGTGGAACCATAAAAGTGATCGCCATAAAAGCGCACCGTGGGGCCGAAGTCGATGGTGCCGAGAGGCAACTCGCCGCCGCTTTCGACAACGCCGCGGCCAAAAGGATCCTGTGTGACCAGCACCGTATCGACCAGTGGGGTAGAAGCCGAGCCGGCGGTGGCCTCGAGGTAGGCCTCCGGGGAGGTGAAAACTACGGCGACATCATCGGCGTGTGGTTCTGGGGCAGCCGCACCATCCGTAATGTCGAAGGGGATGCCCGCGGCTAGTGCCCCAAGCGAAATGACCGCGGCCTGCCACGACACCGGAAGGTCGATGAGGATGCGAGAATCGGTGCCAGGCTCAAGGTCGAGCTCTTCCAGCAGCATGTTGGCAATCTTGGAGGTCCAGTTCTCCAGCGTTTGCGCCGAGAAGTCCATGCGGGTGCCGTCAGCTTCGTTGTAGACGCTGAGACGGGGAGCGGAGGCATCGGCGGACAAGAGATGCTGAAGGAGTTCCATGTCCGCCCATCGTAGGTGGCGGGCGCTCAGCCCGCCACGACGCTCTTAATTCACGCAGCGCGGGCCGTCGCCGCCGGCGTCGATTTCCGGTGCCACCTCGGCGGTACCGAAGTCATCGCCCGGGGTACCCACCTGCTGGGTGTCGCCGCCTTCGCTCGTCTCGGCGGTAGCCTCCTCTTCCTGCGCGGAGTCATCCTTCGGGCCGGAGTAGTCATCGGTAGCCACCACGATGAAGGTATCCGGCTCGAGCTCCTCGTTGGCCGTGACCGGCAGGCCGCCGAGCTGCTCAGCCAAGGCCTGGGCGCGCTCATCGTTGGCATCCGCGGCCACAATCTGGGACTCGGTATACAGGCCCGACTGCGCATTGGCGGTGCGCTCAACGGTGTAGCCCACGTTCTTCAACCACGCGCCGATTCCGCCGGCCATGCCGTCGACGGTGCCTGCATTCAGGACGTGGAGGTTGAGGTCCTCGGCCACGGGCTTTTCGCCGTCTTCACCTTCCTGGTCGGCTGGGGCATCCTCAGACTTCTTTTCTTCCTCAGCCTTCTCTTGGGATTTGGCCAGATCATCCATGAAGCGGTGGACCTCCGCAGTATCGATGGTCACCACCGATTCGCCATAGTCACCCACGCCGGTAATGGAGGTCACCGGGATCGTCGTAAAGGTCACGTTGCCGCCGGCCAAACCGGCCAGCTGGGTGACGAATCCCATGATGTCCCAGCCATCATCGATGACCACGGAGCGCTCCACGGCATCGGCGATCTTGTTGAGCTTGCCGGGGGAGGTTAAGGTGCCCGAATCCAGCACCTTCGAGGTCAGGGATGCCATGTAGGCCTGCTGGCGCACGATGCGGTCGAGGTCGCCGCGCGGCAGGTCATAGCGCTGGCGCACGAAGGACAAGCCCTCGGAGCCCTTGAGGGTCTGGCGCCCCTTCGGGAACTTTGCACCGGACATCGGATCATCCACGTCATTGTTGAGGCAGACGTCGACGCCCCCGACGGCGTCGGTAAGCAGCACGAAGCCCAAGAGCCCCACCTCAGCGTAGTGATCAACGCTGACATCCGTGAGCGTGCGCACCATCGAGATGAGACCAGCACGGCCGGCCTCCGTGCTCTCCTTCTCCATCTCCTTCTCCGTGTGAGGAGGATTCTTACCTGCTGCCTCAGCTTCAGCGTTCTCCTGCTGGAGCTCCTCCATCTTGGCGGACTTGTGGAGCGCGAAGACGGCATTGATCTTGGTGTTTCCGAACTCGCTGTCGTGGACATAGGTATCGCGCGGGATGGACACCGCAGTCGCGCGCGAGCCATCGTTCGGAATACGGATCACCATGATGGTGTCCGTGTTTTCCTCTCCTTCGTCCACGCCGGCATGCAGATCTGCCAGCTCCTGTTCGGAAAGCGGATTCCCCTTGGCGTCGGTGCGGGAGTCCTTGCCCACGAGCAAGATGTCGACCGCGCCATCGAGACTGCTGTCCTTGAAACCGCCCTGGTTGCCCAGCGCCAGGTTCGATGCAGAGGAGATGTCATTTCCCAGCTTGCCCACGGTGAAGTAACCCACGCCGGAAACCACGAGGACGACGGCGGACAAGAAAGCGACGATGGCTTTCACCGGCGTCGATCCTCGTTGGGCGGTGGGCGCGGACTGCGAGGGCGCGGCCTGGATATGGCGGGCGGCGCGCGGGGAGTTCGGGGAAGTCACGGGACTAGTTTAGGTGAGCTCGCTGCAAAAACGTGAAGCAGTGTCGCGGGCGCGTGCGCGCGTTGGCGTTGGGTACGCTCAGATTCATCGTGAAGAATTTACAGAAACCCCTGGCCGTGGTCACCGTGACCTTTTCTCCCGGCCGTTACCTCAGCGACTTCTTGGCATCGCTGCGCTTGGCGACGTCCCGCCCTACCCTCACCATCCTTGCCGACAACGGCTCGACCGACGGGGTGCCGGAAGCCGCCGCGCGGGAACACGTGGACGTGGAATTCCTCGATACCGGCGGCAACATCGGCTACGGCGCGGGGATGAACGCCGGCGCGCGCTTTGTGCGTGCGCGTGGGGTCGATGACGAATTTTTCCTCATCGCCAACCCGGACGTGACCTTTAGCGAAGGTTCCCTGGATGAGCTGATCGCGTGCGCGCGCCGCCACCCGGATGCCGCGGCGGTGGGGCCGCGCATCGTGGAGCCGGATGGCAGTAACTATCCTTCGGCGCGCGCAGTGCCCACGTTGCTCACGGGAATTGGCCATGCGCTGTTCGGAACGATCTGGCCCTCCAACCCGTGGTCGCGCGCCTACCGCGATGACGCCGACATGGACAGCGAGCGCCCCGCCGGCTGGTTATCCGGCTCCTGTCTGTTGGTGCGCTGGGAGGCTTTTGAACAGATTGGCGGCTTTGATGAGCGCTACTTCATGTATTTGGAGGATGTGGACTTAGGTGACCGCTTCGTCCGCGCCGGCTGGCGCAATATCTTCTGCCCTACGGCGGTGATTACCCACGCCAAAGGCCATTCGACGCAGGCGCACCGCGGCGCAATGCTGCGCGCGCACCATGATTCGGCCTATCGCTTCCAGGCGGACAGGCACCCGCACTGGTACCAAGCGCCCCTGCGCGTGGCCTTGTGGCTGGGGCTGCGAGTACGTGGGCTGGTATTAAGCGCGTGCCGCGACGGCTCCTGAGCTAGGTGCGCCTATACACTAACGGTGGCTTATCTGAAAAGAGATTAAGGAACGATATGACTGAATCAGCGCCCCGGTGGGGATCGACGGCCGATGCCGTCATTCTGGTGGGAGGTCGCGGCACTCGCCTGCGCCCGCTGACGATTGGCACACCGAAGCCGATGCTGTCCACGGCCAACTACCCATTCCTTCAGCACCTCCTTGCCCGCATCAAGGAAGCGGGGATTGAGCACGTGGTGCTCTCCACCTCGTATAAGGCGGAGGTTTTTGAGGAGTACTTCGGGGACGGCTCAGATCTGGGTCTGGAGATCGAGTACGTCGTGGAGGAAACCGCGCTGGGTACGGGCGGCGGTATCCGCAATGTCTACGACAAGCTGCGCCAGGATACGGTCATGGTGTTCAACGGTGACGTTTTGTCCGGTATGGACCTCAACGGCATCCTCGATACTCACCACTCGAAGGATGCCGACGTGACGATGCACCTGCTCAACGTTGCCGATCCCCGCGCGTTTGGCTGCGTCCCGACGGATTCCAACGGGCGGGTGACCGCTTTCTTGGAGAAGACCGAGGATCCGCCGACGAACCAGATTAACGCTGGCTGCTACGTGTTTAAGAAGGATGTTATTGCGACCATCCCGGAGGGCCGTGTGGTTTCCGTGGAGCGCGAGACCTTCCCGCAGCTGCTGGAGTCCGGCCGCCTAGTGGTTGGGCACGTGGACAACTCCTATTGGCGCGACATGGGCCGCCCGGATGATTTCGTCCGCGGTTCTTCCGATCTGGTGCGCGGCATTGCGCATTCACCGTTGCTGGTGGGCCGCACGGGCGAGTCCGTGGTGGATGAGTCCGCGGGTATTGCCGGTGGCGTGCTGTTGCTGTCGGGTACGGCTGTGGGCCGCGGGTCTGTCATTGGGGCGGGTTCGCGTTTGGACGGCACGGTGGTCTTTGACGGCGTGACCATTGAACCGGGTGCCATCATTAATAACTCCATCATTGCCTCGGGCGCGCACATCGGTGCCAACGCGCATATCGATGGCTGCGTTATTGGTGAAGGTGCCACCATTGGCGCGCGTTGCGAACTGCAGGGCGGCATGCGCGTCTTCCCGGGCGTGAGCATTCCGGACGCTGGCGTGCGTTTCAGCTCCGACGCCTAAGCGCTGCGCCGTAAAAGGAGGACAAGGCACCGAGGAGGAAGGAACCTTCTCGGTGCTTTCCGTATCTTTTGGGCGTGACGCATGGTTTTCATGGTGCGAATGAGATCCATGTGTTTTGCCCAATTGGGTGGCGACACGCCGAAGTAACCTTAGAATTGTTCACAGGGTTGGGGGTGGCCACTACATGTAGTACCCCCGATGATTGCCCCCTAGATAGGTAATCTGTGACGGATGTGAAAGTTGAGGATGCTGTACAGCGTTTTCGCTGGAGCCGCCGAAAAATCTCCCGCGACAGGTTGACGATATTTAGTGATTCGGTGTGAAATGACATCAGTGTAATCAACGGCACGGCGGGCACGGCACCGAAAAATCTTTTCGGTGTAGGGTCGGTGCCATCGAATCAAGAGAGAAACGACCTCGGAGAAAGGAAGCGGCGTGGACAATACAACGAATAACAGCGCTATTCTCCGTGGCGGTGCTGCTGCAGAGATGTCGCTCGATGAACTCTTTGGTGCCGTCGAGCAGGAGTGGCAAGACCAGGCGCTGTGCGCCCAGACGGATCCAGAAGCATTCTTCCCGGAGAAGGGAGGATCTACCCGCGAGGCCAAGCGCATCTGCCAGGCCTGCGCGGTGCGTGATGAATGCCTCGAGTATGCCTTGGAGCATGACGAGCGCTTCGGTATCTGGGGCGGGCTTTCGGACCGTGAGCGTCGCCGCCTCAAGCGTGAGATTGGTTAGAGCTCAAAGCAGCTACTAACCAACATCAGTACTCCCCCTCACTGCCTAGTCCTATGTCATTTGGCTCGGGTCTCGGCGGTGAGGGGGAGTAGTGGTTTTAGGGCAGGGGCGCTCTGCACCCCTAGCCTTTACCAAGTAAAACGCGGATCGATATCACCGGGATCGACGTTGAGGTAATTGGCCACCAGAGCGGTTAGCACCGTGGACAGTAGCTCTTCACGCTCCTGCGCGGAGTGCACGCGCTCCTCCACGGGCATGCGGAAAATGACGAGTCGGGCGCGCGTGGGTTGGCCTTCGGAATCCACGCCCGCCGGGACGATGCGCCCGAGCGGAACGGGGCCATCGGCGATGATTTCATCCGGCAACACAGTCATATCAACTGAGAGGCGCATGCGGGGCACGGTATCAACGGCGAGATCGAGTCCGGTGAGCTGCTCGGCAAAGGCATTGTGAATGGGGGCGTAGGCCTCGAGCGCGGCCATGTCGAAGCGCTCGGCGCTGCTGCGGTAGCGCGGCGTATTCTGCGGCAACAGCGGCCCGCGGGCACCACGGCCATGGCGGTGGCGGGCCGGGCGAATATGCGGGCGGGGCGTGGTCATGCGGCTTAGTCTAAGCCGCATCGAGGCGGGCTCGTGGCGAGACGCGCCGCGCTGAACTATCTAAATCTCAAGTTAGGGTTTAGACTTGGGCTCGTGAATAGCTCTCGCCATTGCTCCCGCCCCGGCTGCGGCCGTCCCGCCGTGGCGACGTTGACCTACGCCTACGCGCAGCAAACCGCCGTCGTGGGCCCACTCTCCGAAGAAACCGATCCCCATGCCTGGGATCTGTGCGAAAAGCACAGCGCACGAATTACCGCCCCGCAAGGATGGGAAATGGTGCGCGTTGACCGTATCGAGCTCGATGAGGACGATGACCTTACAGCTCTCGCCGAGGCGGTCCGGGAGGCCGGGCGCGTGACCACTGGCCTGGTGGATGATTCCACTGCTGGTTCCGGCGCCGATCCCATTGACTATTCCGCTACTTTCGACGGCGCGGATCCGCGGAATTCGAACCACCCCGTGTTCCGAACCCGCCGCGTCCACGATGCCCGCCAGCGCCGCCGCGCTCACCTGACGGTGGTTCCGGACGCCGACTAGTTCGTCGCACGCGGATTACCGCGACTGACGGGGGTATGCTTGTGGGCTATGCGAACTCGTGAACAGCTCAATGCAGTGATCAAGGCCTATGACGTCCGTGGTGTTGTGGGTGAGGACATCGACGAAACCCTCGTGCGCGATACTGGCGCGGCCTACGCCGCCATCCTCCGCGGGGAAGGGGAGACCACCGTGGCAGTGGGCCACGACATGCGTCCGTCCTCCCCGCAGCTGGCAGCCGCCTTTGCTGAGGGCGCTGCCGCGCAGGGCCTTGATGTTATCCAGCTCGGCCTCACGTCCACCGATGAGCTGTACTTTGCCGCCGGCCACCTCAATTGCGCGGGCGCTATGTTCACCGCCTCCCACAACCCGGCTAAGTACAACGGCATCAAGCTCTGCCGCGCGGGCGCTGTTCCGGTGGGGCAGGAGACGGGGCTGGAGCAGATCAAGGACATGCTGATCGACGGCACCCCGGCCTTCGACGGTGAGCCGGGCACCGTCACTGAGCGTGAGGTTCTTCCGGACTACGCGGCATTCCTTCGCGGCCTGGTGCCGCTGGAGAACTCCCGCCCATTGGTCGTGGCTGTCGACGCCGCGAATGGCATGGGTGGCCACACCGTCCCGGCGGTTTTTGAGGGCCTGCCTTTCGACGTTCGGGATCTCTACTTTGAGCTCGACGGCACCTTCCCCAACCACGAGGCTAACCCGCTGGATCCGAAGAACCTGGTGGACCTGCAGAAGTTCACCGTCGAACAGAAGGCGGATATCGGCCTTGCTTTCGACGGCGATGCGGATCGCTGCTTCGTGGTGGATGAGAAGGGTCAGCCGGTCTCGCCTTCTGCTATTTGTGCGCTGGTGGCGGAGCGCTACCTGGACAAGTTCCCTGGTGCCACCGTCATCCATAACCTGATTACGTCCAAGACCGTTCCGGAGCTCATCGCGGAGAAGGGCGGCAAGGCCGTGCGTACCCGCGTGGGCCACTCCTTCATCAAGGCCCAGATGGCCAAGGAGAAGGCGGTCTTTGGCGGCGAGCACTCCGCGCACTACTACTTCCAGGAGTTCTGGAACGCGGATTCCGGCATGCTCGCTGCCATGCACGTGCTGGCTGCTCTGGGCGAGCAGGACAAGCCGCTGAGCGAGCTCATGGCGCAGTACTCGCGTTACGAGGCCTCGGGTGAAATCAACTCCACCGTGGATGACCAGAAGGCTACGACGCAGCGCGTGCTCGATGAGTTGGCGGACAAGATTGAGTCCGTCGACGAGCTCGATGGCGTGACCGTACAGCTCAAGGGCACCGATGCCTGGTTCAACGTTCGCGCCTCCAACACCGAGCCGCTGCTGCGCCTCAACGTTGAGGCCAAGACCGCTGACGAGGTGCAGGCCATCGTCGACGAGGTCCTCGGTATCATCCGCGCCTAGCGTGTGAAGGCACGTGCCTTCACACGAAGGCCTTGAGACTTGAGACGAAAACTGCCCTATCTGACGATTTTCCCCGCGTTTATCGCGGCGAGAGAGATAACTTCGTCAGATAGGGCAGTTTTGGTTTTAGTTGGGCTGGGGTAGGCCAAAGCATAGGCGGCTCAGCCGAAGAGAGCGGCCGAGCCATGCTGGCCGGTCTAGTCGCGAGAGTGGGTGACCATCTCTTCCCACTCGACGAACTTCTTGCGCTCGCGGCCCTCTGCCTCACCCAGTGCGCGCTCGGCGGCGTCCAGCTTCTTCCAGCCCTCCCAGGTCAGGTGCTCCAGACCCTTGGACTTGAAGAGTTCCACGATGTCCTCCTCGCGGGAGTGGGAGAGGTTGTCTGCTTCGGCGTCGGCAAGCAGCATGCCGATGGTCTCCGTGGCATCGGACTTGGTGTTGCCGATGAGCCCCACCGGGCCGCGCTTGATCCAGCCGGTGGTGTAGAGGCCCGGCACGACGTCACCGTCGAGGTCGATGACATGGCCGCCGTCATTGTTGATGACGTTCTTCTGCTTATTGAAGGGAACGCCCTCGATGGCATCGGAGCGGTAACCCACGGCCAGGTAGACGGCCTGGGCCGGCCACTCGGTGAACTTGCCGGTGCCGGTGACGGAGCCGTCACCGTTGAGGGCGGTGCGCTCGGTCTTTACTGCCGTTACCTTGCCGTTCTCACCGATGAACTCGACAGGCTGCTCGAAGAGGTGGATCTGCAGGGTGTGCGGAGCTTCCTTGGGCTCACGGATGGCGTAGCCCTCCAAGGTCTGGCAGACCAGGTCGCAGGACTTGGCCTCTTCGCGGGCCTTGAGGGAGGCCTCGTCGTAGTCGATGTCCTCCGGGTCCACCACCACGTTGATGGTGGGGGAGTGGTCGAGCTCCTTGAGCTCCAGCGGGGTGAACTTAGCCTGTGCCGGACCGCGGCGGCCGAAGACGCGCACGGTGGTGGCCTGATTCTTGGCCAGGGACTCGTAGACGTTATCGGGGATCTCGGTGGCTTCCTTAAGCTCATCGCCGGTCTTGGCCAGGATGCGGGCCACGTCGAGGCCCACGTTGCCCACGCCGATCACGGCGACGTCGGTGGCGGACAAGTCCCAGGAGCGCTCGAAGCGCGGGTTTCCGTCGTAGAAACCGACGAACTCGCCGGCGCCGTGGACGCCCTCGAGATCGGAGCCCGGGATCTGCATGCCCCGGTCACCAACGGCGCCGGTGGCGAAGACGACGGCGTCGTAGTATTCCTCAAGCTCGGAGACGGTGACATCGCGGCCCACAGTGATATTGGACAGAAGACGGATCTGTTCGGTGTCGAGCACTCGGTGCAGGGAGTTAATGATTCCCTTAATGCGCGGGTGGTCCGGAGCCACGCCGTAGCGGATGAGCCCGAAGGGGGCTGGCATCTGCTCGATGAGATCGATCTGAACGTTGCCGCCGGTCTTCTTCACCAGGATGTCGGAGGCGTAGATGCCGGCTGGGCCGGCGCCGATGACGGCTACTTTCAGGGGCTGCTGGGTCATGATGGCCTTTCGGAATGTTGTAGTAACTAACGAAAGCTTAGGTCTAAACAAGCGTGGGTTTCATTGAACCGGCTTGTCTGCTGTAGGGCAACTGGGCCTAATTACATTCGGAGAACATTGTGGCATAAACCCAGCGTGCTTTGCATATTCGGGAGAAAATAAAAAAGACTGCTTTGTCTGTTTTAGCTAGACCGGTAGGTTTTCAGTATCCGACGAAAGGCAGCAGATTATGACCACCGCCACACAGCGAAAGCCACGCGCGAAGAAACCGGAAGGCCAGTGGAAGATTGACGGCACCGCGCCGCTTAACGCTGACGAGGAGATCAAGCAGGCCGACGATGCCTTGGCCGTGCGCCAGCGCGTCATTGATATCTACTCAAAGCAGGGATTCTCCTCTATTCCCGCGGAGGACCTTGCCCCGCGCTTTAAGTGGTTGGGCCTGTACACCCAGCGCAACCAGAACCTGGGCGGTGAGATGACGTCCAAGCTCACCAACGCCGAGCTGCAGGATGAGTACTTCATGATGCGCGTGCGCTTCGACGGTGGACGCGCGGATCCTGCCAAGCTGCGCGCGGTGGGAGAGATTTCCCGCGATTATGCCCGTTCCACCGCGGACTTTACAGACCGGCAGAACATCCAGTTGCATTGGATTGAGATCGAAAACGTTCCCACCATCTGGGAGAAGCTACGCTCCGTCGGCTTGGATACTCTGTTGGGCTGCGGCGACGTGCCCCGCGTCATCCTCGGCTCACCGGTAGCGGGCGTGGCGGCCGACGAAATCATCGATGCCACCCCGGCCATCGAGGAGATCAAGAACAACTACCTCCCGCGCGCGGAGTTCCACAACCTTCCGCGCAAGTTTAAGACCGCCATTTCCGGCAACTCCCGGCAGGATGTCACGCACGAAATCCAGGACATCGCTTTTGTTGGCACCGATCACCCTGAGTACGGGCCCGGATTCGATTGCTTCGTGGGCGGGGGCCTGTCCACCAACCCGATGCTTTCGCAATCCCTCGGCGCATGGATTCCGCTTGAGCGCGTCCCGGAGGTATGGGCCGGTGTCGCGCGCATCTTCCGCGACTATGGCTTCCGCCGCAACCGCAACCGCGCGCGCCTGAAGTTCCTGGTGGCGCAGTGGGGGATCGAGAAGTTCCGCAGGGTACTGGAGGAGGAGTATCTGGACGCGCCGCTTCTCGACGGCCTCCCGCTCCCCATCGCCCCCGGCAACCGCGACCACCTCGGCGTGCACCGCCAGCAGGACGGAAAGTTCTACGTGGGCGTCAAGCCCACCGTCGGGCATGCCACTGGCGAGCAACTCATTGCCATCGCTGACGTGGCTGAGAAGTTCGGCATCAGCCGCATCCGCACCACCCCAATGAAGGAGCTTCTCTTCCTCGATGTCGAGGAAGCGGACATTCCCGCCCTGTCCCGCGCCTTGGATGAGACCGGCCTGTACTCCCAGCCCTCGGAATTCCGCCGCGGCGTCATCTCCTGCACCGGCCTGGAATTTTGTAAGCTCGCCCACGTGACCACCAAGGCCCGCGCCATCGAGCTCGTCGACATCTTGGAAGATACCCTCGGTGACCTCGACGTGCCGCTGTCCATCGCCCTCAACGGCTGCCCCAATGCCTGTGCCCGCTCGCAGGTATCGGACATCGGGCTGAAAGGACAGATCGTGACTGATGCCGATGGCAACCGCGTCGAGGGTTTCCAGGTCCACCTAGGTGGTGCCCTCGGCCTATCCCCGGACTGGGGACGCAAGCTACGCGGGCACAAGGTGGTGGCCGATGAAGTCCCCGACTACGTCATCCGTCTAGTCAACAAATATAAGGAGCAGCGCGAGGACGGCGAGCAGTTCCGCCACTGGGTGCTGCGTGCGGACGAGGAGGACTTGCAATGAATTTCCGCCGCAAGCCCAACCCCAACCGCAACCATCCCGCCTACTGCCCCTATTGCGCTGGGACCAACCTGTTCCCCGATGAAGAAGATGACTTCGCCTGGAAGTGCGAAGAATGCCTCCGCATCTTTTCCGTACGCTTCCACGGCCAAGACGATGCCCCGGTAGCGCCCGCGCTGGCGGTGTCCTCAACGGAGGCTTTGCAGCGCTCCCTCGCTCGCCGCGGCCACTCCACCGCCACCGCCTAGGAAAAGGACACCGCCCAGTCATGACAGCCCCGAATTCCACCACCGCACTGCTGACCCTCTCGCACGGCTCGCGCCATCCCGCGGCCGCAGCGAGCGTGGCGGCCCTGACCCGCGCTGCCGGCGAGCTTGCCGGTGCGCCAGCCACCGCCGCGCACCTCGAGTTCAACGATCCTCCCCTCGAAGAGGCCGCGCACAACCTTGCTGAACAAGGCGTGCGCGAGGCGATTGTTGTGCCCTTGCTTTTTACAGAGGGCTACCACCAGCGCGTCGACGTCCCCGCTGCACTGGCCCAGGCCTCCGCGGCCTCCGGAGTCACCCTCCGCCAAGCACGCGGCCTCGGCACCGGGGAGGATATGGCAAGGCTGCTCGCGCAGCAGGTGCCGGAAGGAACGGATACCGTCGTGGTGTACTCCGTCGGTTCCTCCGATGAGCGTGCTAATGCTGCGGTAGCTGATCTGGCGCGGCGCGTGGGCGAGCTCACCGGCTGCGCGGCGGAGGTCTCTTTTGCTACGCGCGGCGAGCGCCGGCCCGTGGGGCCGGAGGGGAATCAGGAAGTCGTCGTGCCGCTCTTCGTGAGCCCAGGACTGCTCCTAGACCGACTCGACACGGATTCCGGGGATGGCGGCGGCCAGTCTAGGTGTGTGCTCCCGCCCCTGGGGGAGGCGCTCGCCGGAATTGTGTCGCACCGCTATGCGGAGGTGGCCCATGCGTAGCCTCATCCTCATCGCGCTGGCGGGTGCTGCCGCGCAGCTTGTCGACGGCGGCATCGGAATGGGCTTTGGCGTAACCTCTACCACCATCCTGTTGCTGGCTGGTCTGGGCCCAGCAACGGCCTCCGCCGTGGTACACACCTCGGAGCTCGGCACCACCTTGGTCTCCGGAATTAGCCACTGGCGCTTCGGAAACGTGCATTGGCCCACGGTGCTCAAGCTCGGTGTGCCGGGAGGACTATCTGCCTTCGTCGGGGCGGCGGTTCTGTCCAACCTCTCACTGGAAGCAGCCGCGCCCGTAACCTCCGCCATCCTCATCGCCTTGGGCATCAACCTGGTCTGGCGCTTTTCGCGAACGCGCAGCGCCGCACCGCGAGAATCCCGGCCGCATTCGACTCCTTTCCTCGCCGGCCTCGGAGTGCTGGGAGGCTTCGTCGACGCCTCGGGTGGCGGCGGATGGGGGCCGATTTCCACCTCGACACTGTTGGCGGTCGGCCGCGAACAACCGCGGCGCATTGTCGGCACCGTCAACACCGCAGAATTCCTTGTTACCTTTGGCGCGACGGCAGGCTTCATCGTTGGCCTCTGGGAAGAAATCGTGGCCAACGCTGCCGCGGTCGTGGCCCTGCTTATCGGCGGGGCGATCACTGCGCCGGTTGCGGCGTGGCTCATTTCCCGCATCAATCCCACACTCCTCGGTGGATTCGTCGGAACTGCCATCGTGGCGCTCAACATCCCCAAAGCTTTGGGGTGGGCCCTGCAGCACCCGCAGACCCTCATCGTGCAGTTCATCGCGCTCGTTCTGGGCGTGGCGGTGACTGTGTGGGGAAACGCCCGCCGTGCGCGCCGCGCTGGCGGCAAGGAAAACGAGCACAGCGGTGCCAGCACCGCGCCCCAGCGGGGCGGCAGCCGTGTTGTCGAAACCACGGAGCCGACCGGACGCGATGGCTTTCCTGCCGGCACTCCTGCGGAGGATTCAGAACCCGTCGGCGTGAGCTCGCCGCGATCATAGAAACCTGCCGTATAGGCGTTGACTAGAGCCCAGCAACCTCGCCGATAACGATGACCGCTGGTGGAGCCACCGAGTTCTCCTCCATGGTTGCGCCTAGCTCGGCGAGCTCGCAGTGGAAGGCCCGCTCACTGTCGAGGGAGCCCTCCTGGATGATGCGCACGGGAGTGTGGGGGGAAAGGGAGGCGTCGATCAGCGCGGTGGCAATGGCCTCCGCATTCTTCACTCCCATGATGACCGAAAGCGTGGCCCCAGACCGTGCTAGTGCTGCCCAATCAACCAAGGACTTGGGATGGCCTGGCGGCAGGTGCCCGGAGACCACAGTAAAGGCATGGACGACGCCGCGGTGAGTCACCGGCGTTCCCGCCAGCGCGGGGACGGCCACCGCCGAGGTCACTCCGGGGATGACCTCCACCGGGAGACCCGCGGCGGTAAGGGCGGTGAGCTCTTCGAAGCCGCGACCAAATACATAAGGATCGCCGCCCTTCAGACGCACCACGCGGCGGCCTGCCTGGGCGTGCTCGATGAGAATCTCGTTGATGCGCTCCTGGGCCACTTGGGCGCGGTAGGGGATCTTGGAGACGTCGATAAGCTCCTTGGCGTCAACATCGCACAGCTTGTCCAGCTGGGCGGTGGGTCCGAGGTGATCGGCCACGATGACCTCGGCTTCCTGCAGTGCCCGCATGCCACGCACGGTGATGAGATCCCACGCGCCAGGGCCGCCGCCGACAAGGACTACCGGATGAATGCTCATGGCCACTCATCCTAGCTATGCTCGGGCCTATGACTTCCTATGACCCCGAATCCGTGAGCTTCTTTGACATCGCCCACGAAGGTGCGCAAGCTCGCGTGGTGGCCGCCGCCGTACCGGAGCTGGCTCGAGTGCTGGGTGGGCTGCGCCCGCGCAGTATCGTCGTCCTTGCCGCGGACCAGGTTTCCCGCGCCGCTGCCCACGTCGCCGTGGGCCTAGCCGAGCCCGCTGAGGTTCCCATCATGGTCAGCGAATCGCTGCCGCTCTTTGTCGGTGCCCTCGACGTCGTGGTGGTGGCGGGGGATAGCCCATGGGCAGAGCGCGCGCTGCACGACGCCGCGCGCCGAGGGGCGACGACGATTCTGCTGAATGAGATCGAGGATGCTCCCGAGGACACCGTCGTCATCGACACCCTTCCCACGGCCGAAGGGATTTCACCGGTGCGCGCCATCACGGCAGTGCATGCGGTGAGCGCGGTGTTAAGCGAAGACCCGGTGTTGGTCTCCCGCCGGCTGGAGGACGTTGCCGATGCCGTGGACCGCGAGCTGGAAGCGCTGTCACCGCAGCGCGATTCCACGACGAACCCCGGGCGCGCGTTGCGTGAATTTGTGGAAGGCGGCCGAATCATCCACAGCTGTGGACCCGATCCCTATGCGTTCTCGGAGGAGCGCACGCGGGTGCACCTCGACGCTCTCGTTGCCCGCATGGCGGGCGCGCTGTGGGCAGTCCATGGGCTAGGAGGGACCGTCGTCGACGCGGAAGGCTTAGGGCCGATTCTGCAGACAAATCCGACGGACATCTTCTATGACCCGTTTGAAGCGGAAGAGCCTTTGGTACCCTTGAAAGTTGTTTTATGGGGACAGGAAGAGGCGAACCTTCCCCACTCGTTCGCAGCGGCGAGCGCCGATACCTCCTGTGGGGAATTGGCCCGCGCGCTGCAGTTGATTACGCGCAGTTATGCCGCGACCGCCTACGACGTGAAATAGAGGAAGTCAATGAAGTTGCTCACCAGTGCTGCCCGCAATTATTCGTGGGGCTCGCGCACGCTGATTCCGACGCTGCTCGGCGAGCCGGAGGCTCAAAGCCCGGTTGCTGAGCTGTGGTTTGGTGCGCACCCGGCGGATCCCTCAACGATTGAGGGAGAAAAGCTGGATGAGATCATCGCGGCGGATCCGCAAGGACAGCTGGGGCAGCGGGTGGCTGACAAGTATGGCGCCGGCCTTCCCTTCTTGCTGAAGATTCTGGCAGCTGCAGAGCCGCTGTCGCTGCAGGCGCACCCTTCGAAGCAGCAGGCCGAGGAAGGTTTCGCCCGCGAGAACGCGGCAGGAATCGACCTCACGGCGTCAAACCGCAACTACAAGGATGACAACCACAAGCCGGAGCTCATCGTGGCGCTCACGGAGTTCTACGCCATGGCGGGTTTCCGCCCGCTAGCGCAGACCCGCAGCCTCTTTGCGGCCTTGGAATGCGAAGAGCTGGCTCACTACGAGGGCATGCTCGACACCGATCCTGCTGCTGAAGGCGATAGCCTCCGCGCGCTGTTTACCACGTGGATTACGATCCCGGGTGCCAAGCGCAAGGAGCTGATCGGCGCGGTGGTAGCGGCGGGCGAGCGCCTGCGCAGCAACCAGGCGGGCGAGCCGTGGATGGCCACCGTGATGGCAACCGTGGCCAAGCTCAACGAGCAATATCCGGGGGATATCGGCGTGTTGGGCGCGTTGCTGCTCAATCACATCGTCCTGCAGCCGGGGGAGGCGATTTACCTTGACGCTGGGCAGCTGCATGCCTATGTCTCTGGCCTGGGTGTAGAGATCATGGCTAACTCCGATAACGTGCTGCGCGGTGGCCTGACCCCGAAGTTTGTTGACGTCCCCGAGCTGGTTAAAGTCCTCACCTACCAGGCGGCTGAAGATCCGCGCGTGGACCTGAAAGACGCAGCCGACACAGGAAGCGTAAGGGGTGCAAAGGCATGGTCCTACCCGGTGCCGATTGAGGAGTTTCTGTTGGACCGCATCGAGCTTTCTGGTGAGGAGAGCGTCGAAGTCGACAGCGATGGCCCCATGATTGTGCTGTGCACCTCCGGCTCGGTGGCACTGAGCAATGCCGAAGCAGAAAACGTCAGCCTTGGCGCGGGTCACGCGGCGTGGATTCCCGCTAGCGACCCGGCCGCCATCGTTCGTTCCACCGGTGGCGAAGACGCCGAGGTGTTTATCGCCCGCGTTTAGTCGGCGGCCGTTTAGTTAACGGCGCGGGTATTAGGCGGACTGCGTCAATGCTGATGCGGCGGTAGTTTCGCCGTTGTCGGCTAAATGAGCAGCGGTGGGGGTCGCTGCGGAAGGCTCTTCCGCCGCGGGAGCATCATCCGTCGGCGCGGCGGGAGTCGGGGCGGCCTCGTTGGTGCGGTAAGCCGCGGATTCGCGCTCCACTGCTTCCACTACATCGGCGCCTTGTACCTCGCCGCCCTGTGGAGCGGCATCGATAGGCTCGCCCTGTTGCGCTTTCGGCTCCGCATCAGGCGCGGGCGCGTTCTGAGTGAACCCGGCGGGGTGCGGGATGAAGGAGCCAAGCGGTTCAGGAACTCCAGTGTTCTGCGAGGGCGTAGGTTCCTTGGGTTGCGGCTGCTCAGCGGGCTGGTTGCCGTCCTGGTCCTCCACTGGGCCCTCTTGCGGTACGGCGGTCTGAGATTCCGGCGTGGCCGACGGCTGAGTGGGCTCGGAGCTTTGCTGAGGAGTACCCGGAATCGGTGTTTCGGAGGCCGGAGTAGAGCCGTCCGTTGGCGGCACGGCAGGGGCCGTGCTGACCGGCGCCTGCGGGTACGGATTGTTCGGAGTTGCCTGCGGCTGCTGGTTCTGCAGTGAGGAAACATTGTCCGGGCGGTAGACGGCCGTGGGGCCAACCGGCTCCGTGCGATTCACCACGGCATTCGGCGCCAGGTAGGGATCCTCTGCCGGCGCGGCGACATTAGTTTTCGATTGCTTCGGTTGCGTGGATGTCGGGGCAGCCGTGGTGGTATAGGAATGCGTTGTCGAGGGAGCGGAAGATGCGGTGCTCGACACGGCGGTGGCAGCGGAGGGCTTCGACACGACGGATTCGGGCGCGCTCATGCGCCACACTGCGACGCCTACGGCGACGGCACAGAGGAGGCCGGCCGCGACAAAGACCAAGATGCGGCGTGAACTGCTCGTCATGCGGGGCGCTCTCCTTCCTGCACAAAAGCCTGCGTAAATGTCACAAGTCGGTAACAACGATAACACGAATCCGGAGATAGTAAATGGCCTGGGCAAAATTCCCCGTTTAGGCGTGGCATAGGGCAGTGGGCGAAATGCAGCATATGGAGGAGGACAGGAGGAGAGGCAGTCGGAAGACGGCACGGAGCGATGTGACCGTAATAAAACCGCGCTCTTGACCGAAGCCTTGCATGAGGGCATCTAAAGAATGGTAGAAATTGGATTAGATACCGGCTGCGCGGAGCGCCCGCCCGCGAAGCTGCACCGGCCCACCGTGGATACACGAACGCGGATAAAAACACAGACCCCTAATTCACTTAAGGATGAAGGAGAAAGCAATGAGCTCATGGGATGAGGACATCTTCGCCGACGAGGTCAACGTCGACTTCCTGGATGAACTGGCAGACCTTGAGGATGAAGAAATCGTTGCCGCGGTAGATGATGCCTGCGCGCTTGCGGTCTCGGGCGAAGAACAGACCGAGGAGGAGCAGCGTAACGCCTTGGCGGCGGCCACGATAGCCGCGATCTGGGCAGGCGCCCCGTTCAGCGCCGGAGAAGTCGTCGAAGACTATCCCTTCATCCGGGATCTCGCCGGATCCGGCAGCGAAAACCTCAACGAACATGCCCTGGAGTTGCTCGAAGAGGTCGAGGAAGACTACGACCTCGAGCCCTTCATCGAGGCCTTGTCCTAACGGCAGCACTAGGTACACGCTAGATATAACAGCATGCTGATCAGTATTGAAGGAATCGATGGCGCGGGTAAAAACACCATTACCCAGCGCCTGCGGGAAGAACTAGCCTGCGATGTCGAAGTCTTGAGCTTTCCCCGCTACGAAGAGTCCATCCATGCGCAGCTCGCGCAGGAGGCCCTGTATGGGCGTATGGGGGATCTGACCGATTCGGTCTATGGAATGGCTACGCTCTTTGCGCTGGATCGGCACGGAGCCAAAGAGCAGCTCCTTGCCGCCGCTGAGTCCACGGATAGCCTGCTCATCTTGGATCGCTATGTGGCGTCCAACGCTGCGTATTCCGCCGCGCGGGTCGGCGGTGAGCTCATCGTCGATTGGATCTATGAGCTCGAGTTTGAACGCTTCGGCCTGCCGGTGCCGCAGCTGCAGATCTTTTTGGATACCGACGTCGCCCTTGCCGGTCAGCGTGCCGTGGCCCGTGCAGCAGAGGATGAAGGGCGCAACCGCGACCGCTATGAGCGCGATGCCGCGTTGCAGTCTCGCACGGCGGCCGCCTACCGTCGCTTAGCAGAGCAGCAGTGGGCAGGGCGGTGGATCGCCACCGCGGATGCCGATATGATTATCCAAGCTGTCAAGGAGCTTGTAGGAGAACAATAAAGTGGCACCGAAAATCTTGGTCGTGGATGATGACCCGGCAATCGCCGAAATGCTCACCATCGTGCTCGAGGCAGAAGGGCTGGAGCCTATTGCCGTTAACGATGGAAATGAGGCGATCCCGGCCTTCCGCGAGCATGACCCGGATCTGATCCTGTTGGATCTCATGCTTCCGGGCATGAATGGCGTGGATATTTGCCGCGCCATTCGTACTGAGTCCTCGGTGCCCATCGTCATGCTGACGGCGAAGACAGACACCGTTGATGTGGTTCTCGGCCTCGAATCGGGTGCGGATGATTACATCACCAAGCCCTTCAAGCCGAAGGAGCTCATCGCCCGTATCCGCGCGCGCCTGCGTCGAATCGATGGGGGCACGGGAGAAATTATTGAGGTGGGGGACCTGCTTATCGACGTCCCCGAGCACACCGTTACCCGCAAGGGCGGCGAGGAAATCTCGCTGACTCCGCTGGAGTTCGACCTTCTTCTGGAGATGGCGCGCAAGCCCGGCCAGGTGCATACTCGCGAGGCGCTGCTTGAATCTGTCTGGGGTTACCGCCACGCATCCGATACGCGCCTTGTCAACGTGCACGTCCAGCGCCTGCGCGCGAAGATTGAGCACGACCCCGAGGATCCGCGTATCGTCCTCACCGTGCGCGGCGTGGGGTACAAGACTGGAAAAACCGCCGAGTAAAGGACTGCCGCTATTTTTGGTTGGTTAAGGCGAGTCCGGGATGGCGTCGTCGAGCGCTGGCGCACCTCCCTGCAGACACGTGTCCTGGGCATGATGTTGGTGGCCTCCACGGTGGTCATGATCATCCTGGCCTACGCGCTGGTGTCGGTGCTGACGCAGCAGCTGGTGAGCCAGAAGGAGGACACGGCGCTTCAGGAGCTTGATCGCGCCCGCGTGGCCGTGGAACAGCAGATCGATGCCACCGGTACGGCAAACTCAACGCAGGTGCGCATCAATTCTGCACGCGCCGCCTTGGGCCAATTATCGGCGCAACAACCCGACGCCCAGGCCGTGTATGAACCGGTCATCGTCGTGGAGAATTCCGACGGCACGGCCACAACGTCCCCGGAGGGCTACCGCATCCCCGGCGGGATGCGCGAGCTCGTTGGCCGGGGCCAAGTCGTGCAGCAATACGCCACGGTGGACCAGCAATCGGGAGCAACCTATAACGCGCTGATGGTGGGCACGCCCATTGAAAGCGACATTCCGAATACCCAGGTCTACCTCGTGTTGTCCATGGAATCTGAGGAATCCACGATGGCTCTCATGCGTGGTTTGCTCTCGGCTGCCGGAGTGGTGGTGGTTGTCCTCCTCGTCGGCATCGCCTGGCTGGCAACCCAGCAGGTGATCGTCCCGATTCGCTCCGCCTCGCGCATTGCGCAGCGCTTTGCTGCCGGCCACCTGCGTGAGCGCATGGTGGTCAACTCAGACGATGAAATGGGCCGCCTCGCCTCCTCCTTTAACGACATGGCAGATAAGCTGTCTAAGCAGATCACCCAACTGGAGGAGTATGGCGATCTCCAGCGGCAGTTCACTTCCGACGTGTCCCACGAGCTGCGCACGCCATTGACAACGGTGCGCATGGCGGCGGATGTCATCGCGGAAGATGCGGATGAATTCAACCCTTACACCAAGCGCTCGGCGGAGCTGCTCATCAAGGAGCTGGATCGCTTCGAGGACTTGCTCGCGGACCTGTTGGAGATCTCTCGCCACGATGCCGGCGTGGCTGACCTCTCCACGGCTTCCATCGACATTCGCTCCTGCGTGGACTCCGCGCTGAGCCAAGTGGAGCACCTCGCCTCGGAGCTCGGAGTGGAGGTCGTCCTTCATTTGCCGGAGGAACCCGTCGCCGTGGAATGCGATTCGCGTCGCGTCGAGCGCATCCTGCGCAACCTGCTTGCGAACGCCATCGACCACTCTGAGGGCAATCCCGTCATCGTGGACGTCGGCGCGACTGAGGATGCCGTCGGCATCGCCGTCACCGACTCCGGTGTGGGGCTCAAGGAAGGCCAAGAAGAGCTGGTGTTCAACCGCTTCTGGCGCGCGGATTCTTCGCGCAAGCGCCATTCTGGTGGAACCGGCTTGGGCCTTGCCATCGCTCGCGAGGATGCCGTGCTCCATGGGGGCACGCTCGACGCCATCGGCTACTACGGCGTTGGTTCGCGCTTCCGATTGATCCTTCCACGCACTCCGGGGCAGCAGGTGGAGTCCGAGCCCATTGCTCTGGAAGTGCCGGGGGCACCGAAGCCCATAGAAGCAGAGGAACAATTCGCTCTTGAGCTGAGCGCTGATCCGGAGGCTCCTGCGGTTAAAGCAGAAACGGACAACGGGATTGTGTGGCCCTCCGAGCGTGAGGCCCGCGCTGTGGAGCCGCCTTTTAACCAAGACAGCGTGTCCGACTTCGAGGAGGAGGCTCAGCGATGATTCCAGCCCGCCGCCCGCTCGCAGTACTCAGTTGCGTCGCACTCACCGCTCTCGTTGGTTGTTCGACGTTGCCGCATAACACCGATCCGCAGGTGATTAGTACCTTCGAACCGCATGACCGGGCCGACGATGCCGTCGTCGAGCCGCGCGCCGATAGCGAACCTGATTTGCTTGTCCGTGACTTTTATTCGGCCGTGGCGATTCCCACCGGAAACTACGCTGCCGCACGCACCTTCCTTTCCTCTGAGATAGCCAATTCTTGGGATCCTACTGACACCGTTCTCGTGGTGGATTCCATCGATCTGGTGACCTCGAACATGGAGGACGGTGCCCTGGAGTATTCGGTGCGTGGCAATATCATCGGCCGTCTGGCCAACGGCGGGGCCTATGTCCCCGATAACTCGCGTCTTGAGGCGACCGTTCGGCTGCGCCAATTCAATGGGCAATGGCGCATTACGGATCTGCCTACCGGTGCCGTGATTGAGCGCACCGAATTGCGCAATCGCTATCGCCCGCAGTCGCTGTACTTTTTCGATACGACTCAACGCCTGCTTGTGGCGGATCGTCGCTGGCTTTATTCGGGAAAGGATTCGATTGCCTCGGAGCTGGTCACGCTTTTGCTGCAGGGGCCATCTTCCGATATCGCGCCGGCAACCTCCAGCCTGATCCCCAAGGACGCCACCTTCTTGGGAATCAATGATGGAGTCTATGAGTTCAGCGGCATGGCCTCGATGACTCAGGAGGAGCGCCTTAAGTTCGCCGCCCAGCTGGTGTGGACCCTCAACAACGCCGAGATCACGAACTCCGTCCGAGCCACCATCGATGGCAGCCCGCTTGTGGATGGCATGGAGGAGATGACCATTGATGATTTCGCGGAGTTTAACCCCGAGGTAGCCGCCCAATCGGTGCCCAAGCTCTATGCAGTCAACGATGGTTCGCTGCTTGAGGTTAAGGGTGAAGGCAGCGCCGAGGTGCCGGGCATGGCCGGACAGATTCATGACATTCAGTCCGCCGATATCTCCGATGAGGGGATGGTGGCCGCCGTGCGCAAGCGCTCCGAGAAGGAGTCGCAGCTAACGATGGGCGAGCTGGGCCACGAGCTCGAGAATTCGATCAAGGGCGAGACTTTGGCCCGCCCCACTTTTGAGGTGGGCGGCCAGGTGGCGTGGACCGTCGTCGACGGCAAACACGTGGTCCGCGTGACGCGTTCTCCGGCCACCGGAGAGCTGAGCACCGCCGAGGTTGACACCTCCGCGTTGGAGAACGTGGAGGGAGAGATTTCGGTCATCCGTCTGTCACTCACGGGAGCGCGCATCGCCATGATTATCGACGGCAGCGTGTACACCGGCGTGGTTGCCCGCGCGACGTCGGGAGAGCGCCGCATAGTCAACGTCCACCAAGTAGGCCCGGAGCTGACCGGTTCGGCGCTGTCGGTGGAGTGGCAGACGGACGGCTCCCTGCTCGTGGGTACCTCCGCCTCGAACTCTCCGGTGTGGCGCATCGAGCAAGATGGTTCTTCGGCAACAACACTGCCTACCGGAAACATTACCGCGCCCGTGGTGGCGGTGGCGTCCTCACCGTCGACGCACTACGTCACCGATGCGCACGCCCTGTTGCAGCTTCCTGCGGGCGGGTCCGAGCGCTCCTATTGGCGTGAGGTCGAAGGTCTGCAGGGCGTGCGCTCCTCACCCATCATCGCGCGCTAGAGTCGCGCTAGAGTGGGGCGCATGCCGAAAAACCGGGGGATAGGGGAGGCCGCCGCCGCACTTCTGGAACTGTTCCTGCCGCGCCCGTGCGCGGGGTGTGGCGGTGAGACCACCGCAGGCGGGGTGCTGTGCACGGCCTGCCAGGAACACCTTCGACAGGTGCCACGCCGCGTGGAACGCCCGCAACCCCTAGGTTTCCCGGCCTGGGCCCTTGGCCCCTATTCCGATACTCGCCGTGGGGTCATCATCGCTATGAAGGAACGCGGGCACCAGGCGGTGCGAGCTCACCTCGGTGCGGTGTTGGCTGCCGGCATCGAGTACCTGCGCGCACGCGGCGATATTCCGGAGACCGCGCTGCTCGTGCCGGCACCCACACGCGCGTCGTCGGCCCGCCAGCGCGGTGGTGATCCCGTCGCTGCGCTGTGCCAGGCGGCGTCCGCCCGGCTTCCGGGCTGGGACGTGGTCAATGCCTTGAGCACAGCCGAAGGTAGTGCGGACCAGTCGCAGCTCGGCGCGGCGGAACGCGCCGACAATATGCGCAGGGCAGTGCTCTTGCGGCCTTGTGCGCGCGAGCTGGTGGGACGCAGTGTGCTGCTTGTCGACGACGTCATCACGACCGGAGCTACTCTTCGCGCCAGCGCCGCTCGCGTGTGGGCCATCGGGGGTGACGTGGCCGGTGCGATTGTGCTGGCAGATGCGTAGGGAGGGGCGTCGCCAAGCATGCGCAGAGGGGGCCACTGACCGGGTTGGTTATGACCAGTGGTAGCATGAGGGGTGTCACAGGGAAGCGGGCATCAAGCCCCTCATCACAGGGCTGTGAGCGTCCGCAGAATGTGCAGTCATTCAGTCCCCACGAGAATAGGGAGGCATTTAATGTCCCAGCAGACCAACGCTCAGGTCACCATCACCGGCCGCAACGTGGAGGTTCCGGAGCACTTCCAGGACCGCGTCACTGAAAAGCTGGCCAAGATCGAGCGTCTTGATCCGACCCTGACGTTCTTCCACGTGGAGCTGCAGCACGAGCCGAACCCGCGCCGCGAGTCCGAGGCTGAGCGCCTGCAGATCACCGCCACCGGTAAGGGCCACATCGCACGCGCCGAGGCCAAGGAAGATTCCTTCTACGCGGCGCTCGAAACCGCCCTGGGCAAGATGGAGCGCTCCCTGCGCAAGGTCAAGGTACGTCGCGAGAACGTGAAGTCCGGCCACCGCGCTCAGAAGGGTACTGGTGAGATTGCCGCTGAGCTGGTCGCAGAGGCTGAAGCAGCCAAGCCGGCCAAGGAAGAGCGCTACATCGACCCCTACGCAGAGACCGTCGAGGATGTTCGCCCGGGCCAGGTTGTGCGCTTCAAGGAGCACCCAGCCACCCCGATGTCTGTTGATGATGCACTCAGTGAGATGGAGCTGGTTGGCCACGACTTCTACCTCTTCATCAACGAAGAGAACAACAAGCCTTCCGTGGTCTACCGCCGCCACGCATTCGACTACGGTCTCATCTCCCTGACGGATGCTGATGCTTAAGGCCTAAGCCTCCAAGGGCCTTAGCGCCCTAACCCACAGGCTCCCTGCCCCGCAGCGCACGCGCGCAGCGGGGCAGGGAGCCTTCTTATGCCTCTATTAACATCTATTAATCCCTGTCTGCTGAGCTTTGCGTGGGGAGGAGGCGGCCGCAAGAGGGGTGCCGGGCAGTGGCCGGATTCGCCCTTTGGGTTGGGTGGCGAATCATTACAGAAAAGCTAGTGAGTACAATGGCGACGAGTTAACTTATTTGTCGCGACAAGAAGGATTATCTAGACGTGTTTGGACTTTCCAAGCTGCTCCGTGCCGGTGAGGGACGCACCGTCAAGCGCCTGGCTAAAATTGCAGATGATGTTATTGCCCTAGAAGATAAATTCGCGGCGCTGTCGGATGATGAGCTAAAGGCTAAGACTGACGAGTTTAAGAAGCGTCTGGCGGACGGCGAGAAGATGAATGACATTCTTCTCGAAGCATTTGCCACCGTGCGTGAGGCAGCCTGGCGCGTGCTCGACCAGAAGCACTACAAGGTGCAGATCATGGGCGGTGCAGCCCTGCACTTCGGCAACGTCGCCGAGATGCGCACCGGTGAGGGCAAGACCCTGACCTCCTTGCTGCCGGCCTACCTCAACGCGCTGGAGGGCAAGGGCGTGCACATCGTGACGGTCAACGATTACCTGGCCAAGCGTGACGCCGAGATGATGGGCCGTGTCCACCGCTGGCTGGGCCTTACCGTGGGCGTCATCCTTTCTGAGATGCGCCCTGCGGATCGCAAGGAAGCATATGCGTGCGATATTACGTACGGCACCAACAACGAGCTGGGCTTTGACTACCTCCGCGACAACATGGTCCGCTCGCTCAATGACACGGTCCAGCGCGGACATAATTTCTGCATCGTGGATGAGGTTGACTCCATCCTTATCGATGAGGCCCGTACCCCGCTCATCATTTCCGGTCCGGTTGACGGCTCCTCCCAGTTCTACGGCGTCTTCTCCCAGCTGGCGCCGAAGATGCGCGAAGGCATCCACTACGAGGTGGACCACAAGAAGCGCACCATCGGTGTGCTGGAGGAAGGCGTGGAATTCGTTGAGGACCAGCTTGGCATTGAGAACCTCTACGCCCCAGAGCATTCCCAGCTGGTGTCCTACCTCAACAACGCCCTGAAGGCCAAGGAGCTTTTCACCCGCGATAAGGACTACATCGTCCGCAACGGCGAGGTTCTCATCGTGGATAGCTTCACCGGCCGCGTGCTTGCTGGCCGTCGCTATAACGAGGGCATGCACCAGGCTATTGAGGCTAAGGAAAATGTGGAGATTAAGAACGAGAACCAGACTCTGGCCACCGTTACGCTCCAGAATTACTTCCGCCTGTACGAGAAGATTTCCGGCATGACCGGTACCGCAGAGACCGAGGCAGCCGAGCTGCACTCCATCTATGGTCTGGATGTGGTGCCGATTCCGACCAACAAGCCGAACCAACGTATCGACCACTCCGACCGTATCTACAAGACCCAAGAGGCGAAGTTCGCCGCGGTGGTTGATGACATTGAGGAACACGTCGCCCAAGGCCAGCCGGTGCTGGTGGGTACAACCTCGGTGGAGCGCTCCGAATACCTCTCCCAGTTGTTGAGCAAGCGCGGAATCAAGCACTCGGTGCTTAACGCCAAGCACCACGAGGAAGAGGGCCAGATTGTCGCCCGTGCCGGCCGCCCCGGCACCGTTACCGTAGCCACCAACATGGCCGGCCGTGGTACCGATATCGTGCTCGGCGGTAACCCCGAGGTCATCCTGGATGAAAAGCTGCGCGATCGCGGCCTCGATCCCTTCGAAGATGAAGAGAAGTACCAAGAGGCCTGGGACGCCGAAATCGATCGCGAAAAGGAACACTCCAAGAAGCTGGGTGACCAGGTCCGCGAGGCCGGCGGCCTGTACGTGCTGGGTACCGAGCGCCACGAGTCGCGTCGTATTGATAACCAGCTGCGCGGCCGTACCGGACGCCAGGGTGACCCGGGCGAGACCCGCTTCTACCTGTCCATGCGTGATGAGCTCATGGTGCGCTTCGTGGGCCAGTCCATGGAGAACATGATGAACCGCCTCAACGTGCCGGATGACGTGCCAATTGAGGCCAAGATGGTGTCCAACTCTATTAAGGGCGCACAGGCGCAGGTTGAGAACCAGAACTTTGAGATGCGTAAGAACGTGCTCAAGTACGACGAGGTGCTGAACGAACAGCGCAAGGTGGTTTACGCTACCCGCCACGACATCCTTGAGGCCAGCGACATCAAGGACAACATCCGCGAGATGATCGACGACACCGTGTCTGCCTACGTGGCGGGTGCTACGGCCACCGGCTATGTGGAGGACTGGAACCTCGACGAGCTGTGGAATGCCTTGGAGTCCCTGTATGGGCCGACCAAGACGCATGAGGAGCTTGTCGACGGTACCGAGTACGGCTCCGCCGGCGAAATCTCCGCCGAGCAGCTGCGCGATGCACTGGTGGCTGATGCCAACTCCGAGTACGACAAACTTGAAGAGTCCGTCAGCGCCATCGGCGGCGAGAGCCAGATGCGCAATGCAGAACGCATGATCATCTTGCCGATCATTGATCAGAAGTGGCGTGAGCACCTCTATGAGATGGACTACCTCAAGGAGGGCATTGGACTGCGTGCAATGGCACAACGTGATCCTCTGGTGGAATACCAGAAGGAGGGCGGCGACATGTTCAACGCCATGAACGAAGCTGTGAAGGAAGAAACTGTGCGCCAGTTGTTTATGTTGCGTAAACAGTTCAAGGCTCAGGAAGAGGCGAACGCCGCGGACGAGGCGGAAGCCTAGTAAATGCCAACACCACAGCGTTATTGAGCGCTGAGGTGCAGCGAGGCGCCGTGTGGGAAGTGCTCCCCGCGGCGTCTTTTTTATTGGAGGCACTTAGGTATATACTGGCAAATTAGTAATTATTATTCTTCGGAGGTTGAGTGAGTATGCGCCGCTTGTCTGTGCGAGTAGGTCTATCCGTGTTCGCATCTGCCACCCTGCTGGGTGGCGGCGCGGCTGCATCTGCTGTGGAGCTTGCTCCCGAAGAACAGTGCCAGCTCTCTTCCGTTTTGAGCTCGCAGGGAGATGAATCCGCCAAGGACACGGTACTCAGCTCCCAGGACATTGTTCCCACCGAGTGTGGCGCAGTGGCCACGCCGGAAAGTGCGGAAGAATCCACCAAGAAATCACCGGTAGTGGGGGCCACGATGTTCGGCGGTATCAGTTTGGCTTTGGTGAGTGCTTCCGCTGCATTCGCGGGCATCGACTGGACGCCAATCTTGATCAAGCTGGGGTCGCTTTTCTAAACTTCCGGCTCCCCATTGCCGTGGGGATGCATGCCGACTGAAAGCAACCGGAAGGAACTCAGGTGCCGTCCAACGGCGGCGCCGGTAAAGGCGCGTCGCGTCGATCCCATCAGCACCGAGCCGAAGAACTCGCCATTCGAGCGCGCATGCAAGCTACGCAGCGCCATCCCTCCGCGCCACTCCGAAGACGCCTGGGCCTTCCGCCAAGCACGGACATGGTTTGCAATTTCCGGTGCAAAACGTGGGTTGTTGAGATGACTCAAAGGCCGCAGCGCGGCGGCAACTTCTAGAACTATGACTACAAGCCCGTGGATCTCTTTCCGCGTAGCGAGGTCACCCGCAGTAGGTTGACGCTCGTAGCGGATACGTTGTGGGGCGACATACAGCTGCAAATGGCTCATGCCAGGGATGGGGGTGTACATGGGGATCGCGTCCTCTTCCGCGATAAGCGGGGCGGAGGAGTGCACGAAGGCTAGGTTCGGGGCGGGCGCGGTGAAGGAAGGTGGACGCACGTTCATTGTGCCACGGTAGGCCTATATGCGGCTAGAGCACTGCAGTGCATAAGCCGGTGAGAGCGGGCAGGCGGTATGTTCGCTATACTTTCGGACGATAAACACAGTTCAATGCGAAGGGTAGATAATATGCGTGGACTCATCGTCGATTTTGTAGGCGTTCTTGACGGCACCGAAGAAGACGTCAAGCGCTGGCGGGATCTGTTCGCCGCCGCGAAATCAAACGGAGTTGCCACCGCAATCCTTTCCAACGATCCGGGCGGCCCGGGCGCTGAGCACATTCGTGAGTGGGAATACCGCGGCATCGTTGATGCCGTTGTGCTTTCTGGTGAGGTCGGCGCTGAGAAGCCGGAGCGCGCTGCTTTCCAAGCCGCAGCGGATGCCATTGATCTGCCGATTAATGACTGCGTCATGGTGGATGACTCCATCGTTAACGTGCGCGCGGCGGTGGAAAACGGCATGGTCGGCATGCTCTACACCGTCTTCGACCGCACGAGCGTAGAGGTTCAGGCAGTCTTCGACATTGAAGGTGAGTTCTAAGTGTCGAAGGATGTGCGCGTCTTCCTGCCGGCAACCTTTTCCATGCTGGCTGAGCTCGAGGAAACCGGCCAGCTTGCTGCCCGCAGCGGCTGGGGTTTTGCGCTAACCCCCGCGCTGCGCGAGTTCTACACCGAGGGTGACGAGGAAGAGATCGAATACTCCGCTTTCCTCGAAGCATCTATGGCTTCGCTGAGGCTCTTGGCTATCGGTGATGAGGAGAAGTTTCCGCACCGCCGAGTCGTCATTTCCGTCGACGTGGACGAGTCCGTGGTGACCCCGAAGCCGGACATGGGGGAACCGGTCGTGGCGCTGGATCCCGCGACCATCACGAAGGACAATCTTCAGGCCATCCACGTGGACATCGAAGAGTCCGAAGCCGCTACTGCCAAGGCTATCGACGCCATCGATAACGCCGACCTTGGTGACGAAGATGCTGAGCTCGCCGTCGGTGATGCCCTGGATAATTTCATGGCCTTCTATGACCCGACCGAATTGCCTATCCTCGTGGAGCTTCTCTAAGTATTTTCTGGGCTTTCATCGCCGTGGGCTCATGCATGGTGCTAATCTGAGCCTCTATTGTCGTCGCCAGAAAAGGAGCACCACCATGAAGGCAACTCGCTTAGCTAGCCTTGTCACCGCTGCGGCCCTGAGCACCGCATCTCTCGTCTCAGTGCCAGCTGCCGGAGCTGAGGAAGCAGTAGCGCCAACAGTGCAGACTAACCAGACCGCGCAGGGGAGCTCTCTTCAAGGAACTGCTAACAACAAACCGGACCCCAGCAATCCGGACCCCGACATGGCCGTGATGCCTAAGACTCCGTGGCTGCGAATTCTTGAGGGCTCTTCGCAGGGGCCGACAGGCGTTATTATCGCCATCCTTTTCGGCATCGTGAGCATCGGTCTGGCCGCGTACAAGGAGTTCGGTGATTACCTGCCCAAGCTGGGCTAAATGCTGATAGCCTGCAGGGGTAATAGTCAGCCTGATCGAAAGGTCCCCTCAGCATGTCTTCCTCTCGTCTTCGCCGGGTAGTTGCCGTCTCTACCGTGTCTGTTGCTGTCCTAGCCAGCGGTGTCGTTGCCCCCACGGCCGGAGCCGTGACCACTTCCATCAAGGATGAAAAGTGCACCATTACCTTGAGCGAGGAGGAGGCGAGCGATCTTAAGAATGCGGAGTCGAAGGACAACGATGTCGATAGCAGCCTGCTGAAGGATGGCCTTAAGATTCTTCCCAAGGACGCCGAAAAGCGTGCACGTGACGTGGAGAATCAGTCGGAAGAGCTCTACCGTGCCCTAGCTGGCTATGAGGTAGATGCTGAACTCGGTGGTGAGGAATCCGCCAAGCGCGCCAAGAACAACATTGCGGTGGCGGAGACCTTCCGCAAGATTGCACCCGACTACGTTAAAGCTCTCAACGCCTGTGCGAAGAAAGAAGAGCTCAATAAGGAACAAGAAGGCGGTGGCAACACCTCCTCCAACATTGACACGGGCGGCGCTGTCATCCTCGGGGTTTCCGGTGGCTTGGCCGTGATCCTCATGGCTCTTCGCGCGGCAGGCCCCTACCTGAAGACCGTCCTGCCGCCGCAGCTGACGGCAATGCTCCCGATCTAAAGCCTCGGTGCCTTAAGAACGCGCAAGCCCCTTCCTTTAGGAAGCTTCGGGCTTAAGGCCCTTTGGGCCTTAAGCCCAGTCAACATTGGTGCGCAGGGACGCCAGCAGGGTGCGCACTGCATCGCGACGGCGCGCAGAAGCCGTGCCCTCTTCGATGCTTAGGTCGAGCCCGCATTCGGGGTCCGCAGGTGGCCCAGCATGCGTGCAGCCACGCGGGCAGTCCTCGATGGCTTCGGCAAGATCGTCGAAGACCTCGATGACGTTCTCCGCGTCAATGTGGGCTAAGCCGAAGGAGCGGATGCCGGGGGTATCAATGATCCAGCCGCCGTGTGGCGTGCTTCCTTCAGCGGGCAAACGCAACGCCACCGACTGCGTCGACGTGTGCCTTCCCTTACCCACGGCGGAAACCTCGCCGGTCTCCCGGTTGGCATCGGGGACAAGCCGGTTCACCAGGGTGGACTTTCCCACGCCCGAGTGGCCGATGAGGGCGGTGACGTGGCCATCGATGGCCGCACAGACTTGCTCTAGCCCGTCGTCGACGCCAGCCTCCACCACGGTGACATCCAGATCCGCAAACTCCTGTGCAAACGGGGTGGGATCAGTGAGGTCTGTCTTCGTCAGACACAGCACCGGCTGGATATTTCCGGCAAAGGCAGCGATCAAAGCACGCTCCACGAACCCGGAGCGCGGCGGCGGATCGGCCACGGCGCTCACGATGAGTAGGCGGTCGGCGTTTGCTACCACGATGCGCTCATAAGGGTCGGTGTCATCCGCGGTGCGCCGGAGGACGGAGCGGCGCTCCTCGAGCTTCACGATGCGTGCGAGGGTGTCTTTCTTACCCGAGGTATCGCCCACGACGCCGACCCGATCACCAACCTCGACCGGAGTGCGGCCCATCTCGCGGGCGCGCATAGCGGTAACCACGGGGCCGTCGTTATCAAGCGCGACACCCCAGCGGCCGCGGTCTTTGGTGATGACCATGCCAAACTTGGCATCCTTGTGCTTCGGGCGGTCCTTCGTGCGCGGTCGCGACCCCTTTCCGGGCCGGATACGGACGTCGGATTCGTCGTAGCTACTTGCGCGCCTAGCCACGGATCATGTCCTCCCACATATCAGCAAAGCCAGGCAGAGTCTTGGACGTCGTGTCGATGTCCTCGACCTGGACGCCGTCAACGGCCAATCCGATAATGGCTCCGGCTGTCGCCATGCGGTGATCCGCGTAGGAATGCCATACCCCGCCGTGGAGTGGAGCAGGGGTGATGCGGAGGCCGTCGTCAAGCTCGGTGACGTTTCCACCAAGGGCGTTGACCTCCGCAGCGAGGGCCGCCAGGCGGTCCGTCTCGTGGCCGCGCAGGTGCGCGATGCCAGTCAGCGTCGACGGGGTGGAAGCCAGAGCACACAGCGCAGCCACGGTGGGGGTGAGCTCACCGATATCGCCCATGTCGAGATCGATGCCGCGCAGGCTGTGCAAGCCTTCCTGCGGGCCGGTCACCTTTAGGTAAGACTCTTCGCCGGGAGCCTGCGGGGCATACGCGACCTTCGCGCCCATCTGCTCCAGGATGCCTCGGAAGGCGTCACCCGGCTGGTGGGTTTCCTTCGGCCAGTTCGGAATGCTCACGCTTCCGCCAGAGACGGCGGCAGCGGCAAGGAACGGAGTCGCATTAGAAAGATCCGGTTCAATGCGCCACTCGCGGCCCTCAATCTCACCATGGCGCACGTCCCAGGTGTTCTCGCCCACCTCGACGTGGACACCGGCTTCGCGCAGCATACCGACGGTCATCAGGATGTGTGGCTGGGAGGGCACTGTGCCGCCTTCGTGGCGCACGATCAGTCCATTGCGGTAGCGTGCGCCGGCTAGGAGCAGACCGGAGACGAACTGGGAGGAGGCGGAGGCATCGATGGTGACCTCGCCGCCCTCCGGAACGCCGTGGAGGGTGATGGTCAGCGGCAGGCTGTCGCCCACAATGTCCACGCCCAGCTCACGCAGAGCCGCGGTCATCGTGGACATAGGGCGCTTGCGGGCATATGGGTCACCGTTGATGACAACGGGGCCATCCGCCAGCGCTGCCACCGGTGGTAAAAAGCGCATAATTGTGCCGGCCAGGCCGCAATCTACCTTCGCTCCATGCAGCCTTCCGGGAGTCACATGAAGATGCGGGCCTTGTTCGGAGATACCCACGCCCATGGCCTGCAAGGCCTCCTTCATCAGGTTGGTATCGCGGGAGACCAGCGGGTTATAGATGATAGACGGGGAGTCAGCCAGCGCAGCAAGGATGAGGGCGCGGTTGGTCATCGATTTTGACCCGGGGAGGTTTTGCGTCCAGGACAAGGGCCCAGACGGTTGGGGTGCGCTCCAGAATTCAGACATGTAGTCCATAATAAAGGGCATGTGCGGAAGATTTGTTCTGTTCACCGAGTCCTTACTGGAGGAAGTAGGCGCGTGGGAGTCCATCACGGAGGTCCACGCGCCGGAAGGTCTGCCACCGGCGCGGTATAACATCGCCCCAACCCAGACCATCGCCATCGTCCGAGCTGAGGAGCATACCGCTCGCGTGGAGCCCGCACGCTGGGGGCTTATTCCGCACTGGAAGAAAGATCCGGACGGCCCGCCGCTATTCAACGCACGCGCGGAGACCGTGGCGGAGAAGCCCTCCTTCCGCGATGCCTTCAAGGCACAGCGCTGCGTCATCCCGCTGGACGGCTATTACGAGTGGAAGGCTGGGGAGGACAAGAAATCCAAGAAGCAGCCCTATTACGTCACCGGCCCTGATGGGCTGCTGTGGGCAGCAGGGCTGTGGGCCACGGGTATGGATAGGCTGTCGGCCACGATGGTGACCACGGATGCCACGGAGGAGATGGCATGGCTGCACCACCGGCTGCCCAAGTTTTTGACCACGGAGGAAATCGCGCCCTGGCTGGCGGGGGAGGCGCTTCTGGAGCCGAGCACCGTGCGGGGCTTTCAGGCACGCCCCGCGGATCCGGCGGTGGGTAATGTGCGCAACGACTACGCAGAGCTTATCGACGAACCACCGTCGACCACCCTGTTCTAGCTCACCCTGTTTTAGCGTGTGAGTGTTATGTCCATAGTGGCGTAAGGCGACCGGCTAACGCCGGTGGAATTTGCCAGACATGTGGTTGGATACTGGTATGGACAGAAGGCATATTGTCGACCGATTGTCGGATGCTCGCATGCAACCGTTTTTGGATGAGTGTGGCGGGAACTGTAAGCGCGCGCTGGCGTTATATGGATGGCATGCAGAGTTATCGTCTGCTGTTAAAGATGTTTTGGCGTTAACAGAAATCTTTCTGAGAAACGCAATTGACAAGGAATTGCTTGCTTGGAATGCCCGTAATAATGGTCCTCAAAGCTGGCTACTTGATCCGCCTCCTCGCCCCTTGCGTTCGATTGTCGGCTCCCAGAGGGAAAAGGCGATTAGGCGTGCACAAGCAGCGGTAGATTGCCGTCCTTCATCTCATCCTCGTCACGGTTGTGCTATCACTCATGATGATGTGCTTTCCCATACGACTTTCGGTCTTTGGCGTACGCTACTACCGAATCATCACCCTAACGCTAATCACGCTGCACCCGAGAATGTAGGACGACAAGTTTTATGGAATCAGGCTATTAAGTCTGCGTTCCCTAATGTGACCGACCCCGACGGATCGATTACGTATTGGAACGTATCGCACTGTAACGATTTGCGTAATAAAGTCGCTCACATGGACAGTCTTCTGAATGTGAACGTGATTGTCGAATCGCGGAGAGCGTTTGAATTGATTGATTCGATGGATCACCAAATTGCAACGTGGGTGTCGTCCCGAAGCCAGGTATCAAAGGTATTTAATAAGCGTCCTGGTCAATAAAAAAGAGCCATCTGGCGCATACGTCCAGAAGACCCTTTTTAGTCATAGCAAGGGACCATGTCCTTACTTTCTGACTCTGACTATAGGTGGCACGTCCCCGTGATGTCAAGATTTTTGACTAGTACGGCTATTTCACTGCCGTAAACGTCCAAAAAGCCACTAGACATCACAGTTCTAGCGCGTGAGGTTTAGGCGGCGAGCACGTCAGCGAAGGAAAGGTCGAGCACACGGGGGAGATCCTCCGGGTTCATCTCGATGTCGAGTCCCCGCTTGCCACCGGAGAAAAAGATGGTGTCGAAAAGCAGTGCCGTTTCATCAACCACTGTCGGGAGGATGTGCTTGTGTCCCAGCGGGGAGATGCCGCCGGGGATGTAGCCGGAGGACTTGGAGGCGTCGGCAGGCGTGGCCATCGTGGCCTTAGAAGCGCCGAAGGCAGCGGCGGCCTTCTTGAGACTGAGCTGGTAGGTAACCGGAAGGACGCACACGGCGAGCTGGCGCTTGGGGCCTTTGCCGGCGCTCAGGTCGATGACGAGGGTTTTGAAGATGCGCTCAGGCTCGACGTCGAGCGCCGCCGCGGCCGCGTCGCCGAAGTGCTCGCGGCCACCGTCGAAGGTGGAGACACTGTGGTCGATTCCTGCCTCTTCGAGGATTTTGAGAGCGGGGGTAGCGGCGTGCGGGGTCTTCTTGGCCATAGAATCCACCCTAGTCCGGAGCGCTAGGATGGTGAGCATGGCCACCGAAACGACGAGCGAGACGCTTCAGAAACAGCGATTGTTTGAGGAGCAAGCCTTGCCCTTGCTGGATCAACTGTATGGCGGAGCGATGCGCCTAACGCGCAACCCCCAGGATGCAGAGGATCTCATCCAGGAGACCTACCTCAAGGCCTATAGCAATTTTGATTCCTTCAAACAGGGGACGAATCTCAAGGCCTGGCTGTATCGCATCATGACGAATACCTACATCAACTCCTACCGGAAGGCCAAGCGCCGTCCGGTGGAATCCTCAGCGGATGAGCTGAGTGATTTTCAGCTCTACACCACGGCCGGGCATGACTCCACGGGCCTGGAATCGGCGGAGGTCGAGGCCCTCAAGCAGATGCCGGATTCGGAGATTTCCGAGGCCATGAATGACCTGCCAGAGGACTACCGCATGGTGGTGTACTACGCGGATGTAGTGGGTCTGGCTTATAAGGAAATCGCGGATGTGATGGGTACACCGTTGGGAACGGTGATGAGCCGCCTCCACCGCGGAAGAAAACTGCTCCGCGCGGCGTTGAAGGACGTAGCACGAGAAAAAGGCATTGGTCGCAACCACCCAGAGATGGAGGAGAAGTAATGGAACGCGCAACAGGACGCAATTGCGGTGCGTGTAACTCTCCGGAGGTTGAAGCGCTCTTTAGGGAACTGTTCGATGAATCGACGAGCTACGCGCGGGCTATGGCAATCCGCGAGCATCTTGCGCAGTGCGATGCCTGCCAGCAACGCCTTGAGAGCGAGGAAGTAGTTCGGGCACTCGTACGCAAGTGCTGTGGGGGACAGGCCGCGCCGCAGTCGCTGCGCCAGCGCATTAGCGTGCAGATTACGAGGACTGAAATTACCTGGGGATAAGCAAAGGGCTCGTTCCCGCCCACGGTGGTGGGGTGAGGAACGAGCCCTGAATGCTGACGTTATGCGTTAGGACGCTTGCCGCGGTTAGCGGACTTCTTGCGGCGATCCTTGCGCTTACGGCCACGCTTGCTCATCGCGTACTCCTTCTGTTAAGGGTAAATGAACTTATTCAACTGTAGCGGCAGGGTATGCCTGGGTGTTAATCGGGGGTGTGTCTGTTTAGGCAGATACGCGGGCACGGCCGCGGCTGCGGTTGCGGCGCTTGATAGCGCGGCGCTCCTCCTCAGAAAGGCCGCCCCACACGCCGGCATCCTGGCCGGACTCGAGGGCCCACTTGAGGCAGGAAGAGGCAACTGGGCAGCGGTTGCAGACCAGCTTGGCCTTAGCGATCTGGGTGAGTGCGGGGCCGGAGTTACCGACAGGGAAGAAGAGCTCCGGGTCCTCGTCGCGGCAAACGGCTTCGTGGCGCCAATCCATGATTGAAATCTCCTAACAAATTTTTGACAGCAGTGGGCGAAGTAGGCGCACCAAGGGCAGTCCACGGTGGTGAACTGAACTGAGTGCTACTGGGTGTAAGTGGACTGGTCTGCGGTCAGTGGGGCCCTGTCTCGAGTTAGGGCCAGCGTCGACGCCGCCGTGGTTCACTTTCTGTTAACTCGAAGGATTCTCCGGGTTAAGAACTGATTTAACAGCTCGTTGTTTTTGCTACCTGAGAATAATGACACGTTTACTCAAAGTCCGCTAGGGGTAAAAGGCGAAAAGTGTCCAACGTCACTAAATAGATTCTTCCAATTTGCACTTTTCTAATGGGTGGGCGGCTGTAAGAAGCCTGTCAGTAGTTCCCCTACCTGCGGCGACGGGGAGATTGGGGTGAGTGTGGTGACCTGGATCGCGTCAAATCCATCAACCTCCTCGCTGCCCCCGAAAACACAGCAGGAGGAAAGCCGAAGCTGAGTACAGGACGTGCGAGTACCGCGGCGGCTGAATTGGCAGTGGGTGAAGCTTTGGCGTGGAGACTGCCTAAACCATGGGGCAGGGAAGTAGACTAAACGCCCGTGAATAAGAAGAAGAACCAGCCCTCAACGACACCTGACCGAGCTGCCGGAAACCGTGCACCGCGTACGGTGATGGCGGCTGCCGGCATCGCCGTGGTCCAATCCATCGCGGTTATCATTTTCGGCATCTTCCTCATCGTCCGTGAGGTTGCTGGCGCTGAGAATGGCTCCATGGTGTCCGATTCCGGCGCATCGAGCTTCGTGGGCCTGGGCACTGCCATCTTCATCTTTATCGTGTTCGGCTTTGTCATTGTCGGCTCGTGGGCCTTCGTCAAAGGCAAACGCTGGGGCCGCGGAGCCATCGTGCTGGTGGAATTCATCCTGGGCGCCATGGCTTTTCAGATGTTTAACGGCGGCTCAGCGCTGCTAGGCATCGTGACCTTGGCAAGCGCCGGGCTCGTCCTATACCTGCTCATGGCGCGGCCCGAGACGGCGCAGTGGGCTGAAAGCCACTTTTAGTAGGGCATGCTCTTAAGCGGCGGTGAGCGCCACAGCGGTGTCGCCGCGCTGCTCAACGATGACCGTGCCCGCTAGCGTTAGCGAAATCGGGCCGGAATAGCCGTCACGGTCAACGGGGATGGTCTTCTCGGTTTTCCCGGTAGACCAGTTCACCACGTCGATCCCCTCCTCAGTGGGGACGAGTAGGCGTTCGTCGACTGCGACCCCGGTTCCCACCGCTTGCTCGAGAATGTGATCCACATTGAGCTCGGTAGGGGTAAAGAGATAGAGACGCTCGCCGTCGAACCACGACATGTGGTGCGGAAGATCCGCAATCGCGGGCGCAAAGGGGGACGCGGCGTTGGTGATGGACTTCGAAGGCTCAACGTCCGTGGACGACAGTGTTTCACCTTCAAAGCTATAAGAGACGATGCGCGGTGAATCGCCAGGGAGGAAGACCGCGGCTGCCTCTTGGCCGTAGGCGATGAGGCGCGCACCAGGAACCTCAATTTCGATGTCCTTTGTAATTTCCGGAGAACGGGAATCCTCAGGAGTGGCATTTTGGATGCGCAGCCACGTGGAGTCCGGGGAATCTGGGCAGGTCTCGGTGATACCCAGTGTTTCGGTGCGGGTCAGCGCTGAGGTGATGGCGCAGTCCTCGTGGGGCTGGAGGTTTGGCTCCTGTTTGGCGTCGACATCACCGTACTCAACCGAGCGCACAAGATCCGAGCGCCAGAGCTCTACGCGCTCTGCGGAAACGGTGCCCACGCGGTCATTCGACATGATGGGGACCACCTCCTCGGAATTGCGGGCGCTGCGGGTATCGGAGTATTGGCCGGTGGCGGCATCGATCGCCACTACATCGCCGCAACCATTGCCTGCATCATAGGAAGCCACAACTTTGTTCCACGCTGTGGTGAGCGAACACAGGTCGGCATCGCGGCGTTGATAGGTCCACACTTCGTCGCCGGAGGCGTTCGAGGCGCTGAGCATATCGTCGTCATGGGTGATCAACAGGCCGTTGGAGGATACCGCGCGAGCCTGTCCCGGCACGAGAGTGTTGGGAAGGCTGAAGGCTTCGGTGAGGGAGCTTGGGGTGGCGGCGAGAAGCGCCGGCTCATCGCCGGACGCGGTGTCCACCGCCGGGGTGAGCTCCGCCTTATGAATGGGTGCGGTGATGACCGCGCCGCCGATGGCGATGGCGCAGACCGCACTGATGGCGCCCACAGCAATCCAGTCCGCCTTCGTGGAGCGCAGGATGGGAGCCTTCTTCGACGAGTCGACCTTTGCCCGGGCCTTATCCAGCTGGGCTTCCTGGGTGTGCTCGGTGCTCATCGATGCCCTCCTTGACGGGGATTGCGTTTGCGGGAACGGGTGCGGCGAGAGGCGCGGGCGGAAGCCGCCGAGGAACGCGAGGAGCCGCCACGCGGCGATTCCCCGCGCGAGCCCGAACGCTTCGCTGCGCCCAGCACCTTGGTGGGCGGACCAACGGTGTCAGAAACGCCCTCGGGAATATCGAGCGCTTGCGCAAGCTCAGGAGAGGTGCTGAACCACTGTGGCGGCTCGGGCTGGTCCAGAGAAAGCTCATCGTTGATAACCTGCCATTTGCTCAGCTCATCGTAGCCAACGAGCGTTACCGCCGTGCCAGTGTGGCCAGCGCGGCCGGTGCGGCCAATGCGGTGGACAAAGGTCATGGGGTCATCCGGCACCTGATAGTTGATGACATGGGTGACATCATCGACGTCGATGCCGCGAGCAGCAACATCCGTGGCCACGAGTATTTCCACGGTGCCTTCGCGGAAAGCCGAGAGCGAGCGCTCGCGAGCCTTTTGATCCAAATCGCCGTGGACCGCGCCCACGCTAAAGCCGCGCTGCGCCAGCTCGTCTGCGACGGCGGCTGCCGAGCGCTTGGTGCGCGTGAAAATGATGGTGCGCCCGCGGCCTTCTGCCTGCAGGATCTTTCCCAAGACCGCGATTTTGTCCATGTGGTGTGCCTGGAAGGTGACCTTGCGCGTGGAGGAGTGGGTTTGTTGGGCGTCGCCGGACTCGGCGCGGATGTGGACCGGCTTGTTGAGGAAGGTGCGGGCCAGCGTCACGATGGGCCCGGGCATGGTGGCGGAAAAGAGCATGGTCTGGTGCGGGTTGCCGTGCAGGAGGGAGAGAATCTTCTCAATATCCGGCAGGAAGCCCAAGTCCAGCATCTCATCGGCCTCATCCAGAACCAGAACGCTGACCTGGTCGAAGGACAGGTGCTTCTTCTGGCAGAGATCGAGCAGGCGGCCCGGAGTGCCCACGACGACGTCCGCGCCCCTCTTGATGTGTGTGATCTGCTCTTCATAGGGACGTCCGCCACACAGGGTGACGATGCTGAGCGGAAGATTGGCGGCAGCAACCTTGAGGTCCCCGCTGACCTGGATGGCCAGCTCACGGGTCGGCGCGATGACCAGTGCGCGGGGAGTGCCGTCGAGCTCCGGGATGTCGGCGTCATCGAAAACGCGATCCAGCAACGGCACACCGAAACCATAGGTTTTTCCCATGCCGGTGCGCGCTTGGCCAATGAGGTCGTGGCCATTCAGGGCGATGGGCAGGGTGAGCTCTTGGATGGCGAAGGTGTGCGTAATCCCGTTCTCAGCGAGGGCATCACAGATCTCTACGGCGACGCCGAGCTCGGCAAAGGTAGGGGATTCGCGGGAATCGCGGGATGATTTCGGGGCAAGCACACCTTGATAGTAGAGGACGTGGCTATAGTGGGGCCATTAGAGCGCCGGGGGCGCAGGCCTCATGGCACGGACTAAAGAACACGATTTAAGGGAGTAGACACCACATGGACATCAAATTTGGCTTCGCCGATACCGCCCGCGAACTGGTCATTCACGCGGATGGTGAGCGAGAAGAGCTGACCCAGACCATCAACAACGCCTTGGGGGAGAACTCCACTCTCGAATTGAAGGACACCAAGGGCCGCACCTATATCGTGCGGACCGAGCGTGTGGTCTACGTGGAAATCGGCACCGTGCGCGCCCACACCGTTGGATTCGCAGGCTAAGTACGCGCTCGCTGCCTCAGCGGGTAGCCTAAATGGCCATGGATAATCCCGCGGAACTTAAGCAGCGCCCACAGTTCGTCTCGGCGGTGGAGCGTTTCGCTCGCGAGTACGGCTGGTGGCGAGTGGTGGCGATCCCCGTCATGGTCGTCATCACGGTGTGGGTGCTGGTTGATGTTTTTCGTTCCCCAGCCCAGGATGCGGAGGTGTCGGCGGCAGGGGAGACGTCGGCAAGCACTGCGGCTGCTGACGCACCCTCCCCCAAGGGGCCTGATCCCGCCAATGCCAGTGCAGTTGCCGCGGCCAAGGATGGCTTGCCCGCCGGCGGTGACTTCACGGAGCAAGGTGATGAAACCTACCGCGATGCCGGCCCTTCTACTATGCACGCGGGCAAGGGCGGAAAACAGACCATCCGGTTCTCAGTCGAAATCGAAAATGGTGTGGACACCTCCGCCTATGGCGGCGATAGGGCCGTCGTAGCGCTGGTCGACGCCACCCTGGCCGATCCCCGCGGGTGGACCGCCAACGGCGACTTTGAGTTCATCCACGTCAAGGCTGATGACAATCCCGATACGCACATCCGCCTCACCTCGCTGGGGACTACGGCGAAGTTGTGCGGCGCGCAGTTGGAATCAGAAACCTCGTGCCACACCACTATTACCGGGGAGTCCACGGTGAACCTCAACGAGTCTCGCTGGGTCCGGGGCGCTGCACCATTTGAGGGGGATGTGGGCAATTACCGCCAGTACTTGATCAACCACGAGTTTGGTCACGCCATCGGATTCGCCGCGCACCAGCCCTGCGGCGGCGCCGGTAAGCTCGCACCGGTCATGATGCAGCAGACGCTGAGCTTGAACAACGCGCAGCTCTTTGAGAAAGAGCCAAACGAGATCTATCCGGATGAGGATGTCACCTGTGAGCCGAACCCCTGGCCCTATCCGACTCCCGCAAGTTCCGATCACACTAAACCCGAGTAAATCGGCCCAAAGCTAAAAGGACTGTTTCCCCAATGCCACTGCCTCCTGAGCCCGTTCTTGCAGCCTTTAACGCTGAGTTCCATCCCCGCAGAACGCAGGGAGAGCTCGTGGGGCCTGCCTGGGATAACGGGATTCGCGTCGGGGATATTGTCTTTGCCGAAGCTCGCGCGTGGACCAGCTGGTCCGCCAAGGTGCGTGAGAAGCTAAGCCTGCCGGGAGCGCGCATTGCCCGTCCGGTGCTGACGGCGGATGGGCGCTACACAGCTGCCGGGTGGAAGGCCACGCAGTTCGTGGAGGGGCAGTTGCGCGGGCGCATTGATGAGACTGCCCAGTTGGCGCTGCGGCTCGATGAGGCCCTAGATCTGGCGCCGCTGCCCACGATGGATAGGCGCGAAGATGTTTTTGCGCGGGCGGAGAGGGCTGCCTGGGAGGAGAGCGGTGAGGCCTATTCCGATACTGAGCTTGCAGGGCTTCCGCTGGTCACCGCGCACGTGGATGTCCTGGGGACCACGGTGTTCTCCGGGGCTAACCCGCCGGCGCTGACTGATATTGTGCCTTCCGCGGCCCCGCGCCCGGTGGGCTGGTCCGCCGCGGTGGTCATGGTGGATGGCCTCATTGCGGGGGCGGTGGACGATGAGATTTGTGCTCGCTTTGCGTCAGTGCCCGGTATACAGCAGTTGCTCTTGCGTGCTGTGGCATACCGCCGTTACGTCAATATCCTGCACCCGCGGTCAAAGGCGACCGTGCGTTCGAACATCGAAAGGGTAGAAGCGGCCCTCGTGTCCGCAACATCTGACAGACTGTAGGGCGTGAAGTACAGCAGCGAATCCCCCACACGTACCGGCGTCACGCTTCCCCCCTCGCCGGATGTCCGCCTTATTCCCCGAAGACGTCGTGCCGCCACGCGCACGTGGGACGTGCCATTGCCGCAACAGGGCACGTGGCGAGTCCTGGGAGCGGCGGGATCGGGAGTATCGAGCCTGCTTATCGACGTTGTCTTGGCACAACTGAACGCCGGCGCCGATGCCTCCGGCATCCTTGTCGTTGCCCCGTCCAAGGAATCCGGCTCGTTGCTGCGCCGCGAGTTAGCTGAAAACCTCGATGACTACGCCGCACAGACCTCGATGGTGCGCTCGGTACACTCGCTGGCTTTTGCGCTCCTGCGCCAAGGCAGCGAGGAAGAGCTGCGCCTCATTACCGGTGCTGAGCAGGATGCGGTGATCCGTGAATTGCTCCAGGGGCATGCTGCCGATGGCAGGGGCGCGTGGCCGGAGGAGATGCGCCCAGCCCTTGAGTACGTGGGGTTTGCGCGCCAACTGCGTGACCTGTTGCTGCGCTCCATCGAACGCGGCCTGGGGCCTTCAGATTTGGAAGAGCTGGGACAGCGCTACTCCCGGCCCATGTGGGCAGCCGCGGGCGAGTTCCTGCGCGAATATGAGCGCACCCAGGCGCTGGCGGGTTCGCATTCCTACTCCGCTGCGGAGCTGGTTAGCCAGGTTCTTCTGCGCCCGGAGCTGCTGCGTGAGCATCCATGGCACACCATCGTGGTTGATGATGCCCAGCTGCTGGACCCGACCTCAGGGCAATTGATTGCTGAGCTGGCGAAGACCGCTCGACTCACAGTGATTGGTGGTGACCCCGACCAAGCGGTCTTTGCCTTCCGCGGTGCCAACTCGGAATTCCTCACCACTTGGGAAGCAGAGAACGAGCTGCGTCTGAACTCTACGCACCGCACGCCTTCCCCGGCGTGCGTCAGCGTTGTGGATTCCCGCGGTACTTTGCGTGATGTATTGGCTAATACGGTTCGCCGCCGCCACCTCGAAGACGGGGTGCAATGGCGCGATATCGCGGTGATAGTGCGCTCCACCGGGGATATTGGTCCCGCCCGTCGCACACTGCTTAGCGCTGGTGTGCCGGTACATATCAATCCCACGGACGTTGTGCTTGCAGAGCAGCGCTTGGTCAAAGCAGTGCTCCTGGCATTGCGCGCCTTGGAGAACGAACTCGATCCTGCAGAGCTCGAGGACCTAATTACCGGGCCTGTCGGTGGAGCTGACCCGGTAACATTGCGCCGACTCATCCGCGGCCTGCGCCGTTGGAAGCCGGAGCAGCGCGGAATGGAATCGCTGCGTGAGCTGCTGGACGGTGAGTTGCCGGACTTCAACAACCTCCTCACGGAGCGCGAAGAAGCGATTCTGGCGCGCATTCGCGGGGTGCTGTCTGCTGGGCGTGCGGCCCTGCGCGCGGGAGCTGCCGTTGAGGAAGTCCTCTGGGAGGTGTGGCAGGCCACCGGTTTGGACACGCGCCTGCAGGCAGCGGCTCTGCGCGGTGGTGCCGCGGGCTCCCAGGCGGACCGCGACCTGGATGCGATGATGGCGCTGTTCGACGCTGCCGGTGATTACGCCGAGCGCCGTCCGGCGGCATCGTTGGAATCCTTTATCTTGCACATCACGGAGCAGGAGCTGCCCACCGGCGTGCGCGATCGCCGCGCTGCCTTGCCTGATGCGGTAGAGATCCTCACCGCGCACGGCGCGGTGGGGCGCGAGTGGGACACCGTTATTGTGGCGGGCGTTCAAGAAGGCTCATGGCCCTCGGTGGGGGAGACCGGCTCCCTCTTTGGGCAAGAAGACCTCATTGATCTCATCGACCGCGGCATTACCCCCGGCACACCGGTGAGCCACGTGTCCGGGCGCTTAGCGGAGGAGCGCCGCCTCTTCCACGTGGCTACCACCCGCCACTTGAGCCGCCTGCTCATCGTGGCGGTGGATTCGCCGGAGGGCGATGTGGTGGAAGAGCCCTCCCGCTTCATCGACGAATTCCTTTCTGCACGCGGAGTCGATGTTCCCGGTGCACAAGCGCGCCGGGAGGCCGGCAAGCGCCTCGCACGCCAGGCCTGGCCGCGTGAGTTGGGCCTCGAGGTTCCGGAACCGAGCCCGGTCACACTGCATAGCGGTTCACGTGGGGATGAGGAAGTGGATCCCCTCGATGTCTCGGTGTTGTCAGTGCCTTCCTTCGTGGCGCAGCTACGCCGCTGCGCTACCGATCCGGAAACCGGAGAGGCGGAGCGCTCCCAAGCGGTACGGCAGTTGGCACGTTTGGCAAAGGCTGGGGTCCCCGGGGCGAATCCGGATCACTGGTGGGCCGCGCGCGGCGTGGCCTCCGAGCTTCCGCTGCGTGGTTCGAGCAAAGTATCGCCGTCCCGGGTCGATGCCCTGCTCACGTGCCCGCTCAACGCCGTGTTGGGGCAGCTGGTGGAAGATGATTCCTCGAACATCAACCTCGTGCGGGGTAACCTGGCGCATGCCTTCCTGGAGGCTTTAGGCCGCGGCGCGGCCGCTGAGCCTGCAAAGCAGCTGGTGCTGGATGCCTTCGACTCGCTCCTCGAAGGCCCCGCGTGGCACCGGGAAGCTGAACGTGCGGACTTTGAACGCCTCATCGACCGCACCCATGGCTGGGTGCTCTCGAGCTCAGTCTCACTCGAGCCCGTGGGCGTCGAGGTCCCCGTCACCGTGGATATTGGCCCCGATGTCACCATCCGTGGGTTCATCGACCGGCTGGCAAAAGCCGGCGAGGACTATGTCGTGGTGGATCTCAAGACGGGGACAACAGTCCCGTCGGCCAGCAGTGCCCAGGACAATACTCAGCTCATGACGTATCAGTTGGCGCTAGCACACGGCCAGCTCGTCGGGGCTGAAGCAGAACCAGGTAGCGAATCTCATGACGTGTCCATCCGGACCGGTGATGGCCTGCCGCGCGGCGGTGGTGTTCTGGTGTACCCGCGGTCGAGCGCTGCCTCCGTGTCCACCCGGGAACAAGCCACCAAGCCCCCGGAAGAGCTTGCAGAATTTGCACAAATGCTGCCCGCACTCGTGGCTGAGCTGCGCGGACCGGATCTGACCGCGCGCGAAAATGCCGATTGTGATCGCTGCCCAATCCGCTCTATTTGCCCCGTGATGAATGAAGGAGGTCTGGTGACCAATGCCTAAGAATCCGGCTCAACACTTCAGCCCTGAGGAGCTTGCTGCCGCGCTGGGCAAGCCTTTTCCTCCCACCCCGGAACAGGCCGCTGTTATCGATGGCCCGCTCGGTCCGAAACTCGTCGTGGCCGGCGCTGGCGCCGGTAAGACGGAAACGATGGCCTCACGCGTGGTCTCACTCGTGGCGAATGGTCTGGTGAGGCCCGAGCAGGTCCTCGGCCTCACCTTTACCCGCAAGGCGGCCCAGCAACTGGAGCAGCGCATCCGCCGCCAGCTGTTGACGCTGCGTTCTTCTGGAATCCTTGCCCCGGGCAGCCCGGCGGCTGAGGCGGTAGAGAATATCGCCCCCAACGTGTCCACGTATGACTCCTATGCAGGCGATCTCGTCCGCGAGTATGGCTTGCTCATGCCGGTGGAGCCGAATGCCCGCATCATCACGGAGGCGGAACGCTACGCCATCGCTCATGAGGTGGTCAGCAACTACACGGGCTCGCTGAGCACCGATAATGCGGTGGCCACGGTGACCGCGACCTTGCTCAAGCTCGCGGAAACGATGGACGGGGAGCTCAAAGATCCGCAGGATCTCTATGAGCACGAGGATATCTTCCGAAAGACCGCTGAGGATCTAGAAAAGAGCAAGCGGACTAAAGGCGAGTTCGGCAAAGACTTGCAGAAGTACTTGGATACCCAGCGCTTGCGCTTGGAGTACCTGCCCTTGGTGGAAGCTCTCAAGAAAGAGCAAGCGGAGCGCGGGGTGATCACCTTCGGTGAGCAGATGTCCATCGCCGCCACCCTGGCCAAAAACTTCCCGCTTTTGGGTGAGCAACAAAGCGCGCGCTACCGCGTCATCATGTTGGATGAGTACCAGGACACCTCCCACGCGCAGCGCATCCTATTGCGCTCCCTCTTTGGTGGCGAGCGCGAGGGACTATCCGTTACTGCGGTTGGTGATCCCATGCAGTCCATCTATGGCTGGCGTGGCGCGACGGCCGAAAACCTGGAGGCTTTTGTCACGGACTTTCCGCAGCCTGATGGCACCCCGGCGCCGAAGGATCAGCTCACCACCTCTTGGCGCAACCCGTCGACGGTGCTGGGGTTGGCCAATGACGTGGCTTCGGAGCTCTTCTCCTCAAGCCCCGGCGAGCGCCCCGTGGATGAGCTGTCGCCCAAGCCCACGGCACCGGCTGGTACGGTTGAGCTGGGTTACTTCGCATCTGAGGACGAGGAGCGCGCCTTCATCGTTGATCACCTTCGTCAGCTCTATGAGTCCACGCCGGAAGGCGAGGATTTCAGCGCCGCCGTGCTCGTGCGCACCAATAGGCAATCGCCTTTGATCGCCGCCGCCTTGGATGAGGCTGGCGTGCCCAATGAGATCTTCGGCCTGGGTGGCCTACTCTGGCAGCCAGAGATCCAAGACCTCGTGGCGGTGGCTACGCTCTTGGTGCGTCCACAGGACAGCGCAGCGGCATTGCGCGTGCTGACCGGTCCGATGTGTGGCTTGGGCATCGCCGATATCCAGGCGCTGCATTCGCGTCAGCGCAACCTGGCAGGCGCCACCGAGGGCCGCACTCGGTGGGAGGGCGGTGATCCTTTGGAGCACCTGGCTATCCAGGTCGAAGAGATCACTGCGGAGGGGCCGGACCAGGTGCTGGGGCTTGCCGACGCCCTCGCAGACCTCGGCGAACGCGATCGCTACAGCGCCGAAGGATTGGAACGCATGGAGGAGGTCTCCTCCAAGCTGCGTTACTTGCGCACCTATTCCCTGGGTAAGTCATTGAATGACATCATCGCCGACATTGAGCTACTCTTCGGCCTGCGCACCGAAGTCCTCGCTTCCGGCAAGGCTGGTGGGACTACGCACCTCGACGCTTTCGCTGACTTCGTCGCGGGCTTCCACGGGGATGGCCTGGCCGGCCTCTTGGACTACCTTGAGCTGGCTAAGGAGAAGGAAGATGGACTCGAGCTGGGAGAGGTCCCGCTCGTGCGCAACCGCGTGCAGATCATGACGGTGCACAAGGCCAAGGGCTTGGAATGGGAGCACGTCTGCGTGGCACATGCGGATTCCTCGAGCTACAAGGCGCAGGCGGAAACCTTCCTGACCAAGATCGAGAAAGCCCCGGGTGATGAGGACGTCATTGATGTCCCCGAGGATGCGGTGACACGCACCGACTTCGACAAGGCGTGCACAGCATTCAAAGAACAAAACCGAGAGTTCCAAGCGGAGGAAGCGGCCCGTCTGTTCTATGTGGCGATGACCCGCACCGAGTCCACGCTGACGGTGACAGGCTCCGGGACCAATAAGAAGAAGGGCAAGAGCAAGAAAGGCCCTTATTCCTACCTGCAGTTGCTGGCGGATAAACACCCAGATCTGGTGGTCCATTGGGAGGTCCCCGAGGTTCCGGAAGAAGAAGCAGAAGGCGCGGTTGCAGAGGCGTCTTTCCCCTCGCTGACCCCGCAAGCGGAAGCGCTGAAAGCAGCAGACGCGGTGCGCGCGGCGATGGAGGATTTACCGTCGCTGCGTGATGGCGAAGTCTTTGGGCTCTGGGAGCAGGAGGCGAGTGCGCTCATCGAAGAGCACAAGGCCCTTCAAGCCCCCGTGGTCGATGTTGAACTGCCTGGCGAGCTGACGGCTTCCGACATGGTGGCTATGTCGGCGGATCCCACCCAATTCGCGCGCCGCCAGCGTCGCCCCATTCCCTTCAAACCCAACTCCTATGCCAAGCGCGGCACAGCTTTCCATGCCTGGCTGGAGGATCGTTTCGGTTCTCCAGCCTTGCTGGGGGAGGACGAGCTGCCAGGCTCGCACGACGAACCGGACCATGACTTGGAATCCCTCAAGGAGTCTTTCTTGGCCTCCGAGTGGGCACAGCGCACTCCCGCTTATGTCGAGGCACCCTTCGAGATCACCATTGGGGACTCGGTTGTCCGCGGCCGCATGGACGCGGTATTCCAGCAGCCGGATGGCTCCTGGCTCATCGTGGACTGGAAGACCGGCCGCCGCCCGCAGGGCGCCGCATTGGCCTCGGCGCAGATTCAGCTGGCTGTATACGCAGAAGCATGGCGGCGCATCCACGGCGTGGAGACCGTCCGCGCGGCGTTCTTCTACGTGCATGAGAATTATCTCTTGGAGCCGGATGACTTGCCCACCGGAGCACGGTTGGCTGAGCTTTTAAGCTCCGCAGTTTCCACGCCACCGGGGTTGAGTCTAAGGTAGTCTCACGAGGAAATCCGCACTGTCTAGGGAGGTTGGCACTTCGTGCCCAAGCACTTAGGTAAACGCTTTACATCGCGTTTCTTGTCGCAGGTTGAGCTGACCTCGCAGCCAGATCATGCGCTGATCGACGTCATCACGATTCCGCGCACGCAGAGCACCAGCCCGTGGAAACAGCTGGCAAGCCGCGTTATTTGGGCCATGGGGCTGTTGGTCTTCGTCACCATCGTCGTCTTTTTCGACGGCGATGGCTACAGCGAAGACCTGTCCTTCCTCGATGCCGCCTATTATTCAGCGGTGTCGTTGACCACTGTGGGCTACGGCGATATCGTCCCTGTGACCCCCACGGCGCGCTTTATCAACCTCGTTATTGTTACTCCGGCCCGCCTGCTCTTCCTTGTTTTGTTGGTCGGTGCTACCTTGTCGGTTCTGACGGATCGAGCCCGTCGCACGTTTGAAATCCAGAATTGGAGAAAGCAATTGCGTAACCACACCGTCGTCATCGGCTATGGCACCAAGGGCGCCGGTGCGGTCGCCGCGCTTATCGCCGATGACGTCCCAGCCTCCCAAATCGTGGTCGTAGACAATAACCGTGCGGCCCTAGCCAGCGCCGAGCACCATGGCCTTGTCACCATCTATGGCTCCGGAACCAAACAGGATGTCCTGCGCATCGCCGGCGCGCAGCACGCCTCCTCCGTGGTGGTGACGCCGTCCACGGACGATACCGCGGTGCTGTGCACGTTGTCTGTGCGCGAGCTCAATCCGAAGGCCAAGGTTGTCGCGTCTGTGCGCGAATCCGAAAACCGCCACCTCCTCCTGCAGTCCGGTGCCGACTCGGTGGTCACCTCCGCGGAAACGGCCGGCCGCCTCCTGGGCCTTGCCACCGTCACCCCAACGGTGGTGGAGATGATGGAGGATCTCCTCTCTCCGAATGAGGGCTTCTCCGTGGCCGAGCGCGCTGTACGCGAATTCGAGGTGGGCTCTAACCCGCGCCACCTCGCGGACATCGTCCTGGCCGTCCTGCGCAACAACGAGCTGCACCGCGTCGACACGGCAGATGCTTACGCGCTCAAGCCCGGTGACCGCCTGCTCTACATCAAGCACGAGATGCAGCAAGCCGCGGAAGATACCGATGAAGATGAGGACGAAGGCAACTAATGTTCCTGCCCGTCACCGAAGCCGGCCGCGTTCCGGTAACGCCACAAGGGCAACCTGTTTACCTGGCTGAGCCGGCCGGGGATATCGTGGTGACAGCCGGGGCTATTCACGCTTTCCTCGTGGACACTGAGTCCGCCGAGCGGCTCGGGACGTTGCGCGATGCCACCTTCTTCAACGGGCAGCGCGATATCCTCAAAGCGCTGCACCTGATTCGTAACCGTCGTGAAGCGCGCTTTGATCCGCGCACTGGGCGTGAGCTGTCCTATCCTGCCCCGGGGGCCGTGGGCCACGACGGCGAGCGCCTCGTTTTCCCGCGCCTCGATCCGGCCGTCATCGGCATCATCCGCCACCCGGAAACGGACCGTATTCTTCTGGCTCGCAACCGGCACCGTTCAGGGTTCTTTTCACTCATTGCCGGTTATGTCGATCCCGGCGAGACCCTCGAAGAAGCCATGGTCCGCGAGGCTTTGGAAGAAACCGGTCGCCGCGTTGAATCAGTTACCTACTGGGGCTCGCAACCCTGGCCACCGAGTGGTTCGCTGATGGTGGGCTTTTCCGCGGTCACGGAGGATGTCCGGCCCGTGTGCGATACTGACGGAGAGCTCGCGGAAGTGCGGTGGGTGTCCCGCGCTGAACTGCCAGAACTGACCATTGCCCGTAAGGGCTCAATTGCACACACGATGATTATGGAGTGGTTCCACGGTGATGAGACCGGATCTGTCCCTGCTCGATGAAGACCAGCGGGCCGCAGCCACGGCGCCGCGCGGCCCGGTCTGCATCCTCGCGGGTGCCGGTACGGGCAAAACGCGCACGATTACCTATCGCATCGCCCACATGGTGGACCAGGGCTTCGTCAACCCACAACGCGTTCTGGCCGTCACGTTTACTACTCGTGCCGCAAGCGAAATGCGCGAGCGTCTCAATCACATGGGCGTCGGGGGAGTGCAGGCCCAAACCTTTCACGCCGCGGCGCGCCGTCAGCTGAAGTACTTTTGGCCGCAGGTTGCGGGGGATCTGCCTTGGCAGCTCATCGACAACAAGTTCAGCCTCGTGGGGCGCGCGGTGCGCTCACTCGGATTGGACAACAACAAGGACACCATCCGTGACTTCCTGGGGGAAATCGAGTGGGCAAAGTCCTCGCTGATCAGCCCCGAGGGTTATCCCGGCATCATCGAATCCACGGACCGCGAGGCACCGGGGGACCCGGCCAAGGTGGCGGAGGTCTTCCGCCGCTATGAGGACATGAAGGCCACCCCGGATGTCATGTACCTCGATTTCGATGATTTGCTCATGCATATCGCCGGTGCCATCGAGAACGTTCCTTCGGTGGCAGAGGTCTTCCGCGAGCAGTACCGCACCTTCGTGGTGGATGAGTACCAGGACGTCACGCCGCTGCAGCAGCGAGTATTGGAGGCGTGGTTGGGTGAGCGCGATGACCTGACGGTTGTGGGCGATGCTAACCAGACCATTTACTCCTTCAACGGGGCTTCCCCGGAGTACTTGCTGAATTTTTCCCGCACTTATCCGCAGGCCACTGTGGTGAAGTTGCAGCGAGACTACCGCTCCACCCCGCAGGTGACGGACTTGGCCAACGAAGTTATCTCAAAGGCTTCGGGCCGCGCTGCGGGAACCCGTCTGGAGCTGCAGGGTATGCGCGAGCCCGGCCCCGAGCCCACGTTTAAGGCCTATGAGTCTGAGGAGATTGAGGCCAAGGAGGTCGCGGGCCAGGTTCTGACCTTGCTCAACCAGGGAGTTAAGGCCTCGGAGATTGCGATCCTCTACCGCATCAACGCGCAGTCGGAGCAGTTTGAGCAGGCGCTTGCCGACGCCGGAGTGGTCTACCAGGTCCGCGGCGGCGAAGGCTTCTTCCGCCGCCCAGAGATCTTGGAGGCCATCCGCGTGCTCATCGCCGCCACGCGCCGCGATGATCTGCCGAACGATCCGGTGGCCGTGGCGCGCGCGGCCTTCGTGGAGCTGGGACTGTCCGCCACGGAGCCGCAGGGCGCGCAGGCCCGTGAGCGCTGGCAGTCGCTCACCGCACTGGTGGATCTCATCGCACAAATCGTGGAGGACAACGAAGGCATCGATCTTCCCGGCGTGCTCGGTGAGCTGCACCGCCGTTCCGAAAATAAGCACAACCCCACGATGGAGGGCGTCACCTTGGCCACCATCCACGCAGCCAAGGGCTTGGAGTGGGATGCGGTCTTCCTCGTGGGCCTCACCGAAAAACTGTTGCCCATCAACCACGCCATCAAGGCCGGCGATGAGCACGTGGAGGAGGAGCGCCGCCTGTTTTATGTCGGCATTACCCGTGCCCGCGAACACCTAGCTCTGTCGTGGGCGTTGGCAAAGACCACCGGCTCGCGAGCCTCGCGTGAGCGCACTCGTTTCTTGGATGGCGTGGTGCCAGGAATCGAAGAAAGCCAGTCCTCCAACCGCCGCTATCGCCCGCGCCGCTGCCGGGTGTGCTCGGGCCAGCTCAGCAGCCCAGCGGAAAAGGTCTTAGGCCGCCACGAGTGGTGTGAATACGAGGGCGATGAGGATGTCTTCAACGCACTGCGCGCGTGGCGCGCGTCCGTGGCGAAGGACTCTCAGGTACCTGCTTATGTCGTGTTCTCTGACGCTACCCTGCAAGCGATCTCGGAGGCGCTTCCCACAAACGAAGCGGAGCTGCTCGATATCTCCGGGGTAGGCCCTTCCAAGCTGGAGCGCTATGGCGCGGAGGTGCTGCAGATCATCGCGTCTGCCCGCGCTTAAACACCGGCGCAGTACGCGCAGCGCGGGTGTTCAATGAGCAGGCGGCGTTGCTCCATGCCGTAGAGGTCTATCTCCGTGAGCTCACCAGCTAGCGGTTTACCGCCGGGTGCCCCGGGTGGGGCGGGTCTTCCCAAGAGCCGGCGAATGGTCACCACCGCATGCATCACTATCGCCGTGCGCACGATGGGATCACCCGGTGGCTCTACCGCTGCGGCGCGGTGAGCCACCTCGTGCCACTGCTCGTCAGCTTCGATGCGGTGCAGGTGCGCGCACATCGGACAGGGACCGGCTCCAGCTACGCGGACCGGTCCGATGATGCCGCGGGCATCGAGCATGGACACTGGCAGCCAGGTCGCCGGGGAATTGCTCAGTGCTTGTGCCCATTCCGTGGCGCCATCCAACATATCGACGGCCACGATAGGCAGGTGCCCGGCCACGTTCGCGATGTACTCGGCGGGGGTTTCGCTGTGGAGAGGGGAACGGGGTTGGAAGGAATCGCTAAGCAGGACGTCGCGCAGCTCATTAGCCAGGACCGAGGTTCCCAAAACCGCCACGCGCTGGGGACGGGGAGCCGGCCACAGAACGCGGTAGCTAATCAGATCATCGACCAGACTGCGAGCAGCGGAGGCGCTAACGCCTGTGTTCTCGATGGACTTTTCAATGGTCTGCCGGGTCAGCGGAGTGCGCAGCCGGTTGAGCAGCCCCGCCAGCTGCGGGTGGGCTTCGAAGACCCCAACGCGCGTGGCATCCATCCCACATTGGAGAATTCCAGGCTCGCGTTCAATGACCACGGTTTCTGGCGCCAACATGTACGTCTTAGCACCCATGATTTTCCTCCCCGTTCTTTAACCCACCCCAGTTGTGTTTAGCCACCATTGCACCACAGGTAGAATGCCCTGTCATGTCGAGCAATCCCGAGGTACGCGTTATCCGCTCCGCCCGGCGCCGCCGCACTGTCCAAGCCCGCGTCGTTGATGGCGTCGTGGAGGTGCGCATCCCCGCCTGGATGTCGGCGGCGGAGGAACGTGAAGCAGTGGATGGCATCGTGGCGAAGGTCCGCAAGAAGCACAGCTCTTCGCAGCTTTCCGACGACTCCTTGTCCTCTCGCGCCCGTACCCTGAATGCCCGCTTTCTGGAGGGCCGCGCCACGGTGGGATCCATCCGGTGGGTGAGTAACCAAAAATCCCGCTGGGGTAGTTGCACTACCTCAACGGGAGATATTCGGATTTCTGACCGGCTGCAGGATGTTCCCGACTACGTCCTCGACGCCGTCATCATCCACGAGCTAACACACACCTTCATCCCGGGCCATGGCCCGGAGTTTTGGGAGTGGGCCGATCGAGCCCCCAAAGCCGAGCGCGCGAAGGGATACCTCGAGGCCTACCAGCGCTTCCGCTAGTTCTCGTCTTCCGGCTTGTCCTTTTTGTTTTCTTTATCCTCGCCAGCGTCCGTGTTCTTGTCCTCGCCAGCAGCATCGCTGGCGCTGGCGTCCTGCTGGCGGAGCATCTCCTCCAGCTTGGAAAACTCTTCTTCAAAGCCCTCGTCGGGGGTGTCATCGAGCAAACCGTCGATGAAGGAAGCCGGGTTCTCCAGGTGCTCTGCGGTAGGTAGCAGGTCCGGGTGGTCCCAGGCGGAGTCACGCTTATCGGCGCCCACTGCGACGGTGGCGCGGCGCCACAGCTCAGCTGCCGCCTCTACCTTCGGCGCGTTTAGCTCAATGCCAACGACCTGGGAGAAGGCCTTCTCCGCAGAACCACCGGTGGAGCGGCGGTGAGCCCACGCCTCATTCATCGCCTTCGTGGACGGGATGCGCTCACCCAGGGCCTCGGTCACTACGTGCTCGACCCAGCCCTCGACGAGTGCCAGGAGAGTCTCCAAGCGGGAAGCCGCGCCCGCATTGCGGGAGGTGATGCGCGGGGACAGGTCCATGCCTTGCAGCTTGTTCATCGCATCCTGGATGGCCTGCGGGTCACCGGACTCCAGGTTGAGCTCGCGTGTGGCTTCCTCGATGTGAGAAGTGTCGATGACCAAGCCCATGGCGTATTCCTCCACGGAGGAGACGAGGCGCTCAACCAACCACGGCACGTGCTTGAACAGGCGCTGGCGGGCGGCCTCACGGGCGCCGATATAGACCAACACTTCTTGGCCCGGAACGTTGAGATCGCGCGCGATGGCCTGGATGTTGTGCGGCAAGAGTGCGGTGGTGCCTGCGGGGGAGACCGGCAAGCCGAAGTCAGAACCGGTGAGCGCCTGCGCGGCCAAGTCACCCAGGGCATGGCCCAGCTTCATGCCGAAATTCATGCCGGACATCGAGTTCATCATCGAGGTCATCGGCCCCATCATCTCGCGAGCTTCTTCCGGCAGGGATTCCAGCTGCGCGGAGTTCATGTGCTCCGCCACCGGGGTGACCATGCGCTGCCACATCGGCAGAGTCTCATCCAACCATTGCGCAGAATTCCACGCGGTCACGGTGCCGGATGCGGTGGGCAGAATCGTGGCATCATCCAGCCACAGTTCCGCCAACCGCACGGCTTCCTGCACTGCAGTGCGGTCTTTATCATTGATCTCTTTATCGCCGGAGATCTGCTGGTGCGCGATGCGCTTGGCCAGGTCATAGTTGACCGGGCCGGCACCCTCCGGGGAATTCATGGAGGAACCCATGCCGGAGAGCATCTGGCCAAACTGATTCAACAAGTCTCCTAGGCCACCGTTGCCCGCGCTGAAGCCGAAGGCGCCGAACGGGTTCTGGTCGCGACGATCGTTATCATCGTCATCGTCGTTATTGGGGAAGGAAAAACCGAATCCGTTGCTCATGGGGCCTAATCTACTAGGTTTCCTGGCGCGGATTCTAGGACCACGGCAACGCTGAGAGCGAACAAGCATCACGAGGCTGTAGGCTGATCCTCCGTGAAATCTTCGCAGAACCCCCGAACCCGCCGCCTGTCCACCCTGACGTGGGGAGCCATTCCGGTGGTGTTGACGGGAGCCCTGCTCAGCGTCGACCACATCCCCGGCACCGACATCACCCTGTCGGTGCCGTACGCCGCCGAAGGACCAGGCCCTACCGTGGACACATTGGGTGAAGTGGAAGGGGAGCCGGTGGTCAACGTCGAGGCCCCGGAAACGTTCCAGCCGCAGGGGCATCTCAACATGACGACGGTCTCCGTGCGCACCAACATGACGCTAGCGCAGGCCGTCGGTCGGTGGCTTTTCACCGATGACACCATCGTCCCCATCGGCAGCGTCATCCCGCAAGGCAAGACGGATGAGGAAGTTCAGGAAGCCAATCAACAGGCTTTTACCCAGTCTGAGTCGGCGGCTACCGTCGCCGCCATGGACTACCTGCACAAGCCCGTGCGTATCGAGGTGGCTCAGGTGCTCGATGACAGCCCCGCTGCGGGCGCGCTTGACGACGCCGACATCATCACCGCCGTCAACGGCGACAAGGTCACGGAGCCTGGCCAGGTACAGGAGAAGATCCAAGCTCTTAAGCCCGGTGATGAGGTGAAGCTGGGGATTATTCGCAAGGGCGAGGAGAAGACAGTCCCGGTGACCCTCGGCGCACACCCAGAGCACGACGACGTAGCTTTGCTGGGCATCCTCATGACCTCAGTGCCCACCGAAGACATCACCGTGGATTACAACCTACAGGACATCGGTGGACCGTCGGCCGGAATGATGTTTACATTGGCGGTGATTGACAAATTGTCCGATGAGGATCTCACCGGCGGCCGGTTTGTTGCCGGCACGGGCACAATCGGTGAGGACGGCGAGGTCGGCCCCATCGGTGGCATTGTCCACAAGGTGCACGCAGCGCAGGAAGCGGGCGCCGAGCTCTTCCTCGCACCTGCAGATAATTGCGCGGAGGCGGTCAGCCGTGGCACCGGCGACATGGTGGTGGCCAAGGTCCACACGCTGGATGACGCCATCACGGCCATGCACGACTTTGCAGAGGGCAAGCCCGTCGAGACCTGCGAAGGCTAGCCCTAAAGGAAGTTGCGGTCCTAGACCAAGCCAAGCTCCTTGAGGCGCTCTTCCGGATCGTCCTGGTCCGTGGAGATCATCTGCTGCATGATGAGGCCTTCGTCGTTGTCCACGACGGTGAGGATGGCCGTGTTGCCCAGCATGGACCAGCCCACCACGCGGTTGCCACTGTCCTCGATGACGCGGGAGCTGCGCAGCTCGGTGAGAACTTGAGTGGTCTGGGAAGCTTTGGTCTTGGACTTGAAGAACTGGAACTGTCCCACCTCGGAACCGGAGCAGTTGAAGGAATCCGTCACGCCGTTGGGATCGCAGCGGTCGAATTGAGCGAAGATCTCCTCCGGGACGAGCCCACCGAAGATCTCATAAGCCTGCTCCACGGAATCAGTGAATGTGCCGCTTGGTTCAGAGGACTCGCTGGAGTCCTTGTCTTTTCGGTCGGCGGGGTTGCGGGTTGAGGATTCATCCTCCGCGTCCGAGCTGGTCTCAGTCTCGGATGCGGCAGGAGAGAGCGTCTCGGATTCCTCGGCAGTGGTTGCCGGGGCCGGCGCGCTGGATTTCTCCGCGGCTGCAGTGGTTTCTTCGCTTGCAGGAGCCGGCTCAGGGGAGGGCGCATCGTCCTTCCCACATGCGGTGAGCAGGCAGCCGGTGGCAAGCACGGCCGATGCTGCGGCGGTGAAGCGAGATGTCAAGCGCACGAGAGACTCCTCTATCGATTCCGTGCCCAGCCCCGAGAGCTGAGCGTTAATGGCCACTGCAGACTGAGTTTAGTCGATTAGAGGTTGAGCCGATTAGAGCATCTCCTCCGGATCTTGCTCCAATCCGTAGCGCAGGGCGGCGATGACCCCCGGTGCCACGTTTGGGCCGCCGCGCAGTTGAATATCGTCCTGCGCGAAGGGGCCAGCTTCTGCCAGTTCCTCCTCCGTGGGGCGCAGCTGCAGAAGCGTGAGTTCAGCGCCGTCCTCGTCGGCATTCTCCGTATCGGCTGTGGAGCTGCCGGCCATGGCGGTAGCCCGCAGGACTCCGGAGAAGAGGCGGGCGGGGCGTGCGTCGCCAAGCGCGGCGTCCGCAGTGTCCTTGAACATGATCTCCTGAGCCAGGATGACGCCGGCGATCTCCCGCGGCCACGCCAGCCGCGAGACGTAGTCCGCGAGGTGCTCCGAGCCCGGCTCGATGCCCTCCGGCAATTCCTGCACCACGAGGGTGAGGGGAGAGGAGTCGTCGACGTCCCCAAGCTGGGCGGCCACCAGCTCGGTGGGCACGAGCGCAAAGAGAGTTGGCGGGGCATCCCAGCCCTCGGCGTGGATGAAATCCACGGCCTCGCGCATGGCCTTGTTGAGCGCGCGGTGTACAGCGGGCTGGGAGGAAGGTTGGGAACTCATAAGCGTCCTTGTTCGTTGACGGTCATAGTGCTTCTCTAGACTAGAAGCTTGATACCTCTATATTCGCACGACACTTGATTGGAGCTGGAGTTGGCTTCCGGACTCAACCGACCCACCGCCCCGATGAAACGTCCGCCCAAGTTTCTCTCGTGGGTTGTCGCCATCATCGCGGTCCTCTTGTTCATTGGCCCCATGCTCGTGGGCTTCTATACGGATTGGAAGTGGTTCGGCGCGATTGAGTACCGCGGGGTCTTCACCAAGACCCTGATCATGCGCATCGTGCTCTTCGTCCTCTTCGGACTAGTGGCGGCGGCCGTCACCTACGTAGCGGGGCTCATTGTCTGGCGTGGGCGCGGCGATTCGATGGACATGGCGGATTTCAATTCCCCGGTTTATCAATATCGCAAATCCATTGAAAGCACGATGAGGGTCTTCCTCAAGGTCATCCCGGTCCTCGTTGGTGTTGTCTCTGGTCTGCTGGGCCAGGCAAATTGGCGCACCGTCATGCTCTTTCTGAACTCCCACGATTTTGGGGTGACGGACCCGCAGTTCAACCACGATCTCGGCTTCTACGCCTTCCGCCTGCCGGTGTGGTCGATGCTGGTCAGCGCTGCTTCCATGCTGGTTGCCGTGTGCTTCCTCATCGCACTCGTGGGGCATTACATTCTCGGTGGCATTCGCCTGGGTAACCGCGCCGCGGGTGTGCGTGGTTCGCTGTCGAAGTCGGCGCGCACTCAACTTGCCGTGACCGCCGGAATCTGGATGCTGCTTCAGGTGGCTGGATACTGGCTGGGCCGCTATGAGTTGCTGTATAACCAGCACTCGCTGTTTACGGGTGGTTCCTACACGGATATCAACGCCTACCTGCCGGCGAAGACCATTCTCATGATCATCGGCGTGTTCGTGGCCGTGGCGATTTTCTCTGCCGTCGTGATCAAGGACTTGCGCATCCCCGGCCTGGCCGTGGTGCTCATGGTGCTGTCTTCCTTGGTTATTGGTCAGGGCTGGCCGCTCATCATGGAGCGCTTCTCCGTGAACCCGAACCGCCAGGCTAAAGAGGCGGAGTCCATCTCCCGCAACATTGAGTCCACGCGTTTTGCTTATGGCCTCACCGATGACAAGGTGACCTACGAGGAGAACTGGGGTGCTGACGACGTCTCCGATGACAAGGTCGCCTCCGATGACTCCACCATCTCCAACCTGCGCCTGCTGGACCCGGACATTTTGGCGCCGACGTTCACCCAGATGCAGCAGCTGAAGAACTTCTACGGCTTCCCAGAAACGCTAGCCATGGATCGCTATGAAATCGACGGCGAGCTGCGTGACTTCGTGGTTGCCGCGCGCGAGCTGGACCCCAACGAGCTGCAGGAGAACCAGCAAAACTGGATCAACCGCCACACCGTGTACACCCACGGCAACGGCTTTATCGCCGCGCAGGCAAATACCGTCGATGAGGTGGCTCGTGACGCCGGCTCCGCCCGCGGTGGTTTCCCCATCTTCACTGTTGCTGACCTGCAGACCCAGGCGGGCAAGGACGCCGAAGGCGAGGGCGAGACCAAGAACGCTGAGGAATCCCTCGGCATCAAGGTTGACCAGCCGCGCACCTACTTCGGCCCTGTGATCGCTAGCGCACAGGATGGCATGGACTACGCCATCGTGGGCAAGACCGGCGATAAACCGGTGGAATACGATACCGATACCTCCACTTACACCTACGACGGTAAGGGCGGCGTAGACATCGGAAACATCGTCGACCGCACCGCCTACGCCCTGAAATACCAGGAGCTAAACTTCCTACTCTCGGACCGTGTTGGCTCGGAATCCAAGCTGCTCTATGACCGCGATCCGCGCGAGCGCGTGGAGAAGGTCGCCCCATGGCTGACCACGGATTCCTCCACCTACCCGGCGGTTATCGACGGCCGCGTCAAGTGGGTCGTGGACGGTTACACCACACTGGATTCCTTGCCGTACTCGCAGCGCACCTCCCTGACGGAGACCACCCAGGACACTCAGAACCCGACGGGCACGACGCAGCGCTTGGTCAACGACCAGGTGGGCTACATCCGCAACTCGGTCAAAGCGACTGTCGACGCCTACGATGGCACCGTCGATCTCTACGAGTTCGACACCGAAGACCCCGTGCTCAAGGCGTGGGAGGGTGTGTTCCCGGGCGTCGTCAAGCCAGAGTCGGAGATCTCCGACGAACTGCGCCAGCACCTGCGCTACCCGGAGGACATGTTCAAGGTGCAGCGCAATCTGCTGGCCAAGTACCACGTGGATGACCCGGGCGTCTTCTTCAACAACGATGCCTTCTGGTCCGTGCCGGAGGACCCCACCGCCGGTGAATCCCAGGGTCTGAACCAGCCACCGTACTACGTGCTGGCTGCCGATCCGGAGACCAAGAAGCCGAGCTTCCAGCTCATCACTTCCTACCGTGGCCTGAACCGTCAGTTCCTCTCCGCACACATGGCGGTGTCCTCGGACCCGGACAATTACGGCAACATCACCGTGCGTGTGCTGCCGACGAATACCCAGACCCAGGGCCCGAAGCAGGCACAGGACGCGATGATGTCTTCCGACCAGGTGGCGCGTGACCGCACGCTGTGGCAGGGGTCGAATGACCTGAAGAACGGTAACCTCTTGGCGCTGCCGGTGGGGGATGGGGAGATCCTCTACCTCGAGCCGATTTACTCGCAACGTAAGGGCCAAGAGTCCGCGTTCCCGAAGCTGTTGCGCGTGCTGGTCTCTTACAAGGGCCGTGTGGGCTATGCCCCGACCATCGGTGAGGCCCTCGACCAGGTTGGAATCGACCCGAAGGCCGCTCAGAACATTACGGAGATCGAAGGCGATACCGGCAAGGACGGTGACCAGGCCGGAAACGCTGGCGGTGACAAGAAGGATGCGGCTGACTCCAAGGACTCCGACGCTTCCGCACCGGCCTCCGCTCCGAAGGCATCGAGTGAAGGCGAGGCTATCGACGCCATCAACAAGGCTCTCGATGGCGTGGACAAGGCTAAGAACGGTTCCTTTGAGGAGTACGGCAAGGCCTTGGACGAGCTGGACAAGGCAGTGGAGGAGTACCGCTCGCTGCAGTCTCAGTAGTAGCTCCGCATAGTCCAGAAAAATGGCGCCTGCCCAGGGGATTTGGGTAGGCGCCATGGCGTCTGTATAGTTACATGAGTCGCCGGCACACGGGGTAACAATCCCAGTGATTAACCACAGTGTGCTGAAGCGCTTGATGTTCGGAAGTACATCTCGACGCGGGGTGGAGCAGCTCGGTAGCTCGCTGGGCTCATAACCCAGAGGTCGTAGGTTCGAATCCTGCCCCCGCTACCAACTTCCCGCCCCTACCAGTGGAAACACCGGTAGGGGCCTTTTCTGTTTTGTGCTGGAATCGCCATTTGGGGCTTTGAATCCTGCACCACGTAGGACTTCGCCGCTCCCCCCAAGCCATGCACTTAGAAAGTAAAATCTTCTCGCTGTACGGTATCGTCGGTACGCTCAAAGATCGAAGCGCAGGATTACAAGGACTACATTCTCGGCTTCATCTTCTATAAGTTCCTGTCCGACCAAGTAGAGCAGTTCATGCTCAATAACGACGCTGAACCGGAAGACCTGCCCGATGCGCTCGTTGAGACCGACACTGACACCGTGGCCCTGGTGCGTAACAACTTGGGCTACTTCCTCACTTACGAGAACCTGTACTCGACGTGGCGGGACATGGGTAACGACTTTTCCATCGCTCACGTGCGCGACGGCCTGGCTACCTTCAAGCGCAACATCGCCCCGGAGCACAAGCACGTCTTCGAGGGCATCCTTAACACCCTGGACACCAGCCTGTCGAAGCTGGGCACAACCGACGCTGCCCGTACCTCAGCCATCAAGAAGCTACTGGACCTTATCGATGACATCCCCACTGATGGCAAGCAGGGCTATGACGTGCTGGGATACATCTACGAGTACCTCATCGAGAAGTTCGCGGCTAACGCGGGCAAGAAGGCAGGCGAGTTCTACACCCCGCATGAGGTCTCGCTCATCATGAGCAACATCGTCGCTGACCACCTCAAGGACCGCGACGAGATTCAGATTTACGACCCGACCTCCGGCTCTGGCTCCCTGCTGCTTAACATCGGCCATGCCGTCGCCAAGCGCATGGGGGACCCAGACCGTATTAAGTACTTCGCCCAGGAGCTGCGCGAGAACACCTACAACCTCACCCGCATGAACCTGGTCATGCGCGGCGTGAAGGCGGACAACATCGTCGCCCGCAACGGTGACAGCTTGGCCCATGACTGGCCGATGTTCGACGAGTTCGACCCGGTACAGACCTACCAGCCGCTCTATGTGGACGCCGTAGTCTCCGACCCGCCCTACTCCCAGAAGTGGGAACCCGAAGGCAACGAGGCTGACCCGCGATTCGCACGGTTTGGTCTAGCTCCGAAGACCAAGGCCGACTACGCCTTCTTGCTGCATGAGCTGTTCCACGTCAAACCCGACGGTATCCTCACCATCGTCCTGCCGCACGGCGTGCTGTTCCGTGGCAGCTCGGAGGCCGACATCCGCCGCAATCTCATCGAGGCCAACCACATCGATGCCATTATCGGCCTGCCTTCCAACATCTTCTACGGCACCGGTATCGCGACCATCATCATGGTGCTCAAGCAAGAACGTGACCGCGATGACGTGCTGTTCATCGACGCCTCGCAGGGCTTCATCAAGCAGGGTAAGTACAACCACCTGCGTGCCCGCGACATCCAGCGCATCGTCGATGCCGTCCGCAACCGCGTTGACGTGCCACACTTCGCTAAGGTCGTGACCCGCGACGAGATTCGTGCCAACGACCACAACCTCAACATCCCGCGCTACGTGTCCGCCACCCTGCCGCCAGAGTCTGTAGACCTGTACGCCACCATGCACGGCGGCATCCCCACCAGTGAGATTGCCGCCTTGGAGCACTACTGGACCGCCCTACCGGGACTGCGTGAGGCGCTGTTCACCGAGAAGGTAGAAGGCTACGCGGAGCTGAAGACCGCCAACCTGCGCGAGACCATCGACAAGCACCCTGCAGCCCAGGCACTGCGTAACCAGGTTGACGCTGCACTATCCGACCTCCCGGAGAAGCTGCACGCGCTGCTGGTGGACGGCGCGGCCACCGTGCCCATTACCACCACCGAGGACCAGCTTAAGGCAGACCTGTTCGACCGACTCGACCCTGTACCGTTGGTTGATGCCTACGAGGGCTACCAGGTACTGCATGACAGCTGGGTCAAAACCGCCGGTGACCTAGAAGTCATCCAGACCGAAGGCTTCGATGCCCTGCGGGTCAACCACCCCGTGATGGAGTGGAAGACCAAGGAAAAGAAAAAGGTCTATGTCCAAATCGGATGGGACGGGCGCGTTGCTCCCAACGAGTTGGTGCAGACCTTCTACCTGGCGCAACAGAAGGACCAGGTAACGCAGCTAAGTCGCGACGTGGACACAGCTGTATCTGAGCTAACACAGCTTGTCGAGGGCTTAAGCGAAGTCGACAAGACCGACCTGACCGAGATACTTAACGACAAGCAGGACGCCTTCAAGAAGACCGAGCTGAACAAGGCCATCAAGGACCTGCCGAAGCTGGCCAAGGGCGAGACCTGGCCGGAGGACAGCACTGAGGCTGCCATGCTCAGCGCCAAGGCACTTATCGCCCAGCGGGACAAGCTCAAGAAGAACCTCAAGGCTGCGCAAGAGCAGTTGGAGAAAGACACCTACGCGACCATTGAAGCGCTTACCGAAGCGCAGGTCGATGAGGTGCTCACCGCCAAGTGGATTACTTCACTTATGGATGACCTGCGCGAAATCCCTGGTCACGTGCTTGCAGGCCTGGCCGGCCGCGTCCAGGCGCTGCACGACAAGTACGCCGTCGCGCTGACCGACCTCGACGTGAAGATTCGCGAGACGGAGCAAGAACTCGCTGGCCTACTGAGCGGGCTTACCGGCAACGCCGCCGACATGCAGGCCGTGGCTGCACTCCAGGAGCTGCTGGGCGGTGGTCGCGATGCATAGTCACAACGTGCCCGCACTGCGCCTGGAGGGCTTCGATGGTGAGTGGGAATTGAAAGCCATTGGAGACCTCAGCGAAAGGACTTACGGTGGCGGTACGCCATCTAGCGATGAACCGGGCTACTGGTCCGGGGACATCCCTTGGATTCAATCCTCTGATGTTGCGGAGCAGGGGGTCGCCCCGGTCGCCCCTCGTAAGCACATCACCGAGGAAGCTATTTCACGCTCTGCTGCTATGCAGATTCCTGCCGACTCTGTTGCAGTCGTCACTCGTGTTGGCGTTGGCAAGGTCTCTTTTATGCCGTTCCCTTACGCCACCAGCCAGGACTTTGTATCGCTATCAGACCTTTCCGGTGACCCTGAATACATCGCTCTTACTGTTAAGCGGCGTATGGAGGGACTCGCTGACCAGCTGCAGGGTAGCACCATCAAAGGTATCACGAAGACTGAGCTGTTCAATCAGGCTGTTTATTTCCCGCCCGCTCTCGAAGAACAGTAGGCCATCGGCGCTATCTTCACCAACCTCGACGATGCCATCAACCAGCACACCAAGAAGCACCAGGCCCTGCAGCAGGCCAAAACTGCTCTCATGCAACGGATGTTCCCGCAGGAGGAGGGGCAGACGGTGCCGGAGTTGCGGCTGGAGGGCTTCGACGGTGAGTGGAAGACGACAACACTGGGTGAACTCGGCTCGTTCAAGTCAGGCGTCGGATTCCCGGAACGTGAACAAGGCGGGGAAGCAGGCCTACCTTTCTACAAGGTATCGGACCTCTCCGCACCAGGGAATGAGCTGCAACTGCGCTCCGCCAACCACTATGTGACGGAGGAACAGATTGTTCGTAATCACTGGGTGCCTGTAACAGCTGTACCTGCGATTCTGTTCGCCAAGGTTGGTGCTGCTGTCTTCCTAGGGCGCAAAAGACTCGCTACCGATACATTCCTCCTCGACAACAATCTCATGGCGTTTTCCTTGGACACCAAATCTTGGGATGTTCAGTTTGCCGATACCTACCTCAAGACGGTGGACCTGACCCGATTCACTCAGAGCGGTGCTTTGCCGTCACTGAACGCCCGTCACTTGGCAGAGGCGGCGGCTACCATTCCACCCACCCTTGAAGAACAACAGGCCATCGGTGCAGTGTTCACACGGCTGGACACGCTCATTGCTACCGAGGCCAAGTACATCGAGTCCCTTAAGCAGGCCAAGGCGGCGCTGCTGCAACGGATGTTCATCTAAGGAGCAGCTATGACCACACCATTTCGTTCTGAGGCTGAGTTCGAGGCGGTACTCATCGACCTGCTAACCCGCCACGGCTGGAGCAAGGAGTTGCTGCGCTTCCCGACAGAGCAGCAGCTCATCGACAACTGGGCGAACATTCTTTACGCCAACAACCGGGGCCGTAACCTGCTTGGCGACGTGCCGCTCACCGAGGGCGAGATGGCGCAAATCATCGAGCAGGTCAACAACCTGCGTACGCCGCTGGCGCTCAACGAGTTCATCAACGGTAGCACCGTGACCATTACCCGAGATGCACCGCAGGCCGCCAACTTCGGCTCTGAGGTTAGCCTGAAAATCTACGATCGCCTAGAGATTGCCGGTGGCCAGTCGCGCTACCAGATTGCCGTCCAGCCGCGCTTCCAGACCGCCAATGAGCTGCTGCCCACCCGACGTGGCGACTTGATGCTGCTCATTAACGGTATGCCGGTCTTCCACATCGAGCTGAAGCGCTCCGGCGTGCCGGTCTCCCAAGGTGCGAACCAGATAGCCAAGTACGCCCACGAGGGCGTCTACCAGGGAATCTTCTCACTGGTGCAAATCTTCGTCGCCATGACCCCAGAAGAGACGATCTACTTCGCCAACCCGGGCGCAGGCAAGTTCAACCCGGACTACTTCTTCCACTGGGCAGACTTCAACAACGAGCCGCGAATCCGGGCTATCTGGAGCGCTGGGTCGTGCGCGCGGATGAAGTTAACCCGGACGGCGACGTCGCGCTGTCGCAGCAGGCGGTCGACGAGTTCGTGATGGCGCCGTGCGTCCGCTGCGGTTCGGAGCTGCTCAAGCCGGACGTCGTCTACTTCGGCGAGCCGGTTCCGGTGGAGCGGCGGGACGCCGCGCGTGCGCTGCTTGCGGACTCGCGCTCGCTGCTTGTCGCCGGTTCGTCGCTCGCCGTGATGAGTGGCTATCGCTTCATGCTCGACGCGCTCAAGCAGGGCAAAGAGGTCTCTGTGGTGAACGGCGGCCCCGGACGCGGCGACCCGAAGGCGACGACGCTGTGGCGCACGCAGGTAGCGCCGGCTTTTGATGAGCTACTGGATCTGCTTGATGTGTAAGGCTGGGGTACGGCAGGCCTAAAGCTTCTCGAAGTACATGACTGCGGTGTCGGTGTTTTTCTCTGGTGCCGGGGGATCGGTCTGCTTGCCTCGCCACAGGGGGCTGATGCCTGGCATGAACCAGGCGAGCAGGGCAACGAGAACCGCGATGACGATGGCGGCGGGAGTTGCATATTCGAGCGGCACGAACCAGTATCCGGCCGCGCACAAGGCGATGATGATGCAGACCCACAAGGGGACTAGGACGCCGAGGTTGAGCCGCCGCGTGGCGCGGTATTCGGCCCAGTCTTCGCCGGGGAAGCGAGTGCGCGCTTCGGAGCGAATCCGACGCGCGGTCTTGTGCTGTTGCAGCACCGAGGCGATGAGGGTGAAGGCCACGCCGGCGCCTGCAACGAGCATGTCTGCGGTGACGGCTCCATAAGCTGCAATCGCGAGCGCGAGAGACAGCGCAAGGCGCTCGGAGACGCTGAGAGGTAGCCCACGCGTGGGGTCTACGTCGGGATACAGATTTTTGAAGGCGCTGGTAGACGACGATGTCATGACCGAATGAGGGTGTCCTTTGTTGGGGGTTGCTTACCTAATCTAGGTTAGTATAGCCTATACAAAACTGCTTAGGTATGTGTAGCCTAACTTCTGATTCTTTTTGTTCATCGCATCAATACTTCATGAGGACTCTCTCCGTGATTCTCCGTCGAATATTGGGCACTCTTGCTGCCAGTACTCTCATCGCACTCCCTTCGGTCGCGCTCAACGCTCCTGTCGCCTCGGCTGCCGGCACTTGCTCCTGGAATTGGGGCATTAAGCAGTCCTACCGAAGCTATATCCAAGGCCAAGTCGCCAAGGGCCAGTGGGAAACGGACGGCATTGGTTTTACCGGTTCCGAAACCGGCGCAGACGGTGCTTTTACCTTCACTCCGGGCAAGGCTTCCGTAAACGGCGATACCGTCACCGTCCCCTTCGGCGGCGTCATCCACTTCACTGGACACAACTACGGCGGCGACGATCTGTTGGATATGACGCTGACAGACTGGCAGATTCAGGCCTCCGGCAACCGGGCGGCGATCGTGGTGGATTACGTCTCTTATGAATCTGACATGGTGGATAAGTCCGCACGCGGCCCGCAGATTACCGGCGATAACGTGGTCATCGCGGGGATCGATCTAGATCAACCCGTCGACGCGTCCGCGCACACGCTCGACCTTTCCGGCGACGTCACGCTCACCGACGAAGGACACAAACTCTTCATTGCCTATGAGTCGGGACAGTCGATGGACCCCTCGTCAGGGACCGTGGCCACGGATGGCAGCTGCGGCGGGTCCTCTGGCGGTTCAGGCAGCGGTTCGAAGTCCTTGGGGACAATCTCGGGCACGTTTACTGGTCGCAATGCAGAAGCCATGGCGATTCTGAAGGAAACGAACGACACCATGAATGGCCTGACCACCTTCATGGGCAACACGGAGTCCTTCCTAGACCAGCTAGAATCCTTCCGTTCTCGCACGGAAGCCGCCACGGGCACGACCACCAGCACTACCACTAGCACCACGAGTGGTTCAGGCGCGTCGGGAGCCAACACTTCGGGCACCGCGAGCCCTTCGGGTGCTTCGGGTAGTACTTCGAGCACTTCGGGTAGTACTTCGGGCAGTACTTCGGGTACTTCCGGCACTACTGGTGCTACTGGAACCACAAGAACCGCGCGGCCACAGGACCCCGGGTCCGCGGCTAGTGATGGGCAGTCAGAAACCTGCGTAGCCACGGGCGTGCAGGCTGCGACCGCCGAGTGGGGTGTCAAGAAGTCCTTCCAGTCGTATATCACCGGCTCCATCGCCAAGGGCGCCTGGACGCTCGACGGCGTAGGGTACGACAACTCGCGTTTCCAGTTCACGGGCACCGGCGGAGATGTGGATACTGCGGCGCAGTCAGGTTCCATCCGCTACGGCGGCGCTATGCATTTTACCGGCCACAACGGAGTCCTCGATCTCAATATCGCGAACCTGGAAGTCCGGTTCAACGGGACGAGCGGTCAACTCATCGCCGACGTGCGTTCCTCCAACATGGAGGGCGAGCGCAAGGACTTTGGACGCACGGTGCTCGGAGACGTGTCGTTTAGCCTGCTCGACGTGAGTGACTCCGCCGTCGACGGCGAAGCCACCGTCACGCTGACCGCAGCGGGCAATGATGCGTTCGCGAATTTCTATGAGCCGGGCACGACCCTTGATCCGCTTTCGTTGCATGCACAACTTGGCGGATCCGGGGACTGCGCCGGGGCGAGCGGAACTACGGCACACACTGGTGCGGCGACGACCTCCGGCGGTCAGAGCGCTGCGGCGGCAAAGCGGGCGGCATCGGAAAGCTCTGCGGGAGACGGCCCGCAGGCCGCGGCCGGCACGAGCACGTCTGGTTATGAAGACGGCAGCGGCAACTTCCAGATCAAGAAGGCCGCGGCCGCGGGCTCCTCGCCGGAGGCGAGCACGTGGCTCCTGCTGCTTATCGCAGGCCTCGCCATCGCCGGCGGTTCCATGGGCTCCGTCGTCCTGCGCAACCCGGCGTAGCGCACCCCTTGTTACCCAAGACTTGAGAAAGGATACGTTTCGCATGAAACGACTTTTGGTGGCGTTGGCGTGTGTCTTCGCCCTCACAGGGTGCGGCGTCCAAGGCGCCTATGAATCCCAAGACGCGCAGCTGCGCGACGCCCTCCCAGACGCGCAGTCGGCCAAAGACCCGCGCTCGTTTACGGGTGTGTCGAATGTGACGGACTTCGAGGATGTCGTCGCGGTGGCGGAGTCGCCTACTCCCGCGCTGCCGGTAGAGCTCACGGATGCTGACGGCTACGACGTCTCCGTTACGGATGTGTCCCGAATCGTGGCATTGGATCTCTACGGTACGTATACGAAAACCCTCGAGGGCCTAGGGCTTACGGACAATATCGTGGGTCGCACGGTGTCGTCGACGGAAAACGCTATCGCCGATCGCCCCGTCGTGACCCAGGGCGGACACAACATCAACGTGGAAGCCGTGCTCGAACTCCGGCCCACGCTGGTCATCGTCGATCATTCGATCGGCCCACGCGACGCCATCGACCAGATTCGCGCCGCAGGGGTGACCACCGTGGTCATGGAGCCGAAACGCACCATTGACTCGGTGGCCGAGGACATCACAAACCTGGCCGCGGTCGTGGGTCTGCCAGACGAAGGCGAAACGCTGGCCAACCGCTCCGTCGAAGAAATCGAAAAAGATAAGGCGGCCATCGCAGACATCGTGCCGGAGGAGCCAATGCGCATGGCGTTCCTCTACGCGCGCGGCAACGGCGGCATCTTCTTCATCATGGGAGAAGGCACGGGTGCCAAGGACCTCATTGAGGGTGTGGGCGGCGTAGACCTCGGCACCGAATACCACCTCTCTTACGCCGAACCTGCCAACGCCGAATCTTTGGCAAAGATTAACCCTGAGGTCATCATCATGATGACGGGCGGCCTGGAGTCGACCGGCGGCGTCGAAGGCCTCCTCGAGCGCCCCGGCATTGCACAAACCACCGCGGGCCAAAAGCAGCGGATCGTGACCATCCCAGACGGGCAATCGCTCGCCTTCGGGCCCTTGACCGGACAGACCCTTCTCAAACTTGCGCAGGCAATCTATGACCCAGACAATGCTTAAACCGGCGGCCCCCACGGAGGTTTTCGCTCGGCGCTCCCGCCTGCGGGTTGGTGTATTCGTATCGCTTGGGGTGCTGCTTGGTGTCGCCTTCATCCTGTCGCTTGCGCTGGGGCAGTACTACGTCGCGCTGGGTGACTTGGTGCAGATTATGGCCGCGGGCCCTGGCGGTGGCTTGACGGCCAACGTCGTGTGGCAGATCCGCCTGCCGCGCATTCTGCTCGGTTTCTTGGTCGGCGCGTGCTTGGGAGTGGCGGGCACGCTCATGCAGGCCGTGTTCGCCAACCCGCTGGCTGAGCCCTCCATCGTGGGCGTGACCTCCGGTGCCGGTGTAGGCGCGGCCGTGGTAATCGTCTTTAATATCTCCGTCCTGGGTACCTTCACGGTGCCGCTCGCGGCGTTTGCTACGGCGCTGCTGGTTACCGCGCTGATCTACCAGTTGGCGCGCTCACGAGGGCGTGTGGCGGTGGTCAATCTGATCCTGACCGGCATTGCTATCAACGCGGTGTGCAACGCCATCATCTCCTTCATGATGTACCTGGCGCCTACCGCGAACCGCGAGCAAATCATCTTTTGGCAAATGGGTTCGCTCAACGGTTCCCAGTGGAAACACGTGTGGGTGGGCCTCCCCATCGCCCTCCTCGGGATGGCCATTGCGCTGCGTCTTGGCCGCCAGCTAGATGTGCTCGCGCTGGGCGAGCGCGCCGCGGAACACACTGGCGTCGACGTCAAGCGACTGCGCATTATCGCCATCGCTGCCTCGGCGATCCTTACCGCCGGCGCAGTTGCTTTCGCCGGACTTATTGGGTTCGTCGGCCTTATCGTGCCGCACCTGCTGCGTACGATCATCGGCCCAGAAAACAGGGTCTTGCTGCCGGCCTCTGCGGTGGCGGGCGCCGTACTCATTGGCTTTGCCGACGTCGCTGCGCGCACGCTCATTCCTTTCGCCGACCTTCCCATCGGTATCTTTACCGCGCTCGTGGGTGGCCCCACCTTCTTCGTGCTGTTGCGCCGGATGATGAAGAAGGGAATGCATTGATGATTAACGTTGCGAATCTTTCCGTTTCGATCGGCGAGCGGAACCTGCTTTCCGATGTCTCCTTTGTCGCCCGCCCAGGGGAGGTCACCGGCCTCATCGGCCCGAATGGTGCGGGCAAGTCCACGCTGCTGGCGGCCATCGCCGGCGATATTGATTACACCGGTTCCGTTTCCCTCGTGGGGCAGGAACCGGCGGTGTCCTCCCCAGGGGCGTTGGCCCGTGCGCGTGCGGTGATGCTGCAGGACGTTACTGTGTCCTTCCAGTTTCTCGTGCGTGATGTAGTGGCCATGGGCCGGCGCCCTTGGGAGGGCACCGCCAGGCAGGCCGAGGACGACGCGATCATCGACGCAGCGCTTGCGGCGGTGGATGCGACGCACTTGGCCGGCCGCGATATTGCCACGCTCTCTGGCGGGGAGCGTGCGCGTGTGGCGTTGGCCCGTGTACTGGCGCAGCAGACCCCGGTGATTCTTCTCGATGAGCCGACTGCGGCGCTGGACATCCGCCACCAAGAACAAGTCTTGGGATTGGTGCGCTCGATCGCGGCGCAGGCTGGAGTGGCGGTGCTGGTGGTACTCCACGATTTGGGCGCCGCTGCGGCCTATTGCGATCACATCGTGTGCCTAGCAGACGGGGCAGTTGCCGCCGCCGGCCCGGTGCGCGAGGTCTACACCGACGAGATTTTGTCGCAGGTCTATCGCTGGCCCATCCAGGTGAGCAAGGCAGACGGCCACATCTCAGTCCATCCCGCGCGATGTCAGGTCGCCGATCCCGAGCAGTCTTTTGTCGATCTACTTAAGGAGTCTTAACTCATGCGTATTGTCTCTTCTTCTCTCGCGCTGGCGCTGACCGCCTCGGCGCTGACCGTTCCGGCAGCCTTTGCTGCCGATGCCCCCACCTGCGCCCCTGGCCAGACCCTGGAGACCCGCATTGTCTCCGGAACTGTGAATTGGGGCATCAAGGAATCTTTCCGCAACTACATCACCGGCCCCATCGCGAGGGGTGGGTGGACCACGTCCGGCGCGGTAACGCAGGACGAGGGTAACAAAGGCGGAGCAGACTTTCAGTTCCACTTCGAGGTGGATCCTTCTGCGTCCTCGGTGAGCCTGGGCGAAGACGGCACCGTCACGAAAGCCGATATTCGAACCAAGGATTCGACGCTGGAGTTTGAGGGCCACCACGGTGCGCTGTACACCAAGATGCTCTCGCCTTATGTCCTCACGGAGGCAGGGCAGGCAAAGGCGGGCACGTCCTACGAGGGCTACTACGTGCCGGGCAAGGGCATGACGGAATACACCCCGGAGGACCGCACGGAAGAAAACAAGAAGTCGGGCACGGATACCTTCGCTGAGGGCAATGCCGCATGGTCGAAGGACGGCGATATGCTCACGCTGAATGCGACCGACGTGACGTACAAGCCGAAGGCGGGTACCTACTACGATCGCGAGTCGAAGATCCAGCACATCGAGGGTATCGACGTGATCTTCATGGGCATGTACAACGAGAGCTACAAGCCGGAACTTGATGATGCACAGGTGACCTTGAAGACCGCGTCCGAGTGTGTGGGTCCTGCCGATGAGGGCACCGAGACCACCCCAGGGGAGCAGGACGAGCCGGGCCGCGACGAGCAGGGCAAGGACCAGGCAGGAGACCAAGGAAAGACTCCTGAGAAGGACCCAGAGAAGAAGCCGGAAAAGGGGCGGGATCAGAACCAAGGCGGCACGGATAACAAGGGCGAAGAAGGCTCTTCTTTTTCCAACGTGTGGAATATCGTGTTGGCGCTGACCGCTCTGGGCGGCATGTTTGCGGTCATCGGCGGCGCCATCGTGCAGTCCGGCGTTCTTAATCCCCTGCTGGCGCGCCTGCGTTAGCGAACCTGCACGGGTCTATTCCGAGTCGGCGTGACCCGCGTTGGCAAGGGCGTGGCTTTGGGCGTCGTGAGGATTGTCCAGGGTGGGGGAGAGCTGTTTGAGCACCGTGCGCACGATGGCGCGCACGCGCTTGTCCATGGGCATATCCATGTGTGAGACGACGGCGCGTTTGTCGACGTCTTGCACATAGACATTGCGCACCGTTCCGTCGGGAGTGTCGCCGGGATCCAAGAAACAGGTTTCCGGCGGCACGACGATGGAGTCTTGCTTAGTGGCCACGCACGTGTAGCTCACACCGGGGGCCAGGTCACCGTTGCGGTTGAGCTCCTCCAGCGTCGCGCTGCCCACGATTTGTTCCATGCCGGCTGGGCCGAAGTAAGCGTCGATGATGGAGCGCATGACGTGTTCTTGGCGGCGGCTGGAAATCAACGAGCTGACGATTCCACCTTGGGTGGTGCCGTGGTTGGGCGCCGACAGGCAGATGATGTGGCGCACGCGGTCCACCGCATCGTGGTTATGCATCCAGTAGCGGGCGACGATACCGACTTGAGAGTGTCCGATGAGCACGACCTGTTCCGCGCCGGTGACGGCTTGGACCGCGTCGATATACGCGCCGACCTGATCGGCGGAGGCGGCGATGGGGCCGGTGGCGCGGGCGCCATAGTCCGGTGCGAACACGGTCCAGCCGTCCTCGCGCAGCTCGGAGCCGAGCAGCTGCCATACGCCTTTCGTATCCGTCGTCCCGTGGATGAGAATGATGGGCCATGGGTGGTCTTCATCCGGGCGCGCTGCCCAGTCGTCTTCGAAAACGCCGCGTGGCTTCAGGCGTGCGCCGAGCGGTAGCGATGCCAGGCGTGCCGCGGTCTCTGCCTCGTGGTCGTCGCCTGCGGACCCGCGTGGATGGCGAAAGTCGAGGTCGAAGAAGCTGCGGCGCTCGGCACGCAATAGCTCGGCGATTTCGTCGGCCACTTCCTCGCGCAAGGCGTTAGCGGGCGCAGGGGTGGTAATGCCGTGGCGCGGAGAGTCTGAAACTTGTTCCGCCGCCGGTGTCTCCGGCAGGCCTTCGGTGGCGTCGTAGCTGACGGAAGGGGGAGTCGGGTCTGAACGCCAGAACCGCCCGAGTCCCTCGGAGATGAGGGTTTCGAGTTCTTTGAGCGGTTCTTTGAACGAATCTGTTGCCATAACTCTCATCCTATTTCGTGCCGCGATACATTAATTTTTCGGAATTATTAGTGGTAACGGTGATATTTCGCGGGATCGCGGGAGAAAGTTCTCGTTCCCCCTTGACCATCCAACTAAAGGTTTATAAACTAAGCCTTGCCTAATCACGGGCGGTTGCTTACTAGGAAGGTCGCGCTCCACTTCCTTCTCACGGTAAGTGCCGAAAGATTAGTCATGGGGAGAAGGCCCGTCAGCGCGCAGCTGACGGGCCTTCGTTTATCTCTGGAAGTGGTAGTTGGGGGACGAGCCCAAATTCCTGCGCCTACCGGCGTGCTCGCGAGCTTTCGCTACGTCTTTTCTTCCCCCGCGCGCCTGCGCATGGAAGTCTTCGGCGGCCTCGCCGTCGCCCTCGCGCTTATCCCCGAGGTCTTAAGCTTTTCGATCCTGGCGGGGCTGGATCCACGCGTTGGACTCTTCGCGTCCGTCATCATGGCAATCTCCATCTCCTTTACTGGTGGTCGTCCTGCCATGATCTCCGCCGCGGCCGGCTCGGTCGCGTTGGTCATTGCTCCCTTGTCTGCCTCCCACGGTCTGCAGTACGTCCTCGCGGCGGTGCTGCTGGCGGGAGTCCTGCAGATCGTTCTCGCTTTCCTCGGGGTCGCCAAGCTCATGCGTTTTATCCCGCGCTCCGTTATGACTGGCTTCGTCAACGCGTTGGGCATCATGATGTTTACCGCGCAGCTGCCGCACCTCATGCACGTCCCGTGGATCGTCTATCCCCTCGTGGCGCTCGGTGTGGTCATCATGCTTCTGTGGCCGAGGCTCACGGAGGTCGTCCCCGCCCCGCTCATCACGATCCTCGTCATCACAGTGCTCGTCGTCGTCTTCCGCTGGGACATTCCGGACGTCGCGGACCAAGGCGAGCTACCCACGAGCCTGCCGGGCTTCGTTTTCCCTGACGTGCCGCTCACGCTCGACACGCTCACGCTCATCGGCCCGTACGCGGTAGGCGTGGCCCTCGTCGGCCTCATGGAGTCGCTGCTCACAGCCAAACTTGTCGACGACATTACGGACAGCCACTCGGATAAAACGCGCGAGTCCCTCGGTCAGGGTATTGGCAACGTCCTTGCGGCGAGCATCGGCGGCATGGGCGTGTGTGCGATGATTGGCCAGACGATGATTGGCGTCAAAGCTTCTGGTGCTCGCACGCGCCTGTCGAGCCTGCTCGCTGGCATCTTCCTCCTCATTCTCATCCTTGTGTTGGGCGATACCGTGGGTGCGATTCCCATGACTGCGCTTGTCGCCGTCATGATCCTCGTCGCCGCGGACACGGTGGATTGGCACTCGGTGCGCACCATCCACCGCATGCCGCTGTCGGAAACGCTGGTCATGCTCGTGACGGTTGTGGGGACATTGGTTACTCACAACCTGGCGGTCGGCGTCATCGCCGGCGTGCTCACGGCCATGATTGCGTTCGCGCGTCGCGTCGCGCACCTCACCCAGGTCGAGCTCGTTGCTTCCGATGCCACCCGCGCCGCGTACCGCGTCACCGGCCAGCTTTTCTTTGCTTCGTCCAACGACCTTGTCTATTCCTTTGACTACACGCTGGGAGTCTCTGAGGTCGATATCGACATGTCGGCTGCGCAGGTATGGGATGCCTCGACTGTGGCGACGCTGGATGCGGTGCGTGAGAAATACGCGCAGCGCGGCGTGACCGTGGATATTCGGGGTCTTGATCCGGTCAGTCAGCAGCGCCTCGACCGGCTCTCGGGCAATTTGGGGGACTAAAACCTGGGGGAGAGATGTGCGCTGAGCATGGGGGTGCGACGATTAGTCATACTTTCGGTCGAATATGCGTCACTGTGGGCATGAAGTATGGCATAGGTCTTGATATGTAAGGCTTGCCTTGTTTAGACTATCCACATTAAGGTTAGGCAAGCGTTACTTAATCAGGAGGAATTTGGCCATGACCGTTGCCATGACCACGACGCCGCTTTCGCAGATGCTGCGTGAGGAAACCGCGCGAGCGCACGCCAGCGCAGAGGGCTCAGATTTTATGACCCGCTTGATGGCGGGTGAGCTCAGCGCAGAGGCACTCGCCACCTTTACTGGGCAGTTGTGGTTTATCTATGAGGCGCTTGAGCGCGCGGTCCGCACGGTAGCGGATACTCGCATCGCCGGAGCGGTGGCCGACCCCCGGTTGGAACGCCGCGATGCGCTGGAACTCGACCTCGCGGAAATGTACGGCCCGCAGTGGCGCGACGAGGTGCGTATCCTTCCCGCCACCGCACGCTACGTCGCGCGCCTGGAATCGCTCGATACGCCGGGATCGGAGCCCCGGGTCGTTGCTCACCACTACGTGCGCTACCTTGGCGATATCTCGGGTGGGCAGGTTATTGCCGCGCGCCTGGGGGCTCTCTACGGTATCGACCCGGATGCGCTCAATTTCTATAACTTCGCGGCGATTGGCAAGATTCCGCCCTACCGCAGCGCGTACCGCAAGGCGCTCGACGAGCTCGCGCTTTCTGATGCCCAGCGTGCCGCTCTCATCGCCGAGGCACAGGCCGCCTTCGCGTGTAACTCGGCAGTCTTCGCCGAGCTAGCGAAGCTGTATCCGGGCGCAGCGTAGCGCCGGGTTCACTATTTCCTCTCTTCCCCCTTCTTGTTTTATCTGTATTTCTAAAGTGACCTGGAGGTCTGTCGCGTGAAGAAAATCTCTTCTGCTTCTCTCGCATCTGCTCTTATCGTCTCTGCAATGGCTGTTCCGGCTACTGCTGCAACGCAGGACCTGACGGCGGGTACATTCGCCTGGCCCATCAAGACCTCATTTATGGAGCATCTTGCTGGCCCAATGGCAGCTGGCCGTTGGACGACCACGGATGGGGCGACGTATAAGGACAATCAGCTGCTCTTTCCGGTCAACGTCGCTGAGACGACGTTAGATGCGGACGGCAACGGCACCATCGTCCTTGACGGTTCGGCGCATATCGTGGCCTACAAAGGCCTGGGCGCGGGCGGCTCGGCCGGCCTCGATCTCACCTACTCAGATCTCAAGCTGCAGGTGCAAGGCACGAAGGTCGAGCTCGTTGGAGACTACGTTTTGTCCGGGGATCCGGGCGATAAGGGCGCGCAGGTCGACAGGGATGGCGATGATGACGTGCTGGTCACGTTCACCCTCGATGCCCCCATCGCGGTTGGGACCGATGTGAGCGCGCAGGATCGCCAGGCCACCGCGGGTGCAGGCCTGGAGGGCTCGCTACTGCGCTATAAGGAAGGTCAGATACTTGAGGGCGGCGACGTTGATCTCGTGCTGGACTTCGCTGATGGCAAGGATGCCGGGGTAGTCGAGGGGCATAAGTCGACGGGACTTGCCCGGGCTTCCGCGCAGTTGGGAACGCTGAGCTCGGAGGAACCGTCGAGCGAGGGTATCGGCATCCTCGTGGGGGTGATTGCGGGCGTTGTGGCGCTCGTGGGTACCGCGGTGGCAGGGATGCCTTTGGTGCTTGATGCGCTCAAGCGGGCGGGCATCCGACTCTAGTTCGATTGCTTCCGTTTGTGTGGATTCGGGCGTTGATCAGGTTGCGGTAACTTAGGTTACCGTGACCAAAATTGTCTTTGGCCTGCATGTTTGGGAACCCTAACCTAGCTAGCGGCATTTTTGAATATCTGTATTATGGGAGACTATACCGCCGGAAACCCGTTGGATAGCCGTCGGAAAAGACAGAAATTTACCTATTGAACAGGTACCGAAAGGCAAGGATATTCAATGAACGAGAAGCTGCAGAGCCTGCTGAACGCACAGGTTATTAACGAGCACGGCGCCGCCCTCATCTACACCCAGCTGGCCTACGAGATGGATGATCTTTCCTTCCCGGGCATGCGTGACTGGTTCTACGCTCAGGCTGCGGAGGAGCGCGAGCACGCTCAGAAGTTTGCCAACCACCTCCTCGCACGCGGTTACCGCGTGGAGCTCACCGATGTCCCGGTTCCGTCTGTGAAGGCCGCGACCCCGCTCGACGCTTTCGAGGCTGCCTACGCACACGAGCAGAAGGTCTCCGAGCAGATCCGCGAGATCGCTCGTACCGCTGATGAGGTGAAGGACCTTGAGTCCCGCCAGATCGTGAACTGGTTCCTCGACGAGCAGATTGAGGAAGAGGACACCGTCACCGAGATTATTGACCAGATCAAGCTCGTGGGCAACGATGGCTCCGGCCTCCTGCGCATCGACGCCACTCTGGGCTCCCGCGCAAAGTAGTCACGCGTGGCCATCAAGGCCTAGCTAATACACAAAGGTCAAGGGACAGTGACCATGCGGTAACAAACCCATCAAGATTGTCCTAATATCTCCCACCAACCCCATGGTTGGTGGGAGACTGCGTTTTATATGTCTATGAAGCAGAAAACCTGGACCGTGGTCGTGCTCCTCGCGCTCGCCGTCGCCTTGGGCGTCGGCATGGCGTTGAGCAGTACGCACGTTGCGCTCGGCACTTTTCTGCTTGGTGCGGCACTCATGCTGGGGCCCTTCGCGGGGGCGGGTCTCTTTCTTTTTGCTGCGCTCATCGCGGTGAGCCTGCCGCAGAAGTCCATTGCGTCAGTCGGCGGCGCGCTCGTGCTTGCCGCCGTGGGCTTGGTGATCTTCACGCCGCTCGGCATCATTCCGGACGCCATTGTGCCGCTGTATGCAGGAGGCGCGGCGCTGGGTGCCGTGGCGGTGCTGCTCGTGCCCACGGGGCTGCCCGGACGCTTGTTCCGTTTCTAGAACTCTGTCGTTTTGGGACGAGTCTGCGCGGCTTTCCGTAGTCTGGATGTATGTCGACGTATCTTTTCGATTTCTACGGAGTCTTGCTCCGTCATCGCCCACCGGAGCCGAAGGAGGCGCTGCTACGTCTCGTCGGTGCCGAGGATCCGGCCGCTTTTTGGACGGCGTATAACGAATTGCGCCCGGCCTATGACGCGGGCGTGGTGAGCGACGAACGCTGGTGGCGCCAGATGCAGGTGCGCCTAGGCCTTCCGGACTTCGATATCTCTGAGGCCGTCGCTCAGGACTTCGAGCCGTGTACGGCGCCGGACCTCGACGTCGTGGGGTCGCCCAGGAGTTGCTTGGCGCGGGCAATGCGGTGGGCGTGCTGTCCAATATTCCGGTGGGACTCGGTCGTATGGTGCGCGAGCGCAACGACTCGTGACTCAAGGAATTCACCGCCGTGGTGCTCAGTGGCGAGATTGGCGTGGTCAAGCCCGACAAGCGGGCCTTCGACGTGGCGATGGACGCGTTGGGTGCGAGTGCGAAAGACACACTCTTTATTGATGACACCCAGGGCAACGTCGACGCAGCACGGGCGGCAGGGCTGCGCGGGTATCTCTACGACGGCAACCTTGCCGAACTGCGTGCGGAGTGCGGGCTGGCCTAGGCTGCGCGCACCTTCGCGGTGTTCAGCTCAAGCGGCGTGCGCAGGAGCGGGTCGAGCGCGACGGCGCGGGCGATGGAGCGGACGATCTCCTTGTGGTTGGGGATCATGCGCAGCTCCGTCGCGGACGCGAGATCGGGGTCGAGCTCGCCGCGTGCGGCCGAGGCAAAGAGCTTCGGCGCGGTGGGCACGTCGTAGAAGGCGGAGCCGGCGATGACCACGGTGTCGGGGCGGTGGGCATCGATAAGCTGGGCCGTAAGGCGGCCGAGGTCGGAGGCGCGCTGGGCAAGGACCGAGGGGGCATCGGCAGCCTCAGCGAGACGGGGCGCAAGCGCGGCGTTGACGAGGGTGTCGCGTGGGTCGGCGCCGTCGAACTGTGGGAGCTCGATGGAGGCAACGCCGTCCTCATCGGACAGGGCGGCGCCAATCGAGTCATCCGCGAAGAGGACGAGCGTGCGGGCTTCGTCGCCGAGAGGAGCGGCCTGCGTCTCCGAAGCGAGGATGGCGGGCACGGCCGGGGTGACAGTGACGGGGACGCCGAACTGGAAGTCGAGGCGTCCTGCGATATCCATGCCGTCCCAGCCGAGGTTGGCCGCGTGGACCTTGCCTTCTTCGTCGACGGAGCCGGAGGTGGTCACGCCGACGGAAACGAGTGTGCGGTCGACACCGGTGGTGAGCCGGTTGACGCCAGCGATGACGTGCTCGACGAAGTCATCGGGGCTGAGCTTCGAGACCGGGGTGGGAACGTTGTCTTCGCGGATAATGCGGCCGCGGGTGTCGTAGAGGCCGATATACGTCGAGGTGGTGCCGACCGCGATGCCGGAAAGGAGCCAGCCGTTATCGGAGGCCTCGAGCGGAACCGTGGGGCGGCCGCGACCTTGGGAGCGGGTGAGGTCCGTGCGCTCTTGGATGAGGCCGGCCTTGAGGAGAGCGGCGGTGGCGCGGGTGATGGTGGGCTGGGACAGTCCGGTGGCCTCCACGAGCTCGCTGCGCGTGATGATGGGATTGAGGCGTACGAGGTGGAGACGGGCCTGACCCCCGGACAGTGGACACGTCGGGGGTTAGCTATGCTGCTTGGGTCAGTGTAGCTGATGTGAGTGCTTCGAAGTCATCGGGGGCTAGAAGGTTGCACCAGGAATGCCGTCTGCGCGTGTTGTAGCGCATGCACCATCGAAAGACTTCTTGGCGGCAGACGATGGGATTGTCAAAGACTTTCCGATCACGCAGGACTTCACGCTTTAAGGTGGCGTTAAATGATTCTGCCAGGGCATTATCAGCACTCGTTCCCACCGCTCCCATGGATTGGCGAACACCAAGCTGGGTGCAGTGGTCCCTAAAGGCTTGTGAGGTGTACACACTGCCGTGATCGGAATGGAATACAGCCCCGTCAAGACTGCCACGCACACCGTGCGCGTGGGCTAGTGCATCGACGACCAGTGACACTCGCATGTGGTCTGCGATCGCATAACCTGCAAGTTTCCGTGAATACGTGTCAATGACTGTGGCCAAATACATGTTCTTGCCACCCTTACAGGGCGGGTAGGTAATGTCGCCAAGATAAACGCGGTTCGGCTCGTTGGCTGTGAATGTACGGCCTACTAAGTCCGGCATGACACGGTGGCCAGGCTTGCGCCTGGTAGTGACACATCGGCGGCGCTTGGTAAAGCCTTTAAGTCCCATGGATTTCATGATGCGTGCGACCTTCTTGTGGTTGATCGGAGGAAAGTCCGTATCGTCGTTGAGGCTTGCAGCGATGCGTTTAGCACCATAAAGCCCGTGCTCATCATCGAAGATGGTTGTAATTCTCGCACCAATAAGGGCATCGGAACACATCTTTAACCTGCGCTTTTCACGGGTTTGGACCCATTTATAGAACGAGGAGCGATTGAGCTTTAAAACGTGGCACATCCGCTTGACCGAGTATTCGGTTCGGTGGTCATAGACAAACTGGAAGCGGATCACCAGCGTGTCTCTTCGGCAAAATATTTAGCAGCTTTACGTAGAATATCGCGTTCTTCGCGCAGCTTCGCGTTTTCTTTTTCCAGCTGGCGGATTCGCTCAGAATCAGTCGCCGCTTGGGCTTTATCATGCACGGCTCTAATGCGGGCACGCTTTCCGGTGCCGTACTTGGTGACCCAAGAATGCAGCGAGGCACGGTTGATACCGAGCTCTGCTGATGCTGCGTTCAGCGAGAGGTCCTCATTGTTTTCATAGAGGGCCACAGCATCGCGTTTGAACTGTTCGGAGTACCTGGACATGGTGGTAGATTACCTTTCTTCCCAGCCCGACTGGGCTGGAATGAAAGGTGTCCACCAAAAAGGGGTCAGGCCCAATCACCACGCGCTCGCCTTCAGCAATGGGGTAGTGAAGAAGGTAGTGGATTCAGCTGAGTGCCCTTTGCCCTCCGTCGGAAGAAGAGTGGTGGAGAAGGCCTCTACGTCACGGTCTACCGTGGCCGGGGAACCTTCGGTTTCGCCGCCTTCGATCTCCTCTAAGTCTGACTCGTAGGCGTTGAAGGTGCGCGGTGCTGCGCGGCTAAGCTCCTTGGCCAAGCTATCGGCGTCGGAGGCGTCGGCATAGGTGCCGCCGGTGGCGTCGGCAATGCACTGCAGTTCCTGCTGAGCCTCGGGCTCAACGTTGAAGCCGACGGTGTTGATGACCAGGTCGATACCCTGTTCCTTGAGTTCCTTCGCCACATCGCAGACCGGTGGCGGGGTACATGTCGCAACGCCATCCGAGACCAAGATGATGCTGCGCTGGCCTTCCTTTGGAAGCTCAGCCGCGGCCTTGCGCAGAGATTCACCGATGGGCGTAAAGCCGCGCGGTTGGAGGCCATCCATGTGGCCAATCATCTTCTCAGAATTGCCGGCCTCGGGTGGCGTTACCACGGTGATGTCCTGGCAACCGGCAGCTTCATCTTCAGGAGCCTCGCCGGTGTTCCCACCGTAGGTGACAAGTCCCAGAGGGGCGTCGTCCCCGGCTTCGGTGATGAAGGTGCGGGCGGCATCTTTGGCGGCGTCGATGCGGGTCTGGCCGCCGGCATCGTTGGTGATCATGGAACCGGAGGAATCGAAGACCACCATGGTCGGGGCCATGTCACTAGAAGCAGTGGGGGAGCTCGGCACGGAGCTACTAGTGGAGGTTGAGCGTGAATCTTCGGCGGTGGCGGTGAGGGGAAAGAGAACGCTTACGACGGAGAGAGCGACTGCTGCGAGGAAAAGAATCGCCGTGAGCAATGGTTTTGGTATGAAACGTGACTTTGTGTGCATGTGAGTTAAATTACACACAGGAGGCGATCTGCGCTTGGGAACGGGGAATACAGGGGGATTAACCCCCGTGCATTCCGTTTCCGTTTGCGTGTTTTAGGGGGCCTTAGAACAACCGGGTATACATCCGGTAAAGCGAGTCGAGCATGCTCTGAATGTTGTTGCGGACCGGGCTGTTCGGGTCCAGCGCCGCCACACCGCCGGCGACAATCAGCGCACTGATGGCCCCCAACAGGAAGCCAATCACGCCGCCGCGAGAGGACGAGCACGAATCATCCGAGGACCCATCGGATGAGGCTGCCGAGCTTGCCGACGCCCCCGCAGAGCCCTCGTCACAGTTCTCATCCGGCTTGGCTGGCTCATCGGGCTCACCTGGCTTGGCTGGCTTGGAGGGATCCGAAGGCTCGGAGGGCTCGGCAGTTTTGGTAGTGGTAATGGTCGTCGGCACCTTGGTGGTGATGGTCTTTTCCTCAGTGGTGGGCACCATCGAGGTCACTGTCTTGGTGGTCTTCTCCGCTGGGAGCGTGGTGGTCACCGTGGTGGGGACCTCTTTGGTTTCCGTGGTGGTCACGGTGGTTGGAACTACCGTGGTGACGACCTCAGTGGTGGTCGCCGGCGCCGGGGTCGTCGGCCTCTCTTCGCGCGGGTCCGCAATGGCGTGGTCGTTGTTCTTCAGCGTGACCTTGTCCACCAAGTTCGGGTTGTTGGCGTTGTAGGTGCGGAAGGTGAGCTCATCACCGGTCACATCGACGACCATGTAGTCCTCGTCGTAGTCCTGGCGCCAGATCGCCGTGGACTCGTGCGGCAGAACAGGGTCCATGTTTTCCATGCGGGCATTGGGGTACTTCTTCCCGTCCTCACCCTGGAAGTCATAGAACTTGCCGCCGCCCGCCGAGGTGGTGGTGATGTAGAGGACCTCACCGTCATTGGGGGCGAGGACGTCGCCACGCTTCGCAGGAGCCTTCACCGGCTCAAGGCCGTTCATGAGATGGGTACGGGTGTAGATGTGATCGTGGCCGCTGAGTACGGCATCGACGTCCAGTTCGGACATGACCGGAGCGAGCTTTTCACGGAGCTTGGTTACATCGCCATCGGTGTAGTGGGTGCCTTGAGAGAAGAAGGCGTGGTGCATGCCCACGATGATCCAGTCATTGAAAGCTCCGCGGTTTTCAATGGTCTTACGCATGAACTCCGCATGGCGCTCAATGTCCGCGTCACTGCTGGCGTTGGTGTCGAGCCCAAGGAAGAGAACGTTGTTGCGCTCAAAGTAGAAATCCCGCAGGTCTGGCTCCTGATTCGGGTTGATGAAGTGCTCATCGTAGTGCTTCATTGCCAGGTCTGACGGGTACGTCTCGTGATTGCCCGGCAGTGCGTTGGTGGGAATGTTTCGAATCTCCGGTGAGGAGAAGTAGCCGTCGTACTGCGCGATCGTCGCGCCCCAGCCCTCAACCTGGTCACCGAGGGACCAGATCATGCTGGCTTGAGGGGCGTCGGCAACCGCGTTGCCGATGGTCTTGTTCCACTGCTCGGTCTGACCCTTGATGTCGGCATCGACTCCAATCTGCGCGTCAGAAACCGTGACGAAGCTCCAGTCCTGGCCAAAGCTGCCGGTGTTAAAGGTTTCAGGCTCGGACCAGCCGCCCTCTTCGGAGCCGACGCGGTAGGTGTACTCGGTGTTTTCCTTTAGACCCGTAGCGGTGGCGTAGTTGGACACGTATGCAATAGCGCCACCGTCCTTTTCCTCGGCTTCAAAGGTCTGGGCGCCGTCTGGGCCGGTGACCTCGAGGACTTCCTTGTCTGCCGGGCCCTGGGTGCGCCACGAGACAATGACGGAGCTTTCCTTGCTTCCCGGTTGGAGCACCATCCGGGAAATGGGGCTAGTTTGAGCGGTAGCCAGAACGGGAACGCTTACCTGTGAGGTGAAGACAAGAGCGGCCGCGGTCATGGTGGCTACGCCAGCGGAGGCGGGAGAAAAACTAAAACGCTTCATTATTGCTTTGTGTGCCTTTTGCGATGAATATCGGAAGTTGAGTGTGAGAGTGTTTCTCTGCTGAGAAAACAGAGAAACAGACATGACCTAGTCACAGAAACATCTCAAGGTGAACCTCCGGTTAAGCAGAATAGAAATCTGTGGAACATGCCCCCGGTATAGGGGATATCACGCGCTGTTTCGCGTTGAAATAGCAGTTTTGGTGAGCTTATGTTTAGCCCCATGTCCCACGAATTCGGGTCCACAGATACCCCAGACTCTTCAGAATCTTTAAGAAACTCTCGCGCTATCCGCTTTAATCGACGCACCGCGCTGCGTTGGGGCGCCGTTGGTGCATCCACCGCGGCCGCTGGCTATGGGCTGTCGGCAGCAACTGCCCAGCACGGCACCCCGCGCCAGACCCCGTTGGAAGCGTATAACCAGTACACCGGCGCCCAGCTGCCTTTCCTCCACGGCGTTGCGTCCGGCGATCCGCTGCCCACCTCGGTGGTGCTGTGGACCCGCGTCACCCCGGACCGGGATGCCCTGCCTGGTTCTGGCATGGGAGACGACGTTCACGTGGCATGGGAGATTGCTACAGATGAGGCGATGGGTTCCGTGGTGGCACACGGCCAAGAGGTTGCCTCCGCGGAGCACGACCATACCGTTCACGTAGATCCCTTTGGCCTGAACCCGGACACCGTGTACTACTACCGCTTCCAGGTGACCTCGGGTGAGCATAGCGGGGCGTATTCGCCCGTGGGCAGGACGAAAACTGCGCCAGCTGTCGATGCCCAGGTAGACAACCTGAAATTCGCCGTGGCCTCGTGCGCCAACTACGAATCGGGCTTCTTTAACGCCTACAAGGACATGGCGGAGCGTGGACGCTCCGGGGAGCTTGACTTCGTGGTCTTCCTTGGGGATTACATCTACGAATATCCCACGGGGGAGTACGTGGGCAAGAGTGGTGTGGCACGTGAGCACCACCCCGTGTGGGAGATCGTCACGCTGGAGGATTACCGCATCCGCTACGGCCGCTACCGCACCGACGAGCACCTGCAGGCTGCGCATGCTGCGGCCCCGTGGGTCGTGGTGTGGGATGACCACGAGACAGCCAACAACTCCTGGCGCGAGGGCGCCGAAAACCACACACCTGGGTTTGCAGAGGGCGAGTGGTCCCGCCGTTGGAACGACGCCTTGCAGGCCTATTACGAATGGATGCCGCTGCGCCAAAAGCAGCTGAGCGAGGGCGGTAAGCTTTACCGCAACCTGCGCTTCGGCTCCCTCATGGAGCTCACCATGATGGACTTGCGTACCTACCGCGATCAGGAAACCACCGCTGCTAACTTCGGGGACCCGAATCGAACCATCGTGGGTAACGAACAGCTGCAGTGGCTGCGGGACACTATTTCGATGTCAGACGCCACGTGGATGGTGATGGGCAACTCTGTGATGATGGCTCCCATGCGCCTGCTGACCATCCCAGGTAATGATGCCGCCAATGAGGGCTTGCGCTTTGTCAAAGGCAATACTTCTGGCTTCGCCGTGAATTCGGATCAATGGGATGGATACGCCGCCGACCGTGACCGTGTACTCGAGGCTCTTGATGCTCGCGAGGGCAACTCCTTCTTCATTACCGGTGATATTCACTCGGAATGGGCCAACGACATCTACCTGCACGACAAGCGCGTGGCCTGTGAGCTGGTGACTACCTCAATTACGGCGCCCAACGTCGACGAAATCCTCACCACCTACACAGGCACCTACCACAGGGAGGACAACTCGACTTCGTTGCTCATTGAGGACGCAATCAAGGACGCCAACCCGTGGGTAAAGCACTTGGACTATGACTCCCACGGCTATGCCGTCGCGCACCTCTTTGCCGATCACGTGGACATGCACTACTACCGTGTGTCTGATGTTGAAGCTGAAGATGCTTCGGTAGCGCTGGTGGTGAGCAAGACCTGGAATCCTAAGGACGGATTCACCGCCTAGCCGCCATTCGACAGTGAGGTCGCCGGGCGGGATCGGTCCAGCGCCCTGAGGTAAAAGAAGCGAATCAGCGCGCGCCGGGGAATATCGAGCAACGGGCGCAGGAAGGGGAGGTGAGCGGGTTGGGAGGAGGCGTCGACAAGCAGCAGCGTGCGTCCATCCCGTAGACGCTCTAAGGTAAAGGTCTCCTCGCCGCGCTCAATATGGCCGGGAAGGGTGCCGTAGGTAAAGCCACACCGGCGCTCCTCGCGGAAGACATCCACGACCCGGCAGCGAAACTTCCACGACCCCAGCCCGAGGCTGACCTCAGCGCCTTCCTCCACCGTGGCGTGGCTGGGCCGTACCCGGAAGAGACCGCTGCGCTGCAGGCCCCAGCGGAACAGTTTGTCTGCGGCAGTATCGAAATCGGCGTCTATGACGCGGGACATGTGCAGCTGCGGGAAGCCCTCGGTGGAGGAGTACGACAGTGGCTCAGGCATGGGGCTTAGCCTAGCCAAACCGCCCTTAGATGATGCTTGAGAAGAGTAAAATAGGGTGTATGCAGGAGAAACGGAAACGACTTATCGTTCCTGACTTAGCGCGTGGCACGGCGCTTTTGGGGATTGCCATGGCGAACGCCGTGCAGAGTTGGGTTGTGAACGAGTGGTCCTTGGGGCCTAGCTCCACCCTGGGTGGTGTGCGTCCCGATAGCGCCCTGGACACCGCGGCCGCGGTGTTCACCGGCATGTTTGTACGTGTGCGAGGCCTGCCGATGTTCTGCATGCTGTTGGGATTCGGCATTGGTCTCATTGCTGCGAGCCTGCAGCGTAAGGGCTACACCATTAAAGAATCGCGGCGCGTACTCATCCGCCGCTACGGGCTGCTTGCAGTTTTTGGTCTGGCGCATGGCTTCGCGCTTTTCGACGGTGGACCCTCACCACACCGCTACCATTTCAGTCTTCTGAACAGTCAACCTCGCGGGTGTCTTAATCGGGGTTGATGTTTCAGCCGGGGCCGTTTGGACGTGTTGTTGTCGGACATGGCTTCAGCTCTGCAGGCATTGCCGCTGAGCAGTAATGGGAAGCTGGATCGTCGTGCCCTCCCCGATCCAAATTAAGTTAAAAAGTCTCGGATTACCCTTGTTAGCCTACCCTGGGTGATGGTAGCCTTACCTAACCTTGTTCGTTTAGTGAAATGGAAACCCATTCAGGATGAAGAACTCAATCGTTGTCCGTGCGCTCAGTCTCGCCGTGCTCTCCACTACCCTGATGTTGGGAGCCTGCAGCTCCGATACAGATGGCAAGGCGGAAAATACTTCCTCAGGCGCAAACTCCGCAGCGAATTCCGGTGATAATGCCTCCGAAGTCACCATCAAGCACGCCAGGGGGGAAGACACATACCCCGTAAACCCCGAGCGCGTCGTTGCCATTGGTCCAGCCATCGACAACCTGCTGGCTATGGGCATCAAGCCCTCCGCCGTGGTGGTGTCTGCTAAGGACATGAATGCCCCGTGGCGCGACGGCAAGTTGGACGGCGTGGAGATTATCAAGCAGGCCGATTTCAAGACTCTGCCGAAGGAAGAGATCGCTGCCGCTGCTCCGGATTTCATCGTCGGGGACTACTGGACGATCTCCGAGGATAACTACACACAGCTCTCCGAGATCGCGCCCACTCTGGGTGGTATTGGCACCGAGGGTGAGGGGATCGGCTGGAAGTCGCAGCTGAAGGAGCTCGGCAAGATCTTCAACAAGGAAGATAAAGCTCAAGAAGTCATCGACCAGGATGAGAAGGTCTTCACCGATGCGAAGTCCGAGCTGCCGAATATCGAGGGTAAGACCGGTGTGGTCTCCCAGTTCGCTCAGGGATCCTTTGGAGCTGTGGCCGACCCGAAGGACCCAGGAGCCTCTTTCATCTACGACCTGGGTATGAAATTCCCGGAACCTCTGACCGACGGCTCTATTGAGGTAAAGCAGGGGCGCGTGACTCTGTCGCCAGAAAACGTCTCCGCCCTGGCTGCGGACTTCATGGTGATCTATAACCGCACCGGTGACATCGCGGAGGTGGAGAAGATCCCGGGCTACTCAGACCTGCCGCAGGTCAAGTCCGGCGCCACCCTGGCGGGTAACGAGGCTGTGGTTGCCGGCCTGAACACGCCGACCTCCCTGTCCCGTGCATGGGTATTGGAGCAGGTCAAGCCTACCTTGAAAAAGCTCTCTTAGTCTCTTTTTCTCCAGCACCCCTCGCGAGTGTGTCGCCCGGTGTGGCAGCGTGGGGTGTTTTCTTATGCCCTTTCTTGTTCGCTCACTCGCCTCCCCGCTGCCGCCCGCCGACCCGCAAGGAACTTTGCTTGTCTTCTGCGCAGTGGGATCCGGCTGCTGCGTGGAGGCGCCGTCCGGGGGCGTATCCGGTGCGGGTGAGCGAACTTGAACTTACGCATGCGCAGCTGGTGAAAGTCGATGGCTGGAAGAACGTTTTTCAGCAGTGGGCACCGCGGTGCTGGACAAGAGTTCGGCTGACCGGCCAGCACCCGAGGCGAGAGGCATCGACCCTGCGCATGCCGACCAACCGCATGCCGATCCACCGCACTGACCCGCTACACACCGTCCCAATCCACTAAACCAACCCACATACTGACCCTACGCACACCGACTCACCGCACACCGCCAACCCAGAAACGAGAAAGGAATGACCATGGCGAGGAATAGCCGAGACAGGGAAATCTACCCCATTACGATCCGCGAACTGCAGGTCGATGACATCGAGGACATCACACCAGGGATGCGTCGCATTACTCTGACGGGCGAACAACTACGCGCCCATAGTGCGTTCGGCGTAGACGCACCACCGCTAGTCAGCGATGGTTTCGACGACGATATCCGCATCATCTTCCCAGACCCGGCCACCGGGGAGCGCCCTCACCCCATCACACGGGAGGACGCGACGGTGCTATGGCAAGAGGAAGTCAAAGATCTGTTTCGGACATATACCGTCCGTTCATTCGACGCCTCCCAGGGCCGTCTCGTCGTAGACTTCGCGCGGCATGGCCAAGGCCTGGCCGAGGACTGGTCCGCACGAGCTCGACCGGGAGATCCCCTGTATATCGCAGGGCCGAAGTCTTGCGCAGCGCTGCCCACCCACACTCCGTGGCTACTGATGGTGGGCGACGAGACGGCGCTGCCGGCGATTGCTCGCTGTATAGAGTCTTTGCCCGCCGGGTATAGGGCAGTGGCGATTATTGAGGTAGCCACGCGGGCACATGTCCAGCGACTGGAGTTCGAAGCACAGGTGGACATTCACTGGCAGGTGCGAGACGAGGGCGGGGACTTCGTGGCGAAAGCTACCGAGTTGTACGGAGAACACCCAGAGTGGGCGGCCGAGCCCGCTGCGATGCCCTATGTATGGGCTGCGGGAGAGGCCGGGCGATTGAAGGCGATCCGACGCTGGGTTCGAGCTCTGGGGATTCCGCGGGAAAACGTGGAGATTACGGGGTACTGGCGCGCAATGGCACCGGCGCAATCGGAAGCAGGGGCGACGGCTACGCAGGCTGAGAGTGCGGGGCAGGTTACGGGCACTCCGTTGCAGGGCGACAGTGAGGGGGCGGAGACAGGGGCTGTGACGAGCTACCGTAATGCGCTGGTTGAGCTGCATGAACTCACCGAAATGGGGTCGGCGATTCTTGTGCGCCAAGCCGTAGGGATGGGGATTTTCGGCCTGATTGATGAGGGCGCGGATCGAGTGGATCAACTGGCCGAAGCAACTGGCGTGCAGCAGGAGCTGGCTCTCCGGATTGCGCGTTACCTGGAGGCAGTGGGGTTAGTGACGTTGTCGGCGGATGTAGCACTGGATAGCTCATCGGAGGATGTGGCGGACCAACGGGCGGTTCGAATCGGCCTCACTGCGCTGGGCAGCGAGTTGGCAAACCCGGATTCTCCAGTAAGGGATTGGATTACCGGGCCGGCGGCCGCCAAGACCGCAGCACTTGGCCGGCTAGGGCAGGCACTGCAGAATCCGGCTGATACCGGCGAGCACCGCTGGGACTACATTGTGCAAACCCAGCCACAACTGGCCGTGGAGGAACACGAACAGGCGGCCTCCAGTGCTCAGTGGTCGGCCCCGGCCGCAGCGGAGATTCTGAGCAGCAAGCTACTAGCGCGACAGGATGCTGGCTCGCTTCGATGCGCGGTGGGAGGTCCGGCCGCGGCGGTGTATGCGGATGAGATTCTACGTAAGATACCGCAGGCAAACGCCGTGGTGTTGGGGTCGTTTTCGGAGGCAGAGGATGACGCAAGGATCTCAGTAGGTGCAGCAACTGCAGCGATGACGGAGCCTGGGGCCAGCGCAGAGGAGGTTATGCTGCGCGATATTGCTCCACGCCGCCGGGATCGTGCTCGCTATAGTGCACTGCACGCTCCAACGGTTGGGCGTAGCGGTGGGGATGCGCGCCGGGCGGATTGGGCTGGCACAGTGGCTACTTTGTGCGAGCAGGTAGATGCTGTGGTGCTGGTTGATCCGTGGCGACGTTGGCCAACTATAGAGTTGCAGCAGCTGGTAGCTGCCGTACTACGTTCTGGGGCGCAGCTGTTCCTGGTGACCCCAGTGTTGCAGGAAAGTGGGGCCGAGGATCATGACTACCAGGAAGATTTATCACGCCTCGTTCTGTATGGATCGCAGCTGCCCACGGCCCGTGTGATTGCGAAGCACCTGGCTGCCGTGGGTGCGGTAGTGCGTTCGAAGCAGCCGGTGGGGTGGAGTGCCCAGCTGTTCGAGGTGGGGAGGGGAGGTAGGTAACTGCCGGTGGTCGGGCGAAGCGTGTGGAGGAGCGGCGGACGTTCGGTGGTTTGCTAAACCGTTTCTAAAGTGCCCCCTGTCGGCCGGGATCCCCCCTTCCGCTGGGAGCCTTCCTATCGGCTGGGGTCCCACCCCTTCGGCTGGGAGCGCCTGTCGGCTGGCCCCTAGCGGCTGAGCTGCCTCCATATCGGCAGCCACACACCCCCCGGAATAATTAACTTAGCCTATCCTTTATCTAGTTAGGCTGCCCCATGCGGGGTAGACGCGGTAGACGTGATTGACGCGCGCTCGAGGATCGATCAACACCCCGTGCGTCCGATGGCCTTCACCGCACCCCAATGAGCTCCCTACACGTTAGGCTTTTATATGTTTCGAAACAATTCGCTGACCCGTCGCGCGGCAATGAAGACGGCCGCTGTCTTAGCAGCATCCACTCTCGTCCTTTCCGGTTGCTCCCGAGGCGAGGATTCCTCGGCGTCAAATATTGAGGGCAATGAGAACGAGCGCATCGCCGCAGTTGGCCTAGGAGACAGCGATACCTTGCTCGCGCTAGGTATCCAGCCTGTTTGGCAGCAACACGCACATCGGGAAAACGTTGTCATCAACTCGGGCGCGCGTTTCCAGGATCAAGGTGGCATCCACAAAGGGGAGCATGCGGTCGTGGCCGCGGGCATGGTGGTGACTAAGGACGTCGCGCTGCGCACTATTGCGGGCGGGGTGTCGGCCCGTTACTTGCGCGACATCGAGGGCTAATCCGCGCGGGCAGAGGACGTTGCCGCCGAGCGCATGGTACCCGCCTCCAGGTCATCCTCGTTGAAGAAGTCGAGGACGCCGTCCTCGAAGACGTAGGCGCCGTCGGGGAAGTAGAGGGTCAGAGTGCCGTCTTTGAGCTCCGCCTGGATGGGGTGACCCAAGGTGCCGGCCTCGTAAGTGCCGTCGCCGACCTTTTCAAATTTCTTGTCGGACAGGAAGTCTTTGGAGTCGTCTCTGAAGGTGGCGAGGTCGACTTCCGTTTCGCCATGGGTTTTGAGGAAGTAGTTGCTTGGTCCGTTCATGGCTTCCGCGGGGGAAAACTCACCGTCGAGGAAGTCGCATTCACTTTCGCTGATGGAGAAGCGGCAGCGGACGGGGCCGCTATTGGTGTCGAATTCGTAGAACTCGTCGAGGTCGGCCGGATCGACGGCGTCGTTCAGATGGGTGAGGTCGATTCCGATGTGGTGTTTGTCTTCTGCGTTGAGCTCGGTCTTGAGTGCTCCGAAGTCCATCGCGGTAAATGTCACGCTCACTGGCTTGCCTGCCTCATGTGCGGGAGTATCGCCCGTAGTGAAACTTACGGAGTCGCTGCCAATGGTGAAGTCGAAGCCGTCGCCGGAGAAGTACCCATTGCTGTCATTGAGCGGGTGGCCCCAGTTGAAAACGATGGAGAAGACCACTTGTTCGCCCTCGTAGTTGCCGGAGGCAATGATGTAGCTCAGGGGCTCGCACGCATCGAAAGAATCTTGGGTGACTTTGAAGTCTTTGAGAGGTGCTCCGCGTTCAGGCTCCTCCGTCAACAGGAAATGAACGATGGCCGTTGGTGCTTCGCCTTTGTCAACGAATTCGCCGACTCCGGAGTCGGCGACTCCGGCGTTCGGGTCGCAGCTTTCTTCGGCCAAGGATACGGGCCAGTTGCGTGTCGATGCCGCCCTGCTCGACGTAGCTGGGCTGGTGCTGCTGCGAGTCGCGCGTGAGGAAGTGCTCGAGGTCGCTGGTGGGTTGGAGGCAGACTCGGTCGCCGCGCTCAAGTCAGGTGCCACTGCGGATTCCGACGGGGCTGCCTCGCGCCGAGTGTCGGGGAGGGAGCAGGACGCAACGAGCGCGGCTGCTGATGCCGCCGCTACTGCGGCACGCGCGGTGCGTTGGGGCAGGAGGACAGGGAGAGTGGTCATGGTGTATGTCCTTCGTCCGAGGGGCGAACTCGTGGCCGAGACTAACGAAGCGCGAAGCCGAGTCCTATCACCGGCTGGAAATTGTTAGGAGATCGAAATGATTTACGGGGAGAGCTGAGTGATGGGCTGGACAGACAAGATGTCGACCTCGCCCGCGCAGGCCTGCAGGCCCGGCACTGCGACATAGAGGCTGTCGGTGTTTTCGGGCGGATAGATCCGCAGGCCATCGGCGTCCTGCGGTTGGCAGGCCGCCGCGTCGAGCAATCCCACGTTGGTGATCTTGAGCCCCGCGCGGGCCTGGGCCCCTGGCGCCAGCGTCACGGTGGCAGCTTCGGTGCCGGTCTCACGCAGCGCGGCGGGGCCTAGTTGAGTGCCGTCGTTGCTGGTGACGGCGGAGACGCCGGGGAAGCCCGTGAGGGTGCACTCCTCGTCAGAGGTATTGGTCAGCACGATGTCGACGAGTCGGGAGCCAGCGGCTCCCTGTTCGTTGGTGATCTCGGTGGAGAGCTGGGAGGTGGCGCAGGCGCCCTCGGGCAAGGGCGGGATAGTGGAGGATGCTGGGGCTGGTGCGGTGCCGGACGCGCCGGGAGCGGCCCCGGAAGCAACGTCGTCGGCCGTGGCGGTATCGGCGGCGTCAGCACCGCCAGTACCGCCAGCACCGACAGTGCCGTCGGCGGCATCGTCACCCGCAGGGGCGTCGGCCGAGTGAACGACGGTGGTCGTGACTGCCGACGGTGCCGCAGAGTCCTCCTCGCTGGCGGAACACGCGGCGAGTGGCAGCAGCAGGCTGAGGGACAGGAGTGCGCGCAGATTCTTCATACCCACAGGGTAGTTTCACAGCACGACGGGGACTAGAGATTACTGGTCACGAGTCTGTTAAGTCTTTGCTAGCAATGAGCAACGATTCGCAGAATGTGTCACACAGTGTGCAGTAGCCGTCCTGTGACTGAAAGTGTGAACATGATGAACTCCCGCCGCCTTTCCCATGATCGAAAAACGCAGGGAACGACGGGGCTTATGGGCGCTCCGGCACGATGAGCGGCCCGCCGGTGACGGGGTCCTCGATGACGCGGGAGTCCAGTCCGAAGACGTCGCGCAGGGCCTGCGGCGTGATGGTGGACTCGGGCGAGCCCAGGGCCGTGACGGAGCCGTCCTTCATGAGGACGAGGTTGTCCGAGTAGCGGGCGGCTAGGTTGAGATCGTGGAGCACCATGACGATGGTCTTGCCCTGTTCCTTATTGAGCGTGGAGACGAGCTCGAGGACGTCGATGGAGTGCGCCAGGTCCAGGTAGGTGGTGGGCTCGTCGAGGAAGACGATGTCGGTGTCCTGAGCCAGGACCATGGCTATCCACACGCGCTGGCGCTGGCCGCCGGACAGGGAGTCCACGGGGCGGTCGCGCAGCTGAAAGACGTTGGTGAGCGCCATGGCCTCGTCCACGGCGGCGGAGTGGGAGGCGGACCACTGCTGCAGCCAGGACTGGTGCGGGTGCCTGCCGCGGGCCACGAGGTCTGCGACGGTGACGCCGGCAGGGGTGATGGGGGACTGGGGGAGCATCGACAAGCGCGTGGCTAGCTCCCGGGAGGAGTAGTCACCCAGCTTCTTCCCGTCGAGGGTGACGGAGCCCGCCGACAGTGGGAGCAAGTGGGACAGGCCGCGCAGGAGGGTCGACTTGCCGCAGCCGTTGGCGCCGATGAGCGTGGTGACCTGGCCGTCGGGGATGTCGAGTGTGACGTCGCGGCTGATGACGGTATCGCCATAACCGACGGAGACGGAGTGCGCGGAAAGTCGAGCGTTCATTACCTGATGTTGTCCTTCAGACCCTGGAGGATGATGGTGGCCGAGAGCAGGGACGCGTTCATGTACCAGGACTCGTAGTCCACGGACACGGCCTGGTTGGCCTGCACTGCCTTGAGAGAGTGCCATGTGGCGGCCTGCGAGGGGTCGGCGGCGCCGGCGTTGACGCCGTAGAAGATCCAGTCGGCGTCGGCCTCGGAGAGCTGCTCGGCGGAGATGTCCTGGCCAGCCTTCTCAATCTGCTTTTGGTTGGCGGGGCGGGGCAGGCCGGCATCGGCGGCCACGGAGCCCGCCATGGAGTTGACCCCGTAGAGCTGGAACTGGTCTTCCTTGGAACGCAGGAAGGAGACGGTGGGCTTGGAGGATAGGCCCTCGCCCCAGGCTTTGGCGTTGGACTCGTACTCGGCCAGGAGGGGCTCGGCGGAGTCCTTCTTGCCCACGGCCTCGGCGATGGTGAGGAGGTCCTGCTTCCAGTTCTCGCCGCCGCCCTTACCGGTGACGACGGGCGCGATGGCCTTGAGCTGCTCCAGGATGGCCTCGTCCGTACGCGAGTTAGCGCAGATGAGGGTGGGCTTCAGGGAGGCGATGGTCTCCAGATCCGGGTTGGCGCGTAGGCCGCAGTCCGCGATGGAGTCCAGATCGAAGTCGGAGCCGAAGCGGTTGCGGATGTAGTCCGGGACGACGCCCAGGTTCTTGGCCTTGGCCGCGCCCACCGGGAGAATGCGCAGCATGAGGAGGTTGTCCAGCTGGCCGGTGTTGAGCGCGATCACGCGCTGGTGCTGCTCGGCGGCGCTGGACGATGCCGCGGAGGTGGCCGCCTGCTCGCTCGGCGCAGTCTCCTGTTTGGAGCAGGCCGCAGCGAAGGCGGCGACGCCGAGGCCAGCGGTGATCTTGAGGAAGTTACGTCGTTGCATGGTCGTCTACTTTCGTGTTCGAGTTTGCTGCCAGAGCAGCCAGATGAGGAAAGGTCCGCCGATGACCGAGGTGATGATGCCCACCGGGATCTCCCAGCCGAAGGCACAGCGGGCGATGAGGTCGGACACGCACACGATGATTGCGCCCATGGCCGCCGATGTCCCCAGGGGCGGCGCCCCGACCCGCGCCAGGCGCGCGGAGATCTGCGGGGCGACGAAGGCCACGAAGCCCACCGGGCCCACGGCGGAGACGGTCACCGCGGCCAGTAGAACTGAGACGATGAGCAGTGCCGCGTTGATCTTCTTCAAGGGGGCGCCGAGGGCTTGGGCGGAATCCTCGCCGAGCTCCAGCGCGGGCAGATCGATGGCGATGCGGGCTAGCACTAGGCCACACACCACGAGCATGCCCAGGGTGGGCCATAGGTGCTCGAAGGTGCAGCCGTTGAGCGAGCCGACCATCCACACCTTGGCCGCGGCCGCGGTGTTGAGATCTGTGGCGGCCAACATGTACGTGACCAGGGCGTGGAGGAAGGCGTTGCCGCCGATGCCCACGAGGACGAGGCGGAACATATCCACCCTGCCGCGCCGGGACAGCATCCAGATGGCCGCGCCGGTGGCGAGACCGCCGGCCATGGCGGCGAGCGGGATGCCGACGTAGGCGCCGAACGCCCCGCCGGCCCCGGCAGATCCTCCGAAGACCATGATGGCCACGGCCGCCACGGTGGCGCCCTGGTTGATGCCCAGGATGTCCGGGCTGGCCAGGCCGTTGCGGGCGATGCGCTGCGTGATGGCGCCGGAGAGCCCCAGCGCGGCGCCGACGGCTAGACCCACGAGCGAGCGGGCCAGGCGCCAGTCGATGACGACGGTGCGCTCGAGTTTGTTTCCGCCGCCCGCCAGAACGCCGATGACCTCGGCGGGGTTAAGGGGGAATTCGCCGATGCCGAGGCTGATGACCCACACGAGCGCGCTCGCGACCACGATGGCCGCGGTCCAGGCTTGCGTGCGCGGGTGGTAGAGGAAGCTGAACTTTCCGAGGCTGAGGTACTTCATTACAGGCTCACCACCGTTCGGTGCCGGACGAGCCAGATAAACGCCGGCCCGCCGAGCAGCGCGATGACGATGCCCGCCTGGAGCTCGCCGGGGCGCATGATGAGGCGGCCCACGATGTCGGCGCCGAGCAACAGGCAGGCGCCCGCCAGCGCGGAGTAGGGGGTCACCCACTTGTAGTCCGGGCCGGTGATGCCGCGGGCGACGTGGGGCACCACGAGACCGATGAAGCCGATGGGGCCCGCGGCTGCCGTGGCCGCGCCGGCCAGCAGGGTGATGGCCACGAAGCCCAGGATATTGGCGCGGGCAACGTTGGTGCCCAGCGCCTGCGCGGCCTCCGCGCCCAGATTGAGGATGTTGAGCGTCGGGCCCAGCGCCAGCGCTAGTACCGCGCCGATGGCGAGCGGCACGAGCGCAGGGGTGATGATGTCGAAGCCGCGTCCGGTGACGGACCCCGCTTGCCAGAAGCGGAGGGTGTCGAGCGCGTTGGGATCGATGTAGACGATGGCCGACGTGGCCGCCGCGAGGACGGCGGACAGGGCGGAACCCGCGAGGACGAGGCCCAGGGTGTCGCCGCGACCGATGCCGCCGGCGGAGAGCCCGAAGACGAGCAGCGCCGCCAGGCCCGCGCCGAGGAAGGCGAGGAAAAGGTGCGACTGCATGGACGTCAGTCCGAAGAGGAAGATGCCCGCCGAGACGAAGAGTGCGGCGCCCGCATTGATGCCGAGTAGTCCAGGGTCCGCGAGCGGGTTGCGGGTCAGGCCTTGAACGAGTGTGCCGGCTAGTCCGAGCGCAGCTCCGACGACGATGGCGAGCACGGTGCGCGGGATGCGCATGGTGGCAAGGATTCCGGCGATCTCGGCGACGCTGCTGCCCACGGTGCCGGCGGCCTGGGCGGTGTCGGTGTGCCCGCGCAGGATCTCCCAGGCGGTGGGCCAGGCCTGGGTGAGCTCTGAGATGGAGGTCGCCTTGGCGCCCAGTGCCAGGCTGGCGAAGACGAGGGCGACGAGTGTGGCCACGAGGAGGGCTAGGCCGAGGAGTCGTCTGCTGTGGCCCGCGGCGCGCGGGGTGCCCGCGGCCGGTGTCGGCAGAGTCGTCGATGTCATGTAGGTAAGGATAACCTTATTTCGACGATGTACGTGAATTGTCTCTCCTTGCTGGAGGTTCGTCGGCTTGAGATAGGTTCACCTAATGTTGGTTAGGCTATCTTTTCTCAATTCGACAGGCCTTTTATGCCTCTGCGGACTTCCCGCACTCGTCGCTCGGCCGCGGTATTCCTGTCGCTCGCCCTTGTCGGCTGGGGTGCGGCCGCATGCTCGTCGGACCCCGATTCCGGTGCGGCCGACAACTCGGTGGCGGCATCGTCGGCATCGTTGGCGCAGTAGGCATCGGCTGACGGCGACGCCGCGGCCTATCCGGTCACAGTGGCCACCAAGTTCGGTGACGTCACCGTCGAGGAGGCCCTGCGGCGCATCGTGGCCCTGGGCTGGGGCGACGCCGAGGTGGCGCTCTCGCTCGGCGTGCAGCCGGACCTTATCCTCATCCTCGACGTTCGTTCCTCGGGCGATCGAGAGCGCTACGACACACTGTCGGCCATCGCGCCGGTCGTGGGCATCCCGGAGGGTGGAGACAACTGGCTGACGGATCGCTCCACCCAGCTTGAGCGGTGGGGGGAGACAGCGGAAAGCGTGCCATCAGTGCTGTCGTCGGTGACGCAGCCGGTGAGCACTAGAGCGAGGGATGCGGCGAGAACGGGGAGTAGTCGCTGTGTAGTCATGGTGCGGAGTCTAGGCGTTGAGCTTTTAGAGTTCTTGCAAAGCGGGGAATACGCGCTCCTTGAGCAAAGGGGCGATGTCGACATCCGGGGCAGCGGGATCGACCCACGCTAGCTCCGCAATCTCCTTGTCTGGATGCGCGACGGAGATTTCTTCCTCGTAGACATAGACGTGTGCGTGGATGTTGTGTGGGGCGCTGTTAGCCGCCGGTGAGATATACGTGGCCAGGCGGCGAAGCTTCGATATGTCGACCGCGGCGCGCACGGCCTCGTGGGCGATGAGCTGGGCGGCCTTGGCGGGGTTGATCGTGTCATCGATGGAGCCGAAAGGCAGGACGAATTCTGGGGTAGAGGTGGCGCGGAGGACGAGAACGCGACCGTGATTATCGCGGAGGATAACGGCTACGATTTCAGTAATGTCTGCGGGAGATGAGGGCGAAGTGGAGGTCTCAGACATGCCTCCATAGTAGGTCTGCGCGGGGTGCGGAGAGCGGTGAAGAAAGAGAGGGGGCACCCGAAAACTGTCAGTAATGTAACGGGTTGGACACAGTCACACACGTTAGAAAACGGCCGTCCATGGCACGTGCCATCATAGGGGAAGTCTTATAGACCATTACGAGAAGAAGTGAAAGAGGAATTGCTCAATATGCGAAAAATTCCGCACCTTAAGAAAGTCCTCGTGGGCTCGGCTTTCACAGGTGCGTTCTTCCTGGGTAACCCAGCGGCGGGTGCCCAGGAACTCCCCACAATCCCGGAGATTGATTCGGCAGGTTTTGTTGATCAGGTACGCGAGGATCTGCAGTCCGTGGGCATTGAGACCATGCCCGTGGACAAGGAGCTGACAGACTCCGTCGATTCAACAGTCAACGGCGCCGCCGCAGCGGCGTCGAAGGATGCGTCCCAGGCGGTTGCTGGGGCCGTGAATTCCCCTGCGGCGCAGCGCCTTGCGGGGCAAGCGAACCTGGATACCCAGTTACCGGTTCCGGCAGCACCGCAGGACTACGCTGGTGTCGACGCCAAAACGGGTGAACCGCTGACGAATCCTGCCCCCATCGGATTGCTGGAGGAGGCCACGCAGCCGGAATTCGTGCCACAGGGCACTGATCCGAACTATGCGTGGAAGAATGACCTGTTTTCCAAGATCGCTGCCGGTAAACCGCAGGCGGACTATGTCCTGCACCGAGTGCCTGGTTCCTACTATGACGCGCCCCAGATTCCTGAGGAATCCAATGTCGCGATGACCGAGGGTAAATCCCTCTACGGCCCGGGTACCCCGCTCTACATCCATGAGGACACCATGTGCACGCTGACGGCAGCCGGCACCGATGCGGAAGGCCGCAAAGTCGGTATTACCGCTGGTCACTGCGGAAATGTCGGCGATCCGGTCTCTTCGGCAGACTCCTGGCAGGTTGGCCCGACCGGCACCGTGGTGTCAAAGAATGAGCAGCTGGATTATTCGCTCATCGAGTTCGGCTCCAAGGCCGAGGTGTCCCGTAGCTACAACGGCGTGACCGCTAATGGGGTTGGTGGCACCACCCAGCCGGGCGATATCACCTGCAAGAGCGGCGTGGCCACCGGCCGTACCTGTGGCATGACCTTCCAGCACACCGAGCGCGTCACCGTCAACCAGGTGTGCGCCATGGTTGGAGACTCCGGCGCTCCGGTCTTCCGCAACGGCCGCATCGTCGGCTCGGTATCCCGCGGCCTGATTCCGGGGTTGCCGTCGTGCCACACTCCGTGGCAGGGCGCGCTGCACAACCCCACGGTTGTGTCTAACACCGATGCCATCATCGCGGATCTGAACCGCCGCGAGGGCGTAGGTTCCGGTTTCGCGCTTCCGGAGAACTAACCACCACTGCGAAACCGGTCACGGAGCCGTGGGCGCGTGGCCGGGAGAGTACGTTTCTAACAAATAGTGCCCCAGATCTTTAAAGATCTGGGGCCTTATTTGATCGAAGCGTCACCGGGCGCGACGCTGGGGAATGACGCTGGCGTGCGGCGCCGCGCTGCGGTGCCGCAGGGGAGTTAGGAGAGGGCGGAGAGGGCGACGTCATGAAGCTTGCCGTTGGAGGCAAGCGCTGAGCCGCCGTGGGGCCCATCTTCACCGCGAACGTTGGTGAAGCGGCCACCGGCCTCGGTGACGAGGAGCGCCGGAGCGGCCAAGTCCCACAAGGAGACCTCGGGTTCGGCGGCGATGTCGACGGCACCCTCGGCCACGAGGCAGTAATTCCAGAAGTCGCCGTAGCCGCGCAGACGCCATACCTTGTCCGTCAAGGACACGAAAGCATCGCGGCTTGAGCCCCAACCGGACAAGGAACTCATAGCAAGGGAGGCATCCGCCAAGTCGGAGACCTCGGAGACGCGAAGGCGCTTGGGCTCCCCGCCGAAGACACGGTAGGCGCCGCCCCCCTTGGCCGCATACCAGCGGCGGCGCAGGGCCGGGGCAGAAATGACGGAAACCACCGGCTCGCCGTCCTCCAGTAGTGAGATCAGCGTGGCCCAGACGGGGACGCCGCGCACGAAATTCTTCGTGCCATCGATGGGATCGATAACCCACTGGCGGCCCTCGAAGCAGGCCTCGCCGCCGAATTCTTCGCCCAGAACTTCATCGCGCGGGCGTGAGCGTTTCAGCGCCTCGCGGATGGCCTTTTCGCAGGCCAGGTCGGCGTCGCATACCGGAGTCATGTCCGGCTTCTCCTTGACTGACAGGTCTGCTGCCTCAAAGCGGTGCATCGTGATGGCATCCGCATGCCCGGCCATCTCCAAGGCCAAGCCGAGGTCTTCTTTGTACTTACCCACGGAGCCATTCCTCCATCTGATCAACTACCTGTTTATTGCCCGCGATACACCATTCCACACCGCCGGCTTCAACCTTGCGCGCCGCGCCGCCTGCTGCGAGCACCAGCGCTTGGCCCGGATACCAATCCCAATCCTTCACGGAATGCTGCATCCATGCTCCCCACGTGCCATCCGCCACGCAGGAGAGGTCCACGGACCCTGCGCCTAGCATGCGCACGGTGGCAAAGTGCGGGGCCACCTTCTCCCAAGCGGAGGCGATGGCGGGATCCGTGATGGAGGTGGGGTGCAGGTACGTCGACAAGCACAGCTTGTCGGCGGGGGCGTCGGTGAGCTTGGTGACGTCCTTGCCATCCAGGCTGGTGGGGAAGTCACGGCCACCAAACCACGTGTAGCCCATGGCGGGGCGGTGGACGGCGCCGAGGATGACTCCTTCAGCGTCGACAAGCGCGAGCGCAGAGCACCAGTAATCGGCGCCCGAGGCGAAGTTGTAGGTGCCATCGACGGGATCGATGACCCAGGTCCGGCCGGAGGCCGAGTCGCGGTTGGCGCCCTCCTCGCCCACGATGCCGTCCTCGCCGCGCAGGGCTTCGAGCACGCCGGCGACGAAACGCTCGGCGGCGAAGTCCGCATCGGTGACGACATCGGAGACGGAGGTCTTTTGCTCTACGTCGACACCCTGCTCGCGCAGGCGCCAGGCCAGGCGGCCTGCGTTATAGACAAGGGCCTGTGCTAGGTGGGCATCGGTATCGTCCGCGTGGGCGACGATGAAGGTTTTGATGATGGCATCGATCATCTCGGTGAGGCTTGGCTGGTCACTCATGCCGCCTATTGTCGCGCTAAACGCGGCCGATGGCTAATCAGGGAGAAAGAATAAGTAAAGTAGGGGGTTATGCGTCCGGAACAAACAGCTCGTCTTGAGGAACTCAGCGCCACTTTGACCTCCATTGAAAAGGTGATGGACCCGGAGGCGGTGTCCGAGCGCGTGCGCGAACTCGAGGCTCAGGCGGGGGATCCGTCGCTGTGGGACGACCCAGACCATGCGCAGAAGGTGACCTCGGAGCTCTCAGCGCAGCAGGCAAAACTGCGCAAGCTGAATTCCCTGCGGGGGCGGATCGAGGACCTTCCGGTCATGTCCGAGCTGGCGGAGGAGGAGGGCGATGAAGCCTCCAAGGAACTCGTGGACACAGAACTGAAAGAGCTTGGCGCGGCCATCGAGGCGCTTGAGGTAACTACGATGCTCTCCGGCGAGTATGACGAGCGCGAGGCCGTCATCAACATCCGCTCCGGCGCGGGGGGCGTGGATGCGGCGGACTGGGCGGAGATGCTCATGCGTATGTACACGCGCTGGGCGGAAAAGCACGGACACAAGGTCGATGTCTATGACATTTCCTATGCCGAAGAGGCCGGTATCAAGTCTGCCACCTTCGTGGTGCACGGCGAATACATGTATGGCCAGCTCTCCGTGGAACAGGGTGCGCACCGCCTCGTGCGCATCTCGCCTTTTGATAACCAAGGCCGCCGCCAGACCTCCTTCGCGGAGGTGGAGGTGCTGCCGGTGGTGGAGCAGACTGACTCCATCGAGGTTCCGGATTCGGAGGTGCGCGTGGATGTCTACCGCTCTTCGGGTCCTGGTGGTCAGTCCGTGAATACGACGGACTCGGCGGTGCGCCTGACACACATCCCGACGGGAATCGTGGTGACCTGTCAGAATGAGAAGTCCCAGATCCAGAACAAGGCCTCTGCCATGCGCGTGCTGCAGGCGAAGCTGTTGGAGCGCAAGCGTCAGGAGGAGCGCGCGGAGCTTGATGCGCTGGGCGCCGGTGGCAATGCATCCTGGGGCAACCAGATGCGCTCTTATGTGCTGCATCCGTACCAGATGGTCAAGGATCTGCGGACGAATTACGAGGTAGGGGATCCCTCCAAGGTCTTGGACGGAGATATCGATGGCTTCCTGGAATCCGGAATCCGGTGGCGCATGGCGCAGCAGGAGGCCTAGGCCCGAGTGGCAAATGTTGCTAATGTGGCTTAAGTGATCACTTTCGAGAATGTGTCCAAGGTCTATCCGACCTCCACTAGGCCCGCGCTGGACAACGTGTCCTTTGAGATTGAGGACGGCGAATTCGTCTTCCTCATCGGCCCGTCCGGCTCCGGCAAGTCGACCTTCCTCCAGCTCATGGTGCGCGAAACCAATGTGAGCTCGGGAGACATCTACTTCGGGGACTTCCACGTCAACACGTTGAAAGGCCGCGAGGTCAATAGCCTGCGCCAATCCATCGGCTACGTCTTCCAGGATTTCCGGCTCCTGCCTAAGCTCAACGTCTACGACAACGTCGCCTTTGCCCTCGAGGTCATCGGCAAACGCAAGGCGCGGATTGCCAAGCAAGTGCCCGAGGTCCTCGACATGGTCGGCCTAGGCGCCAAGCAGCACCGCATGCCGCACGAGCTTTCCGGTGGCGAGCAGCAGCGCGTAGCGATTGCGAGGGCCTTTGTCAACCGCCCCAAGCTGCTGCTTGCCGACGAACCCACGGGCAACCTCGATCCCTCCACTGCCGCGGAGATCATGGCCTTGCTCACCAAGATCAATCGCCACGGAACCACAGTGGTGATGTCGACGCACAACGCGCGCGCGGTCAACGAGGCCCGCCAGCGCGTCATCGAGCTGCACAACGGCACGCTCGTGCGTGACGAGAAGAACGCAATGTACGGGGAGGCGGTCTAGGTGAATCTAGGCTTTGTTTTCAGGGAAGCCTTTAAGGGGCTCGGGCGCAACATCACCATGACTATCGCCATGGTGATTACCACCGCCATTTCGGTGGCGTTGGTGGTGGCCGGCGTCTTGGTCACCCAGATGACCAATGACACCAAGGACATCTACCTCGAGCGTGTCGAGGTCATGGTCCAGCTCAATGAGGAGATTTCAGCCAACGATCCGGAGTGTAAGGATGCCGCGTGTGCCGGGCTGAAGAAGAAACTGGAAGCGGATGAGGACATTGAGTCCGTGAGCTACCGCAACCGCGAGGATTCCTATCAGCGCTTCGTGGAGCTGTTCAAGGACACCGATCCGGTCATGGTTGAGGAAACCTCCCCGGATGCGCTGCCGGCTGCCTTCCACGTGCGGTTGAAGGACCCGACGGATACCGCGCCTATCGACACCATTGCTTCCGACCCTGCTGTCAGCGACATCGTCGACCAGCAGGAGGAGGTTCGCAGCGCCGCTGGCAACTTGGACGCCATCCGGAATGCCACCTTCATCCTTGCCGCGGTCATGGCGCTTGCAGCCATCATGTTGATTGCGAACATGGTGCAGATCGCCGCCTATCAGCGTCAGCGAGAGACCGCGATTATGCGCATCGTCGGTGCCTCGCGGTGGGTTACTCACGCGCCCTTCATCATGGAAGCAGTCCTCGGTGCTGTCGGCGGCGTTGTCCTCGCCGGTATTGGCGTCATCCTGGGCAAGAACACCGTGCTCGATCCCGCCCTCAACGACCTGTACCACAACCAGCTTCTAGCCCCGGTGACCTCTGGGGACGTCTGGACGGCGCTGCCCATCGTCGGGCTTGTGGCAATTGTGTGTGCTGCGCTGACCGCACAGGTAACGATGCGCGCCTACGTGCGGACCTAGAGCTGCAGGGGCGATGTGGATTTTGCCTGGCAGTAGCGTAATATAGTCCGAACTATGGCGAAGAAGGCAAAGAAGAAAAAGGCGGCCGTCGACAATAACTCGACCCTGGCCACCAACCGACGTGCCCGCCACGACTACACCATCCTCGACACCCTGGAATGCGGCATGGTGCTCGTGGGCACCGAAATCAAATCGATGCGCGAAGGCAAGATTTCCCTGGCGGATGCCTTCGCCACTATTGACGACGGCGAAGTCTACATCCGCAATCTCCACATCCCGGAGTACTCCCAGGGAACGTGGACGAATCACTCGCCCAAGCGCACGCGTAAGCTTCTCTTGCACCGCAGGGAGATAGACAAACTCATGGGGCAGGTGCGCGACGGCAACAAGACCCTGATCCCGCTCAAGGTCTACCTGAAGGACGGACGCGCCAAGTGTGAACTCGGCCTGGCCAAGGGTAAACAGGACTATGACAAGCGTGAAGCAATTAAGCGCCGTGACCAGGACCGCGACATTACCCGCGAGCTGGGTCGCCGCGTCAAGGGGATCAACGCCTAACCTGGGAGCCATGATTTATACGGCCAAGGTTCATGACGTTATTCGGGGCGAGGAGCAACCGCGTGGGGTAGCGGTGCTCGTCGATAAGCTCTGGCCCCGTGGCGTGGCCAAGGAGCGCCTGCCCTATGACCACTGGTTCAAGGATGTCGCGCCCAGTCCGGGGTTGCGTAAGTGGTGGGGGCACGATGTCGATGCTTTCGAAGAGTTTGCCCGGCGTTACCGCGCGGAGCTCGACGCGAATGACAGCGAGGAGCTGGAACAACTGCGCCACCTTGCTGAGCTTGGCGACGTCACCCTCCTCTTTGCTGCCAAGGACCGCGAGGTCAACCACGCCACTGTGTTGAAGGCGTGGTTAGAGGAGAGCTAGGCGAATAGTCCCCAAATGGTGGCGCCTACGGCGATGAGGCCCGTGACGACGACGAACACGTTGCTGGGGCGGCCGCGGAATTGCTTGAGAGCATCGATGCGGTGGATGGCATACATCGGCAGCAGGTAGAGGATCGAGGCGATGAAGGGGCCACCGATGGCTTCGATAAGCCCCAGGATCGATGGATCGATGATCGCGACAACCCACGCGGCCACGAAGATGATGCCGTGCATGATGGAATTGAGCTGCTTTTCCGAGAGCTTCGCCGTAGCGTGCGGTGCGGCGCTGCGCAGCAGGAAGTTGCCGCCCTCGGTGGCCCCCAACACGTGGCCGAAGTAGGAGGAGATGATGGCGATCATCGCGATGATGGGGGAAAGGAAGGCCAAGACCGGAACGCCGGTGACGTTGGCCAAGTAGGACAAGACCGGCAGGTTCTGCTCGCGGGCCTCCGCGAGCCCGTCTGCACCGAGCGTGAGGGTGCACGACCACACGAAGAACATGGTGAACACGGTGAGCAGAATCGCTGTCAGCGCCAGCGCGCGCGACGCATTCTCGGAGCTCTTCTCGCGGCCGTGTGCAGCGACCATAGCCAAGGAAAACTGAGAGATGGCGGGGGAGTGGTTAAAGGAGAAAACCAACACGGGGATGATGAGGGCGACAGCACCGACGACGCGCCAATCATTGTTGCCAACTTCCATGAAGGAGGCGATATCCCAGCGCGGGATGAGATAAATGGACAGCGCGCCGAGACAGAAGATCAGCGGATACACCAGGAACTGCGTGACGGCGAGCACCATGCGTTGGCCAAAGGTGAAGACGATGGTCATGATGCCCACGAGGAGGAACGACAATAGAGGACGCGGAACCGAGGGCCCGTGTAGCTGGTTGACGATGAAACTATCAACCGTATTGGTGATCGAAACGCCATAAATGAGGACGATGGGGAAAATTGCGCAGAAATAAACCACCGAGATGATAAATCCTGCGCTTTTGCCGAAGTAGTCCGTGACCACCGCGGTGATGTCCTCACCCTGGCGTGGCGACGCACAAATCATGCGGGCGAGCCCGCGGTGGGAGAAGTACGTCATCGGGCCGATCAGGATGGTTGCCACGAGTAGCGGCCAGAAGCCGAAGCTGCCGGCGTTGATGGGAAGGAACAAAATGCCGGCGCCCACGGCGGTACCAAAGAGGGAGATGGCCCATTCGGTATTGCTCGCTTGATGGTGGGCGGTTTCTTGGGAGCTAGAGGTTTCGGTGGTTGCGCTCACTTTGCAGCCTTTAACAAAGTAGGTGAATAGGACTCACACACCTTAACAGCGTTTAAGTTGATGTTAATCACAAGGGGGTGCTTATGAAAGCTATGCCTCACGTGGCCTGGGGTGAAGCTTGCGGGAATAGGGGCGGGTGCAGTAGCGTTGAACGAACCGTAGGGCGCGCAAAGGCGCGTGCTGCGCAGCTTTCACAGCAATGTGTAATCGAGGGGTCGACATGGTTTCGACTTCGTACATTGAGCCAGGGGAAGCGTGCCGGTGCAGGCTAGAGACCACCGTTAAGCGTCGTAGCAACTAATAAACGCAGAGAAGAACTCTCAGCGTGACTACGCCCTCGCTGCCTAATTTCAGCGACGCGTGTCTGTCAGCCTAGGTTTGGTTCCTGACCTAGATCCTGGCATCGACTAGGGAACTTGCCTGACCGGTTTGTTGTTCGGCCGGTTGGGGACTTTAAGAGCAACTGGGCCCATCATCCGGAGCGAGTTTGCCCGAGCCGGAGGGCCGAGTAGAGATCCTGTGCAGACTGCGCACGGAGAAGCCCTGGCGAGGTGACGAAGGACCCGGGTTCAATTCCCGGCGGCTCCACAAATAGCAGCAAACCCGCTGGCCATAACGGCCAGCGGGTTTCTTGTGTGAAGGGGGCGGATTAGTCGATCGGGTAACCGGTGACCGGGCCCTCGGTATTTGGCTGCCAGCCCAGCGCAGGGGCGACATGGGTTGCGAAGTTTTCGAGAATCTTCACGTTGACGTCCACACCCATGCCGGTCGGGATGGTGATCAGCAGGGTGTCGGCGGACATCACGGCCGAGTCGGCCTTGAGCTGCTCGATGAGCTTGTCAGGCTCGGCGGCATACGTGCGGCCGAATGTGGAAGCGCCGGCGTCGGGCAGCACGCCTACTTGGTCGGAGCCGGAGGCGTGCATGACGAAACGCTGCATATCGGCGCCGTCCACGATGGGGAAGATGGAACGGGAGACGGACACGCGCGGGGTCCAGTCGTGGCCCGCTTCCTTCCATGTGGCACGGTAGCGGCTGATCTGGTCCGCCTGGATCTCACCCAAGGTCGCGGCGGTGGTCTCGGAAACCAGGGTGGAAGACATCAAGTTCAGCCCGTCCTTCGCGGTCTGCTCTGCCGAAGTGTGAGTGCCGGAGCCGTAGAAGATGTGCTTGCGCAGCTCAGATGCCGTGGGGAAGACGGGGAGGGTGGAGCCTGGCTGAAACATATTTGGGTACTGGCGGTCTAGGGGTGCGGCGGTGGCAAACCCGTTGCCGTCCACCGCGGCCATGAACGCCTCGAGGTGGTCGCGCGCCACGTCCGCGCCGTTGGGGGCCTCGCCCTTGTAGCCGAAAGCCTCCCAACCGCGCTCGGCAACCTCCGGGGCGCCGCGAGAGACACCCAGGGCCACGCGGCCGCCGGAGAGCTGGTAGAGGGAGGCGGCCTCTTCGGCGAGGTAAAGTGGGTTTTCGTAGCGCATGTCGATCACGCCGGTACCCACCTCGATGTTCTTGGTGGTGGCGGCGACTGCGCCGAGTAGCGGCATGGGGGCTGAGGCTTGCGGTACGAAGTGGTGGACGCGGAAAGACGCGTTGTTCACGCCGATCTCATCTGCAGCCTGGGCGATTTCCAGGTGGATCTTCGCGACTTTTTCGGCGGACGGTCCACGCTGGCCGCCGAAGGCGTAGTGTCCGAAGCTTAAGAATCCGAATGCTTTCATTGGCTAAACACTCCTATTGGTGACGTATCAACAACCAGGGTAGCGCCCCATCAGCAGATTGTCACGGTCTAAGGCTGCTCCGCCAAAATCCCCAGTTAGAAAGCGTTCTATCTGGGGTCTCTTCGTGTGTGGAGCCGCCGGGAATTGAACCCGGGTCCCAGATGCTCGTCCGTGCTCATAGGGCCTGCTTTAGGATGGCCGCATGGATACCGAATCTCTCCGCATCGCTGTCGTCTTGTTTGAAGGCTTTGAGCTTCTCGACGTCTTCGGACCCGTCCAGCTGCTTCAAGCGGTGCCTGACATCACCGTGGTTTTCGCCGGGCCGACGGGCGAGCCAGTTGCAAGCTCGCAGGGCGTGGAAGTGGTGCCGACGATTTCTTATGGGCAGATTGGGCTGACCGACGCTCTCCTCGTTCCCGGCGGTAAAGGAACCCGGCAGCTCGTAGGGGACGAATCTTTTCTGTCGTGGCTTCGTGGGTTGGGCGCACAAGCACCGTGGGTTGCCTCCGTGTGCACGGGTTCTGCGGTCTTGGCGGCAGCGGGGCTTTTGGAAGGCTACGCCGCGACGAGCAACAAGCGTGCCTTTGCGTGGGCGAGCTCCTTCGGGGAGTCCGTGATTTGGAAGCCCAAGGCGCGGTGGGTGCAGGACCGTAATCGGTGGACTTCCTCAGGCGTGGCGGCGGGGATGGATATGACGGTCGCACTCATTGAGTACCTCAGCTCCGAAGCTGTTGCCATCGACGCTGCCAACTTTGCGGAATTCGAGCCGCATCGCGATTGCGAGTGGGATCCTTTCGCCCGGCTTTATGGGCTGGTGCCCTCGAGCGTTGACGACGCTGAATGCGGGGAGTGACGTCTGGGAAGCCGACGACGCTCACGGTAGATAAGGTGCTAAAAACGGTCGATTTTGGGCCACTATTTACCGTGAGTGTAGCGATGGGTGAAAAGCGCTCTTGGTGAGAGGGCGCTCGGAACTTCGTCGTCAGCAGAAGCGTTAATGTTCTAGTGACTGATCAAATCTTGCGTGGTGAACTATGGCGATAAAGATGCCTATCGACTTAAGGCCGCTTCGTGTCGAGGATGCTACCGAGATGGCTACTGTGCTTTCCAGCCGTGCCCTGTACACGTTTACGGGTGGTGAGCCGCCTTCTGCTGATGAGCTTGCGCGACGGTACGCGTTCCAAACCCGAGGCGGCTCGAGCGACGGTACCGAAGAATGGATCAATCTCATCGTCACCCTCGGTTCGAGTAAGCAACCGATAGGTTACGTCCAGGCGACTGTGCCCCGCAGCGGTGATGCGACGGAGATCGCATGGGTGATTGGGAAACAGTGGCAGGGGCATGGATACGCCAAGGAAGCCGTGAAACTGCTTAGCGCTTATCTTGCGGAGCGAGGCATTACGCATCTCATCGCTCATATCCATCCCGAGCACTTAGCCTCACAGCATGTCGCTGCCTATGCAGGGATGAGCCCCACGGCACAGGTCGTTGACGGCGAAGTCCGTTGGGAGCGCAGATAGTCTCCAACAAAATCGTGAAAAGCGAGCATCATTGCCAACTCAGGGCTAATGGACACCTCTCAGTGTTGTTCACGGTAGATAAGGGGCTAAAAACGGCGTCGATTTTGGGGCGCTATTTGCAGTGAGCGTAATGAGAATCCCGTGAGGGGTGTAGGGGCGCGGGGCGAAAGCGGAGGACGGCTGGCCGGGAAAATGTGACGAAGAAGGAAAATATTTGTTACCCAAGTTACATTCCCGTGGTAGCCTTTCCCCAACAGTGTGACGTGGAGCACTGGGACTGACCCCTACGACAGGAGTACCCATGAACAGCCCATCCAATACGGCGCCACAAGGCGGCGCTGGCACCGCGGAAAAGCCGAAGACGAATCCCGCAAAGGCTGAGCAAAAGCAGAGCCAACAATCCAGTGGGGGAATGCTGGATAAGTTCCTTAATGGTGTCGAATACATCGGCAACAAGCTGCCGGAGCCCTTCACCATCTTCCTGGTCCTCTTCCTGATCACAGGCGTGCTTTCCACCATCATGGCGAAGATGGGCGTGGAAATTAAGATTCCCGGTAGCGATGAAATTCAGCCAGTTAAAGGCCTGTTCACCGGTGAGGGGCTGACCTGGTTCACCACGACAATGGGGGAGAACTATATCAACTTTCCGCCGCTGGTGACGGTACTTCCCATCATGCTGGCGGTAGGTGTGGCGGAGCGCTCCGGCATGCTCTCGGCGCTCATCCGTAAGCTCTTCGGTTCTGCGAAGCCGTGGCTGCTGCCCTATGCAGTCGGCGTCATCGGCGTGACCGCTTCGGTCATGGCGGATGCCGCCTTCGTCATCGTCCCGCCGCTGGCGGCGATGGTCTTCAAAGCCGCGGGCCGCCACCCAGTGGCTGGCCTGATTGGTGGCTTCGCCGCCGTGGGCGCTGGCTATTCCACATCCTTGGTGCCGACTTCCTTGGATGCGCTCTTTGCCGGTATTACCACCGCGGTCATGGATACCCTGCCGAATACTGACTTTGCGCCGGTAAACGCCATGTCGAATTACTACTTCAACGTGGCCTCCTCCATCGTGCTGGGTGTGCTGGCTGGTTTCATCATCGACAAGGTCATCGAGCCGCGCATGTGGCAGCAGGAAGTTCCCACTGAGGAAGATATTGATCCCGAGGACGCCGCTGAGCGTGGTGACCGCGATGAAAACGGCGAGGAGCTCACCGCTGAACTGCGCCCGGCCGAATCCAAGGGCCTCATCTGGTCCGGTGTGGCCACGGTCATCCTCACCGCCATCATCCTCTTCGCAGTCCTTCTGCCGGAATCGCCGTGGCGCAATGAAGAGGGCAGCTTCTTGCCCAAGTCCCCGCTGCTGAATTCCATCGTCTTCATCGTTTTCGCCTACTTCTTGGTGCTTGGCGTGGTCTACGGCAAGGTTGTGGGCACGGTCAAGGGGATCACCGACGTCGTGAACATGATGATCGGTGCTCTCAAAGACATGATGAGCTTCCTTATTCTGGCCTTCATCCTGGGTCAGTTCGTGGCGCTCTTTGCGTGGACCGGTATCGGTACCTTCACTGCTGTGAAGGGTGCGGCCTTCCTCGAATCCATCGGGCTTACCGGCTTCCCAGCCATTTTCGCCTTCATTGCGCTCGCGTCCTGCCTGAACCTGCTGATCATTTCCGGTTCTTCCATGTGGACGCTCATGGCAGCGGTCTTCGTTCCGATGTTTGCCCTGCTGGGTTATGAACCGGCCTTCATTCAGGGTGCGTTCCGCGTTGGTGATTCCGCGACCCAGATCATCACCCCGCTGAACCCGTACATGATCGTCATGCTTGGCTTCCTCCAGCGCTATGAGCGCGGGGCGGGCCTGGGAACACTGATGTCGCGCCTCGTGCCCTTCGTTATCCCGTTCTTTACCGCTTGGGCAATTCTGCTGGCCATCTGGTTCTATGTGGATCTTCCGCTGGGACCGGGCAACAACGTCATGATTGGTTAATCGAATGGACGAACGCAACAATCCGTCGACAGCGTATTTGGAGGCGATGGAGGAGGGCGTCGCCAAGCGCGTGGCGTCCGCCGCCCCACCGGAAAAGCACGGAGAGGACTACCCGGGCCAATCGCGGCTCTGGGACGCTGCTGCAGCACAGGCAGATGCCCTGCGGGAGCAGGCAGCGCACATCGTTGCGGATCTGCACGCCCACCCCGAAACCGCTTTTGAGGAGCATCGCTCCATGGCGGTACTCGCGGACCTCGTGGAGGAGCATGGTTTTTCCACGCGCCGCGGGGTCTATGGTGTGGAGACCGCGTTCGAAGCCTCGTGGCAGAGCCCGGATTTCGATCCCGGGCAGCATCCCACCGTGGCCATCCTGGCGGAATATGATGCCCTGCCGCATATTGGGCACGCGTGTGGGCACAATGTCATCGCCGCGGCGGGTGTTACTGGATTCTTGGCGGCTACTGCCGTGCTGGACGACGCCACCCCTTCCTTATCCGGCCGCATACTTCTCCAGGGAACCCCTGCGGAGGAAGGTCATTCAGGCAAGGAATACATGATTCGCGGAGGCAGCCTCGACGGCGTGGATGCCGCAGTGATGATCCATGGCTTTGGTTATGACATCGGCGCGCACGCCTGGGTAGGCCGCCGCATCTTGCGTGTGACATTTCGTGGTGTGGCTGCACATGCGAGCTCCCAGCCCTTTATGGGGCGCAACGCCCTAGACGCTGCGAGCTTGGCCTACCAGGGGATTGGGCTTATGCGGCAGCAGATGCCGCCTTCGGATCGCGTGCACGCCATCATGAGCGGTGGCGATCGCCCTTCCATTATTCCGAGCGAGGCGGAGATGACTATTTACGTGCGCTCGTTGGGAACGCGCACGCTCATGGATCTGTCCGCCAGGGTGGAAGACATCGTCCAGGGTGCAGCGCTCATGGCCGGCGTTGAGGTGGATGTGGATTGGGACGAGCATCCGATGACGCTGCCCGTGCGCAACAATGCGGCGCTGGTGGACCGCTGGACGGCGACGCAAGCGCGCCGGGGGCGCACTGCGCTGCCGGCGGGGACGGTTCCGGATACGGTGGCTGCCTCGACGGACTTCGGCAACGTCTCCCACCTCGTTCCGGGTTTGCACCCGATGGTGCAGGTTTCGCCTACCGACGTGGCCTTGCATACCGAGGACTTCGCCCGCTGGGCGGCCACGCCGCAGGCGGTGGATGCGGCTGTCGATTCGGCTGCCGGGTTGGCGCAAGTAGCGCTAGATTTCTTGGCGGACTCGGACTTTCGCCGCGCGGCGCAGGAAGACTTTGATAGGGAAGGGCCCGTATCGGTGACCGATCTCATCGCGGAGAAGGGGTAGCGGGCCACGTCCTTGTAATGGCACGTCACGGGGCGTCGCCCAGCGTATGCGTACCCCCGTGATGAATTAAGAAACAATTGTGTGCTTGAAAGGTAAGCCTTACATAGGTTAGGTTATGCGCTGACATTATTTGCCAGCTGTGGTTAGCCACACCTAATATGCAAGGAAACTATGTTTACTCTTTCTCGCCGTGCCGCAGGCGCGACCGTCACCAAAGTTGCCGCCACCCTCTCCGTGGCTGCGCTCGCTCTAACGGGTTGCTCCGCAAACCAATCCCAGGATTCTGCTGAGCCGACCAACTCCGCAGCCGCGGACTCCTCCACGATTACGCTGGAGGATAACTTTGGTTCGAAGGAGGTCGCGCTGCCGGTAGAGAACCCCGCGGTGACGGATAACCGCGCTTTCTCCGTTCTGGCTCAGTGGGATATCGACCTTGCCGCCGCGCCGCTTCCGCTGGTGCCGAAGTCCCTGCGTGATACCTACAACAAGGACACCGTCGAGGTTGATCTGGGCTCCCATAAGGAACCGGATCTGGAAAGCCTCGTCGCAGCGGAGCCGGACGTGGTGTGGAACGGCCAGCGTTTCGAGCAGCACCAGGAGGACATCGAGAAGCTGCTCGAAGATGTTCCAGTTGTTGACTTCGAGCCGCGCGATGACAAGGACTTCTTCGAAGAGCTCAAGCGCCACACCGAGGCGCTGGGCCAGGTCTTTGGCCACGAGGAAGACGCCGAAAAGCTCATCGCGGACTTCGACGCTGCCGCCGAGCGTGCCAAGAAGGCCTATGACCCTGAGCAGAAGGTGATGGCCGTGAATACCTCCGGTGGTGAAATCGGCTACATCGCTCCTGGCATCGGGCGCGTGTATGGGCCGGTCTTCGACTTGCTCGGCCTGACCCCGGCCCTAGAGGTCGACAATGCTTCTGACGACCACGAGGGCGATGATATTTCCGTCGAGGCGATTGCTCAGTCCAACCCGGATTGGATCCTCGTTATGGACCGCGACGCTGCCATTTCCAAGGAAGGCGAGCAGGTCACCCCGGGTGAGAAGCTGGTCAAGGACAATGCGGCGCTGAAGAGCGTGAGCGCGGTAAAGGACGGCAACGTTTACGTGGCGCCGAATGACACCTACATTGATGAGTCCATCATTACCTACACCGAGATCTTGAACGCGCTTGCCGACGCCTTCGAGAAGGCCCAAGCCTAAACAGTTCTGCGTTAGCGAAGGAGAAGATTCACAACGTGACGGTGAAGAGTAGCGCTGCGTCCCAGCGGCCAGCCGCGAACAAGCGCAGTTCGCGCGGTTCTGTGCTGACCTGGAAGCTGGGCCTTGGCGTACTTGGCGTCGTCGCGCTACTCCTCCTTTCCCTCATGGTGGGCGAGTACAGCATCCTCGATAATGAGGACGGCTGGGAGATGTTCTTCACCACCCGCATACCGCGTACCGTGGCGCTCGTTTTGGCGGGCGCTGCGATGGCAATGAGCGGTTTGGTTATGCAGCTGCTGACTCAAAACCGCTTCGTGGAACCCACGACGACGGGAACTACCGAGTGGGCCGGATTGGGCCTGCTCTTTTCCCTAATCCTCTTCCCGCATGCATCGGTACTGGTGAAGATGATCATTTCGGTGCTCTTCGCTTTCGTGGGCACCATGGTGTTTTTCGCGTTCCTGCGTCGCGTGGCACTGCGCTCTTCACTCATCGTGCCGATCATCGGCATTATGCTGGGCGCTGTCGTTAGTGCGGTGTCGTCCTACGTAGCGCTAGCGACGGATACCTTGCAGCAGCTCGGCATCTGGTTCATGGGATCCTTTACCTCTGTCTATGAGGGGCAATACGAAGTCCTGTGGATCGTGCTGCTGGTTTTGCTGGCGGTGTATTTCTACGCGGATAAACTCACCGTCGCCGGGCTAGGGGAGGACATCGCCACCAATATCGGCCTGAATTACCAGCGGATGATCCTGCTGGGAACCGGCCTCATCGCGGTGGCGACGGGCGTGGTCACCGTCGTCGTTGGCACCCTGCCTTTCTTGGGCCTCATCGTGCCCAATGTGGTGAGCATGGTGCGCGGCGATGATCTGCGCTCCAATCTTCCGTGGGTCTGCCTGCTCGGCATCGCCACGGTGACCTTGTGCGACCTGATTGGCCGAATCATCATTGCCCCGTTTGAGATGCCAGTATCGGTCATCCTGGGCGTTGTGGGTGCTATCGTTTTCGTCGTCTTGATCGTGAGGTCGACCAAGTGAGTGTGAGTATCTCTATCCCTGCGACGAAGGAAGCTGTGCAAGTTTCACGAGCCCGGCGAAACGTGGGCAGCTTCCAGTCTGCAGCTGCGGCGCGAAAGTACTGGATCATCCTCGGTGCTTTGATCATCGCTGGGCTGGTTTTTGCCTTCGGCCTTTTGGCCTATGACAACCCCATGGACTTTGGGACCCGGAAGTGGTGGCTCATTGCGCGTCGCCGCGCTGATGCGGTGACCGCCATGGCGGTTGTCGCCGTGTGCCAAGCAGTCGCCACGGTGGCTTTCCACACGGTGACCAACAACCGAATCCTCACGCCCTCCATCATGGGCTTTGAATCCCTGTACGTGGCCATCAATACGGCTACGGTCTTCTTCCTCGGTGCTGCCGGCCTGACCCAGGCGCGGACCATGGGAACCTTTCTCATGCAGCTCGCGCTCATGGTGGCGCTGTCTGTGGTGCTGTATTCGTGGCTGCTGACCAGCCGCCGCAACAACATGCATGCGATGTTGCTCGTGGGCATCATTATCGGCGGCGGCCTCGGCTCGTTGGCAACGTTTATGCAGCGCATGCTCACCCCCAGCGAGTTCGACGTGCTCACTGCGCGGCTTTTCGGCTCCGTTAATAACGCGGAAAGTGAGTACTATCCCATCGCGATTCCGCTGGTCATTGCGGTGACACTGTTGATGTTCCTCAACTCCCGTCAGCTCAACGTGCTGGCATTGGGAAGAGATGCCGCCACAAACCTGGGCGTTAACCACAAGGTCAACGCCATCTACACGCTGATTTTGGTCTCCATCCTTATGGCCACGAGCACCGCGCTCGTCGGGCCCATGACCTTCCTCGGATTCCTCGTAGCAACGTTGGCCTACCAGGCGGCGGAGACTTATGACCACCGTTTCCTCTTCCCGATGGCTATAGCCATCGCCTTCGCTGTACTCACCGGCGCCTACTTCCTGATGGAGCACGTCTTTTATGCACAGGGCGTGGTCTCCATCATCATTGAGTTGGTGGGCGGCAGCGTCTTCCTTCTAGTCATTCTGCGAAAGGGCAAGCTGTGATCAAGCTTTCCAATGTCTCGAAGTCCTACTCCGGCGAGACCAACATCGGTCCCATCGATTTGGAGATCCCCTCCGGTGGCATCACGGCCCTCATCGGTCCGAATGGCGCGGGCAAATCTACGATGCTCACGATGATTGGCCGGCTTCTCGACGTCGACGAGGGCACCATTGAGGTCGCCGGATATGACGTCGCTTCGACGAAATCGCAGGATCTGGCAAAGATTCTTTCCATCCTGCGCCAGGAAAACCACTTCATCACCAAGCTGACCGTGCGTCAGCTGGTGAGCTTTGGCCGGTTCCCTTACTCAAAGGGGCGTCTAACTGCAGAAGGCGAAGAGATAGTCTCGCGCTACATTGACTTCTTCCGCCTTGGCGAATTGGAGAATCGCTATCTCGACGAGCTATCCGGTGGGCAGCGCCAGCGCGCTTATGTGGCGATGGTGCTCTGCCAGGAAACGGATTACGTGCTTCTCGACGAACCCCTCAACAACCTCGACATCTCACACTCTGTGGAGATGATGAAGCATTTGCGGAAGGCCGGCAAGGAATTTGGCCGGACGATCATCATCGTCCTCCATGACATCAACTTTGCTGCTCGTTATGCCGACTACATTTGTGCGGCCAAGGATGGAAGCATCGTTTCTTTCGGCAGTCCGGAGGAGATCATGCGCGATGAGATTCTCACGCCCATCTTCGAAACACCCATCACTGTTATCGATGGCCCGGATGGGCTGTTGGCCTGTTACCACTAGCTATTAACATTCGGGTGGACTGCCCGACAGTCAGAAAACCGCCCCAGGAAGAGCGCCAAAATGCGTATTTTCCTGGGGATTTGTTGTTTGTTGGGGGTGTGCGTATATTTATCCGAGTCGCCGCGAGGTAGCCGGGAGGTTAACTGGTGGTAGATGTTCGGACAATGTTTGTTCGGCGGGTTTGACTTTGGTTGAGCTTGTTGGGTAAGGTTGTTCGGGCCGCTGCGGAGAGGTTAACGTTTGGTTAATTTTGTTTGTGGTGTGCGAACGATGTTTGAGAACTCAATAGTGTGCCAATGTACTTTTTGTGTTGGTTGATTTTATTTTTTCTGGCCGTGTTGTGCCATATGTATGGCACGGTTGGTGTATGCCGGATGGCGCTTTTCCTTTAGCGGCGTCATTGTAAATAACATAAGTTGTTTGGGCGTAAATGATTTAAAATCTTCTGACTTTGCCAGCCTCCTTTTGTGCCCCGTCGGGTTGGGGGTTGGTTTCGAGATTTTTTCTTTATGTAATTTTTGGATAGCCAGTTCAGGCCTTTTGGTCTGTTGTGGTTTGTCTTTTTGTCTAGGTTTGGGCTTTTCACGGCCTTTTTTGTGGAGAGTTTGATCCTGGCTCAGGACGAACGCTGGCGGCGTGCTTAACACATGCAAGTCGAACGGAAAGGCCCCTTGCTTGCAAGGGGTACTCGAGTGGCGAACGGGTGAGTAACACGTGGGTGATCTGCCTTGCACTCTGGGATAAGCTTGGGAAACTGGGTCTAATACCGGATATGAACTGCCTTTAGTGTGGTGGTTGGAAAGTTTTTTCGGTGCAAGATGAGCTCGCGGCCTATCAGCTTGTTGGTGGGGTAATGGCCTACCAAGGCGTCGACGGGTAGCCGGCCTGAGAGGGTGTACGGCCACATTGGGACTGAGATACGGCCCAGACTCCTACGGGAGGCAGCAGTGGGGAATATTGCACAATGGGCGGAAGCCTGATGCAGCGACGCCGCGTGGGGGATGACGGCCTTCGGGTTGTAAACTCCTTTCGACAGGGACGAAGCTTTTTGTGACGGTACCTGTATAAGAAGCACCGGCTAACTACGTGCCAGCAGCCGCGGTAATACGTAGGGTGCGAGCGTTGTCCGGAATTACTGGGCGTAAAGAGCTCGTAGGTGGTTTGTCGCGTCGTCTGTGAAATTCCGGGGCTTAACTTCGGGCGTGCAGGCGATACGGGCATAACTTGAGTGCTGTAGGGGAGACTGGAATTCCTGGTGTAGCGGTGAAATGCGCAGATATCAGGAGGAACACCGATGGCGAAGGCAGGTCTCTGGGCAGTTACTGACGCTGAGGAGCGAAAGCATGGGTAGCAAACAGGATTAGATACCCTGGTAGTCCATGCCGTAAACGGTGGGCGCTAGGTGTAGGGGGCTTCCACGTCTTCTGTGCCGTAGCTAACGCATTAAGCGCCCCGCCTGGGGAGTACGGCCGCAAGGCTAAAACTCAAAGGAATTGACGGGGGCCCGCACAAGCGGCGGAGCATGTGGATTAATTCGATGCAACGCGAAGAACCTTACCTGGGCTTGACATACACCAGATTGCTGCAGAGATGTAGTGTCCCTTGTGGTTGGTGTACAGGTGGTGCATGGTTGTCGTCAGCTCGTGTCGTGAGATGTTGGGTTAAGTCCCGCAACGAGCGCAACCCTTGTCTTATGTTGCCAGCATTTGGTTGGGGACTCATGAGAGACTGCCGGGGTTAACTCGGAGGAAGGTGGGGATGACGTCAAATCATCATGCCCCTTATGTCCAGGGCTTCACACATGCTACAATGGTCGGTACAACGCGCAGCGACACTGTGAGGTGGAGCGAATCGCTGAAAGCCGGTCTTAGTTCGGATTGGGGTCTGCAACTCGACCCCATGAAGTCGGAGTCGCTAGTAATCGCAGATCAGCAACGCTGCGGTGAATACGTTCCCGGGCCTTGTACACACCGCCCGTCACGTCATGAAAGTTGGTAACACCCGAAGCCAGTGGCCTAAACTTGTTAGGGAGCTGTCGAAGGTGGGATCGGCGATTGGGACGAAGTCGTAACAAGGTACCCGTACCGGAAGGTGCGGGTGGATCACCTCCTTTCTAAGGAGCATTTATTTTGAGCACCAGTTGGTGCTGTATAGCGTGTGAGTGTTTATTCTTACTCGCTTGGTGGTTTATGTAGACGATTGTTTTACTGCCACTGATTGATAATCGGGTGGAGATACATCTTAACCAGAATGATGATTCAACTAACGCGTTGAAAAGTGCTTGGTGCATTGTTGGGTGTCTGGGGCATTGTTCCCTGGTTGTAACCCATGTAAGTTTCAATAACTACTTTTTTGGTGTGGTTGTTGTCTTGTGTGGGGTGTTGTGTGAGAACTGTATAGTGGACGCGAGCATTCAACCATGTGCTTTCCATCTTCTTTGTGTTGGTGGTGGGTCATGGTTTGTGTGATTTCTTTGTTCTTTTGTGTTTTGTGTGTTCACACCAGCATGATGACTGTTGCTTTTGTGGTGGTTGTTGTGTTGGTTGTGTGTTCGTTATTTAGGGCGCATGGTGGATGCCTTGGCATGCTGGGCCGATGAAGGACGTGTAAGGCTGCGTTAAGCCTCGGGGAGTTGTCAATAGAGCGTTGATCCGAGGATGTCCGAATGGGGAAACCTGGCACCTGTTATGGGGTGTTACCCTTCAGTGAATTCATAGCTGTTGTGGGGGTTTACGCGGGGAAGTGAAACATCTCAGTACCCGTAGGAGAAGAAAATAAAATATGATTCTGCTAGTAGTGGCGAACGAACGTGGATGAGGCTAAACCGTGTGCATGTGATACTTGGTAGAGGTTGTGTGTGCGGTGTTGTGGGCCCCAATGTGAATCAGCTACCACTGGTTTGCTTGTGTGTTGTTGTTAGGTGAAGTGGTGTGGAAACGCCGACCGTAGAGGGTGATAGTCCCGTAGTTGAAGGCTTCAATGCATGGGTTGTTGGGTTGCCCGAGTAGCAGCGGGCTCGTGGAATCTGCTGTGAATCTGCCGGGACCACCCGGTAAGCCTAAATACTCAGTGTGACCGATAGTGTATGAGTACCGTGAGGGAATGGTGAAAAGTACCCCGGGAGGGGAGTGAAATAGTTCCTGAAACCATGTGCTTACAATCCGTCAGAGCACCTGTATGTGTGTGATGGCGTGCCTTTTGAAGAATGAGCCTGCGAGTCAGCGGCATGTCGCGAGGTTAACCCGTGTGGGGTAGCCGTAGGGAAACCGAATCCTCATGGGGTGTTTAGTGGCATGTCCTGGACCCGAAGCGGGGTGATCTACCCATGGCCAGTGTGAAGCAGTAGTAAGATGCTGTGGAGGCGCGAACCCACGTAGGTTGAAAACTGCGGGGATGAGCTGTGGGTAGGGGTGAAAGGCCAATCAAACTCCGTGATAGCTGGTTCTCCCCGAAATGCATTTAGGTGCAGCGTCGCATTAGCTTGGTGGAGGTAGAGCTACTGGTTGGTTGAGCGGGACTACAATCTTAGCAATGTCAGCCAAACTCCGAATGCCACTAATTGTGTTGTGCGGCAGTGAGACTGTGGGGGATAAGCTTCATAGTCGAGAGGGAAACAGCCCAGATCGCCGGTTAAGGCCCCTAAGGGTGTGCTAAGTGGAAAAGGATGTGGGATCGCGAAGACAGCCAGGAGGTTGGCTTAGAAGCAGCCATCCTTGAAAGAGTGCGTAATAGCTCACTGGTCGAGTGGTCCTGCGCCGACAATGTAGTGGGGCTCAAGCACACCGCCGAAGCCGCGGCAATACTTTGTATTGGGTAGGGGAGCGTCGTGCATGTGTTGAAGCGTTACCGTAAGGCGGCGTGGAGTGTGTGCGAGTGAGAATGCAGGCATGAGTAACGAATTGGAAGGTGAGAATCCTTCCCGCCGGATGACTAAGGGTTCCTGGGTCAAGTTCGTCTTCCCAGGGTGAGTCGGGACCTAAGGCGAGGCCGACAGGCGTAGTCGATGGATAACCAGTTGATATTCTGGTACCCGTATATCCGCGCCCATGATAAAGCACTGATACTAACCACCGCGGATACGATCGTCGTGTTCTTTGAACACGGTGGTTGTTGATGTCGTGGGGCCTGATGTGTGGTTCAAGTGATGGGGTGACACAGTGTAGTAGCCATGCCGCTTAGTGGATTGTTGGTGTAAGCGTGTGAGGTGGTGTGTAGGCAAATCCGCACACCGTTTAACCTGAGGCGTGATGCGTAGCCCAAATGTGGGTGAAGTTGGTGATCTAGTACTGTCGAGAAAAGCCTCTAGCGATGTGGATGTATGGCCCGTACCCTAAACCGACACAGGTGGTCAGGTTGAAAATACTAAGGCGTTCGGGTGAACTGTGGTTAAGGAACTCGGCAAAATGCCCCCGTAACTTCGGGAGAAGGGGGACCACACGACTTTGACACTTCTTGCAAGTGTTGTGGGTTGTGGGGTCGCAGAGAATAGAGGGAAGCGACTGTTTATCAAAAACACAGGTCCATGCGAAGACGTTAAGTTGATGTATATGGACTGACGCCTGCCCGGTGCTGGAAGGTTAAGAGGACCGGTTAGTAGTCTTTGACTGCGAAGCTGAGAATTTAAGCCCCAGTAAACGGCGGTGGTAACTATAACCATCCTAAGGTAGCGAAATTCCTTGTCGGGTAAGTTCCGACCTGCACGAATGGCGTAACGACTTCTCTGCTGTCTCAACCACAGGCCCGGTGAAATTGCACTACGAGTAAAGATGCTCGTTACGCGCGGCAGGACGAAAAGACCCCGGGACCTTCACTATAGCTTGGTATTGGTGTTCGGTTCGGTTTGTGTAGGATAGGTGGGAGACTATGAGACGTGTGCGCCAGCACGCGTGGAGTCGTTGTTGAAATACCACTCTGATCGGATTGGATACCTTAACCTTGGCCCATGATCTGGGTTGGGGACAGTGCCTGGTGGGTAGTTTAACTGGGGCGGTTGCCTCCCAAAATGTAACGGAGGCGCCCAAAGGTTCCCTCAGCCTGGTTGGCAATCAGGTAGCGAGTGTAAGTGCACAAGGGAGCTTGACTGTGAGACAGACATGTCGAACAGGGACGAAAGTCGGGACTAGTGATCCGGCACCTACTTGTGGATGTGGTGTCGCTCAACGGATAAAAGGTACCCCGGGGATAACAGGCTGATCTTCCCCAAGAGTCCATATCGACGGGATGGTTTGGCACCTCGATGTCGGCTCGTCGCATCCTGGGGCTGGAGTAGGTCCCAAGGGTTGGGCTGTTCGCCCATTAAAGCGGCACGCGAGCTGGGTTCAGAACGTCGTGAGACAGTTCGGTCTCTATCCGCCGCGCGCGTTGAAACTTGAAGAAGGCTGTCCCTAGTACGAGAGGACCGGGACGGACGTACCTCTAGTGTGCCAGTTGTTCCGCCAGGAGCATCGCTGGTTGGCTACGTACGGAAGGGATAACCGCTGAAAGCATCTAAGCGGGAAGCCTGTTTTAAGATGAGGTTTCATTTGAGGTCCCCCAAAGACGATGGGGTTGATAGGCCAGACCTGGACGCACCGCAAGGTGTGAAGGCTACTGGTACTAATAGACCAAAACAAACACACACACCCATTCTTTAGGGTGTGTCAACAACAAACACAACAGTTAATCAATCACACTGCCGTGTTCGCGTCCACTACACAGTATCTGACACAACACCAGCAACCAGACGTTGCCCTAAGTGTTTGTCGGTGGCCTATAGCAGCAGGGAAACGCCCGGTACCCATTCCGAACCCGGAAGCTAAGCCTGCTAACGCTGATGGTACTGCAACCGGGAGGTTGTGGGAGAGTAAGAAACCGCCGACACCAAACAACAACAAACAACTCAATACAAACAACGAAGAGACCGTTAAAGCACCATCATTGCTTTAACGGTCTCTTTCCCGTTTTCACAACGCGGCAGCAACTAGGTGGTATCGCCGCGGACTTCTATTGAAGGGGCCATTCGTTATGGACCAAGCTCTTGCTGTTCAAAGGAGAACCAACAAATGGGATAGCCTCACCGTTCCACTCGATTCTCAGTGCAAAGCCGTCCTTTTGACGGTATTTGAGGCGGATGACCGCTAATTCGAATTCTTGCTCGTAGGACTGTTGCTCGATGAGCGCAACTGCACTTTTGTGGACCTCGCGGCGAGGGATAGGGGCGATCCGATAGCTGCCGTTATTCCAGCAGAAGATCGCGTCAACTTGGCGGAGGGAGGTACCTCCCGTTGCTTTGCGCACGACAAAGTTCATGGCGAAACCGTCCCAGTCTCCACTGGAGGTCTGGTTGAAAAGCTGAATGGATGGTTTGACGTCGTTGATGAGTTGCTTGACTAATCCTCCATCGTCGCCGTTGGTGCCATTCCCATAGGCTGCGGGTGGTATGGCGTAGTCCAAAGCCGGGTAGGAGAACTGGCCAGATTGTGCGTTCTTGTGGCTCTGGTCTTTCAAATCTTGTGCAATGGGAGAGAGTTCCTCGAGGCTACTCGGTGGAGTGTAGTGGTCCGGGTAGTCTTTTCGGTCATACGTAAAGCTATCCAGCTTGTAGTCATAGCGCACGGCCAGCAACGTTGCCACGATGTTGCTTGCGTTGAAAGCCTCCTGTGCTTGCTGCAGGCCATGCAGTTCACCCGCAAAGTTGGGCGGAAAGAGGTCTAGCAACAGATTCTGGTGAATGCGTTCGTGCGCTTCGCTATAGCGCAGAACGCTGTCAAAGGGCGGAGCACCCTTGATTTCAGCGACATTGACGCAGATGAAGCCGGCGTCCTTTTGCCAGACGGCGAAGAAGGTGATGGACTCGACGTTCTGTTCTTTGATGGTTGGGTCTGTGACGAATGAATGACGTACCGCCAGCTCGAATCTCTCCGTGGGAGAGCTGAAGCCGTATTCATAATGTTGCTGTGACATGTGAGCCACAATACAGAGATTTGCCCCGTTCCGGTCGGGGATGCTGGTGATAGAGCCCCGGAGAGCTTTCCTAGCAATTGGGCATCAGACGGCGAACTGCTTCGCGGATGATTTCCGGACGCTTGCAGAAGGCAAAGCGAACCTTGGACTTCCACGGCTCTGGGTTGTCCGTGAAGGCGGCCAGCGGGATAGCGGCCACGCCCTTCGTTGCGGGCAACTGCATGCAGAAGTCCACGCCGGTCATGCCGGTGGGGGAGATATCGGCAACCACGTAGTAGGTGCCGCCGGTGTCGTGGACGTGGAATCCCAGCTGCTCTAGGCCTTCTACAAGGATGCTGCGGCACTCTGCAAGCTCAAACACCATGCCGTCCAGCCATTCTTGTTCATAACGCAGGGCATGCGCCACGGCGGGCTGGAAGGGCGTGGTGGAGACGAAGGTGGTGAACTGCTTGGCTTTGATGACGCCGTCGAGAAGCTTAGGCTCCGCAATGGCCCAGCCGGTCTTCCACCCGGTGCAGTTGAAGGACTTGGCGGCAGAAGACACCGTGACGGTGCGTTCGGCCATCCCCGGCAGGGAGGCGATGCTGACGTGCTCGGCGCTGCCGAAGGTGAGGTTTTCGTAGACTTCATCGGCCAACACAAGGAGGTCCTTTTCCACGCAGAGCTCGGCAAGCTCGGTGAGTGCCTCGCGGGAGAAGACCGAACCGGTTGGGTTGTGCGGGGTATTGATGATGACCATGGCGGTCTTGTCCGTCACGGCAGCACGAACCGCAGCAACGTCGATGTCCCAGCTGTTGCCGGATTCCTTTAAAGGGACGGGGATGCGGGTGGCGTCGGCAAGCGCGATGGCGGCGATATAGGCGTCGTAAAAAGGCTCGAGGACGATGACCTCCTGGCCGGGCTCCACGAGGCCCAAAACTGTTGCGGTGATGGCCTCGGTAGCACCGGCGGTGACCACGACGTGATCCTGCGGCACGGAGTAGGTCTCTGCGATGGCGTCGACCAGTGCTGGGACCCCGCGCAGGGGAGCGTATTGGTTATTGCCGCCGGCGATATTCTCCTGGGCAATCTCCAGCATGCGCCGTGGGCCATCGCTATCGGGGAAACCCTGGCCCAAGTTCACCGCGTCATGCTCCACGGCAAGCGCGGTCATCGTGGCAAAGATGGTTTCGTCAAATTCTTGAAGCCTGTGAACAGTCATTTAAAGCACCAACAGATCGTATTTCGTAGCCTTCACATCAGAAAGACGCTTGCGTGCGCGCTCGAGGCGCTGCCACTGATCCTCCGGAATGGACTTGCGGGCAATCGTCACGGTTTCCGCATCCGGGGTGCCCCAGGCAATCGGCATCGGGGTGATCTGCTGCCAGTGGTCTTTATCGCTTGAGCTGCGCTGGCCGGAGACCGCGGCCACCGGGACCTTGGTGCCCACGGTGCGCTTGATGCCTGGAATGCTCGTGACCGTGCGCAGACATGCGCCCCACCGCGGCGGCGCCTTCGGGTCAACATTGGTGTTCACCAAGGCCATGAGGACCATGTCACGCTCGTTAACCTCCGCTACCACGGCCGGGGCTAGCGGATAAGAATCATAGAGCTTTTGTGCCGTGCCGACCTTGCGCGAGGCCATGATGCCAACAACGGCGCAAAAGATTCCGAAGAGCACCATGCCGACGGCCAGCGTGATGCGCCAGACGGCATCCATGCCGAAGTAAACGGCGAGGGCTCCGAGGATAAGAACCAAGCCCATGATGAGGCCGGAATTGCGTAGGCGCGAGGAATCCCGCAGGAGCTCGTTGTTCTTCTTAGCAAAGTCTTCGTTGACGTCAAACTTGAAAATCTTCATCAGCTCACAAGTCTACTTCGTCCACCAGCCGGTAGGCATAACCTTGCTCGGCCAAAAAACGCTGGCGGTGCATGGCGTATTCCGCGTCGATCGATTCGCGCGCCACCAACGTGTAAAAGGTTGCTTCCTGACCATCCTTCTTCGGGCGCAGCAGGCGGCCCAAGCGCTGGGCTTCCTCCTGGCGGGAGCCAAAGGTGCCGGAAACCTGGATGGCCAGGGCGGCTTCGGGGAGATCGATGGAGAAGTTCGCGACTTTGGAGACCACCAGGGTAGGAAGCTCGCCCTCGCGGAATTGCTGGAAGAGCTTTTCGCGTTTGGCGGTGGATGTCTTGCCGTCGATGACGGGCGCGTCGAGGTGCTCACCGAGCTCCTCCAGCTGGTCCACGTAGGCGCCGATGATGAGTGCTTGCTGACCTTCGTGCTTCTTCAGCAGTTTGTCGACGGCCCGCAGCTTAGCGCTTGCCGACGCCGCAATCCTGTACGTCTCCCGCGCCTGTGCCGTGGCATAGAGCAGGCGCTCCTCCTGCGTCATGTCCACGCGCACCTCGACGCAGTCCGCGGTGGCGATGTAGCCGGCGGATTCCAGCTCCTTCCACGGCGCGTCATAGCGCTTGGGACCGATGAGCGAAAAGACATCGCCTTCGCGGCCGTCCTCGCGGATGAGTGTGGCGGTCAGTCCTAAGCGGCGGCGCGATTGTAGGTCGGAGGTCATTCGGAAAACTGGGGCCGGCAGGAGGTGCACTTCGTCGTAGATGATGAGGCCCCAGTCGTGGGAATCGAAGAGCTCGAGTGCACGGTATTCGCCCTTGGTCTTGCGGGTGACCACCTGGTAGGTGGCGATGGTAATCGGCTTGATTTCCTTTTTCTCCCCCGAGTACTCACCGATCTCCTCTGGCGTGAGGCTGGTGCGGCGCAGCAGCTCATCGCGCCACTGGCGCCCGGCCACGGTGTTGGTCACGAGGATGAGCGTGGTGGCCTGTGCTTTGGCCATGGCGGCAGCACCCACGATGGTTTTGCCCGCGCCACAGGGCAGGACCACGATGCCGGAGCCACCGGACCAGAAGGAATCGGCGGCATACTGCTGATAGTCGCGAAGCTGCCAGTCCACTTCCTCGGTGCTCAGCGCGATGGGATGGGATTCGCCGTCGACATAGCCGGCGCGGTCATCGGCGGGCCAGCTGACTTTGAGCAGCTCTTGTTTGAGCCGCCCGCGTGCGGAAGGCGGCACGGCGATGGTGCTGTCATCGATGCGCGGGCCCAGAAGTTCGCTGACTTTTTTGGTGCGCGTGAGCTCTTCTAGGATGACGGGCTCGTCCGATTCGAGGATGAGACCGTGGGCTGGGTGGGCCAACAGGCGCACGCGGCCGTAGCGCGACATGGTCTCGGCGACGTCGATCAGCAGCGCCTGCGGCACCGGGAAGCGGGAGTAGTTCTCCAGAACGTCGACGACTTGCTCGGCATCGTGCCCGGCGGCGCGCGCATTCCACAGGGCTAGCGGGGTGATGCGATAGGTGTGAATGTGCTCGGGCGCGCGCTCCAGCTCGGCGAAGGGCGCGAGTGCCGCGCGGGCTGCGTCGGCTTGCGGGTGATCCACCTCGAGGAGGACAGTCTTGTCCGATTGGACGATGAGCGGTCCGGGCATGTCTGGGGCCTTTCTACTCTGTGCGTTAGGGAAGGGCTTAATCCCTGTCAGTGAAGCGGACGGAGGAAATGCGGTGAACCGGGAAGCGCACGGGTTTGCCCGCTGCGCCTAGGGCATCAATGTAGCCGCCCTCAACGGAGAGTGGTGTCACAGTCACGGTGCGGATATCGCCGCTTTTATCGGCATAGGAAATCACGATATCGGCGTGGAAGCGCGCGGCGGCGCGGGCCAGAGTGAGCGGATCTGGCTCCTCCTCCTGGTGTTGGCTCGGATCCTGCGCTGACTTCTGCAAAGCCTGAAGCGCCTGCTCCACCGAGGCGGGCTCGCGCTTGCGCGGCTTCGTGCGGGGCGTGGGCAAAAGGTAGGGCTCGGGGGCGACGGTAAGGGAAGCGCCGGATTCATCCTCCGGGGTGGGGGATAGGCCCTTTGCTCGCAGCTTCTCCAGCAGCTCGCCCACGCGCAGCTGCGATACCGCGACGGTGGGCGCGAGCAGGCGCAGACCGGGAACGGATGCGACGGCGAGCTCCAGGAGCGCGGGGTCCTCGCTGCGCAGGTATGAGATCGCCGGCCCGCTGCGGAGGGTGCCATGGCGCTTGGCGACGTCCCCGATGGCAAACTCCAACGCCTGCGGCACGCCCGTCGGGCAATGCTTTTCCAAAAAGTCGGTCATTTCCTGGGCGGTGAGCCCATGGTCCATACCGCGGCGAATGGTGGACTCGCTGATGCGGTACACGCTGGCCAGGCCTGGGGATTCGAGGTCCGCCAGGGAGGCGAGGGTACGGTGCGTGTCTGGCTCGAGGGGTCCGGGCACGAGGACGGTGAGATCTTGTTGGATGATGAATTCGCTGACGGTATCGGGGACGAGGCTGGCGGCCGCGGCGGAATCAGCCAGCACGCGGGTGGCTTTGCCCAGTGCAATGGCACCGATCCATTCGGCTTCGGCGCGCAGATTCTCAATGGTCAGCGTGCGCGTGTGGCTGGCAAAGAGTGGGGAGCGAAAGCGCAGATCCTCCCAGAACTCTTCGCTGTTCAGCGCGACTGCTGAGTGAGCGTAGACACCCAGGACGAAGCTACGGAAGCGAGGCAGGCGGCGCACTGCGCTGTCGCCTGCGAGCACCCGGGCATCGCTCCACGTGGCCCAGGGGGAGGTACGCCAGGCGTCGAGAAGAATGCGCCACTTCTCCCCGAGATCGGCCTCGAGCCAGTCCTGGGATCCGGTGGTGGGGGCGAGGAAATGGCCCTCTAAGCCATCCGGCTCGCCGCGGTGGAGAAGCCGGGCGTGGTGTCCTAGAGCAATAAGCCGCCCGACTTCTTCTTTATCCAAGTCGAGGTCCTTCGCCAACTGGTTGAGCGGGCGAACGCCCACCGAAGAATCCTTGAGCAGCGCGACTGGGTGGTTACCGAGCAACTCGATGAGCCTTTCCATGCCGCGCACGGCCTCGAGGCCCGCCGCGGCACCGGCGTCGTCTGCCTTTGAATCCGGTTCCGGGGTGCCGGCGCGTCCTGAAGGAGTGGTGGGGATGGGCGGGGTTGCGTCCCCAACCAGTGCACGGGCGAGCGCGCGCGGCAGGCGTACCGAGTGGGCATTGATGCGCTCCAAGAAACCTTTGGCCAGCAGGCGCTTGGCGGGGTCGTCAGAGTTGATATCCGGCTCGGTGTCAGTGGTGTATCCCACGCCATCGCCCTTGGCCAAAGCGTCGAGGATGTGGCGCTCTTCTGGAGTGAGCGCTTCGATGTCTTGTGCGTCGAACTCGACTTGATTGCGCAGCGACCAGCCGGTGGGAAGCGAGCCCATGACGGCGGTGACGATGCGCACCTGCGGGGCGTTGCCGAAGACGAGGCCGCGCTCCTTGAGCTGTTTCGTGATTGCCGGGTTGGTGTCTTCCACCATGTCGACTTCGCCGCCGCGTTGTGCGATGTCCTCCAAGGCGGCGAGCTGCTCGGCGTTGCTTGCCGCCAAGGCATCCGCGACGTGCATCGGAAGTGTCAGGCGCGAGGCCAGCGCGTCGAAGTCCTTCGGTGCGGGGGAGAGAACATCGCTGCGGTTGCTCAGCAGGGCGCGTAAGTCTTCAGCGGGTAGTTGGCTGAGCCATTCGCGGTAGCTCTCGGTGACGTGGGCGCGGTTTGAGGGGGAGGTCATGATGGCCATCAAGTTTAGTAGGCGGGGGAGGGATGGGGCCCTCGTTGGGTGATTAAGTTACTTTTCGGCGCAGGGTTTGGAATAATAAGGAGCATGTCGAATGAGAACAAAGGCTTCGTATCCCCGGCTTGGCCGAAGAACAGCCCCCGCGAGCACGTCATTACTGAGATCACTGCACCGTTTGCTGGCGCATCCAGCCCGTATGGTGACGATCTGATTCTGCCGATGCCGGCAGAGAAGCTGAACTACGTACACCCGTACACCCGCATCAACCGCTAAGTTGGCGCGCAGAAATCTGCGCTTCACTTAGCGAATGTGCTGAGCCTGACTGGCCTGCTTTCAGCCCCTCCGAGAATGTTCTCCTCGGTGGGGCTATACGTGTTTGTAATGTACTTGCGCCTCAACTAGTCGGCACGGGAACTAGTCGGCACGGGCTTGGGCTTTAAAGCCGTCGAGCAGCGTATCGATGAGCTGGGCTTGTATACCTGATAGGTAGTCGGTGCTCACTAGCGTTCTGGGCAGCGGGCGGGTGATGAGACCGATGCCGATGTGAAGTTCGAGTGGGGTGAGGGACTCGGGGCAGAGGCCTGCTTGCCGCGCGAGTTCGATCATCGGTTGGTAGATCGATTTCAGTTCTGCTGTGCGATGGGCAGCGATCTTCTGCGCGTCATCGTCTGAGAACGCAGCAGTGTTCATTTCGGCTGCCGCAGCTTGAACAACGGCGGCGAAGTTAAGGCCGGCGATGCGATGAATGATATCGCGCCAGGTGCCTTCGGGGTCCTCGTCGAAGCCTTGCAGGTGGCTGTCCACCTCTTCCTTGATGTTCGCTACCTCCGCGCTGGTGATGGCAACGATGAGGGAGAGCCGCTCGGGGAAGTGGCGTGAGACCGTGGCGACGCCCACGCCAGCTTTCTTGGCGATTGAGCGCATGGATACGCCCGGTCCCTCGGTGATGAGCAGCTGCCTGGCTGCTGCGACGATGGCTTGCTTGTTTTCTGCTGCATCTTGTCTCACGGCTTGCATCATATCAAACGGAACACTATGCTCCACTTTGTAAGTGAAACATCCTGTTCCGTTTGGAGGCTATGTAATGTCAGCGGTGAAAAGTCGGGAAAGAAAGCAGCCATCGGTTGCTGTGAAATCGATAGCTGCCATCGTGGGGATCCCCATCGTTATCGGTCTCATGCTGTGGGCATTCTTGGCGCCCACCTTTGCATCCGGGCCAGCCGGAGTGCCGATTGCGGTCTCTGTACCGGAGCCCATGCTCGATGGCATCTCGCAGAAGATTGAGAGCGCGGCTGGGGATGAGGCCCCGGAGATCGTCGTGAAGCACGGCGAGGCGGAGGTGCGAGACGCGGTGCTACAGCGTGAGGCTGTTGGCGGCCTCGCTATCTCTCCTCAGGGCGCGAATGCTTTCACGGCCGCGGGAAATGGTGCTCCCTACGTTGCGATGGTTGACGGTCTTGCGAGCCAGCTCGAGGCTCAGGGGATGACCGTGGAGAAGCGGGAGCTGGCACCGACGACGAAGGAGGACCCGCAGGCAAGCGGCATTGCATTGCTTGGCCTTCCGCTAGCTTTTGGTGGCATTATTTCCGCTGTCATTGCCACCTTTGCATTCCGTGGTAAGAAGTGGATCAAGATGGGAGTGCTCGTTGGTATCGCGCTGGTGGGTGCGCTTATTGCTACGTGGATGCTGCACTCGGTTTATGGAACCCTCGGTGGCAGCTTCGCTGCCGAGTGGATGGCCATCGCAGCGGGTATCCTTGCGACTTCTGCGGTAACCGCCGGCCTCGCGGGAGTGATGGGGGCCGCGGGCATCGGAATCGGTGCTGTGGCGACCATCTTCCTGGCGAACCCGCTGTCGGGTCTGGCGACGGGACCATGGCTGCTTCCTGCCGGGTGGTCGACGCTGGGGCAGTGGATGCCCATCGGCGCGACGGGCCACTTGGTCCGTTCACTGTCCTTCTTTGATGGCAATGGTGCCGTCCATGCGTGGTGGGCACTGGGGCTGTGGATCGTTGTCGGTCTAGTGTTGCTGGCCTTCGATAGGTCGCGCGCTAAGGAAGACGTTGCCGTTGAGGAAAAGGTTTAAGCAAAACCAAAAGAGACTGGATGGAGGACACCATCCAGTCTCTTTTTATGTAGTTAGAGTTTTGCCTCGATGTGCCGTGCTTGCACGGCGCTGCGCGCTGCTTAGCGTGCAGCCAGAACCTGTGCCAGCGGGTCGATGACGTGGCGGTTGGCGGAGTAGAAGGTGTTGAAGTCGTGGCGATTTGCCTTGTACTGCTCGGTGAAGGAGGCCGGAATCGTCAGGCCGTACTGGGTGGCGGTGTCCTGGATGAGGGAGTAGAGGGCGTCGGAAGCCAGCTCATCGGTGGGCTCCTCAGCGGCCTCCTGAACGGCCTGCGGGGCGTCAGCCGGAGCCTCCGGAGCGGTCTTCTCCTCGGCCGGGGCTGCGGCTGCGCTTGCATCACGCGGGGTCGGGGCGGAGTTCAGGCCCAGGCTTGCGGAGCAGGCCGGCCATGCGCCCCAACCCTGCTGTGCCAGGGTGCGCTCAGCAACAACGATCTGCTGCTCGCGGGTTGCCAGGTTAGCGGTTGGAGCGAACTCACCGCCGCCGTAGGCCTGCCAGGTCTGAGCGTTGAACTGCAGACCGCCGTGGTAACCGTTGCCGGTGTTGATGGCCCAGTTGCCGCCGGACTCGCACTGTGCGAGGCGGTCCCAATCGGAATCCGGTGCAGCGGCAGCGTTCGGTGCCATGATGGCTGCGGCGGCGCCCACGGCAACGGTGGAGGCGGCAAACTTGGTGGCGATGGACTTGTTCTTAGCGGAGTGGCGTCCCATTAAAGTATTCCTTCTCTAGGTTGTTCTTGCTTTCTCGCGCCCAGATGATGCCCAGTCCGGCATAATGTCTTGCAGTTGATGTTCATAGTCATGCACATCATATGCGGCCGCCTAGTGGAAGCCCGGACTGTGTCTGGGGCGAGACTTCCACGGCCGGCGGCCGAAGTGCCTGTGGGAAAGAGTAGCGGTTTATAACGAAACAGTCACGTTAAATGCTCCAAAACGGTAACAATCATGCCAATTTATCTATGTTTCCCCTGTTCGCGGCGGGAATGTTAGCTACATCACACGTGTTATGGGTGTGGTTGATGGGGTGAACTCTGGGGCAAGTTTCTCTGGCGGAGCGTGGGGAGGTTAAGATGTATCTCTTTATAAGTTCCACGGATAGTTCCTCCGCGCGGCCGCTTCAGTATTAATTACGCCGCGCCTCCTCGTCCCGGAATGCTTGCGGCCTATAGGCCTGGTGCATGGCAGCGCCTAAGCTTTCTAAAGAGGAGAGACGGAAAGAAAGTGAGTGAAGAACCATGCCTATCGGCAAAGTGAAGTGGTATGACGCGGACAAGGGCTTCGGCTTTGTCAGCAACCCCGGCGATGAAGACGTCTACGTTAGCCGCAACGTGCTGCCCAAGGGCGTTGACGAGCTGTATCAAGGCCAGCGAATCGAGTTCGACTTCGCTGCTGGCCGCCGCGGCCCGCAGGCGCTGCGCGTGAAGGTCCTTGATTCCCCGCGCCGCCGTACCCCGGCCCGCAAGCCGGAGGAGCTGTCGAGCATGCTTTCCGACGTCATGACGTTGCTCGAAACCCAAGTGCAGCCCGTGCTGAGCCAGGGCCGCTACCCAGAGCGCAAGACCGGCCGTCAGGTGGCTGAGATTCTGCGCGCTATTGCCAAGGACTTGGATAGCTAAGGGGCGGCCTACATTCGTAGGCCGATGACTGAAAAAGTGCCCTAGTTGCCAAAAGTTAGGCTGATTTTGTGATGTCTAGCGACTTTTTGGACACGGAGTCCAGGATGTTTTTGGACGGGATGTCTAGTGGCTTTTTGGACGTTTGCGGCGGTGGAATAGCCGGATGGCTATTCCATTGCATAAGCGTAGAAAGGTCGCAGATTTCGATCCCGTTCGTGACGGCAAGACGGTCACACAGTTTTGCAAAGAATTAGGGATCTCGCGGCAGACGTACCACAACATCAAACACCGGATAGCGCAGAAGGGGCGCGCAGGTATTGTGCCGGATTCGACTGCCCCGAAGAATCCGATTAAGAAGTTTGACGAGGCCGATAAAATCGCAGTCGTCCACGCCAGACAACAGTTAATGGAGCAAGGCTTGGATTATGGGCCTTGGTCGATCTACTACTTTTTGTTCGACACTGTAGGCGCAGATTACACCCCATCGCGTTCTACAATCGCCTCGTGGCTGCATGAACTGGGGTTTGTTGATGCCAATGCCCGCAAACGGCCACGCAGCTCCTATAAGCGCTTCGCCCGTGATCGCGTCGGTGAACTCTGGCAAATCGATGGACTGGTCTATCGCCTCTTTGACCATGCCCACACACATGTCACGATTTACCAGATTATCGATGATGCCAGCAGATTCGATGTCGGAACCACAGCGTTCGCCCTGCCAGAAAACGGTACTGACGCACGCGCCGTACTGGCCGCAGCGTTCGCTGCCTACGGCAAACCTCAAGAAATCCTTTCCGACAATGGCGATGCGTTCGCCACCTACCACCGTGGCTTTCTCTCTGCTACTGAAACCTGGCTCGCCAGCCAAGGTGTTCTTGCTATTGCTGGTTTCGCCCCGACAACCCAGGGAAAAGACGAGCGCTCTCACCGCACGTTGACCCAGTTCCTCGATGCACGCCACCCAGTCAGCCTTGCTGAGGTCAACACATATCTGGCTGAATATCGCCAGGTCTACAACGAACGACGACGGCACCAATCACTGCTTATCGGCAAAATGCACATCACCCCACGCCAAGCTTTCGATACCTTCCCCAAAGCACCATCGCCTCAGCATCCACTCGATCCCGAGCAGGTCTGGGCCCGCATAGTCGCCTATAACCAAGCACACAATCCACAAGCTGTATCCGAAATGCTCAACGGCCCCGCGGAAGCGGCAACTTCACACGAGGCCTGCACCGATGACATGGCAGCTTTGCAAGGCATACCTCCCACCGATACCCCAACACTAACGGCGCTGACGACACAATCAACAAACCATTGGGGCATCCCAGACCAACTCTGCGTAAGCAAAGATGGCGTTGTACGCGTGTGCGGCTTCGGTCTCTACATTGGTCTGAGGTTTAAAAACCGCAGACTCTACTCCACAGTCACAGCCGATAACGTTGCGGAGTTCTACACGGCCCATGACGGTGAATTCCTCTTCAGCGTGCCACTGCCGATCACGTTGAGCCACAGGCCACCAGGTGGCCAGATCAACATCAACCTCGTTGAAGGAATGAAACACCGCCAACCACCACGGATGAACCCGAAACTATCCAAACCCCGGCCCAAACGCAGGCAACAACCATAAACCGCTAGAAGTGTCCAAGACCTCCATGGATTCCGTGTCCAAAAAGACACCGGACTCCATGTCCAAAAACCCTATGGACATAACAAAGTTAGGCTGATTTTTCAATGATCAGCCCTAAGTTTGGCAGCTGGGGCACTTTGTCGATCGGTGGGGCGGGGCGCTACTTCTCAGCTGGCGCGTTGCCCGTGGCCTTGGACTCCTTGAGTTCTTCATCCGTCATGGTGGACAGGGACCACACCGTCTGCATCGGGGTTTCCTCGCCATTGGCATCGTGGCCAATCATGAGCGTGGAAATCTCCACCACCATCAGCTTGGGGCGCTCACCGGTGGAGGCCTCAATCGGCGGCACAGAGCCGGGGATGTCCAGCGAGGTGGTCTCGTTGGCGCCGTGAGAGGTGCTGTCATTGGCGGCCGGGTCATCATAGATGGACAGCACGGACCACTCGTGGTTAGAGATGGCCTCGGGGATCTCCAACTTCAGGGTGTCATCGGGGCCCACCGTGAGGTTGGGAACCTCGCCTTCCTTGCAGTCGGTGCCAGGCTCGCAGACGCTATAGGGTGCAACGTCAAGGGTGTCGGAGCCCACCGTGGCCGTGATGGTGACGTCCTGTGGCTCGGGGCCCGGGCGGTCATTCCTCCACTTTTGGAACAGCACCACCGCCACGACGATGACCGCCACGGCGATAATGAGCGCCAGAAACTGCAGCAGCGACTTCTTCCTTGCTTGCTTCACGGTAGCCATGGCTGAGAATCCTACTCGAAGCGCACCCGGTACAGCTCATCCCAGAGCTTGCCGGTGATCCAAAACTCGTCGGTGCCCGGGATTCGGGCAATGCCGTTGAGGACGGCGTTGGGATCCGTAGAAGGGGAATGGTTGAGGTTTGCGGTATCGATCACGGCGGTGACAGCGCCGGATTCCGGGTCGATGCGCAGGATATCCTCGCTCATCCAGACGTTGGCATAGACCGCACCATCGACGCACTCAAGCTCGTTGAGGTTATTCACGGGGGAGCCGTCGAGGGTGACTTCGGTGCGCGGGGCGAGCTCTGCGAAGGTCTTCGGATCGAGGTGGCGCAGCTTGGCGGAGCCGTCGGACATGATGAGTTCGGATCCCGCGTTACACAGGCCCCATCCCTCGCCGTCATAGCTAGCGCGGTCCAGTTCCTCAAAGGTGGCGGAATCCCGCAGGAAAGCTGTCCCGGATTTCCAGGTCAGCTGCCAGATGCCGGCGTCGGTCTGCGTGATTCCCTCTCCGAAGAATGAGCTTTCCAGCGAGGTTTCTTCCTGTGGGGCCTCTGCACCCGGGCTGAGGCGCAGCAGGCGGGACTTGCCGTTGAGCCCGGTGCCGATCAGCAGGTTGCCATCGGGGTCGACCTCCAGCCCCTGGGTAAAAGTATCGGGCGGCAGGGGTGCGGTGTCTAGGACGGTAACGCCCAAGCGTTCTGGGGAGCGTGCGCTTGGCGACGTCCCACCGCTCCCCATCGACGAGGAAGATGACGCCGAAGAGGCAGGCGACACCGCGTGATCGCCTGCGGGCTGGGAGGAACACGACGCGAGCGGTGCGAGGAGAGCGCCGGCGGAGAGAACTGCAGCTAGTGCGCGAGACGCGAGAGTGAGGTGTGGGAGGGCCATGACTGTCATTGTGCACTATGGCTTGGTGCGTGATTAATAATGGGAGGGTGACTCGCAAGAAAAAGATGCATTCCCCGCTTCTCGATTCGACCGCCGTCGACTTGGCGCGCCGGGCCGTGGAAGAGGTAGGTGAGGGGGACGTCGGCAAGCACCGCGGCGTTGCCGGAGTAGGCCGCAACGTGGCTACTCACCGTTTCGACGCCCACGTGCCGGGCTATCCGGGGTGGGAGTGGCATGCCGTCGTCGCCTGCGCGGAGGGCTCGCGCACACCGACCGTTAACGAGGTCGCGCTGGTTCCCGGCGGCCAGGCCCTCCAAGCGCCCGAGTGGGTGCCCTATTCCGAGCGCCTGCGCCCAGGGGACCTTGGCCCGGGCGACCTCATGCCGCCCGCGCCCGGTGATGAAAGGCTTGATGATGGGAAGCTTTCCGAGGCAGGCCTCAAGGAAGCTAAGGATCGCTGGCGCAAGAAGTATGGGCCGAATTCGGAGATGGCAGCGCAGGCGCAGCTGCAGTGCAAAACCTGTGCTTTCTATCTTGAGCTGATACCTAATTACGGCGTCTGTGCCAATGAATACTCGGCGGACGGGAAAGTGGTGCACGCCACCTACGGGTGCGGTGCGCATTCCGGCACGACCATCCGTGAGGAGGGATCGGAGCAGGAGCGTCCCTTTGATGATGAGAAGCCGATCTTTTAAGAGGCTCGCCTTTCTCCCCGCACGCAGCAACGACGCAGCGTGCGGGGTTTGCGTTTTAGTGCCTGGATGGAGCACCCTTAGCAGGTAAAACTTCATTTCTCTAGATAGAAGGGGCGCTCTCTCACGATGAACGCAGCTATCGATCGCTATTTCAAGATTTCCGAACGCGGATCCACCGTGGGAACCGAGGTCCGCGCCGGCGTGGTCTCGTTCTTCGCGATGGCCTACATCATCCTCCTCAACCCTCTCATCCTGGGTACCTCCGCCGATTCTGCCGGAACCACCCTGGGCATCCCGCAGGTCGCCGCCGCCACCGCACTGGTGGCCGGCGTCATGACCATTGCCTTCGGCATGATCGCCCGCTACCCATTCGCCATGGCCGCGGGCCTGGGTATGAATACCTTCGTGGCCGTGACGATGGTTTCCCTCAACGGCCTGGAATGGCGCGAGGCGATGGGCCTCGTGGTCATCGAAGGCATCATCATCGTCCTGCTGGCCATCTCTGGCTTCCGCCAGGCCGTCTTCGATGCCATCCCGGCCTCCATGAAGGCAGCGATGGGCGTGGGCATTGGTATGTTCATCGCGCTCATCGGTTTCGTGGATGGTCACTTTGTTACCCGCGTGCCGGATGCCGCGATGACCACTGTTCCGGTGAGCCTGGGCGTTAACGGCTCGATCGCTACGTGGCCGGCCTTCGTCTTTGTCGTGGGCCTGATTCTCTCCGCCTTCTTCGTCATCCGCCAGGTCCGCGGCGGACTGTTCATCGGCATCGTCATTACCACCATCATCGCCATGATCATTCAGGCACTGACCGGTTCCGAGGACTGGGGCATGGCCACCCCGGAGGTGCCCAGTTCTTTGGGTGGTCTGCCGGATTTGTCGATTGTGGGCCAGGTTGATCCGATCGGTGCCTTCACGAAGCTGGGCGTGGTCTCCACCGTGCTGCTGATCTTTACTCTGCTGCTCACCAACTTCTTCGATGCTATGGGCACCATGAACGGACTGGGCAAGCAAGCTAACCTCGTGGACGAGAAGGGCAACCTTCCGGAGATGAAGACCGCCCTGGTGGTTGAGGGCTTTGGTGCCGTTGCTGGTGGTGCCGGTTCGGTCTCCTCCAACACGGTGTTTGCGGATTCGGCGGCCGGCATCGGTGACGGTGCCCGCACCGGCCTGGCCAACGTAGTGACCGGTGTGATCTTCCTGCTGGCCATGTTCCTCACCCCGCTCTACGAGATCGTGCCCATTGAGGCAGCGGCCCCCGTCCTCGTCGTCGTGGGCGTGATGATGGCGGCACAGCTCAAGGACATCGAGTGGAACCGCATGGAGGAGGCCATCCCGGCCTTCCTGACCATCGTGGTCATGCCCTTTACCTACTCCATTGCTAACGGTATTGGTGTGGGCTTCATCGCTTATGCCCTGATGGCTACCTTTGCCGGCAAAGCCAAGAAGGTGCACTGGATCATGTGGCTCGTGGCCGCCCTCTTCGTGGTCTACTTCGCCATGGAGCCCATCAGCTCGCTGCTGGCTTAGCCCGCCTGGGGTGAGCACGCGGCCCTGTGCCTAAACTAGGGGCCATGCGTTTTGTCATCGATGACCCCACAGACCCTCGCCTGGACGATATCCGCGATCTCAAGCACGCGGACAAGTCCGGCGAGGGTTTCGTCTTTGGTGAGGGCCCACTGTGCGTGGAGCGCCTGCTCGCCTCACGATTCCCGGTGCGCTGCATCATCGGCTTTGAAGGAAAGCTCGACACTTTCCTAGCGAACCACGATGTTGGCGATATTCCCGTCTATCAGGTCACTCGAGCAACGTTGGGGGAGGTCACAGGTTTCGACATGCACCGCGGGCTGGTTGCCGCAGCCGACCGCGCAGAGGCCTGGACCGTGGATGAAGTCATTGAGGGCGCTCGCACCCTGGCCATCATGGAAGGTGTGGGTGATCATGAGAACATCGGCTCGCTCTTCCGCAACGCCGCGGGCATGGATGTTGATGGCATCCTCTTAGGCTCGGGAGCTGCGGATCCGCTCTACCGGCGCTCGGTGCGCGTTTCCATGGGGCACGTGCTGCGTTTGCCCTGGGCTCGGTTCGATGGCGGCTTTACCACCTGGCAGCGCGGGCTGGAGAAGCTGCGCGACCAAGGCTTCAGGCTGGTGTCGCTGACCCCGCATCCGGAGGCCGTGCATATCGCCGACGCCCTGGAGGGGGCGGAGAAGGTGGCGCTGCTGGTTGGCGCGGAGGGCCCAGGCCTGACCGAGCATGCCATGCGCGCCACCGATGTGAGGGCGCGTATCCCCATGGCGGAGGGCACGGATTCCCTCAACGTGGCGACGTCGGCGGCAATTGCCTTCTACGAGCGCCAGCGTTCCCAGAGGCTCCGTGACGTCGACACCGCATAGCGGCGCACGAGTCCGCCGAGGTGCTTGGCGGTGCGGACAATCTCTTCGCCGGTGGATTCCGGCTCGAGGTCGTGCTCTTCATAGTCGTCATAATCGTTGAGCCCCAGCTTCGCCACTGAGGTTGTGGCCACCTCAGCCACGGTGCGGCGCGGTGGGGGAGTATCGACCTTGGGCTCGGGGCGGCCGTCGGTGGCATAGCCCACGACGTCCACGTCTGGGCCATCTTCGCCCACTTCGATGCCCAGCCAGAACTCTTGGGCTGCCTGGGTGATGGTGAGCGGCTCGAAGGGCAGGGCAATCCCACCTGCGGGCTCGTCCATCTCCCCGGCCCAGTAAGGGGCCTCAAAGGTTTCGGGCAGGCCATGATCCTCGTAGAGGTTAAAGCGCGTTCCACACAGGGAGCGCCGCAGGCGGCTGCCCGTCCAGTGCGCAAAGCCGGCATAGCCAGTCTCTGGGTTAGAGGTGAAGGCGTAAATCTCCTCTGCCGGCACGGCCTCGCGCAGGGTGCGGGAGAGCTGCGAGAGGATCAGCTGGTCATCATGGATGATGGTTTGCACGACGGCCACACCGGGGTAGCCGCCGATGTAGAACTCGCTCGCGCCGGGTTCGGCGGAACGGTTTAGGGGGAACTGCCCGATAGGCGTTACCGGTAGGGAGGGGTTGAGTTGAGCGAGAAACTTGCGGCCGAAACCGCGGTCAGCCTTGGGCTCTCCGCGGAGAACCTCGGCGGGATCGGCGGCGGTGACGTACCAGAGAGTGAGAACGGCGCTTTGGGTATCCACGGCAGGCTACTCGTTAATCGCGGGGGCGCTTGGTAGAGGAACGAACGCCGAGCAGCACATCCTCCCAGTGCGGGGTGACGGCCTTGCGGCGGCGCTTGGCAGGCTTGGGTTCCGGATCCGGGTTCTGGAGGAAGTCCTCGTCTACGCCCGATTCCTTCTCCTCCGGCTGTGCCGCCGCGCCCTCGTCGCGGGCATCTGCGTTTTCATCGGCGCCGGTTTCGGCGGGGTGCTCCCCACCGCGCGGGGAGGGAAGCACGGAAGGCTCGGCAGTGACGTCGGCCTCCGCCTCAGTGTTCTCATTTGCGTTGCCGGTGTAGGAAGACAGTTCCGTTACGCCGGGGGCTCCAGCGCGCGCGTCCTCGTTGACCTCTCGGCCCTCGGCGTAGTCACACCCATCGATGGCTTCGTCATAGCGCTCGCCACGGCCCACGGAGGTCAGCGAACGCACCGGCTGCACGAAGTCCGGGTCCGTCAGGTCTGCGGCCACGGAATTGCGTGCCTCCACCGTGGCCGGGGAGGACATCGTCTGCTTGAAGGTCCACTCCGCTTCGTTGGCGGAAAGCCCCGTCTTCCACGTGATGCGCAGGATCCACGGTTCACCTTGATGGCGGTAGGCGTCCCATGTTGCCTCCGACAGCGAGTGCCCACGTGCGGCGAATGCGGTGGCCAGGATCTCCCACAGGGTGAGCTTGGCCGGGCCATCCTCGCGGATGGGGTGCGCCTGCTTGGCGACGTCCGCAATGCGCGCCCGCTCCAAAAGCACCGGGTGCGCAAAAGGCTCGATGCGGGATTCCGGAACGTCGAGCTCCTCGGCGATCTCAGCGGCGCTGGCACCGGCGCGGATGCGGGCTTGAATCTCATTGGGGCGCAGGCGGATTTCTTGCGCCTGCTGCGTGTGCTGAGTCTGCGGAGAGGAAGGGGAGCCACCAGAAGATGGCATCACGGTGTGCAAACCAGCAGAGCGCGAAGCCTGTGCAGAAGTGGGGGAGGAATCGTCGGTGGCGTTCCCGGCCTCGTGCGTGGTGTGGTCGGATGCCTCTTTCGCGGAGTCGGAGTCGGCGGAGTCGGCGGGAGCGAAAAGCTCGCGAAGCTCGTCGGTGACCTCGAGGAAGAACTCCTCACCATCCTCGGCCCGGAGGACGAGCGAGGTGTCAGTTGAGTCGCTGGGTGCGAGGAAAATCTCGCGCATGATGGCGCTCCTTAGCCTGGTAGCGGACATGTGATGAAATCCACTTTACCCAGAACATGCCCCGAACTCTGGCAAGAGCGCGGGGCATGTTGTATGACTCAACAAATAGGTGCAAACAAAGTTGTTGCGTGGTGCAAGGAGTGGCGGGCGAAGGCTATCGGTTGTCCAAAACGTAATCGATAGCCTTGGTGAGCTTGGTGACGTCCGCGGAGTCGATCGCCGGGAACAAGCCCACTCGCAGCTGGTTGCGGCCCAGCTTGCGGTAAGGCTCGACGTCGAGAATGCCGTTGGCGCGCAGCGTCGCGGCAACCGCAGCTGCGTCGACGGAGTCCTCGAAGTCGATGGTGCCCACCACGAGGGAACGTGCGGCAGGCTCGGCCACGAAGGGGGTGGTCTCCGGGCGGGACTCTGCCCAGTTGTACAGGATGGAGGAGTTCTCCGTGGTGCGCTTGACCATGCCGTCGAGGCCGCCGTTGGCGTTCATCCACTGCACCTGATTCTCCAGCATGAGCAGCGTGGCCACAGCTGGGGTGTTGTAGGTCTGGTTCTTGCGGGAGTTGTCCACGGCGGTCTGCAGGTTGAGGAAGGGTGGGATGAAGCGATCGGAGGAGTTAATCTTCTCGATGCGCTCGAGGGCTGCCGGGGACATGGCCGCCAGCCACAGGCCGCCGTCGGAAGCGAAGCACTTCTGCGGGGAGAAGTAGTAGACGTCGGCATCCGACATATTCACGGGCAGGCCGCCGGCGCCGGACGTGGCGTCGACGACGACGAGCTGCTCCGCGTTTTCGGGGTTGGGGCGGGTCACCGGAACCATGGCTCCAGTCGAAGTTTCGTTGTGGGCCCACGCGATGATGTCGGCGCCTTCGGCATCAGCTGCCTTCGGATCAGGTGCGGTGCCGACCTCGGCTTCGGTGACGAGCGGGGCGTCGAGCCAGGGGGCGGCGGCTGCGGCTTTAGCAAACTTAGAGGAGAATTCGCCGAAGCTGAGGTGGGCGGATTTCTTCTCAATCAGGCCGAAGGTCGCCGCGTCCCAAAACGCGGTGGCACCGCCAAGGGAGAGGACAATTTCATAGCCTTCTGGCAGGGAAAACAACTCGGAAAGCCCTTCGCGGATGGAACCGACGAGGTTCTTGACGGCTGGCTTGCGGTGCGAGGTGCCAATGATGGTGCTGGCACCCGCGGTGATTGCCTCAATTTGGGAGGGGCGGACCTTCGAGGGCCCGCAGCCAAAGCGGCCGTCGGTGGGGAGGAGATCTGCTGGCAGGACGAGTTCTGAGTTGCTCATGTGGGCAGTGTAGCCTAATTTCGTTCGCGCATTAGATACTTTGCCAGGATTGCCAATGTTGGCAGAGTCACAGGTTTTGCTAGAGTGTGAAGAGGTTTAGATCTGTCGCGCCGGCTGCGGTCGGCGTTGAACATTGAGGAAAGGAATATACGTGGCTTCTGAAAAGAACAAGGTTGTACTGCAGTACCCCGGCGGCGAGTACGAGATGGACATTAAGCAGTCCACGGAGGGTGACTCCGGCTTCGATATTGGCAAGCTCCGTAACGAGACCGGCCTAGTCACCTTTGACCCGGGCTATGCGTCTACCGGCTCTACCGAATCCAAGATCACCTTTATTAATGGTGAGGAAGGCATCCTCCGCCACCGCGGCTACGACATCGCGGACTTGGCTGAGAACGCCACCTTCAACGAGGTGTCTTACCTGTTGATCAAGGGCCACCTGCCCACCGAGGATGAGCTGTCCAAGTTCAACAACGAGATCCGTCACCACACCCTGTTGGATGAGGACTTCAAGGCAGCCTTCAACATCTTCCCGCGCAACGCGCACCCGATGGCTGTTCTAGCCTCCTCCCTCAACGTTCTTTCCGCCTACTACCAGGACCAGCTCAACCCGCTGGATGAGGAGCAGCTGGATAAGGCAACCGTCCGCCTGCTGGCTAAGGTGCCGATGTTGGCCGCTTATGCTTACCGCGCATCGCAGGGTAAGCCCTACATGTACCCGGATAACAAGCTCAACGCGCGCGAGAACTTCCTGCGCATGATGTTTGGTTACCCGACTGAAGATTATGAGGTCGACCCGATCGTGGCCAAGGCTCTGGATAAGCTCCTTATCCTGCACGCTGACCACGAGCAGAACTGCTCCACCTCCACCGTCCGCATGATCGGCTCCGCTCAGGCCAACCTGTTCGTTGCTATCGCCGGTGGTATCAACGCCCTGTCCGGCCCGCTGCACGGTGGTGCTAACCAGGCTGTTCTGGAGATGCTCGAGGATATCCAGAACAACCACGGTGGTGACGCAACCGACTTCATGAACCGCGTGAAGAACAAGGAAAAGGGCGTTCGCCTCATGGGCTTCGGCCACCGCGTGTACAAGAACTACGACCCGCGCGCGGCCATCGTCAAGGACACCGCTCACGAGATCATCGATCACCTCGGTGGCGATCCGATGCTGGACCTGGCTATGAAGCTTGAGGAGATTGCGCTGAACGACGACTACTTCGTCTCCCGCAAGCTCTACCCGAACGTCGACTTCTACACCGGCCTGATCTACCGCGCCATGGGCTTCCCGACGGACTTCTTCACCGTCCTCTTTGCCATCGGCCGCCTGCCGGGCTGGATTGCTCAGTACCGCGAGCAGCTTGAGCTCAACACCAAGATCAACCGTCCGCGCCAGATCTACACCGGCGAGACCCTGCGTAAGGTCACCCCGCGTAGCGAGCGCTAAACGGTAGCCTGAACGGTGGTCTTTAACAGGCCGCCGTGGCTTGACGTATAGCCCATACGCTGGGTTTCTAGGGCCGAGCCTCTCATCTCCGCTTATACTGGGGAACGTTGTGGCTCGGCCCACGCGTATGCGGCCAGCAAAGAAGAAAGTAATCCAAGGAGGATAATCCCCAATGGAAAAGCCCGTAATTGAGCCGGCAACGGAGCCTGCTCCCCAGGACCTTGTCATCGAAGACATCGTGGTGGGTGACGGTGCCGAAGCCCAGCCGGGCGGCTTCGTTGAGGTCCACTACGTTGGTGTTGACTACGAGACGAACCAGGAGTTCGACTCTTCATGGGGTCGTGGCCAGTCCATCGAGTTCCCGCTGACTGGCCTCATCGCCGGCTGGCAGGAAGGAATCCCGGGTATGAAGGTGGGCGGCCGCCGCAAGCTGGTCATCCCGCCGGAGAAGGCCTACGGCCCGGCCGGTGGCGCACACCCGCTGTCGGGTCGCACGCTGACCTTCGTCATCGATCTCATTCGCGCCTAAAGGAAAGGGCAAGGAAAGGGCTTAGCCCTTTCTGTTTCCCTCAATGACGCCCTGCCCGGCCGTGCGCTACTGCACGGCCGAGCAGGGCGTTTCGCGTGCGTAGGTTCGGATTAAAGCGCTGAGGAGCTATGCTTCGCCCCCACAGGGAGTTAAAGTGCGGCACAATGGGGGACATGAGTGTCCCACAAACCACGTTCAATGATGACCGCGAGATGCCGCTGATGGGTCTCGGAACCTACAAGCTGCGCGGAGAGGATCTCATCCGCTCCGTGCGTGAAGCCATCGATCTGGGCTACCGCCACTTCGATACTGCGACTCTGTACGAGAATGAAGAAGAACTTGGGCAGGCACTGAATGAGGCCATGAAGGCCGGTGACGTAACCCGGGATGAGCTGTTTATCACCAGCAAGGTCTGGCACGACCATCACGGTAAGGACAAGGTAGGCCAAGCCTTCCGTGAATCCTTGGACAAACTGCAGCTGGACTACCTTGACCTCTACCTCATCCACTGGCCGTGGCCGCAGGGTGGGCTCTATGTGGAGACGTTCGAGGAGATTGCCCGCATGCAGGGCATGGGTCAGATTGCGTCGATTGGCGTGGCCAACTTCTATGAGGAAACCTTGCAAACCCTGATTGATGAGACCGGTATCGTCCCGGTTCTCAACCAGGTGGAGCTGCACCCGGGCTTCACTCAGCCGGAGCTGCGCGAATTCCATGCCAAGCACGGCATCGTGACGGAGGCTTGGTCGCCGTTGGCGCGCGGCGTTGTGCTCAACAACCCGGTGGTTGAGTCCGTCGCCGAAAAGCATGGCATCACTGCCGGACAGGCGGTGTTGGCGTACCTGCTGAGCAAGGGGATTTCTGTTATCCCGAAGTCCAGCCGCCGGGAGCGCCTTGCAGAAAACTTCGCTGCCGCAGAGGTTGAGCTTACTTCCGAAGACGTAGCGGCTCTTGATGCGCTTGATGGCCAGGAAGGCTTTGGCCGTATGTTCAAGGACCCGCGAGAGTTCCCTGGCGCCTAAGCCGAAACACGTGGGGCGTAACCAAACGCCCGCGAGCGGTGGAGCCCGCCTTCAGCGCCTTGCTCTTTCTTTCTACATCGTTAGGGGAGAGGGGAGGACGCTGAAGGCGGGCTTTGTTGCGTACCCAGGGAAGTGGGAATCGTGAGGGGTGGGGGAGTGAAGATCTGTGAAAGACTCTGTGAAGTTTCGGTTTGCTAAATTAGATTCTTCCTTTGGAATCTCCTGTGGGGGTGCTAGCAGCGAGATAGAAATCCCTTGTAGTTGCAAGGGTAGGGGGTAGCGAAAGTGTATGTTATTAACTTTTCTTGGCAGGATTTACAACCTTGCAAGAGCGGTTAGGTAACTTACTGTGCAAGGCAAAACGTGATTGAAGACACTACCTCTTGTCTCTCACCGCGGTTTGTGGAGAAAAGACCCCTTGTAAGGAGAGCGACATGACTGACGCACCTGCTTCGATTAACTCGCGCCGCGAACCTACGCCGCAAGAGTTCATCGAGATGCGTGACAGCCCGCAGTTTGCCAAGCTGCGCAGCGCGTACCGCAAATTCACCTTCCCCATGACTGTGGCGTTCTTTGTGTGGTACGTCCTCTATGTGCTGGCTGCGGTCTTTGCCCCCAGCTTCATGGCCATAGAACTTGGTGGCGGTTGGAACATTGGCCTTGTCTTCGGCCTAGCCCAGTTCCTGACAACCTTCATCATCACGTACATCTACGTCAACTACGCCAACAAGAACATCGAGCCGCAAGCAGCGGCCATTCGCCAGGAACTGGAGGGCTAAACAATGCAGACCATAACCTTGGCCGCAGCGGAATCCTCCGCCGGCAACCCGATTCTGAATATCTCAGTCTTCGCCGCCTTCCTTGTCGTCACCATGTACGTGGTGCTTCGCGCCGGCAAGTCCACGAAGGAAGCCTCTGACTTTTACACCGGCGGTGGTAGCTTCTCCGGCCGGCAAAACGGCCTTGCTATCTCTGGCGACTATCTGTCCGCCGCGTCCTTCCTGGGCATCGTCGGCGCCGTTGCGCTCAACGGCTACGACGGCTTCCTCTACTCGGTCGGCTTCTTCGTCGCCTGGCTCGTTGCGCTGATGCTCGTCGCGGAGCCGATGCGCAACGTTGGCCGCTTCACCATGGCGGACGTGTTGTCCTTCCGCCTTAAGCAGCGCCCGGTGCGCGTGGCAGCTGCGATTTCGACCCTGTTCGTGTCGCTGTTCTACCTCATCGCGCAGATGGCCGGCGCAGGTTCCCTCGTGGCCGTGCTCCTGAATATTCACGATTTCAAGTGGCAGGCCGTCGTCGTCGGCATCGTGGGCATCCTCATGATCGTTTACGTTCTTGTTGGCGGCATGAAGGGTACGACCTACGTGCAGATGATCAAGGCCGTGCTCCTGGTAACCGGCGTGGTCATCATGTGCATCCTCACCTTTGTCTTGTTGAAGGGGGGCTTCAGCGCACTCTTTACCCAGGCGATTGATATGCACGCTAATTCCGAAGCCATCAAGGAGGGCGGCTATGAAGCCTCCCAGATCATGGAGCCGGGCCTGAAGTACGGCAAGAACCTCACCACCAAACTCGACTTCATCTCCTTGGGCATCGCCCTCGTTCTCGGTGTTGGTGGCCTGCCGCACGTTCTCATGCGCTTCTACACGGTGCCGACCGCGACCGAGGCTCGCCGCTCCGTTACCTGGGCCATCGTCATCATCGGTGCCTTCTACCTCATGACTCTGGTTCTGGGCTACGGCGCTGCCGCCCTGGTTGGCCCGGACCGCATCCTCGCCGCACCGGGTGGTGCAAACTCCGCGGCACCGCTGCTGGCCCTGGAAATCGGTGGCTCCATCTTCATGGCGGTCATTTCTGCGGTGGCCTTCGCTACCGTTCTGGCTGTCGTCGCTGGCCTCGCCATTACTGCATCGGCCTCCATCGCGCACGACATCTACCACTCCGTTATCCGCAACGGCGAGTCCACCGAGGCTGAGCAGGTCCGGGTCTCCCAGATCACCGTGGTTGTCCTGGGCATCGTCGCCATCATTCTGGGCATTCTGGCCATGACCCAGAACGTGGCCTTCCTGGTCTCCCTGGCCTTTGCGGTGGCGGCATCGGCCAACCTGCCGACCATCCTGTACTCCTTGTACTGGCGTCGATTCAACACCGCGGGTGCCGTGGCATCGATGTACACCGGTGTTATCTCCTGCCTGGTGCTCATCTTCCTGTCCCCGGCGGTATCTGGTACCCCGACCTCGATGTTCCCGAACGCTGATTGGTCCATCTTCCCGCTGTCCTCCCCGGGCCTGGTGACCATCCCGCTGGCCTTCTTCGCAGGCTGGATCGTCTCCATCATGACCCCGCCGGATAACCTGGAAGAGCTGTCCGCAGAGATGGAGGTTCGTTCCCTGACTGGTGTGGGTGTTGAGGCTCCGGTGGACCACTAAAACACCTAAAACGCTACGTTTCGGACGGTAGAGAGTAGACTCAGGTTCTGTGTTTTACTCTCAGCCTTCTCACAGGGCGGTGTCAGCGCGAGCTGGTGCCGCCCTTCTGGCGTGCGTGCTCGGAGCAGCGAGTCTCACTGCATGCTCACCAGCGTATGAAGAAGACTCCACGGCTGGCGGTTCAGCGCAGACCAGCGCAAGCAAGCCTGGTCCCATCACGCATAGGAAAGGACAGCTGCAGCTGGCAGCTGTCCCGGACTCGGTAGGTCAGTTCCTCAAAGGCGATGAGTCCAAGGCCATCACGTATTACCGCATTGAGACGGGCATGCACATGGGCTCGGCCACCGAACACCAGCCGCGCTATGCGCTGAGCCTGATCAAGCTCTACATCGCAACCTACGTACTGGAACGCGGGTCCTTCGAGGATAAATACGTAGCACTGGATATGATTTCTGATTCCTCCGATGAGAGCGCCGGGAAGCTCTTTGAGAAATACCCGCGGTCCATCGATTCAATAGCCAAGGAATACGGGCTGAAGTCTACGTCCGCGGGGGAGGACTGGGGCCATTCCATGACTTCTACCTATGACGTGGTGCGGTTCATTGTCCAGCTCATGGAAGATGATCCGACCCATCCGGTGCTGGTGGCGATGTCCCATGCCGATGCCGTCTCGGCCGACGGGTACCAGCAAGACTATGGAACCGCGAAATTGAGCGACGTCGTGGGCTCCAAATGGGGATGGTCGGACAGCAAGGACCGGCACTCCTCGGTGTCTTTCGGGGAGGACTTCGTTGTGGCTGCGTCCATCGAAGGCTCCGCCGAGGAGCTCACGTCCTACGTGCGCAAGGAGATTACCGGAAAGAACCTGGTGAAGGGCAACAACCTGAACAAGGAGGCGCTGGCCAACCCCAGTGCTGTTGCCACGCGCTTGGCGACGTCCACCGCTACCACCAGTGCGACCTCCACAACGTCCACGGCGGCGTCGCCAGCAGCAGCGTCCTCATCTGCGGAGCCGTCCTCCACTGCGTCCTCGCCGGCTTCGCGTTCTAAGGCTTCGGCTTCGAAGACGACTGCGGCGAGGTAGGGGACCGCGCTGCAGAAAGGCGTTTAGCCCATGGACTTGCGCACGGTGTTGAGGATATCCACCGCACCACGCATCTGGTCAGTGCTGATGGAGGAACCGGCGATGGTGATGCCATCACCGTTCATGCTGGAGCCGCGCCCGGTGGGATCCGGCAGAGAGATGTTGGGCAGCGGGATGTTATTCGGCGCCGCTGGGTTGTCCTGGGCCTTCGGTGGGTTAACCCCGCCGTTGCCTGGGGTCCACTGGCCCCAATCATTCGCGTAGACGGTGTTGATATCGCAGGTCACGCCGTCGATGGTGGCCTGGTTCTTGGCTTTCTGGTGGATGGTGGTGCGCGGGTGGATCTTGCCGCCCGAACCCCAATCGTGCATCCAGTAGAACTGGCCGATTCGGTCGGCAACGCACCAATCGATGACGTTGTAATTGCCGTATACGCCGGTCTGGTAGCCGGCCGCGCTCAGCGCTGTCGAGAAGGCCTTGAGGTAGGGGCGGATCTGGTTTTCATACTGGGCGCGGGTGGGGTTGTCATCGATGGCAATGTAGATGGGGCGGCCCGTCGGCCCGCCCGCGGCCTTGTGAATGGCGATGGCCTGCGGCGCGTGGATAGCAGCGCCCGCGGCACCGTTGAGCCAGTCGGCGTTGTCGGCGCGGCCGAACTGGTAGATGGAGGCGGTCTTCAGGCCCGCTGCGGCGTTGGCCTTCGTCTCTGCTAGGGTGACGGGCTTGCCCTTCATCCACTCTGCGCCCGGACGGCGCTGGGAAACATAGCGGATGGCGCCAAGGTGGCCTGCCGCTTTGATGGCGCGGGCGGAAGGGACGCCGCCGGAGAAGTCAACGATGGTGCCCAAGGCAGGACCCACGGCGAGCGCGGCGGGGGCGTGGCTGCCGATGGCACCGGCCGTGAGCGCGAGGGCGCCGGCTTTGATGAGGGAGCGGCGGGACAAAGACATGGTGGCGTTCTCCTAGCAGGGGTTAAGCTGGCTGATAAAGATGGGGGCGAAGAAAGTATCTGAAGTCACTTTAGTCACGATGGTCTAAAATTGCACCACAATTAGTATGGGTGGGTGCACAGGTGCGCCTCGCCGAGTTATCGAGGCGCATGGGATCCTAGGGACGGAGGAGTGAGCATGGCCGAAGAGCTGAGAATGCGGTTTGTGCAGGGAGACAGCGTTGTCCGGCTTAATCACCAGCAGTTCAGCGATGCCGAGGTGCAAGCGGTTCTCCACGGCTACATCGAGAACTGTCGCCTGAATTCCCCGTGGATCCTCGATACTCGTGAAGAAGGCAACACCCTCGTGGTGGAGCATCTTTTCCCGGCGGAAGAATTCATTGAGGTAAATAGCGACCGCATGGATATCGATGAGGCCTTCGTCGAGTCGCTGCCCCTGACGTACCCCATCGTGTTTGAGATCCGCTCTGGTTACCTGCGCGTCCACAAGCCGCTGGCAGCCAGATATGGTGCTCTTCTCTCTGACTTCATTCGTGGCCTCTGGGAATTGCTGTTGCAAGGGCAGATGCACTACCTGTGGGATCACGGCTTTGCGCAGTGCGGCGGAGTGGGAACAATCCAGCTCAATGCCTATGGATTGCTGGAGCCGGACGAGCCGCTCATTGGGTTCTACCGGGTAGACGTCGACATGCAGCACGAGGCCTGGGTGTACATCACCCCGCAAGGGCTCATTCTGGTTTTCGACGATGACGACGTCCTTGCCTTCGACAAAGTGGACATGCGCAATCCCTCGATTCCCTCTGGAGTCTTTTCTTTTAGCATGCTCAAGGCTGAGGTTGTTGGAACCGGTGGCGGCAAGACCATAAAAACCTCGTTGAGCCCGAAGGACCTCGGGGAACTGGACCAGGCACGAGCGGATATCCGCACCATGTTGTCCTCACCGCATCAGGGCCGGCCGCGCCGCATGGTGGATCCCAACCCGCTTTCCTGGCTCGTGGTGGACGGCGAAGAGCTGGGCCACATGGCGCAAGCGGATCTTGAGCGCTATCGCCGCCGGCGCAGCGATGCTGGGCGCAACCCCTTCGGGGACGGCACTCACAACGTGCAGGAAGCTATGGGCAACCTCTTCGTAAATTCCTGGGAGGAGGATCTTTCGCCCAAAGATAATCCCTTCGCTTAAAGCGCTTTAAAGGCGCTTAAAGCGGAGTGGGCTTATGGCTGGGTCGTGCGGAACGTGACGTTGGTGGGGTTTTCTACCGTGCGGGACACGGTGCAGTCCTTCTCGTGGGAGATGCGCACGAGGCGTTCCACCATGGACTGGGCCTGACGGCCGGCGTCGGTATCGGGGAAGCGGAGGGAGAATTCCACGTTGACGTCGCTAAGCCTGGAGGCGCCGTCCTCGTTGACGCGGGTGCCTTCCACGTGGACGTCGAAAAGCTCCGGCTCCGTGCGGCGGGAGGTGACCACGTCAACGTCGACGGCCGAGCAGCCCGCTACGGCGGCAAGGAGCAGCTCGACCGGGCTCAGCATGCCTTCGCCCGTGCCGAATTCGAGGCTGGCGCCCGCAGCATTCGTGGCGCGGTAGTGGCCGGTATCTACGCGGGTGACGTCGACGTCATACTTCTTCGTGATGTTGCTCATGAGCGTTCATCCTAGCGGCGGGAAATCATTTAAACGTGCGTTCATGCGGTCGTTACGTGAGGGAAAGCTATGGAGAATACATTTCTTATGTCTCTTTTGGCTTTATTCACTGTGATTGGAAGATCTATGACTTCTCGCCGCCTGCTCGGCACCGTGGTCACCGCCTCGGTGGCCGGTACGTTCCTCGTCGTCCCTGCCTCTGCTGCCGAACCTGCAGAAGGCCTGGGCTCGCGTTTTAGCATCGGCGTGCTGCCGGATACCCAGTTCTACTCCCGTTACTCCACTCCGGAAACGGGCAACCTGGCCCAGGCGCGCTATGGCAGTGAGCCTTTCAAGGCTCAGACCGAGTGGCTGGTGAAGAACCAGCAGGCGCTCAACATGGACTTCGCTACCCACCTCGGTGACGTGGTGGACCAAGCGGATGTGGAAGGGGAGTGGAAGGTCGCCGACGAGGCCATGAAGGTCCTCGATGATTCCGACCTGAACTACTCCATCCTGCCGGGCAACCACGACATGATTGAGGATAAGTCGGCGCACCCGTACAACGACTACTTCAGCGCTGAGCGCGCGAAGGCCGCCAACCCGGAAACCTTCCAAGAGCGCCACACCGCGGTCAACAATGACTCCGAGTACCACATTTTTGAGGCCGAGGGCCAGAAGTACCTGGTCCTGGCGCTGGGCTGGCGCGCGGATGATGCGGCGTTGGACTGGGCGCAGGGCGTTCTCGATGCCCACCCGGACCTGCCAGTCATCCTCACCAGCCATGAGGTGCTCAACATCGATGGCGCCGGCGAGGTCTTCTACTCCGAGGACTACGGCAAGGGCCTGTGGGACAAGTTCATCAAGAAGAATGACCAGATCTTCCTCACCATGGGCGGCCACCACCACGGCGCGGGCTACCGCGTGGATAAGAACGATGCAGGCCACGACGTCATCGGTATCCTGCAGGACTACCAGATGGCCTACCAAGGCGGTAACGGCCTGCTCGGCGTGCTCGAGTTTGACCTCTCCGGCAACGAACTGGAGATGACCGCCCTGTCCCCGTGGGTGGCGCAGAAGCCGGCGGAGGAGCTCACGCAGTTCGACAAGCTCATTCTCGACGGCAAGGGCGATAGCTACCACGTGCCGCTCAACTTCAAGGAGCGCTTCGCCGACTTCGCCCCGGAGTGGACCGTCGGCGATGAAAACGACCCGGACCTTGGTCAGAAAGCCCGCGACATCGCTGAGGAAGGCTACACCCCGTACACCATTCCGCAGGACCAGCTTCCGGAGGGGCCGAACGACTTCGTGAAGTCTGACAAGACCGTCTTCCACTGGCGCCCGGGCCAGACCAAGGACAAGGACGGCAAGCAGCTTGCCGACGGCGACGTGGCCACCGAGGGCGCAGTCATCCCGGATGCCTTCGGTGCTGATGGCGCTGGCGACCTCGTTCGCGAGGGTGGTCCTTCCAACACGGGCGAGCGCATCACCTACACCAAGGACCACCACCCGCTGTCTTCTGATTCTGGTTCCCTCTACTGGTCCGACCCAGCCGGCAAGGCCGCGATGGCGGAGTTCCGGTCCAAGGAAGGCGCTGAGATCAACAAGGTCGATACCTCCGAGGGCTACACCTTCGAGTCCTTCGTGAAGATCCCGAAGGATTTCAACGGCTCCGAGCACGGCTGGGGTAGTGCGCTCTCCCGTGACTCCAGCATCGCCGAGCTTGTCGACGGCTCCGAGGACACCGACCCCACCGTCATGTTCGGCATTTCTAACCTCCGTGAGCTGCGCTGGTGGGCGGAGCCCAAGGAAGGCGAAGGTTCTACTGTCTGGTCCCACGAGGTACCCACCGATGAGTGGATGCACATCGCCGTGGTGAACAAGCCAGATTCCGACACCGTTGAGATGTTCATCAACGGCGCACCGATCCTGCGCAATGCCAAGGGCGCTGAGGGTCTCCTCCCGCGCGATATGCAGTGGGTCATGGGTGCGGGCTTTGATGACCGCAAGCCGCAGGACCCGTGGTACGGCTGGATTGGTGAGACCCGCCTGACCCAGGGGGTTCTGGACTCCGACCAGTGGCTGACCGCCCGCCCGGCCGTAAAAGATGAGGAGCCGTCCTCTTCCGCGACCACCTCTCCGGCTGAGACGACCACCACCGAGCCGAGCACGCCCGCTAAGCCGACCAACACGAAGGAGCCTTCCGCTGGTGACATTGGCCAGGCCTTCTTCGCCGGCTCCAGCCGCGGTGCGAAGATTATGCTCCCCATCGTCGCCGTCATCGCAGTCGTCGGCGGCGCTGCCTACGCCCTTATCCCGACCATCAACCAACTCTTCGGCCTCAACATCCCGCAGCCGAAGCTGCCGAAGATTCCGGGCCTGAACTAGTCCCCGTTCACCCTCCATCCCCCGTCTCGCACTGAGGCGGGGGATTTTTACTGCACGGCAAGATTTCGTCCCCTATTTGTTAGAAACGTCGCTTGGAAGAACCGGCTCGACTGTGGGCCAAGGCGATCTAGTTATGGACAAAATATTCTGGAATGAGTAGTATGAAACTCATGGGACGACCTCGTAAATTCAATGAAAAAGAAGTTCTCTCTGGCGCGATCACGTTGTTTGGCAGGAGCGGATTCAATGCAGTCTCAGTGGACGTGGTGGTCAATCAACTGGGGCTTAACCGGTCCAGCTTCTACAACCTCTATGGCTCAAAGCATGGATTGTTTCGTGCTGCGGCAGAAACCGTGTGTGCTGAAGCTGAAGGCGGCCGAGTGTCGGATGCTGCACAGGACTTCGTGGTGGTGGCACTGGTTGAGGTGGCGCCAGTCAGTATGGATTTACGCGAGCTTATCCAGCGGGCTTATGAACTGTGTTTCACCGGCCCGGAATCGCTAGGGCAGCACGTGCTGGCCCGTGCACAAGGAACCGAACACTAAGGAGGACCATCATGAACAACAAACTCACTCTGACAGACAAAGAGCTCGTCATCGAGCCGCTCGGGCTTGATAAGCTCTGGTCTTTGACCGGCAGCATCACGATTCCGTGGAACCACGTTCGTGGAGCTACTCATGACCCTGGAATGAAGCACGAGCCCAAAGGCCTTCGAGCACCGGGTCTGCGAGCCGGCCAAAAACTATCGGGCACGTTCCACTCTGATGGCGGACACCAGTTCTGGAACATTAGCGGCTATGAGAACGCCGTTGTCATCGAGCTTAAAGACGAGCATTTCGATCGGCTCATTTTGTCCTTGGATAACCCGATTGAATGTGTAGCGCGCATCAACGAGAAAGCTCAAGCCGTCTGAGCCTGACGTGTGCCGGCGCCAGTACTTAATGTCATTCACGGTAGATAGCAGGTGAAAACTGCGCCGCGAATTTTCGTCCACTATTTACCGTGAATGACACGTTTAGGCTGAACAGAGCTCGGTTTGAAGTGCCCTAGGTCTTGTCTCATCTATTCAGATGGAACAAAACTTGCGGCACTTCAGCAATGCAGGAAAGCCAGGGAGAAAATGAGCCGCAACCTAGGCTAAAGATGGCGACAAACGTTAACCCCGAACCTGCAGTTCAGAGGGGGCGGGGTTTTGTTTGGTTCGGGTAGTGTTCCGCGCTTGCTCCAATCAGCCTTTCGGTGAGATAGAGTACTCTGAGGACTCAGCGGGGGTAACCGAATACCAGGTCACCGCTACGTAAACAGCAAAAGCGAAGACCAAAACTAGCGGAACGAAGGCCCCTATAGCAATACAAACCGCAACCAGGCCGACGGCCTTAAGACCGCCTTTTGGCTCCGAAGACGACGCAATTAGTAGTGCTGTCGGAATGGCAGCGACGAAGAGAAGAGCTACTAGCAGAAGAAGAGGAGCATCGTTTAAATACCCCGCTGGCAAAGTCCCGATGCCCGCGCAAATCCACAGGAATTTTCGTAGGCTCATAGAACGGCTCCTCCAATTACCCATTAGGTGCAGTCGCGACAGGAACGATATTCGCACCAAGGATCGCCGCAGCGAGGCTGAATGCACCGACTTTCTTGAGTATAGCGGCGATCATTTGTTTGTTATTCATAATGACTTGAACGAGCTTAGCCTGCTGGGCTCCGAGAATGCAGCCGGTGAGCGCACCTGCGAGAGAACACACAGCACTGTTCGGGTCCTCCCACGATTTTGTAAAGACCGCGCCCCCGATTACTGCCGCGCATCCGACCGCAGCAACGATGACAAGCGGTGCAACCCTAAGAGCTGTGCCGTTGTTGTGCTTAAGCGATTGAAGTTCGGTATCCAATTCATCCGCCGGTAGACCAGAAAGGTATTTAAGCTCAGTATTCAGCTGTTCATGGATGTCTTCGGTTGGGCTTCAGGGCCCGTTCAATTGGTCACGGAAGACCAACGACGGAGCTTATTTTTCTTGGGGAAGCAGCCAGTTTCAGTACAAAATGAAAGCCGGAACCTCATTTCGAGGTCCCGGCTCTCGCCCCGCTGGAGTTTTCCGAACACTTTCAAAACGTTTTCCGAAAGACCCCACTTCGCGGCTTTCGGAAAACTTATCCACCTGCACCAACCCAGTCCCCTCGCGCACAGTGTTCCACGGCCTCGCTCAGAATGTTCCGTGCCACCGCGCTCACCAGGTAAACCGCGCCTCCCGCCTTGCCAGCCACTCCGTTTGTCCAACCGTCGCGGAACCGCCAGGAACATCCCCATACCATTCGAGGAGGTACGCCAAAAGGTGACGCTTGAATCGAGTGTCGCTCGCTGTTTCGTTGAGCATGCTGTCACCAGAAAACGAAAGTACGCCGCGTTCGCGGTCCTCGTCGCGGTCTCCGCAGGGAAAAATAAAACCCCATTCACGCCGAACTCGGTCAACATGAATGGAGTCTTTTAGCCAGTCGTCTCCGTCAGGAGGCGACTTCTTCGGCTAAACCCGCTGGAGGATAGTACCGCCGGGGTTTTCGTCGCCCCAACGTTTCGTGACGAAACGACCCGTCGTTGCGGATCGGGTCACGGTGCGATTATTGCTGGTTCCCTTTCCGACCCATTCGGTCGTGGTCTTGTTAGGCCACCGCCCCTTAGCCGCGTTGGAAACGAACTTGCCTGTCTTTGCAGACCGATTCACACTGCGTCGAGCCATATTTGACAACCTCCTAAGGAGTCTGACGAGAGTGAGCGCGTTTCGTGCTTGAAACGCTGTCAACTCAGTTAGACTCGGTGTATCACGTCCAAGTGGTGATCGAGACTAACCTCTCGTCTCAACGGGGTCGAGCTGCAACTCGGCCCCGTTACTCAGTCCTAGGCGGCTATCGTGAGAAATTCCCCTTTTTGCTGTTAGAAGCACGTTTTTCGGCAAGTTTCCTCGCCATTGTTGCTGTATGCTTATTCGACACTTTGGCCCTCATTTGGCGCACCTCTTGGGTGCCGAATGAGGAGCGTCCCAATGCCTCCCTGTAACGGTTCGTCACGCCGCGCCTCCTTCGTTCCTATGTTTTCGCGCTTTGGCTCGCACCCTTTCCAACGCCTTGTTTACACTGTGAGGAAACGTCTCGAGCCTGTCCGCAATCTCCCTCGCCGAAAGCCCGTCCGCACGCAGGCGGGCTACTTCTAACTCCTTATCCGAGAGTAACCCGGTTATGTGGCGCAGTTCGTCGTCGAGTTCAAATTGGGTCTCCAACGGCATTTCGCGTGAAGGCAGTTGGAGCAATTCATTTTCCTCAACTTCTTGGACGTAGCGTCCAGTCCTTTTGAGCTCCCTTGGCGCGTCGCTTAAGCACCTTACATGCTTCCATTAAGCACCTGCCGACGAAGAAAGTCTTCAAACTTGCTCCGCCAGTCGGTGACCACTTTCCTCCAACAAGCGCGTCTTCCCTGAACACAAGAACGGATTCCACGACGATGTCTTCAGCAATTTCTTCCACCTCATCTGGGGTAAGGAGGTCTAGACGGACGTCCTCGTCATTGGGAACGAAATCCAGCTTCTCACGGCATTTTGCTAGCAGTTCTTTCGTCAGAATCCACTTCTTGATGCAGGCAAACCCGTACCCCATGATCTCGATTTCAAAATCGTCGTAGTCTCTACCTTGGAAGCCTTGCTCTCGCAGAACTTCATAGAGCTCGCGGTCACCCGCAAGACGTTCTGACTCATCTCTCGGCTTGGTGGTCTGCGCTCACGCGACGGTGGTTTTGCGCTTGTGCCGGCCCTCGTTGCGAAACCTGTCTAAGTCGCTCACGACCCTCCCTAACGTTATTGGAAGAGAGTTTATCTGCTGGATAGCCCCCTGGCTAAGACTGCCTCGCGAATCTACAGGGGCCGGTGCGGTTAGGGTTTTCGAAACGTACAGTGTACAGAACTGTCCAATACGAGAAAGAGGAGCCATGTGTATAGGCATCATCTCGGGCATAATCTCCGGCCTTATCGTGTCAGTCGTCTTGTGGGTATGGGATGTCCGTCGGCGGGATGCATTGGAGATGGTATTCGTCGCCCCGGGCCGAGCGTTTCTGAGAAATAACAGGTTGCGAGCGGTAGTAGTCGGAGGCTCCTGGGAATTAGAGAAAGGTCAGGTCATCTTCCGAGGTGATGATTTTCGTGGCGAGGGGCACGGATTGGTCATAGGACGATTCGAAACCCTTCCAGTAAGAACACATATGCTTCAACCTGGGCAACCAGCATTTGTTTCAGTTAAGCGACTTCCATTCCGCCTGAAGACACTGAGCGAGACGGAGCTGCGTAAGTGGGAGCAGGCAGATGTGGACCCCATTGAGTTCATCGGCAAAGAAGAGCAACTGCCATCGGGGTGGAAATTACAGACGATTTATCTCCGGGCGTAGCTCGTCAGAAGAGTCCGATAAGCGCAGTTGCGACTGAACCGAGAATCGTTGCGGCGCTGCCGGCATCGCCGAGCACAGAAAGCCCTTTTCGAAGTGCGGTTGGGAGACGGCTTGTTCGAGCACCACCGTCTGTTTCTTGGTCGATGACCTCGGCAGCATCATCGTGTCCGCTTTCGCGCAGAGCGTCGATGAGGTTTTGAATCTGGGCAGTGCTCACGTTGATAGTGACGCTGTGTTCATTGTTGATTCCAACCTGCCCACCATTGACATCCCCATGGACGTTTACCGCGGTGTTCGTTGTATGGTGTCCCGGGTCAATCCCGTAGTCCTCTACGGATTTTCCAGAGAAAACGAGGTGCTGGCCTGTGCCAGTGAGCCGCCCGTAAAAGAGCTCTTGATTCCAGTCTGTTTCGAATGTCAGAAGTTGGAGGCCTTCAAGCATCTTCGCTGAGTGGTATAGGTATTCGTTCGAGAAGCCGGACTCGATCGATAGGTGGTGAAAACTGGTAGGGCTCGTGGGATTTTTATCGAGCCAGCTGAGCAGCCAGTCTGCAATTTCGAATCGGTTTCTTGTCATGGTTTATCGTCCACTTTCGTGGACATCCAGGTTGATCTATATCGCCGCGTTCAGCATCTGTCATAGAGGTCCCGCGTCGTCTCACGCTCCAGGATTCGACTTCCGCTTCAGGTCTTCCCACGACTCAGACGCTCGAATGTCGGACTCGTACGCAATGACGTAGCCCCACTTCTGGCCGACGAAGTCCTCTTCTCCAAGCAGTTCCCGGACGAGCACCCGAGCCGCTGCTCGCTTCGCTTGTACCGTTTCGTCGTCTCGTCCCATGTCGGACTTGCCCTCGATAATCCACATCGTTCCGTCGGAGTCCTGAGCGACGAAGTCGGGGTAGTAGGTGTCCCGGGTGGTGTACATGATCGACGCACCGTCGGTCGGGTAGAGACGCTTCCACCACTCGATGTCTGAGGTGTAATTCAGTAGCAGTGCGAGGAGGTACTCACCGCCCCACGAGTCGAAACTCGCTGCGGGAAACAGTCCGCGGTTCCAGCCGTCGTAGAACTCGCGGGGCTTGAACTTCGCCTGCTGGTCTTTAGAGAGTTGCTGGAGCACGTTCTTGCCAAATGGCAAGGTTACTACCTGGTCAATTGGCAGTTCGACCGGAACGATAGTCGTTTCGGTTTGCAGACTGCTGGCGTGCTGTCGCGCCTTTTCGTTTACAAGTGCTACGAGCTCGTCTACCGCGGACTGCTTTGCCTTTTCCGTCCAGTGGTCGATACCTGCGTTCGCCATGAATGCCGGCAGGACGTATTGGGCCAGAGTGATGGAGTTTTTCTTGTCCTGGGTAACAACCCCGAGGCCGAATACGCGGCGGGTGAGTTCGCCGATGACGGTGTTTTCCGCTACGGGGGCCGATTCGACTTCTACGTCGGTGGTGCGTTTCGTGTCGAGCTTGGATTTTCGCACCACGATTTCTTCGCGTGTGAGCGCCTCCTTGGAGTCTGCGACGCGGCGCGCGGCCCGGATGATGTCTTCCTCGTCAATGTGGGTGAGAAGGAACGGGGTGGTTGATTTCGCCATGACCGTGGACGGAAACAGGAAGGTCTTTCCGGCGAACTGTTCGTTGACTCTGATTTCCGTTGCCGGGATGTAGTCGGCACGCTGCATGGTCTCGTTGTCACCGACTCGTCGGAACGAGACACCTCCAGTGTGGCCACCAGTAACCTGGGTAGTCTCACCAGCCTTGGTGCCGATGTCGCTCGGGCCGTCCGTGGCTTCGCCTGCCGAAGTGTCCGGCCACGCGGTCGAGTCGGAGCCCGATCCGCTTTGAGTTTCAGGCGAAGGGTCGTTGGAGTTTGGCTGCACCTCTCCTTCGCCCTGGCGGAAGCTTTCTTCGACCTCCATGCCCGAGATAGCGCCCTGGGCGGCGTCCCCCAGGCCGAAGGACCGGAGCACGTCCTCGTCCTTGAGGAGGGACTTGAAGGACTTATGGCTCAAGATGTCCAACTGGTCGAGCTCGGCTACGCCAGTACGCGCCCCGAAGGGCAGGCGCAGGCCGCGGCCCATGGTTTGCTGAGTGAGAATGTCTGACGACATGGCGCGCAGCGCACACATCACCGCGACTCGTTTGGTGTCCCAGCCTTCTTTGAGACGGTCAACGGAGACAATGGCGCGCACCGTCGAGGCTGGGCTATCGAGTTCGTCTAGGCGACGCAGTGTGACCGCGTCGTTGTGCTTGTTGTCGAATTGGAGCACCGCCTCAGGGGCGCCGAAATAGCCTGGCCCCTGGAGGATCTTGGTGACTTCTCCTGCATGCGCGACGCTTTCGCAAACGACGAACAGCAGCGGCTTCGTCCGCTTTTTCTCGCCTGCTTCTCCAGGAAAGTTCGCTTGGCCGTACGCCTCGTAGGCTGCCTCTTTGTTTCGCAACAGTGAGACCGCGTCGAGTAATTGCCTTTCCTCGGGAGAGTCCTTGGGGTAGCCGTTCTCGCGGTAGACCAGCATCGGTGACTTCACGTAGCCGTCTTCAATCGCGCTGTATAGCGGGTAGTGGAAGATGACGTGGTCCGTATCGGATGCCGAAGCGGTCAACCCAATCGTGGCAGCGGGACGCAAGTCCTTTAATGCCTTGTTAAACGCCTTGGCTGACGTGCCGAACAGGTGAGACTCATCTGCGATAACCACGAGGTCGTCCAGGTTAACCAGGTAATCGTAGAGCGATCCGGACTCCTCTTGGTGGTCGCGAATCTTGCGGCGCATACCGTCTTTCGTGTCTGCGGCAGCGTTGGCTCTCTTCGGCTCAATAAGTTGCGACACGTTAAAGACGTAGACCATCGGACCGTCTGCGGCATTGCGGAAAAGCTCAGACTGGCCGGCACGCCACGCGCCGTAGTTGCCAGGAGAAACCACCTGGGGAGCAGAGGAGAAGCCGTCAACGTAGCGACGTGAACCCTGGGTGAAGTTCTGAACGGTCTTGTTCTCCAGCACCGTCGAAGGCGGGACGACCACCATCACGTTTTTCACTCCGAAACGCGACAGATACTCAATCAAGGCGGCCATGAGGTAGGTCTTACCCGCGCCGGTGGCCATGTGCATGACCATGGGCTCTAGCGGGTCAAAGTCACCAGTGAGGTGGTAGATAAGCTTGCGTAATGCACGCTTGTTGGGGTCTCGCAGCTGGAACTCTGTCGCAATGCTGTCGATGAGTCCTTGGTCAAGTGCGATTGGAAGTGCCATGTCTACTTGCCCTCCTGCGTAGCCGAGTATGTGAAAATGTCGTTCGGAATGTGGACAATCTGGCACGGCTTGTCCGTTGTCCTCGTGAACTGCCTGATTCCTGGTTCGAGCTCCGTTGCGGCGAGCGTTACGCCTTCCCCTTCATTAAGGTGGGTGAGAAGCTCTTCGGTCTTGTCTTTATCGAGTCGGCCTTCGACCACTTTGAGGAGCATAGAGCCTCGTTTGCCGTCGAAATGGCGGCGTTCCGGGGTGAGCGAGAAGTTGAGGTTTGCAGCCACAGAATTGACGAGGGGCGTACCGGTTGCGGCTTCGGTAAGCGTGACGAGGCCCAATTCGGGGACGTAGTCGAAACACTGCGGTGCCAAGTGGGCGACGGTAAAGCCGCCACCGCCACGCCAGTTGACCACGCCTTTCTGGTTCTTGGTCTTTGTCGCAGATTTGAGCGCCTTGACTACCGCTTCGGTTTTCAATTCGGGGTTCGCAGCGAGCACCTTGTTGAGAGCACCGTTGAACTTCTGGGCGTCATCCGGTGAGAGCCCCTCGGGCAGACCATCCTCGGTCGCGTCGACGCGCTCTGGCTTCTGAATGCTGATTCCGCCCTGGTCTTCGTCATTAACAACCTTCTCCAAGCGCGGGCGAGTAAAGCGGTTGAACGTGTCCTCCACGAGCTCGCAGGTAACCCAGCGACGGCCCATCTTCTGGGCTACCGCGGCGGTAGTTCCCGAACCGGCGAACACGTCGAGGACAATGTCGCCGGGGTTCGTGGCAATGTGGATGACGCGTTCAAGGAGGCGTTCGGGTTTCGGGGTAGTAAACGGGGTCTGTCCGGGGAATAGAGCCTGTATTTCGTTTTTTGCTGTTTGATTGTGGCCAACGTCCTCATAAGCCCAGATGGTTTGAGGAACAGCCCCTCGAACTTCGGAGAGAAAACGTTTCGGAGCTGGCGAGTTGTTGCCTTCTTTTCCCCACCAGATTCTGTTGTCAGCATCGAGCTTTCTCAGAGTCTCTAAAGAACTCCTCCAGTAAAGCCCTTTAGGAGGGCCTGGGATCACCCTGCCGGACGGAGTTGTAATGGGGTAAATTCCTTTTGAATAGGGCTTGGTTGCAGAAAAATCTCCGGGCTTCCATGGTCCTCTTGGATCATTGTCGGGATTGGTATATTTCGCATCGCTTTCGGCCGACCTAGGCAGATCGTTGGGGCGCCACGCTTCCTTGTTCTTTGCATAGACGTTGATTACGTCATGCTCAATGGAGAGGTACTTAGCGGAGTTCTTAGGAGCATAGACCTTCTGCCACACCACCTCCGCCACAAAGTTTCCACTCCCGAACACCTCGTCCATTAACACTCGCATCCGGTGGTTTTCCACGTCATCGAGGTGGACCCAAATCGACCCGTCATCACTAAGAAGCTTGCGTAGGTGAACCAGGCGGTCACGCATCATGGTGAGCCATACCGAGTGTTCGAGGTTGTCTTCGTAGTTGGCGAAGGTTTGTGCGGTGTTAAACGGTGGGTCAATGTAGATGCACTTCACCTTGCCGAGGTACTTCTCGCGCAACTCTGGCACGCAAGTGAGAGCTTCAAGCACGTCGCCGGACTCACCCAAGATAAGTAGGTTGTCCTCGGTCGGGTCCAGGTCTGCCCGCTCCGAGTATTGCGTGGCATCGTCCTTCGGCGATTGCCTGCCAGAGACTACTTCGTCGACGACGAGTGACCGGGTTTCGCAGTACCGCGGATCTTTCGGGTCAACCCACTCGTATGCGTAGCGTCCCTCTTCACTAGGAATGAGCGCTTTGTCCTTGTTGAACCAGGTCAATTCAAGTAGTTGCTTCGCACCGGCCACCGTTTCGCTGCCTCGTTTCGTCTATCGGGGCTTTCAAATAATTCGCATTTCATGGTAGCCGAGGCAGCGACAGGCACGGAAGAAAATACAGTCTGAGGGGAACATGTATTTGGATTGCGAGTAAGGCGCGCACATCAGTGCTTGTAATGGTGCACCGGACTATTTCGCCGAAGCGGTCTAAGACGACTCGACGTCCCATTACGACGTAGTGAATTAACCCCACTATTTTCTATTGGTGTTTGCTCCCTCCCGTGACACGGTGGAGATATGCAAAACGAACTACGTATCTCGTCGGGTGATTTTTACCTCCGGTCACAGATGAACGCCGAAGCTAACCTCAAGACTGGCCATTGTCCCAGTGGTGGCCAGTTGTTTCCATTTGAGGATGCCCGAGATGGGCGAGGCCGCGACCTCCGATTTTTCGGCAACCGCTTTGACACTTCGGTAGTGGTTCCGCACACGACGCATATTGATTTCTGTCTGAGTTTACGACATTTTTGCCACCTTGTTCCTGCGAAGGCAGTCCTGATAATTGATAGGTGAGTCGCGACAAACTTGACACTTAGCTCACCCCTACCGTGCCGGATGATGCTTGACAGGTGAGTCGGGCCATTTTTGACACCATGAACATTTCCAACCGCAACCTCGCCATCGGCAAAGTGGGCAAAGACCTCATTGTTGTCACAGTGCCCGGAATCGCTGCGCATATCACCGCCTTGGTATCATCGTGCTTTTGTCTGATTCTCCTGATGCAGCTCGCTCACACGCAGGTCTCCCGGAGGGTGCGTCCCTCAGGAACAGGCTCGACCCATCCAGTGCTCTAGACAAAGCGAAACTGGCATCTCAGAACAAAAAGAAACTGAGATGCCGGTTTGTCAACGATGTCGCGACTCATGAGATGGTGTCAGTTTATTGGCCTGACCTCGGTAGAGGTCAGGTACATAGGGGAGGAATCCCCTCAAAAATCCGGAAGAATCCCCTCGGGGACTGTAGGTGGTTGGCTCGGGCCTCTCGAAAGGGTAGAATAGTACTTACGTTCGACATTGCTGCTGGTTGGTCTAGGGTCGTACGTAAGCTCATTCCAAGGATTCGGTGACAACGAGGGGTTCGATTTGAGTGATACTGCTACCGATATGTTCGACGATCATCCCGTGTGGGCGGAGCTGGGGGACATCGATGAGTGGTTGTCAGAGCTAAGCAAGACCTTCGATCCCTCATACGCAGGGTTGCCCGGTCTGGCTAGCGGCATCATCGGGAGGATTGAGCTGGTCGTCGATGTTACGAGGCTCTATCTGGGCACGGTGCCCAAGGAACTGACCGGTCGCCCTATCCTTGATGAGCTGAAGACGACCGTAAGCTCCATCTTGGTTCAGCTGCAGTCGATCAAGTGGGACGACGAAGCTGATTATGACGAAGAACTTGCTAAGGCGAACACAGCCGCAGACGATCTGCTCTCCACCCTTCACAGATTGGGATTTCGGCCGGTTCAATTCCTGGAACAGAAGCAGGAGGCTGACGCGAATGAGCGTGAGCGGGTCGTTGGATTTCTTGACAGGAGTCAGGCGGCTGTCGAGCGGCTGGAGAGTGAAGGGAAGCGCCTCGCCGCTGCGATTGCGGAGAACAAGCAGGCCGCAGAGAAAGATCTCAACGAACTGCGTCAGCAAATCGACGAGGTGGCTGACAGCTTCGAGGAAGAGATCAACGACGGCGTTGAGGCCGGGAAGAAGCGCATTGATGATCAGATCACGACACTTCAGAGCCAGTACAATTCTGAGATTGACAGGCAGAAGACGAGGGCGAACGACGAGCTCGACACGATGCTGGATCACATCCGAACGCGAAAAGCAGAGCTCGATGGTTTGATCGAGGACACCCAGGCTGTCTCGGGATACGTGGCTGAAGATGCCATGGCACGAATGTTCAGGGAGCGGGCTGAAGAAGCTAAGAAACTGTGGCTTGGATTTACGACAGCAGCAGGAGTTGTCACGATCATTAGCGCGGTTTTGCTTTATTTTGCAGGCCGGACGGCCTTGGAAGACGTGGTATCCGGCGCAGATGTTGTTCGTGGCATTCTGCGGGCGATCATTGGTGTGGGAGCAGGAGTTCTAGCCACATACCTCTTCCGACAGGCTTCGATTCAACAACGGAGTTTCCAAGACAGCCGTAGCGCGGAGGCTCGCCTCGGCTCGCTGGATGCGTTTCTCGCTCGCTTCGAAGATGATGATGCGATGGAGATACGCCGCGGCGTTGGTCAGCGTGTGTACATTGACGGCCAGCTGGGGGAGGTTGCACGGGCCTGGCAGGCGTCCGTAACCACGAAGGAATCCACGGGGCAGCGGGGGACAGCAACCAAGAAAGATATTTCCGACGGTGAGGGGCAGCCAGATGAAAACCTTGGAAGCTAGCTAATTGATGGCCTTGTGGGGATGTCATCTATCCTGTTCATGTGACGACTTCTGGAAACCCTCGGACAAGTCAGCGGATTGATCCGCATGCTTATGAAGCGCTCAAGCAAGCTATAGCGTATACGACGTATTACAAGAATGCGCAGCGTTCGCTGTTGCTTCGCCACCTCGGGGGCGAAGCTTTCGAAACTGCTGGGCTCCACTTGATCGATTTTAGCAGCGGATTCAAGATACAGAATGCCGACAAGGTCGTCGAGGCTCTGCAAGCGAAAGAAGATCGTCTGCGAGATACCATCATCGATCTGCTCTTATCTTTGTCGGAAATGGTTGAGTTTCCAGATATCGAAGGGTTAGAGGAGCCAAAAAGATCTGAGAATCTTAGAAGAGCGCAGCTGTCAGTCGAAGGCTTGACGAAGTTTACGCAACCATTTCAGCAAATGATGGAGAAAAGGGCCCGTATAGAAGAAGAACGGAGGCGGGAAGAGTCCCAGCGAGAACGTAAACGCCTGTTCAGGCTGCGGTTAGGGGATATGAAACAGCGTCTGCTAGATATGCATCAGGCGGATAATCCGCAGCAACGGGGGAGAGATTTTGAAGACCTCATATATGACCTTTTCGATCTGCATGATCTTAATCCTGAGCGACCCTACAATCTGCCGGGTGAGCAAATAGATGGCTTTGTTCAAATAGATGGATTTGGATTTATTGTTGAAGTGAAATGGGAGCAAGAGAGAAGCGGCCGAGATGTTGCAGATATTTTTCGGGCCAAGATAGAGCGCAGGAGCCGCGTCACGCAGGGACTTCTGATCACTCAGGCCGGCATCGCCTCGACAACGTTGGACACCTACTCTGTGCAGAGTCCGTTTATGGTTGTTACGGGTATGGAAATATACAGTGTCCTCGACGGGCGAACTGATTTGAGAAGAATGCTAGAAACGAAGAAGGATCATCTGTCTCAAACCGGTTCCTGCTTTTACGACTACTTGAAGCAACACTAACTCCCGAAAAAATCTCATGTCACAAGTAGCTGTTCCTCAAATGTTGGTCGATAACAGATAGTATGTATCGCTAGTCTCACTAGCCCCATGGTTCCCACGTGGCAGGGATTCACAGCTCCGATTCGAGTTCTCAAGTGCGTCGATAGATTGGTCCGCCACCGGTCCGACTAGCTACGTCGCGTGCGTCTTCCAGAGACGAGCAGGGTTCCGACCAGGTAGGGCCCGTCCCCGATGCGTCCACTTTCCGGGGGTCGGTCCCTTCTCCCCCCAACGGGGCAACTAAAAACGAAAAATCTCGAGACACCGACCGGAACGATGTCTCGAGACTTCACAGCGTGCCCCAGAGAGGATTCGAACCTCCGACACCGGCTTTAGGAGAGCCGTGCTCTATCCCCTGAGCTACTGGGGCGGGGTGCGTTGCGCACCTAGGTAAGACTAGCAGCCCCGCGCGGGGCGGCGGTAAATGCGTCGTCTTTGGTCGCGCTGGCTGCTCGGGCTTATTCGCCGGCCAGCTCCGCGTATTTGGCGCGGACCTCGCTGGCTGGAGGGTTGGTGACGTGGGTGCCGTCGAAGTAGAGGACGGTGGGCACGATGCGGTTGCCGTCGTTGACGAACTTAATCCACTCGTTGATGTCTTCGGTGCCTTCGGCTTCGACGTCGACAAGCGCGTGCGGGGTCTCCGTGCGGTTGAGTGCGGAAAGCAGGCGCTTGCAGAACGGGCACCAGTCGGCGAAGAAGATGGTGACGTTTTCGGTGGTTTCCGGGGTAGTAGCCATTAAGCAGCAGCCTTTCTGTCGTAGGTGAGGAATCGGTATTTCATGGGCAGCTCGCTCGGCGGCTGCCCAGTGATGGTGAGGTGGCCGGATGCGGAGGTCAACCAGTCGCTGTCGGCAGACAAGCTGAACGCCTCAGGAACGCTCGGGGCAAGCACGGCATCGTCGCCGTAGGCATCGCCCACCTGCACGCCCATGAGGGTGAGCTCGATGGTATCCACGCGCTCGAGGGCGGAGCTATAAAGCTGGCCGCCGCCGATGATCCAGGCGTCGCCGGGCGCGGTGCTGAGGGCTGCGTCGATGCTGTCCACCACGGTGGCACCCGCGGACCATTCGCCCGGCTGACGGCTGGACAGCACGATGTTCTCCCGGCCCGGCAGCGGGCGGAACTTGGGGTTGAGGGACTCCCACGTCTTGCGGCCCATGATGACGGGCGCCCCCATGGTGACTTCCTTGAAGTGCTTGAGGTCCTCCGGCACGTGCCAGGGCATGACCACGCCGTCACCAATGACACTGTCGAGGGACTGAGCCCAGATTGCGCCCAGCATTAGACGGACACCTGAGCCTTGATAGTGGGGTGGGGGTCGTAGCCGATGACCTCGAAATCCTCGAAGTCATAGTCAAAGAGGCTATCGGCCTTGTGGAGGTTAAGCTGCGGGTATTCGCGGGGCTCGCGGGAAAGCTGCTCCTTGACCTGTTCGATGTGGTCGTTGTAGATGTGGCAATCCCCACCGGTCCAGATGAGCTCGCCCACCTCGAGGCCTGCTTGCTGGGCAAACATGTGGGTCAGCGCCGCGTAGGAAGCCAGGTTGAAGGGAACGCCGAGGAACATGTCGGCGGAGCGCTGGTAGACCTGCATGGAGAGTTTGCCGTCCGCGACATAAAGCTGGAAGAGCAGGTGGCACGGCATGAGCGCCATCTTGTCCAGCTCAGAGACATTCCATGCGGAGACCAAGTTACGGCGCGAATCCGGGTTATTCTTGAGCGTGTCCAACGCGACCTGAATCTGGTCGATGTGCTGGCCATCCGGCGTGGGCCACGAGCGCCACTGCACGCCATAGACAGGGCCCAGCTCGCCGTCCTCATCAGCCCACTCGTTCCAGATGCGGACCTTGTTCTCCTGCAGCCACTTCACGTTGGACTCGCCACGCAGGAACCACAGCAGCTCACCAATCACGCCGTGGAAGTAGACCTTTTTGGTGGTCAGCAGCGGAAAAGACTCCGCCAGGTTATAGCGCAGCTGGGCGCCGAAGAGGGAGCGGGTGCCGGTACCAGTGCGGTCGCCTTTGGGTGCGCCTTCTTCGAGGACACGGCGCAGGAGGTCCTCGTACGGAGTCTCAATCATGGTCGCCATGATAGCGGCCTTGCGCCCGCTCCATGTGCGCGGGGGCTTAGTAGCCGCCGTTGGCCTCCGCGTAGGCGGCGGCGTGCTCCAGAATCTCGTCTGCTAGCTCCGGGCGGCAGATCAGCAGATCCGGGATGAAGGTGTCTTCGTTGTTGAACTTGATGGGGGAGCCGTCCAAACGCGAGCAGTGCAGGCCCGCGGCCAGAGCCACGCCCACCGGGGCGGCCTGGTCCCACTCGTACTGGCCACCGGCGTGGATATAAGCGTCATAGTCACCCAAGAGCACATGGATGGCCTTCGCGCCCGCGGAGCCCGCGCCGACAGTTTCAAAGCCCATCTTCTCCGCGACATAACCCGCTACCTTCGGCGGGCGGTTGCGGGAGACCACGAACTTCTTCGACAGCGGGCCCGTCACCGCGCGTACATCGGACGACTTAAATGTCACGCCCATGTCCGGCATGCCGACGGCCGCGTGGATCGGGGTGCCGTTTTCCACCAGCGCGATGTGCACGGCCCAGTCCTGACGGCCGGTAGCGAACTCCTTGGTGCCGTCGAGCGGGTCAATGATCCACACGCGGTCCTTCTTCAAACGGCTCAAATCATCGGCGGCCTCCTCCGACAGGACGCCATCCTGCGGGCGGTGCTGCTCAAGGACGCGGGCGATCCATTCCTGAGCGGCTTCATCGCCGGCATCACCCAGCGCCAAGCCGCGCAGCAGGCCACCGTTGCGTACGCCTTTGAGGATCTCGCCACAGCCATCGGCGAGGGAGTTGGTTAGACGGGAATCAGAAATCTCAACGGTCATAGTGACCAGATTAGCGCGCGCGATAGAGTAGGGCATGTCCAAAAACGTTCTGGCGAAGTTCCGCCCGCAGGTGGCCGGTTGGTTCCAGGACGTTTTCGCCGCCCCCACCCCGGTTCAAAAGCAGGCGTGGGAGGCGATTTCCGGCGGCGCGAACGCACTGGTTGTAGCACCAACCGGTTCCGGTAAGACGCTCGCGGCATTTCTGTGGGGCTTGAATTCCCTGGTGGAGCGCGAGGGCCAGACCGCCCTGCCGCTGAGCAATGAGCCGTCCCGCGAGGGCGCTCATGATGGCGTGAGAGTGCTGTATATCTCACCACTTAAGGCTTTGGGCGTGGACGTGGAGAATAATCTGCGTGCCCCGCTCAACGGCATCGCCCGCACCGCTGAACGGCTGGGCCTGGAGGTGCCGGATATTACCGTCGGCGTGCGCTCGGGGGATACCCCGCAGGCAGAGCGCGCCCGCCAGGTGCGCAAGCCACCAGACATCCTCATCACCACGCCGGAATCGGCCTACTTGATGCTCACCTCGAAGGCTGCGGGGATTTTGAAGACCGTGGATACCGTCATCATCGATGAGATCCACGTCCTGGCCGGCACCAAACGCGGCGTGCACCTAGCCCTAACCTTGGAGCGCCTCGGACTCATCGCCGGGGAATTTCAGCGCATCGGGCTTTCCGCCACGGTGCGCCCGCTGAGTGCTGTCGCGAACTTCTTGGGCGGTGACCGCCCCGTGGACATCATTGCCCCGCCCGCGAAGAAGCGCTGGCAGCTCGACGTCCACGTGCCGGTCGAGGACATGTCGGATCTGCCCACCCCGGAGCAGGGATCACCTATCGGGGAGGCGACTGTCGACGACCCCCTTGGCATCACCGAAGGCCCCCAAGACGCGTTGCGTTTACACGCGCAACGCGGGGAAACTAACACGCAGGGCGGGGTTGGAGATTCCGCCCTGCCCACGGCGAAGTCCATCTGGCCCTTCATCGAGGAAGAGCTCTACGCCGAAGTCATGGAGAAGCGCTCCACCCTCGTCTTCGTCAACTCGCGCCGCACCGCCGAGCGGCTCACCAGCCGGCTCAACGAGCTTTATGCCCAGGAGCACGACCCGGAGTCCTTGAGCCCGGCTACCCGGCGCGACCCGGCCCAGCTGATGAAGCAAGTGGACGTCGCCGGGAAGGCCCCTGCCGTCATCGCTCGTGCGCACCACGGTTCGGTGTCCAAGGATGAGCGCGCGTTGACGGAGAGAATGCTCAAAGAAGGCACGCTCAAGGCCGTGGTGGCCACGAGCTCCCTCGAGCTGGGCATCGACATGGGTGCGGTGGAGCTGGTGGTGCAGGTGGAATCTCCGCCGTCGGTGGCTTCCGGCCTGCAGCGCGTGGGCCGCGCCGGGCACTCCGTCGGCGCGGTCTCTCATGGCTCCTTCTATCCCAAGCACCGCGCGGATCTCGTGCAATCCGCGCTTACCGTCGCTCGCATGGAGGAGGGCCTCATCGAGGAAATGCACTCCCCGCGCAACCCGTTGGATGTCTTGGCACAGCAGACGGTGGCGGCGGTAGTGGCGTCGGCAAGCGCGGGCACGAGTGAGGGACTAGAGGCCGACACATGGTACGACACCGTGCGCCGCGCCTGGCCTTATAAGGACCTGGCGCGCGAGGTTTTCGACTCCGTGCTGGACCTGGTCAGTGGTGTGTATCCCTCGACGGATTTTGCGGAGCTGAAACCCCGTGTGGTCTATGACCGTGTGACGGGCGTGCTGACCCCGCGCCCCGGCGCACAGCGTGTGGCGGTGACCAACGGCGGCACCATTCCGGACCGCGGCATGTTCGGGGTGTTCCTGGTGGGAACTGGTGAGGCCGGTTCCGCGCCGCGCCGCGTGGGTGAGCTCGATGAGGAAATGGTCTATGAAACCCGGGTGGGGGACATCTTCACCCTCGGCGCAACGAGCTGGCGCGTGGAGGAGATTACGCGCGACCAGGTGCTGGTGACACCCGCGCCGGGGCACACCGGGCGTTTGCCTTTTTGGAACGGCGACTCCGCGGGGCGGCCCTATGAGCTGGGCAAGGCGCTGGGTGCGTTCCGGCGTGAAGCATTTTCGGACCCATCCGTGGTGCGCGGCGCCGATGAGAACGCGCGGCGCAATATCGCCGCCTACCTGCAGGAGCAGAACGAGGCCACCGGGCTCATCCCGGATGAGAAGACGCTTCTGCTGGAGCGCTTCACGGATGAGCTGGGGGATTGGCGCGTGCTGTTGCACACCCCGTTTGGTCGGCCGGTGAATGCGGCGTGGGCGCTGGCGGTGGGGCAGCGCGTGGCGGAGCGCACCGGGATGGATGCGCAGGCCGTGGCGGGTGACGACGGCATCGTGCTGCGCTTGCCGCAGGGGGAGGCGGACCCAGATGCAGCGCTCTTTCTTTTCGAGGCCGATGAGATCGCCGACATTGTCACCGAGCAGGTGGGAAACTCCGCGCTCTTTGCTTCCCGGTTTAGGGAGTGCGCGGCGCGTGCGCTGCTTCTGCCGCGGCGTAACCCGGGCAAGCGCGCGCCCTTGTGGCAGCAGCGCCAGCGCGCAGAGCAGCTTCTCGACGTCGCCCGCAACTACCCCTCTTTCCCCATCATCCTGGAGACCGTGCGCGAGTGTGTGCAGGATGTCTATGACCTGCCGGCGCTCACGGAGGTCATGCGGGAGCTGGCGCACCGCCGCATTCGCATCGCGGAGGTCACCACGGAGCAGCCTTCGCCGTTCGCATCTTCGCTGCTGTTCAACTACACCGGCGCGTTCATGTACGAGGGGGATTCGCCCCTGGCGGAAAAGCGCGCGGCGGCCTTGGCGTTGGACCCGGCGTTGCTGGCGAAGCTTCTGGGGACGGTGGAGCTGCGCGAGCTTCTCTCCGCTGAGGTCATTGCTGAGGTCCATGCCCAGCTGCAGCGCACCACTCCGGAACGTCAGGCGCGCACCACCGAGGAGGTCGCGGACCTGCTGCGCGTGCTGGGCCCCATTCCGGTCGAGGAGTTCGGCGCGCACGCCACGGTGCCGCTGAGCGCACTCGATGCGCTCGGTGCGCGCATTATGCGGGTGCGCATCAATGGCCGCGAACACGTGGCGCAATCATTGGATGCGCCGCTGCTTCGCGACGGTTTGGGCATCCCCGTTCCGCCCGGCATCCCCGCCCAGCAGGCCACGATTACCGACGCCGTGGACCAGCTGGTCAGCCGCTGGGCGCGCACGCGCGGTCCGTTTGTGGCGCGCGAAGTGCAGGACGCCTTTGGCCTCTCTGCCGCAGTGGCGCATTCGACGCTGAACGGTCTGGATTCCATCTTGGCGGGGCACTACCGGCAGGGCGTGGAAGAGCAGGAATACTGCGCGGCAGAAGTGCTCAAGGTCATCCGCTCGCGCTCGCTGGCGGCTGCCCGGGCGGCCACGCAGCCGGTCTCACCCGCAGCCTTCGGGCGCTTCCTGCCGGACTGGCAGCAGGTGGCCGCGGTGGGTCGGCGCCCAGTGCTGCGCGGTGTGGACGGCGTCTTTGCCGTCATCGAGCAGCTGGCCGGTGTGCGCCTGCCGGCTTCTGCCTGGGAGAGCCTCATCCTGCCTCAGCGCGTAGGCGACTATTCGCCGACGATGCTCGATGAGCTCACCGCCAGCGGCGAGGTCCTCATCGTGGGCGCAGGCAAGGCCGGCTCCAACGACCCGTGGATCATGCTGTTGCCGGTGGATTATGCCGCACAGCTCGCTCCGCAGGTCTCTGCGGAGGAGGCTGGCCTGTCCCTGCTGCAAACGCAGCTGCTGGAGGCTTTGCAGGGCGGTGGCAGCTACCTCATCTCCGATATCCAGTCGCAGCTGAGCGGCACCGTCGAGGAAGTTCGCGAGGCCCTCTGGGGTCTGGTGGAGGCAGGCTTGGTCAGTCCCGATTCCTTCGCCCCCATCCGCGCCCACTTGGCCGCAGGCGGCCGAGCCGGACGCGCCGCACACCGTGCACGGCGCCGGCCTACCCGCTCCCGGTTGCGCATGGGGCGCACCTCCTTTGCCCAAGCACACAATGCGTCTGGTTCGCCGACCGCACCGGACGTGGTGGGACGCTGGTCGCTGTCCGTTCGCGCGGCTAGCGATGCAACCTCGCGTTCCATTGCGCACGGCGAGGCCTGGCTGGACCGCTACGGCGTGCTTACCCGCGGGTCTGTGGTGGCCGAGGATGTCCTCGGCGGCTTCGCCTTGGCCTACAAGGTGCTCTCTGGCTTTGAGGAGTCCGGCAAGGCCATGCGCGGCTATGTCATTGAAGGACTAGGCGCGGCGCAGTTCTCCACGCCCGCGGTCATCGACCGCCTACGCGGCGTGGATGATTCCCCCGATGTCACGGGCTGGCCCTCCGGAACCCGCGAGCCGCAGGCCTATGTCCTCGCCGCGACCGACCCGGCCAATCCCTATGGTGCGGCGCTGTCGTGGCCCACTACCGATGCCGGCGAATCCGCAGCCCGCCCGACCCGCGCCGCGGGTGCCTTGGTGGTGCTCATGGATGGCTTGCCGGTGGTGCACCTGACCCGCGGGGGAAGGACGCTGACCACGTTCTTCAACGCTCTGCCCGAAGGAATCGAGCGCACCGAGGTACTAGCCGCAGTGCTAGCAGGGCTCAACGAGCTGGTTGCCGCCGGGCACTTGAGCAAGGTGGTTATTGAGAAGGCGAATGGGCGGCCCATCTTCGATTCAAAGCTCGGCGGCGAGCTGCGTGCACTGGGGGCGGCACTGACCCCGAAGGGCGTTCGGATTACGGGGGCTGCCCACACCGCCTCTTCCGGCCGTGCTAGACAGCACGGCCAATCTGGAGAAGCCGCGCGCTCCGCCGAGCCTTACCGTCCCGCACGTCGCGGTGGGCGCCGTGCTGTCGAGGCGATGGAGGAGCTCACCTTCGATGATCCGGAGGATTCCACTGAGTCTGGTGGCCCATCGACTGCACCGGGCAGCCCAGGTGGTTTCCGCCCGCGCCGTCGACGCCGCTGAATGATATTCACCTTCATTTAGCCCACGGGCTTTTCATGGGTCTAACCTCAAAAGCTGATAGCCCAATAGAAAAGGAGTCTTGTTTTCATGCGGCTGAAGCGCCAACTGCCCAACGTGTCCGAGCTCAAGAACCTCATGCGGTTCGAAGCACCCAACCTCGACCGCCGGGCAGCACGCCTGGCAGAGGCCGCTGATGTGTGGGATCTGCGCAAGATTGCCAAGCGCCGCACCCCGAAGGCGGCCTTTGACTACGTCGATGGCGCCGCCCGCGATGAGGTCAGCTACCGCGAATCCCGCGATTTCTTTCGCGACGTTCGCCTCATGCCCAACGTGCTCAATGGCGCGCACGACATCTCCTTAAACACCGAGATCGCCGGCGAGCCGGCAGCATTGCCCTTCGGCATCGCGCCGACCGGCTTTACCCGCTTCATGCATGCCGAAGGCGAGGATGCCGGTTCCCAAGCCGCCCGCGACGCAGGCATCCCGTTTACGCTCTCCACGATGGGCACGCGCTCGGTCGAGGAGGTCGCGGCGTCGCAAGGCGCTAGCGGTCGCCGCTGGTTCCAGCTTTACCTGTGGAAGGACCACTCTGCCTGCCAAGAACTCATCGAGCGTGCTGCCGCCAACGGTTATGACACCCTCGTGGTCACCGTGGATACGCCCGTGGCCGGCCAGCGTCTGCGCGATACCCGCAACGGCATGCGCATCCCGCCGCGCCTGACCGCCGGCACCGTCTTCGACGCCGCGTGGCGCCCCGAGTGGTGGTTCAACTTCCTCACCACAGACCCGGTCACCTTCGCGTCGTTGACCTCGACCACCGGCACCCTGGGCGAGCTGGTCAACACCATGTTTGACCCAGGCCTCAACTTCGAGGACCTCGCGTGGATTCGCAAGCAGTGGAAGGGCACGCTCTTCGTCAAGGGAATCGTCAACCCCGAAGACGCACGCAAGGTCATCGACCTTGGCGCCGATGGCATCGTGGTCTCCTCCCACGGCGGGCGCCAGCTCGACCGCGTGGTCAATACCCTCCAGGCCCTTGAGGCCGTGCGCGCAGAGGTGGGACCCGACGTGGAAATCATCTACGACTCCGGTGTGATGTCCGGCGTCGACATCGCCATTGCGCTGGCTCTGGGGGCGGACTTCGTCCTTATCGGCCGTGCCTACCTCTACGGGTTGATGGCCGGCGGCAAGGAAGGCGTGGACCGCGTCATTGAGCTGTTGGCGGAAGAGTTCAAGAACACCCTCCAGCTGCTCGGCGTGAAGAGGATCGAAGACCTGTCTCGCCATCACGTGGTCACCCCGTGGGAGCCGGGTGCGCTGGCATTCGGTGCGGGAAAGGATACGCCGGTAGAGTAGGCACCCGTTTGGTGAGGAGGTTCTGCTGTGCCTGAGGGTGATTCCGTACTGCAGCTGTCGAACCGGCTGCAGTTCATGGAAGGCCGGCGCGTGACCTCCTCCTCCCTGCGCGTGCCGCGCTATGCCACCGTGCGCTTCGACGGGCTGGTGTGCGAGGAGGTCTGGCCCTATGGCAAGCACCTCTTCATGGATTTCGGCGGCGAGCTCATCCTGCATACCCACCTCAAGATGGAGGGCACGTGGGCCATCCACTATGCCGGGGACCGCTGGCGCAAGCCCGGTCACAGCGCACGCGTGGTGCTGCAGATGGAGAACACCCCGCGTGATTTTGAGTTGGTAGGGCATTGGCTAGGGCTGGTCGAGGTCTTTCCAGCCCGCGAGTTTGAGCAGCGCATGGCGTACCTAGGCCCCGACATCCTCGCGCCAGAATGGGAAGAAGGCGGATTCGAGGAGGCCGTTCGCCGCATCGAGTCGCGCCCCCAACGCAGCATCGGCGCCGCACTCTTGGACCAGCGCAACGTGGCGGGCTTGGGCAACGAATACCGCGCCGAGATCTGCTTCCTGGCCGGCGTTCATCCAGCAACACCTGTAGCGCTTGTCGACGTCCCCCAGATCCTCACCATCTCCCGTCGCCTCATCTGGGCCAACCGCGATTCCCCGGTACGGGTGACCACCGGCGTGAAAAGGGCAGGGGAGACCACCTATGTCTTCGGGCGCAACCGTCAACGCTGCCGGCGCTGCGGAATGCTCATTGAGAAGTCCACGCTGGGTGGAGTGGACGCCGGCGGCGACGAAGGAGAGTTGGAGCGCGTCATCTGGTGGTGCCCACACTGCCAGCCGCGTCGCTAGGCTGGGATGCATGAAGATCATTTTGAACATCATCTGGTTGGCAACTGGTGGCCTTGTCCTCGCACTGGGCTACTTTCTCCTAGGCATCCTGGCCTGCATCCCCGTCGTGACGATTCCTGCCGGTGTGGCCTCGATGCGTATGGCGAATTTCGCGCTGTGGCCTTTCGGGCGCTCCGTCATTCAACCGGTCAAAGGTACCGGTGGCATGTCTCGGTTCTCTAACGTTGTCTGGTTCCTTGTCGCTGGCCTGTGGTTGGCTATTGGCCACGTCACCACTGCAGCGGCGCAGGCCGTGACCATTGTGGGCATCCCGGTGGCTCTGGCCAACCTGAAGATGATCCCGGTGACGTGCTTCCCGTTCGGCCGCAAGATCGTGGACTCTGACCGCATCCCCTTTGGCTGGGAATCGATGATTAAGCTCTAGCGTTTCTGTCTCCGGTTGCGGGGTAGCTCAGGGTGGTTTAGTGTGCTGAGTCATGGGGGATTTAGAAACCTATTTCTCCTACCGCAACTCGGGGATCACACTGGTGAAGCAAGCGGTAGGAGGCGAGAAGCGATTACGCGCACTCGGCGCTTCATCAGCCGACGCCGCCGAAATGGCGCGCTTAAACTACATCTACTTCGGAGCCACCAAGTTCACGGGTAAGCAACGCACGGCCCGCAGCCGAGCCGCCGAACAAGGCCATGACCTGGCCACGCTGAGCCTCATCGAGGCCTACACGAAGAAGCTGAAGAACCAGCTGCATGCCTGGAACCTACGGGTCAAGCTGGCCGGCACACCGGCGCCGAACATCCCAGCCGTGGCGGCAAAACGCTTAAAGGAGCTCAAGCCTAAACGTATTCCTACGCCTGGGGTGCGCATGACCTACCGTGCTGATGGGCCGCACTCGCTGACCATTACTGATGACCCTCTGACCGTCACTGAGATGCGCGGCGTGCTGGAATCCATCAACCAGAGCAATCTGCTGGAAGCAGCCAACCACGTCTTCTTCAATAAATCCCACGGCGGAACCAAACCGGCGGTGCTCACCAGCGTGGTCGTCACCTTGGACAAGCTCGACAAAATTGTTAGCGGCGATGGTGATGACATCGTGCTTGAGCTAACTAATGGCGGCCGGATGACCGGCGCGGAGTTTCTGAACTACAAGTTCGCCGAGATCGGCTACGTAACCCTCATCCACCCCACGATCGGGCCGGTGTGGCTGCACCGGATGAAGCGTTTAGCCGGGTTTGAGCAGCGCATGATGGCCAGCGCCGAGCATCCCACCTGTGCCAGGAAGGGATGTAATAAACCTGCTGATTATGCCCAGGTGCATCACCTAGTGCCGTGGAAAGCAGGAGGTACCACCGATCCACCGAATCTGACAATGTTGTGTGCCTATCACAACGGCGTTAATGATGACGACCCAGAGAAACCAACAGGTGCTGGCTACGTGTTTAGGATTCGCGGCGGTGTGGACTACATCCCGCCCTGGGGAGAACCAATCACCGCTCAAGTGGCATATCAAGCCGCGCAACGCGGACTCGGACCGCCCGGCGGGTAAACCGCCACGCGGGCGAGCCCACAGGGTCCGCCCGACAAGTAAATCGTCACGCGGATGCCCACAGGGCATCCGCGGCCTTGGCGATCTCGCACGTCGATTGCCCGCTAAAAACGGGTGAACCCCCGACCGTTCGGCCGGGGGACGTCGCCAAGCAGTGCTTAGCGGTGGTTGCGATACCAACCGATCAGAGCATCGGTCGAGCCGTCGCCGGATGCGGCCTCCTCCTTGCCGGAGACTGCCGGTGCCAGGTCATTGGCCTGCTGCTTGCCCAGCTCCACGCCCCACTGGTCGAAGGAGTTGATGTCCCAGATGATGCCCTGGGTGAAGACGATGTGCTCGTAGAGTGCGATGAGCGCGCCGAGGGCCTGCGGGGTGAGCTCCTCCGCCAGGATCGTGGTGGACGGGCGGTTGCCCGGCATCACCTTGTGCGGGACCACGGCCGGGTCCACGCCCTCGGCGGCAATCTCTTCCGCCGTCTTACCAAAAGCCAGCACCTTGGTCTGCGCGAAGAAGTTACCCATGAGCAGGTCATGCATCGAACCGGTGCCGTCCGCGGTGGGGAAGTCCTCCTTCGGGCGGGCAAAGCCGATGAAATCCGCCGGGATGAGGCGGGTGCCTTGGTGCATGAGCTGGAAGAAGGCGTGCTGGCCATTGGTGCCCGGCTCACCCCAGTAAATCTCACCGGTGCCGGTGGTGACAGCGGTGCCGTCGCGGCGCACGGACTTGCCGTTGGACTCCATAGTCAGCTGCTGCAGGTAGGCCGGGAAGCGTCCGAGGTCCTCGGAGTAAGGCAGCACCGCGTGGGTCTGCGCGCCAAAGAAGTTGGAGTACCAAACGCCGAGCAGGCCCATGAGCACCGGCACGTTCTGCTCCAGAGGCGCAGTGCGGAAGTGCTCGTCCATGGCGTGGAAGCCCTCGAGGAAACGCATGAAGTCCAGCGGGCCGATGGTGCACATGAGCGACAGACCGATAGCGGAATCAACGGAGTAGCGGCCGCCCACCCAGTTCCAGAAGCCAAACATGTTCTGGGGGTCGATGCCGAACTCCGCGACCTTCTCCGCGTTGGTGGAAACGGCAACGAAGTGCTTGGCGACGGCCGACTCATCACCATCAAACTGCTCAATCAGCCAGCGGCGTGCGGCGTGAGCGTTGGCCAGGGTTTCCTGGGTGGTGAAGGTCTTGGAGGCCACGATGAAGAGGGTGGAGCCGGCGTCGAGGCCGTCGAGAGTCGCGGCGAGGTCCGCCGGGTCGACGTTAGAAACGAACTCCGCGCTGATACCCGCTACCTCGTAGGAACGCAGCGCCTTGGCAGCCATGGCGGGGCCCAAGTCGGAGCCGCCGATGCCGATGTTGACGACCTTCTTGATGGTGTGGCCCGTATGCCCCAGCCACGCACCGGAGCGCAGCGCAGTGGCGAAGTCACGCATGCGGCCCAGAACCTCGTGGACGTCGGCGGCGACGTCTTGGCCGTCGACGCTCAAGTCCTTCTCCACAGGCAGGCGCAGCGCGGTGTGCAGCACAGCACGGTCCTCGGTGTTGTTGAGGTGCTCGCCGGTGAACATGGCGTCGCGGCGGCTCTCGACGTCCGCGGCGCGGGCAAGATCCACCAAAGCGGTGACGACTTCCTCATCGATGAGGTTCTTCGACAGGTCCACGTGCAGGCCCGCAGCATCGAAAGAAAAGTCTGCGGCGCGGGAAGCGGAGTTAGCAAAAAGCTCACGCAGGTTGAGGTCCTTCTTGCTCTCAAAAAGCGAGGTGAGCGCGGCCCACTGCGGCTGAGCGGTGATGTCCATTGCAAAAGCCTTTCTGGCAGGTAGCAGACATGAAACTTACTGTGTCCACCGTAGTCCAGAAATCTCTTCGGTGCCGAGACAGAAGGCTGCGCTGGGTTGAGCTAGGCGTAAAGTTTGAGGCCGAATTGCTTCATTGTGTTTGCGATCTCCATGGCGCCCGTCTCGGAGCCGGAGTAATCGTAATAGTCGCCAAAGGACACGACTCCTGCTGCATATAGTTTGCCGTCGATGGAGGCGTAGACAGGACCACCGCTATCACCGGTATCGCTGTAGCTGCCGAAGGTGAAAAGCCCTTGAGCACCGAATCGGTCGATGAAAGGGTCGCAGGCAATGCCTGCTGTGGAACCGGCAAAGCACAACGTGGGCTTCTTTCGCGTGATTTCTTCCAGGCTCATCCATCCGGCTAAAGGCGCATTGAGCGCCGGTGAGGTAGATACTTCGGCGTCGGGGTTGGACACTTCGATCAGCGCAATGTCGGCCGAGTTGATGCTATCTGTGTTGGTGTTGCTGGCCTTCATTACCATCTGGCCTATCTCTACCTCGCTGCCGGAGCGATCTTCATAGTAGAAGCTGTCGCCCTTGTCCCCGCAGTGTCCGGCGGTAAGGATAAAGAGGCGCTGCCCATCGCCGGCGAAATGACCGGTAGAGCACCGGCCATCATTCGTGCGGTTATAGATAGCCGCACCCGGCGTCAATACTCCCACGTCCATGTAGTAGTCGGCTTTTAGTGCGTTGTACAAGTTATTGCGGGGCTCAAGCAGCTCTGCATGGGGGATTTCAGTGGAGTTAACCCAGAGCGCATCGCCGTCGAGGACCTCTTCGGAGCCTTGCATTGTTCCGGATGCTCCGGAACCTTGTCTGCGTTCGGAGTCGCTGACGGAGGGATGGTCGAGTGGAGTAGCGGAATTTGAGGTCTCAGGTGAAGAAAAGCTGCCGCAGGCGGTCAAAACTAAGGCAGTGACAGCTGCGGTGAGAACAACAGCGGGGCGAGAGGACACATGCATGCTGAGAGCTTAAAACACCGCTAGTTCAGGTGCGCGTGCGTTGGGGATTAGTCCGAGTTGGTGCTAGATTAGCCGAGCTTGCCGCGCCCCAACCGCAGCAGGGCAGAGGCAATCGCGGGGCCCTCCTCGCCGAGCTCGTCGCGGAACTCATTGAGGATGGCAATTTCGCGGGTGTGTACCAAACGGGTACCACCCGAGCTCATGCGCGTCTTACCAATCGTGCGGGAAATATCGGTGCGGCGCTTAATAGCATCGAGGATCACGCGGTCGAGGCGGTTGATCTCCTCGCGGTAGCGCTGAATCTCGGCATCGCTGAGCGGGTCATCCGTGCCCGAGGGCATGCGGATGTCTAAGCCGTTGTCCACGACGTTGGGGTTTTGGTGCTCGGGGTTTAAGCCCGAATCTGCGGTGTCAGGATGTGAAGCGCTCATGAGTGAAGATTGTGCCACCACGCTAAGACAAACGGGAATCGCGTGCTGTGACGTCGGTATTCGTCGATAAGAAGCGGCGTGGACGGCAATGTCCGGTGGTGCTAGTAGGTTGGAGAGCATTATGAACAACACTTCTCCGTTTAGGCCTCGTTCTTCGTCTGATCCTTCCGCCGACACCTCCGCCGGCGGCCTGTTCCCCGCGCCCGGGCACAACGCGGATGCCCCTTTAAGCCAGGGAAATGATCCTCTGCTGGAAGGTTTAAACCCGCAACAGGAGGAGGCCGTGACGCATTCGGGCTCACCGCTGCTCATCGTGGCCGGCGCGGGCTCGGGAAAGACCGCGGTGTTGACCCGTCGCATTGCCTATCTCATGCGCGAGCGCGGGGTAGCGCCGTGGCAGATCCTCGCCATTACCTTTACCAACAAGGCAGCCGCGGAGATGAAGGAGCGCGTCGGCCAGCTTGTCGGCCCCGTGGCGGAGCGGATGTGGGTGTCTACCTTCCACTCCATCTGCGTGCGCATCTTGCGCAACAATGCCCAACTGGTGCCGGGGTTGAACACGAACTTCACCATTTATGACGGTGATGATGCGCGCCGACTGCTCACCATGATTGCCAAAGACATGCAGCTGGATCTGAAGAAGTACTCTGCGCGTGTTTTGGCTAACCAGATCTCGAACCGGAAGAACGAGCTCATCTCTCCGGAGCAGGCCCGGGCGGAGGCAGAGCGGACGAAGAATCCGTTTGAGCTCACTGTGGCGAGCGTGTACGAGGAGTATCAGCGCCGCCTGCGCGCCGCGAACGCGGTGGATTTCGATGACCTCATCGGGGAAGTGGTGCGCATCTTTAACCAGCACCCACAGGTGGTGGAGTTTTATCGCCGCCGCTTTAAGCATGTGCTTATCGACGAATACCAGGACACCAACCACGCGCAGTACGCGCTCGTTTCGGCCTTGGTGGGCAGGGGCGAGCTGCCGCCGGATGCCCCGGAACTGTGTGTGGTGGGTGATTCTGATCAGTCGATTTATGCCTTCCGCGGCGCCACCATCAGGAATATCCAGGAGTTTGAGCGGGACTACCCGCAGGCGCACACGATTCTGCTCGAACAAAACTACCGGTCGACGCAGACCATCCTGAACGCTGCGAATGCGGTGATTGCGAAGAATGAGGGCCGTCGCGAGAAGAATCTGTGGACCGCCCACGGCCAAGGCGACAAGATCGTCGGGTACGTGGCGGATAACGAGCACGACGAGGCGCGGTATATCGCCTCAGAAATTGATTCCCTGGCGGATAAGGGCACGGCGTATTCCGATATTGCGGTGATGTACCGCACCAATAACGCCTCCCGCGCGTTGGAGGATATCTTCGTGCGCTCGGGCATCCCGTACAAGGTGGTTGGCGGCACGCGCTTCTACGAGCGCCGCGAGATCCGGGACATGGTGGCTTACCTGCGGATTATGGATAATCCGGATGACACGGTGAGCCTGCGCCGCATCATCAACGTGCCAAAACGCGCCATCGGTGACAAGGCGCAGGCGCAGATCGCTCTGCATGCGGAGAACCTTGGCGTTAGTTTTGGGGCGGCTCTCCGTGATGCGGCGGAAGGAAAGGTTGCAGGCCTTGGCACGCGGGCGGTGAATGCCGTCACCAAATTCAACGAGATGATGGATGGCGTGCGCGCACAGATTCCGGGCATGGTCAATGAGGTGACGGGCCAGCCGGATTTGGGGGAGCTGCTCAACGCGCTTCTGGACGCCACCGGCTACCGCGCGGAGTTGGAAAACTCCAATGACCCGCAGGACGGGGCGCGCCTAGACAACCTCAACGAGTTGGTATCGGTGGCCCGCGAGTTCAGCTCTGAGGCGGCCAATGAGATGGCCTTTATGGGCGCAGACGCAGAGGAAGCCCCGGAGCTCTCGGAAGGCGAAGCCGCGCCGGGCTCGCTTCAAGCCTTCCTTGAAAAGGTCTCGCTGGTGGCGGATGCAGACCAGATTCCGGATCATGAGTCCGGAGTAGTGACGTTGATGACTCTGCACACCGCGAAGGGTCTGGAGTTCCCAGTTGTCTTCCTCACCGGCTGGGAGGATGGTCAATTCCCACACATGCGCTCCCTGGGGGACCCGAAGGAGCTCAGTGAGGAGCGCCGCCTCGCCTACGTGGGTATTACGCGTGCTAGGGAACAGCTCTACCTCACGCGCGCGATTCTCCGCTCGTCCTGGGGTAACCCGGTGACGAACCCGGCCAGCCGCTTCCTCGCCGAGGTCCCGGAAGACCTCATCGACTGGCGCCGTGAAGAACCAGACAGCTCGCTGTCCGGCGCGTGGGGTGGAGATGATTCCTACCAATACGGACGAACCTTCGGCTCAGATAGCGGGTTCTTTGGGTCCCGTGGGGGCGGCTATGGCTCGCGGGGCGCTGCGTCTTCCCCTTCGCAGCGCTCGCGCAAACCAGCTTCGGCGACATCAATGCCGAAGAATAACCATCTCAATTTAGTTGTGGGGGACCGTGTCAACCACGCGAAGTACGGGCTGGGCACGGTCATCGAAGCCTCCGGAACCGGTGCGCGGGCGACGGTCACCGTGGACTTCGGCTCAGCGGGCAAGGTCCGCCTCATGCTCATCGGCGGTGTGCCGATGGAAAAGCTCTAAAGCTTTAGATGTGGATGCCGCGCTCGCTGAACCACTCCACCGGGTCAACGGCTGCGCCACCGCCCGGGTGCACTTCGAAGTGCAGGTGCGGACCGGTGGAGTGGCCCTCGTTGCCGATGACGGAGATTTGGTCGCCGGCCGTGACGCGGTCACCGACGTCGACCAAGAGCTGATCACTGGGCATGTGACCGTAGACGGTGATGGTGCCGTCGTCGTGCTGGATGCGGATCCAGTTGCCGAAGCCCTGGGCTGCGCCGGAGGAGATGACCTCTCCATCCATGACGGCGTAGATGGGCGTGCCGATTGGGTTCGCTACATCGATGCCATTGTGGAAGGAACCCCAACGCGGTCCGAAGCCGGAGGTGAAGGTTCCGGAGGTCGGAAAGACCACGGTGTTACCGTTTGCGTCCTGGCTGCGGGTAGGGGTGAGGCCGGAGTGATCGCCTTGCGGCGCGAAGGCTTCAGCGAGTCCGGGAATGCTGGAGGGGTCGAGGACGATATCGAGGCCGTCCTGCGTGGAGTTGATCTCCGGAGTGGATGCCCCGTTGAGGGCCCCGGCCGTCGAAACGAGCAGCCCGGAGAATGCTTTGAAGAGGTCGGCCTTGGAGTCTTCCTTGACTTCGACGTCGTCGGCAGTCGGGCCCTGGCTGGACCCGTCGGAGACATCCACGCTTGCTGCCGGTTCGGCGGCGAACGCTGGGGCCGTCACGGTAGCGGTGGTGACCGCCACGGCGGCGAGTGCGCTGAGCGTGCGCTTCATAACTTCACGTCCTTAAGTCCTGCTGTGGCTCGCTTCCGCCGGCGTCAGCGGCAGGAAGCTTGTGAGCGATAGGGCACGGCCATACAGCCGTTATGCGCCTTGAAGCCTGCGACACGCCGGCGCGGGTGCAGCCGCGTGCTGAGGCTCTGTGGCAACGAGATACAAACTATCCCGAGCTATCACCCTGCGCAACGTCTAAAAATGCAGGTAAATACAGGGATTGTTCGAAAAACTATCGAACACCCCAGCGTGTTACATATGTGAAAGAAGTGAAAATTGTTACAGAGGTAAAGTAGAGGTTTAAAGAATGGGGGTAGGCTATGGGGGTGTGAAAAGAGTAGTTCCCCAGCCGAAAGCTCGGCCAGGGAACAACGGGGCGTACGGAGCTATGTCAGCGAACGTGATTCGCTGCGATCCCGTGCGGTCAGCGGCCCCGTCTTGTCGCTGCGATTCACCGCAGCCGCCAGTGCGGCGGCCAGAAGCGGCACAACAAGCACGGCGAGGAATTGCCACCAATCCGGGGTGAAGTAGTCTTGCGGGCGCAGACCATAAGGTGGCGTCGAGAAAACGAATCCAGAACTATCGGCAAAGAAGTACGTGCCGAGATGACCGGCAATCACGCCGAAAAGCATGCTTACGGTGGCCAGCATCCAGGTCTGCCACGCCGCTACCTTGGCCATCAGCGAAGGGTGGGCGCCGATGGATTGCAGCACGGTGCTTTCCTGGCGCATGCTGCTCGCTGCGTTGGCAATGATGAGCGCGAGCACGATGAGGCAGACGATCCCCATTCCGAGGCCCAGGTAGTAGCGGAAGTTCTCGGGAGTAGTGACTGCGAAGCTTAGCGAGTATTGCGACTGCGAGGCGCTCGCTGTCAGGTCTCGCAGCTCTTCGCGCTCTGACTCGCTTGGGGGTTCGTCGAACGTGAGGGCTTGGCCCACGTAGAAGGGCTCCATGTTCAGCTTTTCTGCTGCCTGCTGGCTAATCAAGACCACGTCGCGGGCCGCAGTGGGGAGGGCCTCCACAATTGGTAGATCCGCCTCCTGCGTTCCGCTCGGGTCTTGGCTGTCAATGCGGTTATAGGATTTTACGGTCACCGTTCCATGTGTGCTATCCCCGACGTGGCTGCTGTGGGGAAGCACGATGCCGCCGGCATCCAACGTCTGTGCCGCAGCGCGTCGATCCTCCTCCGAGTCGAACTGCCAGAGCTCAAGCTGGGAAGAATCCGTTTGAACCATCCTGCTTTGATAGATCAACGGGTTATAAGGAAATGACGTCATCAACTCGTGCGCGCACTCTTGACGGGCCTCTTCGGACTCATCGGTGCGCCGCCCTTGGTTGTCCACGAAGACTGCCCTCTCAACTGGTTTGCTGAGATCGACCTGTTCGCACTGGTAGTCAAATTCGGTGCTGAGCTCATAGAATTCACCATCGTCAGGAAGGCTAAAAGACGTGGTCCACGAGGGGAAAGCATAGAAGGAGTGTGTGCGAGCACCGGTAGCCTGCTGGATGGCCTCTACCGCTGCGCGTTCTTCCGGCGTGGACACCTGCGTTGGTTGGTCAAACGTTGTCTCCTCAATCAGCGCTGTGGTCTCCGGCATAACGAGCGCTTCTTCGGCTACGCTCTTTGCGCTATCGGTCATGACGCCCACACCAAACAGGGAGGCTGTGAAGGAGACCGATACGAGAGCGATGGACGTCGGCAAGGCATGCATGCTGCGCCGGGTAAGGCCGCGTCCAGCCAGTCGTAACGCGAGTGGACCGCGGCGAGACAACAGGGAGCATAGGAAGACCAAAGCGGGGGCAGACGCGGCGACCGCGATGACTCCGAAGAGAGCTAGCACCGTGGGGATATACCCGCCCCATGGACTGAAGCTGAAGAGCACGAGCAGAAGCAGGAAGGCCGGGCCGATGGCCATCCACTTCCTAAAGCGCAGCAGGCGGTCGGGAGCGGCTCCCTGGATTGCAGCGGAGAGGGCACCACGTTGTGCCAACCATGCGGGAACGATGGAGACAATGACACAGCCTGCCACCGCCACGAGCCACGCGAGAGCAATCGCTAGGAAGGGCAGGCGTGCAGCAAAGTCCGGATAGCGGGCTGTCCACCACACCCACGAGACCGTGAGGCCAACGATCACACCGATGGTGGCGCCGATTAGTCCCATCAGCAGGCCATAGGCCATCACTGCGAACATGATGTGGCGTGGTAATGCACCCTGGCTCGACATCAGCGCGTACAGGCGCGTATTGCGTCCGGTAGCCAGCGTGAAGACGGGCGCGAGAAGGAAAAGGATGAGCAATCCGGCGATGGCGTAGAGGCCGAAGAAGAAAAGCACGAAAAGAATGCTGCTCAGGATTCCACCAAAGGAATCCGACTCAGAATCGGGTCGGTCCGTATCTCGCAGCTCCGGTGCCCAGATTTCCAGCCCAGCTTCATGGGCGCGGTCGGCGTCCTCTTTGGTCAGCGGCGTGTCACCCACGATGACCCAGGATGTGCGTATCTGAAAGGACGGGTCGCTGAGAGCGTCATTGAGGGTGGGGGAGGTGACAAAGTCATAGTTTTCGGGAGCAATGGCCGCGACTGTGGCTTGGCGATCGCCGCTGAGGGCGTTGGTGCGCACGGTGATGACGTCTCCGACGGAGGCGTCGATCTTGCGTGCGGTCGAACGCGACAGAACTGCCTGGTTGGGGCCAAGGTTGAACTTATCGACGGCCTCCTGTGCCGGTTCCGGCGGATTCTCTGTGTCGAACTGATCTACCCAGGAGTTGGTTGACTTCCCATTATGGATAAGTGACGTGCTAGAAAAAGTGGTGACCGGGCTGACGCTGAGGCCTTTTGGCAGCACCTGGGCGGCCAGGCGGGGAACGTCTTCGTTGGCAATGTCCTGACGCTCGTTGCTCACCTGAAGGGACCGATCGGGCGAGCTCAAGGCTGCGGAGAGCCGTCCGGAGGAATTATCAAAGAGCGCAATTCCGATGACTAGGGCCACCGGCAAGGCAATGAGCATCACGGCGGCCAGAGTGCGCCATGGATGAAGCTTGAGGTCGCGCCTCGTCGGGCGGGTGGCGGCATTAATGCCGGACATATTAGCGCACCTCCTCACCGGTCAGGCGCCCGTCGCGAACCATAACGACGCGGTCGGCCCAGCCCGCGAAACGTGGCTCGTGGGTGACCAGAATGCCGGAAGCACCGGCGTCGATACGCGCGCGTAGAACCTTCATGATCTCCTCGCCCGTCGAGGTATCCAAGGCACCGGTGGGCTCATCCGCGAGCAGAACTTTGCGCGGTCCAATGAGCGCGCGGGCAATCGCCACGCGCTGGGCCTGACCACCGGAGATTTCCTCGGGGAAGCGGTCAATGGTGCCGTCGAGGCCGACCTCGCTCAGCGCTTCCTCTGCTGCCTCACGGCACTGCGCAGGCGATAGGCCATCGAGTTCAAGGGGAAGGGATACGTTTTCACCAACGGTCAGGGAAGAGACCAGGTTGAAGTGCTGAAACACGAGGCCCAAGTGGCGGCGGCGCGCAATTGCGGCCTTTGCCTTGGAGAGTTGGGAGGCATCGGCGCCGTCGAGAAGCACGCGTCCTGATGTTGGTGGTTGGAGCAGACCTGCGACGTTGAGCAGCGTGGATTTGCCGGAGCCGGAGGGGCCCATGACGGCTACCAACTCGCCCGGTTGCAGCTGCAGGTTGACGGAATCCAGCGCGGTGACCTGGCGAGCGCCGCTGCCGAAGACACAGGTGATGTTTTCGAGTTCGAGCGGGAAAGGAATGTGCTGGGTGGTGGGCACGGAGTCGGGGGTCATCGCGGTTCCTCCTCGGCGGCGGTGGGGGTGGTCGGGTTGGTCAGAGATTCCACGCGGTCGAGCCAACGTGAGAGAGATTCCAAGTCGAAGATTTGGCGCTCCACGGCCAAGCGCTGGGCGCTGCGCTCCGCGGGCAATTCTGAGGCTCGGCGGTTGAGTTCGCGGAGCTGGCGAACGGTGGCGAAACGCTGGGCGTCAAGGACGGCGATAACGTCGACGTCGGAGCGCCGAGCGGCAAGGGACACTTTGAGCACGAGCTCATCGCGCTCGATGGCGTCACTGTGCAAGGTGGACTTCCACCATTGCGAGAGCTCTGCGCGCCCGTCAGGGGTGATGGCGTAGCTGGTGGCTCGGCGTCCAGTGGGGCCGGTGAGCTCGCCGTCGGTGGCGATGAGCCCATCGCGCTCTAAGCGGCTTAGGGTTTGGGCTACTTGGCCCATGTTGAGCGGCCAGAGGTTGTCGAAGGTCTCCGCAAAGCGGGTCTTGATGTGGCTGGCTGTGGAAGGTTGATCACTGAGCAGCGCAAGAACGGAGTGTTTGACGGACATGGTCACCTCCTGCGCGGAGGACAAGGGGAGGACTAGTTCGGTGCATACCCGGTAAGTTACCGGGTAACTACTGGCTTGGCAAGAGGTTCCAGAACGGAGGGTGGTGGCTACCCCCGTCCGGTGTCCCGAGCGATGGCGCACGACTCTACGCGCCTGTCCCTCGGTGGGAGGGGATGAAATGCGCAAAGGCGGCATAGAGCGAATCTGCTCTATGCCGCCTAGGTGGTGTTGGAAGGTTTGGTCGCGTGAGTTTTAAGCGACGTCGATGCCGCGCTCTGCGAGCCACGGAACCGGGTCCACGGCACCTTCACCGGTGGGGTGAATCTCGAAGTGCAGGTGGGAGCCGGTGGAGAAGCCGAGGGAACCCATGCCGGCGATCTTCTGGCCAGCGTGGACGCGCTCGCCAACAGCGACGTCAAGAGTCTGCATGTGGCCGTAAACGCTCATGGAGCCGTCATCGTGCTTGATGCGGATCCACTGGCCGTAGCCGGAAGCTGGGCCGGAATCGATGACGGTTCCATCCATAACGGAGAGGATCGGGGTGCCCACGGCATTAGCGATGTCGATGCCGGAGTGGAAGGAGCCCCAGCGGGGGCCGAAGTCCGAGGTGAAGGTACCTTCTGCCGGGCGGGCTACAGAAGGTGCGCGGCTTGCCTCATCGGCGGCGGCGCGGGCATCAGCGGCCTGAATGGCCTTGTCTAGCTGCGTGGAGAGGTCAGCGACCGGCTTGGTTTCTGCGATGGAGAGGATCTGCGGTGCTGCGTCCTCAACGGCGGCCTGTGCGTCCTTGAGCGGATCGGTGTCTGCCTGCAAGGTGTAATCGATGGACTGCGCCTTGGTCTCGCCGGTGCCGGCGGATTGAATGGTGCCTGCTGCCGCACCGCCAACGCCTGCGGTAGACACGGCACCAGCCGCGATGGTCATAACCGCCAGACGCCCCTTCGCGGTCTGCGAGGTGGTGATTTTGCGGTGGCGACCTGCGCTTCGCTGAGTCTTGCTTCGCATGAACTCTTCTTCCGTCTTAATTCACTATCGTCCAACCAAAATAATCGTTACGTCTAAATCTGGTTGGTTATCCGATTGTGACCTTCCTGTTACCAACGAGATGTAACAGTAGCGTCTCGACGGGCACAGAGCAACCCGGATTGCAGTTTTTCTTCTGGATATACCGAAAGATTTCAACGTCATGATACGGCAGCTATTTACTGTGAACAAAGTAAACCTATGGTCAGAGTGGCGGGGTGGTCGGTGAAAGGGGCAGGGAAAGAACTCTCGCAGTGCTGTCGTTTCGGGGTGTGTCGGATCAATTGGATCGGATATCGACGTGCCACCCCCGGTGGGGGAGGCGCGCGTGGCAAAGTGGACGCCGATGAATAAGAACACGAGTCCCCAGTCCAGGACGTCAGCTCGCCCCCGCGCGCATGTGCGTGGTCGCGGTGATAGCGCCGAGCACTCTGAGCGCGGCTACAGGCGAGATCGCCGGGCTCCTGCTGAGCGCATCAAGGGAATTGAATCGGATAAGGCTCGCGCCCGTCGCGCGCAAGCCCCGACGACGCTGCGCGGGCGAATTCGCCGCATGCTTATCGTCGTCGGCGTCCCGCACCTCGTCGTGGTTCTGGGCATTTTCGTGGTCGCTATCGCCGCGCTCCTCCTCACCAGCTCTCCCTTTGCGTGGCTGAACACCATCGTGGGGGAGGCGTGGATGGTGTTTAATCTGGCTCCAATCCGGGCTGGCGGGATTGATATCGGTGTCCTACCTGTTCTTCCAGCCGCGTTCTTGGCCTGGCTGGTAGGCCGACGCGTTCGCGTGGCAGTCAAGGACAAGGTGAGTATTAATGACTTGCTTGTCCTGAGCTGTTGTGTGCTGGCGGTGCCGGTGGTTCTGACCATTATCGCGTGGCTGATGCTCTGGGATGCCGGAAAGGTTTATGACGTCTCTCCTCCGGAGTTGTATCGCGTTGTGCCCCGCATGCTCCTTCTGCATGCTGCTGCTCTCATCGGAGGCATGGGCCCGCGCTTGTGGAAGGCCTTGGCTAAGCGCAGCGGGGTTCCCCGCGTATTTGTCGACGCCGCTCAAATCGGCCTGAGCTACCTTGGCTACCTTGGCGCCGCAGGGCTGGTTCTCGTTGTGATTATGTGGGGGTGTGGCTGGTCGCGCCAGGCTGAGATGCTCGCTAGCTATCCGGTTCTCACAGCGATGGGGACCGTGGGGCTTTTCCTGCTAAGTATTCTGTATCTCCCGAATGCCGCTGTTGCTGCGGGGGCGGTGCTGAGCGGTTCGGAGCTGCACATTGGTGAAGGCACCAGCGTGAGTCTGTTCAGCGGCCACGTCGTTCCACTTCCGCCGCTGCCGTTGGCCGCAGCCGTTCCTCCTTCAATCAGCCCGTGGTTCGCGGTTCTCTTGATTGTTCCAGTACTCGCTGCCGTAGCGGCGTTTTATCGGCGCCGAGCACTGGTGTCTTTCCAGGTAGCGCTTGTTGCAACCATCACTGTTGCCGTGTCCTCCCTGCTGGCGTACTACGCCGTGTCCGGCGCGCTAGGCGTGTACGGCTACACCGGGCCGGAACTCTGGACAGCGGTGGGGCTTAGCTCCCTGTGGTGCCTCGTCGTGGGGTGTGCCTTTGCGACGTCTCAGGCTGTGTCCGCATGGCGTGCTCGCCGCGCTACCGCCCCGGCTGCTGAGGCAGAAGCCCCCACGGCTGCCGAGGAGACGACGGCAGACTCCACCGACACTGCTCAGCCGGAGCAGGATTCTGCAGTGCTTGGCGACGCCACCGCTGTCGAAGCGGAAGAAGCAGAGACTGACGCGGAGGAATCCAACCCCGAAGAAGAAAGCGAAGCCGAGGCCGACGCTGAGGACGAGATAGAGGACGAGCAAGAGGGCCAGACTAAGGAGCAAGCTGAGGCACCAGCTGAGGAACAGGCCGAAAGCCAGATTGAAACCGACGTAATTGACGCAGAAGTCGTGGACGCAGAAAGTGCCGAAACCGAGGCTGAAACCGATGAGACCGCTGAAGCCACGGGGAAGCGCGACACAGACGCATTGGAACACGAAGAAGCTGAAGGCCCCACAAAAGAGTAAAAATTCCGCGGTTCACGGCGGTAGCGGCTAGGCTGTAGCGCGTGACTACACCGCATCAGCCCGCTGCTATTGCCCACCTCAACGTTGTTGTTCTGGTTTCCGGAACTGGCTCGCTATTGCAGGCCATCGTCGATGGCCAGGATGAGCATTACAGCGTCGTGAAAGTCATCGCGGACGTGCCTTGCCAGGGCATTGAGCGCGCGAGGGCGGCGGGAATTGCCACCGAAGTCGTAGAGATGGGCGCTGACCGCGCCGAATGGAACCAACGTCTGGTTGCCGCAGTGGATGCTGCGCAGCCAGACGTTGTTGTTTCTGCAGGCTTTATGAAGATCTTGGGCAAAGATTTCCTGGATCGCTTCGAAGGTCGCACCATTAATACCCATCCAGCGCTCTTGCCTGCCTTCAAAGGTGCGCATGGCGTACGCGATGCGCTGGCTTATGGTGCCAAGGTCACAGGCTCGACCGTCCATTTCGTTGATGCCGGCGTCGATACCGGCTCCATCATTGCCCAGGAACCCGTCCGGATTCTGACAGAGGATGATGAGGCCAGCTTGCACGAGCGCATCAAAGTGGTCGAAAGAGAACTTATCGTTAGCGTTCTCCGCGCGGCACGCGTGGAGGGCGAAGCACTCAGCATTCAGCTCTAATTAATTCATTACCGCAAGGAAGGCTTAAGTCCCCGTACCATGAGCGAAGATCGTAAGAACATCAAGCGCGCGCTAATTAGCGTTTATGACAAGACCGGTCTGGAAGACCTCGCCCGGTCCCTCGATAACGCTGGCGTGGAGATTGTTTCCACCGGTTCCACCGCGAAAAAGATCGCAGACTTGGGCATTGACGTCACGCCCGTCGAGAAGCTCACCGGTTTCCCAGAGTGCCTTGAGGGCCGTGTGAAGACGCTGCACCCCCGCGTGCATGCGGGAATCCTGGCGGATACGCGCAAGGACGATCACCTCAAGCAGCTTGAGGAGCTGGAGGTAGAGCCCTTCCAACTCGTCGTGGTGAACCTGTATCCCTTCCGTGAGACGGTGGCCTCCGGTGCGGACTTCGATGGCTGCGTGGAGCAGATCGATATCGGCGGCCCATCCATGGTGCGCGCGGCCGCCAAGAACCACCCCTCCGTTGCTGTGGTTGTAGACCCTGCCCGCTATGGCGAGGTCGCAGACGCCGTGGCCAACGGTGGCTTCACGTTGGACCAGCGCCGCGGCCTAGCCCGCGATGCCTTCCTGCATACCGCTGATTATGACGCCGCGGTGTCCGCATGGTTCGTTGATCAGCTCAGCGAGGGCGAGGAGACCACCCCGCTGCGCTACGGCGAGAACTCACACCAGTCCGCGACCGTGACCCGCATCGGCACCACTGGTTTGGCCAATGCGAAGCAGTTCAACGGCAAGGAGATGAGCTACAACAACTACCAGGATGCCGACGCCGCGTGGCGCGCCGCCTGGGATCATGAGCGCCCGTGCGTGGCAATCATCAAGCATGCCAACCCGTGTGGCATCGCGGTGTCTGACGAGTCCATCGCGGCTGCTCACCGCGCGGCCCATGCCTGCGACCCGATGTCCGCATTCGGCGGCGTCATCGCCGTGAACCGCGAGGTCACCGTGGAGATGGCGGAGCAGGTCAAGGAGATCTTCACCGAGGTCATCGTGGCCCCGTCCTACGAGGAGGGCGCCATCGAGGTTCTTAAGGCCAAGAAGAACCTCCGTGTGCTGCAAGCTGAGTACGAGGCTCCGCAGGTGGAGCGCAAGTACATTTCCGGCGGTGTGCTCACCCAAGAACCGGATACCTACCAGGCGGAGGGCGATAACCCGGCCAACTGGACGCTGGCTGCGGGCGAGGCCCTGAACGAATCCGACCTAGCGCAGCTCGAGTTTGCTTGGCGCGCCGTGCGTGCGGTGAAGTCCAACGCCATCCTGTTGGCTAAGGACAATGCCACCGTGGGCGTGGGCATGGGTCAGGTCAATCGCGTCGACTCCGCCAAGCTCGCGGTTGAGCGCGCCAACACGCTGGCCGACGGCACCAACCGCACCGAAGGTTCCTTCGCTGCATCGGACGCCTTCTTCCCGTTTGCGGATGGCCTCGAGGTCCTCCTCGAAGCCGGCGTCAAGGCCGTGGTTCAGCCGGGCGGTTCCATTCGCGATGAAGAAGTCATCGAGGCCGCTAAGAAGGCTGGCGTGACCATGTACCTCACCGGAACCCGCCACTTCTTCCACTAGAGCCTGAACCAGAGCGTTCCAGCAAACTTCAACTGCCCTAGCTGACGAATCTAGCCGCGTAATTCGACGCGGAGGCGCAAGATTTGGCGGCTAGGGCAGTTGTGATCTCAGCTTTTAAGCGCCCGTGATGGTCATAGGCGTGGCCGCAAGCGCGGCCGTCGAGGTTGGCTCGGAGCTTGCACCAGTCTGCTCCGTATCGGATGATTCGCGGCCCCAGATAAACCACGCGCCGACGCCAAGGACGACAGCCAGGATGAGGAGCAAAGCAATCAGCGCCGCGATGGCGCCGCTGAAGCGCCCTGTGCCTTTCGGCGGGGTAGGAGCGGCATAAGAGTTGGGCTGGGGTGGATTTGGAGGTGTTGGCGCGCCACCACTGAACGGCTGCGGGGCGGGGCTAGCGGGTTGCCCACCGAACGGGGGAGTGCTTCCGAATCCGCCGCTCGGACCATTCGTGCCGCCGGGATGGCCCGGGCGGCCAAACCCGGGAGCAGGTGAACCGAAGCCGGAGGAACCGGAGTTGCGTGGAGGGGTGCCCGAAGGACCAGTAGGAAATGACATGGCGGGTGATCAGCAACCTTTCCGTGCACAGGAAGTTAGAGCATCGAGATACCTCTAACAATCTAAACCCTTAAGCACCGTCCGTGGGGACTTCAATGGAAGCTCGTGGGAATACTCCCCAGTGGGGCAGGAAGCGCTGGCAGCACAGCAGAGCACACACTGTGCAAAGCGCGAGTAAAGACGTAAACGCTGCGCAGAGAATTGTGACTGTGCAAAGATAGGACAGATAGAAAACGCCTATTGGCATTTGCAAACGTCACGATCTACGGAGGCTTCGGTGACTGATTCAGATCGCAATCATGGATTCGGCGCGCATCTCCAGCAGGGAAACGGCAGCCAGCCACAGCCTTCTCATCAAGAAACCCACCCGGAAACCGCGGATTTTGAAGCCCCGCCAACACAACAGCGCCCGGTACAGCCCCAGCAATACCCCCAAAACATGGGAAATAATCCGGGCTACTCGCAATCGGGTGAGCACAACTACTCAAATCCTTTTGCTCCCTCCGGATCCCAGGGCCAGTATCCTCAGCAGCAGCAATTCCCCACGCAACAGTTCCCACCCCAGGCGGCGCCGCAGGACGGATTTGGCCAGTACGATCAGCAGCCGGCTGCCTATGCGAATTCCTATGCACAGGACGATGCCGGAAACCATGGTTCCTCTAATTCCGGAAAGCTTGTGCTCATCGGCGTGTTGATCTTGGCAGTAATCCTCGTTATTGCCGCGTTGGCCTACCTCATCTTCTTTAAACACGCTGACTCAGGATCCCAGGCTGAATCGCCCCAGCCCCCTGCCCAACTCACCGAGCAGAATGAGGGGCCACAAGATAGCACTTCAGCTGCGGAGGAGCCTGAAAAGACCTCAGAGCAGTCCACGACGACCTCCAAGGCGCAGAAGCGCCCCGAGCACCCTGACCTGCCCGCGGGCGCTATCCCGGCGAACGACGCCGCGCGTAACAACGAGCCCGGCGGCAACTTCAACAGTGTCTATCGCGGCACTGAGGTGACGACGGAGCCGTTCGCCAACTCCGTGCGCGATGAATACGTCAAACACTACGTGGATACCCACGAGTTCGACGCCACGATTAGGGCCTTTAGCCCGAAGACCAAGCTGTTCTACACCATGGATTGTTCCGATAACGGCGAGTATGTGACCTGCACTGGCGGCAATAATGCGGTTGTATACATCCTCTAATGTGTAGGCGAGTATCGATGAAATTCGGAACACGACCAAGCCGCACGCATGAACGCCCGCGACGCCGGCCGGCGGCACTGGCAGCGCTGGTGGGGATCGCGGTGGCGTCGCTCAGCGCCTGCACCATTGGGGACGTCTCTCAGCCGGAACCAAGTGCTCCAGCAAGCAGCCCGCAGCCTTCCCTTCCTAATTCTGGATCCGGCTCGTCCGCAAGTCCTGCCCCTGATTCCATCCTCGACAAGGAACCATCCGTGATTAAGGCCACCGACCTTCAGGAAGCCGTCGACGCCATCGCCGCCGACAACCCAGGAACCGGAATCGCGGTGGCTGGGTCACAGACCGTCGCGGCTGCCGGCATCACTGACCCGCGGCCCGCATGGTCCACGGCGAAAGTCCCCCTGGCCATCGCCGCCGAACGCGCCGGGGTGGCGGATCCGGACGCTGTGTCTCGGGCAATTACTTTTTCCGATAACGCTGCGGCAGATTCTCTCTGGGAAGCCCTCGGCGGGGGAGCGCAGGCGGCACAGGCTACCCAGGAAATCATCGGAACGGCCACCGTTCCCGCCACGCCACCGCGCCCAGGGTTTAGCGCCTTCGGCCAAACTCAGTGGCCGGTGTCCGAGCAAGCGAAATTCGTCGCCGCGCTGGGATGCCAGGAAGGCGCAGATCCCATCCTCGCGGCCATGGGTGACGTTGATCCGGCACAGCAGTATGGCCTTCGCACCCTCGACGGGGCGGTGGTGAAGGGCGGCTGGGGGCCTGCCGAGGACGGTTCCTATGAGGCCCGTCAGATGGGGCTTATCACGCTAGGTGGTCACACGGTGGCGGTGGCAATTTATGCCGCAGCACCATCCGGTGATTACGGCGAAGCCCAGCAGATGCTGACGCGACTAGCCCGGCAATTAGAAACCGCTCAGGTGGAGTGGCCGGACGCGGGATGCCAGCAGGGAGCTGTCTAAAAACCCTAGTGCGATTCTTAGTGAGGCCAGTAGTCCTCGAATTTTCCGGCCTCCCCGTCGATGTCATAGTCCGTACCCCGGATGTTGAGCACGGAGCCGGTGTCATCCCCGCTGGTGGGATCGAGGATTGTGGCGCTAAAGGAGCTTCCCTCACCGCGCGCCGGGCCAAAGGCAGCACCGCTGGACCAGACTCCGCGGTAGAAAAGGGAGTCCTGCTTTTCGCAGACCACAATGTGCGAATCGGGATCGGTGCCATGAGCAGCGAAAATCATGCTCTCGCCTTGCTGGCAGCGTGCCTCTGGGTAGTCGGACCATCCGGCCGCGGTGAGTCCTTCGGGGACATCGGCAGCATCAGGATTGAGAGAAGTCTCCGGCGCCTGCTCATTTGCAGTTTCCTCGTCGTCAGCTGTTCCTTCTTCTGCGGCCGTTTCCTCCGGCGCAGCCCCGCCTACGCGGGTGGTTTCCTGCTCCGTTGCGCTGCCGGCTTCGGGGCTTGCCTGGCTGGTGGAACGGACATCATTCCAAATCACGATTCCGGCAATCAGCAGTGCGATAAGGATTGCAATGGCGCAGATGATCGGAACGAGGTTGCGCTGCTCTGACTGGGGCCGTTGAGTCTGGCCCGACGCCGGCGTAGGGGGCTTATGCGCGTAATGGTTAGTGCCAAATCCTGGGGTGCTCATAGGGTCCTTGGAAAACAGTAGAGAACTACAGGTAGCATATCTGGCTCCGCACAACCAGACGGAACTGCGGGGTAGCACCCTCCATTTGGGGGCGATGGGACATGGCAACCTCAAGCCTTGCTATGCATATGGTGCAATGGGGCGGTGACTAATTCCTACTTCGTGCAATGGCTTACCCAGCAAAAGCGGTATACCACCGTGTACCTGCTGGGCGAGGGCGGCATGGGGCAGGTTTTTCATGCAACCGATCCGGACCTGTCCCGTGAGCTCGCGGTTAAAGTGCTGCTGGATGATGTTCGGGATGAGGCCTCTCGAGCCCGTTTCCACAACGAAATGAAGGCTCTCACCAGGATCGGTAGCCACCCGGGGGTGGTTCAGTTCTATTCCAAGGAGTCGACGCCGCGCGGGGATGACGTGATGGTCATGGCGTTCATCGACGGTGGAACCTTAGCGCAGGCGATCCGGGAACGAGCCAACAAGGGGAGAGGATTTACGGTCGCCGAGGTGGCGTACTACCTCAAACCGATTGCCGCGGCGCTGGACTATATGCACCACGAGCTGCACCCCGGGTGGGTGCATCGGGACATCAAGCCCGCCAATATCTTGCTGCGCAAAAACCCGGGCAGCCTGCCGCCGGCTGTGCTGAGTGACTTCGGAATCAGTATCGAGGAAGGCCAGTCGCGCCTGACCAAGGTCGGTCACATCGTGGGTACCGAAAAGTATTTGGCCCCAGAGAATAACGGCCATGCTTATGGTGATGATGACATGTCGGCGCGCGCGGACGATTACTCGCTGGCGCTTATCGCCTTCGAGATGCTTACGCTTCACCACCTCAAGGACACGATGCCGCGCAGTGAGTGGGAAGGACAGCGCCGTATCCCGGATCTGTCCAGCGATGCCTTCGCCGCATTCCTTGCAGAAGACACTGCCCGCGTTGCCTCGGAGGCACAGACCGTGCTGAACAAGGCGCTCAACAGCGTGCCCATGCAGCGCTATGCGCGGGCCCAGGACTTCATCGCCGCGCTTGACGACGTCTCCCGTTCCCGCCCCTCCCAGCCCGCTTCCGGCCCTACTTCCTCTGCCCCGCGTAGCGCCCCAGCTCAGCGCGGCGCCCCAGCCCCGCAGCCTTCGTCGCAACCAGAGCAGCCGCGGAATGCACGAAGCACTGCGCGGACGGGACAGTTTGGCCAACAGAGGCAATCACCCCAGCGTTGGCCGGAGCCCTCCGCCTCCTTTGGGTCCATGGATCGGGCAAGGCCAACTGGCTTCGTCGCTCCCTCTAATCCGCTCGCGTCTTCGGGAACCGTGTCACCCTCCACACCAGTTACCCCGGCGATGCCAGGGTCTACGGTGCAACGACAGTCTACTCCTCAACGGGCAACCCGCAAGCCGGCCGCGAAGGATAATTCGAATGCCCTCATCATCACGGTCACCGTCGTGGTCATCATCCTTATTTTCATAGTGACGTGGGCTATCGTGGCCTAGCGGCAGCTGAGGTGGGGTGTGGCTTAGCACGCCGAAACAAAGTGAATGCCGCTACACTGAAGAGCACTGTTTGAAGGCGCCTCGCCGACATACCCGGCGAAGAGCGCGAGTTGTCCAGCCCTACGGAGGTGTCCATGAGTCAGCAACAACCACGCACGCCGCAGAACGCACCGCGGGGGCCCAGGCTGCGCATCGATGACCTGATCGGCGGCGTGAAGGTTATTTCCCCGGGGGAGGAACTCATCGTCGGCCGCGCCGGTGACTTCCGGGTGGGTGAGGAGGACCTCGGCCTGCACCGCCAGCTCTTCCAGCTGTGGTATGGCGGACAGGGGTGGATGATCTGCAACGTGGGTAGCCATATCCCTCTGCGCATCGAGCTGCGCGGGGTCAAAGGATTTTCGCGCATTGACCTCGGCCCCCGCTCGGTCGCGGCGGTACCCCCAGGGCCATCGAGGGTTACCTTTGAGACGCCAGAATGCCCCTACGAGCTGTATATCGACGTAGAAAACAGCAACTATTCGCGCCGTACCAAGCGCGAGCAGGACGTTGATGAAGAGCGCACACGCACCCGTCACGTGCCCAATGATGAGCAAGAAGAGCTGCTGTGCCAGCTAGCCAGCTACCTCAAGAAGCCGGGCTCCACCGACGCCGATATCCCCTCGGTGCGCGACATTGCTGAGGCGCTGGGGTGGACCGAAAAGAAGACGAACCACAAGATGGATCGCCTCGTCGATAACCTCCGCGCTGACGGCGAAAAGGCCTACAAGCCTTATAAGACCTTCTTGGCGCACTACGCCATTCGACACGGCCGCTAGCGGGCCGACCTCTTGCGGTCCGCGGCGGCCGCGGCGGCGGAAGAAATAGAGTCGTTGCGGTTCTTGAGCAGCTCCAGGGTGGTCGCCTCAGCATCGTCGGGAGGGGTGGCGCCGAGGACTGCTAGGGCGGCGTCGGCAAGCATGGCGGACTGCTCCGGCACGCGCTGCGAGGCATCAAACGGTGCGTTGCCATCATTGGGACGCATTTCAATGACGGAGAGCGCGATGTGGAAGGGGAGCTCGATGCGCGGATCGTCCGCGCCCACAATTCCTGCGGCGGCAGTACGGAAGTGATCCTTGAGGCGGTCGCGCTGCTCGTGATATTCACCGAACTCGGGGGAATTAGCCACCGGCAGCTGATAAAGGCGGCCGACGTTCCACGCCGAGGTCAAAAGCAGGCGAGATTCGGCTGCTACCAGTGACCACAGGCGCTGCGCCGGCGCGGCATCGGAGGCCGCAAGCTCATCCGCGAGCTCCAGCGAGGGCTCGATGGTGGAATTCAGCAGGGTGAGGAAGATATCGGTCTTCGAAGGAAAGTGATAGTACAGCGAAGCCTGACGGATGCCGACGGCATCAGCAATTTGGTGCGTGGAAGTTGTAGCAAAACCCTGGGTGGTAAAAAGCTCGGATGAGGCATCCAGGATTTCTTCGCGCGCGGTGTTACCCCGGCGGCGTGGGCTATTCTTCCGTGGCCTGCCAACGCTACCTGCCATGAGGCGGACTCCCTTCGATAATGTTCATGTAATAACTGACGGCAAATCAGTAATCGTACACTCCGCCGCAAACGGCGATTGCTAAAGCTCAGCTTTCACTACTGCTAACCACATTACCGTGCCGAATCATGATGGATTCAAAGGCAGCGGAGACTGTGCGGCACGCCGATCCATAGGCGGTGCGGTCCAGTGGAGGCAGATCCCCGAGCACGACACTGTGCTGGACGACGCCCTCGTACCACCGTCCCAACTCCAGCGCGATGCCCGTGCCCCAAGCAAGGCTCAAGCCCTCCGCCTCCGCGGTGGTGAGCAACTCACGCTCCACGCCGATGGCGAGACGGTCTTGGGTGGGGCGGGGCGCTGGTGCTGCCCAGCGTGCGATGGCAGAAACGGGCGCCAGCAAAGAAAAACGAATGGACACATCGGCTAAACGATCGGGAAGCCCATCCACGAGCTTGAGCGGTGCTGGGCGCTGTGACACGGCCTCGGCGTAGAGCTCCTCCTCGCCGCCAGACCCTAGTGGGAGGCCAGCATCGGCACGGGTTGATGCGCAATCCTGTACCGCGCCGCAGGTCAAGCCGGCCTCGGTGATGAGCTTCTCGAGCTGCTCGTCAGTGCCTAACCACGTGATGGGTAGTGAGGGGAGGAGGTCGCCGCGGGCAGCGGCGCCGGTGAGGCGAACCGGGCTGGCGAGACCTGGAGAACGGACGATGTCCGTGACCACGCGAGAAAACCACGCAGCGAGTTCCACACCGTCTCCCCGGTGGGCGGTAGCGTTGCGCACCAAATCCTGCGCTTCTTCCAACAAGCCGCGTGCATGGGCGGGGGACTGGCAGTGGGTAGCGAGTTCGCTGAGGTCTGTGAGTGATTCGTGCAGTGGCATAAAGGCTTAAGTTCCCTTTCCATCAGGGGCGTTCTAACCCTTCAATGTAGCACTCGGGGGTGCCAGTTCTGAGTAAGACAGGTGCGGTGCACGATCCCCAAGAGGACAGGCGGAAAACGAAAGCCGCCGCCTACCGTGCCCCTTAAACGGGGAGGTAGGCGGCGGCTTAAAAGCTCTTTTGTCCTGTCCTAGTGAGTCACGAGTACAGCGGCAAAAGTGCGCTGTTGAAACCAGCTAGTGTTTAGCGGGACGTGAACGGCAGGAGAGCCATTTCGCGAGCGTTCTTGACGGCAGTAGCAACCTGGCGCTGCTGCTGCGGGGTCAGACCGGTGACGCGACGGGAGCGGATCTTGCCACGATCGGAGATGAACAGACGCAGGGTCTTGATCTCCTTGTAGTCAACCTTCTCAATGCCCTCGGCCTTGAGCGGGTTCTTCTTCGGGCGACGGGTCTGCTCCATACGGAACTTCTTGTGATTATTACGCTTGACAGCCATTGTATGGGTACCCCTTTACCAGCTGGACTTGCGAACGCCCGGCAGCTCACCACGGTGAGCCATGCCGCGCATACGGACACGGGACAGACCGAACTTGCGGAGGTAACCGCGCGGACGTCCATCGGCGGAGTCGCGGTTACGGACGCGGACGCGAGCGGCGTCGCGCGGCTGACGGTTCAGCTCGAACTGCGCCTCGAGGCGCTCTTCGTCCGGGGTGTTCGGGTTCTTGATGATTGCCTTGAGTTCAGCGCGACGCTCCGCGTAGCGGGCGACGATTTCCTTGCGCTGCTCGTTCTTGGCGATCTTTGACTTCTTAGCCATAAATTATCGCTCCTCGCGGAATTCGACGTGCTTGCGGACGATCGGATCGAACTTCTTCAAGGTGATGCGATCCGGGTTGTTGCGCTTGTTCTTACGGGTCACGTAGGTGTAACCGGTGCCCGCAGTGGACTTCAGTTTGATGATTGGACGAATGTCATTACGTGCCATCTTTAGATCTTCTCCCCACGTGCGCGAATCTTGGCCACGACGGACTCAATGCCGTCACGGTCGATGATCTTCATGCCCTTGGTGGAAACATTCAGGGTGATGGTACGGCCCTCAGAGGGCAGGTAGTACCGACGACGCTGCACGTTGGGGTTCCAACGGCGCGAGGTGCGGCGGTGCGAGTGCGAGACCTGCTTGCCGAATTCCGGCTTGCGGCCCGTTACCTGGCAAATAGCCGACATGGGTCTTCTTTCTCCTAGCCGCCCACATCGAAAGCGACTAACGGAGTGCCTATATCCGCGGTGAGGCGCGGCGCTCTAAAAAGTGAGGTTGAGCAGGAGGCTTAATCCGTTGAACACCAGTTGATGGGGCGTAAAACGATTACTTTGACAACAGCAAGGGGAAATCTTACATGCCGCGGCCTGTAGAACCTAATCACCGCTGTCGTGCAACCCGGCTTTGATACCTATTGTCCAGGCGCCATTTCCGTCGAAGGTGCTGGCAGGGTGATTGTTTGCGCTTGCCGTTGCGTTGCTCTGAGGGGTATGAACTGCGGCGATTTCGATTTTGATGCCTGCGGCCTGTAGGATGTTTCAAGTTGTCGGCGCGAGCCGCACGTTTGTAAGTATAGAGACCCAACTCGGGCACGATCCTTTCACGCTCTCATGCGTCACGGAAGGAACCGACCCGTAGTTCAACCCTGAGGGAATCGACATATGAAGAAAGACATCCACCCGGATTACCACCCGGTGGTCTTCAAGGATGCCGGTACCGGCCACTCCTTCCTGACCAAGTCCACCGCTACCTCCGATCGCACCGTTGAGTGGGAAGACGGCAACGAGTACCCGCTCATCGTCGTCGACGTGACCGCTGAGTCCCACCCGTTCTGGACCGGTGCGCAGCGCGTTATGGATACCGCTGGCCGCGTTGAGAAGTTCAACCAGCGCTTCGGTGCAATGGCTCGCCGCAAGAAGAAGAACGCGTAAGGAGGATAGGAAAAGATGGCAACTCCTAAGTTTAAGAAGTCCCGCGCGAACACCCACTCTCGCCGTTCCCAGTGGAAGGCTGACAATGTCGCCCTCCAGGAAGTCACCATCGACGGTCAGACCGTGCGTATCCCGCGCCGCCTGGTCAAGGCTGCAAAGCTTGGCCTGGTTGACGTCGAGCAGTTCTAAGGCCTCTCAGGTCTTCAGTCTGTGACTGTGCCCCGAAGATTTACCGCTTTGAGTGGTTCTTCGGGGCTTTTGTCGTGCGCATGTAGTGCGCGCTCGCAGTGCTCCCTGATTGCTAAGGCGTGGGCCGCCGAGGCGGTCTTGAATTTTTGGGGGAAATTAGCGGCCTAAGGGGGTATAAGGGGGCGAAAGAATGCGGCCTACTTCGTGAAAACGTCCTAGATAGGACATAATTGAGATTATGAAGATTCTTGTCGTGGATGACGAGCAGGCCGTACGTGAATCGCTTCGGCGCTCCCTGAAGTTTAATGGCTACGAGGTTGTGTTGGCCGCCGATGGCGTTCAGGCTGTCGAGATGGTTCACAGTGATAACCCCGAGCTACTGATCCTCGATGTGATGATGCCGAACATGGACGGCCTTGAAGTCTGCCGCACCCTGCGCAGCGAAGGCTGGGACCGCCCCATTCTCGTGCTGACGGCTCGTGATGGCGTGTCCGATCGCGTTGCAGGTCTCGATGCGGGCGCCGACGATTACCTGCCCAAGCCATTCGCTCTGGAGGAGCTTTTGGCTCGCGTGCGTTCTTTGGTTCGGCGTGCCGCCGCGGACTCCATCGGGACGAAGCAGCCGGTTGAGACGCAGCTAAGCTTCGAGGACCTCAAGCTTGATGCAGATACGCGTGAAGTTACTCGCGGCGACCGTCCAATTTCCCTGACCCGTACCGAGTTTGCTCTCCTGCGTTTATTGATGGAGAACCCCCGCAAGGTGCTCTCCCGCAACACCATCTTGGAAGAAGTGTGGGGCTATGATTTCCCCACCTCCGGAAATGCGCTTGAAGTCTACATTGGCTATCTCCGCAAAAAGACCGAGGAGAATGGTGAGCCGCGTCTTATCCACACCGTGCGCGGTGTTGGCTATGTCATGAGGGAGGCTATCGCGTGATTTTGCGGAGGCCCGCGCCTGATGCGGTGCCTTCTGAAGACCTGGATACCACTGCGTGGTTAGGCCGCTCAGGCCGACGCGGCTGGGCTTCACGGGCGCCGCTTCGGTGGCGCCTTTCTTTGGTTACCGGTGTTGTTGTTGCCTTCTCCGTGGCAGTAATGACGTTTGTGACCTATTGGCTTGTCGCGGCTTCGATGACGGCGAGCGTCGATAAGCAGATTATGCAGCAAGCCGACGTGCTCATACAGCAGGCGCAGGATCCGGCCTTCGTGGAGAACATCGACCAGGAAATTTCCTCATTCAAGCTCTATAACCCCTCGACTCGGATCTCAATCTCCCCACCGTCGGCCGCGTTTGCATTTGGTGACGCACTGCCCGTGGGCGGCGATTTTAAGCCCGACGGGGACACTATGGAAAGCTCCATCCGCACTTTGGGTGGGGAGCGCGTGCTGGCTAAGCATGAGGACGGCGGGACCACGGTAGTCCTAGCTAAGGACCTAGGGCCGACCGAGGAAATCGTTTCCGCGGTGGGTTCGGCTCTGCTCATTATCGTGGCGTTTGGCGTGCTGCTTTCCGTCTTTGCGGGAATGGTGGTGTCCAAGACCGGTATGGAACCCATCGCGCGCCTCAAGCGCGCGGCAGATTATGTGACGCAGACTAATGACTTGCGGCCGATTGCGGTGGAGAGCAATGACGAGATGTCGCAGCTGACGGTGTCTTTCAATCGAATGCTGTCTGCCCTGCAGCATGCGCGCGTGCAGCAATCGCAGTTCGTGGCAGATGCCGGCCACGAGTTGAAGACGCCGCTAACTTCCATGCGTACCAATATCGAGCTGCTCATGATGCTGAATAAATCCGGCGGCGGATTTGGCATCAGCGAGGAAGATCGTCGTGATTTGGAAGACGACGTGATGGCGCAGATGTCGGAGTTGTCGACTCTGATCGGTGATCTCGTGGACTTGGCACGCGAAGAAGCCACGGAGAAGGAACCGGAACCGGTCGAGCTGCACGAGGTCCTGGAGAATTCCCTTAATCGTGCCAAGCGCCGGCGCCCTGACGTGGACTTCCGCGTGAGGTTTATTCCGTGGATGTTGGATGGTGACCCATTTGCTTTGGGGCGTGCCACGCTCAATCTCATGGATAACGCCGCGAAATGGTCGCCGCCGACGGGTACCGTGCGCGTGTCCATGCGGCAAGTAGCCGAGGATAAGGTGTGCCTGCGTGTGGATGACTCGGGTCCCGGTATCGCGCCTGAGGAGCGCGACAAGGTGTTTGAGCGTTTCTACCGTTCGGCCGAAGCTCGTGCAATGCCTGGTTCCGGACTAGGCTTGGCCATCGTGAAATCCGTCGTTGAGCGGCACAATGGAGAGATCACCATTAAGGATTCTGCGGACGGTGGAACACGCATGGAGGTTATCCTGCCGGGGCATCCCACCGAGGGGGATGCCATGGTGGATGGACTGGAAGAAATTCCGAACGAGTTCCAGCCAGAATCCTTCGATGCGCAAGAAGCAGAGGAGACATCTCAGGAGCCAGCCGAGGAGCACTCGGAGAACCCGCACGACCGGGGTCATATCTTTGCGGAGCGGTGGTTTAACCAAAGCTAGTCTGCCAAGTATCGCACCAGTTCAGAGCGCACAGGAAATGTACAGCTTTTCCTAGCACACTGGCAGAGCGGAGACAGATACACCCCAGCGCGATGGTGCACACTACCTGACATGAATATGAGGAATTCGAACATGGATAATCCCATGGATACCCCGCAGAACTCTGATGGACGGGGACAAGCACAGCAGCAGGGCGGGGCGCCTTCTGCGGGTAGCTCATCAAACGGCTGGAATCAGCCGCGATCGGACTCGTGGGCACAGGGAAGGCAGCAAGCGCCCTACGGTGCACAGGGCGGGCAGGGAAGCCCATCGTCGTTTGGTACTCAGCCCTCTCAGGCTCCAAACGCGGGGCAAGCACCGTATGGCGGCTCAACTTATGGCTTCGGTCAGCAAAGCCAGGTGCGACAGAGCACAGCGCAACCATATGCAGGACAGCGCTACGGTGCTGCGTCCGAGGGGAATCAGAACGAACACTTCGCTGGTCAGCCAGGCGCAGGCGCGCACGTCGTGGAGCCGGGAAGCGAACCGAAGAACAAGCGCAAAGTAGGAATGGGCACCGCGTTGGCGATGATGCTCGTTGCATTCATTGCAGCTGGCGGCGTCACCGGTGCCGTGGTTGGCAAAGCCGGTGACGATAAATCCTCCACCTCGACGGTCAACGAGGTTCTCGAGCGCCAGCCGGTGGCCAATAGCACCGGTAACGAGCCGGCCGCTGGCTCTGTGGAGGACGTAGCATCGAAGGTTTTGCCGTCGGTGGTGTCGATCTACTCCATGACCCGCTCTGGCGGCGCCGAGGGCTCCGGCTCAATTATCTCCCCGGATGGTTATGTGCTGACCAACCACCACGTGGTTGCTGGCGCGGATCAAGGCGGGAGACTCGAAGTGACGATGAATGATGGTTCGCGCCATAGCGCTACGTTTGTCGCGTCCGATGCGACGACAGACGTCGGGGTCATCAAAATCGACGACGTCAGCGATCTTCCTTTCCTCCAGTTTGGTGATTCGGACGCGGCCGCAGTGGGGCAGGAGGTAGTTGCCGTTGGCTCCCCGCTGGGGCTCAACGCCACGGTGACGTCCGGAATTGTGTCGGCCAAGAACCGCCCGGTGCGTGCGTCACAGGAAGGTGGGGAGTCCTCGCTTATCGACGCCATCCAGACCGACGCAGCCGTCAACCCCGGTAACTCCGGCGGTCCCCTGGTGGATATGGAGGGCAACATCATTGGCATGAACTCGATGATTGCCTCGCTATCTGGCGGTTCGAATGCCGAAGGCGGCTCCATCGGCCTGGGCTTCGCCATCCCCTCAAATTTTGCTAAGCGGATGGCCGATGAGCTCATCAATAACGGCAAGGTCAAGCATCCCACGTTGGGCGTTAAGGTCCGTGCGCAGAGCGATACCCTTGGCGCGGAAATCGTTGATGTGGAATCTGGCAGCCCGGCTGATAAAGCAGGACTGAAGTCCGGTGATGTGGTCACTCGCGTCAACGACCGGCTCATTGAAAGCTCCGATGCCCTGATTGCGGCAACCCGCTCGCAGGAATTTGGGGCAACCGTGACACTGGAAGTTAAGGGCCGCGACAACGAAGACGTGAGAAAGGTAGAGGTAACGCTGGCGAGCGAGTAAGTTTACAAATACTCGGGCGGTGCGCAAGCACCGCGTGAATACCGCACCCTGACACCTTTTTAAGCAACTACTTCCGGAAGATTCCGTCCCACCTTTAAGGAGAACCTCCGTGGCAGACAACACCGACGCAGCTGAGCTGTTGGGGCGCGATGCCTCACACGAACTTGATGATGTTACCGAGCCCGATGACGCCTTCCTCATTGCGAGCGAGCAAGAACAAAGCGTTCAGGCGCCGCGTCGCGCGCTCGTCGTGATCGTTACCGACCACCCAGATGAGTCAACGGAGGACACATCGCGTTTGGCGGGTGAATTGCTGGCCGAAGCCGATTTCACCTTCGACGGCGCAGTGATTGTTCGCTCCAAGAAATCCAAAATCCGACAGGCGATTGAAACCGGTGTGGTCGGGGGAGTTGACCTCGTATTGACTATCGGTGGCACGGGCGTTGGCCCCCGCGATAAAACTCCTGAGGCAACCCGCGCGGTGCTGGATCAAATGGTTCCGGGCGTGGCGCAGGCGCTGCGCTCTTCCGGCCAGGCATGCGGCGCGGTGGATGCCTGCACCTCCCGCGGTATTTCAGGAGTGTCCGGTTCGACGGTCATCGTCAACGTGGCTTCGTCCCGCGCGGCGGTGCGCGATGGCATGGCAACCTTGACGCCTTTGGTGCATCATCTAGTTGATCAGCTGCAGAAATCCAGCGTCTAATGGCTGATTCCGCACCACGTGCCCGCCGTCGTCGTGCTCAGCGCCCGTCGACCGCCCAGAATTATGACCGCAGCTTCGACGTGCCCGGCGGGCCAGTATCGCAGGCGGCTGGTACCTCTGCTGGGGCTGGCGCCGATGAGCTGCGCATCGTAAGCCTTGATGGCAACAGCGAAGACGAAGTCACCGGTGAGGCTTTCTACCGCGAGAATATGCCGCCGCACTTTGGTACTACGCAGTAGCGCGTCGAGGGCCTAGAGCGCATAAGGAAATCCCGCAGAGCTTCAGCATTGTGCTGGCTCTGCGGGATTGCAGGTTTTGCTTGTGAATTAGAAGCTGGAACCTGGCTTCTCAGTGGTGGTGCCACCGTTCTCAGCAGCGAGCAGGTCGCGGATCTCAGCGAGCAGCTGCTCGGCGGTCGGAGCCGGCTCCTCCGGGTCAACACCCTGGCGGCGCTTAGTGTGCTCGGTGACGGCGTTGAGCGGAGCGACAATGACGAAGTAGATGACGGCAGCGACGATCAGGAAGTTGATGAGTGCCGTGATGACCGCACCAAAGTCAAGGAAGGTCTCGGGATTGTCGGTAATCGCGAAGCCCAGGCCACCGAAGTCCGGGGAACCGAAGGAGTTGATCAGCGGCTGGATGAGGTGGTCCGTGATGGAGGTAACGATTGCGGTGAATGCAGCACCGATGATGACGGCCACGGCCAGCTCGATGACGTTGCCGCGCAAGATGAAATCTTTAAAGCCCTTAAGCATGGGAATATGTCCTTTTCTGCGGAGTAAATGCTTCTTCGGTAGTGCGCGGCTGCGGCGCAGCGCGCGGTGAGAGAACCAACGCTGTTCAATGAGGCGGTACCTAGCACGTGATGAGCCGGAAGGGGCCGAAAGGAGCGAGATTCTTGAAGCGTAGGAGTGCCTGATTAGGAAGAAGTATCGGGGGAAATTGCTGGAATAGAAAAGACCACTGTTGAGCGCTCACAGCATGCGTTGCCACGACGTTGTGAGACAGGAAAGACACACAAACATTAGCGCCTGAGTGGATGCGCCCATACTAGGCAGAGATTGTTGGTGGTGGCAACATCCCGCGGCACCATTGATGCGCAAACGCGGCGATCTTCACAGTGTCATCTTAATTGTGGGCACGGTCGCCCACGATGACGACCGTGAGCGGTTGCGCAAGGGAAGCGGCAGCGACGTCCTCGGCCGCCTCGGCGGGGAGAGCAACGAGCAACGATTGTGTGCGTGCATCATCTTCGCCTGTTCCCACCGACACGACGCGAGCGCCACGGGCAATAGTCGTTCCGCGTGCGGGGGCGGTACCGTCGGGCCTATCCTCGACCGTGCCGACGATATTGACCGTATCTCCATGGTGGAGATTACGAGAAATCTCCGGCTCAGCCAGCGTAAGCGGGATGAGGTGGCCGTTGTCCATACCGAAATCTGCGACGAGATCTGAGCTGAGTAGGCGAGTTGTGGTCAAGATTTCGCCAGCGCTCGCGGCCGCTACCAGCACGCGTCCCACGGCATCCTCTGGGTTATTTCCCAACGCCGTGGCGGGAAGAGCGGAGGAGGGGACGCGGGCCACGGAGACATCGCCAAGCGCTAGCGTCTCCCCGGCCGCCACGTCCCGGGCCATGACCACGACGCGGGGCTGCTCACGCGTGGAAGCGAGCGCACTGGCCGCGGCGGTCACGAGCAGGACAGCTGCGATACCGCGGCGCAGGAACACGCTGCGGCGATGTCCCGGGGTGCGCAGAACATGTAGAAAATCCATACCTTCTTAGACTGCGCGTGGCGCCGCGTGGTTCCCGGGCGGGGCCCGAAAGCGATTAAAGCCAGCGCATCCCGCGCTCGGTGAGGACGCCATCGACTGGGCGGTCGTGCTCATCGAAGGGGACATCGCGGACCTCGCTGGAATGCACCAAGGCAACGACAGGCGGGCGCCCAGTGGGGAGTGGGGTGAGCGCGCGGTCGTAGTAACCCGCGCCCTTTCCAAGACGCATGCCGGATTCGCTGACTGCCATCGCGGGCGCGAGGATGAGATCGAGCTGGGCTAGGATTTCGCTGCTGTGGCGCTGGCCGACGGGCTCCGCAATCCCCAGCGCCCCCGGGCGCATGGCCTGTGGGCCGGTATATAGCGTCCACAAAAGCTCCCCGTCTGCACCGGAAATAGGCAGGTAAACCTCTTTGCAGAGCTGTGCCACGGTATCCACGAAGCTGGGTCCGCCCGGCTCTGTGCCCAGTGGGTGGTAGGCGGCAATGCGCATCGCGGGAGTCAGGAGCTCTCTCACACCAGCACACCACGCGGCGTTGTCGTCAGCACGCTGTTCAGAGGTGCGTTCGCGGCGGGCGCTAAGGAGTGAGGCTCTCAAGGCGTCCTTGGGGGAGGTCGTCATGGTTGTTAATCATAATGTGACGGCGTAGCGCAGCGCAGGAGAGCGGTGGGTGCATTGTAAAGTGGAACTTATGGCTATTGCACACGAGGATTCCCACACCGGGATCGCTACGGTCGTTGTCCCCGCTGCTGGCATGGGCACTCGCTTCCTGCCTGCCACCAAGACCGTGCCCAAGGAGCTGCTCCCCGTCGTTGATACGCCGGGCATCGAGCTTATTGCGGAAGAAGCCGCTTCGGTTGGTGCGCAGCGCCTCGCGGTGATCACCGCACCAAACAAGCAAGAGGTGATGCGACACTTCGAGGAGTTTCCGGATCTGGTTGAGACACTCGACGCCCGCGGCAAAGACGAGCAGGTTGCTAAGGTCAAGCGCGCTGCCCAGCTGATCCACCCGATTTCGGTGGAGCAGGAAAAGCCGCTTGGGCTCGGTCACGCTGTGGGCTTGGCGGAATCCGTGCTTCAGGATGACGAGGAATTCTTCGCCGTCATGCTGCCGGATGACATTGTCCTGCCGGCCACAGTCATGAGGGAGATGGCCCGTGTTCGCGCAGCTCTAGGCGGCAGCGTGCTGTGCGCCTTTGAGGTCGCGCGCGAGGAGACCTTTAACTACGGTGTGTTCGACGTCGAAGACACCGACGCGCCGGGAGTGAAGAAGGTTGTGGGCATGGTGGAGAAGCCGGATCCGGCTGATGCGCCGTCCAACCTCGTGGCCACCGGGCGCTACCTGCTCGACAGGAAGATCTTTGATGCGCTTCGCCGTATCAAGCCGGGCAAGGGTGGGGAGCTGCAGTTGACCGATGCCATCGAGCTCCTCATCAAGGAGGGACACCCGGTTCACGTCGTAGTTCACCAAGGCAAGCGTCACGATCTTGGCAACCCGGGCGGTTATATCCCAGCCAACGTGGACTTTGGTCTGCGCGATGAGAAATACGGTCCCGCGCTCTACAAGGCGATTAAGAAGATTGTGGAGGATTACGAAGAAGAAAACGGGCTGAAGGGCTAAGTCTTGACGCACCAAGCGCGCTAAGCTCTACTCCAGTAACTTCCATCCCTTTAGGCCCCACATACCCCAGAGCAAAGGTAGGCGGTACATGCGTTCGGTCGATGACCAGATGGCGTTCATTCTTGATGCAGCGATGACTCCGGAGCCGGTACGCATCGCCATCGCGAATGCGCTGGGTCTCAAGTGCGCGGAGGAGGTGCAGGCTAATCAGCCGCTGCCGGGCTTCCCGCAGGCGGCGATTGATGGCTACGCCGTGCGTGCTGTGGACGTCGGGGGAGAAAAAGCCCTCAAGGCGCGCACTCGCCACGACGCTGAGGACGCAGATGCTCCTGCCTCGGAGACTGAGATTGAGCGCTCGCTTCCGGTGGTGGGGGAGGTGCCTGCAGGCTCGCGTCAGCCTTTGCGTTTGCAGCCTAAGCAGGCGGTGCGGGTGTATACGGGTGCGCCTTTGCCCACGCTTGCCGACGCCGTCCTTCCCCTCGAGTGGACCGACCGCGGACGCAAGCGCGTGACCTCACACCGGCCAGTGCGCTCGGGAGACTTCGTGCGCCGCGTGGGCGATGACATCCAACCCGGCGATGTGGCAGTGTCCTCTGGAACTGTCTTGGGGCCGGCGCAGATTGGCCTGCTCGCGGCGGTGGGGCGCTCGAAGGTGCTGGCGTACCCACGCCCGCGCGTGACCATCGTCTCTTACGGCAAGGAGCTTGTCGACGTCGACCGTGAGCCCGGCCTGGGCCAGGTCTTCGACGTGAACTCTTACTCACTCGCAGCGGCCGCGAAGGAGGCCGGCGCGGACGTGCACCGCGTCGGCATTGCTGCCGGTGAGCCGCGCCGCGTGCGGGAGGCCTTGGAGACTTACCTGGCGCGCAGCGAGGTGCTGGTGATTTCCGGTGCCGTGGGCGGTGCGGGGGCGGATGAAATCCGCGAAGTCCTCGATGAGCTGGGGGATGTCGATACTACTCGTGTGGCAATGCACCCCGGTTCGGTCCAAGGTTTTGGTCTGTTGGGTGAAGAGCGCATCCCCACCTTCCTGTTGCCTTCGAACCCCGTGTCTGCGCTCGTCATCTTCGAGGTTTTTGTGCGCCCGCTGATTCGGTTGTCCCTAGGCAAGCGCAGCGGTCAGCGTCGCGTCGTACGCGCACGCGTGCTCAACCACATGGAGTCCCGCCCGGGCCGTCGCGGATACATCCGTGCCCGGCTGATGCGTGACGCCGAGACCTCCGATTACCTCGTGGAAGGGCTAGGTGGCGCGGCGGGCGCGCCGGCACACCTGCTCGCCGGGTTGTCAGAAGCGAACGCGATGATTCGCATCCCGGAGGAGGTCACCGAGATCCGCCCGGGAGATGTGGTCGACGTCCTCTTCCTGACCCAACGAAGCTAGCCGGCAGCTACGCACGCCATGCTTGATCCTTTTGGTACTGCCGCAGGGAGGTTTTCCACCCCCGCCAGCGGTGAGGCTCACCCCGAGCATCCGGGGTGGCCTGAGGCGACCCCTGCGGTGCGGCTGCGAGGCTCCAGCGTTTTCCCGCACGGAGCGACGGTACGCCTGCGCCCGCTGTTGCGTCGGGATGGCGAGGCGTGGCGGCAGCAGCGCATAGCGGATCGGGATTTTCTTAAACCCGTGGAACCCACGCTGCCGACGTCGTGGGGTGCGGCGCATTCGCAGTCTGCGTGGTGGAATCACCTGATGTTTTTGCGTGATTCTGCCCGCGCTGGAACGGTGGTGCCGCTCGTCATTGACGTCGATGGGCAATTTCGAGGCCAATTAACCCTGGGAAATATTCAGCACGGAGGGGTCAGTGAATGCTGGATAGGCTATTGGGTCCATTCCGGGGTACACGGCGCCGGCGTGGCCACCGTTGCGTGCGCCCTCGGCGTGGACCACGCTTTTTACCGCGTGGGGCTGCATAGAGTCACCGCCACCTACCTGCCGGAGAACCCTGCTTCGGGCAAGGTGCTACACAACAATGGCTTTCGGGATGAGGGATTTCTGCGCCGCAACTTACACATTGACGGCGCATGGCGGGACCACCACTTCTTGGCGCTCAATCGTGAGGATTTTGCCTCGAGCGCGGTGGAGCGCCTGCACGCGGCGGGGCGGATCCTCGGTCTCTAGATCGCGCTTGGATTAGTTCAACTACCTCTATTTTCACTTAAGTAACAACCTTGTAATTTATGGGCTCGTTGATGCCCATGGAGCCGGTGTGGGCGGCTAGAGTAGGGGCCTAGTTATATTCCCTTTTCGTCGACCCCTGAAAGTGGGACACAGCCGCATGATGACTGCCGTGCCGATCATTCTCGTAATCGTGTTGTGGCTCTTCATCCTCGCCCCGTTGCTTTTGCGTTCGCAACGTCCGATGAGCCACACGGGTGAGGCCTTTGAAGAGACCCGCGTGCTCTTCGAAGGTGATTCCGGCTCTGTGCCGGGCCGTCGCAAGCCGCGCCTGGGCAAGGAAGATATCCGCCCGCGCGCCCAGGCAGGAACGGGGGCTGCAGCGGACGAAGCGGAGTACGAGCTGGTGGAGGCCGAAGGCGTAAGCGAGGATTCGCAGTCCTCCCGCGCTGAAACCGCTACCTCTGACCAAGCTACTTCGGACGTCGCGGAGACGATTGACGGCGAGGTTGTTGAGGAAGACGCCGTTGAAGAGGACTTCGAGCTCGAAGCGGAGCCCGCCCACGTCGCCGAGGCCGAGCAGGAAGCAGGACAGGACACCAAGGACGTTGAAGCAGATGCTGCTGAAGTGTTTACAGCCCCAGCAAATGCTGAGGTGGCGGAGGATGCTTATGACTTCGATGACGCCTACACTTCTCCGGTCGATTTGATGTACCCGGGTGCTATTGACGCTGTGGAGGAGGCGCCGACGACGCCCAACGCCGAGGATTCAGATGGGGCCGATGATGCTCCCGACGCGGAAGAATCCACGGCGGCGGAAATCGAGAGTGCTGATGCCGCGGAGCTGAACGCCGAGGACTCTGAGGCCGGCAGCAGCGATACCGAGCTGTCTGAGGACGAGCTCGCCTTCGCACAGCGCCGCCTTGGCCGCGGCGGATGGGATCCGGTGAAGGAGAAGGAAGCTTCTGCCACGCGTTACCAGCGCCGTCAGCGTACGCTTATCGGATTGGCGGTAGCAGTGGTAGCTACGGTATGCCTCGGCATCGTCGTGGGTGGATGGACGTGGTGGCTGGCGGCTATCGCTGGTGTTATGACCACGGTTTACCTGGTTGCGCTGCGCGCCCAGGTACGCCGTGAACGGGAGTTGTTGCGGCGCCGCATTTACCACCTACGCCGCGCCCGCCTGGGAGTGCGGAACGCGGAGAACCCCGCCGAGTCGCTTCCGCCGAAGCTGCGCCGCCCGGGCGCGCTCATCCTGGAAATCGATGATGAAAGCCCGGACTTTGACTACCTTCCGGTGTACTCGGAGGATGATTCCGACGGTGGGTTTGACGGTCCTCATCCCACCCCGCGTCAACGGCGTGATGATTTGGCGGAGCGTCGAGTTGGCTAAGCGCTGTGTTGGCTGAGCGCTAGGCCGGCCACACACCGGATGTACCGCGACGGTGCGAGCCCACGAGGTGGGCATCGACCATGCCGATGGCCTCCATGAGTGAGAAGCACGTTACTGGGCCGACAAACTTGAACCCGGCCTTCTTTAAAGCCTTGGACATGTCCAAGGCTTCTTGCGTGTATTTAGGGATGTCTTCTTCGCGCTCCGGTGCGATGGTCTCTTCCGGCAAGAAGCTCCAGATGAACTCATCGAGTCCGCCCTGCTCTCTTAAGGCCACCGTGGCCTTCGCGTTGGCGAGTACCGCATTGATCTTGAGGCGGTTCCGGATGATTCCAGGATTATTCATCAGGCGCTCCACTTCCTCCTCGCCGAAGCTTGCCAGAAGGTCAGCATCAAACCCCACGAAAGCGGCGCGGAAGGCTTCGCGTTTGCGCAGAACGATCTCCCAGCTCAGCCCAGCCTGGAAGCCCTCCAAACAGAGGCGCTCTAGCAGTGCGGATTCCTCATGGATGGGCATACCCCATTCGGTGTCGTAGTACTCCTTGAGGAGTGGGGAGGTCATTGCCCAAGCAGGGCGGCCGAGCCCCGCGGAGTCAAAAACAAGTCTCGTATCGTTTGCCATCTGTGTACTAGTCATGCCTTTTTAGACTGCAGAAGTTATTCATCGGTTCCCCAGGGCTACCCGTGGTTGCCAAGGGCTCTCTGCGGATTAGTGCCGCAGCACGCGGCCTCGTGGTCCAGAAGCATCTGCTTCGCGGCTGCGCCTCCGCGATAGGAACCCACACCGCCGCCAGCCGGTACGACGCGGTGACACGGCACCACAATAGGAAGCGGGTTGGTGGCACAGGCGCTCCCCGCGGCACGTGCGGCCTGCGCGCTACCGGCGGCGGTGGCAAGAGTCGAATAGGTCCAACGTTCCCCGAATGGGATATCGCGCAGAGCACGCTGCGCCCGATCCCGGAAGGTGCGCGGGGACTCAGGCACGGCGAGAAGCAGCTCAAAATCCCTCCGCGTGCCGGCAAAATACTCGGCAATTTGTTGAGAGGCGTCGACAAGCACCGCGCCCGCAGAGCCAGGTTCGGTGACATCCGTGAGGCGTTGCATGCTTCTAAGATCCGGAGATTCGCCGTCGAAATACACATGAGATAAACCTCGCGCAGATCCCACGAGGGTGAGGCAACCTAGAGGCGTGTTCGTAGTGGTCCACGTAAGCATGCTGGGTGGGGAGTCCTTTCGGAGGGAGGTGGCTATCCAGGGTAGTCTATGAACCATGAATAGACCCGCCGTACGCGATGCCGCGCTCCTCATCTTCCGCGCGGTGCTGGGAGTAATCTTCGTGGCGCACGGCGTGGACAAGATGTTCTTTAGCGGGATGGACGAAATTACCGGGCAGTTCTCCGCCATGGGGGTCCCACAGCCGCAGACCTCGGCATACTTGGCTGCCTTCGCGGAAATGCTGGGCGGGGCGGCCCTGGTGGTAGGCCTTCTCACGACCTTTGTTGCGGGGGCTTTAGCGCTGCTCATGGCGTGCGCATTGTATTTCGTGCACATCGGTAACGGTCTCTTCGCGGCCGATGGCGGCATCGAGTACCCGCTGGTTCTCATCGTGTCATTGCTCATGATCGTGGTCTTCGGTTCCGGCCGGGCGAGCGTGGATGGAGTGCTGAGCCGTGCTGACGCATGAGCAAGTGCAGGCAGCGATTTCCGCGCAGTTAGACGGGGAAGCCCCGCAGCTGTCGCCTGACGTCATCGAGGCACACGTTTCCAGCTGCCCAGACTGTGCGGCCTTCCGGGACAAGGCAGCGGCTCTATCCCGGTCGTTGAGCCTTGTGGAACCGGATGGAGCACCGCCGCAGGATCTATCCGAGGTAATCCTCGCTGGCGTGGAGCCAGAATGGCAGCGAGCTTCGAGCACCCGGCAGGCTTCGCTGTCGTTGGCGCGAGTAGCCCTCGGTGTGCTGTCCGTGGCATTTCTTGTGTGGGCGATTGTGGTCGTCGTCAGCGCTTCGGGTTTGACCACCCTGGAGAGCGAAGGGACCCTTGCAGAAGGCGCTGACCCGGAGCGCGCGCGCCTGTTGATCGAGGCCGCAGCACTGCGCTTCGGCCTTGCCAGCGGTTTGGGTTTTGCTGCATGGCGCCCTGCCTCAGCGCCCGGATTGCTGCCGGTGGCGTGCACAATGTTCGCGTTCCTGTGCGGCTTTACCATGCGCGATTTTGCCCTGGGTAGCGTCGCCGCGGGGCAGCTTTATATCCTCATCGGCACCGGGCTCGCCACCGCCTGCCTGGGCTGGGCTTGGGCGGCGGACCGGGGGTTCCTGCTGCGGGACGTTTATCGGACGCTATCTGCTAGCCCGCGTTAGGTCCACGACGGCAGCCACATGATGGAGTTGTACCAAGAATCCGGGATCATGTAGCCGTAGAGGATCGGGGAGAAGTAGGCAAACATCGCTACAACGAGTGCGGCGTAGCACACCGTGATGAAGGTGCCCAGCGGCATCGCGGAACCGAAGAGCCTTGCGAGCCAGTGCCATTCCAGTTTGCGGCCGCGCCCGATCATTTGGCCCAAGGCCAACGCGATGAGCACGATGATGAACGGGATAAACGCCGTGGCATAAAAGAAGTACATCTGGCGGTCGAAGACCGCTAGCCAGGGTAGGAAACCCGCCGCGGCGCCCACGAGCGGAATGAGGAAGGCGCGGTTGCGGCGCACGAGCAAGGACCACAGTCCCCACAGCACCGCTGGAATGACCAGCCACCAAATGGCCGGGGTGCCAAACAGGTACAGCATCTTGCGGCAGGATCCGCCGTCGCCACAGGAAATGTCAGTGGAGGAGTAGTAGAGGATGGGGCGCGCGGCCACCAGCCAGGCCCACGGCTTGGAATCCCAGGGGTGGCTGTGGCCGCCTGAAGTGGTCAAGGAGGCGTGGAATTCCAGCACGGAGGAGTGGTAGTAGAACCAGCCGGCGAGCGGCTCGGGGAGGTTGAGTAGCCAGGACCCTTCTTCGATAGTGCCGTCCACCTTGGCGTGGCGGTAGACGGCGGTTTCATCGGCGAACCAAGCGCGCCATGACCACGCGTAGAGCGCTACAGGAACCGCGACGATGGAGGCGAGGGCCGCGGGCGTATCGCGTACCAGCGTGCCCACGATGTAGCGGCGCACTCCATAAAGACGGCGCAGCGCGAGGTCCGAGAAGACGCTCATGAGGCCGAAGAACATGATGTAGTACAGGCCTGACCACTTCACAGAAAGTGTTAGCCCCAGGAAGACACCGGCCGCAAAGCGCCACCACCGGAAACCAAAACGAGGACCGAAGTCGGAATCACCCATGGTGCCCGAAAGGAAAGCGGCGTGGAGGCGCTCGCGCATCTGCTGGTGGTCGCGCGCCAAGGCCCACGCGGCGGCAACGACGAAGAAGACTTGGAAGATGTCCAGCATGCCAAACTTGGAGGCCACGAGAAGCACACCATCGCACACTGCGAGCAGACCAGCCAGGAATCCAACCTGCCATGAACCAGACAATCGGCGAGCCAGCGCCATTGTCAGCAGGACCGTGCCCACGCCAAAGAGCGCGGCCATGCAGCGCCATCCCAATGGGGTGTAGCCGAAGAGTGCCTCCGAAATCGCAACAATCTGCTTGGCCAGCGGCGGGTGGACGACAAGGCCATAGCCCGGATTGGACTCGATACCGCCGATGAAAAGGTTATGCCAGCTGGTAACCATGTCCCAGGCCTGCGGCACGTAGTGCTTCTCATCGAAGACGGGCGTGCCTTCGGAGACCGGGGAGGTCAGGCCAATGAAGCGCGTGAGGAAAGCCAGCGCCGCGATGATCGCGGTGCTGATCGTGTCAGCCGTTGTCCAGACATAGGGCCGGGGAGCAGGAGGCGCTGGCCGGGTATGGGCGCCGCGTGCAAGAGAAGGACGCGGGCGCTTGATGCGGCCAGATCGATCGGTAGGGGTTGCGATACTCACTCGGATGAGTCTAGCGTGCGTGTGCCATGCTGGGGAGTATGAGTCTTCAGCTTGAACCCTTGCCGCGTGGGGTCATCCTTGCCGCCACGCCGCTGGGAAACCCCGGTGACGCTTCAGCCCGCTTAATGCAAGCTTTGGGTCACGCAGATGTCATTGCCGCGGAAGATACCCGCCGCGTTCGCAATCTGGCCCAGGCATTAGGGGTGGAGATCCGCGGCAGGGTGGTGTCCAATTTCGACCACAACGAAGAGGAGCGTTCGCGCGCTCTCGTCGCCGCCGCCCGGACCGGGACAGTGCTCGTGGTGTCCGACGCCGGTATGCCCCTGGTGTCTGATCCTGGGCACTCCATCGTCACTGCAGCAGTGGAAGCAGACGTGCCCGTGACCTGCTTCCCAGGACCCTCGGCGGTGCCGACGGCTCTTGCGCTGTCTGGTTTGGGAGTGGGGCATTTTCTCTTCGATGCCTTCCCGCCGCGCAAGCCCGGGCCGCGCAAGGCGTGGCTGGAGTCCTTGGTGGGGGAGCAGCGCGCGATTGCGTTCTTCGAGTCCCCGCACCGTTTGGCGCAGACGCTTGGCGACGCCTCCGCGATCCTCGGCGCCGACCGTCGCGCCGCTGTGTGCCGGGAGCTGACGAAGACCTACGAGGAGATTAAGCGAGGCTGCCTAGGCGAGCTCGCGGAGTGGGCTGAAGAGAATGCGCGGGGCGAAATCACCGTAGTAATCGAGGGCGGTGAGGCCGCACCCGTGTCGATGGAGACCCTCGTTGAGCAGGTCCGGGCAGAAGTAGAGCGGGGTGTGCGTGCCAAGGATGCGTGCAAGAAGGCGGCGGCGGGAACGGCATGGTCCAACCGTGAGCTCTATGACGCTTACCTTGCTGCGCGCGGCTGAGCACCACCTCAGGTTTCTGGTGATGACCGTCTCTTTTCGGGCAATCGTTATGGCATCGTTATTCGCAGAAAGGTTGAGGGAGCCTGGGCGGTAGCTGGAGACAGAGCCGGATTGTATGGACACGCTGCACAGTTGGCATACAGGATGGTGCTGAAGGGTGTGCACTGTGTGGGGAAGTACATGGAGGAAATTGCCCGCCTTCCGAGCACTGTGGCTGTGAAATAGGCCCGCTGTGCAGCTTTTTTATGAGCGCTATGGTTTGACTAGTTGATGGGACAGCACCATGGTTTGAAGGTATGACAGACTCGACCAATACAGACAATGTGAAGGACACGGGGGTGTCTTCGGCCGCCTCCCAAGAACAAAGCTCGCCGGCCGCGTCGGATGATTACCGCACTGTCGACGAGCGCCTAGAGGCGACGTCAGCTACGAGCCAGCTTCAGGACATGCTCACCAATAAGGAGTTTGATCCTTCGGCTGCAGCTTTGCCCGTAGAAGCAGAAGAGGACGACAAATTTGGGCCCGGTGGCATCGACTCACCGATTGATTGGAGCATCGTCGGTATCGCGGGCCTCCTCATCGCTGCCTTCGTGGCATGGGGACTGGTCGCGCCGGAGAGCTTCGGTTCATTCTCCAGCAACGCTCTCAACTTTGTGGTGACAAACTTTGGCTGGGCTTATGTGCTCTTCGGCACCATCTTCGTTATTTTTGTCATCTGCATCGCGGCCTCTAAGTTCGGCACCATTCGTTTGGGCAAGATCAACGAAGAGCCGGAATTCTCCACGGTCTCGTGGATTGCGATGATGTTCGCGGCTGGCATGGGCATCGGCCTGATGTTCTACGGTGCTTCCGAGCCGCTCAACTATTTTAAGAACGGAGTTCCCGGACATGGTGAGCACGAGGTAGGAACCTCAATGGCTACGGCCATGTTCCACTGGACTCTGCACCCGTGGGCGGTTTATGCCGTCGTTGGCCTCGCCATCGCTTACTCCACCTTCCGTATCGGCCGTAAGCAGCTGTTGAGCCAGGCCTTTGTGCCGCTCATCGGCCAGCGTGCTGCCGACGGCGCCGTGGGCAAGATCATTGATATCTTGGCCATCTTTGCCACTGTCTTCGGCACTGCTTGCTCGTTGGGTCTAGGCGCTATGCAGATCCAGGCGGGCCTGGAAGCGTCCGGAATTATTGAGAACCCCACGCAAAGCGTCGTGATTGGCATCGTTGTGGTACTGACCTTGGCCTTTATCTTGTCTGCCATGTCTGGTGTGGGCAAAGGCATTCAGTACCTCTCTAACGCCAACATGGTCCTGGCAGCTCTGCTGGCCATCTTCGTGTTCATCTTTGGCCCGACGGTGTCGATTCTGAACCAGATTCCGGGCTCCATCGGTAACTACCTGGCGAACTTCACCGAGATGATCGCTCGTACCGCTGAGTCAGACAATGGAACCGCTGGCGAATGGTTGTCGACGTGGACAATCTTCTACTGGGCTTGGTGGGTTTCCTGGTCGCCGTTTGTTGGCATGTTCCTTGCGCGCATTTCCCGCGGCCGTTCTGTCCGCGAATTCTGCATTGGTGTGCTCTTGGTTCCAGCGGGCGTCTCCACCGTATGGTTCGCCATCTTCGGTGGTACGGCTATCCACATGGAGCAAAACGGCAACTCCATCTCTGGCGACTCTGCTGAGCAAGAACTGTTCAACCTCCTGCAGAACCTGCCTGGTGGCTTCGTTGCGGGCATCGTTGCCGCCCTGCTGCTGGCCACGTTCTTCATCACGTCGGCCGACTCGGCGTCGACAGTCATGGGCTCGATGTCTCAGTCTGGCGCCACCACCGCCAAGCCGTGGCTATCCGCGGCATGGGGTGTGCTCACTGCAGCCGTCGGCCTGACCCTGCTGCTGTCGAGCGAGGACTCCCTGTCGAACCTGCAGAACGTCACCATCGTGGCAGCACTGCCATTCCTCTTCATCCTTGTCGGGCTCATGTTCGCTATCTTCAAGGACTTGCGCAATGACGTGATTTACCGCGAGTACCGCGAATCCCAGGCCTTCCAGCGCAAGATGGCACGTGAGCGTCGCCTGCACCGCGAATTCCAGCGCGAACAGGCCTTCAAGGCCCGCCGTCGCCAGCACAGCCACAAGAACTAGTTCTGGCGCGCGAGCTTTTCTCCTCTGCACCCCCCTCACTGCATTGCCGGTGAGGGGGTGTTCGATAGAGTAGAGGCCATGACTGAGACAGTTGTCGTTAATGTTGCTTGGCCCTATGCCAACGGACCCCGCCACATCGGACACGTGGCGGGCTTCGGTGTTCCTTCCGACGTGTTCGCCCGTTTCCAGCGAATGCGTGGCAACGACGTCCTCATGGTTTCTGGTACCGATGAACACGGCACCCCGCTGCTGGTTCAGGCGGACAAGGAAGGCGTGACGGTGCGTGAGTTGGCGGATCGCTACAACCGCCAGATCGTCACCGACCTGGCTGGGCTCGGCCTGTCTTATGACCTCTTTACCCGCACCACCACCCGCAACCACTACGCGGTGGTGCAGGAGCTGTTCAAGGGTCTCTACGAGAACGGCTACATGATTAAGGAGACCACCCAGGGCGCGATCTCGCCGTCCACTGGCCGCACTTTGCCGGACCGTTATATTGAGGGCACCTGCCCGCTGTGTGGCGCCGATGGCGCGCGCGGTGACCAGTGCGATAACTGCGGTAACCAGCTCGATCCGGTGGACCTGATTAACCCAGTATCTAAGATCAACGGCGAGACTCCGGAGTTTATTGACACCGAACACTTCCTGTTGGATCTGCCTGCGGTCAAGGAGGTCCTCGAAGAGTGGTTGAAGACTCGTGAGGATTGGCGCCCCAATGTTCTCAAGTTCTCCCTCAACCTGCTGGAGGACATGCGCCCGCGCACCATGACCCGAGACATCGACTGGGGAATTCCCATTCCAGTCGAGGGCTGGGAGGACAATGGTGCGAAGAAGCTCTATGTGTGGTTCGACGCGGTCATTGGTTACCTGTCTTCTTCCATCGAGTGGGCACACCGCACCGGCAACCCGGACGTGTGGAAGGATTACTGGCAGAACCCGCAGGCGCGCCACTACTACTTCCAGGGCAAGGACAACATCACCTTCCACTCCCAGATCTGGCCGGCTGAGCTCTTGGGCTATGCGGGTAAGGGCTCCAAGGGCGGTGAGCTGCACACCTATGGTGAGCTCAACCTGCCGACGGAAATCGTGTCTTCGGAGTACCTGACCATGTCCGGGTCCAAGTTCTCCTCTTCCAAGGGCGTCGTTATCTACGTCAAGGACTTCCTTGAGGAGTTCGGTCCTGACGCGCTGCGCTACTTCATTGCCGTTGCCGGTCCGGAAAACAACGACACCGACTTCACCTGGGATGAGTTCGTGCGCCGCATTAACAACGAGCTCGCCAACGGCTGGGGCAACCTGGTTAACCGCACCGTGTCGATGGCTCACAAGAACTTCGGTGAGGTGCCGGCACCGGCCGCGCTGGAGCAGGCAGATGAGGATATCCTGTCGCTGGCGGAGGAAACCTTTGCCACCGCCGCGGGCTTCCTCGAGCAGTCCAAGTTTAAGCAAGCCATGACCGCCATCATGCACGTCGTGGGTGAGGCCAATGCCTACATCGCTGCTATGGAGCCGTGGAAGCTGGCCAAGGATGAGACCCAACGTGAGCGCCTGGCCACGGTGTTGTGGACCGCGCTGCAGGTGGTCTCCGATTGCAACGTGATGCTGACCCCGTTCCTGCCGTTTACCGCCCAAAAGGTGCACGAGACCCTGGGCCGCGAGGGGGTGTGGGCCGCACAGCCGCGCATCGAGGAAGTGGCGGATGACATGCCGGTTGAACTCGTTGGTGTTAACCTTCCGCCGGAGAATCACCTGTACCCGATCATCACGGGTGACTACTCCGCGCAGCAGGCCGTGTGGAAGCGATTCGACATAACCCCGGGGACCGCGCTGCAGAAGCCGAAGCCGCTGGTGGCTAAGCTTGACCCAGAGCTCGGTGAGACCGGCCCTGAGTGGGCCCCGGTTCAGAAGTAGAAGGGGTGGGTTTGGCGTTTCGGCGCACACTTGCGCCTGTCCTACTCTTCACAGTTGTTTGCCTGACCGCGCTGAACCTGCGCTCCGGTATTGCTTCGGTGGCACCGGTGCTGGGGCAGATCCAAGACTTCTTTGGAATCAGCTCTGGGCAGGCAGGCTTGTTGACCGCGCTGCCGGGGCTGTGTTTTGCCGCCATGGGGTTGGCGGCGGTTCCCATTGCGCGCCGCGTGGGCCTAAGCCGAACCCTAGCCGGCGGCACGGTGGCCTTGGTTGTGGGGCTCGGCCTGCGTCCATGGGTCAGTAGCTTTCCGCTTTTCGTCGCGCTTACCCTGTGCGTTGTTGCCGGCATCGCGCTGGCAAATGTGCTGCTTCCTGCATGGATCAAGCAACATGGATCGGGCCGCACGTTGGTGGCGCTGATGACCACCTACACCACGATGTTGGGCGTTTCCAGCGCCCTCGGCCCATTGTCCGCGGTGACACAAAAATCGTGGCAAGGTGCGTTGTGGATTTGGTGCCTGCCCGCCATCGCCCAGCTGGTGGCGTGGATAGTGGTCCTACCTAAGACCGGTAAGGACGTCGCCCACGGCACGGTTGATGGCGCGGACGCACAACGCCCCATGTTCACCTCACCCACTGCGGTGGCCATGCTCTTTTTCTTCGGTGTGCAATCCACCATGGCCTATGTACAGATGGGGTGGCTGCCGCGCATGCTGGTAGAAAAAGGCGTGAGTGAGAACACCGCCAGCGTGGCGCTCGCTGTCATCGGAGTCTTCAATATTCTCGGTGGCGTAGTCATGCCGTGGCTCATCTCGCGTCTTAACCGCCTTACTCCCGTTCCCGTGGTGCTTTCTTTGTGCACGTGTGCCGGGTGGGGTGGAGTGCTGGTGGCTGCCGACGCTGCCCCCTTGGTCTGGGCCTCGTTGATGGGGATCGGCGGTATGTGCTTCCCATTGGCGCTTGCTCTGCTCACTGCCCGCACGCGCACCGCGCTCACTACGGCGCGGCTCTCCGGCTTCGTTCAGCCGGGCGGCTACGTCTTGGCGGGCCTCGTACCGCTGTCCGTGGGAGTGGTGCGCGGGGCCACCGGGGATTGGACCGCTGTGCTCATTGGTCTCATGGTGCTCTGTTTCTGCATGCTGGTCGCGGGTCTGCGTGCGACCACTCGGGTCTACATTGACGACGAGCTCGCTGCCTAGCAGGTCCTCGCCAGTTGCGGTAGCTTTTGTGTTACAGCGTTAGTTAGAGTTAACGTCTCGCGTTATTGACGCGTCGCGTTATGGGGGGTATGGTGCGTTTATGATTCAGTCGTTCGCGGATAGGGCCACTGAGCGTCTATGGAATCGAGAGAGGGTGCTCTCGATTGATTCACGTATTCACTCGGTAGCTCTTCGCAAGCTGAGGCAATTGGGCTACGTTCAGAGGCTCGATGAGCTTCGGATTCCTCCAGGAAATAGGCTCGAAGCTTTGAAGGGCGATCGGCGGGGTCAATATAGTATTCGTATCAATGACCAATGGCGGATCTGCTTCCGGTGGACCGCTTTAGGGCCAGAGGAGGTTGAGATCGTTGACTACCACTAACAAGCTCCCCCCAGTACACCCAGGTGAAATCCTTATGGAGGACTTTCTCAAGGACATGGGGATTACCCAACACAAACTCGCTGTTTCGATAGGGGTCCCGCCTCGACGTATTAACGAAATCGTCCACGGAAAGCGGGCTATTACCGCCGATACGGCTCTTCGTTTGGCTAAATATTTTGGAATGTCCCCACAGTTCTGGCTGGGGCTGCAGACTCACTACGACTTGGATGTTGCGGAAGACAAAATTCTTGCTGAGTTGGACGATATTGTGCCGCTTCAGGCAGCGTCGGCTTAACTTGTGCGCTGGGAGTGACTGAGCAGCACAGTGTGAGTCTCTTGGGTTGAAACTGCCGTTGTTGCCAAAGTTTCCCGCTTCGCCTCAGGATCTGGCTTGATCTTTGGCAACAATGGCAGTGCCGTCACTGAGGTGGGGCGTAGGGCAGTGCCGTCACTGGGGTGGGGCGGCAATCAAGCCGCTTTAGGAGCGGTCGAAGTCGCGCTGCAGGTGCACCAGCCCTAGCCGCACGCCGTCCTTGGTGTGGATATTGGGCATGCGGCCGGTCTCCACGAAGCCGAACTTCTTGTGCAGGGCGATGGAGGACTCGTTGGTGTCCACGATGTAGGTGATCATCGTCTCCACGTAGTCATTTTCCTTTGCGTGATCCATGAGCGTGTCCATGAGCTCGCTGCCCACGCCCTTGCCGCGCGCTGATTCCGCGATGTAAATGGAGTCCTCTGCCGTGCCGTAGTAGATGGCTGGGGTGACGAATTGGAAGTAGGCGGCCCAACCAACAATTTCGTCGTCGTCCACGGCGACATAGACCGGATAGTTGTCCTTTTCCATCTGTGCCAGCCACTTCTCGCGGTCCTCTACGGACTCCTGCCATGTGACGAGGTTGGCGGCCGGTTTCGCGGCGGAGGCGGAGTTGTAGATGGCGGCGATTGCGGAGGCGTCGGCAAGCTCTGCGGGACGGACGTGCATGATGTTCCTTAAACCATGAGTTGCAAGTGGGTGAGGTCTATCCAGCGCCCAGCTTTGCGGCTGACTTCTTTTAACGTTCCTACAGTGGCAAAGCCGAACTTTTCATGCAACTTGATGGATGCGGCGTTGTCCGCCACGATGAGTGCCAGCAGCGTATGGACCTGTTCGGCTGCGCGGGCATGCTGAACGACTGCATCAAGCAAGCGCGTGCCTACCCCGCGGCCGTGGGCGGTGGGATCAACGTAGATCGTCGTCTCGTAGCAGCCCAGCCACACTTTCGGATCGCGGTAGGGGCGGTAGAGTGCCCAGCCTAGATACGTGCCGTCATCGTCGAATGCAATGAAACAGGGGCAATTGTCGCGACCTAATTGGTGCAGGTAATCGGTGCGTTCCTCCACGGTGGCGGGTTCGCTGCGAAAGATGAAGTGGGTCTCCCGGATGGCCCAATTCAGCGTGGCGGTCATCGCGGGGACGTCGGCGTCCGTCGCTTCACGGATAATCATGCGGGCAAGACTACACTCGCAGCCATGTCTAAGAAGAAGCCACGCCCCACGCCCGTTCCCGCCGAAGGTTTGAGCCAGCTTATCGACGCCCACACGCACCTCGCCTCCTGCCGCGACGCTGATGTCGAGCTCGTTGAGCGTGCTCGTGCTGCTGGTGTTGAGCGCATCGTTACCGTGGGTGATGGCTTGGCTGAGGCGGAGAAGGCTTTGGCGGCGGCGCAGGAATTCGACAACGTGTATGCCGCGTGCGCCATTCACCCCACTAAGGCGGCTGAACTTGATGAGGCTGCTCGTTTGCGCTTGAGCAAGATGGCTGCGGATCCGCGTTGCGTGGCCATCGGGGAGACAGGCCTGGATACCTACTGGATTCACCACGAGCCGGAAACCACCGCGCCCCTTGAAGTGCAGGAAGAGGCTCTTCGTTGGCACGCGGAATTGGCGGCCAAGGTGGGAAAGACGCTGATGATCCACAACCGTGAGGCCGATGAGGATCTCATGCGTGTGTTGGGGGACTGCCCAGAGCCGCCGACGGTGATGCTGCACTGCTTTTCCTCGCCGCTCGCCGTGGCCAAAGAAGCCCTTGAGCGCGGCTATGTTCTGTCTTTCGCCGGCAACGTTACTTTCAAGCGTAATGAGGAGATGCGCCAGGCCGCTGCCATTGCCCCAGCTGGGCAACTGCTGATTGAAACGGATGCGCCGTACATGACGCCGGAGCCTTTCCGGGGTGCGCGTAATGAGCCCTCCTTGATTGGGCACACGTACCGTTGCGTGGCGCAGGCGCGTGGTCAAGAAGTGGAAGACCTCGCGGCGGAGGTGGCCACGACCTTCGCGCGGGTCTTTGGCGTGTGAGGATTTTCACTTTATCTAAAGGTGCTGCTCAGTGGTGGCGCACGTGTTTGTTGTGACGAGTGTGCTGCTAGTGGCCGCGGCGCGTGAATGCATTTCGTAAGTTACGTTCTGTTACCGTATTGTTATTCAAAGTTAGTCCGGTATTGATGTCGCCGGCAGGCGCGCGTGGGGCGCGCCGAGACAGGTGTTCAGAATGCGGGTTCCTGCATTGTGAACACGAAGCATCGTGAAGACGAGTAAAGGTTTATGTCCCCGAAGAAGCAGATCAAGCGAATCAACAATTCCCGCTCTTTGCCGCTGCGCATGGCTACCGGTGGTGTGCTTGGCACCCTAGCCGTGGGCGGCGTCGTTGCCGTCAGCACGCAGAAGGACATCACACTTGACGTGAACGGCGAGACCACTCAGCTGGCCACCTTCGCCGGTGATGTCAACGCTGCCCTCGAGGCTGCCGGAGTCAACGTTGAGGGAGAAGACGTTGTCTACCCGGCCCTGTCGGAGCAGGTCGCTGACGGTGACTCGATCACCGTTCGCACTGCCAAGCCTGTCGCGGTTACCATCGATGGCGTCGAAAAGCAGCTCTCTTCCACCGATCTCACGGTGTCTGACCTGCTGGGCGGCCTCGATGGAATCGCCCCGGGTGCTGCCATCACTTCCGGTTCCAAGACCGTGGAGGAGGATGAAACGGTGACTGAGGGAATGAACCTTGAAGTGGTGTCCCCGAAGATCGTTAAGCTTACTGACGGCGGTTCCGTTTCCTATGCCAGCGTTGCGGCCAAGACTGTGGGGGACGTGCTCGAGGCTCGTGGAATCACGGTGGGCAAGGATGACCGCGTATCCCCAGCTCTGGATACGCCGGTGAAGGCCGGTACTGCCATTACCGTGGACCGCGTCGAGATCTCCGAAGAGGAAAAGACGGAGGACTTTGACGCGCCGGCTAATTATGTCGATGACCCAGAGCTCGAGGAAGGCACTGAGGAAGTCCGCGAGGAGGGAACCCCCGGTTCGCGCGCCGTGACCCGCAAGATTGTCAAGGTCAACGGCAAGGAAGAATCCAACGAGATTATCAAGGAAGACGTGCGCAGGGAGGCCGTTGCCGCCGTGATTGCGCGCGGAACCAAGCCGAAGTCCACCGCGCCGGCCGTTGCGGATGGCTCCGTGTGGGATTCCATCGCACAGTGTGAGGCAACCGGAAACTGGGCAATCAACACAGGCAATGGTTTCTCCGGTGGCCTGCAGTTCACCCCGTCGACCTGGGCTGCTTTTGGTGGCACCGAGTATGCCCCGGAGGCATGGCAGGCTTCTCGCGAGCAGCAGATCGCTGTGGCAGAGAAGGTTCAAGCCGCGCAGGGCTGGGGTGCATGGCCTGCGTGTACCGCCAAGCTCGGCCTGCGCTAAGGCTTACGAGCCACGCGTATTAATCTGAGTGGTATGACTCAACCCCATCTGCTGGGCCCAGTGGAGATCCGCGAACTCGCCGCTGAGCTTGACGTGACGCCGACGAAGAAGCTGGGCCAGAACTTTCTGCATGACCCGAACACTATCCGCCGCATCGTCGCTGCTGCCGATTTGTCCCCAGAGGACCGCGTGGTGGAGGTGGGCCCCGGGCTGGGCTCGCTGACCCTGGGTCTGTTGGGGGAAGTTGCGCACGTAACAGCCGTGGAAATTGACCCGCGTCTGGCTGGCAAACTGCCGGATACCGTGGCCGCGCGGGCAGCCGACTTTGCGGATCGCCTTTCCGTAGTGGAGAAGGATGCGCTCACCGTTGAAGCAGGTGAGTTGGGGGAACCCACCGCCTTGGTGGCCAACCTGCCCTATAACGTCGCGGTACCGGTGTTGCTCCACCTGCTGGAGGTCTACCCATCCATTCGCCGTGTCCTAGTCATGGTGCAGCTGGAGGTGGCTGAGCGCCTTGCCGCCGCGCCGGGCAACAAGGTCTATGGCATTCCTAGCGTGAAGGCATCCTTCTATGGCCCGGTTAAGCAAGCCGGGACAATCGGCAAGAACGTGTTCTGGCCGGCGCCGAAGATTGAGTCGGGCCTAGTGCGCATCGACTGCACCCGCCCCTTCGATGAGGCGCTGCGCCCGCGGCTTTTTGCGCTGATTGACGCCTCCTTTGCCCAACGCCGCAAGACCCTCCGCGCCGCCTTGGCGGGCTTTTATGGCTCCGCCGCGGCAGCCGAGGAAGCGCTGCGCGCGGCGAATATCGATCCGCGCCTGCGCGGCGAGAAGCTAGGCGTGGAGGATTTCGTTAGGTTGGCGGAAGCCTCATGAGCAAGACGGTAAACGAGTCTCCGCAGCTCTGGCAGGCGCGTGCCCACGCTAAGGTTAACCTGCACCTGGGTGTGGGCGAGGCCCGCGCGGATGGTTTCCACGAGCTGGCCACCGTGTTCCAATCCCTCGATGTACACGACCGCGTGAGCTACCGCTGGGGCGAGGGCTGCGCCGTGGAGGTCACGGGTAACCACGCGACAGGCGTGCCGGCATCGACCGAGAACCTGGCATGGCGCGCGGTGGAGCTGGTGGCGCAAAACCTCATGCTGCCGGCAGCTGGCACGCTGACGATGGAGAAGAACATCCCCGCTGCCGGCGGGATGGCCGGCGGGTCTGCCGATGCCGCCGCGGCTCTGCTTTTGGCCAATCACGCGCTGAGCGCTGAGTTTGGTCGTGAGCCTCTCAGCATGGAAAAGCTCTACGAACTAGCCGCGGAACTCGGCTCCGATGTGCCTTTTACCCTCATGGGCGGCACGGCTTTGGGACGCGGCCGCGGTGAGCTTCTGACCCCGATGCTGGCGCGTGGGCGCTATATCTGGGCGATCATCACCAATACTGAGGGCTTGTCTACGCCGTCGGTATTCCGCAAGCTGGATGAGTTGCGGGGTGCCGGACGCGGAAGTACCCCGCACCTCGATACTGAAGCCGTGGGCCAAGCCCTCGTGGGTGGCAACCCCCGTGAGCTCGCTGCAGTGATGCACAATGACCTCCAGCCAGCAGCGCTCTCGCTGCGCCCGGACTTGCGCAAGATTCTGGATACTGGTGAGGCCGCCGGCGCCCTCAAGGGAATTGTTTCCGGTTCCGGGCCCACCTGCGCCTTCCTCTGCGAAGACGAGGAGACCGCGCAGGAGGTGGTGGCCCAGGTGTGTGCCGATAACCGCGGGACCCGCGGATTGGTGACCTATGGGCCGGCTACCGGTGCAACGCTGGTCTAGCACCAGCAGGGTGAATGGTGGAGGCCCTTAGAGGACGGCCATCTCTACTGGCTTGACATCGAGCTTGTAGCGCTGTGGTTCTTGGTCGCCGAGGAGGTCAAGAACGACCAGTCCCTGCTTGTTTGCGTCGGTGACGTAGGCATAGCCGTTGGCTGCCTTCAGGATTGGCCCTGGCTGCTGCCACTCCTCGTTTTCCTTCCACGGGGAGATGGCGTCAATCTTTTTCGTTATCTCGCCGGAATCCGGATCGATGATGTTGAGCTTGCCGTCGGTCGTGAGCACCAGTGCCTCGCCCAAGGGCCCGCGGGCCAGGGAACGGAACCAGTAGGACTCGCCGAGCTCGACCTTCGTGGCGGAGTAGTCCTCCGTATTGATGAGGGTCACTGAGGTGGGGCGCTCGAAGTCGGCATCCTTGTCGGTCTTGTTATCCGCCAGGATGACGTTGGATTCCTCTGAGCCCGCGGAGTTGCCGGAGCGCTGGTAGCCGTCTTTGCCTGCGTAGGCGGAAGCGTCGATCTTGTGGAATTTAGTTCCGTCGAAGACGACGGGGCCGTCCTCGCATCCGAAGAAGAGGGAGCCGTTGCCAGCGGCAGCTTCGCCGTGAACACCAGGACACTCGGTGGTTTCCGCAAGGACCTTGCCAGACTTATCCACATGCTGGATGGTGTGGCGCTCATCTTCGGTGCCCTTCGTGGTGACCACGGAGCCGTCTTTCAGCGGAACCGCGACGCCGTGGTGCGCAGCACCTGTCTCGACGGTGTTGACCGGCTGGGCGTCTTCCTTGCCGAAGTCCTCGGTCTTGTAGATCTTTGCTACACCATCTCCGTCGGAGAAGAGCGCGGTAAAACCATCGTGGTGAACCACGTGGCCGGCGTGAGGTGCGTCGATGGAAGCGTCGTCAAGCTGCGGCTGAGCCGCGTAGTAGTGCTTGTGATCTCCGTGTGGCTTGGTGATGCGCCCGGTGTCGTAGGTGAGGAAGCTATCGCCTTTGGTCACCATGATGTGGCGGTTATCGCCGGCATCGCTAAGCCGGAGAAATGCTTTCAGTTCTTCGTTGTCGATGACCTCACCGGTCTCTCCATCGAGCGTGGTGAGGCCGTCCTTGTGGGAGATGAGGACACGGGGAGGAAGCTCTGCCACCTCGGTTTCGCCAGCAGAGGCTTCGAAGCCGTCATGGCTGTGCTCTCCGTCATGGCCTTCGCCGTGTTCGGCATGCGCGTGGGAGGCTGCAGCGCTGGAGGGCGATGAAGCTTCGTTGCTTTCGGGGGAGGAACAGGAGGTCAGTGTGATGATGCTTGCGGAAAGTGCGGCGCACAGGATGAGGCGTTCTCTTTTCATGGTGTTGCAGAGTATTGGAAGTGAAAATCAATAGCAATAAAGGTAATGGTGCGGGGGTAACCGTGTTGAAGCACTAAGATGAACTCTCGATATGGCGAACCTCATTAACCTCGAAAATGTAACCAAGTCCTTCGGGCTCAAGACCCTGCTGAACGGGGTCTCCCTCGGCGTTCAAACCGGTGATCGCATCGGCATCGTCGGTGTCAACGGCGGCGGCAAGACCACGCTGCTGGAGGTCCTCACCGGCATTGAGCCGCCGGACGCGGGCCGCGTATCCCACAACTCGGATTTGCGCATGGCGGTGGTAACCCAGCGCTTCGAGCTGGAGGAGTCCCTCACCATCGCCCAGGTCATCATTGAGCCGCTCGGGCTGGAAACCTTCGAGTGGGCATCCAACGCGAAGGTGCGCGATGTTCTCGGTGGCCTCGGCATCGTTGACCTGGGGCTGGACACTCCCGTTGGTTCACTTTCCGGTGGTGAGCGCCGTCGCGTCAACCTTGCCGCCGCACTCGTTCAAGACCTCGACATCGTGGTCCTTGATGAGCCGACCAACCACCTCGACGTCGAGGGCGTGCAATGGCTGGCCAGCCACCTGCTTTCGCGCAAACTGGCGGTGGTCGTTGTCACGCACGACCGTTGGTTCCTCGACACCGTCGCCACCACGACTTGGGAGGTGCACGATGGCGTAGTCGATGCCTACGAGGGCGGCTATAACGACTGGACTTTTGCCCGCGCTGAGCGCGCCCGCCAGGCTGATGCCATCGAGCAGCGCCGCCAGAATCTGGCGCGCAAAGAGCTGGCGTGGCTGCGCCGCGGGGCGCCTGCCCGTACCTCAAAGCCGCGCTACCGCATTGAGGCGGCTGAGGCACTCATCGCGGATGTTCCAGCGCCGCGCGACAAGGTTGAGCTCATGGCCTTCTCTAAGCAGCGCCAGGGGCGGGTCGTTATCGAGCTTGAGGATGCAAAGGTTACGACACCCGATGGGCGCACGCTGGTGGATCACCTCACCTGGCGGCTGGCGCCGGGCGAGCGCATCGGCCTCGTCGGCGTTAATGGTTCCGGTAAGACCACGCTGCTGCGCGCCCTTGCCGGTGAAGTCGAGCTTGCCGCTGGCAAACGCATCGAGGGCAAGACCGTGCGCCTGGGCTGGCTGCGCCAGGAGCTCGATGACCTGGATCCACAGCGCCGGCTTCTCGACGCTGTCGAAGACGTCGCCACCTACGTCCACCTGGGCAAGAAAGAACTTTCTGCCTCCCAGCTGGCCGAGCGCCTGGGCTTTTCTGCCAAGCGCCAGCGCACACCCGTCGGTGACCTATCGGGCGGTGAGCGCCGCCGTTTGCAGCTGACCCGAGTGCTCATGGCGGAGCCAAACGTGCTGCTTCTCGACGAGCCCACGAACGACCTCGACATCGATACCCTCCAAGAACTTGAATCCTTGCTGGACTCGTGGCCGGGAACCTTGGTGGTCATTTCTCACGACCGCTACCTCATTGAGCGCATCGCGGACAACACCTATGCGCTGTTTGGGGATGGCAAGCTCACCAACCTGCCGGGCGGAATCGAGGAGTACTTGCGCCGCCGCCAGGAGATGGAAGCCGCCACCGCCGGTGGTGTGCTCGACTTGGGCGAGGCCTCGAAGAACGCCGATGGTCAGCGTACGGAAACCGCCCCGGTAAAACGGCTGAGTTCCCAAGAGGAGCGCGAGCTGACCAAGAAGATGAACGCGCTGGAGCGCAAGATGGGCAAGCTCGACGACAAGACGGCGAAGCTGAATGAAAAGATGGCGCAGGCCGCGGAGAAGATGTCTTCCGGAGAGGGAGACAGCGGCGAGCTGGCCAAGCTCGACGCCGACCTCAAAGCGGTAGCCGCCGAGCGCGAGGAGCTAGAGATGGAATGGCTGGAGCTGGGGGAGAAGCTGGAAGGCTAGTGTTCGACGGCTAGTGCTCGCCAGCGAAGGCCAGTCTTACCCGAAGAGTGCTGCGATGGCGAGCATGGCCGGCAAGGAGAGAAAAGTGGTGAGGAAGACCGTATCGCGTGCCACCGTCTCTCCCGATTGGTAGGTCGCGGCGTAGTTATAAACGTTCTGCGCGGTCGGAAGCGCAGACAAGATGAGTGCCGCGTATAGCTCCTTGCCGCTCAGGCCCAAGGCTAGGCCCGTCGCCAAGGCGATGGCTGGCATGGCTACGAGCTTGAGCACGGTGGCGGTAATGGTTGGTAGGCGGTCGCTAGCCAGCAACCCGTCTCCGGTGAGGGAAGCGCCGAAACTCATCAGGATCATCGGGATGGAGGCCCCGCCGAGGATCTCGAGGGGAGCCATGATGACTTCGGGTACCTTCCAACCAGCCGCAGAAACGATGAAACCGGCGATGGCCGCGATGACGACTGGCGCGGTCAGCCCGGAGACCACGGAGCTGCTGATCGAACGCAAGCTTGTCCCCTGTGCATTGAGGCCGGCGATGATGAAGGGGGAGAGCACTGCCATCTGGAGCACGAGTGCTGGCACCACAAAGGTGGCATCACCGATGACATAGGTGGCGATGGGCAGCCCGATGTTGACGGAGTTGTAATAGCTGGCCGCGGCCGCTCCGGCCATCGTCTCTGCCCCGCTCCGCCGGAAGAACAGCGCGCTGAGCACCGCATACAGGGCCATCGTGGCGACCGAGGCAATCGCGATGACAGCCACAACCGGAGACATGAAGGCAGAGGTATCCGAGGTGGCCACGCTGGAGAAGATGAGCGCCGGAGTCGCAGCCCAGAACGCTGTGCGGTTGAACTGCAGGCGCGCCTCACCGTGGCCGATAACACCCCGGTGACCCAGAAAGAACCCCACACCGATAACCACAAAAATGATGGCAAATCCGGTTAAGACATCCAGCACCAGTGATCAACCTCTCGAAGAATCCTAAAAGCAAGTCTCCGGTCATTCTTCCACGCCGGTCCTTTCCACCGGCAGCTGATAACAAAGTGATATCGAAAATGCCGTATGACCGGGAAGTCTTTTTCAAGGAGGGCGGACTTATGGCACGGTGGTAGTTATGAATTCTTTGCGTCGTGTTTCCCGCCTGTCCGCTACCTCCGCCGTGGCAGTATCCCTCACCGCCCTTCTTTCGGTCTCCGCGGCCCAGGCCGCCCCGGCTAACCCATCGTCCGCACAGCCCCAGGAACTGAACCAGCTGTCTTCCCAGGCTATGGAGCAGGTTAACTCCTTTGAAGTCGAGCTTCCTGCGCAGGCTTATGACCTGGCTAAGCAGTACAACGTCCAGCTGCCGGACTTCATCAAGAAGCCGACCCCGGCGGTGGCCGATGAGCTCGTTGGCGCAACCCATGCCCACCTGATTAAGCAGGGCCACCACGAAGATGCCAACGCCAAGAACATTGCCCAGGAGTGGGCAAACCAGGCTGCGGCCGGCAAGGTTACCTTCCAGGACAATGCAGGCGATGGCCTGACTCATTTGGAAGAGGGCAGCGGTAACATTTACAAGCTCACGGAGCAGGAAGCTAAGGATCGCGTGAACTGGCTCAACCGCGATGTTCCTGTGACCAAGACTGACGGCACCGGCTTCGGCGTTGCGCAGGCCTTCGACGGAACCTACGTCTACGTTGCGGAGTACTTCTTCAACAAGTAGACCTTCACGCGGCCGGTGATAAGCCGCTTTTACAAAAGGCCCTGCCGCTACAGGCAGGGCCTTCTGCATGTTTTCGCGGAGAAGGTTACAGTGGGGCCCATGATTTTGATCAACGTACAGTTCCACGTCAAGCCCGAGTACGCCGATACCTTCCTGGAAGAGATCGACTGGTACACCAAGGCCTGCCAGGCAGAGCCCGGCTGCATCGACTTCAAGTGGTTCCGTGATCCGGAAGACAAGCAGCGCTTCCTGCTCCTCGAGTCTTATAAGGACGGCACTGATGTCGACCACGTCAGCACCGAGCACTTCAAGCGCTCGTGCGAGGAGCTGCCGAAGTACCTGGTAGAGACCCCGGACATCATCAATACTTCCATTCCTGGTAAGACAGCATGGGATAAGATGGCTGAATTCTCGGTCTAAACCCCACGCGTTTACAAAAGCCGCCCGGCAGAAGCCGGGCGGCTTTTAGCGATCATCAGGGGCTTTTAGCTAGCGGGAGCAGACGGTGGTGAGGTTCTTCTCCTCGTTGGCGTATTGCTCCACGGCGTCGTACAGCGCATCCGCGTAAAGATGTGCGCCTTCGGGGAGCGGGTGGACGCCGTCGTCGTAAAGCATGGCAGGGTTCTCCTGAGCCATGCCGCACCAGTCTGCGATGTAGACGTTGTCGTGAGCAGTCGCGGCGTCAATAATCTCGGCGCGTGCCTGTCCCATCCAATCGCGCTCGCCGTAGGGCAAGACGAGCACCAGCGTGCGCTCGGGGCCGACGATGTCGATGAGCTCGTCCATCTGGCCCTCAAACGTAGCCCCGTTGGTTCCCAAACCCACAAACACGGTGGAGCGCAACTGCCCGGAATCCTTCTGCGCCTTGATGACAGGAAGGGCTGCCGAATAGTGGCGGGAAATAGTGGCGTCGATGCTAATGCCCGGGAAACGCTCATTGAGAGCCTCGGAGGCAGCGAGCATGACGGAATCACCGATAGCACTAATCTCGTTTCCAGTGGGAAGCGCACGCTTTTCCTTCGGCTTCGTGGTCTCGGAAGGCTTTGCGGGGGCAGACGATGACTGTGCCGGGGCAGAATTCTCCGCCTGTTCGTTGGACAGCGCCATGCGTTCGAGCTCGCGCTCCAGTTCGCTCTTATCCTCCGAAGTCACCAGCGCGTAGCCCACGCCCAGTACGGAAAGAACAACGAGGACGGGAACGGCAGGCCACATGGCCTTGCCAAAACCATCTTTGACCTCTTGCGCGCTGGGGCGTGCAGCCCAGTAGGCGTGCCACGTAGGGCGGAATCCGGCGCAGCGGAAGGGGTTTTCTACAAACTGGTAGGTCACCTCAGCCAGCACGCAGCTCAGCGGAAGCGAAAGGAGGCCTAGGAGCCAGGAGGGGGCGTCGGACAGCGCGTGGACAATCATTACCACTGGCCAGTGCCAGAGGTAGAGGGAGAAGGAGCGCTGGCCCAGCCACCGCATCACACGGGTGCGGAAGATCCACGTGAGGGGACCAGATTCGCGCACCACTGCCCAAATCATTGCCGCGCCGAGCACGCTGGTAAGGACGAGGCCGCCGCGGTAGGTGAAATCCCGATCCGCGCCCATCCATACCAATTGCGCGAGGTAGCCAACTAATGCGAAGGAACCAACGGTTCCGGCGAGAATGCCCTTGTTTGTGGCCGGCCAAGAATCCGCGTCCATGTCCTTGTCGGTGGAGGTCATGAGGAGGGACAGCATCGCGCCGATGAGGAGACCGAACGCGTGGGTATCGGTGCCGTAGTACACACGCGTGGGATCCTCGCCCGGGCTATAGAGCAGTGCCATGGCGACGGCCGAGGCACATGCGAGGATGAGCGATACGGCGATGGGCAGGCGCTTGGGCTTGCGGCGGGAAATGGCAAAGACGCCAAGCATCAACAGCGGCCAGATCAGGTAGAACTGTTCCTCGACAGCCAAGGACCAATAGTGGGCGAAAACTTGTACTTCATTAGGCGCAAAATAGGTTTGGCTCGTGGCGATTTGGGTCCAGTTGTTGACAAAGAAGAACGTGCCCAAGAATTGTTCGCGGATGCCAACGGCCAGGTCCCCACCAATGAGCGACACTATCGCTGTGCATATGGACAGGACTATGAGTGCGGCCGGGAGGATTCGCCGGAAGCGGCGGAGCCAAAAGCCTTTGAGGCTGATGCGTCCAGTGACGTTGAACTCGCGAACAAGCAGCGAGGTGATGAGGAACCCGGAAAGGACAAAGAACATGTCCACACCGAGGTAGCCGCCGGGGAGAATATCCCCGAAGAAGTGGTAGATCACCACGGCGAGAACCGCTAGACCGCGCAGACCATCCAGGCCCGGCACTTGGCGCAGGCGGGCGCGCGCACGCCGCTTTGAGCCAGCGGGGGCAGTGGGGGCAGTGGGGCTAGAGGCGGCTGCGTTGCGGGTGGACGCAGAAGCAGCTGCTGGAGCTGCGGCAGCTGTGCCCGTCGCGACGGTTGCGGTTGCAGGGGCGGCTGCAGCGGCGGCAGTGGGGGAAGCCTGTGCTACTCGCCGCTTTTCTGATCGGCGTTTTTCCTGCTTGGCGCTTAACGCCCCGACGGATTGCGAGCGGCGGGCCAGAGCACGCGAAATCTCGTTCTCGGTGCCGGTTGAAGCCTTCTTCTCAGGCTGCTTGGAATCCCCAGTTTCTTTGCTCTTCTGAGGCGTTGTGGTTTCCCGGGGCTTTGCGGCCGCCTCGGTCTTTGTCTCCTCGTTGGCCTTTGCAGTCGCCGGGGCTTTCTTGGGTTTCTGGGCCGACGTGGCCTTTTCGGCTCCTTCTTGCCGTTTGGGGTGTGCTGGAGCCGGGGAAGGAGACTGTGCTTTGTCGCCGTGTGCAGGTGGCTGCTTCGCAGCGGGCTGAGTTTGTGATGGCTTGGTTGTTGAAGCCTTGTCGGCGCTGGGCGTTGCAGGTGCTTGGCGTCGTTGGGCGGGAGCCTGTGGGTTCGGGTGCCGTGGAATGGTCCGACGTGGGCCGCGCCGACCGGCCGAAGCTACTTCGGCTTCCTCACGGGCCTTAACTAGTTTGGCCTTTTTCACCGCCGAGGCTTTGGGAAGTGCATCCGGAGTCAGATCTAGAGTGAAGTCTTCAGCCGAACGCGGGCGTACGCGGCCAGGCCGAGCGGCAGGACGCTGGACATTACGGGGCCCGTGCCCAGTGGGTGCCGGTGGAGTCTTAGGGGCGCTTGCCTTAGCAGGTTTATCGTTCGCGGCAGGCGCGGTGGACTTAGCAGGTGGCGGGGACTGAGAGGGCGTAGCAGGCGCAGTGCACGCGGAAGCTGCAGCGGGTGAAGGCGAGGTAGTTTTCGAGGAATCCGCAGAGGAGGACGGAGCGGGACTCGATGCAGACGACTCGCCCTTTGCCAAACGTGACATCATCGACCGCAAAAACTTCTTCACTACACACTCCGCAGGTAGACACCGGGGTTCGGGTACTGAGGCTCAGTAACCCGAGTAATCCTACTCTGTGCGTGCGGGCTACTCGGGCAAGGCTGCGGGGGAGCGTGTTAGGTGCGCAAAAGCTGGCGAAGGACGGTGCTAACCCCGTTGTTGGTGTTAGCCGGGGCGATGATATCTGCAATTTCCTTCAGCTGGGGATGCGCGTTTTCCATGGCCACAGCCGTCCCGGCGGCGCGCAGCATCTCGAAATCATTGAGGTAGTCACCGAAGGCCACAGTGGCTGCGATCGGAATACCGGCGAGCTCAGCGAGCTTAGTTAGCGCCGTACCTTTTTCCACGCCGCGGGCCATCACATCGAGCCAGACCTTGCCGGATACCGCGACATTGTCCTCCGGGACGGCGCGGACGATGGGACCGTAAATGTGCGCCTCAGAACCAGATTCGCAGAAAATAGCAATCTTGATGATGTTGCTCTCCGGCACTGCATCCAAGTCATCGACCCAAGTGACCGCCTTGTAGTACTTTGCAATCTCTGTACGTGCCGCGTCTGACACATCCCGTGCAACGTAGGCGGTCTCCGGGGAACATAGAACTACGGTATGTTCCACTTCGATGGCCGCAGCAGCCTCTCGTGCCGCGTGCACGGTGGATTCCGCAAGCGGGAATGCCGCGATGATCTCACCGCCGCGCATGATGACCGAGCCGTTTTCGGCGATAAACGTTTCGCCTTTCGGGAACATGTCCTTCAAGGTGGCCAGTTGGCGCCCCGAGGCCGGAACCAGCTCGCAGCCGCGGGCAGTGGCCAGGTCCTGGAGCTCCGAAAAGTCTGCAGGGAGTTGGCCATGCGCGTCGAGGAGCGTGCCGTCCATATCAAGGGCAACAAGTTGTGGGAGCAAGTAAGTCACACCAATCTAAAAGTGTTGAGCTAGAGGCAGGGAGCCATGTCCAACGTAGCGCCAAGAAATAGGTGGCTGAAACTTTTGTGATATGGAACACTGGTGCGCATGACTACGACTGATCCAGTACTCGTTTCCGTGCGCAACCACACAGGAGTCCTCGAACTCAACAGGCCGAAGGCCCTGAACTCTTTGAACCCGGACATGATTGACATCATCCGCCGCTCCCTCGAAGCGTGGGCACAGGATGACGACATCGAGCAGGTCCTTATTTACTCCAACAGTCCCAAGGCATTCTGCGCGGGCGGTGACGTGCGCCACGCGCGGGAGGGAATCGCGGAAGGCAAGCTGGAAGAGGTTGATGCCTTCTTCGCCAGCGAGTACCTCACCAACGGCGATATCGCCGAGTTTCCGAAGCCCTACATCGCCGTCATCGACGGCGTCGTCATGGGCGGTGGATTGGGCATTTCCCTGCACGGTTCGCACCGCGTGGTGACGGAAAAGGCCTTCGCTTCGATGCCGGAGATGAATATCGGCTACGTCACGGACGTCGGAGTAGCTTATGCGGCCCAGCGCATGGTGGGCACTCGCGGTGTAGCCTCGCCGGGTTTGGCAAAGTTTTGGGGTCTGAGCGGGTACCGCATGTATGCCGCGGACATGCTGTGGACGGGCGTGGCAACCCACGTGGTCAAGGATGCGGCCGAGCTGATCGAAGCCGCTATCGAGCGCGGTATTGATGCCGCACTGGAAGAGCTGGCCCTACCCGCGCCACAGCAGCCAGCACCGCTCGAGCAGGTGGCTCAAGACCTGGAGGAGACCTTCGCGCTGCCCACGTGGGAGGAGATTTCCGCGGAGCTGGACAAGCGCCCGCAGATTGCCGGCGAGGTGCGTCGCCTCATGGCAGCCGCGTGCCCAGCCGCCATCATCGCGGCCAATGAGCTCTATGAGGCGGAAGCCGCTGTCGACGATATCCGGGAGGCGCTCCTGCTAGAACTCAAACTGGGCATGCACATGTATCGCCGCCCTGACTTTTCCGAAGGCGTGCGTGCGGTACTGGTGGATAAGACCCAGGACGCAGCGTTTAACCCGGCGACCACGGAGGACGTTGACGTCGAAGAATTCCGCGCGGTGCTGAGCTCCTAGCAGTTATATAGGGCGTGCTCGCTGGTATGCGGCGCGCGCCCGCTGCTCATCCACTCCCGCCGGCACCGCAACATTGAGCGTGGCCTGCGCGGCGGCCCGTGAAGGCGCGGGCAGGTGGAACGCGGGGGCGTCGGACAGTGCTAGCCCTTGGCGGCCGTCGGGTAGCTGCACTGGCAGTAGAGTCCACAGCCCCAGAATTGGCATGGCCAGCTGCGGCAAGCGCAGAGAGCGTGCCTCGGGGATGGGTACGCGGGCGCGAATCAGCTCGGGGATGGCATTGTCATATCCGAAGCGGCGCAGGTTCGCCGCGGCGTGGGCGGACATGGAACCGGAGAGCTCGTCCGCCCATGCCCACGTAAAGGTGCTCGTTGTGGCGTTGAGGGTGGCGATGAGATGGGAGGGAACCGTATGCGAACCATAATCGGAGTTCACCACGGTGCGCGACGTGTCAGGGTCAAGGTCAGCCCACAGGTTGGGGAATCGGGCCTCCAGGAAGAAATTGTGCTCGGTGGCCATAAAGTGGGCGTCGGCCAGCACATCGCGTGCGCTGAGCCCGCCGTGGCCCGAAGGATGGGGGAGAGCCGCGATCCGGATGCCGTGGAAGTGCGCGAGGCCTTGTACAACATCTGGTGCCACGCCCACATAGGAGGCGAGCTCGGCGGTGGCGAGGTGTTCGTCGACGCCTCCCTCAATATCCCCCGTATGCTCAAGCCCGGCCAGGATGCTGACACGGGGATCGGGGTGGATCTCCGCGAAGTTGACGGCGACGAGCGCCTCGCCCTCGCCCTGCGGGACGCGGATGACTGGGCGGTCACCCACGAGCCGCCGCGCCAAGCCGCGGAGCAGGGCGGAATCGGGTTGCGGGCCGTGGAACTCCGGTTGCGGCGCGTGTTCCGTCAACCCCGTAGACCAGTGCAAGCGGCCATCCTGGATTGTGGCTAGGCGCAGGCCATCGAAGTCATAGGTCCCAGAGGCGGTAGTAAAACGCACCACTGCGCGCTGATCGGTGGCGGGCTCGGAGTCGGAAGATGCAAAGTTCACCTCGACGTCGCGCACGTCGCCCAAGCGTGAGGAGAACGCGGCGTCGATGCCGGCTTGAATGAAGGCGCCAGCGGAGTACAGGTCCTGGGCTGAGTCCATTAGTGCTCCTTGACTTGGTTTTATTCCCTGAAGAAGGGATGCTCGATAGCCTCCTCATAGGCCTGAAGGAGGGCTTGGGTGGATTCTACCCAGGAATACTTTTCGGCTTCGCGGCGGGCGGCAGCACCCATCGTCTCCCGACGCGTGGCGTCACGAAGAAGATTGACGGTAGCGCTGGCCCAGGCCTCATCATCGGCATCGGGTTCGATGAGATGTCCTGTAACGCCTTCCTCAATGACGAAGGGAATACCGCCGGCATTCGTGCCGATGACCGGCACACCCGAGGCGAAGGACTCTAGCGCCACAAGGCCCAGTGTCTCCGTGGCGGAGGGGAAGAGGAAGACATCTCCGACAGCGAAGGCAGCGGCGAGCTCCTCGCCGGACAAGTAACCGGTGAACACGGTGTGCGAAGGATCGAAGTTGGCCTTGAGCTCCTCCAGCGCAGGGCCATCGCCGACGACGGCAAGGCGGGCGTTACCAAGCTCTGTCCGCACCAGGTGCATTACGTGGTCGAGGCGCTCCAAGTCCTTTTCCTTGGAGACCCTCCCGATATAGGTCACCAGCGGGGAGTCCGGGTTACCACCGGTGAGGCGCTCGCGCATCTGCGCGGTGGCGCGGCTGGGGTGGTAGGCCTGCGTATCGACAGCCTTGGGCCACAGGTGCACGTTGTGGATCCCCACCTCCCGAGCCTTATCCACCATGGGGCCTGAGGTGCATAGGTTCACCGCAGCCTGGTTGTGCAGGTACTTCAGAGCGGCCTCAGTCAGCGGGCGGGTCCACCCGATGCCCAGTGCATCGACGTATTCAGGCACGTTGGTGTGGAAGCTAGCCACCAGCGGCACGGCATCGCGCTGCGCGGCAAAGACACCGAGCGCCGCTGTCCAAATGGGATTGACCGCGTGGATGACATCGGGATCGAAATCCCTGATTTCCTTGAAGAACTTCCACGAGGGCAAGCCGAATTTGATTTCCGGGTAGACCCACAGCGACAAGCTGGGTATGCGGGTGACCTCGAAGCCGGCGTAGGAGTCAGGGGCCTTGCCCGTGGCAAAAATCCGGACCTCATGGCCCATCGCGGCCAGCTGGTCCAGAGTGCGCGTCAGGCGCGTGACCACGCCGTCGATCTTGGGGAGGAAGACCTCGGTAACGATTGCGATGCGCACGGAGGACTAGGCCTCCGTGGAGGGGACGCCGGCGTGCTGCTGGCGCGTCCACAGCGATTGCGCCGGAATCTTGGAGCGGTCAGCGCGGTCGGCGTACTTGCGTGCGACTTCCTCCACCTCGTGCAGCAGCCCTTCAGACAAGGTGGTCGGTTCCAGCCCCAGGTTGAGGAAGGTGTCGTTGGTGACGTGGAGCTCATTTTCCGCGGATTCCTTGCGCGGGTTCGGCACGTAGGCCACCTCTGCGCCAGAGATCTTCGCAACCAACTCCGCTAAGTCACGTACGCGGTGGGTTTCCGTCATCTGGTTGATGATCTTGACGCGCTCACCGCGCGCCGGCGGGTTCTGCAAAGCTAGCTCGATGCAGCGCACCATGTCCCGGATGTGGATAAAAGCGCGGGTCTGGCCACCGGTGCCGTGCACGGTCAGTGGGTAGTCGATGCCGGCTTGGATGAGGAAGCGGTTGAGCACCGTGCCGTAGTCACCGTCATAATCAAAGCGGTTGATAAGGCGCTCGTCCTTCTGGGTCTGCTCCGTGTGCGTGCCCCAAATGATGCCCTGGTGCAGATCGGTGATGCGCAGCTCATCGTTCTTGGCGTAGTAGGCAAACAGGTGCTGGTCCAGCACCTTCGTCATGTGGTAGACCGAGCCCGGGTTGGAGGGGTACAGGATCTGCTGCTTGACGACGCCCCCCTCACCCGCATCCACCTGCACGTCCAGGTAGCCTTCCGGGATCTTCATTCCGGCGGTGCCGTAGCCGTAGACACCCATGGTTCCCAAGTGAGCGACGTGGATATCCTGCTCAGATTCCACGATGGCGGCGAGCAGGTTGTGGGTGGCGTTGATGTTGTTATCCACCGTGTAGCGCTTGGTGCGCGAATTTTTCATGGAATAGGGGGCGGCGCGCTGCTCAGCGAAGTGCACCACGGCATCCGGGCGTTCGGTATTCAGGAACTCGAGCAGGTCGTCGTAGTCCTGGGCCACGTCGAGGTTGCGGAAGCCAATGGTCTTGCCGGAAACCTCGGTCCACGCAGCCAGGCGTTCCTCAATGGAGGCGATGGGTGTTAAGGATTCCGCGCCCAACTCCTCATCGATGGCGCGCCGGGAGAGGTTATCCACGATGATGACGTCATGGCCTTGGTCGGAGAGATAAAGGGAAGCGGGCCACCCACAGAAGCCGTCTCCGCCGAGAATCGCTACCTTCATTTTTTATCTCTCCACATCTCTGTCGGCGGCAAGCACTTTTCAATACCTTACCGTTGACGGCCCTCACATGAGGGCCCTTAACGGTAAACAGTGAGTGAATGTTTCCTCGGGCTGCACCACTAGAGCAAAGCATGGTGCAGAGCGCAGGAGGCTCGGTGTCCAGAGTAAGTTCTGCAAACGCGCCCTGTACACTGGCCCGCATGCTCGAAGCCGTGCTCAATGCCTTTGCCGATTCCGTCAACGCTCTACTGATCGGAATCCTGGTGGCTATCGGCATCATGCTTCCGCGGGGCAGCTACCGCAAGATTGCGGCCTTCGTCATCGTCGGCGATTGGTTCGGTGTGCTCACCGCCGCCGCTGTGGTGATGTTTGTGTTCGTCGGAATCCAGGACAAGGTTGCCGCGGCCTTGGAATCGCCTCTGCTGGGGTGGGGGCTGGTAGTCATTGGCCTTGCTCTGGGACTTCTAGCCTGGCGCTCCAAGGGTGAACCCAATGACATGGTGCAGAAACTGCTCGGCCCGCTGCGCACTCCTTCGGCTAAAACCGTTGTGGTGGGCTATGCCATGGGCGTTATCCAGTCCTTGACCTCCGTGCCCTTTTTCTATGGCCTGATGCACCTAGCGGCCGGGGACTTTAGCAATACCGTTAAGTATGGTGGCCTCTTTTTCTACGCCACGTTTGCGCTCTCATTGCCGACTGTGTGCGGATTGTTCATCGCGCTTGTGCGGGCGAAGCCAGAGTCCTGGGCCGGACGCGCCTTCGCGTGGGCGCGGGAGAACTCCACCACCGTGGCGTTGTGGAGCGGCTACGGCGTGGCAGCCTTCCTGGTGGTCATGGGCATCTTCGCTCTGCTTTAGGGGCTTGCCTTCAAGGCGACTCGGCAGCTGTCCTAGCTTCGCGGTGGTGGAACTGCCCTAGTTGCCAAAATTCTGGCCAGATCGTGCGGCAGGCTTAAGAGTTTTGTCAACAACGGCAGTTGCGACTGCTAGTCGTAGAGGACGGCGTCGAGAGGGAGGGCGTCGCCAAGCAGCGCCTGATTTTTTGAAATTTCGACGTAGCGCGCGGCGTGCGGTATGAAGGCGGCGGATTCCTCAGGGCTCAGCTCGCGCCGCACCTTGGCTGGAACCCCGGCGGCTAGTGTGCCGGCGGGAATGTCCTGGCCTTCGAGCACCACCGCGCCGGCCGCAATAAGAGAGCCAGGGCCCACGGTGGAGCCCGAAAGCAGGGTGGCTTTCATTCCGACGAGCGTGCCTGCGCCCACCCGCGTGCCGTGGAGCATGGCCATGTGGCCCACGGTGACATCATCCTTCAGCACACACGGCTCGGTGGATTCAACGTGGATGACGCAGTTGTCCTGGACGTTGACGCGGGCGCCTAGACGGATGGAACCGACATCGCCGCGCAGCACGGAGCCATAAAACACGGAGGAGTCCGGGCCGATGGTGACATCACCGATGATGGTGGCATTCGGGGCGATCCAGGCGCTGCGGTGGATGCGGGGAGTGCGTCCTTGGAAGGGGAGGATGAGCATGGCAGGCTAGCTTTCTTCAGGGGTGGATTCGATGGAGACCGCAAGCGACTCGGAGACCTCATAGTCGCCGGGCGTGGCGCTGATCTGGGCCAGCGTGTCCCGTTCCGCAGGGGATAGCGGGATGGCCCAGCCCCGCTTGGGATCATGGACTGGGCGCTGAGTCTTCGTTGTGGGGGAAAGTTGCACCGTGGTCTTAGAGCCACTTAAGCGCGCGGGCTCGCCGGAGCGCGCCACCTCACTGAGTATTTGTGCGCCGGCTGGGGAGGTAACCAAGATGATGAGGCCGCCGGCTGTGTGGACGGAGAGGTGGTCTACAGAGACCTCGACGGCGTGGGGATCCGGGGAAGCCAAGCGGACGGTGGGGGAGCCGCCGAGCTTATCGACGATATCCTTTACCGCAGAAAACAAACTCATGGCGCGATCCTAGCGCGGGGGTACCATCGTGCAGTGTGATTGACGCGAAAGATACAGCACTCGTCATTGAAGGCGGCGGCATGCGCAATTCCTATACCGCCGCGTGCATCGTCAAACTCTTAAAGGAGGAGGTGGAATTCGGCTGGGTCGGAGGCGTGTCCGCGGGCTCCTCGCACACCGTGAACTTCCTTTCCCGCGATGTGGTTCGCTCCGAGGAATCCTTCGTGGACTTTGCCAAGAACCCCAGCTTCGGCGGCCTGGGCTCGCTGTTGCGCGGTAGCGGATACTTCAATGCAGAATTCATTTATGAAAAGGCCGCGGACCAAGACATGCCCTTTGACTGGGAAGCCTTTGACGCCAACCCAGCGCAGGTGTGCATTTCCGCCGCGCGCGCCGATACGGGGGAGAGCGTGTATTGGGGGCGCGAAGACATCAAGACGCAGGAAGACCTGATGGTGCGTGTGCGCGCCTCCTCGACGCTGCCGTTGATCATGCCGATGCGCGTCATCGACGGTGCGCCGTATGTCGACGGCGCCATGGGAGAATCCGGCGGCATCCTTATCGAGCAGGCGGAGAAGGCCGGGTTTGAGAAATTCCTGTTCCTGGGGTCGAAACCGCGTGGCTACGTGCGGCCTGAGGTGGGGCGGCCGGCGGCGCTGCGACGAATCTTCCGAAAGTACCCTGCCGTGGCGGAGGCGATGATTGCCCGGCCGGCCCGGTACAACGCCTCCAAGGACCGGCTTCTGGAGCTGGAAAAGGAGGGGCGCGCACAGCTTTTCTTCCCGGAGGATATGCAGGTGGCATCGACTGAGCGTTCTGTGACAAAGCTGCGCTCCAACTATGAGGCTGGGCGCGCGCAGACCTATGCCGAATGGCCGGCGTGGAAGGAATTCCTCAGCAGCTAGTGAGCTCAGCGGGGTCGTGCGCGACTCACTTTTGCCAACACGGTGTGAGTCGCGCCTCCTCTGGGGAGGAGAAGCGGACCCATGCATGGAGTTTTCTGAGTGTTTTCTTACAATGATTTCCCGTGTTGGCACTATTTGATGGAAATATTTGGCTGAGCATTTTCTTTATTGCTTTGCTCGGCACGTTATTTGGCATGATCCCCTTCGGCCCGCTGCGCTTTGGCGCAGCCGGCACCTTGTTCGTGGGCTTGGCCATCGGCGCCTTTATCGATCTCGACGGCACGATTTTAAGCAGCTTGCAGGAGATGGGCCTTGGCCTCTTCATCTATATGCAGGGCTTGTCTGCCGGCGAGCGCTTCTTCAAAGGCTTCTCTGAGCAGCTCAAGCACATGATTACTGCCGCAATAGCGGTGGTGGGTGCTGCCGCCGTGGCGCTTCTCGCGGGCGGCTGGTTGGGACTGTCGCCCTTGCTCTCCGTGGGCGTGTTCTCCGGTGCGACGACCTCGACGGCATCGCTGGCCGTGGCGCAACAGCAAACGGGCGAGGAACTGCCGGCCGTGGGCTACTCCTTGGGCTATCCGGTAGGCGTGGCCGTCGCTATCCTCCTTGTAGCTTTTCTGCTCAAGCAGTCCTGGCCGGCCACTAAGGATAAGGACAATTCTGCGGAGGAGGTCTTTCGCTCCCGGACTATTCGGGTAACCAAGGACATCACCTACGAGGAGCTGGTGGAGCGATTCGAGGATCAGTTCGTTATTGCCACGATTCGCCGTGGCAATACCCGAACCGTGGCCGGGGACCATCCGGAGATTCGCAAGGGTGACATCCTGCGCGTACTCGTGACGAAGGCGAAAAGGCACGAGCTTACCGCTGCTCTAGGCAAGCGCCAGCCTCAGGTGCCCTTCGTGGACAAGCGTTTGGTCATTGAAACCGTGGTGGTGTCGAACTCCGATATTGCTGGTCGAACCGTGGAGGACCTCAACCTCTTCAAGCGCTATGGTGGCCGCATTGTCCACGTGCAACGCGGCGATGAAGAGTTCCTGGCCAGCTTCGATACGCACCTCGATGCCGGTGACCGGGTGACGGTGATTGTGGATCAAGACCGCCTGGGCGATATTCGTGATTACTTCGGTGACTCGGTTCAGGGGTATTCCCAGCTGAACTGGGTTGCTGTCGGTGGTGGTCTGTTCCTGGGCTACCTCATCGCGCTCATTGTGGTTCCGCTACCAGGTGGTGCGTCCTTTGAACTTGGCTTTGCGCTGGGCCCATTGATTACCGGACTTGTCCTCGGTGCTCTGCACCGCACGCGCCGCGTGCCCTGGAAGGTTCCGGCTTCAATCAATCTGGCTCTTCAGCAGTGGGGCCTGGTTATCTTCTTGGCTTCGGTGGGCTTGGCCTCAAGTGAGGCTTTCCAGTCCACGGCATTCTCCTGGATGGGCCTGAAATGCATGGCTCTCGCCGCCATCATTACCGTGGTTGTCGTCGTCCTCTTCGCTGTGGCTAACAGGTTCCTTGGCCAGTCAGAAACCCGCACCGCGGGCGGCGTTTCCGGCATCTTTGGCCAGCCTGCCGTGGTCGACTACGCCACAGGAATCAGCACGGATTCCCGCATTATGACTGGCTACGCGGCCACCATTGTGGTGGCGCAGATAGTCAAAATCGTGGTCATTCCGTTGATGCTCACGGTCTAATCTGCCACGAAAACTGCTGCGGGGAGCCTAGTCAGTGCTCCCCGCAGCTGGCCGTTTTGGAGCCTTCACCGCACTTCAAACTGTTTTGTGTCGCGCTGCTTTGGCATTGTGCGAGCATACGTTGATGCAAAAGGGTGGCGCGGCACACAATCCATCGGTACGATTCTGGTTAACTTCGTACAGTTTGGAGAGCGAAATATGGACATCGTTATTGCGGGCGCTGCCCGCACGCCTTTCGGCAAGTTGCTTGGTTCCCTTGCACCCTTGTCTGCGACGGAGCTTGGATCCCGCGCCATCGCTGCCGCACTCGAGCAGGCACAGGTCCACCCTGACGACGTCGATGCCGTGGTGTGTGGCCAGGTCCTGCAGGCAGGTGTGGGGCAGAATCCCACGAAGCAAGCAGCGCTAGGGGCAGGGATTTCTCCGAACGCGCACACCGCAACGGTCAACAAGGTCTGTTTGTCCGGCCTGACCGCGGTTATCGACGCCTCCCGGCTCCTTCGCTCCGGTGAAGCCACGGTCGTAGTTGCCGGGGGAATGGAGTCGATGTCAAACGCGCCGCACCTACTGCCGCAGTCACGCAGTGGGAAGAAGTTCGGTACCGTCGAGCTGCTCGATCATATGGAACACGATGGCTTGCGCGCGGCCGACCTGGGGATATCGATGGGCTCGCTGTCAGAGAAATATGCCGAACGCTATCCCGTAACCCGCCAAGAGCAAGATCGCTGTGCCGCGTTGTCCCACCAGCGCGCTGTGCAAGCGAGTGAGGAGGGAGCCTTCGACAAGGAAATCACTCCCATCACCGTGAAGAGTCGCCGCGATGAGGTCACTGTCTCACGCGATGAAGGAATTCGGGAAGGGGTTACTGAAGAAACCTTGGCCGGGTTGCGACCAGCTTTTAAGCGCGAAGGCAGCATTACCGCTGGTAATTCCTCACCCATCACGGATGGGGCGGCTGCAGTAGTTCTCACCACACGTGAGCACGCGGATAAGGTAGGACTGCCGGTCATGGCGGTCCTACGTGCGCCAGGTCAGGTAGCCGGTCCGGATTCATCCTTGCAGGAGCAACCCGCTCGGGCTCTCCTCGCAGCCCTTGAGCGCCAAGGCTGGGGCATTGCTGATCTCGATCACATTGAGATCAATGAGGCTTTCGCCGCAGTGGTGGTTCATTCGGCCAATGTCCTTGGAATCAATCCCGATGACGTGAACCCACAGGGCGGTGCGATTGCCCTGGGGCATCCTATCGGCGCATCCGGTGCTCGGCTCGTAGCCCATGCGGCGCATCGCCTTGCGAGCGGCCAGGCCCATCGCGCGGGTGTCACTTTGTGCGGCGGCGGTGGCCAGGGTGAAGCTCTGTTGCTCGAGGCACCACGCTAAACGGCCGATAGTTCATAAAGAGGAGGAATAGACGATGACGAATGAAATTATCCACGACATCCGCGGCCATGCTGGTGTTCTTACGCTAAACCGGCCCAAGGCCATTAACGCGCTAAATCAGACGATGATCGATGAGATGACGGCAGTTTTGAAGGACTGGCAGGACGATGATCGCGTCAAGCTCGTTATCCTCCGGGGCGCTGGAGAACGTGGGCTGTGTGCTGGTGGCGACGTTGCGGCCTTGTACCACGATGCACTGGAGGGCGGCACGGCAGGCGCCCATTTCTGGAAGACGGAATATGAACTGAACTATTTAATCTCCACCTATTCCAAGCCCTATGTGGCGCTCATGGAAGGCATCGTGCTGGGCGGCGGAATTGGTGTCTCAGCGCACGCCTCACACCGCATTGTTTGCGAGGATTCGCGCATCGGAATGCCGGAGGTTGGGATTGGGTATTCGCCTGATGCCGGTGGATCCTATCTTCTATCCCGGGCTGCGGATCGTCTTGGCCGGCACTTGGCGTATACCGCGATCCACGTGGGGGCCGCGGAGGCGATCGATACCGGCTTCGCGGACTACTTCGTACCCAAGGACAAGCTCGATGCTCTCGTTGAGCAGCTGGTGGAGACGGGCGACCCAGCCGATATTGAGAAGTTCACTGAGTCAGTGGGCCCAGGCTTCGGTAAGGACCGCGCCGAAATGGTGGACGTCTACGCCGCAGACACCGCTGAAGAGACCCTTGCCCGCCTGCAAGAACGTGCAGCAGCAGGCGGCGACGGGCATTGGGCGGCGAAGGCCGCCAAGCGGATGAGCTTGAATTCCCCGCTGGGCATTCGCGTCACCGAGGAATCCTTGAATCGTAATGCGTCGATGAGCTTCGCGGAGACCTTGACCCAGGAGTTCTGGATGTCCGTGAACATGCAAAAGCACAAGGAATTTGCGGAGGGAATTCGCGCGCAAATCGTGGATAAGGACCGCAATCCCTCCTGGGAATATGAGTCCATTGGCGCCGTACCCGACGACGTGGTGGCGTCTGTCCTTGAGCCCATCGAGGGCAGCGTGGAAGCCCCAGAATTCAACGATCACCACTGATTAGGTACCAATCAAGAACCACAGGAAGGACACTATTACCATGGCAATTCTTAGCGAAAAGCGCGGCCGCGTCGCACTTATCACGCTCAATCGTCCGGAGGCGCTTAATGCCCTGAACAACGACACCATGCTTGAAGTTACCCAGGCAGTTCAGGGATTCGACGCCGATGCAGAAGTAGGGGCAATCGTTATTACCGGTTCAGAGAAAGCGTTTGCCGCCGGTGCAGATATCAAGGAAATGTCCTCGAAGTCGGCGACAGAGATGTACACCGCGGATTGGTTCGCAGGCTGGGACGTCCTCACACGAGCCCGCACGCCGATCATCGCTGCAGTGAACGGATACGCGCTCGGTGGAGGTTGCGAGCTGGCCATGATGTGTGACTTCATCATCGCTGGCGACAAGGCCAAGTTTGGCCAGCCGGAAGTCAACTTGGGAGTCACGCCAGGCATGGGAGGCTCCCAGCGACTGACCCGAGCTATCGGAAAGGCGAAGGCCATGGAGATGTGCCTGACTGGCCGCATGATGGCAGCCGAGGAAGCAGAACGCTCCGGCTTGGTAGCCCGCGTGGTTCCGGCGGGTGAGCTCCTTGACTCGGCGCTGGAGACGGCAAAACTCATCGCCTCGAAGTCCTTCGTGGCAACGTCTCAAATCAAAGAGCAAGTCAATGCGGTTGATGAACTCTCATTGTCCCAAGGTATCCAGTTCGAGCGCCGTACCTTCCACGCTTTGTTCTCTTCTCATGATCAGAAGGAAGGCATGGCAGCCTTTGTAGAGAAGCGCGACCCGGAGTTTAAGCACGCTTAAACCCTTAACCGCGAGTTAGCCTTTTTGGCTTCTTCGGTCGCACGCGCGTGGTGGTGGGGCACGCTTCTTAAAGAACAGATGGCTACTGGGCGTCGGACTCCTCGACATCTTCGCCTGCTGCGCGACGGATGCGGTTGGCGGCAGCAATGATGCGGTCTTGCTCGCCAGTAGAAAGCGCAACGGAAGCAAAATAGCGATCAAGAGCAGGTCCCGCCGCCGAGGCCAACACAATGCCTTGGTCGGTAATCATGACCAAGGTTGAGCGTTTGTCTTTTGGATCGCTGACCCGCTCGATAAGTTCGTCCTTCTCAAGTTTGCGCACCGTGTGAGTGAGTGACGCCGGTGGAAGCTGAAGCCGAGCGCTGATTTTAGACATGGGCATGCTTCCCGCACGTGACCACATGAGCACAGCGAGGACCTCGAACTGGTTGTAGCTCACCCCATAAGGAGCCAGCACATTTTCGGCGCCATTACGCAAAATGTGTGCGGCACGTTCGAGGGAGGATACCGTGGCGAGGCCACGAGCAGAGCGCACGGAATAACGCTTCGCCCACTGACGGCGTGCTTCAGCGATGATATCCATGAGCGGAAAAGGACCTCCTTGCGGTACGTGAGATAACTATAAATGAGAGCTTCGCTGTACTAAGAGCCCGACCACACGCATCGCAGATAGGGCCGCAGACGGGGGAGAGCTACCGGGGGATTATGGCGTCGCAGATGCGAAAGCCCCAGCAGTGGGCTGGGGCCTGCGTTGCTGAAGGGCGGTGGGGTTAACCCTTTAGAGCTGGAAAGTCGGAATCCGCGTATTCCGTCGATGCCTTCGTCTCGCCGCCGTCAGCGGAGTGGATCTCGTTTTCGCGCTTGCGCAGATCTACACGGCGGATCTTGCCGGAGACGGTCTTCGGAAGTTCATAGAACTCGAGGCGGCGGATGCGCTTGTAGGGGGCCAACCCATCGCGGCAGTGCTTAAGGATGGACTCGGCGGTCTCCGCCGTCGGCTCGTAGCCGCCGGCGAGAGCGACGTAGGCCTTTGGCACGGCGAGGCGGATGGGATCCGGGGAGGGAACCACCGCTACCTCGGCGACTGCCGGGTGCTCAATGACAACGGATTCGAGTTCGAAAGGGGATAGGCGGTAGTCAGAGGCCTTGAAGACATCGTCGGCGCGGCCAATGTAGAAAATGTAGCCGTCCTCATCGCGCTCCGCGGTGTCTCCCGTGTGGTAGTAACCATCGCGGAAGACTTCCGCGTTCTTGTCTGGGTCATTGAAATAACCCACAGTCAGGCCGACTGGGCGGGGGTCGAGCTTCAAGCAGATTTCTCCGGTATCCCCAATCTCATCAGTAGCGGGATCCTTGAGTACGACTTCCCAGCCTGGCAGCGGACGCCCCATCGAGCCTGGCTTCACCTTTTGCTCTGGGGTATTGGCAATCTGCAGCGTCGTCTCCGTCTGCCCGAAACCATCGCGAACGTTTGTGTTCCAGGCCTTGGCAATGGTGCTGATGAGCTCGGGGTTGAGCGGCTCGCCAGCCGCAACCAGCTTCTTCGGTGGGGTCTTCATACGGCCCAGGTCTGCTTGGACAAGCATGCGCCAGACCGTTGGCGGCGCGCAGAAGCTGGTGACGCCTTCTTCTTCCATCTTGTCCATGAGCGCAGCGGCGTCGAAGCGCGCATAGTTGTATAGGAAGATGGTGGCCCCGGCGATCCACGGCGCGAAGAAGTTTGACCATGCGTGCTTGGCCCAGCCGGGGGCGGCGACGTTGAGGTGGACGTCGCCAGGCGCCAAGCCAATCCAGTACATCGTGGTCAGGTGACCCACTGGATAGGACGTGTGAGTGTGCTCGACGAGCTTCGCCTTCGACGTAGTGCCGGAGGTGAAATACAGCAGGAGAGTCTCATCAGCCTTGGTTTCCTGCTTCGGCGTGTACTCTTCCGAGCCAGTAAAAGAATCCGAATAGCGCAGGGTGGGGTGCGTTGTCTGTGCATCTGGTTCGTCACCGACCTGGATCAGGGTGAAGTCACCGCTGACGTCTTGGAATTTGGCGGCGTCCTCGGCATTGGCCACAACCCAGGAAATATTGGCTCGGTCAGTGCGGTCCTGCAGATCAGCCGCGCCAAGCATTGCGGTCGCCGGGTTAAGAACGAAGCCTGCCTTGATGCAGGCCAGCATGCACTCCCACAGCTCTACTTGATTGTTGAGCATGAGCATCACGCGATCACCGCGCTGGACGCCCTGGGCCTCCAGCCAGTTGGCCAGTTGTGCCGAGCGAGCTGACATCTCAGCAAAGGTACGGCGGGTGCTGCTGCCATCTGTCTCACAGATGACGAGAGCCTCGCGGTTCTTTGAATCCTCCGCAGTGGCGAGGTGATCGAACCAATCAAGTGCGAAGTTGAAGTGCTCGAAGCGCGGCCACTCGAAGTTGCTGCGGGCTGCTTCATAATCAGTCTGATAAGAAACCAGCAGGTCGCGGGCTGCTTGGAATTGTTCGGTCACCGTGGTCATTGGTTCTCCTCTAGCTTGTGCTCAAATGGGGAAGGACGGCGCAATGGCTATGGCCCGTGTCCCAAACCGTTCGTCGCTGTGACTTGGGTCGCAGCCTACTTTACTTCGAGTTCGAAGTAATGGCTAGAGATTTTCCGAACTGCCTTTGAAAGGTGCAGGTTAGCGTAGGGAAATTCCATGGAGAATGAGCTGGCCAAGGGTGTGGTAGGCCTCTGCTGGGGCTAGGGTGTCTGAGTAAAAGCCCTGCTGAATATCACTCATTGAGCGCTGGATAAGGCGGGAGACAAAGTCGGTGTACTCGGCGGTGAATTCCCCAGCTTCGACGCCCTGGCTGAGTAACTTGTGGATGGTCTCAGTGGCTCTCTTAGTGTTGAAGCTATATACCTCCTGAGCGGCGGGTTCGGAGGCGAGGTCGCGCATGAACTCAGGGCTCGCGGGTTCCAGGGCAATGGTCATCGAGGAGAAGTATTTCTCAAGAGCTTGGGCGTATGTGGGCGCTGTGGTGGCTGCGGTGCGACGGGTGATTTCTTTGAAGAAGCTGACCAGCACGCGGCGAATGATCGCGTCTCTGGATGGGCCTAATGCGTACATGGTCGATTTTGAGCATTGGTAGCGTTTCGTCGCGCCGTCGATGGTGAAGGATTCGAATCCCTCGGCCAGAAAGTCCTGCAAGAGGGCATTGAACAGCTCGCGTTGTCGTGGCGTGAGTGGTTGGGTCATGAGTCTTTCTACCTCTCGGCGGTCCTGGCTATGTGGGGTATTTGTGTGCGTTCTCCCCAGTCTGTTGCGCACAATGATCATAGAACACGGCACGCAAGAGTACGGAAAGATGTATATTCGTACTCATTCAATGTGAAGAGCCCATTGATGCCTGAGTCCAAGAGTTTGTATGTGGCCTGGAGAAAGCCCATACAGCGACCTTAAAACCCAGCTAGAAAGGTAGAAAGCTATGCCGCCGATTCTTAGTCCACAACACCCCAGCGGGAAACACTTGGAGAACATTAAGTACCCCCACGCTGATATTTTCGCGGTGGCAGATCGTCTCGTCCCAGAGGAACAGGCGCGTTTAGCAGAGATCCACGAGTTCTTGCAGACGGAGATTCGCCCTGTCGTAGGCGAATACTGGGACCGTGAGGAGCTGCCATTCGATCTTCTGCCCCGCATGGCGGAGATGGGTTTGGGCGAGATTGAGCTCACGGATACCTCGCGCCTTTACCGCGGGCTGGTGTACGCGGAAGTAACCCGCGCGGACGTGTCCTTGTCTGCCCTGGTGGGCATTCACAACGAGTTGGTCCTCGGACTCATCGACAAACTGGGCTCGCCAGAGCAAAAGGACACCTGGCTAGCAGGTTTGCGCCAATTCACCAAGGTGGGTTGCTTTGCGTTGACCGAACCGGAGCACGGCTCCGATATCGCCGGCGGCCTTGCCACCACAGCAGAGCGCACCGCTGAAGGCTGGCTCATCAATGGAGCGAAACGTTGGATCGGGGCCGGCACCTTCGCCGATTTTGCTATCACCTTCGCACGGGATAAAGCAGACAATGAGATTAAGGCCTTCATCGTTGAACTCGACCGCGAGGGCGTAACGCGCAGCAAGATTTCGCGCAAGATGGGCCTGCGCATCATGCAGAATGCGGACCTTAAGTTCGACAACGTCCTCATCCCACACGAGAACCTGATTCCGGGTGCGGAATCCTTTGCCAACGTCAATGACTTCCTGTGTTATTCGCGCGCCTGGGTGGGCTGGCAGGGAGCCGGCTTGCAACTAGGCATCTTCGACAAGGCCCGCGAGTACGCGGTCAAGCGCCAGCAGTTTGGCAGGCCAATCGCCAAATTCCAGTTGGTCCAGGAGCAGCTTTCCCGCATCCTCGGCAACGCCACCGCGTCACTCGCCATGATGGCGCAGCTGGCAGAGGTTCAAGAACAAGGAAAGCTGGAAATGCCCTTTGCCGCCTTGGCAAAGGCAACCACCACCCGCCTGGCGCGCGAATCCGCCGCAGCGGGCCGCAACATCGGCGGAGGAAACGGCATCCTGACCGAATACGACTTGTCGAAGATGATGGATGATGCCGAGATTCTCTTCACCTACGAGGGAACCTACGACATCAACTCGCTCATCGTCGGCCGCGCTGTCACCGGCATTTCCGCTTTCGTTTAAACAGCCCTGTCAAACCCCACACCCCACGGTGATTAAAGGAGAAAACACCATGAACCTGCACGAAGCATCCGCCGTCGTTACTGGCGGTGCATCCGGCCTCGGGGCCGCAACGGCCGTAGCACTCGCGGAGCACGGAGCCACGGTCACCGTGCTCGATCTGTCCGTCCCGGAGGAGAAACACAACGGAATCAACTACACAGCGGTCGACGTCACCGATGCAGCCGCAGTACGCGAAGCGGTTCTCGCCGCATCCGACCAAAAGCCTTTGCGCGTGGCGGTGAATTGCGCAGGCATCTGCCCTTCAGCACGCATCTTCGGGCGAAAAGGCCCCCATGACCCGGAGCTGTTTTCTAAGACGATCAACGTTAACCTCATGGGGACCTTCCACGTCATGACCGCAGCCGCCGAGGCGATGGCCCAGGCAGAACCACTCGACGAGGACGGCCAGCGCGGAGTCATCATCAACACCGCTTCCGTCGCGGCCTTCGAAGGGCAGGTTGGCCAGGCGGCCTACGCGGCGTCGAAGGGCGCGGTGGCTGCCCTGTCGATTACCGGAGCACGGGATCTCGCCTCGTTGGGAATCCGCGTCAATGCCATCGCGCCGGGCGTTGTTGCTACCCCGATGATGGAACAGATCACTCCGGAGTTCCGCGAACAGCTCGAGGCCACCGTGCCTTTCCCAGCAAGGCTGGCAAAGCCGGAGGAATTCGCCGCCTTAGCTGTGTCCATTACCGAGAACCCCTATATCAATGGCGAAACGATTCGCTTGGATGGTGCGCTGCGTATGCCGCCACGCTAAGGGCCTCATCACGAGAATTAACCCTAAGAAACCCATCACGCGCGCATTGTCGACGCCCCTCCGATACAGGGCCTAGCCATAAGCCGGCAGGCCCCAATAGGGAAAGACTGCGCGCGTAGTCTGCACCAGCGCTGAATGCGGTTTTTCAGCCATGACCTTGGTGGGATCGAAGTCCCCGATGGCGGCGCACGCACCCTCATCACCCAAGGTGGGCGAGCCCTCCCAGCCGTTCGGCATCCGTTCCGAAGCTGCGAGCTCAACGTCGGCGACTGCGGCCAGCACCTGGGTCCACGCGCGGGCAACTGCGTCGACGTGATATCCGCCGCCGCCAAGCGCGACCCATCGCCCATCCGCAAACTGTTGCGCCCACACCGCCACTGAGCGATAAGCCCGCGCCATCGCGTTGATGGTGAGTTCCAGATCCGCGAGGGGATCAGAGCGGTGCGGGTCCGCACCGTGTTGGGAAATGATGAAGTCGGGGCGGAATTTCTTGAGGAGCGGTGGGACGACCGCGTGGATGACTTGCAGCCACTCCTCGTCACTCACCCCGCGGGGCAGAGCCACGTTAACCGCGGTCCCTTCCGCGCCTTGACCACCAATCTCGTGTGCATAGCCAGTCCCGGGGAAGAGATAGAGTCCCGATTCGTGTACCGAGATGGTGAGCACGTTGGGGTCATCCCAAAAAATCCTTTCGACGCCGTCACCGTGGTGGGCATCCAGGTCCAGGTACACCACGCGTTGGGCGCCATTTGCCTTAAGCCAACGGATGGCAATCGCAGCATCGTTGTACATGCAAAAGCCTGACATGGAATCGGTGAAGGCGTGGTGCAACCCGCCGGAAAGGTTAACGGCGCGCTGCGCACGGCCCTCCCACACAGCGCGCGCGGCCGCTAGGGTGCCACCGGCGATGCGCGCGGCGACCGTCGATAAGCCGTGGCTAATCGGGTTGTCTTCAGTGCCCAAGCCAAAGTGAGCGGAAGGCACCTCGGCGCGGGTGGCGGCGATGTAATCAGGACTGTGAACGAGCTCCAAGTGGGAGGTATTCAACGGGGCGGGACATTCGATGTCGAATTCTTCCAGCACCCCGAAGTGTTTGGCCAGCGACAGTGCTGCGGCGACTCGATCCGGCCCCATCGGATGCCCTGGGCCCAGCGAATAGCGGTGCATCTCCTCGGAGGCAAAAAGAAGAGGCTTCGTCTGGTTCATGACAAGGACCTCGCGAGAGGATCGCGGACATCACCGAGCGGTGCGATGCGCATTCGAGCCCCCACCACAACAGTGTGCGCTACCCCGGCGATGACGGGGGAAAGCTCAATATCGACGAGTGCAGCGATGTCGTCCTTGAGCTGTGCCAGCTGCATCATGACCTCTTCGACACGGTGCAGCTTGGCAGCCTTGGTGCCGCGGTAACCAGCAAGAAGGGGAGAAGCCTTGAGGCAGCTGAGCATGTCGAGTGCATCGGTGCGACGAAGCGGGGGCACGCGCCACTCGACGTCTCCCAAAAGATCCGAGGGTAGACCGGAGAAACCGGCGGAAATCATGGGCCCAACAACGGGATCTTCGATGGCGCGCACAGTGAGAGAGGCGCCGGCTGTGACCATGCGTTGAACAACTGGGATGAGAATAGCCGGATCCTCGCCCAAGTGGAGATCGCGCGTGAGCTGGGTGATGGTAGTCCACGCGCGCACCATGGATTCTTCGTCATGGATGCTTCGCACGACGGTGGGCAGCTCCGAACGGCCCCGCACCATCTGCGAGCTGCACTTGAGGACGACATCCCAGCCATAATCGCGGCCGGCCGCGATGGCTTCGTCGAGGGTGCGCACCGGGGCCCAAGGGACGATCTCTATGCCATAAGCCCTAAGGATTCGCGCGCACTCCTCGTCGGTGGCCCAGCGTCCCGTGGGGGAATCAGTCAGAACTTCCGCGACCACACCGCGCGCTTCTGCAAGGCCTGCGCTGTTGGCGAACTCATCGGAAGGATTGGGGCGTGCTAGGGCGCGGCGGCGTTCATTATCGATGATGGTGGCCAGAGCCTCAATGGCGTCGGCGTAGGTGCCAAACACGGGAAGCTGGCCGGGCGCCTCTGGCCCCTCGGAGGTGCGGAAATCGGGGATATCAAAACCCACGAAGCTGGCGATGAGCGGGGTATCCGTCGTCGTTGCCGCCAACTGGGACAGACTTACGTAGGCCTCCTTGAGGATGAACTCACCAACTTCCACGACGGCGCACAGCACCGCGTCGATACCCGGATCTTCTAGGGCGCGCCGGGCCTGTTCCGTGATGGCGGGGGCGGGGTCATCGACGACGGTGGTGGCGTGCGGGCGCAGCCCGAAGCGCCAGGCCGCCTGTTCCATCTGCGCGGTGAGGCCGGAGGAATTCGACGTCACTGCGATGCGACGGCCCTGCGGAACGGGTTGGCGCGCGAGGAGCTGAGCGATGTCGAGCATGGCATCGCGGCGGGTGACCACCATTGCCCCGGTGCAGCGAATGATCTCGTCGAGCGCAGCCGGGCTCGCCGCCGATAGTCCCTCCACCGCGTAGTGGCGGGCCGACTTCAGAGCCCGAGAGGGCAAGAACACGACGACGTGCTTGTCCAGCGCTAGGCGGCGCAGCACCCGGAAGAATTTGCGCGGGTTACCAATCGAGTCGAGGGAGAGCAAACAAATTCGTGTGTTCTCATCTTGGCTCCAGAATTGCATGACGTCGTTGCCTGTGACGTCAGCGAAGGAACCGGCGGCAATGAAATTGCTTAGGCCGCACCCGAGCTGCAGTGCATGGGACAGAGCTAGCGTCGCCACACCCGCAGACTGAGTAAACAGGCCCACCTGTCCCGCACGCGGCATGGGTGCTGGGCTGGCGTTGAGCCGCACTGCCGCGTCTGTGTTGATCAGGCCTAGCGCAGCTGGGCCAAGGGCTCGCAGGCCGTAGTCCCTAGCCGCGAGCACGATGTCGCGAGCCTGGTCGGGGGAGAGGTTGGGGTTTTGGCTGCGGGAGATGAGGACTACTCCTTTGGCGCCGGCAGCGGCAGCAGCCTGCATAGCTTCCGCGCCGCCGTGGCCTTGGAACTCGATGACGACGAGATCCACTGGCTCATCGAGGACGTTGAGCTCCTCTACGCGGTGAAGGTGGCGTAATGTACCGGCGAAGTTGGCGCTAGCTAGCTGCTTGCTGGACAGCGTTCCTACTACCGCCACGGAGCGTGGGTTGAGCAAACGGTGGATCGAGTTCGCTTCTGCACGCAGCTCGCGGCGCTCCATGACATCGCGGGAGTTCTCATTCGGCGCTATTCGGAAATCCACCCGGATGAAACCGTCCTCGAGTTCCGGCTTCGCGGAATACCCTGCGCGTACGAAAACCTGCACCATCCTGCGGTTCTGCGTCAGCATCTCGGCGAAGAAGCGCTCCACTTTTCCTTCGCGTCCAATTTCTGCGAGGTGCTCGAGCAGGATATTAGCCACGCCTTTTCCGTGGTGGGAATCTTGGACAAGGAAGGAGACATCGCCTACCCGCGCGGGCAGGAACTGCTCGACAATGGAGTATCCGGCAACGGCCACGATGTTGCCGCGTTCCACCATGACGAGGGTGACTTTGTCATAGCCATCCGTGTGGAGCCAGCGGTCTAGGTCATCGTCGGTCAGCGCGGGGTGCGTGCCGAAGAAGCGCAAGTACTTCGATTGATCCGAGACGCGGTCGTAGAAGGCGCGGATGGCGTCGCGGTCGGCGGGTGTGATGTGGCGCAGCGTGGCGATGTCGCCGTCGTTGAGGATGACATCGGCTTCCCAATTCTGCGGCTCGGGGCCGGTGTGCGCGGTAGCCGTGGGCTGCTCCATGTGGTCCATGCCATCACCTTAGCCAACGCTACGTTGAGCTCAGGCTAGGTGAACGGCATTCACCCCACCGGGCCTTGGGGAGGGTATCCACAAAAGCGCTGGACAGTATATGTATGGCAAATCACTGCAGGGGGTGAATCGTGTTCGGTATCTCAATTTCTATGGCGGGCGGTTGTTGTCCAACGTTAGTGTGTGACCCAAGCCATACAGGGAGCCGAAGGTTCCAGGAAGGAGACGCGCCATGCGCACTGTGTATCACTACGTCAACGGAGAAACGTTTGAAGGGACATCGGGCAATACCCAGCCTGTGCTGAATCCTTCGACCGGCAAGGAGCAGGCCGCGGTGGCCTTGGCGAACAAGGCCGACGTGGACAGCGTCATTGCGGAATCCGCTAAGGCCCAGCCGGGTTGGGCGGCGCTGAACCCGCAGAAGCGCATCCGCATCATCATGGAGTGGATCCGCCTCATCCATGCCAACATGGATGAGCTGGCCACCCAGCTCTCCCTCGAGCACGGCAAGACTTTTCCGGATGCCAAGGGCGATGTGCTGCGCGGCGTCGACGTGCTGGAGTTTGCCCTCGGTGCGCCGCACCAGCTCAAGGGCGAGTACTCCTCGGAGGTTGGCACCGGCATCGATACCTACTCGCTGCGCCAGCCGCTCGGCGTGGTAGCGGGAATCACCCCGTTCAATTTTCCGGCCATGATTCCGTTGTGGAAGGCCGGCCCGGCCCTGGCGGCGGGCAATGCCTTCGTGCTCAAGCCCTCCGAGCGCGACCCCTCCGTGCCGGTTCGCCTGGCGGAGCTCTTCATTGAGGCCGGCGGCCCCGCTGGTGTTCTCAACGTTGTGCACGGCGGCAAAGAGGCCGTCGATGCCATCCTCGATTCCGAGACGATCAAGGCTGTGGGCTTCGTTGGTTCTACGCCGATTGCGCAGTACATCTACGAGCGCTGTGCGGCCACCGGCAAGCGCGCCCAGTGCTTCGGTGGCGCAAAGAACCACGCCATTGTGCTTCCCGACGCCGACATCGACGCCACCGCCGACGCCATCGTGGGCGCGGCCTTCGGCTCCGCCGGTGAGCGCTGTATGGCACTGTCCGTCGTGGTTCCGGTGGGGCAGGAGACGGCAGACCGTCTGCGCGATGCCATCCTGGCAAAGATTCCGGAGCTCAAGGTGGGCCACTGTCTCGACCCGGAGGCCGACTATGGCCCATTAGTCACCGCGGAGGCGCGCGACCGTGTCCACCGACTCATCGCCGAGGGCGTGGAAGCAGGCGCAACGCTGCTTACCGGCGGCCGCGAGTTGGACATGTCTGACAAGTCTTTCAACGAGGATTCCCTCGCTGATGGCTTCTATTCCGGTCCGAGCTTCTTCGACAACGTCACCGCAGACATGTCTATCTACAGCGAGGAGATCTTCGGCCCCGTGCTGGTTATGGTCCGTGCCGAAACTCTGGAAGAGGCCGTTTCTTACCCGAATGACCATATGTACGGCAACGGCGTCGCCATCTTCACCCAGAACGGTGACGCGGCCCGCGACTTCTGCAAGAACGTCCAGGTCGGCATGGTAGGCGTCAACGTTCCAATTCCGGTGCCGATTGCCTACCACACCTTCGGCGGCTGGAAGGCCTCTGGTTTCGGCGACCTCAACCAGCACGGTCCGGATTCCTTCCGCTTCTACACCAAGACTAAGACCGTCACCTCGCGCTGGCCTAGCGATGAGTCCGCAGGTCCACAGTTCACCATGCCGGTCATGTAAGGAGAGAACGCAATGACGACTATCGCTTTTATTGGATTAGGCAATATGGGCGGCCCGATGGCCGCCAACCTGGCAAAAGCCGGGCACGAGGTTCGTGGCTTCGACGTCGTGGAAGAAGCCCGGGACCGTGCCGCCGAGCAGGGGATCACCATCATCGAAACCGCGGAAGAAGCCGCGCAGGGCGCCGAGGTAGTGTTTACCAGCTTGCCCAACGGTGGGCTGGTCAAGCAGGTGCTCGAATCGGTCCTCGCAGCAAACGAGGGCGCGAAGACCTACGTTGATGTCTCCACCATCGCGGTCGCGGAAGCTCGCGAGCTCGCGGACACCGTGAGCAAGGCAGGCTCCGCCTTCCTTGATGCACCGGTCTCCGGTGGCATCGCCGGTGCCGCCGCGGGAACGCTTGCCTTCATGGTCGGCGGCACAGCCGAAGACTTTGGGAAGGTCAAGCCGCTGCTCGACATCATGGGCAAGTCCGTCACCCACTGCGGTGACATCGGCAACGGCCAAGCAGTCAAGGCATGCAACAACATGATCCTCGCGGTCCAGCAAATTGTCTTGGCTGAAGCCCTCGTCCTCGGCGAGCGCTTGGGGCTCGATCACCAAGCCTTCTACGACGTCGTTTCCAACGCCACCGGAAACTCGTGGTCGCTGTCCGTCAACGCCCCAGTCCCGGATATCGTGCCGAGCTCGCCGGCCAACAATGACTTTAAACCCGGCTTCGCCTCTGCCCTTATGCTTAAGGATCTCAAGCTGGCCATGGCCGCGGCCGAAGATACCAAGACAGACACTGTTCTGGGCCGGATTGCGGAAGAACAGTACGCTTCCTTCGTGGACGAGGGGCACGGCGGACTTGATTTCTCCGCCATCATCTCCGAGGTCCGTTCCAAGGGCGAATCCTAAGATCAGAAGCGCCTGAAAACTAGGGTGCTTGGTCCCCGTCGAGGATGCCTTGCAACAGCGGGGCATAGTACTCGATGAGCTCCTCGGTTGAGAAGGCCGCGAACTCGGTATCGCCGAAGCGCCGCATGAAGGACAAGCCCATGAGTAGGGCCAGCGCTGATTGGGCTCGCAGCTCTGGCGAAGGTGAGTGGCGTCCGGATTCTTCACGAATCCGCGAGGCCAAGACCTCCAGCAAGTCGGATTTAATTCTCTTACCAATAGCTCCGAGCGTCTGATAGTCCCCGCTCGCGACCGAAATCGTTCGGGCCATGGAGTATGGGGCGTTATGCGGCGCGGTGAGGGTCTCCACCACCGCGGTGCGGCCTAGCTCGCTGAAAGGGCCGGCAAAGAGCGCCGCCGAGGAAGCGGTGAAATCCACCGTTGCCTCAAAAAGCCCTTCCTTGTTGTGGAAGTGCTTCACGATCAGCGCGACGGACACTTCCGCTTTTTCGGCGATGTCCTTCATCGACACCTGGGAGAAGGACCGCTCACTGAATAGCTCGCGTGAGCACTCGAGAATCCTCTCCCGCGTCGAGGCTGCTTTCTCTTCCATAGGGGACATGGTACCGGCGCCGCATGCGCAGGAAGGGCGATTCGTCCTCTTGCCTCAGATGACCAAGACTGTGAGGTAGAAACAATGGTTATCTCATTCATCGGGGTGATTCTCTCCCTGATTTTCCTCGTCGTGATGGCCTATCGCGGGCACTCCGTGGTGGTCGTCGCTCCCTTCGCGGCGCTGATCGCGGTGCTCTTTTCCGGCGAGCCTATCCTGGCCACCTATACCCAGATCTTTATGCCGGCAGCCGGAAACTTCGTGACCAAGTATTTCCCGCTCTTCCTCTTCGGGGCAATCTTTGGGTACCTGATGACATCCACAGGGCTGGCCCGTTACCTAGCACGCGGAATTACCGCGCTATTCGGGCCTAAGCGAGCGATGTTCTCGACGGTCGTCGCCACCGCATTGCTTACCTACGGCGGTGTGTCCGCGTGGGTTGTGGCTTTCACCATCGTGCCCATCGCGACTGCTTTGTTCAAGGAGTCTGGGATCCCCAAACGGCTCATGCCTGGTGCGATTGCCTTGGGAACCATCACCTTCGCGCTGGCCGGGCTTCCCGGTTCGCCGCAGATCCACAATGCCATCCCTACCAGCTACTTCGGAACCAACGTCTACGCGGCGCCGCTGTTCGGCCTCATTTCTTCCGCCCTCATGCTGGCGGCGGGAACCGCCTGGCTCGAATACCGCGTGCGAACCCTCCGCGCGAAAGGTGAGACGTTTGAGCCGCTCGATGCCGACGGGAAGGTCATCGAAACACCCGAGGGAATCGGCGACAGCGGGGAAGAAGCAAGTGTAGAAATCGGTGGTGAATCCTTCGACGCCAACTCCGGTGGCCGGGTAGCCACCCACGCCAGGGCTGAAACCGAGCCTTCTGTCCAGGTGCAGGGTTTGCTGGGTCTGGCGCCCATCGCCGTTGTCATCGTGGTCAACTTCGCCATGGTCTACGGGGTGTCGAAAGTGCTGGACACCTCCTACTTAGCCGAAGAGAAATACGGCGAGACCAACCTCGATGCGCTGTTGGGCATCTGGTCACCGACGGTCGCTCTGGCCTGCGCGGTGTTCGTTATCGTGGCGATGTTCCCCAAGCGCGCCGCCGAGTCCATTAAGGAATTCTCCGATGGCGCCAAGAACGCAATCCTTCCGTGCCTCACCACGGCCTCGGAGGTTGGCTATGGCGCAGTGATTGCCGCACTGGCTGTCTTTAGCGTGATCAAAAGCAACATGATGGGAATCTCCGATAACGCCTTGGTGGTTTCCACGGTGTCTACTGCCGTCATCTCCGGCATCACAGGTTCCTCCTCAGGTGGTCTATCTATCACGATGCAGACTCTGGGTGATCAGCTAGCCCAGCTAGCGACGGAACAGAGCATCAGTCTTGAACTGATGCACCGCGTGACCGCGATGGCCTCGGTGTCCTTTGATTCCATGCCGCACAACGGCGCGGTGCTTACCATGCTGATTGTCTGCGGCATGACGCACCGCCTGTCCTACAAGGATGTTGCCGTGGTGACCATCATCATTCCGCTGGCAACGCTGGCGTTGATGCTCGGCGTCAACGCGGTCATCCCCGGCCTGAGCTAGAGAAAGCGCGGGGCCGCGCTAGGCTCCGTGTGGCCCGCGCTTTCCACATAGGTTTCTCGCGCGGCAAGGTGCGGGTGCGCCAGAACGTCTTCGGGGGAGACGACCTCCGTGACGCAGGCATCGCTGCCGCGGAAGATATCGATCCATTCCGCTTGTGTCTTTTCCGCAAAACGTCGCGCAATGATCTTCTTCATGGTTGGCCAGGCGTCGCGGTCATTTTGTTCGTAGCCACTTAGTTCCTGTTCAAGCCCGAGACCTTTCACCATGAGCGCATAAAACTGTGGCTCGATGGCACCGGCGGCCATCCACTTTTCATCAGCTGTGCGGTAGACGCTATAAAACGGTGCACCTCCGTCGAGGAGGTTGGTCCCGCGGTCCTGCCATTGGCCTTCGGCGCGGAAGGCATGCAGCATGGCGGTGAGGTTGGCCGCGCCGTCGACAATAGCGGCATCCACCACGCAACCGCGGCCGGTGTTCTTCGCCTGCAGGACACCCGCGAGAAGTCCTGTCACCAAATACATCGAGCCGCCGCCGAAGTCCCCGAGGAAGTTGACCGGCGGAACGGGAGCACCATCGCTGCCCGCGATGGAGTGCAGCGCACCGGAGACCGCGATGTAGTTGATGTCGTGACCGGCGGTGTGGGCGAGCGGACCGGATTGACCCCAGCCGGTGATGCGCCCGTAGACCAGCGCCGGGTTAATCGCCTGCGCCTCCTCTGGGCCTAAACCAAGGCGCTCAGCTACGCCGGGGCGGAATCCTTCGATGAGGATGTCCGTTGTGACGAGGCGCTCGCGCAGCTTGTCGACGTCCACCGGGTCCTTAAGGTCCGCCTCCAGAACCTCTTGCCCGCGGTAGAGGATGCTGTGCGGGACCACGGCGGGAGGATTACCTGGGCGGACCACGCGGGTGACCTGTGCACCCATATCCGCAAGCATCATCGCAGCGAAGGGGCCGGGGCCGATGCCGCCGAGGAAAAGGACTGAAATGCCGGTGAGGGGAGAGCTCATGGTGACCTACCTAAAGGTGTACGGATTTCTAGCTAATCGTACCGTGAGGTGGGTCACCCGACAAGGGCGTGAAAACTAATCCGCCACAAGTGTTTCGATGGTGAGCTCCGGGTGCTCCTTCTCAATGAAGGCCAGCTTCCACTTATCACCAAAGAGCGCGATGAGCTCGCCGTCGCTGCGGGTAAAGATCTCTACGCCGCGCTGGCGGCCCAGTTCGGGCGCGGATTCGGCGTCGGTACGGCGGGCCACCGAGTAGGGGATGGGCTCGGTGATGGTCTCCACGTTGTACTCGACCTCCATGCGAGCCTGCATGACCTCGAACTGCATGGGGCCCACCGCAGCCATGACCGGGGCGGCATCGCCACGCGTATCGTTGCGCAGAATCTGGACCACGCCTTCCGCAGCCAGTTGGTCCAAGCCCTTGCGGAATGCTTTGTAGTCACCCAAAGACTTCGCGCGCAGGATGCGGAATGCCTCAGGCGCGAACTGCGGCATGGGCTTGAACTGCACCTTCTTGCCCGTGTAAATCGTGTCACCAGGTGCCAGGGAACCGGCATTGACCAAGCCCACAATGTCACCCGGGTACGCCGTGTCCACGGTGTCACGCGTGCGGCCGAAGACCGTCAGGGCGTACTTAGTGGAGAAGCTGCGCCCAGACTGCGCATGGTTGACCTGCATACCGCGCTCAAACTCGCCGGAGACCACGCGCATGAAGGCCAGGTTATCGCGGTGCTTGCGGTCCATGCCCGCCTGCACCTTGAAGATGACGCCCGCGAAGTCATCGGTGACCTCACGTACCTCATCGATGGCGGAGGTAGCGGCCTCGATGGCCTGCGGATCTGATTCGCGCGAGCGCGGAGCCGGGGCGATGGCGCACAGAGTATCCAGGATCTGGTGCACGCCGAAGTTCAGCATCGCGGAGGCGAAGATGAGCGGGGACGTCACGCACTGTTCGAAGAGCTCCTGGTCGTGCAGGGCGCCGTCGGCTGCCAGCAGCTCTGCTTCCTCCACGGCCGTCTCCCAAGCGTCCTCTTCCTTCGCGGCTGCATCCTCAGGCGCGTAGTGCTCCTCCGGGGCGATGGTGGAACCACCGGCGGTGCGCAGGAAGTGCACGTACTCATCAGCCTCGCCGTCATCGTTGATGTGGGCCAAGCCGCGGAAGTCGCCAGCGATACCCACCGGCCAGTACAGCGGGGTGGGCTGCAGCTGGATTTCGTTGACGATTTCGTCGACAAGCTCCAGCGGCTCTCGTCCCACGCGGTCCCACTTGTTGATCACCGTAATGATCGGCAGGCCGCGGGCCTTACACACGCGAAAGAGCTTGAGGGTCTGGGGCTCGAGGCCCTTGGCGGCGTCGATAAGCATGACGGCAGCATCCACCGCCGTGAGCACGCGGTAGGTATCCTCCGAAAAGTCCGCGTGGCCCGGGGTGTCCACCAGGTTGATCATGTAGGGCTCGCCCTCGTGACCCTCGGGCGCGTACTCGAACTGCAGGGCCGAGGAGGCCACGGAAATGCCGCGTTCCTTCTCCATCTCCATCCAGTCAGAGACCGTGGACTTGCGGTTGCCCTTGCCGTGCACCGCGCCAGCTTCGTTGATGACGTGCGCGTGAAGTGCCAGCGCCTCCGTCAGCGTGGACTTACCAGCATCCGGGTGGGCGATGACGGCGAATGTGCGGCGGCGGGAAGCTTCGGAGGCAATACTCATGCGGGCTAGTTTAGCCGCTGGCTGTTACCACTCCACATTGAGCTGGCGGCCCAAATCATCGAAGACGCGCCGCGCCACCGAGAGCTTCTTCGCAATCGGCCTCTGCAGGCCTGGCTTGCGCTTGTTGTTGTAATACTCGCCGGAATTGAAATGGATGCCCGGAGTGCCGCTGAGGAAATAAGCAAGGTTCTCGCCGCCCTTGTCCGCCTTGCCCAAGAAATGCTTTGCTGCAGTGGTCGAATACAGCTTGCTCGTCCTACTCGTTGAGTTCTGCCCGAAGCCAGTATTCAACACGCCCGGGTGGAAGGCCACGGAGGTCAGACCGTGCGAGTCGAGGTAGCGGGTCAGAAGAATATCGCCCAACTTGGCGTTGCCGTAAGCGCGCTCCGCGGTGAATTTTTCAAAGGTGTTTGGGTCACCGGGGTCGAAAGCGGAATACAGGACGTTGGCCAACGAGGCGGTCTGCACCACGGTGGCGTCGCTGGCCCGCAGGGTATCGCGCAATAAAGAGGTCAGAAGAAAAGGCGCCACAACGTTGATCTGCCACGTGCGCTCGAAGCCATCGGCGGTGGCGAAGGGGCCGTCGAACATGCCGCCGGCGTTATTGCCCAAGGCATCGATCTGCGGGTACTGGCTCAGCTCTTCCGCGAGGCGGCGAACCTGGCCCAAAGACTCGTAGTTGGCCACGTGAAAGGCCGCACCAACTTCTTCGGCTACGGCCTGCGTCTTTTCCGGGTTCCGGCCCACGAGCACGAGCGAATCCTGCGGGCGGCGCTGGTGAAGGATGCGGGCAGCGGCCGCGCCCACCCCGCTCGAAGCACCGGTAATGACAATTGTTCGAGGGTCATGATTAGAAGGCAGGTTCTTGCTCGCGCGGCTCATACTTGGACAGTGTAGGGCGTTGAGCGCGGCCGCGCCGGGGTTTATTTCGACCGGGAATGGATTTCCTGCTGGGCCTTGTTGAGGCCCTCAGCCACGATGAGGCGTGCAGCCTCGGCGGCGGTAGCGATGGTGGAATCGAGCTCAGCGCTGGCGTCGACAGGCGCGAGCACCCAGTCCGGGATGGAGCCACCCTTGGGCGGGCGCCCGATACCCACACGCACACGCAGGTAATCGCGCGTGCCCAAGCGCTCGCTCAGCGACTTCAAACCGTTATGGCCATTCTCGTTGCCGCCCTTCTTAATGCGCACCTTGCCGGCGGGTAGGTCGAGCTCGTCATGGATGACGATGATGTTTTCTGCCGCAACCCCCAACTGCGCGGCCAAGGGTGCGATGGGATCGCCGGAGAGATTCATGTAGGTGTGTGAACGCAAAGCCACGACCTTCGTGCCCCCGAGCTCGAGCTGTGCGACGCTGAGCTGGTGCCCGGTGACGGGTTCAAGCATGTCGCCAGATTCGGCGAGGAGATCATCCACCGCCATGTATCCTACGTTGTGACGGGTAGCTGCGTATTTCGCGCCGGGATTGCCCAATCCCACGATGAGCCACTCGGCGCTAAGATCCGCTGGGTTTAGTCTGGGGGCGACGGCCTTCTTTGGCTTCTTTGGTGCTTCGTTGGCGCGGCCAAAGAGGCGGGTGAAAAAGTCACGGATGGCGGACACAACAACTCCCTTGATGGTTTTCTTTAGGCTGGGTAACCATGAGTCAACTTCTTGAGGCTATCACTTGCCCCGTCCTACCTGCCCCGATGGCGGGCGGGCCCACCACGCCTGAGCTGGTCGCTGCCGCCGACGCCGCTGGTTCCTTCAGCGCGCTGGGCCTGGGGAGCTGTTCGGTCGATGCCGCGCGCGAAGCCATCGCGGCGTGTGCGGGCACGCGCTTTGGGGTCAATATCTTTCACCCGCAGAGGGAGCTGACCGACACGGAACTCGCGGCTGCCCGCTCCCTCGCCGCGGAAGAGGACGCCGTGCTTGGCGACGTCCCCCTAAACTTCGGTTGGCAGGACAAACTCGACGCCGCGCTAGATGGTGGGGCAGAGGTGCTCTGGTCGATGTTCGGTGTCTTTAGCGAGGACGAGGTCGCGCGGATCCACGCCGCTGGGGCAGAGGCGTGGACGACTGTCACCACCCCTGAGGAAGCGCAGGCTGCGGCCGCCCGCGGCGTCGATGTGTTGTGCGTACAGGGCCCTGAGGCCGGCGGGCACCGCGGAGTGTGGGACCCGAGTGCGGAACCCGACCAGCGCCCGCTTAAAGAACTTGTTGCGGCGGTCCACCAGGTCACGGACCTCCCGCTCATCGCCGCGGGTGGCCTGCGCACCGCGGAGGATGTCGCCGAGGCCCTGACGTGGCCAGGGGTAAAGGCAGTCAGCTGTGGCTCCGCATTCTTGCTGTCCGAAGAAGCCGGAACGAGTGAGCACAACCGTGACCTTTTGCGCCGCGGCGGCCGGACGGTGTCGACCCGCGCGTTCTCCGGGCGCTACGCCCGCGGGCTGGAGACTGCCTACACACGGGTACACCCGGACCTGCCTTTGGTCTACCCCTATCTCAACGCGTTGCTGAAAACGCGTCGTGCGCAGCTCGACGCCGACGTGGACTATTGCCTCGTGGGCGTCGACGTGGAGAAAATCGGCGGGGGTAGTGTGGCGGAAATCCTCGCGCAACTACACCCAAACGGGCATGAATAGGGGTTAAGATTTACGGATGGACATAGTTTTACACCCTTTTTGACGAGTAAAGGATACAAAGTACGTGACTTCGAACGCGCACATTGGGCACGAGGATTGGAACGAGCGCCTGGAGCTGGCCCAAGAGATGATCCCGCTCATCCACCAGCTGCACCGCAATAACAACGTTGTCACCTCTATCTACGGCCGCCTGCTCATCGGTGTGACCGATATCGACATCATCAAGGCGCACCGCTACGCCCGCCGCATCGCTGAGCGTGAGCTTTCCACCGCAGAGACCCTGCCCATCCTCAAGGAACTGTGCTCGATGAACCTGGGCACCGCTTCCATCGACTTGGGTCGCCTGGCCACTGGCTTCCAGGAGTCCGGCTCCGATAACCTGCGCAACTACCTCGAGGAGACCCTCGTGGAGCTCGTCGGCGCTGGTGTTGACAAGGAATCCACCGACGTCGTTCTTTACGGCTTCGGCCGCATCGGGCGCCTGCTGGCCCGCATCCTGATTGCCCGCGAAGCTGCCTATGGCGGCGTGCGCCTGCGCGCCATCGTCGTGCGCAAGAAGGGTGACATTGACATCTTCAAGCGCGCCTCCCTCCTTCGCCGTGACTCCGTCCACGGTGCCTTCAACGGCACCATCGCCGTCGACGAGGAGAACGACGTCATCTGGGCCAACGGCACCAAGATCCAGATGATCTACGCCAACAACCCCGCGGAGATCGACTACACCCAGTACGGCATCGACAACGCCATCGTTGTGGACAACACCGGTGTCTGGCGCGACCGCGAAGGCCTGTCCCAGCACCTGCAGTCCAAGGGTGTGGCTCGCGTGCTGCTGACCGCTCCGGGCAAGGGCGACCTGAAAAACATCGTCTACGGCATCAACCACGGCGATATCGAGGATTCCGACCAGATCCTCTCCGCCGCATCCTGCACCACCAACGGCATCACACCGGTGCTCAAGGTCATCAACGACCGCTACGGCGTGGTCCACGGCCACGTGGAGACCGCGCACTCCTTCACGAATGACCAGAACCTCATTGATAACTTCCACAAGGGTGACCGCCGCGGCCGCGCAGCCGGCCTGAACATGGTGCTCACGGAGACTGGTGCTGCCAAGGCTGTGGCCAAGGCTGTCCCGGAATTCGCTGGCAAGCTCACCGGTAACGCCATCCGCGTTCCTACCCCGGATGTCTCCATGGCTGTGCTCAATCTCGAGCTGGAGAAGGAAACCAACCGCGATGAGGTCAACGACTTCCTGCGCAACGTCTCCCTGCACTCCGACCTGCGCCAGCAGATCTCCTACATTGCCTCCCCGGAGGTTGTGTCCTCTGATTTCGTGGGCTCTACCCACGCTGGTGTGGTCGATGGTCTCGCCACCATCTCCTCCGGCAAGCACCTCGTGCTCTACGTGTGGTACGACAACGAGTTCGGCTACTCCAACCAGGTCATCCGCATCGTCGAGGAAATCGCCGGCGCTCGCCCGGTGGTCTACCCGAAGCGCGTCGATGTTTCTGAGCTCTAAACGCTAGAACACGAACACCGCTCTCGCCACATGGCGCGGGCGGTGTTTCGTTGTTTTGGGGTCGTTATCGATTCATCCCTAAGCTTGCCAGGATGCTTCACACGCACAACTGCCCGATCTGCCAAAAGTAGGGCCTGGGATTGAAAAATCTAGACTGTTTTCGTCAGATTGGTCAGTTTTAGCGGGAAGACAGCGCTTGAGTATGGAGTAAATGCCGTGCGCGCAATGTTGCGGCCACACCGAGCACTGCGGCCAACACCACAGCGACGGCATAGCGCAAAGGTGAGTTTGCAACCAAAGGCCAGGCGGGGAAGGCGAGTACCCACAGACCGGTATCTGCCAAGACATCGCCGCCCAAGGTGACGGAGACAATCGTCCCCACGATTGTGAGAGCGATAGCGCTCACAGTGCCGAAGCGAATCACCAGAATGAGTGATACAGCTGCGATGACATAGCCCACCCCAACTGCAAGGGGCAAAGCGGAAAACTGTGCAGCGCCATCACCACCTGCGAGCGCACTGGCCAGGTATGCGGCAGCGCAAACCGCCACGATGACGGACAAAAACCACATGAGGATTCCGGATGTGCCGAACCGTGTTTCCATATACACCAGCGGCCACGAATCTGACATGCGCGGCCATACGAGGACAGGCAAAATACCTGCGCCGACCGGCAGCAGAAAGAAGTAAAAGAAACCTTCGACGTAGTTAGCGGGGTAGAGCAGGGCGACAAAGCCTAGCGCCAGAATGCTGAGCATCAGGCAAGAGAACACCGCTGGGCTAAAAGCTGCACGGTGGAGTCCTAGCAGCGTAGACCACAGCGAGGACTGTGCCGCCGCACGTGGGTGGTTCGTTGGCTGCCATACTTGGGCTTTTTCCACGGTGGTATCAGCCACGTCGGCGTCAGCCTGGGCCGTTGCAGATCGCGCGAAACGGTGTCGCAGCGAGAGCTTAGGCCGGTATCGTCGCGGCGTGTAGACCGCGGCTAGTGCTCCGAGCACGGCGAGGATGACGCACAATATGAAAGCCGGTAGTGGACTGCTGTTTAGAAGTGGGTCGTGTGGTTCAAGAGGCACCGAGTTCTGGTGAATACGCAATGTGCGTAAAAGCAGTCGTTGTGGCCATGCTGGGGGAAAGGCCCACCACTTGCCTGATTCAACAGTGTTCGGAAGGATGCTGAGTATTTGCCACAGGGCCGCAGCAACCAGTGTATAGGCGAAGCTCAGTCTGCGGGCACAGGCAGCGGAAAGCCCGGCAATGCCAAGTGCACCAAGGAAAGAATAAAGCCCGGCTATGAGGATAAGCTCGTGGTTCTCGCGCCCCTGGATGGCGACAGCGAGCCAGGAACCACCAAAGTTCAGCATGTGGAAGAGCGCAATGCTGGCAATGACGACGAGAAGCCGGACAGCGTTCTCCCGACGCGGGTTGAGGTTTCTCCACTGCGTCCCGCCGCTGCGGGTAACGGCCTCACGGTGTTCTGGGATCGCAGCGAATAGCGCAACAAGTGGGGCGTACATGCCGGTAACAAATAAGGATTGCCAAGCCAAGACGCCTGTGGCATCACTGTGCACCGATGCCATAGATGAAAAGATCACCGTCATGATGACCAGCGGTAGAGCAAGTAAAGGCAACCACTGTAAGGTGCTTCCACGGCTGCGCAGTAGTTCTGCTGAAAGGTAACTCGGGCGAGGATCAGTAGTGTGCTTAGGCACGTGACTCTCCTCCCCGGTTGGTAGGCGCTTGGGAGGGGTGGCCAGGTGAGGTAAGTCGGAAGAATTCCTCCTCCAACTGACCACGTGGAGCTAGCTCGTGCAGGGAACCGGAATAGCGAATCGTGCCCTCGGCCAAGACGGTGATGTCATGGGCAAGGTGCAGGACCTCTCCAAGCTGGTGGGAGCTGACGATAACGGTGTGCCCAGCCGCGGCTAGTTGTTGTAGTAGCTCTCGCAATTCCATGATGCCTTGGGGATCGAGGCCATTCTGGGGCTCATCAAGAACAAGTACCTCTGGATCTCCGAGGAGAGCTTGCGCTAACGCCAGGCGGGCCTTCATACCAGTGGAAAAGGATTTCGCCTTCTTGGAGCCAACGCCGTTGAGCCCAGCGATGGAGAGAACCCGGTCAATCTCGGAATCAGGAAGGCCCAGAAGTCGAGCGTGAACGCGAAGATTCGCCGAGGCAGACAGATGGCCATAAAAGGCTGGCCCGTTCACTGAGGCACCAATGCGGCGAAGCACATTGCGGCTCCATGGTTGGCCCGCCACGTTGATGGAGCCCGAGTCGGGCGGCAGGAGACCTAAGAGGATGGAGAAGAGCGTCGACTTTCCTGCTCCGTTGCGCCCGAGGAGCGCATGCACGCGGCCAGGGGAGATGTGGAAGGAAACATCATCGAGGACTCGTTGCCGACCGAAAGATTTCGAGATGTGCTCAAAAGAGATATCGCAATTCATAGAATGCAGTATCGCCGGGGCGCATCATGAAGGAATCCGCCTGCATGATGGTCTTCAGCGAGCAGACCTCCTACCGTGGTAGGAGCTTAGGCAACCCCAGCACGCTGCGCTAAGAGAACGAGGGCCACTCGGTCACGTGCGGCGAGTTTAGACATGAGCGCGGAGACGTGAGTTTTCACCGTGGTTTCTGCGATGACCATGTCGGCGGCTATCTCCGCATTTGTAGCACCACGCGCGATGAGTGAAAGCACTTCCATCTCGCGGCGCGTTACGAGGCTGAGTCCTTGGCGTTCCTGGGCGCTGAGGGTATCGCGTGTCAGCGCTGAGCGATAAGCCTCTAGCACTGGGCCGGTTACCTCGGCGGCCAGTACCGATTCTCCTTGCGCCACGTTGCGTACGGCGGTCACAAGAACCTCTGGGTCGGCATCCTTCAGCAGGAAACCGTGGGCGCCAGCGGAGATGGATCGCGCCACGAGCTCTTCATCATTGAATGTGGTGAGCATAATGATGCGGCACTCGGGCTTTCGCTCGAGTATGGCCTGAGCCGCTGCAATGCCGTCCATACCGGGCATGCGAATGTCGAGGATCGCCACATCAATGTGGTGGCTCAGCGCTGCTGTCACGGCGTCCGCCCCCGTGGCAGCGGTTGCCGCGACCTCGATGTCTTCTTGCGCAGTGAGGATGGTAGCCAGTGCTGAGAGCAGCATTGCTTGATCATCGGCCAATAAGACGCGGATTCTAGAGCTGCTGGGTTGCATCCTTGGTCTCCTTCATCGGTATCTGTGCGTGCAAGGAAAAGGAATGAGCATCGCCGGAATAGTCGAGGCGACCGCCGAGCGAACGGGCTCGTTCCGAAACTCCGACTAAGCCCACGCCGCTGCCCGCGACGTTGCTTGGCGTGGGATGAGGATTGGTGGAGGTGAGGGTGAGCGTGGCGGCGTCATCAAGTACAAGCTCAACCACGACATGCGTGCCGACGCCCTGATGGCGCAGAGCATTCGTCAAGCCCTCCGTGGTAATGCGCACCAATGCCATCTGCACCAACGACGGCACGGCGTATTCAGCTGGGAGGTTTGCGTCGACTTTCAGCCCAGCAGCGCGGAAGCCTTCGAGGATTCCTTCGATGTGCTCAAGTTGTTGAGCAGGCTCTAGAGCCGTGGGGCCGGGTGAGCGCAAGGCAGCGACGATTCCGCGAACCTCGCCCAAGGCGGTATCCGCATTATCGCGGATCGAAAGAAGTGCTTCTTCAGCCGCGCCGGAGTCCGTATTCGCTGCAACGATGCCTGCATTAGCCTGAACCTTAATCAGGGTGAGGGAATGGGCAAGGACATCGTGCAGTTCCCGTGCAATGAGGAGGCGTTCTTCTTCTTGTGCCTGGTGGAAGCGCTCGCGGGCTAGTATCTCCCGTTGGCGATCACGGTCAAAATACCGGGCAGCGATGAAATACGTGCTGCCCAGCACTGCCCAATGGGCCACCACCATGGCAAGGAAGGGTGTGTCTACCTCATAGCGCAGAAGGTAAGTCTCAGTGTCGATGCGCCACATGAAGGGGGAGATAAAGGTACCGAGTGCGGTGATGAGGAGGACCACCCGCGGAACCAGCCTCTGGGTGATGTACCGCGAGGTGGTGTACACGGCCATGGGGGCGGTCAGCGCCCACGGGGTGAGGCCGCTATTGGTGGGGAGCTGGTTCATCCATATGACAGCCCAGGCCAGGAGCAGAACTAGGAATCCTGTTGCGCTCACGATTGGCCTCGAGCGCCACACGAGGAAGAACGGTATGAACAGCAGCGACAAGAGAGCCTCGAGTACTTCCACCGTTCCGGAAGAGGAAAACGCCAAGGCACAATAAAAGGCCGCTACGAGCCCCGCGACTCCTGCGAGTAGCGCGTCCCCCAAATGCACCGAGGACAGGAAGGTACGCGCGGTGCGGGAAGAGCTCATAGACGGCCATGGTAGTACATGCCGAAAGTACTACTTCTTTTTCTTGTCCTTCTTGCCCTTCTTTTTCTTTCCCTGCTTCTTGCCGGAGCCGTTGCCGTTGACCTTGTCGCGCTCCAAATCGGCGGCGACATCCGGGACGTAGGCAAATTCGTTGCGCGGCGGGCGGACGTACTCGGCTTCGAGCTCGGGGCGATCCGGGATCTCAGGGACATCCTGCTCTACGTGCTGGTACGGAACCATCTTGAGGATGTGGTTGATCACGTTGATGCGCGAGCGCTTCTTGTCCTCGGATTCCACGGTGTACCACGGGGAGGACGGGGTATCGGTGTGGACGAACATCTCATCCTTGGCGCGCGAGTAGTCTTCCCAACGAGTAATGGACTGCAAGTCCATGGGGGAGAGCTTCCAGCGGCGCAGCGGATCGTTGCGGCGGGACTTAAAGCGTGCGAGCTGCTCCTCATCAGAAACGGAGAACCAGTACTTAAGAAGGATGACGCCATCCTCGATGAGCATGTGCTCCAGCAGCGGAGCCTGGTGGAGGAAGCGCACGTATTCTTGCTGGGAACAGAAGCCCATGACACGCTCCACGCCGGCGCGGTTGTACCACGAGCGGTCGAAGATGACGATCTCGCCTGCGGTGGGCAGCTTCTCAATGTAGCGCTGGAAATACCACTGGCCCGCCTCGCGGTCGGTGGGCTTCGGCAGCGCCTCGATGCGGCAGGTACGCGGGTTCAGGTATTGCGTAATGCGCTTGATGGCGGAACCCTTGCCGGCGGCGTCGCGGCCTTCCATGATGATGACCACGCGGGCGCCGGTCTCAACGACCCACTGCTGCATCTCGACGAGCTCTGCTTGGAGGCGCTTGAGCTCGTCCTCATAGGCTTGCTTGTCTAGCTTCGGCGGCTTGGTGGCAGACTTCTTAGACTGTGAACTCATACCTCTAAATTTACCGCTTAGCTGGGAAAATACCTAACCGCGGGGGTTAGGTAAGTGGGGCGAATTGGGAGGTATTTAGTCAACCTCGTGTTGCGTCACCGCGCCGCTGGCGGCGTCGACGTCGAGTTCATGTTCCTGGCCATTAGCCTTGAATTCAATCTCCCAGTGCGGGCCCTTGCCGTCATCACCATCGTCGTAGTCGACTTCCTTCTCCGTGACGGCCTGGGCATCAACGCCGGCATGGGCTAAAGCTTTCTCGAATGCGTCATCGCCGGTGAGTTTCCCAGAATCCACTGCATTTCCGGCGTCCCCGGCAGCAGCGGTGTCTGCAGGCTGCTGGGCGTCGTCATCGCGGTCATCGTCGTCATCATCATCGCCCTGGTCCGCGCCAGTTGCAACGGCTGTTTCCGTCACGGTTTCCACAGACGCGGGAGTCGGCGTCGGGGCGGGATCGGCCTCTTTATCTGAAGAGCACGCAACCAGCGCGGTGCTGGCGCATAGTGCGAGGCCTGCGGCGGTGAAGCGGGAGCAAAGAGTCATTGAGGCTCATCCTCCTTGGTCAGTCGGGCACGTGTGGTGTCCCACCCTAACGAAGCCTGTCAGTTTTCGCTGAAGATCCTGGATAAGGCTGAATGTTAACGGCCGTGACAGGTACAGCCTTCGCCGCAGCCCTCGGCAGCGGGAGGTTCGCCGAAGCGAGTGGTGTTCTCAATCGCGCCGAGCCCTTCGATACTGATGCGGGTGCGGGAGCCGTCGCCAAGCAGTGCTTCCTCGCCGCGCGCGAAGCCCACGCCTTCCGGGGTTCCGGTGGCAATGACATCGCCTGGATTGAGAGGGTAGAGGGAGGAACAGAAGGCGATGAGCTCGGCGACGGAGAAGATGAGGTCATCGGTGCTATCGTCCTGTCGGACTTCACCATCGACGGTCGTGACTAGCCGCGCGGCCTTGCCCGGGGCCCATTCATCAGTCGTGGTCAACCACGGTCCGAAGCCGGCGGTGCGGTAGAAGGATTTACCGGCGTGGAACTGCGTGGTAGCGCGCTGATAATCCCGCAGAGTGTAATCGTTCATAATGGCATAGCCGGCCACGTAATCCAGCGCATCTTTCGCACTCACCCGGTGCGCACGGCGCCCAATGACCACGGCGAGTTCTCCTTCGTAGTCTAGCTTCTTCGTGGCATAGTCCGGGACGTAGACGTCATCGAAAGGGCCGGTCAGAGCCTCTGGAAACTTGATGAAAAGCGTGGGCTGTGTAGGCAGCTCGCGGCCCATCTCACGGGCATGCTTGGCGTAGTTAACGCCGACACAGATGATCTTTCCTGGGTTCGGGATGACGGGGGCGAGATCGGAATCTTCAAAAACCACGGGCTCACCGGAGAGCTGCGCAGCTTTGTGCCAATCGGGGCTGGCGAGCAGTTCTCCTACGTCCTCATAATCCAGCTCGGTGCCCACGTTGGGGCCGTCAATACGGATAGCGCAGGTGCCAAAACTGGTGCGGAGGGTAGCGAGTTTCATGGCAGTTAGTTTAGCGCGCGAAGAATCTCATCGACCGCGTCGGCGCACATGATGGGGACCTCCTGCGCCTCCTGCTTGTTCCATGTTTTAAGCACAAATGCGGCTGGGTCCATGCGCCCAGGCGGGCGGCTGATGCCGACTGAAAGGCGCTGGTAGTCCTTGGTGCCCAGAGATTTCGTGGTGGAGCGCAGCCCGTTATGGCCGTGGTCCCCGCCGCCTAAGCGCCGCTTGATGGTGGCGAAGTCGAGCTCCAGCTCATCGTGGACAACGATGATGTGATCATGAGGAACGTTGAAGTATTGGGCGAGGGCCTTGATGGGTCCGCCCGACAGGTTCATAAAGCTGCGCGGCTTGGCGACGATCACCTTGGTGTCCCCACGCCGCGCTTCGGCTATATCGGTGTTCGTCTTCTTGTGAACTGAAAAGGTAGCGAATAGCTCGTGGGCTAGCTCATCAGCCACGTCAAAGCCGATGTTGTGGCGGGTACCGGTGTACTTCGGGCCGGGGTTTCCTAGACCAACGACGAGAAAGGGAGAAGAAGTCACGCTGCCCATTCTAAACAGCGTAGGGGCGAAAAACGGCGAACCGCGCCCGTCCCCAGAAAGCTGGGGGCAGGCGCGGTGCGTTAGATAGGTGAGGGGAAGTTTACTCCTCGTCCTTCTTCTCCTCGGAAGCGGACTCGTCGGCGGACTCGGCGCCAGCCTCAGCGCCACCTTCCTCAGCAGCCTCAGCGGCAGCCTCGACGTCCTCATCAACCTCCGGCTCGGAGATGGAGACGATGACGGTGTCTTCCTCGGCAGCAAGGGTGGTGCCCTCCGGCAGGGAAACCTCGCCGGCGGTGACCACGGTGCCGTCCTCGAGGCCCTCGATGGACACGACGATCTCTTCCGGAATGTTGAGCACGTCTGCCTCGACGAGGAGGACGTCGGCATCCTGGATGGACATGAGACCCGGAGCCGGCTCGCCCTCGAGGACAACCGGAACCTCGACCTCAACCTTCTCGCCACGCTTAATGGAGAGCAGGTCGATGTGGTCGATGTTGAAGGTCAGGACGTTCTGGTCGATGTGCTTGACCATGACGAGGTGCTGCTCGCCCTCGAGCTCCAGCTCGAACACGGCGTTGACACCGTGGTTGCGGACCAGTGCGGTCATTTCTAGGCGGTCAACGGCGAAGTGCAGAACGTCGACGGCGTGGCCGTAGACGACGCCCGGGATCTTGCCTGCAGCGCGCAGACGGCGAGCGAAGCCCTTGCCGAACTCAGAACGGACTTCAGCCTTCAATACGGGGCGCTCAGAAGCCATAAGTAAATCTCCTTAAAGTATCGTTGTGCGGCAAGGGCTCATGAAGAACCGTGTAGATACGACAAAAGCCTGCCGATGGACGTCTTGGACGAGTCATCGCAGGCTTAATACAAGATTCACTGCTTAACTTGTGCTATCGCGTCGATAACGGATTTCTCCCTCGCCGAGACGCACAAGATTTTAGCAGCAGCGTTGTCGCAGAACCAAATCTAGTGAGTCTCAAACAGAGTGGTCACGGAACCGTTCTCGAAGATCTCGTGGATGGTGCGAGCCAGCAGCGGGGCGATGGACAGGACCGTGAGGTTGTCCCAGCCCTCGGTGGACTGCGGCAGGGTATCGGTCGTGATGACCTCGACAGCACCGCACTCGGACAGCCGCTCGCGGGCTGGGTCGGAGAAGACACCGTGGGTACACGCAATAACCACGGACTTGGCGCCGGCTTCCTTGAGCACGCGGACAGCGCCCGCGATGGTGCCGCCGGTATCAATCATGTCATCGAGCAGGATGCAGTCCTTGCCCTCGACGTCACCGACGACGCGGTTGGACACCGTCTTGTTGGCCTCGGTAGTGGAGCGGGTCTTGTGAACGAAGGAGAGTGGGGCGTCGCCAAGCTCGTGCGCCCACTTCTCCGCCACCTTCACGCGGCCAGCATCGGGGGAGACCACAGCGAGGTTGTCCAGCGGGTACTTGGACTTGATGTAGTCCACCAAGATCGGCATCGCGTGCATGTGGTCTACCGGGCCATCGAAGAAGCCCTGAATCTGGTCGGTGTGCAGGTCCACGGACACGATGCGGTCGGCACCAGCAGCAGCCAGCAAGTCTGCCACCAGGCGGGCGGAAATAGGCTCGCGTCCCAGGTGCTTCTTGTCCTGGCGTGCGTATGGGTAGAAGGGCAGGATGGCGGTGATGCGCTTAGCGGAGCCGCGCTTGAGCGCGTCGATCATGATGAGCTGCTCCACCAACCACTTGTTGAGCGGCTGGGTGTGGGACTGCATCACGAAGCAGTCGGCACCACGGACGGACTCCTCGAAGCGAATGAAGATCTCACCGTTGGCGAAATCGCGCGCGGTGGTTGGAACCAGATCGGTCTTGAGCTCCTTGGCCACAGCCTCAGCCAACGCTGGGTGAGCGCGCCCAGTGAAGAGCATCATGTTCTTGCTGCTGCCGGTAACCTTGCCAGTCATAGGTAGATATCCCTTTACTTGTCGTTAGTTAGTGGTCTATTCGTCAGCCTCGGCGTCCTGTGCCTTGCCGGCGGCTTCTGCTGCCGGCGTGCCCGGACGCTTCTTTTGCACCCAACCTTCGATGTTGCGCTGCTTGCCGCCGGAGACCGCGAGCGCTCCCGCAGGAACGTCGTCCTTAATCACTGTACCCGCACCGGAGTAAGCGCCATCACCGACGGTGACGGGGGCAATGAACATGGTGTCCGAGCCGGTGCGCACGTGGCTGCCGATGGTGGTGTGGTGCTTGTTGACGCCGTCGTAGTTGACGAAGACGGAGGAAGCACCAATGTTGGAGTAATCACCCACGGTGGCGTCACCGATATACGTCAGGTGAGGCACCTTGGTGCCGCGGCCGATCTGTGCCTTCTTTGCCTCGACGAAGCCGCCCAGCTTGCCTTCTTCACCCACGATGACGCCGGGGCGGATGTAGGTAAACGGGCCAATCTGCGCGTTGCCGCCAATGACGGAGTCGAAGCCGTGCGTGCGCACCACATGTGCGCCTTCACCAACCTGCATGTTGGTCAGCGTGGTGTCGGGGCCGATTTCGGCGCCATCGGCGATGGTCGTGGCACCCCACAGCTGGGTGTTGGGGTGAATGGTGACGTCCTGGCCAATGGTCACGTTGACACCGATCCAGGTGGTGTCGGGGTCAACGATGGTGGCGCCGCCGCGCATGGCTTCCTCAACCACGCGGCGGTTGAGCAGGCGGCCGGCTTGAGCTAATTGCACGCGGTCGTTGACGCCGGAGAGCTCCTCCGGATCGGCGGCGACGTACGCACCAACGCGGTGGCCGTCTTCGCGGGCAATCTCCAAAACATCGGTGATGTAGAGCTCGCCCTGGGCGTTATCGGAGTTGAGCTTCGTCAAAGCGTCGCGAAGCACGACACCGTCGAACGCAAAGACGCCGGAGTTGACCTCGCGCACCTTTCGTTGTTCCTCAGAGGCGTCCTTCTGCTCCACGATGGCGGTGACGGATCCATCCTCGGCGCGCAGCACGCGGCCGTAACCGGTGGGATCCTCCAGCGTCATGGACAGAACTGTTACGGCATTGCCCTCGCCGGTATGGGCCTCCTGCAGCTGGCGCAAAGTCTCCGGACGCAGAAGTGGAACGTCACCGTTAGTCACGATGACGGTTCCGTTAAAGTCCGGTAGAGCGCTCAAGCCGCACTGCACGGCGTGGCCGGTACCGTTCTGCTCCTCCTGAACCGCCTGGGATACTGCACAATCCAGTTCTTCGGCGATGGCATCGACAGCAGGGGAAACCTGGTCGCGCTGGTGGCCCACGACGACCACGAGGTGCTCCGGATTCAGGCCGGCGGCTGCGTGGAGGGCGTGGCCGAGAAGTGACCTCCCGCCAATCTCATGCAACGTCTTTTGGGTTGAGGATTTCATGCGGGTACCTGCGCCTGCTGCCAGGACAATGGCGGCGCAGTCAGTTACTTCAGCCACGAGTGTGTGCTTCTCCTGTGATTGGGGGTCAGGACTTACTGTGTTTCATCATAACGCGTGCTGCCTACTTCCCGTGTGACACCTCTGGGAGCGCTCGGGCACGCCATGCGCCAATCAGGCCGATGCACGCTAAGAACAGAATGGCCGCCGAGGGGCCCGCGAGTGCAATGACGGCGGAGATACCGCCGACGACGAGGAGGATGACGCCCATCATGGTGTTTGCAGCCCCGACGTAGCGGGTGCGCTTATCCTCACCAGCCATGTCCACCACATAAGTCTTGCGCGCCACGCGGATGGCGGCGTGCGCCAAATTGACCAGGAAAAATCCGAGGGGAAGCGCCCACATGCTCACAGCCGTCGGCGCCCACGCGGCACAGGCCACGATGGCCAGCAAGATGATCGCCGCAGCACCCGCAGCCCAGGACATGACCAGGCGGGAGGACTTATCCGACAACACACCGGAAACCCGACCGCCGACGAGGCTGGCCAAGCCCGAGGCCAGGACGAAGCCGCCGAGCCCACTGAGCGCTTGCGAGCCGATGTTCTGCGAAAGCACCACGATGAAAGAAGTGGATAGGGCAGACACCAACAGCAGGGCGCGGACGTTAACGAAGCCACGGAAGCGGGCATCCTGGGCGTATAGCTGCCACGTGTCCTTCCACCAGCTGCGGTTTATCCCCTTCTGGCCGGAGCTTTCCGGCACAGGCTCCTCGATGCTGCGAAAACCGCCGCCGCTAGAAACCACGTGGCCGCGCCGATGGCCAGCAACACCGCCAAGCCCCAGCGCGGGAGTTCGCCCAGAACGGCGAGGACGCCACCGGTAATCAGGGTGACCGCCCCTCCGAGCTGCGTGGCCCGTCCGGTCACCACGCCGCGGCGCCCCTTGGAGATGGTGCGGCCCTGGACGTCCTTGCCGGTGAGCGAACACAGCGCGCGTAGCACAGCGAGAACAGCAAGCGCGAGGCAGACAATGAGGCCGAGGAGGGGGCCGCGAACAAGCACAGCAGCCGCCGCGATAATCGCCGCGCACACACCCTGACCCACCGAGCCCAGCACCCACAGGCGCTTGCGGGCGGGATGGGACACCACCCACGGGGTCAGGGCCGCCTGCGGGAGCATGGAGCCGGACTCGCGCAAGGGGACCAGTAGGCCCGTGAAGAAGCCCGGCACCCCGGCCGCACTGAACAGCCAGGGGAGGACGGTCTTGCCGGAGAGCAATTGATCGCCCACGCCCTGCAGGCCATTCGACCACACGAAGCGGCGGGCGTTGGCGGATTCCTGGGAGGGTGACGAGCTCTGAGTCATGACTGTGATTTTAAGCCCGGCTCGACCTTATCCGGGCCCTAAGGTTTGCCTGATCTCTATCCTGGAAAACATGTCTATCTCCGCTCGTCCCACAGTGTCCCGCCGTGTCTTTGTCCAAGGCTCCATGCTCACCTTCGCCGGTGCCGCCGTGATGGGGTTGAGCTCATGCACTGCATCGTCCTCGAAGAATCAGCCGGAGCCACTGGGCTATGACGGTGAGCCGCGCGCCCTGCCCATCCCGCCGATGGAAGAGGGCGAAGTTATTGACGGAACGCGAGTTTTTAAGTTGACCGCGCAGGACGGTTACTCGGAGGTCCTCCCCGGCAACGACCGCACCAGGACATGGGGTTTCAACGGCCCCTTCTTAGGCCCCACCCTGCGCGCTCGGCGCGGGGAGAAGGTCCGCGCGGAAATTACGAACAACCTCATTGAGATGACCACCGTGCACTGGCACGGCATGAAGTTGCCTGCCTACTCGGATGGCGGCCCGCACTCGCCGATTGAGGTGGGCAAGACCTGGAAACCCGAATGGGAGATCGCTCAGCCGGCCGCCACGCTGTGGTACCACCCGCACCCGCACATGGCCACGGCTACGCATGCCTACCGCGGGCTGGCGGGGATGTTCCTGATTGATGACGACGTGGCCTCAGATCTTGATCTGCCCCAGGACTACGGCGTGGATGATATCCCGGTGGTCATCATGGACGCGAAGTTCACCGAAGACGGACAGATCGATGAGAAGAGCGATAACACCCTGGGCCTTCTGGGTACCACGCCAGTGGTCAACGGCATTACCAACGCGCGCTTTGACGCCACCACGCGCCGGGTTCGCCTGCGCCTGCTCAACGGTGCCTCCATGCGCTTCTACACACTGGAGCTGAGCAACGGCCCCTTCCACGTCATCGCCACGGACACAGGGCTTCTCGACGCCCCCGTGGAAGTCGACTCCCTCCTCTTCGGCCCGGGCGAGCGTGCCGAAATCATCGTAGATTTGGAGCCCGGTAAGGAGGTCACGCTGCGCTCGGTGCCGCGCAAGGATAACTTTGGGGTGCCCAAAGACAAGGATGCGGCTGACTTCGGATTCCAGGATTCCTTCGACCTGCTCACCATCTCTGGGCCTGCGGAGTCCGCACCGGAGCCATCGGCCCTGCCGGCAACGCTTGACCCGGCCGCGGCGAAGACCCCATCAACGGATGGGCTCAAGGAACGCGAGTTCGTGCTCAACACTTTCATGATTAATGGTGAGCAGATGGACATGGCGCGGGTGGATACCGTCATTGATCATGACGCCCCGGAAATCTGGACCGTGACCAATGAGAACTCTGATTGGCCGCACAACTTCCACATTCACAACGCCCGCTTCAAGGTTCTGGACTGGGACGGCGATGAGAAAATGAATGTGTTCAACTCCGGGTGGAAGGACATTGTGAACCTTCCGCCGAAGGTCACCGCGCGCCTGCTGGTGGAGTTCGGGCACTTCCCGGACAAGACCATCCCGTACATGTACCACTGCCACATGTTGCTGCATGAGGACGAGGGAATGATGGGGCAGTACGTCATGGTCAATAAAGGCGAGAAACCCGACGTTCGCGTAAAGCCAGCAGCCCTAGTCTTCGACCAAACCGCCACCGCCCACTCCGCCCACGCCGGCCAGGTGGTGGATTCCTCCCGCAGCCCCTATGCGACGCCGGAGGCGAAGGCCTAACCCTTCACGATTCGTTCGTAGGCACGGCCCGCTAGCGCCGAGCTGTGCCAGCGGCGGAAGAGGTTGGACGGGCGCTCTCAGCGGTCAGCGGTTAGCGACGTACGTCGATAAAAGCGATGTTATTGCCGATTATGTTGTCGCCGCGATCGTCGTATCCGAAAAGCGCGGGCGTAAAGTCATGGGGAACTTCAAATACCCAGGTGTACGGCGTGGAGAATCCTGGGCCGACGGAATCGTTGAGAATATCCCAATTAGCGTAAACTTTCCAGTGGTCTTCGATGGGTTCGTAAGTGCGACCTCTCAAATCAGCAATCAAGCCAAAATTGTCGAAGCGGGCCGTGAATGGTGCCGTTCCTTTATTAGAGACGGTTCCAGAAACAATCACGAATTGAGCGCCTTCGTTTTTGGGATTCCCGAGGACAGAATCCGGTGCCCCAGTTGAAAAATCTTCATTTTTCATTTCCACGTTCGGAGCAAGTGTCACGGAGTCGATGGTTACTTGCTCGGTTCCACTCATGGCTGGCTCACCGAGCACGGGAATATCATCCATGGATGAGGGCGTAGCGTTGCTATTTTCGGAGTGTGAATCATTGACGACTTTCTCCTCGCCAGATGGTATGGCCACTGGCTCTACAGAGGCTGCGGAAACCTGTTCCTCTTTAGAACCGGTGAATGCGTAGGTGGCGCCTGCACCAAGTACTACACCGACTAAAGCAGCAGTGGGAACCATCCACCATGCAGGTTTGGGGGTCTTAGGCTGGGCTGCCGTGTTGGAATCAAATGGCTGTGGCGCGGTGGAAAACGGATTCTGACTCGGTGCCGGTTGCGGCTGTTGTTGTGCTTCGTTAGGAGACATGATTGACCTCGAGAGAAGAGAGAGTGAACGAATTCGTAACAGTGTAAACCTTCACCCCAGTGTTCCCACTATCAGAGCGGTAACGCGCAATGCAGATAGGAGAGGAGCCGGTTCTACAAAAGTACAGACGTGGAAGTACAGACCTGCTGGTCGTCGCAAAGCAGTGCCCTCGCGCTTGACGACGCCCACCTGCATGAATGCACTTCCAGCTCTGCACTTTTGGAAACGGTGGCTGTCAAGGGGGTGTTCCTATATAGGTTGTCAACCTAGCGGGTGGAGAAATTGGGGGCGGATTCTCTCTGCGGGGTTGTTTGGTCGTGTTGTTTTCGGGCATGGCTGCTAGCCGACTGGGATTTTACCCGGTCGGCTATCTTTACTCTTAGTGTCTAGGCTGCTAGGTCTTCCTGTGATGGTGCGGGATCGTGGTAGTGCTTGTGGTTGCGCATCATGGCGTAGAGGACGTTGAGCCGTCTGCGGGCTAGTGCTACTACTGCGGCGTTGTGTCTCTTGCCTTCACGGCGCTTTCGTTCATAGAATTGCCGGGAACGCTCATGGAATCTGATGGATGCAAAAGATGATTGCCATAGGGCGTTCTTTAATTTTTTATTGCCAGCTCGGTTCAGTGAGTTCGACATGATCGAGGTCCCGGACTGGTTTGTCCGAGGTGATAAGCCAGCGTAAGAGGCTAGGTGCCCAGCTGTCGGGAAGTCGGTCATGTCGCCCGCGGTCATGAGAATTTGTGCTGCCGTCTTTGGTCCGATTCCTGGCATGGATAGCAGGATTTGAGTGTGGGGGATGTCGTTGATGAGCTCGATGACTTCCTGCTCGATTTGTGTGCGGTGCTCGAGCTTTAAAAGCGCGTCCTTCGCCGACATTGCTACGCCCATTTCGGCATAGTGTGCACCAGCAATGGCAACTGTTTGCTCAGAGATGGCAGCGAAAATGGCATCGAGGACAGGTTCAGGATTGCGTGCCTTATAGCGTCGAGCGAAGGCAGTTGCCTTGGCCTTTCCGAGGCGTTTTATCTTGGTCGGTCCGCCGTAGCGTGCAAGTAGGTGCAGAACCCACTTGCGGTGAATTATCTGACCGCGAAGGGCCTGTTCGAATTGCGGGTAGCAGCCTACTAGTGCACTTCGAATCTGATTGATGAGCCTGGTGTAGGAGCGCGCTAAATCTTCGTCGATACCGTTGAGGACCTTCAACTGGAGGAAGGCTTCTTCGACGCGGTCGACGCTGCGGAGGGATTCCGGAAGGTTCTTTGCAGCGTGGGCGATGATATAGGCGTCCCGGATATCAGTTTTGGCATTGCCAGCGTGGATGCGCGAGAGTTGACGCATAGCCAAACCGGGAAGGTAGCGCACGTCGATCCCGAGTTCTTGAGCAACCGCGACAGTTAGTCGACCAATGTTATTGGGCTGGTCCACGACGACAAGGACCTTGTGGTCGTGTGCGCTGAACGCTGAAAACAGTGCGCGCAGGGATTTTTCGTTTTGGTTGATGCGCTTAGATAGCACCTGGGTGCCGTCGATATCTAAGACGCAAGCGTGGTGAAAGTATTTACCGACGTCCATGCCGATGACATAGTCGTAGGTCATGCCAGACCTCCTAGCGAATTGAATGAGTATGGGACTTATTTCATCGCTGGTGGTCGGACATACTTCACGCTGGCATCCACATTACTTTGAGACCTCGCACATTCTGTGCGGGTCAGGTTCCTATTAGCAGTCTGGAGTATGCCACTGCCTTCGGCGGCATCACCCCCCGGATCATTTTCAGACAGGGACGAAAACAAGCCATACCGAAGCCAGCGACTAGTTCCACTGCCCCAAGGCAGAAGGAACGCAGACAAACATAACCTGCCCCAGCATGGGGCTAGGAGTACGAATCCTGAGTTCCTTCAAGCGGAACTGCCAACAACGTAATGGGCTTGAGTAAGGCACTTTGAGGCGGCACGGGGGTAGCGATAGTGAACTGCAACAAATTCACTATCGTTATGTGAGTAGTTCGCTATGGTCAGTATCTGTGATTCAGGACGTCGACCCGCTCATCCATTCCTTGTACCAGGTCTTTGACCTCATCGGTGTGGTGCTCAACGGCATTATTGGTGGAACGATTGCGCGCCGTAGGGAATTCGACATTATTGGCTTCGTCTTTCTGGCGCTCTTTTCGGCGCTGGCTGGCGGCATGATCCGTGACATGCTGATCGCCAGCGGTCCGGCAGCGGCTATCTCTGATCCGCTGTACCTCACGCTGGCGTGTGTGGGCGCGCTCATTGCGTTTTTAACGGATTTAAAGGGCAAGGCCTGGGAAATCTTCCTCGAGCACGCGGATGCCGTCATCTTGGGCGTGTGGTGCACGACTGGATGTGTGAAGGCGCTGACCCATGGAATGCCGTTTATCGCCTGCGTATTCTTGGGCGTCTTGACTGCAGTGGGTGGCGGAATGGTGCGCGATGTTGCTTCCGGCCAGATTCCCTCGGTCTTTGGCGGCAGCCCGCTCTATGCCGTGCCGGCGGTGCTTACAGGAATCGTGATGGCATCCTTCGCGCACTTCGACAAGTTTGCCCTCGGCATGGTCATCTCGCCATTCGTGGGTTTTGGCCTAGCAGTTATGGCGTATTGGCGCGGGTGGGTGCTTCCGCGCGCTGGTATTGCTCCCTTGAACTACACCGCGGCGCAGGTGGCGTCGATTGCGCGGAAAGCTGAAATCAGGGGATTTAGGCGCGGTCGTAAGAAAAGAAAACAAACACCGCCAAGCGCTGAATAATTGCAGTCCAGGCGGTGTTTGTGCTTGCTTCCCCACCAGGACTCGAACCTAGAATGACGGTACCAAAAACCGTAGTGTTGCCGATTACACCATGGGGAAACGCGCCCACATTATGAGCGCTGGAGGACATGTTACCTGACGGGTGCGTATCAGACCTAAACAGGTGGCCAAGACTCGCGTTCCCGTTGCTTGCGGCTTACTTTTAGCTGGTGCGGGCCATGCCCAGTGGGGGAGATACAGTAGTAGGCATGGTTCGACAAAGGATGACCGGGCGTGAGCGCCGTGAGCAGTTGATCTCCATTGGCCGTGCGGCCTTCGCAGAGCGCGGTTTCGATGGCGCCAGCGTGGAGGACATCGCGGCACGCGCCGGAGTGTCCAAACCGGTGGTCTACGAGCACTTCGGCGGCAAGGAAGGCCTCTATGCCGTCGTCATTGACCGCGAGCTCGTGGCTTTGGAAAAGGTCGTGACGGAATCGCTACAGACGGGTTCTTGGCGCGAGCGCATTGAGCAGGGGGTCGTCGCCCTGCTGACCTACGTGGAGGAGGAAACCGATGGTTTCTTGATCCTCGTGCGCGATTCCAAGCCAGGGGATGAGCGTAGTTTCTCCACGTTGTTGAATGCAGCAGTTAATCAGATCGCGCACATCCTCGGTGAGGCCTTTGAACACCGCGGGCTCGACCCAGAGCTGGCGGTGCTCTACGGCCAGGCGCTCGTCGGCATGGTGGCCACCACGGCCCAGTGGTGGCTGGATGAGCGTGAGCCTTCGCGTGAAACAGTTGCCGCGCACATCGTTAATCTGTGCTGGAATGGTCTTTCCGGCATGGAAGCAGCACCGAAGTTGAAGGGAGCTAAGTAGGTGGCAACGCCGATGCTGGGTGGGCTTTTAAAGGTAGCCGCCTCAGATCCGAAATTTAAGGGCCTCGCCTCCCAAGTGGGAGAAGCCTCATTGCACATTACTGGCATCGACCAGGCCCGCCCCTGGGCTATCGGTACCTTGGCGCACCACGCACCGGTGCTGGTGGTGACTGCCTCCGGGCGCGAGGCAGAGGACCTCACCGCGGAGCTGACGGCCATGCTGGGGGATAAGGTCGCCTACTTCCCGGCCTGGGAGACGCTTCCGCATGAGAGGCTGTCGCCGGCCCCGGATATCGTCGGCAAGCGCGCGCGTGTGCTTGACCTCGTGGGGGCGGGCAAAGCCCAGGTCGTGGTGACCTCCGCCCGAGGGTACTGCCAGCCCATCCTGAGCAAGGTGGAGGGCCGCGCACCCATTTTCCTGAAGGAAGAGGACGAGCACGAGCTCGCGCATATCCTGTCGGAGCTGGAGTTTCGTGCTTACAAGCACGTGGACATGGTGGCCAAGCGCGGTGAGTACGCCACGCGCGGCGGCATTCTTGATGTCTTCCCGACAACCTCGGATTACCCGGTGCGCGTGGAGTTCTGGGGCGATGAGATTACGGATATCCGTCAGTTCTCCGTGGCTGACCAGCGTGCCATCCCCGAGATCGAGGTGGGAGAGGTCGCTATCTATCCCGCCCGCGAGCTGCCGATCACCAATGAGGTCGCCGCGCGGGCCCGCGAGCTGGCGCAGAAGTTTGGGGGCAACGCAGCGCTGGCGGAGCTTCTGACCAAGGTGGGGGAGCACATCCCGGCTGAAGGTATGGAAGCCGTGCTGGCCGTGCTTGCCGACGCCCCCTTTGTCACCCTCCCCGAACTGCTTGCCCCGGGCACACACGTGCTGCTCGTGGCGCCGGAAAAGATCCGCACGCGAATTGCGGATCTGGAATCCACCGATGCGGAGTTCTTGGCTGCTGGCTGGGAGGCCGCCGCAATGGGTGCGGATGGTCCGTTGGCTGCTGAGGGCTTGGATACCTCGGCGTCGAGTTACCGCTCCTATGAGTCCTTGGAGGCGACGTGCCGGAATATCGAGGCCCCGTTGTGGACTTTCGCCCCACCGGGGATGTTTGCGGCGGCTGAATCAGAGACCTTGCCGCTGGACTTTGAGCCCGGACCAACTCCGCGCGGTGATATCCCAGAGATTGATGCCATGATGGCGCAGCTTCTGGCGCACACGACAGCCGGCGGGCGTGCCGCCTTCATTGCCCCTGCGCAAGGCGCTATCAAGCGCATGGTGGAGCGCTTTGCGGAGAAGGGTATCCCCACGAAGGTGGCCACACCTGGCTGGGAGCCGAGTCCCGGCGAGGTCACGCTCTACCAGGCCTTGTCCCATGCTGGTCTGGTGTTCCCGAAGGTGCGCAAGCTCAAGGACGCTGAGGCACTGCCGCTGGTCGTCATCACGGAAACTGACCTGACGGGTAACCGTGTGGGCGATATTGCGGGGGCGAAGCGTCGCCCAGCAAAGCGCCGTAACCGCGTGGATCCCCTCGCACTCAAGCAGGGGGACTACGTGGTGCATGAGACCCATGGCATCGGCAAGTTCCTCAAGATGGCCGAGCGCACCGTTCAATCCGGTGACGAGACTTCGCGCCGCGAATACATTGTGTTGGAGTATGCCGCCTCCAAGCGCGGCCAGCCGGCTGACCAGCTGTGGGTCCCCATGGATTCGCTGGATTTGCTGAGCAAATACACCGGCGGTGAGACGCCGACGTTGTCCAAGATGGGCGGCTCGGACTGGAAAAACACCAAGAAGAAGGCGCGTGCCGCGGTGCGCGAGATCGCCGGTGAGCTGGTGGAGCTTTATGCCAAGCGCCAGGCCGCGCCCGGTCACCAATTTGGTCCCGATACCCCGTGGCAAGCCGAGATGGAGGATAATTTCCCCTTCGTCGAGACCGAGGACCAAATGCTGGCCATCGATGCCGTCAAGCAGGATATGGAATCCACGGTGCCGATGGACCGCGTGGTCGTCGGCGATGTGGGTTATGGCAAGACCGAGGTGGCGGTGCGCGCAGCCTTCAAGGCCGTGCAAGACGGCAAGCAGGTCGCGGTCCTCGTGCCCACCACTTTGCTGGCCCAGCAGCACACCGATACTTTCCGCGAGCGCATGCAGGGCTTCCCGGTGGATATCGAGGTGCTTTCGCGCTTTACCTCGGCCAAGGAATCCAAGGAGATTCTGGCTGGTTTGGCGGATGGTTCCGTGGACATCGTAATCGGTACCCACCGCCTGCTGCAGACCGGTGTGCAGTGGAAGAACTTGGGCCTCATCGTGGTGGATGAGGAGCAACGTTTTGGTGTCGAGCACAAGGAGCACATCAAGGCGCTCAAAGCCAGCGTGGACGTGCTCACCATGTCCGCGACGCCGATTCCACGCACCTTGGAGATGTCCATGGCGGGCATCCGCGAGATGTCCACCATCCTGACTCCGCCGGAGGACCGCCACCCGGTCCTGACCTATGTGGGCGCGTATGAGGATAAGCAGGTGGCCGCGGCCATCCGCCGTGAGCTGCTGCGCGACGGCCAAGTCTTCTTCATCCACAACAAGGTTGCGGATATCGAAAAGAAGGCCCGCGAGCTGCGGGACCTAGTCCCAGAAGCGCGTATCGTCGTGGCACACGGCCAGATGAACGAGGACGTCCTTGAGCGCACCGTCCAAGGATTCTGGGACCGCGAATTCGACGTCCTGGTGTGTACCACCATCGTGGAAACCGGCCTGGATATTGCTAATGCGAATACCCTCATCGTGGAAAACGCCCACCACATGGGCCTGTCCCAGCTGCACCAGTTGCGCGGGCGCGTGGGCCGCTCCCGCGAGCGCGGCTATGCCTACTTCCTGTACCCGAAGGGCGCCACGCTGACGGAAACTTCCTATGACCGCCTGGCCACCATCGCCCAAAACAACGATCTGGGCGCCGGTATGGCCGTGGCCATGAAGGACCTTGAGATGCGCGGTGCCGGCAACGTGCTGGGCGCCGAGCAATCCGGCCACATCGCCGGCGTGGGCTTTGACCTCTACGTGCGCCTTGTCGGTGAGGCAGTGGAGACCTTCAAGGCGCTCGCGCGTGGTGAGACCCCCGTGGTCACGGACGAAGGCCCGAAGGAAATCCGCATCGATCTTCCGGTGGATGCCCATATTCCGGAGTCCTATATCAACTCCGAGCGCTTGCGTTTGGAGGTCTACCGCAAGCTGGCGGCCTCCAAGGACAACGCGGACCTGGCTCATGTGGTGGAGGAAATGCAGGACCGCTACGGGCCCATTCCGGAGCCGGTCGAGCGCCTGCTCGCCGTGGCTCGCCTGCGCCACCAGGCCCGCCGGGCCGGGGTCAGCGATATCACGGTGCAGGGCACGCGCATCAAGGTCCATCCGGTGGAGCTGGCGGATTCCAAGCAGGTACGCCTCAAGCGCCTCTTCCCAGGCTCCAACTACCGTGCAGCGGCCAAGGCCATTCAGCTCAACTTCCCCAAGGCCGGACGCAACGTCACGGACCCGAAGCTGCGTGACATCGAACTCCTGCAGTGGGTGGCGGACTTCTTGGCCTCGATGTTCGAACTCGAGCGCGTCGACGTCAGTGGTGCTAAGACTAAGAAGAATGTCATTAGCGTAGGAGAAAAATAATGGACGCCAGCACCGCCGCCGGAATTTCTCGGTCCAATCCCAGAATCGTTTTAGTGGCGGTGTGGATGGCCGCCTCGCTGCTCAGCATCCCCGTCTCACTGGTGATCAAGTTCAGCGGCGAGAACGGCGGTTGGCTCACATTCATGTTGATGATGTTCGGAGTAATCCTGGTTGGCATCTGGGTGCTGCTTGGTTTACTCCCGCTGTTCATCCGCGGTGATTACACAAGCAAGCTGGCGTGGGCGTGGGTGTCGCTGGCTTTAGTGTTCATCGGCTCTATCGTGGGCAACGCCAACGTGCCGGATTTTGGGGACGTCGGACCAGCCACCGTTCCGACGTGGTGGTTTGGCAACGAGGAAGCGGCCTCGATTACTGGAGGCATCTTCCTCGTCATCAGCGCTATCGGCCACGTGTTGTGGATAGCAAGCTGCATCGCCTATGCGGTGTTGTCACGCCGCACGGCGCCCCAGGTTTTCTAGAGCGCCAAGCGGCCCGTGCTCAAGCCCCACACCGCGGCAACCGCGCCGATAACTACCAGCGCTACCACGAACCATTCGAAGGTGTTGAACACGCGCTCCTTTTTGTACAGGCGGGTGGCCACATAAGGAATCATGCTGGGGACCACGGCCAGCGCGCCGAGAAGAACATAAACCGGGTCGGCGGCATAGATGAGCCACAGGGAATAGATGAAGGCGACGAGGCCGATGCAGAGGTGGCGGCGATTCTCTCGGCGGCTCACCTCCGGACCTGAAATATCGAAGCGCACCCCGGCATGCGGGTGAGTCAGCCCCTTGCCGCGCACGGCCAAGAGGACCAGGTAAAGGGAAGAGAAGATGTAGGGCAGCAGGTACATGATGGTGGCCAGCTGGACCATCGCGTTATAAGAGGTTTCGTTGAGGAAGAACACGATAACGAAGAGCTGAATCGTCAGCGTAGAAATCAGCTGCGCTACCCACGGCGCACCGGCGATGTTCACGGTGCCGATCTTGCGGGGGAGAAGACCATCGACAGCCATCATGACAATCGGCTCCGCGCACAGCATCTGCCAGGACACGTAGGCGCCGAGCACGGAGAGACACAGGCCGAGGGAAATGAGAGCGCCGCCCCATTCGCCTACGGCCGCGGTGAGCACGGACGCCATCGAGTTATCCGGCAGCGCTGCGAGCTCCTCCTGGGTAAGCACGCCGAAGCTCAGCGTGGACACGGACACCAGCAACGCCAGAACGCTGATGAAGCCGATGACGGTGGCGCGTCCGACGTCGGCACGCGTGCGCGCCTGCTTGGAGTACACGGATGCGCCCTCCACGCCGATGAAGACCCACACGGTAAAGAGCATGATGCCCTGAATCTGCTCGAAGAGGGACTTATCGGAGGCCTCGCCCCAGAAGTCAAGAGTGAATTTGTCCCAGCTAAAGCCTACGAAAGCGAGGATGACGATGAAGGCGAGGATGGGGACGATCTTGGCGATGGACGTCACCATGTTCATGATCGCCGCCTGCTTAATTCCGCGCGCCAGCACAGCAAAGATTCCCCAGGACAACACCGATACGGCGATGGCGGAGACCCAGCGGTGGTCGGCGTCAAAGAAAGGCACGTAGTGGCCAATGGTGTTGAAGAACAAGGTGGCGTAGCCCACCTGCGCCATGACGGAACCCAGCCAGTAGCCCCAGCCGGAGGTAAAACCGATGAAGTCACCCAGGCCGGCGCGAACATAGGAGTACACACCGGAGTCGAGGTGCGGCTTGCGGTGCGCGAGAATTTGAAAAACGAAGGCGACAGAGAGCATGCCCACGCCGGCGATGAGCCAGCCGATGAGCATGGCGCCAGGGCCGGCCACGGAGGCGATGTTCTGCGGAAGAGAGAAGATTCCGGCGCCCACCGTGGAACCGATGATGAGCGCGATGAGCGTCCACAACGTCACAGAGTGCGTGCGCGGCGATTCGGTGAGATTGGAAGTGGTCATTGGTTAAAAATACCCCTTTAGGCGGGCGTTTGTGCAACTGCAGCGAAAGTTCAAAGAACTGGGGACCTATACTCGTTGCTTATGACTGTCCTGTTGTTAGATCCGCGCTGGCCCACGTTAATCCCTATGGAGGCCGTTGGGAAACTGCAGGGCCCTGTTGTTTTCACTGATGAAGTTCCGGTGAAGGTGCGCTGGGACTTTGATTCACTGTTGTGCGGTGAGGATCCGGAAGGCCATGGTGTTGTGGTGAGCACAGATCCATCACACCCGCAGGTACGTGCGCTTATCGACGCTGATGCGGACCTCATCCTCGCCCCCTCCCTTGAGGAACCGATGTGGAAGGCACGTGAGGTGATGTCGCGTGCGCGGCGCATCGGGGAGTGGGAGCGCGATCAAACCCACGAAACTTTGCTGCCGTATCTAAAAGAAGAGTCGGCGGAATTCGCCCAGGCGGTGCGGGAGCGTGCCACTGATTCCGAGTTGCTTAAGGAATTGGGCGATGTCTTCTTGCAGGTCCTCTTTCACGCCGAGATCGCGGCACGCCGTGGGGCTTTTACTCTCGACGATGTTGCGATGTCTTTCGTCAACAAAATGCGCTCCCGCGCGCCCTACCTTTTCGACGGCACGGAGAACGTCGTGGGGGTAGAGGAGCAGGAGCGCCTGTGGGCCGAGGGTAAGGCCCGAGAAAAGAATTAGCCCTTCTGGATCATCGAGGACAACAGGGGAGCGTAGTCAGCGATCGTGGAGGAAAGGCCGGTGCCGCCGGTTGCGAGAGTGTCTTCCTTGACGATCTTGCACTCGAGGGCGCGGTCGGCGGTCTGGCCGGAGTACTTCACGGCGGCCAAGGCCAGCGGGCCGAGTTCCTCAGAGTTGCCTAGTGCGGTGAGGTTCTTGGACAGCTGGTTGCGGGTGGTGTTCGGAGTAAGCAGCTCACCCTCGGTGCTCTGATCAATCAGCGTCAGGGTGCTACGCAGGGTGTTGCAATCAGCGGACTGGATGCCCTGGGAGAGGAAGCCGCCCAGCTCAGTCAGGGAAGCAGCGGAGGCGGTAGCGGGTGCGATGGCACCCAGAGTGACAACGGCGGAAGCGGTGGCGAGGATACGACGGATGGACATGGAACTCCTTGACTAAGAGAAAGGCACGTTTCTAGAACGGACAGTGATAGAACGTGGAGCACCAGCAGGGCATCGGCTCTCTGTTCAACGCTGCAGTGTAGCGCAGAATGTTACGCATGGGAACATTTGGACATAACTTTTGTTCCGCGATTGTCGTAGGTCTTGCCTATACGGTCGCCTCGTGGCGCCCTCTGTGTCGCTCGACCCCCTTCCTGTAACGGGCTGTAGTATTCACCTTTATGACGCAGGGGCTTAGGAGGATCGGGGGCTGTGGCCTCGGCATTGTCTTGGCCATCATTCTGATCATTTCCTTGGTGGCCTGGAGTCTTTCCTTCCTGGATAAACCATCCCCGTTCCGGCAGCTTTCCCCCGTCCCAGAGGATCTTCCGCCCGTGGGCGGGGCAGAGGTGCCCGCTATTGATGTCGACGGGCCGGGGCGCACTGCGGACAAGCTGACGTGGTGGTCCGACCAGCTTGCCGACGCCACCAGTATCCCCGCCCAGGCATTGCGGGCCTACGGCAACGCCGAGCTGATCGCGCGGCAATCCTGGCCGAACTGTAATCTGCGCTGGAATACCCTCGCCGGTATCGGCTGGGTAGAAACTCGTCACGGGACCTATAATGGAAGCCTCTTCGACCGTTCATCCCTCGATGAGAATGGTTATCCCGACCCGCCCATTGTGGGCATTCCTCTCGACGGAACTAACAACACCACTTTGGTTCCTGATAGCGATGGCGGCGCCATTGACGGCGATGTCGAGTTTGATCGGGCGGTTGGCCCCATGCAATTCATCGCTTCTTCGTGGGAGCATTTAGGCCGAGATGCCAACGGCGATGGTGTTGCTGATCCCAATCAAATCGACGATGCTGCGTTGGGTGCTGCCGCACTTCTGTGTCACGGAGATAGGGATCTTTCCACGCCAGAGGGATGGCGCTCGGCGGTCCTCAATTACAACCAATCCGAGGATTACCTGCGCAAAGTCGCAGCAGCCGCAAATTCCTACGCCATTGAACAGCCTGCCGTGTCCTAGCCTCTTTCTAGATCTATGTCACGTTGTCCGTTTCCGCCCGACATGTTCCGAAGTTTTCTGGAACAATTGTCCCCAGGTGGTTTGGGAGCCCCTCCCAGAACACGAACCCAAGATCAATTTGGCTCTATAGGAGTGAAAGCAGCATGGCTGACATCATCCACGTAATGGCACGCGAAATTCTTGATTCCCGCGGCAACCCCACCGTTGAGGCTGAAGTATTCCTCGACGATGGTGCACGCGGTGTCGCCGGCGTTCCGTCTGGCGCTTCCACCGGTGTTCACGAGGCTCACGAGTTGCGTGACGGTGGTGACCGCTACTTGGGCAAGGGCGTTCTGAAGGCTGTTGAGAACGTCAACGAAGAGATCGCTGATGAACTTGCTGGCTTCGAGGCCGATGACCAGCGTCTCATCGACCAGGCCCTGATCAAGCTGGACGGCACGGATAACAAGTCCCGCCTCGGCGCCAACGCCATCCTGGGCGTGTCCATCGCAGTCGCTAAGGCCGCTGCCGAGTCTGCTGGCCTTCCGCTCTACCGCTACATTGGCGGCCCGAACGCTCATGTCCTGCCCGTTCCGATGATGAACATCGTCAACGGTGGTGCCCACGCTGACTCCGGCGTTGACGTTCAGGAGTTCATGATCGCCCCGATCGGTGCCGAGTCCTTCAGTGAGGCTCTGCGCATGGGCGCTCAGGTCTACCACGCACTGAAGGCCGTTATTAAGTCCAAGGGCCTGTCCACCGGCCTGGGTGACGAGGGTGGATTCGCTCCGGAGGCTGAGTCCACCAAGGCAGCTCTGGACCTCATCGTTGAGGCCATCGAGAAGGCCGGCTTTAAGCCGGGCAAGGACGTCGCCCTGGCTCTCGACGTTGCTTCTTCCGAGTTCTACAAGGACGGCAAGTACCACTTCGAGGGCGGCGAGCACACCGCTGAGGAGATGGCCAAGGTCTACGAGGACCTCATCGCCAACTACCCGATCGTGTCCATCGAGGACCCGCTGCAGGAAGATGACTGGGAGGGCTACACCAAGCTCACCGCAGCTATCGGTGACAAGGTGCAGATTGTCGGCGATGACTTCTTCGTCACCAACCCGGCTCGCCTGAAGGAAGGCATTGAGAAGAAGGCCGCCAACGCTCTGCTGGTGAAGGTTAACCAGATCGGTACCCTGACTGAGACCTTCGACGCCGTTGAGCTGGCACACCGCAATGGCTACCGCACCATGATGTCCCACCGCTCCGGTGAGACCGAGGACACCACCATTGCTGATCTCGCCGTTGCTCTGAACTGCGGCCAGATCAAGACCGGTGCTCCGGCCCGCTCTGAGCGCGTTGCCAAGTACAACCAGCTGCTGCGCATTGAGCAGGAACTGGGTGACGCCGCAGTTTATGCCGGCCGCTCCGCATTCCCGCGCTTCCAGGGCTAGGACTTAACTCCGGTTTCCAGCAGTGGTCTGCACAGACCACTCGCTGAACTACTGGTGAAAGAATAAGGTGCCACAGTAACTGTGGCACCTTTTAGTCGTTTTGATCGTGGCACCTTTCCTGTTGTCCGGCCCCGAACAGGCCCAGCCCAAAACTTCTGAGGCGCATGTTATTTCTGGGACACGTCGCGCGCCGCACAGCACCTGGGCCGGTCCGGGATACAATGGCTTTCCGATGGCACGCACAACTTCTCCCCGAACGAAACGCCGGAACACCGTTCCGGTTCGCACGCGTGCCCGCGATGAGCAGCGAGCTAAACGGAAGAAAGCACCGGTGCAGCCCAAGGGGCTAGACATCCTCGGGATCGGCGTGATCATCGCTGTTGTTCTCGTAGTACTGCTATCCATTGCCGTTCCGCTGCGAAATTACTACCACGGCCAATCGGAGATTGCGCGGCTGGAAAGCTCAATCGTCGCCAAGCAGGCACAGAAGGATGACCTCCTCACGGAGATTGACAAGTATCGATCCGAGGAATACGTCAAGGAGGAGGCGCGCCGCCGCTTCGGTGTCATGGATGAAGGCGAGATGGCCTTTCGCATCATGGATCCGCGCATGGACTCTGGTGACACGGTGACCTCAGAGCGTCGTGAGGATGCCGACGACCGCGAGTGGTACACGGTGCTGTGGGATTCAGTATCGGAAGATGCGGAAAACCTACCGGAAACACCTGCTGAATAGGACTCATCCATATCTCCATGTCACAATGGTTCCTATGACCGTGACCGATGCTGACCTTGAAGTCGTCCGCGAACAGTTGGGCCGCACCCCGCGCGGCGTCGTGGACATTGCTTACCGCACCCCGGACGGAGCCCCAGCGGTGATTAAAACCGCGCCCAAGCTTCCCGACGGCACCCCGTTTCCCACCCTTTACTACCTCACCGACCCGCGCCTGACTGCCGAAGCATCGCGCCTTGAGGTCGCCCATGTCATGAAGTGGATGGAGCAGCGCCTTGCCCAAGAAGAGGACCTGCAGCAGGATTACCAGGCAGCGCACGAACACTACCTGGAAACCCGTAACGCCATGGAAGACCTGGGCACTGAGTTTTCAGGTGGCGGCATGCCAGAGCGCGTGAAGTGCCTCCACGTTCTCATCGCTTATGCCTTAGCTGAGGGGCCGGGCCGCGTGCGCTTTGGTACCGAGGCCGTCGCGATGGCTGCGGAGCACGGTAAACTCCGGGGAAGCGCCATCCCTGAGGATTGGCCCACCGTGGGGGACCTGGGCATCGACATGACCCAGTTCGATTTTTCTAACGCCGGTTAAAAGAAAGGCTAGCCCTATGACTCGCGTCGCTGCTGTCGACTGCGGAACCAACTCCATTCGCCTGCTCATCAGCGAGATTCAGGAGGATGGCAAGATCCGGGACATCACCCGCACGATGGAGATCGTTCGCCTTGGCCAGGGCGTCGATGCTACCGGTGAGTTTGATCCTGAAGCTCTTGCGCGGACTCGCGTAGCGCTCGAAGGCTACGTTAAACAAATGAAGTTTGAAAAGGTCGAGCGCGTGCGCATGGTCGCCACCTCGGCCACTCGTGATGCAAAGAACCACCGCGAGTTCTTCAACATGACCGAGGAGCTACTCGGTGAAATCCAGCCGGGGGCTCGCGCGGAGGTTATTTCCGGTGAGGAAGAGGCGCTGCTGTCCTTTACCGGTGCGGTGGGGGACCTGCACTCTGAGGAGGGCCCGTATTGCGTCATCGATTTGGGCGGTGGTTCGACGGAGTTCGTCGTGGGGACAATCGACGGCGAGATTCTCGGCTCGCACTCTGCTCAGATGGGGTGCGTGCGGCTTACCGAGCGCATCATGCGCACCGATCCTCCCACGGAGGCCGAGATTGAGATTGCTAGCGACTATGTTGCTGAGCGCATGGCCGAAGTGGAGAAGATCGTTCCCATCGACAAAGCCCTCACCTTCGTTGGCTGTGCCGGTACGTTTACGACTCTTTCGGCGCTTGCCCAGGGGATGGAGCGCTACGATGCCGACTCCATCCACGGTTCCGAGCTTCGCTTCGATGCGCTGCGGGTGCTCACCCGACAGATGATTGGATTGCCTTCGGATGTGCGCGCTCTCAACCCCGTCATCCACCCTGGACGCGCAGATGTCATCGGTGGTGGATGCGTGGCCATCGAGGGCATCATGACGATGATTGAGCGCAACAGTGAAGCCCGTTCCTTCTTCATCAGCGAGAAGGACATCCTCGACGGCATCATCAGCGGCCTCGCCGCCAGCTAGCGAGCTCAAACCAAAAGAGTTGCGCAGAAGCCGACCCTATTTTCAGTCCACGCCTACCCGTGCCCTAAAATGAGTGGGCACGGTTTGGCCCCCATAGCCCAATCGGCAGAGGCAGTCGACTTAAAATCGATTCAGTCTGGGTTCGAGTCCCAGTGGGGGCACCATGACCAGCGGAAACGCTGAATTTAACGGGTGAAGGTAGGGAACGCTTCCCAGCGCTCCTCTTCATAGTTTGCGGCAACAGGGGCGCCGGCAAGCGCAGTGCTTGTCGACGCATTCCTGTTACGCGTGGACAATTTTGCGAATTTTGAGATTTTTGGGAACTTCCTAGCAGTGGGGAGCGTTGATCTTGGTGAAACGACAAATAAGGCGGCCCTAGGGGCCGCCTTTCAGAGAAAGACTGTGAAAGGAATCGGGATTCGCGTGCGTTCTAGCAACCCCGTCATGAGTTCCCTCTCGTCCAGCCAAAGTCAGACCCAAGGTGGAAATCCCTACGGTCAGAGCGATAATCCATTTGTTCAGGAGAATCGCAGCGCCGATCGGCCGCTGACTGTTGATGATGTCGTGACCAAGACTGGCATTACTCTTGGCGTCATCATTGTCATGGCCGTGCTCAACTTTGCTGTTGGTGAGTTGATTAACCCAGGCATCGCGATGATTCTTACCCTGGTCGGTGCGCTCGGCGGTTTCATTACTGTTCTTGTCTCAACGTTTGGCAAGAAGTTTGGTTCTGCAGCCGTCACGTTGATCTATGCCGTGTTTGAAGGCCTCTTTGTGGGCGGATTCTCCCTGATGTTTGCCGGCGTATCCTTCGGCAATTCCGATGGCATGGCACTTATCGGCCAGGCAATCATGGGTACCGTAGGTGTCTTTATCGGCATGCTGATGGTCTACAAGACCGGTGCCGTCAAAGTCACCCCGAAGTTCAACAAGATCATGTTCGGCCTCATTGCCGGCGTGGCAGTGTTGGCTCTGGGTAACATGCTGGGCGCTATTTTCTTTGGCTTTAATCCGCTACGTGATGGTGGCATGCTTTCCATCATCTTCTCCCTCGTCTGCATTGTTCTGGCGTCCTTGTCCTTTATGACAGACTTCGACCAGGCAGACCGCCTGATTCGCCAGGGGGCTCCGGCGCAGTATGCCTGGGGTATCGCTCTTGGTTTGGCCGTGACCTTGGTCTGGCTGTACACGGAGATTCTTCGTCTGCTGAGCTACTTCAGGGACTAATTAGTCTCATACCGCTTCTGCGAAACCGGCGGCTGGCACCATAAGCTTTGTGGTTGCTGGCCGTCGGTTTCTTTGTGTGCGTGGCGCATCTCTTTTGGAGTAGGGGCGTAGCGCCCGTTAGGTGCGGGCGGGATCTTGGCATCGACTGGCGCGAGCTAATGCAGATTGCAACAGTTAGAACAGGATTTCCCTTCGCAAATATCTATATGCGTACCAATTACGGTATAGGTGGCGAGTACCTCAAGGCGGGTGACGTGGATGACTGCGGGGGTAGCTATGGTTGCAAATCTGAGGTCCTGTTCGGTTCTTGTGGGCGAAATGTTCGATTTCTTGGGTGGGTGAGTCTTTGTCTTGCTGTTAACAGGCTCCGTGAGCCGTCCGCTGGAAATGAAGGCAACTGCATCGGCAAGCACCTGTTTCCGTGCCTAGCCCTGAGCTTTACGCGACCATGCCGACAGAATTGGGTTTCTCATGTTTCCCAAGGATGCGATGCTCTAAGCGGCGTGCGGCAAAGTGGGCAAGATTGCTTCTTAATTGAGGAAAAACGACACCCCAAAAATTGACAGTGTTGTAATTCGGGTACCCCCAATTGGTTATAATCGGCAGGCAAGACACATGTAGTTCACGGCGGGCACCCAAGCTCCATGCAGGCTACGACCAGCTATTATTAACGGATAGTTCTATTAGTGCGATCGAATAGTTACAATAAATTTGTATATAGAAAATGACTAATTTGGCACTGGCGCGACTTCTTGTTCTTTCTCGTGCATTCTGGTCGCAGAAGTCGCTCGGAGCTTAAAGCTCAAGGGAGGGGCTTCTAACGGTCAGGAAAGTTAGTTGAAGGGACACCATGAAACGAATCGGGGGCCTTGTGATGATGGCGGTTTGTATCGGGGTGCTGTCAAACTGCGCATTACCGCTCGGCCTCAGTGTTCGTGGCGATGGTAGTAACGCGGGGGACTTTCGCAATTCTCCTGACATGAAAGCCGGCGGTGGCTCAGTGGACTCGGGGGTCGCTGATGCCACCGCCACGACGGGGCGAGAGTCTCAAGCTCAAAGTGAGCAGTCTCGTGCAGGCGGTGGGGTACTTCCGCCGCTAGGTGAGTTTGACCGGACAGTGCCTGGATTTCAGGTGTTTGATCCGTGTGTAGGGATTCCGGAAAGAAAGCTAAGGGAAGCAGGCCTTTCTACGCGTTTGGAGTCAAGTGTTCGCGAATCAGGTTTTTCCCACTGTGGGTTTGAGATTGAAAATGCTGTGGGGGAAACTGGATTCATTGGTCTCGGCGTGACGGATATGGCACTTCAGGAACTGGAAACGCAATACGGGGGGCAAAGGGTTTATGAAGGTGAGCAACTTCCGGTAGTTGCCCTAGATGACCCTGATTTTGGTCGACTGTTTTGCACTTTATATCTAGAGACCACCAAGGGAACGCTGATAGTTGAATCTTCTGGTTTTGGTAGCACTCAGAAGGACGAGCGCTGCGTGATCGGGGAAAGAATTCTTTATACGTTTGCTACTTAAATAGGGGGCACAAATGCAAATAAACTTGTCAAATCTTTTCAATCAATTGTCTGAAATCAGGGGACTATCTGAGCGGCTTAGAGGTGTTGCGGATGGAGCCCATTCTCCGCTTAACAGCGGATTCTCTCCGGTATTGGGGATAAAGGATGTCGGGGGTATCCACGAGAGAGTACTTACACATGATCCTGGCTCTGCGCAGCATTCACTCGAAGGCTTTAATAGGCAGCTTTCCTGGTTGGCAGACACACTAAAAACTGAGCTGGCAAGCTTCGAATCACAGGATGAGCTTACGAGTCGGGGGTTGGATGTCGCTGACGCTGGTGGGGGAGGCGGGGCGGTATCGATGCCGATCGTGTCGCAACCAGACCCGGGATACAGCCCGTTTGGATTTACCATCCCGATCGTGGACACCGGTGCTTCCATCATGGGCTTAGCATCGAATTTGTTTAGCACGCGCTTCTGGGATGTGTCGGAAGCGAATGCGCGGTGGGGCGCTTTGAGTGGGGAAGTCGCAGAAATCGTTGCGGGTCTTGAAAACTCGGCCGCGTCTTTGGAAGCTGAGAACGACAGTGAAGCCACCACACGCGCAGCGCAGAAGATTCGTGAAGTTGCGCAGGCGGGTACACACTTCATTGCCAATGCGAGCGTCATGCAGCAGAAGCTGTTCGGCTTCCAAGCGCAGCTGATGAATGTACAGCCGGAAGCCATCGCCTTGGCCTTTGAGGTGGCGGCAATCCCAGAGCCTGCTACGCGTCAAGCCGCTGAGCAAGCGGCCTTGGTCTATATGCAGGGCGTCCTTCAACAGCAAGTGATTTCCGCTATGCCGTATCAGCATGCGCTTATGGACGCAGCGCCGCCCAGCGGCGGCGGAGACACCAGTACGCATTTCGGGGCAGTCATGGGCGACGGAAATCGCTACAACACCGATGGAGTCACATGGCCGAAGCAAATAGCCGAAGCGATAGAAAGCGGCACCATGGGGCCGGGCTCCTTTGGCGTTGCGGATGGCCACATCCAAGGTCTGGAAAGCGTGGGGATGGGGGCTGACGATATCGCGCGCTTTCATAACGAGCTACACAATCGTGGGCGCAGCATCCTCAGCGAGCTTGGTTTCGGAGACGCATTAGCGCCGATCAATGCAGGCGAGGTGAATACCTCGGCTGCCAACGCAGGCTTGAGCGCCCTTGATCCCGTTCGGGGAGGAGCGCCAGGATCGTTGGCAACTACCAGCGGAGCGGCAAACATGCCAGCTGGTGTAAACGGGCTCGGAGGTCTAGGCAGCGGCGCTGTAGGGCAGGGATTAGGAGCCATTGGTCTTGCTGATGGCCGTGGGAACAAGCTTCCCGGAGGCGTGGCAGGCCACAGTGGTCGCTTGCCGGAAATGTCGGCGAATCCAACGACAAACGCAGCGGGCATCGGAGGTCTGGGATCTTCATTCGGCGGGCCGCAGACCGGAACGCATCCGGTACTAGGAGCCCTTCCTGGGGCCGTAACGGGAACTGGACAACAGAGGGAAGGGCGGACGTCGCTAAGCGGAGGCAGCCTCGTCGCAGGTGGTGCCATCGGTACGGGAGGTACCGGGGGCGTCGGCAACGCTGGTGGCGCTGGTGGTGTCCTGGGAGCCCCGGGCGGAGCGAGTAGTGCGAGGCAGGGAGTCGGCAGTGCCCGCGGTGCGGGGATGCGCATGATGCCCATGATGGGTGGCATGGCACGCGGCGGCGAAGGCGAAAGGCGGGTCAAGTCCGTCACGACTCAAGTAGAACGCGACCCCAACCGCCGTGATCTGCTCGGCGAAGCACCCGCAGTACTGCCAGGGGTTATCGGGGATTGGGTCCGGGAGGCAAAGTAGAAAAAGACGGCGGACCCCAGAAAGCTAAAAGCGGCGCCCCAACTATCGGGACGCCGCTTCATTACCAGTTGCCGTTGAACCTACTGCTGAACCGGAGCAGTGGTGTATTCAGCCGGAGCAACCTCGGTTGCAGCAACGGCCTCGGACTCAGTGGCTGCTTCGGACTCAGCCGCAGCCTCGGAGGGGGCGGCTGCACCTGCGCCGGGAGCCTCACCGGCAAAGGAAGCGCCGGTGTCAACCTTCTCAGAGGAATCCTGTTGGTTCGGAGGGTGGCAGGCAGCAAGGGTGAGACCAGCGGAAAAAACCAAACCAGCGGCAGCGAAACGAGTGAACTTCTTCATGGGTTAAAACTCTTTCTCGGAAAAACGATGACCTAAGAGCAGTATAAATTAGGACTTGCGCGGAGTTGCGGCCTTTGCGGAATCATAAGGCGCCGCAGAGACCACGGTGACCGACAAGGTCTTACCATTCGGCGCCGTGTACTCGCGGGTCTCGCCCTCAGCAGCACCCAGAAGGGCAGCGCCCAGCGGGGACTGCTCGGAGTAGGTCTCCAAGTCCTTGTTATCGGAAGCAGCGGCGCGGGTACCGATGAGGAAGGTCTCACGGTCCTCCTCGTCGCCGTTGTAGTACACGTGCACAACGGAACCGATGTGGGCAACACCCTCCTGGACGGCGGTGCGCTCGGTGGTGGAGTTCGCCAGAACCTCGGAGATCTGCTTGATGCGGGCCTCTTCCTGGTCCTGCATCTCACGGGCTGCGTCGTAACCCGCGTTCTCCTTGAGGTCACCTTCCTCGCGGCGCTCATTAATCTCCGCGGCGACGACCGGGCGGTGGTCGATGAGGGCCTGCAGCTCGGCCTCGAGCTTGGCCTTGGTTTCCGGGGTAATGTACTGCTTCTGCTGCTCAGCCATAGTGCAACCTTCCGTTTACGGTTCCTAATGAACGGGTCTATTTCTCATTGAATGGGCCAGAAAGCGCAGGTGGCGCGGCCCATTCAGAACGCTCAACATACTAGCACAGCTGGGCTTTTACTCGCCGGTAGCCTCACCCGCTGTATCCATCGTGCTGGTGTCCAAATAGGACGGGATGCTTCCGGAGCAACCGTAGGCGCCACCGGCGACGGCTCTGTGGTTGGTGGGGATATCCACCGCGATGCGTTGAGCGGACTCACCGCCAGCAGGCACGGCGACCTCGCGGCGCCCCACCTCAGCCTTGGAGTAGTCGAAGGCCTGGACAATGCAGTATGCAGGTTCTTCCACGCGGTTGCGGGTGATGTCTACCCACACGCGCGCTGTGTCATCAGACAGGATCTCGTGGGTGACGTAGGAGATATCTGCGTTGACCTTTTGCTGGCTGCGGAAATACTGAACGCCGTAGACAATGGCCGCAATCAGCATAGCCAGGAATACCAGCACCAGCGCCCGGTTGGTCCATGAGCCTTTTGCGCGAGTGGACTGAGAGGAAGAACCGTAGCGGGATTGCGAGCGTGCGGGTTGAGAAGCAGGTTGGGCGTCAGACATGAGTCTGATTCTATCCAACAGTCGCCGCGAAGAAACTATCCACTAGACTAGGCCTCTGTTTAATGCCTCTGTATTAATGAGGCGAAGTAGGGACGATGTAGGGAGATGTATCACCCAGTGAGCACGAAGCGCCTTTTGGCTATCCACGCGCACCCTGACGATGAGTCCTCGAAGGGTGCTGCGACGACCGCAAAATATGCCGCGGAGGGGGCGGAAGTCCTCGTCGTGACCTGCACCGGTGGCGAGAGGGGAGATATTATCAACCCGGCCATGGATCGCCCCGGTGTCCTTGAGAATATGGGCAGCATTCGCCGTGAGGAAATGGCGAAAGCAGCCGCCGCCTTGGGCGTGCAACATCGCTGGCTTGGGCACATTGATTCGGGCCTTCCTGGTAACCCGCTCGCGCCCAATATCAAGGACTTACTACCTGAGGGCTGCTTTGCGCTTAAGGAAGATGATGACGTAGCCCAAGAACTGGTTGAAATCATCCGTGAGTTCCGGCCCCACGTCATTATTACCTACGACGAGAACGGCGGCTATCCACACCCGGATCACCTCATGGTGTACCGCGCGTCCATGCTGGCGTGGGAAAACGCGGGTGACGCGGCATACCACCCAGAATTGGGTGAGCCGTGGGAGCCGCAGAAGCTGTACTACACGCATGGCTTCGTATACCAAAGGATGAAGATCTTCCATGATCTTCTTCTGGAGGAAGGCAAGATCAGTCCATATGAGCCGATGCTGGCGCGCTGGGATACGACGTTCGGAGACATCATGGCGCGGGTAACCACACAGGTCGAATGCGCGGATTACTTCCAGAATCGTGAGGATGCGCTCCGTGCGCACGCAACCCAAATTGATCCAGCCGGTGCCTTCCTAGCCACGCCCGTGTCCGTACAGCAGGAGCACTGGCCCACGGAGGAATTCGAGTTGGCCAAAACTCGCGTTTCTACTGCACTGCCGGAAGATGATTTATTTGCGGGAATTCCAGAAGTAGGGGAGTCTTAAAGCATGAACGCTTTCTACCTCGCAGCGCACGACGTCGCCCTGCTCGCCCAAGGAAGCCAAAGCGGGCCGGTTGGACCGGAGTTTGGTAAGGCTTCGCCTATTGGTCTGCTCATCCTCGCCCTGATGGGTGTTGCTGTCCTTTTTGCAGGCTGGAATTTTCACCGCCGCTATTCGCGCTTCCGTCGTCGAACCATGTTTGCGCAGGATCACGGCATCGATCCGTTCAATGATGAGGCGATCGATTCGGCAATGAAGGAAGCCGGCATCCTCGATAACAGCAAGAAGTCCATCTTTTAAGGTAGAGGACGATTCCCACCGTGAAGTTCCTAAGCCAGCTCCTGTACCCCCTGTACGAAGCGCGTCTGACACGTGAAATCAAGAACAAGCCGCAACCACGCCACGTGGCAATCATGGCTGATGGCAACCGCCGCTGGGCGCGCGAGGCTGGATTTACGGATATCAGCCACGGCCATCGGCAGGGCGCGCGGAAGATCAGCGAGATGATCTCTTGGTGCCAAGGCACCGACATCGAGGTTGTCACTATCTACCTGCTCTCGACGGAGAACCTGAAGCGCAGCGAGCAGGAGGTGCAGCTGCTCTTCGACATCATCTCGGATGTCGTTACGCACCTCTCCCAAGGGGACTTGGATTGCCAGATCCGGCTCGTTGGGCACCTAGATCTGCTCCCTGAACAGGTCACGGCCAAGATGCAAAGCGCGGCTGAGGCCACGGAGGAGCACCAGGGAGTCATCGTCAACATCGCGGTTGGTTATGGTGGGCGCCAGGAAATTGTGGACGCCGTGCAGAGTTTCATTCGCGGCGAAGCCCGCAAGGGGTTGAGCGCTGAGGAAATTGCGGACAACGTGACGGCGGAGGCCATTACGGGCAACCTTTATACCAAGGGTTTGCCTGACCCCGATCTCGTCATTCGTACCTCCGGCGAGCAGAGGCTGTCCGGCTTTCTGCTGTGGCAGGCCGCTTACTCGGAGATCTGGTTCACGGACACCTATTGGCCCGCATTCCGCCGGGTGGATTTCCTGCGCGCCTTGCGTGACTATTCGCAGCGCTCGCGCCGCTTCGGCCGCTAGCCCTGGCGATCGGGCTAGAGCTTACGCATCCTCACCCGGTCAACCAGGTGGTGCGAGCCCTTGCACAGAACCAGGGAGGCGCGTACCCGGGTGGGCAAAATGTTCTCGATGAGGTTGGGCAGGTTGATGGACTGCCAGATTTCACGGGCCTGCACGTAGGCCTCCTCGTCCGTCATGTCCGCGAAGGACGCGAAGTGCGCCCCTGGTTCGCGGAAGGCAGTGTGGCGGAGCTTGAGGAAGCGATCAATGTACCACTTTTCGATGTCGTCGACTCGGGCGTCCACGTAAACAGAGAAGTCGAACAGGTCCGAAACCATGAGGGTCGGCCCGGTTTGTAAGACGTTGAGGCCTTCCAAAATGAGGATGTCCGGCTGGCGAACCTCCTGAAACTCACCAGGAACGATGTCATAAGACACATGTGAGTACAGCGGTGCGGTTACCAGTGGCTTGCCGGATTTAACGTCGGTAACAAAACGCATGAGCGCGCGACGGTCATAAGACTCCGGGTAGCCCTTGCGTTGCATAAGCCCGTGCTCTTTAAGGTACGCGGTGGGGTAGAGGAACCCGTCGGTGGTGACCAGATCAACCTTCGGGTGGGAGTCCCAGCGCTGTAGAAGAACTTGGAGCAAGCGCGCGGTCGTTGACTTGCCCACCGCGACGGAGCCGGCAACGCCGATGACGAAAGGAACGTGCGTGGGTGGGTTTCCTAAGAATGCCTCGGTAGCGGTGGTGAGTTTTTGGCGGGCCTCAACCTGCATGTGAATAAGACGGGATAACGGCAGATAGACCTCAGCCACCTCAGTGAGGTCGATGCGGTCACCGATGCCACGAAGTTTTTCCACCTCGGTCGCCGTTAGCACCTGTGGCATGGATTTACGCAGGGCACGCCACGTATCGCGGTCAAAATCGAGGTACGGGCTCGCATCGGTCATTCGCGCCATGCCGACTATTGTTCCACTCAGCAGAGCGCCTGTGGCAATCGCCCCGAATGAAAAGATTCGAGGAGGCCCCCACGCGGGGGATGCGGGCGTTAGGATGTAGAACTAGCTTCGGCGATTGCAGAGCCGGTGGTGTCGTGCCGCGGGCGGGCGCCGCGGGCTTCATTGACCACCTCTACGAAGGGACATCACGCTTTCATGACCACTACGAACAATTCAGACGTGCGCTACCAGGAGATGCGCGATCTCGACCCCGAGGTCTTTGCTGCTATTAACGGTGAGATTGCTCGTCAGCGCGATACCCTCGAGATGATCGCGTCGGAAAACTTCGTCCCCCGCGCGGTTCTGCAGGCGCAGGGCTCTGTTCTGACCAACAAGTATGCCGAGGGCTACCCGGGGCGCCGCTATTACGGCGGCTGCGAGCACGTTGACATCGTAGAAGATCTGGCTCGTGATCGTGCCAAGGCGCTTTTCGGCGCTGATTTTGCCAACGTCCAGCCCCACTCCGGCGCCCAGGCCAATGCCGCCGTGCTGGCGTCGCTGATCCAGCCGGGTGACAAGATCATGGGCCTGTCCTTGGCTCATGGTGGGCACCTGACCCACGGCATGAAGCTCAACTTCTCCGGCAAGCTTTACGACGTTGCCGCGTACGAGGTTGACCCGGAGACCATGCGCCTTGACATGGATAAGGTGCGCGAGCAGGCGCTGGCAGAAAAGCCCCAGGTGATCATCGCTGGTTGGTCCGCTTACCCGCGCACCATTGATTTCGAGGCTTTCCGCTCCATCGCGGATGAGGTCGGCGCGTACCTGTGGACGGATATGGCGCACTTCGCGGGCCTCGTGGCCGCCGGTCTGCACCCCTCCCCGGTGCCGCACTCCGATGTCGTGTCTTCCACCGTGCACAAGACGCTGGGCGGCCCACGTTCCGGTCTCATCCTGGCCAAGCAGGATTTTGCCAAGAAGATCAACTCCAACGTCTTCCCGGGGCAGCAGGGCGGACCGCTCATGCACGTCATCGCGGCGAAGGCTATCGCGCTGAAGATCGCGGCCACCGAGGAGTTCAAGGAGCGCCAGGAGCGAACCCTGGAAGGCGCGCGCATTCTGGCTGAGCGCCTGACCGCCGAGGATTGCACCAAGGCGGGCGTCGACGTCCTCACTGGCGGCACCGACGTGCATCTTGTCCTAGCGGACCTGCGCAACTCCGAGCTCGATGGCCAGCAGGCGGAGGACCTCCTCCACGAGGTCGGCATCACCGTGAACCGCAATGCGGTGCCGAACGATCCGCGCCCGCCGATGGTCACCTCCGGCCTGCGCATTGGTACCCCGGCCCTGGCTACCCGCGGCCTCGACACGGCGGCCTTCACCGAGGTTGCCGACGTTATCGGTACTGCACTGGCAAACGGTAAGAACGCGGACGTCGCCAAGCTGCGCGCCCGCGTTGAGAAGGTCGCCGCGGACTTCCCGCTCTACGACGGCCTTGAGGACTGGAAGCTGGTCTAAGCTTCCTTGCGCTCTTCAGCGTGGGCTTTCCGGGCGGCTTCGAGCCACTCGGGCATCGCGCTGAGGAGCTCTTTAATTTCCGCGGTGGTGAGAGGGCGGTCCATCTCGTTCTTCTTCAACGCGGTCACGGAGATTCCCAGCTTTTGTGCCACGACCGGGCGCGGGTGGGGGCCCTCGCGGCGTAGGGTAGCGAGCCACTCCGGCGGGTTCTCCTGTAAGTCGCGCAGCTGCGCGTGGGTTACCGCGTTGGCTTGAAACTCCTCCGGGGCGGCCGGCAGGTAGATGCCCAACTTCTTCGCTGCGGTTTGTGCACGCATGGCGGTGCCGGAAGGCTGCTGGGTTTCGTTGGCTGGGGTTTCACTATTCGGGGTATCAGTCACGCTCACAACGCTAGCAGCACCGTAGTATGAGGTGCATGCTCCGCCTTGTCTTTTCCACTGGCACAGAACCCGGCAAATGGTTTCGTCGCTACCGTGATTCTCACTCTCCAGAGTCCCTGGTAACCGTCGACGCCGATGACGCGATGGACGTTCTTCTTGCTCATGAGGCAGATCTAGCGCTGACCCGCTTGCCGGATTCGCGGGTTGATGACAGCTTCCACGTCGTCCAGCTCTACGAGGAAGCACCCGGCATCGCCGTTCCGAAAGATTCTGTCTACGCGGAGGTTGGGGAGGACGTCACGCCGGAGGATGTTGCCGAAGAAATAGTGAATTACCGGATTGCGCAGGACGGCAGCGTCGATGTGCCGGCGCTGCGCACCGCTTTGCAGGTCGTGGCAGCCAACGTGGGCGTAGCCATCGCGCCGCGGCCTTTGTTGAAGGTGCTGAGTAAGAAGCAGGTCGTGGCACTGGGCTTGGAGGACCCCACTGTGGCGCGCACAGTGATTGCACTGGTGTGGCGCCGGGCTGATGACGGCGATGAGATCCAAGACTTCGTCGGGGTTGCAAAGGGGAGGACGCGGAATTCTTCTCGCAATTCCGCCCAGAAACGCAGCGCACGCGACAAAGCAAAAGCTAAGCAAGCGCGCAGAAAGTCCCAAGGAAAGCCTCAAAGAGGCTCGGTTTCCAAACCGTTATCAAAAAGATATAGGGGTTCTCAACAGCGGAAACGGAGATAAAGCAACGTCTTTGTTGTCAAATCATAGGTTCTGTGGTGGCAGGAAGTGCTGGCCATGCCTACGGTGGGCTTCGTTCTCAACAAAAGTACTTAGAACAGTGCTCAACTAGACAGAAAGGCTTAAGAAAATGAAGAAGATGACTCGTCGTTTCGCTGCAGGTATCGCCGCTGCCACCCTGTCCCTGGGTGTCGTTGCTTGTTCCGACGCTGAGGATGCCGCTAAGGATGCTGGCGACGCTGCTCAGTCCGCTGCGTCCGACGCTACCGATGCTGCCGGTTCTGCCGCTAAGGACGCAAAGGATTCCATGAAGGACTCCGAGTCCGCCGATTCTTCCGAGGCTGAGGGCTCTGAGGGAGCCGAGGGCAGCGAAGGTGCCGATTCTTCTGAGTCGGACTCCGCCGAGTCGAAGGATGGCTCTGGCGCTGAGGGCGACAAGGAGAGCGTGTCTACCGCCAATGGTGACGTAGAGGTTCCTTCTGATTTCGCTCAGGCCATCAAGGAGAAGGCTGCTGAGTGGGGCGATCCGGAATCCATTGAAAACACCGACAAGGGAAGCGTTGCTACCTTTGCCAAGGACAAGCTGCTGGTATTCGGTGAGGGTGACGGCACCCAGCCGATCATCGGCAAGATCGCAGAGACCTGGACCGAGGAAGGCGGCCTGGAGAGCAAGGTTGGCCTGCCGACTGGCCCGGAGCAGGCCGAGGGCAACGGCTGGGTACAGGAGTTCACCAATGGCACCATCTCCTGGATGCAGGGTGAGTCCGGTGAGTACGAGGCCACCATCAACTAAGCGCTCATGAAACGGCTCGCTGCCTTGTGAGCTAAAGCGAAAAAGCTCCGCACTGATAACACGGTGTGGAGCTTCTTCGTTTTCTTACGGTCATCGCGTGAAAACACGGAGCCGAAGAATGTAGCTGCAGTGTTGGGGTGGGGTGGGAGACGACAGGCTCGTAGAGCCTGATGAGAATGGTGTGACGCTGGTGATTGTCGTTTTAATACTGTTCATCTTGCACCCATGTAATTTCAACCTTTGCTCTCTAGCGTGGACGGTGTCCGGACGCTAAGAACAGTCTCCGGATAGTTCGAAAACCACCAGCTTCACCATGCCGTCCCAGGTCGATGAGTTGGGGCGGGCATAACAAGGGAGAACCCTGCCGCTATGACCAATCCTTCCGTCCTCACCGAGCAGCCGCATGAGGCCTCTGTTTTGACCAAGACCTATGTCATCGATACGTCCGTCCTTCTCTCAGATCCCTGGGCGTTACGTAAGTTCGCTGAACACGATGTGGTACTGCCCATCGTCGTTATTTCTGAGTTGGAAGGAAAACGTCATCACCCGGAGCTTGGCTGGTTCGCCCGCCAAGCTCTTCGCTTTTTGGAGGACCTTCGCGCTACCTATGAGGCGTTGGACCAGCCCCTGCCCGTCAATGCAGCGGGCGGGACTTTGCGCGTGGAACTCAACCACCAGGATCAATCCTTGTTGCCGGCGGCCTTTCGCGGGCCGGAGGGAGATCACCGGATTCTGGCCTGCGCGCTGAATCTCCAGCATGAGGGCAAGGACACCGTCCTGGTGACTAAGGACGTCCCATTGCGTGTCAAGGCTGGTGCTGTAGGCCTGCAGGCGGATGAATACCATGCGCAGGACGTCGTGCTGACCGGTTACACCGGCATGGCCACGGTGCCCACCAGCGCTGAGGTCATCGATGAGCTCTACGGGGAGGGCGAGGTGCTTATCGACGGATCCGTGACAACCGCCGGCACCCGCGTCGAGGACCTGCCGGTGCACTGTGGCATTACGCTGCAGGCGGGCGGGCAGTCCGCTCTGGGCCGGATGACGGCTGAGGGCACCGTTCGCTTGGTGCGCGGCGATGCGAATGTCTTTGGTCTGCAAGGCCGCTCTGCTGAGCAGCGCGTTGCCCTGGACCTTCTCTTGGATCCCTCCGTTGGAATCATGTCCATCGGAGGCAGGGCGGGCACTGGTAAGTCCGCGCTGGCGTTGTGTGCTGGCTTGGAGGCAGTGCTGGAGCGCGGCGAACACCGTCGTATCGTGGTGTTTCGCCCCATGTATGCGGTGGGCGGGCAGTCCCTGGGATATCTGCCGGGCTCTGAAAGCGAGAAGATGAATCCATGGGCGCAGGCCGTCTATGACACTCTGGAAGGTCTGGTATCCGAAAACGTCATGGACGAAGTCCAGGACCGCGGATTGCTGGAGGTTCTCCCGTTGACCCATATTCGCGGCCGCAGCCTGCATGATTCTTTCGTCATCGTTGATGAGGCCCAATCGCTTGAGCGCAATGTGCTGTTGACTGTTTTGTCGCGCTTGGGGCGTGGCTCCCGAGTTGTACTGACGCATGATGTTGCTCAGCGCGATAACCTGCGCGTTGGCCGCCACGACGGCGTGCAGGCAGTCATTGAAAAACTTAAAGGGCGTGAGCTCTTTGCACACGTCACGCTGCAACGCTCTGAGCGCTCTGCCATTGCAGAGCTGGTCACCGATCTGCTGGAAGGCGAAAGCTAACGCGTTCGCGCGCGGCGATCTCTCTGCCCTCAGCTTGGCATTGACGCCGTGTGCTCAGTAATAATTGTTCCATGAGCGACAACGCGAAAGACAAGAAGAAGGATTTCCGCATCCGTCCCTTCAATGCGGCGGACTATCCGCAGATGCGAGAAATCTATGAGCAGGGCCTCAACACTGGCCACGCTACCTACGAGACCCGCTCGTTGACCTTTGAAGAGTTCAAAAACGTCAAAATCATGGCGTCAGTTTTCGTCGCTGTTGAGGCGGAGGATGATTCAAAGGTTCTCGGCTGGGTGTGCGCCGCGCAGGCGTCTACCCGCACCGTGTTCCACGGCGTCGTCGAGGATTCCATCTACCTGAGCAAGGAAGCCCAGGGAAGGGGCATCGGTGGCGCCTTGCTGGATCAGCTCATCGAGGTCTGCCGCGACCTGCATAAGTGGGCTATCCACTCGTGGATCTTCCCGGAGAACGAAGGTTCCGCCGGCCTCCATAAGTCCCGTGGCTTCGTCAAGGTGGGCACGTACTCCCACATGGCAAAGATGACCTACGGTGAGCTCGCCGGCCAGTGGCGCGATACGGACGTGTATGAGCTTCTTCTGCCGAAGCCCGAGGAGAAGAAGGCAGCAGCCAACCAGAAGAGAAAGTAATTATCCTGCTTTTCTAATGGAAGGGCATGAGCGGGGATAGAATTAAAGCTGTTCTTATTCCCTCTCGCTTAGAAGGTGAAGCATGTCCTTGCGCACTTCTGTCCTTGCCCTTACTACAGCCGCAGCCGTGGCAACCGGTGCTTTCTCCGCACCTGTTGCCACGGCAGCAACCTATCCGTCGGCTGGTTCCGTTCCTGTGGCCGAGCTCGACGTTAATCAGCCTAACGGCGCTCTGGCCTATGTCTTTGCCGAGCCAGTGATGCAGTCCGACATCGACTTGGTTACCCGCCAAGTTCGCGAGTTGCGCGGCAAAGCCTGGGACACCAACCTGCCCTTCAACGGCGGAACCCTGCGACAGGCCGCTAGTGCCGCTGGCTACCGCACCCGCGAGGCATATGTGAATTCAATCTCCTGGGACCGCGGTCTCGAGCACGCGGTTTTGCAGCGTGCTGCTGAGGGAAACTTCTTGTTTGATCATCGCCGCGCAGTTGGCACACGTACTCCTGAAATCTTGGACAACTACAATACCTTGGACAACCTGACCACGACGGACATGGAACATGCCGTTGAATCGTGGTCTACAAGCAGAAGCAGCGGTCCCAGCGAGTGGGACTACCTTGTCCGAGAGAACGGCCAATGGTCAACAAATAATGGCCACCTGTACACGATTCTTAATCCTGAATACGTGAAGTTTGCGCAGGCTCAAATCGGAGAAGTGACAGCTGGTCTCTATTCGGCCGATGATAAGCCATCCGAACCGGCGCGGTTGGCGGCCGGTCGCCATGCATTCCCCATCGCCGTGCCGGAAAGCGCTATAAACCGTGCTGAACTGATGACCACGGGAGGAACCTCGGTCGGAAGCCAAGGAAGCCTGGGTTTGCGCATCGATGGATTCTGGGGAGCGAAGCTGGGGGTTCCGGTGGCGGCGCCCAGCAGTAGCGACCCAGAGGTCCTTGAAGTCAACGAGGACGGAACCTACACAGCAAAGTCTGAGGGCACCGCGACCGTCACCTTTAACACCTATGTTCTGCGCAATGGCCAGGCAAAGGTCTCGGATAACCAAATCACCAAGACCGTGAAGGTGACCAAGAAGTCCCTCGGCGGGGACTTGAGCTCCGGCGGCACGAATATTGGTGCCATCGTGGGCATCCTCGCCGGCGTGCTCGCGCTCATCGGCGTGGCTGCCCAGGTAGCACGCCAGTTGGGAATCTTGCGCTAAGCATCGTGACAATAAGAAATCCTCGCTACGTGAATGCTCGTAGCGAGGATTTGTGCTTACTTCACCCGGTTTCTACGCCGAGGGGATATCTCAGCTCCCAGACCACCGTTGCACGTCGTCAAGCGCCAGCTTGTCTCGAAGCAGTGGCTTCTAATCAATCGTCTCCTTGAGGTGCTCCTCGCGGACGGGGAGGATGAGGAGGAGCGCGATGATGGCCATAGGAACCATCAGCAAGATGACGGGGGTTAGGCCGTCGTTGTAAGCGTTGAGGATAACGTCCTTGATGGGGTCCGGCAGCTGAGCAACCAGTGCCGGGGTAAGGCTGGAGGAACCACCATTGGCGCTGGCAAACTTCTCCGCGAAGGGCTTGCCTGCCTCACCCATGGACTTGATGGCAGCGGGCATGTTGGCGGCCATTTCATCCTTCATGTTGTGGATGAAGAGGGAGCCGACGAGGGACGCGCCGATGGCGGAACCGATCTGACGGAAGAAGTTATTTGCGGCAGTCGCGGTTCCGACGAGGGCGATGGGGAAGGAGTTCTGGACAATGAGGACCAGAACCTGCATGACGAAGCCAAGGCCGATGCCGAAGACGAGGAATTCTGCACCGAGCTGGGTCAGAGAGGTGTCTGCAGTCAGCTTGGACATCCAGAACAGCGCGCCAGCAGTGATTGCTAGGCCGATGATGGGGTAGCGCTTGTAGTGACCGGTGCGGGCGATGATGAAACCGACGGCTGTGGAGGTTCCGATCATGCCGACCATCATCGGGATCATCATGAGACCCGCCTTGGTCGGGGTCAAAGTGTGAACCATCTGCAGGTAGGTTGGCATGTAGCCCAGCACTCCGAACATCGCCAAACCCAGTACCATGCCGGCTGCGGTCGTGAGAACCATGTTGCGGTTCTTGAACAGCTGTACCGGGATGAGCGGCTCCTTAGCCTTGGATTCCACAAAGACAGTAATGATGGCGCCGATGATGACGGTGACACCAAGGCCGAGGATGATCGGGTCGGACCACTCGTATTGGGTTCCGCCCCAGGTCGTCATAAGGATCAGGGAGGCGGTGGTGATGGAGATGAAGATGGCGCCGAGGAGGTCAAACTTGCGCAGGTCGGTATCGCCGACGCGTAGGTGGAGGACCAGGGTGCATACGATGATAGCGAGCAGACCCAGCGGGATGTTCATCCACATGCCCCAGCGCCAGCCCGGGCCGTCAGTGAACCAGCCACCGAGGACTGGGCCGAGGACGGAGGAGAGTCCAAAGACGCCGCCCATGATGCCCATGAACTTGCCGCGCTCACGGGAGGTGGTGACCTCCGCGATGATGGATTGGGAGGAAATCATCATGAAACCAGCGCCGAAACCCTGCACGGCGCGGCCAATGATGAGCAGGTTCATCGAGTCGGCGAAGCCGCCGAGCGTGGAACCGATGACGAAGACGCCGATGCCGCCAATGTAGAGCCACTTGCGGCCCATCATGTCACCGAGCTTGCCGGAGATAGGCATGGCGATTGTCATCATGACCAAGAAGGCGGAGATGACCCAGCTCATGTGGTCCACGCCGCCGAGCTCGCCGACGATGGTGGGTAGAGCGGTGGCAAAAATCATCTGGCCCAAAGAGCTCATCAGCATGGTGAGCACGAGGGCGGAGAATACGAGGGCAAGGTTGTTATCCGGCTTGCCGCTGCCGGCCTGAGAGGCCGGCTTAGCCGCGGTATCTACCATGTCAGTCCTTTCGAAAATTTATTAATGAGTGTGAGCGCAGATTCGAAGCGTGCCTCAAAGGGGATGTCGCAGCTGAAATCTGGCGACGCAGTGGCTATCCAGAATGCTTCCCTGATAGCAAAGGCAATGAGTATCGCCTCAGTCTCAGCCGTGACCTCGGGCATCTGCCGCAAGGAGGGATCCTGGTCAAGGCGCTCGGTGATGAGCCCCAGGATCTCGTTCGACTTGGCCCGCTTACGGCTGAGTGCCGCCGCCGCGGCATCGCTGTCCCCAGAGATCCGACGGCGACGTTCAGCGATGACCTCGTTGACATGCTGGCCAACGAGGTGTCCTTTAACTAGGTCGACCGCCAGCCTGAAAACGCTATCCGTAGGGGCGCTAAGGAAAGCCTTCTTCTGTTCCTCTGTGAAGTCGTGACTCGGCGCACCGAGCACAGCAGTGTCTTTGGAATCAAAATAATTAAAAAAGGTGCGCCGAGAAATCCCCGCTGCGTCGCAGATTTCCTCGACGGTAACGTCGGCGAATCCACGCTCATCCACGAGACGGGTGGCGGCGTCTTCGATTCGCAGGCGCGTCTTGAGGCGCTTCTGCTCGCGTAATGACATTTCTTCTTGCACAGAGTGCAACAGTACACTCAGTGCAAATTTGCACCAAGTGCAATTCGAGTGATTTTTGAAAGGGAGATCTAAAAATATGACGGTGGTTACTATGACGCTGAGCGTGGGCGTTGAAAACGACGAAGGCCGCCCTCCCGAAGGAGAGCGGCGGCGTTCGCGAAAGCGAGCTTAGAAGTTGTCGCGGTCGCGGTTGGTCATGGTGAGAACGTTGAGGCGCTCATCGAGCTCCTCCTCAGTGAGGTTCTCTCCGTCGACGAAGCCCAAGTCGATGACTGCCTCGCGGACAGTGATCTTCTCGTGCAGTGCGTGCTTAGCTGCCTTGGCTGCGTTCTCGTAGCCAATCTTGGAGTTCAGCGGGGTCACGATGGAGGTGGAGGACTCCGCAAACTTCTTCATGCGCTCCTCGTTGGCCTCGATGCCGTCAACGCACTTCTCAGCGAAAACGCGGGAGACGTTGGCCAGCAGGCGGGCCGACTCGAGAACGTTGCGAGCCATCATCGGGATGTAGACATTGAGCTCGAAGTGGCCGTTGGAGCCGCCGAAGGCAACGGCTGCGTCGTTACCGATAACCTGGCCAGCGACCATGGTGGCGGCCTCACACAGAACCGGGTTGACCTTGCCCGGCATGATGGAGGAGCCCGGTTGCAGGTCCTTCAAGTGGATCTCGGACAAACCGGTCAACGGGCCGGAGCCCATGAGACGGATGTCGTTGGCAATCTTGTTGAGGGAGACAGCCACGGTGCGCATAGCGCCGGAGAACTCCACCAAGGCGTCGCGAGCGGCCTGGGCCTCAAAGTGGTTCTTAGCCTCAGACAGCTCCTTGACGCCGGTGAGCTTCTTGAGCTCCTCGGTAACCTTGCCGCCGAAGTCAGCGGAAGTGTTCAGGCCGGTACCGGTTGCGGTGCCGCCGATGGCCAGCTCACCCAAGCGCGGCAGGGTTGCCTCAATGCGCTCAATGCCGAGCTCGATCTGGCGAGCGTAGCCGCCAAACTCCTGGCCCAGGGTGATTGGGGTGGCGTCCATCAGGTGGGTGCGTCCGGACTTGACCATGTCGGCGAATTCCTTGGCCTTAGCCACGAGGGATTCGTGGAGGACCTTGAGGCCCGGGATGAGGTCGTTGACGGCAGCCTCGGTCGCCGCAACGTGGGTTGCGGTGGGGAAGGTGTCGTTGGAGGACTGGCCCATGTTCACGTGGTCATTCGGGTGAATCTCCACGCCATTGTTGTGGGCGATGGAAGCGATGACCTCGTTCGTGTTCATGTTGGAAGAGGTACCGGAGCCGGTCTGGAAGACATCGATCGGGAAGGCATCGTTGTGCTTGCCTTCTGCAATCTCGGTGGCTGCCGCAATGATAGCGTCGGCCTTCTCCGCATCCAGCTTGCCGGAATCCTTATTCACCTGAGCGCAGGCGGCCTTGAGAAGACCGAGTGCGCGGATCTGGGCAGCTTCAAGGCCACGGCCAGAAATGGGGAAGTTTTCCACAGCGCGCTGGGTTTGGGCACGCCACAGGGCGTCGACCGGAACCTTGACTTCGCCCATAGTGTCGTGTTCGATGCGGTATTCAGTCATGAAGTCACCTTTTCTGTGAGATGAGAATTGTAGAGTTCTTTATGTGTGCCGTGGCACGGCATTGATGGCCACCGTAGCACTCTTCGCAGGAAAGTGGATTAGCTTTCCTTATCGTGGGGGTTGGTGTAGTCCACCACGGAGTATTCCTGCAGCTTAGCCAGCTTATGGATGGAATCGACGTAGCGGATCGTGCCGGACTTGGAGCGCATGACCAGAGAACGGGTCGTGGCGCCGTTGGGGCGGTAGGACACGCCGCGGAGCATGTCGCCATTGGTAACGCCGGTTGCGGCGAAGTAGCAGTTTTCAGAAGAGACCAGATCGTTGGTGGTGAGGACGCGATCAAGGTCGTGTCTGGCTTTGCGTGCCTTCTCTGCCTCTGCTTCATCTTTAGGCCACAGCTTGCCTTGGATTTCACCACCCATACACTTCATGGCACATGCGGTGATGATGCCCTCTGGGGTGCCACCGATACCCATCATCATATCGATGGAGTTGGTGTCCTGGCAGGTGGCGATGGCGCCGGCGACGTCACCATCCATGATGAGGCGAACCTTGGCGCCTGCTTCACGGATCTGGCGGATAAGGTCATCGTGGCGCGGGCGGTCGAGTACGACGACGGTCAGGTCAGCTGGCTTGATGCCCTTGGCCTTGGCCACGGATTTGATGTTCCACTCCACGGACTCATTGAGATCGATTGAGCCAACAGCCTCTGGGCCGACAGCAATCTTCTTCATATAGAACACTGCGGATGGGTCATACATGGTGCCGCGCTCAGCAGCAGCGATGACGGAAATAGCGTTCGGGCGGCCTTCTGCCATAAGACGGGTGCCGTCAACCGGGTCGACGGCGATGTCCATCTCTGCACCCTGGCCGGTGCCGACTTTTTCTCCGTTGAACAGCATGGGGGCTTCATCCTTTTCGCCCTCACCGATGACGACGATGCCGTTCATCTCTACGGAGTTGATGAGCTTGCGCATAGCATCCACCGCGGCGCCGTCACCTTCATTCTTCTGTCCACGGCCAACCCAGCGACCCGAGGCGAGTGCTGCTGCCTCAGTGACACGCACCAGCTCCATGGCTAGGTTGCGATCGGGGATATAAGACGTGTTATCAGACATGTGTGATTAGTCCCTTTCTTTTCAGGTGGCTCGGCCCGGGGTGGGGGACAACCCGGAATACATATTCCATTCTTCCACTTTTCCCTCGTATCCAAGCCCGAATGCCTCCCCCAGAAGAGGGTCTCAGTCAAGTTGGCTACCAAAAGGGCAGGTGGGAGGTCGCTGTCGCGAGCGCGGGAGGCGGCGTGACATACTGGGCGGGTGGCATCTGAAGATAAACCTAAGATTTTTGAGGACGCGCGTGATATCACCCTGACGGTGGGCGTCATCCTCATCATGATGTTCCTGGCGGTTGGAGCAACGGGACTGTGCTCGATCAACCCGGAAAAGCCGGGGCCCGTGCAGAACGTGGATGCCGCTACGTTTCTGGAAATGGAGGCGCGCGGCACCGGGGCCGTCATCAGGGAGCCCGTCATGCCGGAGGGCTGGCAGCCTACGGCCGCACGGCGTAAGGAGATGGGCGGCGAATCCGGTGCCGTGGTGAGCTGGCTTACCGCCGAGGAAGGCTACGTGGAATCGGCGCAGACGCAGTTGGCGCTTGGCGATGTCCCCTCGGCCTACGACTCCAACTATCGTGGCAACTCCGAGCGGCGTGAGGTGGCGGGCCACGACGTGGAAATCCTGAGCAGTGACGACAAAGATGTGCGTCCACTGTGGATTACTGACTTGGGCGATGCCCGCCTCGTTCTTACGGGCTCTGCCTCCGACGCTGATTATGAGACGGCCCTCACCGCCTTCGCGGAAGCTGAGCCGCTCCAAATTGCTGAGGATGGCAGCGTCGTCAGCGAGTAAATAGTTAGCGGAACGTCACGCTCTGCAGCGTTTCATCCCACTCCACCTCGACGGCATCGCCGGCGGCACTGGTGAGAGACTCCGGGTCGAGCCCACTCAGGCGCGTCTTGCCCAGGTAGACATCGACCTTTTCGTGTTGGGACTTGCCGGGGAAGAGTGCAATTTCGACGAGTTTATCAGCGCTAAAACGCAGGACGATGGAGCCGGAGAAATAGCTGATTTCCTCTCCGCTCACGGTGTGCGGCGGGCCGAAAAACTCCTCGACGAGCTGGCGTGAATCCCCAAAGACCATGGATCCCGCTCCGCCCGACTTGGAGACGAAATCGACGCGATCTCCCGGGTAGCCGTAAATTTTCATTTAATCCTCTCCTGCTTCTGCATTGGTGGCTGCGCTATCGGTGCCCTCAGTATTCTTGCGGAGGGCTTCCTCTACGCGCTTCGATGCGCCGTCGAGGTGCGCCTCGCAAGCTTTTGCTAGGGCCTCGCCACGCTCCCAGTATTTAAGAGACTCGTCCAAGCCCATCTGGCCCAGCTCGAGGATCTTTACGGTCTCAATGAGTTCATCGCGGGCTTGTTCATAGCTCAGTTCTTCTACCGGTGGGAACGCGTCCTGGCCGGGTTGGCCGGCACCAATTGTGTCAGTCATGGGGTCAATTCCTTTTCTCTTGTGCTCTAATAAATCGTTTTAATCTGCGGCCTGGGAGGCCATTGCGGCGGCGGTAATCGAACCATCGCCAACGCGGATGCGCAGCTGCGATCCCGGGGGAGACTGCGCATAGCTGGTGACAACCTCTGGTCCGCTACCGTCGCGAGGCAGCACCTGAACGATGGCGTAGCCCCGTTCAAGTGTGGCCGAGGGGCCCAAGGCTGAGACGCGAGCACGCAACGAGGCTACCTGGTTACTTTCGCGATCCAACCGGTGCGTAACTACCCGGCGAATCAGCGCGAGGTTGCGCTCAAGTTCCTCGCGGCGCGCGTTGATCGGCACCATGGGATCGGCGAGGACCGGGCGGGAGCGGATGCTCTCGAGGCCGCGGCGTTCCCTGTCCACCCAGCCGCGCAGCGCTGCCGCCATGCGCGAGCGGGCTTCAGAGATCAGCGCATACTCTTCGGCGGCGGAAGGAACGACGCGCTTGGCCGCATCGGTGGGCGTGGCGGCGCGCAGATCGGCGACATCATCGAGCACCGGGTGGTCCGGTTCGTGTCCGATGGCGGAGACAACCGGAGTGCGGGCGTCTGCCACAGCGCGCTGGAGCGCCTCCTCGGAGAAGGGAAGCAGATCTTCCACTGAACCACCGCCGCGGGCGATGATGATGACATCGACTTCCGGGTTCGCGTCGAGAGTCCGGAGCGCGTCAATCACCTGGGTAACGGCAGTGGCTCCCTGGACAGCAGTGTTAATGACTTCGAACTGAACCGCTGGCCAACGATCCTGCGCTACGGAGAGCACATCGCGCTCGGCATGGGACCCGCGGCCGGTGATGAGGCCAATCTTCTTCGGTAGATAGGGAAGCGGCAGCTTACGGGAAGCGTCGCACAGGCCCTCCTGACGCAGCCGCTGGCGCAGCATCTCTACCCGAGCAAGAAGGTCACCAATACCGACGTGGCGGATCTCCGTGACCCACAGGGAAAAACTTCCGCGTCCGGCGTAGAAGGCGGGCTTGCCGTAGACCACGACGCGGTCGCCATCCTTGAGCGGTGAGGGGGCATTGCGGATGAGCGAGGTGTTACATGTCAACTGAACAGATTTTTCCTGTTCGACATCACGCAACGTGATGTAGGAGAGCTTCCATGTTGGCTTCATGTTCAGCTGGGTGATCTGCCCCTCCACCCAGAGGAAACCGAGGCGCTCGATCCAGCCTTTGACTTGGTCATTGACCTTGCCGACGGGCCACGGCGTTTCCGCAGAATTGGCCGGTTGGTTCACGCGCAGTCCTTTCTCTTGAGTGGTCTAGTCTCTCGGGTATGTTCCGTCCAGTGTAAGAGGCGTGCCGGACATCTGGTGCTACCGGCCAAGCCTGGCAAGCTGTAACTACAGTATGCGCGCGACTTTCGATACTCTGGGAGCCATGACTGAAACTGCAAAGAAGGTGCTCCTGGCGGCTCCCCGCGGCTATTGCGCCGGCGTGGACCGTGCTGTTGAGACAGTGGAAAAGGCGTTGGAGAAATACGGCGCCCCTATCTACGTGCGCAAGCAAATCGTGCACAACCGCTTCGTTGTTGAATCCCTGGCTAAGCGTGGTGTCATCTTTGTGGAGGAGGCTTCCGAAGCCCCTGAAGGCGCTCACCTTGTATTTTCTGCACACGGCATTGCGCCGACGGTGCGCAAGGAAGCGGAGGAACGCAAGCAGCTAACGCTGGACGCAACGTGCCCGCTGGTGACCAAGGTGCACAAGGAAGCACAGCGCTTTGAGCGCGATGGCTATCACATCTTGCTCGTCGGCCACGAGGGCCACGAAGAGGTCGAAGGCACCGCCGGTGAGGCCCCAGAGGTTACCCACTTGGTAGATGGCTTGGACGGCGTCGACAAGCTGCCGGATTTCCTCCACGATGAGAAACTCATCTGGTTGTCGCAAACCACGTTGTCGGTTGATGAAACCATTCAGATCGTCAATAAGTTGCGTGAGCGCTTTCCACACCTGGAGAATCCGCCATCAGATGATATCTGCTACGCCACTCAGAACCGTCAGGAATCGGTGAAGGCCATTGCCCCGAAGTGTGATCTCATGATCGTCGTCGGGTCCCAGAATTCCTCCAACTCCAAGCGTCTCGTCGAGGTCGCCCTAGAAGCAGGCTCTAAGGCCTCGCACCTCGTAGACTTCGCTTCGGAGATCGAAGAAGCTTGGCTGGAGGGCGTGAACACCGTCGGCGTGACGTGTGGCGCATCCGTGCCTGAACTGCTGGTCCGTGAGGTACTGGAATTCCTGGACGAGCGTGGCTACCACGACGTTGAGCAGGTGACTACCTCCACGGAGACTATCACGTTCTCCTTGCCGCGCGATCTGCGTCCGGCACGCACCGCGCGTTAATCCTCGTCGTAGAGATTCTCTTCCAGCGGCTGGGAGGACCGCTGGGAGTGCTCCCGTGCGCGCCGCGCATTCTCTGCCGATTCAGCGGCGGCACGGCGGAATTCCTCCCGCTCATCTGCGTCGGGGGAGGCTTGTTTGCGCTGTTCGCGCTCCTCGGCCTGAATACGGCGGCGTTCTTCGCGGTCGCGCTCCCGGACTCGGCCGGAGCCTGTGGCTTCACGAGCAAGGAGCTCGGCTACGGAAAGACGCTCGGAGCGGTTTCGAAGGTCGGAAGCTGCGTCGGTGCGGCGCTTTTCCTGGGCTTTGGCCTCACGGCTCTTCGCGCGATTGTCGCTGCGCCACAGTCGCAGGACTGCGAGTAGCGCGCAGGCAATTACTGTGACAATAAGTACGGGGAAGTGCTGCAGCAGCGGGAAGGCCGTGGTGAGAAGCGCGGTCTTAGAAAACGGCGACGCGCCTTCTGACAAGGCTGACGTGGAACTGATGAAGCCACCGCCCACGGTTCCCAGCGCGTAGAGCAGGGGCAATGAAATTACCAGCATGTAGAGCCCGCGGGTTTCAACCAGCCAGGTGACGGCGAGCGATCCCAGTCCAAAAATCAGGGCGAACGGCAGACCCACGCTGCCAAGCACTCCTGAGACCGTCAAAGCCACGAGCGCTACGACGAGCCCGAGGAGAAGCGCTCGGGTAAGCGGCATCCCGCGGCGGGGAGGGCGGCGACGATTTTTGGCAACTGACACGCCCAGAGAGCTTACCGGGAATGTTGGCCAAACCGTTATTCATTCTGGGCGCGCCGCGGCCAAGAACCGACACGGCGCGGCTCCACGGGCAGACGGTCGACGCGGGCGGGGACGTCCAATTCTTTGAGCCGCCGTGCAGTGACCGAAACGCGCGAATCCAAACTAGCCAGGCTTGCGTTATAGGCCTCGACCGTGCGCTCCAGCCCGCGGCCCACCTTGTCGTAGTGCTCGTTAAGGGTGTTGAGCCGGGTGTAAAGCTCGCGGCCCAGGCGCTGGACCTCGCGGGCTTTATCCGAGATCTCTTCGTGCTGCCAGCTCACCGCAACGGTACGTAAGAGCGCGAAAAGGGTGCTCGGGGTAGCGATGACGATGTTGCGCTCGAAGGCGAACTCGAGCAATTCAGCGTCGATAGACAAGGCCGCGTCCACGAAGGTGTCAGCGGGGACAAAGAGGATCACAAATTGTGGTGTGGGGGAGAAGGCCTCGATATAGTCCTTCGACGCCAGTGCCTGCACGTGGGAACGCATGAGGTGCGCATGGCGGCGTAGGTATCCAGCCCGCTCCTCCGGGTCTTCAGTCTCCATCGCATCGAGGTAGGCGCTGAGCGGTACCTTGGCGTCCACGATAATGCTGCGCCCGCCGGCCAAGTGAACGACAAGATCGGGGCGGACGAGCGAGCCATTGATGCGGGCGTTCACCTGTGAATCAAAATCCACGTGTTTGCGCATACCGCCGAGCTCGACGACGCGCTCGAGCTGCACTTCGCCCCAGCGTCCCCGAACATTCGGGGAACGCAGTGCGCCGACCAGCTTGTCCGTGCGGTCAGACAGGCGTGTCGACGTGCGGGTCACCGCTTGTACTTGGCTGCTGAGTGCTGCGAGCGATGTCGCCCGATCCTCCTCGATTTCTTGGAGCTGGAGGCCCAAACGGTCCATGGCCTTCTCTAGAGGGGCGAGTTCTGCTTGGCGGCGTTGAGACTCTTGAAGTGCACGGTGTTCCTCTGATGGCTGGGCGGACTGTGCGGAATAGGCGCGGGCCAGCCAGCCCAGAGCGGCCCCGATGATGAGGCCGAGGAACAAGAGCACTACGGGAAGGGAAGACGTCATGCCTGTCATCATGGCACGCTCCCCGGACACGGAGGCTTAGCTCTTGTCTTTTGATTGCAAAATCTGTTCGAGAGCGCCAATCGCTCGCTTGATTCCCGCTCGGGCACCGCTATCTCGTTCACTGAAGTCTGCGTCAACGTCGACATCGATCTTTTGGTCCAGCGGGCTTGTGCCGTCGTGGGCTACATCTTCCGCAGCGCCTTCGGGTGCGGCGTGGTCCGGGATGGACAGCCACTGCTCGCGCTTCCGGTCGCCCTGCTGCTGTGTGTAGCGCCCGATGAGGAAACCGGCGACCGTTGAGAATTCCAAGTCTTCGGCGGTCCTCTCGCCGGATTGGAGCATCATCATGTCTTGGAAGTAGCGGTAGACCACCGCGATGGTCGCCGCCGCCGGAACGGCGAGGAAGCCGCCGACGAGGCCGAAGAGCGCGGAACCTACAGTCACAGAAATCAACACGATGACCGGGTGCAGGTTCATGGCCTTCGATTGCAGCCACGGGGAGAGTACGTTGCCCTCAAGCTGCTGAACTAAAAGGACCAAGCCAAGAACGAGCAGTGCTTTGGTAAAGCCCAAGGAGACCAGCGCGATGGTCACGGATAGCGCACCAGCCACGATCGCGCCCACAAAGGGGATAAAGCCGGCGATGAAGGTGATGATGGCCAGCGCCATGGCCAAAGGCACCCCGATGAGGGCGAGGCCGAGGCCGATGAAGATGGCGTCGACAAGCGAGACCACCGCCTGCGCCCGCACGAAACCGCCCAGCGTGGTCCACACACGGGTGAGCAGCTCAGTGAGGTGCCAGCCGGTCCGGCGGCCCGTGGCCTGTCGCAACCAGGGGAGGAAGTTGTGGCCATCTTTAAGGAAGAAGAAGGTCAGCACCACGATGATGAAGAGCGTGACCACGATGGAGGTCGCCGTGCCAATTCCTGTGAACACGGAACCCGCAATTGAGCCGGCCTGGCGCTGCAGCCACAGGGCGATCTCATCGATGTATTGGCCGATCTCATCCGGATCGAGGTTGAGCGGTGGACCCTGTGCCCATAGCTGCAGGCGCTGAATGCCTTCCGCAGTTTGCAGGTACAGCGTTTGGGATTGCCGTGCAAAGTCCGGAGCAATGAACATGAAAAGCGAGCCCACCGCAGTAAAAGACACGAGGATGGTCACTGCCGCAGCCAGGGCCGACGGCAACCCCTTGCGCCGCATGGCGCTCGCAACAGGGGCAAGCACAGTGCAGATGATGAGAGCAATGAGAACCGGCAAAATGCCACGCCAGAAGTTGCCCAGCATGCGGAATGAGGCATAGAGGAATAGCCCAATAATGGTCAGGCGCAGTGCCCACAGCGATGCGGACTTGATGACCTCGCCGACCACCACGGAGCGATCCACTTGGTTGCCTGGTGGGTGCGGCGAGACTGCGTTCAGCGAAGCGGCGTCGACGGAATCATCGAAGCGTCCGCCGAGCGCTGCCTCAGCGGCGGCGAGCTCAGGCGAGGATGCATTGGGGGATGGCTGATCAGAACTCACCCCACCATCTTGCCTTAAAAGATCCGGGGTGCGTTAGGATTGGCCCCGTGAGTCTTACACTTGGAATCGTCGGCCTGCCCAATGTGGGCAAGTCCACTTTGTTTAATGCCCTGACCCGTTCCGATATCTTGGCAGCGAACTATCCGTTTGCCACCATCGAGCCCAATGTCGGACTAGTGGAGCTTCCCGATTCCCGCCTGAACCGCCTCGCGGAAATCTTCAGCTCCGAGCGCATCCTTCCGGCCACCGTGTCCTTCGTGGACATCGCCGGCATTGTCGAGGGCGCTTCCAAGGGTGAGGGAATGGGCAACGCCTTCCTTGCCAACATCCGTGAAGCCGATGCCATCTGCCAGGTGGTGCGTGCCTTCGCTGATGAGAACGTTATCCACGTCGACGGCGAGGTTAACCCGGCGCACGATATTTCCGTCATTAACACCGAGCTCATCCTTGCGGACCTCCAGACCATCGAGAAGGCTTTGCCGCGTTTGGAAAAGGAAGCGCGCAAGAACAAGGATCTGGCAGAAACCGTGGAGGAGACCAAGAAGGCCCAGGCCATCTTGGAGGATGACCGTACCCTCTTCGCGGCGTCCAAGAACAATGAGATTGATTTGTCCTTGCTGCGCGAGCTGCACCTCATGACCGCGAAGCCTTTCCTTTATGTCTTCAACTCGGACGAGGCTGTCCTCACTGATGAGGCCAAGAAGGAGGAGCTGCGCCAGCTCGTAGCCCCGGCGGAGTGCGTCTTCCTCGATGCCCAGACTGAAACCGAGCTCCTTGAGCTCGACGAGGCAGAGGCTCTGGAATTGCTGGAGTCTGTCGGCCAGGAAGAGCCAGGCTTGGCGACGTTGGCCAAGGCCGGCTTCGCCACCCTCGGCCTGCAGACCTACCTGACCGCTGGCCCGAAGGAAGCCCGCGCGTGGACCATCAGGCAGGGGTCTGCGGCACCGCAGGCCGCGGGTGTCATTCACACCGACTTTGAGAAGAAGTTCATCAAGGCAGAAATCGTCTCCTTCGACGACCTTGATGCTGCTGGCTCCATGGCGGAAGCCCGTAACGCCGGCAAGGTGCGCCAGGAGGGCAAGGAATACATCATGCAGGATGGCGACGTCTGCGATTTCAAGATCGGCGGCTAACTCGTGCGCTCATAGCGCGTAGGCTGTGGGCATGAGTATCGCCCACATCCTAGACCGCGCAGCTAAGGCCACGCAGTGGCAAGAGACGCTTTACAAGGATCTGCACCAGCATCCTGAGCTCAGCATGGAGGAGGAGCGCACCCGCGGCGTCATTGCGGGCCAGCTCCGGAAGTTTCCAGGGGTTGAGGTGCTTGAATTCGGCGGGGGAGTCGTCGGCATCCTCCGCAACGGTGAGGGTTCGACGGTTTTAGAGCGCGCCGACTTCGACGGCCTGCCCGTCACTGAAGACACTGGCTTGGACTACTCGGCCACGGGCGAGGTTATGCATGCCTGTGGCCACGACACCCACGTGACCGCCTTGCTTGGCGCTACCGAAGCTCTGGCAACAGCGACCGACTCTTGGTCTGGCACGTTTATCGCGCTCTTCCAACCGGGCGAGGAAACCGCGGAGGGTGCACAATCCATGGTGGACGCGGGACTTACCGGCAAAGTCCCCACGCCTGACGTGGCCTTTGGCCAGCACATTTTTATTGATAAAAACGCCCCGGCCGGCACGGTACTGATTGCGCCCGGCCCGGTCTTGTCGACAGCGACCTCACTCACGGTCACCGTCTATGGTCACGGTTCCCATGGCTCGATGCCGCACCTCAGCGTCGATCCAGTCGTCTTGGCCAGCTCCATCGTGTTGCGGCTGCAGACCGTCGTGTCCCGCGAAGTCGATCCTCACCAGTTCGCCGTACTGACCGTCGGCGCGCTGCAAGCGGGGTCGAAGGCCAATATCATCCCGGATTCGGCCACCCTGCGCATCAATGTCCGCGCCTATAGCGAGGAGATTCGAGAGCAAATCGTTGAGGCCATCCACCGGATCGTCAACGCCGAGTGCCAGGCAGCGATATCCCCACGTGAGCCGGAGATCACCGAAAGCGATAATTACCCGCTCACTGTCAACGATGAGGAAGTCACGAACAAGGTGCGCGCGCAGCTTGTCGACGTCCTCGGAAGCGACAACGTCCTCGACATGGAACCGTGGACCGCATCGGAGGATTTCTCGAGGATCCCCGATGCCTTCGGCGCTCCCTATTGCTTTTGGGGCTTCGGTGGCCGCACGGACGGCGTGTCCATCCCGAACCACAATCCGCGCTTTGCACCGGAGCTGCAGCCGACGCTCAGCACCGCGACGCAGGCGCTCATCGCCGCGGCCTACGCCTACCTGGGAAATTAATCTTCCATCGCCGATTGGAGCACGGAGAGCACCGTGCGCCGTGCCGCGGAATCATCGAGGTGGGAATCCACCAGCGTCACGAGTGCTTCAAGCACCAGCAGAAAAGCAACGCGCGAGGCATCCTGCAGCTCTGCACGAAATGTCCCATCCGGGGAGGGGATGACCAGCGTGTAGGAGGCGAGCTCCGCCAAGGGCGAGGAGGTAAACGAGGTCAGCGCGATGAGCTTCGCGCCCGCCTCGAAGGCTGCGGTCGCGGCTTTGAGCGTGAGCGTGGTCGACCCTGAACCGGAAACGACGAGGCACACGCACTCTGCGTCTAGTTGCGTCGCCGCGATGTGCTGGCCCATGGCCTCCGCCACGAACTCGGCTGGGCGCCCGATGCTTGTGAGGCGCAGCGCCATGGTCTGCGCCAAGGGAGCAGAGAGGCCATTGCCCACGAGGAGAACACGCTTGGCCTGCGCTACTGCCTCTACTGTCGCGGCTAGCTCATCCTCGTTGAGCAGGGAAGTAAGCCCATGCAGGTAGTTGCTGAAGGAGGCAATCTCGGTACTCATGCGGCCGACGTGGGTGGAATCGGCACCCGCCGGCGGGGTGGGGCGCTGCGCAATCTCCTGCGTGAGCGCCACACGCAACTGCTGGTACCCGTCGTAGCCCAGCGCTTTCGCGGTGCGGATGACGGAGGTACGGGACGTGCCTACCTTGGCCGCCAGCTGGTCCGCAGTGGCGTGCAGGACGAAGTCCATGTCTTCGAGGATTGCCTGGGCCACGCGTTGTTCGATGGGCTGCAGGCTCGGCATGCGCGTGGTGATATGCGCGGAGAGTGGGGCGGAATCAGTCATAGGGGTATCTATCAGGTGAATTTGGCGGCCACGATGCGGCGGCGGATAGCGCCGGAGATGGCGTCGATGGACATGGTGATGACGATGACCACGATGAGCAGGACGCCGACGACGTCCCACTGGCGGTACTGCGTATAGCCGGTGAGCATGTCACCGATGCCTCCCACGCCGATGAGGCCGAGGACCGCGGAGGTACGCACGTTGATCTCAAAACGGTAGAGCGCGAGCGAAGCCAGCTCCGGTTGGACAATGGGCCAGGTTCCCCAGCGCACCATTTCTGCCAGGCTGCCGCCGGCTGCCTTGACCGCGTCGGCCGGGCCAGTCGGTGCGGTTTCAATGGCCTCATAGGTCCACTTCGCGTGCGTGCCGATGCCGCCGATGGCCAGAGCTAGCGCGCCCGTAAACGGGGTTAACCCGGTGACGGTGAGGATAATGATGGCGATGATGATCTCCGGTACCGCGCGGATGATGGCAAACAGCGCGCGAAGTGGTAGGCATACCCACCCCGGGGAGACCGTATTGGCAGCTAGGACACCGAGGATGGTGGAGAGGAACACGCCGAGCAGCGCGCCGATCCAGGCCATCGCCACGGAGCGCCAGGTCTGCAGGAGGGCCTCACCCAGCTTGGACCAGTCCGGGTTGGAGAACATGAGCACGAGGTAGTGCCAGATGTTCGAGGGCAAATCTTTAAGAGCCGTCAGATCAACGCGAATGTAGCCAAAGGACAGCGCTAAAATCATAAGGATTCCGGCCCACGCAGCGAAGACTCCCCAGCTGCGGGAGCGGGAGGGAAGTACATGTGCAGTGCTCATCGCAGCCTCTTTCGCAGGTTGACGGACACGATCTCCAGGGCGATGACCACGACGAGCAGCTCGAGCACGATGGCGGAGAGTGCGTCATAGCGGTAGAAGCCGCGGACTTCGTCGATCAGCAGGCCAATGCCACCAGCGCCCACGAGGCCGAGGACCGCGGAGATGCGGACGTTGAGCTCGAGGGAGTAGATCACCTGGCTGGCAAAGACCGGCCAGGTCTGCGGCAGGGCAGTAACCCGGTTGATCTGGGTTTGCGTGCCGCCGGCGGCGCGGCCGGCCTCCATATAAGAATCATCTGCGGAGTCGATGGCTTCGGAGACGAGCTTGACCACGATGCCGACGTCGAAGAGCACCAGCGTGATGATGCCGGGCAGGGCACCGACGCCGAGCATGGCCACGAGGATGGTGGCGTAGACCAAGTCGGGCACCGCGCGGACAACGTTGACGATGCCGCGCACTAGCGAGCGCCACGGTGTCGATGGGTTGGTGGGCCGCGCCGCCCACAGGGATAGGGGCAGAGCGATGACCGCGGAGATGGCGGCACCGACGACGGCCATGGCGAGGGTTTCAAGCATCGGCTCCCACGTGCGCGGGAGGATGGACCAGTCGGGGCTGAACATCAGGGCCAAGCGGTCGGCGCCGTTGCGCCAGTTGCGAGCGATCTGCCCAAAGTCGATCTCGATTCCGCCCCAGGCGGGGACGCAGGTGGCGATGGTGAGCGCGAGAAAAGCAGCCAGCCCGCCAAGGATGCCGGGCCAGTTGCGCTGCCGTGGGGGAAGTACCGCCGTCATGCCCGGCTCTCCTGACTTCCCAGCTGGTCTTCCTCGCGGATGCGCCGGCCGTAGATGGCTTCGAAATCCTCCACGGTGGAGCCCGCGGCGGGCCCATCGAAAACTATCTTGCCGTGGCGAATGCCGATGATGCGCGAGGCGTAGTCTTGCGCCAGATCCACCAGGTGCAGGTTCACCAGGGTGGTCAGGTCCCGCTCGGTATTGATGCGGCGTAGATCCTTCATCACGGAGTGGGCAGTGGGCGGGTCTAGGGAGGCGACGGGTTCATCGGCCAGCATGATCGCCGGCTTCTGGGACAGGGCGCGGGCGATGGCCACGCGCTGCTTCTGGCCGCCTGATAAGGCGCCGGCCTTATTCCACGCCTTGTCGAGGAGCCCTACGGAGTCGAGGGCTTCGGCGATGATTGCTTTGTCCTCGGCGGTAGAGATTCCCAACAGGGTGCGCCAGCTGGGATTGTGAGAAAAGCGCCCGACGAGGACATTGGAGAAGACGCTCGCGCGGTCCGCCAGGTTGAACTCCTGGAAGATCATGCCGATGCGGCCGCGCAGCTTCCGCAGCTGCGCTCCCTTCGCCGCAGAAATCTCGTGGTCGCCGACGAAAATCTTGCCGGATGTCGGTTGCACGAGGCCGTTGATGCTGCGGATGAACGTGGATTTGCCAGAGCCGGACAGGCCGACGATGGCGACGAATTCGCCGGGAGCGATGTCCACGGAGACATCGTCAAGCGCCAGCGTTCCGTTGGGGTAGCGCACCGAGACATTCTCGAAGCGGATTCCCCACGCTTTCTCCTCCGTCATGGGTGAAGCCTTTCTGAGTAGGGGCGTCAGGCTACTGGGCGAAGCGCTCGTTGACCTTGCGCGCCATATCGATGGATTCCTGCTTGGCGGGAACCCAGTCGGTGATGTCGAAGATGGCGGACATGGTATCCGGGTCAACCTCGGAGAAGCCGTCCATGAGGTCGGTGATCTGGCCGCGCAGATCCTCCGGCACCTCATCAGAAATCACGACGCCACCGTTGGGGTACATGTCGGTGTAGCCGAAGACCACGAGCTTCTCAGCCAGATCTGGCGCCTCCGATGCGTCGATGGTGGAGCGCGCATCCCAGAAGCTGAAGCCCACCTCGGCATCGCCGTTGTAGACCGCCATGATGGAGGCATCGTTGGAGGTCACTGGCACCTTCTTGAGGCTGTCGACGTCGATGCCCTGGGATTCCATGGCCATGACCGGCAGCTGGTATCCGGCGGGGGAGGTAGCACCCAGCATGGCGACGGTGGTCTCCCCATCGATCTTCTTGAGCGCCTCGAGGCCCTTCGGACCCTGGCCCTTGTTCTCCTCCGGGGTGGCGGTGCCGTTGCAGTACAGGTAGTCGGCACCGCTGGCAGCATAGGTGGAGGCCACCGGCTCGTCCTCGCAGTACTTGTCGGGGTTGTTGGTGACGAACTGGCCGGCGTAGGAATCCGCGCCGAAGCGCTCGTCCTGCAGCACGGCGTGAGCGCCGTACATGTCTTCGGCGGAGGCCAGCTGCGCGGCGGAGGCGATGGCGATATCTGCCTGGCCGGAGCCGATGGCCTCGACGGCGGCCTGGTAGTCCTTGGTCACGACCCCCTCGACCTCGATGCCGAGCTCCTCGGAAAGGTAGTCAGTCAGCGGCTTTGCGGTGGTGACGAGATCGTTGACCTTCTCGTTCGGGATGAGCGCGAGGGTGAGCTTGTCGGGGGAGTTCGAGTCATCGGTTGAGGAGGAATCAGAGGAGCAAGCGGTCAGGGAGAGCGACAGTGCAAGGGCGGAGGCAGCGAGGGCGGTGAAACGGCGCATGAGAATGTCTTTCTGTGTCGAGGGGGGGAGTGCTAGAAGGCGGAAGATAGTTCAGAAAAGATGTCGGTGACGCGCTGAGCGCGCCACGTGGGGTTGGCGTCTGCGGGGGTGGCGAACGGTGTTTCCAATAAAACGGTGCGCCCGCCACGGGCAGCCACGGGAGCGAGATCGAAATCCCAGATATCGCCGAAAGCGATGATGGGGCTATCGGGGGAATCAGATTCGAGGATTCGAGTCAAGCCGTCGGGCTTGCCCACCCTCGTGTAGATGGCGTCGAAGGAGTTGCTCAGCCCCAAAACCTTTAGCGCCTCTGCGAGGCCAGTTTCGGGGGAGTTGGTGGCGAGAACCGCGCGGCCGGGATACGAGCCTAGAAACTCGGCGAGGCCTTCGGGCGCTTTGATTCCGGTGTCCGCAAGGTTTAGTCGGGAGGCCATGTAGGCCTGTTGACAGGAGTCCTCCGGGACATCGCAATCCGCGGCGAGGCTGCGGACGAGGTCGTAGCCGTCGCGATAGTGCACTAGGGAGGCGTCGTTCGTTGAGAGCATGTGCTCGGCGGTGTGGGGGATGGAGTGGTTTCCGGTTGCCTCCCCGATGTGGCGGGCATAGGCCAGCACGGGCCCGTGGCCCAGGCTAACGGTGCCGTCGAAATCGAAGAGGAGAACTGGGGGAGATATGTCTTTGGACATGAAGTACAAACTAACGACGGTTTATGTACTTTACGACCACACGCGGTAAACAATGCGTGAACAGTACGTGCACACTCGCCTTTGGTAGCCTGACTCACGGTAAATAGAAATTTTCCTCAGCGAAGGACATATAGAAGGACACACATGTCTCTTCCAACCGAGCAACTGCTGCTCGAACGCTTCATGAAGCTCTCCATCGCCACCGCAGTTGCCACGATCGCGCTCAAGGTCATCGCTGCTGCGGTGACGGGGTCGGTGGGCTTTCTTTCCGACGCCCTCGAATCCGGCGTGAACCTCGTAGCCGCCGTCGTGGGTTTTGTGGCTATCAAAATTGCGGCGAAGCCGGCAGACGCAAACCACCAGTTCGGCCACGGCAAGGCCGAGTATGTTTCCGCGTTGGTAGAGGGCGCGATGATTTTCGTGGCCGCCGCGATGATCATCTACACGGCCATCCGCCGATTTCTGGCTCCGCAGCCGCTGGAGCAACCTGGGCTCGGCCTCTTACTGTCACTCATCGCTTCCTTGCTGAACTTGGGCGTGGGCCTCCTGCTTGTGCGCGCAGGCAAGCAACACCGCTCAGCTACCTTGCAGGCGGACGGAAAGCACTTGCTTACCGACGTCTGGACGTCCGTCGGTGTCCTCCTCGGCATTGGTGCGGTCGCACTGACTGGCTGGCTGTGGTTGGATCCCGTCATTGCGCTGGCAGTGGGCATTAACATCTTGTGGACTGGGTACAAGCTGCTCAAGGAATCCTTGAGCTCCCTGTTGTCGGAGTCTCTACCGAAGGAAGAGCACGCCCAGCTGGACGCGCTTCTCAATGAGCTGGAGGGCCGTCACGATGTTTCCTTTACCTCACGCCGCACGGTCGCGGCAGGGCGCCAGCGCCTTGTTTACCTCACCATGGATGTTCCCGGCGAGTGGACGGTGCTGCACTCGCACACAATCGCCGACCGCATCGAAGACACCATCGATGAGCTTTTTCCCGGCGCGGAAGTGTTTATCCATGTCGAGCCCGAAGGAACGGTTCATCGCCGCATCCTACGGATGCCGTAAGCTGGCTACACCGCGCCCGCCTTCCATGACCCACGGCCAACTGAGGCCATTTCGAGTGAGGACGTTTGCTCGGATCTCATCGGGCACAATCCATTCCTTGTGGGCATAGCCCAGCAGGTATTCGTCGAAGGCGGGGAGTTCGAGCCGGATTTTTAAGGCACCGTCGATTTCGCTCGCGGTGACATCCTCCTGCCAGCCCGCCATCCACAGTGTCTGCCCGTCATGGCTAACGGTCGTGGCCTCCGTGCTCGCAAGAGCCTTGGCAGCCTGGGATTTGCTGAGCTTGGACCATGTTTGGAGGTCGGCTACGGATACGGGGCCGTGGCCTTCGACATAGCGCTGGGCTAGCTCTGAGAGTGGCTTCTCTGGCTTGCGCTGGACGCTAGGCAGCGCGTCGACATGGAGGAAGGTCTCTTGGTTGCCAGCTTTTGGGCCCTGTACCAAGTCACCGGCACCGCCGAATGCGCGGAGTAGGTGGGAGCCCCTGCCTTCTGTGGGGTTCACTCCAGCCTCAGCGAAAATCTCGTAGACTTCCGTGCGAGTGAGAGGCTCGGTGGCTGCGCCATGTAGTGCTTCCGAAGCTGCTGCCACCATGTCTTCGCTGAGCCCCAAGCTCGGTCGCCGAGATTTCTGGCTGGAGGCCACGCGCGGATAGAGCAAGCGGGACATCCAGCGGACGTCGGCGGCCGGCATGAAGTGCAGCGTGCCGCGCTGTGGCCAACAGCGCACCACGCGATAGTGTCCAACTTCACCGAGCACCTCTTGATCAGTGCAGCCGGCGCGAAGGGCAAGTGCTGTGATGCCGGCATCGTAGGTCTGACCCTGCAGAGCGAGGAGATGCTCAGCGACGTCCAGCGCCGAGGCGAGCTGTGATCTCGCGGCCGATGGGGCGAGACCTTGAGCAATGAGCCGGCGTGCTAGAAGTTCGTCGCGGTTAAGTTCCTTCATGGCTGTCTACATTAGAGCCGGAAGGTCTTCATCAGCTGCATGCCCGTCGATACCAGCTGGCGGAAGCGCTCCGGTGAGACGTACTCCGACGGCGCAAGTGGGTGCAGGCGCTGCTCGGCCACGGTGCGCTCGTTGGCCCACAGGCGCATGCCGGTAATGCCGTGGCGGTGGTTCAGGCCAGATTCCTTGACGCCTCCACCTGGCGCGGCGATAGAACCGTAGGCGGCGGCGAAGCCTTCGTTGATGTTGACCATGCCGGCCTCTAGCTGGGAGGCAACCTTCCACGCGCGGCGGGAGTTTCCGGACCACACTGAGGCAGAAAGACCGTAGGTGGTGTCATTGGCGCGCTGGATGGCTTCGGCATCGGAGCTCACCGGGTATACCGCCAACACTGGGCCGAAAGTCTCGGTGGCATAGAGATCCATCTCTGGGGTCACGCCGGTGAGCACGGTGGGCTCATAGAAGAAGGGCCCAAGATCCGGCCGAGCCTTTCCGCCATAAACCACGGTGGCGCCCTTGGAAACGGCGTCCTCGACGTGGGCGACCACGGCATCGAGCTGGCGCTGCGAGGTCAGTGAGCCGATGGTGGCAGCATCGGAGAATGCCGCCCCGAGCACTTGCTGGTCCAGAGCGTTCTTGAGTTCTGCGAGGAACTCCTCAAAGACGCTCTCGTGGACATAGGCGCGCTCGGCGGACATGCACAGCTGCCCGGAGGAGGAGAAGGCGGTGCGTACCGCACCTTGGGCGGTGGGTTTAAGGGGGGCGTCGTCAAGCACGAGCATCGGGTTCTTGCCGCCCAACTCCAACATGGTGGGGATGAGGCGCCCCGCGGCCCGGGTGGCAATCGACTTGCCAGCCTGGGTGGAACCGGTAAAGGAGAGGCCATCCACCAGCGGAACCAGGGCGTCACCCACCTCGGCACCCCGGCCGGGAACCAGCTGCCAGGCGGCCTCCGGAAGGCCCGCCTCAATGGCTAGGCGCCGAAGCAGAATTGCCGTCAACGTGGTCTGGGAGTCCGGCTTGTGCACCACGGCATTGCCGGCGGAGAGCGCTGCCAGAACATCGCCCACACCCAGGGACAGTGGGTAGTTCCACGGGGAGATGAGCCCCACCACGCCCAGCGGGTAATGCTGCGTGCGTGTCTTGGTCAGTACGGGAAGCGCGCCGGGGTGGCGGTCGTTTCCGAAAGCTTTGCAGATGTTGACGGCATAGAAGCGCGCGCAGTTATACAAATCCATCAGCTCGTCATAAGCGTGGGAGCGGGACTTGCCGTTCTCGGCTTGGATCAGGTCGAGGATGAGCTCCTCGTTCTCGTGGACGAGGTCGTGCAGACGCAGCAGGATGGCGGCGCGGTCACCTTGGCCGACGCCGGCGCGCGCATAGGTGACTGCCTGCTCGACGTCCCCGGCGGTGGCGACGGGGAAGCTAAAGAGCTCCTCACCGCTAAACGGCGCGTGAGCCTGGTGCTGCTCACCCGTGCCGCGAACATCGCGGGCGGGGTCCGTATCCAAGAAATTGTGCACTCGCTGGGGCAGGCGTGTCTGAGTGAAGGTTTTCATGCGGTCTATTGTCCCAAAAATATGGGATGGCGCTATGAGTTTTTCGAGATTTGTCTCACAAACTAAATTAGTTGTGGTTAGGATGACGCTATGCCAATCCTTGCGACCACTCCACAGTCCCAGGTGCGTTCGGCCGTTGAGCCGCTCGTCAGGTCTGGTGAAAGCCCAGCGCCCGTCGGCGTTATTGACCTCGATGCATTCGACTACAACGCTGCACAGATGCCCACCCGCGCCGGGGGTCTGCCCATCCGCGTGGCCTCGAAGTCAATACGCAGCGTGGCGGCACTACGCCGTGCCCTCGAGCATGAGGGCTACCGAGGCATCCTCTCGTATTCCGTACCGGAGGCGCTGCATCTGGTCGGGGAGGGTTTCCGCGACATCGTGGTGGCCTACCCGAGCGTTAACCGTCAAGCCCTGCGTGAGCTCGCCGCAGATGACACGGCGCGCGAATCCATCACCGTCATGGTGGATAGCGTGGAGCTGTTGAGCCTGCTCGAGGGTTCTGTACGCGTGGCCATCGATATTGATTGCACGCTCCACTTGCCGGGTGCGGTTATCGGCCCGCGGCGCTCGCCCGTGCGCACTCCGGAACAGGTCTCAGCGCTGGCGCGTGAAGTCGTTCGGCGCGGGCACAGGCTTGTGGGGCTCATGGCTTATGAAGGCCAGGTGGCCTCCGTCGCGGATGGCCTGCCAGGTCCAGTGGGAGCGGTCAAGCGTTGGTTGCGTTCAAAGTCCATGGCGGACCTCGCCCCGCGGCGCCGAGCCTGCGTGGCGGCCGCGCGGGAGGTGGCGGACATCGAATTCGTCAACGGCGGTGGCACGGGCAGCCTCCAGGAATCCGCGGCCGAGGGAACTTTGACCGAGCTGGCCGCTGGCTCCGGCTTCTATACGCCAGCGATCTTTGATGATTTCACTGGCATTAACCACAAGGCGGCCGCGTTCTTCGTCTGCCAAGTATCCCGTGTGCCCGCGCCGGGCTGGGCCACGGTCAACTCCGGCGGCTGGATCGCCTCCGGCCCTCCCGCGAAGGAGCGCGTCCCCGTACCGGTGTGGCCGGCGGGCCTTAGCTACTCCAGTACTGAGGGCGCCGGTGAGGTCCAGACCCCACTGCGCGGGGCTGACTTAGAAGTCGAGGACCTGGTGTGGTTCCGCCACGCCAAGGCCGGCGAAATGACGGAAAACGTCGACCGCCTCCTCGCCGTCGGGCACGACGGCGTTGATGTATGGGACACCTATAGAGGACAAGGATGGACACTCCGATGACAACCACATTTAGCAATTGGGCAGGTTCGGTTGCTGCGAAACCGCAGGAGTTTGTACAGCCCTCCCGCATAGACGAGATCCCCGGAATTATTAGCCGCTCCCGCAGCGTGCGTGCGGTGGGCGCCGGCCACTCCTTCACTCCCATCGCGGCAGGGGAGGAGACGATGCTCAACCTAGACCACGTGAGTGGGCTGGTGAGCGTCGATAAGCAGCGCAAACGCGTCCGGTTCCTGGCCGGCACTCGCTTGCGGGATGTGCCTAGGCTCCTGCGCCCGTTTGGGCTTGCCCTGGCTAACCAGGGCGATGTGGACCCGCAATCGCTGGCGGGTGCGATTTCGACCTCGACCCACGGCACCGGCATCAATTACACGGGATTTGCGGGGACGGTCACTGGGCTGACGCTTATCGACGCCGACGGCAACACCCGTACCTATTCCATCGACGAGGACCCGGAGCTCCTGCGCCTCGTAGTCGTCAGCGTGGGCGCGCTCGGCGTGGTCGTCGAAGTCGAAATGCAGTGTGTGGATGCCTTCGACCTGCTGGCAGAGGAGTCCGGCATTGCCTTCGATGAGTTGATGGACAACTGGGAGGAGCTCTCCCGCAGCGTCGACCACTTCGAGTCCTATTGGTTCCCGCATACCGACCGCGCGATGGTCAAGGCCAACACGCGCCTCGAACCGAATGGGGAGCGCCGCTCACGGCTCAAAGCACTTATCGACGACGAGCTCATTGGCAACGGCGCCTTTGCCGCCGCCTTGGCGTTGGGGCGCCTGATTCCGGGAACGATTCCGACCCTTAATATGTTCGCCACCTCGGTCATTTCTCATAATCGCTACCGTTCCGCCGCCCATGACGTGTTTGTCAGCCCGCGCCGGGTGCGCTTCCACGAGATGGAGTACGCGGTGCCGCTTGCCGACGGCCCCGCCACCGTTCGCGAAATCCGTCGCTTCATTGATGAGCAGGATTGGCGCATCGGATTTCCGATGGAGCTGCGCACGACGGCCGCGGATGACGTTGCTCTCTCGACGGCATCGGGCCGTGAGTCGATGTACATTGCATTCCACATTCCGCGTGCGTTGAATCCGCAGGACTACATGCCGAAGCTGGAACCCATTTTCCGCGCGGCCGGTGGACGCCCGCACTGGGGGAAGATGAACTCCCTGTCCCGGAACGACTTTGCTCAACTTTATACAAGATTTGATGAGTTCTGCGAGCTGCGTGAAAAGATGGATCCGGAGTGGAAGTTTGGTTCATACTACCTGCGAAAACTGTTCGGGTAGGGGCGTCGTCAAGCGCCGTGCAACCCGTGATTTGGATTCGAAAGTATCTCTGATCTTTGGTAGCGTGTGGAAGTCTTAATTCCATAACGCTATCGAAGAAGGTGTCTCAAACGTCCTCTGAATCCCAGTCCCTCATTACGCCGACATTCGTGTTTGCGTGGTTGGTAAATTTCGCCCAGTTTACGGTCTTCTATCTGCTCGTGACCATCATGGCGCTCTATGCCGTGGAGCAGTTTCAGGCTTCGGATACGGCGGGCGGGTTTGCGTCCAGTGCCTTTGTGGTGGGGGCGACGATTGCTCGCCTCTTTTCGGGCTACATTGTGGATGCTGTTGGGCGGAAACGTTCGCTGGTCATCTCCCTCATCGTGGTGGCTGTGGCGATGGCGCTGTATTTCCCAGCTCAGTCTCTGCCACTGCTGTTTGCTGTCCGTATCTTGCACGGCTTCGGCTATGCGGTGGCGTCGACGGCTGTGATGGCTGTGGCTCAATCGGTTATCCCGGACCATCGTCGCGCAGAGGGAACGGGATACTTCGCCTTGGGGACGACGCTGGCCACCGCTTTTGGTCCTGCGGCAGGCCTAGCGATTGTCCACAACGCCGGCTATAACTCCGTGTTTCTAGTGGCGTTGACGCTGACGGTGGTGGCCTTGGGACTGGGGATCGTCGTCAAGGCGCCGGCGCAGGAGCATCGAAGCGTCTCCTTCTCCTTGGGGAATATTGTGCACCCAGCGGTGGCACCTTTTGGCGTGTTCATTCTTTTGGTCGGTGTTGCTTATACGGGCATTATCACCTTCCTGAATGGCTATTCCTCCCACGCGGGGCTGGAGAAGGGCGCTAGCTACTTCTTCTTGGCTTATGCGGTGGTGAGCCTCGTTCTGCGCTTTGTGTTGGGTAGGCTGCAGGACCGCCGTGGTGACAACATCATCATCTACTCTTCACTCGTCTTCTTTATTGCCGGCTTGGCTGTCCTGGCTTCGGCTGGTGCTGATTGGCAGATTGTTGCTGCGGGGGCCTTGGTGGGTATCGGATATGGCTCTATCCTGCCGGCGGGGCAGGCTATCGCTGTGCGTCTGGTGCCGATGCATGAAATGGGTGCGGGGATCTCGACCTTCTTCTTGCTGCTGGACCTAGGCATCGGCTTCGGCCCGATTCTGCTGGGACAGGTCATCTCCGCGACGGGATACTCCGCCATGTATTGGATGTTGGCAGCCTTGATGCTGGTTGCCTCAGTGGTCTATTTCTTTGTTCATGGGCGCAAGGACATTGCGCGCGGTGACGTGCGTTATGAATAGATCCCTCGTGAGCATCACCCTGGCCAGTACTGTAGTTTTGGCGCGGACCCCGAGCGTCTGATGTCGAACGTGTAGTCTAAACCTGGGGTTGATACCCCCGTTTATAGTGACGACTTGACATGAATGTAGTGCTGGCTATGACTATGTGGGGTGTGTGGTACTAGAATCATGGTTAGAACACTTCTTCTAACTCATGTTGATCTCGGGGGAGACCATGACCACTACTGCTACACGCCCGCCTACCTTTTTCTTTTCCACCACCAACCCTAATAATCCACATGCGATGGCTCGTGCTCAAGCCCGAAGAGCCATCTATAAAACCTGGGTCGGGGCCATGCCCAGCCTTGACGCCGATATCAACACCACCGCACTATCCCTAGTGGCAGCCTGGTCACTGCCGGAAGGCCACATTAAATCAGGCCTGCGTGCTATCCACCGGCTAGAAAGTCTGCCGAAAGTCAAAGCCATACAAGACACCCACTGCCTGCTCGACATTGAATCCCTCATTGCTATTGATCAACCCATGTCAGCACTCACAGCCTTGACTGATGAAACCCTAGAGTTCATCGACACCCTCCTGGCTGACTTCTTTACCCCTTCTAAACCGAACCAAGCTTTTCCCACGCGTAGCCAAATCAGGCGCAAAGTCCGCGATATATGTAAAACACTGGATGATTCCATCGCCTATCGGGATACCCGCCCTAAAGATACCTACCGGTTTTCCTCTAACGGCACCTCAGCGTGGTTGGAACTGCAGGTTGAAGAAGACACCGGCATTAAACTCGATGCCTTCATCCACCAGACCGCAACCAAGGAAGACATCACTGTCCCTGAGGCAGTCATCAAACTGCTTTCCGGTGAAATAAAGCCACCAGCCACCGTAGTACTCCACACCTACCAAGCCTGCGATATTGAGGATGCACCGACCTTTATTGAAGGCTTCGGCTGGCGGGCTGAGCCCATGCCACATGACAAGGTGCGAGATTTAACCGGTGAGGTCGCCGAAGCCGACGGCTACCAACCCGGCCTGATTATGCGCAAACTTGTCGAAGGACGCGACGGTACCTGCCGGGTCGGCGGATGCGGCGAGCCTGCTTTTCTCAGCCAGTTGGATCACCGACACAACTGGGCCGAAGGCGGGCCAACCCACCCGAAGAACCTGGTTTTCGCCTGTCGATCATGGTGGTGATGGTGCACAGAATTATGAACACAAGGGCCCACCAACTACCTGCTCGCGAAGACTGTTCTTGTCCACCGGGAACTGGTCTTATTTCCGTCTTCCCGTAGGGGACTATTTTTACTTTGGCTCAAAATGCACCAAAGGTATTATCCTCAACCGCCAAAATGTTACTTCCAGGTAAGAAATAGTCCCTATTTATAGATAGCTCCTGGCGGTTAATCCTGTCATCCTGGCTCTCGTCGAGCTGCAACTCTCGCATAGCGTGGTTGCTAAGGAGGTGTGCCCAATTGGATTACAAGTACCTACACACTTGATCGGTGCTGCACGTTTCAGGGTCCGGGTGTGCGGCGTCCTGTCTGAGGTCCGCGATAGTGTCGCGCAGCACGGAGAGCTGCGCGATCTGCTGCTCGATCTCAGCGAGGCGCACGTCAAGCAGGTCGCGCACGTGCTCGCAGGGCGCCTGGCCGCCGTCGCGGATGTCGAGGATCTGGCGGATCTGGGCGAGGGTGAGGCCCGCGGCCTGGCCCCGGTGGATGAACCCGACCCGACCCACGGCATCCTCGGCGTAGTCCCGATAGCCGGAGGCCAATCGCTCGGCCGGAGGGAGCAGCCCCGACTCCTCGTAGAACCGCAGGGTCTTGGTCGTGGTTCCGGTTGCTTCCGCAAGCTGTCCGATCCTCATGTTCGCCGATTCCCCTTCCAATGGCCACCACACTTGACCTTCCATTGTACTGGAAGGTTCACAATGGTTCCATAGGAACTTTTGAACCACAGGGAAGAGACATCTGGAATGACAAACGAAAAGTTCGATCTGGCGATTATTGGTTCCGGCGGCGGAGCGTTTGCGGCCGCGATCCGGGCCACCGGACTGGGCAAGCGCGTCGTGATGGTGGAGCGCGGCACCGTGGGCGGGACATGCGTGAACACGGGCTGCGTCCCGTCGAAGGCGCTCCTGGCTGCCGCGGAGGCCCGCCACGTGGCGTTGGATTCGGCCCGCTTCCCTGGGGTGGCGGCCTCGGCGGGCCCGGTGGACATGCCGGCCCTGATTCAGGGCAAGGCCGCGCTGGTTGAAAGCATGCGCACGGAGAAGTACGTCGATCTGGCCGCGGACTACGGGTGGACGATGATCTCGGGGGACGCGTCGTTCACCGGAACCCAGGACGCACCGCTGCTCCGGGTGATCTCCCCGGATGGTGCAGTGAGAACGATCGAGGCCGGGCACTACCTCGTGGCCACTGGCTCCGCACCCTACGTGCCGCCCGTTCCCGGACTGGCCGAGGCCGGGTACCTGACCTCGACGACGGCGATGGAACTGGACGAGGTGCCCGAATCAATGCTGATCCTGGGCGGAGGCTATGTTGCCCTGGAGATGGCACAGCTTTTCTCCCGGCTGGGCTCCCGGGTGACCATGCTGGTCCGTTCCCGGTTGGCCTCGCAGGAGGAACCGGAGGCATCCAAGGCGTTGGCGGGGGTGTTCGCCGACGAGGGGATCCGGGTGGTCCGGCGGGCCATGGCCGACTCCGTGGCCTCCGGCCCGGACGGGGTCTCGGTGACGGCAAACGTGGCCGGGGGCGAGGAGGTGTTCCGCGCTTCCCGCATCCTCGTGGCACTGGGCCGCCGCCCGGTGACCGAGGGACTGGACCTTGACGCCGTCGGGGTGAAGACCGGCGCATCCGGCGAGATCGTGGTCGATTCCCGCCTGGCCACGTCCAACCCGCGGGTTTGGGCCGCCGGGGACGCGACCGGCCATCGGGAGTTCGTTTACGTCGCAGCGGCCCACGGCGCCTTGGCCGTGGACAATGCGTTCACCGATGCCCTGGCCGAGGTCGACTACCGGCACCTGCCCCGGGTCACCTTCACCAGTCCCGCCATCGGGGCGGTCGGGATGACGGAAAAGGAAGCTGTCGCCGCCGGGATCAGCTGCGAGTGCCGGGTCCTCCCCCTGGAGTACGTGCCGCGAGCCGTGGTCAACCGCGACACCCGCGGCTTCATCAAGGTTGTCGCGGACCGCGACACCGGACGGATCCTGGGCCTCTCCGCGGTGGCCAAGGACGCCGGGGAAATCGCCGCCGCCGGCGTCTACATCCTCGAAGCGGGCATGACCACCGCGCAGGTCGCCGCCGCCTGGAGCCCCTACCTGACGATGGCCGAGGGCATCAGGATCGCCGCCAAGGCCTTCACCACCGACGTCTCCGAGCTCTCCTGCTGCGCCTGAGCTCCAGCCCCCACTACCGAAGCAAAGGAATGCCCTGACCGCCACCGACCAGGCCCTCACCTATCTGTTGTCCCCGAGCACCACCGCACCGACCACGGCACCGCCTGAGTCCCCATCCCCATTCCTGGAAGGAACCACCAGACACCATGACATACCCGAGATCCCGCCGTTCTCTGTCCGTTCCCCGGCCCAGGCACCTCGCCTCCGCCCTGTTTCTGGCAGCGGTCATGGCACTGACAACCGCCTGCGCCAGCTCACCGAGCGGCCCGTCGGCCGCGCCAGGCGGTTCGTCGCCCGACGCGGCCGGTGCCGTTGCTGTTACGGTCTCCGACATTGACGGCACTACCCGGACCATCCCGGACGGTAAGCCCGCAGCACTGTTCTTCTTCTCTGCCGGATGCGGTGAGTGTGCGGAAGGGGCCGATTCCCTGAACAAGGCCTCCACGGCCCTGGGAAGCTCGGCCGACTACCTCCTGGTGGACGTGGACCCCCGAGAACCGAAGGAGACCATCAACGGATTCCGCGATTACATCAAGGCCCCTGAGCTCCCTGCCGTCATCGACACCGAGGCCACACTGACCACCCGGTACAAGGTCACCTCCATAAGCACCCTGGTGGTGGTCGACGCGAAGGGCGACGTTACCTTCCGGGCCACCGACCCGTCTGCGGAAAAGATCCAAGAAGAACTCACCAAGGCCGGTGCCCAATGACAGCCCTGCTTGCCCTGGCCTTCGCCGCTGGAATGATTGCCCCGGTCAATCCCTGCGGTTTCGCCCTCCTGCCCGCCTGGATAGCCCAGACCATCGGGGACGCCCGGACGCGCCCGCTCGCGCTGCGTCTGGCCCACGGGCTCCGGGCCGGGCTCGCGCTCAGCCTCGGCTTCGCCGGGACCCTGGCAGCCTTCGGGCTGATCGTCAGCGCGGGCGCCAGGACCCTGATCAGCGCAGCGCCCTGGCTGGGAATGGCCACCGGGGTGATCCTTCTCCTGCTGGGCCTGGCCATGCTCACCGGACTCACACCACGGCTCCGTCTGCCGGCCTGGGCCAAGAAACCCCGCACACAAGAAGCCGCAGGGGCAGGTCACAAAACCGGGCGCATGGTGGCCTTCGGGATCGGATACGCCGCAGCATCCCTCGGCTGCACCCTCGGGGTGCTCCTGGCCGTGATCGCCCAAGCCCAGGCCGTCGCCAGCTACGCCGGGCTGCTCGCGGTCTTCGCCGCCTACGCCGCAGGCTCGGCCACTGTCCTGATGCTCGTTTCGGCAGGCACGGCCATCGCCGGGGCCGCCCTCGGGCGAAGAATCACCGGCCTGGCCAAGCACAGCAACCGCATCGCCGCCTTCATCCTCACCATAACCGGCGCCTACCTCAGCTGGTATTGGTATCCCGCCGCCACCGGCGGAACCGCACAGGCCAACAGCCTCGCCGTATGGTCAGCCGCCGCCAGCGCCTGGATCAGCGACAACAGCACCCTGATCGCAGCCCTCGCCGCAGCCGTGGTGCTCGCATCGGCATTGGCCGCCCTCAACCGGCGCAGGAGACTGCGCATCAGACAGGGAACGCCGCCCACAGGCGAGGGCCCCGGGCAAAGCGGGGAACCCGACTGCTGCACACCAACTCCGGACAACAACTCGACCGAGGACCGGCCAGGCACGATCCCGTAGCTGGCCGAGGACTCCCAAAAAGCAAGGGGGAGGGGGAACCTTGCCCATCTTCTGGCAAACGAGGCGCCCGCCTATCAGGACAGGTTGGTACAGCGGCATCAGGCCGGAAGTCAATTCGTGCAGAGGACTTCGGGCAATCCGTCAGGAGCCCTCTGTACCGCCCCCGCAATGACGGGAACGTCAGTGTGGTGGACTTCGGAAAGCCACAGTGACACCCACTAGTTGTACTCGACCGTGACGTTGGTGGCACTTTCGGTCTTGTGAAATAGCTAGGCCTCCTGGCTTAGTGGAGCGGAACTACACCCAAGCCGGTGAACACCTAGGCGAGGCGCAGGCCAACGAGGCGGACGAAGCCGTAGACCTTGACGCGCTACGTAAGCAGCTCGCCCGATACGAAGCGGAAAACCGCAAGTTGAAGAACGAGAACGGCGACCGCCGAGTGAAGGCGAAGCAGGCGGAAGAACAGGCAGCGACGTTGAAGAAACTCGCGCAGGTACTCGGTTTTGAACCGTCCGACAAAGACACGGAGGAACAAATCAAGCAGGCCAAGGCCGCTGCGCAGGAACGAGAAGCCGAGCGTGACAAGCTCCAGGCCGAACTCGACCGAATGCGCGAGGACAACACCCTACGCAAGCTGGCGAAGGAAAACGGGGCAGACCCCGACATGCTTGTGCCGTATCTCCGTGGTGTAGGTGATCTCCCGAAGTGGGGCAGCGACGAGTGGGACAGTAAGGCTGGCGAACTCGTCACCAACACGCTCAACTCATTCCCACAGTTCAAGGCGGGTGGGGTAGCACCCCGCACCAGCGGAACCCCAGCCCCACGAACAACAACGATGGCCGAATCCTCACCGCCGATGACCTCGACCGCCTGTACGCACAGGGCAAGTTTGAGGAAATCAACAAGGCAGTGGAGGAAGGCCGTATCAGCCGCTAAAAGTTTCCACTAGGAGGAACGCACTATGGCAACTCCACAGTCCCACAAGAACTGGGATCCGGTAATCGGCCCGATTGTCGCGTCTGCGCTCATGCAGCCGCTCCGTCAGACCTGGGCATTCGCGCAGGAGGGTGTGACGAACTGCGACTTTGAGGGCGAAATCCGCGGTAAGGGTGACGAGGTTGTTGTCACCAACCTTAGCCGTCCCACCATCCGTAAGTACGACGAGTCCGAAGACATGATTGTTGAAGATGTCGAGTTCGGAGAGCGTAAGTTCAAGACCGACCAGGGCGACTACTTCAACTTCAAGATTCCGCTGGTATCTTCCGTCCAGTCTGCTCTAGACGTGAAGCCGGAGGCAGTCAGCGAGGCAGAGGAAGGCATGTCCGAGCAGGTCGATACCTACATCGGCAAGCTCATGAAGGACGGAGTGAAGAACTCCAACAAGGTGGGCACCCTCCCGCTCGACATTGAGAAGAAGGACGCGTACAAGACGCTGGTGGTGCTGCGTAAGAAACTCAACGCCACTTCGGTTCCGAAGACTGACCGTTTCGTGATGGTTGGCCCGGAGATGGAATCGGCGTTGCTGTACGACGAGCGCCTGGACAAGGCAGTGAACAACAGCAATCTCTTGAACGGTGAGATTGGTCGCCTGCTCGGGTTCCGCATCATTTCCGCGCCGACGGTGCCGACGGTGGCGGGCCGTGAGGTGGTCATTGCGGGCCACCCGATGGCTACCCCGTTCGGCTACCAGATCACGGAGGTGGCGGAATCGTCCATGCTGCCGTTCCGTTTCACCCGTGCGATTACGGGCCTCCAGGTGTACGGCGGTTCCGTGTTCCGCCCGGAGGTGCTGGCGACGGCTGAACAGGATGTGGTGGAGCCGACCACGGCGGGTGCTACCGAGTAGACGCTAGCCCGTAGCAGGCAGCGAAGGGGGTCAGGGTGTGTGCCTTGGCCCCCTTTACCCATACCTGGATGAAGGGCACACCATGAATAATCCGTATCAGGAAGAACTACTTAACCGTCTCCGTGACCATGATAACGCGAGGGGTGAACGTGAACTGACCCGGCTTATCAACTGGGCTACATCCGCTGTGTTGAAGTACACAGCTGTGCGGGCGCTCACTAAGACGATGATTGAGAAGTGGGTCAGAGTTAAGGCAGCAGGGTGTGTTCGATGCCGTCTAGGATCACATCGATGACGAGGTCGTAGTATTCCTCGGACATCGCTTCTTCTTCATCAGGGTGTGAGAGAGGCTCCAGGTAAGAGTTGACAATACTGGTCAGTCCAACAGATTGAGCCATCATAGGCTCAAGCCTGACAAGCATTTCGTGCAGGTTGTGGCGAGGCTGGATTTGATTGGATGCGCGCAGGTTTCTCGCTCCGATCGTGTGGATGATCGAGTTCGCGATAATTGTGTAGGCCACAGGCGAATTGTCACCAAACCCAGCTTCTTGTAGTTTGGCCCAGGCTCCATCGATCATCGGCAAAAACTGTTCGGTGAACTTGCCCCGCGCGAACCTGTCGGTAATCCCCGGATATGCTAACAATGCGGGGCGTAGATTGTGAGCCATAGCTCGAAACCAGGCTTTCCATTCAAGGTCCGGGTCGGGAACTTCAATCCCGACACATACCCGGTCTACAACAGCATCACAAATGGCTTCCTTGTTTGGAAAATAATGATAAATCACTGAGGGAACCACGCCCAGTTCACGGGCAATGTCCCGTACTGACCATCCCTCAACGCCACTGATCGCGCTTAACTGTACAGCTTGTTTGACAATCAGCTCGCGTGATAGCCCAGCCCTTCGCCCCGTTAGCACAGTGTTCATAAGGTGACCCTAACTTATTCCTTGACCCTTACTAGAACACCATTCTACAATATCCCTAAGTGAAACAGTGTTCTAGTAATGGAGTGTAGTGATGCCCGACCCTCGTAGTAATAAGCCGACACAGAGCTCTATTGATCCAGGAGCGCAAGCGAACCTGGTAGTGGGAATCGTTTTTCTCGCCTTTATGGGGCAAATGATTCTCAATCCGATCATCGCGCCACTGTCACGACAGATGGGATTGCGGGAATGGCATATTGGCGCCACTATCTCTTTGGCAGCGATTGTACTAGCGAGCTTGAGTGCTTATTGGGGGCGAGCTTCCCAACGTGTCGGCGCTAAACGTGTACTCGCTGCTGGGCTTGTGATCGCGATCATCGCTTTGAGCGCCTTCGGTATTGTCTCCTACCTGGGGATGAACCAGGTAGTTGGCGGTGTCGGACTAGTTTTTGGTGTTGTGATCACTCGTGGTTTGCTCTATGGTGGAGGGATTTCAGCGATCGCCCCGACCGCGCAAGCCCACCTGGTCACGCATGCTGCCAGCGAGAACGGGCGGGTAAAAGCACTGGGCATGATTGGAGCGGCTCAAGGGATGGCCTCCATTGTTGGAGGTGTTACTGGAGGTGTGTTAGCCGCTGCTGGTGGCCTGCTCTTGCCCTTGGTGGTCATGCCCGTTGTGATGGTGATTGGTCTGGTTGTTCTCTTGGTGAGTTTCGCACCTCAAAGCCGAGGGCAACTTTTTGCAAAGCCTCAACGGATTCGCTTCACTGATCCGCGTGTAGCTCCCTGGCTAGCAACTGGTCTGGTGATGTTTCTTGTGTTTTCTTCTGTTGCTACGATTTTTGGATTCACTGTCCAAGACCGCTTCGCCCTGTCGGCAACTGCGACCGCAGGTATTTCCGCGATTTACCTGACCATCATGGGCGTGACCATGATCATTGCCCAAGCGGTGATTGCTCCAAAGACAGGGTGGGGAGCAGCGAAGCTTTTACGTACTGGTCTGGCCATTACACTAGTTGCAACTGTGCTCATTTGGCCTACCTCCTCGCACGCTTTACTGGTTGTCGGGTGTATCGTGCTGGGGGTAGGTATGGGACTGGCGATGCCCGGGTACAACACTGGCCCAACCTTGAAGATGAGTGCAGATGAGCAAGGCGCAGTGGCTGGCATCATCAACGCTAATAATGGGTTGGCGTACGCGATTGCCCCGCTGGCTTCGACCGCCCTTTACGGGTGGAACCCGCTGGCACCCTTCGCCGTCTGTATCGCCTTGATTGCAGTGGTCGTCATCTACGCCCACACTGCACCCGCACTACGCCAATAACTATGAGCGTGCCTGAAGTAGCCGTTCCATCACGTTATCCGCAGGAGTCGGCCCCGAGTAGTCCACCAGCGAGTTGGCTTTGACGACATCGAAAATCTCGTACCAGAGCGTATTCGCCTGCTTGCTAAACGACTGAGACATGGCCACGAATGGGGACGCGATAGCTGTTAGGACCACGGATTTAGTAACGCTGTGGTGAGTATTCAGTAACGCCCGGGTGAGTATCGGGTAACACCCGGGCGTTGACTATGAGCCGCTACTGCGTATTGGCTTCGAGGCGCATGTTTGGTCCTTCGAGTGTGATGATCTCAGCGCCAACGACAAGCCGATTCAGGATCGACTCGGCGATGACAGCATCCGGGATGGACTTGTACCACTCATCGGGTGTGAACTGGGAGGTGACAATGGTTGATCTCCGGTGTTCGCGCTCAGCAAGAATGTTGAGCAGCTGGTGTGCTGTGGCAGCATCAATCGGCGTTGTTAAGAAGTCATCAAGCACGAGTACGTCTGCCAGGTGTAAGTCTTGAAGAAACTCCATGCGTGCTGTGTCATCATGGCGTAGCACCATCAGCTGGTTGGCCAGGGTGTCTGTGCGGAAGAAACGGGCAGAATAGTCGTTTCTGCACGCAGCGGTAAGGAGTGCTTGGGCCAGGTATGTTTTGCCGACGGATGATTTGCCGAGGATGACAATGCTTTGTGCTTTTTGACACCATTGGCAGTGAGCGAGTCTGGTGATTTGCTCTTTGTTGAGGTTGCGGCCGGGTGTGTAGGGGCCCTGCTCGTCGTCTGAAACGACAATTCGGATCGCCAGCGGTCGGGCGATTGACGCTGCCGCTGAAGCTCAAGTGTGGGTCGTTGATGGAAGTTACTACCAGGAGGGGGAGAGCGAGGCGGTGGGCTAGATCTCTTTTAGGCGATTCCGCTTGGAGGCGAAGAGAACGCCTCCGCCGGTGATGATTGCGGCGGCAACAAGGTAATACGCCGGGGCGAGTTGGTTGTCGGTTTTGTCAATGAGCCAAGTGGCGATCATGGGCGCTGTGCCGCCGAAGACAGCGTTTGCCGTGTTGAAGGTGAGAGCAAAGCCGGAAAGGCGAACATGGGTGGGGAACTGTTCGGAGAGGAAGGAGGGGAGGACGCCGTCGTTAAGCGCAAGTACGCCGCCGAGGCACACCTGGATGATGATGACCAGGAGGATCCCAGCGCCGTCCAGGAGCATGAAGGCAGGAACAATGAAGAGTCCCATGAAAAGTGCAGCACACAGCATGGTCGTGCGGCGACCCAGGCGGTCTGATAGCAGGCCGGTGAGAAGTGCGAAGCCGACATAGAAAGCGGAAGCGACCGACGACGCTATGAAGGCAGGTGTTTCCGCCATGCCCAGCTCCTGGGAGAGGTAGGTCGGCAGGTAAGTCAGAATGACATAGAAACCGATGGCGTTGAGAACCGCGCCCGAGAAGGCAATTGCCAGGGCCTTGGGATATTTGATGACCTCGCGAAGAGGGGATTCTTCCGTGTCATCTTGATTCTCAAAGCGGGAAGACTCGTCGGCGTTGCGGCGAATCCACAGGCCATAAAGGCCCAGAGGTAGTGCGATGAGGAAGGGGACGCGCCAACCCCAAGAAATGAGAGCATCGTCGTCAAGCACGCCGGTGAGTAGTGCCGCGATGAGAGAACCCAGCAGCAGGCCGGATGCCGTGGCGGAAGGCACGATTGCGGCGTAGATACCCCGCTTATGCGTCGGAGCGATTTCTGCGAGGTGCGTGGCTGCGCCGGCATATTCGCCCGCCGCGGAGAAACCTTGGACCATACGGGAAAGCAGAAGCAGCAGAGTGGCGGCGAATCCGATGGTTTCATAGCTGGGGAGGAAGCCGATCACGGCTGTCGCCAGCGACATCATCGTGATCGATACCGTCAGGGTTTGAATTCGTCCATGTTTGTCACCAAAGTGTCCCCACACAATTCCGCCGAGTGGGCGGACGAGGAAGGAGAGCGCAAAGAGCGCGAATGTCATGATGAGCGCGCGGCGCCCTTCCATCTCCGGGAAGAAGACCCGGGAGATAATGGCCGACATATAAATGTAGGCCGCATAGTCGAACCATTCGATGAATGTTCCTATGAAGGACGCCTTGATAGCGCTGCGGTGTTGTGTGGAATCGGGGTCTGGTGGTGCTTGGGTTGACGTGGACATAGCTTCCACCGTACAGAAACTATGTGTGCTCCACGTCACTTACTTTCTAAGCGTTCACGTTTTCCCGGTCGTTCTCGTCAGCGTTCATGATGTCATTGACGCCGCCTTCGGCAGCATCCCAAGTTGCCTGATCTTGGATGCCGGCGCGCTTGGCGACGATGGTGGCACACAGCGCCTGACCGGTGACGTTGACGGCGGTGCGTCCCATATCAATGATGGGTTCGATGGCAAGCAAGAGGCCGACGCCTGCCAGCGGGAGACCTAGCGTGGAGAGGGTAAGCGTCAACATGACGGTGGCACCTGTCGTGCCTGCAGTAGCTGCGGAACCAATGACGGAAACGAAGATGATGAGGAGGTACTGGGTTGGGGAAAGGTCAATTCCGTAGAACTGAGCGATGAAGATGGCGGCGATGGCCGGGTAGACGGAAGCGCAGCCGTCCATCTTCGTGGTGGCGCCTAGCGGGATGGCGAAGGAGGCGTATTCGCGAGGCACGCCCATGGCCCTCTCCGTAAAGCGCTGAGTCACCGGCATAACGCCCATCGAGGAACGGGTGACGAAGCCGAGGGAGAAGACTGGCCACACGCGCTTGTAGAAGCCAATGACTGGAATTCGGTTGAACGCGAGGACGGCAGGGTAGACCACGGCAATGACGAGGGCGAGTCCGACATACATCGCGAGGACGAACTTGCCCAAGGAGCTAAGCGCATCCCAGCCATAGGTGGACACGGCTTTACCGATGAGGGCGGCGGTGCCAATCGGGGCGAGGCGGATGATCCACCATAGGACCACCTGGATGACCTTGAGGAAGGACTCGGTAAAGCGCAGGAAAGGATCGGCCGCCTTGCCGGCCTTGACCGCGGCGATGCCCAAAGCCAAGGAAATGACAAGAAGCTGGAGGGCTCCGAAACTGAGGGAGACTTCGCCGTCGCTTAGCGAGGCCTTGAGTCCAAAGAAGTTGGAGGGGACAAGCTGCTGGAGGAAGGCGGTCCAGGAGCCAACGTTGGAAGGGTCGGCGGCGGTGGAGGCGTCGACAGTCGTGCCTACGCCAGGCTTCATCACGAGGGCGACGAGAATGCCAGCCAAGACGGAGAAGAAGGCCGTGATGGCGAACCATACAAGGGTGGAGATTGCCAGCGAGGCGGCGTTAGCCACCTTGCGCAGGTTGGCAACCGAGGTGACGACGGCCGCGAAGATGAGCGGCGGGACCATCACCTTGAGCAATTGGACGTACGCGCCGCCAACGCCAGAAAGGGTATCGGAGAGCCACTCGGACTCCATGCCGGAGGCGATGAAGCCGAGGATGAGGCCGATGATCAGGCCGGCGATGACCTGGGCACCAAAGCCGGTGGCCCAAGAGGGCAGCGTGCGCGAGGATGCGCGGGAGGAAGTGTCGGACACGAGATTTTCCTTCTAGACAGTGTTGTATAGAAATGGACCAAATGGTTCGGTAGATTTATACCGATCGGTTCACTAGAGCTTATAACACCGTACGCTGCCCAGAAATTCCCCTGCAAATTATGGGATGCGCTTAGTCCACTCTTCGTTGAGGAATTTGGTGTCGACGAGGCGCCGGGCGGCGGCTAGGGAGTCGTCGGAAAGCTCAGCGTCGACGGCGCCGTAGCGGGTGGCGAACTCGCGTGCCATGGTGTCGATGATTTCCTCGCGGGGCACGCCGGTCTGGCGGCGCAGCGGGTCCACACGTTTCTTTGCGCTGGCCAAGCCCTTGGAGGAGACCTTGACCTTGCCGATGCGTAAGACTTCCATCATCTTGTCCGCATCGATGTCATAGCTCATCGTGGTGTGGTGGAGCACCGCACCCTTGCGGCGCTTCTGCGCGGCGCCGCCAATCTTTCCGCCATCCGAGGTGATGTCATTAATCGGCACGTACCAGGCGTTGACGCCAAGCTTGCCAAGCGCTGCGAGTACCCATTGGTCCAGATACTCGTAGCTGGCCTCATAGGAATAACCGGCCACGAGCGACTCCGGGGCGTACAGGGAATAGGTCACGCAGTTGCCGCCCTCCATGAACATCGCACCACCACCGGAGATTCGGCGCACCGGAACGATGCCGTGCTTGTCGACGCCCTCCTGGTCCAACTCATTGGCATAGGACTGGTAGGAACCGAACACGACGGCACGGTCTTCCCATTCCCAGAAGCGCAGAGTGGGGCCACGCTTTCCTTCGGCGACTTCGTTGAGGAGGACTTCGTCAAGGGCAACGTTGACTGGGGTGGGCAGAACCCCTGGGCGCAAGATTTCCCAGTTGTGATCCGTGAAGTCGGTACCGCCTGACAGCGCACGTTTGACCGTGACAGCTAGGTGATGGGTATCAAAGCCGTGGAGAGCTACGGGTGAATCGATTCGCGCAAGCGCGGCATCGAGGCGGGACTGGATGTCCTCGGTGCTTGTGGCGGTAGTGATGCCGACCAGCGCTGGGGCTAGTGCCTCGTAGGCTTCCTCCGGTTCGAGGAAGAAATCACCGGAGACCTTGGCTGCGGTAACGGTGCTGTCGGCGTCAATATCGAGATCGACGACGAGTAGCTTGCCGCCGGGGACTTTGAGTTCGAAGTGTTTAGTTTGGTTCATGGTGTTCAGGGTACTCAGATATGGCGGTGTGATGATTGGGAAAGTAGACCATTTAACGAATCTGAAAACTGGGGTGGGGGTAGCTAACATTTATTGGATTTGCCTGTGGGGGTAGTAAAGGGTTGCGTAGAGGGCTGTTGTTGAGTGCTATGTTGCGAGCGCAAGTTAATGGCTTTGAGTCTCGGCTCGGGTGTGGGGGCGGGGAGCGAGATGGCGGGCTAACGGGCGTTTGAAATGCTCAATTAGTCTGTAATCCAATCGTTATAGCTAATATGACCTGCGGCTAAGCGCGATTTTGGCACAAGAAGGGGTTGCTGCGGTGGCGCATTCTTGTTTCGTCCGTATGGTGGGTGGCGACGCAAACGAAATAGCAAATCGTCCCCCAATTTCCTTTGACTTATGGGGGTAGAAGTTAAAGCTATGGTTTGCCATCTCAATATAGACCAAATGTAGAAAGGTTTAGAGAAACAATGGGTAAGAACATCAAGGATCTGTTTAACGCAACCGCATACGATAAGGCCGGCGAGAAGCTGGGCTCCGTCAAGGAAGTATTCGTCGACGAGCAGTCCGGTCAGCCAACTTTCGTTGAGGTCAACCATGGTCTGTTCGGTATGAGCTCCAGCTTGGTTCCGCTCCGCGGTCACGATTTCACCGGTGATGAGCTCAAGCTGGCCTTCTCCAAGGACCGCATCGAGAACGCGCCGGACTTTGACTCCGATAAGCCGCTGACTCCTGAGGCGCAGGCGGACATCTTCAAGCACTACAACCTCGAGAACGCACAGGACGTAACCACCTACCGTGACGAGCGTGATGAGCGTGCCGGTGTTGCCGGTGCGGGTGCAGCTGGCGCTGGCGTTGCGGGCGCTGGTGCTGGAGCAGGTGCCCATGCGAAGGAGGAGACCGAGCGCGCCGCTGCCGCCGACAATAGCGTCACCAACAACGAGGGTGAGGTTATCCGCTCTGAAGAGCGCCTGGACGTCAACAAGGAGCGTGTGGCCACCGGTGAGGCGCGCCTGCGCAAGTACGTTGTGACCGATACCGAGACCGTCGAGGTTCCGGTCGAACGCGAAGAGGTTCGCGTCGAGCGCACCCCGATTTCCGAGGCTGACGCTGCCAACTACACCGGCACCATCAGTGATAACGGCGCGGAGGAAGCCTCCGTTACCCTGCACGAAGAGCGCGTGAATGTAGAGAAGAAGACCGTCCCGGTGGAGAAGGTTAACCTTTCCAAGGAGACCATCAAGGACACCGAGACCCACACCGAGGATCTGCGCAAGGAGCAGATCGATACCGACGGCATCACCGAGACCCGCAGGTAATCTCGGTTAAGGGCTAAGAGGCTGGAGCTGCAAAGCTCCAGCTTTTCGCGTTTTGGGTTTGCTCAGTATTTTTTGGTCTTGAACAGGGTGGAAAACGCAAGGCCAAGCCAGTAGGTTTAAAGCATGTCACGTTTTAGCCCACTGAATTGGCCCGTTGTGCGCCAAATCCGGAACAAGGATGCCTTCGGCCGCGACGTGTCCACGCAGTCGGCTAAGAGTGAAGACCTGCGCGGACGCACCGTTGACGCGGACCGCGTCGTCCAGTCGGTCTGCCCTTACTGCGCAGTGGGTTGTTCTCAGCGCGTTTATGTCAAGGATGACCGCGTCATCCAAATCGAGGGCGACCCAGATTCCCCGATTTCCCGCGGCCGCCTGTGTCCCAAGGGCTCTGCTTCTGAGCAGCTTATTAATTCCTCGACACGCATCACCACGATCAAGTACCGAGCTCCCTATGCCACCGAGTGGCAGGAGCTCGACGAAGAAACCGCGATGGATATGATCGCGGACCGTTTCGTGGAGGCGCGCGCGAGGCACTGGGAGGACGTCGATAAGCATGGGCGTCGTCTCAACCGCACCATGGGCATTGCGGGCCTGGGTGGTGCGACGCTGGATAATGAGGAGAACTACCTTATCAAGAAGCTGTTTACCGCCACCGGCGCCATTCAGGTGGAAAACCAGGCGCGTATATGACACTCCGCCACTGTTCCTAGTCTAGGAACGTCGTTTGGCCGCGGCGGCGCAACCCAACCGCTGCAGGATATGGCGAATGCGGACTGCATCGTCATCGAGGGTTCTAATATGGCGGAATGCCACCCCGTGGGATTCCAATGGGTCGTGGAAGCCAAGAAGCGTGGTGCGCGCATTATCCACGTGGATCCGCGCTACACACGTACGTCTGCCTTTGCGAACCGTCACATCGGCATTCGCGGAGGCACGGACGTGGTGTTGCTCGGCGCGATTATCAAGTACGTGCTGGATAATGACCTGTATTTCCACGATTACGTGGTGAATTACACGAACGCGGCGTCGATCATCTCGCCGGATTTCCAGGACACCGAGGATTTGGAGGGCTTGTTCTCCGGGTACGACGCAGAGAAGGGCAAGTACGTCACGGACTCGTGGCAGTACGTGCGAAAGCCTGAGGGCTCCTCGTGGAACGTGGAGAAGGACATGACGCTGGAGGATCCGAATACGGTCTTCCAGATTCTCAAGCGCCACTACTCGCGCTACACCCCGGAGATGGTGGAAGAGACCTGTGGCATTTCGCCGGAGGACTTCTACTACTTGGCGGACTCGATTGCGCAGAACTCCACCCCGGAGCGCACTACGTGCTTCGCCTACGCGCTGGGCTTTACCCAGCACACCCTGGGTGCACAGTTCATCCGTACCGCGGCGATCCTGCAGCTGCTCATGGGCAACGTGGGCCGACCTGGCTCGGGGATCATGGCTTTGCGCGGGCACGCCTCGATTCAGGGATCGACCGATATTCCGACCCTCTTTAACTCGCTGCCGGGCTACCTGCCCATGCCGCACGCGGATCAGGAGACCTGGGAAGATTACCTGGATTCCTTCCGGCAGGAAGACCAGAAGGGTTTCTGGCAGCTGGGTGAGAACTACGCGGTCTCGCTCATGAAGTCCTACTGGGGCGACGCCGCAACCAAGGAAAATAACTGGGGTTTTGACCTCATGCCGCGCCTGTCCGGTGCGCACTCGACGTATGAGACCTTGTTGGCCATGCTGCGCAAGGAGGTGGAAGGCTACTTTGTTTTTGGCCAGAACCCGGCGGTGGCGCAGTCCAACGGCGGCATGCAGCGCCGCGGGCTCGCCTCGCTGAAGTGGCTGGTTGTCCGCGATTTCCAGGAGATTGAAACGGCAAGTTTCTGGAAGGATTCGCCGGAAGTCAAGAACGGCGAGCTCAAGACCGAGGAGATTGCCACCGAGGTCTTCCTCATGCCGGCGGCAACGCACGTGGAGAAGTCCGGAACCTTTACCCAGACTCAGCGCATGGTGCAGTGGCGCTTCCAGGCGACTCCGCCGCCGGGCCAGGCCCGCAGTGAGGCCTGGTTCTTCTACCAGCTGGGCAAGAAGATTCGGGCGCGCCTCGCGGATTCAACTGATCCGCGCGATCTGCCGATCAAGTCTGTCACCTGGGACTACACCGAGGATGAGCACGGCGATCCAAGCTCGGATGAGATTCTGCGTGAGATCAACGGCTACTACCTTGATGGGCCTAAGAAGGGCCAGCTTTTGCCGGCCTTTACGGAGATGCGGGCCGACGGTTCCACCTCCGGCGGCTGCTGGATCTACACCGGCGTGTACAAGGACGGTATCAACCATGCCGCGAAGAAGGTTCCGGGTTCGGAGCAGAATGAAGTAGCACTCGACTGGGGTTGGGTCTGGCCGGCCAACCGCCGCATTCTGTATAACCGCGCCTCCGCCAAGCCGGATGGCACTCCGTGGTCGGAGCGCAAGAAGTACATTTGGTGGGACGAGGACCAGGGCAAGTGGGTCGGCGATGATGTCCCGGACTTCCCGGTGACCAAGCGCCCGGACTACGTCGCGCCTGTCGACGCCGTCGGCCCCGACGCCCTGGACGGTGATGATCCCTTCATTATGCAGCCGGATGGCTTGGGTTGGCTGTTCGCGCCGAAGGGGCTGTCCGACGGACCGCTGCCGACTCACTACGAGCCGCAAGAATCACCGGTGCACAACGCGCTGTACAAGCAGCAGCAGTCACCGACGCGCCTGACTATCAAACGCGCGGACAACCTTTCCCGCCCCGAGCCAGGGGAGCGGGGCGAGGACGTGTTCCCGTTTGTCTTCTCCACCTACCGTCTGACGGAGATGTACACCTCGGGCGCGATGTCACGCCGCCTGCCTTACTTGGCGGAGTTGCAGCCGGGGCTCTTCTGCGAGGTGGACAAGGAACTGGCCGCCAAGCGTGGATTGGTCAACGGCGAGTGGGCCACCATCGTGTCCCCGCGCGGCGTCATCGAGGCTCAGGTTTTGGTGACGGACCGCATGGAGATGCTCACCATCAATGGTGAGGACTTCCACCAGATCGGCTTGCCGTATCACTACGGAGAATCGGAGACCACCGAGGTGGCCGGCGATGGCGCCAACGACTTGTTGGGCCTGACCCTAGAGCCGAACGTGTTCATCCAGAACTCCAAGGTGGGGGCATGCGATATCCAGCCGGGCCGCCGTCCGCGTGGCGAAGCACGCGTCAAGCTGTTGCGCGAATACCAAGAGCGGGCGCACCTCACTGTAGATTCGGGTAACCGGATCCTCGATGTCTCAGACGCTTTCAGCACGGAAGAGAACACTGCTTCTGCAGAAAACACTGGTGATGATTCCACAGCTGGCAACGAAGCGGACTACGAAGGCAAAGAAAGCTAAGGAGGACTCATGGCGAATTTCTTGACCGAAAAGGCCGATCGACACGGCTATGAGACCTATCAGCGAATGGCGTTCTTTACCGATACCTCGGTATGTATCGGCTGCAAGGCCTGCGAGGTGGCGTGCAAGGAATGGAATCGCAACCCGGTGGAGGGTTATGCGGTCACCGGTAATTCCTATGACAACACCGGTGGGCTAGGCGCGAATACGTGGCGCCACGTGGCTTTCATCGAGCAAAACAACGAGCGTATTGAGCAGGCACGCGAGGACGGGCGCAAACTTGTCTCGCTGGGCCTGCCCACGGTGTCCGCACCGAGCGTCACCCCAGATACCGATGATTTTCGCTGGCTCATGTCCTCCGACGTGTGCAAGCACTGCACCAATGCTGGATGCTTGGACGTGTGCCCGACGGGCGCGCTCTTTCGCTCTGAGTTCGGCACCGTCGTGGTGCAGGATGATGTGTGCAATGGCTGCGGTACGTGCGTGGCCGGGTGTCCCTTCGGCGTCATTGAGCGCCGCGATGACGGCGGCGTGACGCTCAAGGCAGACAAGACCGCCACCGTGGATTATGAGGTCCCGGATCATGCGGGCGTCAACGTTCTGGCCAAGCTGAAGCAGCTGAAACCCCAGGGACCTGACCACATGCCGGGGCAGGCGATGCCGATCAAGAACTTGGGCGTGGCCCAGAAGTGCACCATGTGTTATGACCGACTCAAGATCGGCGAGCAGCCCGCGTGCGCCAAGACGTGCCCGACGGATTCCATCCAGTTCGGCCCTTACGAGGAGATGCTCGCTGCCGCGAAGGAGCGTGTGCGCGTCCTGCACGAGCAGGGGCTGACGGAGGCTCGTCTCTACGGCGCCAATTCCCAGGATGGGGTCGGTGGAACGGGTTCTATTTTCCTGTTGCTCGATTCCCCAGAGGTCTACGGGCTGCCGCCGGATCCACGCGTTCCCACGGCGGATTTGCCGCAGATGTACAAGACCGCAGCGAAAGCTATCGGAGGAATGGCGCTGGCCGTGGCCGGGGCATTCATGTTGGGAGGCCGCAAGTGAGCGAGTTTGATGAGTACCGCCCGCCGCAGGAGCCTAGGCGCAGGCGAGGCAGCGGCAAGAAACGCAAGCGCGGCCGCGTCGGAGCCGGCGCACAGGATGGTTCCAAAGAAGAGCGCATGGCGGAGGACTTCGAGTTCTCCTCGTATTACGGCAAGCCCGTAGTCAAGGCCCCGCCGTGGGAGTGGCCCATCGGCGGCTATCTCTTCCTCGGCGGCGTGGCCGGCGGTTCTGCGATGTTGGCCGCCGGTGCCCAGGCCACTGGGAACGCACCGCTGAAGCGCTCGACGCGGATGACGGCTTTCTCCGCGGCATCGGTAGGGTCGGTCTTTTTGGTGCTCGACCTCGGCCGCCCAGAGCGCCTGCTCAACATGTTCCGCGTCTTCAAGGTGACCTCGCCGATGTCCATCGGCTCGTGGATCCTGGGCAGCTTCGCTTCCGCCGCGGCCCTGCCGGCGGTCGTGGAAGCGGACGCACTGGTCGGCGGTGTGCTACCGAAGTCGCTTCGCCGCCTCCTCGATACGGCGGCGGGTCCAGCAGGCGCTGTCGCCGGCGTGCTTGGTGGCCCGCTGGCGGGCTACACGGCGGTGCTGTTGGCCAACACGTCAAACCCGACGTGGAATGACGCGAAGAAGCATCTGCCTTATGTGTTCGTGTCCTCGGCTTCGGCTGCGGCGTCGGGTGCCGCCATGGTCTTTACCCCGGTGGAGAATGCTGGCGCGGCACGAGTACTCGGTATCACTGCCGCGGCGACCGATCTGGCCGCGACCCGTGTCATGGAAGCGAACATGGAGCCAGAGCCTCTGCGCCCGCTGCACGAAGGCACACCCGGGAAACTCATGAAGGCCTCCGAGGCGCTCATTGCCGCGGGCGGGGTGGGAACCGCAATCGCGTCGGTCACAAAGTCGCGCGCGGTGTCGGTGGTCTCCGGCCTGGCGCTTCTGGCGGGTTCTGCCTGCACTCGTTTCGGCGTGCTCAATGCGGGGTTGGAGGCGGTGAAAGATCCGTCGACAAGCATCGGCCCGCAGAAGCGCCGTGCTGAGGCCCGCCGCCAGACAGAAGGCCTCACGCACTCGACGGTGACTAGCGGATAGTAATGCGCGCCTCACCCGTCACGGTGCGCCCAATGACCGGATAGCCAGGAACCTCGCCGATGACCAGCAGGCCACCCGAGGTTTGGGCATCGGCGAGGAAGATCAAGTCCTCTTCGCTCAAGTCTGAGTCGAGGTGGGGGCGGACCCAATCCAGGTTGCGGCGCGAGCCGCCCGGGATGAAGCCCTCCGACAGGGCCTCCATGGCGCCGTCCACCGCAGGAACAGCGGAAAAATCCAGCTCCGCACCAATACCGGAGGCGCGGCACATCTTGTAGAGGTGGCCCAGAAGCCCGAAGCCAGTGACGTCCGTGGCCGCGCGCACGCCCGCGGCTACGGCGGCCGCGGCAGCGTCGCGGTTGAGCGTGGTCATGGAATCCACCGCGGCCTGGGAGACTTCACCGGTGGCCTTGTGCTTGTTATTGAGGATGCCCACACCGATTGGTTTGGTCAGCGTGATGGGCAGGCCCGCCTCGGCGGCGTCGTTGCGCATAATCTTGTCGGGGTGGACGATGCCCGTGGCAGCCAAACCATACGTGGGCTCCGGGGCAGTGATGGAGTGTCCACCAGTAATGGATATCCCCGCCTCGCTGGCCACATCCATGCCACCGCGCAGGACTTCGCGCAATACATCAAGACCGAGCTTCTCGCGCGGCCAGCCCACGAGGTTGATGGCGGTGATGGGAGTGCCGCCCATGGCGTAGACGTCGGAAAGCGCATTGGCTGCCGCCACCCGGCCCCAGTCATAGGGGTCGTTGATCATCGGGGTGAAGAAGTCCGCGGTGGAGATGACCGCGAGGCCGTTTGGGATGCGCACGGCGGCGGCATCGTCGCCGTCGTCAAGCCCGACCAGCACGTTGGGGTCCGCGGTGCCCACGAGGCCCGCGACGGCGGATTCGAGCTCTCCCGGGGGGATCTTGCAGGCGCAGCCGCCACCGGCGGCAAAGGAGGTAAGTGTGATGTCAGACATGGGGGTTATTCTAGCCGCGTGTATGGTGAGCAGACGGAGGCGTACGTGTCCTGGTGGGCGCCCCGGTCTTCAAAACCGGTGAGGCCGAGCATCTCGGTCTGGCAGGTTCGATTCCTGTCCGTCTCCGCCATCCGTGCTGCTAGGAGGACCCATGACGACAGACCCCCGCCGCTTTATCCCGAAGATGGATGAGATCCTCCAGTACCCGGCAGTGCGCACTGCGCGGGAGCGCAGTGCAGCTCACAAGGTCCGGGCAATCATCGACGCCGTGCTTGCCGACGCCCGCTCCGGCTCCCTCGCCCCCTCCGACATTCAGCAGGAGCTGGCCGACAGACTCGAAAGCGCACAGCCCTATTCCTTGCGCCGCGTCATCAATGCCACGGGTGTGATCATTCATACGAATCTGGGCCGTGCCCCTTTGCCACCAGCCGCGGTGGACGCGCTTGCGGCGGCGGCCGGCTATACGAACGTCGAGATGGACTTAGACAGCGGTCAGCGCTCACGGGATAGGGGACGCGGCGCGGTCGAGACTGTCCTGGCCGCCTGCCCCGGCGCGGAAGATGCGCTGGTGGTCAACAATGGCGCGTCTGCGCTGTTGCTGGCGACCGCCGCCTTGGCCCCCGGTAAAGAGGTCATCATTTCCCGGGGCGAACTCATTGAAATTGGCGCGGGCTTTCGCTTGCCCGAGCTCATCGAGTCCACGGCCACCCGCTTGCGGGAGGTCGGCGCGACGAACCGTACCCACCTGGCGGACTATGAGCGGGCGATGGGGGAGGGCACGGGAGCCATCTTGAAGGTGCATCCCTCCAACTTCCTGATCAGTGGGTTTACCTCGTCGGTATCGGTTGCTGAGCTTCGTGCGCTCACCGACTTGCCGCTCATCGTGGATATCGGTTCGGGGTTGCTTAGGCCAGATGACGCGCTGCCGGCAGAACCCTCCGCCAGCGAGGCTCTTCGCGATGGCGCCGATGTTGTTCTCTTTTCGGGGGATAAGCTGCTCGGCGGCCCGCAAGCCGGGATGCTCGTCGGTACAAAGGAAGCGATTGCTGCGTGCAAGAAACATCCGTTGGCGCGGGCGGTGCGCATCGATAAGCTACGGCTCAACGCGCTTGAGGCCTCTCTGTCCACGCCCTCCAACGCCGTGCAGGACGCGCTCCACATTGATCCGCAACGCCACCGCGAGCGCACGGAGAAGGTGGCAGCGGCAGTTGGCGGTGAGGTCGTCGAACACGCCGGACGCGTCGGCGGTGGTGGGGCTCCAGAGGTGCCGCTACCGGGGTGGGCCGTGGCGTTGCCAGAGGAGTTGGCGCGGCCGTTGCGGTTGGGGCAGCCTCCTGTGGTGGCGCGCGTGAATCAGGGGCGCTGCCTGGTGGATGTGCGCTGCGTGCCGGAGGCACAGGATGTCGAGCTCATCGCGGCATTGCGGGCGGTGATCTAGGTGTATGTAGTGGCCACTGCGGGGCACGTGGATCACGGCAAGTCGAGCCTGGTCAAGGCGCTGACGGGGATGGAACCGGACCGCTGGGAGGAAGAAAAGCGGCGCGGATTGACCATCGATTTAGGATTTGTGTGGACGAGGCTGGGCTCGGGCGCGGACGTCGCATTTGTCGATGTGCCGGGGCACGAGAAGTTCTTGGGCAACATGCTGGCCGGGGTGGGGCCGGCATCGGTGGTTCTCTTTGTGGTGGCGGCCGATGAAGGCTGGCAGGCGCAGTCCACCGATCACCGCGATGCTCTGCGCGCTTTGGGAATTGAGCACGGCGTGGTGGCGCTGACTCGTGCTGATAGGGCTGATACTGCCCGCCGGGCAGAGGTAGCCGCGCAGGTCAAAGCAGAACTGGCTGGAACAGCGCTTGCCGACGCCCCCATTGTCTACGTTTCCGCAAAGACCGGCGAAGGCGTGGAGAAGCTGCGTGCCGAATTGGATAGCGTGCTTGCTGCTATGCCTGCGCCGGATCCGCAGGCGCGCGTGCGGTTGTGGGTGGATCGCGCCTTCAGCGTGAAAGGCGCTGGAACCGTAGTGACGGGAACGCTGGCGGCCGGGACGGTTTCGGTAGGCGATGACCTTGAGCTCAGTGGGCAACGCGTCACGGTGCGTGGGGTGCACAGTGAGAACAAGGCGGTGGACAGCGCTGCACCCGTCACGCGCGTGGCGCTCAACCTGCGCGGGGTGGCCGCGGACCAGGTTCATCGCGGAGATGCTTTGCTTAGCCTTGGGTGCTGGCGTGTGCTCGACACCGTGGATGTGCGGCGAACGTTCGGTACCGACATGAGCGAGCTTCCGCAGAACCTCGTGGTGCACATCGGCACCGCGGGAGTGGGCGCGCGGCTGCGGCCTTTAGGAGGTGAGTTCGCGCGGTTAACTCTGGAAAGCCCGCTACCGCTTACTTTGCTCGATAAGTTTGTGGTGCGCAGTCCGGGCGGGCGGCACGTCGTGGCCGGTTTTGAGGTGGTGGATGTACACCCAGCTGAATTGAATAGGCGCGGCGATGCCAAGAAGCGCGCTGTTGAGCTAGAAACTTTAGAAGCAACGAACCCGGCCCAATGGCTCAAGCGCTGTGGCTACGCGGAGCTGCATGGTCTTGTGCGCGATGGCTTTTCGGTGACAGAGAAGCCAGCGGGAGTCATTGAGTTCCGCGACTGGTGGATCGCCGCCAGCCAGGTCACTGCGTGGAAAAGGTCTTTGATTCAGACTGTGGAAGCCCACGCCAAGGCGAATCCGCTCTCCCCGGGGCTGACGAAGGCAGCGGCCATGGATGCACTGGGACTGACCGAGCCGGCCTTGTTAGGCCTAGCGGTAGCAGCTGCCAAGCTCGAGACAGTTGATGGCGTACTGCGTATGCCCGGGCAGACAGTCGACCTTGGCCCCGCGGAGAGGGGAGTGGCGGAACTCGAGCAGCAACTGCGTGAAGACCCCTTTGCTGCCCCGGAAGCGGAAGACCTCAAAGAGTTGGGCCTGGGACCGAAAGAGCTGGCCGCTGTTGAACGCGCTGGGCGCCTGCTCCGGCTGGCTGACGGTGTGGTGCTTCTGCCTTCAGCTCCGCGCGAGGCACTCGCCGTGGTCTCACAGTTGGAACAGCCCTTCACCCTCTCGGAGGCGCGCAAGGCACTTGGAACGACGCGCCGGGTTGCCATCCCGGTGCTGGAGCACCTCGACGCTACGGGTGCGACGCGCCTAGTCGACGGAAAGCGATTCGTGCGCGCGGCAGGGGCAAAGGAACCAAAGTAAAGGCACCATTTGGGGCCGGTTTTCGGGGAAACCCCAGTTCAGTGTATTAGGTTAAGCGCATAAGGTGCCAGTTAAAAGGTGTCTTTGGGGGACGTGAAGGCGCGTGGACCGGCCGGCAGCGGTGAGGTAAGGGGATCGGCCGGGGCAGTGAACTCCCAATCGGCATTGGGGTTGAGCACTGGCGGGATGGCAGGCTTGTTCGGGTCGATCGGCAACGGCGGGACTGCGGGGGCGAAGAGCGCTTCGGGGTCTATTGGAAAGTCCACTGCGATGCGGCCCGCGCCAGCATAAGCACGGGCGGCAAGGGAGGCACTGGTTTGTGTGGCGGCCGCGAACGCGGCGGCCAACGCTGGGGCATCGGAGAGCTCCGCGCACGGTCCGAGGACGAGGTTGTTGTGGGTGGCGAGGACGGTGTCGTCGAGAAGCACGAGCGTCACGAAGAACTGTTCCGTACCCATCGTGCGGAGCTGATATGCGGTGAGCTCGCCTTCCGCGACGCGAACAAGAGCGCCCTGCCCGCCACTGAGCAGCGCGGTACCCGCAGGCTGGTTGTTGGCGGGAACCATCCACGGGTCGAGCCCCAAAGCGAGGGCGATCTCCACCTCGCCGTCGACAATGTCGACGGTGGCATGCGTCGCCGGGTTCATCGCCGCCGTGCGCAGTCGATTTAGGGCGGGATACTCTGCGGACTCCGCACCATCGAGTGAACCCAAGAATCCGAAATCTGAATGTACGCGCCAGCCCCCGGTGGTGGGGTCGGGGAGCAAGGAAACGTCGACGAGCGCAGGCTCCTGCGCCAACCCAGGGATGCTCAACGCGGTGGAGAAGTTCACGTGCTCAAGAACCGCGACGTGCTCGACACCAAAATAAGAAGGAGCTAGCGGATACAGCGCCATAGTTGCGGCAGTCACCTCGTGGGTCAGATGGGAATCGACGGACTTGTCTCAAGCTTACGCAGGAGCCGGATCTCCGATACGGTCGATAGAAGACTTAAACAACAACATATCGAATAAGGAGTGAAGACCCATCACGGCTGATTCTCGTAGTTCGGTGAACAATACCGATCAGAGCAAGAAGCGTACGCGCGAGGCTAAGCGGATTCTTAAAGATATTATCTATCCGCACAACATCCATCCGGCCTTGGTTCCGGGCGTGTCCATCGAAGACCAAAAGGTGAAGTATGGGGTGGACAAACCCATTTTGATCGTCGTGGGCGGACTCATTGTGGCATTCGTTGCCTGGGGTGTCATCGCGCCCGAGCAGGTTTTCACTGCCTCCTCCGCGGCCTTGGATTGGGTCATGCGCAACCTGGGATGGATCTTTACCACGCTGGCAACATTCCTTATGTTCTTGCTCCTCATCCTCGCTTTTTCCAAATACGGAAAAATTCCCTTGGGCGTGGATGGAGAGAAGCCGGAGTTCTCTACTGTGAGCTGGGCAGCGATGCTCTTTGGAGCCGGCATCGGCATCGGAATTATCTTCTTCGGCCCCTTTGAGCCGCTGAGCTACTACCTGTCACCCCGGCCCGGCGCTTATGAGGCCGCCAGCGATGAAGCCGTCATGGGTGCGATGGCTCAAGCAGCGATGCACTGGGGAATCAATGCGTGGGCAATCTATGCCATCGTCGGGCTGTGCGTGGCCTACGTGTCCTACCGCCGCGGGCGAGTGCCGTTGATGAGCTCTATCCTCATGCCGCTTTTTGGCAACCGCGAGACGGACTCCATGCCCGCGCGCATCATCGACGGGCTAGCAATCATCGCCACACTTTTTGGCACCGCGGCAACGCTCGGTATTGGAGCTTTGCAGATCGGTCGCGGCGTGGAAATCGTCAGCGGCTGGTCAACCACGGGCAACACGGCGGCGCTGGTCATCATCATAGTGCTGTCCATCGGCACGATCTTCTCCGCGGTCTCGGGTGTATCGAAAGGAATCCGCTGGCTATCCAACATCAACCTTGTCTTGGCGCTCGGGCTCGCGGTCTTCTTCTTTGTCGTGGGGCCCACCGCCTTCCTGGCCAACATGCTGCCCGCCGTCATCATTGAGTACCTCGATGAGATGCCGAGCATGCTCTCCGCCAACATGGGACAAGGCGAAGAGATGGTGTCGTTCCTGTCCTCGTGGACCACGTTCTACTGGGCCTGGTGGGTGTCCTGGGCGCCCTTCGTTGGCGTGTTCGTGGCCAAGATCTCGCGCGGGCGTACCATCCGCCAGTACATTGTGGGCGTCTTGCTTATTCCTTCCGCCATCATCGTGTGTGCTTTCACCATCCTGGGCGGAACGACAATCTGGCTGCAGCGTCGCGACGGAGATATTGCTCCCGATGGGACGATTGATTCCATGCCGCCTGCAGAAGATATCTTCTTCACCGTTCTGGATCACCTGCCGGGGTCGCAGATCATGGCGCCGCTCGTGCTCGTCATGCTCATCGTCTTCTTCATCACCACGGCGGATTCCGCGTCCATCGTGAATTCACAGCTCACGCAACGCGGCAACCCTAAGCCGAAGCCCGGGGTCACCATCTTCTGGGTCATGTGTATGGCGGGAATCGCCGTAGTGATTCTTCTCGCGGGCGGCCGTAATGCGCTGCAAGGCCTCCAGAACCTCATCACCGTGACTGCATTGCCTTTCGCGGTCATCATTGTGCTCATGTGTATCGCGTTGATTCGGGAGTTGCGTCACGACCCCGCCGCGATCCGTACGTTCTATGAAGAACAAGCAGTGTCCAATGCCATCATCCACGGCGTGCGAGACCACGGCGATAACTTTGCGTTGGCCATTGAGCCCACAACGGATGATTCCGCCTATGCCACTGGTGCAGACTTTGATTCCACCGCGGTTGAAGTCACCGAGTGGTATGCGCGCACGGATGAAGACGGACACGCCGTGGGCTATGACTATGAGACCGGCGAGTACACCGACGACGACCCGACAGTCAAGGACGGCGAGTCACTTGCGCTACCGCCAGAGGACAGCACAGACAGGCTATAGTTTCCCACTATGGATCTAGCCACCATCGCCTTTGCTTTCAGCCTCGTGCTGTTGTCTGGCTTGTCGACGTCCATCGGTGCCGCCCTGGCCGTCGGCAAGCGCGAGCCCGGGCCGAAGTTTATGGCCGCCGCCCTGGGGTTGTCTGCGGGCGTGATGCTCTACGTCTCCTTTATGGAGATCCTGCCGCAGTCCTTAGAGAAGCTGGAAAGCACCCTTGGGGGAGAGGCCACTGCCACGTGGACGATGATGGCGGCGTTCTTCGCCGGCATTGCGGTCATTGCCATTATCGACCGCCTCGTTCCCGAGGAGATTAACCCGCACGAGCCGGCCACGACAGAGGAAGAAGCACGCCGCAAGAGGCTGATGAAGACCGGCATGTTCACCGCCTTCGCGCTGGCCATCCACAACTTTCCCGAGGGCTTCGCCACATTTCTCTCGGGCCTCGAAGCCCCCGAGATTGCGATCCCCGTTGCCGTGGCCATCGCCATCCACAACATTCCGGAAGGTATTGCGGTTGCCGTCCCCTTGCGCAGTGCGATGGGATCGCGCACGAAGGCATTTTGGTGGGCCACGATTTCTGGGCTCGCTGAGCCTGTCGGCGCCATTATCGGATTCGCTCTTCTCATGCCGTTCATTGGCCCGATGACGTTTGGCATAAGCTTTGCCGTCATCGCAGGAATCATGGTGTTCATCTCCCTGGATGAGCTTTTGCCCACGGCGGAGGAGACCGGCGAACACCATTGCGCCATCTACGGCCTCATCGCTGGTATGGCGGTCATGGCAGTGTCCCTCGCGATGTTTATTTAACGCGCTCCGCGGTGGCCTTGACCGCCATGATGATGGTGACGATAACGGAGCCGAGAATAAAGCCGCACAACATGGACAAGCCGGTGTCCGCCAACCAGGCGAGCGCGCCGTTGTTGATGCTCTCGGTCACGTGATGGATGAAGCCATAGGGCTGCTCAGCACCGAACTCGCTCAAGCCCTTGACCACGATGTGGCCGCCGACCCACAGCATGGCGGCGGTGCCAATGATGCCGATGATGTTGAGCACGATGGGCATGCCCTTGACCAGGGCGGTACCCACGGCCGAATCGCCATCGTGGCGCTTGAGCAGGGCGAGGCCGATATCGTCCATCTTCACCAGAAGTCCGACGGCGCCATAAACACCTAAGGTCAAGAGAATGCCGACGGCAACCAAGGCGCCGAGGCGCAGCCAGAAGGGCTGGTCGATGACCTCGTTGAGGGAGATCACCATGATTTCGGCGGAGAGGATGAGGTCCGTGGTGATCGCGGATTTGACCAGGGAATCTTCGGCGTCGGGGCCCTTTTCTTCTACGGTCTGCTCCTCCTCCTCGCCGCGGTGGAGGACAGCATGGAAAATCTTTTCCGCGCCTTCGAAGCACAGGTATGTGCCGCCGCACATGAGGATAGGGGTGAGCGCCCAAGGAGCGATCCAGGACAGGATCAGGGCAATAGGCAGGATGATGACGAGCTTGTTGATGAGCGAGCCCTTGGTAATTCGCCAAATCATCGGCAGCTCACGCTGCGGTTTGACGCCTTGGACGTATTGGGGCGTGACAGCGGCGTCATCGACGACGACTCCCGCTGCTTTCACCGAGGTCCTTCCGGCCAATGCTGCTACGTCGTCGACGCTGGAGGCAGCGGAGCGGGCGATCAGGGCGACGTCATCAAGCAGGGCAAAAAGGCCACCGGCCATGGCTCACATCCTTGTGGTGTAGGGGTAAGTGTTTACCCTAGGCTACTCGGCAGGAACGAGCTCCACATTCTCTGCCCAAGTAAGGTCCATGCCCAGCGTGCGCAGCCAGCTCATGGCGTCATCGCCGTAGCGCGTGATGCCCTCGACGGCGGTAAGCGTGCGCTCCATGGCGCGCTCGGCCTCCTCGGCGCTGATGAGGCCGTTGGAGGTGGCGGCGGCTAGCTCGTCGATGTCGAGCACATCAACCGGCTCGCCGGAGGTGGAGACCAAGTCGACATAAAGATCGCGGGTAGTCCACACATCACCGTCGACGTCGATATCAGCGACGTCAATGTAGAAATCTTGGTGGACATCCACGCCCTCGCGGAAGTGGAAGATATTGGCGCGCAGGCCCAGCTCCGGCAGCAACCAGGATTCAAGGTAGCCGAAGCGCGGGTGGTTGGCGCCGCGGGCCATGTAAAGGCCAAAGTCGGTGACACGGTAGGTGTCTACCTCGCGCTGAAAACCTTTCGGGTCGACGTTGATGTTGTCGGTGGTATTAAAGGTTTCTTGCTTGACTGGGTGCAGGTCAGTGCTCATTAGTTCACCTCGAGGTAAGCCGCGGTAGGTGGGAAAGAACACGAGGATTCAGCAGTGTTGACCGCGCCGGAGAGGACCGCCACGACGGTTCCCTTGCCGGTTGCTGCGCGACCCGAGACCGTGGTCGGCCCATCGGCGTTGATGCCGTTATTGAACAGGGGAGTGGTGCCGAACTGGAAGGTATCCAGGTTGAACCACTGGACGCTCATGGCACCCTGCTGCTCAGCGGCGGTGGGGGTGCCCAGAGCGGTGAAGAGGAAGACGGTTTCGCCTTCGCCTGCGCCTGGGGCCGGCATATCGGTCGGGCCAGGCACGGCGATGGCGGAGCCCACCGAATCGCCCTGCCCGCCGATGCACTGCGCGGAGACCGTAGGCCAGTAAAACTGGCGGAAGCCGGGGTTGTTTCCCTCCGGCATGGCCACACCGCCTTCGCCGCCGTCACCGGCGGAGAAGTTAAGGGCGGTGAGGATGGCGCTGCGGGCCTCCTGTGGAATCCATGGCTGTGCCGCGAAAGCGCGAACACGCTCTTGTGTCTCCGGGGTGGGGCGGCCGAGGCTGTCCAGCGGGCTACTGCTCTGTGGAATGTTCACCAGCGAGGAGAGATCGGGGGCGCCGGCATGTGCTGGCGTGATGCTGAGGAAGCCCATCATCACGGCAGCAGTTAGTCCAGCGACGCCGCGGCGGGCGGAGCGGGAAGAGCGCTGTTCGGAAAGGGCCATGGAAAATCCTTGTGTTTGGGTAGGGGACGTGGCGGCAGGAAACTAAATCACATGCGTCACAATAGTATCTGCTGCCACGATATTCACTTTTTTGGCGTAGTCAACTCTAAATAGAGACCTACTGTGCGGTATGTCGGCTGTTGATATCGTTTCGTTACATCGCGCGCTAAAGCGCGCGATACGCACGATGCTGCACATGAAAGAGCTAGAGAGTATATTTAAGGGCCGTTCATACCGCTAACGCATCTTGCTTTAAAGGAGCACCCCACACGTGAGTAATACTGAGTTCCGTAACGTAGCCATCGTCGCACACGTTGACCACGGTAAAACCACCCTCGTCAACGGAATGCTGGAGCAGTCCGGCGCTTTCGGCGACCATGGCGAACACTCGGACCGCGTCATGGACTCCAATGATCAGGAGCGCGAGCGCGGCATCACCATTCTGGCGAAAAACACCGCCATTCACCGCAAGGGCCTGGGCAAGGACGGCGGGGACCTCATCATCAACGTCATCGACACCCCGGGCCACGCCGACTTCGGCGGCGAGGTCGAGCGCGGCATCTCCATGGTGGACGGCGTCGTGCTGCTTGTCGACGCCTCCGAAGGCCCCCTCCCGCAGACCCGCTTCGTGCTCACCAAGGCACTGGAAGCCAAGCTGCCGGTCATCATCTGCGTGAATAAGACCGACCGCCCCGACGCCCGTATCGACGAGGTCGTCACCGAAGCGCAGGATCTTCTGCTGGAAATCGCTGCCGGCCTCGAAGATGAGGAAGCAGCCGCTGCCGCCGAGGAACTCTTGGACCTGCCGGTTCTCTACGCTTCCGGCCGCGAGGGCAAGGCCTCGACCGAAAACCCGGGTGACGGCAACGTTCCTAACGCCGACGACCTGCAGGCGCTTTTCGACGTCATCTACGAGGTCCTCCCTGAGCCCTCCGCCAAGGTCGACGCCCCGCTGCAGGCCCACGTGACCAACCTGGACTCCGACGACTTCCTGGGTCGTATCGCACTGCTGCGCATCTACTCCGGCACCATCAAGAAGGGCCAGCAGGTGGCCTGGATGCACTACGACGACGAGGGCGAGATGCACGTCAAGCAGGTCAAGGTGGCCGAGCTGCTGCGCACCGTCGGCTTCGAGCGTCAGCCGGACACCGAGGCCATCGCCGGCGACATCGTGGCCATCTCCGGTATCTCCGACATCATGATCGGTGACACCATCGCCGACGTCGAGGACCCGAAGCCGCTGCCGCGCATTAAGGTCGACGAACCGGCTATCTCCATGACCATCGGCGTGAACACCTCCCCGATGGCAGGCCAGGGCGGCGGAGACAAGCTCACTGCCCGTATGGTCAAGGCCCGCTTGGACCAGGAGCTCATCGGTAACGTCTCCATCAAGGTGCTGCCGACCGAGCGTCCCGATGCTTGGGAGGTTCAGGGCCGCGGCGAGATGGCACTGTCCGTGCTCATTGAGAACATGCGCCGCGAGGGCTTCGAGCTGACCGTCGGCAAGCCGCAGGTGGTGACCCAGGTCATCGATGGCAAGACGATGGAGCCGTATGAGATGCTCACCATCGATTCCCCATCCGAGTTCCAGGGCGCCATCACCCAGCTGCTGGCCTCCCGCAAGGGCCAGATGCAGTCAATGGATGTCCGCGAGGGCGACTGGGTGCGCATGGTCTTCCGCGTCCCAGCGCGCGGCCTAATCGGCTTCCGCACCCAGTTCCTGACGGAGACCCGCGGTTCCGGTATCGCTAACTCCATCTCCGATGGTCTCGACGTGTGGGCCGGAGACATCAAGGCTCGCCCGACCGGCTCGCTCGTGGCCGACCGTTCCGGCCAGATCACCGCTTATGCTCTGCAGCAGCTGGCGGACCGCGGTGACTTCTTCGTGGAGCCGGGCATGGAGGCCTATGAGGGCATGGTCGTCGGCGCCAACAACCGTGATGAGGATATGGACATCAACATCACCAAGGAAAAGAAGCTGACCAACATGCGCTCCGCCACCGCCGACGCCACTGTCACGCTGGCTAAGGCCAAGACCCTGTCCCTCGACGAGGCACTGGAGTTCTGTGGCGCCGATGAGTGCGTCGAGGTGGGCCCGAAGGTCCTGCGCGTGCGCAAGGTTGAACTGTCTGCCACCGACCGCAAGCGCGCGGCCGCACGCGCTAAGCAGCTCAACAAGTAGGCTGCTGCGGGGCGTCGCCAAGCGGCGCCCACCGCTAGGAACGTCTGCCCCGGGGTATTAAAATAGCGCGGAAGAGTTTTCCGGACGTAAAGGTTGTGTGGAGTGGACCGTTTCCTGCCCCGGCTCGGAGTCATTCTGGCAGCCGCTGTGCTGACTGCATGCCAAGCCAACCCCGGCCCGCCGCCGGTGGTGGACGAGGAGGATCGCAGCGTCACGCCCACGAACTCAAGCACCACCACGCCGCCGCCGGAGGCAGCACCCAAGGAAGACGCGCTGCCGAAGCGCAGCACCGTGGCCATTGGGGTGGACCCGCTGCGCGGCGGGCTCAACCCGCACCTCGTGGCGAATAATTCGGAACTGGTCAACCAAATCGCTGAGCTAGTGCTGCCCTCGGCCTTCCACGGGGACCAGATGGACACGGATGTCCTCGAATCCGCCGAGGAAATCGATGCTCCGGGCAGTATTGCCATGCGGGTGCGCTATACCATCGCCGCGCCAGCGCAATGGTCCGATGGGACGCCGATCAGTGGCTCTGACTTCAATTACTTGTGGTCCCAGATCACGCGCACTCCGGGCGCTAAAAACGTGTCCGGTTACCGGGCAATTTCGGCCGTGCGGACTTCCGGTAATGGGCGAGTGGTCACCGTGGACTTCGACCACCGCGTGGAGGACTGGCACAAGCTCTTTGCCCACCTATTGCCCTCCCATGTGCTGGAGGACAAGGACTTCACCTCGGCCTTAGCTGAGGGTATCCCAGCCTCTGCTGGACGTTACCTCGTAGAAGGGATGGACCGCGGGCGAGGGATTATCACGCTTAACCGCAATGACCGGTTCTGGGGAGAGGATCCCGCACATATCGACGTGATCCAATTGCGCGCTGTGCGCGATACCGCACAGGCGGTGAACATGCTGCGCTCGCACCAGATCGGGTTTGCTGACTTCACTCCGCAGCAGACCACCCTGGAGAATTTGAGCCTGCTCAGCAACGTCAATACCGGTGTGGTGACCCGGCAGCGCCAGCTCCGCCTGGAGATGTCGGCCGCCGAGGGCGCTCTCGAGGAGCAGCCGCAACGCCGCGCTTTGGCTTCACTGCTCAACACCGACCAGCTGGCCCGGCTTGCCACCGGCCGCGCTGCGGAGCTCGAACCGGGGGAGAATCCCTTCGATAGCAACGCAGAACTTGCCCCGCTGCGCGAGCGTGCGGGCCGCAAACCCGTGCGCATCGCCGCGGATCCCCTCAATCCAACTGCCCTGGCTGCAGCCACCACCATCGTGGACGTGTTGCAAGCCAAGGCCATCGACGCGGAGCTCGTCACCGAACGCCCGACCACCATTACTTCTGACTTGCTCCCGGCTGGCAAGGTAGATGCCGTGGTGGCGTGGGACGAAAACGGCAGCGATGCGCTGAGTCTGGCTAACTACTTCGTGTGCGCAACGCCCACGCGGCCTGCGGCAACGCAGTCGGGGTTCTGCCCTGAAGAGTCCGCGAAGACTGCTACCGATATTTTGTCGGGAAAGCTCGATTCCGCAGCGGCTCAAGAGCAGGTGGAGCACCTTAACAAAGAAGAAGTTCTCTTCGTCCCGTTGCTTAATGAGGTGCGAATCCACGCTTTGGGCAAGGGTATTGTTGGCCCCGGACAAAGCATCAAGGACTGGGACTCCGGTCTGATTAGTGCACCGCAGTGGAGGAAAGACGATGAATAAGGATCTTACCGGCTACCGTGTCGTGGCCGTTCACGCGCACCCGGATGATGAGGTGCTCTTTACAGGCGGCACGTTGGCGGACTTGTCCGCGCGCGGTGCGGAGGTCACCGTGATTACCGCGACGCTGGGGGAGGAGGGCGAAATCATCGGTGAGCCCTACCAAGGCCTCGCAGAAACAGATCAGCTGGGCGGGTTCCGCGCTTGGGAGCTCAAGCACGCGCTCGATGCCTTGGGCGTTGAAGGAATCCAGCTGGGCGGCTTCGGGCATTTTCGCGATTCCGGGATGGAAGGTTCCCCCGCCCATGATCACCCGCGGGCCCTGGTCAACCGTGTGGAGGAAGCAGCAGACCTGGTGCGCGGTCACCTTGAACGGCTGCGTCCGCACGCGGTGCTGACCTATGGTCCGGACGGCGGCTACGGTCACCCAGACCACATCGCCGTTCACAAGGCCGTGCACACGGCCGCCGTACCAGAACAGCGCATTTGGTGGGCCGTCTTTGAGCGTGCCGCGCACTATCGGGGTCTCGACGCTATTATTCCTCCGGATGGCTGGAGCCTGCCGGACAAGGCGTACCTGGACAACTTCACCAACGCCGGCTGCGACGTGACCTACGAGTTCAGCGACGCAGCACTTGCTGCCAAGCGCGCCGCGATGCTGGCCCACGCCACGCAGATCTGGCTTGCCGACGGCTCCCTCACCACCGTCAACCCCCACGCCGCCCAGGCGGGTCTTAAGGACCCCGCCCAAGTCCCCGTCGCCTATGCCTTGTCCAATCTGCTCACGATGCCGCTGCTGCGCCAGGAGTTCTACCAGCTTGGCCAGGGAGAGCCACAGGATTCATTGCTGGGGGAGAAGTGAGCGAGCGCGCCATTCGCACTGATTTCTCCCGCGGCGAGCAAATAGGTGGCCTGGTGTGGCTGGTCTTGGGAGCGCTCTGCTCGCTGACCCTCGAGGTGGTTTATCTCACCGCGCGTCTGCCGTGGCCCGGCGAGTCCGGGATGGCCTTTCCCATCACCATCCTCATCGCCTTCTGGTTCAACGGGGTGTTGACCCGCACAGCGCGTCTGTGGAGTGAGAATCCCTACATCGCAGGCGTGCCAGGACTGGCCTGGGTGGGTGGTTTTCTCGCATTCATGCTGGGAGCCGCCATCGGGGATGGCAGCCTGCTGGCCAATAATATTCTCAGCCTGCTGCTGTTCGCCGCGGGAATCGCGGGCAGCGTTTGGCCATTTTTCGCCTCGGAGTAGCATACTGTTATTCGTAGAAAACCCGTGACACACAGGAGTTTAAACACCTTATGACTTACACCATCGCGCAGCCCTGCGTCGACGTGATGGACCGCGGCTGCGTTGAAGAGTGCCCGGTCGACTGCATCTACGAGGGCAAGCGCATGCTCTACATCCACCCAGACGAGTGCGTGGACTGCGGCGCCTGCGAGCCGGCTTGCCCGGTGGAGGCCATCTTCTACGAGGATGACGTCCCGGATGAGTGGCTGGACTACAACGACGCCAATGCCGCCTTCTTTGATGATCTCGGCTCCCCGGGTGGCGCGGCAGCACTTGGACCTCAGGACTTTGACGTCCCGATGATCGCTAAGCTCCCGCCCCAGAACCAGGAGTAGAGCATGAGCCGCACGCCGCTTGGACGCACGCTTCCGGATTTTCCGTGGAACTCGCTCGCCGGTGCCAAGAAGAAAGCCCAGGCGCATCCGGACGGGATCGTTGATCTATCGGTGGGTAATCCCGTTGATCCAGTTGCCCCTGGCGTGCAGTTAGCGCTGTCAGCAGCGGCCGAGGCTCCCGGCTATCCGCAGACTCAGGGCACTCCGGAGCTGCGTGAGGCTATCGCGAAGGCACTTGAGCGCCGCTACACCATGAACGTGGACGCGGTGCTGCCGGTCATTGGTACCAAGGAAGCCATCGCCTGGTTGCCCACCTTGTTGGGTATGCGCGGTGAGACCGTCGCCTTCCCAACGGTGGCTTACCCCACCTATGAGGTCGGCGCCCTCTTGGCCGGTGCTAAGCCCCTGCGCGCCGACGAGGACTTCCAAGATGCGTCGCTCGTGTTCATTAACTCGCCGTCGAATCCGACGGGCCGGGTGTTGGGCGTCGAGAAGCTGCGTGAAATCGTCGCTTGGGCGCGCGTGAACAATGCCATCGTGGCCTCGGACGAGTGCTACATGGGCTTGGGCTGGGATGATGAGAACCCGCCGGTGTCCATCTTGGACCCGCGCGTGACCGATGGCGACAATACCGGGCTTATCGCCATGCATTCGCTGTCCAAGAGCGCGAACATGGCCTCCTATCGCGCCGGTTTCTTTGCGGGCGATGCCAAGCTCATCGCCGAGCTGCTGGAGCTGCGTAAGCACGCGGGGCTCATTGTTCCGGGCCCCATCCAGGCGGCGATGGTTGCCGCGCTTGACGACGACCCCTCCGAAGCCCTCCAGCGCCAACGCTACGCCGCGCGCCGTGTGGATCTCATGCGGGCGCTGACCGGAGCTGGTTTTAGGATCGAGCACTCCGAGGCTGGGCTCTACCTGTGGGCAACGCGCGGTGAGAACTGCCGCGAGACCGTCGACTGGCTGGCCGAGCGCGGCATCCTCGTTGCACCGGGTGACTTCTATGGCCCAGCGGGCGAGCAGTTCGTGCGCATTGGCCTCAACGGTACGGACGAGCGCATCGCGGCGGCGGTGGCGCGCTTGGCTGAGTAAGTGGCTTTTCGCCCGCCGGCGCGGGAGGGGATTAGCCCGCGTAAAGTGATGCTCACTGGCATCGTGCCCGCCACTCCTACCTATTGGGCAGGTGAGGCGGGCGATTCCGCGTTTTCTCCTGGCACGCGCTTGGAGCCCGGCACTCTACTTCCTGGCCCTACGCTGGCGTGGTATCACCCCTCGGTACCTTCCGAAGAGCCCATTCCCTTTGATTACCGGGTGGTATATGAGGACGGGGACCTGATAGTCGCGGACAAGCCGCACTTCTTACCCACGACGTCGAATGGTCGCATCGTCCGCGAGACGCTCCAGACACGCTTGCGCGTGGACTTTAATGAGGACTCCATCGTGCCGCTGCAGCGGCTGGACCGGTTGACTTCGGGGTTGGTGCTGTGCTCGCGCAATCCCCGCACGCGCGCTGCGTATCAGCAACTCTTTCAGGAGCGTGCGGTGGTGAAGCACTACCGGGCTCAGGTGGCCGCGCCCTTCTCCTTCGACGGCACTGTACGGCTGGGGATGCGGCGCGTGCGTGGTGAACGTCAGGTCCTCGTGGATTCCACCGGTACGCCTACGGTGACCCGCGTGCGTGCTAGTGGAACGACTGCCGATGTATGGCCGCTCACCGGCCATACCCACCAGATCCGCGTGGTACTTAACCACCTGGGACATCCGATTGTGGGGGATGATACTTATCCCGTGGATCGAGGCTTGGATCTTTATGATTTCTCCACGCCGCTGCTGCTTTCCCATGTCGCTTTGAGTTTTAGCGATCCAGTTACCGGCCGCAACCGGGAGTTTCAGCTGTGAGATTGGGCGCTAATGCGGCGTGCGTTTTAGTTTGTGCTGAATGAGGGACTAAACTCAAACGAAGTTTTATTCATCATATTTGAGCATTTTGTACGAAGGGCGTGTCCATGGCGGATCTGAGCTTTGCTCGCTTTGCCTCGAATTTTGGCCAGTTCATTAAGTTCGGTCTGGTTGGCGGTTCAGGCGCGTTGGTCAATATTGCAGTTTCAATCCTGGCCGCAAAGTGTGGATTGTCCTGGTTCGGCGCTACGCCGCATGACGCGATGTTCAACCTCTTCGGCACCCAGTTTCACGTGCGCTGGTTCATGCTCTTTTCCACCATCGCCTTCCTCGTTGCGAATACGTGGAATTACCAGCTCAACCGCATGTGGACTTTTAAATCCGTTAGCAAAGTCTCGTGGTTGCGGGGTTTCTTCCCGTTCCTCATTACGGGCATTGGCGCGTATTTGGTAACTCTTGCTGTGCAGTACTTGCTGATGAATCCGACCTCGCCGTTGCAGCTGCCGCCGCATATTTTCGACGACTCTACCGGCTTCCGCACGATGTACTACTGGGCCAATGCCATCTCCATCGTGGTGGCGATGCCGATTAACTTCATCTTCAACAAGCTGTGGACCTTCCGCTCGAAGCCCAAGGCGCCGGTCGTGGTCCACGAGACCGAACCCGCTTAATATCGACCCTTCTCCCCGCCTGCCCTTCGCGCTCACCAGCGACGGCCGGTGGGGTCTTTTCGATGCTGCGGTGAGCGGGAAGGGGGGCGTCGGCAAGCAGATGCTCCCTTCGCGCTCACCGGAAACACGACGAGGCAGCGCTCCATCGCCCTGGTGAGCGCTTAGGGGTAATTGGTGGAAATGCCTCCTTCGCGCTCACGGGCGTCCAATAAATTCGGTAGCTACTGCTACCGTTGGGTGCGAAGGGGCGTGCTGGCGGTTTGACCGGTGAGATGGCGGGGTGAGATGCACTTCGACGCCTGGTTCGGCGTGGCCCTATTCTCCCTTGGCGCTCACCGGCGCCTGCAAAATAGAGGAACCCGCCGTCCGCGGTGAGCGCGAAGGGCGGGATGGAGGAAGGTGGGCGGGGAAGAGCTGCCTAGTCGTCGAGCTCGGCGTCGAGGCGCTCTTGGTCGCGGCGGTGCTGATGGCGGCGGATGAATGGGGCGAGGATGAGGACGGCGATAGCGCCAACTGCGGTGCCGGCTAGATAAGCGGTGGGATTGTGGCCGTCGGCAGGCGCATAGGCGTTATAGGCGATTCCCGCGAACATCGCGATTGCCGGTATTAAGTAAACGGCCATGGCGGACCAATTACGACCCACAAGCGGGGTAGCGACGCGTTTTCGCAGCCACGCCGTGCCGATGGCATTGCCGATGACAGACGGCACTATGGCGAGGAAACACAACATGCTCATCTGGCCGGGAAGTACCCAAGCAAGGATGGCAGCGATGACGAGCTCCAAGAACTGCACAGGCGGCGCTGCGACGGCGCAGGCTTTGTAAAAGGTTTCGCGCTCGAATTCATCGCGGGAGGCGCGTTCGATCTCGTTGAGGGTGTAGTTGGCCAGGGCGTTAATCATGTTGTTCATCTCCAAAGACTTCTTCGACGGTTTTTCCTAGTTCGCGGCAGATGTCTAGCGCTAGGTAGACGGAGGGGGAGTAGTTGCCGCGTTCGATATTGGCGATAGTTTGACGGGAAACGCCCGCCCGTTCAGCGAGGTCAGCTTGTGACATCTCGAGCCACCGACGCCATTTGCGAACCATGTTTTGGTGCTCGGCCATCTGGTCTCCTTTACGATGTGTCGTGCTTACATGTCTTAGTGTAAAGAAAACTTGTCAGTAGAGCAAGAGTTACATGCAAACATGCCATGTCCAGTAGGGCTGCATCACCACAGCCGGCAGCTTCGGTTTACGGCCTTTGAGCTGTTCAAGTGTGGTTTTGATGAGTAGAACTGCATCGTCGAGGTGGTAGCGGATATCGTCGGCAGTAAAGCGCAAAACCGTATAGCCATGTGCCACTGCGGCGTTCTGCTTCGAGCGGTCTGCTTGAAAAGCGCGACTGTGTTTGTGGTGCTCCCAGCCGTCGACCTCGACTATGAGCTTGCCAATCTTCAAGTCAAAGCGGTAGCCCGCGATGAGCGCATTGTGTTCAGGGAAGATTCCGTCCGTGCGCAGTCTTCGACTGAGCTGGCGCTCCGGCACGCTGTCTGTGCCGATGGGCGTGCGACGGATAGTTTCCTTCAAGCGTTGTGGGACTCGCTGCATTCTCCGCCGGTCATCTTCGAGGCGAGCAGGGCCTGTCTTGCCGCGATAATGCTCTTCCAGCAATTGACCACACGCTGCGGCTATTCGCCGCGCCGCCCAGAGAACCTGAATGACCGGAAGTCCGTTGACCAGGGTTGTGGCCGAAAGCCGCGAATGCGTCACCCGAAAGCTCTTCCCCTTGAGCGTTCGCGGCCCCTCGGCCTCCAGCGGAAACGTCAAATTCCGCCCCAAGTGAATCTCCTGCGCGGTCTTACCCGTGAAATGTATTCGACTCAGCCCGTGAGCCAGGGCCTTTGCCACAGCTAACGGCGACCACTCGTCGCTATAGATCCCCCGATGCACGCGAAACAGCTTTCCCGCGCGAAGCTTCCGCCGGATTGCCTCCTTGCTCAACCCCATCTCGCGGAGCTCCGCGGTAGTCCATGCCTTCATAAAACTCAAGGTATGCAGTGCTTGGCGACGAGTCGATAGTCAATTCTCCGCCTGTGGATAACTCTGCCTCAAAGCCAGATTTTGAGGGTTTATGTTGACGCGTCGTCATCCTGTTTCGCGCATTCCCTATCGTTTGGGCTTTGCAGTGTTCGGATCGCCGCATCGATTCGGCGTTGTCGTCCAACACAGCCCCTTAAATCCCTCCGTGCCCCTGGCGCTCACAGGGCTCGCTGATTAGCTGCTCGAGCTTTCGGCGGTGACCGCGAAGGGCATAGGCTTGGTCGGGAATTGCATCGGTGAGGTTGGGAATTGCATCGAGCGCCGTTCGGGTCCACCTACCTTTTGCGCTCACGGGGCAGGCGCCTGTCATTGTCCGCCCTTCGTTGGTGAGCGCGAAGGGCGCTTGCTGGGGTGACAGCTCATGCGGCATGCCCTTGGCGGCCACAGGGAGCGGAGATACGGTGCTACGCAGTGAGCCGGTGAGCGCGAAGGGAGTGAGGTGGGTGCGAGGAGGAGTGAGGAAGGGACGCGAAGGGCGTGGGGTTGCAGCGGGAGGGGCGGCTAGCGGGCCTCCAGCTCCTCGGCCGTCGGTAGGGGCAGGCGCGAGGTCGGGGCGATGCCGCGGGCCTTCGCGTTGATGACGCCGGCGATGGCGAGCACAGCGAACATGGCGGCGGCGGAGAAGAGTTGGATGCGGGCGGAGGCGTCGCTAAGCATGAGCACCGCAATAGCTGCAAACAATGCCAGCGCGAACCACGTGAGGTAGGGGTAGGCCCACATGCGCACCGGCAGCGGGTGGATGGCCTCGAGCTGTGGGCGCAGGCGCAACTGGCTCACTGCAATGAAGACCCACACGATGAGCAGCGAAGCACCAGCGGCGTTCAGCATGAAGGACAGTAGCCATCCGGTATCCGCATAGTTGAGAACAACCATGACCGCGGAGAGCACAACGGACAGCGCAATGGCGGCGGTTGGCACGCCGCGACGATCTGTTGCGGCGAAGAGCTTGGGCGCCTCACCGCGGGAGGCCAGCGAGTGCATCATGCGGGAGGATGCGTAGATTTGCGCGTTGAACGCTGAGAGTAGCGCGAGCACGATGACCACTTCCATGATGGCCGCAGCACCAGGGATTCCAGCCCGGTCCAAGACCATCGTGAACGGAGACTCGGCGGCAGATTGCGCGGAGCCGAGCGAAGAGTAGGGCAGGAGGAAGGTGATGACGAGGACGGAGCCCAAGTAGAAAACCGAGATGCGAGTAATGGTGGTGCGCACCGCGTTGACAAGGGACTTCTCGGGGTCCTCGGATTCCGCTGCGGCAATGGCGACGACCTCGATGCCGCCGAAGGCGAAGGCCACGGCGAGCAGACCGGCGGCCACGCCGCCGAGGCCGTTGGGCATGAAGCCGTCGGCAAGGAAGACGGACGTCCCGATGAAGGTGTGGCCAGGAAGCAGCCCGAAGATCAGCAGCGCACCGATGACAAGGAAGGCAATGATGACGGCGACCTTAATGAAGGCGAACCAGTACTCGAACTCGCCGAACAAGCGCACACGCAAGAGGTTGATGGTGCCAAAGAGCGCCACGCAGATGGCCGCGGGGATCCACGGCGGGCAGTCGAACCATGCGCCGATGAAACCAGCAGCGCCCGTAATTTCCGCGCCGAGGACGGCGACGGTGGCAAGCCAATAAATCCAGCCCTGTGTGAAGCCTGCCCAGCGTCCGATACCGTGCTCGGCGTATTCAGAGAAGGAACCGGAAGCGGGGATGACCGTGCCCATCTCACCGAGCATTTGCATGACCAAGATGGCAAGGAAGCCAGCGATGAGGTAGGCCAAGAGAACCGCGGGACCGGCGGCGGAAATACCTACGCCGGTGCCTAGGAAAAGACCGGCACCGATAGTGGAGCCCAGCCCCATCATGGTCAGGTGGCGGACTTTCAAGCCGCTGCCGAGTGAGCTAGGAGAGGAATCGTTTTGAGCAGTCACCTTTAGCATTGTAGGCAGCTGCCAAGGCGTTTGGGCATAAAGGGGCGATTTTATAGCGCTTGTGCACAATGCGGAGGGCTTAAGTCCACGATCGCGAAAGGCCCCCGCAGAAACGGGGGCCTCAAGCAACAGCGCTTAGTTCTTGTGCAGATCCTCGTTGAGGGCCACAGCCTCAGACTTCCAGTCCACGGCCTCGACGGCGCCGGTGACGGAGTTGCGGCGCAGCAGAACGCCGGAGACGCCGGAGAGCTTAGAGCCCTTGACAGTCTCGCCCTCAGACAGGCCCAGGGCCTCCGCGATCTTGCCAAAGACTGCGATCTTGGTGCCGGCGGTGACGTAGAGGCCGGCTTCGACGACGGAGTCGTCGCCAAGCGAAATGCCCACACCTGAGTTCGCGCCGAGCAGGCAGCGCTCGCCGATGGAGATGACCTCCTTGCCGCCGCCGGAGAGGGTGCCCATGATGGAGGCGCCGCCGCCGACATCGGAGCCATCGCCCACGACAACACCTGCGGAGATGCGGCCCTCGACCATGGAGGCGCCCAGGGTGCCGGCGTTGAAGTTGACAAAGCCCTCGTGCATCACGGTCGTGCCCTCAGCCAAGTGGGCGCCTAGGCGCACGCGGTCGGCATCGCCAATGCGCACGCCGGACGGGACGACGTAGTCCACCATGCGCGGGAACTTATCGACGGAGTAGACCACGACCGGGCCGCGGGAAGCGAGGCGGCCGCGGACCATCTGGAAATCGGCAACCGCGCAGGGGCCGTAGTTGGTCCACACCACGTTGGCCAGCTTGCCGAAGATCCCGTCCACGTTCAGGCCGTGAGGCTTGACTGCGCGGTGAGAGAGCAGGTGCAGACGCAGGTAAGCGTCGTAGGTATCGGCAGGTGCTGCGTCAAGGTCTGCAATCTTAGTCTCCACGGCGATGCGGGCGACGCCGCGCTCCTCATCGGGGCCAACCAGGTCAGCGAACTGCTGCGGAACCTCCTCCAAGCGCTCGGTGCCGCTGGCTTCTACAGAGATATCGGTGTGAACTGCCGGGAACCAAACGTCCAGGACGGTGCCGTCGTGGGTAATGGTTGCCAGGCCGCGTGCGGATGCTGAAGTCATAGGCTCACACCCTAGCAGCTACGCCTCTGTCGTGCGCCGTGAGTTACCCGGTAGTAGGTGAAAGATCACAACCAGGGCCACGGTCAGGATGAGGACGGCGAGGACTTGGTTGCGGGCGGAGGCGTCGAAAAGCATAAGAATTGTGAGGCCGACCAGCGCTAGGGCGGTGAGCCACGGCAGCCACGGGAAGCCCGGGACGCGCAGCGTGGTGAGCTCGCCGTTGGCCTGCATCTGTGGGTGCAGCTTGATATAGGAGGCCACGATGAAACACCAGATGACCAGCAGGCAGCCGCCAACCGCGTTGAAGAGGAAGGCCAACAATCCCGGCGGGTTCCAGTACTGCAGCACCACCGATGCAAAGGCGAAGATGATGGAGAGCACCACCGCAAAAATGGGGGAACCGGAGGCGTTCGTCCGAAGGAAGATGTGGTGCGCGCTATGGTCCTTCGCCATGTCATAGACCAGACGGGAGGTGGCGTAGATCTGTGCGTTGAAGGCAGAGAGCAGCGCTAGGGCGATGATGGCTTCCATGAATCCCGCAGCGAAGGGGATTTTCGCGGCGGCGAGGACCAGCGTGAAGGGCGAGTCCGCGGCGACGTCGGCGTCCTGGATGGAGCTGAAAGGCAAGGCCAGGGTGATAACCAGGATGGAACCGATGTAAAAGACCATGATGCGCACGATGATGGCGCGCACGGCAGTAGCGACGTTGTGGGCTGGGTCTTCGGATTCCGCCGCGGCAATGGTGACCAGCTCGATGCCACCGAAGGCGAAAGCCACGGCGAGCAGGCCGGCAGCAAAACCGGGGCCGCCGTTGGGCAGGAAGTTCTCTGTAAAGTTGTGGCCCGCCAGTGAGAGGTCCATTCCGGGCAGGATGCCTAAAGCCATGAGCACGCCGACGCCCAGGAAGGCCACGATGGTGGCCACCTTGATAATGGCGAACCAGAATTCGAATTCGCCGAAACCACCCACGGCGGCAAAGTTGACCACGGCGAAGAACACCACAGCCACCAAAGCCGGTATCCACGGATCGACCCCGAACCAATTCGAGATGATGGCCGCAGCACCGGTAATCTCCGCGCCCATCACCATGACCAGCATGAACCAGTAAATCCAGCCCAACGTAAACCTGGCCCACGGCCCAAAAGCCTGTCCTGCATAAGTGGAGAACGCGCCCAGCGAAGGGCGTGCGGCGGCCATCTCTCCGAGCATCCACATCACCAAGGCGATGAGCGCGCCGGCCACCGAGTAGGAGATGAGAACGGAGGTGCCGGACACCTGAATGCCTAGGCCCACGCCCAGGAAGAGTCCCGCACCCACTGCGGATCCGAGCCCCATCATGGTGAGGTGGCGGGTTTTGAGTTGTGTGGCCGCTGCCATAGGGTGATCACCTTCAACGCTATTGATTGTTTGTAATGGGAAGTACTTTACGCAATGCGCTGAGCATCCGGGGGCGCTAGCATGGCGGGTTGTGACTTTAAATCTCTTCTCCGATCCCATCGAGCTCACTAAGGCCCTGGTGGATATCCCAAGCCCTTCCCATCACGAGGAGGCTATCGCCGACGCCGTCGAGGAGGCCCTGCGCGATCTGGACCAGGACACGGTGGAGGTGCAACGCTATGGCAACACCGTGTGTGCCCGGACGAACCGGGGTTTTGAAAGCCGCGTGGTCCTAGCCGGCCACATCGATACCGTTCCTCTGGCCGATAACGTCCCCCACACCATGTCGGAGGACGGGAAGATCATGTATGGCTGCGGCACCGTGGACATGAAGTCGGGCATGGCCGTCTACCTCAACGCTTTTGCGCAGCTATATAACTCCGACGAGCTGAAGCACGATCTCACCGTCATCGCCTACGAGGGCGAGGAGGTTGCCACCGAGTTCAACGGCCTGGGCCACCTGCAAAAGGATCACCCGGAATGGCTGAAGGGGGATCTTGCTCTGCTGGGGGAGCCTTCCGGCGCCATGATCGAGGCCGGCTGCCAGGGCACCATCCGCGTGCGCGTTACTGCCCACGGCACCCGCGCGCACTCGGCCCGTGCCTGGCTGGGCTCCAACGCTGCGCACACCTTGGCGCCGGTGATGCTCAACGTGGCCAACTACCAGGCGCGTGACGTGGAGATTGACGGCTGCACCTACAAGGAAGGCCTCAACATCGTCCACCTCGAATCCGGCGTGGCCACTAACACCATCCCGGACGAGGCCTGGATGTTCGTCAACTTCCGCTTCGCCCCGGACCGCAGCTCCGAGGAGGCGCTGGCGCACCTGATGGAGGTCCTCGGCGAACACGAAAACATCACCGTGGAGGTCGATGACATCGCCGGCGCCGCCTTGCCCGGTTTGGGGCAGCCGGCGGCACGCGCGCTTGTCGACGCCGTCGGCGGCAACGTCCGCGCCAAGTATGGTTGGACCGACGTGGCCCGCTTCTCCGAGATGGGGACCCCGGCCGTCAATTTCGGCGCTGGTGACCCGGGATTTGCCCACAAGAAGGACGAGCAAGTGCCCGTCACCCAGATCGCCGAAGTCTCGACCGCACTCTTGAACTACCTGAAGGGATAAGACCACCATGACGCCTGAGCAACTGCGCACTCTGCGCGGACCTCTTCTCGTGCGTACTGCTGGAGAGCAGTCCTCCACTTTTGATCAGCGCCTACTTCAGTCCGGCGCCGATCACGAGTGGCAGCACGCCGACCCGTGGCGCGTCCTGCGCATCCAGGGCGAGTTCGTGGATGGTTTCGACGCCCTGGCCAAGCTGCCCAAGGCCGTGACCGTCTTTGGTTCCGCTCGCACCCCGGAGGAGGATCCGAACTACCAGCTAGGTGTGGCCTTGGGGCGCCGACTAGTGGAAGCCAAGTATGCCGTCATCACCGGCGGTGGCCCCGGCATCATGGAGGCGGCCAACCGCGGCGCGCACGAGGCCGGAGGGTTGTCTGTGGGCTTGGGCATCGAGCTTCCGCACGAGCAGGGCCTGAACCCCTACGTAGATCTGGGGCTTAACTTCCGCTATTTCTTCGCCCGCAAGACCATGTTCCTCAAGTACTCCCAGGCCTTCATCTGTCTTCCCGGCGGCATGGGCACCATGGATGAATTCTTCGAGGTCATGTGCATGGTCCAAACTGGCAAGGTGACCAACTATCCCATCGTGCTCATGGGTACTGAATACTGGTCCGGCTTGGTGGAGTGGATGAAGAAGACCCTGGCCGAGGGTGGATTCATCAGCGCCGAGGACCTCGATCTCTTCCTGGTTACCGACGATATCGATGAAGCCGTCGCCCACATCCTGGCCGCGCACAAGGTCATGTCGGACAAGCGCCTGCGGGAGCAGGAGAGCAAGTGACCCAAGCGCACAACCTCGCGCGGGTCATGGCAATCGTGAACCGCACCCCAGACTCCTTCTACGACAAGGGTGCCACCTTCGAGCTCGACTCAGCAATCCAGCGCGCGGAGCAAGCGCTTGACGACGGCGCCTCCATCATCGACATCGGAGGCGTCAAGGCCGGCCCGGGTCAGCATGTCGACGCCGTCGAGGAAATCGAGCGCGTCGTGCCCACCATTGCGGAGCTGCACCGCCGCCGCCCGGAAGCGCTGATTTCCGTGGACACGTGGCGCGCTGAGGTAGCAGATGCCGCGATCGCTGCGGGGGCCGGTTTGGTCAATGACACGTGGGCCGGCTGGGACCCGGAGCTCATCGAGGTGGCCGGCCACCACAAGGTGGGCTACGTGTGCTCGCATACTGGCGGTGTCACACCGCGCACCCGCCCGCACCGCGTGCACTTCGATGATGTGGTTGCCGATGTCATCAGCGAGACCACGCGGCTGGCCGAGCGAGCCGCCGACCTCGGTTGCCCGGAGGAGCTGACGTTTATCGACCCCACGCACGACTTTGGCAAAAACACCTTCCACGGCTTGGAGTTGCTGCGGCGCATCGACGAGATCGTGGCGACCGGCTGGCCGGTGCTCATGGCATTGTCGAACAAGGACTTTGTGGGTGAGACCCTCGACCGCGCCGTGGACCAGCGCGTCGCGGGCACGCTGGCAGCGACGGCATGGTCGGCGGCACGGGGCGTGGCGGCCTTTCGGGTCCATGAGGTGGCCCCGACTCTCGACGTCATCCGCATGACCGCCGCCATCCAGGGCCAGATGGCACCCTTGGCCACGACGCGGGGGCTGGCCTAAGCCATGACCGACAGCGTTTCCGTGGTTATCCCTGCGCTTAATGAGGAGCGCACCGTCGCGCACGTGGTGCGTGCTTGCCTGGCGGATGAACCTCTAGAGGTCATCGTCATCGATGCGGACTCGAGCGATGAAACTGCGGCTGAGGCCCAGGCGGCAGGGGCTCAGGTGCTCAATTGGCGGGAGATCCTGCCTGAGGAGCCCCGACCCGGCAAGGGTGAATCCCTCTGGCGCGGCGTGGCGGCAGCTGAGGGCGACATCGTCGTCTTCATCGATGCGGACCTAGAATCCGCCGCGCCCGGAATGGTTACAGCGCTCAGCGAGCCCTTCGTGGATCCGCACGTCCAGCTGGTTAAGGCCCGCTATGCGCGAAGCTTGAACGGCAAGCCTACCGGTGGCGGGCGGGTTACTGAACTCAGCGCCAAGCCGCTTTTGCGGCAGTTCTTCCCGGAGCTCGCACACATTGACCAACCACTCGGCGGCGAATACGCCTTAAGACGCGCGGCCGCCATGGAGCTGCCGTTCGTGGAAGGGTACGGGGTGGAAGCGGGGCTGCTGATAGACGTCGCCAAGCGCTATGGCCCCTATGCCCTCGCCGAGGTTGACCTGGGCACCCGCACCCATCGTAACCGTCCATTGGAGGAGCTAGCCCCGATGGCCGATGTGGTTGCGCGCACCATCCTGTCCCGTGCTGGCGTGGTTGGGCCTGTTGCCCAAAGGCCACCATTGCTGGGTAGGATTTAGCGCATGATGTCCTGGATTCTTCTTATCGTTGTGCTCATTGCCCTCATCATCATCGGCACGTGGGCGTGGGGAAGCTTCGTGGGCCGGGGGCCTGTCATGGACGCTCCCGACAAGGCCGTGGATACCGATCGAGAGAATCTTCGGGCCCTCGAGGAGGGGCGCTTCGATGACCTGCGCTTTGACGTGGTTGCGCGCGGCTACCGCCAGGACCAAGTGGATGCCCTGTTGGCGGCAGTGGAGCGCCGTTCGGGTGCTAAGGCGGCGTCATCGGGCGAACCTTCAGAACCTTCGGTCCAGGCCTAGGCCGAGCCTACAACGACGAGTCTGCCGCCGGCAGCCGAAAAAGAGCTAGACTAGAAGGACGTACAAAATACAGTCGAAGGAGACTCAATATGGCAGCGATGAAGCCCCGTACCACTGGTGGAGAGATGGAAGCGGTAGAGGAGTCCCGCAAGATCGTCATGCGCATTCCTTCTGACGGGGGTGGACGCATTGTTATTGAGCTCAGCAAAGAAGAAGCAGCGGAGTTGGGTTCACTCCTCGTAGCAGTTTCTAGCTAGTCTAGGGAGCATGCTTTCACATATCGTCGATATTCTGGCCGATCCCGCCGATGGCAGCGCCCTTGAGGGCGCGGATGATTTTTCCCGCCTCGTGTCGGAGACCGGCCATTCCTATGACGTGGCCAAGCAAGGCTACGTCACGTTGGCAGCTGGTGCGGGTCTGAAGCATCAAGGTGACGATGCCGCGATGGTCACCGCCCGTGAAACCTACCTGGCGATGGGGCATTTCGCGCCCTTCGTGGAGGCAGTCACTGGAGCGGTGCAAGATTCTTTGGAGAGTCAGGACGCGGCTCAGCAAGCAGGCCTCAATGAGGACACCGCCCCCTCGCTCCTGGAGGTAGGCGCTGGCACGGGTTACTACCTGGCGCACACGCTCGATTCGATCGAGGGCGCTCGCGGCGTGGGCCTCGATATCTCTACGCATGCGGCAAAGCATCTGGCAAGGTCGCACGAGCGCGTCGGCGCCGTGGTTGCGGATGTGTGGGAGCGCCTGCCCTTGAAGGATGATTCAATCCATGCCATCTCGGTGGTCTTCGCGCCGCGCAATCCGGCGGAGTTCCAGCGCGTTCTCGCACCCGGCGGGGAGGTCATCGTCTTGACCCCGCAGTCCGGTCACCTGGATGAGCTGCGAGAGCCGCTGGGAATTCTCGGCGTGGAAGAAGGCAAGGTGGATCGCCTCTACACGCAGGCGGAAGGGTTCCTTAAGCAGGCAGCGGATCCGGTCGATATTTCTTTCCCCATCGTCTTGGATAAGGCGTCCATCGCTGCGCAGGTGGGGATGAGCCCCTCGGCGCGCCACATTAGTCCGGAGGAGCTGGCTGAGCGTATGGCCTCGTTGCCGCAGACGTTGACCGTGACCGCCCACGCCCGTCTGGATCGTTTGCGCTCGGCCTAATTCATCGCTTGCGCTCGGCTTCATTGCCAGCCCTTGCTGTTCAGCCCCGGGGAACGGCCCTTCTTTCTTCGGAACGGCCCGCTTCTCTTCAGAACGACCCTTCTCTCTCCGGAACGACCCTTCGCGCTCATCGGCAGTGGGGCCGTCGGAAGGTTTTAGCTCTTCGGTGAGCGCGAAGGGCGGGGCGGCCTGTGAAGCAACCCCCCTGGGATTTTTGCTCACTGTGATCTGGAGCTTGCGTTGACGCGCTGGCTATTCCGCTGACCCCTCTCGTCGAATCCTCCCCTCGAATCCTCCCTTCGCGCTGACCAAGAGCCTCAATCAGCCGCCAAGACCGCTCCCGGTGAGCGCGAAGGGAGGAAGGGGAGCGAGTGGAACTGATGAGTCATGCGCGAGAAAAGATGACCGCGGGCACAGGGGCGCTACGGGTCTGGTACTTCACAGTGGGCCCGCACACAAAAGGAGGCCCAGTCGCCCTGGGCCTCCTTCTATAATCGTCGTTCGATGCTCTTAAGAGAGCTTGGTGCCCTTCCTGTTCCAGGACTGCTCAATAGTAGCCTCGCCCTCGGTGCTGACCTCGATAGCAGAGCAACCACCCTCGAAGTAGACGCGGGAGCTCATGGCGACCAATCCGCCGTCTACGAACACCTCAACGCTGGCACCGTCCTGAATGATGGTGAGGGTATCCGAATCGCCCTCGGCCAGCTTGGCCACTGCTGGGGCGGAGTCCTTGAAGTAGTTGTCGAAGGCCTTCGACATGGAGCGGTCCAAGCTGATTTCCTCGCCCGTGTGGCGGATGACCGCAGCGGCGTCACCGGAGCCGTCCTTCAGCGTGACAGTCACGCTCGAGCCCGCCGGCACCTCCAATACACCTGTCCAAGACCGTGCGTAGTCCGAGAGCTTCACAGCATCCGGCAGCCCCTCCGCCGGAGTCTGGTAGAGCACACCGCCCTGCAGCGTGACCGCACGTGGCAGTGACAAGCTACTAGCCCAGCCCTCAGCTTCCCACGTGGGGTGTTTGGTGGCGTCATCGCCGCGGCCATTGCCATTGAGCAGGCCGAGGATGACGGCGCGGTCGTAGCGGCGCTCCTGCGGAATCGTTCCGGTCGTGGTGTTGGTGTTACGTGGTCGGGAGAAGTCATGGCCATAGTCCACGCGCTGGAAACCTCGTGCCACGGTGAACACGGTGCCGTCGAGGCGGCCCACGATGTAGCCAGAAACGTCGCGGCCCTCGCGCTCTAAGGTGACGAAGAGGACATCGTAGATTTCCCTATCTACCTCGTCACGAAGGCGCACCAAGCGCGGTGACACCACCGGCGGGATGGGGGAGGTAGCCGGGACTTCGCCGTCTTCGAAGCCAGGGTCGCCGTCGAAGCTCAAGGGCCCAAGAAGAGTCCAAGATTCGCCATTGGGGCTGTCCAGAATTACCGGCATAGGGGCATCGGAATGACCGGTCAGCGCCAGCATCAGCCAGCCATCGTGTCCCTCTTCGCGGTCTTCCTTGGCCCAATCCGGGACCACGGAAGGCGAGCGGAAGCGGTCATAGTTGGTGTGGGCGCCCACGGCCTCCCCAAAGCGGACGACATCCGGATCGAGCGCAGAAGGGTCATCAGACACGATGCATTCATCGGCGTAGTCGGTATACCGCGCCAAGCGCACGCTGGTGCCCACCGAGGTCACCGAGGTGAAATAAAGGTTGAGGGCGTCCTTGCCCTCCGCCACTGAGCCTGCGCGTAGTGACAGCTCGCCACCGACGGGGGCGAGGACGTCGTCGCAGTCCAGCCACGCGAAGGCTGTTTCCTCGGAGGTGGAATGGCCCCAGCGCGCAGGCTGGCCAGCGTCAGGGCGGTACTGGTGGAACAGATGCCAGGTATGACCGTCCCGGACGATTCCTGCGGGGGCGTCGAGGATCCCGCTATCGGGAACGAAGTGAAGTTCTGGGCGATGGTGCGTTTCTTTATGCGTCACGGCAGTCCTTCCTACATTAACGAGCGGTAAATGTCCACGGTCTGCTGCGCGATGGTAGCCCACGAGAAGTCCTCGATGGCGCGCTGGCGGCCCGCAGCACCGAAGCGTTGTGCCAGCTCTTTATCGGCAGCAACGCGGTTCACGGCGGCGGCAAGATCGGCTTCAAAGGTGGCGTCGTCATCTGCGTCATAGTTGACCAAAACACCAGTTTCGCCGTCCACAACGACCTCGGGGATGCCGCCCACATTGGACGCCACCACGGCGGTGCCACAAGCCATTGCCTCAAGGTTGACGATTCCCAAAGGCTCATAAATTGAGGGGCAGACGAACACATCGGCGCCGGAGTAGACCTGCTTAATCTCCTCGCGCGAGAGCATGTCCTTGACCCAGAACACGCCGTCACGCTGGGCGCGCAGCTCCTCCACGAGGGCCTCGGTCTCCGCTGCAATCTCCGGCGTATCGGGTGCGCCGGCACACAGCACAAGCTGAATGTCTTGGTCAAAGTTCTGGGCAGCCTTCAGCAGGTGCTTGACGCCCTTCTGCCGGGTGATCCGCCCCACGAAGGCGACGATGGGACGCTGCTTGTCGACGCCCAACTTATCCAGCACCGCCGACTCACCCGGTTGCCATACCTGAGTATCGATGCCGTTGAGGACCACGTGGACCTTGTCGGCGTCGATGCGGGGGTATGCATCCAAGATTGAGTCCTTCATTCCGGCCGACACCGCGATGACGGCGTCAGCGTACTCCATGGCGTTCTTTTCCGACCACGAGGAGATCTCATAGCCACCACCAAGCTGTTCGCGCTTCCACGGGCGGTGGGGTTCGAGCGAGTGTGCGGTGACCACGTGGGGGATGCCGTACAGGCGGCTGGCAAGGTGCCCACCCAGTCCCGTGTACCAGGTGTGGGAGTGAGCCACATCAATATCGGAGGCGGCGTTGGCCATGCGCAGCCCTGTGGAGAGTGTCTGCAGTGCGGCGTTAGCCTCCTTCAACGAGGGATCAACGCCATGCACAAACACATCCTTCTCGTCGCGCTCAGAACCCATGCAGTGAACTGAAACATCGATGATCTCGCGCATGAAGCGCGTGAGCTCTGCAACGTGGACGCCCGCTCCGCCATAAATCTCCGGCGGATACTCCTTAGAAAAAATTCCGGCTCTCATAACCGCCAGAATACGGATTATCCACAGCTCGCGCTAAACCTTGAGAGGCCATGTGGCGCGTAGGCCTGCGGGGGAGGCGAGAGGCAATCAAAAGGGGGTAAAAACAAGCACTCTTCGACTGCGCGATCCAGAAAACGTCTATAGATTGGGTGATGTGAGAAGCCTTCCAAATGTCCTTGCCATTGTCCTTGCCGGCGGTGAGGGAAAGCGCCTTTTTCCTCTGACGGAAGACCGCGCTAAGCCCGCCGTTCCGTTCGGCGGTTCCTATCGCCTGATCGATTTCGTGCTGTCCAATCTTGTCAACGCCGGTTTCCTCAAGATTGCGGTGCTGACCCAGTACAAGTCCCATTCTCTGGACCGCCACATTTCCCAAGCGTGGAACCTGTCTGGACCCACCCCGCAGTACATCGCTTCCGTGCCGGCTCAGCAGCGTCGTGGTAAGCGCTGGTACAACGGTTCGGCCGATGCCATCCTGCAGTCGCTGAACCTGATTTATGACGAAAAGCCGGACTATGTCATCGTCTTCGGCGCCGACCACGTCTACCGCATGGACCCGGCCCAGATGGTGGAAGAGCACATCGCCACCGGTCTGGATTGCTCGGTGGCGGGTATCCGCGTCCCGCGCTCGGAGGCTTCCGCCTTTGGCTGCATTCAGGCGGATGGGATGGGCACGATCACGGAGTTCGTCGAGAAGCCTGCCAATCCTCCGGCGACCCCGGATGACCCGAACATGACCTATGCCTCTATGGGCAACTACGTCTTCACCACGCAGGCGCTTATCGACGCGTTGCTGGAAGACGAAAAGGATGAGGATTCCGCCCACGACATGGGCGGCAACATTATCCCTTACTTCGTGAAGCGCGATCAGGCGCACGTCTATGACTTCATGGCTAACGAAGTACCCGGTTCCACGGAGCGTGACCATGGCTACTGGCGTGACGTCGGTACCATCGACTCCTTCTATGAGGCGCACATGGACATGATTTCGGTGCACCCAATCTTCAACCTGTACAACCGTTCGTGGCCTATTCATTCCACGGATGACTCCAACTTCCCGCCGGCGAAGTTTGTGCAGAACGGTATTGCGCAGTCCTCGATGGTGGCTCCGGGTTGCATCATTTCCGGTGGTACGGTGCGCAACTCCGTCTTAGCTTCGGACGTGCACGTGGCGGATGGGGCGACGGTGGAAGGCTCCGTCATCCTTCCCGGCGTGCGCATCGGTCGTGGCGCGGTGGTCCGCCACGCCATCCTGGATAAGAACGTGGTTGTTAGTGACGGCGCCATCATCGGTGTGGACCGCGAACGCGATGAGGAGCGCTTCAAGGTCTCCGAAGGCGGCGTGGTTGTCGTGGGCAAGAACGTCAGGGTCTAAGCCGCAAGACAGCGAAGGACACTAAGCGGGCGTGCGGGTGGATTGAAGTCCACCCCACGCCCGCTTTTGTAGTGCTTGGTGGAGACTACATCTTGGTGATGAGCGTCAAGCCCGCACCGTAGGGCAGGCGTGTGACGGCCGCACCGTCGAGGGAGCGGGCGTATTCGTCGGCCTCGCGGGCGGCGGCGGTGTCGCGGTCGGTGCGGGAGGGGTCGGCCACGGTGCCGTCGAGAAGCGCATTGGCCAACACCAACGTGCCGTGCTGATGGAGCAAAGGCCAGGCGGCCTTGAGAAGCGCAGGCATGTCGAGGGCGGGGACCTCGGCGTAAATCACCTGGTATGTGTCATTAGCCAAGCGGCCCATGATGTCGAGGGGGCGGGAAGGAAGGAAGCGCCCGCGGCTAGGGGAGTAGCCGGCATCGCGGAAGGCCTGCTTAGCGCTGGCCTGGTGCTCGGCCTCTGGGTCAATGCAGGTCAGGATTCCGTTGTCCGGCATCCCCGCCAGCAAATACAGCCCCACGACTGATGCGGCCGGGGTAATCGCCACCGCTTGGGGGCGGGAGGAGGTACCGGAAGAAACCGCGGCGAGCGTGCTGAGCAGCTGGCCGGTGGCCTCATCCGGCGAAGGAAGTCCGTACTCCTCCGCGTGGGCGCGGGCGGCGGCGAGCACCTCAGAGCTCTCGCTGGTGGATTCGATATAGGTTCGCATTGCGTCATAAGCCGTAGTAGTCACAATAGAAAACCATAGTGAACTCGCTGCAGCTGCGCGCCGAGAATCGCCCGCGATTGTCCTCTCCGTGTGGCACAAGAAGCGCATGTAAGAGGAGTGACGGATTCACAGGCTGCTCACAGTGCGCTGGCTGGAGTTTCGGCCCGCACTATAGAATGATGATCCTCATGACCACACAGCAGCGCAGTGTTGAGACCGCTCAAAGCACTCGTGATTCTTCTTCCACCGTCAGCTCTTCCGAGAACGCAGAAGCCCAAGAGCTGACCGGAACCGCAGCGTTCGACGCCGGCCAGGGCGACATGCCCTCTTGGGGGGAACTCGTTGCCGAACATGCTGATGGTGTCTACCGTTTGGCCTACCGCCTCTCCGGTAACCAGCATGACGCCGAGGATCTTACGCAGGAGACCTTCATGCGCGTCTTCCGCTCCTTGAATAAATACCAGGCCGGAACCTTTGAGGGATGGCTGCACCGCATTACCACGAATCTCTTCTTGGACATGGTCCGCCACCGCTCCAAGATTCGCATGGAGGCCTTGCCGGAGGATTATGAGCGTGTCCCCGGCACTGACATGACCCCGGAGCAGGCCTACTCGGTGGCTAACCTCGACCCGGCGTTGCAATCGGCACTGGATAACCTTGCGCCTGATTTTCGTGTTGCGGTGGTGCTCTGTGATGTCGTTGGCATGAGCTACGACGAAATCGCCGAAACTCTCGGTGTGAAGATGGGTACCGTGCGCTCTCGAATCCACCGCGGCCGCTCCCAGTTGCGCGCCGCATTGGAAAAGGAAGCGCAGACCAACGCGGACACCCGCAGCCTGCTGCGCACGCGCTAGACTGGGCAGCGTTTAGCCTTAGGACTGCGAAACTCGCAGCTAAGTGAAGGCCTAAAGCACGCGCTGAGTTGAGGTGACGTTGAGGTGAAGGAATCAGGGCATAAGAAGTCCTCGGGGGATCAGGAACATGGCCACTACCTAGGCTCGTCCGGATTCTTTACTGAGGCCCAAGCCAAAGTCCGCGATAAAGCCAAGTCACGCGCGCAGCGCGCGGATACGATCGGCCACTTGGGGCCCGAGGCGGTCGTCGCCTTTGTCGATGGTGAAATGCCGGCCAAGTATGCCCACCGCGTGCGCGTTCATCTCGTGCACTGCGCGGAGTGCCGAGCGGACATTCACCACCAGCGCAATGCCGCCGAATGGATTCGGGAATGCAGCGTGGATTCCCACGTCAAGGCGCCGGATTCCCTCATGGCTAAACTTGCGGGTATTGCTAATCAGGGCGCTGGGCCTGGGCCGGACGCGGAGATGCCCGCCCATCGGCCTCGCCAAGACTTCCTTGACAAGGTGGAGATGGTCGTCCGCGCTATTCGCCATAACCAGAGGGGCTGACACCACAGTCACGTGCGAAGTGGCGAAGGCTCCTCGGCGCGCCCTACATACCGGTCCTGCCTGTCACATACAGCGAAGTGGTTAAGATAGTTTCGTGTTTTCCTCAATTGGTTGGGTAGAGATACTCCTTATCGTTCTCCTCGGCTTGGTCATCATTGGTCCTGAGCGCCTGCCAGGCGTGATCATGGACGTCCGCGCAGCCATCTACGCGGCGCGCAAAGCAATTGCCAACGCTAAGGCGGAGCTCAACGGTGAGATGAGTGGTCTCGGCGCGGAGTTCGATGACCTTCGCGTACCGCTGAGCCAGGCGGCCGAGTGGACGCGCATGGGCCCGCGTGGGGTTATCACCAAGGCGCTTTTCGACGGCGACGATTCCGCCTGGGACGATTTCAACCCGAAGAAGATGGCCGAGGACATCAAGAAGAGCACCAGCCCGTACGAGCACGACGCAGAAGTAAACAACCAGCCCGCGCCGCAGAGGCCAGCGCAGCCAGCGCCGGAGCAGAATACGGGGCGGCCGACATTTGATTATTCGCAGGTCTACCCGGACCTGGGTACGCAGCAGCCCCCGCGCGGCGGGGCTACACCCACCGGCGAGGGCAGCTCCTCCTGGGAGGATGTCACCTAAGACCCGATTAGTTCTTGCGGGTCACGCCCAAACCGAGTTTCTTGCCCACGAGGGAATCGGAGCGCACGGCGATGGAATCCGCCACCTTGGTGATGGCCTTTGTAGCGGGGGAGTCGGGCGCGGAGACAACGATGGGGGTTCCGGCGTCGCCGGCGGCGCGCAGGCTCGGATCGAGCGGGATGCTGGCCAGCAGGGGAACCTCGTGGCCCAGCAGCACGCTGAGGCGTTCGGCCACCACGCTGCCGCCGCCGGAGCCGAAGATATCCATGGTGGAACCATCCGGCATGACCATTGCACCCATGTTCTCAATCACGCCGGCCACGCGCTGGCGCGTTTGCTGCGAGATGGAACCGGCGCGCTCGGCCACCTCGGCCGCAGCTGCCTGCGGGGTGGTGACGATGAGCAGCTCGGCGTTGGGGATGAGCTGGGCCACCGACAGGGCCACGTCGCCCGTACCCGGCGGCAGGTCCAGCAGGAGTACGTCAAGGTCACCCCAGAAGACGTCTGCAAGGAACTGCTGAAGGGCGCGGTGCAGCATAGGCCCGCGCCAGACGACGGGCGCGTTGCCCTCCACGAACTGGCCGATGGAGATGTGCTTGATGCCGTGCGAAACTGGGGGAAGCAGCATTTCGTCGTCAAGCACTGTGGGGCCCGCAGTGGAACCCAGCAGGCTGGGCACGGAGTGGCCGTAGATATCGGCATCCACGATGCCCACCTTGAGCCCCTTGTTCACCAAGGCAGCCGCCAAGTTCACTGTGACGGAAGACTTGCCCACGCCACCCTTGCCGGAGGCCACCGCGAAAACGCGGGTAGTGGATTCCGGTTTGGCAAAGGGGATCTCCGGTTCGGCTTGGCCGCCGCGCAGCTTCTGCTTGAGCTTTTTACGCTGCTCGTCGCTCATCGGCGTCATGGAGATGCTAATCTCGCCGACCCCGTCAAGCTCCGCCACGGCCGCGCGGGTATTGGACTCGATGGTGCTCTTCATCGGGCAACCCGCGATGGTGAGATACAGCTCGATAGCCACGTCTGAGCCGTTAACGGCCACGGACTTCACCATGCCGAGTTCCGTGATGGGGCGGCCAATTTCTGGGTCATCGACGCGGGTGAGCGCGTCGCGAACGGAAGATTCAGTAATAGCGCTAGTCATAACCCGCACCAGTCTAGTCACCCGTTGCTGAGGAGAGCCACACCGCGTCAAGGCAATGGGATGTGTAAAATTCAGCCAGATGCTGCGCCTCAGCGCTGCAGCCGCACAGTAGTGACATGTTGTGGTTTATGTCCTGCTCCATGTCTGGTTAAAGAGAAAGAATGCGCCTTATTTTGATGCCCCGCCATACCTCACGTTCCCGTACCTTCTCCCGCGTCGCGGGGGTGGCGTTGGTGGGGGTTGTGGGGGCGTCGCTCAGCGCCTGCGCGGGATATGAGCCCAAGCCAGACCCCAAGCCTGTGTCTGAGGCACCAATCACCATCATGATTGACCCGACGTCCCATGAGCAGCGCGTTTTGGCGGAAATCTACCGCCAGACTCTGCGCGATGAGGGGCGCGCGGCCACCGTGTCCCAGGAACCGATGCTGGTGCGACGCGGCGGTGAGCGCGTCAGTGGGGTGAGCACTAACGGTAACTTCTTCGTTGGTTGCACTGGCGAGTTTCTAAACGTCTACAACCCGGTGGAGGCCCGCGAGATGTCGAAGGACTATGCGGCCGCTAAGGATGAGGGGACCAAGGACGTGGATTTCTTGGAACGCACTCACGTCGCGCTCATGGCCTCGTTGCCCCCAGAGGTCTCCGTGGTGGAGCCCGCAGGTGCGGAGGGGTGCCCCAACTCCAAGCCGGAGTTGCCGCAAAACTACGTCGTGGTCTACCAGGACGGGTTATTCAACCGCGATGAGAAACTAGAGATTGCGTCCTTTACCAAGTTCCTCACCGCGCAGGACTTGGATGAAGTCGTAGGGGAAGTGGACGACTCCGAGGACTTTGAGGAGGCCGTGCGCGCCTGGATGGAGGCAAACCTCTCGCAGAACCTCAACGAGGAAGGTGACTCCAATTCCTCTGGTGGCTCGGATTTAGTCCACGAAAAATCCTAAGAGGGGCAAGTATAGGGGGTAGCTCCTAGTCGTCTGGGGGTGGCGATGGGGGACTGCATAAAACAGCCATGAGCACGCTCTGCTTGGCGACGTCTCACAGTACCGCCCTTTCCCTACGTGCAGAAACGTAACAGTATCTCATAGATTGGGCGTTTCAGGGAAATTTATATTTTCCAGGCGGGACGTAGTTATCCTTAAAAATCCCAGGTAAAATCCCTTTTTCCTAGTATTTTTCTGTGGGGGTATGTAGAATTTGATGCGTTCATCTGTCTCTTCCTGTCGATTCTCGAGGAGTTTTGTGAGGAAGAGCTTGATAAGACGCAGCGGCTTTCGGGCCTCTACGCCAGAGGTGGGGAAATGTGCTGCATTTGAAAGGACATAAAGAATGAATGCACAAAGCAGTGACACGTCTAGGCGTCGCTCTTCCCGCAGGGGAGTAGCAGCTCTTTCTGCCATTACCCTCGCGCTCAGTGGGCTGAGCATTACCTCTTTTAACACGGTGGTCCCGGAGGCCACCGCTGCCACGCTGAGCGGTGGCATCCGCGACAAGTCCGGCGCAGTTGAGAAGGATGCCCAGAAGGCCTCGGACCTGCCGGCCGGTTCGTGTGCTGTCAACAGTGGCGATCCGAGCGGCAGCCAGGCCGGTTTTAGCTGGAACACCCTGGAGCCGAGTGCAACGAGCCCTGACAAGACCCTGTGGGGTCTGGGCCTCTCCTTTGACAACTCGAAGGATCGCACATTCGCCGATTGGTCCTTTACCAATTCAGGTAACCTTGGCACCGTCTTGAATGCCGGCGCGGTGCCCTCCATGAATGTCGGTCAGACCTTCCTTGGCGAGAACGTCACCCACAAGGCTGACGAGAGCATCGTCATTGATTCTGCCGGCCGCCAACGAAACTTGAACCTTTCCGCGCAACTCACCGATGCAGAGGTCAAGCAGTTCGCAGAAGCTGGTGCAGCTAACCCGGTGCGCTACGCCTGGCAGGGGCGCTACACGAAAGACAACCCTAACGGCCTGAAAGCCACGCAAGGCGCCAGTGCCACATTCGGCGCTGTTGTCAACCCGTGGCCGAGCGAGAACATCGAATGTAACCCGATCACAGTCTCGTGGGAGTCTTTCGAAAAGCACGTGATCGTCCCTGGTGAGGAAACCAAGGTCGGCACGATCAACGTTCCTGCTGTGCAAAACGGTGGCACTGATGACTCGATGTCTCGCATGGTCGTGGAGGCCTACGACGGCAACGGCAAGTTCATCGGCACCACAGACCCGGCAGCGTCTGGCGGTACGCAGAACCTGCGTATCGACGAAGCGACCGGCGAGGTCTTCTTCACCTGGCCTGAGTACCGCGGTACCGACCTGGCAACTGACAAGAACGTGAACTTTTCCGTTTTGGCGAAGCCACGTACCGTGGATCAGCTCCAGGCTGCTAATGACAACAACAACCCCGAAGGTGAAGGCAAGGCCTTCGACAGCTCCAACTCGCTGACGCGCTACAACAAGGCGAACGTCATCGATTCGAAGGCGTTCTCCCTGGATGACACGGAGTACCACTCCCCAAAGTACGACAAGACGGACGCTTCGATTATCTCGGGCGTCGATAGTGCAACCGGCCCGATTGCTACCGAACCTCAAAAGGTCACCTTCACCCAGACCCCTGACCTGATCAAGGAACTGGCGAAGAAGAAGGGCGACGGTGGCTTCGAAGCTAAGGTCTCCCTCGACGAGAAGTACGTCTACGAGGGCTGGACCGTGGAGATGGACGAGGACTACAACGTCACTGTCACCGCTCCGGAGAATCCGCGTCCGGGAACCTTTGCGCGCCCTGTGGTGACGGTGGAGTACTCCAACGGCTCCACGGACGAGCTGGAACTCCTCGTGGTTGTCGACCCGAACAACACCCAGGTCACCGACCTCGTGCGCCCGGGCTTGACGAAGGGCACCATAGGTGACGATCTCACCGCACAGGTGGGTACGAAGTCCATCATGAAGGGCTACAAGCCAGTCCACCCGGCCAAGTTCGAGATCGACGAGTCCACTGTGCCTGAAGGCTGGACCGTTACCATCGATGAGACCGGCAAGGTCACCGCCAAGGCAGACGACACCGTGGCACCGGGCACCATCATCACCCCGAAGGTGAAGGCGACCTACCCAGATCACACCACCGATGAGATCGAGACCCAGTTCCAGGCGATCGTCGACATCAAGATCCCGAACTACGACACGGTCACCAATAAGCCGACTGCCAAGGTCTCCCTCAAGCCGGAGATTCCGGAGCGCGGACTGAGCGGCAACACGACCGACGAGGCACCGAAGCGCTACACCTTCAAGGACGGCTCGACCGAGATGACCGTCACGGATGACAGCGGCACGTGGACCGTCAAGATTGACGAGAACACTGGTGAAATCACCACGACCATTCCACGGACCGCGCCCGAGGGCTACATCCTGAACGTTCCGGTTCTTGCCCACTACGAGAACGCTGACAAGCCGCAAGAGGTCAACGGCACCGTCGTTGTTCTGAAGAGCGACATCTCTCCGACGTACTCCGTGGAGACCACTGGCCCGAATCAGGCTGTGAATCACAACGTCCAGGACGCACCTAAGGGTTCGAAGTTCTCCTTCGGTACCGATGAGAGCGGCGCACCGATCACTGAACAGGAGGTCGACGGCTGGAAGTACACGGTCGACCCGAACACCGGTGTCGTATCTTCCACCCCGCCGGCAGATGCCAAGCCGGGTGACAAGAAGACCATCAACGTTACTGTGACGACTCCGGACGGCTCCACCCCGCTGGTGCCAGTCACCACCGTGGTGAAGCTGACCAACAACTGGGAAGCTGAGCCGTCCTACCCGGTAGAAACGGTGTACCCGGGCGATACTGCTAAGCTGCCGGTCGCTCTCGACAAGCCGGAGAACGTCAACGTCGCGAAGGAAAACCCATACAAGTTGGGTGATGTTCCTGCCGGCTGGACCGTCAGCATTGACGATAATGGCCAGGTCACCGCAACCGCACCCGCGGATGCGAAGCCAGGTGACCAGGTCAAGATTCCGGTTTCTGTGACCTACGAGGACGGCTCTACGGATACCGCTTACGCTGTGGTCAACGTTGTCGACGTCCCGACGCGCGAGGTGCCGTTCGACGTCGAGTACAAGTATGACGACACCGTCCCGGCGGGTACCTACACGGTTGAAACCGAGGGCGTGCCTGGCTCGGAGAAGCAGAACAAGGACGGTAGCTGGGAGCGCACCAAGGCTCCCGTCAACGAAGCCGTCGTCGTCGGCACCAAGCCTGCCGAAAGCGCCAAGGACGTCAAGTGGACAGTCCCGATTCCGTTCCCGACCGAGGTCCGTGAGAACCCCGCCCTGAAGCCTGGTGAGACCCGTGTTGTCCAGGAAGGCGCAAACGGCGAGAAGACTTACACTGCTAAGTTCACCGCTAAGGGTTCCGAGGCACAGGTTGCCGAGGAAGAGACCACCAAGGAAGCCAAGCCGCGCATCATTGAGTATGGCCCGGGGCTGGCCCCGAGCGAGCTGGTGACCAAGACCGAGAAGCCGATTCCGTTTGAGACCAAGGTCGTCTTCGATGACACCCTGGAAGAGGGCAAGCAGATCGTCGATCAGAAGGGCGAGCTCGGCACTGAGGTTGAGACTTCCACTCAGAAGATCGTGGACGGTAAGCCTTCGGGCGACCCGACCGTGTCCACTGAACGCACCAAGGAACCAACCGAGCAGATCATCCGTGTTGGTACCAAGACCACCGGTACTACGACTGAAACCGTTAAGTCTGAGGTTCCGTTCGGTGTAAAGATCGAGTTCGATCCGAACATGCCTGCCGGTACGTCCAAGATTGAGACCGAGGGTGTTGCTGGTGAGACGACGGTGACAATCACGCGTGATATCACCAACTCCAAGCCGGGTGATCCGCAGATCACTGAGGAAATCACCAAGAAGCCTGTTGACCAGGTGATCAAGGTTGGTACCAAGCCGTCTGAGGCTTCCGAGAAGGTCACCTGGACTGCCCAGGTTCCGTTCGAGGTTGAGACCCGCCCGAACCCGGAGCTCAAGCCGGGTGAGATCAAGGTTGTCCAGAAGGGCGTGCCGGGTGAGAAGACCTACACCGCGGACTTCACCGCCAAGGGTGACCAGGCGACGGTTACCCCAGAAGAGAAGCAGACGAAGGACCCGGTCAAGGAAATCATCGAGTACGGCCCCGCAGCTGAGGACACCTCCGTGGTGACCAAGGTTGAAAAGCCTGTTCCGTTCGAGACCAAGATTGTCTTTGATGACAGCCTCAAGGAGGGTGAGCAGGTCGTCGATCAGCAGGGCGAGCTCGGAAGCGAGACCGTAACCTCTACTCAGAAGGTCGTCGACGGTAAGCCTTCCGGTGACCCGGAAGTGACGACTGAGCGCACCAAGGAACCAACCGAGCAGATCATCCGCGTCGGTACTAAGACCACAGGCGAGCACTCCTCAGAGTACGAAGTTGCTGTTCCGTTCGAGACTGAAATCATCTACGACGACACTCTGGAAGCCGGTACCCAGGAAGTAGTCCAAGAGGGTCAGCTGGGTAAGGATAAGGTCACGACTACCCAGATAATCGAGAATTCGAAGGTGACGGACACGAAGTCCAACACTGAGCGTGTGACCGAGCCGGTCAAGAAGATCATCAAGGTCGGTACGAAGGGCAAGCCTGCCTCCACCGAGTTCGAGTGGACTGAGAAGACTCCGTTCGAAGTCGAGGTGCGTGTCAACCCTGACCTGCAGCCTGGTGAAACCAAGGTTGTCCAGGAAGGTAAGCAGGGTGAGGTCAAGCACACCGTCAAGGTGAACGCCGAAAACGGTGAGATTTCCACGGAGGACAACTCCGAGAAGATCAGCGACCCGGTCAAGCACATCGTCGAGGTTGGTCCGTCCAAGAACCAGACCGAGCTCACCGACAAGCACACCGAGAATACCCCGTACGACACCCTCATTGAGTACGACCCGAACCTCGAGGTGGGCAAGGTTGTTGAGGACCAGGCTGGCGCCTTCGGCGAGAAGGAAGTCACCAAGACCTGGAAGCTCGAAAATGGCAAGCCAGTTGGTGATCCTGAGACCTCCGAGGAAGTTACCAAGGAGCCGACTCCGCGCAAGATTCGTGTGGGCTCCAAGTGCAAGTGCGAGGTACCGCCGGTCCCGACGACCGACAACCCGACGGAAAAGCCTTCCGAAGCTCCGACCGAGGAACCGACAGAGAAGCCTTCTGAAAGCCAGACCGAGGAACCGACGGAAAAGCCTTCTGAAAGCCAGACCGAGGAACCGACGGAAAAGCCTTCCGAAGCTCCGACCGAGGAACCGACAGAGAAGCCTTCTGAAAGCCAGACCGAGGAACCGACGGAAAAGCCTTCTGAAGACCCGACCGAGGAACCGACAGAGAAGCCTTCTGAAAGCCAGACCGAGGAACCGACAGAGAAGCCTTCTGAAAGCCAGACCGAGGAACCGACAGAGAAGCCTTCTGAAAGCCAGACCGAGGAACCGACGGAAAAGCCTTCTGAAAGCCAGACCGAGGAACCGACGGAAAAGCCTTCTGAAAGCCAGACCGAGACTCCGACGGAAAAGCCGGATAAGCCGGGTACCTCGAGCATCCCGAACCTCAGCAAGTTGTGGCCGCTCATCCCGCTGGTGATTATCCCGCCGGCACTGGCGCACTTCTTCAAGCCTCCGCACATTCCGGAGCTGCCGACGAAGCCAGCTGAGCCGCTGAAGCCGGAGGACCCGAAGGAGCCGCAGACGCCGGGTACGGAAGCACAGCCGTCGTCCGAGCAGACCGCGAGTGCCCAGCCGAGCCAGGCTAGCCAGTCTGGCACAACGTCGAGCACCCCGGCCTCCTCTAAGAGCACCTCGTCTGGCAAACTCGCCAACACCGGTGCCAGCGTCCTAGGCCTCATTGGTGTGGCATTGGCACTCATCGCTGGTGCAGTTCTGATTCTGCGCCCTAGCCGCCCCAAGGATTCCTAGACGCTAGGTGTCCTCAGGGGCCACGCCGGTCCCAAGGCAGTGGTTGAGTAAACCACGAGCAAACGCCCGAGCTATAGCTCGGGCGTTTCGCTTTTGTATGGGGCGGTTACGTTGCCCGTGTCCTTGCCCCGCTAGGTGACCTGCAATTGAAAGGTGATAGGGAAGTGCGTGGTGAGCGGTAGCGGGGTTTTGGGGGTGGCCGGTGGAGCGTCGCCAAGCGCTGCGTCGGCGTTGTTCGCTGCCAGGGAACACACTGGTTTCAGTCTTGGGCCCGTGCATTTGGCGGTCCTGTGCCAGTATTGGCGGGTCCCTGACAGATAGAAAAGCCCCAGCCACCACGCTCGTTGTGAGTTCGTGGCGGCCGGGGCTTGTGATGGCGCTGCGCTGTGCTTTGTGCCAGCGCGCTTTCGGCTTTAATCGCCTTTAGATATCGAAGGCTTCCTCAAGCAGGTTCTTCTGCTCAATCTGGTGAACCTTCGCGTTGCCGGTAGCAGTCGAGGACTGCGAGCGGCGGGATACACGGACCATCTCCGGCATATCCGGGATGAGCTCACGCAGGTGCTCGTTGTAGAACGGCCACGGGCCCTGGTTGGCCGGCTCGTCCTGCACGAAGCGAATCTGCGTTGCGTTCGGGTACGCCTCGAAAGCCTCACGCAGGCGGTTAAACGGAATTGGGTGGAGCATCTCCACGCGCACGATGGCGATGTCATCGCGGCCATCGGCTTCCTTCTTCTTGGCCAGCTCCCAGTAGAGCTTGCCGGAGACCAGCATGATGGTCTTGACCTTGTCAGTATCGCCGACCTTCTTGCCGTTGATGTCAACGAAGTTCGGGTCGTTGATGACAGACTGGAACTTCTTAACCTCGGTGAAGTCCTCAACGGAGGAGGTCGCTGCCTTGTTACGCAGCATGGACTTCGGGGTGAAGACTACGAGCGGGCGCTTCATCTCACCAAGGGCCTGGCGGCGCAACAGGTGGAAGTGGTTAGCCGGGGTGGAAGGCTGGGCCACCGTCATGGAGCCCTCAGCACACAGCTGGAGGTAGCGCTCGATGCGGGCGGAGGAGTGGTCCGGGCCCTGGCCCTCGTAGCCGTGGGGCAGCAGCAGGATCAGGCTGGAGAGCTGGCCCCACTTGGCCTCACCGGAGGAGATGTACTCATCGATGATGGTCTGAGCACCGTTGGCAAAGTCACCGAACTGTGCCTCCCAGGCCACGACGGCATCCGGGTTACCCACGGTGTAGCCGTACTCGAAGCCCATGCCGGCGTACTCGGTCAACGCGGAGTTGTAGACCATGAACTTACCGCCGTTGCCCTTGGACTCAGCCAGGTGACCAACGGGGTTGTATTCCTCACCCGTGCGCGGATCGAAGGCCACCGCGTGGCGCTGCGTGAAGGTACCGCGGCGGGAATCCTCACCGGCCAGGCGCACGACCTTGCCGGAGTTTGCCAGGGAACCGAAGGCGATGAGCTCGCCCCAGCCCCAGTCGATGCCGCCCTCACGCGAAGTCTTCTGGCGCTCCTTGGCCACCTTGGCCACACGCTTGTGGTACTCGAAGTCCTCCGGCGGGGTGCCGTAGGCATCGCCGATCTCGGCGATCTCTTCGGCGGTGATCGAGGTATCCAGACCACGGGTCAGCTCCTGGGAGGAGGTAATACCGGTCTGCTCCTTCGGGCCAGCCTCTTGCGCCTTCTTGTGCTCGGTGAAGACGGACTCCATCTGGTCGTGGAAGTCGCGTGCAGCTGCCTCTGCCTCTTCATCGGAGAGGTCGCCGCGGCCGATGAGCTCCTCGGTGTAGCGCTCACGGACGGACTTGTGGTCATCGATGATGTCGTAGAGCAGCGGCTGGGTCATCGACGGGTCATCGGCCTCGTTGTGGCCGCGCAGGCGGTAGCAGACGAGGTCAATGAAGACGTCCTTGCCGAAGCGACGGCGGTACTCGGTGGCCAACTTGCCCACCCAGACAACTGCCTCGGGGTTGTCGCCGTTGACGTGGAAGACCGGGCAGTCGAAGCCCTTGGCCAGGTCGGTGGCGTAGTGCGTGGAACGACCGGAGTCCGGGGTGGTGGTGAAGCCAACCTGGTTGTTGACAACCACGTGGACGGTACCGCCGGTGGTGTAGCCGCGCAGCTTGGACAGGTTGATGGTTTCCTGGACCACGCCCAGGCCGGTGAAGGAAGCATCGCCGTGGAGCATGATCGGCACGACGGTGTGGCCCTCCGCGCCCTTGTCCAGGATGTCCTGCTTGGCGCGTGCGATACCTTCCATGACCGGGTCAACGGCCTCGAGGTGAGACGGGTTAGCGGCCAGGGTGACCTTGATTTCGCCGTCACCAAACATCTGCAGGTGCTCGCCCTCAGCACCCAAGTGGTACTTCACGTCACCCGAGCCGCCGAGCTGGCCGCCCTTGTAGTTGCCGTCGAACTCACCGAAGATATCTGCCAGCGGCTTGCCCACGATGTTGAAGAGCACGTTGAGGCGGCCGCGGTGCGGCATACCGATGACGACCTCGTCGAGGTCCTGGCCAGCCGCGGTGTCCACGATGGAGTCCAGCAGGGCGATGAGGGATTCAGCGCCCTCCAGGGAGAAGCGCTTCTGGCCTACGTACTTGGTCTGCAGGAAGTTCTCGAAGGCTTCAGCCGCGTTGACCTTCTGCAGGATGTACTTCTGCTCAGAGTTGGTCGGCTTCGGCATGCCGGCCTCGATCTGCTCCTGGAGCCAGCTGCGTTCATCGCGGTCGAGGATATGGGTGTACTCGGAGCCGACCTTGAGGGTGTAAGCGGAGCGCAGGCGGGTGACCACCTCGCGCAGAGTCATGGTCTCCTTGCCGCCGAAACCGCCGACGTTGAAGGTGCGGTCCAGATCCCAGATGGTCAGGCCGTGGGTAGCCAGGTCCAGGTCGCGGTGATCCGGCCAAGGCAGGCCCGGCTGCTTCCAGCCCAGCGGGTTGATGTCAGCCAGCAGGTGGCCGCGGGAGCGGTAAGCCTCGATGTACTGCAGGACGCGCGTGTTCTTGTCGACGCCCGTGTTAGGGACGTCGGCAGCCCAGCGGAAGGGCTGGTAGGGAACGCCCAGAGACTCGAAGAGCTCGTCCCAGAAGGCGTCGTCCAGAATGAGCTGGCCGATGGTGCGCAGGAACTCACCAGACTCAGCGCCCTGGATAACGCGGTGATCATAGGTGGAGGTGAGGGTAACCAGGCGGCCAACGCCCAAATCAGCCAGGCGGTCTGCGGAGGTGCCGGCGAATTCAGCCGGGTAGTCCATGGAGCCGACACCGATGATGGCGCCGGAACCCTTGGTCAGGCGGGCGATGGAGTGACGGGTGCCAATGCCGCCCGGGTTGGTCAGGTTGATGGTGACGCCGGAGAAGTCATCCATCGTCAGCTTATTCTTGCGGGAGCGGTCAACGATGTCCTGGTAGGAATCGATGAACTCGGCGAAGGTCTTGTTCTCCGCCTCCTTAATGGCGGCCACGACGAGGGCGCGGGAACCATCCTTCTGCGGAAGGTCGATGGCCAGGCCCAGGTTGACGTGCTCCGGCTGGACCACGGTGGGCTTGCCGTCCTTGATTTCGTAGCGCACGTTCATGTCCGGGTGGATCTGAACGGCCTTAACCAGCGCGTAGCCCAGGATGTGGGTGAAGGAGATCTTGCCGCCGCGGGTGCGCTTGAGGTGATCGTTGATCATCGCGCGGTTTTCCCACATGAGCTTGACCGGGATGTCGCGCACAGTGGTAGCGGTGGGGATTTCCAGGGACTCGTCCATGTTCTTGGCGATTGCCTTGAACATGCCCTTGAGCACGCGGGAACCCGGCTCCGGTGCGTCCTTGATGCGGTCCAACGGGGACTCGGACTTCTTTTCCGCCTTCTTGGCGTCCTTCTTGGATGCGGCGGAAGCCTTAGAGTCGCTCGGTGCCTTGGCGCCCGGTGCGGCAGGGGACTTCTCTGCAGCCTGTGCCGCGCCCTTCTTCTGTGCGGGGGCGTTGGCCGGAGCGTCCGACTTCGGTGCCCCGTTGGCCTCAAAGTACTCGCGCCACTCCTTGTCTACGGAGTTCGGATCCTTTGAGTACTGCTGAAACTGTTCGTCAATCAGCCACGCATTCGGGCCATAGATGCTCGAGTTGCTCACGGCAGATGCTCGCCTCTTTCTGTGCTTCTAAGTTTGTCTTTATTCGACTCTAGTAGGCCAATCCACGGGTGCGAAAGGCACCCCGAAAGGTGTCTTCCTTTATGATACGGGCCCTGTAAGTTTGGCCACTATCCTGGGCGTGTTTCGCGGCCTTTACTCCCCCTGCAGGGGGGAGAGTTGGGTGTTGGCATGGTCAATTACTTGGCGGCCCAGTTTGCGGTTGGCGGTTGTTCCCAGCACCGCGCCGACACCCATCGGCAGTAGCTTAGATACCCACGCCCACTTCAGCTTCTTGGTGGCCTGCTTCATAAACAGCTTGGTCAGACGGCCGTTGAGCCCGCTGAGGGTAGGGCCGGAGAAGCGCGAGAGTGTGGCCGCGGAGGTAACACCAGACAGCGAGGTCACATCACCCACAAAGGTATCGACCAAGGCGCTGCCCTGGGAGCCGGTGAGCACCACCAACACGAGTGCACGGCGGCGCTCCTTATCCCGGATGTCATCACCGCGCAGGTGCGCCGAGGCGAGGATGTACCACGCGGCGGCCTCGAGGAAGACCAAGGATTCCGCGCCGATAGTGGCTGCGCCGGTGACCAGGCCGATGCCAGGGATAGCCGCGGATGCGCCGGCGGCGGCACCTGTACCGGTGATGATGTTCATAAAGTGCTTGTCAATGAGCGCTTGGAGCTCCGCCGGGCTGGCGTCGGAGTTGCGCTTCTTCACGCCTTCGACGTAGTTGATGATGACGGAGGACTGTACGGAGACGATCTTGTCGATGGCCCCTAAGAAACCCTGGGTAATGCGATTGGACTCATCAACCTCCAGGGTGCCCACGGTCTCGGAAGTGCTGGCCCCTTCTTTAGATGAATCCCGGCGGCTAACCGTTTTGTTCTTTTTGTCAAAGATCTTGTCGAGCATTGGCTCACCTTATCTCTCTACTAATGCTGATTTTGAATCTGAACTGTATGTTTACCACCGTATCGAAAAAGCTTTATTGAGCGCGTCGGCAAGCTAGCACACTAGGGTATGAGACATGAGCGAGTTTGAGCCTTCCCCTCCGCGTGAGGTCAGCGCGGCCGCGGCGCGCTTGCTTGCAGATTCCCTCCACGCCCGTGCCCGCGCCGCCCACGAGACAGCACGCACCGCGCTTGCCGACGATCTCACGGTCCTCACCAGCGGCGGCTGGGTCCGCGGCTGCATCGAAGAGGAATTGCGGACGGACCGTCCGCTGAGCGCGCCCGTGCGATCGTGGCGCGGGATTCCCTTCGGCGCGGATACGTCGGGCGCGAATCGTTTCATGGAGCCGCGCCCGGCCCCGGCATGGGAAGGGATCCGGGATTGCCGCGAGTTTGGACACGTTGCTCCGCAGCCGGTCTATTCCTGGACCGACCGTATTGAAGGCTCGGAGGACTGCCTGACCCTCGATGTTGTCCGCCCGCACCAGACTGGTGGGCCCGATGCTCCGTCAGGTTCTCGGGCAGGGGAGAAGCTGCCCGTCGTGGTGTATCTGCACGGCGGCAGCTTCATCGTGGGCTCCTCCCACATGTTGATGCTGCGCGGTTTCGAGTTTGCGGCGCAGATGGGCGTGGTTTACGTGTCGGTGAATTTTCGCCTGGGGGCTTTGGGCTACCTCGATGTTCGCAGCTTAGGCGGTGAGGCCTGCGCCAACCCAGCCGTGGCGGATCAGGTTATGGCTTTGGAGTGGGTGCGGGACAATATCGCGGCCTTCGGCGGGGACCCCGACAACGTCACACTCATGGGGGAATCCGCCGGCGGCGCGGCAGTCCTGACGTTGATGGCTGTTCCGCGCGCCGAGGGGCTTTTCCACCGTGCGATTGCTCAATCACCACCTATCGGCATGATCCATTCGCGAGCGCAGTCAGTCTTTTGGGCCCGCGAGCTCGTTCATAAGATGGCTTTGCCGCGTGATACCACCGCGGATGATTTACGCCGCGAGGACTTCGCGGACGTGGTGCGCTCCGGTCAGTCCATGATGTGGCGCGCGGGGGAGTTGCTGTATCTGAATTCCTGTTACGCGCCGACTGTCGACGGCGACCTCATCCCACAGCACCCCATCGAGGCCTTCGAGGCCGGCAACCAGCACCCCGTGCCGTTACTTGTAGGAACTAATTCCGGTGAAGCTAGTTTTGGCAAGTTCCTCTACCAACGTCAGAGCGCGCGTGAGCGCGCAGCGCTGCGCCTGCTAGCTTCCTTCGATCCGGAGAGCGCACCGGATGTCGTCGCGGCATACGGTGGTGCGGTGTCGCGCCGCGATTTTGGGGACTTGCTTACCGACGCCCTCTTCTGGGCCCCCACCGTCCGCGTGGCTTCAGAGCATGCGCGGCGCTATCCGACGTGGATGTACCGCTTCGATTTCGCCCCGGCAGCACTGCGTTGGTTGGGCTTGGGGGCGATGCACTCGATGGAGCTCTCCAATATCTTTGGTGACCCAGGGGCGTCGCGCGTTTCCTTTCTTAACAGCATTGCCAAATCCTCCGAGATGGAGGAGGTGACCGAGACCATGCAGGCGCAGTGGGGCGAGTTCATTCGGGGCGGCGCACCTCTAGAGAACTGGCCGCAATATCGCGCCCCGCAGCGCTCGACCATGGTCTTCGATGTGGAGCCGCGCGTCGAGGAGGCGCCGATGGAGGGGCGTCGCCAAGCATGGGAGGCCTATGACATGTTGGAGTGGGGTACTGGGCGCCCGGAGATTCTGAAGGAACTGGGATTCCTGCTCGATGAGGAAAGCTATTGACGGCGAACGCAGGTAAGATGTGTGGGGCCTTGGCAGCAGCCTGGGTGAGACTCCCACATGGATGGATGTTTATCACATGAGCTTTTTTGAAGATATCGCCTCTGCGCTGGACGGGGAGGGCATTGAGTCCCGCGTCAATGACGATGTGATGTTCGTGCCCATCACCTCCGATTTGGAAATCCAGTTTGTGGAAATTGACCCACTTCTGCCAGCCGCCAACGTATACATCGCCGCCGCCGACGTGGACGAGGATGACGAAGACTTCGAGGCCGTTTTGGTCTCCGTGGCGTTCTCTGTGGAGGATGCGGTTGAGGCCGTATCCCGTCACATCGCCACGGACCAGGTGGTGACGGTGCTGCGTGACCTGCTGGAGGGCACCGATGAACGCATCGCTGAGTTGGAGTTTCTCCAGGATGAGTTCAACCCGAACCTGGTCGTGGCGGAAGTTGCCAACGACTCGGAACTGCGCGTGCTCGTGGAAACCATCGACGGTGTCCCGAGCGCGATCGTGCGTTTCCTCTCCTTCGACTTCGATGAGGAAGAGCTCGATGAGCTGGAGGATGAGGCGATCAGCAAGCTCTGGGAAATCGATACCCCGGAGGACATCAGCGAGGAAGAGCGTGTTGCCATCTTCGGTGATGCGGACGACGAGGACGGCGGGCTAGCCCCCATCATCGAGGTTCCCGCCGAGGCCCTTGAACTGGGTACCTACACCGACTTCGACCGCCTCTTCGACGTGCTGAGCCTGGTTTCTGATCAAGCCTTAGATTGGGAAGCACAGCTGGTGAGCATCGATGACGATGACTTCGACGAGCCGGAGGTCTATGACATCTTCGGCGCCGATGATGAGGACGATGATGACGTTCTCTTCGAAGACGATGATGACGATGACTCCGACATCGAGGAAGGCGACGCCGACGACTAAAAGCGTCCGGGGTAGGGTAGGAGCGTACTTTTCCCTGGCGTTGAAGAGGAGCAACCAAGACAAATGCCGAATGACAAGGCATCGCTGTACCAGCGTCTGTGTGTTGGCTCAGCGCTAGTGTGTGTGGCTTTGTCTTGGGTGCTGTCGTTGAATCCGGACTTTGGCCATCGGGATTTTGTCTTTTCCTCCGTGTTTTCGACCGGCGTGTGGTGCCTGAGTCTGCTCGGCGCAATTTTCTTCATTGCCGCACAGTGGCGGTCCTTGGGTAACCATGCTCTGTTCAACCCTTTGCTTGCAGTGGCGGCAAACCTCCTCTTGTCGTCGTTGATCTTCAACATCAACATTCCCTTGTACCTCGACATGATGGGCACGGCTTTCATAGCAATCGTTTACGGTCCTGTCTTGGGAATGGGCACCGCAGTTTTGAGCGCTTGCCTGGCTAGTATCAATAACCCGTCGCTCTTGGCGTATTTGCCAACAGCCGTGGTGGTGGCCTATTTGTTTGGCTGGCTTGCGCGCCGTGGTGTGTTTAAACGAATGCTTGCCATGATGCTTGCTGGTACCGGGCTGGGCATTGTCGCAGGATTGTTGTCCGCCGTTTCTACGTGGTTACTTCCCAGCGATTACGGCCAGCGCGGCCCCGCTGAACTTATAGCGCTGTGGGAGCTCATACTGCATGATGAACGCCTCGCCATACTGCTTCAGAACCTGTGCTCTGACGTCATTGATAAGACGTTTACGGCACTTGTGGTGTGCATTGCAATCCGCTTGGCTCCGAAGCCGATCCTCCGCCTTTATGACTACCCGGAGACGCGCCCAGCTTTGGATCGCGTGCTGACGGAGGACAGGTTCTCGCTTTCTCTTGATGAGGAGCCGCCCAAAGGTTTTCTGGACCGGATCCAGCGCTATTTCTAGCGGCTGAGCATCTCGACCTGATGAGGCCCACCGGTATTAGGCGGCCTGACTAAACCCTTCGAAAAGGGAAAGCGGGGAATGCACCGGTGTGTAGGCGCTATCCACCAGCCACACAAACGTAGCCGCGCTGCTGCTGGAAATCTCATGCACCGCGGAGACGAGTTCTTCAGGAACTAGGGCCCGCACCCACGCTTCCGCTAGTGAAGGGGCGACGGGGCGGCCAGTGGGATCAGTAATGCGCACCGTAACGAGGTAAGAGGGCACGCGCTTTTCGCCATAACCCAGAACGCGGGCCTTAGCCCGCTCACCCACGCGGTGGCGCGAAATGGTAAGCGTCAGCGGGAGTGCTTCACCGCCATATATCTCTACCGGTGGCAGCACTTTTGATGGCGGGCGCCACTGCGGCGTCGGCCGCGCAAGCGAGCGTGGATGGCGGATGATGCTCTCTATGGAGCGAAGCGTTTCGTGGTGGTGGTAGAGGATATCCGCGGTGAGTTCACCGGTGCTGAGAGTGGACGGGGACTGAACGGAAGTGTGAATGCTGCTGTAGTTCTTCATGGCCCACACACTAGAAATCCGCGCGGACATCACCGAACTCTTTGGGAACGTATGCTCGATGAAACGTTCGACGATTTGACGGGGTGGGATACAGTGAATGGCGATATGAAAAATACTGCAGCTCCGCAGGTTAAGATCCCGCGGGAAATTTGGGTCATGGTCACCGCCGGGTTCATCATCGCCTTGGGGTACGGGCTCATTGCGCCGCTGCTTCCACAGTTCATCGTCAGCTTCGACGTCTCGATGGCGGCGGCCGGGCTCGTTGTCTCCGTCTTTTCCGCCAGCCGCCTTGTCTTCGCCCCGGCCGCCGGCTTCCTCATTGACCGCGTGGGCACGCGCCGCGTGTACGTGACAGGTTTGTTCACCGTGGCGCTCACCACCGGTTTGGTGGGAATGGCGCAGGAATACTGGCAGATCGTCGCTCTGCGGGCTATCGCCGGCATTGGCTCGACGATGTTTACTGTCGCGGCGATGGGGCTCATCGTGCGCCTGGCACCGCCCAGCATCCGCGGGCGCTGTTCGGCCACCTACGCCACATCCTTTCTTCTCGGCAACGTGATTGGTCCGCTCGTGGGTGCGAGCCTTTCCTTCCTGGGGTTCCGGTGGCCCTTCTTTATTTACGGCACCGGTGTGGCCATCGCCGCGCTGGTTGTGTGGATCCTCATGCCGTCGGTCAATCGCGCCGATGAGCGCCGGCGCCAACTCCGTCCGATGCACTTGGCGGAAGCCTGGGAGGATACCGCCTACCGGGCGGTACTGACGTCGAATTTTGCCCAAGGCTGGATCAACATGGGCGTGCGCGTGGCTGTCCTCCCTCTGTTCGCAGCCGCCATTTTTGCCAACGGCGCCTCGACGTCGGGCGTCGCTCTGGCGGCCTTCGCCGCCGGCAACGCCATTGTCCTGCAGTTCTCCGGATCATGGTCCGACCGGGTCGGGCGCCGCCCGCTCATCATTGCAGGACTGGTGGGCTCCGCATTGTTCGTTGGCACGCTGGGCTTGGCGGCGAACATCGTATCCCTCCTCATCCTCTCCGCCCTGTCCGGCGCGGCATCGGGCCTCATCGCTCCGTCGCAGCAAGCAGCCGTGGCGGACATTGTCGGCTCGCAGCGCTCGGGCGGACAGGTGCTGTCGACGTTCCAGATGGCAGGTGACTTCGGGCAGATTTTAGGCCCGATTTTCATCGGGCTGCTGGCGGATAAGTACGGATTTGAGACCGCTTTCGGCTTCTGCGCAGTGGTGGCTGCGGCCGGCATTGTTGCGTGGGCATTCGGCCGCGACACCTTGGGTGAGCGGAAGATCATTCTGCGTGGGTTGCGCCGCCGCTACCACCCGCAGCGATAGAGAGCAGAATAGTCCGACTGCGAATTGCTAGCGGAGTTGTGCTGACGGAGTTTCGGGGCGGGGCTAATGCTACTTAGCTCGTGTGGCGCGCTTTCTTGCTGCATGCAGCCCAGCGTGGGGTGGTGCCAGTCTTGAAGCTGCGTTCCCTAAAACGCGTAAACCCATACACGGAAGTTTCGGAACCGGTATCTGGGCGGTTCCAGCGCTTTTGGCTACGCTCGCTCGCGGCTCCCATAACCGACCTCCATTTTTCTGCATCAAGGCAACAGAGATTAATTACTTCTTAATCTGCTAAGAAAAGATTAATTTATGGTGGTTACGGCGTCAACTTCCTGGTTTAACTCAATGTGAGGTTTAAGCCACAGTGCGCCCGGCTGCATAAAGCTGCTTGGGCATGTCACGGCGGAGGCTCCATTCGAACTGGATCGGCTTCTCACCGCTGTGCGTGACGTAATCGACGTTTCCTAGGAAGGTATATGCCGAAGCCGTATCCACCTTGTTCTTCTTATTAAAACGGGTTGCGATGATGATGTTGCCGTTGAGCTCATGGTGGTGGATGTAGCGGCGGGCCATCGCGGACTTAAGTGATGTGGTGGATTGGGATTCCCAGTGCAAACGATCCGGTGCTAGCGGGTAATCGCGGTAGTTTGTCGAAGCACTAACGTTCTCATCCTTTTGGAAAGTAACCAGGAAAAGATCAGTGTTAGAGGCATCGAAGCGGCGGACTCCTTCGCGTGGGAGGTTGGCGAGCTTGCGCAGAGAGCCGTCGTCCAAAGCGCCGACGAGTTCGGCGAGGCTGTAATCCGCGTGTGTTTCCAAGACACTATTCGTCGATTTCTCTGGGATGACTCGGGAGCGGTCGAGTGTGAGCCGCATAACCTGAGTTACTTCGGCGACGAAGGCAGGGCAGGCGCGGATGATGCCCAGGGCCTGGTCAATGGTCTCTGGAATTGCCGTATTTGAGTTCGCCCACAGAGCCAGCACAAGCATGGTGGCGTACCGGACTTGCTCGGGAGTCATATCGTTCTCATATGGCCCATCCGGAGAAACCAGGAGACTGTAGGCCGCTAGGCGGTTGGGATCGTTGATGTGTAACAGCACCCGGATTCGGCTGAGTAGAAACTCTTCGTGCTCGCTCGCAGGGCCGGAGGGCAGCAGGTTCTCGTCGCGAAGCAGCGTGGTCCACGTAATGCCCTTGCGACGGTAGATGTCTTCCACGGGGACGCCAGAGCTATTTATGAAGCTTGCGAGGTCGGTCGAGCCGTAGTCAGTAATGAGTGCTCGTATCTTCTTAACGGTGTTCCGGGCCAAGCGTTTGATGTTCTTGAGAACGCGCTCGGTCGTTACGCGGTCCAAGGTGATGCTAGAGCCAGGCGGGGCAGTGGGGAATCCTTGCTCTACCTCCTTGGCGAGGTTCTTTCCGCGAGCGGCGGTAAGCACCTTGAAGCGCTCTTCGAAATCGAATTCCTCGTGCTGGAGACCTAAGAAATCAAAGACGGTGCAGGCGTTCTTTCCTTCGTTGAGGCGCAGACCCCGGCCAAGCTGTTGGACGAAGAGCACCGGGCTTTGCGTCGGGCGCAGAAGCAACAGCGTGTTGACCGCTGGGATGTCGACGCCTTCGTTGAAAATATCGACCGCGAAGATGATTTTGATAGTGCCTTCGCGAAGCTGCTCGATGGCGCGACGACGCTCATCAACGTTGAGCTTGCTGCTGACCGCTAGGGCAGGGATGCCAAAAAGGTTGAATTGCTCCGCCATGTATTCGGCGTGGGCGATGGTCACGCAGAAGCCAAGGGCCTTCATTTCGGAGAGATCGAAGATGCGACGGTTGAGCTCGTTGATGATGAACTTGGTGCGCTTTTCTCCGGCCTTGATATAAAACTCGCTTAGCTCCGAAGCTTGGTAGTCCTTCTTTCCACGGTTCCAGGTTAGGCTTGTCAGGTCGGTATCATCGTCGACTCCGTAGTAGTGCAACGGCGCGAGGAGCTGGAGGCGCAATGCATCCCAGAGGCGAAGCTCATGGGCTACGCGATAGTCGAAATACTTCTGGACGTTCTCGCCGTCACCGCGCTCCGGCGTAGCCGTTAGCCCCAGGAGCTCACGCGGCTGCAAGTAGTCAAGGACTGCGCGGTAGGTCGAAGCTTCGGCGTGGTGGAACTCATCAATGACGACGACCTCAAAATGGTCCGGCGCAATCTGTGCTAGGCGCTCGCCATGCAGAGACTGGATGCTCGCGAAAACATGGTCCCACTGGCTGGGTTGCTCACCGCTTAGGAGGAGTTCGCCAAAGCTGGCAGTACGAAGAACCTCGCGGTACGTCCGCTGGGCCTGGGTGAGAATCTCACGCCGGTGGGCAATGAAAAGCAGCCGTGGCCTTCGCCCCAGCTTCTCGCAAAGGCGGCGGTAGTCCAATGCGGCCACGACCGTCTTGCCTGTACCGGTGGCGGCAATGAGGAGGTTGCGGTGACGATCGTGAACTTCGCGCTCGGACTCTAAAGCTTCGAGCATCTCTTCTTGGTAGGGGTAGGGCTCGACGCGAAGGCCAGATAGCTCGAGCTTCTCGCCGGGCTTTGATTCGAGGAACTTGGCGCTGCCAAGAGCCTCCTTGAGGCGCGCGTAGTCCTTCTCCGGAACAAAGGTTTTGAAGTGATTGTCGTACCAATAGCTATCGAAGGTCTTGATGAACTTCTCAATGATCTCCGGCGTGGAGGAACGAGAACCCCGGACGTTCCATTCCCAACCATCAACCAGCGCTGAGCGCGAAAGGTTTGAGCTGCCGATGAAGGCGGTGTCGAAACCAGACTGGCGGCGGAAGAGCCAGGCCTTGGCATGCAAACGTGTGCTCTTGTGTTCGTAGCAAATGCGGACTTCAGCACCGTAATCTTCCACGAGTCGGCGCACTGCGGCTGCTTCGGTCGCCCCGCAGTAAGTGGACGTAATGACTCGCAACGGAATCTGGTGATCCCTGAGGTATTCCAGTTCATCGCTGATGATCGCAATGCCCGAGCTCTTGATGAAAGCGCACAGCAGATCGACGGAGTCCGCCGTTCTAATCTCACGGGCGATCTCAACCGACATATTGGTGTCGTCCACGCTGTTGGTGAACAAGGCACTGGTGTTGAGCGAGACTTCCGGAAGCTCCGGGGCCTCCTCGAGCTCTGATCGATAGATGGCGTAGAGCAGCTGTTCTGCGGCGATAGACTCATCCGCACCAAGATGTTGTGCTAGCGCATTGATGAGGGCAACGCGGTCTTCCGCCTTCGTCATCTCGGTGAGTTTTTGTTCAAGTGCTTTGGCGAAATGCTGAGACACTGCCGCGGCGAAGCGCGGATTGACGTCCTTCGTGGACTCGTGAGCGATGCCAGTAGCAGCCGTGGGGCGAGCCCGTTTGGTCTCCTCGATCCGCTCCTGAATACGAGCGGTGACCGGGGTTTCGTAGATGCCGAAGGGCAGGATGGATTCGGAGCTCATAGGCGCGAAGAAATGAGTTTGACGGTGGGAATGTCTGCGGGAGCCCAGTCGAGTTCCCGTGCCTCAGGTGAGGTCACCCAACGCGTCTCGTCGTGATCACTAAGGGTTAGTTCACCGGACTCGATGCGGCACAGGAATGTAGTTAGCTCAATGGTGGCGAAGTCATACTCGTACAAGGTCGAGGTGACCTTGTCGCCAACGGTTGCGGTTACGGAAAGCTCTTCCTTGATCTCACGCGCCAGCGCCTGGTCCGGGGTTTCGCCCAACTCAATCTTGCCTCCCGGAAACTCCCACATGCCGGCGAGGGACTTTCCAGGAGCCTTTCGACAGGCCAAGAAGCGATTGCCCTCAACGAAGACGGCGCCGACAACACGAATCGGTGAACTCATGGGGACCAGTATGCCGGCTGGCCCCGGTCTTATCTAGGAATTCGCGCCCGTGGCAGCAGAAATATGCGCAGTCACAATGTCATCAATCAACCGCGCGGCCAGCTTGGCGGTGTGGGCGTCGGTGTCGAAGGCGGGGTTGAGCTCGACGACGTCGACAAGCGCCAGGCGTCCCGTGGCGGCGATGGTGAGTGCGAGTTCCCGGATGATGTTTACCGGGACGCCGAGGCCTGCGGGGGCGGAGACACCAGGGGCTTGGTCGGCGGGCAGAACGTCCAAGTCGATGGAGAGGTGGATGGGTGTGGTGCCGGCGCAGATGCGCTCGGCGGTGGCGCGCAGTTCGGCGCGGTCCATGCTGAGCAATTCCTCGTCGAGGACGACGGTGACGCCGAGGGCGGCGGCTTCGTTGAAAAGCACCGGCGTGTTGTTGGGGCGGGAGATTCCCAGGACGGAATAGTCGAAGTCTTCGCGGCCGACCAGCTCAGAGATCTGCTTGAACGGGGTGCCGGAGGTGGGCACGTCCGCGGTGCGGAGATCGAAATGCGCGTCCAGGTTGATGATCTGCAGTGGGCCCTGGGCGCGGAAGGCGCCGCGGTGGGAGCCGAAGGCCGTCTCATGGCCGCCGCCGAGGATGATGGGCAGGTGCCCGGCGCGCGAGAGTGTCTCCACTGCTTCGGAGAGGCGCTCGTGGGAGCCCTCCAGGTCGGTGCCTTGGGTGGTGATCGTGCCGGCGTCGTAAAGCGGGTGCGTATGGTGCAGCGCCAGGGAACCCAGGGCGCTGCGCAGGGCGGCCGGGCCTGCAGCCGCGCCGGGGCGTCCATGGTTGCGCTCAACGCCCTCGTCGGAGGCGAAGCCCAAGAGTGCGACGCCGGGATCTGCCTGGGGCTTGGCGACGTCCAGCGGGCGAACCACGCTGTGCCACCGCGCATGCTCGGGGCCCGGGCCATCGGAGCGGCCGGACCACTCGGGGGCAGGGGAGTAGGCGGGGGCATCAACGGTGTTCATGGTTATCCTTTCGCGTCTGCTTCTTGCGGGCCCGTTCCCTGTGGGGCCCGCGCGGCGGTGCGGCGGCCGGTGAGGTAGAAGATGGCTGTCATGAGGAGGATGAAGATAACGCCTGTGGCGAGTGCCGGGCGGTACTGCTCCTGCCACACCATGATGCCAAAAGTGAAGATGATGAAGGCGATAGAGAAGTATTGGCCCCAGGGCCAGAAGGGGACGGTGTATTCCAGGCTGGCGCGTTCTTCGGTGGGCATCTGGCGGCGGGAGGCCACATGGGCCAGGAGAATCATCAGCCACACGTAGATGGTGGCGAAGGTGGCCAGGGAGGCGATGACCTCGAAGACGTTATCCGGGATGAGGGCGTTGAGCGCGGTGCCGATGATCATGACGATGAGCAGGATGATCATGGTCATGACGGGCACACCCCGGGTCTTCTTCGCCATGATCTGTGGTGCGAGGTTCTGGCGTGCCAGGCCGGTAAGGACGTTGCCGGCGCCGAAGAGATCGGCGTTAATGGCGGAAACAGCCGCGGTGATGACGACGATGTTGAGGGCGGCCGCGGCCCAGGTGACGCCGAGGGTGGAGAAGATTTGGACGAAGGGGCTTTCCTCACCGGTGATGCTGCGCCAGGGGTTGATCATGAGGATGACCAGGATGGCCAAGACATAGAACAGCAGGATGCGCACCGGGATGGTGTTGACGGCCTTCGGCACGGACTTGGCGGGATCTTCTGCCTCCGCACTGGCCACACCGACGATCTCCGTGCCGCCGAAGGCGAAGAGGACCAGGATGAAGGAGGCGACCATTCCGGAAATACCGTTGGGGAAGAAACCGCCATCGTTGACCAGGTTGGCCGGGCCGGTGGTCTCCGCGGTGGAGAGGCCGAATACTAGGACAGCCACGCCGCCGAGGATCATCGCGATGACCGCACCAACCTTGACGATGGTGAAGGCGAATTCCAGCTCGCCGAAGGCCTTGACGGTGGCGAGGTTGGCGCCGCCGACGAGAAGCAGTGTGGCGGCTACCCACACCCATTTGGGCGAGCCGGGGAACCAGAATTGCATGTAGACGCCGATGGCGGTGAGATCCGCCAGGGCCACGATGACCATCTCGAAGGCGAACATCCAGCCAGTGATATAGCCGGCCCAGGGGCCTAGGAAGGTGCGGGCGTACTCGGCGAAGGAGCCAGTGACGGGGTGGTGCACGGACATCTCACCGAGTGCGCGCAGGAGGAAGTAGACGACGGCGCCGCCGAGAAGGTAGACCAAGAGCACCGAGGGGCCGGCGGCTTGGATGGCGCCGGCGGAGCCATAGAACAGGCCGGTGCCGATGGCCGAGCCTAAGGCGATGAAGTGCAGGTGCCGGTGTTTCAAGCCGGGGCGCTTGGCGGTGGTTTCTGCCACGGGGATGCGTCCTCCTCTGTCCCCTGTATGGCGCTTGGTGGTCCTAGCGCCGCGGATTAAGGGGAGTAGTTGGTGCGGGTGGGTCTGGGAGTTACTTTCCTCTAGTTCAGACGTGGGGTCAATTTTGTGGTGGGGTGGCACGGTTGGGCTCTATGGCGGGGAACTCATTCCGCTTGTGGGGGTGACGTGTGTGACAAGTATGTGTGGTGCCGCTAGTATGTGGAAGACCTGCGTGTGGCTGTCGCGTGGGCACGGCTTCAAGCAACCGCCTTTTCTTGGCGTGTGCTTGATCGGCGCGATCATTTAAGAGAACGCGTTTGTGGCCATGCTAATGACGTGTAGTTTCCACCACCGTGAGGTAGAACATGAACTCTGAAGACGCAATCGTTGACGCCTTCTACGAGAGCGACGACGATGTCCCCTCCAAGAAGGGCATCTGGCGCCTCTTTGTCTACAGCGCTATTGGCGCTTTCGTATTCTTCTTTCCCATTAGCTATGACGGAAAGAAGTCCATCCCGCTTGACCACATGGTCACCATCATCCGCACTTATGCCGATGCCTTCGTGCCCTGGTTCATCCTGGCGCTGGCGCTTTATGGCACGGTGCGCAGCATCGTGAACAAGAATTGGCGGGAGGGGCCACTGCAGGCGGTCTTTACCGCGCTCAACGTGGTGGGCCTAGTGGTCTCCTTCCTCATGGTCATTGGAACGCTGCCGGGAGTGCTGGCCAACGAGGACATCGTGCCCTTCCTGTGGAATTCCATTGCCACTCCGGTAGGCCTTATCGTGCCGATTGGCGGCGCCTTCCTCGGCCTTCTGATTGGCTATGGCCTCCTGGAATTCGTCGGCGTATTCATGCAGCCCATCATGCGCCCGCTCTGGCGCACGCCGGGGCGCTCCGCCATCGATGCGGTGGCCTCCTTCGTGGGCTCTTACTCGCTGGGAATCCTGATTACTGACCGCGTGTATCAGCGCGGCGGCTACACTGCGCGTGAGGCATCCATCATCGCGACGGGCTTCTCGACGGTCTCGGCGGCCTTCATGGTGATCGTCGCCAAGCAGCTCGATCTGATGGGCATGTGGGGCACCTACTTCGCGGTATCCCTCGTGGTGACCTTTGTGGTTACTGCAATCACTGTGTGGATTCCGCCGCTGAGCAGGATCCCTGATGAGTACGTGGACGGCGTGCAACCGGACCCCGAAAAGCCGGTCAAGGGTAACTTCATCAAGGCCGCGTGGCGCGAGGCGCTGCTGGCGCTGGACCGCGCGCCGTCCTTGGGTGCTGCCATTTGGGAGAACCTGCGCGATGGCGTGCGCATGGCGGCGGCGATCGTGCCCTCCATTATGTCCGTGGGCCTGATTGGCCTTCTGCTGGCTAACTTCACTCCACTTTTCGATTGGTTGGGCTACCTGTTCTATCCCTTCGCGTGGATTGTCCAGCTGCCGGAACCGGAGCTGGCGGGCAAGGCCGCGGCAATGGGCATTGCGGAGATGTTCCTGCCGGCGACGGCAGTGGCGGGCTCTGAGAGCATGGTGCTCAAGTTTGTCATCGGCGTGGTGGCGATTTCCGCCATCATCTTCTTCTCCGCGCTGGTGCCCTGCATCCTGGCCACCAAGATTCCGATCAAGCTGTGGCAGATTGTGGTCATCTGGTTCGAGCGCGTGGTGCTGACCATCATTATTGCGACGCCGATTGCCTTCCTGGTGACCTAAGGAAGGCTCAGTCGAGGGCTCACTAGAATGTGGGCCCATGAGTACCTCCCGAGTCCCGGCGGCGCGCAACGCGCTGGAAATCCTCCGGCTGCTGTCCACCATCGACGTGCCGATTTCCGCCGCGCGCATTCGCAGTGAGCTGAACCTGCCGCGCTCGTCCACCTACCACCTGCTCAAGGAGATGGTAGACGCGGGATTCGTGGTGCACCTCCCGGAGAACCAAACCTATGGGTTGGGGCTCGCTGCCTACTCCATGGCCGCGGCTTATGCCACGCAGCAGCCCCTCGTGAAGGCAACGCAGGGGCATCTTGAACGCATCGCCAGCACTGTGGGCGGCTCGGGGCACCTGTCACGTTTGGCGGGGTCGGAGATCCTCTACCTCAACGAGGTGCGCGCGCCGGGGGCGCTGTCACTGGTCACGGAGAGGGGAGTGCGCCTGCAGGCACAAAAGACGGCCTCCGGGCGCGCCATGCTGGCGCTGCTACCAGAAGCGGAATGGCGGGCGGCCTATTTCCCTGGTTCCTTAGGTTTTGGGGAGTACAAGGAGATACTGCGCCAGGTACGCGAGCGTGGTTGGGCCGAAGAAATTGAGGTGGTGGCGCGGGGGCAGGCGTCGGTTGGCGTGGCGGTGGTGGACCACGTGGGCAGGCCCGCGGCGGCGTTGGCGGTGACTTTTCCTGTGGGCACCGTTGATGCCGCCGGAGTGGCGCAGAAATTACACGCGGCTGCGCAGCAGGTGGCGGCGAGGATGTACGGGCGCCGCTAGCGCGTGGGTGCGTGAAGTGTTTGCGCGCCGGGGAACCTGTTGTACTATGTGCGCAGCGCGTAAGGCTGTCGCGCGTATCACTATTTTTCTAAACTTGTGAAAGCAAGTACGTATTTTCGCGTGCCTTTTCTTCCCCTTATTAAAAGGGGCGAGGTGCGGGTAATGCAGTGACGTTGAAGGAGCCTTACATGTCCAATTCTTATCCCTCCACCGTGACCGTGGGTATCGGTGCGCTGAGCATCGAAGAGGTTGTAGCCGTAGCGCGCTATGGCGCACAGGTAGAGATTTCTGAGGATGCCCTGGCGGAAATCGCCTCCACTCGCGAGCGCGTCGAGGAGCTGGCCCAGGACCCGACTCCGGTCTATGGAATCTCTACCGGCTTCGGCGCGCTGGCCCGCCGTCACATTCCGGAGGAGATGCGCGCGCAGCTGCAGCTCTCGCTCGTGCGCTCCCATGCTGCGGGTACGGGCCCGGAGGTAGAGCAAGAGGTTATCCGAGCGCTCATGTTGCTGCGCCTGTCCACCCTGTGTACTGGCCGCACCGGCGTGCGTCCGGTGGTGGCGCAGACCTATGCCGCGGTGCTCAATGCGAATATCCACCCAGTGGTTCGCGAATACGGCTCCTTGGGCTGCTCCGGTGATTTGGCGCCGCTCGCGCACTGCGCGCTGGCGCTGTTGGGCGAGGGCGAGGTGCGCGTCGATGGCGGCGACATCACCCCAGCCGCTGAGGCCCTGGAGGCTGCCGGCATTGAGCCGCTCAAGCTGCGGGAGAAGGAAGGCTTGGCGCTAATTAACGGCACCGACGGCATGCTGGGCCAGCTGTGCCTGGCTATTACAGATCTGCGAGAACTGGCCAAAACCGCGGACATTGCCACCGCAATGACCGTGGAAGGCCTGCTGGGCACCCTGGTGGTCTTCGCCGATGACCTGCAGCAGCTGCGCCCGCACCCGGGCCAGGCCGATGCCGCGGCCAATATTCTGACGGTGGCGGAAGGCTCGGAGATTCTCGAGGCGGCCCTCGAGGACTTCAAGAAGAAGCAGGTCCAGGACGCCTATTCGGTGCGCTGCGCGCCGCAGGTGGCCGGTGGTTTCCGCGATACCCTGGCGCACACCGCCTTGGTTGCGGAGCGGGAGCTTGCCGCGGCCGTCGACAACCCGGTTGTGGCCAAGGATGGGCGCGTGGTTTCCAACGGTAACTTCCACGGCGCGCCGGTGGCCTATGCGCTGGACTTTTTGGCCATTGTTGTGGCTGACCTGGCTTCCATTTCTGAGCGCCGGACCGACCGTTTCCTCGACGTCGCTCGCAACCGCGGCCTCAACGCCTTCCTGGCCGATGATCCGGGCGTGGACTCCGGCCACATGATTGCGCAGTATGCGCAGGCGGGCATCGTCTCTGAACTCAAGCGCCTGGCCAACCCGTCTTCGGCGGATTCCATCCCGTCTTCGGCGATGCAGGAAGACCACGTCTCCATGGGCTGGTCGGGTGCGCGCAAGCTGCGCAAGGCGGTCGACGGTCTGCAGCGCGTGCTTGCCATCGAAATTCTCACCGCCGCCCGCGCTATTGATATGCGTGAGGGCCAGCCGGCCAAAGGTACTGGCGCGGTCATCGACGCTCTGCGCAAGACTGTCCAGGGGCCGGGCACTGACCGTTACCTCTCCCCGGAGATTGAGGAGACCGTGCGCCTGGTTAAGGAAGGTGCGCTGGTGGCTGCGGTAGAAGGGGCCGTCGGCACGCTGCGCTAACTCCACCCCGGCCCCATGGCATGTGCCATGGGGCTTTCTCGTGCGCCCTTGATTTCAAAAGTGCAGACCTAGAAGTGCAGACCTGCGGGCAGCGCGCAGCTGCAGTACTGGTCGTGCGACAGTCTTGTATCTGAGACAGCTAGGCCAAAAGTGTCCTGGCTCATGGTGCTGCGTCACAGTAACTTGTCCTGTGTGACGCTGACCAAGCCTTAAAGGGACAGCCCCGGGAAACCGGCCTGGGGCTTGGGAAGGCGTCGAAAAGCACGAGCGAAAGGAAGTCATGTCTGAACCCCGCGAAGTACGCGCCCCGCGCGGAACCGAACTGAACGCCAAGTCTTGGCAGACCGAAGCCCCGCTGCGCATGCTCATGAACAACCTCGACCCCGAGGTTGCCGAGCGCCCCGAGGACCTCGTGGTCTACGGCGGCACCGGACGCGCTGCCCGCAGCTGGGAAGCCTTCGATGCCATCGTGGAGTCCCTCAAGGACCTCGAATCCGATGAGACCCTGCTGGTGCAGTCCGGCAAGCCGGTGGGTATTTGGAAGACCAACGAGTGGGCGCCGCGCGTGCTCATTGCCAACTCTAATCTGGTCGGTGACTGGGCCAACTGGGAGCACTTCCGCAAACTCGAGGACGAGGGCCTGATGATGTACGGCCAGATGACGGCCGGCTCCTGGATCTACATCGCCACCCAGGGCATCCTGCAGGGTACCTTCGAGACCTTCGCGGCCGTGGCCAAGAAGCGCTTCAACGGCACGCTCGCCGGCACCTTCACCCTGACCGGTGGCTGCGGCGGTATGGGCGGCGCGCAGCCGCTGTCCGTTACTTTGAACGGCGGCGCCTGCCTCATTGTCGACGTGGACGAGACCCGCCTGAAGCGCCGCCAGTCCAAGCGCTACCTCGATGAGGTCGTTACCGACCTGGATGAGGCCCTCAAGCTGGTGCTCGACGCCAAGGAAAACAAGAAGCCGCTGTCCGTGGGACTCGTGGGCAACGCCGCCGAGGTCTTCCCGGAGGTGCTGCGCCGCCAGCGCGCGGGCGAGTTCACCGTGGACATCGTCACAGACCAGACCTCCGCGCACGACCCGCTGAGCTACCTGCCAACCGAGATCACCGTCGAGGATTGGCACAACGAGGCCAAGGCGGACCCGACCACCTTCACCAAGAAGGCCCGCGAGGCCATGGCCGCCCAGGTCCAGGCCATGGTTGAATTCCAGGACGAGGGCGCCGAGGTCTTCGACTACGGCAACTCCATCCGCGACGAGGCCCGCAAGGCCGGCTACCAGCGCGCCTTCGAGTTTCCGGGCTTCGTCCCGGCCTACATCCGCCCGCTCTTCTGCGAGGGTCTTGGCCCCTTCCGCTGGGCAGCGCTTTCCGGCGACCCAGAGGACATCAAGGTCACCGACCAAGCGCTTAAGGAGCTCTTCCCGGACAACGAGCACCTGCACAACTGGCTTGATGCCGCTGAGGAGTACGTGGAGTTCGAGGGCCTGCCGGCGCGTATTTGCTGGCTGGGCTACAACGAACGCCACAAGGCTGGCCTGCTCTTCAATGACTTGGTCAAGGAAGGCAAGATCAAGGCCCCGATCGTCATCGGCCGCGATCACCTGGACTCCGGCTCCGTGGCCTCCCCGTACCGCGAGACCGAGGCCATGCTCGATGGCACCGATGCCGTGGCTGACTGGCCGCTGCTCAACGCCATGACCGCTGTGTCTTCCGGTGCCACCTGGGTATCCATCCACCACGGCGGTGGCGTGGGCATGGGCCGCTCCATCCACGCGGGCCAGGTCACCGTCGCCGATGGCACCGAGCTGGCCGCCGCCAAGCTGCGCGCGGTGCTCACCAACGACCCGGGCATGGGCGTTATCCGCCACGTGGATTCCGGTTACACTCGCGCCAAGGAAGTCGCCGACGAGCGCGGCGTGCGTATCCCGATGGAATTCAAGGCCCGCGACTAGACAAGAGAGGAAAAGAAGATCATGTCCACCCTGTTTACTGGAATCTCAGAGCTGCGCACGGTGTCGGAGGCAGGCACGCTTGCCGACGCCTCCCTCATCGCCAACACCGACGGCACCATCGCCTGGATCGGACCGGCCTCCGAGGCGCCAGTCGCGGACGAGAAGGTCGACCTTGGCGGGCGCGCAGTTCTGCCGGGCTGGGTGGATTCCCATACCCACATGATCTTCGACGGCGACCGCTCCGCCGAGTTCGAAGCTCGCATGGCGGGCGAGTCCTACCAGGCCGGTGGCATCGCCGTGACCATGGACGCGACCCGTTCGGCGGGGGAGGAGCGCCTGGAAAAGCTTCTGGTGGAGCGCATCGCCGCCGCCCGCCGCGGGGGAACGACGACCCTGGAGACCAAGACCGGCTACGGCCTCAACACCGCCTCCGAGGTTGAGGCCGCTCGCGTGGCGGCCCGCCACGTCGATGACGTGACCTTCCTCGGCGCGCACCTCGTGCCACCGGGAGCAGAGGCCGAGACCTACCTCGACGAGGTGGTTGGTCCCATGCTCGACGGGGTGGCCGAGCACGTGCAATGGATCGACGTCTTCTGCGAGCGCGGTGCCTTCAATGAGGAGCAGTCTCGCCGCGTGCTGGAGGCCGGCAAGGCCCGAGGACTAGGCGTGCGTGTGCACGGCAACCAGCTCGGCGAGGGTCCAGGCGTAGCACTCGCCGTGGAGTTGGGTGCGGCCTCCGTGGACCACGTCAACTACCTCAGCGACGCCGATGTTGAGGCGCTGGCGTCTTCGGATACGGTGGCCACCTTGCTGCCTGCCTGCGACCTGTCCACGCGTGAGCCGCTGGCACCGGGCCGCAAGCTTATTGATGCCGGCGCGACCGTCGCGATCGCCTCCAACCTCAACCCGGGCACCTCGTACACGTCCTCGATGAACTTCTGCGTGACTACGGCCGTGCTCCAGCAGCACCTCACCCTCGATGAGGCCATTGCCGCCGGCACGCTGGGCGGTGCCACCGCGCTGCGCCGCCAGGATGTCGGTGAGGGCAAGGACGCGAAGGGCCGCCCGGCCAAGGGCTCGCTGGTGGTCGGTGCAGCCGCGGACCTGCACGTGCTCGATGCCCCGAGCGCTATCCACCTGGCCTACCGCCCGGGCATGCCGATGACCTGGAAGACCTTCGTGGGCGGCCGCGAAGTCTAGGCCGGGGCAAAGGCACCATTTGAGGGGCACCTTATAAAGAAACCGACATGTATTGACGTGGGGTTTTAGATTTCGGAAGCCGCAAATGGTGCCTTTGGGTTTGGTATCTTCGGTCTTTTCGGGCCTTCGCGGACGGGGACTAAGTGTGATTCAAAGGGCTGGGTCAAATGGGGCTGAGTTAAAGGGCCTTGGCTGAAGTTCGAGGTGCCGGGGTGCCGCGTCGGGAAGAGACAGGTCGTGGGGAGAAATAGCTAATCTCACCTCAGTGCCGTACTCTGGTTTGAGCAATGAGCATTACCGATAACGCCACCGGCGGCGTCAACGAGCCGGAAGAATTCAATAAGTCGGAATCTCAGGAAAACTCGCAAGGTGGCGAAGCATTGGACGCTTCGCAGGTGTCGAACCATGACACCGGGGCTGCGAATAACCCTGAGGACACCGGCGCTGAAGAAGCTTCAGCCAACGACAACTCCCAGGGTTTTGCACACCTCGGCCTTCCCGATGACGTTCAGGAAGCCGTGTCCAAGGTGGGCTTTACCAAGCCATCCCCGATTCAGGAAGAAACCATCCCGATCCTCATGGAGGGCCGCGACGTCGTCGGCCTCGCCCAAACGGGTACGGGTAAGACCGCAGCCTTTGCACTGCCGGTGCTCTCCCAGATCGATACTGAGGCTCGCTATCCGCAGGCCCTTGTCCTTGCGCCCACGCGCGAGCTGGCTCTCCAGGTTGCGGACTCCTTCCAGTCCTTCGCCGACCACTTGGGTCGCATCGAAGTCCTGCCTATCTACGGTGGCCAGGCTTATGGCATCCAGCTCTCTGGTCTGCGCCGTGGTGCCCAGATCATTGTGGGTACCCCGGGCCGTGTCATCGACCACCTGGAGAAGGGCTCCCTGGATATCTCCCAGTTGCGCTTCCTCGTCCTCGATGAGGCGGACGAGATGCTCAACATGGGCTTCCAGGAAGACGTTGAGCGCATTCTTGAGGACACACCAGAGGACAAGCAGGTCGCACTCTTCTCGGCCACGATGCCGAACTCCATTCGCCGCCTGTCCAAGCAGTACCTCAACAACCCTGCCGAAATCACGGTGAAGTCGGAGCGCCGCACCAATGACAACATCACGCAGCGCTTCCTCCTGACGCCGCACCGCCACAAGATGGATGCCTTCACTCGCATCCTCGAGGTCATTGACTACGACGCCATCATCGTCTTCTGCCGCACGAAGCATGCCACGGAGGATGTCGCTGACAGCCTCAAGGAGGCCGGCTACAACGCCGCTGCCATTAACGGCGATATCGCGCAGCAGCAGCGTGAGCGTACCGTCGATCAGCTCAAGGATGGCCGCCTGGACATCCTGGTGGCTACCGACGTTGCTGCCCGCGGCCTCGACGTCGACCGCATCACCCACGTGGTCAACTACGACATCCCGAATGACACCGAGTCCTACGTGCACCGCATTGGCCGTACCGGCCGTGCTGGCCGCACTGGCGAGGCCATCCTGTTCGTCACCCCGCGTGAGCGCCGCATGCTGCGCTCCATCGAGCGCGTGACCAACGCCCGCCTGGAGGAGATGGATCTCCCGACCGCGGATGAGGTCAATGCCAAGCGCAAGGAGAAGTTCTTCGCGGCCATCGGTGCCTCCCAGCAGGACAAGCAGTTCGACTTCTTCCGCGACATGGTGCGCGAATACTCCGCGGCAGAGAACGTGGCGATGGATGACATCGCGGCCTCCCTGGCTGTGCAGCTGCAGGGCGGAACGGACTTCCTGCTCAAGGAGCGCCCGGTGTCCAAGAAGGACCGCCGCGAGCGCGATCGCTTTGAGCGCGATGGCCGCGGGCGTGACCGCGATCGTGATGGCCGCGGGCGCGACCGTGGTGGCCGCGACCGTGACCGCGGCCCGCGCCGCCCGGACGGGGACTTTGAGACGTACCGGTTGGACGTCGGCAAGCGCCAAGGCGTGCGCCCCGGCGCCATTGTGGGTGCGTTGGCCAACGAAGGTGGCCTGACCTCCAAGGACTTCGGCCGCATCACCATCGCCGTGGGCCACACCCTGGTGGACCTGCCGAAGAACCTGGACCCGGCGGTGCTGGACCGTCTCAAGGACACCCGCATTTCCGGCCAGCTCATCAAGATTCAGAAGGATACCGGACGCCCGCCGCGCCGGAACTTCGACGATGACCGCGGCCGCGGCGGTTACGGCGGGCGAGGACGTGGTGGACGCGGTGATCGTGGCGGATACCGTGACCGTGACCGCGGTGGACGCGGCCGTGATCGTGGTGGACGCCGCGGCGGCTGGCGCGACTAGCCTCCGCTCGGCGCCGCAGCGGCGTTAGAGCAACACAAGAAAACCTCCCAAACTCGTTCACGCATCGTGCGAGCTTGGGAGGTTTTCGCTATTGGGGCCTAGACCCGAAGGATTAGACGTACATCAGGATGGCGCACACAACCCACAGCAGGTTGAAGATGCCGGAGAACATAGCCAGCTGCTTCTTTAGCTTGGCCACATCGGCGCTGCCCGGGGCAGCAATCGCGGACATGGCCTGGTTCTGCTTCGGGATGACCACGACGAGCAGGATAACCCAGGCGATGACAGCCAGAAGAAGGGCGATGTGGAACTGGACCTGGGACTTGTAGGTATTGAGGTCAGTAAGGAAGACAGCTAGACCAATGACCGGAACAATAGCGGAGATATAGCCATACGTCGAGGTGATCTTGTTGAGGACACCGGCGGCACCAGCCGCAGAAGCATCACCGGAGGCCGCCTTTGCCAGCTGGCCGGGGAAGGCGGAGGTGGAGATACACACAGTACCGACCAACAAAATAGCGGTGAAGGCGTGGAGGAAGATGAGCAAGCTAGTCATGGGAGGGTGCTTATACCTTTCTGTACGGGGCTTTTCCCTGCGAGAGTCTAACGGCGCGGTGAGATGAAATCGAATCGACACTGGTGGCGCATGACTACGTAGTCGCGGGAGGGCAGCGGTAGTTGGTATTTGCGGGCCACTGCGGCAAGCCGCTGCGAGTAGTCGCAACGGTCGGCGGGCGGGAGCCAATCGGCCGGCAGAGAATCGGACTTGGCCTGGTTGAGGTTGCGGGCGGTGGCGACGAGGTTGAGCGGATCGTTAGCAAAGGCCATCTTCTTATCCGGCGGCCACACTGATGCCCCAAGGTCCCAGGCCGCCGCGAGCGGGAAGACGTGGTCAACTTCCACGCGGTCCGGCGCGGGCGCGCGGGCATAGGGATCGTAGAGGGCCCCGTCGATAGTCTGCGCGGCCTTGACGTTGTCCCGTGTTCCAGGTGCCCATCCGCCGAAGTCTTCCCGTTCATAGCCGGGGACCTGCACGCGCGCGGGCACGGTTGCCACGCCCAGGTCTGGGCCGGGGAGGAGGTGATAGCCGCCGTAGACAACAGTTGCCACGGAGAGGAAGCCTATATAGGCCGTGCGCAGGTTCATGGACTTTTAGACTGCGCGGGGGTGCTCGCGGTTCCCGTATGAGCAGGAAGCCTGTGAGCGCACAGGGAGGGCTACATGGATGCAGTCAAAAGGCATTTCCCAGAAGGCATCAGTAAGAAGGTTTCTTTGGGGGGTAAAGACACCCTTTAAAGGCTCGGACACGGCGTTCTCGAAGCAAAGGCACCTTTTGGGAAATGCCTTTTGAGTAGCGACCATGTAGAGCCATCCGATCCAATCACAAGCGAAACCCCGCCACAGCAGTAACTGGACTGCTGGAGCGGGGTTCGCGCGTGAGGGGAGAGGGGGAGAGGCCTACTTCTGAACCTGCTCCGCTGCCTCCTCGAAGTCCAAGTCATCGTTCTTCTCAACGAGCTTGGCCAGGCGGGATGCCTCCTCGAACTCCTGGGTGACCTTCTCATCCGGAGCCTTGGTGGCCAGGGAAACGCCGACAGTCACGAGCAGAGCGGAGATGAAGCCCGGTACCAGCTCGTAGAGGGTATCGCCCAGCGGGCTCATGCCCCAGCCAATCGCAACGACAGCACCGGTGATCATGCCGGCGATGGCGCCGGTGGAGTTGAGTCGCTTCCAATACAGCGACAGCAGCACCAGCGGGCCGAAGGCGGAGCCGAAGCCGGCCCAGGCGAAGCCGACCAGACCCAGAATCGAATCCGACGGGTTGATGGCCAACACGGCAGCGATGACGGCGATGGCCACGACAGCGGTACGGGACAGGTTGATCAGGACGTTCTGGCTCGGCTTTTTCTTGGCGAAGATGAGGTAGAGATCCTCAATGAGGGAGGTGGAGACCACGAGCATCTGGGAGGACATCGTGGACATGATGGCTGCCAGAACGGCGGTCAGGACCAGACCTGCGAAGAGCGGGTGGAACATAACCTGTGCCATGTCCAGGAAGATGGTCTCGTAGTTCTCCTGGTCAGTGATGGAGTGGCTGGTCTCAGTGAAGAAAACCGTGCCGGAGAGCGCGACGAAAATAGCACCGATGAGGGAGATACCCATCCAGCTCACACCGTAGAAGCGGCCCGCGCGGGCGTCGGAAGGCTTACGCAGCGCCATGAAGCGCACGATGATGTGCGGCTGGCCAAAGTAGCCCAAGCCCCAGGCCAGGTTGCCGATGATGACGGCGGCAGACACACCAGAGAACAAGGAGAAGTAGTCAGGGTTCTCAATTACACCACCGGTGGCGTACGGGTTCTCAGCGGCGAAGCTGAAAATCTCGCCCGGGTTGTCCAAGGAGAAGAGCACCATGATCGGCACGATGATGAGAGAGGCGAACATGAGCAGGCCCTGGACGGTATCGGTGTAGGACACCGCGAGGAAACCGCCGACGAAGGTGTAGAAGACCGTCACGGCAGCCACGACGAGCATGCCGACCATGTAGTCACCGCCGAAGCTGGACTCGAAGTAGCGGCCGCCGGCCACCATGCCGGAGGAGACATAGAAGGTGAAGAAGAAGATGATGATCGCCGCCGCGATAATGCGCAGCAAGCGCGACTTATCGTGCAGGCGGTTCTCAAAGAAGGAGGGAACGGTAATCGAGTTGCCGGCGATCTCGGAGTAGGAACGCAGACGCGGCGCGACCCACTTCCAGTTGGCCCAAGCGCCGATGAGAAGGCCGATGGCCATCCATAGCTCGGACATGCCGGTCAGGAACAATGCGCCGGGCAGGCCCATAAGCAGCCAGCCGGACATATCGGAGGCGCCGGCGGATAGGGCGGCTACGAACGGGTGAAGGCCGCGGCCGGCGAGAACGTAGTCGTCGTACTCATCCGTCTGCTTGTAGCTCCAGAAGCCGATGGCGGCCATGGCAAGCAGGTAGATGATCATCGCAACGACATACCAAGTGGAGTCTTGCACTGATCTCTCCTTGAGATTGAGATTAAGAATAGGACTCATCCACGCTAACGAGGCAAAAGGCCCTACCCAACTGAAATTCGGCACCTTGACCAGTATTTGGTTACCTTGGTCACAGCTTAATGCACGGTCTTACTGGTGTTACGCCGTTATGTAACGAGACTGTAACAATTGCGTATTTGGGCAGGAATCGGGAACTTTCTGCAACCCTTTCCCCACAAAGGTGTGCTGCTAAACTGGCCCCTATGGCTTCTTACCTGCTGCATGGCCTCTGGCTGCCCGTCTCCGGCCTGAGTCTATGGATCGAACAGGTCGAAGGGCACAAGATCGTCATGCCCTCAGCAGTCCCGGAGGGAACCTTTCCGGATGTGGTCGATACCATCTTGAGCAAGAAGACCTTCCGGAACCGAGCGCGCGTCTCCCTCCGCACACCGAAGGGCAAGGACGTCTCCCTCATGGTCCCCATGGCCATGTTCGCCCCGGATGAGGCAGTGGAAACACTGGCCAAACTGGAATACCTCGATACCGATAGCCAGGCGGTTTCGGCGGAACAGCGTGCAGCTATTGCGCCGGACCTCCTGTGGCTCATCCGCGCCTATCGCGGCCTGTACCGTTTCGTCCGTGCCGGCCGCGTGACCATCCGCCTGTCGTATCAGGCGGGTGAGTGGTACCCGATGTGGCAACTGGCTTCTGGCTTGGGCGAGCGCAGCTGGCTGGCAGAGATGCTAGCCTCCGCGCCCGGCATCCTCTCCATTAATAACCGGGCGCTCTCGGATGATTTGGCCGACGAGCTCACGCACTGGATTGCCTATACCCAATTGCGCCCGCAGATCGATGCCCCACGCGCCGCGCCCTGGCATGAATTCGCGCAGGCCTTGCTGAAAACCGCGCCGGTCAAGAAGGGGCGCGCCCAGCTGCTTCGTGGGCTCAATGAGTGGAAAGACTCTATTACTTCTGTCGACCTCCAGCTCGTCTTCCTCGTGGAGGAACCGCCAAATAGTACTGACTCCGTCGAGGACGCAGCGTGGCCTATCCGCTTGCTGGTGCGCTCCGGTACGGATTCGCCGCTGCCGGTGCGGCAGGACCAGTTGGATCGGGGGAGCGTCGAGAAGCTGCGTGAGGCCCGTCGCCATGCCTTCGACGTGGCTCCGCGGCTGAAGTACAACTCCGCCCCGGCGAGCCGGAATGCGGGGGATTGGGACGTCTACCTGACCACCGAGCAGCTCGTGGATTTTGTTACCCACGACGCCGCCGCCCTGCGCAAGGCCGGTTTCACCGTGCTGCTGCCCAAGTCCTGGTCCCACATGGAGACCAAGGCCAAGCTGGAAACCACGGAGGTCCGTGATCCGGCCGATGCCGCCACCAAGGCGCACATTGGTATGGAGAAGCTGTTCAGCTATGACTGGAAGCTCTCGGTGGGTGACACGCAGCTTACCGACGCCGAAATGCAAGAGCTCATCACTTCTAAGTCCGGGCTGATTCGTTTGCGCGGCGAGTGGGTCATGGCGGATACCCAGGCTCTCAACAAGATCTCGCAGTACATGCGCGAGTTGGCCGATACCGCACGAAAGCGCGCCCTGAAGGAGTTGGAGCAACTCGCCGCTACCGCAGAGATGGCGCGCCAGCTGGAACAGCCCGGCTGGGAAGAATTGGTGGCCGAGGTGGAGCGCCGCCGCAAGGAATTCAATGAGGGTGAGCAAGAAGAAGCGGTAACGCTTGCAGACCTGCGCGAGATGGCCTTGAAGTCCATGGCGGAGGACCCCGTGGCCTTCACCGGATCCGAGTGGCATACCTCGCTGCTCGGTGGGCTGGATAGTACGGCACCCGACCGCGTGGACATCCCCGATACGGTCCATGCCGAGCTGCGCGAGTATCAGCGCCGCGGTGTGGACTGGCTGTACTGGATGTCCCGCAACAACATCGGCGCGGTGCTGGCAGATGACATGGGTTTGGGCAAGACCCTGCAGCTGCTGTCTTTGCTGGCGGTGGAAAAGGCTGCCCAGGAGACAGATGGGGAAGCGGAGGCGTGGAAGCCAACCCTCGTCGTCGCGCCGACCTCCGTGGTGGGCAACTGGGCTAGGGAAGCTACGCGCTTCGTGCCGGACTTTAAGGTCATGGTGCAACACGGCACTGGGCGCCTGAAGGGCGAGGAATTGGTCAGCGCAGCTCAGGAGGCCGATATCGTCATTACCTCCTATGGCACGGTCAGCCGTGACTTTTTGACCTTGAGCAAGGTGGAGTGGGACCGCGTGGTCCTCGATGAGGCTCAAGCGATCAAGAACGCCTCCACGCGCTCCTCCAAGGCGGTGCGCGCCATCCCGTCACGTCACCGCGTAGCGCTGACCGGCACACCGATTGAGAACCGCCTGTCGGAGATGCGCTCCATCCTGGACTATTGCAACCCGGGAATCTTGGGCTCCGCCTCCTTCTTCCGCAACCACTTTGCCAAGGCCATCGAGCGCGAGGGCAGCGATGTTATGGCGGAGCGCCTGCGCCTTCTCACCGGTCCGTTCATCCTGCGCCGCCTTAAGACGGATCCGAATATCATCGATGACCTGCCGGAAAAGTCCGAGCAGATCATCACCGTGCGCATGACCGATGAGCAGGCAGCACTCTACAAGGCCCTGGTCAATGACGTGGAGCAGGCCCTGGCGAAGAAAAAGGAGGGCATCTCGCGCCGCGGCCTCATCCTGGCATCACTGACGCGCATCAAGCAGATCTGCAACCACCCGGCGCACTTCTTGGCCGATGGTAGCCCCGTCACCATCAAGGGCAAGCACCGCTCCGGCAAGGTGGAGGAGCTCATGCGGATCATCGACCAGGCCATCGAATCTCAGGAGCGCGTACTGATCTTCACCCAGTACAAGGCCTTCGGCGACGTTCTCCAGCCTTACCTCTCTGAACAACTGGGCTGCGAGATTCCCTTCCTCCATGGCGGGGTCAGCAAAAACCGGCGCGATCAGATGGTGGAGGAATTCCAGGCCGATAACGGGGCGCCTGTCATGCTGCTCTCGCTCAAGGCGGGCGGTACCGGGCTGAACCTCACGGCGGCGTCGATTGTCGTGCACATGGACCGCTGGTGGAATCCGGCTGTGGAGAACCAAGCCACGGACCGTGCCTTCCGCATCGGCCAGCAGCGCAACGTGCAGGTGTACAAGATGATTACCGCCGGTACCTTGGAGGAATCCATCCAAGACATCCTCGACGGCAAGACACAGCTGGCCGGTGCCGTCGTGGGCGAGGGCGAGGGCTGGCTCACCGAACTGAGCCCCGAGCAGCTGGCGGATCTCATGAGCTATAGGGAGCAGGAGAAGTAAATGGCACCGAAGAATCCTGAAGACAATAACGTCATCTACGCCAACTTCGGCACCCGCAAGCGCGTGAGCACGCCGGAAGAGGTCAACCGCGTCGACCGCGTGCGCACCATGCAGCCGGCGGCCACGCGCCTGCTCAACTTTGTCAACCAGCAGACGGATTCCGGCCGCATTCGCCGTGGCCGCCAATACGCCACGGAAGGCCACGTCGTGGGCCTTGACGTGCGCAATGGTGCGGTTCACGGCAAGGTTGCTGGCTCCCAGAACGAGCCTTTCGCGGTGCTCATTCAGGTCCCCTACCGCAATAACGAGGACATCGGCCGTTTGTCGGAGATGTTCGCGCGCACCCCCAACTCCGTGGCGCAGGCTAGGGAGGGCATGCTTGCCGACGCCTCCCTCGACATCCTCATCGCCGAATACCCCGACGACCTCCGTTTCTCTTGCACCTGCCCCGACCCGGAGTACGTGTGCAAGCACGTCGTGGCGGTGGCGGACCGACTGGCCGCGCGCATGGACGCTGACCCGTCCGTTATCTTCGCCCTGCGTGGCCTCGATTTTGCGCGGCTGGAGCAAGCGGTCATGGAGCAGGCCAAGGCGGCCTCGGAGGACTCTTATTCCGCTTCCGCGGCCTCTGAAATCTCTGCCGAGGAGCGCAATGCCTTGTTCTGGGAGGGGCGAGAACTCCCGCCCCTGCCGGAGCCGAAGACCGCTCCCGCTGTCGATGATTCCGACCCGGAGTTGCTGCGCAAGGCCATGAGGTCTGTCAGCCATACGAACATAGATTTGCTTCGGGCCGTCTCCGATGTCGAGGACCTTTACTATCATCTGACGCACTAGACATTGCCACCCCAGGGGAGAGGCTCAAGCGCCAGCCCTGGACCACGTTGTAGGGAGTTTGCATGGCCGCGGTTACGTTCATCCACACCTCAGATTTCCAGCTGGGAATGACACGCTGGTTTTTAAGTCCCGCCGCGCAGTCGCGCTTTGATGATGACCGCGAAGCAGCGGTCCTGCGGCTAGGGGAGTTGGCCACCGAGACAGGGGCGGAGTTCATCGTCGTGGCCGGTGATGTGTTTGAGCACAACTCCTTGAACAAATCCACGCTGCTGCGTGCCAAGGACATGTTCAAGCGCCTGCCGGTGCCGGTCTACCTGCTGCCCGGCAACCACGATCCTCTCGTGGCGGATTCCATCTTCTTCAACTCCTTTGCGGATAACGTGCACGTCATCGCGGATTCAGAGCCCATCGAGGTGCGCCCAGGCGTGGAAATCGTCGGCGCTCCCTACCTGTCCAAGCGGGCTAATTATGACCTGGTGCGCCGCGCGCTGGAGCCGCTGCAGCCTGCCGATGAGGGCACGGTTCGCATCGCGGTGGGGCATGGCCAGGTGGAGTCCCGCGCGGGCGAGGGCGAGGACTCGGACGCTGATACTATCGACCTCTCCTTCGTGGAGGAGTGCCTGGATAAAGGCGTTATTGATTATCTGGCCTTGGGGGATACGCACTCCACGGAATCGCTGGGCCGTACCGGCAAGGTGTGGTTCTCCGGCAGCCCGGAGACTACGGCCTTCGACGATAGGGAGCGCGATTCGGGCAATGCCTTGGTGGTGACCGTTGAGGGGGAGCGGGTGGACGTCGCCAAGCACCGCGTCGGTCGCTGGGACTTCCGGGCGATTGATGCGGACGTTGACTCACTCGAGGAGGTTGAAAGCTTCCTTGCGGAGCTCGAGGCCGTGCCGGAGAAGATTCGTACCGCGGTGAAATACAGCCTGCGTGGCACCGTGGGTTTGAGCGCGCAGGCTCGTCTGGAGCAGGGGCTGGCGGAGCTGGAGGAGGTCTTTGCCTCCCTCAAGCCGCGCGAGAGAACCATGGACCTGCATCTGGCGCCCTCCGAAGAGGAGCTCAGCGAGTTGAGTTTGAGCGGTTATGCCGCGGATGCCCTGGCGGAGCTGCTTGAGGACTTAGATGATCCCACCGCCCGCGACGCCGCCAACCTGCTGTTCCGCCTCAGCGCGAAGGGAGCTTAATCATGATGCAGCTACATTCTGTTGAACTCAATAATGTCCGGGGCGTGGATCACCTGGAGGTCAAGGACCTTCCAGAAACCGGTGTGGTGGTCATCGGCGGGCCGAATGAGGCTGGCAAATCCACATTGGTGGAGTCTATTGATTTTGTGCTGACGCAAAAACACACCGCCAACTCTAAGGCGGTGAGGGCGCTGCAGCCCGCCGGCCGCGATGTGGGTCCAGAGGTCACGCTGGAGGCCACCGTGGGGCCCTATCATTTCCGCATCCACAAGCGGTGGGTGAAGAAGCGCACCTCGGAGCTGCATGTGTTCTCCCCGCGCCCGGGCCAGTGGACCGGTGCGGAAGCGGATGGGGAGCTCGAGCGCATTCTCAGTGAACATATGGACCGCGCGCTAGTCGACGCCCTCTTCGTCCGCCAAAACGATAGCCACGAGGGCATCGCCGCCGTGGGCATTCCTTCCCTTACTGCGGCACTAGAGGAGCAGACCGGGGCGAATGCCGTGGCGGAAGACTCCGAGCTGCTCACGCGCATCGAGGCGGAGTACAAGGAGTATTTCACCGCGAAGACGGACAAGCCGGCGGGGGACTATAAGGCCGCGATCGCCACGCTGTCAGAGGCGGAGGAGGAGCACGCGAAGGCTGAGTCCGCGCTACGAGAGCTCGACGGTGTGGTGGAGCGTTATGAAGCCGCTGAGCTGAAGAAGGCCGATGCCGAAGCGGCTTTGCCAGCGGCCGTAGAAGAGTGCGAGCGCCGTGACGGCGAACTAGTCGCCGCCCGGGCCGCACAGGAGAAGGTCACGGCGCAGGAGGCAGCGGTGACCCGGGCAGCGGAAGCTGTGACGCGCGCGGAGGAGGAATCGGCGCGGCGCAAGGCTGTGATTGCTGAGCACTCCGCAGCGGTTGAAGCGGCCGAGCGTGCCGCAACTGCGGTTAGCGAAGCCCGCGAGCGCGCCGAGGAAGAGTCCGCGGCGCGCACGAAGCTGGAAGAAGAACGCGCCGAGGTGCACAAGCGTTATGAGGCCGTGCGCCAGGAGCGCCAGCGCGCCCGCCGCGCGCAGCGGCGCGCAGAACGTGAGGCCTTGGGCACCCGCCTCGAAGCGTTGACCAAGCTGGAAGAGACCTTGGCGTCGCGCCGCCGTGAGCTGGCTGCCGCTCCAGACGTGCCAAACTTGAAAGCACTGGAAGAGGCGGCTCGTGAGGTCACTGTCCAGGAGCGCCTGCGAGCGGCGGCTGCTGCCAAGCTGTACTTTTCCGGGAAGGGCTCCGTCGCCGTCGATGGCGAGGAACGCTCTCTGGAGAGCGGTGAAGAACTTGCAGTCGAGTTGCGTGAGGGCACGACCCTTCAGGTAGGCGAGGTCACCGCCCGCTATGCCGCAGGTGCCGGCGAAAGCGGTGAGGAAGGCGTGGAGAAGGCTCGCGCTGAGCTCGCGCGCCTGCTGGAGGATGCCGGGTGCGAAGACCTCGAGTCGGCCCGTGCCGCTCACGAGAAACACACCGAACTCGCATCCGCCGCGGATTCCGCGGCGCGCGAACTGGCTGCTGCGTTGGGAGGGGAGGACCTCGGTGAACTGCGTGCGCGTTTTGAGGCCGGCGCAGAAGAGGCTGAGGACGTCGAGGGCGCTGAGGAGGCCGCGGAACCGCGAGAGCTGGACGTGGTGGAGCAGGAGGAAGAGGAGCTACGCAGGAAGCTCGATGAACTCGACCGCGCTGTGGCACCCTACCGTGAGAACAAGGCTGGCGCGGCATTAGAGGTAGCCACCGTGCGCGCGGAGGAGGCAACCGCGCAGCGCGATGCCAAGGCCGCAGCCGTGGAGGCCGCCCGTGCTCAACTCAGTGATGCCGACGTGACCACGGCTATCGAGGCAGCACAGGCCAAGCTGCAGGAGGAAAGAGCAGTGCTGGCGGAGATGTCCGCGGTGGACGTGGACACCGCCGAGCATCTTGCCAAGGGAGCGCGTACACACGTGGACTCCCTGAAGGCAGCGGTGAATGCCGCAGTCGGTGACATGCGCGAGTTCCGAGGACTCATCGATATGCATTCCGGTGCGGCTGAGGATGCGGAGAAAGCCGCCGCCGAGCTCGAGGTTGCTCGTGAGCGCCACGCCGCTATCGAGCGCCGTGCGAACGCTGCGCGTTACCTGCGCACTCTCATGCTGCGCCACCGTGACGCCGCACGCCAGCGCTATGCCGCGCCGTTTGTCACAGCGCTCAATAGCTTGGCGCGAACAGTCTTCGGCGGGGATGTGGACTTCGAGCTGTCGGAAGAGCTCAAGGTCGAAGCTCGCAGCCGCGATGGGGAGACCGTGTCCTTCGACGCGCTCTCGGGTGGTGCCAAAGAGCAGTTGAGCATCCTGACGCGCTTCGCCATAGCCCAGCTGGTCTCCGATGAACCGGTGCCTGTTTTGATCGATGATGCGTTGGGTTCCACGGACTCCCAGCGCCTTCAGCTCATGGCGGCGCTGTTCAGTAAGGCCGGGAAAAACACTCAGGTCATCGTGCTGACCTGTATGCCGCAGCGCTACTCCTGGGTGCCTGGGCGAATGGAGCTAGATATGGAGAAACTTACAAGGGCTTAAGTCCCGGAGTGTAGGGTATGAGCCATGACAGCGGACACTCGATGGCTCACCGAAAGCGAACAGGACCTGTGGCGCCACATTCTAGCTAGCATTCGCAAGATCAATCGCGGTATGGAGGAAACCCTGTTGGCCTGCGGCGATATCTCGGCCGCGGAGTTTTCGGTGCTTGTTTCTCTTTCGGAAGCACCCGAGCACACGCGGCGCCTGCGCGAATTATGCACGGAGTTGGAGTGGGACCGCTCCCGCGCCTCCCACCAAATCACCCGCATGGAAAAACGGGGTTTGGTGCGCAAGGAAAAGTGTGCGGGCGATGCGCGTGGCGTGGAGGTCGTCATGACGAAGTCCGGCCGGGAGCGTCTAGAGGCGGCGGTACCTGAGCACGTCGAGTCCGTGCGCCGCATGGTTTTTGATCACCTCGATCCTGCCGACGCTCCGGCGGTCCTGCGTTTCTGCGAGGGCGTCCTTTCAGAAAGCAACCTTCCAGGATATGACGGCTTCGTGCCGGATGAGCGCTTGGGTATTCACACCGACTAGTTGTGCTTCGTACGGGTAGTGTTAGTTTTCGACCGTTTACTCACCTGGAGGTGATCTGTCCGCACCATGATGGGACAAGAACTGTTTGAGCATCCCGAGCGCCAGTACGCTACGTACGACATTACTCCGCTGAAAGAGCTCAGCGCTCAAGTCGGCCCGGTCGATGATCTGGATGAGCTCTCCGAGGAACAAGCCACCGCGCTTGAGGCGGCCCTCGAGCAGCACCCGGAGGGCGCGCTGACCTTCGATGACGCCTCGCAGCTGTGGATTATCGGCGCGGATGAGGACATTGAGCGTATGTTCCAAGACCGCGAGGGATTCGTCGAAGCGCTCAACAACAACGAAGACCCTGGGGTCTAACCCACAGTCGGTGTCATACTAAAGGTGGATGGCGGCTAGATTTACTGGGTTTAACTACGGGCGGCTCTGTTTAAACTGCTAAGATACTCTGTGTTAAAGGGCGAGCATCCCCGCGCTTTTCAGAGGCAGCTTGAGCGAGAGCGCCATCTGGCTAGGGGAGCTAAGTGAAAGGACAAAACATAATGGTCGAGCGCGATTTGGCTCAGGAACAGCGCGAAGCAGCTGCACGTGACAAGGCTGACGGCTGGGTATCCGTCTTCGTTCAGTGGATTCCCTCCATGCTTCTCTCCGTGGTGATGCTGGGCGCCATGATGTTCGGCATGTACTACATCGAGCACGGCACCTTGGACATCACCCAGCCGATCGTCAACCAGTACATCACCCAGTAACCTGGTTCGCTCCCTCGCTGCCGCCTGGCAGGGGGAGAACAGCTTGACTTTAAGCCCCAGCAGATTTGTCTGCTGGGGCCTCCTCTTTATTACCAGGCTCATCTCTCTAACTCGTGACGTGGATCCATCAGGCGGCTTGAGCCACTGCTAAGCCTGAGAATTAATCTCCGAGTGCGATGTCTCGAGGCATGATGACTCCTACACCCTTCGCGCTCACCGCCGTTCCTTGATCAGCCGCCGCCCGTCCTTTCGGTGAGCGCGAAGGGCGTATTCGTCCGAGAGAGCGCTAATCCGATAGCCTGAACTCCATGGACTCTCGCATCTACATTCGCTATCTCAACGGTCCGCTCCTGTGGATGGGAATAGTCGTTGGCCTTGCCGTCGTGGCAGCGGTGGTGCCCACGATGATTGATTCCACGTGGGCAGCAATCCTATTTGGTGCCCTAGTCATCATTGCAACCGTGGCCTGCCTGCTGATGCGGGTGAAGATCGCCGTCAACGATGGCGAGGTTGCGGTGTCCGTCTTTGGCGTCTTCACAAAGAGAATTCCCCTGCGCGAGATCACCGGGGTGAGTATCGGTCCTGAGACGGGGCTTAAAGAAGGTGCGGGCCCGCGCATCGTCGATGGCGCACCAGCCTATATCGTCTCTGGGCCGACGGTGCGCATTGAATGGGGTCGGAGTTCTCTCATTGCTTCGGCGAAGAACCCGGAAGAAGTGGTTGCGGATATTAAGGCGCGCTTGCACTAGTTCCATATCCCCAGACCTCGATCCCGAAACTTCCAAGTGAGTGGTTTGGTGCCGGAGGGCGCTTGACGACGCCCACCTGCAGGTTGCGGGTTTCAGGTCTGGGGAGATGCAAAATGCGCCAAGCCGCCCACCCGCAAACGTGGCGTCGTGAAAGGTGGGCCGGGGCGTACTGGCCGATTCGCGATAGGTGGGCATGAAAAAGTGCCCCTGACAGGGATCGAACCTGCGACCTTCGGTACCGGAAACCGATGCTCTAATCCGCTGAGCTACAAGGGCATTGCTGGCGAAATGCCAACGATGCGATTCTAACCTATAAAGACTGAAGCGCAGTAATTGGCCTAGCGCCGATGGGGGTGTGGTGGGAAAGAAGCAGCGGCCGGAGTAGCCACTGCTTCGAGTTTTTCGCTGGGGCGCTTACTGGGCCGGCTGTTCCTGGGGCTGGTCAAAGAAGCCCGGGGCATCCGCGGTGTGGACCTCGCCAGTGCGCAGGTAGTCAACCACAATCTGGTCAACAGCCTTGTTGCCCACCGCGAAGTGCCCGTGACCTGGGCCGTGGACGGTTACCACGCGGGATTGCATCGGGTCAGACAGGCCGCGGTAGAAAGCGTATGGGGTCTGCGGGTCACCGGTAGCCTGCAGCTGCAGCGGCTTGGTCTGCAGCTTGTCACCAGAAACGGCAATCGGGGTAGTGATCGGTGCGCGGCCGGAGCAACCGGCGCCGGAGGCATACATCGCGTTGAACAGTGAGAACGGGTCAACCGTGACATAGTTAGACCAGAGGAAGGCCGGTATGAAGGCCGGATCCGTCGGCGCAGTGTTCTCATTGCACATGATGATGTTCTGCATGCTCATGGAGTTGAGAATCTCTTGCTGGACCTTTTGCGGGTCCTGCTCGCCCTGTTGTGCGGCCTGCGCCTCAAAGTTGATGGCTTCGACGCCGCCAATGTGCTTGGCTAGGGAGTCCCACGACTCCGGGCGGGGAAGGAGGTCACGGGTAGCGGTGAGCGTCGGCGAAGTGGCCTGAACAGCCTGCGGGTTCTGGACCTTGCCCGCGAGGTGCTCTGCCTGTACGCGCAGCTCACCGGTCGCAGTCATGACATTGGCGCCGGGCTGGCCGGCAAACTCGAGCCCCGGCGGGAGGTCACCAATCTGAGCGTTCGGAGGAAGCACGGTGGGGCGCACGCCCGCCTCCGCGGCCACAATCTGAGACCAGCGCTCGTAGGCCTTCAGCGGTGTCGTGCCGGCGTGGTAGGTGGCGTCGTTCTTCGCCACATAGCTAAAGAAGTCATGCAGAGCATTCTCATAACCAGCCTGCTGAGAAGCGAAAATCTGGTTCCACGCCATGTTGGGGTTCATTCCGGAGTCCAGCACGACCTTGTCGGTGTGCTCCGGATAGAGCGTGGAGTACGTGGACCCCAAGAAGGTGCCGTAGGAGAGGCCGAAGATGTTGATCTTCTCCTCACCAAGCGCCTGGCGCACGACATCCCAGTCCTTGGCGGTGTTCTCCGTGGTCAGGGAATCGGTGTAGCCCGGAGTGTTCTTCTCGCAGTCATCGCGGGTAATGGAGCCGATCTTTGTCAGCTGTTCTAGAGGGTTTCCGCCCGCCTCAGTTGACGAGCAGTTCACCTGTGCGGACTCGCGCAAACCACGCGGTTGAACGCCGATGATGTCGTATCCTTGTTTGACTTCCTCAGGCCAGGCAGCGAAGTTGACCCAGCTATACGCGTCACCGCCTGGACCGCCCGGGTTGGTGAACAGAGTGCCTTGGCGCTCGCCCGTGGCCTTCAACCGGATAAGGCCGACGTCGATAGTGCCCTTCTCGGGAGCATTATGGTAGGTCGGCACGGTCACGTGGCCGCATTCGGCGCGCTCTTCGGTGACCCCTTCCGGGCACGGGCCCCAGTTGATGGCGGGTTGGTCGGCGTGAGCAACGGCAGGTGCCGCAACCAAGCCAGCGGCGATGGTTACAGGTCCTAGAACCGAACCTAAAACGCGAGAAAGACGCATAGAACAAGGCTCCTAAAATCGTAAATTGGTACGAGCCTTATCCTATGCGTCAGGGGTGATGTGAGCCGAGCTCTCATACAGGGCGGGTGCCCCCGAAAGCCTCACTACTTAACAATCACCACAATGAGATCGCGCGGGCCGTGGACACCCTCCACGCGGGAGAGCTCGATATCCGAGGTCGCGGAAGGGCCCGAGATCCACGTTGCCGGGCGCTCAGGGTTGATGCGGGAGACCATCTCCGGGACACCGTAGACAATCTGGTCCTTGCGCACGATGCACACGTGACGGTCCGGCACCAAGGTCAGCGCGCGACGGCCGCAGGTCTCATTGGATTCGAGCACGATGGTGCCGGTCTGCGCGGAGGTGACGTGGGATTCGGTCACCACGGCGTCGACGGCGTCGAGCTCACGCGGGTCCTTGGCGTTGTCATCCGGGGTGATGGTGCCCTCGAAGCCGGCGAGAAGCCCAGCGTCCATGCCGGGGGCGTAGACGACGTTCGAGCAGCCGCGCTCCTTGAGGATGCCCACGAGGGTGGAGTTCAGGCCGGACTCATCGGTGACGTGCACGTCAGCCTTGTAGTCCTCGAGGCGGTCCACGAGCATCTCACGCAGCTCATCTTCGTTGAGCGTGCCTTCCTTCTGGTATTCGCGCGGGATCTCTACGTGGTCCGGCAGGCCGGCCTGCTTTTGGGCGGCGGCAATGCGGTTGAGGATTTCCTCTTTGGCGGTGGTCACTTGATGCCCTCCTTCTTGGCTTGGGCGAGGAGTTCTTGAGCTTCGTCAGAGTTGAACCATTGGCGGAAGGACTTCTTCGGCGGAACGGCAGTATCGCGTACCTCGGACCAACCAGACATGAACAGCGGTAGCTTGTCGATGACTCCGTTGAAGCCACCGAGGACACGGCCGAGCGCCACCATGTGGGTGATCTGGTTCCAGATCTTCGGGTTCTTCCACACCAGCTCCACGACCTGGAAGAGCTTTTCCTCCACCGGCGGGGTGGCGTTAGTGACCTTCTGGTAGCGGTTCTCCAAAATGACTTGGGAGAGCGGGATGCGCACCGGGCATACCTCGTCGCAACGGCCACACAGGGAGCAGGCATAAGGCAAGCTTGCCGACGGATCGTTGTGGTCCTTCATACCAGTCAACTGCGGCGTCAGGGAGATGCCAATTGGGCCCGGGTAGACAGAGCCGTAGGCGTGTCCGCCGGCGCGCTCGTAGACCGGGCAGACGTTCAGGCAGGCAGAGCAGCGAATGCACTTGAGTGCTTCGTGGCCCTTGGGGGAGGACAGGGCTGCGGTGCGGCCATTGTCCAGAAGCACGATGTGGAAGTTCTGCGGGCCGTCGCCTTCGGTCACACCGGACCACATCGACGTGTACGGGTTCATGCGCTCAGCAGTGGAGGAGCGCGGCAGCAGCTGGAGGAAGACCTCGAGGTCCTGGAAAGTCGGGACCAGCTTCTCAATACCCATCACGGTAATGAGGGTTTCCGGCAGGGTCAGGCACATGCGGCCATTGCCCTCAGACTCCACGATGTTGATGGTGCCGGTTTCTGCCACACCGAAGTTAGCGCCGGAGATGGCCACCTTGGCCTTCATGAACTGCTCGCGCAGGAACTTACGGGATGCTTCAGCCAGTTCCGCCGGCTCGGCCTTGAGCGAGTCATCGGTATTCGGCATCTTGTTGACAAAGATGTCACGGATCTCCGCGCGGTTGCGGTGGATAGCCGGGACCAGAATGTGGGAAGGCTTGTCCTCTCCCAGCTGGACGATGAGCTCCGCCAGGTCAGTCTCTTGGGCGTGGATGCCGGCTTCTTCCAGGTGCTCGTTGAGCGCGATTTCCTGGGTAGCCATGGACTTGATCTTCACCACGTCGGTCTCACCGGTTTCGCGGATAAGGCCCTCGATGATCTCGTTGGCCTCCTTGGCATCGCGTGCCCAGTGGACGATGCCTCCGCGCTTGGTCACCTGCTCTTCGAACTGGACCAGCAATTCACCCATGCGTACGGCGACGTCATCCTTGAGCGCGGAGCCGGCGTCGCGAAGCTGCTCCCAGTCCGGGGTCTCATCCACGGCGTGCTGGCGCTTATCACGAATGGTGGTGGTGGCGTGGTGCAGGTTGCGGCGCTGGGTAGCATTGTTGAGACCCACGTGAGCCAGCGGCACGAAGGCCTTCGAGCCGCGCAGGTTGCCGTAGCCTTCGGGGGCGCGCGGAGGAGTGGTGTCGAGGAAGGAAGTCATTAGAGCATCTTCTCCTTGGAGTAGGCCGCAGAGGTAGGAGTCCACGGGTGTTCCTTGGTGGAGGCGAGGATTTCCGCCAAGTGGATAGCGCGAACACCGGAGCGCTGGCGAGTCAGAGCACCACCGATATTCATCAGGCAGGAGGAGTCACCGCCGGTGACGTATTCGGCCTCGGTTTCGCGGATGTGGCGGGTCTTATCGCCGACCATCGCTGCGGAGACCTCAGCGTTCTTGAGGGCGAAGGTTCCGCCGAAACCGCAGCATTCTTCTGCATTAGGCAGCGGGGCGAGGTCGATTCCCTCGACCTCCTTCAGCAGCTGGTAGGGGCGGTCACCCAACTTGAGGAAGCGCAGGCCGTGGCAGGAGGGGTGGTAGGTCACGCGGTGAGGGAAGAAAGCGCCGACGTTGGTAACCCCGGCGACGTCGACCAGAAACTCCGGCAGATCCAGGGTCTTGCCGGCTGCCTTCTTGGCGCCGTCCACATCGGCGGAAGTGCCGAAACGATCAGCGATCATCTCGTGCTGCTCACGCACGGCGCCCACGCAGGAGCCGGAGGCGGAGACCACGTAGTCGATGGAGGGATCCGCAAAGGCGTCCGCATAAGTGCGGATCATGCCCAGGGTCTGCTCCTGGTAGCCGGTGTTGATGTGCATCTGGCCGCAGCAGGTCTGCTCCTCTGGGAAGACGACGTCATAGCCCAAGCGAGAGAGAATGAGGGCCGTGGCCTTATGAGCATCGGGGAAGAGTGAATCACCGATGCAGGTGGAAAACAATGCTATTCGCATTCGCGTGTGCTCCTTAGTCTGCCTCTCTGTAGCTTGTCCTGTGCTTGGCACAGCGATGGTGTACTCGGATGCGCGCTACCAGGACAGCCGCAGTGGGCATTTTTCGAGTTTGTATCTATGAGCCTACCGCCCAAAACTCACATTATCGAGGCGGAATTAGCCCTCCTACCTGGCGTTTTATCGCAACATTAATGTTGTGAAATTCCTTACGTGCAGAGATGAAGCGGTCACAAAAAGCGGGCAAGCGAAAACCCCCAGATGTGGCGAGTGAAGTGCCCGATTCTGGGGGTAGTTGGTGCTGAGGACTGAGAACTTAAGGAACCAGGAAGCCCAGCACGTTGGTCATGAGAAAAACGATAATGCACACGACGGCAAGGAAGGCCACGGAGTAGCCCACAACGGCCTTGAAGATGCGGGATTCCTCGCCCTCCATTTGAACCGCAGTGGCCGCAATGGCCAGCGACTGCGGGGAGATCATCTTGCCCACAACGCCACCCGAGGTATTGGCAGCCAGCATAAGGTCCGGGTTAACGCCGATGCGCTCAGCAGCGGTGACCTGGAGGTTGGCAAAAAGGGCGTTAGCGGAGGTATCCGAACCGGTAACAGCGGTGCCGATCCAACCCAGAACGGGGGAGAAAAGCGCGAAGATGCCGCCGACGGAGGCCACGAACTGGCCGATGGAGATGGTCTGGCCGGAGTAGTTCATGGTGTAGGCCAGCGCCAGGACCAGGATGATGGTCAGCGCGGAGAACTTCATGCGGGAGATAACCTCGCCAAACTTAGCTAGCGGTGCCGATGCCTCCAGCGTGTAGCGGCCGTTCTCGTTGAAGGACATGTAGATAGCAGCCACGATGATGCCGGAAATCAGCAGCAGGGTGCCCGGGTTGCCTAACACGTTGAACTTAAACGCGGTATCCATGGCGTGGCTTTCGGCGTCGAAGACGGTGCCTTCGAGAAGCGGCCAGGCAACGTTGAGCTGCAGGAAGCCGAAGATGGCAGGCCATGCGGTGGCGATGGCGAAGACAGCGGTGACCACGGCATAGGGCAGCAGTGCCATCCAGATGCGGCTGCCGTTGAGGTCCGTGACCTCCTCTTGGGCGGGCAACTCCATGCGCTCACGCAGGCTGTCCACACCCTTGGGCTTCCACACACGCAGGAAGATGAAACCCGCGCCGAGGGAGACGATGCAGGCCACGACGTTGGTGAGCTGGTAGGCGAAGAAGGTAGCCGCGGCCCACTGGGCAATGGCGAAGGAGATGCCGATGACGGCCGCGGCGGGGCCGGCCTCCTTAACACCGCGCATGCCGTCAAGGATAAAGAGGATGAAGAAAGGCACGACGGCGGCAATGAGCAGGACCTGGAGGGAAATCAACGCGGCGATGTCAGCGGTCTGCTCGGCGGTGCGCCCGCCGACCGAGCCCGCGGTGGTGACTGGGATGCCCACCGCGCCGAAGGCCACGGGCGCGGTGTTGGCAATGAGCACCGTGGTGGCCGCCTTGAGCGGCTTAACACCCAAGGCCAGGATCATGGTCGCCGTAATCGCCACGGGGGCGCCGAAGCCGGCGAGGGCCTCCAGCAGGCCGCCGAAGCAGAAGGCGATGAGGATGGCCTGGATGCGGATATCGCCATCGCCCAGCAAGTCAAAGGTCTTGCGCAGGTCATTGAATCGTCCGGAAGCCACGGTCACTTCGTAGAACCAGATGGCGGTGATGATCACCCAGACGATGGGGAAGAGGCCGAAGAGCCCGCCGCGCACCGCGGAGGACAATGCCATGCCGGTGGGCATGCCCATGCCGAAGACGGCGATGAGAAGCGCTACGAGGAGCGCTACCGCACCCGAGGTGTGGGCGCGGGCCTTGAGTCCCAAGAGCATGATGAAGAACGCGATGAGCGGCAGCGTGGACACCAGCGCGGTAAGCCCCACGTTGCCAGCTATGGCGTCGGTGGTGATTGTGAATGTAGACATAACGCTCACTTCAGGTTGAGTCCCGCCGGCGTCCCTGCGGTGGTCCCCGCGGTGTGGCACCACAAGTTTCGGCCGGGCGAGAGAGGCGAAAGAATAAATCGATTCAGATATCAAGTTTAGGGTAAAACCATGCGAGTGCTTGTGTCGCCGGATTCACACTACGGGGGTGGGTGACCTTGCTAACGTCCGCGACCTGATAGTGCCTCCCAGCGGCGGGGACGATAGACTTTGGCCCTATGAATCCTGAAGATCTTTCCGTCCTGATCAAGAACACCGCTGCCGCCGTGCTCACCGAGCATGAGCTGGACGCATCAGTCCTGCCAGAGACCGTGACCGTGGAGCGCCCGCGCAACCCGGAGCACGGCGATTACGCCACCAACCTGGCCCTCCAGGTGGCTAAGAAGGCTGGCGCCCAGCCGCGCGAGTTGGCGCAGTGGCTTGCCGACGCCCTTGCAGGCAACGACGCCATCGATGAGGCCTCCATCGCGGGCCCGGGATTCCTCAACATTCGCCTCGCTGCCGCCGCACAAGGTGCCATCGTGGCCCAGGTTCTTAACGCCGGCTCAGAGTTCGGCAGCAACACCACCTACCAGGGCAAGAAGATCAACCTGGAGTTCGTCTCCGCGAACCCGACTGGTCCCATCCACCTGGGTGGTACCCGTTGGGCCGCCGTGGGTGACTCACTCGGCCGCGTGCTCGAGGCCTCCGGCGCGGACGTGACCCGCGAGTACTACTTCAACGATCACGGCGGACAGATCGACCGTTTTGCTCGCTCCCTCGTGGCCGCGGCCAAGGGCGAGCCCACCCCGGAGGATGGCTACGGCGGAGACTACATCAAGGACATCGCGCAGGCGGTAGTGGAGAAGAACCCCAGCGCCCTTGAGGGCAGCGATGCCGAGGTCCAGGAGAACTTCCGCGCTGACGGCGTGGAGATGATGTTTGCCCAGATCAAGGAGTCCCTCCACGAATTCGGCGTGGACTTCGACGTGTACTTCCACGAGAATTCCCTCTTCGAATCCGGTGCCGTGGAGAAGGCTATCCAGACGCTCAAGGACAACGGCAAGCTCTACGAAGCCGAGGGCGCGTGGTGGCTGAAGTCCACCGAATACGGCGACGATAAGGACCGCGTGGTCATCAAGTCCGACGGCAACGCCGCCTACATCGCCGGTGATATCGCTTATGTGGCCGATAAATTCGACCGCGGCCACGACCTGGCCATCTACATGCTGGGCGCTGACCACCACGGTTACATCGCCCGCTTGCGTGCCTCGGCCCAGGCTTTGGGTTATGACCCGGAGGCCGTCGAGGTGCTCATCGGCCAGATGGTGAATCTGGTCCGCGACGGTAAAGCGGTCAAGATGTCCAAGCGCGCGGGAACCGTTATCACCTTGGATGACCTCGTCGAGGCCATCGGCGTCGACGGCGCGCGCTACTCGCTGGTGCGCTCCTCCGTGGACTCCAGCCTGGACATTGACTTGGGCCTGTGGGCCTCCCAGTCGTCCGATAACCCGGTCTACTACGTGCAGTATGGCCACGCCCGCATCTGCTCGATCCTGCGCAAGGCCACGGACCTGGGCTTCGACACTGCCGCGCTTGGCGACGCCCCCCTCGACCTCCTCACCCACGACAAGGAAGGCGACCTCATCCGCACCCTGGGCGAGTTCCCCGAGGTTGTGGCCACCGCCGCCACGCTGCGTGAACCGCACCGCATCGCGCGTTATGCCGAGGAGCTTGCCGCCGTGTTCCACCGCTTCTATGACCAGTGCCAGGTGCTGCCGAAGGTAGGCGAAGAGACCGAACCGATCCACTCCGCGCGCCTCGCTCTGGCTGCAGCCACCCGCCAGGTCATGGCCAATGCCTTGACCATGGTCGGGGTCAGCGCGCCGGAGAAGATGTAAGAAAAGGTATCGATGACTGATTTCAATTCTCTTCCGGCCCACGTGTGGCCGCGCAACGCCGCTCGAGACTCGAATGGTGTGGTCTCGATTGGCGGTGTAGCGCTGACGGACTTGGCCGCCGAATACGGCACCCCGCTCTACGTCTTCGACGAGCAGGACTTCCGCTCGCGCTGCCGGGATATGGCCCAAGCCTTCGGCGGGCCCGACCACGTGCACTATGCCTCCAAGGCATTCATCACCAAGCGCATCGTGCGCTGGGTTGACGAGGAGGGCTTGTGCCTCGACGTGGCCTCCCTCAACGAGGCCAAGCTGGCCCTGGCCGCAGGCTTCCCGGCGGAGCGCATGACCGCCCACGGCAACAACAAGGAAGACGAGTACCTGCAGCTGTGCGTGGACAACGGTATCGGGCACGTTGTCCTCGACAACGAGGAGGAGCTCTCGCGCCTCAATAGTATCGCGGCGTCCGCCGGCCGCGTGCAGCCGGTGATGATCCGCGTGAAGCCCGGCGTGGATGCACATACCCACGAGTTCATCGCCACGGCGCACGAGGATCAGAAGTTCGGCATTTCCCTGTCCACCGGTGCCGCCTTCAACGCCGCGCAGAAGGTGCTGGAATCCGCCAACCTTAAGCTTGTGGGCCTGCACTGCCACGTGGGGTCTTCGGTGTTTAATGCTGATGGTTTCAAGCTGGCCGCCGAGCGCGTGCTCAGCCTGTACAAGCGCATCCACTGCGAGCTCGGCGTTGCCCTCGAGGAGCTGGACTTGGGCGGCGGCTTCGGCATTCCCTACATGGAATACGAGGAAGCGCTCGACGTCGCCACGCTGGCCAAGGATCTGCTCGACGCCGTGGAGCGCACCGCCACCGAGCTCGACATCACGCCGCCCTTCGTACTGGTGGAACCCGGTCGCTCCCTGGTGGGTGCCTCTGCGGTCACCGTGTACCGCGTGGGCACGGTCAAGGATGTGGAGACCGGCAAGGCGGATCTGCCGATGCGCCGCTACCTCTCCGTGGACGGCGGCATGTCCGATAACATCCGCCCAGCGCTTTATGGCTCGGAGTACGACGTGCGCGTGGTCAACCGCCGCACCCGGGGCGAGCCCGTGGATTCGCGCATCGTGGGCTTCCACTGCGAGTCCGGTGACATTCTGGTCAACGAGCGCCGTTTCCCCTCGGATATCACCACCGGTGATCTCCTCGCCTTCGCCACCACCGGCGCCTATCAGTACATGATGGCCTCGCGCTATAACGGTGCTCTGCGCCCGGCGGTCGTGTCCGTGCGCGACGGCAAGGCCCAGCTCATGCTGCGCCGGGAGACGGTGGAGGACTTGCTGGCGTTGGACGTCGATTAGCGCGGCGTTGTCACAGCTCACCGTATTTTATTCACTATGACATGGCCGGTCGCGCCCAGTGCCGGCCATTTTGTATAGAAATAGACAGCTCGTTCTGTATAGTGATGGGCTAGCACGTAAGAATCAAACGCAACATCAACAAAGGGACACCATGACGACGAACCGTAGCAAGAAGCCCGAAGGCGAACCAGTAGGTATTGCGCTGCTTGGGTTTGGCACCGTAGGCGCCGAGGTTTTCCGCCTCGTGCAGGAGAATGCGGACGCTTTTGCGCACCGCATCGGCGGCCCGGTGGAGATCCGCGGCGTTGCCGTGCACAACAAGAACAAGCTGCGCCCAGGCGTGCCGGAGGAGCTGCTGACCGACGACGCCAAGGCGCTTGTCCTGCGCGATGATATCGACCTCGTCGTCGAGGTTATCGGCGGCATTGACTTCCCGCGCGAGCTCGTTCTCGCCGCCCTTAATGCTGGCAAATCCGTGGTTACCGCCAATAAGGCCCTCGTGGCCGCGCACGCTGATGAGCTGGCGGAGGCTGCTGAGCGCGCCGACGTCGACCTTTATTTCGAGGCCGCCGTGGCTGCCGCCATCCCGGTCGTCGGCATGCTGCGCCGTTCCCTGGCCGGTGACAAGATCCAGCGCATCTCCGGAATCGTAAACGGAACCACCAACTTTATCTTGGACGCTATGGAGACCACCGGCGCCTCCTACGAGGACGCGCTGGCTGAGGCCACCCGTCTGGGCTACGCCGAGGCCGATCCCACCGCGGACGTGGAGGGCCACGACGCCGCCTCTAAGGCTGCCATCCTGGCCTCCCTGGGGTTCTACACCCGCCTGACCTTCAACGACGTCTATTGCGAGGGCATTTCCAAGATCACCGCGGACGATATCGCGGCCGCCAACCAAGCCGGTTATTCCATCAAGCTGCTCGCTATTTGTGAACGCTTGGTTGATGAGGAAACCGGCGCGGAATCCGTCAATGCCCGCGTGCACCCGACTCTGGTCCCGAAGGATCACCCGTTGGCGTCGGTTAGCCAGTCCTACAACGCCATCTTCGTCGAGGCGGAGGCCGCCGGTTCCCTGATGTTCTACGGCAACGGTGCCGGCGGCAACCCGACGGCTTCGGCTGTGCTGGGTGACGTCATCGGCGCCGCACGCAACATTGTCCACGGCGGCCAAGCGCCGGGGGAGAACACCTACGCCAACCTACCTATTGCGGAGTTCGGAGAAGTGGAAACTCGTTATCACGTCGACATGGAAGTTGAAGACCGCACCGGCGTGCTTTCTGCCATCTCCGGTGTCTTTGCCCGCCACGGGGTTTCCCTGCGCACCGTGCGCCAGGAGGACGGCGATGCCACCGCTCGCCTCATCGTGGTGACCCACGCGGCGAAGGAAGCGGTGCTCGAGGAGATCGTCGCAGCCCTCGGCGAGCTCGATGAGGTCAAGGCCGTTCACTCCGTCATCCGCCTGGGCGTATAGGGACTCAGAGAGAACAATGAGTATCGATATCGAAGTAGGCACCAAGGTCACCGTCCAGGTCCCAGCATCCTCGGCCAACCTGGGCCCGGGCTACGACACCCTGGGTATTGCGCTGAGTCTCTACGACACCGTGGAGGTGGAGGTCACCCGCTCCGGCCTGGAGGTGGAGATCTTCGGCGAGGGCGCTGACGAGCTGCCACGCGATGGCTCCCACCTCGTTGTCAAGGCCATCCGCTCAGCGCTGAAGGCTGCCGACGTGGAGGTCTCCGGCTTGCGCGTGGTGTGCACGAACAACATCCCGCAGTCCCGTGGCCTGGGCTCCTCGGCGTCCGCCGCGGTGGCCGGCGTGGCCGCGGGCAATGGCCTGGCGGGATTCCCGCTTTCGGAACAGCAGGTTGTGCAGCTGTCCTCGGCGTTCGAAGGGCATCCGGATAACGCAGCTGCCTCTGTGTTGGGCAACGCCGTGGTCTCTTGGACCACCGTGCCTGTCGACGGCCGCTCGCTGCCGGAGTACCGTGCCGCGACCTTGGACGTGCACCCGAGGATTAAGGCCACGGCCTTGGTACCGGACTTTCATGCGTCGACGCAAGCCGTGCGCCGCGTGCTGCCCTCGCACGTCACGCATGCCGATGCCGCCTTCAACGTCTCCCGCACTGCAGTAAACGTGGCGGCGCTGACCACCTACCCGGACCTGCTGTGGGAGGGTACCCGCGACCGCCTGCACCAGCCCTATCGCGCTGATGTCCTGCCGGTCACCGCGGAGTGGGTGAACCGCTTGCGCAACCGCGGCTACGCCGCCTATCTCTCCGGCGCTGGCCCCACCGTCATGGTCCTGCACACCGAGCCCATCGAGGAGGAGATCCTCGATGATGCCCGCGGGCAGAACCTGCGCGTGCTGGAGCTGGAGGTCGCCGGGCCGGTCTCCGTCGAGCGCGGTTAGCCTAGCTAGCTGCTCTCTTCCACATCGATTCGGCACACGCCGTTTCCGGCTTTAGGAATGAGCTTCAGGCTAAGCCGCCCGCCGGAATCGGCAGCCGCTTGATCTAGGTAACCATCATGGATGGCGCAGACGAAGGGGGAGGGCTGAATTCCGGCCGTGACGAACGGGCAGGCGTGGAGTTGCACTGTGGTGCGGCCTTCCTCGGCGAATTGCTCCACCGAGGTTACCGGGTCAAAGCCCATATCGCGCATCGTCCGGTAGAGCGGTGCCAGTGCCTCAGCACCGCGGCTGTTCGCCGTGGCTTTAGCCCACGCGCGGCCGATCTCTCGTGCTTGCTCGGATGAAAAGTCATTGAGCTGCTCTTTATCCGCCAGCGCTGTGACCAAGACGCTAATCAGCGTGACGTATTCCTCCGCCACCGAACGGTTGTCGGGTACTCGTACTTGGAAGATCAGGGAGGGGCGCCCGCGCCCGTGCGCTGGGGCGGTAACTACCCGCACCGCGCCGGCGTTAACGAGCTCATCAAGGTGGCCGCGCGCGGTGTTAACGTGCATCCCCAGTTCCTGTGCAATCTCGGCGGCACGTGCTCCTTGCGGGAATGTCTGCAGGGTTGAGAGAACCTCGCTCTGTTTGGGGGAGAGCTTCATCGTGTCAGGAAACAGCTCAGTAGACGAGCGCGGGCTATGCGCAGATGACGTAGACATAAACGGCCTCTCCTTGGACAATGCTACGAGGATCTTACATCTGCTCGCAGCTCTTCCCCTATTTCAGCGCATAAAGCCTTAAAGCAGCGGAATCGAGGAACACAGGCACAACCTCACCGGGGGCCTTGCTGTGTGCCGGTTGGTCTAGAGTCACCCGTTGGCCATCGATCTCCACCAGGGTTGAGCTGCCCAAGTCAGCAAGAATTGTGGCGCTCAGCGCCCCGGCGTTGTCGAAGTTCAGTGCGCTCTGGGGGAAGGCCGCCCAGTGGTCACCGCTGCGAGCAGGAGTGAACACTCCATCGCGGAGGCTACCCCGTAGCAGATTGACGCCTGATAGCTCCGCCATGAAATGAGTGGTGGGCTGCTCCAGTAGCTGATCCACGGGTCCTTGGGAGATGACCTCGCCGGCTTCCATCACAGCGATGTCATCCGCCAGCGTGGTGAGGTCCACGCGGTTGTGAGTGACAATGATGGTGGTGCGGTCGGCCGCCGAGAGGCGCAACAGGTGGCGCCACCGGGCGGCTGATTCGACGTCCATGGCGGCAAAAGGCTCGTCCACGACCAAGACCTCTGGGCGCGCCGCAAGTGCGCGCAGGAGGGCAACCTGCGCGGCCTGCCCGCCGGAAAGCTCGGAAACATGGACCAGCTCCTGCAATCCAGCTGCGTTCAGCAACTCCTGGGTCCTTTGTGCATCCTTGGTCACCATGGTCAAAGCTTGTTCCACGGTGGCAGTGGGTGGTAGCCCGGGGTCCTGGGAGAGCATGACCACACGCTCGGCATTTGTCTGGGCTCCCTGCAAGCGTCCGCTAATGAAACGCATCAACGTGGTCTTTCCCGCGCCGTTGGGGCCAACCACCGCGGTCACGCGCCCGCCACGGAACGTCGTGGTGGTGTCGCCGACCGTGGCTAAGAGATCGCGGGGAGAGTCCTGCGGGGAGGTCATCGTGCGGAGCGCAACCGGGTCCATCGGCTGCAAAGCGCGCACAGCTTGCTCGCGGCGGCGGCGCAGCAGCAGAGGAATTCCGGCCGCGGTGAGCGTGAGGATGGCTATCCCGATCAATACGGCCGACAGCGCATAGGCATTGTCCGCGCTGACCTCACGCTCAAGGTAGATGCCGCTGGGCATGGTTCGGGTAGAACCGGGCAGGGATCCGGCGAAGGTGATCGTCGTCCCGAATTCACCCAGCGAGCGGGCGAACGCCAGAGCACCGCCGGTGAACACGGCAGGGAGGATTGCGGGCAGGATGATGCGCCGAAGAATGGTTCCTGTGCTCAGCCCGATGCCCCGTGCGCTGGCCACGACTTCGGGGTCGAGCTGCCGCAGCGCAGAATCCACCGCCACCACCACGAAGGGCAGGGTGACGAATAAGTGAGCTGCCACAACACCGGGAAAGGCGAAAGACACGTGCAGCCCAGCCTGCTCCAAAACCGGGCCAAGCAGTCCGCGGCGCCCGAGCAGCGCGGTGAGCGCCAACCCGCCTACCACGGGAGGCATGGCCAAAGGGAGGTAAACCACCAGCCGCACGAGGTGAGACACACGGCGTAGCTGCTGGAGCCACAGAGCCAGACAGGTGCCCAGGATCGTGGATAGCAAGGTAGACAACGCCGCCGCGGAAAGGCTGACGCGGAGAAGGTCATGGGTCGCTGGAGCGCTCAGCGTGTCGGCGAGGTTCGGCCAGGGAACTCGCAGCCCGAGGGCGAGCACCGGGGCAAGGATGTAGACCGCAGCGAGCACGCCGGCGGCGATGACCGGCCACGTTGTCCGCGGGCGCTGTTCGTGCAAAATCACGCGTGACACTTAGTCCACCGGGGTAAAACCGAATTTTTCCCAGGTGTTGTCAAAATCCGAGTCGAGGAGGTTGAGGACATCCTGAGCTTCGTCGTGTCGGGGTGAATCAGATACCACCGCGCCCATGATCTCATTGCGGAAGTCTTCCGCGTGGTCGAGTGGGATGGCCTCGACGTCCTCGCTAGCGGCGGCATCGGTGGAGTAGACCCACCCGGCGTCCGCCTCACCGGAGGCGACCTTACCCAGGACGTCAGCTACCTGTCCCTCCAAGGAGGAAGCGTGCAGGTCCCAGTTGTTGGCCTCCATGATGCGCGTAGAGATGGCGCCGCAGGGGACGCTTGGGTCGCAGAGCACGAGGCGTGCCGAGGGATCCAGGTCGGCCGCGGAGCGCAGTCCCAAGGGATTGCCCTTCGGCACCACCATGACCATAACGTTGCTGGCTAAGGCCACGGGTGTGTCAACGGTGCCCTGCGCAGTTGCATCCTCCATGGTCTCCCGGGAAGCCGTGAGGAGCAGATCCGCGGGAGCGCCTTCATTGATTTGCTGAACTAGGGCGGAAGAGCCGCCGTTGTTAAACGCCAGCGGGGTTTCGGATGCGCCGGAGAGGTCGTCATTGAGCACGCGCGTGGAGGAGGCGGCGAAAACCTGCAACGGTTCATCGGAGCTGGAGGAGCAGCCGGCGACAGTCAGCGCGGCGGCGAGAACAGAGACAGCAATTTTCAAGCGGCGCATGGTCAGTTACGTTACGGCATCTTTACGCGGTCCGCGTGAATTTAATATGCACTTCCTTTGGTTCCTTCTTGAGGTATTCACGGTCGAAGGATTCTTCGCGCTGGTCCACTTCTTTGAGCAGCGGAAGCGGGTCGTGTGGAGCAATGAGAATCATGGATTCGCCCACGTTGAGGGTGCCGAGTGCCCCATGGATAGCGCCGTGGCGCACTGCATGAGGGATTTCGGACGCGTTAAGGGTGGGAATGTCGCGGCCCTTGGAAGTGTCGACAAGCGGCAAGTTCATTGATGGATTCCTTTCGAGTTCTAGGGCGGCGGGCGTTGCTGCCCGTGCAACTAATTTACTACGATTATATCCGTGCAAATAGGAATGTCGGATATGTCTCTGCGTGATGTCTCCCTGGCTTCGCGCCGGCGCTGGCACACCCTTGCCTTTAGCCTCGTCGCGTTCTGGATCGCGGTCGGCGTGGGAATCACCGTGGCAAGTTTTGGGGGAGCACCCGTCGTGTGGTGGGACCTCATCCACCCATTCACCCTCGGCGCGCTGACCACCGCGATCCTCGTGTTCAGTACCCACTTCACGGAGGCGCTCACCCGCACTCCGGCGGTCGGCTTCCGAGGGGTGGGCGCGCGGGTAGGCCTGGTTCAGGTGGGGCTGGTTCTTCTCCTTGTTGATCGCGCGGGCTATGACTGGGGCGTGCTCTCGGATAGTGGCTCGGCACTGGTCATCGCTGCCGTTGCGTGGCACCTGTGGGCGCTGTGGACCACGCTCCGGGGCTCTCTGTCTGGTTCTTTCGCCGTGACCGTTCCTTTTTATCTGGCGGCGGCCTGCTTCATGGTGTTCTCGGTGCTACTGGTCATTCTGGCTGCGCACGGGGTAGGGAATTACTCGCTGTTGGTGGCCGCGCACTCACGCGGGATGGTGTGGGGCTTCGGCCTTCTTACCATCCTGGGCACGGTCATCACGCTGTTGCCCACGTTGACCCGAACCCCAATCTCAGCGGTTGCGCGGGTGCGGTGCAGCCGGGCTTTGACCGTGCATTGCGTGGGGCTGGGGGTGGCCATGCTTGCCGACGCCTCCGGGCTCACCCGCGCCGCCGGCATGGCGCAGCTGCTCACCGTGCTTGCTGCCGTACTCATCATCCAGCCAGTGCTGGCCGGTGCGCTTGGTGGTGAGAAGACCACGGCTAGTGTGTCCGCGTTGGCGGGGCTGGTATGGATGGTGGCGCTCTGCGCCGGTGACGCCGCGGCCACCATCGCAGGGGCCTACCCACGCGCGGTCACGCTACTGCTCATGCCGGCGTTTCTGGGCGCCGGCCTGCTGCAGCTGGTCACCGGGGTGCTCCATCACATGCTGCCCATCCTGGCCGGGGCGGCCCGTCCCGCGCACGGGCATATTGCCGGGTTCCTGCGAGTAGGGCTCATTAACGTGGGCGGTGTGCTCAGCCTCCTCGGCATTGCAGGTGTGTCTGTAGCCGGGCTTATCATGATGGGGCTTGGACTCATCGCCAATATTGTGGCCCTGGCATGGGCCGTCGCATCATCTCAAGGAGAAGTTCATGTCAAGCGTGCCCGTTAAGAAGGAGCATTCCGAAAAGAAGTGGGCGTCCTGGCTCATCATCATCGTCGCGCTCCTCGCTGTCATTGGGCTGGCTGTGTTCAACTCGACCACAGGCAAGCAGGACCCAGCTACGGTGGCATCCGCCGACGCCGTGACTGTTGACGTCTCCGTGGAGGGCATGGCTTTTGTCCCGTCCTCCATTGACGTGGCAGCGGGCAGTCACCTCGTAGTGAATTTCACCAACACCGGTGACCAGGTTCATGACCTCAAGATTGGGCGCGAGGAGACGGGCCGGGTGGAACCGGGCGAGACCGTGCAGCTCGACGCCGGAATCATCGAGGAGTCTGTGGAAGGCTATTGCACGATCGCCGGGCACAAGATGCAAGGTATGACGTTCATGGTCAACGTCGACGAGTCAGCATCCGGTGAGCATGATCATGCGGGGGCGTCGGAAAGCACCGGCTCCGCCGGCGCACCGGCGACGGTGCCCTCGGCTGCCGAGCGCATGGCAGCCCGCGAGAACTTTAAGGCTTTTGATGCCTCCCTTGCCCCCGCCGAAGGCGAGCTCCATGAGGAAACGTGGGTGATGACTGAGGAAGAAGTCGAGGTTGCCCCAGGCGTGCGCCAAACCCGGTGGCTTTTCAACGGGCAAGCACCCGGGCCTACCTTGCGCGGCAAGGTAGGGGATACGTTCCGCATCACCATCAAAAACGAGGGCTCGATGGGGCACTCGGTGGACTTTCACGCGGGTGAGGTCAACCCGGATGAGAACATGAAGTCGATCCAGCCGGGTGAATCGCTGACCTATGAATTCGTGGCACACAGGGCGGGTATCTGGATGTATCATTGCTCGACCATGCCGATGAGCTTGCACATTGCCAATGGCATGGCGGGAGCGGTCATCATCGATCCTCGCGGGGAGGACGCGCTGGCAGACGTCGATGCGGAGTACGTCATGACGGCGAACGAGGTCTTTCTAGCCTCTGCGGGTAAGGAAGCTGAGGGCGCTAACGCGCAGCGCGTCAGCGACGGCGACTATGACCTCACGGCCTTCAATTACTATCCCAACCAGTATGATGTTGCTCCGCTGCGCGCCAAGGTGGGCGATACCGTGCGCATCTGGGTGGTCAACCTCGGCCCGGATCTGCCGTTGAGCTTCCACGTCGTGGGCGAACAATTCGACACCGTGTACAAGGAAGGCGCCTACCTGATTAAGGGCGCGAAGGATTCCGGCTCCCAGGCGCTCGACCTTCTACCTGCCCAGGGCGGATTCGTGGAGATGACCTTCAACGAGCCGGGCACCTATTCCTTTGTCAACCACCTCATGACGAATGCGGAGAAGGGGCAACACGGCCAGATTATCGTTGAGTAGCAAGTCGCTCGCGCCGCGCTCGTAGCTCGTCCAAGGTGTCGATATCGCGTACTGCGGGCGTTGCCTCGATCTCGGCGATGGTGCCCGCGAGCCTCAGTAAGCGCATGGCCGGGTTGTTGCGTGGATCTCCGAGCTCCTCCAGCGCGCGGGTGAGGGCCTTAGTACGCCACAGCGCACACAGCGGTTGTAGGCTCCCGTCGAGGGTAGCCACAGCGACATCCGCGCCCGAGCTACCCAGAGCCTTGTGGAGGGCAGGCAGTACCTGCGGGGAATCCGGGGCATCGACGGCAAAGACTGCTGTGGTAGCCCTCGCGTCACCAGCCAGTGCGGCGTGGCCCGCGGCGATACCTGCAGCTGGCCCGCCGAAGAGGGGGCTTTCGCACACCTGGGGCATGCCCAAACGATAGGGCGAGACGACCGCTACCGGCGCGCCATAAGGAAGCTGGCGCAACAGTCGGTCGATGAGGCGTTCACCGGCGAGCCTCACGCTAGCCTTGTCCACGCCTCCCATGCGTTGGCCGCGCCCGCCGGCTAAAACAATGACACCTGGCACTTCGCTTAACCTTTCGTTCCGGGCAGCTCGCGGGACCAATCACCGGAGCGGCCCCCGGACTTCGCGGTGATGCCGCAGCGCCGGATATAGGCGGAGCGGTCAACGCCTTTGACCATGTCAATGAGCGCCAAGGCGGCGATGCTCACCGCGGTGAGCGCCTCCATTTCCACGCCGGTGCGGTCGGCGGTGCGCACTGTGGCTTCGATGAAGACGTGGTCTTCACGCAGCTCAATGTCCACCGCACAGCCATGCACCCCAATGGTGTGGGCCAGCGGAAGGAGATCTGGAACCTTCTTGGCAGCCGCGATGCCAGCCACACGCGCAACCGCAAGCACGTCCCCCTTAGGCACGGTTCCCTCCCGCAGCGCGGTGAGAACTTCTGGTGAGCACGCGACCTCGCCTTGGGCGGTAGCGGTGCGTACCGTGGGCTGCTTTTCGGTGACGTCCACCATATAGGCGGAGCCGGCGTCGTTGAGGTGAGTGAACTTCATGTCTAAACAGGGATCCTTTCCTAGCGTGGACCTAGCCTAGCTGACGAAGAGTGGGCCGATCCGGGTGTTCAGATGCGCGATCTTTGGCAGCATCGGAGGGGTGGGGGATGTGGAGGCGGATTGTGAAGCTAGTAAGGGTAGACGGTAAGTTGCTCGCCGGCGGCGACCGGACTCGTCAGCAGCGCAAAGCCGTGTGTGCCCGGAAGGGCGGCAACGTGGTGGCTGCGCATACGCGGACCCGGCGGTGGGCTTGCGGTAATGGATTCCGTCATGGTGATGGAGCACGGCTGAATGAGCGGGTGGTGAGGTTCGGGGAAGTCCGCACCGGCGACGGCCGTGAGGCACGGCCGGTCCTTGACACCCGCGGGGCGGGGCAGTCCGCGCAGAGAGCGCAGCAGTTGGGTGAGGTAGAGGTGTGCGGAGACAAACGCCGCCACCGGGTTGCCCGGCAAACACACCACGGGGATACCGTCCCAGAGCGCATGGCCCTGAGGCGCGCCGGGCCGTTGGTTGACGTGGCCGAACCAGTAATCATCGCGTTCCACGGCATCCTCAATCACGGCGCGAACCACGTCGAAGGCGCCGGCCGAGACGCCGCCGGTGGTGACAATGAGATCGGAATCCGCAGCGGCCGCGTTGAAGCGCCGGTGCAGCTCAATGGGGGAATCTCCACAGACCGTGCGGGTGATCTCGCAGAGACCGGTGGAAGAAATGAGGGCTTCGAGCATGGGCCCATTCGAATCGGAAAGCTGGCCGTTGATCAGCTCCTCACCCGTGGCAATGATGGTCACTCGTGGGATGCGGTGAACCACGGCGCTGTCAACACCGGAGGAGAGGGCGGCGGCGATAAGGGGGGCGTCGACAAGCGTGGCAGAACCGGCGAGTTGGTGGCCGGCGTCGATGTGGGAGCCGCGCCGCCGTATATGGTTACGGTCGGGCAGGTGGTGCACCGTGACGGTTTCAGGCACAGGTCCGGGCCCCGGGGACACATCGGTGTTTTCTACTGGTATGACCAGGCCATCAAAACCCTCCGGAACCTCCCCGCCAGTCATGATTCGCACCGCGGTCCCAGGACGCGGGACCTGGGCGGGTGAGCCTGCTGGGACATCACCTATAACAGGCAGCGTGAATGGGGTGGTTAAGTCATCAGGTGACGCCGGAGTTGGGACAAGGAAGCCGTCCATCGCCGAATTATCCTGCGGCGGGAGGGGAAGACGGGCGAAGAGTGGCTCGGCCAGAACGCGGCCTTGTACAAGGGGAGCGCGTTCCGCAGGCAGGGCGCGAACCAATGCGTGGAGGCGGTCGAAATACTCCTCGATGCTTAAGTCAGTCCCAGTGCTTGTCATTGCACCCAATCTAGCCGCCGATGGCGGACATCGGGCGATCGGGCTGGAGAAATCCTTCATCATCCACACCATGGCCCGGCAGCTTCTTCCACATTTCGCCCGCCCACGCGGCGGCGAGTTCCGCGTCGCTAGCGCCGCTGCGCAACAAGTCCCGCAAGGACGTCTCTGAGTTTCCAAATAAGCAATTACGTACAGCGCCGTCCGCGGTGAGTCGCGTGCGGTCGCAATTGCCGCAGAAAGGCCTTGTCACGGATGCGATGACGCCGATTCGGCCTACCGGTATTAAGCCATCGCGCGATTGTGCGTTCCACAGCGCGGCGGGGGCTGAGCCGCGGGGACCCTGCACAGGTGTGAGCTCGAATTCTTCACCCAAACGAGCCAAGATATCCTCCGCGGTCACCATCCGGGAGCGATCCCATTCTTCGCGTGGGCCCAGCGGCATCTGCTCGATGAAGCGCAGCTGCGCGCCTCGCTCGAGGCAGTAGCGTGCCAAGGGGACGATGTCCTCTTCATTTACTCCGGGCATAACTACGGCATTAACTTTGACCGTGCCCAGACGCCCTTCGCGGTGGGCGGTTGTGGCGGCTTCGATGGCGGCGAAGACATCGCCGAGCCTGTCGCGCCGGGTGAGGCGGGCGTAAAGCTCAGGATCAATGGTGTCTAGGGAGATATTGACGCGGTCCAGCCCCGCCTCAATGAGATCGTCCAGGCGGCGGGGGAGTCCCAAGCCATTGGTCGTCAGTGCGGTGGCGGGGGCCAACTTTTCGTCTGTGCGTAGCTGTGTGGTGGCGGCGATAATCTTCTCTAGCGACTTGCGCAGCAAAGGTTCGCCGCCGGTAAAGCGCACCTGGCGGATGCCCAAGTGGGTTACGGCAATCCTGATGAGGCGGATGGTCTCGTCGTCGCTGAGTGTCTGGGCAGTGGGCATCCACTCGAGGCCCTCGGCGGGCATGCAATACGTACAGCGGAGGTTGCAGCGATCGGTCAGCGAGACTCGAAGGTCGCGCGCTTGGCGTCCATAACGGTCGAGCAAGTCGCGGCGACCATCGCTTAATGCAGGCGGCAGGTCCGGAGGCGTTGCGTCGGCACCGCCGCGGGTGGAACCGCGCGGGGAGGGCGTAGGCAGAAAGACGCGATCAGACATTAACCACACTTTAGCCGGAGTAATAGCAGATCTATAGTCGCACGGCCCCTCTACTGCGTGGCGCCCTCTTCGGCATCGAGGCGCTGTGCCTCACCCGGGCCCTTGAGCCGGATGATGTTATAGGCACCCTCAGCAAGATGGGCACGAAGATCCTTCTTGTCGAACTTGCCCACCGATGTCTTATCAATGGACTTCACGAAGGTCCAGTACTCCGGCAGCATCCACGATGGAAGCTCAGAGCGCATCCCGTCACGCAGGCGCTCGGCGGTCTCAATCGTGGGGCTGATATCCGCCGCAAGAACGGTCACAGCTAGTGGGCGTTCGACCCACTGCTTGTCGGGGTAGCCAATGACGGCGCATTCGAGCACCACCGGGTTGGCCATGATGAGGTTTTCCAACTGGACGGAGTAGATCCACTCGCCGCCGGACCGGATGACATCGCGCGCGCGATCCTCCACGGTGAGGAAGCCATCCTCGTTGACGAATCCGACGTCACCAGTGCGCAGCCAGCCGTCGGCCGTGAACTTGGAGACCGCATCTTCGACGTCCTTCCCGCGGAATTCGTGGGCGGCGCCGCCGTCCTCTGAGGTGGGCGAGTGATAGTAGGAGCCGGTCACCAGGTTGCCGCGCACCTGGATCTCGCCGGCATTACGGTCCGTGGTGTTGACCACGTGGCCGTCATTGACCACCCGGTATTCCAGGGAGGAAGGAAAGCGCCCTTGGGAAATGCGGTAGGCCCACCGGGCCTCACCCGAAGCACCTGAGGGCGGGCGCGCCACGGTACCCACCGTGGTGGTTTCCGCCATGCCCCACACGTGAACCACGTCCACGCCATAGCGCTCCTCCCAGCTCTTGATGAGCTGCGGCGGGACGGGCGATCCGCCGGCGAATATCTCCGTCAGCGTCATGCGTTCCGGCGGGTTCTTGAGGTAGTGCACGAAGAGCTGGATCCAGATGGTGGGCACGCCATGCGCCACGCGTGGGGAGGTGGCGGCGATGATCTTGGCCAGGGTGGCGGGGGAGACGTCGGCGTCGGGAAGCACCAGCGGCGTGCCCGTCATCCACGCCGCAAAGGGAACGCCCCAGCTCAACACGTGATAGATGGGAATGCAGCACAAGAAGGTCTCACCATGGGTCACGCACAGGGAGTCGGAAGAGCGCAACTGCATCCCCTCCAAAAACAGGGCGCGATGCGAGTAGAGCACACCTTTCGGAGCGCCGGTGGTGCCTGTGGAGTAGCACAGGGCGGCAGCGGTGTGCTCATCCAGCACCGGCCAGTTGTACACGGTGGAGCGCCCATCCAGAAGCTGTTCGTAGCTATAAACCTCAACGTTGCCCGGCAGGGCAATGCTGGGCTTATCGACGCCCGTGAACACCACCGCGCGCACGCACTCCACTCCGTCTAATACGCGGGCGAGCTGCTCCGCTAACCGGGCATCTGCGACGATGACGCGAACCTCGGCGTGGTTGATGATGTGCCGGATCTGGTCATTCATGAGCTGCTTGTTGAGAGGCGTAAACACCGCTCCCTTGCAGGCCGTTCCGAAAAGCACCTCGAGGTGCTCTGCGCAATTCCACATCAGGGAACCCACGCGTTCATCACCAGTAATGCCGAGCGTGTCATGCAGGGCGTGGGCGAAAGCGGCGGCGCGTGCACCGATATCGGCGAAGGTCGTCTCTTCGCGTTCGTTGCCGGGATTGGCGCTGTGCCACGTGACTACCTGAGTTTGGCCGTGGACGGAGGAGCCGTACTCCAGGATGCGGGTGAGGGACAGCGGGATATCCTGCATTGTGGAGAGCATGCGCACCACTTTAGCTGTGTCAGTGTGAGCGCGGTGGATGGATGCGGTATAGTTGTTCGCGACTGGCGGGGAAAGCCTTCCTCGCACCTCCGAGCTCCCTCCACGGTGCGCACACCTGCGGTGAAAAACTCATGGCAGTCCAACGGTGCGCGCGGCAATGAGAGGGTAGAGATACGCTCGCAGTCGCCTTCTTAAAATATCTCCCCGCGATTGACCCGCGGCCGCTTCCTTGAGTTCTTTTCGGAGTTCTGCAAGGAGTTCTTCACGTTCTGCTCCGCAGGGCCGGAGAGGGGGGAGAGCCAAAGAAAACCACCGCCCACGGGGATCGCGGTTGCGTGAACTCGCTGGTGGCGGCGGACCATCTCAATTACACACTGGCTTCCAACGCCCACGTGGAGCGGCACCACGCACAGTGCGGGTGCGGCTGAATAGACGGCGCGCGTTGGTGAAGCGACGAAAGGATATCCGTGAGCGATACGGACAAGACCGCAGCACAGGATCTCGCGTCCCTGAAGCTGCCGGAATTGCGCAAGCTGGCTGCGGAGCGCGGACTTCGCGGCGTCTCCGGACTGCGCAAGGGGGATCTCATCACCGCACTGACCACCGGCCAGGTGCCAGCGCGCAGTGCGAAGGCCGCTGCCCAAGCGGAGCCCAAGAAGGACGAACAGCCGCGCCGCGCTACCCGCAAGGCTTCTCGCCCTGCCGGCGCCGCAGACCAGGAGTCCGAGCAGCCGGAGCAGGATAAGAAGCGCAAGCAGGACCAGCCGAAGCAGCAGACTGATGAAGCTGCCAAATCTGACAAGGCTGATAAGTCCGAGCACAACGACGGTAACGACGAGCACCGCTACGAGTCCCGCTCCCAGGCTCGCCGCGCCCGCCGCAACCGCGCCCGCCGCCAGGAGCGCGAGGCCCGCGAAGAGGCCAAGGGCAACGGAAATAACAACGGTGCTGAGGACAATAATGGAAAGTCCGAGGACAACCAGTCCCGCGGCGGAAACAACTCCGATAACGGTGATCGCGGCAATGGCGGCAACGGTGGCAATAACGGTGGCGGCCACAACAATAACCGCCGCGACAACCACCGCAACGACGATGACAACAATGGCGGCGGCCGCCGCAACCGCCGCAACCGCCGTAACCGCCGCGGGCGTGACCGCGATGGTGGCGGCAATGGTGGCAACGATCTGCAGATCCGCGAGGGCGATGAAGTACAGGTAGTCGGCGGCATCCTGGAGGTCGTGGACAACAACGTGGCCTTCCTGCGCACCACCGGCTACCGCGCGGCCAGCTCCGATGTCTTTGTTAACAACAACCTCGTGCGCCGCCTGGGCCTGCGCTCCGGCGACGCGCTGACCGGCAAGGTCAAGGTTTCTGGCCCGACCCACACCCACGGCAACGGCCGCAACCGCCGCAAGTACAACCAGCTGGTGGAAGTCGACACCGTCAACGGACTGGATCCGGCGACTGCGAAGGACCGCCCGGACTTCTCCAAGCTCACCCCGCTTTACCCGAACCAGCGCCTGCGCTTGGAGACGGACCCGAAGATCCTCACCACCCGCGTCATCGACCTCATCATGCCGATTGGTAAGGGCCAGCGCGCGCTCATCGTCTCCCCGCCGAAGGCCGGTAAGACGACGATCCTGCAAAACATCGCCAACGCCATCGCCACGAACAACCCGGAGTGCTACCTCATGGTGGTCCTCGTGGACGAGCGCCCCGAAGAGGTCACGGACATGCAGCGCAGCGTCAACGGTGAGGTCATCGCCTCCACCTTCGACCGCCCGCCGTCAGAGCATACCTCCGTGGCGGAGCTGGCCATCGAGCGCGCCAAGCGCTTGGTGGAGCAGGGCAAGGACGTCGTCGTCCTCCTCGATTCCATTACCCGCCTGGGCCGCGCCTACAACAACTCCTCCCCGGCGTCGGGCCGCATCCTGTCCGGTGGTGTGGACTCCAACGCCCTGTACCCGCCGAAGCGCTTCTTGGGTGCTGCCCGCAACATCGAAAACGGTGGCTCGCTGACCATCATCGCCACCGCGATGGTGGAAACCGGCTCCACCGGTGACACGGTCATCTTCGAGGAATTCAAGGGCACCGGTAACGCCGAGCTCAAGCTCGACCGCGCCATCTCCGAGCGCCGCATCTTCCCGGCCGTGGACGTCAACCCGTCCGGCACCCGCAAGGACGAACTCCTCTTGGTTCCGGAGGAGGCGCGCATCATGACCAAGCTGCGCCGCATCCTTTCCGGCCTGGATTCCTTTGCTGCCATCGATTTGCTGATTAAGCAGCTCAAGAAGACCCGCTCCAACGGCGAATTCCTCATGCAGGTGGCCTCGTCTGCGCCCATGGCGGCAGATATGGATGAGGAGGACTACAAATAATGTCGAACCAGGTTTCCCTCGTTGATGACATCGTCTCCGAGTACCAGGGCATCGAGATGCAGATGGCTGACCCGGACGTAGCCGGAGATCAGAAGCAGTTCCGCAAGCTGTCCAAGCGCTACGCTGAACTTCGCCCCATCGTTGCTGTCAACGATGAACTCGTCCAGGCCCGCCAAGACCTGGCCGACGCCGAAGAGATGGCCTATGAGGACCACGAGTTCCAGCCTGAGGTTGAGCGCCTCGAACCGCTCGTCGTGGAACTGGAGGAGAAGCTCGCGGATCTGCTCGCTCCGCGCGATGAGCAGGACTCCGAGGACATCATCATGGAGATCAAGGCCGGCGCCGGCGGCGAAGAAGCAGCACTTTTCGCTGGCGACCTAGCCCGCATGTACGAGCGCTTCGCCGACAAGGCCGGCTTCCAGTGGGAGGTCCTGGGCCTCAACGAGTCCGACCTCGGTGGCGTCAAAGACATGTCCATCTCCTTCAAATCCAAGACCCCGTCCCGTGATGGCGCGTGGAGCGTGTTCAAGTTTGAGGGCGGCGTCCACCGCGTGCAGCGCGTCCCGGTGACCGAGTCCCAGGGCCGCATCCAGACCTCCGCAGCCGGAGTGCTGGTCTACCCGGAGCCGGAAGAAGTCGAAGCAGTCAACATCGATGACAAGGACATCCGCGTCGACGTCTACCGCTCCTCCGGTAAGGGCGGCCAGGGCGTGAACACCACCGACTCCGCCGTGCGTATTACCCACCTGCCCACTGGCCTGGTGGTGACCTGTCAGAAGGAGCGCTCCCAGATCCAGAACAAGGCGCGCGCCCTGCAGGTGCTGCAAGCCCGCCTGGATCAGATGGAGCGCGAGGCACGCGAGGCCGAGGCCGGCGAGCAGCGTGCATCCCAGGTGCGCACCATGGACCGCTCTGAGCGCATCCGCACCTATAACTGGCCGGAGAACCGCATTACCGATCACCGCATCGGCTACAAGGCAAATAACCTCGACTCCGTTCTCAACGGCGACATGCACGACCTCATCGAGGCCCTGCAGGCCCAGGAGCGCGCCGAGCGCCTCGAGGCCGAGGGATAGAAGGCCAAGGCACGGTTATTAGCGGTGACTTTTCACACCTATAGGGAGGCGCTTCGTGATGCCACGGAGCGCCTTCGCGCTGCCGGGGTACCTTCACCCGAATGGGACGCGCGCCTGTTGGCCGCCCACCTCATCCACTGCGGGCACATGGACATCCCCCTCGACGAGCAACCGATCCCCGGTTTTGACGTGGCCTATGGGGCGTTGGTGGGGCGTCGTGAAGCGCGCGAACCACTCCAGCACATCCTGGGCGTCGCGTGGTTTGGTCCGCTCGAGCTTGAGGTTGGCCCGGGCGTGTTCATTCCACGCCCGGAAACGGAAGTGCTCGCCGACTGGGGAGTTAAATCTCTGAAGAGATTTAACTCGTCGGGGTCAAAGGAACTTAACTCGTACGGGACAAAGGAATTTAACTCGCAGCCTCCCCGCGTCGTGGACTTGTGCGCTGGGTCCGGAGCGCTCGCGCTCTACGTTGCGCACTACGTGCCACAGGCCGAGGTGTGGGCGGTGGAGCTTGCCGACGCCTCCCTGGCCTACACCCGCCGCAACGCCGCGACCGCTGCGCGGGGCGGGGCGGGAACTATAAACGTGGTCCAAGGGGATGTCACCGAGGCAGACCTCTTGCCGGAGCTGCACGGCACCGTTGACCTCGTGCTGACGAATCCGCCATACGTACCGGAGACCCCGGACCTGGAACCGGAGGTCTACCAGGATCCTCACGAGGCAGTGTTCGGGGGAGTAGATGGCATGGAAACCATCAACGCGATGATCCCGACCATCGCTGCGCTGCTGCGCCCCGGTGGCCGCGTGGGCATCGAGCACGACGACGACACCTCCCAACAGGTGCAGGAAGCCCTGCGCGCGCATGGAGGATTTAGCCACATCGAGGTGCTCAAGGATCTCACTGGCACCGCCCGCTTTGTCACGGCACAGCGGGGAGTACAGTAGATTGGTCGAAGATTGGTCGAAGATTGGTCGACAAGCCGACACGAACGGGATTAAAGGAGAGACCAATGCAGGGACAGATTTATAACTGTGCGGACGCCGCCGAGCGCGAAGAAGGAATGGCTTTTGCCGTCAAGGCAGCCAAGTCGGGGCGGCTCGTGGTCATGCCCACCGATACGCTCTACGGGCTGGGCTGCGATGCCTTTGATAACGACGCCGTGGCTAGCCTGCTGGCCACCAAGCACCGCGGCCCGGACATGCCGGTACCGGTGCTCGTGGGCTCCTGGGATACCGTCAAAGGTCTTGTCGCGTCGTTGGATGATACCGCGCAAACGCTGATCGAGGCCTTCTGGCCGGGCGGACTATCCATCGTCGTCCCGCAGGCGCCTTCGCTTCCGTGGAACTTGGGCGATACCCGCGGCACGGTGATGCTGCGCATGCCGCTGCATCCCATCGCCATCGAGCTTTTGCGTGAGGTCGGCCCCATGGCGGTGTCCTCCGCGAATATCTCCGGACAAACCCCACCCACCACGGCGATTGCCGCCAAGCAACAGCTGGGTAAGGCCGTCACCGTCTACCTCGACGGGGGAGAAGCAGAGGTAGGAAAGCCATCCACCATTATCGATCTGTCTGGCTCCCGCCCTTACCTTTTGCGCGAAGGCGCATTGAGCGCTGAGCAGATCGGTGAGGTCATCGGAGTATCCGCAGAGTCCTTGCGCACCCGCCCGGGCGCCCAATCCTCTTAAGGAGACATCAGTGGCTGGAACCGGAGTGCCGCTGCGCGAGCTAGCGTTGGTGATCTTTGTCGCGGCGGCGTTTACCTACCTCACCACCGGACTGGTGCGCACCTTCTTAGTACGCAGCGGCCAGGTGGCGGAGATTCGCCTGCGCGATAGCCACTCCCAGCCCACACCGCAGCTGGGCGGGGTTGCGATGTTCACGGGTTTTGCGGCCGCCGTCTATCTCGCGGGCCAGCTTCCAGCCTTGACTCGAGGCTTTATGCCCGTCACGCCTGAGATGAATGCTGTGCTCTGGTCAGCCGCAGCCATCGTCCTCGTGGGCGTGGTGGATGACTTGGTGGAGCTGAGCGCTCTGGTCAAGCTCATCGGTCAGCTCGTGGCCGCGGCCATCATGAGCGGATTGGGGCTGACGTGGACGCTTCTCTTCCTGCCTTTTGGTGATGGAACTACGGTCATCTTGGACCAGGTCCAGGGGACACTCTTGACTACGTTCTTTACGGTCCTGCTTATCAATGCCATCAACTTCGTCGACGGGCTCGACGGTTTGGCGGCCGGGCTGGGCATGATCGCCGGCGGCGCCATCTTGGTTTTCTCGCTGACAGTGCTGCACGACCAGGGCGGTGCGGTGTCCGCGTATCCGCCGGCGATTATCGCTGCCGCTCTTGTTGGCGTGTGTGCCGGGTTCCTCCCTCACAACTTTGAGCCCTCCCGCATCTTCATGGGGGATAGCGGTGCGATGCTGATTGGTTTGCTGCTCGCCGCGGCGTCGACTTCCGCCTCCGGCAAGATCAACATGTCTTTGTACGGCACCGTGGACATTGTGGCGTTGATGTCACCCGTCATCGTCGTGGTCGCCGCGGTCTTTATTCCAGTCCTGGACCTTGTCTGGGCTGTTATTCGCCGCGTATCGCAGGGGCGCTCGCCTTTCGCTGCCGATAAGGCACACATTCACCACCGGCTGCTCTCCTTGGGGCACACGCACCGACGCACAGTACTGGTGCTTTATTTATGGGTCTCCGCGGTGGCGTTTGGGGCCGTCTCCTTTTCTATCGTTCCGGCCCCCGCGGCCGTGGCTTTGGCGGTTCTCGCGCTTGGCGTGGCCTTCGGCGTGACCCTGATTCCGCTGCGCCAGGGCAAGATTGGGCGTCGGCCGCGGGCTACCAGTGTGGTGCTGGAAACTGATCCTTCCTGAGGTAGGGTATGGGGCTGTGACTGATTCAACGACCTCCGAAGAGCTTTCGCCCTACGACGATCATCGTCGCCCCCTGAAGCGCGCCCTGCGCCTCGGGGTCATCGGCCTTATCGTCGTAACCATCGCGTCCCTATCCATCTGGGGTGGCGTTCGCGGAGTGCCCGGAATTTGGGGAGTACTCGTCGGCGCGGCCATCGGCGGCGGCTTCGTGCTCTTTACCGCGGCCTCGGTGCTTATTACCGCACGCACGACACCCTCGACGACGATGGCTGTGGTCCTAGGTGGCTGGTTGCTTAAGGTCGTCATCCTCATCATGGTGTTGTTGCTGATCAAGGACCTAGAGTTCTACGACACGATGGCCCTCTTCGTCACCGTCCTACTGGCGCTGGCGGTGACGTTGGGAACTGAGGTATGGGGTGTGGTCACCTCCAACGTGACCTACGTGTCTTAGCCTTTCTCGACCTTTTTCAGTGAGCCACTGCTCCCGGTGACCCCGGGAGGGTGGCTTTTTGTGTAGCGAAATGACGCCGCTTCGGGCGCTCATTACCCCCGTCAAGGTGGGAAAACGCGGGTGTGTGACCAAATACACTTAGTAGGGTTTTGGCAGAATGTGGGCGTTTTATGCGGCCGCACGGCGCTGGGCTGTGCCTTTAGGTTCACAACGCTGCCCCCACGTGCGAAAACTTGAGGGCGAACTGATAGCATTCTCTTCGGGTTACCGCGGGTTAGCGTCATGCTATCCCGAAAAAGTACGGTTTATCCTTGCCCTGTTTACGCTGATGTGCGACGGAGTCCGTGAGCAGGGCAAAGAGCTTGAGACGTCCATCGCACCACATAGCCTTCGACAAGCTGTGTGGCCCGAACACGGGAGAGAACGCTGAGCGTTACGACATTGGCCATGAAGGGTGAGTTTCACGCACCCGAACTGGATCCAGAATTTTTCCCGGGGCACGTAACCGAAGATGGTGGAGTCGTCGATCTTCTTTTCGCCGATTTCGCCAACGGTTGGTTCGCTTTGGATCGCATCATGCTGGTCCGCCTGTTTATGGCGGCTATCTTGGTGCTCCTTTTTGTTGTCGCCTTCAGGAACCCGAAGCTGGTTCCTAAAGGATTGCAGAACGTAGCGGAGCATGCGATTGACTTCGTACGAATTCACATCGCAGAAGACATTTTGGGCCGTAAGGAAGGACGTCGTTTCCTTCCGATCCTGGCCACGATCTTCTTCGGTGTTTTGTTCTGGAACGTAGCAACTATTGTTCCAGCCCTAAACATCTCTCCGAATGCTCGTATTGGTATGCCAATCGTGCTGGCAGTCGTTGCGTACATCGCCATGATTTACGCCGGCGCAAAGCGCTTTGGCTTCGGCAAGTTCGTCAAGTCCTCGGTGGTTATTCCTAACCTTCCGCCGTTGCTGCACGTGCTTGTTGTACCGATTGAGGCTTTCTCTACGTTTGTCATGCGTCCAGTCACGCTGGCTCTTCGTCTTATGGCGAACTTCCTGGCTGGCCACCTCATTTTGGTCCTGTTGTACTCGGCAACGAACTTCTTTTTCTTCCAGTTCAACGGTTGGACCGCACTGAGTGGCCTCACTCTGGTCGCAGCGGTTCTGTTCACGCTGTACGAAATTATCGTCATCTTCCTGCAGGCATACATTTTCGCCCTGCTGACGGCGGTATACATCGAACTGTCGCTGCATGCAGATTCGCACTAACAACAACGCGAACCTCGCGGTTAACTAAATACCCCAGAAATCACCACTTCCCCCGCGGAACAATTCGCGGGAAAACATTGAAAGGGAACGACTTTCATCATGAACGAAATCATTCTTGCTCAGGCTGCTGACGAGTCCACCCTCAAGGGCCTCGGCGCTATCGGCTACGGCATCGCAACCATCGGCCCGGGTCTGGGCATCGGTATCCTCGTCGGCAAGACCGTCGAGGGCATGGCTCGCCAGCCGGAGATGGCCGGCCAGCTGCGTACCACCATGTTCCTGGGTATCGCCTTCGTTGAGGCCCTGGCACTTATCGGCCTCGTTGCAGGCTTCCTGTTCTAAAGAGCGCTTTACACAAAGTAAATCGAACTTTAAGAACGGAGCCCCATGAACAACGTCATTTACTACCTTGCAGCAGAGGGAAGTGAGCACCTGCCGCTGGAGAGCGGCAACTCCATCCTTCTGCCCAAGATGTACGACTTGGTCTGGTCGATCATTCCGTTCGCCATCATCCTGATTGTGTTCTGGAAGCTTGTTCTTCCGGCATACAACAAGATGCTGCAGGAGCGTGAAGACCGGATCGAAGGTGGCCTTAAGCGTGCGGAGGCTCAGCAGGCCGAAGCAAAGGCCGCTCTGGAAAAGTACAATGCTCAGCTCGCTGATGCTCGAGCAGAGGCTGCGGAGATCCGCGAGCAGGCGCGCGAGCGCGGCAAGCTGATCGAGGCAGAGGCTAAGGAAGCTGCAGAGGAAGAGTCTCGTCGCATCCTGACCGCCGGCGAGAAGCAGCTTGAAGCTTCTCGTGCACAGGTCGTGTCTGAGCTGCGTTCCGACATCGGACAGAACTCCATCAACCTGGCAGAGAAGCTGCTCGGCGGCGAACTTTCGGACGCCACCAAGCAGTCCTCCACGATTGATAACTTCCTGTCCGAGCTCGACACTGTGGCACCGGCCGGAAAGTAGGCAACGATGAAGGCAGCTAGCCGCGAAGCACTCGGTACCGTTGAGTCCAAGCTGGATGAGTTCCTCTCCGGCGACCGCTCGGTGGCGACTGCTACCCAGGCAGGCCAGGACCTCTTCGAGGTTGTCCGCGTCCTCGACGGTGACCGCGAACTGCGTGTCGCGCTGACCGACGACGCCGCTACCTCCGAGGAGCGCAAGTCCCTGGCCCAGACCCTTTTCGGCGGAAAGGTCACCCCGGTTGCACTCCAGGTGCTGCAGGAGGCCGCCGCCGCACAGTGGTCGACGCCGCGTGATATTGCCCGTGGTCTCATCATCCTCGGCCGCCGCGCTCTGCTGCGTGGCGCTGAGTTTGAGGGCAAGCTGGGCCAGGTGGAGGACGAGCTCTTCTCCCTGTCGCGCGTGCTTGACCGCGAAGGCGAACTGACCCAGCTGCTTTCAGACCGTACTGCTACGTCCGATCGCAAGGTCGGGCTGCTGGCAAGCGTGCTCTACGGCAAGGTCACGATGGTTACTGAGGCGCTTGCGCTGCAGGCCATTGGCCGCCCGGAGCAGAACCCGATTGATGATCTCGCCGGTTTGGCGGACACCGCAGCCAAGCTGCAGGGCCGTACCATCGCGCGAGTGACCACCGCGGGTGAGCTGAACGATAGCCAGCGGGCAGCACTCGCTGAAAAGCTGGGCAAAATTTATGGTCGTGCGATGTCCATCCACTCTGAGGTTGACACCAGCCTCCTCGGTGGTATGACCATCCGCGTCGGCGACGAAGTCATCGATGGCTCGACGGCAGGCAAGATTGCTCGCCTTCGTGCGCAGATGGCATAAGCCGAAACGACAGAAACGATTAAGTAATTGCTGGAAGATACTACCGAGAGCAGGAAGAACATGGCGGAGCTGACGATCTCCTCCGACGAGATCCGTAGCGCGATTGCGAACTACACCTCGAGCTACTCCGCGGAGGCCTCCCGTGAGGAGGTCGGCGTGGTCATTTCGGCAGCTGACGGTATTGCGCAGGTTTCGGGCCTGCCGTCCGTCATGGCGAATGAGCTGCTCGAGTTCCCCGGCGGCGTGATTGGCGTCGCACAGAACCTTGACACCAACTCCATCGGTGTCGTGGTCTTGGGCAACTTCGAGTCGCTTAAAGAAGGCGACGAGGTCAAGAGGACCGGCGAGGTTCTCTCCATCCCTGTGGGCGAGGAATTCCTCGGCCGCGTAATTAACCCCCTGGGCCAGCCGATCGACGGCATGGGCCCGATCACCGCTGAAGAGGACCGCGTCCTCGAGCTGCAGGCACCGTCCGTGCTGCAGCGCCAGCCGGTGGAAGAGCCGATGCAGACCGGCATCAAGGCTATTGACGCGATGACCCCGATTGGTCGCGGTCAGCGTCAGTTGATCATTGGTGACCGTAAGACGGGTAAGACCGCTGTCTGTATCGACACCATTCTGAACCAGAAGGCTAACTGGGAATCTGGCGACAAGAACAAGCAGGTTCGCTGCATCTACGTCGCCATCGGCCAGAAGGGCTCCACCATTGCTGGTGTGCGCCACACCCTGGAGCAGCACGGCGCACTGGAGTACACCACCATCGTGGCGGCTCCGGCGTCCGACGCCGCTGGCTTCAAGTGGCTGGCACCGTTCTCCGGTGCAGCTCTGGGTCAGCACTGGATGTACCAGGGCAACCACGTCCTGATCATTTACGATGATCTGACCAAGCAGGCTGAGGCCTACCGTGCGATTTCCCTTCTTCTGCGCCGTCCGCCGGGCCGCGAGGCTTACCCGGGCGACGTCTTCTACCTCCACTCCCGTCTGCTGGAGCGCGCTGCGAAGCTCTCCGACGACATGGGTGCAGGTTCCATGACCGCATTGCCGATCATCGAGACCAAGGCGAACGACGTCTCCGCCTTCATTCCGACCAACGTAATTTCTATTACCGACGGCCAGGTCTTCCTGGAGTCCGACCTGTTCAACCAGGGCGTCCGTCCGGCAATTAACGTCGGTGTGTCGGTCTCCCGTGTTGGTGGTGCCGCACAGACCAAGGGTATGAAGAAGGTCGCCGGTAACCTGCGTCTTGAGCTGGCTGCCTACCGCGATCTGCAGGCCTTCGCGGCCTTCGCATCCGACCTGGATCCGGCCTCCAAGGCTCAGCTGGAGCGCGGTGAGCGTCTCGTCGAGCTGCTCAAGCAGTCCGAGTCCTCCCCGCAGCCTGTCGAGTACCAGATGGTGTCCATCTTCCTCGCAGACCAGGGCATCTTCGACGTCGTTCCCGTCGAGGACGTACGCCGCTTCGAGAAGGAGCTGCACGATCACCTCAACTCTGCAACCCCGCAGGTGTTCGAGCAGATCCAGGGCGGTACCGCTCTGACCGACGAGTCCAAGGATGCACTTGTTGCAGCTGCTAAGGACTTCATTCCGTCCTTCCGCACGACCGAGGGCAACAACCTCGGCACCGAGGCACCGGTTGACCCGCTCGCCGCGGATGACGTGAATAAGACCGAGCTCAACGTCTCCCGCAAGACGGCCAAATAGAGTTTCGCACGCTCTAAGAATTAACCGTCTAGATAAAGAAGGGAGGAGCGAACACCATGGCTAATCTTCGTGAACTGCGTGACCGCATCCGGTCCGTCAATTCCACCAAGAAGATCACCAAGGCACAGGAGCTCATTGCTACCTCGCGCATTACCAAGGCTCAGGCCAGGGTAGAGGCGTCGCAGCCTTATGCACGTGAACTGTCCAACGTGCTCAACAAGCTGGCGGCGCACACGTCCCTGGATCACCCGATGCTCCGGGAACGCGAAGATGCAAAGGTGGCCGCCATTCTCGTGGTCTCTTCGGACCGCGGTATGTGCGGTGGCTACAACAACAACATCTTCAAGAAGGCGGCCGAGCTGGAAGCCCTGCTCAAGAGTGAGGGTTTCGAGACCGTCCGCTACGTGACCGGCAACAAGGGCGTTGGCTTCTACAAGTTCCGTGAGGCCGAGGTCGCAGGCAGCTGGACTGGATTCTCGCAGGATCCAACCTGGGAGAAGACGCACGACGTGCGCCGCCACATCATCGACGGCTTCGTTGCCGGTTCGAATGGCCAGGCCAAGACCCGCGAGGGTATTCACGTGGAGGGCGAGACCGTTCGCGGTTTCGACCAGGTCCACGTTGTGTACACCGAGTTCGAGTCCATGCTGACCCAGACCGCGCGTGTGCAGCAGCTGCTGCCGGTGGTACCGGTTATTGAGGAAGAGGACTACAACATGGGTGAGTCCGCGCTTTCCGACGCCGAGCCGAACAATCAGATCACTCCTGATTACGACTTCGAGCCGGATGCGGACACCCTCATGGACGCACTGCTTCCGCAGTACGTGTCCCGCCTCCTGTTTGCGATGTTCTTGGAGTCCTCGGCCTCCGAGTCCGCCGCACGCCGTACCGCAATGAAGTCTGCAACTGACAACGCAACCGAGCTGGTCAAGGACCTCTCGCGCGTGGCCAACCAGGCCCGTCAGGCGCAGATTACCCAAGAAATCACAGAGATCGTCGGTGGCGCTGGGGCGCTCGCCGAAAGCGCAGAAAGTGACTAGATTATGACTACAGCTCTGCAAGAGCAGAACACACAGTCGTCGGCTACCGCCGGCCGTGTGGTGCGTGTCATCGGTCCGGTCGTCGACGTGGAGTTTCCGCGTGGCGGGCTGCCGGCACTGTACAACGCACTGACCGTCGAGGTTTCCCTCGAGGCTGTTGCAAAGACCGTCACCCTTGAGGTCGCTCAGCACCTCGGTGACAACCTCGTCCGTGCCGTGTCCATGGCTCCGACCGACGGCCTCGTCCGCGGTGCCGCCGTGACCGACACCGGCAAGCCGATTTCCGTCCCGGTTGGCGATGTGGTCAAGGGCCACGTCTTTAACGCCCTCGGTGACTGCCTTGACCAGCCGGGTCTGGGCCGCGACGGCGAGCAGTGGGGCATCCACCGCGAGCCGCCGGCATTCGACCAGCTGGAGGGTAAGACCGAGATCCTGGAGACCGGTATTAAGGTCATCGACCTGCTGACCCCGTACGTGAAGGGCGGCAAGATCGGCCTCTTCGGTGGTGCAGGTGTGGGTAAGACCGTTCTTATCCAGGAGATGATTACTCGTATCGCACGCGAGTTCTCCGGTACCTCCGTCTTCGCCGGCGTCGGCGAGCGCACCCGTGAGGGCACCGACCTCTTCCTTGAGATGGAGGAGATGGGCGTTCTTCAAGACACCGCACTTGTCTTCGGCCAGATGGATGAGCCGCCAGGAGTCCGTATGCGCGTGGCTCTGTCCGGCCTGACCATGGCGGAGTACTTCCGCGATGTTCAGAACCAGGACGTGCTGCTGTTCATCGACAACATCTTCCGTTTCACCCAGGCCGGTTCTGAGGTGTCGACCCTGCTGGGCCGTATGCCTTCCGCCGTGGGTTACCAGCCGACTCTGGCTGATGAGATGGGTGTGCTGCAGGAGCGTATTACCTCCACCAAGGGTAAGTCCATTACCTCCCTGCAGGCCGTGTACGTGCCGGCCGATGACTACACCGACCCGGCTCCGGCGACCACCTTCGCCCACCTCGATGCCACCACCGAGTTGGACCGTGGTATTGCTTCGAAGGGTATTTACCCGGCAGTGAACCCGCTGACCTCTACCTCTCGTATTCTGGAGCCGTCCATCGTGGGCGAGCGCCACTACGAGGTGGCACAGCGTGTCATCGGTATCCTGCAGAAGAACAAGGAGCTCCAGGACATCATCGCCATCCTTGGTATGGACGAGCTGTCTGAGGAAGACAAGATCACCGTTCAGCGTGCTCGCCGCATCGAGCGCTTCCTGGGCCAGAACTTCTTCGTCGCAGAGAAGTTCACCGGCCTGCCGGGCTCCTACGTGCCGCTGGCCGATACCATCGATGCTTTCGAGCGCATCTGCAACGGCGAATTCGACCACTACCCGGAGCAGGCCTTCAACGGCCTGGGTGGCTTGGACGACGTCGAGGCTGCGTACAAGAAGCTGACCGAGAAGAAGTAGGGAGAGGCACATGGCTGACATCACCGCCGAATTGGTTTCCGTCGAGCGCCTGCTGTGGACCGGAAAGGCCACCATGGTGACGGCTGAAACCACCGAGGGTGAGATCGGCGTGCTTCCTGGCCATGAGCCCATGGTTGGTCAGTTGATCGACAATGGCGTAGTGACCATCCACCCGGCCGACGGCGAGCGTCGCGTCGCCGCTGTCCAGGGTGGCTTCCTCTCCGTGTCCGAGAACAAGATCACCGTCCTCGCCGATTGGGCCATCTGGGCCTCGGAGGTCGATGAAGCACAGGCACAGGAAGACCTGAAGTCTGAGCGCGAGCTGACGAGGTCCCGTGGCGATGCCGCATTGCGCGCCGCCCGCCGCTTCAACAGCTAACGGATGAGCGGAGAGGAAAACGACGGGCAGCAATGACCGCCCTTCCCACTCTCACCTAGGAACCCCACCCCCTCGCTAAGAGGGGGTGGGGTTCCTTCGTGATCTGCGCCAAAGGTCAAGCAAGGACTAGCATTGTTTCCTCCGCGAGCGGTAGAATCAACGCAACGTTTCTTACTCGCGGTGAAGGAAATCAACCCATGAACTCTCAGGTGCTCCAAGGGCTATCTATTCTTTTAGGTCTGTGCGCACTGATTCTTCTGGTTGTCGTCATTCTGGCCGCAGTACGGTTTTTTACGGTGCGTTCCCGCGGAACGAGCATCCTTCTGCGCCGGCTTCCTTCGAAGGACTCCCATACGTGGCGCCACGGCCTCGTGCGTTATGACGGCGAGTACATGGAGTACTTCAAGCTTCGCTCCGTATTGCCGCGCGCCAACAAACGCTTTAATCGCCTCGACATCGAACTGGGCAGCACCCGCCCAATGGATGATGACGAGGCTTCTTTTATGCCCTCGGGTCACCAGATCATCCGTATTAGCATCGATGGGCGGGACTATGAGATTGCCTCTGATGCGCACGGGATCATGGCCTTGAATGCGTGGGTGGAATCGGCGCCGTCGAAGCGCCAAGAGAAGTTGGATTATCGCCAGATGCGCCAGCGAGCTACCCGCTTACCAAAGAAGTAGCGCCCAACGATAGGGTAGAGGGCATGCGTGTTGTCATCGCCCAATGCTCCGTAGATTACGTAGGCCGTCTCGACGCCCACCTTCCCATGGCGGACCGTCTCATCCTCATCAAAGCCGATGGTTCGGTGTCCATCCATGCGGATGACCGTGCCTATAAGCCGCTAAACTGGATGACTCCGCCGTGCACCTTTTCGGAGTCGGCAATTGAGGATATCGACGGTGAAGACACAGGAGAGAAGCTGTGGCTGGTAGAAAACCCGAAAGGTGAGCAGCTGCGTATCACCATCGCCCAGATCCACCAGGAGATCGACATGGATCTGGGAGAAGACCCCGGCTTGGTCAAGGATGGCGTGGAGGCTCACCTGCAGGAGCTGTTGGCGGAACACATCGAAACGTTGGGTGAGAAGTACTCGCTGGTGCGCCGCGAGTATCCCACCGCGATTGGTCCGGTAGACATCATGGCCAAGAACTCCAAGAATGAATTCGTAGCGGTCGAGGTCAAGCGCCGCGGCGGAATTGATGGCGTTGAGCAGCTCACGCGTTACCTTGAGTTGCTCAACCGCGACGACTTGCTAGCACCGGTCCACGGTGTGTTCGCAGCGCAGGAAATCAAGCCCCAAGCGCGGACCTTGGCGGAAGACCGCGGTATCCGTTGCGTCGTCCTGGACTACCAAGAGCTGCGCGGCATCGAGTCCAACGAGCTGCGGTTGTTCTAGTGCCGCGCCGCAATCGTAGGATCCGCGAAGAGCCACGGTCACTGCCGCGCGACGGCAGTGCCTTCCTCGGCTCGCAGACGGTACCAGGGCCGAGCTGGACCCATGGCGAGCCTTTCGTTATGAGACACGTCGGCAGCGCGGCCGCTCAGAAGTACTACGTGTGCCCGGGATGCAACCAGAACATACCTCCCGGGGTGGCGCACATCGTGGCGTGGCCGCGGGATACCGGCGGGCGCGCAGATGATCGCCGACACTGGCACCGGCACTGCTGGGAGCGGCGGTAGGATAGCGGGCATGATTGTTGCCTTTTCCGTAGCCCCCTCCGTCGTGGGCGATGAACGCGCTGAGATGTCCGAGGCCGTCGCCGAAGCCGTGCGTGTGGTCCGGGCCTCCGGCTTACCCAATGAGACCAATGCCATGTTTACCCTTGTTGAAGGCGAGTGGGATGAGGTCTTCGCGGTTATCAAGGAAGCTACCAATGCCGTGCGCGCGGTTTCGCCCCGCACGAGCCTGGTGATTAAAGCCGATATCCGCGAAGGCGTGACCGGGCAGATAACCCAAAAAGTAGATTCCGTTAATCGTTACCTGGAGGAGAATAAGTGACCGGACCGTACGTAGGAGGAGCCCTCGACCTGGGTGCTATCAAGCAGCAGGCAGAGGCCAAGGCGAAAGCACAGGAACAGGGTACTACTGGTGCCTCGGCAGGTGTACAGCCCTTCTTTGAGGTCACCGAGCAGAACTTCGAGAATGACTTGGTGCGCCGCTCTGCGGAAGTACCCGTCATCGCCTTGATTGGCTCGCCGCGCTCCCCGGCCTCCGAGCAGCTCAAGAAGGACTTCGAGGAGATGGCGACCGCAGGTGGGCTGAAGTTCATCGTGGGCTATATCAACGCTGATGTTGTGCCCCAGGTGGCGCAGGTCTTCGGCGTACAGAATCTGCCGACCACCGTTGCCATCGCCGCCGGCCAGCCCGTCACCAACTTTGAGGGCGGGCAGCCGCGCGAGAACCTGGAGCAGTGGGTAGCGGCGATCGTCGACAAGCTCGGCCCCCAGCTCAAGGGTTTGCCAGACCAAGATGTAGCGGGGGAGAGCCCAGAGGAAGAAGCAGCAGATCCGCGCCTGGGCCTGGCTGAGGACGCGCTCAACCGTGGCGATTTCGACGCTGCCATCGCTACCTATGAGGAGATTCTGGCCGCTGAGCCGGATAATGCGGAGATTAAGCAGGCGCGTGACACCACTGTGCTGCTCAAGCGCTTGGATCCGGCTAACCGTAGCGAGGACCCCATCGCCGCCGCCGATGCCGCCCCAGAGGACGTGGCAAAGCAGCTCGACGCCGCCGACGCGGAGGTCGTCGCCGGTGCCCCTGACCGAGCTTTCGAGCGCCTCATTGAGGCCATGAAGCGCACCGCTGGGGATGAGAAGGAACAGCTCAAGACCCGCCTCTTGGAGCTCTTTGGTCTCTTTGAGTCCGGTGACCCGCGCGTACTGGCCGCACGCACGAAGCTGGCCAGCGCGTTGTATTAAAGACGGCGTAGAAATAGTGCCCAGCTTGTGCCGGGCCCGAGAGCGACCTTCCCGGACTGTCGCGGGCTGGACCCTCAGGATGACTCAGTTGAGGCTTCTCCTGAGGGTCTTTTTTGCGTTCAAGCAATGAGGTGACGTATGGCATGTTAAATTGCTTTTTGTGCGATACAGCACAATGGTTGTTTGACTCTTTCTGGAGGACTCTCATGCGCAAGCTCCTCGGCGTTGTTGGCGCCGCCTCTCTTGCTCTTAGCCTTACCGCCTGCGGAAGCGATAGCTCCGATAGTGCCGGCGGATCCAACTATGTTCGCGTGCTCGGTACTGAACCACAGCAGGGGCTCATTCCCGCGATGACGAATGAGAACGGCGGCGGACGCATCGTCGACATGCTGTTTTCCGGATTGGTGTACTACGACGCCGACGGCAACGTGCACAACGAGATGGCGGAGTCCATCGACAAGGAAGGAGAGAAGACCTACAAGGTCACGCTCAAGCCTGACCTGAAGTTCTCTGATGGCTCAGCCGTGACGGCTGATTCTTTCGTCGATACGTGGAACTACGCGGTGGCCAATGAACAACTTAATGAGAGCTTCTTCTCCTCCATCAAGGGCTACGGGGAAGGCGTCAAAGAAATGGAAGGCCTCAAGGTCATCGATGAGCGCACCTTCACCATCGAACTCACCCAACCGGAGAGCGACTTTCCGAGCCGCTTAGGCTACAACGCCTACTTCCCAGTCCCCGCGGCCGCGCTGGAGGACCCACAGGGCTTTGGCGAATCCCCGGTGTCGAACGGCCCCTACAAGATCAAGGAATGGAACCACAACCAGAACCTGATCATCGAGCCGAACCCGGAGTACAAGGGCGACCGCGCAGCGCAGAACGACGGCATCGAATTCGCCTTCTACGCCGATTCCAGCGCGGCCTACATGGACCTGTTGGCGAATAACCTCGACGTGCTCGAAGCGATCCCGTCGTCCGCTTTCGGCAGCTATGAGCAGGACCTGGCCGGCCGTCAGGAGACCAAGCCGGCCGCTACCTATCTGGAGATGTCCATCCACATGGAGACCCCGCACTTTAGTGGGGAAGAAGGCACGCTGCGCCGCAAGGCAATCTCGATGGCTATCAACCGTGAGGAGATCGCGGAGACCATCTTCCATGGCACCCGCACACCGGCCCGCGAGTTCACGTCACCGGTGCTGAACGGATACAACGACAGCCTGCCCGGTTCGGAAAACCTGGACTATAACCCGGAGGAGGCGAAGAAGCTGTGGGCGGAGGCCGATAAGATGTACGGTGCTTTTGAAGGCTCGTTCCCGATCAACTACAACACCGATGGTGATAACAAGGACTGGGCCGATGCCGTGGCTAACAACATCAGCAACACGCTGGGAATCCAGGCCGTGGGCAACCCTTACCCGGACTTCAAGTCCTTCCGCGATGCCTACCGCACCGAGCGGATGGATGGCGCCTACCGCACGGCGTGGTTCGCCGACTATCCCTCGATGGGTAACTTCCTTGGGCCAAACTTCACCACGGGTGTAGCTTCCAATGACTCGAAGTACTCCAACCCGGAGTTCGATGAACTGATTGTGAAGGCCAACGGCGCCGCAAATGAGGAGGAAGCCGCGAAGCTCTACAACCAGGCACAGGAGCTGCTGCTGCGTGACCTTCCTTCAATCCCGCTGTTCTACCCAAACGTGGTCGGCGGCTGGTCCGAGAACGTCCAGGACGTGACGTTCAACTGGAAGTCCCTGCCGGTGTACTACGCGGTGAAGAAGAACTAGGGATCTGGCCCTACAGGCACACCGAAATATGACTAAAGTGCGGAGGCATGACCTCCGTACTTTTCCTTTGCAATACCAACCGCGGTAAGTCTCAGATGGCGGCTGCCTTAGCTAAGAAGCATGCGCCCGATTGGGAAGTTCACTCCGCAGGCGTAAAGACCACTGAACAGCATCGTGCGCAGGGCGTGAACGCCGAGGCGCAGGCCTCTCTTGCAAAGGTCGGCGCCGACATGTCAGGAACGCCAACGTTGCTTGATGCCGGCCTCGCGTCTTCGGTGGATCACGTCATCATCGTTGGTGATGCCGACTATGACGGAGTGGCTGAGCGTTGGGAGATTGAGGACCCGTCCGTGCGTGGTCTAGAGGGAGGGGAGCGAATGGATGCGTTGCGCGATGACATTGATGCTCGCGTAAGAGCTTTCCTCGATACTCACGCACGAGACTGAAAACTGCAACTGCCCGAGTTGCCAAAACTAGCGGCTGGAATTCGATCTCAGCGGTGATCTTTGGCAGGTCGGGCAGTTGTGTTCTTAGAAACTAGCCACGGAAGGCATACCACTGCACCGAGTTGGCCGGCAGGTGCAGCTGTACGTGGTTGCCTTCGGAGCGCACGCGGTGGGCAAGGTCGTTGCCAGCACCCTGATAGACGGCGTCGTCTGTGTTGATGAGCAGCTCCCACTCGCCATCGCGCGGCACCCAGAGGTCATAGTTGGGCACCGAGCTACCGGAGAAGTTGCACACTGCCAACAAGGCGGAGCCGTCCTTGCCATAGCGGACGTAGCCGAGCATGTTGTTGTTCGAGTCATCAGCCTTAACCCACTGGAAGCCATCCTGCGTAAAGTCCTGGGTCCACAGGGCTGGCTGTTGCTTGTACACCGCGTTGAGGTCGCGCACCAGGCGCTTAATGCCGTGGTGCCACTCGTTGCCCCAGCCCTCCAAATTGGACCAGTCCACGGAGTGGCCCTCTGCCCATTCGGTGGTCTGGCCAAACTCCTGGCCCATGAACATCAGCTGCTTGCCCGGGTGGGAGAACATGTAGCCGTACAGCGCGCGCAGGCCCGCGGCCTTATTCCAGTCATCGCCCGGCATGCGCTCCCACAAGGAGCCCTTGCCGTGGACCACTTCGTCGTGGCTAAACGGCAGTACGTAGCGCTCCGAGTAGGCGTAGACCATGGAGAAGGTGAGCTCACCGTGGTGGTAGCGGCGGTGAATCGGCTCGTGCTTAAAGTACTCCAGGGTGTCGTTCATCCAGCCCATGTTCCACTTCAGGCTAAAGCCCAGTCCGCCCTCGTGCGTCGGTGCGGTCACGCCGGGCCAGGAGGTGGATTCCTCAGCGATGGTCAGCACGCCCGGGTGGTTACGGTTCAGCGTGGCGTTGGTCTCCTGGAGGAATTGGACTGCCTCCAGGTTCTCGCGCCCGCCGTAGATATTGGGCAGCCATTCCTCGCGGGAGTAGTCCAGGTAGAGCATGGAAGCAACGGCGTCGACACGCAAGCCGTCGACGTGGAACTCCTCGGCCCAGTACAGGGCGTTAGCCACGAGGAAGTTGCGAACCTCGTTGCGGCCGAAGTCGAAGACGTAGGTGCCCCAATCGGCCTGCTCACCGCGGCGCGGGTCCGGGTGCTCGTAGAGTGCCTGCCCGTCGAAGCGGCCCAGCGCCCATTCGTCCTTGGGGAAGTGCGCGGGCACCCAGTCGATGAAGACGCCGATGCCAGCGTTATGCAAGTCGTCGATAAGCGCGCGCAGCTCATCCGGGGAGCCCCAGCGCGCGGAGGGAGCGTAGTAGCCGGAGACCTGGTAACCCCAGGAACCGCCGAAGGGGTGCTCGGCCACGGGCAGCAGCTCCACGTGGGTAAAGCCGTGCTCAACCAGGTAAGGGATGAGTTCTTCGCGCAAGCTGTTGTAGTTGGCGCCTACCTTCCATGAGCCGACGTGGAGCTCATAGACACTCATCGGGACGTCGAGGTCCCCGGTGCGCTTGCTCATCCACTCCTCGTCGCTCCACTCGAAGCTGGAGCGGGCCACCACAGAGGCGGTTTCCGGCGGGGCAATGGTGCGCTTGGCCAGGGGATCCGCCTTATCAATGCGCGGGGAGTTCTTGCCGTGGACCGCGAACTTATAGCGCTCGCCTTCGCCCACACCGGGGATGAAGACCTCCCAAATGCCCGTGGAGCCGAGGCTGCGCATGGGGAATTGGGTAGGGTTCCAGCCGCAGAAGTCACCGACCACGGCCACGCCCTCCGCGTTGGGCGCCCATACGGCAAATGCGGTTCCTTCGACCTCACCCAGGTCGGTGGTGTAGCTCTTGAGATTTGCGCCCAGTACTTCCCAGAGGCGCTCGTGGCGGCCTTCCCCGATGAGGTGCTGATCCAATGTGCCCAAGGTGGGCAGGAAATGATAACCGTCCGCTACCTCGATGGCGGGCTGGCCCGGGTAGGTGATGCGCAGGCGGTAGTCTGCTTCTTCGGCGAGCGGGGCCTCCCAGATATCATCCCCAACCGCGCGCATGGCGATCGTGTCGGAGGCGGTGACGAGCTCGACGGCTTCGGCACCGGGGCGGCGAGTGCGGACGGTTCCATCGTGCCAACCATAGAAATCATGGGGCGCGTGGTGGCGGCAGTGGTTGAGGCGTTCGAGGTCTGAGGCCGGGATGTTCATACAGACCAAATTACCCAAGAACACGTGCTCGCGGGGCCGAAAAGAAACCCCGCGCTACCCAGAAAGGGGGACGGAATCAGCGCGGGGTATCTACTGGCCTGAGGGCTTAAGCGCGGTAGTCGTTCACTCGGCGCCAGGCAATGCGCTCCTGCAGGTCATGGTGTGCCGGCGGGAGGACGAAGATGTGGGCGACGTCACGCAGTGGCTCCAGGCGCACGAAGTTGCGGTCGGACCACTCGTAGGCGGCACCACTGATGGTGTCCTGCACCGTGAAGTGTTCACCCGGGTGGCGACCCACGGCGGCCAGATCCACAAAGACCGTGGCCTCCTGAGCATTGCGCGGATCCAGGTTGACCACCACGAGCACCACGTTGCCGGTAGCGGGATCGGCCTTGGAGTAGGCGATGATGGCCTCGTTGTCAGTGTTGTGGAAGCGCAGCGTGCGCAGCTGCTGGAGGGGCGGGTTTTCGCGGCGGATGAGGTTGAGCAGCCGGATATAGGATTCCAGGGAGTCACCGGACTTGACAGCGGCCTGGAAGTCGCGCGGGCGCAGCTCGTACTTCTCCGAGTCGAGGTACTCCTCGCTGCCCGGCTTGACGGCCTGGTGCTCGTAGAGCTCGAAGCCCGAGTACACGCCCCACAGCGGGGAGAGAGTCGCAGCCAGCGTAGCGCGAATGGCGAACATGGCGCGCCCACCGGTTTGCAGGGATTCGTGGAGAATATCCGGGGTATTGACAAAGAGGTTGGGGCGGCAGATATCGGCCTGCTCCACGTGCATCTGCGCGAATTCGGTGAGCTCGTGCTTGGAGGTCTGCCACGTGAAGTAGGTATAGGACTGCGTAAATCCTGCCTTGGCCAGGCCGAACAGGCGCGGAGCGCGGGTGAAGGCCTCGGCGAGGAAGATGACCTCCGGGTGAGTCACATGCACCTTGGAAATCAGCCAGTTCCAGAAGTTAGCTGGTTTGGTGTGCGGGTTGTCCACGCGGAACGTATGCACGCCGGCCTCGATCCAGATCATGACGATGCGATAGATTTCCGCGTAGATGGCATCCGGGTCGTTATCGAAGTTCAGCGGGTAGATGTCCTGGTACTTCTTCGGCGGGTTCTCCGCGTAGGCAATGGTGCCATCGGCCAGGACGGTGAAAAATTCCGGGTTGGTCTTGGCCCATGGGTGGTCCGGGGAGGCCTGCAGCGCCAGGTCCAGGGCCACCTCCAGGCCCAAGTCGGCGGCCTTCTTAACCAGCTCCTTGAAGTCCTCCATGGTGCCCAGGTCCGGGTGCGTGGTGGAGTGATCTTGGATGGCCCACGGCGAGCCCACATCGCCGGGCTCAGCCACCACCGAGTTATTGCGGCCCTTGCGGTGCACCTTGCCAATGGGGTGGATGGGTGGGAAGTAGACGGTATCGAAACCCATGGCTGCCACTCGCTCGAGTGCCTGTGCCGTGGTCTTAAATGTGCCGTGTACGGGGTTGCCCTCGTCATCCCAGCCACCGGTGGAGCGTGGGAAGAGCTCGTACCAGGAGCTGTAGAGGGCCTCGCGGCGTTCCACGAGGACCTCGTGAATGTCACCCTCCACCAGCAGGTGGCGCAGGGGGTGGTGGTGGAGGACGTCCGCGACCTCGTCGGACAGCGCGGTGCGCACGCGCTTGTCGACGTCCCCCGTTTCATCCTTCAGCTCCTTCGCCGCCTTAAAGAGCAGATCCGCCTTGTCGCTCGGGCACTGGATTGCCGCCTCCTCGAAAAGTTCGGCGCCGTGCAAGAGATCGTTGCTGAGCTCTTGTGCGGATTGCCCGGCCTCCATCTTCTTGACCACCGCGTTGCGCCAGGTGGACATCGGATCGGACCAGGCGTCGACGCGGAAGAACCAGCGGCCGGCAGTGGCCGGGCTAAACACGCCGTGGACCCGATCCGGGTTCTCCGGATCCACCGTCATGGTCACGGCAGAAGTGGACGGGGAGTCAGTGTTCCACACCGACAGCGTCGCGGCGACGGCATCGTGGCCCTCACGCCACACCAGCGCGGTAACAGGAACGACCTCTCCGACAACGGCCTTCGAGGCTGCATTACCGGAGAGGGAGGGGCGGACATCGTCGATACCAAGGCGTTGAGTCATGCCCATAGAATAATGCAGCTGTGGCAGTTTCACCGGGGAAGGCTGTGTCAGTTTCACCGGGGGCGGAAGGTTTCGGCCACAATGGTGCGTGTGAACACTCCAGAGCAACAAAGCCAGCAAAACCCTGAACTTATGGACACCGACGAAGATTGGTTGATTGACTTCCGCGGCGTCGAACTGCGACGGGGTGGGCGCACGCTGGTGGGGCCCATCGACTGGCAGGTGGAGCTCGACGAACGCTGGGTCATCATCGGCCCCAACGGTGCGGGCAAGACCTCCCTGGTGCGGATGGCCGCCGCCGAAGAGTTTCCCTCCGCCGGCGTGGCATACCTGATGGGGGAGCGCCTGGGTAAGACGGATATGCGTGATCTGCGCGCCGCCATCGGCATTTCCTCAGCCGCCGTCCAGCACCGCATCCCGGACAATGAGCGCGTTGATGACCTCGTGGTCTCCGCCGGCTATGCCGTGCTCGGCCGCTGGCGTGAGGATTACCAAGACATGGATTTCTCCCGCGCCGATGACATCCTGGCTCAAGTCGGCGCATCCCACTTGGCCAAGCGCACCTGGGGCACCCTCTCCGAAGGTGAGAAAAAGCGCGTCATCCTCGCCCGCGCGCTCATGGCCAACCCGGAGCTGCTCATCCTGGATGAGCCCTCCGCCGGCATGGACTTGGGTGGACGCGAGGACCTGGTGGGCTACCTCGGGGACCTAGCACTCGATGCGGATGCCCCGGCGATTGTCATGATCACCCACCACGTGGAGGAAATACCTTACGGGTTTACGCATGCGATGCTCCTGGATGAGGGTAAGGTCGTGGCCAAAGGACTCATTAATTCTGTCCTGACGTCGGAAAACCTCTCCAAGGCCTTCCACCAGCCCATCCAGGTGGACCGCATTGGGGAGCGGTACTTCGCCCGGCGCACCCGCTAATCTCTAGTACACCCCAAGAATTCTGCTCCTTCGCGGACACGGAAAGTTGCATGAGTCAGTCCATCCACGACAGCCTTGACGCCATCGACCCTGGCGAAACCACCGGCTTCAATGGGGCACGCTTGGCCGCTACCGTCCTCCTGTTGCGCGATACCGCAGAGGGTCTGCGCGTGTGGATCCAGGAACGCGTGCGCACCATGCGCAATTACCCCGGCCACGTCGTGTTTCCCGGCGGCGGGGTAGACCCGCGTGACTTCCCACCCCGCACCTGGGACTCCGGCGAACTGTGGGCAGGCCGCTCAGTGGTTTCCATGGCACGCCGCATGGGTGTCACCAAGTACAAGGCCCACGCCCTTGTCTTCGCCGCGGCCCGGGAACTCTTCGAAGAGGCCGGCACGCTGCTGGCCATCCGCGAAGACGGCCTAGTCTCCGATGCCTCGCGCTATCACCGCGAGCGCGAGCTACTGGAATCCCACGAGATTTCTTTTACCGAATTCCTTGAACACAACGGCATGCGAGTCGACGCCGACATGTTCCTTCCCTGGTCCCGCTGGGCAGGTGAGGACAATAACCACTGGTTCGACACCTTCTTTTTCATCGGTGTGCTGCCCGAGGGCCAAGAACCGGATGGCGAAACAGGGGAGGCCGATGACGCCGGTTGGTTCGACCCACAACTGGTCCTCGACGGCTGGCGCGCCGGGCTGGTACGCCTAGCCATCCCCACCTGGGCGCAGCTCAAGCGCCTCACGTCCTATTCCAGCGTCAAGGAAGTCTTGGACGATGCCTCCTTCTCCGATCTGCGCCCCATCATCGGGGATCCCCGGGACGATGAACGCTACCGCGAGTACTTCACCACATTCCCCGTCAACCGCATCTAGAAAAGCACACCATGAGCTACACCCTGGACGAAGTCGCCTTCCTGCGCGAGAATGCAGCCGCCATCGACGCCGCCGCGGCGGACCTGGAGGGCACAAAGAAGGCGCACCTGAGGGACGTCGCCAAGCTGCAGGCGCAGTTCGGTGATTATGGGCGCGCCGTGGCCGAGCTCATCCAAGCTCGTAGCTCCGGAAAGCTGCCGCAGGATTGGCTCATGGACCACGACTCTGCACAACAGGCCACGCCACCCGCGGTGGCCACCTACCGCGCGCAATTCCTCCAGGAGCGCAACGTGGACCTCGTCCACGACCTCACGTGTTCCATCGGCACCGAGGGGCAGGCTTATCGCCCCGGCGCTTATGTGGGCAGCGACCTCGACGCCTCACGCGTGGCCATGGCGCGGCACAATATTGAGCACCCCGTCTTTCGCGCAGATGCGCTGACAACAACGACGACCGCCCAGGTCTGCATCGCCGATCCCGCCCGGCGCCAAGGCGGCAACCGCATCACCCGGCTTGACCAACTGCTACCACCACCGGCAGATCTCCTGGACACCCACGGTGAGATGGCCATCAAGTGCGCGCCGGGAATCGACCACTCCGAATGGGAAGGCCTAGCCTGCGTGGTCAGCCTCGACGGAGGGGTGAAGGAAGCCTGCCTGTACACCCCGGGCCTGGGAACGGGGAAGAGGGCAGTGGTCCTCAGTACCACGCCAGATGGAATCCACACGGACGTCATCGACGACGACGTCGCAGAGCACGAGCTACCTGAGGCCGGCCCCATCGGCCGCTTTCTCATCGACCCCGACGGCGCCATCGTGCGCGCCGGGCTGGTGCGCCACTACGCCGCGCGGGAAGGCCTGCACCAACTGGACCCGCGCATTGCCTACCTCACCGGTGACCGCCTGCCTCACGGCACCTCCGGATTTGAATTCATCGAGATGGTCCCCATGAAAAAGCTCAAGGCGGCCATGGTTGCCCACGATGTTGGCTCGCTGGAAATCCTGGTACGCGGGCAAGATGTAAACCCGGATCAGTTGCGCAAGAAGCTCAAACTGAAAGGTTCCACCGCCAAGACCCTCGTGGTCACGCGCATCGGTGCGAAGGGAGTCGCGGTGTTGTGTGGACCGCGAGTAGTATTGTCCGAAGGTAATTACGCACCCTAATAGTTTCAAAATTTACGGAAGGGGAAGTGCCCACATGCCAGTCATTGTGGCTCTGGTCAAGCACGTACCGGATACGTGGTCAACCAAGACCCTCGAGGCGGACCACACCTTGGACCGCACCTCGGTGGATAACGTCATCGACGAGGTCAACGAGTACTCCGTCGAACAGGCCCTGCGCCTGCGCGACGACAATGCCGATGCCGGCTATGAGGTCGTGGCGCTTACCATGGGCCCGGCGGCTGCCGATGAAGCCCTGCGCAAAGCCCTGGCTATGGGCGCGGATCACGCCGTGCACGTGACGGACGACGCCCTTGCCGGCGCCGACGCACTGGCCACCGCCTGGGTCCTCAACGCAGCCATCAACCAGGTGGCTGAGAAATTCGGCGAAGTCCAGGTCATCACCTTGGGCAATAATTCCTCGGACGCCTCCACCGGCCTTCTCGCTGGGCTCTTGGCCGAGTACCGCCAGCTGCCCGCGCTCACGGAGCTCAAGGCAGCCTCCCTGGCCGGCGCCACCGCCACCGGCACCCGCGAGGACGCCCACGGCCATTGGGAACTTGAGGCCAACCTGCCGGCCATTCTGTCCTTTACGGATAAGGCCGACAAGCCGCGCTTCCCCAACTTCAAGGGCCTGATGGCCGCTAAGAAGGCTGAGGTCACCACGCTCGCCGTGGCCGACCTGGGCATCGATGGTGTGCCGTCCACCACCACCGTGACCGCCGCCGCACAGCGCCCAGCTCGCACCGCCGGTGAGGTCATCACCGATCCGGATGCGACCGTGGCAGCTGCCAAGGTTGCGGACTTCCTGGCCGCCAAGAATCTCATCGAGGGTTAAAGGAGAAAACACATGTCTCACGTTTATGTCCTAGTTGAGCACGAAGCAGAGCAGCTCAGCCCCGTTACCGGCGAGCTCATCACCGCTGCCCGCGCACTCGGTACCGTCTCCGCCGTGGTCGTGGCCAAGGATGCCGCCACCGCCGCATCCTTCGACGCCGAGCTGGGCAACCTCGGTGCAGCCCAAGTAGTTCAGGCCACCGCCGCGGACTATGAGCAGCGCATCGTCACCCCGGAAGTTGACGCCCTCCACGCCCTGGCCGCCAATAACCCGGCGCCCATCGTGCTGGCCGCCACCCCGACCAACAACGAGATCGCCGGCCGCCTCGCCGCCCGCCTGGGCTCGGGCACCCTGGTCAACGTCGACGGCATCAATGCTGATGGCTCCGCGCACCACACCATCTTCGGCGGCTCCTACGAGACCTCCTCCACGGCCACTGGTTCCGTGGTCTACACCCTGCGCCCTGGCTCCGTGGCTGCTGAACCCCAACCGGTCACCGCGGCACTCGCTCCCTTCGATCTGCCTGCCGCCACCGCGAAGGACGTCACCGTTACCTCCTTCACCCCGGCGGAGAAGACCGCCCGTCCGGAGCTAACCTCCGCGAAGGTCGTTGTGGCCGGCGGCCGCGGCGTGGGTGACAAGTTCGCCGACGTGGTGGAGCCGCTTGCCGACGTCCTCGGTGGCGCCGTCGGCGCCACCCGCGACGCCGTGGACGAAGGCTTCTACGACCCAGCCCACCAGGTGGGCCAGACCGGCGCGACCGTCTCCCCGAAGCTCTACATCGGCCTCGGCATCTCCGGCGCTATCCAGCACACCTCCGGCATGCAGACCTCGGAGACCATCGTCGTGGTCAACCAGGATCAGGACGAGCCGTTCTTCCAGATCGCCGACCTCGGCGTGGTGGGCGACCTCCACGAGATCGCCCCGGCGCTGGTCTCCGAGCTTGAGTCCCGCAAGGGGGCCGGCAACTAATGCCTCGCTACCTCGATTACGCAGCTACCCAACCCATGCGCCAGTGCGCCATCGACGCCTGGGTCGACGCCGCCGGGTCCCTGAACCCCGGCTCGGCCTATGGCTCCGGGCGCAAGGCGCGCTCCGTGTTGGATGACGCCCGCGAGACCGTCGCCGAGCTGCTCGGCTGCGAACCCATCGAGGTAGTCTTTACCTCCTCCGGCACGGAGGCGGATAACATTGCCATCCAGGGCCTTTTCCGTGCGGGGGCGGATACGACACCGCACATCATCTCGACCCCCATCGAGCACCCCGCCGTCCTGGAGACCGTGGACAAGCTCCGCGCTGAGCACGGCGCTACCGTTGACCTGCTTCCGGTTGATTCCACCGGCCACGTCAGTGACCTCGCAGCCCTGGATACCCCGGCCGCGGTGGCCACCTGCATGTGGGCCAATAACGAGACCGGCGCCATCCAGCCGGTCGCCGACATTGTTCAGCGTGCCGCCGCGCAGAGCACTCCTGTGCATATCGACGCTGTGCAGGTCACAGGTAAGCTGCCCATCAATTTCCATGAGCTGGGTGCCACCACATTGGCGGCCAGCGCCCACAAGTTCGGCGGGCCCCGCGGCATCGGCCTGCTGCTCGCGCGCCGCACCCCGGCGCCTCAACCCATTGCCTTCGGCGGCGGCCAGGAGCGTGGCATCCGCCCCGGCACCGTGGACGTGGCCAGCGCGAGCGCACTCGCCGCGGCCCTGCGTGAATCTGTCGCGGACATGGAGCAGGAGACCGCTCGCCTGAGCGCACTCCGCGACAAGCTCAAGGCCGGCATTGAGGACAGTATCGACAACGTCATCATCAACTCCGTCGAGCCCACCCTGGCTTCCCACCTCCACGTGTCCTTCCCGGGCACGGATGGCGACAGCCTCATCATGCTTCTCGACGCCTCCGGCATCGAAGCCTCCGCCGGCTCCGCCTGCCACGCGGGCGTTAACCGCATGTCCCACGTGCTCGAAGCCATGGGCATCGACGAGGAACACGGTCGCGGCAGCCTGCGCTTCAGCCTGGGGCGCCTCACCACCGACGAGGACATTGACGCCGTCCTGGCAGAGCTTCCGGAGATCATTCGTCGCGCTCGCTCGGTCTAGTGCAATTTTCCCGCCCAATTCACAGTCACTCGGGCATATTCACAGGGAGACTACAGCGCTTTCGGCTCGGCGCGGGTCTAAGTTTAATCCGTGAATAATTTCATCCAGTCCGTGCTGGGCCTACCGCTGACGGATTCCGTGAACGGCGGGATCTACATCGCCATTGTGGTCATCAGCGCGATTCTCATCGCATGGCGCCTGCACAAACGCGATTTCGTGTCCTTCCTTCTCGCCGCAGTCATTGCCACCGTGGCCTACTTCGCGCTTAAGCATTGGGATGTTCCGTTCTACCTTTTCGTTGCCGGGCTGGTCCCCATCGCGGGGCTCATCTCCCTCATTCACCATGCGGGCCGACGTGTCCTTATGGCCGTGATAGCAGCATTCTCGGCACTTGCGGTGGCCGGCCTGGCCAATATGGAGTACCAGTCCTATCCGGACATCGCCTCGCTCGATCCCACGCCGGTGGCCCAGGAGATGGACTACGGCCAATTCAAGGCCATCAAGTCCGCGGATTCCGCTGCGATTGTGCACCTAGATCTTCCGGGTACCAAGTCAGGATTCACCGCACGCCAGGCCATTGCCTACATCCCGCCGGCCTATTGGAGCAAGAAGGATATGAATCTTCCCGTCCTAGTCCTGCTCCACGGCAACCCGGGTGGGCCCGAGCAGTGGTTCGGCTCTGGCGAGGCGGCCGAAACCGCCGATGCTTTCCAGCGCGCCAATGGGGGACTAAGTCCCATCGTCGTGGCGGTCGACGCCACTGGTAGCGAGACCGCCAATCCCATCTGCGCCGACTCTTCCGTGGCTAAGGTCATGACGTACTTAGCTACCGACGTGCCGAAGGGCATCAAGAGCGCCTTCCGCGTCGACGAGAACCAACAGCACTGGACCGTCGCTGGTTTGTCCTACGGCGGAACCTGCTCTCTGCAGATCCTCACCAATCACCCGGAAGCCTATGGCCAGGCAGTGGACATCTCCGGCGAGGCGGAACCGACCATTGGCAAGCACGCTGATACCGTGGCCAAATTTTATGGGGGCGATGAAGCCGCTTACCAAGCCGCTAATCCCGCACACCTGCTAGCGACGAAAAAGTACCCCGACCACCAATCAATCTTCATCGCCGGAAATCGCGACGCTGCCGCGGTGAACGCACTCAGCCAACTGAGCGATGCCGCGAGCGAAGCCGGCATGGCCACCTACTACACCTCCCGTCCAGGCGGCCACTCCTTCGAGGTGTGGCGCCCAGCCCTGCGTGAGACTTTCGCCTGGATTGCCCGCCGCGGCGGGCTCACCGACATCACCGATCCCTTCGATGGAGTGCAGAATTCCGATGTCCACCGCTAATACTGAGACCGTCACTAGTTCCACAACCACCACCAGCACCATTACTGCGATTCTTGGCCGCGCACCCGTCGCCTGGCTGCTTATTGCAGTGATGTGGCTGCTCGCTGTCCTTAACGCGCTGGATAAGGGGATCAGTGATGCCATTGTCAGCATGGGCCTGACCGGCCGCACGATAGGTGCCGTCGTGGCGTTGACGTTCATGGCTCTGGCCTTCGTCCTCCCGGCGGAACGCACACTCGGCTCCCTGAAAACTCTCGGCGTCGGCGTGGTTTCCCAACTCGTCTCAGTTCCGGTGGCTTTCGTGGCTGCCCACGGCATTGAGGAAGTTGGCCTTAACCGCTGGGGCGATGACCTGCTCAGTGCCGCCGCGCTGTCACCTATCGGTTTCATTGTCGGCACGGCGGGATTCACCTCCGCGTGGATGCCGCGCCTGTGGCAGCGTCGTGTGCGCCTGTCCATCCTGGCGCTCACCGTGACGATGGCGCTTTACGGCGGCACCTTTAGTGACGTCCTCGGCGTAACCGCTTCCGCGCTATCAATCCTCGCCGGCATTCTGTGGGCGGTCTATGCGCCGAATACGAAGGCCGAACGCCCCTCAGCGTTTCGCCGCGCCTCGGTTCCTGAACGCCGCGTGCTTACCGCACTCGTCCTCGGCATTGTGGCCATCGGCCCAGTCTTCGTGGCGCTTGACCCATTGGCGGAGGGCCCGTTCAGCCAAGTTACGCGGCTCATGTGGTCCTTTAACTCTGCTAATTACCATGCCGCTGAAGTATGCCAAGATGCCCCTGCAGGCCAGGCCTGCCTAGCTGCTCTCGATGTTGCCCGCGTCCACGGCGTTGGACCGGTCATCGCCAGCCTCATGCCATTGCTGATCCAGCTCGTGCTTTGTTTCGGTCTGATCCGCGGACGCCGCCTGGCCTGGTGGCTGTCCGGTGCGGTGCAGCTCCTGGTCATCGCGGTGCTGTTGGTGCAGCTGCGTGACTTCGGCGAGGACGGCATTGTTCTCTACGGTGTTAACCTCGCCGCCGTGGTGCTGCCCTGGGCCGCATGCCTTGTCGTACTCGTCTGGAACCGCCGCGTATTCCACATCCACGAAAGCGCCCGCGCACTGGGCAAGGCCGCAGTAAAGATTGCGGTTGTCTTCGTCATCACGGCTGCTCTCTGGTTCTTTGGAGCATTGCTTTTCAAAGGCGGCTTCGTCGAGTCAGCCACCGCCGGCACCATCCTCGCCGAACTCCCACTGCGCTACGTCCCACCAGTCGTGGCCACGCTGCTACCGCTCGAGCTCGCCCCGACCACGTGGCTGACGTGGGCCCTCTACGAGTGGGTCGGCACACTGTTTTGGATGTACACCGCCTGGGCGGCCTACCGAATGTTTGCGACACCAGCGAACCCTGAGGCCGCAGAGGCCCGCGAGCGCGCCCGCGCCATCCTTGAACAGGGTAGCGGCGACCACCTCTCCGCCATGACCCTGTGGAAGGGAAACCGTTACTTCTTCGCCGCTAACAACTACGTGGCCTACCGCGTCCACAACGGGATTGCGCTCAGCCTCGGCGAGCCAGTGGGCAATGACCCGCAGGCCACCGCAGCCGCCTTCGAAGAATTCGCCCGCGAACAAGGCTGGCGCCCAGCCTGGTACTCGGTACGGGAAAGCTTCACCCGCCCAGGCTTCCGCCGTCTCGAAATAGCTGAGGAGGCCGTCCTGGACACCTCTAACACCGAGTTCAAAGGCAAGAAATTCCAGAACATCCGCACGGCCCGTAACAAGGCCAGCAAGGAGGGCGTGACCACGTTGTGGACGGAGTGGAAGGACCTTGATCTTGCCACCCGCAACAAGATTGCGGAGCTCTCCGAAGAATGGGTCTCTGACAAAGCTCTCCCGGAGATGGGCTTTACTTTGGGCGGTGTTAACGAGCTGCGGGAGGAAGGCACCAAACTACTACTCGCGCTGGGGGAGGACGGCACGCTGCACGGCGTGACATCCTGGCTCCCTGTTCGCGAAAACGGCAGCGTGGTGGGCTACACCCTCGACGTCATGCGCCGCGCCGACCACGGCTTCAAGGGCGCTATCGAGCTGCTCCTTTCCGAGGCCATGATCATTGCCGCCGGCGAAGGCTGTGCCTGGATTTCACTCTCCGGCGCGCCCTTGTCAGGTACACCAGAGGAACCCGGGCTTCTCGACGCCCTCCTCACCCGCCTCGGCGAAGAAATGGAGCCTCTCTACGGCTTCCGCAGCCTGGCTGCCTCCAAACGCAAGTTCCAGCCGGAAGAGCACAAGTGGTACCTAGCCTACAACGATGAGCTGGCGCTGCCTGCCATCGGCTTGGCCGTCGTCCACGCCTACGTACCCGACATGAGCGCAGCTGACGCCGCCCGGGCGGTGAAGACGTGGCTGCAGGAGCGTCGCCAAGCACTGCGCGATTCCCAGAGCCGTGGCACCTAGAACATGAACTTCGGCCCGAAGTAGACAACGATGGGCACGATACTCAGGATTGCTAGCACAAGTGCGAAGAAGGCGGTCCTCCTGCGCGAGGATGGTTCATCGGATAAGAGCGACTTGAAGCCCAGAAAGGCAAAGAGCGGTGCGAGAACCGGGGTGGCGAAGCACAGCCCAATGAAGGCGAAGATTCCGAAGAAACCGAATAGGGCCGAGGCGGGTTCCTCGACGGCATCGGCGACGAATAGTGAGAGGAACCCAAGCGCCCAGCCGCACAGAATGGTGATGGATCCCCACAAGGCGAGTTTCTCGTTGAAGACTCTTGCCAGGCCACGGCGTAAAGGCAGCCCTGATTCCTGGGATTCTTGGAAAGCCTGGGGCGCGGAGGGCTCGGCGTTCTGATCCATGGAGCTGTCCTTCTTCGGTATCAGTCTGTGGCGCTGTCAGTGGCTAAGCGATCGGTGGTGAATTTGATGCGCAGTGTAGCAGCGGTTGTTGCTGCTGGGAGTGATGTCCAGGACTGCGTTAAGGATGTGGCAAACGAGTTTAAAGTTTCGCGTGTTGCAACTGTGACTGATGTTGTTAAAGCGGTAGTGTGGCGCGCATGAGCCATGCACGTCGCCTTGTTACCGCCGCCGTTACCGCAGTAGCGGCCGTGGCACTGTCCGTATCCACCGCCGTTGCCATCCCGTCCACCGCACCTTCCGGTGTGGATGTTTCCGGCAATAACCACGCGTCCCTTCGCGGAATCGATTGGGACGCTGTGAAGTCTGATGGCCAGTCCTATGCCTTTGTGAAGGCTACTGAAGGCGTTGGGTTTGTTAACAACCACTTCGTACGCGATGCCAATGCCGCCGCAGCGGCTGGTCTGAAGGTCGGCGCTTATCACTACGCGCGCCCGGCTGGTGATGCCAAGCAGCAGGCAGCGAGCTTCGCCTCCCAGATTGCACTGGTGCCGACGCAAACTCTGCCGCCGGTGCTCGACATTGAGGTCGATGAGGGCCTGAGTACTGCTCAGCTGGAGGAGTGGATCGACACCTTCATGACTGAGGTGAAGACCCTAACCGGCCGCACGCCAATGCTGTACACCTATAAGTACTTCTGGATGGGCCAGATGGGCAATTCCACGCGCTTCTCCGAGTATCCGCTGTGGTTGGCGGCCTACCAGGACACCGCGCCGGAACCGGTCGGTGGCTGGGACAAGCTGGCTTTCTGGCAGCGCTCCGGCAGCGGCCGTGTTGCCGGTATCGAAACCGATGTTGACATGAACCTCTTTAACGGTACTGAGGCACAGCTGCAGTCCTTCTCCGGTGGCAATTACATCGACTTCGGCGGCATCTTGGATGACATGGTCATCCCGGGCGTTGACCTGGGCGACGACGCCGGCGTGCTGATCGCTGGAATCCTGGCCCTGGCAGCCGGTGCTGTAGCCGTTCCGGCCGTCGCCGATGCCGCCAAGAACGCGGGGCTCGATGTCGATGCGACCGGTCTTATCAAGCAAGCGGAAAAGCTGCTTAACGACGGCGCCATCAGCACTGATGACCTCAAGGACATGGCCAACAATGACGCCAGCATCGGCGATCTAGCCATCTTCCTTGATAACGCGCAGCACCTCCAGGACGTTGACGCCGATAACGTCAGCCAGCAGGACGTGGAGAACGCCGACCGTGCCGCACGCAGCGCTGGTCACGCCGCAGGCGTTGCGGTGCCGAATCTCGACGCCAAGCAGGTGGCGGACCTGCTCAATAACCTGCGCTAATCGCTACCGGGTGACGGGGCGTCGTGGCGCGGATTAGCCCCCTTAAAGAAGCTGCGGGTCCAGGATTCGTCGCGAAAGTGCGCGGGCACCGCACCGGACAGCAGTGGTTTAGAAAGCGCGGCGGCTTGCGGGGAGCCGTCGACAGGCAGCTCGGTGTCTGAGCCGATGAGGATGATGTTGCCGTAGCGCCGACCCTTAAGCATGGGAGGGTCGGCAATAACGGCAACGTGGGCAAAGACTTCTGCCATTCCGGCGAGTTCTGCCTTCGCCCCTTGCAGGTCGGAGTGGTCACCGCAGTTGGCAACGTAAAGCCCGCCCGGGGTGAGCGTGGCGTGGGCGTGCTGGAAGAACTCTTGGGTGGTGAGAGGCTCCGGCGTGACGGCGCCGGCGAAGACGTCGCGGATGATGACGTCGAAGCGATTCGGAGGGAAGCCTTCCGTCACCGCGCGTGCCTCACCGGCGCGGATTTTCACGCGGGGAGCGGCAGGGATATCGGCCAGCTCACGGATGAGCTCGGCCAGTTTCGCGTCGAGCTCTACCACCGTGTTGTGGGAATCCGGCCACAGGTCTGCGAAGTAGCGGGGGAGAGAACAGCCACCGCCGCCCAGGTGGAGCAGGCGCTTGCCGGGCGCCAGGTTCTCCACCGCAGCGGCAATCCAACGCATGTACTCGAATTCGAGGGTACGTGGGTCTTCGGGGATGAGGTGTGAGGAGGGCACGCCGTTGATGTTGAGGATGAAGGCGCCATCGCGGAAGGGGTCGGCTTCGACGACAAGCTCCCCCGTGGAAATCTCGTAGGTGCCCGCGATTGAATCGGTCTTGTTGCGCTTTCTTCCCATAATGCCTTTTAGCTTAGGGAATAGAGCGTGAGTTCAGTGTGTTGGGGTATGGGGTACACCGCGACTAGCCTAAGTGGACGAAAGAAGGAAGAAGGGGAAAGCATGCGAGTATTGGTAGCCATGTCCGGCGGCGTTGATTCCTCGGTCGCCGCGGCACGCGCGGTGGAGGCGGGCCACGACGTCATTGGTGTGCACCTGGCCCTGCACAAGGATGCACAGCAGACACGTGAGAAGGCACGCGGTTGCTGCTCCTTGGAGGATTCCGCCGATGCCCGCCGTATTTGCGACAAGCTCGGCATTCCTTTCTATGTGTGGGACTTCTCCGAGGAGTTCAAGGAAGCCGTCATCGGCGATTTCGTGGACTCCTATGCCCGCGGCGAGACCCCGAATCCGTGCCTGCGCTGCAACGAGAAGATCAAGTTCGCAGCCCTTCTACGCAAGGGCATGGCGCTGGGCTTCGATGCGGTGGCTACGGGCCACTATGCCACTATCGACGCCGACGGCTACATGCGCCGCTCCCTGGATGAGAACAAGGACCAGTCTTATGTGCTGGGTGTTATTACCAAGGAGGAGCTGGACCACTGCTTCTTCCCGATTGGTGATACTCCGAAGCCGCAAATCCGCGAGGAGGCCAAGCGCCATGGTTTCTCCACGGCGGCCAAGCCGGACTCCTATGACATCTGCTTCATCCCGGACGGCAATACCCAGGCCTTCCTGGGGCGTTCCATCGGCCTGCGCCCAGGCATGATCGTGGACACCGAGGGCAACGAACTCAAGGAACACGATGGCGCGTGGAACTACACCATCGGCCAGCGCAAGGGCCTGGACATCAAGACGCCGACTGCCGACGGCTCCCCGCGCTACGTCACCGACATCGACGCGGCCACCGGCACCGTCACCGTCGGGTCGCGCGCAGACCTGGCCGTGACCCGCATCGAGGCCGACCGCCTAAAGTACCTGCACCCAGCGATGGAAGGTGACTTCGACTGCGAGGTGCAGGTGCGAGCCCACGGTTCCGTCGTTCACTGCTACGCTCACGTGGACCGTGAAGCCGACCGCATGACGCTGGACCTGAAGGAGCCTCTTTCCGGTGTGGCTCGTGGCCAGGCTGCCGTGCTCTACCTGCCGAGCCCGGACGAGCTAGGCGATATCGTGCTGGGCTCCGGCACCATCTGCGGGACGGCGTAGATGACGGGATTCGCCCTTGGCCCCATGCCCGGCACCTCCATGGCGGAGGCCGCGGACATCATCATGGGGGAGACCGAGCTTCCCGCCATCCCGCAGCTGCCCGAGCGTGGGCTGGGCTCCGATGCAGTGGGCCGCACGGCCAGCATGCTGGAGGCTATCTCCATCGACCGCGGCCCGCGCTCGTGGCGCATGACAGCGCGCCCGCAGTTGCTCACCCGCCGCACGTGGGACCGCTTGGAACGCGACCTCGACGAGGTCCAGGAAGTCTGGGGCGAGACCGTGCCGCGCGTCAAGGTCCAAGCTCTCGGCCCCTGGTCGCTTGCGGCGAGCATTGAGCTTTCCGACGGCCACCGCGTCCTCACCGATCGCGGCGCCTTCACCGAGCTTGCCGACGCCCTCCGCCACGGCCTCCACGCACACGCCGAGGACGTCGCTCGCCGCTTCCACGGGGAGGTCGTCGTCCAGCTCGACGAGCCCCTGCTTGCCGATATCATCGCCGGCCGACTCCCCGGCACCACCGACTTTGACACCATTCCCGCCGTTCCAGATGAGGTCGCGCTCGATCTCCTGCAGTCTTTCGAGGCAGACTACCTACACGCCCCGCCGCTGTGGTCCCTCGCGCGTGCCGCAAAGACCTTCCTCACGACTTTCCGCGGCCTAGACACCCCGCGTCACCTCGACGGCCTGGGTGAGCACTTGAATGCCGGCCACCGCATCGCTCTGGGTATCGAAGGTTCCGATTCCCGCGCGGAGGCCATCACGCTGGCCCGTCACCTTGACCGCATCGGCATGCCACGCGAGCTGCTCATCGATCATTTCGACGTCTACCCAGTCAAGGCCTCCGCTCGTTCACTGCGCTCGGTATCCGAGACCGCCGATATCCTGATTCGCGACGCCGGTGACCTTTAACCCAGTTGTTAATCGACTCGTCCCAGGCTGTCCGTAGCGGTGAAGTAGGCCTCCATATACGGGATGACGAACTGGAGCCTGCCGTGGGCGGTGGGTTCGATGAGGTCGGCGTCGATAAGCCTTTGGCGTGTGGCCGATAGTGAGCGCACCGTCCGGTCCTGGTGCGCCGCAATGTTCTTGATTTCCGCCGTGCCGTCCTCCATAACCGCGCTCATCGCCTCGAGGAAGAGGCGCTGGGCCGGTGGAAGCGAAAGGGTAGCGGGCTGGTGTACCTGGGCGCCCAAAACCGAGATAGCCTCGGCTGACACCGCTGCGACGTCACTCTCCTCGATACTGCTCCCACCCTCGCGCTGCGCCTTTCCCCAAGCCAGTGAGCCCACCAGCTGCACCATGTAGGGGTAGCCGCGCGACAGGCGCACCGCCGCTGCAACCGCATCATCGGTGAACTCGAGCCCGGACTGTGCGGCGGTCTCGGTGAAGGCCACCTCGGCGTTCGCGGGGGAGAGCGGGCCCAGAACGAACTTCTGCGCGCGGCGTAGGAAGGTTACACCCGGCAGGTCCAGCAGGCGGTTGACGCCTTGTGGAAGGCCCGCGGCGACAATAGCGACGTCGAGCTCATCGCGCACCAAGTCTTGGTAGGTCACGGCCAGGGAAGTTAGGTTCTCGGCGTCTGCGTCCTGCACTTCGTCGATGGTGAGCAGCACGCCAGTGCCTTTGAGCATGCCTAAAAGCTCGCGCAGGCGGGTGTTGAGCGTGGGTTTATAGGCTTCCTCGGTGTTGTGCTGGATGCCGATGGTTGCCACACCACCAATGCCGACACGGTTGACCTTGTGCTTGTCCGCCGGGGCCAGCTTGTCCATGATGCGCGGGATGGTGGTGTCAACGAGCTCGTCAACCATGGAGCTGCGTCCCGAGGCTCGCAATGTGATCCACCCGCGACTAGAAGCGATATCTTCTATCTCGTTGAGCAAGACCGTCTTGCCGATACCGCGGGCACCGCTGATGATGAGCGAGCGGCCCGGGCTGCCTGGTTGGGAGTCAAGCGCTGCGCGGAAGGTGTCGAGCACTGCCGTGCGGCCGACCCAGAATAGTGGTGGAACGCCGAAGGTGGGGCGGAAGGGATTCTCGTGCGGGGACATAGCCTCATCCTAGAGCATTGGGAGATTTGGGAGACTTTTCTAAAAGCGGAGATTTGGGAGACTTTTCTGAGGGCGGCGACTAGGGAGACCAACGATCTCCTTAGTCTTCTATGTGTCTCGTCCGGCGCGGATTGCGGCGATGACGTCGAAGTCTCCCTTCACATCGATAGGTGCACGCTGGGAGAGTTCGGCCGCCTTTTCTTCGATGGATTTTCTGTTTGCGGTAAATGGGGACGACGCGACCCTGGTGAGGATGTTGCGCACGTAGTCTTCGAGGGAAACACCAGCGGTAGCGGCGCGGTGCTGAAGGGGTGCGATTGTTGTACTGTCTACGTCCTGGATTTCAACGGTGCAGGTAGGGGAGGAGCTCATAGTGCTATCGTACGGGAGCTTCTTGACCAGCGTCTGTGCCGCTAGAAGGCTGCACGGCCTGCCAAGCCACCGCGCCGATGTGCAGCGAGCAGGCTGCCACAAGGGCGTACCACCAGCCAAAATTCACTGAGGTGTGCCATGGCATGGCGTAGCCGATGAAGAGTATGGCGAGGATCGTAATCGTCGTGGTGCCAATGCTTTGAGCAATGGAATGGGGCTTTCTCAGGGCCTTCCATGCGGCCCAGAGCTCCGAAGCGGTGATGACGGCGAGCGCTACGGTGAGGAACATGGTTACTCCTTAAGGTGCGAGCTCGTCGAATAGAGCTTGGGCAAGGTCTTCGGTGCCGGCGAGGGAATCGTTGTTGGCGAAGGCGGCGCGTTTGGTTTCCGGATCGATGATGAGCATGGTCGAGTAACCGTAGGTGCCGCCGTTGTGCCAGTACCCAACATTGTCCTCGCTGGGAGGCTGCCAGCCGTAGTCGATATCGCCGTTCTTCATAAACCACTCAGCGAATTTGGCCATGTCACTCGCCGTGGAGCGGATCGCTCCCGCAGGTGCGGAGCCTTCCATCTCCCAGGGGGCAGCGTGGCGGCCGGTGGCGGTAAGTCCCCGTGGAGCGTCGGCAGGCACAGAGCCCGGCGTCATGAGGTAGGTCTCCGTCATGCCAGCTGGCTCGAAGATGCGCTCCTTGAGCATCTGCTCATAAGGCTGCCCGGCAACGGTCTCCACCATGTGTCCCAGGAGCCCATAGCCAAGGTTGGAATAGGACTCTTCGCCGCGGCCCTTCAACTTAGACTTCGTGGCCGCATCCATGATGTCCTCGGTGGTTTTGCCCTCATAAGGGTTGGCGCCGGTAATGGCCGAAATAAGGCTGCCTAGAACATCGTTGCTGGCCAGCCGAGGAAGGCCAGAGGTGTGGTCGAGTAGCTCCCTTACGGTGACGTCGGCGACGGGTGCATCGCCAACCTTGAGGACTTCGCCGACGGTCGTGTCGGGGCTCAGCTTCCCCTCTTCAACGAGCTGGTGGGCCAGCTCGCCGGTAAACATCTTGGTGACGGAGCCAATTTCGACCTCCGTGTGCTCGTCGCTGCCTAGTCCCGCGAAGGTGGTCTTACCGTCTTGGATCGTGAAGGCGGTGAGGTTGTGGAAGCCGGACTCCGAGTGCTGTTCCAGCTGGGTGGCTAGGGTTTCGTCGCCAGTCTTGTCTTGTGCCAGCGTAATTCTCTGTGGGCCTGCGACAAGCAGGACGGCGGCAACGGCAGTAGCAGTGATGACGGCTAAGACAATTTTGCGCATTAATGGTCCTCGCTTGCGGTGATAATGGTGAGCAGGGGAATAACGCGGGGCGGGCGGATGGAGTATTCGCCGCCAGACTTCGTGGTCCAGCCCGCATGAGTTAGAGCGCTCAAGTGGTGGTAAGCGGTGCCGGTGGAGGAGACGATGTTTTCTTCGACCAGCTCGGCGGCGGTGGCGGATGCGGCGAGGAGACGGCGGAGGATTTCGCCGCGAATTGGGTGAGCGAGCGCAGAGAGGCGCTCGAGATTCTCCGCCCAGCTCTCATCGGTAACGAACGTGGTGGGGCGCTGCCATTGATAGGCGTACGAGCGCTTGCCGACGTTTATGTTGCCGCCAAAGATGACGGAACCGTCGGGAAGCTGCTCGTTGGGTGCGAGGGCGTCGACCAGCCAGTAGGTCGAGTCTTCTTCAGTGGTGGTGGGTGTAGGTCTGGCGTCGGCAGTGTTCGTGCGCCCCTCGAGCGCGGCGACGCGCGCTTCAAGCTCGGCGAGGCGTGCTTCGACTGTTGTGTCCATGGAATCTAGAATTCCAGAAATCTAGAAACCTGGCAAGGCTTAGTTGAGGATTGGGTACTGGAGTTAAGAAATCATCGGCCACGCGGTGGAGACATCCGAGGCATCCCGACCGCGTCCTTCCAGGTACTTCTTGAAGGACTCGCGGTCCTTGTACCACTCGACGGCCTGGTATTCCATGAGCTCGTTGGTGTCCATCTGTGCTAGCTCGGGGAAGTGCTGGCGCACCTGCTTCCAAGCGACGCGGGCGGCCGCGAGGGCGTCGGCAGTAGCCTCATGCGCGTTGCTCAGCTCCACGCCGTAGTGGGCAGAGACCTCCTCCAGGGTGCGCTTGCCCTTGCGCCACTTGTCCTTCACCCGGTCGATGACGAAAGGATCGAATACTGGGCCGTTCACCGTGAAGTCCCCGGTCAGCGCGCGCAGTACAGAGAGATCGTAGGCGGCGTTGTAGACAATGAGCGTAAGACCTTCCTCCCAGGCCTGGTAGATGGCATCGACCGTCTCCTTGAGGACTTCGTCGTGCGGGCGACCCTCCGCGCGGGCCTTCTCAGTAGTGATGCCGTGGATCTTGGCGGCTTCCTCGGGGATTTCCACTCCGGGGTCAGCGAGCATTTCCCGCTTATCTACCTCGCGCCCGTCGATACGAACCAGGGCAGAGGTGACGATGCGGGCTTCTTTGGGCTTTACGGAGGTGGTCTCGAGGTCGAAGGAGAGCATACGGGTGGCGTCGAAGTTCATGGACAACACTCTAGCGCCCGGCTCGGACATGCACTGTGGAAGTCCTGCAGAATGACGGATATAGAACTGCAGAATGACGATCAATATCTTGCAGAATGACGGACAAAGCCTTGCAGAATGACCAACTGCAGGTAGAGTGCTATTTATGGAACGGTATATTAGACGCGGTATGGAAGGTTTTGCCCGAGAAGCATTGACCTTCTCACCCGTTGTCCACGTCACGGGCGCACGGCAGGTTGGCAAGTCGACGTTGACAAGGCATCTCGGCCTTGAACGTGCTGTGTATGTAACGCTGGATGATCCCGCTGCTCTCTCACTAGCGGAAGAGGATCCGATGACCTTTGTGCAGCAAGGTGGTGACGCAACGCTGATTATTGATGAAATTCAGCGGCTTCCCGAGCTCACACTGCCGTTAAAAGCCGAGGTGGATAGGAACCGCCGGCCAGGTCGATTTATCATTACTGGTTCATCAGATTTTGCTCGGGGAGTGGGTAAGAAGGATTCCCTTGCAGGAAGAATTATTGATCTCCATTTGCACCCACTGAGCCAACAAGAAATTTGTGAAACCGTCAGTGACGGCGCCTTTGTAGATAGGCTCGATGAGCTCGTCGAATTGCCTGTGCGTTCTGTTCCTACGGAACAAGTAGATCGAGCTGGCTTGGTGGACAAAGTGCTGAAGGGCGGCTATCCGGTTGCATTAGAGCTGCAAGATCGGATGCGCCGAGCTTGGTTCGAGTCTTATGTTTCACATGTGACGGTGATTGAAGAAACCCTATCCCGGGAAAGCGCACAGCCGGGAAGGTTGCAATCGTTGTTGCGACTACTCGCAGCACATCAGGCGGGGGAGTTAGTTCCGGCGAAGCTCGCACGTGAAGCGGAAATCCCAGCGTCCACTGTCCGCTCCTACCTCGATACATTGTCAAGGCTGTTTCTTTCCTCACAGGTGAAAGCGTGGAAATCAAATCTGACGTCGCGAGAAATATCCAAGCCCAAAAGTTGGGTCACTGATTCCGGTCTGGCTTCCTGGTTAGCGGGGCAAGCTCGAGACATGCTCATGAATCCGCTGGTGCAGTCGCATCTAGGGCATTTAGTGGAAGGGTTTGTCCTTCAGGAACTTTCTGCCCAGCAGGGTTGGGCTGAAAGTCAGCATCAGCTGCTCCACTGGCGTGATAGTGCCGGGATGGAAGCGGATGTTGTCATCGAATTCGCGGACAATAGCATCGCTGCGCTTGAGGTTAAATCCGGTGCGACAGTCAAGGCAGGACAGGTTCGGCATTTGCGTGCACTGAGCGAGAAACTAGGGCCCCGTTTCCGTGGAGGATTTGTCTTGGCTCCGATTCCCTATGTGCAGCCCTTGGGAGACAAACTTTGTGCGCTACCGATGTCATATTTGTGGCGTGGATAGGACGTTTGGCCAGGAACATGCTGTGTCCGGCAGCCCCGCTACACTAGTGACTCGTGAGTGATGCAGTAGATATCCAACGCGAATGGTCCGAGCTTGCCCAGGAAGTGCGCAAGCACCGCGAGCTGTACTACAACGGCGAGCCGGCGATCCCGGATGCGGACTTTGACGCCCTTTTCCAGCGCTTGCTGGCGCTGGAAGCGGAACACCCGGAGCTTCAAACTCCGGATTCGCCTACCCAGCAGGTGGGCGCTGCCCCGGAGGGCGCCGTTGACATCGAGCACCTGGAACGCCTGTACAGTTTGGACAACGTTTTTAGCGCTGACGAGTTGCAGGACTGGCTGGACCGCACCCCGGCAAAGGCCTATCTCACCGAGCTCAAGATTGACGGTTTGTCCATCGATTTGGTCTATCGTGACGGCAAGCTTGCCACGGCCGCCACGCGTGGTGATGGTCGCGTGGGTGAGGACATCACTGCTAATGCGCGTGTTATTCCCGATATCCCACGTGAGCTGACGGGCAGCGAAGAATACCCGGTTCCCTCCCTGGTAGAGGTCCGCGGCGAGGTGTACATGCGCCCGGATGAATTTGAGGAAATTAACTCCGCACGCCGCGAGGATGGTAAGCCCACCTTTGCCAACCCCCGCAACGCGGCCGCGGGCGGACTGCGCATGAAGGACCCGGAGGACGTCAAGAAGCGCCGGCTCCACATGGTCTGCCACGGCATCGGCGCGCGCGAAGGATTCCAACCAGCCTCGCAACACGACGCCTACCAGGCCTTGGAGGCATGGGGATTCCCGGTGTCGCCTTATACCCAGCGGGTCACCACCGCCAAGGAGGTTCAAGAGCGCGTGACCTACTGGGAGGAACACCGCCACGATGCTTACTTCGAGATGGACGGTCTCGTCATCAAGGTCGATGACCTGGCCAGCCAGCGCTCCTTAGGCGCGACCTCACGTGCGCCACGTTGGGCCATCGCGTATAAGTACCCACCGGAGGAGGTCACCACCAAGCTGCTCAACATTGAGGTCGGTGTCGGTCGAACGGGACGCGTGACGCCTTTCGCCATCATGGAACCAGTCTTTGTCTCCGGCTCGACGGTTTCCATGGCCACCCTGCACAACCAGTTCGAGGTCAAGAACAAGAACGTCCTCATCGGGGACACCATTGTCATCCGCAAGGCCGGAGAGATCATCCCTGAGGTTCTCGGCCCCGTCCTAGACAAGCGCGATGGCAGCGAGACCGAATGGGTCTTCCCGGAGAACTGCCCTGCATGCGGCACGAAGCTGGCACCGCAGAAGGAAGGCGACCAGGACTGGCGCTGCCCGAATACCCGCAGCTGCCCAGCGCAGCTGGCGGCGCGTCTGGAGTATTTGGCCTCCCGCAAGGCGCTCGACATTGGTGAGCTGGGGGAGAAGGCTGCTGCGGATCTGATTTCCTCCGGAGTGCTCGTGGACGAGGCGGAGCTCTTTGATCTCGATGAAGACGCACTCCTCAAGTCCTCGGTCTACACCACCCAGAAGGGCGCGCTCAACGCCTCGGGCAAGAAGCTGCTGGAGAACCTCAAGTCCGCCCGCCAGGCTGAGTTCTGGCGAGTGCTCGTAGCGCTGTCCATCCGGCACGTTGGCCCCATTGCCGCACGTGCGTTAGCCACGCGGTTTGGCTCCATGGAGGCGCTGCGCGCAGCATCGGTGGAGGAGCTGGCGGATACCGATGGCGTGGGCGGCATCATCGCGGAATCCTTTAAGCAATGGTTTGAGGTGGACTGGCACGACAACATCGTGCAGAAGTGGACCGCCGCCGGGGTGACCATGGAGGAAGAATCCAGCGATAAGCCCGCGCAAACGATGGAGGGAATCACCGTGGTGGTGACCGGAACCCTAGAGAACTACAGTCGCGATTCCGCTAAGGAAGCCATCATATCCCGTGGCGGCAAGGCCTCCGGGTCGGTGTCGAAGAAGACCAACTATGTCGTCGTCGGAGAAAACGCCGGTTCAAAGGAACAGAAGGCCCGCGACCTTGGCTTGACCATTTTGGATGAGGAAGGCTTCAACCGCCTCCTTGAAACGGGCGAGGCATGAAGTTAGCCGCCTTCGACCTGGACGGCACTATCTACTTTGATGGGCACATGCCCGAAGACGTGCCGGAGGCGATTGCCGGTTGGCGCGCTGCGGGCAACCTTGCTGTCGTGGCCACGGGCAAGTCTCCTCATTCTGCTCGGCGTGCACTAGAGCCTTTTGGCGTTGACTTCGACTACTACCTGCTCTGCAACGGCACCGTCATCATGGATGGCTCTTATGAGTTGCTCTACGAAAACCATGTACCGCCCGAGGTGGTTCGTGCCGTGTATGAGCGGGTGCATGACACACCAAAGCTCGACCTCTATTGCACACGTTTGACAGGCCCGGACGGCTACCTCGTGCGCAACGTGGCGGGCGTGCACAACCCCATCATCAGTGAGCCCGTGCCGGTCCCGCCGTCACGCATTGAGGAAGAGGTCTTCCCGCTTGTTGCCGCCTGGACCCCGGGCAACCCAGACCTGCAGAGGAAGATCGCGCAGTGGGTCACGGACCGCTTTCCGGTAGGTACCGCGATGAACCGCAACTTCTTCGACATCATGCCGCTCGGTCACGACAAGGGCTTTGCCTTGACTTGGCTGCTTCGTCACCTGGAAGTTGAGCGCTCTGACATTGAGCTCATCACCTTCGGGGACGGGCACAATGACCTGCCCATGCATGCGCTTGCCGACGTCTCCCTCACCTTCCCCTGGGCGCAACCCGACATCCACAAGGCGTGCTCAGCGGTTGTGGACTCAGCCTTTGAAGGTCTAATACACTACGGTTCATGAAGATTGCGGCTTTAGACATGGATGGCACTGTTTACGTCAACGAAGACATAACAGAGGCCACACAAAAAGCCATCGCTGAGTGGCGTGCCGCAGGCAACTTGGCCGTCTCCGCGACGGGCAAGTCCATCGCCAATGCGCGCAACACACTCGAACCCTTCGGCGTGGAGCTGGACTACCACGTGCTCTACAACGGGACAGTCATCACCGGCGGCGACTATTCCATCCTGCACGAGGAGCATCTGCCGAGTGAGGTTGTGCAGTCCATTGTCGCTCGTTTCACCGGCCTGCCGTTGAATATCTACCTCACAGGCTTGTCTGGAGCCGACCAGGTAGCGTGGGATGGCCTCGCAGGACGCGAGTCCTCCATGGTGGCGAATACGGAAGTGGTGGATCCGGGGGACGTCGCCAAGCGCAGCACTGTGTTGTTGTCCCTGTGGATCCCTGGCAACCCTGAGCTGCGCCGCGAGGTGGACGAGTGGGTCCGCGAGAATTGTGCCGTCGAATCATCCTTTAACTGCGATTTCTACGACATCATGCCACCTGGCCATAACAAGGGTGAGGGCTTGACGCGGTTGCTTGATTATCTCGGCCACGAAAATGCTGAACTCTATACCTTCGGTGATAGCTTCAATGATCTCTCGATGCACTCCATCGCCACCGAGTCCTTCACTTTCCCGGGAACGCAGATCGCCGAAGAGGTGGACCACGTGGTCCCCGATGTCGCCGCGGGACTCAACTCGTTGCTTGCCCGCTAAGTAAGAAACGCACCCAAGATGGCGCCCAAGTCACCCAAGTGCTCAACTTCGGAGGCGAGGTAATCGGGTCCACCAACGCGGCCCATCACCACCACGTAGTTCGTTCCCACGAGGGGAGCAGCGGCCAGCGCGGATTCGATGAGCGTCCAGGATTCCGGAATCCACGTGTCCTTTTCAGGGTTGAGCACGCGAGCCGTTGTGATGTTGAGGTCGGTGGGGATCGAGCCGTCGTCGGCAGGCGCGGCGTCCGACGCGGCGATGCGGCTGATGTTCTCGTCGTTCGCGATGACAATGGCCCAATTGGACGTCAGCGCCTTGGGGATGGCGGCGCAGACTTCGCTCATTGCGGCCGTCACGTTGCGTTGTGCGGCAACCTTGGCCAGCACGTGGATTTGCCCGCGGCGGTCGACGCGACCGCTGAAGGGGCGAATGGAGTCGACCTCTACGCCTTCCACGGTCTGTGCTGCCGTGATGATCTCATCCGCCATGGTGGACTGGGGGAGATCCAAGACGATGTCATCCATGACCGTACCGTCTGGGAAATTCTCTACAATGTCGACGGAGCGGATATTGGCCTCGATGCTGCCCATCGCGTTGGCAAGGAGGCCAAGGCTGCCGGGGGTGTCAGGGAGAAGGACACGGACGAGGTACGACATATCGTTCTTTCTGGGGAAGGTGAATAAGTAGGGAGGGGATATTTGGCTTTCTAACTCGATCGATGTTACCCAACCTGTCGAATACTATTCAATAGTATGAGCTTCACTTAGGGGAGGAGTGGTGGTGGCGCGGCAACAGCTGTGCAGTACCATGGGTGCTTAGCTATCAACCGTCTCAATGAATAAAAGGATGGAGTTCGCGTGTCTGATATTTCGCGTGACGAGGTCGCGCACTTGGCAAAGCTGTCGCGATTGGCCCTGAGTGAGGAAGAACTGAAGCAGTTCGCCGCGCAGATCGACGAAATCGTGGACTCGGTGTCCGCGGTGGGCAAGGTCGAGGCTGAAGGTGTGGAGCCAATGTCGCACCCGCACTCCGTACATGCTCCAATGCGTGAGGACGTTATTGTGCGCACCCTCACTGCCGAGCAGGCCCTGGACCAAGCGCCGGCAGCTGAAGATGACCGCTTCATGGTTCCGCAGATTCTGGGTGGAGGAGACGAATAAGAATGGCACAATTCATTGCGCCCACCGAGGGCATTACCGCACTGACCGCCGCCGAGCTGGCTGAGAAGATTCACTCCCGTGAGCTCACCTCCCGCGAAGTTACTCAGGCATTCTTGGATCGCATCGCGGAGACCGATGGCGAGCTTAACGCCTTCCTCCATGTTGGCGCGGAGGAAGCACTGGCGGCTGCCGACGCCGTCGATAAGTCCCTCGACGCCGGCGAAGAACCCGCCTCTGCCTTGGCTGGCGTGCCGCTGGCGCTCAAGGATCTCCTCGTTACTACCGACGCCCCCACGACCGCTGCCTCCAAAATGCTGGAGGGCTGGGTGTCACCTTATGACGCCACTCTGGTGACCAAGCTGCGCGAGGCAGGTATCCCGATTCTGGGTAAGACGAACCTTGATGAGTTCGCGATGGGCTCCTCCAATGAGAACTCCGCCTACGGTCCGGCCCACAACCCCTACGACACCGAACGCACCCCGGGCGGCTCCGGCGGTGGCACTGCTGCGGCTCTTGCCTCGGGCCAGGCTCCGCTGGGTATCGGTACTGACACTGGTGGCTCGATCCGCCAGCCTGCTGCACTGACCAACACCGTTGGTGTCAAGCCGACGTACGGCACGGTGTCGCGTTACGGCCTCATCGCAGCTGCAAGCTCTCTGGACCAGGCAGGTCCGACTGCCCGCACGGTTCTGGATACCGCACTGCTGCACGAAATCATTGCCGGACACGATTCTTTTGATGCCACCTCCGTGGATAAGCCGGTTGCCCCGGTAGTCGCCGCCGCTAAGGAAGGCGCCAATGGCGACCTTTCCGGCGTCAAGGTTGGCCTGATCAAGCAATTCGAGCGCGACGGCTGGCAGCCGGGCGTGATGGAGGCCTACCACGCTGCGGTTGAGCAGTTGAAGAACCAGGGCGCGGAGATCGTCGAGGTTGATTGCCCGCACTTCGACGATGCACTGGCTGCGTACTACCTCATCATGCCGTGTGAGGTGTCCTCCAACCTGGCCCGCTTCGACGGCATGCGCTACGGCCTGCGCGTGGGCGATGACGGAACCCACTCTGCGGAAGAGGTTATGTCTCTGTCCCGCGCTGCTGGTTTCGGCCCTGAGGTTAAGCGCCGAATCATGCTGGGTACCTACGCGCTCTCCGTCGGATATTACGACGCCTACTACCTCCAAGCACAGCGTGTGCGCACCCTCATTGCACAGGACTTTGAGCACGCTTTCGAACAGGTCGATGTCCTTGTTTCCCCGACCACGCCGACCACAGCCTTCAAGCTGGGGGAGAAGGTTGAGGATCCGATGGAGATGTACAACTTCGACCTCTGCACCCTGCCGCTGAACCTTGCCGGCGTGTGCGGCATGTCTGTACCCTCCGGCTTGGCATCTGACACCAACCTGCCGACCGGCCTGCAGATCATGGCTCCGGCGTTCAAGGATGACCGCCTGTACAAGGTTGGTGCCGCCTACGAAGCAGGACGAAAGTAGCGCGCAGAACTGCACCTTGTAGTGCTCCTCGGCCGGTGACCTTTCACGGAAACGTGGGAGGCCGCCGGTCTTCGTCGTTTTATTCGACGGTGGGTGTGCTCTTGGGTTCCTTTCCTTTCGTTGTAGTGGTTGGGTTTCGTCGTTTGGGTCGACGATTCAGGTTTTAGAAGGGGATGTCCTCGCCGCTGTCGGTGTCGGTGTTGGTTTGGGTTTCGGCTTCAGCGTTGGCTTTGGCTTGTTGTTGTGCGTAGTCGTCGAGTTCTTGTTTGAGGTGTTGGGCTTCTTCGCGCACACGTTTCCTGGTGGCGGTGATGTGCTGGGCTACGGTCTGTGCCCACCGTTTTTGCTTGGGTGCCAGGGGTCCTTCTGCTTCGTTGATGGTCCAGGTACCGTCAGCGAAAAGCCAGATAACATCCCCACTGTAGGGGTCCAGCAGGTACTTTAAGGTGCCATCGGTTTTCATGTTGTGATGGCCTTGGCATAAGCATGCCAGGTTTTTCGGATGTGTTGGCCCGCCTTCAGCCCAGTTGTGCCGGTGGTCAAGCTGGGTAAGAAAGGCAGGTTTCTCACACCCGCCGACCCGGCAGGTCCCGTCACGGCCTTCGACATGCTTGCGCATGACAATACCTGGCTGGTAGCCGTCTGCTTCGTCGATGTCACCGGTTAGATCCCGGGCTTTATCATGCGGCATGGCTTCTTGGCGCCAGCCGAAGCCTTCAATGAAGGTCGGGGCATTCTCAATATCGCAGGCTTGATAGGTGTGTAGCACTACAGCGGCTGGAGGCTCAATCTCACCGGACAGCAGTTTCTTGACAGCATCCGGAATCGTCAGGTCGTGCTTGGCGGCGGTTTGGTGGATGAAGGCATCGAGTTTAATGCCGGTATCTTCAGTAACTTGGAGTTCTAGCCAGGCGGAGGTTCCGTTGGAGGAGAAGCGGTAGGCATCCTTGGGGCGGGTGTCGCGATATGCGATGGAATCATCCAGGGTTTTACATATATCGCGGACTTTGCGTCTGATTTGGCTGCGGGTGGGAAAAGCCTGATTCGCCTTAGTGGGGGTGAAGAAGTCAGCCAGGATGGTGTCGATGAAATCCAGGGTTTCAGCAGTCAAGGCGGTTAGTGCTGACATGGGTTGGTCAATAGCAATCAAGGACTCGATGTCCAGCAGGCAGTGGGTGTCTTGTATGGCTTTGACTTTCGGCAGGCTATCAAGCCGGTGGATGGCACGCAGACCTGCTTTGATGTGACCTTCCGGAAGTGACCAGGCCGCCACTAAAGATAGGGCGGTGGTGTTGATATCAGCCTGCAGGCTGGGCATGGCAGCCTGCCAGGTGTCATAGATGGCACGGCGGGCTTTAGCGCGAGCAACCGCGTGTGGGTTATTAGGGTTGGTCGTTGAGAAGAAAAAGGTAGGTGGGCGTGTGACAGTGGTGGTCATGGAAGTCTCCCCCGAGACAGATACTGGTTTAGAAGCTGTGTTCTAACCGTAATTCTAGTACCACATGGCCTGTTTGGCTATAGTCAGTGGTAAATTAATGTCAAGTCGCTACTATAAACGGGGGTAGTGGCACCCTGTTAGCCAGGAGGTTCGATAGGGTGCAGTAGGGGTAAGAGGAGAAAACAATCAAAACCCCACGTGCGTTGTTGGCGGCACGTGGGGCGTGGGGATCTACTGGGCGTCGGAAAGCGCGTAGGCAGCACCAGCGCTTGCGGCGGTGACGGTCAGGACTGCCGGCCAGGAGCCAATCTTCTTAGCCAGCGGGTGAGAGAGGCCAAACGCGCCGGTGTATAGAGCAGCAAGGCCAGCCGTAGTGGCGGGGTTCGTCTTAGCCCACCAGCTGCGTCCGGCCCAGACGCCAGCGGCTGCGAGTACAACGCCGCCTAGCAGGCGGATTCCAGTTTCCCGAGCTGTGAGCCAACCGCCAATGAGACCCAGAGAGACGGTCGCGGCGGTCGATACGTCCTGTGGTTTCTTGATGTCAATCATTCCCATGCGCTTCAGTTTAGGCCGCCTGCATGGACGGTGGCTAGACTTCCCTCCATGAACCACCCAGCAACGCACACTTCAGAAAAGCAAGCTTGGCTCGCCATGGCGGCGCTGTCGCTCGGCTTCTTCATGTCGTTGCTCGACCAATCGATGATTGCAGTTGCGCTTCCCGACGTCCGTCGTGAGTTCAACGCCGACGTCAATCAGGTGCTGTGGGTCTCCGCCATCTATTTGCTCGCCGTGGTTGTGCCTCTTCTGTTTACTGGAAGGCTAGGGGATATCTACGGGCAGAAGCGAATGTTTCAGCTCGGCAACGGACTCTTTGGCCTTGGTGCACTGCTTTGTGCGCTGGCGCCATCCGTAGAGTTTCTCATCGCCGCACGGTCGCTACAAGGCCTAGGTGCCTCCATTCAGATGCCGCAGACCATGGCGGTGATCAACCGTGTTTTTCCTCGTGAGCGGCGCGGCCGTGCGCTGGGTGCCTGGGGCGTGGTGGGTTCGCTGGCCACTCTTGCTGGACCGCTAGTGGGAGGCTTCGTCGTAGCCGCGTTTGGGTGGCAGGCGGTCTTTTGGATCCACATTCCCATTGTCATTGCAGCGATTGTGCTTTCCGGCCTGTGGGTGCCTGCCTTGCCGACGGCGACCGGAAGGATTGATTTCGTGTCGGTAGGGGCGTCGTTTGTCGCGTTGGCCTGCTTCGTCTTTGCGGTGCAACAAGGGCCAGAGACTGGCTGGCCGTGGTGGATTTGGGCCCTCCTCGTCGCCGGAATTGTCGGCATGGCTATCTTCGTGCGCCTGCAATCATCCCGTGGGGCGGCAGCGCTCGTTCCGCTTGGGTTGTTTAAGGACCGTAACTACTCCGTGGGCACGGTGGCCATCGTGTCCATGGGCTTTATGGCTGCGTCGATGATGATTCCGATCATGATGTGGTTGCAGGTCGATCAGGGTTTATCGGCGGGAGATGCCGGAATGATCGTCACGCCGATGGCTCTGGTTTCTTTGTGCGTGTCACCACTAGCGGGCATTTTGGCAGATAGGCTGCATCCGCGACTATTAGCGCTCACGGGATTCGGCATTTTGATTGCCACTTTCGCCGTGCTGTGGTTCCTCATGCACGCGGGTGTTTCGGGGTGGTGGCTGAGCCTGCCATGTGCGGCCTTGGGGGCGGGACAGTCCTTTATTTGGGGATCCAATGCCGCGACGACGATGCGCGATATTGATGCACATCTCATGGGAGCTGCTTCCGGTGTCTATAACACATCGCGACAGGTGGGCTCGGTGATTGGTGTGGCCGGTGTATCAGCAGTCATGCAGGTCACCGGCGCGGCGGACTCGCTGGTCGCTATCGTTGCGATCCTTTTCGTTGGGTGTATTGCTTCGCTCTTCTTCCGGGATACCCTGCACGCTGGTGTGGAGACTGCGAGCCAATAGGGAAGCGAGTAGATTGGATGTCATGCGTCTTGCTGTACTGACATCCGGTGGTGATTGCCCCGGTCTGAATGCTGTTATCCGCGCGGTCGTTCGCACCGCATCCAACGAGTTCGGCGATACGGTCGTCGGCTACGAGGACGGCTGGGTTGGTCTGATGGAGGACCGACGCCGTGACCTTTATGACGACGCTGAAATTGACCGCATCCTCCTTCGCGGCGGAACCATCCTTGGTACTGGCCGCCTCCACCCAGACAAGTTCAAGGCTGGGCTGGACACCATCAAGGCCAATATGGCCGATGCTGAGGTTGATGCGCTCGTCGCCATTGGCGGCGAGGGAACTCTCAAGGGTGCTAAGTGGCTTTCTGACAACGGTATCCCAGTTGTCGGCGTGCCAAAGACCATCGATAACGACGTCAATGCAACGGACTACACCTTCGGTTTCGACACGGCCGTGTCCGTGGCCACCGATGCGATTGACCGCCTCCACACCACTGCTGAGTCCCACAACCGCATCCTCATCGTGGAGGTCATGGGCCGCCACGTTGGGTGGATTGCGCTGCATGCAGGCATGGCCGGCGGCGCGCACTACACGGTGATCCCTGAGGTTCCATTCGATATCGCAGATATCACCAAGGCGATGGAACGCCGCTTCCAGATGGGTGAGAAGTATGGCATCATCTGCGTCGCCGAAGGAGCACTTCCCAAGGAAGGCACCATGGACTTCGAAGCGGGCGGTGTCGATCAGTTTGGTCACCAGACCTTCAACGGAATTGGTCAGGTCATCGGTGATGAGATCAAGAAGCGCACCGGTTACGACGTGCGCACGACCGTCCTCGGCCACATCCAGCGCGGCGGCACGCCGACGGCGTATGACCGCGTCCTGGCAACCCGTTACGGCACCCACGCCGCCCGTGCTGCGCACAATGGTCAGTCCGGAATGTGCGTCGCCCTCCACGGTGAAAACATCGATCTCGTCCCGCTCGAGGATGCCGTGGGCAAGCTGAAGGTGGTTCCGGCAAAGCGCTATGCCAACGCGCAAGCCCTTTTCGGTTAAACGCCGCGACAAGGTCGCCCATAGTTAATAAAGGTTTCGATGACAAGCGTATTAGCTTTCCTTGCTGAGCAGCCGGTCCTGTTGGTGTTTTTGCTGATTGGCATCGGCATGGCGCTCGGCGGCATCAAAACCCGGGGAATTAGCTTAGGGGCGGCCGCCGTTCTCTTCCTCGGTATTGCTTTTTCGGCCGCCGCCTCCGCCGTTGGTGTGGAGGCCTCCGTACCTCCCATTCTGGGAATGCTCGGGTTGGTGCTCTTTGCCTTTGGCATTGGCAATAATTCTGGGGTGTCCTTCTTTAAGTCGCTGAAAACGGCGACGGGCCCAGTCCTATCGATGATCGGGGTCTTCATCGTCGCGGCGCTGGCCGCGTGGGGGTTGGGCACTTATGTCTTTGGGCTATCGAATGCCACCATCGCGGGTACTTTTGCCGGCGCTGTGACGAATACCCCCGCGTTGGCGGCGGCGTCGGAAGCTACGGGTGATCCCGGCGCAGCAACCGTGGGCTACGCGGTGTCTTACTTATTCGGCGTCATCGGCATGCTCGCGGCCACGGTGCTCGTGCTTCGCGACGCCGGGAATGACGACGACACCCTGTCACCCGTCACGCGCCAGCACATGCAGATTCTGAGAGAAATCGCGGTGGCAGAGATTGCAGACATCGGCAACGGGGAAGTGCAAGTGACCCGCCTGCGGCGCGTCGGCAGCAATGATATCGTCCTGCCGAAGTTTTTCGATGTGTTGCACCCAGGTGATGTGGTCACGCTCGTCGGTGCCCCGGAAGATCTGGACAATATCATTGAGCGCGCTGGCCGTGAATCCCCGCAGATCCTCAACGATGACCGCCACGAGCTAGACTTTCGTCGCATTACTATCTCCGAGCACAGCTTGGCTGGCCTGACTATTGCGGAGCTGAACAACCAGCTGTCTGACCGGTGGGGCGCGCGCATTTCGCGCGTTCGCCGCGCGGACAATGACCAGGTTGCTATCCCCGAACACATCGTGGAGCTGGGCGATCGCGTGCGCGTCGTGGGCTCAAAGAAGTCACTGCGCGAAATCTCAAACTTTCTTGGGGATTCTTCGCAAGGCCTAACGGATATCAACCCCGTATCCCTCGGCCTCGGCTTGGCCCTTGGCATCTTTGTAGGGCATATCGATATCCCGCTTCCGGGCGGATCTTCCTTCAACCTCGGTGCTGCCGCCGGCGTTCTCATCGTCGCGTTGGTCATGGCGCGGATTGGGCGAATCGGCAATACAGTGACCGCATTACCTCACTCAGCTAATACGATTCTTTCCGAGCTCGGCCTGTTGCTCTTCTTGGCCCAAGCCGGAACGAATGCGGGCGGGGAGATCGCCGGTGCCTTTACAGGCGGCGCGTGGTGGAAGATTCTTCTCCTTGGCATCATCATCACAACGCTGGTTGCATTCGGGTTTGCCTTTGTGATGCGCCGATTCCTGCGCGTCGGCGCTACAAAGACGGCGGGTGCTATGGCCGGAGCTCAGACTCAACCGGCAGTTCTCGCCTTTGTGAATAATCGGACGAGCACTGATCAGCGTGTGTCCTTGGGCTATGCCATGGTCTATCCAGCAGCGATGATCGCCAAAATTCTTATTACGCACGGCATCACCTTGTTGGGTTAGGCGGTTGCGCACGGTGACGCGTTAACATACTAAGATGGCACGCATGACTGCTGCGATGTATGACCTGATGGACTACGACGAGGTCCTGGAAAAGTTCGAACCCGTAATGGGCATGGAAGTTCACGTGGAGCTCAATACGGAAACCAAGATGTTCTCCACCTCGCCCACGAACTTCAACGCAGTCCCCAATTCCAACGTGGACCCGGTTTCGCTGGGTCTGCCCGGAGCATTGCCGGTAGTGAATTCTAAGGGCGTGGAAGGCGCCATCAAGATCGGTCTGGCGCTGAACTGCAAGATTGCGGAATCGTCGCGCTTTGCCCGCAAGAATTACTTCTACCCGGATCAGCCGAAGAACTATCAGATCTCTCAGTATGATGAGCCGATTGCATACGACGGCTACCTCGACGTCGTCCTCGATGACGGCACCGAGTGGCGCGTAGAAATTGAGCGCGCCCACATGGAAGAGGACACCGGAAAGCTCACCCACTTGGGCGGTGCCGACGGCCGCATCCATGGCGCGACCTCCTCGCTGGTGGATTGCAACCGCGCGGGCATCCCGCTCATCGAGATTGTGACCAAGCCGATTGTTGGCGCCGGCGAGCGTGCCCCCGAGGTTGCCCGCGCCTATGTGTCCGCACTGCGCGAGCTCGTCTCGGCGCTGGGGGTCTCCGATGCCCGCATGGATCAGGGTTCGATGCGCGTGGATTCCAACGTGTCGCTGCGCCCGGTGGGCCAGGAAGAGTTCGGCACCCGCACCGAAACCAAGAACATCAACTCCCTGCGCTCCGTCGAGCAGGCGGTGCGCTTTGAGATGCAGCGCCAGGCGCAGGTGCTTGTCGACGGTGGCGAGATCGTCCAAGAAACCCGCCACTATCAGGAAGCGGATGGCTCCACCTCGAAGGGCCGCCCGAAGGAGACCGCGGAGGACTACCGCTACTTCAACGACCCGGACCTGCCGCCGGTGATTGTCTCCCGCGAGTGGGTTGAGGAAATCCGCCAGACCCTGCCAGAGATGCCGTGGATTCGCCGCGCCCGCATCCAAGAGGAGTGGGGCCTCAAGGACGAGGAGATGCGCGATCTGGTCAACGCCGGCGCCTTGGATCTCATCATCGAAACCGTGGAAGCCGGAACCAGCCCGGATGAGGCCCGCTCTTGGTGGGTTTCTTACCTGACCGGTAAGGCTAATGAGGCGGGCGTTGAGCTGAGCGCCCTCGATATCACCCCGGCTCAGGTCGCACGCGTGGTCGAACTGGTCAAAGAAGGCAAGCTGACCACCAAGCTTGCTCGCAAGGCGGTCGATGGTGTCCTCGAAGGCGAGGGGGATGTCGACGAGGTCGTCGCCAAGCGCGGGCTCGAGGTCGTGCGCGATGACGGCGCGATCGAGAAGGCCGTTGATGATGCCCTGGCTGCGAACCCGGACATCGTGGAGAAGTACAAGGCCGGCAACAAGAAGGTCACCGGCGCCATCGTTGGCGCGGTCATGAAGGCTACCCAAGGTAAGGCTGACCCGGGGCAGGTTAACGAGCTGATTGCGAAGAAGCTCTCCTAATTGGTATAAATTTCCATTAGGCGAGGTCAGGCGGCTGCGGGGTACCGTAGTCGCCATGACTATTTCTACTAAAGCACTCCAAAAGACAGGCCCAAACGAACCTTTTAAGGTTGTGACCATCCAGCGCCGTGACCCGCGCGCCGATGACGTCGTCATCGACATCAAGGCTGCGGGCATCTGCCACTCGGATATCCACACCATTCGTAACGAGTGGGGTGAGGCGCATTTCCCGCTGACCGTGGGCCATGAGATCGCCGGAGTGGTTTCCGCCGTGGGGGAGGACGTCACCAAGTTCCAAGTGGGCGATCGCGTCGGTGTCGGCTGCCTAGTGAATTCTTGCGGCGAATGCGAGCAGTGCCAAGCTGGAATGGAGCAGAACTGCCTCAATGGTGGTGTGGGCACCTATAATTCCACCGACGTCGACGGCACGATTACCCAAGGTGGCTATGCGGAGAAGGTCGTGGTGAATCAGGACTTCGTCCTGCGCATTCCAGATGCACTCGACTTTGACGTTGCAGCGCCCCTGCTGTGCGCAGGGATTACCACGTACTCTCCGCTGGCTCGCTGGGACGTCAAGGAAGGACAGAAGGTGGCCGTCGTGGGCCTCGGCGGTTTGGGGCACATGGGCGTGCAGATTGCCGCTGCCAAGGGAGCGGATGTCACCGTCATCTCACGCACCTCGCGCAAGGCTGAGGAGGCCGCGAAGCTCGGCGCGAACCGTACGCTCGCCACCACCGAAGAAGAGGACTTTTTCAAAAACCACCGCGGGGAGTTCGACTTCATCCTCTCTACGATTTCCGCCGAGTACAGCCTCGAGGACTACCTGCGGATGCTCAAGCCGCGAGGCATCATGTCTGTCGTGGGGCTGCCGCCGGAGGCCCTGCCATTGCGCCTCAACCGCCTAGTAGGCGGCGGCAAGGTGCTCACCGGCAACAACATCGGCGGCATCGCCGAAACCCAGGAAATGCTGGATTTTTGTGCCGAGCACGGCCTGGGAGCGGTCATTGAGAAGGTGGGCGTCGATGACGTCGATGCCGCCTATGAGCGCGTCGTTGCGGGTGATGTGAAGTTCCGATTCGTCATTGATACCGCTACGTTTGCCGAGCATTAAGAGGTGAGCCGCCTCATGCTTTAGCGGCCATTGGAGCAAGCTCTCTACGGCCGCACACATGTTTTCCTGTCATGATGGAGTACCGTGGTAGTAGTGTGCCGCCGTACTCCATCAAAGGTATGGCGCGTTTTTATGCGCTAGCTATAAAGCATAAAGAGAAGAAACTAGAAAACAGATAGGAAAACGTGTCTTATAAAAACGTCGTAGGCATCGCTTTGTCCTTCATTGGCTTGCTCGTGGGTGCGGGCTTTGCCACGGGACAGGAAGTTGTCCAGTACTTTACGTCCTTCGGTATTTCCGGCATGTGGGGAATCCTGGTTGCCGGTTTGGTGATGACGCTCGCCGGTACAGTCTTTCTTCAACTAGGAAGCTACTTCCACGCCAGCGAACACAACCAAGTCTTCCGCAACATTACCCACCCGATCATCTCGCGCATTCTTGATGTTGCGGTGATTCTCACGCTGTTTGCGGTGGGCTTTGTCATGCTGGCAGGTGCTGGCTCCAACATGGAGCAGCAGTTCGGTTGGCCTGCCTGGGTAGGTTCGTTGCTCATGCTCGTGCTTGTCATGGTTACGGGTATGTTCGACGTAGACAAGGTCTCCCAAGTTATCGGCCTTTTGACCCCGACCATCATCATCGCCGTTCTTTTCGTGGGCACCTATACCTTGCTGCACATGCCGGAGAGCGTTGATGCGGCGATTAGCGCCTCTGAAGCGATTGAGTCCCCGATCTCGAATTGGTTGGTCTCCGCGCTGAACTACAACGGCCTCGCCCTCATTCTGGCTGTATCGATGTCCTTGGTGATCGGTGGCGATAACATCAGCCCGCGCGAGGCCGGCGTTGGTGGCATCGTAGGCGGCGCGGTGTACGCGGTGCTCATGGGTATCGCTGGTTTCTCCTTGCTGATGAACGCGGAGAATGTGGGAGATTCAGATATTCCGATGCTGACCCTAGTGGACAACGTTCACCCAGTCCTTGGCGTTATCATGGCAGTCATCATCTACCTGATGATCTTCAACACGGCCATCGGCATGTTCTATGCGCTGGGTAAGCGTTTGTCCTCCGGCAACGAGTCCAAGTACCGCATCATCTTTATCGCCGGCTGCCTTGCAGGTTTCGCGGTTTCCTTCGCCGGCTTCAAGGCGCTCATGCAGTATGTGTACCCGGTTCTGGGCTACATGGGCATCGTCCTCGTCGTCATCCTGGTGGTTGGATGGCTGCGCTCCCTGGGCAAGATCAAGGATGAAGGCTTGCGCCGCGAGCGCATCCGCGCCCTGCTTCACCTGAAGCTGCACCCCGATTCGGAATATGACGCAGCGCGTTACGACGATGAGATTGGTCAGCAGATCGCCGATTCCAACATGGATGATGAAGCCCTCTTTGAGGATCTCGTCTCCGATGTGGTCGATGAGCTGGATTCGGACGAGGAGCTCGACTTCGACAAGGAAGAGTGGGAAGAAAACCGCAACGATCACTCCTATTACACCGAGCGCGACGCCGTGGAGCAGGACCGCAGCGACGAAGAGATCAAGGCCTGGGTGGAAGAAACCGGCGCGGTGGGAGACCCCGCCGAGGATGAGGACCTCCCCGAGGAATCACAGAAGAACTAGTGGAGCAAGAGCTTCGCTGTTAGCGCAAACATGACGCAGCCGATGACGATGTTGACGACGCGCCACGTCGTAGGCTTGGCCAGCACGTGGGAGAGCTTGTAGGCGCCAAAGCCCAAGGAGGGGAACCACACTGCGCTGGCCATGATGGCGCCGGTTGCAAACACCCAGCGCTGGTCGCCGTACTGGTTTGCAATGGAGCCCAGCATGACCAGCGCGTCGACGTAGGCCAAGGGGTTGAGCCACGTCAGCGCCAATGCGCCAAGGACAGGCCTGACCCAGGATTTCGAGCGCATGCGGGGGCGGATCTTCGTAAGCACTGAGTTCCCCGGTGTCCCAGAGGAACCCGAATTCTCATCAACCACTTGGGCCACCGGTGCGGTTTCCTCAATGACAAGCGCTTCCTGTTCCTTCTTGAAGGCATCGCGGAAGCACGTGAAGCCGAAGTAGATGAGGTAGGCCGCGCCGAGGTACTTCACCACGACGAGCGCGGTGGGGAAGCGCTCCACAAGGACGCCGACGCCGGCGGTGCCGCCGGTGATCAGGATGACGTCGGAAAGCAAGCATGCCAACAGGATGGGGCCGACATGGTCGCGTTTAATGCCCATCTTGATGATGTAGGCATTCTGCGGTCCGATGGCGATGATGAGGGACAGGCCCAGCGCAAATCCTGCGAGCAATACTGACATGGCTTCTAGTGTGCGTATATCGACATATGAAGTCCAGTTAAATGTTCTACATCTGGTTTAATATTGCTTCATGAACCCGCTGCATACCGAAACACTGCTGGCCATTATCGATGAAGGTTCCTTCGAGGGTGCCGCGGCTGTGTTGGGAATCACTCCCTCGGCCGTGAGCCAGCGCATCAAGGCACTGGAGGTGTCGACGGGCCGAATACTCCTGCGCCGCGGGACCCCCGTCACCGTGACTGAGGCGGGGGAGATCGTTGCCCAAGCCGCGCGGCGCATGGCACTGGTCCAGGCGGAAGCGGATGCGCGGCTTACCGAGCGGTTGTCCCGCGTGCCACTGACCGTTGCCATCAACTCGGATTCCCTGGCCACGTGGTTTCGTCCTGTAATCCAGCGCACCGCCGAGCGCGGTGCGGCGGCGCTGCGCATCCGCATCGAAGATGAGGCCCGCACGCTCGCAATGCTGCGCCGCGGTGACGTTCTGGGAGCTGTGACACGCGAGCAAACACCGGTCTCCGGCTGCGAATCCACGTATCTCGGTACCATGCGCTATTTTGCCGTCGCCGCGCCGGAGCTGGCGGAGACCTTCGAGGACTGGGAGACGCTGCCGATCGTGGGTTTCGGGCCAAACGACGCCACCTTGGATGACGCCATGCGTGAACGCTTCATCGACTCCCACGTCCTGCGCACACGGGTATCTCAGATTCCCTCCTCTGAGAGTTATGTGGAGGCCGTGCGCTACGGGCTGGGCTGGGGCTTGGTGCCACGCCTGCAGGCCCAGCCATTGCTGGAGTCCGGGGAGCTGGTGCTTCTCGACGACTTCCCGCTCGACATCGACCTCTACTGGCAACGCTGGCGGCTGGAGTCGGAATTGCTTGCCGATCTCACCGAAGACGTCTTAAACGCTGGCCATGCGGTTTTAGCTTCGCGCCGCGCCGGTAAAGATGCACCATAAGGGTGCTGCGCTGCCTTAAGTTGGAGGTATGAGCGATAAAACTCCTGATAAAGCCACCAACTTTGATGACGATATCCCGACCTACACGGGCAAAGACTCCGTGAAGGACAGCACCCCCGCGGAAGCTGCGGCCGAAAAGCCGAAGAAGAGCAGTCTCTTCCAGCGCCCGGGGCGCGCCGAGCCGCAGGTGATCAAGCCAAAGAAGGCTGAAGAGTCCGCCGTTGAGGCCGAACCCGAGGCGAAGACCGAAACCTTTGAAAGCGCCTCCAAGGAATCCCTGTCTTTCGACAGCTCTGCCGCTGATACTGAAACTGAAACTACTGCTTTCCCACGCGCGGAGGCGACGGCAGGAACCGATACGGAAACGACTGCAATGCCGGCGGCTGAGGCTGATGAAGAGCCCAGCGCCGTTGCCGTGGCTGACCCTGCGGCTGAGCCAGTCACCGCAACCGAGGCGGAGGCCGTAGAAGAAAAGCACCCGTCGGCCCGCCGCGGCACCATTGACTTTGGTCTGCTTTTCGTGCGCCTGGCGCTCAGCGTTTACCTGCTCGTGGCGGGTGCTTCGACCTTCTTCAAGCTCGGCGGCAACGAGGGGCTGTCAGGCTTGGAGAACGAGTTCAGTGAGTACACCATGGCGGTGGCCTTGGCCATCGGCGTGCCCACCGTCCAGCTCATTGCCGGTGCCTTCCTGCTTCTGGGTCTAGTTACACCGCTGGCGGCCATGTTCGGCCTCATCGTCACAGGCTTCTCCGCTATTCACGGCCTCAACGCCTCCGGTGCCGGATTGGATGTCTTTGCCTGGAATGAGAGCGTCTGGCTGGGTCTGGTGCTCTTTGTTATCGCGGTGGCCCTGCAGTTCACCGGTCCGGGATTCATCTCCCTTGACTTCAATCGCTCCTGGACCCGCCGCCCACTGGCAACCTCGTGGGTCTTCATCGTCATCGGCGTTGCTGCGCTCGTGGCTATCTGGTGGTTTGGCGCTGGCGTTAACCCGTTGAGCTAAGAGTTTTAGCGCCTACTTAAGTTCCCAGCCTGCAGTTATACACCAACTGTTGTTGTTTTCCATTGCGTAAAGTAAGTTGGTTTCCGTGATGGAAAACAATGACTTTGGTGCCGCAGGAGGGGAGCTTTAGTTTTGTCTGATCAGGATGTTCGAGACGCACTCGCATTTGAGGAGCAACAGCAGGTGGCCGCAGCGAAGCGGCCGCCTATCTGGCTGAGCTTGCTCGCATCGGCCGCGTACGGCGCGTGGTTTGCCTACATGTGGATCAAGGATTACGTCCATCCTCTCGTTCTTGTTGGCGGACTGCTTCTTGTACTCGCGCTCTTGGTGAGTCTTGCCGTCTTTTACCGCACGGGGGTGCGGGATTCGATGCGTCAGAAGGTTGATCCGCACGCCTCCAGGAATGTGACCTGGCGCTTCTACGCAGGATTGGGGTTTATGTTTCTGCCGGCACTGTTCAATCCCTTTGTTGAAGGGCACGTTATTGCCTCGTGCATCGCGGGTGTGCTGTGCAGTCTGTCGGTCTTTTGGACGCTGCACACCGGTGCGCTGAATAGGATGCCGCGATGAGTGAACTCGATCCGATCATTCACCCGCTCAACCGCTTTAAAATTTGCGCCACGCTCAATGCCTTCGGCGCCACGCAGGGAGGAGACGTCAACCGTGAGATGAAATTCGCTATGTTGCGCGATCACACGGAGCTTTCCGACGCCTCCTTATCCAAGCAGCTCGGAGCGCTAGAACAGGCCGGATACGTGACTCGCTTCCGCGAATACGGCACCAGCCGCGCTAAGGACTCGGTGTGGGTCGCATTGACTGAGCAAGGCAAGATTGCCTTCGACGATCACTTGGCAGCACTCAAGGATTTAGCTGAGGGCTGAGTTGGGCGCATAGTATGGCGTCGCTGAGGTGCCAATGTTGCCAAAGTTTTCCCGCCCGCCGCAGGCGGTTTCAAGTGGTGGATGCATCACTTGAATAGTTCTTGGATTTTCCCTTCTGGTGTGTACCAGTTGAGGACTTTTCTGGGGCGCCCGTTGAGTGGGTCTTGAATGTGTTGAACGCCCTTATCGGTCAGGGTACTAAAGTCGCTTCCTTTGGGTAGGAAGTCTCGGACTAGCCCGTTGGTGTTTTCGTTGGTAGGACGCTGCCAGGGTGAGTGTGGATCGCAGAAGTAGACTGCGAGCCCACGTTCGATGCTCAGCCTGTCTACTTGGGCTAGTTCCACACCTTGGTCCCAGGTCAGTGTTTTGGTGGTGTTGCGTATTTTTCCGGTAAACATCTCGATTAACTTATCGACAGTCGTGGCGGAATCATGCACATCAAGCAGCGAGCCCATATGACTACTTGTTCAAGCCGGTTAGAATCCAAGCACTACCCGGATTATCCAGAGAAAAACTGAGAGCAACTGTCGTTGACTCCATGGTTAAAGAAGGCGGACTTGATGGAGAACACAGATCGAGAGCCTTTCGAGAGAACTTCACCCATTGTTCGCTGTCGCCCTTTCCTCTAAGAAAGAGGAAGTTTTCATGATCGGAGAAGCCGTGTTCTGGAACAGGGGGATCATCTGCCATAAGTGTTTCTTTGACTGTTTGATACGGAGTGTATGGGCACACGAGCGAAAACTCAGTCCACTCTGGTCCGTAGAGTTCCTCCAGTGTGATGGACTCAGTAACGGGGATTGCATGTCCCGATCGTCCTAGGGACGCGAGATGAGAAGCCAATGGGTCATCAAAACTACAAGAGGAGAGTAATAGGGAGACAATACTAGTGAACCCTATCCGCGCCATCATGCGTCTCATTAACATAACCCCCTTCTCCTAGGAAAGTGTAGATAGCAGTCCAATTCTAGCCCAGAGGGCGCACTGGTTCAGAGCAGAAGTGAAGTGCCCCGATTTTTGTTCCTAGGGGCAGGGCTCAGCAGCCAAGGGGAAGGTGACCACTTCGTGTTCAACCCCTCGATGACAAAGGCCCGCAACTGCGGGTTGGTATCGAGTTTACGGGGTTTAGGCCTGGCTAAACGGTCTACAGCACGGTTTTGCGCCACGAGGGCATCGTAGCCATGCTCAGTCATCCCACGGGCGATTTCCCTGCTAATCGTCGACTGATTCCGGCCAAGCTGGGCTGCAATCTCACGATGAGAATGGCCCTACTTCAGCAGATAGGCCATCGCTATTCGGTTATGGCGGATAAGACGTTTTCCGCGTCCTACCTTCGATTCGGATTCGGTGGGATGATCATTGAGCACCAAACGCCCAGACATGCGATTATGGTGCCACGTTTTCACAGTGTCAGCGCAGTGATCAACTACCTGGCCGACTTCCTTATAGCTTTTGCCAGCATTAACAAGTTTCAAAGCTTTAGCAATGCGATCCCGCTCAATTTGTATGGCTCCACCGCGACTGTTGTTGGCGAGTTCAATACCGTCTCGCGCAAGGTATCGGTAAGCGGTCTGTGGGAAACCTGTCTCTTTCAGTGCGCTATACGCAGACTGGCCGCTTTCTACAAGAGCAATGATCTTTTGGTATTGATCTTTGTACTTATCCTCATTCAGGCTCCGATGGCGCTTGCCGCGGCTAAGGCCCTCAGCCTGGCGCCACACCCTCGCCTGAGCCTTCAAGCCACCCAACTCCTTGAGGATCACCGACATCGGACGCGCATCATGCAGATACGCCTGCACATACCGCTCACGTAGTTTCTCATCACCTGACATCTACACAACCTCCCAGCTGTATAGATGCATTCACCACCTGAGCCCGCCGCAGGCGCGGCGAACAACTTTGGCAGAACGGGCAGTTTTGCGTTTCGGGGCTTAGTTGGTTTGGGCCGCAGCGAGCTCAGTATGTGGCTTGTCGGAATGAGCGCCTTGAGCCTTGAGGCAGATGGCGTAGAGAATCCAGCTGAGTAGTGCCAGCCACACGAAGTCATCAACCAAGAACTTCTGGTACAGCGGCATCGCGTGGACATCGATGCTATCGCCGAACCACCACTTCGGCGGAACGGTCAGCAGCATGCCTGCCCAAGCCGCGAGAACAGCCAGCAAGCTGCCAGCGACCCAGGTGGAATTCCGCCAGGACCATGCGCGGTAGACCAGAACCGGCACGATGAGCGACAGCCACACCCAGTGGTGGGACCACGAGACGGGGGAGATGAGCAACATGATGGTGGCGGTGGTGAGGTGGGCGTCGACAAGCAGGCCGCGCCGCATCTGAGCCAGGATGAGTGCGGAGCCGAGGCCGATGACCGTGAGCGCAGCCACGAGCCACAGCACGTTGATGAGCATACCGTTGTTATCCATGGCCTCTTGGGAGGTGAAGAGTCGCTGGATGACACCCTTGAGCGAGGAATTGGACTGATAGTCCGTAGCCACGCCGAAGTCTGCGCCCGAGCCCATATCGAGAAGCTTCGAGCTGAAGAATTCGACAAAGGCCTCCCAGCGGTAGGCCGCGGCCAACAGCGTAGCCACGACAGTGGAGGCGAAGGCCGTGAGGATTGGCTTCCACTCGCGGCGCAGCAGGAAGTAGAGCAGCATGGCCAACGGGGTGATCTTGATGGCTGCCGCGAGGCCTATCAGCCAGCCTTGCGGGAGCTTGCGCTTGCGGGGGACGAGATCGAAGATGACCAGCGCCATGATGACGATGTTGATCTGCGCAAAACCGTTGTTGAGGCGGATCGGCTCAAAGAATATAGCCGCGGCCCACGCAATAGCCACGGTGGGCCACAGGTGCGGCACCTTGAGTGCGCGGAAGATCGCGTAGAGGCACGCAAAGACCAGGGCGTCCGAGAGGACGATCATGATATCGCCCGCCAGGGCGTCACTCATCCAGTCAAAGGCTGTCAGCGGCACCATGACCAGTGCCCCGAAGGGCGGGTAGATAAAGGGGAGCGCCAAATCCCCGGCGTACATGGGCTCCGAGTAGACCGAGCGGCCCTCCATGAAGGCGCGCACGCCCTCACGGTAAATGATCATGTCCACAGGGTAGTCCGTGTGGAGGACGTGGCGGATGACGCCCACCAGGCCAATGATGAGCCCGGCGGCGGTCAGGAGTGTGCGCCTTGCGGCGTTAGTGGCGAAATTCATCGCCCCATACTCTAATTGACGTAGCCATCCACCACGCGCACCGCACCACGGTCAGCGGAGGTGGCCATGTTGGCGTAGGCGCGCAGTGCCTTGGTGACTGGGCGGTTGCGGTCCTTCGGCGTCCAGGGTTTCTCGCGCTGCTCCTCGGTGGCGCGACGGCGCTCCAAGACGTCGTCGTCCACGTCGAGGGTGAGCTGGCGCTCGCGGATGTTGATGGTGATGGGGTCACCGTTTTCCACTAGGCCAATGAGGCCGCCGTGGGCAGCCTCGGGGGAGATGTGGCCGATGGACAGGCCGGAGGTACCGCCGGAGAAGCGGCCATCGGTAATCAAGGCGCAGGCCTTGCCCAAGCCGGAACCCTTGAGGAAGGAAGTCGGGTGCAGCATCTCCTGCATGCCGGGACCGCCCGCGGGGCCCTCGTAGCGGATGACGATGACATCGCCAGGCTGGACCTCCTTTTTCAGGATGATGGATACGGCCTCTTCCTGGGATTCCACCACGCGGGCTGGGCCGGTAAAGGTCCACAGTTCCTCGTCAACGCCGGCAGCCTTGACGATGGCCCCGTTGGGGGCGAGGTTGCCACGTAGGACGACCAGGCCGCCGTCGGAGGAGAAGGCATGCTCGGCGTCGTGGATGCAGCCATTGGCAGCGTCCGTGTCGAGCTCATCCCAGCGATTGGATTGGCTGAAAGGCTCGGTGGTGCGCACACCGCCGGGGGCGGCGAAGAAGAGCTCGCGGGCAGCGTCGGTAGCCTTGCCACCGCGGATATCCCACTCGTCGAGCCACTCCTCGGCGTTGTGGTAGAGCGCGGTATGGACCTTGAGGTTCAAGTGGCCGGCGCGACGCAGCTCGCCCAGAATGGCGGGGATGCCGCCGGCGCGGTGCACGTCCTCGATGTGGTAGGTGCCGTTGGGCGCCACCTTGGACAGGCAAGGCACGCGGTAGGAAATCTCGTTGATATCCTCCAGAGTGAAGTCCACCTCGCCCTCCTGCGCGGCGGCCAGCGTGTGGAGGATGGTGTTGGTGGAACCGCCCATGGCCATATCCAAGGCCATGGCGTTGGTGAAAGCTTCCTTGGTCGCAATCGAGCGGGGGAGGACTGCGTCATCCTCTTCGCCGTAGTAGCGCTGGCACATCTCGACGATGGTGTGGCCGGCTTGTTCAAAGAGATCGCGGCGTGCGCTGTGGGTGGCCAGCGTGGTGCCGTTGCCTGGCAGTGCGAGTCCGAGCGCTTCGGTGAGGCAGTTCATGGAGTTGGCGGTGAACATGCCGGAGCAGGAACCACAGGTGGGGCAGGCGGATTCCTCCACGCGGGTTAGGCCCTCGTCGGAGACGGCGTCGCTTGCCGACGCCGTGATTGCCGTAATCAGATCCGTCGGCGCGTGCGCCACGCCATCGACAACAACGGCCTTGCCGGCTTCCATCGGGCCGCCGGAGACGAAGATGGTGGGGATGTTGAGGCGCAGTGCGGCGTTCAACATACCCGGGGTGATCTTGTCGCAGTTGGAGATGCACACTAGGGCGTCGGCAGTGTGGGCGTTGACCATGTACTCGATGGAATCGGAGATGATTTCGCGTGAAGGCAGGGAGTACAGCATGCCGCCGTGGCCCATGGCGATGCCATCGTCGACGGCAATGGTGTTGAATTCCTTGGGCACACCGCCGGCTTCGCGCACGGCATCGGCCACGATGTCACCGACGTTCTTGAGGTGGACGTGGCCGGGGACGAACTGGGTAAAGGAGTTGGCAATAGCGACGATTGGCTTGCCAAAGTCACTCTCCTTGGAGCCGGTAGCGCGCCATAGTGCGCGCGCACCGGATGCCTGGCGGCCAACAGTCGTGACTTTGGAGCGGAGCGGGTACATGGTTAATCCTTTAATTCGGGGTGTTTCTTGAGGTACTCGGCGTATTCCTCCTTGGTGAGGAGGACTTGCTGGCCATCGCGGTGGACGATGATGACCTTGTCGTCGGCGGCGTTGCGGCCTGCAGTCAATGCGTCGGGGATGCGCCCATTGGAAGCGGCGGCAAGGCGGGGGAGGGAGTTGAAGGTCACTCCCGGCAGGTTGAAGTTGTTGCCGCTTGTGGTGCGGGCGTAGGCCCGCGAGCGCTGGAAGCCGATTCCCTTGAAGTTGCCCCACTCGATGTTCTTGGGGCCGCGGAAGCCATAGGTGATGTGGATGCCCTTGCCGTCGACGGTGGTGCGTGCGCGTAGAACCCACCAGATGGCCAGCACTGGGAAGATGAGTACCCAGAAGAGGTACTTCGGGGCCCAGCCAATGCTGAGAAATGCAATGGCGGCGAGGATGCCAATGCCGAGGAGGTGTTCGCGGGTGGGCTTGAACGTTTCGGCCGTGGGGTGTTCGGCACGAGTTGATGCGTTCTGCGGATGTGAGGACGTCATAGTGGGCCATCGTAATTGACTGTGCGGCGCGGTGGCGAACCGCCCCACCTGTGCAATCTCGCAAAATGAGAAAAAGATCCCAAAAATGGGGGTAAATGCCAGCGGTGGTGTTTCTATCAGTGTACAGTTTGTCCCATGATCATTATTCGACTTCACCTCGTAGTAGTACCCGGGCGGCGCGAGCCGTAGCGAGTCCACAAGTGACGTCGACCAGCAAGCGCCCCCGTTACCTTCACACCCAGGAAGGAAAGACGGGGGCGTTACTCGTTGGATGATCTCTTCACCACCCACCCCACTGAAGGAGCACATCAACCGTGACAGCTTCCACACCGCCACAGCGGGCGCCCGAGCGCATCACGGGCGCACACGCCATTGTCCGCACCCTCGAAGATCTCGGCACCGAGCTTGTCTTCGGCATTCCGGGTGGCGCCGTGCTTCCGCTGTACGACGCCCTCTTTGAATCCACGAAGCTGCGCCACGTGCTCACCCGCCACGAGCAGGGGGCCGGCCATGCAGCCGAAGGCTACGCCCAAGCATCCGGAAAGGTCGGCGTCATGATTGCTACCTCCGGCCCGGGTGCGACCAACCTGGTGACCCCGCTGGCTGACGCTAACCTGGACTCGATTCCTGTCGTGGCAATCACGGGCCAGGTGGGCAGCTCCCTGCTGGGCACCGATGCCTTCCAAGAGGCTGATATCCGTGGCGTGACGATGCCAATTACGAAGCACAACTTCATCGTCACCAAGGCAGAAGATATCCCCGGGGCGATCGCGGCAGCCTTCCATTTGGCCGCCACTGGGCGCCCAGGGCCTGTGCTCGTGGATATTCCGAAGGACGTGCAGAACGCCTATATGGAATATTCGGGCCCAGTGATGCCGGAGCTACCGGGGTACAAGCCCACGACTACTCCGCACCCGCGTCAGATTGCCCAGGCTGTTCAGCGTATTGCGCGCGCCGAGCGTCCGGTGCTCTACGTTGGCGGCGGCGTCATCAAGGCCGAGGCCTCCCGCGAGCTGTGCGAGTTCGCGGAGCTAACCGGAATCCCTGTGGTGACCACGCTCATGGCTCTCGGTGCCTTCCCGGATAATCATCCGCAGCACATGGGCATGCCCGGCATGCACGGAACCGTGCCCGCGGTGGCGGCCCTGCAGCGCGCGGACCTTATCATCGCCGTGGGCGCACGCTTCGACGACCGCGTGACCGGTAATACGGACACCTTTGCTCCCCACGCCGAGGTGATTCATGCCGACATTGACTCGGCGGAAATCGGCAAAATCCGCGAGGTGGCTGTTCCGATCGTGGGCGATGCCCGCGAGGTGCTTCTGCGTCTGACCAAGGCTTATGCCAATGATGCGGAGCTGGATGCCCCGCGAATTGGTCCGTGGATGGAGTATTTGGGGAACATGCAGCGCCGCTTCCCGCGCGGCTTTGAGCCGACGTCAGATGGCCTGCTCAACCCGCAAGAGGTTATCCAAAAGCTCAGCTCCATTGTCGGCCCGGAGGCTATCTACTGTGCGGGCGTGGGCCAGCACCAGATGTGGTCGGCGCAGTTCCTCGACTTCGAGCACCCCCGCAGCTGGATCAACTCCGGTGGCGCCGGCACGATGGGCTACGCCGTGCCCGCGGCGCTGGGGGCAAAGGCTGCCTGCCCGGAGCGAGAGGTCTGGGCTATCGATGGCGATGGTTGCTTCCAGATGACCAACCAGGAGCTGACCACCGCGGCCGTGGAAGGCTTTCCCATCAAGGTTGCCGTGATCAATAACGGCAACCTGGGCATGGTGCGTCAGTGGCAGACGCTCTTCTATGACAACAAGTACTCCCACACCAAGCTGCGCGAGCACGACGAGTATGTGCCGGACTTCGTCAAGCTCAGCGAAGCCTTGGGCTGCGAGTCCATTCGCGTCACCACAGCAGAAGAGATCGGCCCCGCGATTGAGCGTGCGCGCTCAATTAATGACCGCCCAGTGGTTATTGACTTCATCGTGGGCCAGGATGCCCAGGTGTGGCCAATGATTGGTGGCGGTGCCTCCAATGAGGAGATCCAGTACGCCCTGGGCCTGCGCCCGCTGTTTGATGACAATGAGTCCGCGGCCGAGGAACCGGCCGACATCCACGAATCTCTCGAGGAGGCCGAAAACAATGGCTAAAGACGACATCACCCGACACATCCTCTCCGTGCGGGTTCAGGATATCGAGGGCATCATCTCCCGTGTGACCGGCATGTTCACCCGCCGCGGCTATAACCTCATCTCGCTGGTGTCCGCTCGGACCGAGACGGAAGGCATTAACCGCCTGACCATCGTCGTGGATGCCTCCGAGGTCATCATCGAGCAGGTGACGAAGCAGCTCAACAAAATCGTCCCGGTGCTCAAGGTGGTTGAGCTCGAGGAAGAGAACACGATTGCGCGCTCCATCATGTTGGTGAAGGTAGCCGCGGATAACTCTAACCGCCCTCAGGTGGTCGATGCAGTGAACATCTTCCGCGCACGCATCGTGGATGTATCGCCGGAGTCCGTGGTGGTTGAGGCCACCGGTACCCCGGGCAAGCTGCAGGCGCTTCTCGACGTCCTCGAGCCCTTCGGTATCCGCGAACTGGTGCAATCTGGCAACGTCGCACTGGGACGCGGCCCGAAGGCAATGGCACCGACGAAATAAAATCTCACAATGTGGGCAAACTGTCCCAAAGTGTGATACAAATTCAATAGACCGAGTCACTACTGGATGCGTAGTGCGAACGAACCCAAAAAGAAAAGGAACATCAAACATGGCTATTGAGACTCTGTACGAATCTGATGCAGACCTGACCATCATCCAGGGCCGCAAGGTCGCCATCATCGGCTACGGCTCCCAGGGCCACGCCCACGCTATGAACCTGCGTGATTCCGGCGTTGAGGTCGCCATCGGCCTGCGCGAGGGCTCGAAGTCCCGCGAGAAGGCAGAGGAGGCTGGCTTCAAGGTTTTCAGCAACGCTGAGGCCGCCAAGTGGGCTGATGTCATCATGCTGCTGGCGCCGGATACCTCCCAGGCGACGATCTTTACAGATGATATCGAGCCGAACCTGGAGGACGGCAACGCGCTGTTCTTCGGCCACGGCCTCAACATCCACTTTGGCCTGATCAAGCCGGCGGAGAACATCACCATCGGCATGGTTGCTCCGAAGGGCCCGGGCCACCTGGTTCGCCGCCAGTTCGTCGACGGCAAGGGCGTTCCCTGCCTGATCGCCACCGAGCAGGATCCGAAGGGCGAGGGGCGCGAGCTGACCCTGTCCTATGCTGCGGCCATCGGCGGTGCCCGCGCCGGCGTTATCCCAACCACCTTCAAGGATGAGACTGAGACCGATCTCTTCGGTGAGCAGGCGGTCCTGTGCGGTGGCGTGGAGTACCTGATCATGAACGGCTTCGAGGTCCTGACTGAAGCTGGCTATGAGCCTGAGATGGCTTATTTCGAGGTCTGCCACGAGCTGAAGCTTATCGTTGACCTCATCGTTGAGGGCGGCATCAAGAACATGAACTACTCCTGTTCCGACACCGCTGAGTTCGGTGGCTACCTCTCCGGCCCGCGCGTCATCGACGCTTCCGTGAAGGAACGCATGAAGGATGTCCTCACTGATATCCAGGACGGCACCTTCGTCAAGCGCCTCGTCGCCAACGTAGAGGGCGGCAATAAGGAGCTGGAGGAGCTGCGCGCCAAGGTGAACTCCCACCCGATTGAGCAGACCGGCTCCCAGCTGCGTGACCTCATGAGCTGGGTCAAGAATCCGTTGGATGCAACTGCCTAAACTGCGCTTCGACTAAAGAATCCCGTTGGCCATTGGTCAGCGGGATTTCCTTTTGATGTGATGTTCGCACATAAACGGGCATATTCCCACATTTAGTTGTAGGCTCGGGGCCATGGGTTTCTCTACGCCAAGCTATGACCTTAATGACCTTTTCGCTCGCATCGATCGCGGTGATATTCAGCTGCCCGATTTCCAGCGCTCCTATGCCTGGGATGAAGACCGAATTCGATCGCTGATCGTCACCGTCCTGCGCGGCTACCCGCTCGGTGCATTCATGGCCTTGGATACCCGCAATGAAGCCATGCGCTTTCGGCCACGGCCTCTCGCGGGCGCGCCTAACACTGGGGTGAACCCCGGCCTGCTCCTGCTCGATGGGCAACAGAGGCTCACCACCCTGTATCACTGCTTCCGCGGTGAGGGCTTTGTGGATACCACCGATTTCCGCTCCAAGAAAGTCTCCCGCAAGTACTTCGTGGACCTGCGCAAAGCTACCTCCGAGGACATCATGCCGGATGAAGCTGTCTTCGCCATCAACCAGCACGGCGAACTGCGCTCCCACTTCGCGCCGGACATCGAGGGCACCTTGGATAGTCGCGAGGCCGCAGTGCAGGCGTGCTGCATCCCGGTTTCGGCGTTGCTGAGTGAGGAAGGCACCAGCATGCTCTTCGAGCTCGCCGCTGCCAACGATGGCGCCAACCGCGATGTCGTCGCTGCCTTCAATAACCGCATCCTGCGCCCGCTGTCCGGCTACACTGTGCCGATGATTCGCCTTTCCCGCGAAACGGCCAGCGCTGGTATCGGCTCCATCTTTGCCCAGGTGAACTCGGCCGGATTACAGATGGATGTCTTCGACCTCCTCACGGCAGTCTTTGCCTCCGAGGACCCGGACTTCCACTTGGCGGAGGACTGGGCAGGCGTCGAGAAGCAGCTACGTGCCTTCCCAGCGCTCGACGGCATCGGCCGCAATGAATTCCTCTCGGCAGTATCGCTGTTGGTGTCGGGGGAGAAGGGCAATGCCGGCGGCCAGCGCGAAGACATCCTGCAGCTCTCGCTCGCCGAATACCGCAAGGCTTCGCAGACCCTGGTGATTACTTTCCGCGAAGTCGCAGAGTTCCTGGCTGAGCGTTGCATACTTTCCCTTGAGCAGGTTCCTTATTCCGAGCAGATCATTCCGCTGGCGGTTATTCTGGCGCGTCTAGCTGAGAAGAAGGGCGTGCTGTCGAATCAGGATGCCTGGGACCGCCTCAATCAGTGGTTCTGGAGCGGCGTCTTTGGTGAGCTCTACGGCTCCTCCGCCGTGAAGCTACGTGCAGCGCGCGATGTTGACGAGGTCACCGCGTGGGTCGCCGGCGACACCGAGGATGTTCCAAAGACCGTCCGAGATGCCTCCTTCCGCGAGTCCCGCCTGTTGTCGGTAGGGGAGCACGACGGGGTGTGGCACGGTCTGTATGCCCTGCTCATGGCTCGTGGCGCGAAGGACTGGCGTACGGGCCGTCCGTTTAGCCGCCATAGCTTTGAGGAGCTGCAGCCGGGCTTCTTCCCCGTCTTCCCGCTTCGCTGGTGTGAGCGTCACGGCGTCAGCGGCGTGCTGGCAAACTCCGTGCTGAACCGCACTCCGATGGGCAAGCGCACCGAGGTTGTCATCGATGGGCATTCGCCCGAGCGCTACCTGCCGCGCGTGCAGTCGAAGTCGATCATGGAGGATGCTGAGTTTGATAGCGTGCTGGCCTCCCATGAACTGGAACCGGATCTGTTGACCGCGAAGACTGTGCACCAGTTCTTTGCTGACCGCCGCGAGCGCTTCGTCGGCATTGTTGAATACGCGCTCAACAAAAAGGTAGTGCGTGACGTGGACGAGGCGAACCTCTCTGGTGGCGAGGAGGGGCCGCAGGCCTTTGCTCGTTAAGGTTCCATCTCCACGTGGGCTAAAGGTCGTGTCCTCGGTGGTGCTGCTGGGCATGACCGCTCTGGGGGTCGTGGGGTGCTCATCGCTGGGACGCGGTGAGCCCCTCTTGACTCAAGACATCACCGCTCTGCCTGAGTCGGAAATTGACCTGGCTCGGGCGAGTGAGGAAAACCGCCTGCGGCTCATTGATCCGCAATTCGCCAATGAAGTTACCGTTGTTGGGGATCGCTGGGGAATAGACTCGGCACGCTTATTCTTCAAGGAGAGTAATACGCTGATCCTGGCCGAGGAGACAGATGCTGCGGCCTTGCGGGCGGCGACGTTGAGTGTGTCGCAGCGCGTTCCCATGGTGACCTACGATGATTCGATTCGCCCGCAGATTTCACAACTGATCAATGACCTTGACGTTGATCAAATCCTCGTTATCGGCAACGTGCCGTGGGCTAGCCAGAACGGGCAACTCGAGGTTATCCACGACCCAGGAAACACCAAGGCGTTGGGGGAGTACACCGCTTTTCGTTTTGATTCCAAAGTGGTGGTGAACCGTGAGCGCATGGTTGATACCATCGCCCGCTTGGATTCCTCCACGAAAACGGAGCTCAAGGCCGCGTGGGAGCCGCTGCCGCAGCACCTTACCAAGGAGAAGATGCCGGCGATTCCCGCGCAAGCGCGCCGTGATGCGCAAATGGCACCGGTTATCGTGGCGACGAAAGATAGTCCCTTGGCCAATGTGGTGAATGCCACCGCATATGGCGGTACGGTGTTCGTGATGGAGGACCAGGATCCGACAGCGACGAAGGCCGGCGCGGCGATTACAGCGGGGCTATCAGACGGGCCGATCGTGGCCCTCGGGCCGGAATTCGGTTCAGTGACAGAATTCACGCATAAAATCACTCAGGGCTGGAAAGAATAAACTACACTTCTCGGCATCTCCAATTCTGACTAGTAAAGGAAGTTATGTCGAAGCCGGTCGTTCTTATCGCCGATAAGCTTGCAGAATCCACCGTCGATGCTCTCGGGGACACCGTCGAGGTCCGTTGGGTAGATGGTCCAAATCGCGCGGAGCTGCTCGCCGCGGTGCCGGAGGCTGACGCCCTCCTCGTCCGCTCTGCCACGACCGTGGATGCGGAGGTGCTGGCCGCCGCGGAGAACCTCAAGATTGTGGGCCGCGCTGGTGTCGGTTTGGACAATGTTGATATCCCCGCTGCCACCGAGCGTGGCGTCATGGTTGTCAACGCTCCGACCTCCAACATCCACTCCGCTTGTGAGCAGGCCATCGCGCTGCTTCTGGCCACCGCCCGCCAAGTGCCGGCAGCGGATCAGTCCCTGCGCCAGGGTGAGTGGAAGCGTTCCTCCTTCAAGGGCGTCGAGATCTATGGCAAGACCATCGGCATCGTTGGCTTCGGCCACATCGGCCAGCTCTTCGCACAGCGCTTGCTGGCTTTTGAGACCACCGTCATCGCCTACGATCCTTATGCCAACCCGGCCCGTGCGGCAGCGCTGGGCGTGGAATTGGTGCCCCTTGAGGAGCTCATGTCTCGCGCTGACTTCGTGACCATTCACCTGCCCAAGACTCCGGAGACCGCCGGCATGTTTGATGCTGAACTCTTGGCTAAGGCCAAGAAGGGGCAGATCATTATCAACGCTGCCCGCGGTGGCCTCGTGGATGAGGCAGCGCTGGCTGAGTCCATCAAGTCGGGGCACCACCGCGGCGCCGGTTTCGATGTTTATGCTTTCGAGCCCTGCACCGATTCCCCTCTCTTCGAGCTCCCGCAGGTAACCGTGTCCCCGCACCTGGGTGCTTCCACGGTAGAGGCACAGGACCGTGCAGGTACCGATGTGGCCGATTCGGTCTTGAAGGCGCTGGCCGGTGAGTTTGTGGCCGACGCCGTCAACGTTGAAGGCGGCAAGGTCGGCGAGGAAGTATCCGGTTGGCTGGATCTGACCCGTAAGCTGGGCCTGGTGGCCGGCAACCTGCTGGATGCAGCGCCGGTTGCTGTTGAGGTCGAGGCCTGCGGTGAGCTGGCCAACGAGGATGTCTCGGCACTCGGACTGTCTGCTGTTCGTGGACTGTTTTCTGGTGTTGTCTCGGAGGCCGTTACCTTCGTCAATGCCATGAAGATCGCCGAAAGCCGCGGCGTGACCGTAGATGTTAAGACCAACGTGGAGTCGAAGGGCCACCGCTCCTCGGTGCGCGTGAAGGTCATCGGTCCTAATGGTCTGGTTTCCCAGCTCACCGGCGCCCTGACAGGTATCGATGGTGTGGAGAAGATTATCCGCATCAATGGCCGCGGCGTCGACATGCGCGCTACCGGCCGCAACCTCTTCTTCTCCTACAAGGATGCCCCGGGCGCACTGGGCACCGTGGGCACCAAGCTGGGCGCTGCAGGCATCAACATCGTGGCCGCCGCCCTGACCCAGGGCAAGGATGCCTCCGATGCTGTGCTCATCCTGCGCGTCGAACGTGAGGTGCCGGAGGAGCTGGTCGAGGAAATCAACGCGGCGCTGGGTGCTACCTGCCGCCAGCTCGTCCTGGATGCATAGTCCACGGCGTTGAACATTACGCAGCAGCCCCCGTGAAGGATCGTCCGCGGTTCTTCACGGGGGTTTGCCGTCGCCGGAGCCGAGAGAGTGGTACTCTCACAAGTATCCAATATGTGAGAAAGGAATCCCACAAAATGAAACTGGCAGTGATTGGCGGCGACGGCATTGGTCCCGAGGTAACCGCGGAGGCATTGAAGGTCCTGCGTGCGGTTCGTCAGGATGTCGAGGTTACGGACTATGACCTTGGTGCACGACGTTACCTGCGCAACGGGGAGCTGCTTACCGACGCCGACCTGGCATCCCTGCGTGAGCACGACGCCATCCTGCTCGGCGCCATTGGTGCACCCGGTGAGGTCCCGCCCGGTGTGCTTGAGCGCGGCTTGCTGCTGAAGATGCGTTTCGCCCTGGACCATCACGTCAACCTGCGCCCCTCCAAGCTGTACCCGACGTCCACCTCGCCGCTGGCGAACCCGGGCGATATCGATTTTGTCGTCGTCCGTGAAGGCACTGAGGGATTGTACTGCGGAAACGGCGGCACGCTGCGCGAAGGAACCGAGCACGAGGTGGCCTCGGAGGTTTCCCAGAACACTCGCTACGGCGTTGAGCGCGTGGTGCGGGATGCTTTCAAGCGTGCGATGTCCCGCCGCAAACACGTCACGTTGGTGCACAAGACCAACGTTTTGGTCAACGCCGGTGGGCTCTGGCAGCGCACCGTAAACGAGGTAGCTCAGGAATTCCCGGAGGTCACCGTGGATTACAACCACATCGATGCCGCAACCATCTACATGGTCACCGATCCCGCTCGCTACGACGTCATCGTGACCGATAACCTCTTTGGTGACATTCTGACTGACCTGGCCGGTGCTGTCACCGGTGGCATCGGTTTGGCCGCCTCCGGCAACATTGATGCCTCCGGGGCTAACCCCTCCATGTTTGAACCGGTTCACGGTTCCGCACCGGATATCGCGGGCAAGGGCATCGCGGATCCCACCGCGGCGATCCTGTCGGCGGCGATGTTGCTGCGCCACCTTGGTGACGAGGAGAACGCCGTGCGCATCGAAGAGGCCGTGGCCGCTGATGTTTCCGCCCGCAATGATGCACAGGCGCGTACCACTGAAATTGGTGATCGAATCGCCGCCGCGCTCAGTGCTTAGCGCTGTATGGTTGGCGCATGAGCGTCGAAATAGACGAGGTCACTAGCTTCCTCGCCCAGCATGAGCCCTTCTCCCGTCTGCCGGAGGAAGAGCTCACCGCACTGTCCTCTCAGCTGAGCATGATCTACCTGCGTCGCGGGGAGATTCCCATAAAGATGGGGGAAGAGAATGCTCATCTCCACATCATCCGCACCGGTGCGATTGATGTGGTGGGAGAGGAAGGCGTGTTACTGGACCGCCGCGAATCTGGCCTTACCTTTGGCTACTCCACATTGCAGGGAGAGCCGGTCTCTGCCTATGAGATGGTCGCGGTGGAGGATAGCCTCGTCTTTACTCTTGAGCAGGAGGCCTTTAGCCAACTCGCTGAGCGGAACCCTGACATCGCGCGTTTCTTTTCAGCGCAGTCCCGTCAGATCCGAGCAGCAGCGCGCGAGCTCACCGAATCCGCACCAACAGACGTGCTCCGCACGCCGCTGCGGGAGCTTATTCGGACCGACGTGGTCACCGCGCCAGCCGCAACCACCATCCGCGATGCTGCATTGCTGATGACAGAACATGGCGTTTCTTCCTTACTCGTCGTGGAACCGGGCCTAGAGTCAGATAAGCGGCTCACGGGAATACTGACCGACCGCGATCTGCGAACTCGGGTGCTCGCCGCCCAGCGCGACCCTGCCGAGCCAGTGGGGGAGCTCATGACGCCTGAGCCCCTCACGGTGTCGGCAGATGCCCCGGCCATGGAAGCCCTCTTGCACATGGCCGAGCGCGGCATCCACCATTTGCCGGTGGTCAAAGAAGGCGCCCTGCAGGGGATAGTTACGCAGTCGGACGTTACCCGGCTGCTGCACAATGATCCGGTCTACCTCGCGGCGGACCTTTCACGGCGCACCAGTGTTGCAGAGCTGAATGGTGCCTTCAACGAGGCCACGCGCTTGGCTGGCCGCTTCGTGGAGCGCGGCTCCACACCGGCGGAAGCCTCGAGCCTGGTCACGCTTGCCGCCGATGCTGTGGCACGGCGCTTGTGCACGCTGGCGGAGGAAGAGCTTGGTCCTCCGCCTGTCGAGTATGCCTTCGTGGCCGTGGGCTCGCAGGGAAGGCGAGAGATGGCGCTGGCCTCAGACCAAGATAATGCGCTAGTCCTCGCGGATGATTTCGATGCCGCTGCGCATGGAGAGTATTTCGCGCGGCTTAGTTCCTTTGTGTGCCAGGGCCTAGCCGACGCCGGGCAGATCCTGTGCCCTGGGGACATGATGGCGATGACCGCTCAGTGGCGGATGACGCGCTCCCAATGGATCGAAACCTTTCGCCGGTGGATTCGAGACCCTCAACCGGAGGCGCTGCTCAACGCGCAGATTTTCTTCGACTTCCGGGTGCTCTATGGAAGCGAGGCGCTGGGCCGGGACGTTCACACTGCTGCCGTAGAGATGGGTCAAGGGGCAACGCGCTTGCACGCCCACCTGGCTAGCTTGGCCGCACGCCGTGAGCCGCCGCTGACTTTGTTTCGGGGGCTCGTGGTGGAACGCGATGGTGACTACGCAAACACCCTCGATATCAAAAAGGGTGGAACAGCGGGCATCGTGCAGATGGCCCGTCTCTTCGCGCTGGCCTCCGGATCCACGGTGGTGGATACGCGCCAGCGGCTCAGGGAGGCAGCCGGTAATGCAGTGAGCCGACAGGGCGCGCAGGAGCTTCTCGACGCGTTCGATTACCTGCGCTCCCTGTCCTTCCAACACCAGGCCCGCCAGCTGCGTGAAGGGCAGCAGCCGAACTACCACATCGACCCCAAGAGTTTGGGCCGCATGGAGCGAGAACACCTGCGCGATGCTTTCCGTGCCATCAAATCGATGCAGAATGCGTTGGCCACCAAGTATCCGGTGAGGAATATCTAAATGTGGAATCGCTGGAGCCGCCGAGCGGACTGGGGCGCGCCCGCACGCAGTACCCCGCTCGATGACCTGGGATTGCTCGCCGTGGACATGGAGACCACGAACCTTGACCCTCGCAGGGGAAAAATTGTCTCCATTGGCTGGGTGCCGGTCAACGGGGGAGCCATCGACTTATCTGGTGCCGGTTATACCGTGGTGCGCGGCGCGCAGGTGGCCGAGGACGCACATGTCCACCTGCTGACGCAGGAGGTCATTGACGCCGGCGAGGAGCTAAGTATCGCGGTGACGCAATTGCGCCAAGCTTTGCAGGGACGCGCGCTACTTGCGCATTTCGCGGCGTTGGAGGTGGGGTTCATTGAAGCTGCCTCCCGTGAGGTCTTTGGGGAGCGCCCGCGCCTGAGCGTGGTTGATACCTTTGCACTTGAGCGGCGCCACATGGAGCGCATGGGAACCTACCCGCGCGGCGAGGATCTACGTCTGCCCCGCGTGCGGACGCGTTATGGCCTTCCACGTTATGGAAGCCACAATGCGCTCAGTGATGCCTTGGCCTGTGCCGAGTTATACCTTGCACAACGGGGACACACGCGGGCGGTGACCTTGGGGGACGTCGCCCAGCGCTAGGCCTGTGCGAAGGCGCTCATCGCGGAGCTTGATGCCCGTAGAAGCATTGCAATCTTTGCAACCTTTACCTAAGACCCCTGATCGCGAGTTAAAAATCCTTGCGAGTAGTATGGCCGTTATGCGTTTAGGACGAATTGCTCACACCGAAGGTATCTGTTTCGCCATCATCGATGGCCCCGCCGACGCCCCGCTTGACCAGCTGGTGGCCAAGGAAATCTCCGGCACACCGTTTACCCCACCGGAGCCGACTGGCCGCGAGTGGCCGCTGAGTGAGGTGCGCTTGCTGGCGCCGACTCTGCCCACCAAGGTCGTGGCTCTGGGCCGCAACTACGCCGACCACGTGGCGGAGGTCTTCAAGGAATCCGCGGAGCACCTGCCGCCGACGATCTTTATCAAGCCCTCCACCGCGGTCATTGGCCCCGGTGCACCCATCAAGATCCCGGAGTTCGCCACCAACGTCGAGTTCGAGGGCGAGCTCGCCGTGGTGATTTCTAAGGTATCGAAGAATATTGATCCGGAGAAGTGGCGCGATCACGTCGTTGGCTACACGATCTGTAACGATGTTTCTTCGCGCGACCTGCAGTTCCAGGACGGCCAGTGGGCACGTGCGAAGGGCATCGACACTTTCTGCCCGCTGGGCCCGTGGATTGAGACGGACTTGGACTGCATCAATCTCGATGACCAGAAGATTAACGCCTACCTCACTCACGAGGGCAAGCGTGAGCAGAAGCAGGATTCCAATACGGATCAGATGATTGTGAAGATGGGTCACATCATCGCTGAGATCTCGCAGTCCTACACGCTGCTGCCGGGTGATGTCATCACGACGGGTTCCCCGGCTGGTACGGCGCCGATGGTGCCGGGCGATACCATCGAAATTGAGATCCCTGGCGTGGGTAGCCTGACCAACCCGATCGAGCGCGCTTAGACGCTGCTCTAAAGATTGAGCGCGCGCAAAATTGTGCGTAGCTTAGCCGTGGTTTCCTGAAGCTCAGCCGTTGGGTCGGAATCCACGACGATTCCTCCGCCTGCCCACGCGCGGGCGGAGAGGCCATCGCCGGCCACCTCGGCGCAGCGGATGGCCACCATGTATTCGCCGTCGCCGGAATCATCGCACCAGCCAACTGCGCCGGCGTAGAAACCGCGGTCGGTTTCAGCCGTTTCGATCAGCGCTTGTGCGGCCTCAGCGGGGGTGCCGCAAATAGCCGGGGTGGGGTAGACCAGCTCGGCCAGCTCGAGCGCAGTAATGTTCGAATCCTTAAGGGTTCCCGCGATCGGCGTTCCCAGATGCCACATCTCATTGGTGGAGGTCAGCTGCGGGGACGTGGGAGCATCGAGGGTCTCGCACAGCGGCTGCAGAATGCGGCGGATGTGATCCACCACGAAGGCGTGCTCGCGCAGGTCCTTTGCGGAGTTGTGGAGGTCTTGGCCCGCTTTGATATCGCGTGCCTTATCTGCCTGGCGGGGCGCGGAGCCAGCCAGAGGGAAGGCCGTGACCGTCGAGCCCTGCTTCTTAACCAGCACCTCTGGGGAGGAGCCGACGAACATTGCGCCAGGGCGTCCAGCCGGAGTGAGGTCGGCGATGAAGCCATCGCGGTGGGAAGATAAATCAATCAGCCGCGCGGCAACGAGGAGCGGATCCACCGGGGCATTGAACTCGATGTCGACGGCGCGTGCAAGCACCACCTTATCCAGCTTGGAGGCCTCGATCGTGGCAATGGCCGCCTCGATGCGGCGCAGGTGCTCCTCCGGCTCCGGGTCAAACCCAGTCACTCGCGCGTTGAGCGTGCCGCTGCGGTAATAGGCGTGCGGTTCGAGCGGCCCGTCCTCGCGGATGATGCTGCGCGGCACGGTCAGCGCCGCGGGGTCACCCTTGTGGAAGGGCAGCGCGCCGACAACCATGGGTGCCGTGCCGGCACGCAGAGCAGATACGGCAGCGTCAACATCGCTGAAGGTGGCCACTGAGCCTTGGGTACGCACAGACCCCGTCGCGCGGGACAGGAGGAAGTCAGGGGCGGTAGAGGGTCTGTTTTCACACATAGGGAATAACTCTAGTTGTTTGCTGTGCTAGTGCCGAAACCAGATCCCCCTCCGTACAGGCTGTGCGCATGGCTGTAGTGCTAGTCGCGCTTGCGCGGGCGGAAGAATTGCACGGCGATGAAAAGTCCAATTCCTAGCAGTAGGGCCAGGGCTCCCATGCCGGCCAAAAAGCCCGCCCAGAAGCCCACCATCGGGGCTCCATAGCTCATAGCCTGGATGTTTCCGCCGTCAGCATACTGTTCTGGCACATCAGAAGCCGGACGCTGTGCCGCTGCTTCTTTCCTGGCATTCCGTTCGCGATTGGACGCGGTGCTGCGCGTCGAGTCCTTGGTGTCGGCGGCAGACGTGCTGCGCGACGTCCCACGCTGTGCTGAATCTCTCTGTCCTTGTGCCGTGTGGGCTGTAGCGTTGGGGGCCGGATTCCGGCCTTGCCCGGTCGCAGTGTTGGCTGCGCTTGGCTCTTTCGACCCTGTTTCTTTCTCTGGTTTTGTTTCCTTCCGCGCGCTGGCCCGCGTGGAGCGCTCTGAGTTCTTTTCCTCCTTCGCATTCTTCGCATCGGAGGGTTTCCCACCGTTGAAGAAGGTATCGGCCTCTTTGAAGGTCTTGTCCATCGTCTTATCTAGCTGCGCGATGGCCTTGGAGGTGTCATTAATGTCCTTGGCCAGCTGCTGGGGGCGGTTCTTCGGGCTTCCCGAGCCACCGCTGCCACTTTCGCCCGAGCCCCATTCCAGCTGGCAAAGCTCAGAGATATCTGCGCCACCAACCAAGAAAGGCACATCAATAGAGTGCTCGGAGCCATCGTTGAGGGTGAAGGTAAAAGTGGCAGCATAGGCACCCGGCTCGCTAAAGATGATCCCGGTGTGACTGTGGAAATGATCAGGATAATCCCACGTGATATCGGGGTCCTCGGAGTCAAAGAGCACGGTGGGATCAGCGCCCACAGAGTTCTGAAAGCCCACCATGCGCCCGCCTTCTGGGCCGCTGTGTAGCGTCAAGGATAAAGTGGCATCGACCGCAGTGGCCTCATCGAGGTAGCTGGTGTTGAACCCCAACCAAGGGATATTCGGATCTTGGGTTTGGGGGATTTGCCAACCGCTCGATGGAATATCGCTCCCCGTTGATTCATCGAAAGCAGCGTTGTTACCCACTTCCACGTAGAACTCCCCAGAGGCATAGTCCTTACCGGATTCATCATCGCGGGCTATAAAGGACAGGTCCCCGGAGCCACCGACCAAAGCGAGGTCTTGGTGTCCGCGGCTAAAGGCGTGGAGGGAGTCAGCATCACAGGAAGTGTCACTCGCCTGCTCGACCGCCGTGGCGGGCGGAGCAGCGAGAATGATCGTCGGGGAGCTGAGTGCTAGAGCAGTGGCTGCAGTCAAGGCGAGGGGGCGGTAGTTCATGCGTGTCATTGGGAGAATGTTCATGCGGACAAGGTCTCCTTCGGGGTATGTGATGTCGAGGTGGATGCGGAAGCGCGGCGGGAGTGCACAAGAGGGGAAAGCACCCACGCCACGAGGAAACAGGCGGTGAGGAGTAGAACGATGGTGGCACCGGCGGGAAGGTCGATGGCCCATGCCAGGTAGATTCCGAAGAAGCTACCCAAGGAGCCGATTGTCGCGGCTGCGAGCATCATCGAGCCCAGCGAGTCACAGAGCAGGCGGGCAGTCGCGGCCGGGGTGATAAGCAGTGCGAGGACGAGGACGTTGCCGATGGTGCCCACGGAAATAACTACTGCGCCCGTAACGCAGAGGTAAAGCACGATATCCAGAGCAAAGACGGGAAGACCCATCGCGCGGGCGGTTTCCTTGTCCAAGCACGTGGCGGTGAGCTGGGGGCCAAGGAGAAGAACCGTGGCCACGATGAGCACCGTGACGGTGAACGCGGTGTAGAGGTCCGCGCGGGAGACACCCGTGAGCGAGCCGAAGAGAAAGCTGGTGAGCGATGCTGTGTAACCGTCAACCCGGGAGATGATCACCATACCGAGGGCGAACGCCGCGGCGAAGAAGATTCCGATGACAGAATCCTCGCGCACCGTGCGCCGCTGGGAGAAGCATGCGATGAGCACCGCCACGGTGCAGCCCGCCACGGCGCCGCCCAGCAACACTGAGCCCTGGAGCACGAAGGCAATGGCCAGCCCTGGGAAGACCGCGTGGGAAACAGCATCACCGATGAAAGACATGCCGCGCAGCACGACGTAGCAACCCACCACACCGCACACGATGGCGGCGAGGATAGAAATTCCCACCGCACGCGCCAGGAAGTCCAAGTGTGGGTTGGTGAGATCCTGGAAGAACTCGAAAAGCGAGATGTCGATCATGCGGCCACCCCAATCGCAGAAAGCAGTGGAGAAGAAGCTGAGACCCCAAACGTGTCGCTCCAGGGCTGCGAGGTTATGCGCAGCGTTTCCGCTGGGCCATCCGCGATGATTCCCCGATTGAACAGCACGAGCCGCGAGCAGGAATGTGCGGCCTCTGAGAGATTGTGCGTGGACATGACAACGCTGGTGCCATCGGCGGTGAGCTTGTCAAAGAGAAGCAGGAGCTCTTCGGTGTTGGGGGCGTCGAGGCCGGTAAATGGTTCGTCGAGAAGCAGCACCTCAGGCTCGCAGGCTAAGGCCCGAGCAATGAGGACTCGTTGACGTTGACCACCGGACAGCTGCGCGATGGGGCGGCGTGCAAATTCCTCCAAGTTGGTTAGCGCGATGGCGCGGCGGGCGGCTTGTTTATCGGCACGTCCCGGACGGCGGAGCCAGCCCACCAGCCCGGTGCGTCCGCTGAGCACAGCCTTGGCCACGCTGATGGGGAAGTCCCATTCCACGTCGTGCCGCTGCGGGACATACCCCAGCGAGGTGCTCACGTCAATCGTCCCGGCGAAGGGGACGAGCCCCAAGATGGCGCGCATCAGCGTGGTTTTTCCCGCGCCGTTGGGGCCGAGGAGCCCGATGAATTCGCCAGGGTGTACGGACAGGTTGGCGGCGTCGATGACCTTGCGGCCGGAGAGCGAAACGGACAGGTCCTTGACTGAAATGAGGGGACTAGTCACGCTGGCCGCCCTTCGCACGCACGACGGCGATAATGGCACCGATAAGAACGAGGACGCCCACGCCGGCCAGCGCCCAGATCCATACCGGCACGGATGCCGATGCAGAGCTTGAATCGGCAGAGGATTCAGCGTTCGGATCCCATTCTGTTGCCTGAGCTTGTGCGACATCCGTTTCATCACCTACAGCAAAGGTCAACGTAGCCTCGGCGGCCACCTCGCTGCCAGCACTTTCACCCGCACCTTCGCCGCTCATGCGCACGCGCACCTGGTGGATGCCGGGCTCGGTGAACACCCAATTGGCATGGGTATGCGTGCCCAAGTCGACCCAGAAGCCTTCTGAGTCCCCGGTGGCGGTGGACCATAGCAACTGCGGTTCCTCGAAGCCGCCGTTCTGCAAGAAGAGGGAGAACTCACCCGGGCCTTGGTGTCCCAGGAACTCCATAGTGACTCCTCTCTCAACGTTCTCCTCGAGGGAAGGAGCCTGGGTATTCCAACCTAGCCACGGCACATCAGCCTGTTCCGTTTGTGGAACGACCCATACTTGCGAACCGGGCTCGGCACCGACGAAGGAGAAAGCCTTGTCCTCAGGCAGAGTCAACAGCGCGTTGTCGCCCACCTGGAATACCACATCGTCGGGTTGACGCCACACGGGGGTTTCAGCTGAATCATCACGAGCGAGGAATTCTGCTTGCCCTTCATTAAGCAGCAGGCCCAGGTCGACGTGACCGTGATCGATAGCGGCAGCAGTTCCTGGTGCCGCCACTTCTTCGTCAGAGCTGACAACCTGAGCCAGATCCCCAGCCCAGGCGGCGGAGGGCGCGAAGGCCAGCGCCACGGCGCTCAGTGCTGCCGCAAGCGGCATGGTGAAAGTTCGGATAGTGCGATTAGACATGAGATTCCTTTGTTGTGCTGCCAAGGCAGCGGTTGAGTGAGTGTGCATTGAAACGCATGAGATCGAGATACGTCGGTACGGCGTCATCGAGGGTGTCGCCGTAAATGGGACAGACCGCCACCCCGAGGGAAACGGCGGCTTCCCTAATGACGTCTGCGCTGGCTTGTTGGGTCGGCTCCACGAACACCGCGGGAAGCTGGAGGTTTTCCAAGGTGCGGCGCAGCGCGATGACATCGCGCGGCGAGGGCTCGATGGCCGGGTTGGGAGTAACGAAGCCCGCAATGTCAACGCCATAGCCTTGTTCCAGGTAGGCATAGCCGTGGTGGGGTGTGACGAGGTGGCGGTTGCGCTCAGGAATGGCGGAGATGAGCTGATTAACCTCGCCGTCGACGTCCCGCAGTTGTGCGATGTAGTCCTGTGCGCGGGCACGGTAGTCCGCGCCGTGCGAAGGATCCGTTTGCGCAAGTTGCTCAGCGATAACTTCGGTAAAGCTGATCACATTGGCGGCGTTATGCCACAGGTGCGGGTCCACCTCACCGTGAATGTGTTTACCCAAGACGGCTTGCGGCAGGAGATATGTTTCATCACCCGGCCGGCCCAAGAAACGGTAGGAGGGGTCCGGCGGAATTTCCTGCAGCGCGGAGTTCGGGATGCTGAGCACCGTGCTTTTCGGATCAAAACGCTCGCCTTGGTCTTCTAGGTCGAGCGTCCCGGATGCCATGTCCGCGGTGATATCCACGTGACCTGCATCGAGCGCGCGCATCCCCTCAGGTGCGCTCACGCCTACTGCCACTGTGAACTCCTGCGGGGAGCTGTCTGTTGCGTCGAACTTCAGCCGGTACACACCTGGCTTGTTAAAAGCCCAGGAGACGTGCGTGTGGGCATTAGCCGGCAGCGTCGTGGAATCGTTGTGCTGGTCAATCCCATCTGCGCTGTTAAAGAGCGGCTCAGGCGTACCGAACGTAGAGACCACGTAGGCCGCGACATCGCCGGGTCCTTCCACATCGAGCAGGCGCATGTCGACGCTCGTGGTACCTGGGGCTGCGTTGCGTACGCGCAATCCCAGCCACACCGCATCGAGGGCAACGTTTTCTACCAAGGGGACGAGCTTCGCGCCGCGCGTGGACGCTTGGTCCGCCACTTCGGTGACGGACACATCCGATGACTCCCGCAAGGACTTCAGCAGGTTTTGCGGCTCGAGGAGAAAACCATTGGACAGCAATACGTCGGCGTTGGCGATATCGCGCACCGAGCGCAGACTCGGCTCAAAGGTATGTGGATCCTTTCCCGCAGGAATCAGCGTGGTTACTGTGGCATCCTCACCGGCGACGTGCTTGGCGACGTCCCCCAGTATCGGCGTCGTCGCCACCACCTTCACCTTCCCATCGTCTCCGCTGGCGGAGCCCGTGCAGCCACTCAGCATGGACGCGCCGAGAACGATGGCGGAAAGGAGCGCGATGTATTGCGTCCGAGTACGAGCCTTCCGTGGCATTAGTCGCGGCCCTTCATGAGCGCGAGGCGCGCTAGCGCCAAGCCCAGCACGAGCATGCCTAAGCCCAGGATTCCGATGCCCCACGGCAGCAGGTTTTGCCCGCTGTCGTAGTAGCCGGCCGCAGCGACGGTGTCCACATTCTCTCCGTCCGCGGCCGCGGTGGAGCGGTGAGAAGGCTTGCGCTCTTTCCTTTCTCCGCGCTCTTTCCGCTCCTTGCTGCTTGCCTGTTGCTTCGCGTTCCTGGTGCCGGCTGCGGATGCCGCACCGCGGGTACCTCCTCCGGCGTTTCCACCTCCCGAGCGTGTTCCGGAAGCAGAGGATGCTGGTTGCTCAGGGGAGGCGTCGCCCAGCTCTGCCTCGTGGTGGTCTTCGGTACCGTGGTCACCATTATCGGTGGCGGCTTCCTCTTCCCCGGCCTCCTGCGGCGCGGCGTCACCATCACCGACATCCCAGGTATAGGTGACCTGATTACTCGTGTCACCGTTGGATTCCGCCTGGACAGTCATGGTGTAGATACCCGGTTCACTAAAAGCCCAGTTAACGTGGCGATGCGCCGGGTAAGCCTGGTTGATGACATCACCAGACACGAGGTCGAGCTCGCCGGCATCGGTGACCGGCTGGATATCGCCGAAGCCAGCGGTTTCGAAGATGAAGACGTCACCAGGACCAGTGACCTCGACGAATTCGAAGTTCACGTCTTTGTAACCAGCGGATTGCGCCGCCTGGGTATCCCATCCCGGCCACAGCAGCGAGCTGTCCTGGGTTTGAGGAAGGTAATACGTAGGTATACCAATGCCGTCGATACGCTCGGTCGCCTCGCTCCATGCTTCTTCTGCGACTTTGAGGATGACATCGTTGCCGGGCCGGACGACGCCACTGCCGGTGACGTCCTCCTTCATCGACAAGGTCAGTTGACCGCCTGGCGCGGAGACATAAAAGGCATCGACGTGTCCGGAATCGATGAGCTCGCTATCAGCTCGCGCCGCAGCCGGAGAGCCAAGGACGGCTACACACAATATCGCGACAATGGTGAACACGGCGGCGCTGGCTTTTAGCAGTGCACTGTTCTGGCGCACGTTCAGGTCCTGAGCAGCGCGTGATGGTGTGGAGTGCAATCCAGTGTGTCCTTTCTAGCGGGGAAGCAGGCCAGTGAACCGCGCCGCAATTTGGTCGCGGTGATCGTTGTAGAAGTTGAGGAAACCTTGGAAGATGATGGCCAAGACAACTGGGAGCACGAGCCCCCACAGGCCCTCGAGCTTGGGCAGAGAGGACGTCTTGCCATTCTGGCCACCAGGCTGGTTATCGTTTGGTTTCTTCTCACCTGGTTTCTTATCGCCTGGCTTATCTCCGGGCTTTTCATTACCTGGCTTGGGGGTGTCTTCGCCTTCCTTTCCTTCCTTTGATTTCACACAGTCTTTGATTGCTGCATCGCCCGCTGCGACGGTGAGCGTTTGGGGTGCAGAGGAGATGTCCTTGCCCTCTGTGGTGGTGGCCGAATAGGTGACCTCGAGCTTGTAGATGCCCGGCTTGGTAAACGCCCAATTGGTGTGGGTGTGCGAAGCAAAAGTGGTCTCGATGGAGTAGTCACCCTCCGCGGTATTGATCAGCGGGGTGAACACCTTGCCCAAGCCTTCGGCAGTGAAAAGGCCTACCTGCGCACCCTCTGGCATCTCCACGGGCTTGATGTTGAGCGTGACTTTGCCGTCTTTATAGTCCTTGTAGTTGAGGGCCTGGGTGTTATAGCCCGGCCAGATAATGCTTTGCTTCTGGGTCTGCGGGAGGAGGAAGAACTTTTCCTTGCCTAGGTAATCGAAGTCCTTTCCTTTAAGTTCGGCGGGGCGGGAGTGCAGAGCGTTGTCGTGCACCGCGAGGACGACGTCATCGAGCGGGCGCTCAACAGTTTTCTTGTCCACGAGGGCCGTTTCATCCTTCAAGCGGGTGAGGAACTCATCGCCGTCACGGGTGACCGCAATGTCGACGTGGCCGCGGTCAAGCACTACCTTGTCAGCGCAGGTACCGGTGTGTTTCCCTGCGTCCGGTTTCGGGCCGTTATCCGGGGCTGGCGCAGGAGCCTGAGCCCCAGTACCGAGCTTGCCCGTGCCCTCGTACTTTTGCCCGAAAGCGAAATCGTCGGTCAGCGTGATGCTGCCGGACTCTTGCGTGATGCTCGGGTGCGGAAGAATATCCAGTCGCACGGTAGTGCCGTTGAAGTTTGCATCGGCGCCGACGACAAATTCCGCGCGGCCGCGGGTGATCGTGCCGTCGAAATCGATGTCCGGAAGCGAGCTTCCTTTGCTAAAGAAGCCGCCCTGCACGTAGCCTTCTAGGTTCTTATCGGCTGCCTCCAGGATGATGCGGGTGGCGTCTTCGCCCTCCGGAACAGCACGCGCGGACAGACCCGTGTCAGATAGCGAAACCTCTTCCCCGGAGAAGAGCTGGCGGGGGTTCGTGGTCTCGGTCCAAGACTCCGCGGACGTCTTCGAGGTGGTGGAAAGCTCAGCGTTCTCAGAGTAGGCGAGCTCCTCGCTCACCCAGCGCGGGCTGCCGTCCTCCGGGGTGTACACAGCTTGGATTGTGGAGGCCTCGGGCCCTAAGAATTCATCGAAGTGTGCTTTGCCATCTTTCACGGCTAGATCGGTGAGGAAGTAGCCGTCGATCAGCAGCGTAAGCGTGCCGTCGCTGCCGCCAGAGAAATCGATGGAGGAAAGGCGCTCATCCCCGTCCTTGTCCCCGGATTTCTTGGGCGTGATGCTCAGGCGGTAGTCCTTCTGGCTGGCATCGCCAGAGGAAGCTTGGTCAAAGCGCTCTGTGAGGGAAGGCGTTTTCTCATCAGCGGGACGCTGCCCGCCGACTTGGATCGAGGTGGTCGTGGGCTTGGAGGTAATCAACGAGCCATCCTTGCCCCGCGCGCTTGTTTGATAGGTGAGCTCATAGCGTCCAGGCTTGGAAAAGACTGTGTAGTTGTGGGTATGCGTGCCGCTGGTCAGCCATGCGGAATGCGGAGCGCCCTCGGTGGTCCCAAAGAAGCGCTGCAGGCCGCCGGGGCCGGGGTAGTAGCCAAACATCTCGACATCGCCGGGACCGTCAACGCTTAAGAGGTCCAAGGAAGCGATGTTGTCGCGGAAGTCGTCGACAGGCAGCTCTGTGTCCGCGCCGAAGCCCATCCACACCGGGTCCAAGCTGCCTTGGACACTGGCCGGCGCCATGTAATACGTGTCGCCCGGCTGTCCCACAAAAGAGAGCGCGGGGTCCTCAGGCACTGTGAACTGGTATTGGTTGGTGCCGTTCTGGTCCCAACCTTTGCCTACCCAGGTCACGGTATCGGCTAGGTCGTGGTCGGAGCTTGCAGAATGGCTCTTGAGGTTGAGAGCATTGCCCTCCCAGAAAGCCTTGGGGGAATCAATATGTGTCTGAGTGGCTACGTGTTTGCCGTCGTCGGGGCCAGCGACGGCGGTAGCGGGGGAGAAGAGAAGCGTGGCGCAGGTTAGAAGCGCCACATAGCGAGTTTGAGCCACAGTCAGGGACCTTTCTTCAGTTCTTTGGCGAGAGTTTCACTATAGGTAATGGAATTCAGTCCCGTTAAGCTTGCGCAGAAAGCCCAGTTCACGCTTAGTGGAAACAGGGTTCAATTACCCCCAAGTGGGGCGGCCAATGCAGTAGCTAAGCGCTGAACTACGATGGGGGACATGACTAAACCGACATCCGACGTCCGCGTCCGTTTCTGCCCTTCGCCTACCGGCACGCCCCATGTGGGCATGGTCCGCACGGCTCTGTTCAACTGGGCCTATGCCCGTCACATTGGCGGTACGCTCATCTTCCGTATCGAGGACACCGATGCTGCCCGTGATTCTGAGGAGTCCTACCAGGCCATCATTGACTCCCTGAACTGGCTCGGGCTGGGCTGGGATGAAGGAGTTAACGTCGGTGGCCCGGATGAGCCTTACCGTCAGTCGCAGCGCATGGATATCTACGCAGATGTCCTGCAGAAGCTCAAGGATGGCGGCTATGTCTATCCGGCTTACTCCACCAATGAAGAGGTTCAGGAGCGCCACAAGGCAGCTGGCCGCGACCCGCAGCTGGGTTACGACAACTTCGACCGTGACCTGACTCAGGAGCAGATCGACGCCTTTGAGGCAGAAGGCCGCAAGCCGGTCTGGCGCCTGCGCATGCCGGACAAGGATTGGTCCTGGACTGATTTGGTGCGCGGCGAGGTGACCTTCAAGTCGGAGACCCAGCCGGACTACGTCGTGGCACGCTCGAACGGTGCGCCGCTCTACACGCTGGTTAACCCGGTTGATGATGCCCTCATGGGAGTTACCCACGTCCTGCGCGGAGAGGATCTCCTGTCTTCCACGCCGCGCCAGCTGGCCCTCTACGAGGCGCTCGTAGAGCTCGGCATTGCCAAGAAGACGCCTGAGTTTGGCCACCTGCCCTTCGTGATGGGTGAGGGGAACAAGAAGCTTTCCAAGCGTGACCCACAGTCCAACCTGTTCAATCACCGCGACAACGGCATCATCCCGGAGGGCATGCTCAACTACCTGTCGCTGTTGGGCTGGTCCCTGTCCGCGGACCAGGACATCTTCTCTGTCGACGAGCTCATCGCCAACTTCGACGTCCACGACGTATTGGGTAACCCGGCTCGCTTCGACCAGAAGAAGCTCGAGGCCATCAATGCCGACCACATTCGCTTGCTGGAGCCAGCAGACTTTGCTCAGCGCCTGCGCGACTACCTGACTGAGTACACCGACTTCCCGGCAGACTATCCCGAGGAGAAGTTCGCTTTCGCTGCAGATCTGGTGCAGACACGCATTAAGACGCTGTCCGACGCCTATGGCCTCATGTCCTTCCTGACCACGCCGGACGCTGAGCTGGAGCTAGATGAGAAGGCAGCCCGGAAGAACCTCAAGGAGGATGCGGTTCAGCCGCTGGAGGTTTCCATCGCCAAGCTGGAGGAGCTCGGGGAGTGGAAGACGGAGGAGATTGAGAAGGTTCTCTCCGCCGCGCTTATCGACGACCTCGGCCTCAAGCCCCGCAAGGCCTACGGTGCCCTGCGTGTAGCTATCTCTGGTCAGCAGGTTTCCCCGCCGTTGTTTGAGTCCATGGAGCTGCTGGGCAAGGAGTCCACGTTGGCCCGCCTTAAGGCTGCGCGGGCACTTACGCCGTGGAGCGCTGAGTAGATCCATTAAGTAGTCTCACATGGCTGTTATTTCGGGGCGTTAGGGTTCAATCCTAACGCCCCGAAAAAATATCCTGACCTGGCGATTTGTGTGTATCGGTAGTGCTGGATATAGTAATAAACCGTTGCAGCGAGCGGCGAGGGGTTAAAGCCCGAGCTAGTTCACGGCAATAATGGCCTATGGTGTAATTGGCAACACAACGGTTTCTGGTACCGTCATTCTAGGTTCGAGTCCTGGTAGGCCAGCAGTGATAACTGCGCAAAGTGCAGCGGCACTTTGCAGTCAGCGGTCACAGTTCTAAGCCCCGTTCGTCTAGCGGCCTAGGACGCCGGCCTCTCACGCCGGTAACACGGGTTCAAATCCCGTACGGGGTACCATTGTGTTCTTGCACATACGAGTTAGTGATTTAACAGAGGTAGCCAGGTCTTCGGACCTGGCTTCTTTTTTCTTGGGTTAAATCCACCCCTGTGGCCAGGTTCTCGCCCGGTTCGAGTCCTGGTGCTGGCTCTGGTTGATGCTTCAAACCGATTGGGCCTAAACGACAAAACGTGTTGTTTTCCGGCGTGTCGAGTTAAACGACAGATTGTGTTGGTGGGGGTTGGGGTTTAGCGTATGTGACCTTTGCGTATTCCCATAGAGTGGTTGTAGGCAGTGTCGATGGCGCTGTCGTAGGTTGCTGGTCGGCCGTCTTCGTGGCCGCTGGTGGCTTGTGTTTCCTGGTTGGCTAGGGTTTGTGCTTTGGCGAGTGCGTCCTGGCCCCAGTTTTGCTGCCTGGCGATTTCTACGGGGTCGTCGGGTAGTTCAGTTTTTAGGTAGAGCCACCACTCCAGCATTCGGCGTTGGTGTTCTCCTCGTCGTCCGCGGTGTGTTCGTGCTAGTAGTTTCAGCTGGGAGTTGATTCCGCCTTCCAGGCTGTTGGTGGTGGCTTTGATCTGGTCAGTGTCAATGACTTCTTCGGGAGGGTTGAGGTAGACAAATAGCAGGTTGCTGCGCCAGAGGTGGTTGAGGCTGTTGTAGGCCTTGCGCACGTTGGCATGGGTCCAAGTGCGTGTTCAGCGGCCTGTTTGGGGGTCTTTGACGAGGGGCTTCTCGTTTAACCAGGTGTGGTAGACCGTGGCGAATTCATGCAGTTGTGCGCCCCATTGGCTGGCTTGCTCGATAGTGCTAATACGGGTGAGCTTGAGTGCTAGCCGGTAGATTGTGCGTCCGGCATCCGTGCGTGGGCGTGAGGTGGTGTAGCGGCGTACCACGCGTTGAGCATGTACCAGGCAGCGTTGGACGAGTGTGGTCGGCCAGCACTGTTTGATGGCGCTGGCAGCTCCTTGCCCGCCGTCGATGACGGCGATTAAAGGTGCTGGAATGGTCTTGAATTCATCCCACTTCACCACTCTTTCTCGGAGAGCTTCGTGGAATTGACGGCTGCGGATGATTTCATCGGCCCGCTTCTCAGCTATCGCGACCTTCTTGCCCCAGAGCTCCCTGGCACGCCGGCTCATCTCTCGGTCATGCTCGACCCAGCAACGAGACAGCGTGATTTGGGCGAAAGCCGCCGGTATTGAGGTTTCGGCAGTCCTGGTGATTGAGTCTTTGGCCTGGTACTTGCCGATCGTAACGGTGAGGTTTCCGGTGTACGGGTGGTCGTAGAACTTCTTGATCCTCGCGTCCGGCCACCAGCGTAGATCTCTTTCAAGGTCTTCGAGTTCTTGCTTGGTGGGTTCTCGCTGGACAATGTCTACCCGCTCGGTAGCAGAGACAAAGTAGTCTCTATGCCCGTCGTTGAAGCCGTAGCCCGTATTTCCAGGGTTGAGAGAGCCGCGCTCGCGAGATGTCTTATGGCCGGAGTATGGAATGACATCGATCTCCTTGTGCTCCCACCCACGAGCCTCGACCTCACGAAACAGCATGTGCAAGGCTCTCTTGGTCCGCTTTTGGAGGTCACGAGTCGTGTTGGTGGAGTACTTCATGACCTGGCCTACGGCTGGGTGGTAGCGTTTAATCTCATCTGAAATTGGATCGTTGAGCCACTTGTCTACTGGAACGAGCGTGAGGTCGAAGAATTTCTGTGGTGCACGGTAACTGCCCTCGTTTCGGACTCGGGAGGTCACCTGCAAGGTGTCGCCGAGGAGGGAGCGTGAGGAACGGAGCCTTCTCAGGGCGTCTTTCCATCTGGCTTCTTCGTCATCGGTAGCCAAGGGTCTGGTGATGACTTGGAACTCTGCCGCCAGCAGCTCGTCGAAGAGCTGCTCGGTATCTACAGCCGGGGGAGCGGGTGGTGCGATCTTCTTTGGGATTGCGGGCTTGGTGGCGGTTGGACCTGTGGCCAGATCTCGCCGTGGAGCTCGAGACTTCACCTGAGACGAGCCGGTGAGTGCCTCTACGCCGGCGAGGACATCCCTGCCTCGCTGCGTGATTTGAGCCTGCCACTCCTTGCCTCGCCCTTTGATCTTCACGAGGTCGTAGCTGGCCATCATGCGGGCTGAGCCCTTGTAGTAGGTTTCTGGCCAGTCGTTGTCAGGGCACCCGTCGTTGATCCGCTGCAGGACTGTCTTCTGGCGTTCAGTGAGCTCCTTCTTTGCCACAACTTCAGTATCGGCCAAGACTCCTACCTGGAGGATCGATTACGGCAATCTATCTGCATAACCGGACCACCCCTGACTACTGCGTCAATTTGAGTTAGTACGTTTGGGAACGAGTGTTCTAAAATTTCGTCAGACAGAAGCGATACTCCAGCAGTACCAGGCTACGATCAGCTTATGGCCAAGAAGAAGTCGAAAGACCAGCGCAAAGACCTTAAGCGGTTGTCGAGTGAAGCGGACCTGCCAACGATAGTGGTCGTAGCTCTGGGGGGATGCTACAGCGCTCGATTTCTCAAACCTGGCGGGACAACGGAGAGTCGCGGAAGAAGTCCGCTTGGTCCGCTCAGCCTTGCTTTATGCGGGGCAGGTCGAGCTCGTGTCTCCGGCACTGTTGCACCTGCAAAAACTCGTTGATCTCTCTCGGTCGGGGACTGACGGGGTCATAGCACTGCTTGAGATGCACTCGGGGGAAAAGGGAGCTGACCTAGTAGGACGAAGTCAGCGTGAGATAAGTGAAGTCTTGCGGGTGCCACGCGAGTTGGCAGCTTTTCAGAAGCAGTATTCCCGCGCACAGCGACGGAATAGTCCCGAACTTCGCGAAGCTCAAAAGGTCCACGATCAGTATCTTGGTTCGGGGTACGACTCGATAGCCAGTCGGATGCGCCGGCAGTATGAGGACTCTTGGCGCAACTATGGCGGAGACGATATTGACCAAGCCCTGGAGAGTGGCGCGCTGACCTTTAGCTCTTCTAGCCTATTCTTGGATGAGACGACCAGTGACTTGGACTCAGCGTATTTCACAGCCCTACTTACCAGACTCCTACAGAACCCGAGATCGCACCTACTCCTCGATGATCACATTCGCCTGCTGGCTGAAGAACTTACCCAAAATGGTGAAGCCTCCCTGTCGGAGGTCGCTCTGACCAACTCTGCCCGTGCCGGGGTCGGCTCAAGATTTATCGAGCACTTACCAGTTTTTCCCGATGCTTCCATGGAGAATATTCTTGAAGCTAGATCCGAACTTACAGATCTTCGTGGCCGGTACTTTAGGGGAGTGCGGCACGTCCAGGACAAGATTGCATCATCTCCACTTGAAGCAGACTTCCTGCCAGAAGTGGATGTCTACTGGCGCGACGAAGTTCACCCTACTGTGGCGGAGATGGCCAAGGCAGCGGCTCAGACTAAGGCTGCTGCTACCTGGGAAGTTTCAAGTAAAGCCCTGGCTCGATTCCTTGATGTCCCCACGATTCAGGAGGGGGTCGGAGCCCTAACGATGGGGTTGGCTGGGACTGCGTTGGCAGACCTGGCTACTGGAGGACTGTCTGCACTGGCATACAAATACGGGCTAAACGTGCATGAAATTCTAAAAGCTCGCCAGGCGAAGCGGACGCAGGACGCAGGCTCGGAATGGCAGTACTTACTCCAGCTGACGAAGCGGCTCTGACCTGGAAGCGAGCAGCTCGGAGCTCCAGGTTGGAGAGCGTAGATCTCGCTTGTAGTGCTGCGCCGATACTTGTTCAAGCCTGGCGAGACGGCCCTTGTGCTCATCGATGACTTCATCGTGGCGACTGAGTTGCTCATTCTAAGGTACTCGCTCTGCGATTTAGTTGTTCATCGTTCACATGTTCTTATATGGGAAGCGCTTCCTGGCGAGCTGAAATCGCTACAGTGTAGCTATTGTCACAGCTTAAAGTACCTTTTCCACTCTCGCCTGTAGATCGGCTCGCCGCCCGTATGGTGGGAGACCCACTGGGCCTCCTCCTCAGTTTCACACGGCTCGGAAAAGGAATTCCAGTCTCGGTCGAAGACGATCCAGTCAACGTAGCCGTCCAGGCCTGGGTTGCGGCTCTCGGAGGCGCTCATGAGCACGACGCTACGAAGCATTACCAGGCAGGGTCGCCCCCTGGAGTGGACGAAGTTCCACCGCTTGCGTGTTCGAACATGGCGACCTCTCCGAGAGGTGTGTGGACTCGTGGACAAAGTTAACAAAACCCCAGTTCGGAGGTATAATCAAAACATTGACGACCAACCCAGGGGTGAAGCTACAGTCCGCCACTTCACACCTGACGAGGGCAGTTCCCGGCAACCATGTCGGTGGCGATCAGTAGAGTCAACTACCTAACAAGATTTAGACCACCCAGCGTGGAGGAGAAAACCGCAAGATGAGTCTGAGAGTCCAACAAGCATCAATTAACGCCGAGTCGTCGAAGGTGGTGACGTGGTAGTGGCTCTCAAGAAGTCTGATCTTTACAGCTCCCTCTGGAAGAGTGCCGATGAGCTGCGCGGCGGCATGGATGCCAGCCAGTACAAGGACTACGTCCTGACGCTCCTGTTCGTGAAGTATGTCTCGGATAAGGCCAAAAGCGACCCCTACAGTCTGATCGAGGTTCCCGAAGGTGGATCTTTCGATGACCTGGTAGCACTCAAGGGTGCTCCCGATATCGGTGAGAAGATGAACATCGCCATCCGTCGCTTGGCTGAGGAAAACGACCTGCAGGGTGTGATCAACAACGCCGACTTCGATGACCCGAACAAGCTAGGTGAAGGTAAGGCGATGCAGGATCGCCTAACGAACCTCATCAGCATCTTCCAGGACATCGACTTCACCGGTTCCCGCGCTGAAGGTGACGACCTGCTCGGGGATGCGTATGAGTACCTGATGCGGCATTTTGCGACGGAGTCCGGCAAGAGCAAGGGGCAGTTCTACACCCCGGCTGAGGTTTCCAGGATTATGGCCCAAGTGCTGGAGATCCCGAAGGATGCTCCCCGCTCTACCACCGTTTATGACCCGACTTGTGGGTCTGGATCACTCTTGATCAAGGTTGCTGACGCTGCTCCCAACGGCTTGTCGATCTATGGCCAGGAGAAGGACAACGCCACCTGGGCACTATCTCGGATGAATATGATCCTTCACGGCAACGAGACGCACGACATTCGCCAGGGAGATACGCTCTCTGATCCGAAGTTTCTCAAGGGCGAGCAGTTGCAGACCTTTGACTACTTCGTGGCCAACCCACCGTTCTCCGTGAAGACTTGGAAGAACGGCTTCGACAAGGAATACGACCGGTTCGAGGGTTTCGCTGAGCCGCCGGAGAAGAACGGCGACTATGCCTTCTTACTCCACATGGTGAAGTCGCTCAAGTCTGATGGTCGGGGAGCGGTGATTCTTCCCCACGGAGTGCTCTTCCGTGGCAACACTGAAGCCGCGATCCGTGAAGAGCTGATCCGGCGCGGCCTGATCAAGGCGATCATCGGACTGCCGGCCAACCTCTTCTACGGTACGGGAATTCCGGCCTGCATCATCGTCATCGACAAGAAGGACGCGGCAAACCGGACGGGCATCTTCATGATCGATGCCTCCAAAGGCTTTGAGAAGGACGGGCCGAAGAACCGTCTGCGTCCTCGGGATATGCGCAAGGTAATCGACACCTACCTTGCTAGCGAGGAAATTGAGCGCTACGCCCGAATGGTGCCGCTCTCTGAGATCTCTGATGCGAAGAACAACTACAACGTCAACATCCCGCGCTACATCGACACCTCTGAACCGGAAGACATCCAGGACCTAGAAGCCCATCTCAAGGGTGGTGTCCCGAACCGAGATCTCGATGCCCTGGGTGAATACTGGGATGCTTTCCCGAAACTGCGCAGTGAGCTGTTCCGGCCTCTGCGGGAGGGATACTCCGAGCTCACCGTAGAGCCCGAGCAGGTAGCCAAGGTGATTGAGGAATCAGAGGACGTTAAGGCTTTTACCTCGACTATTTCCAAGGCTGTTGAGGATTGGTGGGGTTCTCACCGATCTCAACTGGAGGCGATTGACTCGCAGACCAGGCCGCAGCAGCTGATTGAGGATCTTGGTGATGACTTGCTGGAGAAGTTCCGGGGTCGTCCGCTGATCAGCGAATACAGCGTATACGAGCAGCTGATGAGCTACTGGAATGACACCATGCACGATGACGTCACACTCATCGGCGGGTCCGGCTGGGTTGATGCTGCTCAACCGCGTGAAGCTCGGATCACTGGCTATGACAACAAGAAGAAGCCGAAGTACGAGGCCGCTGACCTGGTCTTCGGCACGGGTGTCAAGGCCCAGCGTTGGGTAACTGACCTGATCCCGCCGGCACTAATCATCGATCGTTATTTCGCTGAAAAGAAGGCCGAGCTTGATCGTCTCACTGCAGAACAGGAGCGCATTAGCCAGGAGCTCCTGGAGTATATCGAGGAGCACGCGGTCGAAGAAGGTCTGCTCTGGGAGGCCGTCAATGACGATGGCGGGGTCAAGGTTGGTGATGCGAGAAAGCGCCTCAAGGAAGCTAAGGCTGAGGGTGCAGAGGCGGAGGAGATCGCCGCGCTCAATCATGCCGTAAAACTGTTTGCTGCTGAGACAGCAGCAAAGAAGGCTGTGAAGGATGCCAATCTAGACCTCAACTTGAAGACTTTGGCTACCTACTCGAAGTTGGAAAAGTCGGCTATTTGCGGGCTGGTTATCGAGAGAAAGTGGGAAGTCACAGTACATACGAAGATCCGACTGGTTGGATTCCTTGCCACTCAACAGCTGACTAATCGACTGGAGGTACTGGGGCAGCGTTACAGCTCGACACTGGACGAACTTCAGCAAGAATCACAGGGACTTCAGTCAAAAGTCAATGAGGGTCTCGCGAAGATGGGATTCTGGAAATGACCAGTGACTGGGTAGATACCACGATCGGCGAACTAGCAGTAGTCACACGAGGCGCGTCTCCTCGCCCGATCGCTTCGGATCGCTGGTTTGATGACGCTGGAAAAGTTGGGTGGGTTCGAATTGCAGACGTAAACAGGTCAAATGGTCGGGAGCTCAAGGTGACGTCTCAACGCCTTTCCGAAGATGGGATACTGCGAAGCCGTTTTCTAGAATCAGGAACTCTGATTCTGAGCATTGCTGCATCTGTTGGAATCCCAGTTATAACACGGATTCCAGCATGTATTCATGACGGTTTTGTTGCCTTAACTTCAGTTAAGGCCGATCAGAAATTTATGCTCTATCTTCTCAAGGCTGCTGAGGGTCGTTTAAAGGAAGCCGGCCAGTCGGGTTCTCAAATGAACATTAACTCAGACATTGTGAGGGGATTGCCTGTCAGAATACCTGCAGATCTCGCCGAGCAAAAGGCGATCTCAAGTGCTCTTTGGGAGAAAGACGACCTCATTTCCTCTCTCGAGCGCCTGATCTCGAAGAAGCAGGCAATGAAGCAGGGCATGATACAGCAACTTCTTAGTGGGGCGACTAGGCTAGATGGATTTACGAGGTCCTGGGACAGAACCAGACTTGGTACGGTACTTAAGTTTCAAGTCGGATATCCTTTTCCATCTTCAGGATTCTCCAAATCTGCTTCAGGAATGAGGCTTGTCCGGAACAGGGATCTCCGCTCAAATGATTCCGTTATATTTTTTTCCGGAGTGTTCTCAGAAGATTTCATCCTTGGGGACGGTGACATTCTCGTGGGAATGGATGGTGATTTTGAACCAATCATTTGGAGAGGTGGTCCTGCGCTTCTTAACCAACGAGTGGGTCGGTTGATACTCTCACGCCACGTAAATGGCGCGTATCTATCTTATGCTTTGGAAAAGCCGCTTTTAGAAATGCAGAACTCAACCGGTGCTACTACGGTCAAGCATCTCTCGCATCGAGATGTGGAAGATTTATCCATTCCTCTGCCGCCAGTAGAAGAGCAGGAAGCTATTGCCCAGATCCTGCAGGATGCCGACCAGGAAATCGCTGCCCTTAAGCGTCGCCTCGAGTCCGCTCGCAGCATCAAGCAAGGCATGATGCAGGAACTTCTTACTGGTCGTACTCGTCTGCCTGTCGAGGAGGTAGCGTCATGAGTCTGGTCGGGCAGCGTGAGCGTGTCACGCAGGATCACGTCGTAGGCATCCTGTCCAGCCAGCTGGGCTACGAATATGTCGGGGATTGGAAGGACCGGGCTAACTCCAACGTTGAGGAAGAGCTGTTGCGCCAGAATCTGCTGGCACGTGGCTATGAAGAGGACTTGGTTCGGCGTGCCATCGAGCAGCTTCATAAGGTTGCTTCGCTGCCGGCTGGCGGTTCGCTTTACGAGGCCAACCGCAATGTCTACAGCCTGCTTCGCTACGGCGTAAAGGTAAAACGCAGCGCCTCGGAAAACTTCGAGACGATCTGGCTTATCGACTGGGACAATTCGGAAGCTAACCACTTCGTGGTGGCCGAAGAGGTGTCGATCAAGGGCAAGAACACCAAGCGTCCAGATGTCGTGCTCTACGTCAATGGCATCGCTCTCGGCGTCATCGAACTCAAGCGTTCCAAGGTCAGCGTTGGGGATGGTATCCGCCAGCACCTCGGCAACCAGAAGGCAGACTTCGTTCGACCCTTCTTCACCACTGTCCAGCTGCTTTTTGCCGGTAACGATGTTGAGGGCCTACGTTACGGAGTGATTGAGACTCCGGAGAAGTATTGGCTGGAGTGGAAAGAACCAAGCGAGGTTGAGAACCATCTCGACCGAGGGTTGCTCCAGATGGCCAGCAAACAGCGCTTCCTCGAGCTGATTCATGATTTCATCGTCTTCGACTCTGGTGTGAAGAAGACAGCCCGACATAACCAATACTTCGGTGTTAAGGCTGCTCAGGAGCGTATTGCTCGTCGCGAGGGTGGTATTATTTGGCACACTCAGGGGTCAGGCAAGAGCTTAACGATGGTGTGGCTGGCGAAGTGGATCCGGGAGAACCAGCGCGAAGCGCGTGTCTTGGTGATCACCGACCGGACTGAGCTTGATGAGCAGATTGAGAAGGTCTTTGCCGGTGTCGATGAGACCATCGAGCGATCGACGTCTGGAGCAGACATGATCGGCATGCTGGACCGGAACAAGCCGTGGCTGATGTGCTCACTGGTGCATAAGTTCCGGGGTGATGACGAGAAGGACCAGGGCGACACCGAAGACTTCGTGCGTCAGCTCAAGAAACCTCTCCTTCAAGGGTTCAACCCCAAGGGCAATATCTTCGTCTTTGTTGATGAAGCTCACCGCACCCAGAGCGGCAAACTCCATAAGGCGATGAAGGAGTTGCTGCCAAACGCGATGTTCATTGGCTTTACTGGCACTCCGCTTCTCAAGAAGGACAAGGCCAAGAGCATCGAGACCTTCGGCTCGTACATCCACACCTACAAGTTCGATGAGGCCGTTGATGACGGCGTGGTGCTGGATCTGCGTTATGAGGCGCGAGATATCGAGCAACGCCTCATGAGCTCAGAACGGGTGGATGAGTGGTTCAAGATTCACACTCAGGGCATGACCGACCTGACAAAACACCAGCTGAAGAAGCGCTGGGCGACGATCAAGGCAGTCGAGTCCGCAGAGCCGCGAGCTCGGCAGATCGCCGCAGACATCCTGATGGATATGGCCAGAATGCCCCGCCTGATGGATGGCCGAGGCAACGCCATGCTGGTGTGCTCAAGCGTCTACCAAGCCTGCAAATTCTACGACATCTTCAGCCATAGCGAACTGGCTGGCAAGGTTGCCATCATCACGAGCTATGAGCCGAACGCTTCCCAGATCTCGAAGGAAGACTCCGGGGCTGGCAAGAATGAGGAGATCGTCAAGTACGAGATCTACCGTCGGATGCTTGCGGACTACTTTCAGACCAACGCTGATGATGCTGTCAAGCGGATTGACGAGTTCGAGAAGAGCGTCAAGGAGAAGTTCATCAAGCATCCTGGTCAGATGCGGCTGCTGATCGTGGTCGACAAGCTCCTGACTGGGTTTGATGCTCCGAGTGCAACTTATCTCTACATCGATAAGAACATGCAGGACCACGGCCTATTCCAGGCAATTTGTCGCGTGAACCGGCTTGACAGTGACGATAAGGAGTATGGCTACATCGTCGACTACCGCGACCTGTTCAAATCCCTTGAGGATGCGGTTTCTGACTACACCTCCGAAGCCTTTGCTGACTACGACGAAGAAGACGTGGAAGGTCTGCTCAAGGACCGCATTGAGCAAGAGCGCCAGGACCTGGACGAGGCTCTTGAGATGGTACGAGCCTTGTGTGAGCCGGTGGCTCCGCCGAAAGGCACGCTGCAGTACCAGCACTATTTCTGCGCGAGGGAAAGTGGCAACGCAGAGCAGCTCAAGGCCAACGAACCGAGGCGAGTGGATCTCTACAAGGGCGTGGCCAGTCTGGTCCGTGCCTATGCGAACCTGGCCAACCGGATGAGTGAGGCTGGATACTCGGAGAGTGAAGCTGCTTTCATAAGGTCCGAGGTCAAGCACTTCGTCGATGTCCGCGACGAAGTGAAGCTCGGTGCTGGCGAGAATGTTGACCTCAAGCAGTTCGAGGCCGGCATGCGCGCGCTTCTCGACACCTACATTCAGGCGGATGCATCCCGGAACCTGGCGACCTTTGACCAGGGTCTCGTCCATCTCATCGTCGAGCATGGGGTCGGAGTTATCGACAAGCTACCGGAGAATATCCGGAAGGATCCAGAGGCTGCTGCCGAGACCATCGTCAACAACGTTCGCAAGACCATCGTTGACGAACACGCGATGAACCCGAAGTACTACGAGTCGATGTCAACGCTCCTGGATGCCTTGATCGAGCAGCGGCGTGAGGCTGTTATCGACTATGAGGAGTACCTGCTGAAGCTGGTTGAGCTTACCCAGCGGATTGCTCGGAGAGAGTCGGATCAGAAGTACCCAGAATGGGCTGGCACGTCTGCGCGCCGTGCCCTGATTGACTTCGCCTGGCCGGAGGATATCGAGGTCGACTTTGAGCGGGTGTACGGCATAATCCAGCGCAATAAGGAGCACGGCTGGGCTGGCGATAAGACGAAGCAGAAGTCGCTGATGCGTACCGTCGCTCTCAATTTCCCTGGACTTTTGCAACCTGATGAGATGAAGAAGCTGCTTGAGCTCTTGGTGATGCATGATGAATTCCGCTAGTGCTTACCTCACCGTCTCCGGTCTTGATGTAGAGCTGGTCTACAAGGACATCAAGAATATGCACCTGTCGGTGTATCCACCGATGGGTCGCGTGCGCGTGGCTGCGCCCGCCCGCCTGGACGAGGACACTATCCGTCGGGCTATTATCCAGCGACTGCCGTGGATCCGGCGTGAGCGGGAGCGACTGCAGAAGGCGAAGCGCCAGACGGAGCGGCAGATGGTTTCCGGAGAGAGCCATTACGCCTGGGGGAAGCGCTACCGCCTCGACGTCTCAAAACACAGTGGAAATCCCAAGGTAGTATTGGCCGGCGATACTCTGTGGCTCTACTCCCCGGAAGGGTCGACTCGTGATGATCGATTCGGCATTCTCGACCGCTGGTACCGACGGGAGCTCAAGGCCGCACTCCCGCCTCTGCTTGAGAAGTGGGAGGCTGCCATGGGGGTGAAAGCTAACCAGATTACGGTCAAGCGGATGAAGACCAAGTGGGGGTCGTGCAATCCTGATAGCCGTAACATCTGGTTCAACCCGGAGCTAGCAAAGAAGAATCCTCGGAGTCTGGAGTACCTGGTGGTTCATGAGCTGGCGCATCTGATCGAGAGAAGCCACAACTCTAGGTTTGTAGCGGTGATGGATCAGCACTTGCCAGACTGGACTGCTCGGCGAGATGACCTAAATGATGCCCCTCTGGCGGCAGAAGACTGGAGTGAGAGCTTTGACTATTGAAAGCGACCCCGCCGCGGCAATGTGGCTGGAGAGCGTACGGATCAAGGGATTCAGATCATGCGAGGACACGGAAGTAGCGCTTAGCCCTGATCTGACTCTTCTGGTCGGAGAGAACAATGCGGGCAAATCCAACATCATTGATGCCCTTCGCCTAGCAACGACTCCATTGAGTGGACGACGGACGAGGTATTTCGAGATTGATGACCCGTCGATCGGGGCCGACACTAACCCAGATATTGAGCTTGTTTTCGCGGACGGAGATAGCTTCCAGCAGGCATTATTCATCGGTGCGTTGGATCTCAACGCTAAGAAAATTCACCACCATGTCCGCTATTTTCCGCCAACTGATCAGTACCCGCGCGGTCGAACCGAGCGCTTGGCAGGGCCAGTTGCCTCTCCGGATCCAGAAGCTGAGGTGCGGTCGAAGATCAACCACGTTTACCTGGAGCCGCTACGCGATGCGAAGCGGGAGCTGGACTCCGCCAACGGTCGCCGTTTGGGGACGATCTTGCGCTACCTGCTCGACAAGGAGGATAGGGAAGCTTTCCTGAACGAGGCTCATGCCGCTACTGAGAAGCTATCCGAAAGTAGTGCGGTCCAGGGAGTTAGCGACAAGATTCAGGGGCATCTATCCTCGCTAACCGATGCGGTGCGTGGACAACAGGTGGCGCTTGGTTTTGAACAGCCCTCGCTCGAGCATCTTGCGCGAGGTCTCCGCCTGAAGATGGCAGAGCATGGGATAGATGCAACTGACCTTGCATCATCCGGATTGGGCTACGCTAACCTCCTGTTTATGTCGACAGTCTTGCTTGAGCTACAGGAGGCTAACCAGTCCGAGCTCACTCTGCTATTGGTCGAAGAGCCAGAAGCGCACCTGCATCCGCAACTCCAAGGTGTCTTGCTCGACTTCCTCCTCGAGCAAGCTGAGAATTCTGTCTCCCAGCCAGAAGAGGGGCAGCCCGCTGGTCGGATCCAGGTTATCGCGACGACACATTCTCCGAACCTGGCCAGCTCGGTTGGACTAGAAAGAACCGTAGTCATCCGATCGACCAAGCGCGAGGGCCGTAGTAATACGGCAGCGCTAGCTCTTAAACAGGTCGAGTTCGACGGTGAGAACGACCGAAGGAAAATCGACCAGTACTTGGATGTAACTCGATCTGATCTGCTGTTTACTCAGCGGGTCATCCTGGTCGAGGGAATCTCTGAGGCAGTTCTATTACCAGCACTTGCACGGCACTGTGTGTTCGACCGAAGCGATCCCGAACAGGCGAAACAACTCCGTCGTTTCAATGCCACACCTATCGTCAACCTCGGTTCTGTGGATTTCCGTCCGTACCTCACGCTGCTTCTGTATGACTTTGGTGGGGGTTTGCGGCTCGCTGACAAGGTGATCGCACTTACGGACGAAGACCCACCTCTCGAAGATCTGGAAGCCAAGAGCATCAATAGATCTGAAGACCTCGAGGATATCGCTCTCAACTTACGAGCTGACAACGTGTTGAGTGTGGAGACATCAAAGTACACACTAGAGGCAAGCTTGCTGACCAGCTCGGATGCCAACAACGACATCCTTAAGGGGGCGTTCTTGAAGCAGCATCCCCGCTCTGTTAAGAAGTGGGAGGCTATCGAGAATGCACCTGCGCCGGCGCAGGAGATGTACCGGAGACTCCAGGTCAAAAAGGATGCGGAGAATCTGTGTATCAGCAAGGGTCAGTTTGCTCACGACGTCGCAATTGCTATATCCGAGCCAGATGTGACCTTTGCGTGCCCGGATCAACTTCGAGCAGCGATTGAGGCAGCAGCCGAAGACTAGAGGTGAGAAATGACTTTTGAATTCACACCGGCCCAGCGGGCGCTCATCGAGTCGGAGTCTGGCGGCTTCTTTGAGGCCTGCCCGGGCGCTGGGAAGACACAGACCATCGTCGAGCGGTTTGCAACACGTGCGGATACAGAGAACTCGCGGCGCGGCGTCGCCTTGATTACCTTTACCAACGCCGCTGCGGAAGAAGCCCAGAGGAGGTGCGCGCACAAACCAGAACTACTCCAAGCGCCGAACTTCGTCGGAACGATTGACAGCTTTATCAATAGGTTTTTCGCGGCACCATTCTATAAGGCAAGGTTCTGCAAGACTCCTACATTCTGGGATTCCTGGAGCAGTCTTGATTCAGCAGTCGTGACGATAAAGGGACAGGCGCCAGCACCGCTGGATGACTTCATTTGTCATAATGACCGGGCGACCTTGCTGGACAAATACAGGTGGAAGTATAAACATTACCCCATCCGGGCATTGGAGTCTGCCGCGCATGCTAAATGGAAAGAACTGACCAAGGCGGGACATCTCGACGCTGACACTTCGAGACTTCTGGCGAGAATTGAGATTGAAGAGAACAGGTACGGAATCGTCGAGCTGTTGGCTACTCGATTCGAGGAGGTTATCGTCGATGAAGTCCAGGACTGTAATACTGTTGACCTTCTCGTTCTACGGACACTTCAGGAATCCGGCATCCGTTTGATCACGGTTGGGGACATTGACCAATCTATCTACGAGTTTCGAGGCACGTCGGTTGCTGAAGTACGCAATTTTGTCGATTCGAGGGACCGCCAGCCGCGAATTAACACGAACTTCCGCAGCTCGCCCGCTATCTGCAAGATCGTGGACAGTCTGCGCGAGGGCACGAGTACAGACACTGCTGGGGGTAGAGCATCCAGCTGCGAGATCCCAGTACATCTTGTCGGCTATAGAGAGACTTCGGATATTGGTCCCTCAGTCAAGGCAGTAATGGACCAGTACCAGGAACTATCTCAGCCGGTATTTCTAGCTCACAAAGGAGATAACGCAGCCCTTGCAGCAGGAAGCCGAGCAAAGAAAAAGACGTCTGCCAACAAGGTTGCAGTTCTTGCAGGGTCTTGTAACGAACTCCTTTACCCCTCCTCGACGTCGGCGCAGCGGACCCGAGCACTTATTGATATCGGTCTTTCGCTGCAGAGGTTGCATCCAGATAAAGGCCTAGCTAAGGCTAGTGAAGAGAGGTATCTCGAGAGTCTTGGGCTGACTAAGAGTGCATACCGCGAGTTATGCCTGAGGTTTGCAGTGGCAGCAGGAGATCCAACGGGGCTGTCTCGCGGTGACTTCAGAGAGAAAGTTGTCCAAGTAGCGGACAAGTTTGGAGTCGCTCTCGACCGCGACCGCACCAAGACACCTTTAGCTAATGTCTGGATCTGGGACGGGGTACCGACAGCCGAGAACCAGTATGAGCATTCAACAATTCACGGTTTTAAAGGATTGGAGGCAGACTCGGTCGTACTGATAATTCCAGGAGATAATTGGACCGGGGACACGATCCGTGACTGGAGTGAAGACCAAAGTTCAGAGGCAAGAAGAGTCCTCTATGTCGGCGCGTCCAGGGCCGAGCGGCTACTTATACTGGCTGTACACAGTAGATACATAGATGCCGTGAAGGCAATCTTAGAAAGAGACGCAGTCCCCCTTGCGCTATCTAGATAGAGGACCGGTCGTCTACGAAAGAAGGTCTACCCTGCTGCCTGAGCTCCAGGAGTCACGCCATAGCAGCCTTTAATCCGACCCACTGCACGCCAGAAGTGAGGCCTACAGTGAGGAGCTAGAGACGCTGTGTGCGCTGAGGGCTGGCCGAGATCGGACGCGGGTGAAGAGGATTGCGAACCTCGGAAAAGTTGCGTTCGATGTGGCTCGGTACGCTTCATTTTCGTATGATTGGCGACCATGCACTTCTCCATTGTTCATGGATTCCAAGCCAGTCCTGACAGTCATTGGTTCCCGTGGCTAGAGCGTCTGTTGACCGCCGACGGCCACACCGTTCACACCATCGCGCTGCCGGAACCAGACGAACCGAAGCTCGATGAGTGGGTAGAGGCGATACGCAACGACATTGAGCGTCCAAACGCTAATACCTGCATCATCACGCATAGCCTGGGCGGCACCGCGCTACTGCACTATCTCACGGCATTGGAGGGCGAGTGGGAGCTTCCTGGGCTCTTCATTGTCTCTGGGTTTGTGGAGAAGCTTCGTGTCATTCCGGAGCTCGACGAGTTCATCGGCCAAGCACACGTCGACGTGCCTGCTGTCCAACCCCACATCGCTCACACAGAGGTCTTCGTGTCCACTAACGATGTCCTGGTTGACCCTGCCCTCACACAGCAGCTTGCCGACGCCCTCTCGGCCACGCCCATCACCATCCATGACGCGGGACATTTCCTTGAGGAAGACGGCTATACCGAGTTTCCACAACTGGGGGATCGCATCACGCAGTGGCTGCGCTGTCTATAGTCCCTCAGTCATCGCTTTGAGTGCCTCCACGTGCTGCACGTAAGCCTGTGCTCCTGCTTCAGTCAGCGCGACCCACACGGCGTCTTTGGCGCGGGTAGAGCCATACTCTCGGGTGCGGCTAATGTAGCCGCGTTCTTCGAGGTGCTTTAACTGCTTGGAAAGTGTATCGGCGGGGAGCTCGGTCAACTCGGCGAGCTTGCTGTACTTCATTTGCCGGCCGTCGGTGGCACCGGCGGAGTACAGCGTGGCACAGATTCTGAGGCGGTTAATCGGGTGGATTACTGGATCCAGCTCAGGGGATTGGTTGGGTGCTTCCTTAGGCATTGGCGCCCTTTATGGCCGCGTTGCGGTTCTCGTAGAGCATCCAAGCTGTTGCTGCCGAAACAATGACCCCGCTGGTGATCATCCATGGCCATGTATCAGGTGTCGGAGTGGTGGAGAAAATCATTGCGGCGGGGAGCAGTATACGTGACCATGTGGCGCGATCGTTCCTCGGCCCGTTGTTGGGATTGGGGCGAACAAAAGGGTTCGCGATTTTGTCCTTGAGGAGGTAGCCGAGAATGAACGTCGGTATCAGGATTGCGAGTGTGTACCACCAGGACAGCTTGGATAGTGCAAGACTGCTACCGGTGCCGAGCGCTACAAGTGCTACCGCCCACCAGCTCTGCGTCCAAGTGGTGCGTTGCTGAACCTCTTCAATGACTTTGAGTTCGTCGTTCATAATGCTCCTCCCTTAATTGCATCTTATGCAAGTCTAACGCTTGCAATAGTGGCAAGTAAAGGGGTGAGGCTACTCGTACCATCTGAGTGGTCTGGTTTTACCCCATACCGGCTTGCAACTTCGGCGAGGTGGACGGGAGGGGCGCTGGAGTACCAGGGGGTGAACCAGTACTCAATTGGCCTAAGTCTTACCGGTAAGCCTTTTCTGGCCATACACTGCAGGTACAACGCATTCCCGACAGAAAGGAGAGCGGATGGCGGAAGTTGAAGATCATCACTATCGCCGACGCAACCCTAGCAGATAATACAAGGCGGCATCGCCATAATCCACAACTTCTTAAAGCCAACACTCGAGCGAAGTAGGAGCCTTGCATCACATGCTGTTAGTGCACGTGTCCTCCCGAACCTCCAGCGATGTCTAACGAGTGCTCCGGCCCCTGCAGCCAACGGCACGCCGGCGGAATAACCACTGATTCGATCCGCACCTAGGCCTTGAGAGTCGAAGTTTACATCGCGGCCATAAATGGCAACGAGGTTCGGGATTTTATCTGTGTAAAAAGGTCCTTTACCTGCCGATTTGTGCAATCTTTTGGAGATCCTATAGTGTTTAGCAAGTCCGCAACGGACAGCTAAACGAGCCCCGTTCGTCTAGCGGCCTAGGACGCCGGCCTCTCACGCCGGTAACACGGGTTCAAATCCCGTACGGGGTACAAATAAAGAGGGCGACAAGCAATATAGCTTGCCGCCCTCTTTTGTGATCGGGATACGGGGTTAGCGGCCTGGGCTCTAGACAATTAGGACTTCAGCGTTATTGCCGCCCGTGCAGCGAATGACCTCGTGCTCATCGATGTTGCACGTCAGCGAGTAGTTCTGCTGTGTGACCGAGCTGTTGACGGTTACCTGTGCGGGGATATAGGCGCGGAGGTCATCTTGGGAGCTTGGGGCTAAAGTCATCAAGCGCCCGGCTGTGGAGCGCGCAAAATCGCAACTAGTGTTTGCGCCGGCCATGACGAAGGCAATGTTATAGCCATCGCCCATCTGGCACACCGTGGCGGGTGTGCCGTGAACGTTGACTGATGCACCGTTGGCCTCGCCTTGGGGAAGCTGTCCGGAAAGGCTGTTGTAGGTGGCCATCTTTGCAGCCTGAGCGGTCTGGTGTTGGCCTGCGCCTGGTTTGGCTCCCTGCACACCTTGCGCTTGAGTATCCGGCTGTTGAGCCTGGCCCGCAGGCTGATCGGTTGCGGTGCCCGGCAACGTCGGCTCGGGGCCGGCTGGGGCTCCTTCATCGGCGGAGTCAGGGACGTGAAGTTCGGCGTCGTCATTGAGCGGCTGAAAGGCCGGGTATGTGTTCTCGAAAGTTGGCTCACCCGATATTTCGCCTGGGGTTGAGGGCGCTGCCATGTCGGACGATGTAGAGCATCCAACGGTTAAAACACCAGCGGTGGCTATGGCCGCAAAAGCTGCGACGGGACGGAGGGCGCGCGTGGAAATCATAAGACCCACCCTAACGGGATGTACCGAGATTCGCTGGAGAAAACGGGGAGAGCTGCCCAGGCCCGGCAGCGTAAGCGCGGGCTAGGCAGCTGAGAAAAATGGAATCCGGAGCGCTCTTAGTGGCAATCCCAGTGGCCATCATGTGCTGCGTGGCGGTGGCCATCGTGGAGGTAGTCCACGTGATCGCCGTGAGGGATGGCTACGTGGCCGCAGCCTTCGCCGTGCTCGTGGTCGTGGCCCTCGTGAACGGTGTGCTCGGATGCCTCGCACTCGTCCCAGTGGCCTTCATGCTCGCGGTGGATGTGGCCATCGTGCGCGTAGTCGGTGTGATCGCCGTGCGGGAATGCCACGTGGCCGCAGCCTTCGCCGTGGGTGTGCGTGTGCTCGTCGTGAATGGTGTGGGTCATGACTCCTCCTTGAAAGGCTGGGGATTTTCAATCAATTTTCAGTAGCTGACAACCTCAGTAAAGCTTGTTTTCAATTCAGTTTCAATAGTGGGGGTGCTTGGGGGTGTTAGCGGAGTGATGTGAGGTGCGTGAAGTGCACATGGGGCAAAACAGGCTAAAGTAAACTCATGTTGAAAAAGTCTTCTCAGCGCCGTGTTTCGCGCTTTGTGTTCAGCCTTGCCTCGGTGGCTGGCGCGTGCTCCCTGGCTCTTGCTCTCGCTGCCCCTGCAACAGCCGCAGAAGGTGTGCCGGTCAGACAAGGGCAAAAGATTGCTGCGGCTGATGGCTCCTTGTGTACTGTTGGTTATGTCGAAGCTAATCGAGCGTGGACTTCGGCGCACTGCGGTCTGAATGGCGAGCAGATGTATAACGAAGCGGGTCAGCACCTGGGTACGCTACGTTGGTTCAAGCCTTCCGGAGCTGCAGGGCATGACTTGGCCTATATTCAATTCGCTGGCGGAACCTATTCGGCAGGAAACCCCCTCACAGGGGATGGCATGACGCCGGTTCCTGGTGAAGGTGCAACAGTGTGCTTCGACGGGCAGGCTGCGTCCCGCCAGTGTGGTACTGCCGTCCGAGGGCCGGGTCTTTTCCCGGGGATGAACTATGCGGTCGACGTCTCGCTGGCACCAGGGGATAGCGGTGGAGCAGTCTCCGTTCCAGGGCAGCCGGGCGTAGTGGGAATTTACCAGGGTATTACCCAGACCAACCGGAATGGCCGGACAGTGACTTTCTCAAACTATGCACGGATGCCGCATGCAGATGAACTAGCGCGCCTGCCGCACCAGGGATGGGTACCGCGCCGCCCTAATCGGGAGCCAGGAAACCCGGTCCGAGTGGTTCAGGAAAAGGGAGAGGCATTGTCCTCGACAAGCAGCACGGGTCCAGAAGGGCTGCGTGGTCTCGCAATGTATTTTGGGCTGAGTATCTAGGTAGCTAGGTATCTATGCATACGGCAATGAGGGTTTGGCTACTGGCGTGCCTAGTGGTTGCCGTTGCGTGGTGCGCCGTGGGAAAGTGCGGCGCTGAGACGGTTGGCAGCGCCCACCAGTACGTCCGCAAACTTTTCAGCTGGAGAGGGGTGGAAGCGCTCGGCTGAACCGGAGATGGAGAGAACAGCGATGAAATTTCCGGCGCCGTCGAAGACGGGGGCGGAGACGGAGGCGAGGTTGGACTCGCGTTCTTCGATGGATTCGGAGTAGCCGTTAGTGCGCGCGAGTTCGACGTCGTGCTCGCTAAAGATGGCATCGGGAACGTGGACATCGGCAAAAGCCGCGAAAATACGCGCTGCCGAGCCGGAGGTCAGGGGAAGTTGGCGACCCACGGGTACCACGTTGTGGAGTCCAATTTCCGGCTCACGCGTGGCGATGCATGTACGGGTGGTGCCGGAGAGTTCGTAAAGCTGGACGGATTCGCCTGTGGCGTCAAGAAGCTCCTCCATAATCGGGCCGGCGGTTTCGATGATCCGATCCCTGTTGCCGGGAAGGGCAGGGCCCGCGCCCCACTTTCCATCCGGGGTGCGGGTAAGAATTCGGTGCGCCTCGAGCGCTGTGGCGAGACGGTGAGCGGTTGCTCGAGGCAGGCCGGTGGTCTCACAAAGCTCGTTGAGTGTAGAAGGTTGGTTGGTCGCGGCCATCATGATGGCTACGGCGCGATCCAATACCTTAATTCCTGATACTGCGCTATACTCTCCCATATAATGAAATCTACGTCCCATTAATTGAGATTTCAAGTGGAGAGGTACATGACTGAGAAACTGACACTCGCAGAGAAGGTATGGCGCGACCATGTCGTGCGCAAGGGAGAGAACGGCGAGCCCGATCTTCTTTATATTGATTTCCAGCTCCTGCATGAAGTTACCAGCCCGCAGGCCTTCGACGGTCTTCGCCTGGCCGGACGCACGATGCGCCACCCGGAGCTGCACCTGGCTACTGAAGACCATAATGTTCCGACGGTGGGAATTAAGACCGGCAACCTTTTAGAAATCAAAGATGAGGTCTCTCGCACGCAGGTGTCCACGCTGCGCAAGAACTGTGAGGAGTTCGGCGTGCGTCTGCATTCGATGGGTGATGCTCAGCAAGGCATCGTTCACACCGTAGGCCCGCAGCTGGGAATTACCCAGCCCGGCATGACCATTGTGTGCGGTGACTCGCACACGTCGACGCACGGTGCCTTCGGCTCTATTGCTATGGGTATCGGTACCTCTGAGGTGGAGCACGTCATGGCCACCCAGACGCTTTCGCTCAAGCCCTTTAAGACGATGGCCATTGAGGTTAGCGGTGAGCTGGCGGAAGGCGTTTCCGCCAAGGACTTGATTCTGGCGATCATTGCCAAGATTGGCACCGGCGGCGGCCAGGGCCACATCATCGAATACCGTGGTGAGGCCATTCGCAAAATGTCGATGGAAGCCCGCATGACCATCTGCAACATGTCCATCGAAGCTGGCGCCCGCGCCGGCATGGTGGCTCCGGATGAGACCACTTTTGAATACGTCAAGGGCCGTGAATTCGCACCGCAAGGAGAAGACTGGGATGCGGCCGTCGAGTACTGGAAGACTCTGCCGACCGACGAGGGCGCCGAGTTCGATACCGTCGTAGAGATCGACGGCTCCGCACTCACGCCTTTCGTGACTTGGGGTACTAACCCGGGGCAGGGCCTGCCGCTGAGCGCTACGGTGCCCGACCCGGAGGAGTGCGGTGACGATGGAGAAAAGGCCTCCGTCGAAAAGGCATTGTCCTACATGGATCTAAAGCCCGGCACGCCGCTGCGCGATATCCAGATCGACACGGTCTTCCTTGGATCGTGCACGAACGCACGCATTGAGGATCTGCGTGCAGCCGCCGAGGTGGTCAAGGGGCGCAGCATCGCGGCGGATACCCGCATGATGGTGGTTCCGTCCTCGGCCGTGGTCAAGGCTCAGGCTGAGGAAGAAGGGCTGGACAAAATCTTCACCGACTTCGGCGCCGAATGGCGCACTGCTGGCTGCTCGATGTGCCTGGGCATGAACCCGGACCAGTTGAAGCCGGGGGAGAGGTCGGCGTCGACAAGCAACCGCAACTTTGAGGGCCGTCAGGGCCCTGGCGGCCGCACCCACCTGGTGTCCCCGGCCGTCGCCGCGGCAACCGCAGTTCTGGGGCACTTGGCCGCACCTGCAGATATTGACGATTCCGCCGTTGCCGGCGCTTAAGGAAAGGGAGAAGAAAATGGAGAAGTTTATTACTCACACTGGCGTCGGCGTTCCGCTGCGTGTCTCCAATGTGGACACCGACCAGATCATCCCAGCGCGCTACCTGAAGTCCGTGAAGCGCACGGGGTTTGCAGACGGCCTGTTCTCCAATTGGCGCAGTGATAAAAACTTTGTGCTCAACCAGGAACCGTTTAGGGAGGGCTCTGTGCTTTTCGCGGGCCCGGACTTTGGTACCGGTTCTTCCCGTGAGCACGCGGTATGGGCGCTTGCTGAGTACGGATTCAAGGCGGTGTTTTCTTCTCGCTTCGCCGATATTTTCCGCGGCAACTCTGGCAAGGCCGGCCTGCTGACGGGGCTCATGGAACAAGAAGACATTGAGCTCATCTGGAAACAGTTGGAGGCAGGGGAGACCGAAACCACCGTCGACTTGGAGGCGTGCACGGTCACCGTGGGCGGCAATAGCTATACCTTCGATATCGATGACTACACCCGTTGGCGCCTTATGGAGGGGCTCGACGACATCGGCCTGACCTTGCGTAACGAGGACGATATCGATGCCTTTGAATCCAAGCGCCCGGGATTCAAACCGCGCGTCCTTGCGTCCTAGCGGAGGCGGCACCGGTGGGGTAGTATTCCCCGCCTCCTGTGGCGCGGTGCACATAGCGCCGTTAACATCCTCAGCATGACTAATCCTTTTGACGGCTTTAGCGGAGAGAACGGCAATCAATTCGGCGGCACCACCGGGTACGGTGGCTACGACTATCACCAGCCCGGTGGCTACGACTATCAACAATCCGGGAGCTACGGCTACCGGCAACCAAACGGCTACGGCTACCAGCAGACGGGAAGCTACGGGTACCACCAGCCCGGCGCAGTACCTGGCAACCCACCCGGCGGGGCAGGAGCGCCGCCCATTGACGCCATGGATATTCTGGGCCAGTCATTCAAGGGTTACTTAAAGCAACCGGTGCCAGGAATGCTGGCCATGCAGGTGCATCTCATTATCACGTTTGCTCTTCTTCTTGTGCCGGGAACCGTTGTAGGCGGTGTATTCGCAGTAATGGAAGGAAATGGCACGGACATCGAGCCTTTAGCGACTACCGTGGGGATCCCTCTCATGGTTGTCATGGGGCTAGCCGCCTTCGCTTATCTTTTCTGGCTGATGGCGAACCTCTTTAATGGCTCCCGGAAGATCGCTGATGGGGAGAAGGTCACCTTCCGCGACTACTTTAGGTTTGCCCAGCTGAATGGTTGCGCCGGCGTCTATGCTTGCTTCTTTATTTTGGCAATGCTCGGAACAATTGCGGGCGGCTTCCCCGGACTGATTCTCTTTGCGCTTCTGTGGCCAGCGCCTGTCATCAAGGCTGATGCCCCGGATAAGCCTCTCATGGAGTGCTTCCGGGAGGCTTTGAACTTGGTCATTGAGAACCTTGGGCAATCGCTGCTCTTTATCTTGATCTGTTCCCTCATCACGAGCTTTGTCATATTTATCCCCATCGTTGGCTTCCTTGCCGCCTACCCGATCTGGGCTTTGGGGATGGTCCTTTTCACCCGTGCTATGCAGCGCCGCCCTGCTGTGCGTTGGGAATAGAACAGCAGGACGGCGAAAGGTACCTGGTGAAGTGGCGATGTAGTGCTTATCGCACGGGCAGCGGGCTAGCGAGGTAGTCTGCGCCGGTAAGTTCACCGTCGTTGAAGGAGAGCACCCACACCGAAGCCTTCTTGAACTTGAGCTCGTCGATGGGAGTCGTGATGAACTTCGGCGCGTAGGATTCGATAATCCCCGGAATGGTTAGTCCCTGGCTCACGATGACGGGGACACTGCCGCCGTCAACAACGCGCTGGAAGGCCGCGCGGGCGTCTTCAGGGGATTCAGCAAACACATCGTCACCGAATGCTTTGTTTACAGCGATGTCCATGCCGAGCTCATCCGCCAACGGGGCAGCGGTGTGCTGGCAGCGCTGCGGCGGGGCGCTGTAAATGGCGGTCGGGTGAAAAGGCGTGAGCATCGGCACGAGCATCTCTGCTTGGCGGCGGCCTTTCTTATCCAGCGGGCGCAGGTCATCATCGCCCTCCCAGGAGCGGCGCTGGTGAGCGCGTGCATGGCGGACATACAGCACGCGCGTCGTCGGAGCCAGGCGTAGGCGCTTCTTAGCCTTCGCCAGCACCTGCGTATCAACGTCGTAGGAGAGCAGCGTGCAGGCCTCGTCGATTGTCATCCAACGCAGCTCATCGGTCTCCGAATTCGTGGTGTATTCGCCGTCGAGTACACGTGCCAGCCAGTAGTAGACAACCTTCGTGCGTCCTTGAACGGGATAAGCCACCTTGCCAATGAGCTTGCCCAGGCGCACGGTGTAGCCGGTTTCCTCGAAGATCTCGCGCGCGGCGGTGACGGGAAGTGATTCGCCCGGATCGACTTTGCCCTTAGGCAGCGACCAATCGTCGTAGTGCGGGCGGTGGATGATAGCAACCTCCGGATCGTGCGGATCCCCACGCCAGAGAACCGCACCAGCGGCAAGCGTCGTCCGCTTGAACTCATCCGCCGGATCGACAGGGATCTCCTGGTGGCGACCAGAGATGAAGACCTCCGATCGGATATCTTTATCCGTCTCATGCATGTTCTTTGCCTTGGGCATGCTGCTCCTTTGTGCCTGTAGCTTGTGACCTTCTCCATCTTCCTCCACTCGCCGCCACGATGCAGCTTTACGCGCCGAACGTATTTCAATGCCGGGCGTGCTTTAATGGGAAAAGTCGATGCAGTGGAATTGATCGTGAGGTGGCACATGGCAAACGTGGCAGTAATGGGCGCGGGTTCGTGGGGAACCACGCTGGCGAAAGTCTTTGCTGACGCCGGCAATGACGTCAGCTTGTGGGCGCGCCGCGAGGAACTGGCAAACACCATCAACACGCGCCACGAAAACCCGGACTATCTCCCGGAGCTCTTACTGCCTGAGTCGATCCGGGCAACCACCGAACCCGCCGCTGCTCTGAAAACTGCAGACATCGTCATCTTCGGCGTTCCTTCCCAAACCCTTCGCGGAAACCTGGAGAAATGGGCGCCGCTCTTGCCGGAGGACGCTACCTTGGTCTCAATCTCGAAGGGCGTGGAGAAAGCTACGCTTAACTTGATGAGCGAGGTCATCGCGGACGCCGCCGGCGTATCCGCTGACCGCATTGCCGTGCTCTCAGGGCCCAACTTGGCCAAGGAGGTGGCTCAGGAGCAGCCGGCCGCTACGGTTATTGCCTGCAGCGATGCTGCCCGCGCGGAGGCCGTCCAGCACGCAGCTGCCGCTCCATATTTCCGCCCCTATACCAACACCGATGTTATCGGCGCAGAAATTGGTGGCGCCTGCAAGAACGTTATTGCTCTTGCGTGTGGTATGGCCGCTGGCAAGGGGTTGGGCAATAACACGATGGCGACCATTATCACGCGCGGGCTTGCTGAGATTACCCGCCTTGGTGTGAAACTGGGCGCGGATCCATTTACCTTCTCTGGTCTAGCTGGAATGGGTGACCTTGTGGCGACGTGCAGCTCGACGCTCTCGCGCAACCGTACCTTTGGCTACCGCCTTGGCCAGGGCGGGACTCTGGAGGAAGCTACCGCGGCCACTAACGGGCAGGTCGCGGAAGGCGTTATCTCTTCCGATTCCATTTTTAGGTTGGCGCAGCGCGCGGGCGTGGAGATGCCCATTACCCAGGCGGTCTATGGAGTGTGTCACCGTGGCGTGACTGTCGACGACATGATCGTCGCTCTGATGGGTCGTACCAAGAAAGCTGAGTAAAGCCGAGTAAAGTTGCTCGGTATGACTGAAGCGAAACCTGTGCGCGTAGCCGTTGTGTACGGCGGCCGCAGCTCCGAGCACTCGGTGTCATGCATTTCCGCCGGCGCGATCATGGAGCACCTAGATCCAGAAAAGTATGAGGTCGTGCCGATCGGTATCACGCGGGAAGGCACCTGGACCCAGGGCAACCGCGCGGGCCTCGCCATCGTCGATGGGCGCCTGCCTGAGGTGGAACTCCACGATGAGTTGGCGCTATCCCTCAACCCCGCAACACGCGGGCGCATCCACAATGTCACCCGCCACGAGCACTACACAGAGGTGGATGTCATCGTTCCAGTTCTCCATGGACCTTATGGGGAAGATGGCACGGTACAGGGTCTTTTTGAGCTTTCCGGAATCCCCTACGTCGGCGCGGGCGTACTGGCCTCTGCGGTGGGTATGGACAAGGAGTTCACCAAGAAGCTCCTAGTGGCCGAAGGTCTTCCCGTCGCACCCCAAGAAGTGCTTAGCGGTGGAGATACGCTGAATGATGCCCAGAAAGAGCGCCTTGGTTTGCCTGTCTTCGTGAAGCCGGCGCGGGGCGGTTCCTCCATCGGTGTCTCCAAGGTTTCCGCGTGGGAAGATTTTGACGCGGCGCTGACCCTGGCTTATGAGTCCGATGACAAGGTCCTAGTCGAGCCTGAGATCCGCGGAGATGAGGTTGAGGTGGGCGTCCTCGAGCACCCGGACGGAAGCCTGCAAGCCTCTGTTCCGGCCAAGCTTTTGGGGACCACCGAGTCGGAGGAAGGCTTTTATGACTTCGATGCCAAGTACATCGATGAGGGAGTGTCGGCGGCGATTCCTGCGCCGCTAAGCGCGGAGCTCATCGACGAGCTGCGTCAGCGCGCCATCGAGGCCTTCCGGGCGCTGGGCGCTACGGGGCTGTCGCGCGTGGATTTCTTCGTTAGCGAAGACTCTTATTGCATCAACGAGATCAATACCTTCCCTGGATTCACGCCGATTTCGATGTACCCGCAGGTCTTCGCCGCCGTGGGAGTGGGCTACGCCGAACTGCTCGATACTCTCATCCAGACCGCTCTCGCGCGTTCCTAGTCCCTGAGCCGTGCGCGAAGGGAAGGTGGTGAAGAAAGAGGCCGCGACACCTACTGAGCGGGGGTGGCTTCAACGAGGGCGTCGCTAAGCCGCACCAGCGCCGAGTTCGCTGCCTCTTGCGGGGCAGACAGCGCGAGGTCCTCCGCGCGGCCGAGTGCGAACCACGTGCCGGCCGTTGTGCCTTCCGCCAGCGTGGTGTCCTCGAACCAAGGGACGTCATTAACCTGCTGGAGCTGAACGCCCGCGCGGTAGTTCTCCGGAGCGGCGACACCGCAGCGCACGACTATTTCCTCATGGCCCGGCGCGCTGTAGACCCAGGTGTTCTTAGCGCCAGCATCCGTGCGGCGCGTATAGCCCTCCGCGAGTGAGTCTGGCAGAGCCTTGTCCAGCGCGGGGCACATGGAATCCGGACCTGCCTTGAGTTTGGATAGCGGTGCCGGATTGGGGTCTTGAGGCTTTTTATCTAGTTTGTTGAGGGCTTCTGTTAGCCCTTGCGGGGCGTCGGAATGTGCGTCGCCTGTAGACGTAGTCACGGCGACCGCAGGAGTGCGCTGGGTGCTGTACCACGTCGTGAGGTTCGAGCCGGGGGTGGCGTCAATGACCTGCAACCAGGATTCGCCGTCGGCCTCGATGGTCTGGGAATAATCCGTAAACTGCTGCGGCAGGTCAACGCCACAGCGCAGGGTTACTTTGTCCTCCGAGCTCTTCGTCCAGGCTGCGGCACCCGCCGGGGCTGGGTCGACGAGTTCGACCCGTGAGTATCCCATGAGCTTTTCCGGCAGAGAGTCGACGACAGCGGCGCATTCGGGGGAGTCCGCTGCTTCAGACGGAGTGGGAGGCAGCGCCACCGGCTGTTGCGCGGCGCTGGTGATGACGTACTTTGCCCCAAAAATCACCGCGAAGACCATCGCGATGGCAATCCCGAGTGAGATGTATATAGCGGTGCGGTTAAATTGGGTATCCATAGGGGCTTATCCTATCGCTGATAGCCCAAGAAGAACGAACGTTGAAGGCGTGCCAGAATGGTGCGCCATCTGCGCAAGGAAAAGGAGTCCGTGACGGTGGGTTTATCCCATACCCTCGACCAAGCCGGCGAACGGCACGTTATCCATGAAATCGTCACCGCAGCGCCGAGTGCACTCAACGGCGATGATGCCGCGGTGCTTTATCCGGCGGCGCCTAATTCGCGCACTGTGGCCTCGACGGACATGATGGTGGAGGGCCGGCATTTTCGGCGGGACTGGTCCACCGCCGCGGAAGTCGGTCACAAGGCCATCGTGCGCAACTTTGCCGATATTGAGGCAATGGGGGCTCGGCCCACTGCAGCGCTTCTGGCGATCGCCGCCCCGGGCGATACCCCGGTGGATTTCGTGCGGGGGATAGCGCAAGGCATTGCTGAGCGGTGCGCGGTGTACAACGCCGAGCTGGTCGGCGGTGATTTGACCCGCAGCGACAGCCTGGTCATCAACGTCACAGCGATGGGCTCTTTGGGCGGAAGCGGCGCACCGTTAACTCTGGATGGTGCGCGTGCGGGCCAGAAGCTAGTGGCGCACGGCAAGATTGGGTATTCCGGGGCGGGCTTGGCCCTCTTGCAACGTTACGGCCGCGCGCTGCCCCCGGAGCTGGACGAGCTCTGGCCACTGATCGACGCCCACTGCGCGCCCACCCTCGCACCCGGACGCGGCGTCATCGCTCGGGCAACCGGCTCGACCGCGATGACGGATAACTCGGATGGTCTCGTGCGCGATGTGGGGCACTTGGCTGAGCGCTCCGGGGTGCGCATCGATTTTGACCGCGGCGCCATTGCCCCCGATCCGCTTGTGGCCGCCGCCGGTGCGGTGCTCGGCATCGACCCTTGGGAGTGGGTCTTGGCGGGTGGGGAGGACCACACGCTGTTGGCTACGACGTTTAAGGCTGCCCCCTCCGGGTTCCGGGAAATTGGCCGGGTGATGCGCGGCACCGGAGTAACCATCGATGGAGAGGAACCTCGCTATAGCGAGGGCTGGGAGGGATTTGCGTGAGCCACATCGATACTTCTCACATCCACTATTCGTGGATGCCGCACATCAGGCAGGCCTTGGAGGACAACCTCCCACGCATCGAGCGTGAGATTGGGGCAGAGTTCTTGCCGCCGGCCGAGGACGTCTTTGCCGCCCTGTCGATGCCCCTCGAGGACGTGCGGGTGCTCATCGTGGGCCAGGATCCCTATCCCACGCCGGGGCATGCCATGGGCTTGTCCTTCTCCACGCGGCCGGGCGTGCCGGCACCGCGTTCGCTGAAGAATATCTACGCCGAGCTTGGCGCCGACCTCGGCATCCCCGGCCGCGCCGATGGTGACCTGCGGGCCTGGTTTGACCAGGGCGTACTACTGCTCAACCGGGTACTCACCGTGGCCCCGGGCCAGGCGGGTTCGCACCGCCGGCTCGGGTGGGAGGCGATTACCGAGGCAGCCATTAGGGCGCTGGCGGGGCGCGATATCGTGGCCATCCTGTGGGGCCGCGACGCCCAGTCCTGCCAGGCCTACCTACCGGGCACGGACTGCATTACTTCCCCGCATCCCTCGCCGCTGTCAGCGCGGCGTGGCTTCTTCGGCTCGCGCCCTTTCTCCCGCGCAAACGCGGCCTTAGAGGCCCGTGGCGTCCCCGCGGTGGACTGGCGCTTGTAAACTAGCCACCATGTCATATCCCGCCGAGTTGGACGCTCGTGGTCTGCATGAGTGGGCCGCACGAACCGTGGAGGAGCTGCAGCGCCGCCGCGCTGAAATCAATGCCCTCAACGTTTTCCCGGTGCCCGATTCGGACACGGGATCCAACATGGCGCACACCATGGAGTCCGCCTTGGCGGAGGCCGATAAGGGTGAGGCGGACGTCGCTGAAGCATTGGCCATCGGTTCGGTGCGCGGTGCCCGCGGCAACTCGGGGATGGTGCTCTCGCAGGTGCTGCGTGGCGTTGCCGATGCCACAACGGACTCGCGCGTGGATGGTGCGGTCCTCGCTGATGCTTTGACGCTGGCTGTCACGTTGGTCGATCGCGCGCTTGCCGCCCCAGTAGAAGGCACCATCATCACCGTTTTGCGCGCTGCAGCGGCCGCTGCCAGTGAGGCCGCCGGGCAGCCCGGTGCCCAGCTACACGGCATCCTGGTTGCAGCGTTAGACGCCGCACGGCAGGCCCTGGCGCAGACTCCGTCGCAACTGCCCGCGCTGCGCGAGGCAGGTGTCGTGGATGCCGGCGGTACCGGCTTCGTGATTCTGCTGGAGTGCCTCCTTGCACAGGTCACCGGTGAAGAACCCGCCAACCAGCCGTTGAGCGTTTCGGTGCCAGAGAAACCTGAGGAGCTTGCAGAGATCGAAGTCGTCTTCTTCTTCGAGGGAAACCTCGCTGAGGTTGAACAAACATTGGCCTCGCTGGGCAATAGCCTCGTCATCGCGCGGGCGACGGACACCTCTGGCAGCGTTCACATCCATAGTCCGGAGGCCGGCACGGTGATCGAAAAGGCCTACGGCCTGGGAAAGGTCAGCAACCTGCGGCTCGAGGCGCTGCCGCCCGCAGAGGCGGGGGAGTGCGCCACGGAGCACAGCGAGGGCGAGAGCCCGCAGCGGCGTATTTTTGCCGCGGTGCCCGAAGGGGCCGCGCGGGAGCTATTTGAGAAGGCTGGGGCGCGAGCAATTGGGCCCGGCGAGGATCTGGAACATGCTGCGGCAGGCGATCTTTTCCTGCCCAACGGGTGCGGTGGAGATCCAGGCAGGGCGACAGTCATACCGACTGGCTCCATCGTGGCCGGGCTCGCCGCGCTATCGGTGTACTCGCCCAACCCCTCTCGTTCGGCCGAAGTAGTGGCCGCTATGTCCGATGCCGCGCGTTCCATGCGGGTGGCTCATCCGGAAACAGAAAGCCTCGACGGCATCATCGCGGCATGCCGCACCCAGTTGGCCTATGGGGGCGAACAAATCACTGTGTTGTCCGGCTGTGACATCGATGCTGAAGAGTTGACGCAGATTCTTGGTGTCGACGTCGTTGTGCTTCGAGTTCCCGGATTGCGCACGGAGATCGGGGTGGAGTAGACCATGCTGGGATGGCAAGACGATCGGGCGCTGACGGAAGTACTGGCAAAGAAGGATGCCGCGGCGTTCAAGCGCGCCTTCGGCTACACCACGTGCGGGGAGCTGCTTAGCCATTATCCGCGTGACTATATCCGCCACAACAAGGACGTGGGCCTCGGCGGTGCCGAGGACGGAGATCACGTCACCATCACCGGCGTCATTGAGGAGGCCCGCGTCAAGCACACCTCTAAAGCCATGGTGTTTATCCTCTACATGGATAACGGAGTCCAAGCCTCCTTCTTTAACGCGCACTACGTCCAGCGCGTGCTGGGCCGAGGTATGCGCGTCATGCTCTCCGGCAAGCTGAAGTACTTTCGCGGATATCCCAGCCTGCAGCACCCCGACTTCCTCATCCTTGATCCCGGCCGCTATCAGGAGTCCCTGCTGGATAGCGCAACCGGGCAGGGGACAGGCTCGCTCAAGAAGCTCTCCCAGTTCGGTTCACTAGACACCTTCTTGCAACGTGAATGGATCCCCGTCTACCCGGCCAGCGGGAAGGTGACGTCGTGGTACATCATGGGTGCCATCCACAAGGTCCTCGAACACACCCCGCCTATTCCGGAGCCGCTGGACTATCGGATGATGGTGACGCTCGATCAGGCAGTGCGCGAAATCCACGAACCGGGAGACAGCGGGCCGGAACGCGCCATCCAGCGTCTGAAATACAACGAGGCCTTGTCGATCGGATTGGTCATGGCCCTTCGTCAGCGCGACGTCAAGGCGCGCACGGCAACCCCAATGCCAGCCATTCTGGAGGGCTACCGCGATGAGCTGCTTTCTGAGCTGCCCTTTGCGCTAACCGACGGCCAACGCCGCGTCATCGCCGAAATCGATGCTGATCTCTGCGGCACCGCGCCCATGATGCGACTGCTGCAAGGCGAGGTGGGTTCGGGAAAAACGCTCGTTGCCACGTGCGCCATGCTGCAAGCGGTAGACGCCGGCAAGCAGGCCGCGCTCCTGGCGCCGACGGAGGTGCTGGCGGCGCAGCATGGGGCGTCGATAAGCGCCAGCGTTCCGGATGGTGTCACCGTTACGGTCTTGACAGGGTCGATGAAGACGGCGGAGAAGCGCAAGGCGCTGCTGGAGATTGTTTCTGGTGAGGCCGATATCGTCATCGGCACCCACGCCATCATCCAGGACAGCGTAGAGTTTTTCGATCTTGGCCTGGTCATCGTGGATGAGCAACACCGTTTCGGCGTGGAGCAGCGCGATAGTCTGCGCACCAAGACGCGTGAGGGCATCAGCCCGCACGTGCTGGTGATGACAGCAACCCCCATTCCGCGCACCATTGCCATGACCGTCTTCGGTGACCTGGCAGTCTCGACGCTCAAGGAGCTTCCCGGTGGGCGCAAACCCATCCTTTCCGCGGTGGTGCCTGAATGGAAACCGGAATGGGTGCGCCGCGCCATCGAGCGCATTCGCGAAGAGGTGAGCAAAGGCCACCAGGCCTATATCGTCTGCCCGCGAATTGAAGGCGAGGGCGGGGTGGAAACCATGTCTTTGCAATTGCGCAACCTACCTTTTCGCGGGCTTCGAGTGGAGATGCTCCACGGCAAGATGCCCGATAAGGATGAGGTGATGGAGCGATTCGCCCGCGGGGAGATTGACGTCCTCGTGGCCACCACGGTCATCGAGGTCGGCGTCGATGTGCCCAACGCCACCGTCATGCTCATCCGTGAATCGGAGAATTTTGGAGTTTCGCAGTTACATCAGCTGCGCGGGCGCGTGGGCCGCGGGGGAAACGAATCCGTGTGTTTGCTGCATACGCTGGCCGAGCCAGACAGCAAGTCCTTTCGGCGCATTAAAGCCATTGCGGATACGCCGTCCGGCTTTGACCTTGCCGAATTGGATCTCACGCAACGCCACGAAGGCGACATCTTAGGAACACTCCAATCCGGCACGAAGCGCACGCTCAAATTGCTCGACCTTGTTTATGACAGGGACATCATCGAGCGCACGCATGCCGATGCCGCCGCATTGGTTGAGCGCAATCCTGACCTGGCGGAGCAGTTGACGCACAATCTGAGCGCCGATGAGCAGGGATTTTTGGAGAAGAACTAGGGGAGTCTCCGCGGCTGGGACAGGGGAGATAGGGTAGAAGCCATGACCAGAATCATCGCCGGGGAGGCCCGCGGGCGCACCATCAAGGTGCCCGAAGCCGGGACGAGGCCCACGTCCGACCGTGCCCGTGAGGGACTTTTCTCATCTCTGAACGTGCGTTGGGGTTTCATTGATTCCCGCGTGCTGGATCTGTTTGCGGGCTCAGGTGCGCTGGGTCTGGAGGCGGCCAGCCGCGGTGCCGAAGAAGTCGTCCTCGTGGAGAACAACGCCGCGGCCGTAAAAGTCATCCGCCACAACATTGGGGTGGTCAAGCACCCGCGCGTCGAGGTACGAGAAATGAATGCCTCCTCCTACCTGGCCACCGCACCGCGCGGCTATTTCGACATGGTGCTCGCGGATCCGCCGTATAGCTTCGATGACGTCGACGGACTTCTCGCGGCGATCGAGCCGGTGCTGGATGATGCCGCGATTGTTGTCATCGAGCGCCATGTAGATTCCCCACAGACACAATGGCCGGAAGGTTTCGAGCCCACCGGTCAGAAGCTCAAGAAGCGGACCTTCGGTATCGCGCGTTTTGATATGGCGATTTATCACCGCGACGCGGAGACCTCGGACACCAATCACACCGACAACCAGGAGGACTAGCCATGCCGACCCACGCCGTATGCCCCGGCTCTTTCGATCCCATCACGCTAGGGCACGTTGACGTGTTTAACCGTGCGAGCGAGCTCTTTGACAAGGTCACGGTGCTGGTGACGGGCAACCCAGACAAGCCTTCCGGGTTGTTCAGCGTGGAGGAGCGCGTGGATTTGATTCGCCGTACCGTCGCCCCGGAAATCGAGGTGGACTGGTGGGGCGGTCTGCTCGTGGACTACACCAGCGCGCATGGCATAGACACGATTGTGAAGGGCCTTCGCTCCTCCTTGGACTATGAATACGAGCTGCCCATGGCGCAGATGAACCGGCGCCTTTCCGGAATCGATACGGTCTTCTTGCTAACAGATGAGAAGTACGGCTACATTTCCTCCTCGCTGTGCAAGCAGGTGGCACACTACGGAGGCGACGTCACGGGTATGTTCCCGGAGCATGTGGCTGCTGCTGTCATGGAACGGTACCGAGGCTAAGGGGACATGTCTGTACTGGCAATACCGCTCGTTGTTCTCTTCACAGTTCTAGCTGGCTCCTGCCTGCAACGAGTGTCCGGCATGGGCCTTGGCCTCATTGGTGGACCAATCCTGACCCTCTTCCTCGGCCCGGTGGAAGGCATCATGGTCATCAATGTTTTGGCCTGCCTTAACGCTGTTCTCACGACCTATTCGATGCGTGAGAACGTGGATTGGGGAAAGTGGCTGCGCATCGGCCCCTTCATGATCCTCGGCTCAATCCCGGCAGCCCTGCTCATCGCGCGTATTGATACCGCAGCATTGTTGGTACTCGTTGGCGCGGCCTTGTTGATCGCGTTGGGTGTGGTGGTCTTCGGGCGAAAGTTCGTCCCGGAGATGCGCGGTACGGGCCCAGCCATTTCCGCGGGCATCTTGGGTGGGTTCACCAACACGCTTGCGGGCGTGGCCGGCCCGGTCATCACTGTGTATGCGCAGGCTGCGCGGTGGCCCAAGGAGGTCCTCGCGCCAACCCTACAGCCCTGCTTCTTCATTGGCGGCCTGTCGTCGGTGTTGACCAAATTCTTCTTGGGATCCGGCGGTTTTGAGGGCTTGCACTGGCTGGTGTGGCCCTGCGGCGTCGTTGGCATGTGCATTGGCATCTTCCTAGGTAAGAAGATTGCAGGACGGGTCTCACGGGACAAGGCGCATAAGCTCTCGCTATCGCTGGCAAGCTTGGGGGCGCTCAGCGCATTGCTGCGAGGCTTGTTCACTCTGGGTGCTTAGACAGCGCCTGGGTAGGGTGGGACCCATGGCGAAATTCAAGATTGAGGACGCACTGTCCCTGCGCGCTGGCAAGAATTTTCAGATTGATTCGGTCGATGCTTCGGCAACCCCCGGTTTTGACGGCGATAAGGAGGAGCTCGCCGCTCGCTTCTCCAAGTACGATGATGAGCTGTATGAATTCCAAGAGCGGCTTTTTGCCAATGGTCGCAGCTATGGTGAGGACGCCCCAGCGGTGCTCATTGTCTTGCAGGGCATGGATACCTCGGGCAAGGGCGGGGCTATCCGCCACGTGTTGAACACCTTTGACCCTCAGGGAACCACGACCGTGAGCTTTGGTAAGCCCACCGAGGAGGAATTAGAACACGACTTCTTGTGGCGCATCCGCAAGCATGACCCACAGCCGGGGCAAATCGTGGCCTTTGATCGCTCGCACTACGAAGATGTCCTCATCCAACGCGTACACGAGTGGGTCGATGAAGAAGAAGTGGACCGACGCATCGAAGCCATCCGCGACTATGAGCTGGATCTGACGGCGAAGGGCGTCAAGGTCATCAAGGTTTTCTTGCATCTGTCCAAGGACGCGCAGAAGAAGAACCTACTGGAGCGCACGGAACGGGAGGACAAGTTCTGGAAATATGACCCTTCCGATGTGGAAGAGCGGGCCTATTGGGATGACTACATGGCGGCCTATCAGGATGCCATTCGGCGCACAGATGAAAACTACGCACCCTGGTACGTCATCCCCACCGATAATAAAAAGTATGCCCGGATGGCGCTGAAGTTCCTCATCGTGGATCTCCTACGCCACCTGGACCTGGAATGGCCAGCGCCCGACTTTGATCCGGAAGTAGAGCGCCAGCGCATTAAGGACGCCGACTAAGAGCTAGTCGCTTTCTGCGTCATCGACGTCGCGGGCAAGTTCACGGGCCGCGGCGTTGAAGGTATCGAGAACAGAGAGCAGAGCTTCTTGGGCATTGATGACGCCCACGTTAAGCGCGTGGAAGAGCTGGTCTTCGTTCAGTCCGGCAGTGGTGACGAAGCAGGCGTCACCGCGCAGCTCCACCTCATCCTCGACCAGCCCGACGAGCGCGCGCCCATCGAATGCGCCTGCATTGAACTCATTGCACAGGACGTGGAAGATGGGGAGCATGTCGGCGTTGAGCTGCGTGGAGAGTACGCACTCGATGCGCACGAGGCCCTCTTCCACGGTGATGACCCAGTCCAGATCGTTGAGGCGGGCAACTGCGGCAGTCGCATCCTCCGGGTGCGCAGTGGCCGCCATGTCCAGTTCGGTGCTGTTCAGCGCGGTGAGCACGCGATCCCGGCTCACGGCGGGCAGTGGTGAGCCGGACATGATATCGAAGGGATCGGAACCTACGGATGCATTCTGGTTCGTTGTCGAGTTGTGGCTCATGCTTGCTCCTCCTTATCCCAGGTGACTGCCTGCGGGAAGCGCTGCGCCACGATATCGAAGATTTCCGCGAAGCTGGCGAGCGAGCTCAGCAGGAAGTGGCCCAGCTGGGCCAAGGAGAGGCCTTCGCCCACAGCCATGGCGCGGTTGGCTCCTAGGTGGATTTCCTCGTTTCCCTTTGCATCCTCTTCCACGAGGTAACTCAACGTCGGTGCAACGCTAGCCCAGTTCAGCTCCGCCACGGCGGCGGCCACGTCTTGCTCCAGGTGTGCGGGAAGCGTGCCTTCCCAGGAGGCGAAGGCGCTCAACACGTCACCCTCGGCGTCAAGGTCACAGTGCACCGCGATATGGGGGACACCGGTCTGCAGCACGCGCCGCGCGGATGCGGTGTCGCCAGTGTCAGCGTCCTCGGTGGCTTCCGGTGCTGCCTCGACGAGGGCATAGTCGGCGTCGATAAGCTCGCACAACTGCGCCAACCGGTCGATGGTGACCGGCTCAACCACGTGGAGATCGGTCACTGCTGTTCACCCTGGGCGTCCTCGGATCCCTCGCCTGCCTGCGCGGCGGACTCGGACCCGAGCTTGGCCATTTCTTCGGCGGCGGCGACCATGGCGTTCTGGGCGTTGATGACGCCGTCCACGGAGGCGCGCAGTGCGGCTGCGAGTTGTTCGTCGGTCATCCCGGCCGCGCACGGAAGGTCGGCCTCAGTGCGAACGAGGAGCATGCCGTCGAAGTCCGCGATCACCGCGCGGGCACCCATGGCCACGGAGTTGATCTGGTTGGCCGCCAGGAAAAGGCCTGCATCAGCCTTGGCGTAGTTGACGTCCGTCGGCACATCACAGCGCACGATGGCAACGCTCTCCAACACGGCGAACATGCAGGGCAGACCGTTGAGGTTTGCAGTGGCGGCATCGTCGCGGCCGGTGACTGGCTCGAGTTCGATGTCGAAGGTCTTCATCGCCTCGATGATGCGGTCGAGGGTGACCTCCGGCAGTGCGTGCGGGTCTTCGGCGGCGGTGGTTGTCGGATTAGTCATGGTTGTGCTCCTTCCAGGTCACGAGCTGCGGGTACTGCTGTTCAATCCACTCGAAGGACTGCAACACGGCATCCAAGGTAGACATGACGAACGCGCCAAGCTGGTTGCGGGAGGCACCATGTGTCACGTCGAGATCACGCGCACCAGAGACCGCCAAGGCGTTATCGGGTGCCTCGAAGAAGCGGAAAGTCGGGGTGAAATGGTCCTGGTTCCACGCGTTGATGTGCATGAGGAGCGCAGGCCCCTCGGAGGCGGGGACCGAGCCGCGCCACACGGAATCGACGATGAGTGAGGAGCCAACGAGCTGGAAGGCAATGGCGGCGTTGGAGAAACCGGTGCGCAAAAGGTTGACCGTCTGGCCGTCCTGGGTCTTTTGCTCTTCGATGCGGTACTCCAAGTTCTCTGACTCAAAGATCTCCGCGATGCGCTCGAGGGTGACCTCCTCGATGGGGGTGTCGGGCTGCAGCTGGCGCTGCTGCGCGTCGTCGTGATTAGTGGTGTCCGTCAATTCTTCTACTCACTTTGCTACTTGCTACATATTTCTTAATCTTTTCCGGCCCCGACACTACCGGAGCCGTCCTCCTCGGGTGCGCAGGTGGGGGCATCGACGAGCTGTTCGCCGCCGAGTTCGTGGGCAAGCGCTGGTTTTAACTCTGGGTAGCGGAAGACGTGGCCCAGATTCTCCAGCCGGCTGGGCACCACCTTCTGGTTAGCCAGTGCGAGCTCGCGTGCGCCTTCCTTACCCAGCAGAAGGGCGGGCCCGATGCTGGGAATGGGCATAAAAGTGGGGCGGTGGAGCAGTGCGCCGAGGGCGTCGACGTAGTCTCGGTTGAGCACCGGCTGCGGGGAGACCGCGTTGATCGCGCCCTGCGACTCTGGGTCGAGCGCGGCGCGGACAAACATGTCTGAAAGATCGTCCTGTGCAACCCAGCTATTCCACATGGTGCCCTTGCCGAACGTGCCGCCGAGTCCAGTAGAAAACAGTGCACGCAGCAGCGGGAGGATACCCGCGTTGGCTGATTGCACTATGCCGGTGCGCAGGTTCACCACGCGCTTTCCCGCCTCGCGCGCCGGCGCGCAGGCCTCCTCCCACGCCCCCACGACGTCGGCGAGGAAACCATCTCCACGTTCCGATTCTTCGGTGAGATCCTCGTCGCCCCGGTCCGGACCGTAGATGCCGATGGCGGAGGCGCAGACCATCGCTGACACGGACGGTGTCTGGGCTACAAGCTGGGCCAACAGGTGAGTGGGGCCCACGCGCGAATCCCGGATCGCCTCCTTGTGAGCGGAATTAAAACGACCGAAGATTGGCTCCCCGGCTAGGTGGATGAGAACATCGATTCCCTCTAACAAATCCTTGGCGGGAATGTTTGGGCGCCACAAGCGTTCGCCGGCACCCGGGGAGGAGCGCACTAAAGGAACGACGGTATGGCCCAAGGTGCCAAGTTGGGCGGCCACAGCAGCGCCAACCGTCCCGTGCGTTCCCGTAATCGCTATTGTGCGGGGCTCGGCGTTGAGCTCACCGAGCCGTTGGGCAAAGCGAAAGTCTTCGATGAGCTGTTGCTGGCGGTAGGCAAAGACCGACTCCACCGCACCCGTGGGAATGCGTGTGTCCACCTTGTCGGTGATGAGTGTGCCTTCCGGGTGATCCTCAAAGAGGTGTTCATGGCGCCAGTTGGCCAGCGAACGGAAGGGGGCGTTGATGCACACATCCGCAAAGGAACGCCGCGGCTGGTACCTACTCAAATCATGCCGGGCAACCCATTTCAGGCCGCCAGGCAAGCTCAAGACCGATGTTCCGTCTGCCAGTGACTCTGCCTGCTGCAGGGGAGACATGAATCCAAATGGCGCGGTGAGGCGGGCGAGCGCCCCGGGGCGGGTGTGCCATTGCCATACCTCTTCGCGCGGGGCTGGAACAACGTGCTGGGTAGTAAAACTCACTGTCTATGGACCTGCCTGAGAAAATTCGGGGGTGCGAGGGCGTATACAGCACGGATGAAGAGTGCTATGGTTGGTGCTGGCTTTCAAGCATAGACAAGCCTATTAACCATTGTCCGACATCCTTTAAAGACCGCACCGTGAGGCGGGGAAGGAGGTCACGATGAGTGAAACCGGCACCCACGCGGAGTCCAACGAGCTGCTGAGCTCGAAAGACGTCGCGCGTACTGTCGCACGCATCGCGCACCAGATCATTGAGAAAACGGCGCTTGATTCGAGTGAATCTCCTCGAGTCCTGCTCTTAGGCATTCCCTCTGGTGGCGTGCCTTTGGCGCAGCGCCTTGCCGAAAAGATTGAGGAATTCTCCGGGGTGGAGGTTCCCTGGGGCTCCCTTGACATCACGTTGTACCGCGACGATCTATATGCCCGCCCGCACCGGGCATTGCAGCCCACCACAGTCCCAGCCGGTGGTATCAACGGCGCCACGGTCATCCTTGTTGATGATGTGCTGTATTCCGGCCGCACCATCCGCGCTGCGTTAGATGCCCTGGCAGATATCGGGCGCCCCGACATCATCCAACTTGCCGTCCTCGTGGACCGCGGACACCGCCAGGTTCCCATCCGTGCTGATTACGTGGGCAAGAACATCCCCACCGCACGCGACGAGGACGTCACCGTATACAACGCCGACATCGATGGCCGGGACGCCGTCGTTCTTACCCGCTTCACTGCACAGCCCGGCAAGGAGGCATAAATGAAGCACCTCATCAATATCGCCGACCACAGCGCCGAGGAAATCCTTGGGCTCATGGATGAGGCCGACCGTTTCCGGGAAGCCTTGGACGGCCGCGAAGTCAAGAAGCTGCCGACCCTGCGCGGGCGAACCGTGTTTACGTTGTTCTATGAGAACTCCACCCGTACTCGTTCCTCCTTTGAAACGGCGGGAAAGTGGATGTCGGCGGATGTCATCAACCTGTCTGCCTCGACTTCCTCGGTGAAGAAGGGCGAGTCCCTCAAGGACACTGGGCTGACGCTGACCTCCATCGGCGCCGATGCCATCATCATCCGCCATCCTTCCTCCGGCGCGGCGCAGCAGCTGGCCGGTTGGGTAGCACCGAGAGGACAGGGACCGAGCGTGATTAACGCCGGCGATGGTGCCCACCAGCACCCCACGCAGGCGCTTCTCGACGCCGTCACGATGCGCCAGCGGCTACACCTTGGTACGGATCGCTCCGCCTCTGGCACCGGCTTCGAGGGCCTGAACGTCACCATCGTCGGTGACTGCCTGCACTCCCGCGTCGTGCGCTCCAACGTGGACCTGCTGTCGACGTTGGGCGCTGAGGTTACGCTTGTCGCTCCGCCGACGCTGCTGCCCTTTGGCGTCGACACCTGGCCGGTACGCGTCTCCCATGACTTCGACTCCGAGGTGGCCAAGGCTGATGTCGTCATGATGCTGCGCGTCCAAGCAGAGCGTATGAACGGCGGCTTCTTCCCCTCGCACCGCGAGTATGCAGCTCTTTACGGGATGTCCAAGGACCGCGCTGCTGCCATGAAGAAGGACGCCATCATCATGCACCCGGGCCCCATGGTCCGCGGCATGGAAATCAACTATGCGGTGGCTGACTATGACAACACCGCAGTGCTCCAGCAGGTCCACAACGGTGTCCACGTGCGCATGGCCACCCTCTTTACGCTGCTCACCAACGGCGAGAACGCCGGTATCTAAAACGAGTTATCTCATAAAACAACGAGGAGAGCTTTTCAGAAACCATGACTAATTATCCAGACACCGGCGTGCTCTCTGCTCCTGCGGCGGGCACCTTGCTCATCACCAATGTTCGCCCCTATGGGGAAGGGGAACCCACTAACATCCTGATCAAGGATGGCTTCATCGAGGCGATCGGTGCCGCCGATATCACCCCAGCGGAAGGCGTCGACCGCACCATCGACGGGGGCGGCAACGTGCTGCTGCCGGGCCTGGTGGACATGCACGTCCACCTGCGTGAGCCAGGCCGCGAGGACACCGAGACCATCGAGACCGGTTCGCGGGCCGCCGCCAAGGGCGGGTTTACTGCCGTGTTCACCATGGCGAATACCTCCCCGGTCACGGACCAGCCGATCATCGCGGAGTCCGTTTGGGCCAAGGGCCAGGCACGCGGTTTGTGCGACGTCCATCCGGTTGGCTCCATCACGAAGGGCTTGGAGGGTAAAACGCTGACCGAGTTCGGCATGATGGCCCGCTCGGATGCCAAGGTGCGCATGTTCTCCGACGACGGCAAGTGTGTTCAAGACCCGCAGCTCATGCGCCGTGCCTTGGAATACGCCAAGGGGCTCGACGTCCTGCTGGCCCAGCACGCAGAGGATCACCGTATGACCGAAGGCGCGAGTGCCCATGAGGGCGAGGTTGCCGCCCGCCTGGGTCTGCGCGGCTGGCCGCGCGTGGCTGAGGAATCGATCGTGGCGCGCGACGCACTGCTCGCGCGTGACTACGGCAACCGCATGCACATCTGCCACGCTTCGACGAAGGGCACAGTCGAGCTGCTCAAGTGGGCTAAGGAGCAGGGGATTCCGCTGACCGCTGAGGTGACCCCGCACCACCTGCTGCTGACCGATGACAAGCTGGTGACCTATGACGGCGTCTTCCGCGTCAACCCGCCGCTGCGCGAGGAATTCGACACCCTGGTCCTGCGCCAGGCATTGCTCGACGGGCTTATCGACGTCGTGGCAACGGACCACGCCCCGCACGGCAGCGAAGACAAGTGTGTCGAATTCGAGCACGCCAAGCCGGGCATGTTGGGACTTGAAACCTCCCTGGCGGTCATCGCCAAGCTCTTTGTCGCCACCGGTCTGGCGGATTGGCGCTTCGTTGCTCGCGTCATGTCGGAGCGTCCGGCGGAGATTACCCGCCTGCCCGGCCATGGTCGCCCGATTGCGGTAGGCGAGCCGGCCAACCTCACCATCGTTGATCCGGAACATGAGTGGGTATCAGATTCCACCCGCCTGGCCTCGAAGTCGGAGAACAACCCCTATGAGGGGGAGGAGTTTGGCGCGCGCGTTACCTACACCATCCTGCGCGGCGCGGTGACCTATGACCTCTCTGCTGAAAGTGGTGACGAGGCAGACGAATAATCGGGATAATCGAGAGTCAGAGTTGCTCAACCCGAGTACCCAACGCTCATAGCCAACACAACCAACCCTTCACCGACAAAATCACTGAAAGGTTTAACGCACAGTGACTTCCACTAGCACCACTCCCGCCATCCTGGTCCTCGCCGATGGCCGTACTTTCCGTGGCTTCGGCTTCGGCGCCACGGGCACAACCCTGGGCGAGGCCGTCTTTACTACCGCCATGACTGGCTACCAAGAGACCATGACTGACCCGTCTTATCACCGTCAGATCGTGGTTGCCTCCGCGCCCCAGATTGGTAATACGGGCTGGAACGATGAGGACAGCGAGTCCCACGGCGACCAGATTTGGGTTGCCGGCCTTGTTATCCGTGACCTTGCCCGCCGTGTTTCCAACTGGCGCGCCGCCCGGTCCCTGCCGGAGGAGATGGAGAAGCAGGGAATCATCGGCATCGGCGGAATTGATACCCGTACCCTGGTGCGTCACCTGCGTAACCACGGTTCCATCAAGGCCGGTATCTTCTCCGGCGAGGCAGCTGAGCGGGACGTCGAGGAGCTCATCGCTGAGGTCAAGAATCAGCCATCCATGGCAGGTCTTGACCTGTCCGAAGAAGTCTCGACCGATGAGGTCTACACCTTCCCAGCTGTAGGGGAGAAGCGCTTCACCGTCGTGGCCTATGACATGGGTGTGAAGACCGCAACCCCGAAGAATTTTGCCGAGCGCGGCATCGAGACCATCGTGGTTCCAGCCAACACCCCCTTCGAGAAGATCAAGCAGTACAACCCGGATGGCGTGTTTGTCTCCAACGGTCCGGGCGACCCGGCTACCGCTGACACCATGGTGGGCATCGTGCGCGATATCCTTGCTGCCAAGTACCCCTTCTTTGGCATCTGCTTTGGCAACCAAATCCTCGGCCGCGCGCTGGGTATGGACACCTACAAGCTGAAGTTCGGCCACCGCGGCATCAACGTCCCGGTGCGCAACCAGCTCACCGGCAAGATCGACATCACCTCCCAGAACCACGGCTTCGCCCTGGCCAGCCCATCCGGCAAGGAGAACCCGGCGGGCGAGGAGTTCGATACTGACTTCGGCCCGGCAGTTGTGTCCCACACCTGCCTCAACGACAACACCATCGAGGGCGTAGCGCTCAAGAACGGCATGGCCTACTCCGTGCAGTACCACCCCGAGTCCGCCGCCGGCCCGCACGATGCTAACCCGCTCTTTGACCAGTTCATCGAGCTCATGACTGAGAAGTCCCCGAACAAGTAGAACGCAACCAGGAAGAGGAAGAAGAAACTAATGCCAAAGCGCAACGACATCAATCACGTCCTGGTTATCGGCTCCGGCCCGATTGTTATTGGCCAGGCCTGCGAGTTCGACTACTCCGGCACCCAGGCCTGCCGCGTGCTCAAGGAAGAGGGGCTGCGCGTAACGCTGGTCAACTCCAACCCGGCAACGATTATGACCGACCCGGAGTTCGCAGACCACACCTACGTGGAACCCATCGAACCCGAGTTCATCGAGAAGATCTTCCAGAAGGAAAAAGAAGAGGGCAATCCTATCGACGCCGTCCTGGCAACCCTCGGTGGCCAGACCGCCCTCAACGCCGCTGTACAGCTGGACCGCCTGGGCATTTTGAAGAAGTACGATATCGAGCTCATCGGTGCCGATATCGACGCCATCGAGCGCGGCGAGGACCGCCAGAAGTTCAAGGACATCGTGGCCTCCATCGGTGGTGAATCCGCACGCTCCCGCGTGTGCCACACCATGGATGAGGTTCACGAGACCGTCGCCGAGCTCGGCCTCCCGGTTGTCGTGCGCCCGTCCTTCACTATGGGCGGTCTGGGCTCTGGCTTGGCCTTCAACGAGGAGGACCTCGACCGTATTGCCGGCGGCGGCCTGGCCGCCTCGCCGGAAGCGAACGTCCTCATCGAGGAGTCCATCCTGGGCTGGAAGGAGTTCGAGCTTGAGCTCATGCGCGATGGCGACGATAACGTCGTGGTCATCGCTTCCATCGAGAACGTCGACGCCCTTGGCGTCCACACCGGTGACTCCGTCACCGTGGCCCCGGCCTTGACCTTGACTGACCGCGAGTACCAGAAGATGCGCGACCAAGGCATCGCCATCATCCGCGAGGTCGGCGTCGACACCGGCGGCTGCAATATCCAGTTCGCTGTGAACCCGGATGACGGCCGGATCATCACCATCGAGATGAACCCGCGCGTGTCCCGCTCTTCGGCACTGGCTTCCAAGGCCACCGGCTTCCCGATTGCCAAGCTGGCTGCCAAGCTGGCTATCGGCTACACCCTGGATGAGGTGCGCAACGACATCACCGGCGTGACCCCGGCCGCCTTCGAGCCGACGCTGGACTACGTCATTGTCAAGGCTCCGCGCTTTGCCTTCGAGAAGTTCCCGGGCGCTGATGACACCCTGACCACCACGATGAAGTCTGTGGGCGAGGCAATGGGCATTGGCCGCAACTACATCTCCGGCCTCAACAAGGTCATGCGCTCGCTGGAGGGCAAGCCTTCTGGTTTCTGGACCAAGCCGGATGAGTATTTCGCCGGTGAGCGCGCCACCGACCTCGACGCCGTGCTCAAGGATCTAGAGCGCCCGACCGAGGGCCGTATGTACGACATCGAGCTGGCGCTGCGTTTGGGTGCTACCGTTGAGCAGCTCCACGAGCACTCCCACTTGGACCGGTGGTTCTTGGCGGAGCTCGAAGCACTCGTGCAGTTCCGCGAGGAGCTCGAGAACGCCCCAGTGCTCGACGCGCAGTTGTTGCGCCGCGCCAAGGTCTTTGGCCTCTCAGATGCCCAGATTGCCGCGCTTCGCCCGGAGTTCGCCGGTGAGGATGGCGTGCGTTCCCTGCGCTGGTCCCTGGGTATTCGCCCGGTCTACAAGACCGTTGATACCTGTGCGGGCGAGTTCGAGGCTCAAACCCCTTACCACTACAGCACCTACGAGATGGATCCGAACGCGGAATCCGAGGTTCGAGCCAGCTCCGAAAAGACCAAGGGCAAGGTCATCATCTTGGGCTCCGGCCCGAACCGCATCGGTCAAGGCATCGAGTTTGACTACTCCTGCGTGCATGCCGCATTGGAGCTCTCCCGCGAGGGCTATGAGACGGTCATGGTTAACTGCAACCCGGAGACAGTATCGACGGACTACGACACTGCAGACCGCCTCTACTTCGAGCCCTTGACCTTCGAAGATGTCATGGAGGTCTACCACGCAGAGGCCGCCTGTGGTGAGGTAGCCGGTGTCATCGTCCAGCTGGGCGGGCAGACTCCGTTGGGCTTGGCCGAGCGCCTGACGGCCGCGGGTGTTCCGGTCGTCGGTACCTCTGCCGCCGCCATCGACCTGGCGGAAGACCGCGGCGAGTTCGGTAAGGTGCTTGCCGCTGCCGAGCTTCCAGCACCGGACTTCGGCACCGCTACCTCCTTCGATGAGGCCCGCGAGGTCGCCGCGAGCATCGGCTACCCAGTGCTGGTCCGCCCGTCCTACGTGCTGGGCGGCCGCGGCATGGAGATTGTCTATGACGAAGACTCCCTGCGTGACTACATCGAGCGCGCCACCGAGATCACCTCGGATCACCCGGTGTTGGTGGACCGCTTCCTCGACAACGCTATCGAGATCGACGTCGACGCGCTGTGCGACGGCGAGGAGGTCTACCTCGGCGGAGTCATGGAGCACATCGAGGAGGCGGGTATCCACTCCGGCGACTCCTCCTGCGCCTTGCCACCGATGACGCTCGGCCCGGAGGATATTGAAAAGGTGCGGGAGTCGACGCGTCGTCTAGCGCACGGTATCGGCGTCAAGGGCCTGATGAATGTCCAGTACGCTCTCAAGGACGACACCCTCTACGTCATTGAGGCCAACCCGCGCGCGTCCCGCACGGTGCCGTTCGTGTCCAAGGCCACCGGTGTGCCGATGGCTAAGGCCGCAGCGCGCGTCATGCTCGGCGCGTCCATCGCGCAGCTCAAGGATGAGGGAATCATCCCGTCCACCTATGACGGCGGCTCCCTGCCCATTGAGCACCCGATTGCGGTTAAGGAAGCCGTGCTGCCGTTCAACCGCTTCCGCCGCCCGGACGGTCAGCTGCTTGACACGCTGCTCTCCCCGGAGATGAAGTCCACCGGTGAGGTCATGGGCTTGGCCGACAACTTCGGCGCAGCTTATGCCAAGGGTGAGATGGCCGCCTTCGGCGAGCTGCCGACGGAGGGCACGGTCTTCGTGTCCGTGGCCAACCGCGACAAGCGCACGCTGATCTTCCCGATTCAGCGCCTGGCCTACATGGGCTACACCATCGTCGCCACGGCAGGCACCGCGCAGATGCTGCGTCGCAATGGCGTGGAGTGCGAGGTGGCAGTCAAGGTCTCCGAGGCTGAGGAGGGACAAGAGTCCATCGTCGACGCCATCCTGGCAGGCAAGGTCGACCTCATCCTCAACACCCCGGCCGGTTCCGCCGGTGCACGCCACGACGGCTATGACATTCGCGCCGCGGCAGTATCCGTCGGGGTTCCGCTGGTGACGACCGTCCAGGGCGTTACCGCGGCGGTGCAGGGCATCGAGGCGCTGCGCCAGGGCGATCTTAAGGTACGCGCGCTGCAGGAGCTCAAGCATGACCCAGTCAACTAATGCTGCACCTACCTTTGGCGATCGCCTTGTCGCCGCGGGTAGGCAACGAGGGCGTCTGTGCGTAGGTATTGACCCACACCCACACCTCCTGGAGGCGTGGGGCCTGTCAGTCGATGTCGACGGACTGCGCACCTTCAGTATGCGTTGCGTAGAGGCATTCGCCGATACGGCAGCTGTAGTCAAACCGCAAGTGGCGTTCTTTGAGCGCTGTGGTTCGCGCGGTTTCGCCGTCCTCGAAGAGGTCCTGGCGGCGCTGCGCGAGCAAGGCTGCCTGAGTCTGGCCGATGCTAAACGCGGCGATATCGGCTCCACCATGGCAGGTTATGCCGAGGCCTGGCTGGGGGAGGACTCGCCGTTGCGCGCGGACGCGGTGACGGTATCGCCTTACCTCGGTGTGGGAGCGTTGAGTCCTGTCTTCGATATTGCGGAAAAGACCCGTGCTGGTGTCTTCGTCCTTGCGGCGACCTCCAACCCGGAGGCCGTAGCGTTGCAATCGCTGAGCGTCGATGGCCGCAGCGTCGCGCAGCGCGTCGTTGATGAACTCGGACAGCGCAATGTCGCGGCAATGGCCACGGATGACGCTGTGGGAGCGCTCGGAGTGGTTGTCGGTGCGACACTCGACGCGCCGCCGGTATTAGACCTTTTACATGGTCCGGTTCTTCTTCCGGGCGTGGGCGCGCAGGGCGCGACTCCAGCTGATGTTAGGCAACTCACCTCCGCGGCACCCGAGCTGGGCTTTGCCAACGTCTCTCGAGCCATCCTTTCGGCAGGTCCAGACGTTGCTGACCTGCGCAAAGCCGTAATTGATACGGCTGCTGAATTCCGAGACTAAAGAGCTCGGTCTCAAACGGCGCGCTGGATTAACAGGCGCGCCGTTTACCTGGTATTTTGTTTAAGGCATGTGCGTTGACGTGCAGGAACCTTTAGTAGAAAGGGGCCGGGTTACGTCATCGCGTACAGACCAGTGCTAGGATTGCCAGAAGTCGGTTCGCGGCGGTAGCAAAAGCTACCCCGCGCTGGGGAAATCTTCCCACCGTGAGCCGAGATTCTGGTGTTAGCCATCAGATGACAATGTTCGTACTAATGAAATCGGAGGAAACCCGTGGCCCTTCCCAAGTTGACAGATGAGCAGCGCAAAGAAGCTCTCGCAAAGGCCGCTGAGGCTCGCAAGGCTCGCGCTGAGCTCAAGGCTGCGCTGAAGCGCGGCGAGACCAACCTGCAGGAAGTTCTGGAGAAGGCCGAGACCGATGAGATCATCGGTAAGACCAAGGTCTCCGCGCTTCTCGAGGCTCTGCCGAAGGTTGGCAAGGTCAAGGCTAAGGAAATCATGGAGGACCTGGAGATTGCTCAGACCCGCCGCCTGCGTGGCCTGGGTGACCGTCAGCGCCGCGCCCTGCTCGAGCGTTTCGGCTACGGCGAGTAATTAGCGCAATGGCTGACGAAACTGCACGCGGGCGCCTGGTCGTTCTGGCCGGGCCGTCCGCTGTGGGTAAGTCCACTGTGGTTTCGCGCCTGCGCGATAATGTAGACAACCTTTACTTCAGCGTCTCGATGACGACGCGCCAACCCCGCCCCGGCGAGTCTGATGGGGTGGACTACTTCTTTGTCTCCCCGGAGGCTTTCCAGGAACACATAGACGCCGGAGACATGCTCGAATGGGCAGAGATCCACGGTGGTTTGCAGCGTTCTGGTACGCCGGCTCAACCCGTTAGGGAAGCGATGTTGGCTGGTCACCCAGTGTTGGTGGAGGTTGATCTTGCAGGCGCCCGCAACGTGAAGGCGGCGATGCCGGAGGCGGAAACCGTGTTTCTGGCCCCACCGTCCTGGGAGGTTTTGGTGGAGCGCCTGACTGGGCGCGGTACCGAGCCACAGGATGTGATTGACCGCCGTTTGCACACCGCAGAAACGGAACTTGCCGCGCAAAAAGAGTTCGACCACATCGTTGTCAATGACAATCTCGATGAGGCCGTTGCTGCAATTAGTGCTATCCTGCGTGGATAGACCACGATTTTGACCATCTACCAACAGTAAAGGTGCATGTGACCAACGTGACCACACCTGCCAATTCTGAGGCCGCAAAGCCGGAGCCAGTATTCGATCCGCCGACGGGTATCACTGACCCGCCTATCGATGAGCTGCTGGGCAAGGTCTCGTCTAAGTACGCCCTGGTGATCTTCGCCGCTAAGCGCGCACGTCAGATCAACAGCTACTACAAGGAACAGGACGAAGGCGTCTTCGAGTTCGTCGGACCGCTGGTGACCCCGGAGCCGGGCGAGAAGCCGCTGTCCATCGCACTGCGCGAGATCGACGCCGGCCTGCTGGACCACGAGGAAGGCAACTAGTCTTTGCCCCGTGAAGGCAGCAGCCTAACGCGTATTCCGAAATAGACCCACCCTAGTGTCGCTTGAGGCGCTTGGGTGGGTTTGTTGTGTCTTGGGTACTATCGTCCGAGTGAAGGATGTACAGCAAACCCCAGATAGTCCAGAGAGCAGCACTGCCTCGGCTCCCGCAGAGGCGGCTTCATCGGGTGCAGGCGGAACCACGCAGCCGCGTCGCATCCTTGTTGGCGTGGCCGGCGGAATCGCAGCCTATAAAGCGTGTCATTTGATTCGGGACTTCACTGAGCACGGCGATGATGTCCGCGTGATTCCTACAGAAGCCGCGTTAAATTTCGTCGGTGCAGCCACCTTCGAGGCGCTGTCGGGGCATCCGGTCTCGACTACCGTTTTCGATGCTGTTGATGAGGTGCAGCATGTCGCGCTGGGGCAGCAGGCCGATGCCGTCGTCATCGCCCCAGCTACCGCTGACTTGATCGCTCGGCTGGCTTGTGGCCGCGCCGATGATCTGCTGAGCGCCTCTGTGCTGGTTGCTACGTGTCCTGTCATCATTGCCCCAGCTATGCACACGGAGATGTGGCTCAATCCCGCGACGCAAGACAACGTGGCGACATTGCGTCGTCGCGGCGTTATCGTGATGGAACCGGCCCATGGGCGGCTCACCGGAGTTGATTCCGGTGCAGGCCGCTTGCCGGAACCGGGGCAGATAGCGGAGTTTGCCCGCACAATTATTGCTGGCCACCGTGTGGATCATGATTGGCAGGGGCTCAAGGTCGTGATCTCTGCCGGGGGGACGCAGGAGAACCTAGATCCGGTGCGGTACCTGGGCAATCGTTCCTCTGGTCGCCAGGGCTTTGCCTTAGGAGAAGTAGCCGCGCAGCGCGGTGCAGATGTAACTATCGTTGCCGGCAATACTGACGCGCTTCCGATTCCATCAGGCGCCTCCGTTGTGCGGGTGACTTCCACTCGCGATATGCACAAGGCAATGAACGCTGAAGCAGCGGATGCGGATATCGTCATCATGGCTGCAGCTGTTTCAGACTATCGGCCGGCTTCCGTCGCGGACTCCAAGATGAAGAAGGGGGCCGCTGACGAGGACTTAGCTCATCTCGAGTTGGTGGAGAACCCAGATATCCTCAAGGGGTTGGTGGAACGCCGCGAGAATGGGGACTTGAAGCGCGATGCCATCATCGTCGGTTTTGCAGCGGAGACCGGGGATGCACACACGAGCGTGCTCGAGTACGCCCAGCAAAAATTCGTGAAGAAGGGGTGCGATGTACTCATGGCCAACGAGGTTGGGGAGGGCAAGGTCTTCGGACAGCCAACGAGTGCAGGGTGGATCCTTCGGAAGGGTGCTGATCCGGTGGAGGTTGAACCGGGATCGAAGCAGGTTGTAGCTGCCCAGATACTTAACGTGGTGAATGAAATTCTGGAAAGGTAGCGCTCGTTCTTGCAGCTGTAGACCGCTTGGTCTACGATGGGGCGGTGTTATTAGCCGGGACGTGGGATAGGCGCTGCCTTGCCCACGGCGCGCAGAACTAGTTTAAGGAAGATTTGTGACTGAAACAGCTGTTCAGGCGGTACGTCTTTTTACCAGCGAATCCGTGACAGAAGGTCACCCGGATAAGATTTGTGACGCTATCTCGGACGCCATTCTTGACGCCCTTCTTAAGGAAGACCCAAACGCACACGTCGCCGTGGAGACTCTTGTCACCACGGGCCAAGTTCACGTCGTGGGTGAGGTGCGCACCTCCGGGTATGTGGAGATCCCGCAGATTGTACGCAAGACCCTCGTGGAGATCGGGTTTACTTCCTCCGACGTGGGATTTGACGGCCACACCTGCGGAGTCAACGTAGCGATTGGTGAGCAATCCCAAGAGATTGGCGCCGGAGTGGACGCCTCAACCGAGGTTCGCTCGGGCCAGTTTGAGGACGACGATCAATATGGCGCTGGCGACCAGGGCCTCATGTTCGGCTACGCAACGAATGAGACTCCAGAATTCATGCCGCTGCCGATCTCTACGGCACACCACCTTTCGCGTCGCCTCACCCAGGTCCGCAAGGAAGGCATCGTTCCTTCCCTGCGCCCAGATGGCAAGACCCAGGTCACCTTTGCATATGACGAGAACGATGTGCCGACTCGCTTAGAGACGATTGTCATCTCCACCCAGCATGATCCGGTTGTGACCCAGGACTGGCTCGCGGAACAGCTTCGTACCCATGTAGTCGAGTGGGTCGTCAACGATGCGGACCTGAGCAAGTACTACACCGACGACACCGAGCTACTCATCAACCCCTCTGGTTCCTTCATTCTTGGCGGGCCAATGGGTGATGCAGGCCTGACTGGGCGCAAGATCATCGTCGATACCTACGGCGGCATGGCCCGCCACGGTGGCGGTGCCTTCTCCGGCAAGGACCCGAGCAAGGTGGACCGCTCAGCCGCCTACGCTATGCGTTGGGTAGCTAAGAACATCGTGGCCGCCGGTCTGGCCGACCGCGCCGAAGTGCAGGTTGCATACGCTATTGGTCGCGCGAAGCCGGTTGGTCTCTATGTCGAGACCTTCGGCACTGCTCAAGCCGGTTTGAGCGATGCCGACATTCAGGCTGCGGTGGACAAGGTTTTTGATCTGCGCCCCGCCGCCATTATCCGCGAGCTCAACCTGCAGCGCCCGATCTACCGTCAAACCGCGGCCTACGGTCACTTTGGCCGCACCGATGTTGACCTTCCGTGGGAGGACACCTCGCGGGCTGTCGACTTGCGCCGCGCCGCCGGCCTGTAGAATCGGGCGCTATGCCCAAGAAGACACCCGCCGCCCAGCAACCGGTCGCGCGGGTGTTGCCTTTGTTGGGGGTAGCGCACCTGGACCGCGAATTCGACTACCTCATCGATGAATCGGATTCGCAGGCCGCCCAGCCAGGCGTACGCGTGCGCATTCGCTTCAATGGCCGGCTGGTCGACGCCATCCTGCTCTCCCGCGCCAGCGATTCCGACTTCGCTGGATCGCTTCGCTATATCGATCGCGTGATTTCCCCCTTTGCGGTGTACTCGCCGGAAATGTCGGCGCTCATCGAATCCCTTGCAGCCCGTTATGGCGGCGTGCGCTCCGATATCATCCGCGCCGCCATCCCGGCGCGGCATGCCAAGGCTGAGGAAGCGGATGTCGATACACCGTGGGAAGAATTAGGTACAGCGGAGCACCCGGATCTCTCTGCGTGGTCCGGGTACCAGCATGGCGAGTCCTTCGTGGACTCGGTGCTGTCGGGCCATATTGCGCGTGCAGCATGGCAGATAGCGCCGGGGGAGGATTGGGCAAGCGCGCTGGCAGCGCTGGGCACCAGTGTGGCGCTCCAAGGCGGCGGCGTGCTCATGGTCGTACCGGACCAGAAGGACCTGGATCAGCTCGAGGAGGCCTTTCGCCGCCACGTCTCTGCCAAACAAATCACGGTGCTCGCGCACAGCACCGGCCCCCAGGCACGCTATCGCCGCTATCTATCGGCGTTGACGGGTCAAGCCCGAATCGTCATCGGGACGCGCTCCGCCGCCTTCGCCCCGGTCAAGGGCCTCCAATTGGCCGTCTTGCTCAACGATGGCGACGATAGCTTGGTTGACAACCTCAAGCCCTATGTTCACTCCAGGGAAGTGCTGAGCACACGCTCCGCGCAGGAAGGTTGCAGCCTTATCCTCGCCGGCCACGCCCGCACCGCGGAGACCCAACTACTCGTTGAATCGGGGTGGGCCCACGATCTTCTACCCGCCGCGAACACACTGGAAGATAGGCGCCCCGAAATCGTTGCGGTGGGTGCGTATGGCGTCAACGTGGCCCGCCATATGCGGGGAGGCACGACGTCGGTAAGCGGCCCCGCCTTCCAAGCCACGCGCGCAGCCCTCGACCGGGGCGAGCCCGTCCTTGTTCAAGTCCCGCGCAAGGGCTATGCCCCAATCCTCGCCTGTGGGCAGTGTGCATCTCCTGCACGGTGTCGTCATTGCAACGGTCCCTTAGGTCTGCCTTGCGCTCGCGGCTCGAAGCACGAGTCGACCGATTCTGCGGCGCTGCCCACGTGTCGGTGGTGCGGGCGCGTTGACGCGCATTACCGCTGTTCGGAGTGCGGCTCACCGCGGTTGCGCGCCATCGTGTTGGGCTCCGAGCGCACCGCAGAAGAGATGGGCCGGGCCTTTCCCAATACACGCGTGATTCAATCCGGTGGATCCACCGTCGTAGATGAAATCCCAGACGCGCCCGCGCTCGTCATCGCGACACCCGGCGCGGAGCCGCGCGTAGCGAAAGGCGGGATGTACGGGGCTGCGCTCCTTGTGGAAACCGGGGCGTTGCTCGGCCGCCAGGATCTGCGCGCCACGGAGGACACATTGGCCACATGGGCCGCGGCGGCCACCCTCGTTGCGCCAGCCAAGGAGGGTGGTGTCGTTATCGTCGCCGCTGATGAACAGCTGCCGCTTGTGGATTTCTTTAGCCGGTGGGACATGGTGGGCGCCGCGGCGGCCGAGTTGCAGGCGCGCCGCGAGGTTCGCTTTCCGCCCGCGGTGCATATGGCGGCGATCGACGGGGCGGACGCCTCCCTCGATGCCTTCCTGGAGCTAGCGGAACTGCCGGAGCATGCGGAGCTTCTCGGGCCCGTACCGTTGCCGCCTGGCGTGAGCTTGCCGGGTGAATACGATCATGAGCGCGGCGGCGAACCACAGCGTCTGCTAATTCGAACCCCGCTGGGCCCGAGGTCCCTGCTGGGCCAGGCCTTGCGCACAGCCAATTCCTTGCGCAGCGCTCGCAAGGATGTTTTGCCTCTGCGTATCGCCGTGGATCCGATAAACATCGGTTAACGCTGCGCTCCTTTCCACCCCTGTCGAGCGCCTCCCGCGGAAGGTGAACTATTCTCGGTGCAGGAGCGCGGAGGGCCCTGGGCAGGCAAGGAATGCCAAGGCCGACAACCCCCGCACGACGTGCCACACCGTCAACCACGAGGAGTACCACTATGACCGTGCGAGAGGTTCGTCTCTACGGCGACCCGGTCCTCACCACCAGAGCTGAGGAAATCACCGAGTTCGGGCCATCACTGGAACGCTTGGCTCAGGACATGCTGGAGACAATGGAAGCCGCAGGGGGAGTAGGTTTAGCGGCCAACCAAATCGGTGTGACCAAACGCATCTTTGTCTTCGATTGCTCGCATTATCAGCATGGTTTGCGCGGTGCCGTCATTAACCCGGTATGGGAAGCGGTAGGCCAGGACATGCAGTTGGGGACCGAAGGTTGCTTGTCCATCCCCGGCATTTCTCAGCCCACTGAACGCTTTTCTACCGTACTTCTGCGCGGATTCGACCCACACGGCCGCCCGATATCCATGCTTGCCTCTGGGCTGATGGCGCGTTGTATCCAACACGAGACGGACCACTTGGATGGGATCTTATTCTTGCAGCGTCTGAGCGATGAACTGCGTAAGGACTCTATGAAAACCATCCGCCAATCGGAGTGGTTCAACACATAGCCGTAGCCCTGCTTAATCAGCAGTACAGCAGATTCATTTTTGAACATTAGATTTAGAAACTCTCACACGAGAAAGGCATGCTCTAGCAGTGCGTATTGTTTTTGCCGGAACCCCGGAGCCCGCAGTTGTGGCTTTGGAGAAGCTCGTCGACTCACCCCATGAGGTGGCCGCCGTCATTACTCGGCCTGATGCCCGCCGGGGCCGTGGCCGCACCGTTCATCCAAGTCCGGTGAAGGCACTGGCGGAAAAGCACGGTATCGAGGTGCTCACGCCGACCACACTTAAGCCTGGCACCGAGGACGGTGATGCCCTGCGTGCACGACTAGCAGACATTGCTCCCGAGGCTATCCCCGTGGTTGCCTACGGAAACCTGATCACGGAGGACTTGCTGAGCCTTCCGACGCACGGTTGGGTGAACCTTCACTTCTCCCTGCTCCCGGCGTGGCGTGGCGCGGCACCGGTGCAAGCAGCCATTGCGGCTGGGGATACTCGCACGGGTGCTACGACCTTCCGCATCGACCAAGGCCTGGACACTGGGGACATCCTCGCCACGATCGACGAGGACATCCAAGACACCGATACCGCGGATGACCTATTGACGCGGCTGGCCTATGCCGGTGGCGACCTCCTCGTGCGGACCATGGATGGGTTGGAAGACGGCAGCATCGCGCCGCAGCCGCAGGTAGGTGAAGCCTCTTATGCGCACAAGATCTCTACCGACGATGCCCGCATCGACTGGACTGCGCCCGCCGAGGCCGTTGATCGCCACATTCGCGCGCATACCCCAGGGCCGGGTGCTTGGACCCTTCTGGGGCAGTCACGCTTAAAGCTCGGTCCAGTAGAACCTGTGCCACCCACAGAACTTGAGGACCTTAATGAACATTCCGCGCTTTCCGCATTGCAGCCGGGTGAAGTCCACGTGGCCAAGAAGGAAGTGATGGTCGGTACTGGCAGCTCCCCGGTTCGTTTGGGAAAGATTCAACCGCCAGGCAAGAAGATGATGAATGCCGCCGACTGGGGCCGCGGGCTTGCGCACCAGTCTTCGCAGTCAGTAGAAGGCGGCGAGGATGAGGTGAAGTTCTCATGAGCGGAGGTTTTAGATCCCGCAGCAAGTCAGGCGATCCTGCAGACCGCGCGCCGCGTGGGAAGCAGCAACGCGGCGGTGCGAAACGCACTGCCAAGGGCAACAGGGAGCGTCGCGGCGGTCAGCGTCACGATACACGGCGCCCAGCGCCGTCGACCTCGGTGGTTTCTGCCGCGCAGCGCTGCGGGGTGGATCGTCCACGCGCGGTGGCTTTCGAAGTATTGCAACGCGTGGATGCAGACGATGCCTTTGCCAACCTCACGCTGCCGAAAGCCGTACGTGCCAATAGCCTCAGTGGCCGCGATGCTGCCTTCGCCACCGAGTTAACCTATGGCACGCTGCGGACCGAGGGCGTGCTCGATGCCGTCATCGCCGAGTGCTCCTCTCGTGGCCTCGACGCTATCGCCCCCGACGTGCTCACCGCCCTGCGAATGGGAACCTACCAGGTGCTCTATACCCGCGTTGAGGCACACGCGGCGGTCGATACTACCGTGCGCCTCGTGGAGGCAGTTGGTCAGGACAAGGCTAAAGGTTTTGCCAACGGCATCATGCGCACCATCACCCGTACGCCGGCGCAAGCGTGGTTGGATCAGCTTGCTCCCCAAGGTCAGGTGGCTGCTTTGGCCTTCCGCCATGCCCATCCGGAGTGGATTGCCCGCTCCTTCGGCCGTGCCTTGGGTGTGTTGGAACCCGATGGCACTGGTGCGCTCAGCGCCGACCAGTCGCGTGAGCTGGAGCTCGCACTCGAGGCGGACTCCCAACGCCCCGTTGTGCACTTGGTAGCGCGCCCCGGTGAGATCTCCGCCGAAGAACTCGCCCTGATCACCGGTTGCGAGGAAGGCCGCTATTCTCCCTATGCGGTCTACCTTGAGCACGGGGATCCTGGTTCGCTAGAGCCGGTTCGCCAACGGCTGGCGGCAGTCCAAGACGAAGGTTCGCAGCTCATTGCCCGCGCGGTAACGGAAGCCGAGCTCAGTGGTGAAGACACCGGACGCTGGCTGGATCTGTGCGCCGGACCTGGTGGCAAGGCCGCCCTCATGGGGGCGATCGCCCGAATTGAGGGCGCGACAGTTGATGCCGTCGAAGTCTCCCCGCATCGCGCCACCTTGGTGGAAAAGACGGTGGGGGACCTGCCTGTGCGCGTGCACCAAGCGGACGGCCGAGCACCAGGACTGAAACCAGGCTTTGACCGCGTGCTGGTCGACGCCCCCTGCTCCGGCCTAGGCGCGCTCCGCCGGCGCCCGGAAGCTCGCTGGCGCAAGGCCGAATCAGATATTGCGGAGCTGAACCAGCTGCAAACCGAGCTGCTCGAGTCCGCGTTGGAGCTGGTGCGCCCAGGTGGCGTCGTGGTGTACTCGACTTGCTCGCCGGATCTGCGTGAGACCAGGGGCATCGTGGATGCCGCCGTGCAGCGGCACGCAGAGGGAGCAGCGATTCACATCGAAGAACTAAATACGCGCGACGTGCTGCCGGAGATGGGGGACCTTGGCGCCGAGCTGTCCGCGCAGATGTGGCCGCACCGCCATGGCACCGATGCGATGTTTTTCGCGGTCTTGCGCCGAGTAGCGGACTGAGGCTGCGAGAGGGACTAGGCTGAAGGTCATGTCTGCACTCTCGTCTGGTCCCATTATTTCCCCGTCCATCTTGGCCGCCGACTTCACCCGTTTGGGCGAAGAGGTTCGTGCCGTGGCCAACGCGGATTGGATCCACGTTGACATTATGGATGGACACTTCGTCCCGAACCTGTCCTTTGGCCCGGATATCACTGCGACGGTGGACGGGATTACACCGCAAACGCTGGACGTTCACCTCATGATCGAGGAACCCGAGAAGTGGGTAGAAACCTACGCCAAGGCCGGCGCCGATTGCATCATCTTCCACGTCGAGGCCGTCGCCGACAAGGACGCGGCCATCGCCCTGGCGCGTACAATCCGGGATTTAGGTGTGCGCGCGGGCTTTTCCATTAAGCCGGGCACGCCGATCGACCCTTGGCTGGACGCCCTCGAGCACTTCGACGAAGTGCTCGTTATGTCAGTTGAGCCGGGCTTTGGTGGTCAGAGCTTTATGCCGGATCAGCTGGACAAGGTGCGCGCCTTGCGCGCGGCCATCGACGAGCGTGGTCTGGACGTCCTCATCGAGATTGACGGTGGCATTTCCGCTGAAACGATTCGCTCCGCCGCCGAGGCGGGCTGCGATGCTTTCGTCGCAGGTTCCGCCATTTACAAACAAGCAGACAAGGCAGCGGCCGTCGACGAGCTGCGTAGCTTGGCCACGCTGTGATCCCACACCTAAACTCAGCGGTTCTCACGCGGGCGCTGCGTGTGGCCATGGAGGCCGGCGATAAGGTGCGCGGCACGACGAGCCCAAACCCGCCTGTAGGAGCAGTCATACTTGATGCCGCCGGCCGCGTCGCCGGTGTCGGCGCAACCCAGCCCCCGGGCGGTCCGCATGCCGAAGTCATGGCGTTACGCGAAGCGGGCGACAAGGCGCGGGGCGGCACGGCGGTCGTGACCTTGGAACCCTGTAACCACACCGGACGTACTGGGCCCTGTGCGCAGGCGCTTATCGATGCCTCTGTGGCCGCCGTTTACTTCCTTCACCCAGACCCCACCCCGGAGGCCGGCGGCGGCGCGGCCACATTGCGCGGCGCCGGCATTGCCGTGGGGCAGATTGAGGCGCCGGACGGCGTGAGCGATGCACTCGCCGGGTGGTTGGGTGCGGTGCGCTTGGGCCGGCCGCACGTGACGCTTAAGTTTGCCCAAAGCCTCGACGGGTTTACCGCCACAGTGGATGGCAGCAGCCAATGGATTACCGGGGAGCAGGCTCGCGAGCATGTGCACCGCGACCGGTCAAAAAGGGATGCCATCCTCATCGGCACGGGCACCGCGCTGGCTGATAACCCGTCGTTGACGGCACGTTACCGGGACGGCTCCTTGCGTGAAACGCAGCCGCGGCGCGTCGTCATCGGCTCCCGGGACGTGGACCGAGGCGGAAGCAGTAATCTGGCAAAGCTAGGTTTCGAGCACTATTCCACCCCGCAGGAGGCGCTAGCCGAGCTGTACGCCAGCGGCGCGCGCGACATTCTCGTCGAAGGCGGTGCGGGACTCGCGACGAGCTTTATGGAATTGGGCAGCGTGGATTGCATTCAGGCATACATCGGCAACGTCATCCTTGGCCAGGGCAGGGGAGTTCTCACTCGGGCTATAGCCTCGAACTTGGCGCTGGCTCCGAGGTGGCAGCGCGCGGCGGTTACCGAGCTTGGCGCCGACCTGCTCGTGGAATACCGGAAGAATGAGAAGTAGGAAAGGGGAGTACGGACTATGTTTACCGGACTCGTAGAAGAAATCGGGCACGTCGATAGCGTGGAACCGCAGGGCGATGCAGTCCGTTTGGGCATCGCGGCATCTACCGTGCTGAGTGATGCGCAGTTGGGTGATTCCATCGCTGTCAACGGCGTCTGCCTGACCGTAGCCGAGCTGGGAGAAGGAACCTTTATCGCAGACGTTATGAAGGAATCCTTGAACCGTAGTTCATTGGGAGAACTCGAAGTGGGTTCGGCGGTTAACCTCGAGCGGGCGGTGCTCCCAACGACTCGTTTGGGCGGCCACATCGTGCAGGGCCATGTCGACGGCACCGGCACGCTGCTTTCCCGCACCCCCTCGGAGCACTGGGAGGTGTTGCGTTTTAGCCTGCCGCGGGAGCTCGCCCGATACGTCGTGGAGAAGGGATCCATCGCCGTCCAAGGAACGTCCCTGACGGTGTCCGCGGTATCGGCGGATGAAGATAAACCTGGCGCGGATGGCTTTTTTGAGGTCTCTCTCATTCCCACCACATTGCGCGATACCGTGTTTGGTGCAATGGCGCCCGGCGCCCGCGTAAACCTCGAGGTAGACGTGGTTGCAAAGTATGTAGAGAAAATGGTTCACCCTAACGCCCACGCCGCGGGCACAGAGGGATAGAGTTAGTCCTTATGAGCGCTGCAGATTCAGCATTTAGTTTAGATAGCGTCGAGCAAGCCATCGCCGACATCGCGGCCGGCAAGGCCGTCGTCGTCGTGGACAATGAAGATCGGGAAAACGAAGGTGATCTCATCTTCGCCGCCGAGCTCGCCACCCCGGAACTCGTGGCTTTCATGGTGCGTTATAGCTCCGGATATATTTGTGCACCTTTGCTCCCAGAGGACTGCAAGCGCCTGAACTTGCCACCGATGATGGCGGTCAATCAAGACGTGCGCCAGACCGCCTACACCGTCACCGTGGACCTTGCTAATGGCTCCACTGGCATCTCCGCTACCTCGCGCTGTGAGACCATCCGCAAGCTGGCTGATCCCTCCTCCGAGCCGTCGCAGTTTACGCGCCCGGGCCATGTCGTCCCGCTGGCTGCCCGCCCGAATGGTGTGCTCGAGCGTGATGGCCACACGGAAGCTGCGATCGATCTGGCACGGTTGGCGGGGCTCCGCCCGGCCGGCGTGCTCTGTGAGATCGTTTCCGAAGAAGACCCCACGGATATGGCTCGCTCGCCGGAGCTGCGCCGCTTCGCCGACGTCCACGGGCTCACGATGATCTCCATCGAGCAGCTCATCAAGTGGCGCCGCCACAATGAGCAACAGGTTCACCGCGAGGTAGAAACCCGCCTGCCCACCGAGTACGGCGAGTTTCGCGCAGTTGGGTATGTGAATGGCGTCGACAAGCGCGAGCACATTGCCCTTTTCGTCGGTGACGTGGAGAGCTATTCCGGTGCGGAAGACGTACCTGTCCGCGTGCACTCTGAGTGCCTGACCGGTGATGTCTTCGCATCTGAGCGCTGTGACTGCGGCCCGCAGCTGCAGGAATCCCTCCGCGCGGTCCAGGCGGCCGGGCGTGGCATTGTCATCTACCTGCGCGGACAGGAAGGGCGTGGCATTGGCTTGGTAAACAAGCTCAAGGCCTATCGCTTGCAAGATGACGGGATGGACACCGTCGACGCCAACGTGGAACAGGGGCTGCCTGAAGACGCCCGCGAGTACTCCGTTGCCGGACAAATCCTGCGCGATGTGGGCGTGAAATCCGTCAACCTCTTGACCAACAACCCACACAAGGGTGAAGGGCTACAGGGCTTCGGCATTGACGCCACCGCCCGCACCGGCCTGGCTACACCCGCCACGGCGGAAAACATTAGCTATCTGCGCACGAAGCGCGACAGGATGGGCCATGACCTGCCACAGGTGGCCGAATGGGATCTCAAACACTCCTAGAGCATTAAGACCAAACACTGGAACAAAACAAAGGAGCACACCGTGAGCAAGGAAGGCCTGCCAACCCCGAACAATGTCTCGGGAGAAGGACTCCGCGTCGCCGTAGTTACCGCCACGTGGAACGCCGAGATCTGCGATCAGCTGCACCGCCGCGCGCTTGAGACCGCCGAAGCCGCTGGTGCTGAGGTCACTCCATTGCGCGTCGTCGGCGCCCTCGAGCTGCCCGTCGTGGTCCAGGCCGCGGCGCGCACCCACGATGCCGTGGTGGCGCTGGGCTGTGTCGTCCGGGGCGGCACTCCGCACTTTGACTACGTGTGTGATTCGGTCACGCAGGGGCTGACGCGTATTGCTCTCGATGAGTCGACGCCCGTGGGAAATGGTGTCCTGACGGTGAACGACTATGAGCAAGCCGTCGATCGCGCCGGATTTGAGAACTCTTCAGAAGATAAAGGCGCGGAGGCTATGCATGCAGCTTTAGAAACCGTGCATACGTTGCGTACACTGAACGAGTCGACCCTAAAGTAGGCTGCCAAGCGCAACCACGGCGATCTGCATATCGCGCAGGCCCGTGGCCTGTCTTAGCGGAGTGATGAGGAGAAGGAAACTCGATGACGGATCCACAGGTGCCTTCGGCGCACGAAGAGCGCGCGCGGTCAGCCCGCGCTGGCAAGGCCTCCCAATCCTCGCAGCCGGGCGCGCCCGCTGCGTCTGGGGGTTCCTCGAGCGTGAGCGATGAGCAGGTGCGGGCTTATACCAGCGCCGATCCCTTCGCCCAGACTTCATCCAAGCCCTGGGAGTATGAGGCCACCTCGCCCTATCTGCGCAAGGTGGCAATCATCTGGATCATCCTTGTGATGGCAGCGCACCTGTTTATGGGCTTCACGGTTGGCTTGTCCTTTACCGGCGCGACTGTGACGACGATTGATAAGTTTGCCTTCCCCGGCGTCGGCGTGATTATCTCCATCCTGTCTTGGTTGGCACTGACGCGTCCGCGGCTGCGCGCGAACTCCGATGGCGTAGAGATCCGCAACATTGTGGGAACCCGCTTCTACCCGTGGCAGGTCATCTATGGCCTGTCCTTTCCCGAAGGCTCGCGCATGGCACGCATCGAACTTCCTGACTTTGAATATGTTCCGGTGTGGGCCCTGCAATCGGGCGATAGGCAGGACATTGTCACCAAGGTCCGCTCTTTCCGTGACTTGGAAGCACGCTACATGCCGCAGGATGACTAGTGGCTGATCCCTCTGAGTACCGCCCTGCGCCCGGAAGCATCCCCACGGATCCGGGCGTTTATAAGTTCCGCGATGACAATCGCCGCGTCATCTATGTGGGCAAGGCAAAGAATTTGCGGGCGCGCCTATCGAATTATTTTCAAGACATCACGCAATTGCACCCGCGGACCCGCCAGATGGTCCTCACCGCCGCATCGGTGGAATGGACCGTGGTGGCCAGCGAGGTAGAAGCGCTGCAGTTGGAGTACACGTGGATTAAGCGCTTCGATCCACGCTTCAACGTCATGTACCGCGATGACAAAACGTATCCGATGCTCGCGGTATCTGTGGGGGAGACCATCCCGCGAGCGTTTTTCTACCGCGGACCACGCCGTAAAGGCGTGCGCTACTTTGGTCCCTATTCCCACGCCTGGGCGGTGCGTGAATCCCTCGACCTGCTGACGCGAATTTTCCCTATGCGCACGTGCGCCAAAGGGGTATTCAACCGCCATGAGCGCTTGGGGCGGCCTTGTTTGTTGGGGTATATCGGAAAATGCGATGCCCCTTGCATTGGCCGGGTGAGTGCCGAGGAACACCGTGAGACGGTGAACCAACTGCTGAGCTTCATGAACGGCAATACCGGTCCTGTGCGCAAGCGACTAACGCAGCGAATGGAGGAGGCCTCAGAGAACCTCGAGTTTGAGCTGGCTGCCCGCCTGCGCGACGATCTCGGCGCGATTGACAAACTCATGGAACAACAAGCTGTGGTGCTTTCCGACGGCACCGACGCCGACCTCATCGCGTTTAGCTCCGACGAGTTAGAGGCAGCAGTTCAGATCTTCCACGTGCGCGCGGGACGCATCCGCGGCCAACGGGGCTGGGTGGTGGAACGCTCCGGTGACCAGGCCATCACGGAGCCAATCGAGGAAGGCCAGCCTGATCCGGGGCTTCCGGCGCTCATCCAGAATTTCTTAATCCAGTTCTATTCGGATGCCGTGGAGCGTCAGCGCCAGGAGGCCGCGGAAGACGCCAAGCTGGAGCGCAGGGGAGTCGACCAGGAATCCCATACCGCGGTTCATCGGGGAAACGCCATCCCGCGTGAGATCCTGGTCCAAACACTGCCGGACGAAGCCGACGAGGTGAAGATAGTTCTGGAGGACCTGCGGGGCGCCCAGATTGACTTGCGGGTTCCGCAACGCGGTGACAAGCGCGCCTTGATGGAGACCGTCGAGCGCAATGCGAAAGAACAGCTGCGGCAGCACAAACTCAAGCGAGTCGGAGACCTTACCGCCCGGTCCGCAGCCCTGCAGGAGCTGCAGGAAGCGTTGGACATGGATTCCGCGCCGCTGCGCATCGAATGCACGGATATCTCGCACATTCAGGGCACCGATGTCGTGGCCTCCCTGGTGGTCTTCGAGGATGGGCTGCCGCGCAAGTCTGACTACCGCCGCTACCGCATCAAGGAGGCCGCGGGCGATGGCCGTTCCAACGACGTTGGGTCTATCGCTGAGGTGACTCGGCGCCGCTTCAAGCACCACCACGAGGACAAACGAGCGGTTCCGGACGAGGAGCTGGAGAACACCACCTTCGCTGAAGAAATGGTCCGCGAGGAGGCCGCGAGCCAGACCAAACGCAGCTCCTATCCGCCGCAACTGTTCATCGTCGACGGTGGCGCACCGCAGGTGGCGGCGGCGCAGGCGGTGTTCGACGAGCTTGGCATCGTCGATGTGACACTCATCGGCCTGGCTAAGCGCCTGGAAGAAGTGTGGGTCCCAGGCGATGATGAGCCGGTGATCCTGCCACGTAATTCGCAGGCGCTATTTCTTCTACAGCACCTCCGCGATGAGGCGCACCGCGTAGCTATTACGTATCACCGACAGCAGCGGTCGAAGCGGATGCGCTCGTCCGTACTCGATGCGGTACCGGGATTGGGGCCGCAGCGGCGCACCGATCTGGTGAAGCACTTCGGCTCAGTGAAGAAGCTCAAAGAGGCCAGCGTGGAGGAGATTGCTGCGGTGAAGGGGTTTGGCCCGAAGCTGGCGCAGACGGTATTTGATCATCTCCAGGATTCCTAAGCAGGATTCCCTCCTTGCCTCGTGATCAGATGGTAAGAATGGAAGTCATGACGCTGTTAGACTCCCCACCCATTTTGATCACGGGCATGTCAGGCGGTGGCCTGACGTCGGCGGCTAAAGTGCTGGAGGATAAGGGCTATTACGTAGCCCACAACATTCCGCCGAAGTCTATCGTCGACCTACTGAGGCTGTGCGCTCGGCCCGATTCCCCGGTGACAAAGATTGCCGCGGTGACCGATGTGCGTTCCCGAATGTTTCCGGGTTCTTTAGCGGAAACCTTGGAGGAACTCGAAAAGCTGGATATGAAGCCCACCCTGCTCTTCCTCGATGCGCGCGATGATGTGCTCATCCGTCGCTTCGATTCGGTGCGGCGTACCCACCCGATGCAGGAGGGCGAAACCCTCAAAGCAGGCATCCAACGAGAGCGCGCAGCGGTGCAATCAATTCGCGAGCGCGCGGACATCATCATCGATACGACCAACCTGTCCGTCCATGATCTGCGGCGCGCTATCGAAGCATCCTTCGGCGAAATGGGTCATGAGAAGCAACACGTCACGCTTGAGTCCTTCGGCTTCAAGCATGGCTCACCGCGTGATGCGGACCTTGTCGTTGATGTTCGCTTTCTTCCCAATCCCTATTGGGTACCTGAGCTGCGGGGGTACCGTGGCACCGACGAGCCGGTTGCAGATTATGTCTTGTCTCAAGAGGCGGCTGAGCCCTTTATCGAGCGGTTCATCACCATGTTTGACTCGATGCTCACCGGCTACCGCCATGAGGGGAAGAACTTCATCACCGTGGGCATCGGTTGTACCGGTGGGCACCATCGCTCCGTGGCAGTTACGGAAGAAATTGCCCGCCGCCTCAGGGAACGCGGTGACCTCGATGTGAGCACGTTGCACCGAGATATTTCTCGCGATTAGGTGCGATAAGATACATATTCATTCCCTACCTGAATAGTTGAAAGCTAGTGTTCCCGTGACGACTCTCCCTATCCACATGGCTAGCCTGGGCGGCGGCCATGGGCTGTATCAAACTCTGCTGGCCGCACGCCGTACGGGCGCGGAGACAATCTCCGCCATCGTCACCGTGGCCGATGATGGCGGTTCCTCCGGCCGCTTACGCCGTGAGATGGATATAATCCCGCCTGGTGATTTGCGCATGGCCCTTGCAGCTCTGTCGAGCGATTCGGACGAAGGGCAGCTGTGGGCTTCTACTTTGCAGCATCGATTCCAGAGCACTGGTGCCATGGCCGGGCACGCTGTGGGCAATCTCCTTATCGCCGGACTCAACGAGGTGTTAGGGGACTTCCAGGCGGCGCTCGATGCCGTTGCGCGTTTGACGGAGTCGGCCGGACGGGTGCTGCCGGCCGTAAATCTACCGCTCGAGATTGAGGCGGATGTTTCCGGGCTTGACGACGACCCCCGTATCATGCGCTCCGTGCGCGGCCAGGTGGCCGTTGCCTCAACTGTGGGGCAGGTGCGCCGCGTGCGCATCATCCCGGAGAAGCCGGAAGCTAACCCGGAAACGATCGCTGCGCTGCACGACGCGGATTTGATCACCTTGGGCCCCGGCTCGTGGTTTAGCTCCGTGCTCCCGCACGTTCTCGTTCCGGACATCGTCAACGCTATAACGTCGTCGGATGCCCTTCGCGTGGTGGTGCTCAATCTTTCCGCCGAACCAGGGGAGACCCAGGGGTTTTCTGCGGAGCGCCACCTGCACGTGCTAGCGCAGCATGCGCCAAACCTGCGGGTCGACAAAGTCATCGTCGACGGCTCCGGTCTCCCCAATGAATCGGAGCGAGTCTTTGTGCAGCGCGCTGCTAGTGTGCTCGGCGCCAGCGCAGTATTTCGGGATGTCTGTCAGACGGACGCTGACGGGAACTCGCTGAACAAACACTGTCCAGACAAGCTAGCGCAAGTCCTCACCGAGCTTTATTCCGAGTACGCTGCCGAACGTGGGGCGACGGCGGGTGCCCCGGGCACTCATCGGGGCTAGGCGCACGATAGACTATGGGGCATTCATTGTTCACTGCTACGTCATAGCGCATACGTCATAGCGCACAAGCGCGGCGCGACGCGTTGCGTGTCTTCCAGAGTGAGGTCAGGTTGCGTCGTACTGCGCTACTGCCGACGTTCGCGGTGCACTGTGTCAAGAGTTGAAAGGGGAGGCACGAGGTGTCTGCGTCGTTGACCGAGCAGGTCAAGGAAGAGCTTACGGCGGTGTCCGTACCGCGCCAGTCCGCTCGTGCGGCGGAGGTTGCCGCAATTCTCAGGTTTGCCGGTGACCTCCACATCACCGGGGATCGAGTGATGTACGAGGTCGAATTGGAATCCCAGAGCGTGGCCAATCGTTTGGTCACTGCGCTCGATGAGCTGTACTCAATCGCGGCGAGCACCCATGTGGCGGGTCCCGCTGCATCCTCTAAGAAGAGTAGAGTGCAAGTGCGAATCACCTCCGGGGCCAAGGAGCTTACGAGGCGGCTGGGTTTGGTAACTCGTTCCGGACACCCCGTGGTGGGCCTGCCACCGCAGGTCATTTCAGGTTCTGTTGCTGATAATGAAGCGGCGTGGCGTGGAGCCTTCTTGGCTCAAGGATCATTGACAGAGCCGGGCCGCTCTTCAGCGCTCGAGGTGACGTGTCCGTGCCAGGAGGCGGCTCTCGCCCTCGTGGGCTGCGCGCGCCGTTTGGGCGTGGTGGCGAAGACCAAGGAAACACGCGGCGCCGACCGCGTCGTGGTGCGCGATGGCGACGCCATTGGCGCGTTGCTGACCCGTATGGGCGCTCAGGAGACTCGCCTGACGTGGGAAAAGAAGCGCATCCAGCGTGAGGCTCACGACACCTCTCGCCGCCTCGACAACTTTGACGATGCCAACTTGCGCCGTTCCGCGCGAGCGGCAGTAACCGCTGCGGCCCGCGTCGAGCGTGCCATGGTGATCTTGGGTGATGACGTGCCGGAGCACTTGGCTGATGCTGGCCGTCTACGTGTGCAGCACCGCGAAGCCTCCTTGGAAGAACTCGGGCGATTGGCAGATCCGCCGATGACCAAGGACGCGGTGGCTGGGCGTATTCGCCGCCTATTGTCCATGGCAGATAAGCGTGCCAAGGAACTTGGTGTACCGGATACGACGAAAGCGGTGACTGAGGATCTCTTTGAGGAGTCCTAGAATCCAAACGTCTTAGTTTCCAATCCTTGCCCCAGACAGAGTCGTGGGTGCCCGTTCGGGCACTGAAAGGCTCGTCTGGGGCATTTTTTATGGTTTGAATGCCAGTACTGTTTTTGGGTTAACCCGCTCTTTTCCGGTTAAGTGAGATATCCCACCCTACAATTCCGGCACCCCACACAATCCCACATAATCGGGCATTACCGCAGGTGTCTGAACTTTGGTCCCCCACCATCCCCGATAGAAGCCTTAACAGTGTACGCCTCTTTGTGCCGTCATGTGAGAGCTTGCAACAGGAGCTCACATGCTCACTGCGGGAAGCACAATGGGTCGGTACTATCGGCCGTGTTGGGAAAACCACCGAGCACGTCACGGAAGTGGCAGAGCAACGGTGCCGTGGAAGCGGTTTACCGCACTGCCGTTAAAGACAGAGTCTCGGAAGCCCCACAACAGAACTTCACTCGATTATTTGAGGAGACATTACAGTGACCATTCGCGTAGGTATCAACGGATTTGGCCGTATTGGCCGTAACTTCTTCCGTGCAGTTGCACAGGGCAACACCGACCTCGAGGTCGTAGCCGTCAATGACCTGACTGACAACGGCACCCTTGCCAACCTGCTTAAGTACGACTCCGTGCTGGGCCGCTTCGACGGCACCATCGAGCACGACGAGGAGTCCATCACCGTCAACGGTCACCGCATCGCTGTCTCCGCAGAGCGTGACCCGAAGAACCTGAAGTGGTCTGAGCACAACGTTGACATCGTCATCGAGTCCACCGGCTTCTTCACCGACGGTGAGGCTGCCAAGGCTCACATCGAGGCCGGTGCCAAGAAGGTCATCATCTCCGCACCGGGCAAGAACGTTGACGGCACCTTCGTCTACGGCGTCAACTCCGACAAGTACGATGCTGAGAAGCACAATGTCATCTCCGCTGCTTCCTGCACCACCAACTGCCTGGCTCCGATGGCAAAGGTCCTCAACGACAAGTTCGGTATTGAGAAGGGCCTCATGACCACCGTTCACTCCTACACCGGTGACCAGCGCCTGCAGGATGCTCCGCACCGCGACCTGCGCCGCGCCCGCGCCGCCGCCGTGAACATGGTTCCGACCTCCACCGGTGCTGCTAAGGCTGTCGCTCTGGTTCTGCCGGAGCTCGAGGGCAAGCTGGACGGCTACGCAATGCGCGTTCCGACCATCACCGGTTCCGCCACCGACCTGACCTTCGAGGCTTCCCGCGAGGTTACCGCCGAGGAGATCAACGCTGCCATCAAGGAAGCTGCTACCGGCGAATTCGGTGAGACCCTGGGCTACACCGAGGACCCGATTGTCTCCACCGACATCATCACCGACCCGCACGGCTGCATCTTCGATGCCGGCATGACCAAGGTATCCAACGGTAACCTGGTCAAGGTACTGGGCTGGTACGACAACGAGTGGGGCTACACCAACCAGCTCGTCCGCACCACCTCCTTGGTTGCCTCCAAGCTCTAAGGATTCGATTCTTAGAATGAGCACAGTGAACCAAGCTGTGATTGCCTGCGGTAGCACCACAGGTTAGAAAACCGGCCCATGCGCCACGCCTCATGATTACGTGGCGTGCGCTGGGCCGTTCTTCGTCTATCCGGAACACACACGGCGCCCCGAACCCGCCGTGCTAGGCGTTCACCACACTTTCTAATTGAATAGCATTAACCTTTAGCTTGAATACCTACCTTTAAGGAGAACACTATGGCTTTCAAGACTGTGGACGACTTGCTCGCAGAAGGCGTTTCCGGCCGTCACATCCTCGTTCGTTCGGACTTCAACGTTCCGCTCGATGACGAGGGAAACATCACCGACTCTGGCCGTATCACCGCCTCGTTGCCGACTATCAAGGCGCTGATCGAAGGCGGAGCCAAGGTCATCCTGTCCGCGCATTTGGGCCGCCCGAAGGGCGAGGTCAACCCGAAATACTCCCTGGCACCGGTTGCTGAGGCACTGTCTGAAGCCCTAGGCCAGTACGTTGCCCTGGCCGGCGACGTCAGCGGCGAGGATGCCCATGAGCGCGCCAACGGCCTCAATGATGGCGATGTCCTGCTGCTCGAGAATGTTCGCTTCGATCCTCGCGAAACCTCCAAGGACGAGGCCGAGCGTGGGGCCTTTGCCGATGAGCTCGTTGCACTCGCTGCGGATAATGGTGCCTTCGTTTCTGATGGCTTTGGCGTCGTCCACCGCGCACAGGCTTCTGTGTATGACGTCGCTAAGCGCCTGCCTGCCTATGCCGGCAAGCTGGTTCAGAAGGAAGTGGAGACCCTCGCCGCAGTGGCTGAGAAGCCTGAGCACCCGTACGTTGTCGTACTCGGCGGCGCCAAGGTTTCCGACAAGCTCGGAGTAATCGAAGCTCTTGCTGGCAAGGCCGACAAGGTCATCATCGGCGGCGGCATGTGCTACACGCTCCTGGCTGCGAAGGGCTACAACGTTCAGAATTCCCTGCTGCAGGAAGACCAGATTGACAACTGCAAGGAGCTGCTCGAGCGCTTCGGCGACAAGATCGTCCTGCCGGTCGACCTCGTTGCTGCAACCGAGTTCAACGCTGACGCAGAGAACAAGGTCGTTGCACTCGACGGAATACCGGAGGGCTGGATGTCCCTCGATATTGGACCGGAGTCTGTAAAGAAGTTTGACGAGGTCATCGCTTCCTCCAAGACCGTCTTCTGGAACGGCCCGATGGGCGTGTTCGAGATGGAGGCCTTCTCCAAGGGCACCGCAGGTGTCGCTCAGTCCATCATCGACGCCACCGCGAAGAACGGCTCCTTCACCGTCGTTGGCGGTGGCGACTCCGCAGCCTCCGTCCGCCTGCTCGGCCTCGACGAAGAAGGCTTCTCCCACATTTCCACGGGCGGCGGCGCTTCCTTGGAGTTCCTGGAGGGCAAGGAGCTGCCGGGCGTTAAGGTCCTGGAATCCTAGTCATATACACCGTCAACACAGTCTGATCTAGAAAGGCTAATCATGGCACGTACCCCGCTAATTGCTGGTAACTGGAAGATGAACCTCGACCACAAGGAAGCCATCAGCTCCCTGCAGAAGTTCGCCTTCTCCCTGCCGAAGGACTACTACGAAAAGGTCGACGTGGCCTTCATGGTCCCGTTCACTGATATCCGCACTGTGCAAACGCTTGTCGACGGCGACGACCTCCAGTTCACCTATGGCGCACAGGATATTTCCAAGCACGAGTCTGGCGCCTACACCGGTGAAGTATCCGGCAAGATGCTGTCCGCCTTGGGCTGCTCGTGGGCAGTCGTAGGCCACTCCGAGCGCCGTCAGTACCATGGCGAGACCGACCAGCTCGTTGCGGAAAAGGCTGCAGCGGCGCTGGCCAACGGAATCAGCCCGATTGTGTGCGTCGGCGAACCCCTCAACGTGCGCGAAGCTGGCACCCATGTCGACTACGTGGTCACCCAGACGCGCAACTCCCTGCAGGGGCTTTCCGCAGAGGATCTTGCCAAGACCGTCATCGCATACGAGCCCGTGTGGGCAATCGGCACCGGCAAGGTTGCCTCCGCTGATGACGCACAGGAAGTGTGCGCCGCTATCCGTGAGCTCGTTCGCGAGCTGGGTGGCGATGAAGTGGCCGAAGGCATCCGCATTCTCTACGGTGGTTCCGTCAAGGTCGACTCCATCGCAGAGATCGTGGGCAAGCCTGATGTAGACGGCGGCCTCGTCGGCGGTGCATCCCTGAAGGGCGAGGAGTTTGCCAAGTTGGCGGCTAACGCTGCACAGGGCGCTTAGTTCTTCCAGCTGATCGCATCTGCACCACTCTGTCGTGGCGGGTCGGAATGGTTTCTGGCCCGCCACGTGGTGTATCATCAAGGTTTATTGCGCCCGTTCGCTGGCGCCCCTTTTCCAGCGTGAAAGTGATGCACACCTTCACGCGCCACACTAACCGTTTGAACGCGTACAACAAGGAACTATTTCATGATCTTGGCACTGGAAATCATCCTCGTGATTGCCGCAATCTTGATGTCTATCTTCGTGCTGCTGCACAAAGGTAAGGGCGGCGGCCTGTCCAGCCTCTTTGGCGGCGGCGTACAGTCCAACCTGTCTGGTTCCACCGTGGTGGAAAAGAACCTCGACCGCTATACCGTGGTCATGGTGGTCATCTGGCTCGCCTGCATCGTAGCCCTGAACCTGCTGCAGGCTTATAGCTAAAGGCCGCTGACGAGCCTCCGGCTCCGCACACGATTAACGCCGCGTGCCTCCTCACGTCGAGGGGACACGCGGCGTTATAGGTTTTCTCGAGTTGCGCGCAGGCGTTGTTAGGGCTTCTGCGCGGCGTCTTCGCTCACGAAAAGCAGGGTCTCTTCCGTTCCCTGGGCGCCAGCGGCCGGCCAGTCTTCTGCGGCAGCGCCAGCAACGAGGTGTGATACCGCTTCGGCTTTTTCTTCTCCGGAGACAAGGAACCAAATGCGCTGAGAGCGGTTGATCGCAGGATAGGTTAGCGTGACACGCTCCGAAGGCGGCTTCGGGGAATCGTGGACGGCGAATGCATAGTCCGAGTCCTCGTAGACCGCCTCCGAATGCGGGAAGAGGGAATTGATGTGGCCTTCGTGGCCCATGCCGAGGAGATGCAGATCGAAACCCTCAGGTGCGAATTCACGAATTTCGCCTTCGTAAGCCTGGGCGGCGTGTTCCATGGACACGGCGCCCAAGTCATAGCCGTGGATATGGCGCTCGGGAACGCCGACCTGGCTCAGGAGAGCTTCGCGGGCTTGGCCCTCGTTGGAATCAGGATCACTGACCGGCACGTTGCGCTCGTCGCCGAAGAAGACATGGACTCGCGTCCAGTCCACCGAGAGGGCAGGGAAGTCGGTTCCTTGCTGCTGGGCGGCGTGGTCAAGGCGAGCCAATTCGCGCAAGACACCAATGCCTGCACCGCCACCGGTGAGGACTACGCGGGCTACTCCGTCTTTGTGAAGGCCTCCGCCCGGGGCTTGAACCGCCGCAACCGTCTCAATGAAGGCGAGTGCGGCGGAGGATATGAGCTCATCGATGTCGCTAACGCGGCGAAGCGTGACCATAGTGCAGAAAGATCCTTGTGAATGCTGTGTCTAGGGGTCTAGGGGTTTAGGTGAAAAAGAAAAGTTTACGACTACACACTGTAGTCCACTCGAGCTAAAGCGCGGAGAGAATGGGCGTATGTCTTATCTGCGTCGAGGTGGCGGAGTTCCTCTGAGAGCACTTCCGCTTCGGAACGTACGGTGAGGCTTACGAGGGACTCTGGGGAGCCGGGAACGCTGACCCTGACCGTCTCGGAATCGACAACGGTCACGCTGACATCTGCAGTGGGGCGGCGGAAGACTACCGAGGAGATCGGGAAAGCACCCGCCGTGCAGTCCGAGACGGTGCGGGTGACGGGGACGGAGAGGGCGTCGAGAAGCCAGCCAGCTGCAAAGTCGACTGCAGCGTGGTGCTCAGCACCAGAAATTTCGACGGAAATGACCGGCTCATGGGGGTGACGGTCAAGCGCCGAGGCTACGATGCCACGCCACAGGGTAATAGCGCCCCACGACATGTCGGAATCACCAGGCGTGTAGCCCGAAGACAACACGTGCAGGTCATACTGGTCAACGCCGCTGCCGAAAGCCACGTTCGTAATGCGGCGTTGGGCGAGTGCGCCGATGGGCACCGCGGCTGGTGACGGTGGGCACGCGGTGGGCCACCATGCCACGATTGGGGTATCGGGAAGGAGAAGGGGAGTAACCACGGACTCCGCTTGGTCCGCTAGCGCGCCGTGCAGGTGCATCACGACGATTTCGGAAGCGCCCGCTTCGCCGCCCACGCGCAGTTCGGCGTCGAGCCGCGTCTCTTCCTCCAAGGAACCCGTGGCAATCACGATGACGCGAGAAGGGTGCTCGTGGGAGGCATCACGAACCGAGGCGAGAAGGTTGTCTAGGTCATCGCCTTCCTCAGTCATGACGATGAGGGTGAGGACGCGGCCTGTCGTGAGCGTGTAATGCTCCTGCATCTCCACGAGCTTCTTGGAGATCTTGCGCGTAGTCGTATCGGGCAAGGGGATAATCATTAAGCCATTCCTCCTAGGGACCTACGGACGACGCCAGGAATGTCCCCGGCGGCGCAGCATTTTATCGGCAGACTCCGGTCCCCACGTGCCGGCGCGATATTGCTCCGGCTGACCAATGTTGGACCAGTATTCAATGATGGGATCGAGGATGGACCAAGACAACTCAACCTCTTCATTAGTGGGGAAGAGGGAGGACTCGTCAAGGAGGGCGTCGAGAATCAGGCGCTCATAGGCCTCGGGAGACTCCTCCGTAAAGGCCTCGGCATACGCGAAGTCCATGTTGACATCGCGGACCTCCATCGTGGATCCGGGGACTTTGGAACCAAAACGCATGGTGACGCCTTCGTCTGGCTGCACGCGGATTACCACGGCATTCTGGCCTAGGGCCTCTGCTTGGCCTTGATCAAAAGGCTGGTGGGGAGCTGTCTTAAACACGAGCGCAATTTCAGTCACGCGGCGGCCGAGACGCTTGCCAGTGCGCAGGTAGAAAGGAACGCCCGCCCAGCGGCGGGAATTGACCTCAAGAGTGCAGGCTGCATAGGTTTCCGTCGTGGATTCCGGATCAAAACCCTCTTCCTCCCGGAGGCCTTTGACATATTGCGATCCTTGCCAGCCGGCGGAGTATTGGCCACGCGCAGTGGTCTTGTTCAGCGGATGCACGGCGTTGGTGGCTCGCAGCACCTTAATCTTTTCCGCCTGAAGAGCCTCGGGGTCGAAGGAGGAGGGCTCCTCCATTGCTACGAGAGCAAGCAATTGGAGGAGGTGGTTTTGGATGACGTCGCGCGCGGCGCCGATGCCGTCATAATAGCCGGCACGCCCGCCCAGCCCGATGTCCTCAGCCATCGTGATCTGCACGTGATCGATGTAATGCGCATTCCACATTGGCTCGAAAATCTGGTTGGCAAAGCGCAGGGCCATGATGTTTTGGACCGTTTCCTTGCCCAGGTAATGGTCGATGCGGAAAACCGAGGACTCAGGGAAGACGGCGTTGACAATCTCGTTGAGCTCGCGCGCGGAAGCCTGATCGTGTCCGAATGGCTTTTCAATGATGACGCGGCGCCAGGAATTATCCGTGCTATCGGCCATACCGACGCGCTCAAGCTGGTGGCAAATATCGGAGAAAAACTCCGGAGGTACCGAAAGATAGTAGGCCCAGTTTCCACCCGTGCCGCGGGAGTCATTGAGCTCCGCCAGCCGCGCAGAAAGCTTGTCAAAGCCGGCGTCATCGAAGTTGCCCTGCACAAACTCGATTCCCTTGGCAAGGTGCTCCCACACATGCTCGTTGAAGGTGGTTCGCGCACCTGCTTCGGCGGCCACGCGGACATAGTCACAGAACGCCTGCTTGTCCCAGTCGCGACGGCCGTAGCCGACCAAAGTGAAGCCTGCCGGAAGCAATCCGCGGTTGGCCAAGTCGTAGATGGCGGGGAGGAGCTTCTTGCGCGCCAAGTCACCCGTGACGCCGAAAATCACCATGCCAGAGGGGCCGGCGATGCGTGGCAGGCGCTTATCCTTCGAGTTGCGCAACGGGTTGACCCACGCGCTGCTAGTGCTCACTAAGTGTCCTTTCGGTCTGTGTGAGGTAAGTCCAACAGCCCAGCATAGCGACACGCGCCCCGCCGACCATAGTTGCATGGCCATTTGCGGTGCGCGCGGCGATTGTAGGCGGTCAAGAATTCACGTTCGATTAGGAGAGGCGATCAGTCATGGAGGCAAGCAATTCCTCCCAGGCGTTGACGAACTTGTCGACGCCCTCCTTCTCCAGCACAGCAAAAACATCGTCGAAGTCGATGCCGACTGCCTTCAGTTGTGACCACACGTTCTCTGCCTGCTCAGCAGAGTCACTGAGAGCGTCGCCGTGCAGGTTGCCCTGTTCGAGAACGGCATCGATGGTTTTCTCCGGCATCGTGTTGACGGTATCTGGGCCAGCTAGCTCGGAGACGTACAGCGTGGCGGGGTAGTCGGGGTTCTTGACGCCCGTCGACGCCCACAGGGGGCGCTGCGGGTGTGCACCAGACGGCAGGTGTGCGCCTGGCTCCTTGAATTCCTTGAGGAACAGGGCATAGGCACGCTGGGCGTTGGCAACCCCGGCCTTTCCACGCAGTGCGAGGGCCTCCTCAGTGCCGATCAGCTCGAGGCGCTTGTCCACTTCGGTATCCAGGCGGGAGACGAAGAAGGATGCCACGGAATGAATCGTGGAGACGTCCTTGCCAGCCTCGGCAGCGCGCTTGATTCCCTCCTTGTACGCAGCGATGACGTGGGCATAACGCTCTACGGAGAAGATTAGGGTGACGTTGACGGAGATACCTTCCGCAAGCGCCTCGGTGATGGCTGGTAGGGAGCCTTCCGTAGCCGGAATCTTGATCATGAGGTTGGGGCGGTCAACCTTGGCCCACAATTCGCGCGCCTGCTTCAAGGTTGCGTCTGCATCGGCGGAGATGCGTGGGTCAACCTCGATGGAGACGCGGCCGTCGCGCCCGCCCGACTTCTCGTAAATCTCAGTGAAGATATCGCATGCGTTGCGGACATCGTCGATTGCCAGCGAGTACACCGCCTCATCTGCGGCAGCGGACTTTTCCTTCAGCGCTGCGATGTCGGCGTCATAGGAGGTGCCGGAGGACATTGCCGCGGCAAAGATGGCTGGGTTCGTGGTGACGCCCACGATGGACTTGGTGTCCAAGAGCTCACGAAGATTGCCGGAGTCTAGGCGCTCGCGGGAAAGATCGTCGAGCCAGGTCGACGTCCCGAGGCGAGCCAATTCATCAATATGCGTCATGGTGTTGTGCAGATCCTTTCGTGGTGAGAACTCGGAACGGGAAACTAGCTTTCCTTGGCAGCGTTCAGTGATTCCCGGGCGGCGTCGGCAACAGCGTCGGCGGTGAAGCCGAACTTCTCAAAGAGCTCCGCCGCCGGTGCGGAGGCACCGAAGTGTTCCAGGGATACAGTGCGGCCGAAAGTACCGGTGTATTTGTGCCACGGCATCGAGATGCCAGCCTCCACGGAGACGCGAGCGCGGACCGAGGAGGGAAGGACAGATTCGCGGTAGGAGGCGTCCTGCTCGTCGAACCACTCCAGGCACGGAGCGGAGACAACGCGCGTTGCCGTGCCTTCAGCCTCGAGCTGCTTGGCGGCTTCTACCGCGAGCTGAACCTCGGAACCGGTGGCGAGGAGAATGACGTCCGGGGTTTCCTTCGACGCTTCAACGAGGACGTAGGCGCCGCGGCGAACACCTTCGGCGGCCTTCTCCTTGGTGCCCTCGAGCACGGGCAGGTTCTGTCGGGATAGGGCCAGGCCCTTCGGTGCTGCCTTGTATTCGAGTGCTGCTGCCCATGCTTGGGCAGTTTCATTGGCATCGGCCGGGCGGATGACGGAGAGGTTGGGGATGGCACGGAGGGCAGAGAGCGTCTCAACCGGCTGGTGGGTGGGGCCGTCTTCACCCAAACCAATGGAATCATGGGTCCACACGTAGTAAGTATCGGTGGACATCAAAGCGCCAAGGCGGACGGCAGGGTACTGGTACTCGGAGAAGATGAGGAAGGTACCGCCGTAAACGCGGGTATTGCCGTGCAGCGCGATGCCATTCATGATTGCGGACATGGCGTGCTCACGAATACCGAAGTGCAGGTTGCGGCCGTAAGGCGTGGCCGTCCAGGCACCCGTGGTGATGGACTCCGGGCCGAAGGAATCCGCACCCTTGATGACTGTGTTGTTGGAACCCGCCAGGTCGGCGGAGCCGCCCCACATCTCCGGCAGGGAGGCTGCGAGCGCTTGGATAGCGGCCTCAGAGGCCTTGCGAGTGGCCAGAGATTCGCCTGCCTCCCAGGTAGGAAGGTCAGCGGCGAAGTCAGCCGGAAGTTCCCGGGCCTGGAGGCGGTCGAAGAGCTTCTTTTCCTCCGGGTGGGCCGCAGCCCATGCGTCGAACTTCTCCTGCCATTCGGCGTGCTTCTGTGCACCGCGGGCAGTCAGCTCACGGGTGTGAGCGAGGACTTCCTCGTCGATGTGGAAGGACTGTGTGGGATCGAAGCCGAGGACCTCCTTGGTGGCGGCGACCTCATCCTCACCGAGGGCGGCGCCGTGGACGCCACCGGTGTTCATCTTGTTCGGTGCCGGGTAGCCGATGACCGTCTTCACACGGATGAAGGAAGGCCGGGAGGTCTCGGCGCGGGCAGCAGCAGCGGCTGCCTCGATGGCTTCAACGTCCTCGCCGGATTCGACGGTCTGCACATGCCAGCCGTAGGCCTCGTAGCGCTTGGCCACATCCTCATTGAAGGCAATGTTGGTGTCGTCCTCAATGGAGATGCGGTTGTCATCCCAGAAGACGATGAGGTTGCCGAGCTTTTGAGTGCCTGCCAAGGACGAAGCTTCAGCAGTCACGCCCTCCTGCAGGTCGCCGTCCGAGGCGATGACGTAGATGAAGTGATCGAAGGGAGACTCGCCCGCTGGGGCAGAGGCGTCGAACAATCCGCGCTCCTTGCGCGCGGCCATTGCCATACCAACCGCGGAGGCCAGGCCCTGGCCCAGCGGGCCGGTGGTGATTTCTACGCCGTCAGTGTGGTGCACCTCCGGGTGGCCGGGCGTCTTCGAGCCCCAGGTGCGCAAGGACTTCAGGTCCTCCATCTCGAGGCCGAAGCCACCGAGGAAGAGCTGAATGTATTGCGTCAGGGACGAGTGTCCGACGGAAAGGACGAAGCGGTCGCGCCCGGCCCAGTGGACGTCTGCTGGATCGTGGTTTAGCACGCGTTGGTAGAGCGTGTAGGCCAACGGGGCCAGGGACATAGCGGTACCCGGGTGGCCGGAGCCGCAGTTCTGGACTGCGTCGGCAGCGAGCACGCGAACAGTATCCACAGCGCGGGTATCGAGGTCACTCCAGTCCGAAGGGTAGCGGCGCTGGACCATAGCCTGCAGTTCCGGGGACAACTTATCGTGCGACACGGCGAAAACCTCACTTCGCTTCTGGAAACAGATATACCGTTTATCAGTGTAAAGGTTTTTCGATCCTCGGCGGGGGATTATAGAAACCAGGTTTCGGACGGTAATCTGGCATGGTTGACGCCGTTGCTCCCTGCTATCGGCCAGTGGCCGGCGAGTTTTCTCCGGAGAATGATCTGGATTCTCGCCACGAGGTTTTCAGGATGTGTTCTAGACGTCCTTGGGAACTTTCTAGCACGAGCAGACGACCACTACTTCAGACCAATAAGCCATTCACCCACGTGCCGGATTTACGGAGGACTGTTCCTTGGAGACTATCAAGGCCTATTTTGCGCTAACGAAACCGAGGATCATTGAGCTCCTCCTCGTGGCAGCAATCCCGGCTATGCTCCAGGCCCAGCGTGGATTCGAGGCGGTGTCGTCGAATTTCTGGCTCATCTTATCCACCATCTTTGGTGGCTGGATGGGTGCCGCAGCAGCCCACACGTTCAACAACGTTGTGGACTATGAAATCGATCAGAAGATGCAACGCACGCGCGCTCGTCCGCTGGTGCGCAAGACCATTTCGCGCCGTAATGCCGCCGCCTTTGCCTGGGTCATGCTCGCGCTGTCCGTCTTTTGGTTGGGCGTGCTGGCGCATTCTTGGCTGGCCGCGTTCTTCGTGCTGTTGACCAACTTTTTCTACGTTATCGTCTACACGAAGTTTCTCAAGATGCGGAATTCCCAGAACATCGTGTGGGGCGGTCTCGCTGGCTGTATGCCCGCCATGGTGGGCTGGGCAGTGATTCGGGATAACGCGCCCGCGGGGGAGCCCGATAAATGGTGGCAGGCCGTGGTGTTGTTCCTCATCATTTTCTTCTGGACCCCACCACACACGTGGGCACTCGCAATGAAGTACAAAGAGGACTACCGCAAGGCTGGGGTACCGATGTTGCCCGTTGTTGCCGGAGAAGTGGAAGTAACTCGCCAAATCGTTTGGTACACAATCGGAACGGTCATCGTAACCTTCCTCATCATCCCGGCCGCTTCGTGGATCTATCTGGTGGCCGCGGTGGCTTCCGGTGCGGTCTTCCTGTGGATGGCCATCCGGCTGCACCAAGGAGTAAAGAAGGGCGCAAAGGTCAAGCCCATGCGCCTGTTTATCTACTCCAACAACTATCTGTCAGTTCTTTTCATCGGCCTGTCCATCGACGCCATCGTGGGTTGGGAGCCCATCGGGCGCATGCTGGGTTGGTCAGCCACGCTCTTTTAATTAGCTAGTGTTTATCTAGCTATTCTTCCTCCCGCACGCGCAAAACAATTGACCCGGTGGTCTTGCGCTCTTGGAGGTCGCGGTGGGCCTGAGCGGCTTCTGCAAGCGGATATTCTGCAGATACGCGGAAGTCAAGCTCGCCGTCGATAACGGCCTGCACCACGGCTTGAGCACGCATCTGGAACTCGCCTTCTTGGGACGTCCAGGCCCCGAGTGAGGGGCGGGTGAGGAAGATGGAGCCGTGCTTATTCAGCAGCTGCGGATCCATCGGCGGGACTGGTCCCGACGCGGCGCCGAAGAGCGCCACAGTACCGCGCGGGCGCACGACTTCGAGGGACTCGCCGAAGGTCGCCTTGCCGACGCCGTCGTAAACCACGTCAACCCCACGCCCACCGTTGTGGCGGCGTACCTGTTCGGCCAGGCCACTGCTGTAGCGGAAGACACAGTCAGCACCTGCACCGTAGGCCAGCTCTTCTTTCTCATCGGTGGAAACCACTGAGTAAACGGTGGCGCCGAGGGACTTGGCCATCTGCGTAAGGACTAGGCCGACGCCGCCCGCACCGGCGGTAATCAGGCACGATGCGCCTTCCCCAAGCTGATATACACCGTGGGTGAGATAGTGGGCCGTCATGCCTTGGAGGAGCATGGACCCTGCGACGGCGGACGGGATCTCATCCGGGACGGCCACCACGCGGTCGCGCGGCACACAGACTTGCTCGGCATAGGAACCGAATGCGTGATCCCAGGCAACCATCGTGCCCGGGGCGATCTCCCCCTGGGGATCGTGCACAACCCGGCCGGTGCCTTCGAGGCCGAGAATGAAAGGCACAGAGGCGTTGTAGATGCCTTCGCGGTAGTAGGTGTCGATGTAGTTGACGCCGGCCACGGAGACGTCGACAAGCAACTGCTCCTGCGATGGCGTGGGGGAATCTACCTCGGCGTAGGTGAGGACCTCAGGCCCTCCGGTCGTGGTCACCTGAATAGCATGCATGGTGTCTAGGCTAAACGACACCCCGGCCCCCGCGCAGCAAAAACGCCGCCTTCCTCCTAGCGTGGTGGGGAAGACGGCGCTGTGAGCACCTACCGGGTTGCCCTAGCTTTGGGTTGCGGAGCTGCTTTCGACACCAGACTGAGTAGCGCTGGAGGAAGCAATTTCAGTGGTGCGGACGCGGCGCAGTCCATGCGCCCATAGTAGGGCGGTGAAGGCCGTAACCACCGAGGACATGCCAACGTGGAAGGGGACTGTCCAGCGTGGAATGTGCAGGTAGAACTGCGTTACGCCAAGAGCCCATTGGATGACGATGCAGGCAATGAGTACCCAGCCCACCTTCCTGGCCGCCTTGGGCGCACCAGTGCGGTGAAGGAGGAAGACCACGATGAGGGTCAGCGCCAAGTAGACGTACATGCAGATAGCGTGGATGACGGCCATGCCATAGGTATCGACACCGAGGCGTCCCTCCATGCCCACGCCAGCGTCGCCGGAGTGTGTTCCGGAGCCGGTGACAAAGGTACCGGTCAGCAGCACGATGGAGAGCGCTACCGCAGCAACGACCGCGAGCGTGCGCACGGCGGCGGGGAAGAGGCGAGTAGGGGTTCCGTCATCGGGTTCGTTGATGCGGGAGAACAGCATGGCCGCAATCCACACCAGGATCATTGACGGAAGGAAGTGTAGCGCCACGGACCACCACGACAGCTGCAATTTCACCGACAGGGCACCAATGAGTGCCTGCACGAAGATACCTGCGAGCCCCGCCCAGGCATAGACCTTGAGCTCCTTGCGGCGCTGCGCCTTGTGAACGGCCACGATGCTGGCGATGGCTGCTGCCGCAACAACAAAGGTCAGCAGGCGGTTACCAAACTCAATGGCCTGGTGCAGCATGGGGGCCGCGCCCTGGATAGGAACGAGGGAGCCGGGGTGGCAGTTGGGCCACGTCACGCAACCAAGGCCGGAGCCGGTCACGCGGACGATAGAACCCGATACTGTAATGCCAGCCTGACAGATTAAGAGGACGAGTGCGATAATGCGCTGTGTCTTCAGCGAGGGGCCTGCAGGATTTGTAGCAGGCGCAGGGGTGCGTTGAGAAGAAATGTTGGCAGTACTCACGGGTACTCAGCCTACCGTTCGGCACCGCTTCGAAACCAAAACCGGCATGTGCGTCACGCCGTGCAAGGGAGAAGAATCACTTTTAGCCTTCGAAGCGGAACCAACGCACCGCTGCAAACGACGCTACCGCTGACCAACCGATGAGGACGAGGATCTCAAAGACAGGGAATGCTCCTTTAAGAGCGATGTCGAGCCCACCGGCCATCGCCACAGTGGGCACGAGCGTGAGCACCCCATTATCGCCCAGACCCTGGGAATACATCACCCAGCCGACGGTACCGAGCAGAATGAACCAAATGAGGTTGGACACCGCCAGGACAGCCTCTGAACTGAGGGTTCCGCCGAGCAGCAAGCCGAGCGCTGTAAATGTGGCGACACCAAATGCCAACACCACCACACCGATGGCGGCACCGCCGGCAGTAATACGCAGCCCGAGGATGGCAGCTGCTGTGCCCAGTACAAGGACCTGAAGTACCACCATTGAAAGAACGCCAAGGATCTTTCCCACCACGATGGCCCAGGCCGGAACTCCTGATGCGCCCGTTCGTTTGAGCGCGCCATAGCGACGGTCGAAAGCCAGAGAAATAGCTTGGCCGGTAAACCCAGAGGATGTAGCGCCGACGGCTAGGACCATGGGGAAGATCTCCTCTACGCCGTGGCCCGTACTGTCCTGCATCTTGGCGGCGCCGATCAGGATAGCGAGCGGAATGATGATGCTCAGTAGCTGTTGCTCGCCGTGCCGCAGCATCAGCTTTGACTCGATTGCCCCTTGGGCACGGGCCATGGCGGCAACGCCAACGCGCTGCGGATTCGGGCTGAATGTGCCGGGTGCGAAGGTGCTCATGGAGCTTCTCCTTGATCAAACAAAATGGTAGGTGTCAGATGCGGGCTAACTGCGCATCTCGCGGCCGGTGAGATCTAGGAAGACCTCTTCGAGGTTACGGTGCGAGGTTTGCAGGTTGCGGAGGACAACGTCGTGCGCGGCTAAGAACGTGGCGAGCTCTGCGATGACCTCCGGGCTGACCGAAGAGGTGAGTCGGTAGTGGAGGGGGCGGGTAGCGTCGGCGGAGATGCCTGCCTTACGCAGCGCCTCAAGGTCCACTGGAGTCGCGGTCTCAAAACTCACCTGTGGGATATCAGCGGAACTCGTCAGCGACGCTGCGGTGCCGCTGGCGACGAGCTGGCCGTGATCAATAATGACCACGCGGTCGCTGAGTGCTTCCGCTTCATCCATGAGGTGCGTGGTGAGGATGACTGTCACGCCATCTGCACGCAACGCACGGATGAGATCCCACACGGCAAGGCGCGATTGCGCATCCATACCTGCCGTGGGTTCATCGAGGAAGACCAATTCTGGACGTCCAATGATGGCCAAGGCGAGAGAAAGCCGCTGTTGCTGCCCGCCCGACAAACGGCGGTAACTATTCTTTTCCACCGCGCGCAGCCCTAGGGTATCCAGTAGCCATTCCGGGTCTAAGGGATTGTCGTTATAGGCGGCGCTAAGCTGTAGCATCTCCTTAACCTTGATTCCGGAATAAGAACCTCCGCCCTGCAGCATGATGCCAATGCGGGCGCGCACCGCGTCAGGGTTGCGTGCAGGGGCAAGCCCCAGAACCTCAATGTGGCCGGAGGTGGGCTTCTTAAATCCCTCACACATCTCGATGGTGGTTGTCTTGCCCGCACCATTGGGGCCAAGCAGACATAGAATCTCGCCGTAATTAGCGCGGAAGCTCAGCCCATTTACCGCGTTGACGTCGCCATAGGTCTTTTTGACGTTTTCTAGGATGAGAGCCGATCTAGTCACGGGCAGTTAGTTTAAGACACGCACGCCCGCTCGGCGCAACGCAACCCACCCCGCAGCGATCAGTGCTACGAACGTCACCACAGCGGCTAGGTAGATAACGAAGACCGTGCCTGGGGGCAGGCCTAGCCCGCGTGGTAGGACGATGAAGCTCATCACCCCGGAGTAAATCATTACCGCCATACGGAAGAAGCGCCGGTTTGCCCACGCCGCGAGCGGCAGCACCGCCCACAGGATGTACCAGGGCTGGACGACGGGGAAGAAAACCACGAGCGCGAAGGTGGACACACCGAGTCCGCCCACCGGGTGGATGGCTCCGCGGAAGGTCGCATACAGCATGCGGAGCATAAAACCGGCGGCAATGATGACGCCGACAGTGCGGGTGACGCTGAGAATGGCCTCGGTGTGATCACCCAAACCCAACAGCATCCCGAGGAAGCCGGCGCCGACGCCCACGGAGGTTGTCGCAGAGAGCCAGGAACGGATCGTAGCCGCGCCGCCTTGACCAAAGATCCATCCAATATCGATACCCGTGACTATCGTGACTGCCGCAACAGAAACGGCGAGCAGAAGCAGCTGGGCAAGACCGGCGCCAAGGACCGCCCGTACGGCGGGCACACCGTGCTTGTCGACGAGCCTGCGAGCAGCCGCCATACCGACAAACCCAAGTCCAATGAAGCCAGTAACCTTCACCATGCCGGCGCACGAAATGAGGACGCCAGACGCGATGAACAGTGCCCATACCCGCCAACGGGCGGCGTGGGAATCGTTGACAGCCCGAAGGCCCAATTCCACACCGACGAGAGCCAGCCCCAGCATGAAGGATTCATTGTGAATGCCTCCTACCAGGTGAAGGATGGTCAAGGGGTTGAGGATGCCGAGCCAGAGTGCTGCCTCTGGGGCCACCCGGCAGCGGGCGGCAAGACGCGAAATGGCCCAGCCAGCAGCGATAATGCCGACGAGGGAAAACACTCGGTGCAGGACTACACCCCAGATGATGGAGTCGTGGGTGAGCCAGCTGACCAATGCGGCCAGTCCTAACGCCACAGGGCCATACGGGGAGGGGGAGTTTGCCCAGATGAAAGGGACGGAACGGGCAAGGTCGTTATCGGCACCCAGCAGTTCGACGGGGCCTGCGGAATAGGGATCGAGGCCTTGCAGCACGATGGATCCGTTGGCCAGGTAGGAGTAGATGTCTTGGGTGAAAAGGGGAGCGGTGACCAGTAGTGGAAGTACCCATCCCAGCCAGGTTCGCCACATCTGGCTTTGCGTCAGCACTCGGGGGGAGTGGCTAAACCTCGTATCCTCCCCGTCGCCCGTTAGTTTTGGATTGTGCTCGGCCTTGCGCAGGCGCAGTGGAGCCCCCACGAGTGGGGCCATAAAAATCCACGCGGTCACCATGAAACCGACACCGATAAACACGATGGCGGAGGAAGACTGCAGCATTCGTGACATGAGTGAACCGAAAGGCAAGGACTCATACGGGTTTCCCACCACTGGGAGCGCGCCGGCGCCCAAGCCGCCGAGTGCAATGAGCAGTGCGCCGATCGTGCCGAGCCAGCGAAGCGTGAACAGTGTACGCAGCTGGGAGATGGTGCGGCGGTGGGCGTCGCCAAGCGCGGCGTGATCTGCGCCCTCGGCGGAGTCAGGGAAGTCTTGGTGAAGGAGCGCGGAACGGGAACCAGGAACACCCATGCGGGGAAGCTCATCGCGCACGCCCCAGATGACGCGGGGCAGCCGCCCCGATCGGGTGTAGTCGCGTTCCATATTCATGACTGTCTACCTTAGCGGCTCAGTGGTGAGCGGGAACTAGCTGCCCGCGACACGAAGGAAAGAGTGGAAATTGGGAATGAATTAAGGAACACTAGTGTTGTCTAAACAGGGAATGATTCACTCAAGGAGGTGTGCACCGTGACGAAGGAGTTACCCAGGGAGACTCGCTCAACCGAGGGCGATACTCGCCGCCACGTCATGTTGTTGCTTCTCAAGGACGGCCCGGTGACGGCGTCGTACTTAGGTGAACGCCTAGGTCTCTCTGCAGCCGGCATACGCCGGCACTTAGACATTTTGGTGGAGGAAGGACTCACCGAGGTTGTACACCGCCGCCCAGCAGCCCGCCCCGGGCAGTCGGCAGGCCGTGGTCGCCCCGCCAAGCACTTCCGCCTCACGGATCAAGGCCGTGCCCAATTCGGGCATGCCTATGACCAACTGGCGGCGGAAGCACTCACCGCGTTGCGCGAAGCGGGAGGGCCCGAGGCGGTCCGGCGCTTTGCCAAGGCCCGCTTCGAGCGGCTCGTGGAAGACGTGACTCCTTTGGTAGAGGAGGAAGAATCCGTACCTGAGGTGGCACGCCAGCTGGCCGCTGTGCTTGATGCACACGGCTACGCGGCCACGGTGACATCGGTGGGAAATGGAGTGCAGATTTGCCAGCACCATTGCCCGGTGGCCCATGTGGCTGCTGAGCATCCGGAGTTGTGTGAAGCAGAACAAGAAGTTTTCTCCGCGCTATTAGGCAAACACGTGCAGCCTTTGGCCTCCATCGCGGATGGCCACGGAATCTGCACCACGAATATCCCCTTAAAACCTGTCCCGCCGACTGCGGTGGAACGGGAAAAAGACTAATCAACATAGAAAGGAGCGGGCTTTGACACAGGCACAACCAGCACCAGGGCTTGAGACCAAGATGAGCGATGATGAGATCATCTCCTCCATCGGTGGATATGACTACGGCTGGCACGATTCGGACGCGGCCGGCCAGGCAGCACACCGAGGTTTGAGCGAAGACGTCGTCCGCGATATCTCGGAGAAGAAGAACGAGCCGGAATGGATGCTTGAGTCCCGACTCAAGGCACTGCGCGTTTTCAACAAGAAGCCGGTGCCCACGTGGGGCCCGGATCTCTCCGACATCGACTTTGACAACATTAAGTACTTTGTCCGCTCCACTGAGAAGCAGGCCCAAACCTGGGATGACCTGCCATCAGACATTAAGGAGACCTACGACAAGCTGGGTATCCCGGATGCCGAAAAGAAGCGTCTAGTCTCCGGTGTTGCCGCCCAGTACGAGTCCGAGGTGGTCTACCACAAGATTCGTGAAGACCTCGAAGCCCAGGGCGTTATCTTCGTCGATACCGATACCGCTGTGCGCGAGTACCCGGAGATCCTCCAGGAGTACTTCGGCACGGTCATCCCAGCCGGTGACAATAAGTTCTCCGCACTGAACAATGCCTGCTGGTCTGGTGGCTCCTTCGTCTATGTGCCAAAGGGCGTCCACGTGGACATCCCGTTGCAGGCTTACTTCCGCATCAACACGGAGAACATGGGCCAGTTCGAGCGCACCCTCATCATCGTGGAAGAGGACGCCTACGTCCACTACATCGAGGGCTGCACCGCTCCGATCTACAACTCGGACTCACTGCACACCGGTGTCATCGAGATCGTCGTGAAGAAGGGCGGCCGCTGCCGCTACACCACCATTCAGAACTGGTCCACCAACGTCTATAACTTGGTGACCCAGCGCGCCAAGGTGGAAGAGGGCGGCACCATGGAATGGGTCGATGGCAACATCGGTTCCAAGGTCACCATGAAGTACCCCTCCTGCTGGCTGACCGGCGAGCACGCTAAGGGCGAGGTTCTCTCCCTGGCTTTCGCTGCGGACAACCAGGTGCAGGACACCGGCTCCAAGATGGTCCACATGGCGCCGAACACCTCCTCCAACATTGTGTCCAAATCGGTGGCCCGCAATGGTGGCCGCGCCGCCTACCGTGGTCTGGTGCAGGTCAACGCCAACGCTGCCAACTCCACGGCCAACGTCGAGTGTGACGCGCTGCTAGTGGACAATAACTCGCGTTCGGATACGTATCCGTACAACGATATCCGCAACGACCACGTCACCTTGGGCCACGAGGCGACCGTCTCGCAGGTCTCCGAGGAGCAGTTGTTCTACCTCATGTCCCGCGGTATCGCCGAGGAAGAGGCCATGGCGATGATCGTGCGCGGCTTCGTTGAGCCGATTGCAAAGGAGCTCCCCATGGAATACGCATTGGAGCTCAACCGTCTTATCGAGCTGCAGATGGAAGGATCGGTGGGCTAAGTGGTAGCTTCCAACGAATTTAATCCTGCTGACGTCACCAAGGGTGACCAGTTCACATCATTCAACGTGGAGGACTTCCCGGTCCCGCATGGCCGCGATGAGGTGTGGCGCTTTATTGCCCTGCGCAACCTGCGGGGCCTGCACAACGGTGAGTTTGCGCCGGCAACCGCGCAGAAGATCGACGTCACCGCTCCGGAAGGCGTGACCTCCGAAACGGTTGCGCCTGACGACGAGCGCTTGGGCACCGCTGGCGCACCTGCTGACCGCGTTGCTGCACAGGCCTGGACTTCCATGCCGGAGGCACAGGTTGTCACTGTGGACGCTGAGGCACAGTTGGACAAGCCAGTGGAGATCACCATTACCGGTGCTGGTGAGGGCGTGACCTCCTTTGGTGCGACCTCCATCCACGTGGGACACCACGCCGAAGCCACCATCGTGCTGAAATACGTCGGCTCCGGCACCCACGCGGACAATGTTGAGTTCGTGCTGGGCGACGGCGCCCACGTCACCGTCGTCGTTGACGCCGATTGGGAAGATGACGCCGTCCACCTGTCCCACCAGATCGCGAAGGTGGGCCGCGACGCCGTCCTGCGCCACAACACCGCCATCTTCGGCGGCGAGATTGTGCGCCTCGTTCCGCGCGTGGTTTTCGACGCCCCGGGCGGCGATGCCGAGCTGCTGGGCGTCTACTTCGCCGATGCCGGCCAGTACTTTGAGAACCGTCTGCTCGTGGATCACGATGTGCCGAACTGCCGCTCCCGCGTTTTCTACAAGGGCGCGCTGCAGGGCGCTACGGCCGCGCAGAAGGCCGAGGCTGGCTCCGCTTCCCGCACCCCGGAGGCCCGCACCTGCTGGGTCGGTGACGTGCTCATCCGCAAGAACGCGAACAACACGGACACCTATGAGACGAACAACAACCTGATTCTCACTGAGGGCGCGCGTGCAGACGCCATCCCGAACCTGGAGATCCAGACCGGCGAGATCGTCGGCGCCGGCCATGCCGCAACTGTGGGCCGCTTCGATGACCTCGAACTGTTCTACCTCATGTCCCGCGGCATTCCGGCCGCCGAGGCACGCCGCCTCATCATCCGCGGCTTCTTCTCCGAAGTCATCTCCCGCATCCCGGTCGAGTCCCTGCGCGAGGAACTGGAATCCCGCGTCGTCGACGAGCTCGCCAAGATCAACGCTTAAAACTCCCCGAAAGCAGGTACCAACTCAATGTCTACTCTGGAAATTAAGAATCTCCACGCGCAGGTGCTCCCCAACGAGGAGGACGGCGAGCCGAAGGAGATCCTCAAGGGCGTCAACCTGACCATCAACTCCGGTGAGACCCATGCCGTCATGGGGCCCAATGGCTCCGGCAAGTCCACCCTGTCCTACGTCATTGCCGGTCACCCCAAGTACGAGGTTACTGAGGGCGAGGTGCTCCTCGACGGCGAAAACATCCTTGAGATGGAAGTTGATGAGCGCGCCCGCGCTGGCCTCTTCCTCGCCATGCAGTACCCGACCGAGGTGCCGGGCGTGAAGATGTCCCAGTTCATGCGCTCTGCCGTGACCGCTATTCGTGGCGAGGCCCCGAAGCTGCGCGAGTGGAACAAGGAGCTCACGGAAGCTCGTGAGAAGCTCTCCATCGACAAGTCCTTCGCCCACCGTTCCGTGAACGAAGGTTTTTCCGGCGGTGAGAAGAAGCGCCACGAGGTCATGCAGCTGGACATCCTCAAGCCGAAGTTCGCAGTCATGGATGAGACCGACTCCGGCCTGGACGTCGACGCCCTCCGCGTGGTTTCCGAGGGGATTAACCGCTACCAGGAAGAAACCAAGGGCGGCATCCTCCTCATCACGCACTACAAGCGCATCCTCAACTACGTCGTCCCAGACTTTGTCCACGTCTTCGCAGACGGACACGTCATCAAGACCGGTGGCGCCGAGCTGGCTGATCAGCTTGAGGCGGACGGCTACGAGCAGTTCCTCAAGTAGAACTCATCAGGCTGCACACACCACGTACGCAATCGATAAAGAACCGAGCACAAGGACCTATGTCTGAACTAGACGTTAATGCGATCAGGGAGCAATTCCCCATCCTCTCGCGCACCGTGCGCGACGGTAAGCCACTGGTGTACCTGGATTCGGGTGCGACCTCGCAACGTCCCCTCCCGGTGTGGAAGGCTGAGGAGGAGTTCGTACTCGGCACCAATGCGCCGGTGCACCGCGGCTCCTACCAGTTGGCGGAGGAAGCCGATGACGCGTATGAGTCCGCCCGCCAGGCCATTGCCGCTTTCGTTGGCGCGGACCGCGATGAGATTTCCTTCACCAAGAACGCCACTGAGGCGTTGAATGAAGTCGCCTACGTGCTTAGCGATGAGCGCGCGGGTCAGCTTTATGTCGGCGAGGGCGATACCGTCGTCGTCACCGAATTGGAGCACCATGCGAACTTGGTGCCATGGCAGGAGCTGTGCCAGCGCACTGGCGCGACGCTGAAGTGGTACTCCATGACTGAGGACGGCCGCATTGATCTTGATTCGCTCGAGCTCGATGACTCCGTCAAGGTCGTGGCTTTTACCCACCAGTCCAACGTGACGGGAGCCGTGGCCCCCGTCGAGGAACTGGTGCGCCGTGCCCGCGCTGTAGGCGCGATGGTGGTTCTGGACGCATGCCAGTCCGTTCCGCACATGCCGGTGGACTTCCACGCTCTCGACGTGGACTTCGCTGCGTTCTCTGGGCACAAGATGTGCGGCCCAACCGGCGTCGGTGTGCTCTACGGCAAGGCGGAGCTGCTGGCACAGCTGCCGCCCTTCCTTACTGGCGGTTCCATGATCGAGGTGGTCAAGATGGAAGGCTCGACCTTTGCCGAGCCACCCACCCGCTTCGAGGCCGGTACCCAGATGACCAGCCAGGTCGTAGGGCTGGGAGCTGCGGTGAAGTTTTTGAGCGAAGTGGGCATGGAGGCCATTCACGCTCACGAGCAGAAGCTCACCGCGTTGGCCTTGGACAAGCTTTCCGAGATTGCTGGTCTACGCATCATCGGCCCCGAAAACACCGAGGATCGCGGGGGAGCGGTCTCCTTCATCGTGGAAGGCATCCACCCGCATGATTTAGGCCAGGTGCTTGATGCTCATGGCGTGTCCATCCGCACTGGTCACCACTGCGCGTGGCCACTGCACCGCGCGTGCAAGGCTAATTCGACCGCACGCGCTAGCTTTTACCTGTACAACACTGAGGACGAGGTCGACGCCCTCGTAGAGGCGGTGCGGGCTGCCCGTGCTTTCTTTGGAGTGAGCGAATGAACCTAGATTCCATGTACCAGGATGTCATCCTGGACCACTATAAGAACCCGAAATTCTCCGGCTTGCGCGATGGCCAGGCCGAGGTTCACCACGTCAACCCTTCGTGCGGCGATGAGATCACGCTGCGCGTGAAGCTGTCGGCCGACGGGAAGACTGTAGAGGACGTGTCCTACGACGCTGAGGGCTGCTCCATCTCGCAGGCTTCGACTTCCGTCATGGCGGAAGAAATCGTTGGCATCCCTCTGGAGGAGGCCAACGCCAAGATCGAGGAGTTTGACCGGATGGTGACTTCCCGCGGCGAAATTGAGGGAGACGACGAGATCATTGGGGATGGCGTCGCCTTTGCCGGTGTCGCCAAGTTCCCTGCCCGTGTTAAGTGCGCGCTGCTGGGGTGGAAGGCCTTCCAGGCTGCCACCGCACAGGCGCTGACTGAATTGGAGAAGTAGATGGCGGATACCACTAACGATAGCCAGCCGACCGACCCGTATCAGGACGAGAACGCCTCCTTCGCCGGCGGCGGAGTAAAGCCTGAACAGACCGAAGAGCAGATTGCCAAGGCATTCGACATCACCGAATATCTCCGGGACGTCATCGACCCGGAGCTGGGCATCAACGTTGTTGACTTGGGCCTGGTTTACGACCTCTGGCTCGAGGACATTGACGGCAAGAACACCTGCGTCATCAACATGACGCTGACGTCCCCGGCGTGCCCGCTGACTGACGTCATCGGTGAGCAGATCGACGACGTCGTGGTGGGCAACAAGCTTGCCGACGCCGTCCAGCTCAATTGGGTGTGGATGCCGCCGTGGGGCCCGAACATGATTACCGAAGAGGGCCGCGAGATGCTCCAGGCCCTCGGCTTCGCGGTCTAATCGTTTCGCTGCCCCACAGTGGGCAAGGACGCCGGATCCAGCGCCGAGGAGATGATATCGACGGCTTCTTCTTGGGTTGTAGCGGACTGAAGGCGAACGCGGAAGTCCTCCTTCATGATTGCCCGTGCCAGCTTGGAAAGCAGTTTGAGGTGTTGCTTGCCGGCGTCGTCTGGCACGGCAATGAGGAACACCATCGTTGTGGGCTCCTCACCCTGTGCCCACGTGATTGCTTCGGAAAGACGTGCAAAAGCCAAGGTAGGAACCTTCACGCCAGCTGAACGGGCGTGCGGGATCGCCACGCCATGGCCCACGCCGGTAGAGTGCTTCGTCTCGCGCTCAAGAGCCGCTGTGAGCACCGCAGAAGGATCAGCAAGGCGAGGAGAAACTAGCCGCACTAGTGCTTCGATGGTTTCGTCGCGAGTACTGCCCAGACTGTGGTCGAGGCTCACCGTTTCGATAGACAGCAGTGGTTGTCCCAGATGCGAGCTTTCCGCCGCGTTTGCTGAAGCTTTGTCCGCAGCGCCCTGGTCGCTCTTGCTCTCATTCTTCTCTGTCGTTTTCTTATGCTGAGTAAGTGCGATTAATAGGAGCATGACTGATGCACAGACGACAACGCCAATAAGCAATGCCACGAAGAAGCCCGCGACGTTGTCGACAGCACCGAGCACTGCGACGATGGGGCCGCCGTGCATGACATGGTCTTTAACTCCGAATGCGCCTGCTAGACCACCGGCAACCGCACCGCCGATGACGTTCGCCGGAATGACCTGCAGAGGGCGTGCAGCGGCAAGGGGAATTGCGCCTTCCGTAATGCCGAATAGCCCCATGAAAAGCGCGGCGATACCGGCGTCTTTTTCGGCCTTATTAAACCAGGCACGGCGGGCAAGGGTGGCAGCGCCCACCGCCAATGGCGGTACAGCGATAGCGGTAGCGGCCATTCCCATAGGGGCTGCATTACCAGCGGCAATCATGCCTCCACCAAAGAGGAACGCTGTCTTGTTGAAGGGGCCGCCCATGTCAAACGCGATCATCGCTCCGATAACGAGGCCAAGCACAACGACAGAGGAGCCTTGCATTCCTGCGAGGTACTCGGTCATGGCTTCAAATGCACCAGCTATCGGTGAGCCGACCAGGTAAATGAAGATAAGACCCACAATGAGGGTGGTGAAAATCGGGATAACGATGATCGGCCAAATCGGGGCGATGTATTTGTTCACCGGAATCTTCTTGATCCCTAGCGCCACATAGCCGGACAGGATGCCGGTGACGATACCTCCTAAGAACCCGGCACCGGCTTCAGATCCGTAGAGTGATCCAGTCGTAGCGATGAGGCCAGTAATCAGACCAGGCGCCAACCCAGGACGGTCCGCAATGCCCACTGCGATATAGCCGGAAAGAATCGGCACCATGAGTGAAAAGGCCAAACCACCCAGCTCGTTCAGCGTATTCCAGAAGGAATCCTCGGGAATTGCCAAGCCTTCGGGCGTCGGGGTTCCTCCAATTGACAGTGCTACTGCGATGAGGAGACCGCCGGTCACCACGAACGGGATCATGTGGGATACGCCGTTCATCAGCGCTTTATAGAGGGTCTGTCCCACGGCGCGCGCGCCATGGGCACTGCCGGAGCTGTCCTCGCGCTGAGATCCCTTCGGCTCTTCGGCAGAAAACTTTTCTTCCCATTTCGACGCGGACAGCGAACGGCGGAGGAGCTCCTTTGGGTGCTTAATAGCTTCATCGACGCCCGTTGCTGCCAAGCGCTTGCCGCGGAAACGATCCTTGGCAATCACAGTGTCGGCGCCAATTACGATGGCATCGGCTTCTTCGATGTCCTTAGCGCTAAAGGTGCCTTCGACACCGATTGAGCCGTGGGTCTCAACTTTGATCCGGTATCCAAGTTCCGCGGCAGCGGCCTCGAGGTTTTCAGCCGCCATGTAGGTATGCGCAATACCAGTTGGGCAGGCGGTAATCGCGAGGATTAATGGCGGTTTCGATGTGGCTGATGTACTCATGATGTCAATGTAGGCACATCTTTCATCTTGTATAGGTGAAGCGCGCCGAATCCGGGCCACGAATTTCCAGATGACTTATCCTCCGTACCGTTAGCTTTACGTCGATCAGCGCCCTGCCGCTGGTTCGGGTTTAACTGCCCTGGTTGCTAGACTGTTTCGACGTGATTGTGACCAATGATTTCGAGGTGCGCGTGGGCGCACGCACGCTTCTCGACGCCCCCGGCCAGCACCTCCGCGTACAGCCGGGTGACCGCATCGGGCTGGTCGGCCGCAACGGCGCAGGAAAGACCACGACGATGCGCATCTTGGCGGGGGAGACCGAGCCTTATGGCGGTTCGGTAACGCGCTCTGGCCCCATTGGTTACCTGCCGCAGGATTCCCGCGAGGGCAACATCGAACAGACCGCGCGCGAACGCGTGCTCTCGGCCCGTGGTCTCGATGAGATCAAGCGGCGCATGGCCAAGCAGCAGGAACTCATGGAGACGGCAACGGACGACAAGTTCCGCGATAAGGCCATCCGCAAGTTCTCGCGCTTGGAAGAGGAGTACCATTCCCTCGGCGGCTACGAGGCGGATTCCGAGTGCGCACAGATCTGTGACAACCTTGGCCTCCCGCAGCGCGTCTTGGATCAGCAGCTCAAGACGCTCTCCGGTGGCCAGCGCCGCCGCGTGGAGCTGGCGCAGATTCTTTTCGCGGCGTCGGCAGGCTCCGGCAAGTCCCAGACCACGCTGCTTCTCGACGAGCCCACGAACCACCTCGACGCAGATTCCATCACCTGGTTGCGCGGCTTCCTGTCGAAGCATGAGGGCGGGCTCATCATGATCTCGCACGACGTGGACCTGCTCGAGGCCGTCTGCAACAAGGTCTGGTTCCTCGACGCCGTGCGCGCCGAGGCGGATGTCTACAACATGGGCTTTAAAAAGTATCTCGATGCCCGTGCGACCGATGAGGCCCGCCGCCGCCGTGAGCGCGCCAACGCGGAGAAGAAGGCGGCCGCCCTGCACAAGCAGGCCGCAAAGCTCGGCGCTAAGGCGACGAAGGCCGCAGCAGCTAAGCAGATGCTGCACCGCGCTGAGCGCATGATGAACGAGCTCGATGACGTGCGTGTGGCCGACAAGGTTGCCCACATCAAGTTCCCGGAGCCGGCTCCCTGCGGTAAGACCCCGATGAACGCGAAGGGCCTGACCAAGATGTATGGCTCGCTTGAAGTCTTCGCGGGCGTGGACTTGGCCATTGATAAGGGCTCGCGCGTCGTCGTGCTGGGCTATAACGGTGCCGGAAAGACGACCCTGCTCAAGCTTCTAGCGGGCGTGGAGCGCACCGACGGTGAGGGCGGTATTGTCTCCGGCCATGGTTTGCGCATCGGCTACTTTGCCCAGGAACACGACAACATCGACCCAGACAAGACCGTGTGGGAAAACACCATCGAGGCTTGCCCCGATGCAGGCCAGCAGGATTTGCGCGGTCTGCTCGGTGCCTTTATGTTCTCCGGGGATAAGCTGGAGCAGCCCGCCGGCACGCTCTCCGGCGGTGAAAAGACGCGTCTTTCCTTGGCCACGCTCGTGTCCTCGCGCGCAAATGTGCTGCTTCTCGACGAGCCCACGAACAACCTCGACCCCCAGTCCCGCGAGCAGGTTCTCGATGCGCTCGGTACTTATACCGGTGCCGTAGTTCTGGTAACCCACGACCCAGGCGCGGTAAAGGCCCTCAACCCAGAGCGTGTCATCATCATGCCTGACGGCGACGAGGATCTGTGGAACGACGAATACATGGAGATCGTTGAATTGGCCTAGGGGCTAGTTCCTTACTCCGGTTGCAGCAACGGCAGCGCTCTTTGTTCTTCTGGTCACCGTGATACTTCGTGGCCTTCCATAAAACCTATAGTGCGCTAGAATCGGGGGCACACTCACTTACCGCTCAAGGCTCTTTTCTTGGGTCCTTCCGGCTTCCCACGCACTGGGCCTAGTAGCGCTACGACCCAGCCGTGCTGCAGCAGGAGAGGACTGAAGCCATGAGCCACACCGATACCCTCGATTCTGTCATTGAACCACTGCTTACCGGTTTAGTGAGCAAGCGGCCTGAAGTCCGTGTGGACTGGGCCTTTGCCGAGCTTAAAGAAGGTATTGAGTCAGGGCAGTGGGATGGACACATCGACCAGGTTCGGGATCGCCTTACCGGTTACCTGCGCACGGACAAGGTGTGGACCAAGGTCATGGCCGCGCGTTTACTCACTGTTCTCGCTGAGTCTGGCCACTTTCATTACGAGGACTATCTCACCTTCCGCGCATGGTATGTCACTGAAGAAGACACGCGTGGCATAGTCAAGGACATCGGACACGTCATGGCGGTCGGCTACGGCGCGGACTATGTAGAAACCTGCGTTCGCATGGGGATGATTCCTGCCGTGGAGGGTGCGGCAATTATTTCTTGCCGCCTGCGCGTCCCAGGGGGAGTGTGGCACGACGATGAGGCAGAACGCTTGGCGCGTGCTGCGTGCACGACGATTGCTAAGAGCACATCGCCGCACATTCTAGAAATATGGACTGAGCGCCTGGGCAATACAGTCCTCAACGAGGGAGTGCGCAATGGTAATCGCGCGGTAGTGGAAAACTTCGCCCGCTTTCTCACTGCCACAGCGCACATGGTGCGTAGTGAACCCGAGAAGTGGGGAATCGACGTCGACCGCGCGCAACTAGCACTACCGCTGATAGCGGAACTCGAAGACAAACTTCGCAACGCCGGCGCATAAGTATTCTCTTTCCACCAGTGAAAGCGCCATCTAGTGTTGGCGCGCAGCACTAAAGAAGCGCACCTTATCAACCTCCATCGGCTGGGGCCGCTGCCAAGGATAGCGATCCGGGGTGGCCATAACAGGCGAGCTCAGCTGCAGGAGGGTGTCCGTGCCTGCGGGGCCGCCTACTGTCAGCTCGCCATCGCGTATTTCAATCGCTGAGGTAAAACTGCGATCAACGCTCTTGTGCTGCACAACGGCAGTTGGTATCTCAGCGAAGACAGTTTTTCCGCGCCGCAGAACGGTAGCATCGTCGGAGATATAACTGGGGCGAATGCGCTCAGCGGCAATCAACCCCCACACGAAAATGATGGCCCACAGCGACAGCAGTAACGCCACAACCCGAACCGCACCTGCGGGGAGAATCAGGTGGACGACTACCATTTCAACCACCAGCACCGCGGTGACAAAACCAAGCATTTGCAGCCTGCCCGGGGGATGGGGAAGTGCCTGAGCACCAGCGGGGAGCAAAGTCTCGCCGCGTATCCAAAGCCACAAATCGCGGTAGAGGCTAAGTTCATACTTTGCCAATCGGAATCCAGGATGTTTTCCCAGGAATCTCCATATCCTATCCATGTGGCGCTCCCGACAGTGCCGCGAGCGCTCTGCCCTGTGCACCAGTTGTCGGTGCATCGGTGGGACTCAGCGGGACCTTACCTGGGCGCAACGTAGGATAGATTCCCCGCATGAGGCCGCGTTCGCCTAAATGCTGCAGCTTGGCGACGATTACCGTGACCTCGCGATCATTCGGGGACAATGCACCCAGTTTTCGCCATAGCGATTCAACCTCGCGGAGAACTCTCAAACATTCGGCATCTTCAAGGTTCTCGCGCAATTGTTGCCAGGTTCCTTCCGTCGCGACACCACACAGCGCCATCAGATCCCAAGAATCAAGCTCGAGCTGCAGCATCGCGGGATCATGGATCGCCTCTTTGAGTGATTCGCGGATGTCTCGTGGAGTCCCGTTGGGTGCTTGGGCAAGGGCGCGTAAGCGTTCACGTTGGTTCTTGAGCCGAGCGATGCGATCGTCGAGCACGCCGCATGAACGATCGATAGCATCCGGCAGATTTACGTCGGCGACGGGGACTCCGGCGTCGATAAGCGCACGCGCGCGCAGCACCGAAGCCAAGTCAGAAACAGAATAGTCGCGGTAGTTCCCGCTGGTGCGGGCGGGTTCAGGGACCGCGCCCGTCTCGTGTAAATGTCGTACAGAACGAACTGAGCATCCAGCGACCGCGGCGACGTCCGATATCTTCATAGGACAAAGCTAAACCCTCACATAGTGTGAGGGTCAAGTGCTTGGTGAAAACTAATCCGAGTTGCTGAGGCTTTTAGTTTCGGAAGCCGTGTACCGGCGCCGGGATGAAGCCACCGCGGTTGATGAAGGTGGAGTTGCCCACCTCATTGACCGGAATGACCGGAGCGTAGCCCAGCAGGCCGCCGAAGTTGACCTCATCGCCAGCCTTGGTTCCCGGGGCGGGGATAACGCGCACGGCAGTCGTCTTATGATTCATCACGCCAATGGCGGCTTCATCAGCGATCATGCCAGCAATAGTCTCCGCGGAAGTATCGCCCGGAATGGCGATCATGTCCAGGCCCACCGAGCAGATGGAGGTCATGGCCTCCAGCTTGTCGATGGAAATAGCGCCGGTGCGCACAGCATCGATCATGCCCTTGTCTTCCGAAACCGGGATGAAGGAACCCGATAGACCGCCCACGCGTGAGCAGGCCATCATGCCGCCCTTCTTGACGGCGTCGTTAAGCAGTGCGAGGGCTGCCGTCGTTCCGTGCGTGCCCACCTGATCCAGGCCCATGTGTTCCAGGATGTGCGCGACGGAATCTCCCAGCTCCGCTGTGGGGGCCAGCGAAAGGTCGATGATGCCAAAGGGAACACCGAGGCGCTCCGAGGCCATCGAACCAACGAGCTGTCCGGCACGCGTGACCTTGAAGGCAGCCTTCTTGACCTCCTCGGCGACTTCATTAAGGGTGGCGCCCTCCAGGGATCCGAGAGCACGGTCGACAACACCCGGCCCAGACACACCGACGGAGACAACGCAGTCCGGTTCCTCGATACCGTGGAAGGCACCGGCCATGAAGGGGTTATCGCCCACGGAGTTGGAGAAGATCACGAGCTTGGCACAGCCGATGGCGCTGCGGTCCTTGGTGAGTTCGGCAGCTTCCTTGATGATGCGTCCCATCTGCGCTGCGGCGTTCATGTTGATGCCGGCGCGCGAGGATGCGATATTTACTGAGGAACACACCAGGTTGGTCTCAGCCAGCGCTTCCGGGATAGAGCGGATGAGTGTCTTTTCCGCAGTGGTGGCACCCTTTTCAACCAATGCGGAGTAGCCGCCGACGAAGTTAACACCTGTCGTCTCAGCGGCGCGATCCAGTGCACGGGCGACGTCGACGGGGTGTCCTTCTACGCCAGCCACGATAAGTGAGATCGGAGTGACGGAAATACGTTTGTTGACGATCGGGATGCCGAGCTCGGCCTCGATCCCTTCGCAGACTTCCACGAGCTGAGCCGCGCGGGTGGTCACGCGATCATAAACGGCCTCTGCGGTAGCTTCCATGGTGGAGCGCGTGCAGCCGAGCAGCGAGATCCCCATGGTAACGGTGCGGATATCGAGGCGGTATTTCTCGATCATCTCGATGGTGTCGAGAATACTGACGGTGTTGAAGCGATTAAGCATGACTGATTCTCGCTCCTAAATTTCATTCATGGCGGTGAACAGTGCTTCCGACTGCACGCGAATGGATTGTTTGATGGACTCACCGACGGTATTCATCCGCTCCTGAATCTGCTGGATGCTGACCTCATTCTCATCGAATTCGACGCGCAGGATCATCGTGAAGTACCCAGACATGAGGGTCTGAGAGACGTCAACGATGTTGATCTTGAGCTCAGCGAGGGCGGTGGAAACGGCAGAGATAATTCCGGTGTTATCAACACCGGTAACAGTCATGATGGCGATCATAATTTGATTGTAGCCCGTCGGTTTTTCACGCTGCCCTGGGGTCATGCAGGATAGCGAGCCGGCGCGTACGGTGGCGCACATGACTGATACGACAACAACTACGCGCAAGAAGGTTCTGTACATCGGCGGCCACGGCAAGGTTGGGCTCTTGGCGGCGCCCAAGCTTGTCGACGCCAACCTCACCGTCCATTCCCTCATCCGCAACCCGGACCAGGTCTCTGATATTGAGGCCCTCGGTGCCGCCGCAGTGGTTCGCGATCTCACCGAGCTTTCTGTTGAGGACTGGGCAGAGCTTTTGGCTGACTATGACGTCGTCGTGTGGGGCGCCGGAAATGGTGGCCGTGCTGGTGCGGAGGTGACGTGGGCGGTCGACCGTGATGCGGCGCTGGCATCTATTGCGGGTCTGGAAAAGCTTTCTGCCGAGGGCAAGAACACTCCCGCCTACATCATGATTTCCTACATGGGCGCTACGGAGAACACGACTGATCCTGCGGATGAGAAGTGGTACGCCTACGTGGAGTCCAAGAAGGCCGTAGACAATAAGCTCAACTCAACCGACCTCACTTACCTCATCCTTGGCCCGGCGGCCCTGACGGAAGAGCCTTCGCGTGGCATCACCGTGCTAGATAAGGACGCAGAGCGCACCGCTAATCTGACTACCTCCCGGGAGCTTGTCGCTGAGGTGGTCACCGAGGTCGCCGGCCGCGAAAGCTTCCCGACTTCGCCGCTAGAATTCATCGATGGCGATGGAAGCGTGAAGGATATCTAAAATCGAGCGGATGCCGCCGCGTCAAGCGCGGCGATGACTTGCTCTCTGCTCAGTTGGTGGTGGAGGCTCGCATAACGAAGTGGCTTTGTGGACAGGTGGGCCGCGATATACCACCCTGTGGGGTGCTTGAACGTCGCTTGGCTTTGGAACCGTACCACGGCCACACCCTGCTCCCGGAAGGAGCGGGGAGAAGTGTGGGACTCAAACTCATCGCTGATGATTTCTTGAACTGTGCCATCTGGAAGGAAAATGCGCACTTTCGCCTTGTAGTAGTACTCGGTGGGATCAGCGTGCGGCACGTGTCGACCTGTTTGCCAGATCTCACTAAGCAGCGCGGGATAATACTCGATCCACCCATTTTCCGACGCCGTCCGTAGGCGGCGAGCACCCCACGTAGAGCTCCGAATTGCTCGAATGTTCCGACCGGCCGCCACGACGAGGAAGAGAACAAAGACCGCAACGGCCAATCCCTGCCATCCGGAACTAATAGACATATCTTCGCCGATAAAGGCTGATAGTGCGATAGCTAGGCCCACTACCGCCGTGATGAGGTTGTTCCGTAGACTTCGCCATTCAGGTGCGGCCCCGCCTGGGAGTGGCCCAGCCGCTGCGATCGCGCGAGCGATGCTAGATGTGCTTGATCTCAAGTTCGGGGCGGACACAGAACTCCGAGTGCGGGGAATGAGTCTCTCGGAGTAGTGGTGTTCCGGGAAGTCGAATGGTGCTAAAGCGTGGTCAGACATTCTTATCACTAACTTCTTACCCAGTTCCGCTCTGCAAAAGACAGTGCTGCTTCAATGTTCTTTTGGCGCAGACCATTGTGCAGTTCTGGCTGCGGTTTATCTGCATCTACCCGGTATCCCACTACACCCCATCCGTTGTTGTGGTTGAAGTCCACGGTGGCGACGAGGGGACCGTCGGCAAGCAGCCGGCCACGCAGCTTCAGCCAGTTCGGGTTTGGAGCAATGAATTCCTCGGTCATGCTTTTCGTCAATGAGCCGTCCGGCTGCAAGATCAGTATCGGGGCGGTGTAGTAATAGTCGGTCTTGTCGTCGTAATCAACGCGGCGCTTATAGGTCAGCTCGCCGATCAGTGCGGGGCGGTACTCGATCCAGCCATTCTCCCACGCGGTGCGAAGCCTTGTTGTGGAACCCAAGCGCCCCCGCAAAATCAAGATTCCAACGAAGACGAACACGAGGGCTACAGCTCCAGTGATAAGGCTGGCTATCGGAATATTCCCAATCGTTCCTCCGGCTCCGGGAAACAGGACTGATATAAAGAGCGTGTGAGCCACCGAGAAGAGTAGCGCTGAACCGCCAATGAAGATGAAAAAGGAAGCAACGATGACCATGCCGAGATTGGATTGGCCGATCGGAGACCCGACGCTATTAATAGCCTCGCGGATGCCGCTGCGATCCATGTTTGGGTTGGGGTGCTGATCGTGATCCTTCAAATCCTTAGGCGCGAGGGATCCTGCACTTGAAGAAGGAAGCTTCAGCGGAGTGCGGGGCAGCTGCAAAGGCGAGTGAGTCATGGATCACAGCTTAATGGTCGTGGTCTCCATTTTCTCGGTGACCATCGGCGGCTGGGGACTAGCCCCCAACGGAAGGAACTCAGTCTTAATTGGGAGAGCTAGCGCACCCACCGCTGTTCAGCGAATTGGAGCACGGCATCAAGTTGGCCGCTGGTGAGACCGCTGGATAGTTCCGCCTCCGAACTTGATCCATCAGCGCGGTAAGCCGCGACGGTCCATCCATTATTGTGCGCGGTATCGGCGGTTGCTATTCGGGCCCCTTCGGCAAGAGCCGCGCCCCGTGACCTTAGCCTATTCGGATTGTCAGCGCGGAACTCAGCGGACATTGCGCTCGCTAGTGTGCCGTCTGGCTGAAGGATCAAAAGAGGCGCCGAATAATAGAAATAGGTCCGCTTACGGTCGTCGGACCCTTCGGTTTCGCTTCGCAGGTAAACAAGCTCGCCAATAAGAGCAGGACGGTATTCTATCCAGCCGTTGCGCCACGCGGTGCGCAGACGCTATGCATTTCGGATTTCCTTGAAAACACTCCGCAAACCTACGATGAAAACAGTAAGACTGACGAGGCAAATAATGATTGGGATAAGCGAAAATACTCCTAGATCGGAGAAGCTGCTTTGCGGAGGACCAAAGCCACCAGTGAAGAAAGGAATCGACATGCTGAACATAAACAGCCCGACGAGACCTATAAAAGTCCAGACTGCGACAGCACCAAACGAGAGGCGTCCCGGCTGAGGCCCAGCCTCCTCGATGACCTCGCGAAGACCTGAATTGTCCATCCGCGGGTTCGGCTGAGCATCGTGGGTGCGCTGTTCCTTTGGAGCAAGCCGCGGCGTAGCGCTCAGACTTATTCCGCACTGCGTGCGCGAAAGTCGTAGGGGAGTATGGTCCATGCGCCACAGTGTAGCGGCGACCACACTTCGTCACCGAGTACTAAAGCCTAGTGATCGGCGTGGGAGCCGCGAATCGATTGTTCGACCAAATCTAAAACCTGCTCGAGATTCTTCGTATCCCCGAGCGCTAGGCGGTTGATAAATCCGTCCATAAAGGTTTCAAGATATGTCACGAGAGTGTCGATTGAGACGTCGTCTCGCATGCGCCCCTTCTCGGCGTTGGATTCCAAGCGGGCACGGACCGCCTTATCAAGAATCTGTTGCTCCTCATGCCAGCGCGCGGCGAAAGACGGATCGGTACGCAGCATCGAGGTCACAGCAAGCCGGGTAGCAAGCCAGTCATGGCGTTCCGGATGGCGCAGCATCTCACTCATGACTTCGACGAGACCGTTGTTCGCAACAACTTCGGCCTCACGGGCGGCGTCTTCCCGGGCCAAGGCAAGAAAGAGGGACTCCTTATCACCGAAATGATGGAAGATTGCCCCACGCGACTTACCTGTGGCTTCTTCGAGACGCCGCACCGTCGCACCGTCGTAGCCGTGCTCAGCGAAGCATTTACGTGCGCCAACCAGAATGTCGTGGCGGCGGCGGTTCAGTTCAGAGTCGCTCATAATCGGCATGGCTGAAAACTAGCTCCTTTAAGCACGGCGGCGGGTAAACGGGTGGTGGAAATAGAGGGGGAGGGGCAGAAGCAGAAAGGCCAGCCAGCACTCCATGTTGCTAGCTGGCCTTGGTGCCTAACTATGTAGGTCGCCCCAGAGTCGGGGTGCCTACATAATGGGCAAGGCTGTTTTAGGCCTTGACCATCTGGCGCAGAACGAACTGCAGAATGCCGCCGTGGCGGTAGTAGTCGGCCTCACCAGGTGTGTCGATGCGAACCTTGGCATCGAACTCAACGGTCTCGCCGGACTCCTTGGTGGCGGTCACGTGGACCGTCTTCGGAATGCCGCCCTCGTTGAGGGCTGCGATGCCGTCGATGTCGAAGGTCTCGGTGCCATCCAAGCCCAGGGACTCGTGGGACTCGCCCTCCGGGAACTGCAGCGGGATGACGCCCATGCCAATGAGGTTCGAGCGGTGAATACGCTCGAAGGACTCAGTGATGACAGCCTTCACGCCAAGCAGGTTGGTGCCCTTAGCAGCCCAGTCACGGGAGGAACCAGTGCCGTACTCCTTACCAGCAAGGACAACCAGCGGAATGTCGGCTGCCTTGTAGTTCTCGCAGGCATCGAAGATGAAGGCCTGCGGTGCGCCCTCCTGGGTGAAGTCACGGGTGTAGCCACCGGCGACGTCGACCAGCTGGTTCTGGAGGCGGATGTTGGCGAAGGTACCGCGCATCATGACCTCGTGGTTACCGCGACGGGAACCCAGGGAGTTGTAGTCCTGACGCTCGACACCGTTGGCATCCAGGTACTGAGCGGCCGGGGTGCCCGGCTTAATGGAGGAAGCCGGGGAGATGTGGTCGGTGGTCACGGAGTCACCGAGCTTAGCAAGGACGCGAGCGCCCTTGATGTCCTGAACGGGCTCCGGCTCAGTCGGCATGCCGTCGAAGTACGGTGCCTTGCGGATGTAGGTGGAATCCTCGTTCCACTTGAAGGTCTCGCCCTCCGGAACGTCCAGGTTGCGCCATGCGTCGTCACCCTTGAACACGTCGGCGTAATCAGCCTCGTAGAGCTCGCGGGAGATGGCCTGCTGGATGGTGTCCTCGATCTCCTTCGGGGAAGGCCAGATGTCCTTGAGGAAGACATCGTTGCCGTCCTGATCCTGACCCAGCGCCTGAGCCTCGAAATCGAAGTCCATGGTGCCAGCAATAGCGTATGCAATGACCATGATGGGGGAGGCCAAGTAGTTCATCTTGACGTCCGGGGAGATGCGGCCCTCAAAGTTACGGTTGCCGGACAGCACCGCAGTAGCAGCCAGATCATGCTCGTTGATGGCGTTGGAGATTTCCTCCGGCAGCGGGCCGGAGTTACCGATACAGGTGGTGCAGCCGAAGCCGGAGAGGTAGAAGCCAAGCGCCTCCAGATCCTTCCAGAGGTCTGCGCGCTGGAAGTAGCCGTCAACAACCTGGGAACCCGGGGCACAAATGGTCTTGACCCACGGCTTGGACTTCAGGCCCTTTTCAGCAGCCTTACGTGCGATGAGGCCAGCGCCAACCATGACGGACGGGTTAGAGGTGTTGGTGCAGGAGGTAATGGAAGCGATAGCAACCATGCCGTGGTCCAGGGTGTACTCGCCACCGTTCGGGGAGGTGACGGTAACCGGGTTGGACTGGCGGCCGGAGCCGCCCTTGGCTGCGGACTCGCCTTCGCCTGCACGAGACTTGTTCAGGCCACCGGTAACGTCGACGAGAGCATTCTCGTCGCCACCCTCGGAGGTCATGCGCTTTGCCTCGATGGTGGACTCGTCTGCAACAACCTCGCCGGAAGCGTAAGTCGGCAGATCCTTACGGAACTGCTCCTTTGCCTCAGAGAGGAGAATGCGGTCCTGCGGGCGCTTCGGGCCGGCGATGGACGGCTTAACAGTGGACAGATCCAGTTCGAGGTACTCGGAGTACTGTGCCTCCGGAGCGTCCTGCTCGAGCCACATGCCCTGAGCCTTGGCGTAAGCCTCGACGCGATCGATCTGCTCCTGCGGACGGCCGGTGAGCTCGAGGTACTTGATGGTCTCCTCGTCGATCGGGAAGATCGCAGCGGTGGAACCGAACTCGGGGGACATGTTACCGATGGTGGCGCGGTTAGCCAGCGGCACGGACTTCACACCGTTGCCGTAGAACTCAACAAACTTCTGAACCACACCGTGCTGGCGCAGCATCTCGGTGATGGTCAGCACCACGTCGGTAGCGGTCACGCCGGTCGGAATCTCGCCGGTGAGCTTGAAGCCCACGACGCGCGGGATCAGCATGGACACCGGCTGACCCAGCATTGCAGCCTCGGCCTCGATGCCGCCAACGCCCCAGCCCAGGATGCCCAGGCCGTTTTCCATGGTGGTGTGGGAGTCGGTACCAATACAGGTATCCGGGTAGGCAACACCATCGTTGTCGAAGACCACGCGGGAAAGGTACTCAATGTTGACCTGGTGGACAATACCGGTTCCCGGAGGAACAACGCGGAAGTTGGAGAAATTCTCGGCACCCCAGCGCAGGAACTGGTAACGCTCCTGGTTGCGCTCGTACTCGATCTCAACATTCTTCTCCAGGGCCTCGGTGGAGCCGAAAGCCTCGACGATGACGGAGTGGTCAATAACCATCTCGGCCGGGTTGAGCGGGTTCACCTGGTCCGGCTTGCCGCCGAGGGCGGCGATAGCCTCACGCATGGTTGCCAAGTCGACCACGCAGGGGACGCCGGTGAAGTCCTGCATCAGAACGCGGGCCGGGGTGAACTGGATCTCGGTATCCGGCTCAGCGGACGGATCCCAGTTGGCCAAAGCGTTAATGTGATCCTTGGTTACGTTCTTCCCGTCCTCGTAGCGCAGCTGGTTCTCAGCCAGGACCTTGAGGGAGTAAGGAAGCTTCTCCAGGCCCTCGACTGCATTGATGTCAAAGTAGTCATAGGACTTACCGTTGACCTCAAGAGTCTTCTTGGCGCCGAAGGAGTTCAGGCTTTCAGTCATAAGGAGCTCCATTCCTTGCTTTTCGCTTGTGGGTTATCGAACACTGGTCGAAGGTTCATCGAATTTGCCGATATGCCCTAGCAACCACATGGAGCCAGGTGTATCGGCGATCTCAGAACGCGAATGTTCCGTATCTATTGTAGATGCAAGAACCCTCGGTCGACACCAGCATAACAGTACGGGCGTTCTGTTTCCTACATTTCGGGGGTAGCGGCGAGTCACCGGCCTCGCCCACGCTCCGAGGTTTAGGCTCGATCGGGAATCCGGGGGACAAACCTCCGAATCGTGTTTGGGCAGAAGACTGTGCCACCAAGCATTAACGTCCATAGAGATTAAGGAGTGGCGGATGATCCCGGCGGGCGTAGATGTAGACGACATTGCAGATCAGCTCTCAGCCGACGGTGTAGCGTTCTCAAACCCAGAGCTGGCGCTAGACGACGACCTCCAGGTCCGCATCGCAGACTCCCTCCAGCCCAACCATGGCATCGCAGTGGTAGATGTCTTCCCCGACAAGATTCCAGATCTACGCGACCTGGCGACAGCCCTTCAAGAACAAACGGGACTCGATACCGTGATTCTCCAGGCGCCAATGCGGGTGTCCGCAGTCAGTAATTCTTATGATCGGGCATCCATTGAGGCAGCCGAGGATTCGCTACCAACTGGACTCGATCAGGTAACTTTGCTGAATGATTTCTATGCAACTGCAGATCATTTTTCAACGCCATGGCTGGCAATCTTGACGTTGTTTTTCTTCGTAGCGGCAATTGCGGGCTGGGCGGGATTTCGAGCCGCTACACAGAAAGCTGACACGGCCAGAAACTAAGCGATCGAGGTCGCCGAGTGAATTCCGCTAAACATGCGCCACACCCACCACAGGGGTAGGGAAGTGGCGAATATCAACCACTAAGACTTGACTTTTGCAACGGGGGAGTGGTTGAGAGGGCGTAAGAGCCCTAGGAATATGGCCCACGCAGCGACCACATCGGATGCCGCACGGGCACCTTAAGTCGACGAATACTTCGGTTCTCTCCAGTCCCGAAATGGAGCGTTTCCTGCGCCCCAGAAGACAGGTTCCACTGGGAACAATCGAAGCTTCTGCGGCAGGCCCAGGGCCGCAATCCACAGCGATAGTCAGGGGGGAGAGGTTTGCACTCCGGGGAAGAGTGAGCAACGTCACAGTCACACATTGATAACAAAGTCATTGCAGGTTAGGTGCGCCTGTAACGCCTTGTGGTTTTCCGTGGCTGATGTGAAAGATGGGAAAAGTGTGCGAGATGGCGTGTCGGTGACGTATGGTTCACGTATCGACTCACGGGTTGACTATTGCTCCATACGTTCATGGACCAAGCCTTGACTCTCAACTGATTTGTCGCACGGGTATGTGGGGAAGCACGCCGCGAGCGAAGAGGACCGTTGGGGTTCACCGCCTGGTGGATGACCGTCGCACCGCGCTAGCGATGCGCGTAGCAATGCAGTTTTCTCGACGCAGTCGGTACCAGTGTTCAACCTTTTAGATATCGAAACACCTACCTCCCGAGTGGAAGAGGCTTCATACACTTCATTCGCACGCCCTCATCGAGGGCTGTGATGGCCATGAGTTCCATCGGTTTCCGGTTGGGTGCCAGCTGTGAGTGCTTACGCGTGCGCCACTAAGGACCGCGGAAGTGCCCTCCACGAGCGCGGCGCCGAGCGAGGAGGAACCGACGCAGGACCTCGAGCCTGAATATGGGTGTGTGTCCCTTCGTCGTCGGATCGTGCAGCCATACTCGGCGCCGCTCTCCGTGAGCCCAACGAGCACCATGCGAGTGCGGTGTGGCTAGCTATGACGCACGGTTCGACGTGATGTTGGTGCACACGCCAGACGCCCCGCAGATTTCCCTGCCGCCTCTATAAGAGAAAATGCCGCCCCGTCTATTCGGCATTTCGTGGCGTAGAGAGCAAAGAGCTCTTCAGGGGCAAGCCGCGTTCGCGTATCCCGGTCAATTCCGGGCGCAAGCCTTATTAAGTCCACTATTCCCATTGGGAAATCGATTGCCGCCTCATCCTGCTTGAAGGCGAGACTAGCTACGTACACACCGCTGTTTCTTTTGCTCGTCCAACTCGTCACCTCCAGGTCTCGATGTCCGGCAAGCTCGTCTACGCAACGTGCGTGACATCTCCGGGGTAGGTGTCTAGGAGATAACCCTCGTGGCCACCACATCATCTTTCGGCTTTCGGCGCTTTAAGGCAGCGTGCGCTGCCATAGCGACCACCGCCGCCTTGTCTACTGTCTCCGCGCTCACTCCTGCAGTGGCTGCGGAACCTGAGCAGATCAACATCAAATCCCTGCTATCCTCCGACAACCCATCCATCGCAGACCTCGCGGGCGCAATCGCCCAGATTGAGGAGCGCATCGCACAAGCGGAAGCCTCCATAGGTGCGCAGCGCGAAACCGTCAACCGTGCGCTGGTCGATCTCAACGACGCCCGCACTAAGGCAAACCAAGCGCGCCAAGGAACAACGACGGCGCGCGAGCAGCTTGACGACGCACAAGCGGATGTCGCCGATGCCCAGGCCAAGCTGGATGAGGTCTCCCGTTCCGCCTACCGCCGAGCCAATACTTCCGATGCCGTCTCCCATGCGGCAGGAAAAGACGCGCGTTCGGACATGCTGGAGCGCCAGTCCTACCTTCGCTCGCAGTCTGAGAAGCAGCAGGCCGTCGTTAGCGACTTGGAGAAGCAGCGCACGGAAAAGGCGAACAAGGAATCCCAGCTGCGGAAGACCCAACAACTGGCCGAGGAACGTGCGGACCGGGCGGCCGATGCCGAGGCTGCCGCGCGCGAGCAACTCTCCGCGTCCGAGGCTTCTATTGAGGAATCTACGTCCGAACGCGAGGATCTGCTTTCCCAACTCTCATCTCTTCACAAGGCGCTAAATCAAGCCAAGGGTCTGGACGGAGAAGGTGTGTCAAGCCCAACAGCTGGATCTAAGGTCAAGGAGCGGGCCGGGACTAATTCTGCACAGGGTCGTTCTGAGTCTAGTGCCGCAACTCCTGCCGACGGCCCATCGACGGTATCCTCGCCGTCCGCTGCGGGGCATTCGACACCGGCCAGCACGGAGCCGACCGCCGAGTCCACAGCGTCCACCGTGGCCGGCCCCTCCGACTCTGAGGCACAGAACCCCACGCTTCAATCGCAGCCGTCGACGGCTTCTGCCGATGCTGATGACTTGGAAGAGCTCTCTAGCGCCGCAAGCACCGTGGCTTCCGATCCGAACGTGCAAGAGTTGTCGTCGACAAGCACGGCCAGCTCCTCTGAAGAGAACGCCGAGAACTCCCAGGGCGGTAGCTCCAGCTCGTTCGATCCGAACGGAATCGATGCGGAAACCGTAGCGCTTGGCATTGAAGCGGTGGGAACAGTGGCCTCGATGGTGGCCGCATCTCAGCCGGACCACAATAACAGCTTGAGCCAAGAGGAAATCAATGCTCTGGCGGAAGGCTCTTCCAAGCTCTTTGCCCTCCAGGGTGGGCAAGACAGCACTGGGGAAGTGACGGATTCCACGGAGACGTCCGATAGCGATGCAGCGAACGCAACTGATAGCGAGGATTCCCTTGAGTCCGATGTCTCCGGTGTCCTGGAGGAACTTGACACCACCGATAGCGTGACGAAGAAGGCATCCGCTTCACTGGGCGATGCCTCCCGCGAAGCAAAGATTGAGACCGTCATCGAGCGCGCAACGTCTCAGGTGGGAGTTCCCTATGCCTGGGGTGGTGGCGATGCCAACGGTCCTACGCAGGGCATTCGCGACGGCGGCGTCGCTGACTCTTATGGCGACTACAACAAGGTCGGCTTCGACTGTTCTGGGCTGGTGCTCTATGCCTTTGCTGGCGTCGGCATTTCCCTGCCGCATTACACCGGCTACCAGTATCAGAAGGGAACCAAGATTTCCCCGAGCGAGATGCAGCGAGGCGACCTTGTCTTCTACGGCCCGAGCGGAAATCAGCACGTGGCAATCTATCTTGGTGACGGCACCATGGTCGAAGCTCCGCAGTCCGGTCAAAACGTCAGCATCTCCCCAGTACGACAAGCCGGCATGGCACCCTATGCCGTGCGACTGATCTAGTTCAGCCCGTTGCTAAACTGGGCTGCATGACTGACACACTGCGTACTGCCCAGGGCAACACCCGCGGCACCGATTCGGTGCCCTCCTCATTTGACGCCCTCCTCGTTCTTTCCTTCGGTGGCCCGGAAGGAAACGAGGAGGTCGTCCCGTTTTTGGAGAACGTTACCCGTGGGCGTGGCATCCCGCGCGAGCGGCTCGAAGTCGTCGGGGAACACTATTTCCGCCTAGGCGGCATTAGTCCGCTTAATGCGCTAAATCGAGAGATTATTTCTAATGTTTCCGCGGAGCTGAAGGAACGCGGACATAATCTACCGGTCTATTTTGGTAACCGTAACTGGTACCCGTTTGGGACAAAAGCCGTCGAGCAGATGGCCGCCGATGGTGTGCGCAACGTCGCCGTATTCGCTACCTCCGCCTGGGGTGGCTACAGTGCTTGCCGCCAGTACAACGAGGACATCGTTGCATTGCGCAAGCACCTCGAGGACGAGCAACTGCCCGAAATGAACTTCACCAAACTGCGCCAATTCTTCGATCACCCCAAGTTCATCGAGGAGATGGCCGCAGCCGTCCGCGAGGCTTATGCGGAGGTGCCGGAAGACAAGCTGGCTAGCACCCGCATGCTTTTTACTGCGCATTCAGTGCCATCGGCACACGATGCTGTTGGGGGAGCAGAAGGCGATAAGCATATCTATTCCCGCCAGGTAGCGGAGGCTGCACGGCTCGTAGCCAAGGCTGCCGGGGTCCAGAATTATGACCTAGTGTGGCAATCCCGTTCAGGAAACCCAGCCACCCCGTGGTTGGAACCGGACATTGTCGACCACACCACGCGAATCCATGAGGAAGATGGTGTCGACAGCGTTGTCGTGTGCCCAATTGGATTTATCTCCGATCACATGGAGGTCATCTGGGATCTCGATACTGAACTTCAGCAAGCCGCTGAGGAAATGGGCGTCAGCGTCTATCGCACCCGCACCGCCGGCCCATCTGCGCGTTTTGCCTCGCTCATCGTGGACCTCATCGAGGAGCTAGAGCATGACGCTGAACCTGCTTCACTCGGTGAGGTTACCGTTCAGGGCTGTACGGTCAATGGCGCACCCTGCGCTGAAGGTTGTTGTGACATCTGGTCTCTGCGCAAGCCGCATTAACGCGCGAAATCGGTGAGCGCATAAGCCACGCCGGCCATGCGTGCTTCGCGGATATGGCGCCACAGGCGCAGAAGCTGCGGATCGAGACTGTGATCTTGAATGCGGTCAGTCACCGTCTCGATGATGGCCGCCACGCGGTCGGCGCGGGCGAAGAGCTTCGCTGCTCGCCCCGGCACTGCAGCGGGTAATCCGGGGGTGTCGTAGAAATCGCTTAGTGTGCCTACTGTTAGCCGGGGATTGGGGAGGGCATCGCTGCGATAGCCCAATGCCTCGATGAGGTTTGCTGACTCATTCGTCGCGGTACTCAAGAGCTCATCGGCCTCGCCCGGGCTAAGCCAAGCGGGCGAGGGTAACGGGGCAGTCTCTTCAATCACCGTCCACCGTGTCGCGCCCACGGCATAGGTGGGCACCAACACCAGGTTTCGATCCCGATTATTGGTACGCACCACGATTGCGCCTGCCGGATTTTCTGCCGCCGCTCGCGCCGATTCCGTGCCGGCTGGAAGTGCTGGCGCGTCGCCAGGACCGGAGAGAACTAGCCGAAGCAGCGGTTCGCGCTCTCCACGCTCGATGACGGAGGCCGTTTCACGCCGGAGAAGTGACATAACATCAACAAACGGCTCTCCGTCGCCCCCTTGTTGCTCACCACCCAGCTCGCTGAGGGCATCAAGAAAGCCATCGGTGGATTCGTGCCCCCATAGCCATGCACCAAGCCAAACAGAAACGTTTTGTACAGGGGACCAGACTTCGGCGCGCATATCCATGGCTGGACAGTGTAGACGATAGGGTAGACCCCTATGAGCTTGAATTCCCGAGATCCCTATGGCGGCGATATTTTTGCAGGACATGCGCGGAACAAGAAGCCGGAGTACCCCGAGGTACCCGCTGAACCAGGCATGGTCGTCGAGGTTCGAGGTGATGACTTTGTAGGGGCAGTATTGGGCGTCGACAAAACCGTATGGGGCCCAGTCGTGCGCCTCGAGGACCGACATGGAAATGAGCGAGTATTCAAACTCGTGAAAGGGGGGTTCTTGTTGGAGGGGCAGCCAGTGACGTTAACGCGATACGTCGAAAAGCAGGCGCCGCGGAAGTCAAACTCCGGGTCGCGCCGTGTGGAAAATCTTGAGGCGAAAGTTGCCGCACCTTCGCGCATTTGGGTTGAAGGCATTCACGACGCGGCCATCGTTGAAAAGGTCTGGGGTCACGATCTGCGGGTGGAAGGTGTGGTCGTCGAATACCTCGAAGGACTCGATAACCTTGAGGAACGCCTGGCTGAGTTTCAGCCCGGTCCGGGACGCCGTGTGGGCGTCCTCGCGGATCACCTAGTCGAAGGATCAAAGGAAACGCGGTTGACGCAAACGGTGGGCGAGCACGTGCTTGTCACCGGTCACCCCTTCATTGATATCTGGGCGGCTGTAAAGCCTGAGCGCCTAGGGCTGCGCGCCTGGCCCGAGGTTCCCTATGGGGAAGACTGGAAGACGGGCATCTGCAAGCGCGCGGGGTGGTCTGATCCCAAGGAAGGGTGGAGCCGCGTGTACAACGCCGTGAATTCTTTCCGGGATCTCGATTCCACGCTCATCGGCGCCGTCGAGCGGCTCGTCGACTTTGTCACAACACCGGAATTGAGCAAAGAAGATTTGCTCTAATTCGAATTCGCTCGGTCAATGAGGTTGATGGCGAGCTGGCAACCGGCCGTCTCTGCTGCCCACCCCGCCGCTTGGAGGCGCTGGGACATCGCTTGTTTGGAAATGCCCAGCTCTTCCGCAGCTTCGTTCTGATTCAACCCGCCGCGTACAAGAGATGTCGCCTCACGGCCTTCCATTGTGCGCTTGTGCAGCACAAAGCCGAGTAGGGCGAATGCCGCTGCAATATCCTGCGCCTCCGCAGCGCGCCCGCGCCGATCAATTTTGGCGTAGACGTGTCCGGCCCGCGCCGAGCCCTTTACCGCGGCGGTTGCCACTGCGCGTGTTTCGGCATCACCTGCGCCTTCGCCAGGGATAATTCCAATGCCAATGGCCCAGTCACCGTCCGCGAGAAGCGCCATAACGACATCACAGACCGCCGGAGAAGAATAGGCCACAGCGCAAATATCCTCAACACCAAGGACCTCAAACTCGCCGATTCCCTCCAGGGTGGAAAGCGCGGCGGCGGATCGTTGGACCAAATCGGCGCGGCGTACCGAGCGTCCGCGGTAGCGGGCATGGACAGCTAGCACAGTGAGAGACTCCTTCCAGCAAGAAACAACGCTCAGTCTACTCTTTGCGCTTGACTGGGCCACGCATTCCGGGGCCGAGCGGCAACCGCGTGTCTAGGATGAGACCAGCGATTCCCACTGCCGCAGCGATAAGGAAGCCGGCGATCGTGTAGGGGCTCATCGCTCCGGTGAGCGCATCCCCGAAGAAGACCCCGATGGCGGTGGTGGGAATCGAACCGATGAGTGTAGCGATGGCGAAGTGAGTCACCGAAATCGGCGTGAGCGCTGCAACATAGTTTAGTAAGGAAAACGGAACTCCGGCGACCATTCTCAATGACGCCACCGCTAGCCAACCCCGGCGCTCAAGCCGGGCATTGATTGCATATACCGCTTTGTGCGTGAGATGCGGGCGAATCCACTCACCAAGTAAGCCGCGGACGATAAGGAGAGAAATGGTGGCGGAGATAGTCAGCGCGACAAGGGAAACAGAAAGCCCAAGCCACGGGCCGAAAAGAAGGCCTGCCGCCAAAGTCCACACGGTCCGGGGAATAGGGAACTGGGTGAAGAAGATGTAGGCGCCCGTAAAAGCAACGACAAACCACGGCCCGAGTTGGTCTGACCACGTGCGGAGGGCGGCGAGTGAGGGGACGTCGACAAGCACGGCGAGTAGCATCAATGCCGCACCGGCAGCGATTACTGCCGTCCAACGTTTCCACGTCCAACGCTTGCAGCTTTGCCACGCAGCGCGGCCCAGAGACGCGAAGAAGTCCCCGACGCTGTGCACCCAACCTGTGTTCATAGAGATAGAAGTCTAGTGCCGAAGACGCCAAACCCCGCATTGAGCCCAAAGCATGGGAGAACGGCTGAAGACGGAGGCAGGAGACGGCTTGGCTGGCTGGGGAGCAGCTGAGAGCTGCACCTCAACTTACTGTTAAGCCGCGATTCGATGCATGAGTATTGCCGTGCACGCGGGATACTGAACAGCACTGCGCATCCGCAAGCATCTCTAGGGCCACTTCTATTGTGACCGTCTTAGCTAGTTTCACCTTTATTGTCTCTACGCCCTAGCTGCGGAGCGAATTCTTGATTCACTACCTACTTTTGGCGCCCGCCCTGGCGCCTGCGTTTTTCTTTGGAGAGCATTATGGACTTTATCCACAACCTCACGTCTTATATGGACGCAGCCACCTTGCTCGAAGCCTTTGGCCCCTGGGTCATCGGTGGTATAGCACTTGTCGTCTTCATCGAGTCCGGTGTGCTCTTCCCATTTCTTCCGGGAGATTCACTACTCGTGACTGCCGCGATTCTGCGCCATGAGCTCCAGGTCTCCCTGTGGGTACTCATTGCTGTAGGCATGATCGCCGCGATAGCTGGTGACCAGGTGGGGTACTGGATTGGGCACCGTTTTGGCCGTGGCCTGTTTAAGAAGGACGCTCGGCTTCTCAAACTTGAGTATCTCAACACCGCCGAGGACTTCTTCCGCAAGCACGGCCCGCTTGCACTAGTGCTCGGACGGTTCGTCCCAATCGTGCGCACCTTCATTCCGGTAGCCGCCGGCACGGCGGGAATGCGGTACAAGAAGTTCATTGGATGGAATGTCAGCGGCGCAGTCGCTTGGGTGCTCTCCATGAATCTCGTTGGTGTTTTTCTCGGAAACATTCCGGGCATTGCTGACTCGATTGAGAAGATTATGCTGCTTATCATCGCGTTGTCGGTGGCGCCTATCGTCATCAAGGGCCTGCATAGCTACATCACGTCGAAGAAGAAGGCTACGGTAGTAGAGGAGACGGAGCCTACTGCGGAATCGCGCGCATAGACCCTAGACGCATGAAGAAGGCCCCGCGCCTCACATCATCATCTCTGACGGTGTGAAGCACGGGGCTTCGGTCTGTGCCCGAGGGGGGACTTGAACCCCCACGTCCGTTAATAGGACACTAGCACCTCAAGCTAGCGCGTCTGCCATTCCGCCACCCGGGCTAGGGTGTTTGTTCAGCCTCTCGGCTGGGCACTCGCATACTGTATCCCGAACCGGCATAACTTCACAAATCGCCACCTCAGAGCGGGTTTTCACTGTGTTCTTAAACGAGGAAAACACAACGATGAAAGTTGCGTATCCACGGCCACCTCCTGAGACAGCCGGGTAGTAAGCGGCAACGCGGCAGATAGCTTTCCGGTAGAAATGGATTTATGACTAGCAACTCTTCACATTCCACTGCGAACTACGCCACCGACTCCCGTTTCCCCGGCCCAGACCCCTATGCACCGTTGGGGGATGTCCCAGCTTTTACCGTGACCTCGTCCGATATCGAGGAGGGAGCGGAGATCGCAGAGCGCTTCCGCGCACCTGAAAATGTCTCGCCCCAGCTGTCGTGGTCGGATGTGCCCGAAGGGACCAAGTCCTTTGCCGTCACGTGCTTTGATCCTGACGCGCCGACGGGGTCCGGCTTCTGGCACTGGGCTGCCTTCAACATCCCGGCCGACGTACGCGAGCTCCCCACAGGTGCAGGGGCCGCTGAGGATCTCGGACTCGAAGGCGTTATCAGCTTGCGCGGTGACTCTGGCCAGCGCGTCTATTATGGCCCCCAGCCGCCTGCAGGTCACGCCCCGCACCGCTACCTCTTCGCCGTTCACGCCGTCGACGTCGAATGCCTCGAGATCGACGCGGAGGCAACACCTACGGTCCTCGGCTTCAACCTTTATTTCCACACCCTCGGGCGCGCGATTACCTGGGGCTGGTACGAGGCCCACTAAGCGGCCCAATTACACTTATCACAATGAGTAAGAACCCGGACATCCCTCCCACATCCGACGGAGTAGAAATCCCCGCCGCCCTGCGAGTGGGCGGCGCTTTCATGTTGTTGGCTGCCGTGTTGGCGCTATTCGGGCTCGTGTCCATTTTCACCGACGGATGGGGCGCCACCTTCGAATGGACGTGGCGCCGCCTCGCCATCGTTGGTGCGGCCCTCCTCGTCGGCGCATTCAGTACCCAACGCCGCGATCAGCGTGGTAGCCGCGAACAAATCATTGCGCTGATTCTCGCGCTAGTGCTTATCATCGCCAGCCGCGCGCTGCCTAGTACGGTCCTTACAACGATGGGCCAATACGTCGTCTTCCTCTACGCAGTGGCGGCAGGGCTGTGCGCGGTTATCATCCGCCGCACACTGCGCTAAACGCTGAAGCGCTCCGTGCGGCTGGCCTGAAAGCTCTTCGCCGGGCTAGTCAATCCATTCAAGACCAGAGCCAATGGCCTCCGAGATATTGCTGAGGCGGTGAGCGTGGATCTGCTGGGCAATGCCGCGGTGGATGTCACGGATCCATTCCGGGCCGCCGTAAATCAAGCCGGTGTAGCCCTGCAACAGCGAAGCGCCTGCCGTGATGCGTTCCCATGCTTGCTCCGGGGTGGAGATTCCGCCCGCGGAAATGAGCACCAGGTCGTCTCCTACGCGGGCATGGAGGCGCTTGAGCACCTCTAAGGAACGCGCAGCCACTGGGGGACCCGACACGCCGCCTGCGCCCATGGCGGCAACCTCAGCGGATGGGGTCTTCAAACCCTCGCGAGAAATGGTGGTGTTGGTAGCCACGATTCCCGCCAGCCCCACGTCAACGGCCATATCCGCCACGGCATCAATGTCCTCATCGCTGAGGTCTGGGGCAATCTTGACCAAGACCGGCGAGGACGTCGATTCCACCACGGCTTCCATGATGGGGCGCAGCGATTCCACTGCCTGCAAGTCACGCAGCCCTGGGGTATTAGGGGAGGACACGTTGACCACAACGTAGTCGGCCAAATCCCCGAGAACTGATGCGCACTGACGGTAGTCATCCACCGCGCGCTCAGCCTCGGTGACCTTGTTCTTTCCGATATTGATGCCGATGACATCGTTGTAGCGGCGCTTCCGGAGGTTTCGTGCGGCCGCCAGCGCCCCTTCGTTATTGAAGCCCATGCGGTTGAGGATGGCCTTGTCTGCTTTGAGCCGGAACAACCGGGGAGCCGGGTTTCCCGGCTGCGCCTTCGGGGTGATGGTGCCCAGCTCCGCGTATCCAAAGCCGATGGGGGACCAGACGTCGGCTGCCGCCGCGTTCTTGTCAAAGCCTGCTGCTAGACCCAGCGGGCGCGGAAAGTGCACCCCAAACACGTCTTGTTCAAGGACGGGATCGGTAACCGGCAAAGCTTTGCCTAGAGCTCGGTTGAAGGGGCCGGCCGATTGGAACACAGCCAACCCGCCGTTGATGATCCCGTGAATTCTTTCCGGGCTGAGCTTAAACATCCCCTTCAAGGCGGCTTGGTAAGCCACGTGGCGGGCGCGGTCAAGAGCGGAGTACTGCATGCATTGTCCTTTGGAAAGTTGAGGCTGAAGGGGGGGACTGAAATACTAACGCGGGGATTTCGAGAGCTGTGGATCAGAAATGAATTGGAGCCCGTCGCCAGAAGCGGAGGCGGCGACGAGGGTGCCGTCGCCAAGCACGGCAACATTGCGCGCATCCGCCACCGTATCCATGGTGCCGACGTTCTCCGGGACACCCGCAGCGATGGTGTAGGCGTGGAGGAGGTTGTTGTCTGTAGTTGTCGCCCACGCTAGCTTGCGCCCGGCGTCCCAAGCCACACCCCACGGCGTGCCATCGGTATTGCCGTACTGGTGCAAGCGGATGACGTCGCTGGCGGTATAGATGGCAATGCGCTTGCCGACGGTATCCGAAGCCACAACCACGGCGCCCTCGCCGCCTGCGATCTGACCTACACCTTGGCCCACGCGAAGGCGTCCGCCTGCACGCTCCTTCTCCCAATCCAACGATTGAATCGTGGAGTCCTCCCTCAAGACACGGACGATGCCGTCGGCGCCATCCGGATTAGGCACGGAGATGAGCTGATCCGAGCCTGCTTCCACAGTGATGCCGGTAGTGCGTTCGCCGTCTAGGTACGCGCCGATGGTGGTGGAGTCCTTCGAGCCAACGAAGACTTCGCCACTGGAGGCTTCCGCAGCCACCGTCACCGGTTGCTCCTCTTCCACAGCCAATTCCTGCGGGGAATCCGGCTTGAGCGGATCAATGAGCATAACTCTATCCCCGCACGCTAGAAGGAAGTGCTTCTCAGAAGCGGTGAGGTCACCACATTTCTCGTCCACGGTAACCTGCGTGGACTTTTTGCCTTCAAAGTCCGCAGCTGAACCTACCGCGAGCGAGTCCTCGGTGCGCACGGCGAGGATGTCGCCGACGGCTGCGAGGTCTGTCGCTGCATCGAATGGCACGACGGTACCCACCGGCTTCTCGGATGCCGGGGAGGATGCGGGCTCGGCCTTGCCATAGACCGCCGAGTCGGGGTCCCCGCCAACCCCGACCGTGGGATTACAGGCGGCAAGCGCGCATGCGCTGGAAAGGAGGGCAAAAGAAAGCAGGACTCGACGCGTTTTCACGATCCCTCATCCTAGCAGCCAGCGTGGTGGAAACAGGAAGCGATGGGACTCCCGAGTAGGCTATCGCGGGTGACTACAACAGCTACAACTGAAGCCATGACATGGCTGCAGGTCATCGTCCTGTCTCTTGTCCAAGGCCTCACCGAATTCCTGCCCGTGAGCTCGTCTGGGCACTTGCGCATCGTCTCCACTCTTTTCTGGGGACAGGATGCCGGTGCTTCCTTCACCGCTGTCATCCAGCTGGGCACCGAGCTGGCGGTGATCGTCTACTTCGCAGGGATGATTTGGCAGATCCTGAAAGGTTGGTGCGTGGGCCTCGTACATAAGGACCAGCGCGGTCAGGATTATCGAATGGGTTGGATGGTCATCGTTGGCTCAATTCCGATTGGCATCCTGGGAGTGCTGGGGAAAGACCTGATTAGGGATAACCTGCGCAACCTATGGATTACTGCTTCCATGCTCGTCCTGTTTTCCTTTGTGTTCATCCTGGCAGAGCGCGTGGGTAAGAAAACCCGCGGCTTCGACGAGCTCACGATGCGCGATGCCATCGTTATGGGACTATGCCAATGCCTGGCGCTCATCCCTGGCGTCTCACGCTCCGGCGGCACCATCTCCGGTGGCCTCTTCCTCGGCCTCGACCGTGAGGTGGCCACGCGCTTTAGCTTTCTTTTGGCTATTCCGGCGGTGATGGCCTCGGGGCTGTTTTCGCTTGGCGACGCCTTCGGTCCCACCGTGGGACAATCCGCCACCGGCGCCCAATTACTCGTTGGCACGCTCATCGCCTTCGTTGTGGGCTATGCATCTATCGCCTGGCTGCTGAAGTTCGTGGGCAGCCACTCCTTCGAGTGGTTCGCCGCTTACCGCATCCCCGTCGGCCTGATCGTCATGCTCTTGCTGGGCCTTGGCGTGCTGGCCGCGTAGGAGGTGAAGAGGCCCAGCCCCGCAGCACCCTGCGATACACAGCCATGTGCCCGGCCATGCGCCCGCGTCGGAGGCAGCACACGTTAGGATTGTGGGCATGCAATCTTGGCCTGTCCCGCACATCGATTCCGTCCCTGGCGCCCCGTCGCCGCTTCACCTCTATGACTCCGCTGATGAAGCGGTAAAGAAGCTCGACATCAGTGGGGAGACTGCCACCATGTACGTCTGTGGCATCACCCCATATGATTCGACCCACCTGGGCCACGCCGCGACCTATCTGACCTTTGATCTGATTTACCGCCAGCTGCTGGATAACGGCTACAAGGTGAATTACGCCCAGAACATCACCGATGTGGATGATCCGCTCTTCGAGCGCGCGGAGCGCGATGGTGTGGATTGGCGCGAGTTGGGTACCTCCCAAATCAACCTTTTCCGCTCAGACATGGAGCTGCTCTCCGTGTTCCCCCCGGATCACTTTGTGGGGGCGATGGAGGCCATCGACGAGATTACGGAGATGGTGCAGGCGCTTCTCGACGCCAATGCGGCCTACGTCGTCGACGATCCGGAGTACTCGGATATTTATGCCTCCATTGAGGCCACGAAGAACTTCGGCTACGAGTCGAATTACACCCGCGAGCAAATGGAGACCTTCTTTGCCGAGCGCGGTGGCGACCCTGATCGCCCCGGCAAGCGCGATCCTCTTGACGCTCTGATTTGGCGCGCGCACCGTGAAGGCGAACCGGCCTGGGATTCGCCTTTTGGGCCGGGCCGCCCTGGATGGCACATTGAGTGCTCCGCCATCGCAACCAACCGGCTTGGCTCCAGCTTCGATGTTCAAGGCGGCGGTTCGGACCTGAAGTTCCCGCACCACGAATTCTCCGCAGCGCACGCAGAAGCAGCGCTCGGCGTGGAGCGCATGGCGCAGTCCTATGTACACACCGGCATGATCGGCTTGGACGGAACCAAGATGTCCAAGTCTTTGGGCAACCTCGTGTTCGTCCACAAGCTCGTGGAGGCGGGCGTCGATCCCTCAGCGATTCGCTTGGGTGTCTTCGCCGGCCACTACCGTGCCGACCGCGACTGGTCAGATGACGTTTTGCGCACTGCGCAGGAGCGACTCCAGCGATGGCGCGAAGCTTTAAGCCATCCGGGCACGGTGGAGGAGGTCAAGGAAGTCATTCAGCACCTGCGGTTGGCGTTGGCTGATGATCTCGATACTCCGCGCGCCATTGCGGTTCTCGATGAATGGGCGAAGAAGGCTCCAGAATCCGGGGAAGCAACAGAAGAGGCATCCGATTTGCTGCGCACCGCAGTTAATTCCTTGCTGGGCGTGCGCCTCTAGGTAACTTCAGGCATGATTTAGCTCATGACGATTCGTGCAGAATTCCAGCCCACCGTTGATGAGTTCATGTCCAACCTACAGTCCTTCGCTACCGGGGATTACCTCAAGGAAGAAGAAAAGGAATTCTGGGAGGCCCCGTTTGATGCCGCGGTACTCCCACGCCTTCGCACTATCTTGGAGTCCTTCCTCGACGATATGGATAAGCTTCCGGATGACCCTGAAGGGTCACTCCTGAGCGCCGCGGTACGCCCCACCGTGGACAAGCTCGCGGCCTTCAACCAAGAAAACGCAGATGCAGTGCTGGAACCGGAGGAGAAGGAAGAGCTCACAGAGCTTATTCACTCCGCCTCTGCGGCAACCGGTGCGGACGATGAGGCGCTCGCGCAGCTTCCGGAGCTGGACTTCTAATTGACTGACCACGCAACTTCCGCTTTCACTACCCGTCCAGCAGCAATCTTTTGGGATATGGACGGCACACTGACCAACTCCGAGCCCCTGTGGGAAGAGGCCACTTTTTATCTCTCTGAAACACTAGGGCGCCGGTTAACACCCACGGAGCGCTTAGCCACGGTTGGCGCTACCTTCGAAGACACACTCAGCATCTGTGCGCACAAAGCAGGCGTTACGCTTCAGCCAGGAGATAACGAACGCTATCGTGCGCTCATGTTCGATTACGTCAGGTCCCTTTTTGCCCAACACCTGGAGATTTTCCCGGGGATTCCCGAGCTGCTCGACGAACTCAAGGGCCTGGGAATGCCGATGATCGTGACCACAAACACGGAACGATATGTGGCTGATTCCGCGATTGCGGCCTTAGGCCGCGAGTACTTCGTCGACACGATTTGCGGTGACGAAGTACCCCAAGGCAAACCTGCCCCCGATATGTATATCGAGGCGGCGCGTCGAGTGGGTGCCGATCCACGGGACTGCCTTGTATTTGAAGACTCTGCGGCAGGTATGCGCGCGGCTGTCGACGCCGGGTGCACCGTCATCGGACTGCCGGAGGGAGACCACGTCGCGGTGCCCGAGCAAGCCACCGAAATTACTGACCTCCGGGGCTCTGCTCACCGTCATCTGAAGGGGGCGACGGCGGCCAATGTTCACGAGTGGTTTAGCCGGTTGCGCGCCGACTAGACGTACCGATTTCAGTTGCGCATCATGTCAGCCGGCTTTGCGTAACTGAGAATTTCGGCCGACTAGCAGAATTTTATGCAGCGGTGTGGAAGAATAAACCACCGTGAAGAATTTTGAGAGCCTATTTGAGGAACTGTCCCAGAAGATCGCCGAACGCCCTGAGGGCTCCGGCACCGTGGAGTCTTTTGACAAAGGCATCCACCATCTGGGCAAGAAGATCATCGAAGAGGCTGGCGAAGTGTGGATCGCCGCGGAATACCAGTCTGATGAAGAGCTCGCTGAGGAGATGTCACAGCTGCTGTATTGGCTCCAGGTTATGGCCCATAAGCGTGGCCTGAAGCTCGAAGACATTTACACCTACCTTTAATCGGCCATAAAGCCGTCCCACCATTCACCGTATTCAGCGTAGAAAGCACCACACACTGATGATCAAAATCGCCGTCCCCAACAAGGGATCGCTGTCCGAGGCAGCCCTTGAAATCCTCAAGGAAGCCGGCTACAAGGGCCGCGGACACAGTAAATCGCTCAACGTCGTGGACGAGGAGAACGGAGTCGAGTTCTTCTTTCTGCGCCCAAAGGATATCGCTATCTACGTGGCACAAGGCGTCTTGGATCTGGGAATTACTGGTCGAGACTTGGCGCTCGATTCCCGAGCGAAATTCAATGAAGTTCTAGCACTCAATTTTGGCGGCTCGACCTTCCGTTACGCCGCACCAGCAGGGGAGCAGTGGGACGTCGCCAAGCTGCAAGGCAAGCGCATCGCCACGTCCTATCCCAACGTGGTACGCGATCACCTCGCTGCCAATGGAATCGATGCCGAGGTTATCCGCCTTGACGGTGCAGTAGAGATTTCGATTCACCTTGGAGTCGCGGACGTCATTGCCGACGTTGTCTCCACAGGAGCCACCCTCCGCCAGCAGGGGCTTGAACCCTTCGGCGACCCCATCGTCTCCTCGGAGGCCGTGGTGATAAAGCGTGAGGGAGAAGACGTCACCGCTGATGAAAACGTTGTGCTTAGCCGCATTCGAGGAATCCTCAATGCGCGCCACTACGTCATGCTGGACTACAACGTGGCAGAAGAAAAGTTGCCAGACGTCGAGGCGGTGACCCCTGGGCTTACAGGACCGACCATCTCTCCTTTGGCCCGTGAAGGGTGGGTTGCCGTGCGCGTCATGGTTCCCCGCAAACTGGCCAACCAAGTTATGGACAGCCTCGAAGAGCTCGGGGCAGAGGCAATTCTTGCCTCGGATCTTCGGATTGCCCGCTTTTAGGGGGAGATTCCAAACATTTTATTCGGGCTCCTAGCTACGATGGGGACTGACCATCATCGTTCTTCGATTTTTATGCAAGGAGTCAGCCCCGATGGCAAAGACAACTAAGAAGGATGCACAAGCAGAGGCCAAAGAGACCAAGGATGTAAAATCCCAGGTCGAAGAAAAGGCCACCAACAAGTCTTCGAAGTCCGCCTCTAGCAAGAAGACGCGTACTGAGACTGACCTTCTCGGCTCCCTGGAAGTTCCGAACGATGCGTACTACGGCGTTCACACGCTCCGCGCTATCGAAAACTTCCAGATTTCCTACGTGACCATCAACACCATCCCGGACTTCATCCGCGGCATGGTCCAGGTCAAGAAGGCCACCGCTATGGCCAACCGCCGCCTGCACGTTCTTCCGAAGAAGAAGGCAGAAGCAATTATCTGGGCTTGTGACCAGATTCTGGAAGAAGGCCGCTGCATGGACCAGTTCCCGCTGGATGTCTTCCAGGGTGGCGCTGGCACCTCGCTCAACATGAACACCAACGAGGTTGTGGCCAACCTGGCGCTCGAGCACCTCGGTGAGGAAAAGGGTGCCTACGACATCATCAACCCGAACGATGATGTCAACATGTCCCAGTCCACCAACGACGCGTACCCGACCGGCTTCCGTCTCGGCATCTACTACGCGATGGAGGACCTCATTGAGCGTATCGACGCGCTGCAGGCTGCATTCCACGCCAAGGGCAATGAGTTCGTTGACATCCTGAAGATGGGCCGCACCCAGCTGCAGGACGCAGTGCCGATGACCCTGGGTGATGAATTCAAGGCCTTCGCTCACAACTTGGCCGAAGAGCAGGCCATCCTGCGTGACGCCCAGAAGCGCCTGCTGGAGATAAACCTCGGCGCAACCGCCATCGGTACCGGCGTGAACACCCCGGCCGGCTACCGCCACCAGGTCACCGCAGCACTATCTGAGGTTACGGGCCTTGAGATCAAGACCGCCCGCGACCTCATTGAAGCAACCTCCGACTGTGGCGCCTACGTGCTTCTGCACTCCACCATTAAGCGCGCAGCGATGAAGCTGGCCAAGATCTGTAACGACCTGCGCCTGCTGGCCTCTGGCCCGCGCGCCGGCCTGGCAGAGATCAACCTGCCACCGCGTCAGGCCGGTTCCTCCATCATGCCGGGTAAGGTCAACCCGGTTATCCCGGAGGTTGTCAACCAGGTCTGCTTCAAGATCTTCGGTAATGACCACGTAGTCACCATGGCTGCCGAGGCTGGTCAGCTGCAGCTCAACGTCATGGAGCCGGTTATCGGAGAGGCACTGTTCCAGTCCATCCGCATCATGGGCAACGCCGTCGACACCCTGCGTGAGAAGTGCGTCGTGGACATCACGGCTAACGCTGATGTTTGCCGCGCGTACGTTGAGAACTCCATCGGTATCGTCACCTACCTGAACCCGTTCATTGGTCACCACAACGGTGACATGATTGCTAAGGAGTCCCTCAAGACCGGCAAGGGTGTTAAGGAGCTCGTTCTGGAGAAGGGCCTGCTCGATGAGGAGACCCTTAACAAGGTTCTGTCCGTTGAGAACCTCATGCACCCGGAGTTCCGCGGTCAGCTCTACATCGATGAATAAACCGTCGACAGCACCAGTGTTGTAAATGCGCTCTGCTGTTTCGTCCACGCCCGTACTGCCTCGCTGAAGGTGGTACGGGCGTTTGACTGTTTTCAATCCAACTGATGCTACCGACACCGTGGACACCCCGATGGGGGAGCAGTGGTTGGCATCGGTGTGTAAACGGACACAATCGGGCCTGGATTCTCGCCAAAGCCACATAAATAGGGCAGAATTAGAACTGTCAGTTGTCGCGCCCAGGTCGTGTACTGACCACAGCGCGAATTACCACCCATACTGCAGTTCACCTGCACATATTGGAGTTACATAATGGTTGTTGTGCACATCATTATCGTCCTTGCGGCGATTTATCTCGGTGCCCGAATTGGTTCGATCGGTATTGGTATGGCCGGCGGCTTGGGCGTTCTACTACTCGGCCTCACCGGTGTCCCCGTAACGCGTGAAGACATCCCCTTTGATGTCATTGGCATCATCATGACCGTGATCGCCGCCATTGCTGCCATGCAGCGCGCTGGCGGTATGGACTATCTGGTCTACCTTGCCGAAAAGTTTCTTCGCAAGAACCCAAAGAGGATCACGTTCTACGCACCTATCGTTACGTGGTTGATGACCGTCCTAGCGGGCACCGGCCACACGGCGTTCTCCACGCTCCCGGTTATCGTTGAGGTAGCGAAGGAAGGCAAGGTCCGTCCTTCCCGTCCGCTTTCGATTTCCGTCGTAGCCTCGCAGATGGCAATCTGTGCCTCACCTATTTCCGCAGCCGTCGTTCTGTTGGCTTCGCTGCTGGAGCCGATGGGCGTGGGCTATTTGCAGATCCTCGCGGTCCTCATTCCGGCTACGTTCCTCTCCATTTTCCCTGCCGCTTGGGTAGCAAACCGCTCGGGCGCAGAACTCGAAGATGACCCCGTTTACCAAGAGCGCAAGGCCCAGGGCTTGGTGAAGCTGCCGCAGGGTTCCCAGAACTACGCTCCGGCACAAGGTGCAAAGACCTCGGTCATCATCTTCCTCGTCGCCATCGTCATCGTGATGCTGTGGGCCACCCTTACCTCATCCCAGGTGGGTCTTATCGAGGAACCGACGCTGCCGCGTAACGAGGCCATCATGACAGTGATGCTCACCGCTGCAACCCTCATTGTCATGGTCACCAAGGTCCCCGCCGGCGACGTTCTCAACACGCCTGTCTTTAAGTCGGGTATGTCCGCCTGTATCTGTGTGCTCGGTGTCGCATGGTTGGGTACCACGCTGATCAACCACTACATGGAGGACATCCAGGCCATCTCCGGGTCCATCATTGAGTCCGCCCCGTGGCTGCTGGCCATCGTGCTCTTCTTCGCTGCGGCGCTCCTGTACTCGCAGGCCGCAACCACCAAGGCTCTCATGCCGGCAGCCCTGGCCCTCGGCGTCAACCCGCTTACCGCAGTGGCTGCCTTCCCAGCAGTGTCCGCGCTGTTCATCCTGCCGACGTACCCGACCTTGTTGGCGGCCGTCGAAATGGATGACACTGGCTCGACTCGCATTGGCAAGGCTGTCTTCAACCACCCGTTCATCATTCCAGGCACTGTGAGCATCGTCTTGTCGGTCCTCCTGTGCTACGCCTTTGGCGCAGTCCTTATCTAGCATCACCTAGCATCATTTAGAAAAATTTTGATGTTGCTTAGCGCGCTTCTTTAGCGCGCTAAGCTGGTGAGCATGACTACGCAACCTTCTGATGTTGATATTGCTCAAGCTCACCAGCTCGAACCGATTTCGGATATTGCTGCACGTGCAGGCATTCCGGAGACGGCCCTTATTCCTTATGGGCAAAGCAAAGCCAAAGTGGATATCACTCAAGTTGGGGATACTCCCGCAGATGGCAAATTGGTCCTCGTCACCGGCGTCTCACCGACGCCAGCTGGCGAGGGTAAATCTACTGTTCTTATCGGCTTGACCGACGCCCTCACGCAGCTGGGCAAGAAGGCTATCGTCGCCCTTCGCGAGCCTTCCCAGGGCCCTGTCATGGGCATCAAGGGCGGCGCCGCGGGTGGCGGCTACTCTCAGGTTGTCCCAATGGAGGACATCAATCTCCACTTCACCGGTGACTTCCACGCTATCGCCGCGGCCACCAACACCTTGGCCGCCATCATCGATAACCACATCCACCAGGGCAATGCGCTCAACATCGATCCGCGCCGCATTACCTGGCAGCGCTGCGTTGACGTCAATGACCGTGCCCTGCGCCACGTCGTTACCGGGCTCGGTGGCCCCGCCCATGGCGTGCCGGGGGAGACTGGCTTCACCATTACGGCGGCGTCGGAAATCATGGCCATCCTCGGCCTCGCAACCGACTTGGCCGACCTGAAGAAGCGCCTCGGTGACATCACTGTGGGCTACACCTACGACCAAAAGCCAGTAACCGCCCGCGAATTGGGAGCAGAAGGCGCACTAACAGCGCTCATGCGCGATGCCCTGAACCCTAACCTGGTCCAGACCCTGGGCGGTACACCTGCTTTTGTCCATGGCGGCCCCTTCGCCAATATCGCTCACGGCTGCAATACTCTGCTGGCGACCCAAACGGCCATGCGCTTCGGTGACATTGTCCTCACGGAGGCAGGTTTCGGTGCAGATCTCGGGGGCGAAAAGTTCATGGATATCAAGTCCCGCTTCGGTGACCTTGACGTCGCCGGTGCCGTCGTTGTTGCGACTATCCGCTCCCAGAAGTACAACGGCGGACAGCCGCGCGAGGAACTCACTACCGAGAACCTGGAGGCGCTAAAGAAGGGCGTGGTGAACCTCGAGCGCCACGTTGAGAACGTGCGCAAGTTTGGCCTCAAGCCAGTGGTCGCTCTCAACCTCTTCTGGAGCGATACCGAGGCCGAGCGCGAGTTCATGCGCCAGTGGGCCGCCGATTTCGACGTCGCGCTCGAAGAAGCAGAAGTGTGGGCCAAGGGCGGAGCGGGAGCAACAGCGTTGGCTGAGCGCCTTCTGGAGAATCTTTCCGAGGGTAACTCCCACCAGCTCTACGATCCCGCTGAGGGCATAGAGGCCTCCATCGACACCATTGCGAGGGAAATCTACCGAGCAGAGCGGGTGGAATACTCGTCTAAGGCGCTGAAGGATTTGAAGTACATCAAGGACAACGGTTGGGAGGAGTTCCCAGTTGTCATTTCCAAGACCCAGTATTCCTTCTCGGATGATCCGAGCCAGCTCGGCGCCCCGGAAGGCCACGTCCTTCATGTCCGCGAGCTGCAGCCCCGCACAGGCGCTGGCTTCATCGTGGCGCTGACCGGCGACGTCATGACCATGCCGGGTCTGCCGAAGAAGCCCGCGGCCAACAACATCGATGTTGACGCAGACGGTTCCATCTCTGGCCTGTTCTAAGCCGCGGCGCGCTCTTCGGGGCGCCGTCTACGAGGCCCGGTCCGGCCACCCGGGGTACTCGGGTGGCGTGCCGCCGAAGGCGGGGCATAGGTGTTGGAAAGAACACCAGCCGCAGAGCTTCGAGGTCTTGGGCCTGAAGTCACCGGACTTGCCATCGCCTTCGATCTTGGCCCAGAGCTCACCCAGGTCGCGCTCGAAGTACTCGAGCTCCTCCGGCCCCGGCGTGAGGAACATCGAATCCAGGACCTTGAGGTACATCAGCCGCAACTGCGTGGGGATGGTGCCGAGCAGCCGCCAGTACACCAGCGCGTAGAAGTTCATCTGGAACTGCGCGTCCTGGGAGTAGCGGGGGAGCGGCTTCTTACCGGTTTTATAGTCCACCACGCGTACCTCGCCGGTGGGAGCAACATCAACGCGGTCGATGAACCCACGGACGGGCACGCCGTTGGGCAGGACTGTATCGACGTACATCTCGCACTTGTGGGCGTCGAAGCCTTGGGGGTTTTCCATCTGGAAGTAGCCCTTGACCAGTTCGCGCGCCTCGACGAAGAAGTCCAGTTCTTCGGGCTCCGGCACCAATTCACGCAGCTCGGGGTCTTTGCCCAGCATCACCGCCCATTCGGGCTTAATCATCTTCACCGCGGCTGGGTACTCGCGTTGCTCGCGGGGCAGCTGATGCATCTTCTCCAGCACAGCGTGGACCAGCGTTCCCTTCACCTGGGCCTTCGTCTTGGGCTCGGGCAACTTGTCAATAGCCCGGAAGCGATAGAGCAGCGGGCATTGTTTGTAGTCGGAGGCACGGGAAGGGGAGAGGGCTAGTCGTTTCGGCATAGTGTTTCTCAGCCTAGCGCATAGCCCACCGCGAACCTTCCCGCATCTCCCGACCGTCCGTGGCAAGCTAGATGGCATGAGCACTACGCAAGAGTTTCTTGATTTCATCGCAGCCAGCCCCTCGTCCTATCACGCGGCTGAAGAGGTGGCGCGCACGCTCGTCGCCGCCGGCTTTAGCCGCCAAGATGAGTCTGACGAATGGTCAGCAGCACCAGGCGGTCATGTCATGGTCCGGGGTGGTGCGGTCATGGCATGGTATGTCCCCGAAGGCGCCGGCCCGGATTCCGGCTTCCGCATTATCGGCTCCCACACCGATTCACCCGGCCTGGCTCTCAAGCCCACCCCGGACTTCGATTCCGCAGGGTGGCAGCAGGTAGCCGTCGAGGTCTATGGCGGGGTGCTTCTCCACAGCTGGTTCGACCGCGAGCTCACCGTCGGCGGCCAGGTCATCACGAAGGATGGCAACCGCCACTTGGTCAATACCGGACCCTTGCTGCGCTTGCCTTCCTTGGCGATCCACCTCTACCGCAAAGATGAATTCAAGCCGGATCGCCAACGCCACATGCAGCCGGTGCTCTCCGTAGGTACTCCGGAGACGTCGGTGATGGGGGTCGTCGGCAAGCAGCTTGGCGTAGACCCAGAAGATATCGCTTCCTTCAACCTGATTACCGCGGATGCCCAGCGCGGTGAGGTCTTTGGCGCCGGCGAAAAGCTCATCGCTGCCGGGCGCATGGACAACCTTTCTTCCGTTCATGCTTCGCTGCGTGCCCTGCTCGCTGCTGCAAAGAACGCCGATTCCATCGAGCACAAGGACGTCCTAGTCATGGCGGCCTTTGATCACGAAGAGGTGGGCTCCTCTTCGCGCTACGGCGCAGGCGGCCCGATCCTGGGGGATATCCTGACCCGCACCGCCCGTGCCCTCGGCGCAAACGAGGAGCAGCGTTTCCAGATGTTTGCGCGCTCCAGCTGTGTCTCGGCCGACGCCGCGCACTCCGTGCACCCCAACTACGCCGAAAAGCACGATCCCACGCATCACCCGATCATCGGCCACGGCCCGGTGACCAAGATCAACGGCAACCAGCGCTACGCTTCCGACGCCAATACCGTGGCCCTGTGGGAATCTGCCTGCCACCGTGCGGGCGTTCCGGTCCAGCGCTTCGTGGGAAATAACGATGTCCCGTGTGGCTCCACCATCGGGCCGATTTCTGCCACCCGTCTGGGCATCCCCACCGTTGATGTGGGAGTGCCGATGCTCTCGATGCACTCGATCCGTGAGCTGGTAGGCGAGCGCGACCAACTATGGCTTGGTGACGCCCTTGAGGCATACTTGGTTGGTTAGTCCTTGCCCCTAACTTTGTGAAAGGTTTTTCACGCTATGGCTTATTCTGGCCCCTTCCGCTACGGCGACCGCGTGCAGCTCACGGATGCCAAGCGGCGTCATTACACCATCGTCCTCGAGGAGGGAGGCCAGTTCCATTCGCACAAGGGCATCATCAACCACGATGACATCGTCGGCATGGATGAGGGCTCCGTCATCGATTCGACGCTGGGCAGCTCCTTCCTCTTGTTCCGCCACCTCATGGTGGACCATGTCTTGTCGATGCCGCGCGGCGCCGCGGTGATTTACCCCAAGGACTCCGCGCAGATCCTGGTCGAGGGCGATATCTTCATGGGTGCGCGCGTGCTGGAAGCCGGCGCCGGCTCCGGAGCACTCTCAATGACCCTCTTGCGCGCCGTAGGGCCAGAAGGCCACGTTTTCTCCTATGAGGTACGCGATGACCACTTGGAATACGCCGTGGATAACGTCGCCGAATACTTCGGTGAGCAGCCCGAGTGGTGGAGCCCGCGGCTTGGCGATTTGGCCGATGTGACCGTCGAGGAGCTCGGCGGCCCCGTGGATCGCGTCATCTTGGACATGCTCGAACCCTGGGAGCACCTCGAGAAGGTGCGCGATATCCTCATCCCGGGCGGCGTCTTCATGACTTATGTGGCCACCGTGCCGCAGCTGATGAAGGTGATGGAGGGAATCCGCGAGCTGAAGTGCTTTACGGAGCCGCGCGCCTGGGAGTCTCTCGTGCGTGAATGGAAGGTGGAGGGCTTGGCCACCCGCCCGGAGCACCGCATGAACGCGCACACCGCGTTCCTGATCTGGACGCGCCGGCTTGCCGACGGCGTCACCCCGCCCCGCCCGCAGCGCCGCGCCCGAAAATAAGCCCTCACGTTAAACGTGGCGCACCGCGCGCTAGGGTGGACTCTATGAACGATGCCACTCATTCCCAGGAACTTGGCCAGCAGCGCCGCCAGATAGAGCAACTGGCTGAGCGCAATGCCAAGCTTGCTGCCCTGTTGAAGGATGCGCGCACGAAGCTTCAGCAGATGCTCGCGGAGGTGGACGCTCTTGCAGAGCCTGCCTCCACGTACGGCGTCTTTCTTGGCTATTCCGGGCGCGCACACGATTCGCGCCGCGACGCTGAGGTATACACAAACGGCCGCGCCATGCGGGTGAAGATTTCTCCCAACCTCGAACCAGGCTCCTTAGAAGTCGGGCAGCAGGTTCGCTTGGGCGAAGGATTCGTGGTGGTGGAGGGCTGTGTCCCGGTGAATACCGGCGCGCTGGCGACGCTCCAGGAGCGCCTAGGCACCGACCGCGCGGTGGTTATCAATTCCGCGGGCGAAGAGCAGGTGGTGCTGCTCGGCACGATGCTGCGCGATACCGTCCGTGCCGGAGATACCCTTCTGGTCGAGCCGAAATCAGGCGTGGCCACCGAGCGCGTGCATAAGACTGAGGTAGCGCAGCTCACGCTGGAGGAAGTCCCGGACGTATCCTACGAGGACATCGGTGGTTTGGACGAACAGATTTCGCTCATCCGCGATTCGGTCGAGCTGCCTTTCCTCCACCCAGAGCTCTACCGCCAGTATGACCTCCAGCCGCCGAAGGGCGTGCTGCTCTATGGCCCACCTGGCTGTGGCAAGACGCTCATTGCCAAGGCGGTGGCGCATTCGCTGTCCGCGTCCCTGGGCGCTACTGCCCCCAGCTACTTCCTCAACGTGAAGGGCCCAGAACTGCTCAACAAATTCGTGGGTGAAACTGAGCGCCGCATCCGCCTCATCTTCGAGCGCGCCCGCGAGCTTGCCTCCGAGCCCACTGCTGATGGTAGCCAGCGGCCGGTCATCATCTTCTTCGATGAGATGGAATCCATCTTCCGCACGCGCGGCTCCGGTGTGTCCTCCGATATGGAAACCACCGTTGTCCCACAGCTGCTGACGGAATTGGATGGCGTCGAGAAGCTCAGCAATGTCATCGTCATTGGTGCCACCAACCGCGAGGAGCTCATCGACCCCGCCATCATGCGCCCGGGGCGCCTCGACATCAAGATTCGCGTCAACCGGCCCACCAAGCAGGGCGCGCGGGAAATCTTTGCGCGCCACTTCCCGGAATCAGTTCCGCACGAGGGCGAGCTTTCCCAGCTGATCGATACCGCAGTGGAGGATCTCTACGCGGAGCGCCCCTTCGTCACGCTGCACTTCTCCAACGCGGATCCCCGCGTGCTGCACTACCGGGATTTCGTCTCCGGCGCGATGATCGCCAACATCGTCTCCCGCGCAAAGAAGTTGGCTATCAAGGAGGCTTTGGACGAAACCAACACTGCGGAGGGTAAACAACCCGCAGGCATCACCGCCGCGCACCTGCACCAGGCCATTGCTGCGGAACAAGCAGAATCTGAGTATGTACCGACATCCGCCAACCCGGAGGAGTGGGCCAAGATCGTCGCCGGGACCTCCGCCGGCGCGCATGTCACCGGGGTCGAATTGATGGGAGTAAAACCTTGAGCCGTGTCCTAGGAACCGAAACCGAGTACGGAATCTCCACGCCGTCGAACCCGGCGTTGTCACCAATCGTGACGTCCACGCACGCGGTAGTGGCCTATGCCGCCCTGCATACCGGTGCGCGCTCCCGCTGGGACTTTCGGGAGGAGCACCCGCTGCGCGATAGCCGCGGCTTCGATCTCAAGCGCTACCACACCGTGCCCGTGGTGGACCCAAACGCGCTGGGCGTGGCCAACGTGGTGACCGCCAATGGCGCGCGTTTCTACGTCGATCACGCCCACCCCGAGTACTCTTCGCCGGAGTGCACGAATGCCTGGGACGCCATGGTCTACGACGCCGCCGGCGACCTCATCCTGCGACGCGCAGCAGATGCCGTGGCAACTCTGACCGCCCAGGGCACGTCCGTACTGGCCACGCACGATCCCTGCCCGCCGCTGAAGTTCTACAAGAACAACGTGGACGGCAAGGGAGCTTCCTATGGCAGCCACGAAAACTACCAGTACTCCCGGGAGACTGACTTCGACGACATCGCCCAAGGTCTGATCCCGTTCTTCGTCACCCGCCAAGTGGTCACCGGTGCTGGCCGCATGGGCCTGGGCGCTGATGGTGAGGAACCGGGTTTCCAGATTTCGCAGCGCGCAGACTATATCGAGCAGGAGATTTCCCTGGAAACCACGCTCAACCGCGGCATCATTAACACCCGTGATGAACCGCATGCGGTGGCAGAAGACTTTGGCCGCCTGCACGTCATCATCGGTGATGCCACGATGTCCCATACCTCGACGGTGCTCAAGCTGGGCATGACGTCGCTGGTGTTGGACGCCATAGAGGAAGGCGTTGACTTCAGTGACCTGCGCCTGAAGGACCCCGTGGCAGAGGTTCAGCGAGTAAGCCGCGACCTCACCCTGACTCATCAGCTGGAGCTTCACGACGGCCGCCGCCTCACCGCCCTCGAGATCCTCGCCGTCTACCGGGAGCGGGTTACTGCGACCTCAGAGTCAGATGAGAAGGTTCTTGCCGCCTGGGACGAGGTCGTGTCGCTCTTGGCGGACAACCCGTTGAAGGCGGCCCATCTGCTGGATTGGGTAGCCAAGTACCGCTTGATTAAGGGATACCTCGACCGTGGCGTGGCTGCGGATGACCCGAAGCTGGCGCTCATCGATCTGCAGTACACCGATATTGACCCGGCCAAGTCCCTCTACCACGCGCTCGTGCGCAAGGGCCAGATGCGTACCTTGGTCAGTGAGGAGGAGATTGCTGCGGCCGCCGACACCCCGCCCACGGATACCCGCGCTTATCTGCGTGGACACGCCACCCGCAAGTTCGGCGAAGACGTCCTGGCCGCATCGTGGCAGTCACTAACCTTCCGAATTGGTGAAGCCGAGGGCGCCAACTCGGGAGCCGCCTGCGTGGCCCTCGATGACACCACGCGGCTCGGGCAGGACGAAGTGGGAACCTTGCTGGAATCTGCGGACAGCGCCGCCGATTTCGTCGACGGTTTGCGCCAGCTCGGGGTGCGAATCGAGTACCCTACACTGTATTAGCGCAGCAAACCTCCACTCGCGAAAGGAGCTCTGACAATGAGCGGACAGCAGTCTCAGATCAATGCCGGCGGCGGCAACGGTGAGGGAGGAGACTCTCAAGAGTTCGACGCTGGACAAGTCAGCATCAACAGCGCCGGAACCGATGATCTCCTCGATGAGATCGATGGGCTCCTGGAATCCAATGCCGAGGAGTTCGTGCGCTCCTACGTCCAAAAGGGCGGCGAATAAAGGTGGAACGCCCCTCCGGTAGCGCCCCTGTGTACGCACGGCGGATCATGGGAATCGAGACCGAGTACGGAATCACGGCGAGTGCTTCCCATGGCCAGCGAGTCATGTCCCCGGATGAGATAGCCCGCGTGCTTTTCCGGCCCATCGTGTCGAAGTACTCCTCCTCGAACATCTTTAGCCCCAACGCCTCGCGCCTCTACCTCGATGTCGGCTCCCACCCGGAGGTCGCCACCGCTGAATGCGATAGCCTGAGCCAGCTCATCGCGTACGAGCGCGCTGGCGATGCCATGGTCAACCGCATGGCCGTGCAGGCGGAGGAAGCCTTGGCTGCGGAGGGGGAGAAGCGCGCCGTCTACTTGTTCAAGAATAACGTCGATTCTGCGGGCAATTCCTACGGCTGCCACGAGAACTACCTCATTGGCCGCCACGTGGTGCTCAAGGATCTAGGCAAGGCCCTCCTGCCGTTTATGATTTCCCGGCAGCTCATTTGCGGCGCCGGGATGATTAAACCTGCCAAGGGCGACGAGCCTGCGCGTTTCGTGCTTTCACAGCGCGCCGACCAAGTGTGGGAGGGCGTGTCCTCTGCGACGACTCGCTCACGCCCGATCATCAACACCCGCGATGAACCGCATGGTGATTCGAAGCGGTTCCGCCGCATGCACGTTATCGTCGGCGACTCCAACATGGCGGAGCCCACGATGGCGCTCAAAGTAGGCTCCACGCTGCTCATGCTGGAGATGCTAGAGGCTGGCTTTGAGGTACCGGAGCTTTCGGTGCTTGATCCAATTCAGCACATCCGCACCATCGCGCTCGATTCCACCGGCCGCACCGAGCTTCCGCTCGAGGGAGGCGGCAACACCACCGCGCTCGCAATCCAGCAAGAACTGTGTGCCGCCGCAGAGCGTTGGCTGGAGCACCGCGAGGACACCGGGACACCAACGGCTGAGCTCGCACGCGTCGTCGATCTCTGGAAGCGCACCCTCCAGGCCATTGACACACAAGACTTTTCCGCGGTCGACCGCGAGATCGATTGGGTGATTAAGCGCGGCCTGCTGAACCGCTACCGCGAGCGCCTGGGCGGAGATTGGGCGCACCCCAAGCTGGCCCAGATTGACCTGACCTACCACGACATTCGCCCAGGCCGCGGTCTCTACAGCGTGCTGAAACAGCGCGGCATGGTGGAACAGTGGATCGATGATGCATCTAGCAATGCCGCCGTCGATACCGCCCCGCAGACCACCCGCGCCAAGCTGCGCGGCGAGTTCCTCGCCGTTGCCCGCGATCTCAATGCCGCTGTGACGGTGGATTGGACGCGGATGAAAGTCAACCGCCCAGAACCCATGACCGAGGAGTTCTCCGACCCCTTCGTATCCGAAGACCCGCGCTTAGACGGGTTGTTAGACTACATGCGTTCGCACCAAGGTGCTTAAGGCCCCGAACCTCAACAAGGAACCTGCCATCATGCCGTCAGCAGATCGCACTGCGGCTCGGACACCAGTCCGAGATCGAGCCATCGAAAGGCTCACCAACCTCACCTTTGCCCTCCACGGCGCAGCGCACCAAGGCGGGGTTCCCGACCGCAGCGCTGCCTGGATTCGCAGCAACGTCGAGGGCTATCAATCCCGCAGCGACGAGGCCTTTCAGAAGCAGCTTTCCCGCGACATTGTGACGCTGCAACGCGCCGGAGTGCCGGTGGTGCACAGCAGTGGTGCGGAAGGCTCGCTGTATCGCCTTGATCCTGAGAGCTACCAGCTGCCTCCCGTGGACTTCACACCCGAGGAAGCCATGGTGTTGGGCGTTGCCGGCGGGATTGGCACCCCGGGCGGTTTGAGTGATTTCAGCTTGTCCGCGTGGACAAAGCTAGCGGCCTCGGGAGCCTCCCGCGACCTGCGCGGCGCGCCGGTATATACCGCGGTCAACGACATGACCAGGCTGAGCCCAGAGCTCGTCACCGGGGTGATTACCGCCGTGCGTGCGGGGCTGCGCATCTCCTTTGATTACTTTGCCACGCCCTCAGCCGAGCCGGTTCGCCGCCACATGGACCCGTGGGGGCTGGTCAACCATCGTGATCGCGTCTACCTCGTCGGATGGGATGTGGACCGGGAAGCACCCCGCACCTTCCGCGCCATCCGCGTGGACAACGTCAGGCGCTCGCGCGCTGCGGCCACTCACCTCGAGCCCACCGCGCCGCTGCAAGATCTCGTCGTGGAGGCGCTGGACCGGGGAGATACCGTCGATGCCCTCCTTGAGGTCCCAGATGGCCAGGCCGCGGAGCTTGTCGACGCCGGACGCAGGCGCTCAGATGGCCTCCTTGAGCTGACGGGCGTGCGCCGCGATTGGCTGGTTCGCACCGCCGCGGGATATGCACCAGATGTCGTGGTGATTGAACCGACAGAAGTTCGCTCCGACATCATCGCGCTCTTGAGCGGGGAGGAAACGCACCATGGCTGATCAGCCACGCAAACTGCAGTCTCTTGTTCGCTCCCTCAACCTCATCCCATACCTGCGCAACCACCCAGGGTTGACCCCGATGGAGGCGGCCGAGGACTTGGGAATGACTCCCGCTGAGCTTAAAGATGCCGTCGATAGGCTCTTCTGCTCTGGGGTGGGCCGCAATACTGAAGACCTCATTGACTTGAGCTTCAGCTACCGCGACGGCATTGAGATCTACAACGACCAGGGCCTAACCCAGGCCCTGCGCCTGACCCCAACGGAGGCCGGTGCGTTGTTGCTAACGCTGGAGTCCCTCGAAGCAATGCCGGGGCTTGTCGACGTCTCCGCGGTCCATTCCGCCGCCGCGAAGCTGCGTGAGATCATGGATGAAAAAACCGCCGCCATCTACGATTCCCTGGCCACAACGGATCCGGAGGAATCTCAGGTGCAGGCGGCGTTGGCGGGGGCCGTCGACAAGCGCCGGCAGGCCCGTTTCACCTATTGGAGCATGTCCTCCAACCGCACCAGCGAGCGCACCGTGCACCCGGCACGAATCTTCATCGTGGATGGCGAACCCTATTTGGTGGCCTGGGATGATTCGGTGGGGGAGCACCGCACGTTCCGCTTGGACCGCATGAGTGATGTTGAGGTACTCGACGCCAGCGCGACCCCGCACGTGCGCAAGCTGGATTTCAACCCCGATTCCCCCTTTGGTCTAGATCACACTCTCGTTGCACAGCTGGAGATTAACCAAGAATTCACCTGGCTGGCAGAGCACTACGACATCACCCTCGGAGAAACACTGGAAAATGGCCTCATAGCTGCAACAATGCCCGTCGGCTCTGAAGCATGGTTTAGCCGCTTCGCCCTCGGCCAAGCCGACCGAATGCGGGTCGTGGGGCCGCAAAAGCTTGTCGACGCCATTTCGGAGCATAGAAATCGGGCGCTGGAGCGTTATACTCAACTGCCAGACTAAGAGCTCTCCTGCGTGCGTCCCGTACAGCGCTGCTGCATGGAACCGTACGCTTCATCAACCTAGAAAGAAGGGGCACCCTCAATGACCGTGGGACCTTTGGAAATCGGCCTTGTCGTTCTCGTCATCGTGCTGTTGTTCGGCGCCAAGAAGCTGCCGGAGCTAGCTCGTTCGATGGGCCGCTCCATGCGCATTTTTAAGTCCGAAGTCAAGGAGATGAAGGAGGAGAACAACACTCCCGAGCAGCAAGCCCAAATTGCTGCATCGAAGAAGAACGATGAGGACTTCTGGAACAGCCCGGAAATGCAGCCGCGCGCATCCAAGCCGGTTGATGGAAATCAGAACTAATCATCTTTCTCGGTAGGCACACCACGCTCAAGGGACTTGGAACTCCAAGGGCGTGTGTGCCGCTGTGGGCTTTCTAGGGAGGCATTGCATGAGTACCGCGAGTACACCGCCGAATCCCGCGTCTAGCGCACGCAAGCAAAAGTGGACCTCAAAGCTGCGCCGCAAGCCCAAGAATCCTACGGGGGAGATGACCCTAGTCCAACATCTCCAAGAACTGCGTCGGCGCATCGTGATTTCCTTGCTTGCTCTCGTGGTAGGCACCATCATCGGATTCATTTGGTATCAAAACGCTCCGTTTAATATGGCGCCGCTGGGCGAGATCTTGCGTGGGCCCTATTGTTCGCTGCCTGAGGAAAAGCGCATCTCTTTCACCGCGGATGGCGAATGCCGCTTGCTCGCCACCAGCCCCTTCGAAATGCTGCTGCTGCGCCTCAAAGTGGGCGCGTTGGCTGGCGCAGTAATGTCCTCACCGGTGTGGCTCTATCAAATATGGGCATTCATTGTGCCCGGTCTGCATAAGAACGAGCGCCGTTTCACCTTCTTTTTTGTCTCCACGGCGGTAGTTCTCTTCGTGCTTGGCGCGCTTCTTGCCTACTTCATCCTTTCTGTGGGCTTGGAGTTCCTCATGGGGATGGGTTCGGAGTATCAGACCGCGGCACTAACCGGTGAGCGCTACTTCTACTTCCTCCTGACGTTGCTTCTCATCTTCGGCGTGAGCTTTGAGATCCCACTACTCGTGGTATGCCTCAATGTGATAGGTGTCTTGGAATACGATGACGTCAAGGACAAGCGCCGCATCATCATTGTCGCCATCATGATCTTCGCTGCGGTGGTTACACCCGGCCAAGAACCTTTTTCGATGTTGGTCTTGGCCGGTGCCCTCGTACTCCTCGTGGAATTGGCCTTCCAGTTCTGCCGAGTCAACGACAAGCGCCAGAAGCGTCAGCGCCCAGACTGGATGGATCTGGATGATGAAACAGCCTCGTCCTTGGACGAAGGTCCGGGTGCCATAGGTGCACCAACTCCGGTGTCTGCATCAACGAGCGTTTCTGCGTCTTCGCGGCCGGTATCTTCCAGGCCTGTTCCCCCGGCCTCAACGGGTGAAGCCCCGGCACCGCAGCCTCAACAGAAGAATACTCAGCCCCCGCAGAGCGGCTTTTTCGACGACGTTCTGTAAGCTGGTCAGCCTTTTTAGGGAACTTGTTCAAACGTTTCCTTGGCGCTGGGGACCGGGGCGCTAGTGCGCCGTCCCTGACAGGTACCCTGGGGACTTATGACACTGACGCATCTGGACGAGTTCACTCAAGCACTGCCGTACTCACTGGATGACTTCCAGATTGAAGGATGCCAAGCAGTTGAAGCGGGCCACGGAGTCTTGGTCTGTGCTCCCACCGGCGCGGGCAAAACGGTCGTTGGTGAGTTCGCCGTCTCCCTGGCGCTGCGCCAGGGGACCCGCTGTTTCTACACCACCCCTATCAAAGCGCTGAGTAACCAGAAGTACCACGACCTGGTTGAGGCACACGGCGAGGACGCCGTGGGGCTGCTGACGGGTGATGTCTCCATCAATTCTTCGGCGGACATCCTCGTGATGACCACCGAGGTCCTGCGCAACATGATTTATGCGGGCTCAGGCGCATTGGATCGCTTGACCCACGTGGTGATGGATGAGATCCACTTCCTGGCGGATGCCTCGCGCGGCGCGGTATGGGAAGAGGTCATCCTCAACCTCGAGGAACATGTTTCCATCATCGGTTTGTCGGCAACGGTGTCCAACTCAGAGGAGTTCGGCCGGTGGCTAACCACCGTGCGCGGAGATACCAAGGTCATCGTCACCGACAAGCGCCCCGTACCGCTGGACCAGTGGATGATGGTGGGACGCAAGATCTACCCACTTTTCGAGCCTGATTCAGGTGGCCAGGTCAATGCTGAGTTGGCGCGGCGTATCCAGCGCCTAGAAGCAGGAGACAGCGATAACGGCCGCGCAGACTATGCACAAAACCGCGCGAGCTTCCGTGCACGTTCCCGACACAAAGGCGGAGGACGCAACGACCGAAACAAGGATCGGCGCAGCGGCGCACCCCGCGCGCAGGACCGCTACCGGCCGCTGGGGCGTCCAGAGGTGCTCAAAGAACTGCGGTCAATGGAGATGCTGCCGGCGATTACCTTCATCTTTTCCCGAGCGGGCTGCGATGGCGCTTTGTATCAGTGCCTGCGCTCCCGCATGGTGTTGACCTCCCAAGAGGAGGCAGCTGAGATCAAGGCCATCGTCGATAAGGGCGTGGAAGGCATTCCGGAAGAAGACCTCAAGGTCCTTGATTTCAAGCGTTGGCGCGAAGCACTCTCACGTGGCTTTGCCGCCCACCATGCGGGCATGCTTCCCGCCTTTAGGCACATCGTGGAGGAACTGTTCGTCAAGGGCCTCGTTCGGGCAGTCTTCGCCACCGAAACGTTAGCCCTAGGAATCAACATGCCGGCGCGCACCGTGGTGCTGGAAAAGCTGGTGAAGTTCAACGGCGAGGCACACGTGGACCTCACGCCGGGGCAGTACACGCAGCTGACCGGCCGCGCGGGCAGGCGTGGCATCGATACCTTGGGCAATGCCGTCGTGCAGTGGGCACCTGCGATGGATCCCACCGCGGTGGCGGGGCTCGCATCGACCCGCACTTATCCACTCATCTCTACCTTCGAACCCGGCTACAATATGGCCATCAACCTGCTGGGCATGCTCGGCTTTGATGACTCTCTGCGCCTGCTGGAGAAGTCCTTTGCCCAGTTCCAAGCGGATGGTTCCGTCGTGGAAGAAACGCGCGAGATTGAGCGCGCTGAGCACCGGGTCCGTGAGCTTCGGGCACAGTTGGATCAGGCCGTAGATAACTTGGCACCGCCGACAATTGATGGTGAAGACCCGGCGGAGATCCTCATGGACTATATGAGGCTGCGCCGCGCACTGACTGAGGAAGAAAAGTCAGCGCGTGCCTCCAAGAGGGAAGAGAGGAGCAAGGAGGTCGCGGCGGTCCTTGCCCGCTTGCAGGTGGGTGAGGTCATCGCTATCGCAACGAAGAAGCGTCCAACCCTGGCAGTTGTCATCACCCCGGCAAACCAGACCGCCGATCCACGCCCCTGGGTCACCACGGAGACCGGATGGTCAGGCCGCATCGATGCAGCCGGTATAGATAATCCGCCAATTGTGGTCGGCCACATGAAGCTGCCGCGAGCGGCCCAGAAGAATCCGCGTCGGCATACCAAGTATGTTCAGGATGCCTTCAAGCGCGACTACTACAAGCGGCCTAAGAAGATGCGCACTGAGCCGCGTAATCGTCCCAACAAGAAGATCGCGCAGCTGCGCGATGCCCTCCGCGAGCACCCGGTGCACAATTGGCCGGCGACCGACCGCGAGCAGCTGGCCGGTGTGGCCCAAAAGCTCGCCCGACGCGAGCGCGAGCTCCACAAGTTGGAAGCCAAGGTGGAGCGCGCCACGGATACCCTCGGCCGCACTTTCGAGCGCATCGTGGACCTGCTGGCAGAGATGGATTACGTGGAGTTTGAAGGCTATGGCGAGGACCGCGAGCCGGTCATCACGGACGAAGGCGAGCGCTTGGCCAAGATCCATTCCGAATCCGACCTACTGGTGGCACAATGCCTCAAGCGGGGTATCTGGAATGACCTTGACCCGGCAGAGCTGGCCGGCGTTGCCTCCCTGTGCGTCTTCGAAAACCGCAAGGCCACCCGCGGCGAACCAGGTGCGGCTAGCGACGAAATGGCGGACGCCATGAACGCAACGTGGCGCATCTACGCGGAGCTTGTCAGCGATGAGAAGCGCCATAATCTGCCACAGACCCGTGAACCGGAGCCTGCCTTCGCGCTGGCCATCCACCAGTGGACGGCGGGCGCACCCTTGGCCTATTGCATGGCCGCGGCTAACGAGTCCGGCGCAGAGCTGACTCCGGGTGACTTCGTCCGTTGGTGCCGCCAGGTCATCGACCTGCTCCAGCAGGTAGCCAAGACAGGCTACGAAGAAGAGATTCGCCGCAATGCCCGGCGCGCCATTGACGCGATTCAACGAGGCGTTGTCGCCATCGGCGCTTAATTTCCTTCGACCAAGTCCAGTATCACGGTGGCTGCCGCCGCGATGGCCTTGCGGTGGGGCGCGACCAGCGCCACCGTGGCTAGCTTCAGGTTTCTCCCCAATGGGTTGAGGATGAGGGCTTGGGTTCCGATGACGGAGTCGTCGACAAGCGCTGGCCCTCCCGAGTCACCCTTGACTGCCGGAATCGTGTTGAAGACAAATCCGGCGGGGGAGACAGTGGTGCGGAAGTCGATGGACCACGTGCGAAAGAAGGGCAGTAGAAACAACCCCGTTCGCTTCTGTGCGCGACGGGACTTTCCGCCATATCCCCAGGTGTTGACTGGCGCGCGAAAATGCGGTGTGCTTTTAGCGAGCCCCGGAAGGTCCCGGGGCGGTGCTGGTATATCAAGCAGGCACACAGCTATATCGGTCCCGTCAATCGTGCGCACGGCGGTGATCCGCCGATTGAACCCGCCACTGACTTTGTAGTGTTCACCACCGCCCACGCCATCGCGAAAGAAGTGCGCACAGGTCAGAACTAGCCGGGTTCGCTGCTGGGAGCGGGGGTTTAAGGATGCATCGATGAGCACACCCGAGCAATAGCTACCGCGGGTACGGATCTTGACGGCTGCGGGATAGGAATTCACGGCGCCCAGCTTAACTGGACGAAGGCGAGCGGTAGGCTAACTGCCATGACTGATTATGCTTCCCGCTTGGACCGCGCCCGCGCGATTGCCGCTGCCAAGGGTATCGATGTATTGCTCGTGGGTACCGGCGCAGAGTTCGCTTATCTTACGGGTTCCTGGGTCTCTTCCCATGAGCGGTTGACGTGCCTGGTCATCCGTCCCGAGGCCAAACCGATCATCGTCGCACCCAGCACCGACATTGAATCGCTTCAAGGCGTTGCTGCCCAGCTAGTGGGATGGAGTGACGGGCAGGACCCTTATGCACTGGCCTTAGACGGTACGCATCCCACCACCGTGGCTGTGGGCTCTTCGCTAACTGCGGACCACGTATTGCGTTTCCAGTCCACGATTCGACGCCAAGTCGAGCCGTCTTCGCTCACTTCGACGGATGCTCCACATGTGGAGTATGTGCTTGCTACCGAGGCGCTGGCTGGGCTCTTTAGCCGCAAGGACCCAGATGAAGTCGCGGAGCTGCGCGCTGCGGCAGTGGCTATCGATGCCGTCCATGCAGAGGTGCCACGTCTCCTGCAGCCTGGCCGCACTGAGGCCGACGTAGCGGCAGATTTGCGCGAGCTTATCTTGCGCGAGCACAAAGAGGTGGACTTCATCATCGTTGGTTCCGGCCCGAATGGTGCGAACCCGCACTATGACTACGGGGAGCGCGAACTCAGCGCTGGTGATCCCGTGGTGGTGGATATCGGGGGCACGTTGCCCTCCGGCTATCACTCTGATTGCACACGCACCTACGTGGTAGGCGCAGATCCTTCTGCGGCGCCTGCTGATTTCCAGGAAGCCTATGCGGTGTTGGAAGAGGCCCAAGCTGCCGGGCGAGCTGCTGCACGGCCCGGGGCGACTGCCCAGGAGATCGACCGTGCGACACGCAGTGTGATCGAAAGCGCCGGCTGGGGTGAGTACTTCACGCACCGCACCGGACATGGCATCGGCTTGTCGACGCACGAGGAGCCCTTCATCATGGAAGGAAACGAGCTGGAGCTTGCAGAGTCCATGGCCTTCTCGATCGAACCTGGTATCTATGTACCCGGAAAATGGGGCATGCGTCTCGAGGACATCGTGGTGACCACCGAGTCCGGCTACGAGTCTTTGAACCAAGCTCCGAGGGGGTTGCGTTAATGGGCGCGCTATTGATTCTTGGTGGGCGCAGCGATATTGGCGGCGAGCTTGCACGCCGGTTGTGCGCAGGCCGCCCGGTAGTACTTGCCGCGCGGGGTGAGCACGGCATGGATGAGCTCACCTCAGAGCTTCTGCGCAACGGAGCAACGTCCGTTCACACGCTTTCCTTCGATGCCGCGGATGTGTCCTCCCACCGCGCAGTCATCGAGCAAGCTGCAACGCTCGCGGGTGAGGACATCACGACGGCGGTTGTCGCCTTCGGAATCTTGGGTGACCAGGAACAAGCTGAGCACGACGAGGCGCATGCCTTCGACATCGCTCTGGTTGATTATGCCGCGCAGGTATCTATGCTCACCGTGCTGGCCGACGTCATGAAAAGCGGCCACATCGTGGCCTTTTCCTCCATCGCTGGCTGGCGTGCGCGGCGGGCCAATTATGTCTACGGTTCGACCAAGGCTGGCCTCGATGCCTTCTGCCAAGGTCTGGCGGATCGCCTGCAGGGCAGCGACCTAGCGCTGATCACCGCGCGCCCCGGTTTCGTTATCGGGTCCATGACACAAGGGATGAAACCCGCGCCCCTGTCGGTGACACCTGACGTAGTCGCACAAGCTGTGGTCAAGGCCGTCGAGTCCTCGTCGGGTTCGCGGCCGGTGTCCCGCACGCTGTGGATCCCACGGACGCTTCAGCTGTTGGCCTGGGTCATGAAGCTTGTCCCGCGCCCGATCTGGCGGCACATGCCGCGCTAGCGATGTCCGAGCGCGGGGGAGTTGGCATCAAAAATAAAGCCGCGCGGTGCAAGGACTCGGAGCACGACGTCAGCATCGCCCTCCGCCAAATCGTGGATGACCAAGCCCTGCCACGGAGTAACGGTGATCGCTGCTCCCAGCTGAGCAATGAGCCCTGCGTACTCTGCGGGCAACACGCCATCTTGGAGGCCCGCGCCGAGATCGACGCGGCCGGGCGCAGTGTGTTCGGTTAACCAACCGATGGGCACATCCGATTGCGCGAGTCCGGCAGGTGTAGCCGAGGACAACCGGTCAATGGCCTCTGGATTCTCAGCGGAGGCCTCGACCACGTAGTCCACGAGCTGCGAAATCGCGTCGCTTAATCCCAGCGCCGGCCCAGTTGCTGCCCCCTCAAGGATGAGACGAGCGGAATCGGCTTCCTCGTCCTGCCCTGCGCTGCCGCCGGATAGTTGGAGTCCCGCCGCCACGCCGTGTGCGAGGAGATCGCCAGCTCCACCATCGACGCCGAAGACCGCAGCGCGGGTGATAGCCGGGGAGGTTCCTTCCTCTTCAGATAAGGCATCAGCGACGCGCTGCGCTACCCGGCGCGCCTGAAGGGAGAGGGGAGAGGCCAGAACGTGGGCAGCGGTGGTGGGGAGGGGGACGTCGCCAAGCGCCTGCTCGTTACTCACGCCGCGCACACTGATGACGCTGTGCTGCTCTAGGTACACATAGCCATCGCCATGTTCACGGGCGGCCTGGCCCAGTGCTAACCACTGCTCGGGCGTGACGACGCCGCCGGCGGGGTGGAAGCGCATGGTCTCGGATTCAGGATGCTTCGACTCAGTGAGGGACATGGTGCGCAAGTTTAATCGTTACGGGAGGGTCACCAGCGAACCGGCAGGTCCAGCAAGTATGGTGGGCTGCATGCCGTTTCTTCTGTTCATCGCGTACATCCTCCTCGAAACCCTGGCGTTTTGGGCAGTCGCCGAGTGGATCGGTGTGCTGTGGGCGCTGCTTGCTCTGGCGTTGACCATGCTGTTCGGGATGACGATTGCCAGCTGGGAAGTGCGCCGCATGATGGCCAGCCGCATCCGGCAGACCGAAGACGGCGTCTATGTGATGGAGGATCCCACCCCAGGCAAAACGGCCGGCAATGTTGGTCTGACCATGGTGGGCGGCATCCTGCTTTCGCTGCCGGGGTTCGTCTCCACTGTTTTTGGCGCTCTGCTCATCTTTGCGCCCACGCGCTCCATCATCCGCACGCTCCTTGCCGCATCGATGTTCAAGAAGATTGAGGACATGGGCGTGCGCGTGTACGAGGCCTCGCCCATGGCACAGCACCGCGATTCCTATGGTTCCTTCGGCACTGTTGGTGGCAGTACAGCCGGCAGCGGGATGGATCAGTCAGGCCAATCGCACGAAGTCTTGGATGAAGAAGAAATCCGCTCGTGGACCCAGCACGTTAAGCCCGAGGACTTCGAGGACGGAAACAAATAGTGCTCACGCTGTGCGCGCGGCTTGTTCTTGCCGCTCTGTCGGGCGCGGTCACGTATCTTTCGGTGGAACCACGCGGCTGGTGGGCCGCGGGGATCATTGGGATGGCCATGCTGGTGGCAGCGCTGGCGCCGTGGAGAAAGCCCCTGCATCTAGGGTGGGCAGCACTCATCGCCTTTGGCCATAGCGCTGTCTTGTACCTCTTCACGCTGCCGTGGATTGGTGAGCTCGTGGGCAACATGCCTTATATTGCGCTCGCTATCTTCCTCTCGCTGTACAGCATCCTCCTCGGCGTCGGCGGGGCAGCACTACTGCGTTTGCGCTATGGGTTCGCGTTCTTCCCCTTTTTCTACGTGGCAGTGGAGATGCTGCGCTCCTCCGTACCTTTTGGAGGCTTTGCCTGGGTGCGCCTGGCGTGGGGTCAGATCGAAGGACCGTTGGCCAACCTCGCCCCGTGGGGTGGTCCCGCGCTCATTACTTGTGCGGTCGTCTGCATCGGCGCGGGTCTGGTGGGGCTTGCGCGCACGCCACGGTTGGCCTGTGCCTTCTTAGCGGTGCCGTTGCTTGCCGGACTTGTAGCTGCGCAGGGCGTGAATCGCCCTAGCCATACCACGGGTACTGTGACGGTAGCCGCTGTCCAGGGAAACGTTCCGCGGCTTGGGCTCGACTTCGCCGCGCAGCGCCGCGCGGTGCTGGATAACCACGTCCGCGTCACCGAGCAAGCGGCACAGGATGGTGCACGGCCTGACATCGTCATCTGGCCGGAGAACTCCTCCGATATCAATCCTTTTGCCAACGACGACGCACGGGCGCTTATCGACGCCGCCGCCCACGACATCGACGCCCCCATCCTCGTCGGCACGTTAACGCGCGATGAGGTCGGTGCGCGCAACACCATGCAGGTATTCAACCCGGATGGATCGGTGGGGGAGCATCACTACAAGAAGTACCTGCAGCCTTTTGGCGAAACGATGCCGATGCGTGACTTCTTTGCGCGGATTACCGATCTGGTGGATCTCGCAGGCGACATGAAACCCGGTGACGGGCCAGGAATGGTGACCATGGCCGGGACTGCGGTCGGCGTTGCCACCTGCTACGAGGTGAGCTTTGACCAGGCCTTTCGAACCGCGATTAACAACGGGGCGCAGATTCTCACGACGCCAACAAATAACGCCACGTTCAGTGATTCCGATATGACCTACCAGCAGTTGGCCATGAGCCGTCTGCGCGCCATGGAAGCAGATCGTGCCGTCGTTGTGGCGGCCACGTCAGGGGTCTCGGCCATCGTGCACCCAGATGGTTCCGTGAGCCAGGACAGTGGGATCTTTGAACCGGCTTATCTCGAAGAAGAGCTTCCGCTCCGAGAGGGGCGTACTTTTGCGGTGCGTTATGGTTCGCTCCTGCAGTGGCTCATGACTATTATTGGAACGGTCTGCGCGCTGTACGCGATCTATTCCACCCGCTTGTCCGGACGGCGCAGCGCGCCTTAAAGCAGAAACCAAAAGGAGCAAGGAACTAGTGAGCTCGACCCGCGAATCTACTCTGGTCATCATCCCCACCTACAACGAGATTGAGAACCTGCCGCTGATTACCGGCCGCGTGCGCAAGGCCACCCCGGAGGTTCACATCCTGATCGTGGACGATAACTCCCCGGACGGCACCGGAGAGGCCGCGGACAAGCTGGCCGCCGAGGATTCTCACCTGCACGTCCTTCACCGCGAGGGCAAGGGCGGCCTCCTCGGCGCCTACATCGCCGGCTTCGAGTGGGGCCTGGAGAAGGACTACCAGGTGCTCTGCGAGATGGACGCGGACGGCTCCCACGCCCCGGAGCAGCTCCACCTCTTGCTCGAGGAGATCGACAAGGGTGCTGACTTGGTGATCGGTTCTCGCTATGTGCCGGGTGGAGAGACTGTGAACTGGCCGGCCAACCGCGAGCTACTGTCCCGATTGGGCAACAAGTACATTTCGGTGGCGCTGGGCGCTGGCATCAACGACATGACCGCTGGATACCGCGCCTTCCGTCGCGAACTGCTAGAGCACCTCGACTTTGAGGAACTATCCAACGCCGGCTACATCTTCCAGGTAGATGTTGCCTTCCGCGCCATCAAGGATGGCTTCGATGTCCGCGAGGTTCCGATTACCTTCACCGAGCGCGAGCTGGGAGAATCCAAGCTGGACGGCTCCTTCGTCAAGGATTCCCTGCTCGAGGTGACCAAGTGGGGAGTCGCTCACCGCTCCGAGCAGGTCAGCGACTTCACCTCGGAAGTATCCAAGATCACTTCCCGCACAGTGAAGGATATGGAGCTTGGTTCCAAGGCCGCCACGGCTAAGAATGCCGTGTCTGACTTTGTGTCCGAGGTATCCAGCCTGGTTAAAGGAATGCTCAGCCGTTAAAATCCAGTCTCTCCAAGGAAAGGCACGCTGACCTTTCGAGCCTCGCATAAGGCAAACAAGCCTGAAAACCTGTCATGGTTTTCGGGCTTTTGCGGTAATAACCACCACCAGTGCTAATGTCGTAGGTGGCACTTTCTCTGGTGCACAGTGACTTGCTTCACTTCATTCTCACACTACGGATCGTTCGGCACGTACCTGCCGATGGAGGAGAGTTTGCTATGGCAACCGTAACGTTCAAAGATGCGTCCCTGACCTACCCAGGCGCTAAGGAACCCACCGTCAAGAAGTTCAACCTGGAAATCGCCGATGGCGAATTCCTCGTCCTCGTCGGCCCCTCCGGCTGCGGTAAGTCCACGACGCTGCGCATGCTGGCCGGCTTGGAAAACGTCACCGACGGTGCCATCTACATCGGCGACAAAGACGTCACCCACGTTGCCCCGCGTGACCGAGATATCGCCATGGTCTTCCAGAACTATGCTCTCTACCCGCACATGACCGTGCGCGAGAACATGGGCTTCGCCCTGAAAATCGCCGGCAAGTCCCAGGACGAAATTAACAAGCGTGTCGACGAAGCCGCCGCCACCCTGGGTCTTACCGAATTCCTTGAGCGCAAGCCGAAGGCCCTGTCCGGCGGTCAGCGTCAGCGTGTTGCCATGGGCCGCGCAATCGTGCGTAACCCGCAGGTCTTCCTCATGGATGAGCCGCTGTCCAACCTCGATGCCAAGCTGCGCGTGCAGACCCGTACCCAGATCGCAGCCCTGCAGCGCAAGCTTGGGGTTACCACCGTCTACGTCACCCACGACCAGACTGAGGCCTTGACCATGGGTGACCGCATCGCTGTACTGAAGGACGGTTACCTTCAGCAGGTTGGCGCACCCCGCGAGCTCTACGACCGCCCCGCCAACGTCTTCGTCGCCGGCTTCATCGGCTCCCCGGCAATGAACCTGGGCACCTTCTCTGTCAAGGACGGTAACGCAACCTCCGGCCATGCTCGTATCAAGCTTTCCCCGGAAACTGTCGCTGCGATGACGCCGGAGGATAACGGTCGCATCACCATCGGCTTCCGCCCAGAGGCCCTCGAAATCATCCCCGAGGGCGAGTCCACCGATCTCTCCATCCCGATCAAGCTTGACTTCGTGGAAGAGCTTGGTTCCGACTCCTTCCTCTACGGAAAATTGGTGGGCGAAGGTGATCTCGGCTCCTCGAGCGAAGACGTTCCCGAGTCGGGCCAGATCGTCGTTCGTGCAGCTCCGAACACTGCGCCTGCCCCGGGCAGCATTTTCCACGCACGCATCGTGGAAGGCGGCCAGCACAACTTCTCGGCGTCGACTGGCAAGCGCCTCCCTTAAGCCCATATGCCGGCTGACCCGCGGAACATGTCGCGAACGTCAGCACGGCTGTGGCAAAGCTCTAGGCCAAAATCAGCAAAGAAGGTGGAGTGACTCGACATGAAAGAGTCCATGAGCATCACCTCTTCGACGTACGCGTCGGCATTGCTGGCGTTGCCTTGGGATACGCCCCTGGAACAGTGGCCCGATGATCTCATCGCCGCACTGCCCAGGGGCATTTCCCGGCATATCGTGCGTTTCGTGGGGATCAATCGCGGCATCGTCGCAGTCAAGGAGATTGGTGCGCGTACCGCTCACCACGAGTACAAGATGCTGCGTGAGCTGCAGCGCCTCGGCGCTCCCAGCGTGCGTCCCGTTGCAGTCATCACGGGACGCCAGCCGGCTGTAGAAAGCTACGGAGAGCTCACCGCAGCTCTGGTGACTGAACACCTAGAGTTTTCTCTTCCGTACCGCGAGATCTTCTCGCGGCACCTGACAGTCGTCGAAGCGGAGAAGCTCATCCGCGCCTTGTCGGTGCTTTTGGTGCGGATGCACTTGCTCAACTTCTACTGGGGTGATGTATCGCTGTCGAATACCCTTTTCCGGCGTGATGCCGAGACTTATTCAGCCTATCTTGTCGACGCCGAAACAGGGGAGTTCCAGCCCAATCTCTCCGAGTCACGCAGGCTTTACGACGTCGACATTGCCCGCGTCAACATCATCGGTGAGCTCATGGACTTGCAGGCAGGTGAATGCCTAGATCAAGATATCGATGTTATCGCCCTCGGAAGCTTGGTCGAGAGTTCCTACCTTGAATTGTGGACAGAGCTAACCGCCGAAGAATCCGTAGATGCCAGCGAGTACTGGCGCGTCTCCGAGAGAATCGACCGCCTTAACCAGCTGGGTTTCGACGTGGGGGAGCTCAAGGTCACCAAGGACGCGTCGAAACAGGTCGTGCGCATTCGCCCTGTGGTAGTCGATCCCGGCCACTATCGTTCGGAGCTGTTGAGCTTGACAGGACTGAGCGTCGAAGAGCACCAAGCTCAACGCTTATTGGGCTCTATCCAGGCCTATCAGGCCATCGAGTGCGGCCCTCATGTTGGGCTGACCCAGGCTGCGCACTTGTGGATGACGCATGAGTATGAGCCGACCATCGCTGCGGTTCCCGTCGAGATGCTCCACAAGCTGGAACCGGCACAGATCTTCCACGAGATCGTTGACCACCGCTGGTTCCTCGCCCAAGAAAGGGGAGAGGCCGTAACCCTCCCAGAGGCCACGGCGTCCTATCTTTCTTCCGTATTGCCCGCCCGCCGCGACGAGGCTCGGCTGCTTCAGATCTCGGCCTCGGATGACGACTTGTCATAACCGCCCGTGTGCCCCAACACCGCTCAATAGCTCAAGTCTATCGAGCCGCTCTCAGCCGTTTCTTATATCGTTTTGTATGTTTTAGGCCCGATCGCCCCTTAAATGGGGAGCGATCTCATGCCCGAATATGGATATAGTCACAATCGGGCGTTTTAGGCCCGATTTCTTTTGATCGTGTGGAATACCTCACTAAGGTAGGAGACAGGCTAACCAGTTCATAGTCGGATAGTAACCAGCTATGGACCAACTGGTAGCACTGGGCAAGAGCCTTTGTCATGGAGGATCGCCCAGACATAACCGCATACGAGCCGGTTGTCTATCTACGGCTCAACATCCCGCTTTTCATCAAGAAAGATGAGGACCACATGAAGCGTCTTACTCGCATCGCATCCATCAGCATGGCTTCCATGCTGGCCGCCGCAAGTCTCGTCGCCTGCTCAGGCTCTACTGACGACGAAGGCGATGTCTACTTCCTGAACTTCAAGCCAGAACAGGATGCCGCTTACCAGGAGATCGCAAAGGCTTACACCGAAGAGACCGGCGTCAAGGTCAAGGTCGTCACCGCAGCCTCCGGCTCCTATGAGCAGACCCTCAAGGCTGAGATCGGCAAAGATGAAGCACCGACCCTCTTCCAGGTCAACGGCCCGGCTGGTTTCATCACCTGGCAAGACTACATGGCAGACATGTCGGATACCGAGGTAGCTAAGCAGCTCACCGATGACATCCCGCCACTGACCACTGAAGATGGAGAGGTACGCGGCGTCCCGTTCGCTGTCGAGGGCTTCGGCATCATCTACAACGACGAGATCTTCGACAAGTACATCGCCACCTCCGGGGCAAAGATCAAGTCCACCGATGAGATCAAGAGCTACCAGAAGCTCAAGGAAGTCGCCGAGGACATGCAGGCGAAGAAGGACGAGCTCGGCATTGAGGGCGCCTTTGCCTCCACCTCACTGACCTCCGGCGAGGACTGGCGCTGGCAGACACACCTGGCCAACGCTCCGATTTGGCAGGAGTACCAAGACAAGGGCGTCGAGGACACCAACGAAATCGACTTCTCCTATAACAAGGAGTACAAGAACCTCTTCGATCTCTACCTGGACAACTCCACCGTCGAGAAGTCTCTTGCCCCGTCTAAGACGGTCTCTGACTCCATGGCTGAGTTCGCTCAGGGCAAGGCCGCCATGGTCCAAAACGGTAACTGGGCTTGGTCCCAGATTTCCGAGACCTCCGGCAACGTAGTCAAGGAAGACAAGATCAAGTTCCTGCCGATGTACATGGGCCTGCCGGATGAGGAGAAGCACGGCATCAACGTCGGTACCGAAAACTACTTGGGTGTGAACTCGGAGGCTTCCGAGGCAGACCAGAAGGCTACCAAGGATTTCGTGGACTGGCTCTTCACCTCCGATGCCGGCAAGGAGCACGTGGTTAAGGACCTTGGCTTCATTGCCCCGTTCAAGAACTACTCCGCAGAAGACACTCCGAATGACCCGCTGGCAAAGCAGGTCGCGGAAGCTATCGACAACGAAGACCTCACCACCTACCCGTGGAACTTCCAGTACTTCCCGTCACAGCAGTTCAAGGATGACTTCGGCCAAGCCCTGTCTCAGTATGCCTCCGGCACCCTGAAGTGGGATGACGTCGTCAAGCAGTTCAAGGACAACTGGGCTGCTGAAAAGGAATCCAACTGGGGCTAAACCTTTAGTCCCATCCCCTCGCCATCCGCCTTCCCAAACGGAGGGCGGGGAGGGGAGTAGGTGAGAGGCATGGCACGTACTCGTCAGTTTGTTCCACGCCCTCAGCCCCCCTCTCCTCGCCGCCATCCTTTGGGAAACGTGTGGCACCACCTGAATTTAAGGTTTCACCACCATGCAAGCAACGCTGAAGAAGTACTTCCCAGTCTTTGTCTTGCCCACCCTTCTGGCATTCATGATTGCCTTCTTGGTGCCGTTTATCGTGGGTTTCTTCCTCTCCTTTACGAAGTTCACCACCATCACTAACGCCAAGTGGGTTGGCATCGACAACTACGTCAAAGCTTTCTCCCAACGCGAAGGATTCATCTCAGCCTTCGGTTTCACCGTCCTCGTGGTCATTGTCTCCGTGATCACCGTTAACGTCTTCGCCTTCCTCTTGGCGTGGATGCTGACCCGCAAGCTTCGCGGCACAAATTTCTTCCGCACGGTCTTCTTTATGCCGAACCTCATCGGCGGCATCGTCCTGGGCTATACCTGGCAGACCATGATCAACGCCGTGCTTTCGCACTATTCCACGACTATTAGCGCGGACTGGAAATTCGGCTACGCCGGCCTCATCATGCTGCTTAATTGGCAGCTGATCGGCTACATGATGATTATTTACATCGCCGGTTTACAAAATGTCCCGCCGGAGCTTCTCGAGGCCGCTGAGCTCGATGGTGTCAACAAGTGGGAAATGCTGCGCCACGTCACCATTCCGATGGTCATGCCGTCAATCACCATTTGTCTCTTCCTGACCTTGTCGAATTCCTTCAAACTCTTCGACCAAAACCTTGCACTGACCAACGGTGCACCTGGCGGACAAACTGAGATGGTCGCCCTCAACATCGTCAATACGTTGTTCAACCGTATGAACGTCGAGGGCGTGGGGCAGGCCAAGGCCGTCATCTTCGTCGTCGTCGTGGTCGTCATCGCGTACTTCCAGTTGCGCACGACCCGCTCCAAGGAAATCGAGGCTTAAGTCATGACTACCAGTACTTCAGCGCAGGCCGCACCGGCCCCGAAGAAGAAGGATCACCAGCTTCCTACGGACAACCAGACCAGGATGTCCGGCGGCGCCAAGTTCATTGTCTACGCCATCCTGGTGTTCTTTACCATCGTGTTCCTTGGCCCGATCCTCTTCATCTTCATCAATTCCTTTAAGTCCAAGTTCGCTATCTCATCCGATCCTTTCTCCCTACCCATCGGTGAAACCTGGGTCGGTTTCGAGAACTTCATGGTGGGCTTGACCAAGCAGGGCTTTTTGGAAGCGACCTTGTGGTCGTTCGTCATTACGATTCTCTCCGTGATTGTCATCGTGTTTTTCTCCGCGATGACCGCCTATTACATCACGCGCGTCAAGACGTGGTGGACGAACCTTCTGTACTACCTCTTCGTGGTGTCCATGATTATCCCCTTCCAGATGGTCATGTTCCCGACGGTCAAGATTGCAGACATGCTTCACCTCAACAACCCGATCGGCATCGTGGTGCTCTACCTCGGTTTCGGTTCCGGTCTATCGGTGTTCATGTTTGCCGGATTCGTCAAGTCCATCCCCTTGGACGTCGAGGAAGCCGCGATGATCGACGGTTGCGGCCCGCTCCAGAACTACTTCCGCGTGGTGTGGCCTATGCTTAAGCCGACTGCCATCACCGTGGCCATTCTCAACGCCATGTGGGTATGGAACGACTACCTGCTGCCGTACCTGGTCATCGGCCTGTCCACCCGCTACAAGACCATCCCGGTAGTCATCCAGTCCTTCGTTGGCTCCAACGGCAACCGCGATATGGGCGCCATGATGGCGATGCTGGTTCTGGCCATTATTCCTATCGTCATCTTCTACTTCTCCACGCAGAAGCACATCATCGAGGGTGTTGCTGCTGGCGCTGTCAAGGGCTAATCCGCAGTGCGGTAGGTTAGAAAACCATGAACCGCATGCTCGGCCCCGAATCGAAGTTCTATGCTGCTCTGAGCCTCTTCGCTGACCTCGTCATCGTTAACGTTCTCCTGGTTATCACGTGTTTTCCCGTGTTCACTGGGGGAATGTCCCTACGCACCGCTCACGCGGTGACTGGTCAGATGGTTCGCGAAGAAGGTTCCCGCCGCGGCTCAGCCTTCGTTCGGGGCCTTTTGACGCGTCCCGGGGTAAACACTGCATGGTGGCTCATTTGCCTCGCCGTAGGCGCCTTGGCCGCCTATGAATTCGCCATTATCGCAAAGGCTGAGCTCGGGACGATGGGCGTAGTGCTTCGCGCTGCGCTGGTCTCAGGCCTCATTGTCATAAGCTGCATTAGTGTGTGGTTCTTCCACCTCGATGCGCCGGGGTTGAGGTTTAGCCAACGGTGCACAACGGCCATGATGAAGGCGGTAGCGCACCTTCCGCGTACGCTTCTAGCAGTGTGCCCTTGGGCACTGCTAGTGCTGTACCCACTCTTTTTCCCTGCGCAGTGGGGAGGCTACCTGTTCTTTCTCGTTGTGCTCGGTCCGGCCCTCGCAGTCTATCTCGCTGAGTTAGCGCTACAATGGCCCGAACTCAATTCCGATTCACCCGATGGCAGCGCTGCATAAGGCGCTGCGGGCAGGCTGGGCCCAAAACGAAAAATAGGGTAGTGGTATCCACTTCTTCGTGGATTCACTACCCTTAAGAATTCTATGCGGCGCGCAAAGGCTGCTAGGCCTCTCCTTCTTCCTGCGCCTTCTGCTCCTTGAGGAGGCGTGCCGCCGCGCGACGTCGCGAACGCAGATTCTCAATGCGCTCCGTCAAGAGTTCATCCAGCTCCTCAATGGAGCGACGCTCGCGCAGCATGTCCCAGTGGGTCCGCGGCGGCTTCACGGGCTTGGACTCTACGCCTTCGCCCTCAACCAGAGTGCCGAGCTTACCGTTCTTGCACATCCACTCCTCGGGAATCTCCGCATCGTCAGCGAAGGGCACCTCGTAGATGTCGCCGTCTTCGGTGCGGTACTTCACCATCTGGCGCGGGGCCAAGTCGTGGTCGCGGTCGGTTTCGTAGCTCACTGCGCCCATGCGGCTGCCACGGAGTACGCGATCTGCCATGCAACATCATCCTTTTCAAGTGTTGAGGTAGGAAAGGGATCAGGGTCGACCTATATCACCCAAAGATCTATCATTATAACGAATGGCCCCTTGCCTTTGTTCCCACCCTCGGGTTAATGGGCTAAGGTGATTGAGGTGATTGGTACACAGGATCCGCAGCCCAGCACACCGCCAAGGCGCGGCCCGGCAACCTGCCAGTGGTGTGGCAAGGAAATCGCGCAGGGCGGCCGGGGTAGGCCACGCAAGTTCTGCTCGCCGTCCTGCAAGCAGCGAGCCTACGAGCAGCGCCACAACGTGGTTGGAACGCCCATTCCTGCGGATGCCGTCATCCTAACTCCAGAGAAGGCTGATCGCCTCCGCGACGGCCTTTTTGAGCTGCGGTGTTGCGCTGAGGATGTTGCTACAGCGGCGTCGGAAAGCGCCAGCGCGGAAGAAATGGAAGAACTGTGTGCCGAACTGGTCACACTGGCCCGCAAGCTTGAGGAATTGAGATAGCACATGAAATCTTTACTAGGCAACCGCAAACTGATTGTCAGCATCTTCGTGATCCTGATCGTGGCCTCCACAGCGCTGGCGCTAGGGCCGCTGGCGTTCTCTCTGATTATGGGCCGGGGCGTCCACACCGAGCCCATCAACGCGGATAAGGTCCAGGCCGCTACCACAGACGTCGATGGCGAATGGCACGTGGCGCAAGGATCGGCATTTAACCACACCTCGGCAGGTTTTACTATCGACGAAATCCTCCCAGCGGATAAGCGCACAACATCCGGCTCAGCCAAGCATGTCACCGGCCAGGCGACCATTCAGGACGGCATCGTTGAAGAAGCGCGCATCGCCGTGGACATGACTTCCTTAACCACGGACAAAAAGGTGCGCGATCAGAACATGAAGACGAAGCTCTTTGAGGTCACAAAGTACCCAGAATCCACCTTTACGTTGACCGAACCCGCTGACGTTTCCGCCGTGCCTGACGACGGCTCACTGGCCACCGTCCCGCTTAGCGGCGATCTCACCATCCATGGACAGACCAAGAGCGTGACCCAGGACTTCCAGGTGGTCCGCGATGGTGACACCATTATCTTAGGCGGCGATATCCCGATCAACCGCCTCGATTTTGACATTGAAACTCCCGAGATGATCGCCGCGCGAATCTCCGAAACCGGCGAGATCAACGTCCGCGTCACCTTTGAGAAGAAATAGCCACGGTTGCTTATGAACTCTCGCCATCTCATTCCAGTCCTGTGGATCCGGCTCATCGTGCTTGCAGGGTTCGGCATCTTTATTTGGTTGCAGGAGATGAAGCTCCTTGCTGCCTTTTCGGTGGTGCTCGTAACTCTCACAGCGGTGCAGCTGGTGATCGCCTACCGTCAGCGCTAAAACTGGCACTCGCCGCAGGCACGGAAACACAGCCCAATTACGTAACAGTGACTATATATGGGCAATAGAAGAGGTCCGGCCAACTGCCACCAGGGAGGCACAGATCAAGGTGAGCGGCCGCCAATAGCGGCGCCCCCGCACACAAACGGTCACGACCCCACATCAAAGCGCGGTGCGCAAAGCGACCACCCGGCCGTTAAAAGCTTCATAGCGTGGAACCAGCAGCACGGAGACGACCAGCAACTCGGAAACCAACACCAGTCGCCAGACGGCCGCCAAGTGTGCTTAATATTGCCCAGGGTGGCGCCCTGGTAACCCGCAGGCGAGTTGTCGCCGCACAGTCAAGGCATGGGCGTAGACCCGAACAGTGCACGTTGAAAGATCTCACTCCGCCCATTCAATATCTTATTGTCCGATAATGTACATTATGTCAGATTATCGACACTTCCACTCTCCGCCCCGTGCCACAACTCCGCCACGCTGAAGTTTTCACGCAATGAGACTTTCATTTCAATACATGAGACGGTAGTGTTTCCTCCACAACCAATCGACCTATCGAAATCATCAAGGAGGGCGCCTCGCACATGACCGCCGTCAACACCACGCTGCCAACGCCAACGGGCACAACACCGGAACTCACTAAACGTGACCGTGTTCGTATTGCTGTGGCCTCAACCATCGGCACGACCATCGAGTTCTACGACTTCTATATTTATGCCACGGCAGCCGTAGCCGTCTTTCCTTTTCTCTTCTTTCCGAAGACCGAAGACCCCACCGTTGCCCTGCTCCAGTCCTTTGCAACCTTCGGCCTTGCCTTCATTGCACGGCCGCTGGGCTCCTTAGTCTTTGGGCACTTCGGCGATCGCGTGGGCCGCAAAGCCACGCTCGTCGGTGCGCTCCTGACAATGGGTATCGCCACCTTTATTATCGGCATCCTGCCAACGTACCAGACCGCAGGCATTATCGCGCCTGCCCTGTTGGCCCTGATGCGCTTCTGCCAAGGTTTGGGCCTGGGCGGTGAATGGTCCGGCGCCGCCCTGTTAGCTTCCGAAACCGCTGAGGAAGGCAAGCGTGCTTCTGCTGCCATGTGGCCTCAGTTTGGCGCACCCTTCGGCTTCTTCTTAGCTAACGGCTTCTTCTTGACCCTGGTGGCCACCATGGATTATTCACGCGGCGACACCACCGGCACCTTCATGGAATGGGGCTGGCGCCTGCCTTTCCTCGCGTCCGCCGTCATGGTTCTCATCGGCCTCTATGTACGCCTGCGCTTGGAAGAAACTCCTGTCTTCCAGCAGGCCGTTGACGAAGGCAAAAAGGTTAAGACTCCTATGGTGGAGGCTTTCCGCATCGCCTGGAAGCCGATAATCATCGGCACTTTCGTTATGGTCTCCTGCTACACGTTGTTCTACCTGGTCACCACCTGGATTCTCTCTTACGGTATAGGCGATAAGACCAAGGAACTGGGCCTGGGAATCCCCTACCTCGAGTTCTTGGAGATCCAATTGATCTCCATCTTCATGTTCATGATCGGCATCCCCGTCTCCTCCATGCTGTCCGATAAATACGGACGCAAGCCAATCTTGACCGTAACTTCGCTCATCATGATTGCCTTCGGCTTCAGCTTCCCCTTCTTCCTGGGCATCGAGAATGCTGATCGCAACTCCGTTCTTGGCTTCCTGCTCGTCGGCATGTTCATCATGGGCCTCATCTTTGGCCCTATGTCTGCTGTCCTTCCGGAGCTCTTCCCCACCAACGTGCGCTACACCGGTTCCGGCATTGCGTACAACGTCTCATCTATCCTCGGCGCCGCCGTCGCCCCGTTCATTGCAACCTGGCTGGTCAGTGCCTACAACGTAAACTATGTGGGCTACTACCTCATCATCGTCTGCTTCGTCTCCCTCATCGCAATCCTCATGATGCAGGAGCTGAAAGACCAAGACCTTTCGGAGGTTTAACCGGCTTTCAGACGCAGACTTCTCCCCGGCTCCTTCTGGTGTTTCGCACCGAAGGCCGGGGAGATTTTTTGTCGCACCGTGCCCCGCCGCCTCTAAAAGTGCAGACCTGGAAGTGCAGACTCGCTGGTCGTCGCAAAGCACTGCCTGGGCGCTTGACGACGACCACCTGGGCGGAATGCACTTCCAGGTCTGCACAAATAGAAAAGGTGGTCGGCAAACATGTGCCAACCACCTATGCGGAGATAGTTGCGCGGATGGGTAACCTGCTACACAGAAACGGCAGTTTTACTGGATTCCACCTCGTCGCCGATGGGCTTGCGGCGCACGATGGCAGCAAAGAGTGCACCAGTGACGTTTGCCCACACCGCGGCCACGACGCCCGGCAGCGCCGCCTCCGGAGTGAAGAATTGCAGCGCCAGTGCGGAGGCAAGGCCAGAGTTCTGCGTTGCCACCTCGATTGCCGTAGTTCGCGCCGCAGCCTCGCGCTCACGCGCCAGCTTGGCTGAGTAATAGCCAAAAAGGAAGCCGATGAGGTTCTGGATAGCCACGCCGATAAACACCACGAGACCAACGGTGACCAACTTATCCTGAGATTTCGACACCACCGCCATGACCACACCGCCAATGCCGGCGATGGCTACCCACGGCAAAGCCGGAAGAATCTTGTCCACCGCCTTACTGGCAATAACACGCAAGAGAAGTCCCAGACCCACGGGGATAAGCACCGTCTGAACCAGCGACCACATCATGCCGGCGCCGTCGACCTCCGCGGTCTGCCCCGCCAGCCACAGCATGAGCAGGGGCGTAATAACCGGTGAAACGAGTGTCGATACCGAGGTCATCGCCACCGAAAGCGCCACATCACCCTTGGCCAGGTAGGCCATGACGTTGGATGCGGTGCCGCCGGGGACAGAGCCAAGGAGGATGAGGCCGACGGTGGCGGCGTCGGAAAGCCCTAGCAGCTTTGCCACGAGTACAGCGCTCGTCGGCATGATGGCGAATTGGCAGATAACACCCAAGAAGATGGGCAATGGGCGCTTCGCCACCAGGGCCAGGTCCGGGATGGTCAAAGTCAGGCCCATCGAGAACATGATGACCATCAGTAGTTGCGAGGTGTACTGCCCCACCGGCTCAAAAGTACTAGGGCTAATGAATGCGATGATGGCGCAGACAATGATGACGATTGGGAAGATATACACGGCGAGTTTCTCGCCGGTCTCCCCTTCTGCGTGTGGGTTCGTCACGGTGTCTCCTTTCCAGAAGGTGTCTCACTAGATGAATTGAGTATCTCATATGATGAACCTCACGTACCCGGTTTGACCCATATTTACTATCAAGCGATAGATTAGAAACATGTCCAAGCTACTAAGCCCCGATTCCTCTCGTTTCTCACGCCCAGCCGGCACCACAAGCCAGGCCGACGCCGTCCCCGCACGCTTCAAGAACGGCTCCCCCGCCGAACTCCTCGCGGACATGGAAGCCATCGTCGGCGCAGAAAACGTGCATGGACGTCTCAGCGACCTCGTGCGCTTCTCCTCCGATGCCGGCCCCTACCGCTCCATCCCCAACATCGTGGTCTCTCCACGCAACGCGGCGGACCTGTCTGCCTTGATGAAGTATTGCGATAGCCACGATCGCCACATGACCTTCCGCGCTGCAGGAACCTCGCTCAACGGCCAAGCTATGGGCGACGACATCCTCGTCGATGTCAAGACCCACTTCGGTGGCATGGAAGTGCGCGAGGAAGGCCGCACGTTGTGGTCGCGCCCCGGCGTCATTTTGGGCGATGCCCAAGCAGTACTCTCCCGCCACGGCTTCATGCTGGGGCCTGACCCGGGTTCCACGTCCGTATGCACTATCGGTGGCGTGCTGGCGGATAACTCCGGCGGCATGCGTTGCTCCTTGGAACGCGACAGCTACCACAGCATCGAAGAGCTCATCTTCGTCCTGCCATCCGGCACCATCGTCGATACCTCGCGCGGCGATGAGGCCTTCCGCAAGCAGGAGCCGAAGCTCCACGCCGATCTGCTAGCCTTCCGCGACAAGCTACGCGCCAACACCGAGATGGTGGAGTTCCTGCGCACCAAGTTCTCCATTCGCAACACCAACGGCCTGCGCATCGATGCTTTCCTCGACGAGGACGAGCCCGTGCACATCCTCAAGCGCCTCCTCATTGGCTCCGAGGGCATCTTCGGTGCCATCACCGAATCCGTCATCCGCACGGTGAAGCTACCGCGCGTGAAGGCCACGACATGGGTCGAGCTGCCCAATCTCCGCGATGCCGCCAACTACGTGCACCCCATCATGGAGACCGGCGCGGAGGCCTGCGAGCTCCTAGTGGCCCCGGTGATGCGCCGCTCCGCCGAGCACTATGCGCACGCCCCGGAGTCCTGGCGCAACCTCGATGACGATGCCGCAGCACTCCTCGTGGAGGTCGGCGGCAGCGACGAGGCAGACCTGGACAAGGCCATGGAACGCCTGCGCGCAGTGCTTGCCGACGCCCCACTACTGCGCCCCCTCGAATTCCTCACCACCGCAGAAGGAATGCGCGGCGCCTGGGAGCTACGCAATGGCCTGTACGGGCTGCTGGGTGCGGATCGCCCGAATGGCACGGCCTATATCACCGAGGATGTCTGCTTCCCACCGTCGCAGGTCGGCGAAGCTGCAGCGGACCTGTTGGACTTGCAGGCCAAGTATGGCTACCCGGAATCGGTTATGGGGCACGCTGCCTTTGGCAACCTGCATTTCTTCTTCACCCCGCGCTTCGACGTTGAGGAGGAGCGTGAGTCTTATGCCGCGTTCTTGGATGATTTGGCTGAGCTGGTCATTGATAAATACCAGGGCTCGATGAAGGCCGAGCACGGCACTGGCGTCAACATGGCGCCCTTCCTGGAGCACGAGTGGGGCACGGAGGCCTTCGAGCTCTTCTGGGAAGTCAAGAACATGATCGATCCCAAGGGCATCCTCGCACCGAACGTAAAACTCACGCGCGACCAGACCATTCACCTGCGCAACTTCAAGTCCTTCCCCAAGGTCGAAAGTGAGATCAATCCCTGCGTGGAGTGTGGCTTCTGTGAGCCTGTCTGCCCCTCCCGCCACGCCACGGTGACCCCACGCCAGCGCATCGTCTTGCGCCGCGAGATGGCTCGGCAGGAAGAAGGCTCAGAAGTCCTGGCGCAGCTGCAGAAGGAGTATCAGTACGACGCCGTCGACATGTGCGCGGCCGACGGCACGTGCTCTATCCCCTGCCCGATCAGCATCGATACCGGAGCGGTCATGAAGCAGCTACGTTCTCAGCAGGCAACCCCTGCCCGCGAGAAAGTGGCGCTCACGACGGCGCAGCGCTGGGAGCTGGTAGAGAAGCTTGCCCGCGCTGGCATCGTCTCCGCCAACAAAGTTCCTCACAAGCCTCTGGAACTGGGGGCCAACATGGCGCGTAACGTAGTGGCCCCCGACTTGCTGCCGACCGTCCCGGGCCCACTTCCGAAGGCTGCATCGCGTCTGCCGGAAACTCCGCGCGAGGGTGCTGGTGCACTTTACTTCCCCGCGTGCATTAACCGTATCTTCGGCCGCCCAGCAGGGGCCGCTAAGGATTCGGTGGACCTGCCGCGCGCCATTGTCGAGCTTGGTCGCCGCGCTGGCCAGCCAGTGTGGATCCCAGAAGACGTCGCGGGCGATTGCTGCGGCACCCCGTGGTCATCCAAGGGCTACAAAGAGGGCTTTGAATATCAGGCTCAAAAGATAGTTCGCGATCTTTGGCACTGGTCGGAGCACGGCCGCCTGCCCATCGTGGTTGACGCGGCAAGCTGCACCCACGGGCTGCTCGACTCGGTTCCGGAGGCGCTCTCCCCCGCCGACCGTGAGCTCTGGGAGGACTTAAAGATCCTCGATGTCGTGGAGTGGTTGCGTGATGAAATTGCACCACACCTGCCAATCGTGAAGAGCATGGGCAGCATCGCCGTCCACCCGACGTGCTCGACAGATCACATGGGGATTAGCCAGGACCTCCTTGACTTGGCCAACCTCTGCGGTGACGCCAAGATCCCTGAGGGGGCACAGTGCTGTGGCTCCGCCGGCGACCGCGTCATGCTTCACCCGGAGCTTGTTGAGTCCGCTACCCGCGAGGAGCGCGCTTCTCTCGACGCCGAGCACTTCGACGCGTACGTCTCCGATAACCGCACCTGCGAGATGGGTCTAGAAATGATTGCGGGCAAGACCTATGACTCGATTGCAGTGCTGTTGGAGAGGGCTTCCCGTCCGGTCGTCACTCCATAGCACCATGCCGGTGGCGGCACCCCTCGTGGGAGCCCCGCCACCGGCACGTCAGTCGTGGTGGAAGCAGCTTAGAGATAGTCGTAATTGATTTCGGTGTCTGGGGCGAAGAACACGCAACCTCCCTTAATCGGGCGGAGGTAGATCGTGTCTCCCTGGTGCACGGCAATGCCGCGCGGCACCTTCACAGTGATCCGGTCACCGCGGACTGCGATGACGTCGTCCGCCGATTCCTCCCGGCCGCCGTAGACGTACAACTCGGAGCCAAGGTGCTCCACAATGTCGACCCGAACTGGTAGACCATATTGCTCACCGGGTTGGTTCACGCCAACGATTTCCCAGTTCTCTGGGCGCACGCCGACGATGACGCGATCCGATGCCACCTTCGCGGCCTGCTCCGGCGGCATGTAGTAGTCCAAAGCATGGTCCTTGCCGCCGACAACGCGACCGTCGACGAAGGGGACGTTGTCGATGAGAGTCATAGCCGGCGAACCGATAAACGTCGCCACGAACGAGTTACCCGGATTCTCATACAACGTGTTCGGCGCGTCGACCTGCTGAATGATGCCTTGTTTGAGAACGCACACGCGGTCCCCCATGGTCATGGCCTCAGTCTGGTCGTGGGTGACGTAGACCGTGGTGGTATTAAGCTCGCGCTGCAGCTGCAAGATTTGCGCACGCGTCGATACGCGCAGCTTCGCATCCAAGTTGGACAACGGCTCATCCATGAGAAAGACCTTAGGCTGGCGAACTATAGCGCGTCCCATAGCCACGCGCTGGCGCTGGCCGCCCGACATCGCGGAAGGCTTGCGATCAATGAGGTCTTCCAGTTCCAACATCTTCGCGGCATTATTCACGCGCTTTTCGATGGTTGCCTTATCCACCTTGGCGTTCTGCAAGGCAAAGGCCATGTTCTGGCGCGCTGTCATGTTGGGGTACAGCGCATAGGATTGGAACACCATGGCTACATCGCGATCCCGCGAGCGGGCTTCAGTAACGTCAGCCCCGTCGATGAAGATCTGCCCTTCGTCGATTGGCTCAAGGCCAGCGAGCATGCGCAATGTCGTAGATTTGCCGCAGCCCGAAGGCCCGACGAGTACGAGGAACTCGCCGTCCTTGATATCTAGGTTTATGCGGCTAACCGCCGGAGGCTTCTTCGGATCATAAATCCTGGAAGCTTGACGGAATTCAACTGTAGCCATGGTGTCCTTTCAAAGTATCCGAAGCGTTACTTGAGCTTCGGGGTGATGTCGCGGTCGATAACGCTCTGGGTCTCCTTCTGCAGGTCACCGAATGCGGTCTCCACGTCCTCATTACCTACGGTGATGCGATCAAGAACGCCACCGATACGCTGGCCGCCGCCTGGTACGAAGACGCGAGCATAGTCCTGCGGCTTGGTGTTCTCGTTGAGCTGCTCGATAGCGGTCTGCGCGTTCGGGTTCTCCTCCAAGAACTTCTTCTCTTCCGGATCGTCCAAGGCGTCCTTGCGCACCGGCATGTAGCCCGTCTTCTGGGAGAACTTGATGGTGTTCTCGGTATTAGTCAGGAAGTCAATGAACTTAACCGCGTTAGCCTTGCGCTCGTCAGAAATGCCAGCCGGCACGGCCAGTCCGGCACCGCCAGTCGCTGCCGAAGGACCAGGGCCCGGCAGGTAGGTGGTGATGAACGGAATCGTTGCCGTCTCCTTCAGGCCACCCAAGGAACCGGTGGACTCCAACAGACCGGAGGCCTTGCCGGAGCCGAATGCGACGGTCGGGTCAGTGGAGATTTCGATATGCCCAGCCTTGACTTGCTCCTGCAGGAACTTACCTGCCTCGATGGATTCCTTTGACGTGAAGTTCGGTTCCCATTCATCAGAGTAAGAACCACCGAAGGCCCAAATCATGCCCTGGAAGTACCAGTCGAGATAGCTGGAGCCATCCGGAACAGTAACAGCCGGCTTGTTGAGCTTGTCCTTGATCTTGGTAGCCCACTCGTCGAACTCTTCCCAGTCCTTCGGGCCACGATCGGTAGGAAGCCCCGCTGCCTTGAGGTCATCGGTGTTCCAGTACATCAGGTTCGTGGATCGGGAGTACGGCACGCCGTAGTGCTTGTCCTTGTACTTGTAGTCTTCACGCAGGGTATCGACGTAGCTCTCCGAGTCAATGTCGTTCATCTCCCAGAGGTCATCGAGCGGCGTGGTGGCCTCATTCAGTGCGAAGTTGAACCAGGTGACGTCGGAGGCAACGAGGACGTCAGGCAGATCGCCGCCTGCGAGGGCAGCATTGAAGCGCTGCGCAACTTCCTCATAGTTGGATCCCGCGGTGACCAGCTCAACCTTGAGATCCGGGTTTTCCTTCTCAAACTCATCAATGAGCTCTTGCTCTAAGTCGCGCGAGGATCCCGGGTGATTGGACCAGAAAGTAATAGTGTTGGCATCGCCGCCATCCTTGGAGCCGCTTCCTGCAGTGGTCGAGCCACCTGCGCAGGCGGTCAGAGACACGGTGGTCAGCAGTGCTGCACAAACGGCAGCGATGCGAGTAGAGGTCTTACGAGACATGGTGGAGGTTCTCCTTGAAAAGTGAAGAATATGGGGGACTTGAGTGAGTTGGGCGTTGAGATAGCAGGCGGTCAGACTAACCCTTGGCTGCGCCCGCAGTCAGGCCCTTGATCATCGGCTTCTGAAGAATGAGGAAGATAATGATCATGGGCAGAGTTGTCAGCACGGTGCCGGCCATCACCGGCGCCCAGTTTGTAACGCCTTCCGCATCCTGCAAGCGGGTCAGGCCCACCGGCAGCGTGGCTGCAGCCGGTGTATCCGTAATCAGGAAGGGCCACAGGTATTGGTTCCATTCATTGACCACCGTGATGAGGACAAACGCGGACAACGTTGGCCACGACATCGGCAGGACCACTCGGAACAAAGTGGTAAAGAAGCCCGCCCCGTCCATGCGCGCGGCCTCGAGAATTTCCGGGGGCAATGACTGGAAGTGATTGCGCATGAGGAAGGCACCGAACGCAACGCCGGCGAGTGGGATGATGACGCCAGCGTAGGTATCTCTCCAGCCCCACGACGCAACCAACGAATAATTCGAAATGATCGTAATCTGGTTGGGCACCATCAGTGACGCGATGATGAGCAGGAAGAGTAAATTTCGGCCGGGAAAGCGAATAAAAGCAAAGGCATAGGCCGACAAAACGCCGAGGACTACCTCCACCACCGTTAGGACCAAGGTGATGATGATGGAGTTTTTCAGGTAGCTCGAGAAGCCAGAGGTCTGCCAGACGTAGGAGTAGTTTTCCGCCTCGAGCGGATTAGGCCAGAAAGAAATCGGGTCCGAGTACACGTCCTGGAAAGACTTGAAGCTGGTGATGAAGATGAAGTACAAGGGCACCATAATCATGAGTACCGTCAGTACCAAGGCGATATAGCCTATAACCTTCGTTGCTGGATGACTGTGATCAACTGGCTCGCCTTTGCGCTTGCGCTGGGCCTCGGTGATGACTGGAGCTGCGAGGGACTGTGAGCCAGGAACCGGTGGCAGCTCGCCCTTTGCTTGCGGTAGCCCCACTTGGACGGAAGCCGGAATTGCGTGGCTTTCGGACATTTACTTATCCATCCTTTCCTGCAACTTAATCTGCAGCACCGTAATGACAAGCACTACGAGGAACATGATGGTAGCTACTGCTGCGCCATAGCCGGCACGGTTGTTGATGAAGGTTTCCTGGTACACCTGGAAGACCATCGTGGAAGTTCCATAGCCGAACGGTCCACCACCGGTCATCGCATTGATGATGTCGAAGACCTGGAAGGAATTGAGCAGCACGGTAATCAACAAGAAGAAGGTGGTGCCGCGAAGCTGCGGCAGGACCACACGGAAGAAGTGTCGCGCGGCCGGGGTGCCGTCAATCTCCGATGCTTCGTCAAGATCACGGCGCCGTCCTTGCAAAGCAGCCAGATAGATAACGAAGACGTAGCCTACGTTTTTCCAAATGTAGGTCACCGTAATCATGAACAGCGCCCAGTTCTGTTGTTGGTAAAAGTTCGGCGCATCGACCCCGATGATCCCCAAGAAGTATTGGATGAGGCCGTAGTTGGGATCGAAGACAAACTGGAAGGCCACGCCAATCGCCGCACCTGCGATGACGTAGGGAGCGAAGACCATCGAACGCACCGCAGCGCGACCAAAAAGCTTTTGGTCCAGCAGCAATGCCAGAGCCAGTCCCAAAACCATCGAACCGGCCACCGCGAAGAAAGTAAAAACGACAGTGTTGAACACCACGCGTCCGGTATCCGGTGCTTGGAACCAGTCGATGTAGTTCTGAAGACCGACAAAGGTCATCGTCGGCGATGAAATATTCCAGTTAAAGAAAGAGATGCGAATGTTATCGACCAACGGCCGATAAGTGAAAAGAACGAGAAGGAGAAGGTTCGGGCCAACGAGCAATGCCGCAAGACCGATCTGTTTCCAATCGAGCTTCCGTTTGCGTGGATGACGCGCGAAGTCCTCGGAGACGACCGGCTTCTCAGTGACTGCAGGGATCGCAGCCGTTAGCCCGCTTGCCGGGGTGGAAATTGCCATGCAGAAGAAACTAGACCAAGGCAGTAAACAAAAAGTTTATTGAAAGTATTGACTTGATAAACAGCAGGAAAATTTCCGGAGCCGAGCACTCGAAAACCCATGCTGCGCGTGGGGAACATCACAAGCATCACGATGGAAGACCTCACATCACGTCGCGTTAATGAGAAAACTCCGCCGTCTCTTTAGATAGACCATTTCGGTCCATGACGGATCAGATGAGGATGTAGCCTAACGCTGGCTAACTGCGCGAAAGCACGTCGATTGCCAGCTCTGGCAGGTCGGTTGCCATGAGCGATACTCCGTTTTCGCAGCACCACTCCATGTCCTTCGGTAGGTTCACCGTCCACACGTAGGACGGGGCATCAACATCGGCAAAGAAGCCGGCGTCCCTCCGCGCTTGGTAAATGGAAGGCCCAAATCCTGTCGCACCCTCGAGCATTTCCGGGACTCCCTCATCAGGTCCAAGGAGAAGGAATGACCGCAAGGACGGTAATAAGTGTCGAAACCGAGCAATTGCTTCGGGGTTGAAGGAGATCAGGCTGAACCGTGGGTCGGCATCGAGCTGTCGGCCGCGCAGGACTTCCGCTACCGATTCCTCAAGGCGTGCACCAAAAGGAGACGGATGCTTCGTCTCTATGAGCAGCTGCTTTCCAGGGTATGACATGACGAGCTCCACGAGTTCGTCGAGAAGCATGATGCGTTGCGGATCCCCGTGGGTACCGAAATTGAGTGTGCGCAGCTCCTCTAGGGTCATGTCGCCAACAGCGCCGGCGCCATCCGACGTCCTGTCCACCGTCTGATCGTGGATAACTACGACTTCTCCGTCTTTGGTTAGGTTGACGTCGCACTCCACACCAGCCACGTCGAGCTTGAGGGCTTCATCGAAGGACCGAAATGTGTTTTCGGGGTACCAACCGTTATAACCTCGGTGCGCGATAATTCCTGGGCGCTCTGACATACTCTTATCCTCCGGTCGGCAAAGTGGATTGTGACGTTGGCGCCACCCCAGTGTAGACCGCTAACGCCGGCCGCCGCGGTGGCGGTGGGTCGCCACCACGTGCACGGCATCCAGCATGCCCAGGCTGAGCAACGCCTCGCGCAGGGCAAATTGGAAGGTCCACAGGCGTCGAAAGACCTGATCGAACCCGGCTGCCCCGGCTTCGCGGTGGCGGCCATCGAAAAAGCTGCGCTGGTAGCGAAGCGTTTCGAGGTAGTGGCTTCCGGTGTGGGTTTGCGCGATGATTCGCAGGTTGGAGCGCTTATCGAAGAGCCTATGGGTTTCTTCCAACGACGGGTATTCCAAGCCAGGCCAGATATAGGCACGCAGAACCTGAATCGCCGAACGAGCCGCCGGAGTCATCGTATCCGTGGCAAAAAGCGAAGCTAAAACCAGACGCCCGCCACTGACCAGCGAGCGGTCCAGCATCTCGACATATCGGCGGCGTTCCGGCGGCGAAAGCGTCTCCAACTTTTCGACGCTCACTATCGCGTCATACCGCCCGCGCCACTTCTTTGGGTTGGGCAAGGCCGTCTCTATGCCCTGCACGTGAACCGAATCAGCGGCGCCTTCGAGAAGCAGTTGCTCGTCGAAAAGCGCCTTCTGCTCCGTGTCGCCCGTAAGCACGTCCACCGTGGCGCGCCGGGCCACCGCCTGAACCGCTACTTGCAGCCCAGTGGCTGGGTAGACCAGGAGGTGGGTTCCGGCGCCGGTGCGGGTGGCGTCGAGAAGCCACTGCGCAGCGCGACGCTGTGCGTCGCCCAAGTCTTCACGGTCCGTTGATGCTGGCTCGGTCACCGTGGTTACATCGACGAAGTGTTCTTTGGGTTCTTTTCTGCCCGCACGCGCGCTATAGCTGCGCACCGCCTCGCGCACCGTAGTGGGTACGCCACTTGCAAAAATGCCGCCCGAATGGCTCAGCGAGTCACCTGCGTACAGTTTCACAACGTCAAGGGGTAGTTCACCAGGGCTCGATGTCTCCGCGGCAAGCTCCTTGGCCTTCGGCCGATAACCCACCTCCACCAGCCGCGTGAGGACTTTGACAAGGCGCTCAGAATCGGGAGTTGTCCACTCGCCTGCCATATAAGACTCGGCCAGGCCCAGCCAGCCCGAATCGGCGGTGCGGGAGAAAAGGGCGTCGTGAAGCACGGTGACATCTGGGTCTTCGCCTTCCAGCTCTACCCCAGCCTTGGAACAGGCCTGCGCGAACTCCGCCTCAGCCCGGCCAGCTTTCATACGCAGTAGGCGCGGTGAAGGGACAGTAGCCACACCGGGCCACACCGCAGCATCGATCGAAGCCAAGTGGGGATACACGCTCAAGTCAGCCTTCCTCATCGCACGCATGTGTCCTCCCAGACTAAAGCCAACGGGGCCCGCACGGGTGGAGGCGCGGCCCAAAAAGCCAGTTAATAACCCATAAAGTATGCATGTACCGCTAGAAAGGTTTAGACTGACTCGGGTAAAATAATCTGGCTTTCTTAAGGAAGGTAATCAAACACCATGGCGCAAACTCCCCACCGTCCTAGTAACGGCCGCCACCACGTCGTTGTTATCGGTGCCGGCTTCGGCGGTATCAACGCCGTCAAGAAGCTCAAGGACGCGGATGTTGAGATCACCCTCATCGACAAGAAGAACCACCACCTCTTCCAGCCGATGCTCTACCAGGTAGCCACCGGCGTCATTTCCGCCGGCGAAATCGCCCCGTCTACCCGTCAGATCTTGCGTCACCAGGACAACGTTAACTTTGTCAACGGTGAGGTCACCGACGTCAATATCAAGGATCAGACCGTCACCGCGGAACTCGATGGCGCTGTTCGTACCTACGGCTACGACTCCCTCATTGTGGCAGCCGGCGCTGGCCAGTCTTACTTCGGCAACGACCACTTCGCCGAGTATGCCCCGGGCATGAAGACGCTGGATGATGCCCTAGAGATCCGCTCCCGCATTATCTCCGCTTTTGAGAAGGCGGAGCTGGAAGAGGATCCTACAAAGCGCGAGAAGCTGCTGACCTTCGTCATCGTGGGCGCTGGCCCGACCGGCGTTGAGCTGACCGGCCAGATTGCCGAGCTGGCACAGCGCACCTTTGCTGGCGAATACTCCAACTTCGGTTCCTCCTCCGCCAAGATTTACCTCTTGGACGGCGCTCCGCAGGTCCTTCCGCCGTTCGGCAAGCGCCTCGGCCGCAAGGCTCAGCGCACGCTGGAGAAGCTGGGCGTTGACGTGCGCCTCAACGCCATGGTTACCGACGTCACCGCTGACGCCGTCACCTACAAGAACATGAAGACCGAGGAAGAGGTCACCATCGAGGCCGCGACCAAGATCTGGTCCGCAGGTGTCGCCGCTTCCCCGTTGGGCAAGGTCATCGCTGACCAGGCTGGCGTGGAATCCGACCGTGCCGGCCGCGTCTCCGTCAACGAGGACCTCACGGTTGGCGAGTACAAGAACGTCTACATCGTCGGCGACATGATTTCCCTCAACCGCCTTCCGGGCGTGGCCCAGGTGGCCATCCAGGGCGGCAACCACGTGGGCAAGCTCATCGAGGCCAAGATTGATGAGGAGTCCACCGCTAACGAGGCCGAGCCGTTTGAGTACTTCGACAAGGGCTCCATGGCCGTCATTTCCCGCTTCAACGCAGTAGTCAAGCTGGGCAAGACCGAGTTCGCCGGCTTCCCGGCCTGGATCTCCTGGCTCGGCCTGCACATCTTCTACATCGTTGGCTTCCGCAGCCGCACTCTCGTTGCGCTGCACTGGCTGCTCAACGCCTTCTCGCGCGACCGCGGCAACCTGGAGATCACCCAGCAGCAGCGCGTTGCTCGCAACGTGATTGACCGCGAACTCCACTAGGTCTTACGCGTCTTAAAAGGAGAGAGGAATTATCCTCTCTCCCTTTTCTTTGGCCACATACGGTAGAACGTAAGAAGTCCCTAGCGTAAAGGAGAAAACCGTGAACCGTCCTGCCCTGCCTCGCGTCCTCAGCATTGCTGGCACCGATCCCACGGGAGGGGCGGGAATTCACGCTGACCTCAAATCCTTTGAGGCGGCCGGCGCCTATGGCATGGCAGTGGTGACGGCCCTCGTCGCGCAAAACACGCAAGGTGTGCGCGCCATCCACACCCCTCCGGTGGAATTCCTGCGCGAACAACTGGCAAGTGTGAAGGAGGACGTGACTATCGACGCCCTCAAGATCGGCATGCTGGGCTCGGTGTCCATCACCGAAACGGTGAGCGAGTTCGTCTCTACCCTGCCCGAGGGGGTTCCCATAGTCTGCGATCCGGTCATGGTCGCTTCCAGCGGTGACCGCCTACTCGAACGGGAGGCAGAGCGCGCTGTGCGCGAGCTCGCCCGCCGCTCCACCGTGGTCACGCCGAACTTGCCGGAGCTCGCTGTCCTCGCGGACGTCGCACAGCCGCGCACCCTCGAGGAAGCAATCGATATCGCCACTCAGTGGGCTCACGACAACGGGACCTGGGTCGTGGTCAAGGGCGGACACCTCGACGGCGCCCAAGCCGATAATGCAACGGTAAGCCCGTCTGGCGCGGTCACTCGCGTGCCCTGCCCGCGGATTAACACGAAGAACACCCACGGCACCGGCTGCTCGCTCTCCTCCGCGCTCGCAGCGCGTTTAGGGGCGGGGGAAACGCTCGACGAGGCATTGGTATGGGCCACCGAATGGCTCCACGAAGCGATAGAGAATGCTGATGCGCTTCACGTCGGTCGCGGGCACGGCCCCGTTGACCATGGTCACCGGCTGCGGCGCCTCGCCGCAGGCGCGCAGCGCTAACCCAATAGGTCTGCGCCGGGGCGGGTAAGCACGGCCACCATGAAGGTGGAGTTCTCCTTAAAGACCTTCATGTCCCAGGATGCGAAGATGAAGTCGACTCGGTAGCCCACCGCGCGGGCGAGGTCGAGGAATTCATCGAAGCCCCAACCACGACCTTCACCAAAACCAACGACGAACCGACCACCCGGGCGCAAAGCGTTAAAGACGTTGCACAGTGCGGCCTCACGTCCTTCGATGGCAATGAAGGTCATTACGTTGCCCGCAGCCACAGCGATATCAAAGTTGCCCTCCGGGATTTCCTCTTCCGAAAGGTCCCCTACTTCCCAACGGGCCTCCGGATAATCATTGACCGCATGCTCGATCAGGATGGGATCGACGTCCACGCCCAACACCGTGTGGCCGCGCTTTGCCAATTCACCGCCGAGGCGCCCGGAACCGCAGCCGGCGTCGAGGACGCGGGAGTGGCGTTCACTCATGGCGTCGATAAGCCGGGCTTCCCCATCGATGTCCTTGCCCTGGGCCCGAAGTGTCTTCCACTTCCGCGCAAAGTTATGGGAATGGGCGGGATTCGCTGCAGTAACTTCTTTCCAGGTAGGCATGACAACGATTATATGCCTTCACAGGTGTAAGCTTTAGCCGCCATTACAAAACGCCGATACGAAACGAAGGAGGCTGAGACACGATGCCATCTGTACCGTCACCATTCAAGCCACGCAAGAAAAACACTTCTGACGACAGTGCTCCGAGTTTTTCCGTTCCCGTCGAACGTGCCATTGAGCACTGCCGCGTGTTCGTCGATGGCGAGGCTCTTCCCGGAGAGTTTTCGCCGCACAGCGCGCTGCAAACCGTAGAAGAGTACGGCCGCGGCTTCGTGTGGGTAGGCCTCTACGAGCCGCTCGAATCACAGATGACGAAGGTGGCGGCTGAGTTTCGTATCCACGAACTCATCGTCGAGGACGTCGTCCAAGCACACCAGCGCCCGAAGCTGGAACGCTACGATGACCAGCTGTTCGTGGTGGCGCGGTCGGTGAACTACCGGGATCACGACGAGGTAGCCGATAAGCGCCAGATTATTTCCACTGGTGAGATGCAAATGATCATCGGTGACACATTCATCATCACGGTGCGTCACTCGGCGAAGCTACCCAACTTGGCCTACGTGATCGAGGATGAGCAGGACCTCGTCGAACAGGGCCCCGTGTCCCTAGCGTGGAAGATCCTAGACATGATGGTGGACCGCTATTCGGAGATCTGCCGGCTCATCGCCATCGAAGTCGACGAGCTCGAGGAAGAAATCTTCACTCCGAATTCGCTGCCGAACATCGATCGCATCTATATGTTCAAGCGCGAGATTCTGGAGATGAAGCACGCCATCGTGCCGCTTTCGCCTGCTTTGCGCTCGATGGTCTCTGACCACAAGGACCTCATTCCGAAGGCGATTCGCTCCTACATCAGGGACGTCAACGATCACCAGCTGGTGGTCCAGGACCACGTGTCGGGGTTCGATGAGCGCTTGACCTCGCTTATAGACGCCTCCGTGGCCAAGATCAGCATGCAGCAAAACTCCGACATGCGCACGATTTCCGCGGTGGTTGGTATGTGGGCCGCACCAACGCTTGTCGCGGGTATCTACGGAATGAACTTCGATGTCATGCCGGAGCTACATTTTCCTTGGGGCTATTACGGCGCAATCGGCCTCATGGTGTTAGTTGTGGCCGGAATGTGGTGGTGGTTCCGCCGCAACAACTGGTTGTAAGAGGCTACTGCACCACCATCGTGCGCAGCGTGGACGCGGCGAGGAGCACATCCCCCTGGCTGATCTTAACCTCCCACAGGTGCGTGCGGCGCCCCTTGTACAGCGGTGTAGCAACGGCGGTCACCGTGCCCGCAGCCACCGGCTTGAGGAAATCCGTGTTGTTGTTGACACCGACAACGGGCTTGCCTGCGAGGATCAGGCTGCCGACGGATGCAGTCGATTCCGTAATTGTGCAATACAGACCCCCATTTGCAACGCCCCAGGGCTGATGGTGATCCGGGACGACTTCCACCTCAGATCGAACCTCGTCCGCAGAAATGTGTGTGTAATGCAGTCCAATAAGCCCTGCGAGCCCCTGCGGGTTGGAGTTGATCAGATCGAGTTCTTCCGCGTTGAGCGGACGCGACTGGGAAACAGCCAAGAGCTTTTCAAAGATTTCAGAGTGGTTCATGCCACAACAGGTTAGTGGAATTCGGTGACGTAGGATGGTGGACATGACTCAAAGTGCTGAAAAGACAGATCTCGCCCAGATTGGTGTTGTGGGGCTCGCTGTGATGGGCTCCAACCTTGCGCGAAACTTCGCTCGCAACGGCAACACGGTCGCCGTGTACAACCGCAGCCCAGAAAAGACTCACGCACTCATCAGCGAGCACGGCGATGAAGGAGCTTTCATTCCCTCCGAGACCGTCGAGGACTTCGTTGCCTCCCTCGAGCGCCCGCGTAAGGCGATCATCATGGTTAAGGCTGGCGCGGCTACTGACGCCGTCATCGAGCAGCTCACCGAAGCCATGGATGAGGGTGACATCATCATCGATGGCGGCAATGCACTGTTCACGGACACCATTCGCCGCGAGAAGGAGGTGGCCGCTAAGGGGCGTCACTTCGTCGGCGCCGGCATTTCCGGCGGCGAGGAAGGCGCGCTCAATGGCCCGGCTATTATGCCCGGCGGCCCGAAAGAGTCTTGGGAGACCTTGGGCCCCATCCTCGAGTCCATCGCCGCTAATGTCGACGGCACTCCGTGCGTGACTCACATCGGACCCGATGGTGCTGGCCACTTCGTCAAGATGGTGCACAACGGCATCGAATACGCCGATATGCAGGTTATTGGTGAGGCTTACCAGCTGCTGCGCTACGGGGCGGGCATGGAGCCTGCTGAGATTGCCGAGGTCTTCCGCGAATGGAACGCCGGAGACCTTGACTCTTACCTCATCGAGATCACCGCTGAGGTGCTGGCTCAGACGGATCCGGTAACGGGTGCCCCGCTTGTCGACGTCATCGTGGACGCCGCCGGCCAGAAAGGTACCGGCCGCTGGACGGCCATCAATGGCCTCGAACTGGGCGTGCCGATCACTGGCATTGCGGAATCCGTTTTCGCGCGTGCGCTCTCTTCTGCCACCGCTCAGCGTGCAGCTGCTCAGGAGGGTCAGTTGCCTTCCGGAGCCATTACTGAGCTCAACGTGGATAAGGCCGAGTTCGTCGAAGATGTTCGACGCGCGCTATACGCCGCGAAGCTCATTGCCTACTCCCAGGGCTTCGATGAAATCAAGGCTGGCTCTGAAGAATTTGGCTGGAACGTCGATCCGCGCGACTTGGCCACCATCTGGCGTGGCGGATGCATCATACGCGCGAAGTTCCTCGACCGCATCCGTGAGGCCTACGACAATAACGCCGACTTGCCGGCGCTCATTCTGGACCCGTATTTCAAGGGCGAGATGGAGAACCTTATCGATCCGTGGCGTCGCGTGGTTGTGGCCGCAACCCAGCTGGGCTTGCCTGTTCCGGTATTCGCCTCGTCCCTCTCCTACTACGACAGCCTGCGAGCTGAGCGCCTCCCCGCTGCTCTGATTCAGGGCCAGCGCGATTTCTTCGGCGCCCACACCTTCAAGCGTGTAGACCGCGAGGGCACGTTCCATATCGAATGGTCAGGTGACCGCTCGCTTACCGAAATGTAGATGCTAAGCCCCTCCCCTGAGGGGCTTTTCTCGTACCAGCCCCATTAGGCCTCTAACCAGGAATTTTGTCCCTCCGGTTGCGGGGCCCACGGTGCTGTTTTAGTCTTTGTGCTCATGGGGGATATTGAAACCTACATCCGCCTACGCAACTCGGGGATTGCGCTGGTGGAAAACATTCCTGGCGCACCCGATGAGCTCCGCGCGCTCGGCGCTTCTGCTTCCGATGCTGCCGAGCTAGCACGCCTTAACCAGGTTTACTTCGGCCCCACCCGCTTTAGCGGCAAACAACGCAAAGCCCGTACCGCAGCCCTTCAACAACGCCACAGCCTGGGCACCCTTACCCTCATCGAGTCCTACACCGCGAAGGTCAAGAAAACCCTCGATGCCTGGAACCTGCGAGTCAAACTCGCAGGAACACCCGCACACCGCATCCCCACCGTCGCCGCCACACGACTGAAAGAACTACGCTCCAAGCGCATAGCCAAACCAGGTGTGCGCATCACCTACCGGGAACAAGGCCCCAACACCCTTTCCATAACTGACGATGCCACCACGATCGCCAACATGCGCGGCGTCTTAGAATCCACCAACACCACCGACCTGCTTCAAGCCGCCAACGACATCTTCTTCAAAGAAGCAGGCGGTTCCAAACCGGCAGTGCGCACCCAAGTCATCGTCACGTTGAACGAGTTGGACCAGATCATCAACGGCGACGGAGACGACATCGAACTCAACCTCACCAACGGCGGGCGCATGACCGGAGCAGAATTCCTCACCCACAAGTTTGCCGAAATAGGCTATGCCACCATCGTGCACCCCATTGAAGGACCCATCGACACCTGGCGGCTAGAGCGTGGAGCAAACTTCAAACAACGCCTTACCCTGCATGCTGAATTCCACACCTGTTCTAGACCAGGCTGTAACAAGCCCGCTGATTACTGCCAAGTCCATCACCTCATCCCCTGGCAGGCAGGCGGCTACACCAACATCAAGAACCTGACCTTCCTATGCGCCTACCACAACGGAATAAATGATGATGACCCACAAAGGCCTACCGGACGTGGCTACATGTACCGGCTCAACACCGGGGTCAGCTTCATCCCACCCTGGGGAACACCAATCACCGCAATGCCCGAATACCAAGAAGCACTAGCCAGACTCACCGCCGAACAAGCAGAACAACCACCAGAGGAACCACCCGACAACAGTTAATGCCCCAAACATAGAGAGGACAACGCCAACCACCGGTCCCGCCAACCCAAAGATGGTTGACGGGCACATCGGTGATCCTTGACCCCCTTCAAATACCGGCAGGAACAACGCGCATTTAAGCCCTTAAAGAACGAGACCCGCCAACCGGATGAGGGTTGACGGGCCACTTGGGGTGGGTGAAGCGTCGTCAAGCGCGTGCGGTTCCGAAGATAGCTAGGCATTCACCGACGGACCACCCAGAGCCGAGTCAAGGATTCCCGCACCCACGAGATAGTTGGCCAAATCATTCAAGTCCGCTTCGTCCCCGTTGGCATCATAGCCGTCCATGACGTACTCGATAACCGCATTGCCATCCTCAAGCACTTCAGCAATCACGTACTCATCTTCCTCACTAAAAGCGCCAATCTGGGAGCCGCGGGCCGAGGTGAAATCCTCGACGGTGCCGGCCAGCCCAACGCTTTCAGTATCGCGTATCGCATCCTTGTTCTCTGTGTACTGAGCCACGAATTCTCTGTCCGGACCATAAAAGCAAGAAATCGTCGGAACCCACTGAACATCTAGGCCCAGATAGTCCGCCTGCCCGAAGAATGACGTGTCCTCATAGCACTCGTCCGAAAGGTCAATGAGCGGAGCGGGCACCGGGGCAGAAACCTCGGAGGCGCGAATCCTGTCAACCTCATCGGAGTCATATGTGCTGTTCCAGTAGGCATTGTCGGAAGCACTTACGTCTTGCGGCGCATCATCAAAATCGGCAGCAACATCTTTGAAGAAAGAAACTGCAGCAAAGATAGCGACGCCTGCGATGATGGCGAATACAAGAACAACCGCCAGAACGATCCACAATGCTTTCTTCGAGCTAGGCTTCTTTTCGAGCGGCTGTGGCATCGCCGGGCCACCGACGTGAGATCCTTGATTTTGATTGATAAAGCCAGGCGGTGCTTGGTTGTGCTGCGGGTTCTGGCCAAATCCACGGGGCTGCTGCTGCGGGCTACTGAAAGGGTTCGTCATGTCGATCAATTTAGCAGAGACCTACATCACATTACTGCCAACAGTGCAGGATGCGAGGCCCATTCCCGCACTGGCTTTTCTATCTGGCAGCGAACCCAACTAAACTTCCTCCCGATGAATACTTTCGCCGACCTCGGCCTCCCCCGCGATGTTGTCCGCGTCCTTGACAAACAGGGCATCACGACCCCCTTCCCTATCCAAGAAGCCGCGATTCCCGACGCCCTCGCCGGCAAGGACGTCCTCGGTCGCGGCCCCACGGGCTCGGGGAAAACCTTCACGTTCGGCCTTCCCATGCTCACTCGACTTGCCGAATCCGGGGTCTCCCGACCGGCGCACCCCCGCGGTCTCGTGTTAGCACCAACGCGTGAGCTGGCAACGCAGATCCAACAACGCCTGGATGAACCCGCAGCCGCGCTGGGACTGCGCGTGTTGGCGGTTGTCGGCGGTGTCAACATCAACAACCACATTCGTTCATTGGCCCGCCCGGTTGACCTACTTGTTGCTACGCCGGGCCGCGCACAGGATCTCATCGACCAAGGCAAGCTTTTCTTCGACCAGATCACCATCACTGCGCTCGACGAGGCCGACCAGATGGCGGACATGGGCTTCCTTCCCCAGGTACGCAAGCTGCTTAAGCTCACCCCACCAGACGGCCAACGCTTACTCTTCTCCGCCACTCTCGACGGCGAGGTAAACAAGTTGGTTGAGCAGTTCATGCACGACCCCGTAACCCACTCCACAGCCCCCGTCGAGGCCGCCGTGGACACGATGCAGCACCACCTCATTTTCATCGGCACGCGCGAGGCACGCAACGACGTCGTCCTGCGGCTCGGTGCGCGCAAGGGCAAAACCATCATGTTTATGCGGACCAAGCACGGAGTCGACAGGCAGGCGAAGAAGCTGCGCAGAGTCGGCATTAACGCACTGCCGCTTCACGGCGATAAGGGCCAAGGTTCACGTACCAAGGCAATTGAGGGCTTCGCCGACGGAAGCGTACCCGTGCTCGTCGCCACGGACATCGCCGCGCGCGGTATCGACATTGCGGATGTCTCCCTCGTCGTCCACGTAGATCCACCCGCCGAGCACAAGGCTTACCTACACCGTTCCGGCCGCACCGCCCGCGGCGGTGAGTCAGGCACCGTCGTCACACTCGTTACCGACGAGCAGCGCGACGAGGTGGCCAAGCTCATTGCAAAGGCCGGAGTGGACCACACCGACCTCGATATCAGCGACCGCGGCAACCCCGCCAGCAGCCCCGAACTTGCCCAGATGACCGGTGCGCGCAAGCCGAAGGGCGAGCCGCTCGGGCCACCGAACCAACAGCAGCCTAAGCAGGAAGCACCGGGGCACCGCCGCCGCGGCCGCAACAACCGCCGCCGTCGAGGCAGTGCTGGACAACGATGATTCTCGCGCCCAAGGATTGGCAAACCCGGATGCGACAGCACGAGGAGGAAGCAAATGAGTTCCTCGCTCGCTATCGCCACCCAGGCTCGTATCACCCTGTCTACGACTTCCTTTTCGAGTACTACCCAGTCCGCCCCTCTCATCTGCGCCGTTGGCACCCAGGCGTAGGGGTCACCCTGGAAGGGAACGCTCCGCACAGCGAATGGCGCTACTACCGCCGCACTGCCGAGGGCATCACGATGGACACCGAGGCCTTCCTCGAACGCCGCGGCGGAACCGTGCGCTACATACTGGAACTTCTGGAAAAGACGGCGCACAATTCCACCCAATTTGATTGTTTTGGCCTGCATGAATGGGCCATGGTGTACCACACCGATTCCCCTCGCCACGACCTGCCGCTGCGGTTGGGAGCGGAAGGGACGAACGCAGTCGTCGACAAGCATCGCATCAAGTGCACCCACTACGATGCCTTCCGTTTCTTTACTGAGCCCGCCCGCCCGCTTAACCTCACGGTGCTGACCCGTGAGGACCAACCGGACAACGACCAGGCTGGCTGCGTCCATGCGACTATGGATTTATATAAATGGGCGTGGAAATTGGGGCCGCTGGTGCCAGGTGACTTGTTCCTCGATACCTTCCGGTTGGCGGTGGCCGCGCGCACGCTCGACATGGAAGCCTCGCCATATGACTGCCGCGAGTGGGGCTTTGGGGTTGTCCCCATCGAAACGCCAGAGGGAAAGTCTGAGTATGTGCGGCGCCAACGCGCGCTTGCCGACGCCTCCGAGCCGCTCCGCGCGCGGCTTGTCTCCCAAATTAGAGCAGCGCTGAGCGCTACAATGAGAGACCATTGATGTGACCCGTCGGGGCGCCCTCTACTGCCCCGAGACCCCAGCGCGGAAGGAAAAAGATGGCCCGGCACTCGGATGGAAAGAATAACTATGCAATCGCACCATGGGTCATCATCGTGGCCGTCCTCGCGGTTTTGGCGTTGGTTATCGGCGCATTCTTCCTCTTCCGCGGAGGGGAATCCGATTCGAGCGAGCCAGTAGCGGCGGATAAAACCACTGAGTCATCGGCCGTACAGAAACCAACAAGTGTAAGCGCTAGCACTACGTCTGCATCGACCACGCCCTCGAAGTCAGTACAGCCGTCCGAATCGGTATCAGCCGCGCCCAGCACTGAAAACAAGGAAGATCAAGGGGTGGCGCCGAATACGTTGTTCCTTCTTGATACCTCCGACAACCTTGCGACGTACTTCAATGAGGTAACCGAGGGCGTGGCGGAGGCGGCGTCGGCAGTCGGCGCGGAGGGAAGCCAGGTGGCTCTCTGGAACTATTCCTCACCCATTTCAGCCACGGCCACCGTGGGCTTCCGTCAGAATGTAGCCTATGGCGACGCCGAGAACGTAGCCTTCGCAGTACGGCAATTCGGCACCGGTGGCGTTCCTCAAACTCGCAGCGCCGTGGTTGCGGCACTGGATAACGCCACGGACCAAAAGGCAGAAACGGGCAAAGACGCCCGCGTCGTGCTCGTTACTACCGGGACCCAACAAGATATGGATGACGCAAGCTTTACAGAGGCAGTCAAAGCCGCGCGCGGTCAGGGCGTTAGCTTGAGCGTGGTGCATATCGGTGAAGGTGAAAAGGACGCCGAGCTCGAAAAGCTCGCTGACTCCTACAAGACCATCTCGGACCCTTCAAATGCCCAAGAGGGCAAGAAGGCCATCGCCAACGCCGCCGGGGCACGATAACCGGGACACTTCAGGCGCATCGACGCCGCACATCAAAAATCCGCCGCTTCCTCTAGAGCACTGACGTGAGCTGCAGTGACTAAGAGGAGCGGCGGCGGATGGCTTCCTTAGGAGGTTTTGCGCTTGCGCCGAGCAGCCAGTTCGTCGAGGCCAAATACAACGTCGACTTCTTCGTCCTCCACAACGCGCTCGGCCGGGAAGGAAGTGATGGTTCCGGAAAGCTCCTTCAGGATGCCTGGGACAGCGATGCCAAACACGCCCTGTCCACCGGCAAGAAGGTCGATGACTTCGTCGTTCGAGCGGCACTCATAAACCGTGGTGCCGTCGGAGACGAGGGTGAGCTCAGCAAGATCGTTAACTCCGCGATCCCTCAGGGATTCCACCGCGAGGCGGATATTCTGCAAAGAAATGCCGGTGTCCAAAAGGCGCTTGACAATCTTGAGAACCAGCACGTCCTTGAAGGAGTACAGGCGCTGGGAACCAGAGCCGCGAGCAGTGCGAATCGAGGGCTTCACCAGGTCCGTGCGCGCCCAGTAGTCCAACTGGCGGTAGGTAATGCCGGCTACCTGACAAGCGATGGGCACGCGGTAGCCCAGCTCCTCGTCGGGCCCGACATCAAAAAGGGATTCCTGAACGTAGTCGTTGGCCGCGAAATCTTCGAGCGGCAGTGCGCTGGACTCGGGACGGTTATTCTTACTGCTCACGTAATTACTCCAGTGATACTTGAGGGGAGTTCTATTTTTCTATTAAAGGGCACGTCAGCGACCGCGTCAAGAGTCGTCCTCCGTGAACCTCTAGTAGAACTTTAGACTTTTTGAGTCACTTTGTCATCATTAGTCACACGCGTGTCATTAAAAAATTCAGTGGTAGCACGACTAAAGCGACGCCACAGAGGGCGCCGCTTCTAATATCTAGCTGAGATCAGGGCTTAGGGCTGAATTATGTGGAAGGGAGCTTAAACTCCCCTTTTACTCCTCTTCACCATCTTTGCCGCCGAGCAAATCTTCCTCGGAGATTCCGGAATCACGCATCATCTGCTCGAAGTCATCGTCCTCCAGCGCGCTCTGCTGGGAATGGCGCTCCTTAAACTCGCGCATGCGCTTCTCCGGGAACGTCTCCGGGGATTCTGCCTCGCGTTCTAGGCCGTAATACTCTTTAAGGTCGTCATCGCTAATGTAAATGGCTACCTCGTCGAGCACATCCTTCTCAAAATGAATGGGCAACCCATAGTGATCTGCGAGGACAAGAGCGTCGCACAAGCGGGCATCGTGCTCTTCGCCGGTACCATCTAGGAGATCAACCATGAAAACGCCCTTACGGTACTCGGACACGCAAATATGCTCGATGCCATCTAGCTGATCCGCAAAGGCGATGAGCAGTTCATACGTGCTTGGGCGCGCATTAAAGTGCCGCTCGAGTACTTGGAGGACTCGCGCGCCGTCGATGGGTGAGACCCACACCGGCACGTGCCGGTCCGCCTCCGCCCAATAGAAAAGAGCGCATAGGTTATTTTCGGGGCCAACGGGGTGGATACCTAGAAATTTCAATACTTCAGTGTTCATGGAATCCACTCTTACACACATTCCTTGCACATGGTTGTCGGGCCGGTTAAGTGGCGTAGAAAAGTCGGCGCCAAGCTTACGGAAATAAAATCCCGTATGGTTTAAGGACGGAATTCGTCACGAAGCTCGGTCTTGACCAACGTCCCGTGAAGCGACAGAACAAGGGCCGCCATCTGCTGAGAAAGCTCCTCGGCCTGTTGCGGGGCAGTATCAGACTTCGAATGCGCCACCGGCGTTGCCACCTGCGAAATCATGTCCGCCTGGCGGCGGGCAGCATTGCGCAGCGACTTCAACTGTCGCGCCTCAAACCCGAAGGATTCCAGCGCCACGGCCGCGGACACGATGGACACGTCATCCGTATCAAAGAAGCCCGCCGGATCCGGCTTAATCAGTCCCACAGAAACCAGCTTGGCGATGTTTTCCTGCGTGGTGCCTGCTTGGTCGGCCACATCGGCGTCGGTAAGCCGAGTGACTACCGGCGCGCGCAGCTGCTCGGCGCTGATGAGGGCCTCGGCCTGGGAGGACACGATGGCGGTAACTTGCCCCGAATCCATCGCGTCTAGCTGTTCCCGAATAACCTTGAGCGGCGTATAGTGATCGCGCTGCGCGGTCAGAATATAGCGAAGACGATCAAGGTCCTTCTGGTAGTAGCGGCGGTAGCCCTTCGCGGTGCGCTCTGGAGTAATCAGCCCCTCAGATTCCAAGAAGCGAATTTTCGACACCGTCACATCCGGAAATTGCTTCTGCACGTGCTTCAGCGTTACGCCAATAGACATCGGCTTCTGCTTAGCAGGCTTGGTCTTCTTGACCACGGAAGACGCTGCTGCGGCAGCGGCGGTGGACTTCTGTGCGCTCACGATAGGACTACTACTGCTTTCTTCACGATTTCACTATGACAAAAAGGGGAGCTCAGGAGGAAGCTTCCCCCGGCCTTCTCCCCTAGTTCTTTAGGACAGGCACTGCCTTATTTCGGGGCAATGAATACCAAGCGGAATTTACCGATCTGGATTTCATCGCCCACTTCGAGTACCTGAGCATTGCGCGGCTCGCGGTTCACGTAGGTTCCGTTGAGCGATCCGACATCGACTACCTCGAACTGACCGTCCTTCGCGCGGAACTCCGCGTGGCGACGAGACACGGTGACATCGTCCAGGAAGATATCAGCCTCTGGATGGCGGCCGGCGGTGGTGGTCGGCTGATCAAGCAGGAAGCGAGCGCCTGCATTGGGACCGCGCTTGACGACGAGCAGTGCCTGGCCCTCAGCCAAGTTCTCAGCGCCAGCAACGGAGGCGTCAGAACCCGCCGCGGTGCCGTTTTCCATCTCCTTGAGAAGATCTGCGCGGAAGACAGAAGTAGTTTCTGCCTGCGGTTCCGGCGTTCCGGTATTCTCGCTCATTTTTACCTCCGAAGGGTCGGATCAATGTTGACTCATTCCATATTAGCGACTCCGCCGCCCGCGCGAGTCGCCTCTCCGCAATTTACATCAACGGAAAATGTTTCCTATGCCCTTGAGCACGGAGTTTCCGCCCCCTGATAGTGGGTTATCGGAGACCATATAAGTCCACGTTGCGCTCGGGCGGGACAGGCCGTGATCCTCTAGATGGGCGCCATCTGAATCGATAAGCACGGTCTTAAAAGTATCAACTGCGTCATTAACCGCGCGCTGCGCTAGGTCTTTAAACTCGCGCACCGCGATGCGGTGGTATTCGTCGATTGGCGTCTCGCGGGCGATGGCACGTAGGTGGATAGATTCCCGCACATCATCCATCAACTCCAGGTGGTCGGCCCACGCCTGGTCGAGGTGGAAGAGCATAATCTCACGGGCCGCCCGCTCGCGCGCTTCAGCGGGGACGTCACGAAGCTCAGCAGCACGCTCCGGTGCCCGCTCAGCCAGCTCCTGCCAGGCTTGGTCGGTATCGAGCAGCTTAGCTCGCCGCTCATCAATGATGATGCGCTGATCTGCGAGCAGGTGGTTGTACTTCCAGGTCTGCGCGTGAATCTCTAGAAGCTGCCCCTCGGTCACGCGCTGACAGTGCGCAATGAAATCACGAACCCTTTTGGATTCGATGAGCCCGTCGGCATCGGGGCGGGCGGACAAGGATCCATCTTCCCCACCCTGTTTAACCACGTCATCTTCTAAGGAAACGAAGAAGATGGACTTGCCCGGATCTCCCTGGCGGCCAGCGCGACCGCGCAACTGGTTATCCAGACGCGAGGAACGGTGCCGCGAGGTGCCGAGCACCGCCAGACCACCCTTCTCGACGACGGCATCGCGGTCAGACTCATCAGCGCCACCCAGCTTAATATCCGTGCCGCGGCCCGCCATCTGGGTGGAAACGGTGACACGGCCGACGTCGCCAGCCTCCGCCACAATGCGCGCCTCGTCCTCGTCATTCTTCGCATTAAGGACGTTTACCTCGATCCCCCGTTCGCGTAACGCAGCGGCGAGATCTTCGGATTCGGCGACGTCGTGGGTGCCCACCAAAACTGGTTGGCCGGTGCTGTTGATCGCGACGATTTCGTTCACGATGGCGCGGGACTTCTCATCCACCGAGGCATAGATGCGATCCGCCTCATCGAAGCGCTGCAGTTCCTTGTTTCTATCGATGACCGATACGTGGAGGTTATAGAACTGCCGTAGCTGATCGGTCGCCTCCACAGCGGTACCGGTCATCCCGCACACCAACGGGTAACGGCGCATGAGTTCCTGGAGCGTAATGGTGTCGAGGATGCGCCCTCCTTCCGATACCTCCAAGCCTTCCTTGGCCTCCACTGCGGCCTGCAGGCCATCGGGCCAGCGCTGCAGTTCGGCAACGCGGCCGCGGGAGGCGTCGATAAGCTGCAGCTTTCCGTCCGTAATGATGTAGTGAATATCGCGGATCAGCAACGCCTTTGCGTGCAGCGCCAAGTTCACCTTGACCAGTACGGAGCCGATATTCTCCTCGGAGTAGAGCGAATCAATGCCCAATTCGCGCTCGACTCGCGCCGCTCCATCGTCGGTCAGCGCCACCGTACGCCCATCCTCCGCGATGACATAGTCCTGCTCCTCACGCAGGCGCGAAACCACGTTGGTGATGTGGCCTGTGGACTCCTCACCCGGGCGGTTTCCGGCGAGGACGAGGGGAACGAGGGCTTCGTCGACAAGCACGGAGTCCGCCTCATCCACCAACGCAACATCTGCGCGCGCCTGTACCGTCTGCTCGCGGGAGGTGATCTGGTTATCCCGCAGAACGTCGAATCCCAGCTCGTTGACGGGGGCATAGATGATATCGCACGAGTAGGCCGAGCGACGCTCTTCCGGTCCTAGCTTCTCGGTGACCGAGGCCACCGTGAGGCCGAAGAACTCCACGAGCGGGCGCATCCACTCGGCGTCGCGCGCCGCGAGATAATTATTGACCGTCACCAGGTGGACGCGTTTTCCGGTCAACGCAAAACCAGTCGCGGCCATTGCGCCCACCAGGGTCTTTCCCTCACCGGTGGCCATCTGGATGACATCACCCTCAAGCAAGCGGAGAACGGCTTGGGACTGGACATTAAATGGGCGCATGCCGAGCTTGCGTTCGCTCGCCACGGCCAGAGCAGCGAGGAAACGCGACTTATCCGCAATCGCGCCATCCTTCACACATTCCCGTGCGGTGGTGGCAACGTCTGCATTCGATAAGTTGGCAATTTCTTCCACTGCGGAATCCGCAGCCGTGACGACGGCTTTCGACTTTTTATTGTTGCGCTCGGACTGCGCGCCCATTGCCTTCCAGAACCAATCGAATGCGCCCATGAGCACTCCTCCATCCTTGTGCGTCATACAGGTCTTCTATCGACTTTAGTCAACCCCGGTTCGCAGGCGTGCAGTTGCCCTTATATCCTTGTGGGCATGCAATCCGTGAACGTGTCGCTCCCCTCCAGCACCGGTACCACGATGGCCGGAACCATCGATTTCCCAGACTCCCCTCCGCAAGCCTTCGCCATCTTTGCGCACTGCTTTGCCGGCTCGCGCCATACACCCGGTGCCGCCCGCGTGAGCAAGCAGCTGACAAACTTTGGCATCGCCACCCTACGCTTCGACTTCCCAGGCTTGGGACAGTCCGAGGGAAATTTCGCTGATACCTGTTTCAGCCAAAACGTTGCAGACATCCAGGCCGCCGCCGAGTGGCTGGCCCAGAACTACTCCGCACCGCAACTCCTCATGGGTCACTCGCTGGGCGGCGCCGCTGCCCTCGCGGCGGCCAACGGAATTCGTTCCCTCAAAGCCGTCGCCACCATCGGTGCCCCCTTCGATCCCGCGCACTCTGTGCTGCATTACGCCGACAAGATTGGCGAGGTCGACGCCAATGGCGAGGTAGAGGTCACCTTGGGCGGCCGCGCGCTAACCATTTCGCGCCTTTTCCTCGAAGACCTTGCTGAGACCAACCCGGAGGAGTACCTTCCGCGCCTACGCAAACCACTCATGGTGCTGCACTCCCCCATTGATCAGACCGTTGGCATCGACAATGCGCAGAACATTTTCCGCACCACGCGCTATCCCAAGTCCTTGGTCGCCTTGGATAAGGCTGATCACCTCGTCACCAAGCAAGGCGCGGCCGCACGCGCTGCCGACCTGATTGGCGCGTGGGCGGAGCAGTTCATCGTTCCGGAGAACCTTCCCGCGCCGGTCGCAGATGACTCCGCGGTGGCAATCCCTGCGGTGGGCACGAGGATGGGCGTCGTAGTACGCCACAACGACCGTTCTGTGACCGCTGACCGCACGAAGAAGAGCGGAGGCAAGGGCCAAGGTTTTACCGCTGAAGGCCTCCTCATGTCCGCACTGGCTGTGGCAAGTACCCAGGCCATCAAGGCGGCGGGCAAGGCACAGAAGATCGACGCGAAGGCTCTCGAAGCTGTGTCCGTCAGCATTACCCAAGAGTCCGAATCCCGATTTACACGTACGGTGACACTCCCCGCCTCCCTTAGCGCGGATCAACAACGCGCGCTTGGCGACGCCTCCACGTCCACCACCATCGACTCCCTCCTCACCGTCGAGGTGACCACCACCGTGACAACCGCGGCACAATAGATTCACATGATTGTTCTCAACCCTCTTGATCCGGCTGCCCGCTGTCCCTGCGGAACCGGCTTGACGTTTGGCGAGTGCTGCTCGCGCTACCACGCCGGCACGCCCGCACCCTCGGCCGAGGCGCTGATGCGCTCGCGGTTCAGTGCTTTCGTCACCGGCGACGAGGACTATTTGCTCCGGACCTGGGACCCAGAGACCCGCCCTGAGCGCCTCAACCTCGCAGATAACGGCATCCACTTTTACCGCCTCGATATTATCGATACCGTCGCCGGCGGCCCCTTGGACGATACCGGCGTCGTTGAGTTCGAGGCCTTCTATAAGGGCGCCGCACAAGGCTCTCAGCGGGAACGCTCCTCTTTCCGTCGGCAAGACCGGCAGTGGGTATATTCCACCGGCGAGTTCTAGAGCCTTCAAAACGCGCATCAACCTGGGATTTGTCGAAGCGAATACCGCTGGTGTAATCTGTAGCAGTTGCACCAAATGGTGCAGCGGCGGACTATGGCGCAGTTTGGTAGCGCACTACACTGGGGGTGTAGGGGTCGCAGGTTCAAATCCTGTTAGTCCGACAGCATCCAGGCTGGTCAGAGCTTTTCTGACCAGTCTTTCTTTTTTCGCCCAATTCATAGGCGGCGCTGTTTAGTGGATCTACTTCTCTTGGCTAAGGACGTGGCCCAGGGCGTCGATAAGCGTGCGGTGAGAATCCGGAGATTGTTCATTGAGAAAGGCCTGCCATTCCCCGCTCGGCGCTAATGCTGCAAGCAGCAAACACAACTGAGCGCCGGCCTCATATGGCAAGCGATTGCGCAGAAAGTCATTGTCGATCTGCCCGGTCTTTAGGAACGGAACAACGTCCGTGAAACGCGCTTCTTTAGTGTTGTCGAAGTACATCGGGCCAAAGTCATACCCAACCGCACGTGAGGCCACTATCCCGAGGTAGGTGGCCGTGCCTTCCACGGTTTCCATCCAGCGTTCTTGGCTGACGTAGTCAGGGTCTGCAGCTAGGCGTTCCTTTTCCAGAGCGAGCAATTCTGTGGCCAGTTCTCTCAGCCGAGCTTGGTCTGCACCCGCGTCGCGGACTGAATCGAGCAGCCGCATTCTCTCGTCGAGCAGCTCCACCCCATGCGGGGAGAGCTCGCCGAAGACACGCGAGTCCAAAGCCCACCGAGCTTGACCGTAGAAGTGGAAGGACTCATGCGCGAAGAAGGTAATGAAATGCTCTGAGGAGAATTGCTTGTCGAAATTATCCTCGCCGATTTTGAGGTAGTAGACATCGCTCCCCTGGACCGTCGTGGTCTCGCCCACCGTGTTGAAGTTGCCGCCGGCAATCTTAATCGGCCACAGCCTCGGATAGATCCGGTCCAACCGATAGACCTCGAGACCGGCGGGGTTATCGCCCATGTCTACAGGGGCAGCGAAGGGCGAAGATACTCCTTGGGTAGGGTTGATCAGGTAGGAAAAGTGGGTCTTCCTGCTGATTAGCAGCGTAGGGTGCTCGGTCGCAGCCGCATTGCGCCAGGCCGCCGACTCTGGAGCATCCTCTACGGCAGCGGCGTATTCCGAGTACTCCTCTAAGGCGCGCCGATCAATCGGGTCCAGCTCTCCCGCGGATATCCCTGCGGTATTACGCGCCACGTGTACGCTGCCGGCGATGATCACGACGACGAGCAGGATTACGCCGATTTCCCACCACCGGCGCGGCCGCCTCCGCGAGTGCTTCATAGTTGCGAGCTGAGCTGATTTGCCCACCTACTTCACCTCCAATGGGTCGGCGGCACCGCGAACGGCGTGGCGCATGAAAGAGAAATTAGTGCTTAAAGAACTGTTCCAGTCACACTTGCCACTCTATAGTCCGGTGTTAACGACCTTCTCAGCTCCTAGAACCGCCACAGAAATGGTGCGCTTATTGCGAGAAGCCATCTGGTCAACACCGCTGTGTTCATTGTGCCATCCCGACGGGAGGGTAAACGCCATCACGGGCAGCTCTGAAATGCGCACTCACGCTGCTATAAACAGCGAGCTTTGACCCAATACTGCGCTTGCCTACCCTTCAATCGCTCATGCAAACAGCCCCACTGCGGATGCAATGGGGCTGTTCTGTAGTGCTCTGCCTGAGATTTCTCTGCTCAGGCTGGAACTACGAGTTGGTCTTAGCGGTTAGCGCGCCACGGAATGCCTTCCTTGGGCAGGTAGCCCAGCAGGTAGAGGTAATCAATAGCGCCGAAGATGGAAACGATTAGACCGCCACCGAGAATCGCTCCAAGGAATGAGTAACCAACAGCGGAGGACATATCAGCGTCTTCGCCATCTTTACCATCTTTGCCGTCGACGCCATCTTTGCCGTCGACGCCATCGCGGCCGTTGATGCCATCCTTGCCGTCACGCCCATCGCGGCCGTCGCGACCATCCTTGCCGTCGGCGCCGTCCTTGCCGTCACGCCCATCGCGGCCGTCGCGACCATCCTTGCCGTCGGCGCCGTCCTTGCCGTCACGCCCATCGCGGCCGTCGCGACCGTCACGGCCATCCTTGCCGTCGGCGCCGTCCTTGCCATCGCGGCCAGGCTCCCCGTCTTCACCGCTATTATCCTCATCATCGGAATCTACAGGGGCCGAGGTAGTGGAAGCAGGCTCGGATTCCTCCGTCGGATCCTCAGGTTCGGCCGCCTCGGACTCAGTAGATTCAGGCGCAGTCGACTCTGCGGACTCAGAAGCCTCATCTGATGCGGAGGGTTCACTCGACTCGGAAGGCTCAGTGGACTCGGAGGGCTTCTCGGAATCAGAAGGCTCGGCGGACTCGGAAGGCTCAGAGGACTCGGGTGTCGAGGTGGAATCCGGCGCTTCGTCGCTGACCTGCTTGCCATTGAGCATGTCCGCACACTTCTGTCCAGCCGGTGCGTTAACCTCGGCCAACGCAGAAGCCGCGGTCGAGATACCAGACAGGGTGGACTCAATTTCCTTGCGCTGAGTATCGCTCAGCTTCAAGTCCTTAGCGGCACTAGCGCCCGGGAAAAGGCCAGCAATCGTAACGGCGGCATTAAAAACCTTCAATACGGTAGCGACTCCAGTACCGAAAGCACCATCAGCAAACTTGATGAGCCCAGAGACGGTCTTCTTCGCCGCATCCGGGTTCTTCAAATCGACATCAGCATCGGAGTTCTCGATCTTTGCGATAGCCATGCCCTGCGCACGTGCGAGGTCCCACGTGACATCCTTGTCTTTCTCGCCTTCACGGACCATTTCAGCGATCCGCTCCCACGAGCTTGCGCCAATCTTCTTGATGAAGTCCGACGGGACGAGATCGCCGACAACAGGAATAACTTCCCATACGGTCTGCAGCAGCTTGTTGCCGCCATCATAGAATGCACGAGCTAGGTCGAGCTTGCGCTCAAGAATCTCGCCTTCCTTACCAGGAGCATCAGAAATCTCACAGACCAGCTTGCCGTCCTTCTCGACGACCTTGATCGAAGCGTCAGCCGTCGATGCTTCAGTGCTCTTCAGCTCATCAAGCGTCGTCGGTTTGCTGTTTTCCGCGTCATAAAAGCTGATGTCGTTGTTGCGAGAGTCACGGTCAAGCTCTTCAATCGCGTTATCACCAGCGTTGTCTTCGTCAACCAGGTCGCCGTCTTCGTCGAAGGCAGTGCCGTTGACATCAAGAGTGCCAGTGCCATTCTCCTCGTGAACGAAGGAAGATTCTGCCGGTTCCTCTACCGCAATTGCCTGAGGAGCGACGATCACGGAAGAAAAGGTAGCCACTGCCGCTACAGTGGCGACAATGCGAGAGCGAGTAGGGCGCATAGTTAGTCTTTCTTAAACTGAAGTGAAAACCCGATTAGCCTTATAAGGCTTGCAATTAAGGTTCGGACGTGGCCACCATACAACCCGCAGAGTATATTTTCTACACTTGAGTAACTACTTGCTACCCCCATTCAGAGACACCGGCCATCGACATCTTTGCAGTTCACGCCGTAAACATTAGTCGATTCAGACCGATTTCTACCCCCTTCACGCAATGAATGCGCCCAGCCAAAGCCCACATCCACACCACCCCGACAAGGTGCAGCCAACCTCAGATATTGACAAAAGAATCCCCACTTTCACTCTAAGAAAGTGGGGAGAAATATGATGCGAATCACTCTCAGTTGAGCATCCCGCACGCTCATTTCACTGAACTAGCCTGCCATGCCATTGAGGCTTCGCATGATGCCACCGAGTTCGATATCCATATATTGAGTCAGAATTTCAAAAATAAAATCGGAATTATACCCACGCAATGGCCCGTTGGTGCTCAGCATGGCAAGACCGTGGGCGCCAGCCCACACTGAAATCACTAATGTGAAAAGAACCCATGGAGTGCGCGGCCCGTCCACCTCATCGATAGCCTCGCGTACGAGAGACATAATGAACCCAAAGGCTCGGCCGAACTCGCTGAAATCACGTTGAAGCTCGACCGCTTTATTCGCGTTTGGCAGGAAGTCATCCTCGAATGACATGGGCACAATCGGGCCGGATGCGATCTTAATGAGCGCCTCAAATCCTTGCGGGTCATGCAAAGCATGTGAGACATATCCATAGCCCGTAGCTTTGATCTTCGACACTGCGCTAGCGTCCTGCGGCAACGCGGCTACCTGACGGTAAATGAACTCGTAGTTGATTTTGTCCAAATAGCGCTCCAGGAAACTTGCCAGCTCTTGGTCGCTTTCAATAAGGTGTTCAGCCTCTTGGACGCTAAGCCCTGCTCGTTTTGCGGCGCCACCGATATGCAAGCCAGTCACGCCGTGGTCGAGAGCCTCCTCCACAGCACCTCGGAGCAGAGCTGTTCGCTGCTCATCCTCTGTGCTTCGTGGAAAGTCTTCTGCACTGATTAGGAGTGTTTCAGGCTGCTCCCCTGCCAGGCCGCAAGGTTCGGCGCGCTTGATACGCTCGCCCCTAAAGAAGGGATAAAGACCAACGCTCAGCGTATCCATGACAGCACTAAAGGTTTGCTTTTTCGCCGCTGGCGAGAGGTAGCGCAGAATCCCTTCGGCTGCAAGCTGTGTAACGCCGTGTAGGTGGGAGAATATCGACAGAGCAGAGAGCAGCGTCCCATAGGCATCGAGCTCCGTGCCGCCAGATTCTTTAATAGCGTCTTTAGTCAGGTCAAAAAGAATACGCATAATGGGGCAGGTGTCAGCCTCTCCATCACGGCTAGCAAAGTCCTCAGCCGTCAATCCCGTGCGGGGAGAAGCGTAGACAGCAGTAAAAGCCGCAAAAGAGGATGGGTCCTCGACCGCAAAAGAAAAGTAGGACAGCGCGGTAGCACGAAGCTTATCTACCGCGGTCGCATTTTCGGGCAACCCTTGTAGGTGCACATCAATAGTTGACGTCAGTGCATCATTGAGAGAGTGCTTAGTTGCCTCGACGAGTTCCGCTTCGGAAGCAAAAAGTGCCTGAGCTTCCGCAAGAGGCACATCAACCTGGTCAGCAACCTCCCGAAGGCGCACTTCATCGATGCCCGCCTTAGCAATGACCCGGCCAGCTTGCTCAATCAGAAGCTGCTTAAAGGGCTGGCTACTTTGTTCCACACCTACTGAAGTATTCACAGTGTTCAGCCTACCTAGGAAATGACCGATTTTATATTCATAAACACAACATAGGAGGATTTAAAGGTTTCTCTCAGATTCCTTTTCTCTATCAACTCGCCCATATTATGTCCCAGCCAAAGCCAAATATACATTGCTACAAAACTTATACAGTCCTGCCCACATCGTGGACAGGACTTATAGAGCGCGCCTAGCGTGGCATTTCAGAGGCAGTGGGCTCTTATTCCTGCAACGTCAGGTTCCCAGGCACACTGCTTCCGCACTCAATCTTTAGGACTTAAGCGCCCTCGTTACCGATACGATCATCGAGCTGGTCGCGAGCAGAGTCAATCTTGTCGGCCTTATCTTCGCCGAGCTTACCCTTAGCAAGATCAGCGCCCTTGTCCAGTGCGCTGTCCGAAACCTGCTCGCCCTTATCGGAGTTCAGCGCGTCCTTTGCCTTGTCAAAAATACCCATTCCTACAATCCTTTCGTTACTTCTACTCTTTCTAAGCGTGCTAGCTACCAACGTGTCGATACGCCTGCGGCTACAACCGATCAGTAGGCGTGAACCCCATCGATCGGCTCCGCACACTACGAACAAGTGCACTATCGACCGCTGCATTCACGTTGCGAGCCGTCACGAGACTCCACCGTACCGACGGTCCAGAGTCTTCGCCACACGAGTTATTAATCACCCTAGTTATGAGACGTACCGTTCCCACACAAAGCAGCACTCTAAGAATTCTTAGGGTCGGCGCATCCGTTTACCCCCTCCACCTACCCCTTTTCGTTCAACAACTTGCTAAAAGCAGGCGCGCTTTCGTTGGCATTGCTGTGCACTCTAGGACACACTTCTTTGGCTGCGCTCCGCGCTCAGTTCTTTGCGCAATAATTAACGCACATGCCCTCGTCCGTAGATCAATCGCCAAAGTACAAGCCTGCCCACAATGCCTTCTCCTCATTCTGAGCCAACTCCCCGACCCGCTACACAACCTGATTCTTCGACGCCCTCTCGTGGGTTAGAAATACCCACAAGCGATGACTCAGCCTTTGGCTTAGTGTGGCCGGGAAAGAATGCTGCCGCTGCGCTTGCTGCCTCTCAAGCTGCGGGGAGGCACACGTTGATAAGCGGCTCGGATTCCACCACCAATTCAGTCACCGTGGCCGATAATCTATCCGCGCTCAAGAGCTTTGTTGCCCGCGGTATGAAAGCCGACGTCATCTATATCGACCCGCCGTATAACACCGGCAAGGATTTTGTTTATCGCGACAACTTCCGCCAACGGCGAGAAATGCGCTCAGAGCACTTTGGTCAATGGCATGCCGAATGGCTTTCTATGATGCTTCCACGACTGATCCTTGCGCGTGAAGTACTCGCAGACACAGGATTCATCGTGGTTTCGATCGGCGAATCAGAGTGTGCCCATGTACGCCTCCTCCTCAACGAGGTTTTCGGCGAGGATTGCTTTGCAAGCCAGCTCATTTGGAAAAAAGGCGGTACTGGAAAGAATGATTCAAGATATGCCGTCCAAGAGCACGAATATGTCCTTTGCTACGCCAAATCTCCGGAAAACTCCGGGTTCAATGTTGATCTAGGGGCGCAGACATCGACCCGCTACAACCATCGCGATGAGAAGGGTAACTATTCCCTCGTTCGCCTAGATTCCAAGACCTTGGGTTATCTACCAAGCCTCGACTTTCCCATCGTCGGTCCGAATGGTGATAAATACTGGCCTCATCAACCCGACGGGAAGTCGAAGGTCGCGCGCTGGCGTTGGGGGCGGGACAAAGTTGATAAGCACTATGACGACCTGGTTTTCAGACGCGGCTTTGTCTATACCAAGAACTATGAAAAGAAGGGTGCGCGCCCACGCTCCATACTGGACGGGGAACGATTCGGTGTAACCCGTACAGGCCGTCGTGACGCTGAAGAGGCACTCGGTATTAAAGGCGTATTCGATTTTCCCAAACCAGTGCGGCTTATCAAGCACCTCATCGCAATCGCCGGCGGCCCCAACGCGGTAGTCCTCGACTTTTTTGCTGGCTCTGGCACCACCGCGCAGGCCGTCGTCGAGCTCAATCGCGAGGATGGCGGCCAGCGCTCCTTTCACCTCGTACAGATTCCGGCCCCCACGGAAACCACCAGTGCCGCGCACCAAGCTGGGTATGAAACGGTGGCAGACATCTGCTTAGCGCGGGTTCGCTCCCTCGGCATCCCCTTTAATCACTACACGCTCAGCGAGTAGTCCACGAAGGAATCAATCCTAGGCCACTCCGTGTTCCTCGGTGTCTGCAGGCCGGCCGGGGATACCGAAGAAGTCTAGTACCGCGTCGGTGGCAAAACCTTTACCCACCTCAGTTTTCGTAGCGTTGTTTCCACCAGGCCAAACGTGGGATCCGCCTTCGATGCGAATGTGCTGCAGCGGTGCTTGGCAGGCAGTCCATGTCTCTCTGGTGGCACCGTTTGTGAGACGTACGGACTCGACGTCGCCACGACACTTGTTACGACGCTGATGCTGCCCGAGCACTTCTGCGACCGAAGCATAAGCAGTCTCGTGCCGCACGCCGCCCTCATAGTTGACAACGGGGTCTTTTGTACCGTGAATATCCAAACGGCCAACAGGCTTGTCTGAGCAATCCGTATGGATGCCTTCGTAATAAGCCGCCGATACAGTAGCTACCGAGCGAAACGTCCCCGGCATACGGCAGGCTAAGAATGCCGCGAATCCTCCTCCATTGGACAGGCCCGCAGCGAAGATAGCGTTATCGTCTACCTCATAGGTAGCGCGCAGGCTGTCCACGATTGCTCGCACGAATTCTAGGTCTTCTTCCGCGCTGGTAGCAGCATAAGGCGCCGGAGCCCACGCCGCATTTTCCCCTGCAGGGTAGGCGACTATGGCGTCAGCCGCATCAAACTGGCTGTATTGCTCCATGTTTTCCGGAGAATCTGTATAACCGTGGAAGGACAACAGGACCGGCCAGGATCGATCTGCAGTGTAGTTTTCGGGCACGTGGAGGAGAAAACTACGTCCAGAGGCCAACTTCATTTTTTTCGTGTGCCCGGGGTCGGGGCCAACGAGCATAGGGGCGACGGGGAAACCGAGGTCACTTGTCCACTCTGCTGTTGATGGAGAAGTAGTCGTGTCTTCTTCAGGCGAGCTGCACGAGACCAGCGCCATGACGCAAGCTGCGGTTGACATGATCCCAGCCAGCGTGCGCGAACACCGCAGCCATGCTGCGGAATCTTCACTCATCATTTGCCTCGCCACGCTCGCCCTCGGGAAAATATCCTCGTCCACCTTAAAACATCCCACCGACATCCACGAACCTGCAGCACCACGGTAGATTTAGGAGCATCATGAGCCCAACTCCTTCCGAATCAACTGATTCCCCCAGCGTCTCATCCCCTTTCCCGGTCCCCGAGCATTACCCCAGCTATCGCCCGGCTTCGGGGAAAGAGGCACCGAGCTTCAGCACAGCTCAGCAGCGTCTTCGTTCTGCCCAATCATTCAGCCACGGTGCTGACGCCTATCATGACGTGCGTCCTGGCTATCCGCAGGAGGTATCACGGCTCATTGCCTCCGCGCGGACTGTCCTCGATGTTGGCGCAGGCACCGGAAAGCTCACTGAATCACTAAGCAACCCCGTTGTCTACGCCAGCGATCCATCCCCTGACATGACCCGAGTCCTAAACCGCCTCGGGGTGCCGTGCTGGCGTGCAACTGCCGAGAACACTGCGCTTGCAGACGCCTCCCTCGACGCCCTCACCTGCGCGCAGACCTGGCATTGGGTTGACGTCCAACGAGCCTGTGCAGAATTTGACCGGGTTCTCCGCCCCAACGGAAAAGTCCTCTTGGTGTGGAACACTCTGGACGTCAATGCGGACCCGTGGGTCCTGCGTCTTTCCCGCATCATGCATTCCGGAGATGTCCACCGTCCCGGTTTCTATCCCGCTTTTTGTGAACCATGGACGCTTCGCCAAGAGCTCCGCTTGACGTGGGAACACGAGCTGAGCCCCGAAGGCCTTCATGCTCTCATGCATACTCGCTCATATTGGCTTCGCAATGGCCAAAAGATCCATGAACGCATGACACATAACCTCAACTGGTACCTCTACGAACACATGGGCTTTCGCCCCGGCCAAGTCCTTCGCATTCCTTATCGGACGGATGCGTTCTTATTGGCCCGCGCTGGCGAGTAGCCAGCCCGCCCCAACCATGACAACTGTCACGTCTAATTGGTGACACCACGTCTACGCTGCACATATCTGCCCACCATAGCGTGAAGATATGAGCACAACACGCACTCTCTTACCAGTCATTGACGTCAATGGCGTCAGCAAGGTTTTTAATGCGGCCTCGCCCAATCCAGTACAAGCGCTTCACGACGTCTCCCTTTCCATTCATCGGGGCGAGATCGTTGGCCTGCTGGGAACGAACGGCGCCGGAAAAACGACGCTTATTGATCTCATCCTGGGCCTGACAACACCGACTTCCGGCACTATCCAGGTGCTCGGAGAAAGCCCACACACCGCTATTAAAAGCGGACGCATAGGAGCCGTCATGCAATCCGGCGGCCTTCTTCCTAACATCACCGTCAAGGAAACCCTCGAGCTCCTCGGCGCGGCCTTCCCATCTCACCGTGCGTTTGACGACATTATCGAGCGCGCAAATCTAGGAGATATCCTGTCGCGCCGCGTGAGCAAATGCTCCGGTGGTGAGCAACAACGCCTCCGCTTCGGACTGGCCCTCTTAGGAGATCCGGAAGTGCTGCTTCTCGACGAGCCAACTACTGGCATGGACGCCGGTGCCCGACATCACTTCTGGGAAACTATGCGCGAAGAGGCAGATGCCGGCCGAACCATCGTGCTCACCACCCATTACCTTGAAGAAGCCGAGACCTTTGCCCAGCGCATCATCATGCTCAACAAGGGCCACATTCAAGCCGATGGTTCGACAGAAGAGATCCGCAACTCCAACTCCACCCGTATCGTCCGCGCCACCTTTCCCGGCGAGGTGCCACATGTGCTGACGGCCAACCTACTTCCCGGAGTTATCCACCAAGAGCAAACAGACACGGGGCTGGTCATCACTACTCGAGACTCTGATGCGGTGGCACGCTACCTGCTTAACGAAACCACTGCTCGCGACATCACTATCACAGGACACAGCTTGGAGGATTCCTTCCTCGAGCTCTACAACGCTACATCCAGTAACACCACGCGATAAGGAGATTTCACATGAGCCCCCACACCGCTGCGCGCCCCACTCTTCGCACCACCCTCAACTACGCTGCCCACGACCTAAAGCGGCTACGTCGCGACCTGCCCACGCTCTTTTTCAGCGTCGGTCTTCCAATCATCTTCTATATTCTCTTCGGCGCCATGCAAGAATACGGCCAAGTCAAGTTTAACGGCGGAAATGTTGCTGCCCTGGTGATGATCGGCATGGCGCTCTATGCCGGTGCTACAGGTGCTGTTGGCGCCGCCGGCTCCATGGTTGCAGAAAACCGTGCAGGGTGGGGCCGGCAATTGGCGCTCTCTCCCCTGCGCTCTTCCCAGCTGGGGATTTCCAATTTCCTCAATATCGCGGTCCGCGCAATCTTACCGATCGCCGCTGTCTTCATTACCGGTGCACTCACCGCAGCAAGCATGCAACCGACCCAGTGGGCATTAGCATTTCTTGCTACCGTCGCCTGCGCTATCCCCTTCGGCTTCTACGGAATGGCCTGTGCCATGCTCTTTCCCTCAGAAAACACCGTCTCTATCACGACATCCACTATCGTCATTCTCGCCTTCGCCGGAAATGTTTTCATGCCGCTAAAGGAATCGCTACTCGCGGTCGGACGATTCACTCCGATGTACGGCGCACAGGCTCTTTCGCGTGGGCCTTTGTCTGAAGGCGCCCAAATGATCAATAGCGAGCAGCTCTTTATTGAAGACCCGCTATGGTACGCATGGGTTAATATCGCTGTATGGACAATGGTTTTCGTCGGGTTGTGTCTGATTCTTCACAAGCGCGACAAGAACCGAGCATGATGAGTAGTTTCAAGGTTCGCAATGCCGCTTTCGCTGCTATTTGGTTGATTTTTCTCCTGCTTGTCCTTCTCCAAGTTTTGTTCCTTCCCACTTATACGCCTGCTCAGCGGACCTGGGCTGTGGCCATCACTGTGCTTTTCTGTGTGGCCTACTTTCTCTCCTTTGGTTCTGTCGACTTCTTTCCGCGCGGCTGGACCTTGGGTCAACGCGTCACCCTTCGGTGGGTTATCCTCGCGCTACTCGCCCTAGCATCTATTCCGGGATATGGTGCCTGGGCTGTCGCCTTCGTCCCATATCTCGGAGCGCTCGTAGCCTATACACAATCGTTCAGGACTGCCGCGACGGTTATTATGCTCACCGGCATACTTGCTGGTATCCCCGCATGGATTTACGAGAATCCTCGCTTTATGGACCTCGCGATCATCCTCTTCGGCTGGCCGCTTCTCATCTTGGTCCTCGGAGCGTTGTCCCAGCGAGAGGACACTGAGACAGCTCTTCGCCATGATTTGGATCTGGCGCATCAACGCGAGGATATTGCCTCCGATATCCATGACCTTCTCGGCCACTCGCTTACTGCTATCAACCTCAAATCCGAAGTAGCCCGTCGGCTCATCGAACACGACCCCGCCAAGGCAGCTGCCGAGCTCGAGGAGATCAGCGCCCTGTCAAGGATGTCACTCGCCGAAGTCCGCTCGACTGTTACCCGCATGAAGAACCCCACCTTTGCCGGCGAGATTCACGCTGCGCGCCGGATCCTCGAAACCGCCGGAATACAAACTCACCTTCCGGATACCCTCACGCGCCCAAAGTCTCATGAAGATCTGTTCTCCTGGGCGTTACGGGAGCTTAGCACCAACGTCGTGCGGCATTCTGGGGCTACTGAATGCTGGGTACTACTCACGGAGAACTCCCTCAAGGTTACGGACAACGGCTGCGGCTTCACAGAAGACGCTACGCGTGCACTTGCTTCCGGTCTTACGGGCCTCGCAGGTCTTCGCCGCCGGGCAGAAGCCGCCGGCGGTGAGGTCACAATCGAGCGCGCCGGCGGTTTGACCACAGTCCGCGTGACGCTCAAAGGCCCTGATACGCAGGAGGTTAAACAGTTTTGACGAACGCCATCCGGGTGCTCATTGCCGAGGACCAGTCTCTAGTTCGCGGCGCGCTGACCGCGCTCCTTAATACCGAACCGGACATTGAAGTCGTTGCAGGCTGTGGCTCTGGGACAGAGGTCGCGGAGCTCGTCGCTAAGCACAGCGTTGACGTGGCTTTACTCGATATTGAGATGCCTGGCATGAACGGCATCGATGCTGCCAAGAGTATCGCCGGCACTGACTGCCGGAGCCTTATCGTCACCACATTTGGACGGTCCGGTTACGTCAAACGCGCTCTCGAAGCAGGTATAGATGGCTTTCTCGTCAAAGACACCCCTCCCGATGAACTCGCTGATGCCATCCGCCGTGTCCATTCGGGTTTGCGCGTTATCGATCCGCAGCTTGCTCAGGACATTCTCTTCGCCCCCGACAACCCACTGAGCGAACGAGAAATCGAGGTATGCCGCCTGTTAGTCCGTGGACTCGGCTCCGCTGATATCGCTTCGCAACTTCACCTCAGCGGCGGGACCGTGCGCAACCACGTCTCCGCCATCATGGCGAAGACGCGGGCTGGAAATCGCTTCGAGGCTGCACGGCGGGCCGAAGCAAACGGGTGGATTTGAGGCCTCTTCGTGGTCCCGCCTTCAGCCCGCTAGCGGAGCTATCGGCGTTGGCGGCGCTCGCGCACGCGCACCGCGATGCGCACGGGCGAGCCGTGGAAACCGAAACGCTCACGGAATTTACGCTCTAGGTAGCGACGATAGCCAGCGTCCAAGAAGCCGGTTGTAAACAGCACGATGGTCGGTGGTTGCGTCGACGCCTGAGTGGCAAAGAGCACTCGCGGCAGACGGTTATTATTCATCGGCGGTGGATTCGCGGCAATCGCGTCACGCATCCAATTGTTGAGCTGACCGGTGGACACGCGCTGATCCCAGCTTTCTAGGGCCTCGATCATGGCGGGCTCAAGCTTTTGCAAGGCGCGCCCGGTCTCAGCAGAGATATTCACGCGGGTCACCCACGGCAGATGCCGCAGGTTCTCATCAATTTCGCGCTCTAGGTAGTAGCGGCGATCCTCATCCACAAGGTCCCACTTGTTAAAGGCAATAACCAAGGCCTTTCCGGCCTCAAGAATCATGTTGAGCACGCGTTGGTCTTGCTCCGAGACTTCTTGGGAAGCGTCGATAAGCATGACGCACACCTCGGCCGCATCAATCACGCCGCGCGTGCGCAAGGAGGCGTAGTACTCGTGGCCCTGCGCGTTTTTAACCTTCTTGCGCAGACCTGCGGTATCAATGAACTTCCACAAACGCTGGTCCAGCTGCACCAGGGAATCAACTGGGTCGACCGTGGTGCCTGCAGCATTGTCCACCACGGAGCGCTCCTCCGCCGTCAGCTTGTTCAGCAAGGAGGACTTGCCCACGTTCGGCTTGCCCACCAACGCCACGCGGCGAGGGCCGGAGGTAATCGAGGAATGACGCGGTTCCGCAGGGAACAAACGGAGGATCTCATCGAGGACGTCGGCACCGCCCCGACCATGCTGAGCGGATACTGGCCACGGATCGCCCAAACCAAGCGCGTAGAACTCGGCCATGTCTGCATACATGGTTTCCGAATCAAACTTGTTGGATACCAGGATGACTGGGACCTCGGAGCGCTGCAATTTGCGGGCCATAACCGCATCGGTCTCAGTGATGCCCACCTTGGTGTCCACCACGAATACGATGACGTCAGCGGTCTCCATCGCCTGCTCTGCCTGACGGGCGATGGCGGCATGGATTCCCTTGACGTTCGGGTCCCAACCTCCGGTGTCCTGAACAAAGAAGCGCTGGCCGTTCCACTCCGCTACATAAGACACGCGGTCACGGGTCACGCCCGGGTGGTCCTCTACAACAGCTTCACGGCGCCCAAGGAAGCGATTCACCAGGGAAGACTTGCCCACGTTCGGGCGGCCCACTACGGCCACCGTGCACAGGTTTTCCTCCGTATGGCCTTCACCGACACCAAAGGCGTGGGATAGGACTTCCCATTCTTCCTCGCTCAGCGGAGCCTCATCATCGAAATCGGTCTCATCCTCACCAAAATCGGCCTCGCTGAATTCAGAATCGTCGAATTCATAGTCAAAGTCTTCAGAGTCGAAATCCTTCGGAGCCCAGCCGCCGTGCGGATCGCGTACGACCTCTTCTTCAAGTTTTCCGGCCGGATAGTGAAATTCCGTCTCAAAGTCTTCCGGCTGCTGCGCCGGATCTACATCCGGATTCTGCGGTTCATTAGTCATGTCAGGCCTCCTGTGCAGCCGATTCTTTGACGACGGCGATGAGAGCGTCAAGGACCTCATCTCGGGTCATCTCGGACGTATCAACGAGTACCGCGTCCTCCGCCGGGCGCAGCGGCGATGTAGCGCGGGAAGAGTCGGCGGCGTCGCGCCGTTCGACGCCGGCAAGCACGGAGTCAAAATCCGAGTCAATGCCGGCAGCCAGGTTTTGGTCGTGACGGCGCTGCGCTCGGACCTCGGCGCTAGCCGTCATGAAAGCCTTCGCGGGGGCGTCGGCAAGAACAACCGTGCCGATATCGCGCCCTTCAACAATCGCGCGGTGAGCCTGGGCGGCAAGCTTACGTTGCAGTTCAACGAGGTTTTGGCGTACTTCCGGAATGGCGGAAACTGCCGAGACATTGCGGGTGACCTCATCTTCTCGGATGACGCGGGAGACATCCTCGCCATCAAAGATGACCATGGTGGAATCTGGATCATCAGACACCTCGAGAGGCAGGTCAGCAGTCGTGGAAATCACCGCCTCAGTATCCGCTGGGTCCACACCCGCGCGCAGCACAGCAAGCGTTGCCACGCGGTACATTGCACCGGTATCGACGTACTTGGCGTCAAGCTTCTTGGCCAGTGCTCGGCACGTCGTGGACTTACCGGTTCCGGAGGGACCGTCAACAGCCAGGATGAGGCCTTGATTGGGCATATTTGAAATCATTACATCCCCACCGCCTTGTACAGGCTGGTCAGTTCGTTGGAGTTCAGTGCACGCAAGGAGCCGGGCTTCATATCACCCAACTGCACCGTGTGGAGTTTGGTGCGCACGAGACGCTGGACCGGATACCCGGCTTCCTTAAGCATGCGGCGCACGATGTGCTTCCGGCCTTCGTGCAGCTCGACGCGCACCAGCGAATAGCCCTGGTTCTTGTCCACGATCTGCACATAGTCCGCCTGCGCAAGGCCATCATCCAATTCGATGCCGTCGCGCAGCTGACGAACGAGCTTCTTATCTGCTTCGCCAAGGACAGTCGCGAGGTATGTTTTGGTCACCTCATATTTGGGATGCATGAGACGGTTGGCAAGTTCGCCGTCGTTAGTCAACAAGAGAAGCCCCTCGGTATCCGCGTCGAGGCGCCCGACGTGGAACAAGCGCTGGCCTGCTACCACGCGATCAGCCACCACATCTCCCACGCAAGGACGGCCCATGTCATCCGACATCGTGGACTGCATACCGCGCGGTTTGTTGAGCACGAAGTATTGGGTCTCCTCGTTGACGTTGATGCGTGTGCCATCGACGCGAATCACGTCCGTGTTGGGATTGACACGAGTGCCCTGCTTGATGATGACCTGGCCGTTGACCTCAACGCGGCCTTCATCGATGAGGATCTCTGCATGGCGGCGCGAAGCAACGCCGGCCTTTGCCAAGACCTTTTGCAGGCGCTCGCCTTGGTTCTGGGAGCTCTTCTTATCTTTACCGTCTACCAGCCAGTCCGCGCCCAAGTCTCGGGCGATAGATTCTGCGGTGGCCTTCTTCTTCACATGCTGATGGCGGGCCGGCTTAGCGTTCGACACGATCATGTCGCTGTCACGCTTTTTCTTTTCCGGTGTGCCATCGCGGCGAGCGGGTGGAGTCACGGGAATGTGTCCTCTCAATAGTTCTTCAATTTGCGGCGCGCGGAAACACGCCGATGTCCGGCCGCAATCCTACCGCAGACAGCGCCTTTATGAGTAGTCCTCGTCGATCTGCTCGATGTCTGGCAGCAGCGGAGCGAGATCCGGTAGGCGCTCAAGGGAATCAATGCCGAGTAGCTCTAGGAAAAGCTCAGTAGTCTCATAGTGATGTGCGTTGCCAGCTGAGGGCTCTGGGCTCTCTATCTCCCGGATGAGCCCCCGCAACATGAGCGTACGAACTACTCCGTCGACGTTGACGCCGCGTACGCCAGCGACTTGGGCTCGGGTGACCGGTTGGCGGTATGCGATAACTGCCAGGGTCTCCAATGCCGCGCGGGAAAGCTTGGTCTGGGTGCCATCGAGAACAAACTGCTCGACGGCATCTGCGTTCTCTTTACGCGTATAGAAGCGCCAGCCCTCCGGCGTCTCCCGCAGATCGATGCCGGAGCCGCGCTCGCTCAGCTCACGTTCTAGTGCTCGCAAAGTATCGCTGACGACGGTGACCTCCGCATCCAGTACACGGGCCAGCTCCTCCACGCTGGCTGGGGAATCAATAACGAGGAGGATGGACTCCAGGCGTGAGCGCAACTGTGTAATAAGAGGCAAAGCTCCCTGTCCGCTCGGGGCTGCGAGGTCGCTGGGGGCCAAGGGTGACGTATCGTCCATGACTCGGTAGCCTACCCTAATCCCAGTTCGCCGCCGCGACGACCGCCGGGTCCACGTCGAGCCCGGTCCAGGACAATTCAAGTGGCCCCAAAGACTCTGGTTGGGAAGCATCAACCGCTTTGGCCTTGTAGAGCTCCAGCAACGCCAGGAAACGTCCAACGACCTCCATAGAGATGGTGCAGTCCCTGGTTAAGGCTTCGAAACTCATCCATTGGCCCGTGCCCAGCATCTTGAGCGTCGTGAGGATCTTTCCGGCTTGCTCCGGCACGGAGACAGCAACCTGGTGAATATGGCCTGTGGCAACCTCTTCCGGGGGTTTGGGCCGGAAGACACCAGCTGCGAGTTCGGCGAACGTGGCTGGAGTATGCCCAATCTTGACTGGCGGAAGAAGGTTGCTAAAGCGCTCCTCCATCGCCACCGCACGCGGATAACGCCGCTGGGCCGCGCGCTGCCATTGCGCGAACTGGTCGGCAACCTGCTTATAAGCCTTGTACTGCAGAAGGCGCGCAAAGAGGAGATCGCGAGTCTCCAGGAGCTCAAGATCTTCAAAGTCATCGACTTCGCCACGCGGCAATAATCGAGCCGCCTTCAAATCCAGAAGTGTTGCGGCGATGAGAAGGAACTCCGTGGTTTCATCCAGGTCCGCGGTTGCCCCTAAAGCACGCGTATAGGCCACGAACTCATCGGTGACTTCAGACAGCGCCACCTCCGTAACGTCCAGCTTCTTCGCTTGAATCAGCTGCAGCAGCAAGTCGAAAGGGCCCTCAAAATTGCCCAGGGCGATGCGAAAGCCGGTAATCTCCGGTTGGGTCATAATGAGCGGCTAGCCGTTAGCTCGCTCGATGACCTCTTTAGCCAGGTCGCGGTACTGCTTGGCTGCTTGGGAGCTGGGCGCCCAGGTAGTAATGGGCTCGCCGGCTACCGACGTCTCTGGGAAACGAACGGTACGTGTAATCACCGTGTCAAAGACCTTGTCGCCGAAATACTCCACCACGCGGTCCATGACTTCCCGGGCGTGGCGGGTGCGGCGATCGAACATGGTGACCAGAATTCCCATGACCTCGAGGTCGAAGTTAATGCGGTCCGCGACTTTCTCCACGGTATCGGTCAGCAGCGCGAGGCCGCGCAGGGAAAAGAACTCGCACTCCATGGGGATGATAACTCCCTGCGAGCAGGCCAAAGCATTGACCGTGAGCAAGCCCAGTGAAGGCTGGCAGTCAATGATGATGAAGTCATAGTCCTTTCGTACCGGGCGAAGGGCACGGGCCAGGGTATGTTCGCGGCCCACTTCATTGACCATCTGGATCTCAGCGGCGGAGAGGTCGATGTTGGCGGGGACGAGGTCGAGCCCGGCCACGCCGGTGTGCACGATAGCGGAATGCACTGAGACTTCGCTATCAAGCATGACGTCATAAATGGTGTCCTGGATCTGGTCGTGAGTCAGGCCCAGGCCAGCCGAAAGAGCGCCCTGCGGATCCAAGTCAACGAGGAGAACTTTACGCCCCAGCTCCGCCAAACACGCGCCCATGTTAATGGTGGACGTGGTTTTTCCGACGCCACCCTTCTGGTTACACATGGAAATAATCGTGGCGGGACCATGCTTTTCCAATGGCTCCGGTTCCGGAAGCTCCCGCAGTGGGCGGCCGGTTAACCCGACCTGTGCTTCCGAGGCCTCAAACAGTCCCTCGTCGCTCACAGTCACACCTGCTTCCTTGACCTGTACGGCCCCTGTGCGGTCTTTCCGCTTCGGCTTTGCAGCAACACGCGGCGCCGCATTCTTACATCCTTGTGATTATAGGGTACCCCGTGGGTGCCTGCGCCGCGATTATAGCTAAGGAAAACCGGTGAATAAAGTCCACGGCCTAGATTAGGCGTCCTCCTGTGCTCCCTTCGACCGGCGTCCCTTAAGCGCGAGCCACACGATGAGCGCGATAACTCCGAGGCCCGCGATGCCTGCTGCAAGTGCGCCAACTCCAAGCCCCGAGTCTCCTTGTTCCTCTCCGCCGGCCTTGTCAGCTTCATCAGAATCCAGCTGCTGCTCCGCAGGCACCTCACTCGCGCTCTCACGGGTTGGATCGGTAAGCGTCACTACCAGCTCAGCGGACTGAGTGTCCTTGTTCACGAATTGCATGATGAAAGGATTGTCCGGCTCCGCCCCCTCTGGGTAGGTCAGGGTCATGGTGCGCGAGCCTTTGTCGATCTCCCGTTTGACCCCCTCTACGAACTCGCCTTCCGCGTTGAGGTAGCGCAGCGTAACTCCGTCATCCTCAAGGTGCTTGAAGCGGTTATACAGGTCGAGAGCCTGTTTGAGCCCAAGCGTGGCAGTGATTGTTTGGCCGTCAATCGTGGATTCCAGGTTCACATAGGAAGTATTCGAATCATCAATTCCTTCCCACCCACGGCCTGTTCGCGAAGGAGGCACGTGGCCTTGACCAGAGCCATCCGCAGCGGGGGCCGAGCCGTCGGCGGGAGGCTGTCCTCCGTTCTGCTCACCACCACCTGCGCTGTCATCGGAGTTCTCGTTCCCCGCCGGTCCCCCGTTGCCCCCGGGATTGTCCGGGTTCTCGTTGTCCTGCTGCTCACCGCCGAGCTGGCCCGGATCCCCGTTCTCAGCTGCGTCGTTGAGTTCATCGGCAGTAACGTCGGCGTCAGCAACGAGCACGATGGTCATGGTCACGCCTTGGTAGGTCACCGGCACACTGATTTGTCCTCCCGCGGGTGGTGCAGTCACCGTAGCGCTGCCGCCAGAAGCAGTGACGTTCCAGCCATCGGACGCCACGTTGACGTCGACAGGAACTGGCAGCGAAACGGTCGTCGTCTGACCAGCCGGCACCGGAATGGTGGCGTCTTGTGCATAGGCGGCGGCCGTGCCGAACCCTGGCAGCACCCCAGTTGCGCTCACGATGTCCGACGCGACGCCGGAAAGGGAACCTACGGAGAGCGCGGAAGCTAGCGCAATCGCTCGATAGGTTTGGGACAAAGAAGTGGTTGAAGCCATAAAAATCCTTTTCATTAGGTTGAAGTCGTGACGATTCTAGGCGCTCTTAGGCGCGTGGATGGGCAGTGCGCCACACTTCGCGGAGTGAATCCGCAGTGACGTGGGTATAAATCTGTGTCGTCGTCACGGAAGAATGCCCCAAGAGCTCCTGTACGGTACGCACATCAGCCCCGCCCTCGAGCAGATGGGTGGCAAATGAGTGACGCAGTGTGTGCGGAGAAATTTTGGTACTCAGGTGGGCGCGCTGCGCTGCGGTCTTGATCACGGCCCAGGCGCTTTGCCGCGATAAAGACTTGCCCCGAGTGTTGAGGAACAGGGCGTGAGAGGCTCCCGTAGCCAGCACTGGGCGGGCACGCACTAGGTAGTTCTCCACCGCTGTCACCGCATGTGAACCCAGCGGAACTAGCCGTTGCTTATCGCCCTTGCCGCTCAACAACACAATGTCACGAACTGAAGCACTCCCCTCACCCGTCACATCGTCCACATTTAGCGCGATGATTTCGGAGATACGTGCGCCCGTACCATACAGCATCTCCAATAGAGCGCGATCTCGGATATCAATGGGCGTTGCAGCATCACCGCTAGGGATGGCATCGAGGAGTGCCTCTACATCCTCCACGCTGAGAGTCTCCGGCAGCGGTTGCGCCCGCTTGGGTGGGGAAACCTCCGCCGCGACATCTTCCTCAATCATCCCCTCGGCCAGGGCAAACTTATGCAGCCCTCGAGCGACAACCAAAGCGCGACTAGCAGAAGACTGCGCAAGATTCTTACGCAAGTAAACGAGGTAGTTCTCCACGTGCGAGCGGGTTACGTGGCGCAAATCCGTGATCCCAGATTCCGCAAGCCAATTGACGTAACGGTTAATGTCTCGACGGTAATTGCTTACCGTATTCTTCGAGGCACCTTTTTCCACCATGAGGTGCATCAACCAAGCTTGTCCGGCGGCTGCGGCGGGGTTAGAGGGCGTCACAGCTGCTTAAGATCCGGACCCGGGCGCCGGTGAGCGATCGATTCCGGCCGTAGCTCGAAAGGAGAGTCAACTGAGCGCGGGGTGGCGTCCCCACGCACGCAGACATATGCCGCAAGGATTCCTGCCACCGCAATGGAGTTCACAATCTCCCCCACCAGGATGCGCTCGACAGCCTCCGCAAGGGGAACCCATGCAAAGCCCATGTCAGCTTCCTCGTCGCCTTCGGCGTTGAGTTTGGGCACGCTCGACAGGCCTCGCGCCAAGAACACGCGCACGGCTTCCTCGCAGAATCCCGGGGAGGTCACCAGATCAGTCAACACTGCCCATTCCTCGGCGGCCAGGCCGGCCTCTTCCTGGAGCTCGCGTTGCGCGCCGCTGAGCTCGTCTTCGCCCTTCACATCGAGCAAGCCGGCCGGCAGCTCCCACAGGCGCTTGCCGACGCTATGCCGGTACTGCTCCACCATGGCGATACGGTTGTTCTCATCCAACGCCACAACGGCCACAGCACCAAGGTGCTCGACAACTTCTCGCTGAGCAACAACCTCCCCCGGCATGACGACATCATCGCGGCGAACAGCGATGATGGGGGCGTCGACAAGCAGCTCGGTTCCCACCGTACGAAACTCGTGTGACATCTAGAGATCCTTCGGCAGCGCCGGCGCTGCGCTGTCAGCATTCGCCGCAGAACCATACACACCGTGGCCACCGTCGAGTTGTTCCTTCACGGCTAAAACGCTGGCCATCTGGGACACCGGGTGATCAATGGAGTCCACAGTGCTGATCTTCGTCTTGTCGGCTCGGAGTTTATCCAAGACGCCGTCGTCACCGGCGGATTCCACGCGCCCGGCATAAACCATCGCGGTATCCACCGAATCAAAACCTTCTAGGAAGTTGACCGTCGTATCGATGGCGTACTTCGCAGCAGCGCTGTCGTCTTCCTCTCCCGGGGTCATGCCTCCGCCCACGACGACTACGGCCTGGGCAGGAAGAATAGTGCCATCCTTGTAGTCGATGTAGCCGGCATCGCGCAGAGCCCGCAAAAGGGTCGCGCGATCATCAACTGATGCAAGCGGCTCGGTGGTCTCAGCATCCATCATCAACCCCGCCGCGAGTGCCTGACCAGCATGTGTGCCGGAATCAATCTTCTTTTTATCGAGCTTCGCTCCCGCCGGCAACGTGGTGGTAACGAGGGACAAAAGCTTGTCCGCGGATTCTTGGGCTACAAACTTCTCAGTCAGCTTGATGCTTCCTGCATCGGTGGAATCTGCAGAACCCAGCAAATCCTTGACGGCCTTGACGTCGGCGTCGTCGGCATCGGGCATACTCACAACCATGACCGGGCGCTGGGCCAAGGAACCATCCACCACGTATCGGCCGAGATCTCCCATTACGGAATCAGCAGAGTCTAGCTGGGCCTCCGCGATGTTATTTTCTACAACCAGCTTTCCGTATTTCTCGCGCACCTCACTGGTCGATTCACCCCCGGGACCCGATCCGGAATCCATGTTTGGAGCAATCACCAGCGTGCCCAACGCAATGCCAAGGGCTGCGCCGAAACCGAGGCCGGTGATAATGAGGGACTTAGGCGACATCATTATTTAAACCACTCCTGCACGCTTAACGCGAAGTTATTCCAGGTATCGATCAGGTTCTGGAGGAAGGATTCATCGCCGCCCAAGCCGACGATCAGAATAACGACGGCAAGTGCTACGAGGATGCCAAGCAGCGCCCACAGCCATCCCATAGCTCCGGAATTGGGCGCGGAATAAAGGTTGATAACAGCGTCCGCATCCACCAGGCGCGTGCCCGCCTTCATGTGGCACAGCAAAGCCGCGGGCGTAGCATTCGGCTCGTTAGCAAAGATGTCGTCGAGGTCGAGGGATCCGCCAACCTGAACAATCATCTGAGCCTCGTGGTAGTCCGCAAGCAACAGCGCGAGATCGGTAGCTGAATCCGTAGCGGCAGGGAAGGTCATCGCACCAATCCCCAAATCCTGAATGCGCTCGAGCCCGTCAGCAGTGCCGTCCGGCTCGGCGGGGAGAATAACCTGGGCACCGCTGCGCAGGGTTTCCGAGCTCACCTCGGAAGGGTTACCCACGATGAAGTGAGGCTGGTATCCCAGCTCAACCAGGGTGTCCGCGGCAGCGTCCACGCCGATAATGATGGGTTCATACTCGCGGATAAAGTTGCGCAGGAGCGTCAGCTTCTTGCGGTGTTCCTCAGTGGGCGAGACCACGAGAACTTTGCGCCCGGCCATGACGGACCCTGCATCGGGAACACCCAGGCCATCGATGAGTAGCGGACCTTCGGAATGAATGAACTCAATGGAGTTACCGAAATATGCCTCCATATGATCGATGAGTTCCTGCTGGGCAGAAGCAAAATTCTTTTCCGCCCGGTCGCGGGTAACCACCGTTCCCGAAGAAAGCTGGGTATCGCCCGCAAAAATGGCGCCGTCTTCGGTCAGACGCGCCTTCTTTCCATCCTTGAAATTGTCCACAAAATCTTGGCCTACGCCCTCGATGAGGGTGACATCGGCGTCGAGAAGCATGTGGGGTCCATAATTCGGGATAGAACCAGTGGAGAACTCCGCGACGTTGATCACGGCGGCCGGCTTCATATCCACGAGGGTCTGGGCCTCTTGGCGGGAGATATTGGCGGCGTTGATGACTGCGAAGTCACCAGCGCTAAACTTCTTCATGCCCTTGCCACCCGGGGTGCAATCACGCAGCGCGCCGTGTTCTCCAGGCAGATCGGTATTACGGGAAAACAGACTCATGTCTGACAGTTTCCCCTGTTAGGGGCTCAAGGTGTGGAAGGCGCGCGGAAAGTCTCGACTTCTGCTTGAGCCCTATCGAAGAGCTCTTGTGCATGCGCGCGGCCCGTCTCGGTGTCATCGAGGCCAGCGAGCATACGCGCGAGCTCCTCAACGCGCTCCTCGGCGGTCAGATCCGCAACACCCGACGTGAATTTCTCCTTCGACACGTGCAAGTGTGAGTCCGCATAGGCGGCCACTTGCGGCAGGTGTGTGACACAAATGACCTGGTTGGTGGTGGACAGCCGCGCTAGACGACGCCCAATCTCCACCGCCGCGCGGCCACCGACGCCTGCATCCACCTCGTCGAAGACCAAGGTGGTCCCGTCGCCGCTGGCCAAAACTACCTCCATGGCCAGCATGACGCGCGAGAGCTCACCGCCCGAGGCCGCGGAAGCCAAGGGCTTGCCGTTGAGTTGAAATTCGACCTCATCCGCGCCGGACTTGGAGTACTTCGTCTTCTTGACGGCGGCCGTCAAGGTGGAGTTCGGCATGGCCAGGCCATGAATTTCTTCGGTGACCTGAGCCCCGAGCTTCTTCGCGGCCTTGGTACGGGCGGCAGTGAGCTTTTCGGCTTTGGACACCATCGTCTTTTCGGCCTCCATTACCTCTTTCTTTAAGGCCTCAAGGGCCTCGGTAGAGGTATCCAACGTAGCGAGTTTGGCCTCAGCGGCATCCCGCCAGGCCAGGACTCCATCGATATCAGCAGCATATTTGCGGGTAAGCCGCTTGAGCTCCTGTTGGCGCTGTAGGGATTCCTCGAGGAGGTTGGGATCGGCGGGTAGATCGCTCAAATACGTCGTGAGGTCGGCAGCGATGTCGGTCAGCTGCGCGGTGACTTCGCTAACGCGCTCCCCTAGGCGAGCGAGCTCGGTATCACTTGCCCCAGCGAGTGCTGATTCGGCGGCGCCGACAAGATTGACGGCGGTGTCCTCATCCCCAAATCCTTCGCCCCCATCCAGAGCACTGAGAGCGGTGGCTGCGCCCTCACGCAAAGCATCAACATCTTGCAAGCGCTTAATAAGGGTCACGAGTTCGGCATCTTCGCCTGGTTGCGGATCGAGCTCGGAGATCTCCTTAATAGCGAACTGCAACCTGTCAACTTCCTGCGCCATCTCGCGCCGTGATTCCGTACGACGCTGATAGTCCTTAGCCAACGCGCGCCAGTGGCTAAACGCATCGGTATATGCGGTGCGAACCTTGTCAATCGCAGGTTCAAAGCGATCGATCGCTGCCAATTGTTGATCGGCAGATAGCAAACGCAGCTGGTCGTTCTGACCGTGCACAGTAATCAGGTGGGAGGCGAACTCCCCCAATGTCGCCGCCGGCACTGAACGCCCACCCAAGTAGGCGCGTGAGCGTCCCGCCGCCGACACCGTGCGGGAGGCAATGAATTCGCCGTTTTCATCTGGCTCACCGCCTGATTCTTCGACTACCTTCGCTACGGCAAGAGAACTGGAGGAAAAGTGCCCTTCTACGGCTGCTTTCGCGGCGCCATCGCGCACACGTGATGCATCCGCGCGACCGCCGGCGAGAAGGCGCAGTCCAGTTACCACCATGGTCTTACCAGCGCCGGTTTCGCCGGTGAGCACGGTGAGTCCTGGCGATAGTTCCGCTGCGGAGCTTTCAATCACGCCGAGGTCAGAGATGCTGATATCAACGAGCACGGTGAGCTATCTTCCTTCCTAAATACGCGCCAAACAACCTAGTGACGCGGCCCGCGCCAACCTTCCACGGGGAGGCGCAGCTTGGACACCAGACGATCAGTGAATGGCTGCTGATCTAGACGTACCCAGCGCACCGGCCTTTCACCACGAACGACCTCCGCGCGCGAACCTGGAGGCATCGAGACTTCCCGGAATCCGTCAAGGATGACCACGGCCGGAGTCGTCGCCGACGCCGATTCCACCGCGACTTGCGAATCCGGAGACACCACGAGCGGTTTGGTAAACAAGGCATGCGCGTTGTTTGGCACAACCAGGATGGCATCAAGAGAAGGCCACAGAACTGGCCCTCCGGCGGAGAAGGCATAGGCCGTGGATCCAGTCGGAGTGGAGATGAGCACGCCATCGCAACCAAAAGCAGATACCGGGCGCCCATCCACCTCGAGGATGGCATCCAGCACCCCCGAGCGGTTGAGATTCTCAATCGACGCCTCATTGAGCGCCCAGCTACGCTCACGCAGTTTCCCGTCAGCATCAAACACGGTGACGTCGATAGTAAGCCGATCTTCGACCTCATAGGATTGCTCGATAACTCGCACCAACGCGCGGTCGAGCGACTCCGCTTCCCACTCGGCCAGGAAGCCGACGTGGCCCAGGTTTATTCCAAGCACGGGAACATCGACGGCGCGCGCCATATCTGCCGCGCGCAAAAATGTGCCATCGCCACCGAGAACCAGCACCAATTCACAACCTTCGGCAGCAGCTGGCGTATGCCGAACATGCTGCAGGCCCGGAAGGACGGTATCCGCTGCGCACACGCGCACCTTGATGCCTGCCTCCTGGAGCAGCTCCGCCGCGCGATGCGTAGCGGCAAGATTATCCGCACGGCTCGCGTGCGGAACAAGAAGAATTTCGCGGCGGTTGATGCCCTCCGCGGCGACACTGCTGCTCACTGGGGTCCTTCCTTGATAGCCGTCTCGATCATTGCATCAAGCCTATCTTCCGGGGTGGACAATCCATCCTTGACCAACCAGAGGAAATACTCAACATTGCCGCTTGGTCCAGGTAACGGCGATGCCGCCACGCCTTTCACGCCGAGCCCGAGCCCCTGAGCGAAGATAGCGACATCCTTGGTTACTTCCGCCCGTAGCTCAGGAGAGCGCACCACACCACCGGACCCTATCCGGTCTTTGCCCACCTCAAACTGTGGCTTGACCATGGGCAATAGCCACGCGCCGTCAGCCATGCACGATGCAATCGCTGGCAGTACAAGCTTCAGGGAAATAAACGATAGGTCACCAACCATGGCGTCGCAGGGACCATTCGTGTGCTCAAGTGTCAGGTGGCGAATGTTAGTGCGGTCGAGCACCGTAACCCGTTCGTCATTCTGCAAACGCCACAACAACTGCCCGTAGCCCACATCGACAGATAGCACCTCCGCGGCACCGCGGCGCAGGCACACATCGGTAAAGCCGCCAGTCGACGCCCCCGCATCCAACACTCGCTTTCCCCTAAGGTCGACGTCGAAAGCCTCGAGAGCGCCAAGGAGCTTGTGCGCGCCACGCGAAGCCCAATCATCCCCCTCGCTGGCCTCAACCTTGATAGACACCTCGGGCTCAACCACCGTCGCGGGCTTCATCGCTTTGAAGCCCCCGACGGTCACGCGGCCGGCCTTGATCATCTCAACGGCTTGTTCCCGTGAGCGCGCAATTTTTCTGCGCACTAGCTCCGCGTCGAGACGGCGGCGTTGCGGTGGCATGAAAAGCTCCTCTTCCCTTATAATCCTCGACGGTCAGCGCTAATTGTCTTGGAGCGCATCCCGCAGCACAGTATGAGCGCGATCCAGCTGAGCAAGTTCTTGTTCAAGGCTTTCAGCTGGTTCATTGAGAATCTCCGCGAGCGACGCATCCAACTTCTCGGGAGCCAAAACCGCGCGCGGGTCATGAGGCTTTACCGCCATGTGGACACAACCCTCTCCGCGGCTTCACTCCGTGGCTGAATGTAGCGAGGCGGCTCATTACCGGCCCAGGCAACTTCGAGGACGGTACGCAACGCCTCGATCGACGTCGACTTCTCATTCCCGCCTTGAAGAACAATGTCGTAGCCGTCAAACCGTGCCCGGAAGCCTCCCTGGGAACCTGGTCGCGCCTGTGCGGCCGATAAGGAGAGCTCGTGGAATCCTGCACCAATGAAATCAGGGCGTTCCTCCGCAGTAGCTTCAATGAGAGCAAGCTCCCGGGACACACCTGTAAGGACGTGGAAGGTATCCATTGCAGCGTTGTTGCCACCAACAATGTCCGTGTCAAGGCGGTCCCCTACAGCTAGAGGCTTCGTCGACCCCACGAGCTTAGCTGCTTGAGTGAACATAGCGGGTTCCGGCTTACCTGCCGAAATGGGTTCTACGCCGGTAGTTGAAACGATAGCTGCGACTAGCGAGCCGTTGCCCACAGCCATTCCGCGCTCCGTCGGAAGAGACGTATCCAGGTTGGAGGCAAAGAACTTTGCGCCGTGATTAATTGCCAACGCGCCTTCGGAGAGCTGCTCCCAGCCCACCGACTTGTCCATACCTTGCAGGACCGCGGCGGGCTTATCGTCGGCACTGTGTACAACATCGAAGCCCGCCTCACGCGCCAGTGAACGAAATGAGTCCGCGCCGATGACGAGGACTTTCGCGCCTGCCGGAAGTTCCTCACGAGCGATCTTGACTACCGCTTGCGCAGAGGTAACAACGTGTTTCGCATCCGTCTCCAAGCCGATCTCGCCGAGCATACCGGCTACGGTTTGGGGGCTTCGGGATGCATTGTTCGTGACATAAACTGCAGGAATACCGCAGGAATTGACCACGTCGACGACGCACTGAAGAGCCTGTCCGCCCTCCCATACTGTTCCGTCGAGATCGAGGAGCAATGAATCATGGGTTTTGAGAATACTCATTATTTGCACTCGGCCAGACGCTCTGCAGCGTCGGTCCAGTCTCCTTCATCGATGTCAATCGCGTGCTGGAACCACTCCCGGGCCTCTTCCTTGCGGCCAGCCTCCAACAAGGCATTGGCGTAGGCGTAGGAAAGGCGGCATGCCGAGAATCCCGTGGAATCCTTAGAAGGCTTTGCGCGTTGGATGGTAACTACGGCGGAATCTGCCTGCCCCATGTCCAATCGCGCCCCTGCAGCAACGATAGCCAACTCGATCGCATCCTCCGCCGCGAGTTCCTTGGCCTCCTCGCCGCGCCACAAATCAACAGCCTTTTCTGGGCGCCCGAGGCCTCGCTCGCAATCAGCCATGACGGCGAGCAGCCCAGGGCCACCGGAAATGCGGCGCGCTGCACGCAGCTCCGCAAGGGCTTCCTTCCACTCTCCAGCCCTATATGCAGCGATTCCGTTCATTTCACGGACGACTGATACACGTCCGGCACGGTCTTTGGCAGCACGTGCATGGCGTAGCGACAGTTGGGGATCGTCCTCAAGCCACGTTGCCGCCATGATGAGGTGTTTAGCAACGGCTTCGGAGTTTTCCTTAGAGAGCGACGAAAGATCCTGAAGTACCGAAGGATCAAGATCCGTAATGTCGATATCAGATGGCAGGTCTGGATCTGTCATACGACGATTGATGCGCTCCTCACGGTAGCCTGAACGCTGAGGGTGCGAGACCTTGTTTTTGCCGCCGCCATGGCCATTGCGGTCGTTGCGGCGAGGTTTAGCGCCTGCGCGGCCACCTCGGCGTTCGTCTCGGCGATCACCGCGACGCTCTTCTCGACGCCCCGCTGCGCCGCCGTGCTTCTCAAACTTGCGGCCCCCAGAGCCGTAGTGCCCACGGTTGCCTTCTGCGGAACCATCGCGGCGACGGCCGTGGTTACGGGAGTTGGATTCAGACATTAAAGCCATGCACTTTCTGCGGTAGACGTGTCCGTATGTACCGAACCAGTCTACAGGTCACGGCCCCAGAAACGGCAATACGAACCATCTGCTAGTGAAGTGCCCCACAACCTACGGCCCCAGTTTGGCGACTACACACTATTCGGCGGCCAGGCAACCTCATCCAAACGCCACTCATCACGCACGCACTCTAATCCCGCAGCCACCTGCGAAGAGCTAAGTCCATGCTCTACGCTTCCGTGCTCCAATGGCATACCACGGACGACTGCCCAAAAGGTCCAACCGTTGTTGCACATGGCGTTAAGACGAATCCTTTCGGCATCCCGGGTCATGGCTACGCCCTGCATACCCATCCGGTTTGGGCTAACTCCTTCGACGCGCACTTCAATGCAACGGGAATCTGCATTTGGCGCGAGAACAAGACCCTTCGTCGCATACAGGTAGTGCTTCTTTCCCGTTCGGGGGTGCCCTTCACTACAGAAGAAACTGCCCAAGAGCACAGGGTAGAAGTCAATCCAACCATTGTTCCAGGCGAGGCGAATTCGACGCGCAAACACCCAATGACGCGCGACAACACATAAGTGACAACACAACAACGCACCAAGAAGCAACGCGAACAGCCACGAGATTTCAAAGCCATTTAGCAGCAGAGCGAAGAGGAAAACACTGGCTGAGGCCACGACCATAATGACTAAGAACAGTAAACCGCCCAGCCCATCACGTACCTGCGGTATAGGCCTCTTCGACAAAAATGCATCGAGAAACCTGAAAGAGGAAGGATTGCCATTCTGTGTGCTGAAGCGCACGGACTTCAGGTCCTTGAGGAAGGCCGCGTTGTAGGAATGAGAGAACGTAGCTGACGTTTGGGTGAACCGCATCGCGTACTCCTTACTTTCCCGCCAAGGCACTGATATGAATGATTCTAATAAGCCGATACGCTCAAGGCGCGGTGCAAGAAGCACCTTCTCTACTGCATGAGCCTTTGGTCGAACGTCTCACTCCTCCATCTGAATGGATATATGCTCCGGAATCTTGAAGCTGGGCTGGCGTGTTTGTGTGTGGCCATTAGTGCAGACCGGGAAGTGCATTCACCCCTTGACAGCACGCAGTCGCCGATCCTGGTTCCTTGGCACTTGACGACGCCTACCTGCAGGTCTGTATTTTCAGGTTTGTACTTGTAGGTTGTATGCGAAAACGACGAGGAAGCCCGTCACCGTTGAGTTGTTGCTCTTGGTGGCGGGCTTGTTGTATTGAGTTGTTTGTTGTTGTTTGGTGTCGGCGGTTTCTTACTCTCCCACAACCTCCCGGTTGCAGTACCATCAGCGTTAGCAGGCTTAGCTTCCGGGTTCGGAATGGGTACCGGGCGTTTCCCTGCTGCTATAGGCCACCGACAAACACTTAGGGCAACGTCTGGTTGCTGGTGTTGTGTCAGATACTGTGTAGTGGACGCGAACACGGCAGTGTGATTGATTAACTGTTGTGTTTGTTGTTGACACACCCTAAAGAATGGGTGTGTGTGTTTGTTTTGGTCTATTAGTACCAGTAGCCTTCACACCTTGCGGTGCGTCCAGGTCTGGCCTATCAACCCCATCGTCTTTGGGGGACCTCAAATGAAACCTCATCTTAAAACAGGCTTCCCGCTTAGATGCTTTCAGCGGTTATCCCTTCCGTACGTAGCCAACCAGCGATGCTCCTGGCGGAACAACTGGCACACTAGAGGTACGTCCGTCCCGGTCCTCTCGTACTAGGGACAGCCTTCTTCAAGTTTCAACGCGCGCGGCGGATAGAGACCGAACTGTCTCACGACGTTCTGAACCCAGCTCGCGTGCCGCTTTAATGGGCGAACAGCCCAACCCTTGGGACCTACTCCAGCCCCAGGATGCGACGAGCCGACATCGAGGTGCCAAACCATCCCGTCGATATGGACTCTTGGGGAAGATCAGCCTGTTATCCCCGGGGTACCTTTTATCCGTTGAGCGACACCACATCCACAAGTAGGTGCCGGATCACTAGTCCCGACTTTCGTCCCTGTTCGACATGTCTGTCTCACAGTCAAGCTCCCTTGTGCACTTACACTCGCTACCTGATTGCCAACCAGGCTGAGGGAACCTTTGGGCGCCTCCGTTACATTTTGGGAGGCAACCGCCCCAGTTAAACTACCCACCAGGCACTGTCCCCAACCCAGATCATGGGCCAAGGTTAAGGTATCCAATCCGATCAGAGTGGTATTTCAACAACGACTCCACGCGTGCTGGCGCACACGTCTCATAGTCTCCCACCTATCCTACACAAACCGAACCGAACACCAATACCAAGCTATAGTGAAGGTCCCGGGGTCTTTTCGTCCTGCCGCGCGTAACGAGCATCTTTACTCGTAGTGCAATTTCACCGGGCCTGTGGTTGAGACAGCAGAGAAGTCGTTACGCCATTCGTGCAGGTCGGAACTTACCCGACAAGGAATTTCGCTACCTTAGGATGGTTATAGTTACCACCGCCGTTTACTGGGGCTTAAATTCTCAGCTTCGCAGTCAAAGACTACTAACCGGTCCTCTTAACCTTCCAGCACCGGGCAGGCGTCAGTCCATATACATCAACTTAACGTCTTCGCATGGACCTGTGTTTTTGATAAACAGTCGCTTCCCTCTATTCTCTGCGACCCCACAACCCACAACACTTGCAAGAAGTGTCAAAGTCGTGTGGTCCCCCTTCTCCCGAAGTTACGGGGGCATTTTGCCGAGTTCCTTAACCACAGTTCACCCGAACGCCTTAGTATTTTCAACCTGACCACCTGTGTCGGTTTAGGGTACGGGCCATACATCCACATCGCTAGAGGCTTTTCTCGACAGTACTAGATCACCAACTTCACCCACATTTGGGCTACGCATCACGCCTCAGGTTAAACGGTGTGCGGATTTGCCTACACACCACCTCACACGCTTACACCAACAATCCACTAAGCGGCATGGCTACTACACTGTGTCACCCCATCACTTGAACCACACATCAGGCCCCACGACATCAACAACCACCGTGTTCAAAGAACACGACGATCGTATCCGCGGTGGTTAGTATCAGTGCTTTATCATGGGCGCGGATATACGGGTACCAGAATATCAACTGGTTATCCATCGACTACGCCTGTCGGCCTCGCCTTAGGTCCCGACTCACCCTGGGAAGACGAACTTGACCCAGGAACCCTTAGTCATCCGGCGGGAAGGATTCTCACCTTCCAATTCGTTACTCATGCCTGCATTCTCACTCGCACACACTCCACGCCGCCTTACGGTAACGCTTCAACACATGCACGACGCTCCCCTACCCAATACAAAGTATTGCCGCGGCTTCGGCGGTGTGCTTGAGCCCCACTACATTGTCGGCGCAGGACCACTCGACCAGTGAGCTATTACGCACTCTTTCAAGGATGGCTGCTTCTAAGCCAACCTCCTGGCTGTCTTCGCGATCCCACATCCTTTTCCACTTAGCACACCCTTAGGGGCCTTAACCGGCGATCTGGGCTGTTTCCCTCTCGACTATGAAGCTTATCCCCCACAGTCTCACTGCCGCACAACACAATTAGTGGCATTCGGAGTTTGGCTGACATTGCTAAGATTGTAGTCCCGCTCAACCAACCAGTAGCTCTACCTCCACCAAGCTAATGCGACGCTGCACCTAAATGCATTTCGGGGAGAACCAGCTATCACGGAGTTTGATTGGCCTTTCACCCCTACCCACAGCTCATCCCCGCAGTTTTCAACCTACGTGGGTTCGCGCCTCCACAGCATCTTACTACTGCTTCACACTGGCCATGGGTAGATCACCCCGCTTCGGGTCCAGGACATGCCACTAAACACCCCATGAGGATTCGGTTTCCCTACGGCTACCCCACACGGGTTAACCTCGCGACATGCCGCTGACTCGCAGGCTCATTCTTCAAAAGGCACGCCATCACACACATACAGGTGCTCTGACGGATTGTAAGCACATGGTTTCAGGAACTATTTCACTCCCCTCCCGGGGTACTTTTCACCATTCCCTCACGGTACTCATACACTATCGGTCACACTGAGTATTTAGGCTTACCGGGTGGTCCCGGCAGATTCACAGCAGATTCCACGAGCCCGCTGCTACTCGGGCAACCCAACAACCCATGCATTGAAGCCTTCAACTACGGGACTATCACCCTCTACGGTCGGCGTTTCCACACCACTTCACCTAACAACAACACACAAGCAAACCAGTGGTAGCTGATTCACATTGGGGCCCACAACACCGCACACACAACCTCTACCAAGTATCACATGCACACGGTTTAGCCTCATCCACGTTCGTTCGCCACTACTAGCAGAATCATATTTTATTTTCTTCTCCTACGGGTACTGAGATGTTTCACTTCCCCGCGTAAACCCCCACAACAGCTATGAATTCACTGAAGGGTAACACCCCATAACAGGTGCCAGGTTTCCCCATTCGGACATCCTCGGATCAACGCTCTATTGACAACTCCCCGAGGCTTAACGCAGCCTTACACGTCCTTCATCGGCCCAGCATGCCAAGGCATCCACCATGCGCCCTAAATAACGAACACACAACCAACACAACAACCACCACAAAAGCAACAGTCATCATGCTGGTGTGAACACACAAAACACAAAAGAACAAAGAAATCACACAAACCATGACCCACCACCAACACAAAGAAGATGGAAAGCACATGGTTGAATGCTCGCGTCCACTATACAGTTCTCACACAACACCCCACACAAGACAACAACCACACCAAAAAAGTAGTTATTGAAACTTACATGGGTTACAACCAGGGAACAATGCCCCAGACACCCAACAATGCACCAAGCACTTTTCAACGCGTTAGTTGAATCATCATTCTGGTTAAGATGTATCTCCACCCGATTATCAATCAGTGGCAGTAAAACAATCGTCTACATAAACCACCAAGCGAGTAAGAATAAACACTCACACGCTATACAGCACCAACTGGTGCTCAAAATAAATGCTCCTTAGAAAGGAGGTGATCCACCCGCACCTTCCGGTACGGGTACCTTGTTACGACTTCGTCCCAATCGCCGATCCCACCTTCGACAGCTCCCTAACAAGTTTAGGCCACTGGCTTCGGGTGTTACCAACTTTCATGACGTGACGGGCGGTGTGTACAAGGCCCGGGAACGTATTCACCGCAGCGTTGCTGATCTGCGATTACTAGCGACTCCGACTTCATGGGGTCGAGTTGCAGACCCCAATCCGAACTAAGACCGGCTTTCAGCGATTCGCTCCACCTCACAGTGTCGCTGCGCGTTGTACCGACCATTGTAGCATGTGTGAAGCCCTGGACATAAGGGGCATGATGATTTGACGTCATCCCCACCTTCCTCCGAGTTAACCCCGGCAGTCTCTCATGAGTCCCCAACCAAATGCTGGCAACATAAGACAAGGGTTGCGCTCGTTGCGGGACTTAACCCAACATCTCACGACACGAGCTGACGACAACCATGCACCACCTGTACACCAACCACAAGGGACACTACATCTCTGCAGCAATCTGGTGTATGTCAAGCCCAGGTAAGGTTCTTCGCGTTGCATCGAATTAATCCACATGCTCCGCCGCTTGTGCGGGCCCCCGTCAATTCCTTTGAGTTTTAGCCTTGCGGCCGTACTCCCCAGGCGGGGCGCTTAATGCGTTAGCTACGGCACAGAAGACGTGGAAGCCCCCTACACCTAGCGCCCACCGTTTACGGCATGGACTACCAGGGTATCTAATCCTGTTTGCTACCCATGCTTTCGCTCCTCAGCGTCAGTAACTGCCCAGAGACCTGCCTTCGCCATCGGTGTTCCTCCTGATATCTGCGCATTTCACCGCTACACCAGGAATTCCAGTCTCCCCTACAGCACTCAAGTTATGCCCGTATCGCCTGCACGCCCGAAGTTAAGCCCCGGAATTTCACAGACGACGCGACAAACCACCTACGAGCTCTTTACGCCCAGTAATTCCGGACAACGCTCGCACCCTACGTATTACCGCGGCTGCTGGCACGTAGTTAGCCGGTGCTTCTTATACAGGTACCGTCACAAAAAGCTTCGTCCCTGTCGAAAGGAGTTTACAACCCGAAGGCCGTCATCCCCCACGCGGCGTCGCTGCATCAGGCTTCCGCCCATTGTGCAATATTCCCCACTGCTGCCTCCCGTAGGAGTCTGGGCCGTATCTCAGTCCCAATGTGGCCGTACACCCTCTCAGGCCGGCTACCCGTCGACGCCTTGGTAGGCCATTACCCCACCAACAAGCTGATAGGCCGCGAGCTCATCTTGCACCGAAAAAACTTTCCAACCACCACACTAAAGGCAGTTCATATCCGGTATTAGACCCAGTTTCCCAAGCTTATCCCAGAGTGCAAGGCAGATCACCCACGTGTTACTCACCCGTTCGCCACTCGAGTACCCCTGCAAGCAGGGGCCTTTCCGTTCGACTTGCATGTGTTAAGCACGCCGCCAGCGTTCGTCCTGAGCCAGGATCAAACTCTCCACAAAAAAGGCCGTGAAAAGCCCAAACCTAGTCAAAAAGACAAACCACAACAAACAACACCACAAAAAGCAGTGCCACCTGAACTGGCTATCCAAAAATTACATAAAGAAAAAATCCAACCAACCCCCAACCCGACGGGGATAAACAGGGAGCTGGCCTAAGTCAGAAGATTTTAAATCATTTACGCCCAAACAACTTATGTTATTTACAATGACGCCGCTAAAGGAAAAGCGCCATCCGGCATACACCAACCGTGATACGCATACGGCGTATCACAGCCACAATGAATAAAATCAACCAACACAAAAAGTACATTGGCACACTATTGAGTTCTCAAACATCATCCGCACACTCAGCGCAATGAATGTTTATCATTCACCGTCTTGAGCGGCTGGAGTTCACACTCTAGTAAACAAGTTTAAACCTTGTCAACTGGGAGTTAATCTCCGTGTCACCAGCGTCTCGCGGCGACTTCGATAAATATACGCACACCCCAAACAAACAACAAATCCCCAGGTATTCATGCTTTTTCGAGCAGTTCTTATCCCGGTTGTGAATCGCATGTACAGAAAACGACGAATCCCGCCGCACAAGGCGGCGGGATAGGCATAGTCTGCTCCGACTAAGAAGACCGGTTGTTAGCTGAGCTTGGCACCGGCGAAGTTCTTCTTTCCTCGTCGCAGAACAAGCCACGAACCGTGAAGCAGATCCGTAGCGTCCGGCTCCCACTCATCAGACTCAATGCGCTTGTTGTTGACGTACGCGCCACCTTCCTTGATGGTGCGTCGGGCAGCGCCCTTCGAATCGGCCAAGCCAGCGGCAACCAACAAATCAACAATGGTTCGCGGCTCCCCTGCGGAAATCTCTGCCACAGTGGTCTCAGACAAGGCACCAGCCAGGGTATTTTCGTCCAAATCAGTGAGCTCAGCTTTGCCGAACAGTGCCTGCGCTGCTAGCTCCACAGCCTTCGTAGCCTCTTCACCGTGCACCAATGTGGTCATCTCCTGGGCCAACCGGCGCTGCGCTTCACGACGGAATGGCTCGTCCGCGACCTTCTGTTCGTAGGAAGCAATCTCTTCCTGATCAAGGAAGGTGAACCAACGCAGGTAATCGATGACCACAGAGTCGCCAGCGTTTAGGAAGTACTGGTACCACGCGTACGGGGACGTTTTCTCCGGATCCAACCACAGCTTTCCGCCACCGGTGGATTTACCGAGCTTCTGGCCCTGGGCGTCCGTAACCAACGGAACGGTAAGGCCGTGAACCTTCGCACCGTTGACACGTCGGTTGAGATCCACGCCAGATACGATGTTACCCCACTGGTCGCCACCGCCGATCTGCAGGACACAATTCAGCTCGTTGTGCAGGTGCACGTAGTCGTTGGACTGGAGCAGCATGTAGGAGAACTCAGTGTACGAAATTCCGTCGGACTCCAAGCGACGCTTGACCGTGTCACGGTCCAGCATCGTATTCAAAGAAAAGTTCTTTCCCACGTCGCGCAGGAAGTCAATGACAGACATCTGAGAAGTCCAGTCCGCGTTATTGACCATGGTCGCCGCGTTCTCACCCTCGAAGTCAATGAACTGGCGCAGCTGCTTCTTGATAGCCACCATATTCTCGTTGATGGTCTCCTGCGAAAGCATGGAGCGCTCCCCCACATCCCGCGGGTCGCCGATTTGCCCCGTAGCGCCACCAGCGAGGGCGATTGGGTGATGCCCGGCCTTTTGAAAACGGCGCAGCATAATCATCGGCACCAAGTGGCCCGCGTGCAAGGAGTCACCCGTGGGGTCGAAACCGCAATATAGAGTGATGGGTTCCTCGCAAGCCGCGCGGAGGGCGTCGAGATCTGTGGACTGGTTAATGAGGCCGCGCCACTGCAGCTCATCAATGATGTTCATGGAGGCTCCTTTTACTTCGATTCCGGCTGGACGGGATAAGTGTTCGCAAAGACCACTAAATTCGCGGGATGCGTCTTAGGCATCGTCGTCAGTTGGCGGCCACGGTGTTGCGTGATCGGCCAGCATGACAGGAATACCGTTTTCAATGGGATAGGCCACCCCTAGCCGGTCATTGACCAGTACCTGTTCTTCTTCCAGGTAGTTCAGCGGGCCTTTGTCCTGCGGACACACCAAAATGTCGAGCAGCTTCGGATCAAGACTCATACCCGCCAACCCTACACCTCCTTGGAATCTGCAGAAGGAGTGGTCCCACCAAATTGCAGCTTCAGCGCCATGGAGTGATCCTGCAGGCCACGGACCGAGTTCTGGGCAATGGCGTCACGAATCTCCGTCATCTCTCGATTGAGTATCCCCAGCGCCTCAGTCACCTCTTTGACCGCTGCGGGCTCGTTGAGTTCCGTTACCTCCAAATAGGACTTCACCAAACTGCTCGAGTGCTCCTCAATCATGTCGCGGACAAGGGACTGCTGACTTGGGGCATCATCGAGCCTGTCCCAGTTGTTGAGCACCCACGTTGCCGAGGCGTCGAACTCCGTCCACGCGCGATCTACGGGCGCCGGAATGTCTCGGTGGTGCAGGCTGCAGCGAGTGCTGTTCAGGCTTGTGGTCAGCCGTCCCGCCTCAGACACCGGTGGTGCAGGCAGTTCCCTGTGTCGATTCTCCGGCGGGATGAGGAATCCGGCTGCCGCGCCGCAGCTGGCCGCCACGATAGGCCAAAGGAATCCCAGGCCGCCGCCAGTGAGGAAGTGCAAGGCAGCGACGAGCACCGTCACTACAACTGCGGCAATTACCTTGCGAGGGGTTACGTAGTCCATGGATGCCTGCCTTCCTTGACAATGGAGAATGGTGTTTTACTGATAAGCGCGAATTTCTTCGAAGGCCCCGGCCAGATCACCGTCGATGGCGTTGAAGGTTTTACCGCCGGTGAGTTGGGCTAGCTCCTCCATCTCTTGAACATTGGCTTCACCGTACAAGATGACGAACACCGGGATATCCTTCTTGTCCGGTGGGAGCTGTTCATACGCCTCCTTAAACTGAGCAAAGGTTCGGCCGCGAGTGACCTCACCGTCGGTCATGAGCACCACGGTGCCAATATCGCCGTCGCCAGTGCTCAGCTCATCAAAGGCTTTAAGCACTGAATCGAACGTGGCGGTTTCTCCGTCGGCCTGCAGGTCCTCTACTCGATCCGCCAGTTCTTTGACCGAGCCCATGTTTTCGGTATCCATCACCGCGCGGGTCACTGGCTGAGGTTCGGACGAGTACGGCATGAGCTTGATTTGCTCGCGGTTACGGAAGGCAACCTGGCCTTGTTCCGCGGTATTGCCGTCCGCAGAGCCGTCGATAAGCGGGCGCAAGCTGCTCTTGAGAAGCTCGATACGCTCACCTTGCATAGAACCCGAGGTATCCAGCACAAGAGACGTGTTGCCCGGTTTGCGCAGCTCGTGGGCGAATGCGGCCTCCAGCGCCTGTGCAGTCTTCTCGTTAGCTGGATAAGGAAGCTCGAACATGGTGCCGGGCAGATCGGAATTGTCCACGCGCAGGTGGTAGCTCTTCAGCAGCTGGGGAGAATCACGCAACCAGTCAGCCAACGCCTGCACCTTAGCTTCTGCGTCATCGTCTGGGGAGCTATGAAGGGCCGTGAGTGGATAATCCGCGGAAATGACACCATCGGAAGGAATGACCACTTGTAGGTCTGCGCCTTCGTCCTGGAGCTGATAGAGCACGGATTCGTAGTTAATAATCGCGTCCGCTTGCTCCGGATGCTCGCGGAAGCGATCCGCCAACCATCCCGAGGAGCCAGAGGTGAGCGTCTGATTACCAAACAGGTCTTGGACCTTGTCCGAAGCCTTGTAGATATCCTCCTCCGTTAGCGCTCGGCCAGTGTCCGCGAAAGCGGTGGTGGCCGCAGACAAGGCGGAGAAACCCGAGTTCGACGTTGATGGGTCGGTCATCCCAAAGGTGATACCTGAATCTGAAATCTCCTGCCAGGTCGGCTGCGTGGTGTCCCATCCGTGCTTGCGTGCGATATCCTTATGCACGCCCAACGCCACAGGTGAGCGCGCGACGCTGAATTCCTTTCCCAACTTGCTATCGGCACCAATGATGCGGGCGTAGCGGTTGGTGGCGAACCACGTGGCGTCATAGTGACGATCAAAGGTTCCTTGTTGCAGCGAACGGGAGTTCTCCAACGTGCCTGACTCCGTGGTCATGGTGATATCAAAGCCGAGCTCCTCGGAGGCCTGTTCCAGGACCGGCTCCAGCGGTGCAAGCTCCGTTGCGGCGACAATCTTCAGGTCACCGTCTTGCTCTTGCTCGCTTGAGGTTGAGTCGTCGAGCCAACTGTTTCCACTGACAGCGGAACAAGCAGCAAGAGTCATCATGCACGACACGGCGACGAATGCCTTCAGGGATCGCAACATTCACATCATCCTTTCCGGGAGTTCGTTTCCCGTGATTAATCCCAGCTCTTGCTGAATGGCTTCAATGTCTTGCCAAGACGTGGGACGTTGTTGAGTTGGCAGAGGGAGAGGGCTGTACTCCACGTCGGCGACCAGCTTGTCGAAGATGCTGGTCGGCTCCGTGCGGTATCCCTGCATCGCGGCAACACCTTGAATTGAACGGTCACTCACGGCGGCGGCGAAAGCATCACCTTCCTCCGTTTGCGGGACGACGGTGGAGGTCAGCATTGCCCCTGGGACGAGAGCTAAAGGAGTGTAGTCCTTGAGCTTCGTACTGCCCTCAGAATCTGATTGCTTTAAAAGTTCGGCTACGTACTCGGCTTCGGTGGCCAACACCATGGGCATCTCGCCCTTCCCAAGACGCAGGTAGGTATCAAAAATTCCCTGCGTGCTAGCCTCTCCGTGTCCTTGACCGACGAGTAGTCGCTGCATGGCATCATCACCGCCTGCTCTTTCCCCGACGGAACGAATCAGGGCAGCATACTGCAACGCTGCATTGGATTCGCGGAGGCTGGGAACCGCAACATCGACAACGCGAGGAGATCCAAAAGACGGGCTAATATCGCGCCAGCGTGTGCCTTCCTTTGACATCTCGTTCAGTTTTGCAAGATCGAGGGACTTGTTACCGCCGTTGTCAACCACCAAGCCTTGAGATTCCATATCACCCACCAAATCCGTATAGACCAGTGCGATGAGTGGCGTAGAGAATGCAACCACCGAGCCGGGGTCGGCCCCAGTGATGGTCGTGGATTTATCCTTCGTCTCAGCAACACGTGCCGCGCCATCCACGACGGGCATGACGAAGTCATAGTCAGGGTCGGGCCTGCTAGCAATCTCTACCAAGTCCTGGGGCGAGAAAACGTCATACGTCACCGAGATGCCAACCTCTGCAAATACTTGTTGCTGCTCCGCGGCTTTAAAAAACTCCTCATCTTCCGGACTGATGGCACCCTTCACGTGGAGGAGGTCGCGATGCGAGGAGGGCGAACTGGGAAAGCTAAAGCTGGGCATCGAAATCCAGCCACGCCCCACGACCACAGAGACGATAGCGACAACCAGGAAGGCGAGGGCTGCGATAACTGACTTCTTTCGTCCACCCGGCTGTGCGCTACTCATGACCTAAATCATAAAAGGCACTCCGCCATGGTGCTCGACTTACCGATCGCGCACCCCCGATGCAGTCCCCCGCTGCTGCTATCCGAAAGCGGTTGCCTTAATAAGAACTGCAGAGATCAATGCGGCCACAGCGGGACAGAGAAAAGGGCGGCGACTCTGTCCCGACCATTGGGCTAAAGAAGCGAGGGGACGTTCGCGACCAAAGAGAAGAGGTCCTTAGGGTCCTCCGGGTTGGCAATGATATCGATCTCTGACTCTAAATCAGTACCCCTTACAGAATCACGAAGGTAGCGAAGGGCAGAAAAGTCATTGATGGCGAATCCGACATCGTCGAAAAGCGTGATCTGGTCATCGCTTTCGCGGCCCGTCGCCTGCCCAGTAAGTACCTGGTAGAACTCGACCACTGGAAAGTCTGCCGGCTTCTGCTGAATCTCGCCCTCGATGCGCGTCTGTTCTGGGAACTCAACAAAGACCTTGGACTTGTCCAAGATAGAGCTCTCGAGTTCGGTCTTGCCCGGGCAGTCACCACCGACCGCATTGAGGTGCACGCCAGGCGCGACGTGATGCTCGGCCAAGATTTGGTTCTGGGCCTTATCTGCCGTGCAGGTGGTGATGATGTCGGCGCCCTGTACGGCTTCATCAACACTCGAGCAGGCTGTGATGTTGAATCCCAATGGCTCCAAGTTTCGCTGGAACTTTTCTACTGCCTTCAGGTCAATGTCATAAATAGCGATGTCATCGATCCCCATTACACCGCGGAATGCAAGGGCCTGGAACTCTGACTGCGAGCCAGCCCCCACCATGGCCATACGCTTGGAGTCTTTTCTGGCTAGGTGCTTTGCCACCATGGCGGAGGTGGCCGCCGTGCGCAGTGCCGTAAGCAAAGTCATTTCGGCCTCGAACGTGGGGTAACCGTTGTCGACGTCAGCAAGCACGCCAAAAGCAGTTACCGTCTGAAAGCCACGTGCGGGGTTCGAAGGATGACCGTTGACGTACTTGAAGGAGTACTCCTTGCCATTGGAGGTAGGCATGAGTTCGATGACGCCGAACGGGGTGTGAGAAGCCACGCGTGCGATTTTGTCGAATCGCTCCCATTCGCGGTAGTCCGCCTCAAGGTAGTCCACCATTCCGATAATGATGTTTTCTACTCCCTCACGCTGTATCCAGCGCGCCATATTCTCTACATCTACGAATTTGACAGCATGGTTCATTGCAATCTCCGATCTTGATCCTTGTGTTAATTCTTCGGGTGAAGGTCCGTCTGCGGCGCGGCTGGGAAGCGTGAGGTGGGAAGGTGCTTGGCCTTCCTCTCCGCCGCGATGGTGTAGATACGCTCACGCCAGGCAAACCACATGGCAGCGAACACCGGAATGAGAAGCAGCGTAGAGGCCAGAGCGAAGGTTCCGATTGGGTAGTCAAAAGCCATAAGGATAATGACCACCGCGATGAAGGCAAGCACAGACCAATCACCTGCTTGGCCGAAGGGCGAGCGATAATTTGGACGGGTATAGCGCCCCTTCTTTGCCAGGTGCACAAATTTGATGTGCGACATGGCCACGGCGGCCCACGACGCCAACGTGCCCAGCGCGGCCAAGTTCAACACGATTTCGAATGCCATCTCGGGCACCACATAGTTAAGAAACACACCAGCGAGACCGACGAAGGCGGCCATCACGATGCCTCCATAAGGAACGCCAGATTTGGACATGCGAGCACCGAATTTGGGCCCGGAGCCAGCAGTAGACATGTTGTACATGATGCGGCCCGTCGAATACAGACCGGCATTCAATGAGGAAATCGCAGCGGTGATTACCACCAGCTGGAAGATAGGCGCAGCATAGCCTGCGCCAAGTGACTCAAAAAAGGTCACGAATGGCGATACTTCTGTGACGTAGGTGGTATAGGGCAATACCAGGGTCAGCAGCAGCACGCTGCCGAAATAAAAGACCACGATACGGAATAGAACACTATTCACCGCACGCGGAATATGCTTTTCGACGTCCTTTGTCTCACCCGACGTGGTACCTACCAACTCGATGCCTGCATAGGCAAAGACAACGCCCTGGATGACAATTACTGCAGGCAACAGGCCATTAGGAAGCCAACCACCGGCATCAGCGATAAGACTAAATCCGGTGGGGCCACCGTTGGGGTGGTCCAGAATGACCACCCCAACGGCCACCACCATGAAGACCAGGAGGGCAATGATCTTGATCATGGAGAACCAATACTCCAGCTCGCCAAAGATCTTTACCGAGAGCATGTTGAACAAGAGGATGCTGCACACAACGCCAAGGGCTAGCACCCACTGCGGGACGGCGTCCAACCACGAGGTGTACTGCCCAAACCATTTGATATAGATGGCCACGGCCGTGCCATCTGCGACCAAGGTGGCAGCCCAGTTTCCCCAGTAGAGCCAGCCGGTGACAAAAGCGGTCTTCTCGCCGTAGAACTCACGGGCATAAGAAACGAAAGAGCCAGAACTTGGGCGGTACACGATGAGTTCGCCGAGCGAGCGCAGGATGATATAGCCAAAGAATCCGCACACCAAATACAAAACAGCGAGGAAGGGCCCCGCCGTTTGCAACCGGCCACCGGTGCCGAGCAAGAGCCCGGTGCCGATAGCTGAGCCGATGGCGATCATCTGAAGCTGACGGTTACTCATCCCCTTCTGCAGTCCGTGATCTTCCGAGGCATAGACCGCTTTCTCTTTTTCGTGCGACTCCGTATTCGGTGGCCGAAGTAGTTCAGTCATCAGGGAGATAGTCCTTTCCGCGTTAAGAACGTGTCTTTGCTTCACATTCCCTAATGAAACGTTATAGCAACCTAATGAGACCCCCATCACTATCCACCCCCTACAGTGCTCCACAGCATATACACACGCAGCCAAAACGAGCGGCCTCCCCTACCCCCGCGCGCAAAAAGAACCGCATGGTCGAAAGAGACCATGCGGTGACAGAGCTCGTTGAGACTAGCGCAGTGGAGTTTCTGCCCACTTCCGCGCAGCAGCAGCGCACTCACGAACCTTTTCGCGCTGCTCCACCACGCGCACACCGGCGGTGCCGCCCTTGGTAGAACGTGAGGCCACTGCCCCATCGATGGTGAGAACTTCACGGACTTCGGGGAGCAGGCGCTTATCGACGCCCGCCAGCTCCTCATCCGTGAGGTCCACCAGGTCAACACCCCGAGCTTCCGCGATTTGCACGCAAGCACCGGAAGCCTCGTGCGCTTCGCGGAATGGAACGCCCTGGCGCACCATCCACTCGGCCAAATCAGTAGCCAAAGTGAAGCCGCGGGGGGCGAGCTCACGCATGCGATCTTCGTGGAAGGTCAGGGTCTCAATAAGGCCGGTCATAGCCGGTAGCAGCAGGTTGAGCTGTGCCACCGAATCCACGATGGGTTCCTTATCTTCCTGTAGGTCACGGTTGTAAGCCAGAGGCTGCGCCTTCAACGTGGAGAGCAATCCTGTGAGGTTGCCGATGAGACGACCTGTCTTGCCACGGGTCAGCTCCGGAACGTCCGGATTCTTCTTTTGCGGCATGATCGAAGAGCCAGTAGACCAGGCATCGTCCAGAGTGACGTAGCCATACTCTGGAGTACACCAGTAGATGATCTCCTCGGAAAGACGGGACATATCGACGGCAATCTGAGTAAGGACGAAGGCCGTTTCAGAAGCAAAGTCACGCGCTGCCGTGCCATCCAGAGAGTTCTCTGCGGAGGAATCAAAGCCGAGCTCCTCAGCAATGGCTTCTGGGTCCAAGTGCAGCGAAGAGCCGGCGAGCGCACCCGAGCCATAAGGTGACACAGCTAGGCGCTTATCCAGATCCTGAAGGCGCTCAATATCACGCAGCAACGGCTGCGCGTGAGCGAGCAGTTCGTGTGCCAACAAGACCGGCTGCGCTGCCTGGGAGTGGGTCTTACCCGGCATGATCGCATCCGGGTGAGCTTCGGCTTGACCAGCCAAGGCCTCCACCAAGTCAGTGACCTGGAGTGCGATATCGCGAATGGCGTCACGAATCCACATCCGGAACAGGGTGGCTACCTGGTCGTTACGGGAGCGGCCGGCACGCAAGCGCCCGCCTACCTCGGGGCCAACGATGTCGATAAGCCCGCGTTCCATGGCCCCGTGCACGTCCTCGTCGGTCGGCAGCGGCCCAAACTCGCCGGAGGCAACCTTCTCCCCCAGCTCACTGAGCCCAGAGAGCATGGTGTCCAAGTCGGCGTCGGAAAGCAGGCCCGCCTTGTGCAGTACCTTGGCATGAGCCTTGGAGGCTAGCACGTCATAGGGCGCCAGCACCCAGTCGAAGTGGGTAGATACGGACAGGGCAAACATCGCCTCGGAGGGGCCGCCCGAAAAGCGGCCGCCCCACAGCGCACCTTCATTGGTCTTGTGCATCGATTCCTTACCTTGGCTTAGTTGTTCTACTTGCCCGTGGGGAAACCGCCGTCGCGGTCACGCTGGTTAGAGATTTGCGTCGACAGGCCGTGCAGCTGGACAAAGCCCTTGGCAGCGGTCTGGTCGAACGTATCGCCGGTGTCATAAGTGGCCAGGTCGAAGGAGTACAGGGACTGACCCGAACGGCGGCCATTTACGGTGGCGGTACCAGCATGCAGAACCATGCGGATATCGCCGGTGACGTTCTCCTGGGTGGACTCGGTGAAGGCATCCAACGAGCGCTTCAGCGGAGAGAACCAGAGGCCGTCGTAGACCTCCTCGGACCAGCGGGCGTCCGTGAGGCGCTTGTAGCGGGCCAGCTCGCGTTCCACGGTGACATCTTCCAATGCCTCGTGGGCCTTGATGAGAACCATGGCGCCAGGGGCCTCGTAGACCTCGCGGGACTTGATGCCCACCAGGCGGTCCTCCACCATATCGAGACGGCCAATACCCTGCGCACCGGCGCGGCGGTTGAGCTCCTCGATAGCCTGAAGGACGGTCACCGGCTTGCCATCGATAGCGGTGGGAACACCCTTATCAAAGGTGATGGTCACCTCGTCCGGGGCATTGCCCAAGTCCGGCTGCTCGGTATAAGCGTAGAGGTCCTTTGTCGGCGGGTTCCACAGATCTTCCAGGAAGCCGGTCTCGACCGCACGGCCCCAGACATTCTGGTCAATGGAGAACGGGGAGGCAGCGGACTGCTCGATGGGAAGGTTGATTTCCTCGGCAAAGGCGATGGCCTTGTCGCGAGTCCAGGCATAGTCACGCGCGGGAGCAATGATTTCCAGGGTGGGATCCAGCGCGCGGAAGGAAACCTCGAAACGCACCTGGTCGTTACCCTTGCCGGTGCAGCCGTGCGAAACATGGGTACCACCGTGGGCCTGAGCGGCCTCTACGAGGTGCTTGACGATGAGCGGGCGCGAGATAGCAGACACCAGCGGGTACTGCTTCATGTACATGCCGTTCGCCTTGATGGTGGGCAAGCAGTACTCTTCTGCGAACTCATCCTTTGCGTCGACAACGATGGACTCGACAGCACCGCAGTCGAGAGCGCGCTGACGCACGGAGTCCATATCCTCGCCGCCCTGGCCCAGGTCAAGGGACACGGCGATAACCTCGCCACCGGTCATCTTGGCCAGGTAGGGAATGGCGACAGATGTATCCAGACCGCCAGAGTAGGCAAGCACAACGCGTGCAGTCATAGTATTTGCTCCTTTAAGACAAACAGGTGCTAAAAATCGAACTGATTTATATTATACAGACTTGCGTATAAATGTTAAATGCTGCGGTTGGTGAGCTTCTCCGCCAGCTCCCGGCCCCCTAATCCCTCACGAGCGAGGACGAAGATGGTGTCATCGCCCGCGATGCAACCGACGACATCCGGCAAGCCCACGCGGTCGATGAAAGATGCCAAATACTGCGCGGCACCCGCGGGGGTGCGCAACATCGCAATATTGCCGGAGTAGTCATGCGACACCACGAGCTCATCGAGCATGCGGCGTAGCTTTTCACGCGGACCGTTGAGTTGGTCTTCGAACTGCTCCAGCTCGCCGCCCACAACGTAGAAGGAACGGCCACCATCGCGTTTTACCTTTTTAGCGCCCAGCTCGTCGAGATCACGCGACAACGTAGCTTGCGTGATGTCAATTCCCTCATCAAGCAAAAGCTCAGAGAGCTGAACTTGGCTCGTGACCCGAGTGCGGTCGAGTATCTCCAGAATCTTGGCCTGGCGGGCATTGCGCGTAGTTGGGGTCGTCGTCATTCGTCTACTTCTCCTCCTGAGCTGCAAGAAGCCACACGAGTAGCGCCTTCTGTGCGTGGAGGCGGTTCTCCGCCTCGTCGAAAACGCGGGATTGTGGTCCGTCAATGACCTCTGCAGTTACTTCATTGCCGCGGTAAGCAGGCAAGCAGTGCAGGAAGATCGCCCCTTCCTTGGCGCGTGCCATGACTTCCGAGGTGACCTGGTAGGGCAGGAACGGGGTCCGGCGGTCCTTGCCATCATCTTCCTGGCCCATCGACACCCACGTATCGGTGATGACAACATCGGCGCCGTCGACGCCGTCGAGGGAATCGGTCACGGTCACCGTGCCACGCTTGCGTGCGCGTTCCACAAACTCCGGCTGCGGCTGGAAACCTTCCGGCGCAACAATCGTCATCTCCATGCCCGCGGTTGCAAAACCCAGCATGTAGGAGTTGGCCATGTTGTTATTGCCATCGCCGAGGTAGACGGCCTTAAGGCCGGTCAGCTCGCCAAAATTCTCGCGGCAGGTCACCAAATCCGCCAGGATCTGGCACGGGTGCAGGTCATCGGACAGAGCGTTGACGATGGGTACCGTCGCGATTTCAGCCATCTCTAGCAGGTTTTGGTGTGCGTAGGTGCGCCAGACAATTGCCTCGACAAACCGGGAGAGAACAGCAGCGGTGTCCTGGTACGTCTCGCCTTTGCCCATCTGCGTGGACTTTGTCTCCGTGACGATGGCGTGCCCGCCCAGGTGAGCAATTCCCGCCTCGAAGGAGAATCGCGTGCGCGTCGACGTCTTGTCGAAAAGAACCGCGACCGACTTCGGGCCTTCCAGCGGACGCTCGGAGAAGGGGTCCTTCTTCAGCTTCAAGGCAAGGTCCAAGACCTCTGCTTGTTCCTCCGGTGTGAGGTCGTCATCTGCCAAGAAATGGCGCACGCTCATCCTATTTCCTCCAGTACCTTATGCAGGCGATCGATTGCTTGCGTGAGTTCCTCATCGGTGATCACCAACGGCGGGGTCAAGCGCAAGACCTCGCTGCTTGGGGCATTGAGGATGAGACCGTGGTCCAAGCCTGCAGCCACAACGTCCTTAGCCACCGATTTATTTAATACAACACCTAGCATAAGCCCTCGGCCCCGCACAGACTGCACCGCCGGGATTTTGGCCACCTCACTGCGCAGCCACTCCCCCTTTCGGGCGACGTCGGCGAGGAAGGGGGCGTCGACAAGCTCCAGCACCGTTGCGGCCGCCGCACAGGAGACGGGATTTCCGCCAAACGTCGTGCCGTGGGAACCCGGGGTGAAGAGATCCTTAGCCTGTCCACGGGCAATGGTGGCGCCGATCGGCATACCCGCGCCCAGGCCTTTAGCCATGGTGATGACGTCTGGAAGAACGCCCTCATGTTGGAACGCGAAGAAATCGCCGGTGCGGCCCACACCAGTTTGCACCTCATCGACAATCATGAGGATGCCGTGCTTGGTACAGAGCTCCCGCACGGCGCGCAGGAATCCATCGGGCGCGGGTATCACCCCCGTCTCCCCCTGAATGGGCTCCAAGATGATGGCGGCGGTATCCTCCGGGTTCTGTTCCACCAAGGTGGTCAAGTAGTCAATGTCACCGTAGGTATAGAACTCCACCCCACCCGGGAAAGGTTCGAAAGCCTTGCGCTTGGCAGGTTGCCCGGTCATGGCGAGAGAGCCCATCGTCCTGCCATGGAAACCGTGGTGCGCGGCGAGGATGCGGCAGCGGCCGGTCAAGCGTGCCAGCTTAAAGGCAGCCTCATTGGCTTCCGCCCCGGAGTTTGAGAAAAAGACACGGGCCTCGCTATCCCCCACTTTCTCCAGAAGTTTGCCGGCAGCCTCGACGACGGGTTTGCTGGCAAAGAGGTTGGAGACATGGCCAACGGTCGCCACCTGGGCGCTGACCGCCTCGACGATGGCCGGGTGGGCATAGCCCAGCGAGTTCACCGCAATGCCGGCGAGCATATCGATGTATTCTTTACCGTCTTCATCGGTCACCGTGGCGCCCTTGCCGGACACGATGGCCACGGGTGGGGTGCCGTAGGTGTTGCTGAGCACTTGCCCCCAGCGTTGCGTCAATGTGGTCTGCGCGGTCATTTCTTATCGTCCTTCCTGAAGACTGTTCCTTCTGGGTAGTCCTCACGGTTGTAATCATTGGGCAGCACCATCGTGCCGATGCCGCCCGTAGTAAGCAGCTCCAATAGCACGGCGTGGGCGATACGCCCGTCGATGACGTGGGCGGCGCTCACATCTCCCTCGACAGCCATAAGGCAGGACTCCATCTTCGGAATCATGCCCGAATCCAGGCCTGGGAGCAGGGCTTTGAGTTTGTCGACCTCAATTTTCGACACCAGTGAATCGCGATTGGGCCAGTCGGTGTACAGGCCCTCCACATTGGTGAGGATGACAAGGCGCTCAGCACCCAGTGCTCGTGCCAATGCACCGGCGGCGATATCCGCGTTGATGTTGTAGACCTCGCCGTCATTTCCGGGAGCGATGGTCGAGACCACCGGAATGCGCCCAGCCTCGATGATGTCCATGACGGCGGAGGGATCGACGCTGACGATGTCTCCCACCATGCCGATATCGGTGGGCTCGCCGTCGACGTCGACAAGCCGCTTGCGGGCTTTAAACAGACCCGCGTCCTCACCGGAGGTTCCCACGGCGTAGGGACCGTGGGAGTTGATGAGATTCACCAGACCGCGACCCACCTGGCCGAAAAGAACCATGCGGACCACGTCCATGATTTCCGGGGTGGTCACGCGGAAACCGCCCTTGAATTCTCCTTCAATGCCCAGCTTGCCCAGCATCTCATTGATCTGCGGGCCCCCGCCGTGCACCACCACGGGCTTAGCGCCCACGGTGCGCAGGAAAACCATGTCAGCGGCGAAGGCGGCCTTGAGCGAGTCATCCACCATCGCGTTGCCGCCGTACTTCACGACGACGATCTTGTCGCGGTAGTGCTGCAGCCACGGCAAGGCTTCCGCGAGCACAGTGGCGCGGTCTACATTGCTGAGTCCCTGAATCATCTTTCCTCCCTGCTTCTCTTAGGAGCTGTACGCGGAGTTGATCTCCACGTAGTCGTGGGACAAGTCGGTGGTGCGCACGAAAGCGGTACCGCTTCCACCAGTACCTAGGTCAACGCGTACGTCAATGTCAGCCCCGGAAAGGTCAACATCACGCGCGCCGGGCGCGCCGGTGGAGCCAACGCACACAGCCTGGTCATTGAAGAACACCGAGATGTTCTCCGGATCCATATCAGCATCCGCCATGCCCACTGCGGCGAGCACGCGACCCCAGTTGGGATCCGAGCCGAACATCGCACACTTGAAAAGGTTGTCGCGCCCCAAGGTGCGCGCGGCGTTCAGCGCCTGTTCATCGGTGGAGGTTCCTTCGACCGTGATCTTCACGCGCTTGGTCACCCCCTCGGCATCTGCCTGGAGCTGATCCGCGATATCGGAACACACCGCCAGAACAGCAGTATCCAGCTCTTCCTGGCTAGGCTCTACACCGGAAGCGCCAGAAGCCAGGATGATGACCGTGTCATTGGTGGAGGTCGAGCCGTCAACGTCAAGCGTGTTGAAGGTCTGATCACTAGCAATCTGCAGGGCCGAACGCAAGGCTTGTGGGGAGGCCACGGCATCCGTCGTCACGCATACCAACATGGTGGCCAGAGAGGGAGCCATCATGCCCACACCCTTGCCCATGGCGCCCATGCTCCAACCCTCGGCCTTAAAGAGCGATTCTTTGACCACGGTATCGGTGGTCATGATTGCCTCCGCGGCGGCCTGACCGTGCGATTCATCAGAACCGAGATCCCCGGCAACCGCTTCGATACCGGCCAATGCCTTCTCCATGGGAAGCAGCTCTCCGATAAGACCCGTCGAGCACGCCGCGATGTTGGCTGCGGGGATATCCGTGTGCTCGGAGACAGCGGCTACCATCGCCGCCGCATCCTTGTCCCCTTGCACGCCGTTGCAGGCATTCGCGTTGCCTGAGTTATAAATGACTGCTTGGATGACACCGTCCGCTACCGCTGCACGGGAAAGCTTCACGGGAGCAGCCACCACGCGGTTACGGGTAAACACTGCGGCTGCATCAAAGTTGGGACCTTGATTGACCACGAGGGCCATATCCGGCTTTCCGGAGGGCTTAATCCCAGCCGTCGTGGCGCCAGCGAGGAAGCCGGCGGGTGCGGTAATCATTTCTGTCTTCTCCTTGTCTAAGCGGAACTACAGTTCCAGCGGGATTGCGTAGCGCGAGGAACGCGCGGGCGAGTATTGGGTTATCTAGGGGGCGACGGCTGCCTGCGGCAGGCCCAGAGTTTCCTCCCAGCCCAAGGTGAGGTTCATACACTGAACGGCTGCGCCGGCGGTGCCCTTGCATAGGTTGTCTAAAGCCGCAGTGATGACAAGACGGTTAGCGCGCTCATCCACGTGTGCCTGAATATGAACCATGTTGCTGCCCACCACGTTCTGGGTTTGCGGTTGCTGACCTTCCGGAAGCACAAGGCAAAATGGCTCGTCGGCGTAGAACTCACGGAAAGCCTGGGCAACGCTGCGCTTATCGACGCCCCCCTTCAGCGGCGCCGTAATCGTGGCCAAAATGCCGCGCGGCAGAGGGGCAAGCACCGGAGTAAAACTCACGGACACCGGCTCCTGGGTAAAGGGTTGCAGGTTCTGCAGGACTTCCGGGGTGTGGCGGTGGGTGCCACCCGGCTTGTAGGCCTTGAGGTTGCCCATTGTCTCCGCGCCCAACTGAGCCACGGAGGCCTTCTTACCGGCTCCGGATACGCCGGTAATCGCGATGACGGACAGGTCTGGCTCAATTAGCCCTTGCGCCACGGCAGGAAGGGCCCCCAGGGTAATCGTGGTGGGAAAACACCCTGGAACAGCCACGCGGTTGCTGCCCTTGAGCTTCTCGCGGTTGCCGGGAACTTCCGGGATCCCGTAGGGCCACGCGCCGGCATACTCACCGCCATAGAATGCATCCCAATCTTCTTTGTTGCGGAGGCGGAAATCGGCGGCACAATCGATGACGGTGACGGACTCCCCCAGCTGACGGCCAATCTCCGCCGAATGCCCGTGCGGCAAACCGAGGAATACGATGTCATGGCCGGCGAGGACTTCTGGGGTGGTGTCCTCGATAACACGGTCTGCCAACTGCGGCAGATGCGGCATGAGTTCGGAGACTCGCTGGCCAGCATTGGAGTGCCCCGTGAGCGCGCCAATGCGCAGATCACCTGAAAGGTACGCTGGGTGCGACAACAAGAGGCGTAGAATTTCGCTCCCTGCATAACCTGTGGCGCCGGCGATTGCTACTGAAATACTCATGCCGCCACCCTAGCAAATAATGCAGTACGCCGTATGTTATTCAAGAAAAACAGCCGCCGTATTTCTTCATTCCATAAACGGCAAAGCTCGGATTCTCGCGGTACAGTGCGAGAATCCGAGCTGTGGATGAGGAAATAGGGGTGACGCGGGGCCGGCTAACTCCGGGCCTTTTTATGAAACGAGGGCTGCATTTGGGCTACATGACGCGGGAGGAGACGTCCCCCAGTCCCTCCGAACCAGATACGGCCTTCTTTCCTGCGTAGCCTAGGTAGCCCTGTGGGCCGACGAAGTGGATGCCGCCCTGCGCATCAGCGATAGCGGTGACTTCATTGAACTGGTGAACTTGGCCTGGCTGGAGGCGCTTGAAGTTCGTGGTCGTAAGCCCTTGGTTGAAGCAATCAGCCTTAGAGCGGCCTGCATGGTAAATAAAACGCGGGGCCAGTTGGCCCGGCGGGTTGCACTGCGGGCTGGTAGCTCGTGCGCCTTCGGACAGACATGCTACGTAGGTTCCTTCGATATTCGCGCTTTCACAGTTGACGGTGCCGTCGGCATTGGAGAAGCCTTGTGATAGGTCGGCGGAGGCATGTGGGGCAATCGTGAGTGCACCGACAACGGCGGCAGTGGCGGTAAGGCGGGACAACAGACGCATGGTGTAGACAATCCTTTCGGGGTTGGAAACGCTGCCCCTCTGAGGCTATGAGCTAAACCACACACCTACCAGCGCTGGGGGATCTTTCCCCACGCCTTCGCACGCTTGCGCAAAGGGAAACCCGGCCCACCTGCGGGGTGAACCGGGTTGATGGATTAAGAGATGTCGATAGGCTAAGCCCGCATCTGTGCGCCGAGACGCTGCTGAGCCAGCTCCGCAGCGGCCAGACGATGCTGGTTCGCCTCGTCATCAGTCAGTGTGCGGTCATCAGCGCGGAAAAGAAGCTGGAAGGCAAGGGATTTCTTGTCCTCACCAAGCTGCTCGCCGCGGAAGACGTCGAAAAGCTCCACGGACTCCAGCAGCTCACCGGCGCCCTCCTCAACGACCTTACGAACCTCTTCAGCCGGGGTGGCATCATCGACGACCAACGCGATGTCTTGGTGCAGGGCCGGGAAGGAGGACAGAACAGGTGCCGGGAACTTCTCCTCCAACGGCAGTGCTGAAACATCGAGCTCCATTGCACACGTGCGTGCAGGAAGCTCCAAAGCTTCAAGAACCTGCGGGTGCAGCTCACCCGCATAGCCAACGACCTGCTCTTCATCATCGGCGAGGACAATTGCGGCACAGCGACCCGGGTGCCACGGAAGCTGTTCGGCTGCCTTAACTGCAACGTCAACACCAGCGGAACGAGCCACCTGGCGCGCAGACTCGATCGCATCTGCGTAGCTATACGCGCGGCCGGTCCCCCACGGACCTTCGTGCTCAATGTTGCCGGTAGCAACCGTAGCCACGTGCAGCGGCTGCAGAGGCAGGGACTCCAAAAGCTCAGCCACGACGGACTCCTCCGGGCGGGACTCCACCGAAGGCATCGGCGACGCATCAGCGCGCTTGAAAGCCACCTGCTGGAGACCGAAAAGGGCAAGGTCGCTTCGGCCACGGGCCACGTTGCGCGCGATGGCCTCAAGAAGGTTCGGGAGCAACGTCGTGGACAGAATGGCCTTGTCGGACTCGAGAGGATTCTGCACGGCCACCGTCTGACGTCGCGGATCCTCCTTGTCCAAGCCCCATGTATCGAAGGTGTCGTTCGGGATAAACGGCGCCGGCAAGACCTCGGCATAACCGGCATAGGCCAAAGCGTGGCCAATAGCGCGGCGGCGCTTCTGGGCCGGCGTCAGACCGCGACCGCCTGCCGGGGTCGGCAGCACAGTGGGAATGTCCTCTAGCCCTTCTAGGCGCAGGACTTCCTCAATGAGGTCGACGTCCATGGAGATATCCGTGCGCCACGTCGCCGGGGTAACTTGCAGCTCATCACCGTTGTCGGTGACGTCGCAGCCCACCTCGCGCAGGCGCTGGATAATGGTGTCGCGGGAGTACTCCACGCCGGCGTATTCGCTGGGCTTGACGGTGCGCAGGGTGATGGGCTCTCGCTTGGCGACGTCTCCCACGAGCGTCCTGCCAGCCTCGATGGTGCCGCCAGCAATCTGCTGCAGCAGCGCGCAGGCGACGTCGAGGGCGACCTCAACAATGTCCGGGTCGACGCCGCGCTCGAAGCGGCGGGACGCCTCAGAGGAGAGCTTGTGGCGGCGAGAGGTCCGGGCCACGGTGATCGGATCCCAGATGGCAGACTCGAAGTAGACATCCGTGGTCTCATCGGAAATCTCTGAGGTCGTACCGCCCATGACGCCGGCGAGGGACTGAATGCCGTTGTCATCGCAGATGACCACGTCACCAGCCGACAGCTCACGCTTGACGTGATCTAGGGTCTCGAACTTCTCCCCTTCTGCGGCATTGCGCACGACGAGGTTGCCGCTGACCACATTGGCATCGAAGGCGTGCATCGGGGCACCCAGCAACAGCATGACGTAGTTCGTGACGTCGGTGGCCACGTTGACGCTGCGCTGGCCGGACAACATGAGCTCGCGCTCCATCCAAAATGGAGTTCGGGCAGCGGGGTCAATACCGGTGACCTTGCGCAGACCGAAGCGCTGGGCTTTGGTTTCCTCGCGCAGGTCAACGTCGATAAGCGCGCCCTGTGCCTGAGGAACAGCCGAGATATCCACACCTGCCGCGCTCGGGTCCTGAGCCACGTCCGGGAAGGTGAGGTCAAACGCCGAAGCCACCTCGCGGGTCAAACCGCGCGCGGAGAGAGCGTAGCCGCGATCCGGGGTGATGTTGACGTCGAAGACGGTATCAGCCAGACCGATGATGGGGCGGGCGTCCTCGCCAACCTTGTCCGCCACCTCGTCCCCTAGAACGATAATGCCGTTGGCCTTGTCGCCGAAGCCGAGCTCAGCGGCGGAGCACATCATGCCGTTGGAGATGTGGTCATAGGTCTCGCGGGCAGCAATCTTGAAGCCGCCGGGCAGCTCAGCACCTGGGAGGGAGACCACGACATAGTCATTGAGACGGAAATTGCGGGCGCCACAGATGATGCCCTGCAGCTCGCCGGTGCCATTTGCGTGGCCAACGTTGACCTGGCAATAACGGATTGGCTTCTTGAACTGCGTGAGCTCTTCAATCTCGACGACCTGGCCAATAACCAGCGGGCCGGTCGTCTCTGGGAGGGCCTCAAATCCCTCAGTTTCAAAACCAACACGGACAAAGCCGGAGTCCAACTCTTCGGAAGGTACGCTCCAGCCGGAATTCGCGGTGCCCAGGATGCGGGTAACCCAGTCTTGGGAAATAAGCATTGTTTTCTCTCTATCCTTTCTCTGGGTTCCTATGCCTGCACGCCGAAGGGCAAGGTGAAGCGAACATCGCCTTCAACCATGTCACGCATATCGGTCAGACCATTGCGGAACTGCAAGGTGCGCTCAAGGCCCATGCCGAAGGCGAAACCTGTGTACTCCTCGGGGTCGATGCCCACGGCACGCAGAACGTTGGGGTTGACCATGCCGCAGCCGCCCCACTCGATCCAGCCGGCGCCGCCCTTCTTATTCGGGAACCACACATCGACCTCGGCCGAGGGCTCGGTGAACGGGAAGTAGTTCACGCGCATGCGGGTGGTGGTCTCAGGACCAAAAAGAACCTTGGCTAGGTGCTCTAGGGTGCCGCGAAGGTGGGCCATGGTCAGCCCCTTGTCCACTGCTAGGCCCTCCACCTGGTGGAAGACCGGAGTATGGGTGGCATCGAGTTCGTCGGTGCGGAAAACACGACCCGGGCAAGCAATGTACAGCGGTACATCACGCTCAAGCATCGTGCGTACCTGCACCGGCGAGGTATGCGTACGCAAGACCTGCTTGGAGCCTTCCTTGCCCACATGGAAAGTGTCCTGCAACGTACGCGCAGGGTGATCGGGCTTGAAGTTCAGCGCATCAAAGTTAAAGTACTCGGCCTCAACCTCCGGGCCATCGGCAATCTCCCAGCCCATGCCCACGAAGATGTCGGCGATGCGCTCCGACAACGCAGTAATAGGGTGCAAAGCACCAGTCTGCGCCCGCGTGGTGGGGACGGTGACATCGACTTTCTCCGCCTTCAGCTGAGCGGCGCGAGCCTCCTGCTCCAGCACTTCACGAATCTGCGCAAAGCGCTTTTCCACCTTGCCGCGGGCCATGTTTACCGCACGACCGGCGTCCTTGCGCTGATCCTTGGGCAACTGGCCCAGCGACTGGCGGGCCTGCGGAATATAGCCACCGTCACCAAGGTGTTCGCGGCGGGCGGAGGTGAGCTCGTCGAGGTCGGATGCAGCCTCGAAGGCGGCAATGGCCTTCTCCGCGGCGGCCCCCAGGGCCTCTTCGGTCAATTCGATCTGAGGTGTATCGGACACGTGCCTTGATTACCTTCTTCTCGCACAAAAACTAACGCGAGCTATCTTACCGTGCTTAACGACTACTGTGGCCACCAGCCCTAGTCACAGAGCAGGGCTAGCTGTTCTGTTGCTTGGCTGATTCATAAAGACAAATGCTGGCGGCCGTAGCCAGGTTGAGTGACTCTGCACGCCCAAGAATCGGAATGCGCACACGCATGTCAGCTTCGTCCAAGAGCTCGCCCAGTCCATGTGCTTCGTTACCGAATAACCAGGCGGTGGGTTGGCTCAGATCTGCCTCAGCTAGATCTACTTCACCATCAGCAGCCGTGGCTAGCACCTGCATCCCAGAAGAGCGCAGCTTGCCCAGGACGTCCTTGATGTTGGGGTCGCGAGCAACGGGTACATGGAACAGCGACCCCGCCGACGCGCGCGCGACCTTGCAGCCCAAAGGGTCGACCGTCTCACCGGCGAAGATGACGCCGTCCGCCCCCATGGCGTCCGAAGTCCTAATCAGGGTACCTGCGTTGCCAGGCTCAGACGTCAGCACTGGGACTGAGACCAGCTGTGGTTTGCCCGCCAGAATCTTGCCGGCGCTCCACAGGACGGGTCGGCACACGGCGAAGAGCCCGGTGCTCGTCGCGGTATCAGACAGGTGCTTGGCCGCCTTATCCGTGATGGGGTGAACATAGACGTCCATATACCCGCAGGCTTGCACGATGTGGGCGAAGCGCTCGGCGGCTCGTTCCGTCACGAAGACGTCAGTCGCCGCCCCCGTGGACACCGCCGCGTCCACAGCGTTTTCGCCCTCGATGATGAAGCGCTCCGCCTTACGACGGTTGGCCGCGCGGTGCAGCTTGGCCGCATTGACTACGCGCGGCGTGCGTTCGGTAAAAGCAGAGGAGAAATCCAGATCCATGTATGTGACGGTACCGACCGAGCTTCACATTGAAAAGTCCCGCTTGCCCACCACGTTCGGGCGGGCAAGCGGGATAAGAGTTCTCCGCGATTCTCTGCAGACGGTTACTTCTTCAGCGGTACGCCGTTTGCGTCCTTATCGTAATTGGAGAAACCACCGGCGATGAACACGAGCTCGACCCACTTCCAGATCACCAATCCAGCGACGAGGAAAATACCAATGATGATAAAGGAAGTAATAAGGCCGACGACGGCAAGAGCCAGCTGCCACATACCGCGCTTCGTGCGGCCGAGGTAGAAGTTATGAACTCCCAATTCACCCAAGAAGAAGCACAAGAGCAGTGCTACTACCCATGACTTTTGCTCTCCACCAGCCTGTGGCTGCTGGCCGTAGTGTGACTGGTAAGCGTCCTGCTGCGCTGGAACATTCTGAGCCGGCTGCGAACCACCATACGGGGCCGCGCTATAACCGTACTGGTCGCTCGAAGACCCGAAGGGGTTTGCCTGTTGCGGCTGTCCTCCATTAGAAGCGCCGTCAAAAGCGTCGCCATTGGGCTGATAAGCGTTGTTCGGGTTGGTCATTTCTCTTCTCTCCTTCACACCATGTATCGCTGGCCAGCCCCAAGGACTAAGGGTAGGCGGCTTTCATGACAGTACTGTGCAATGTAACACAATCCCTCGGGAGAAGCAGCGCTTAAGGGTTCTTGCGGGCATTACTCCCGCAACGACAAAACCCACCGTCCCTTCATCAGGGGCGGTGGGTTCATCTGGCGTCTACGCGCGGTGCTTAGGCAGCCTTCGGAGCGTTGACGTCCTCCGGAAGTGCAGCCTTAGCAGCCTCGCACAGTGCGGAGAAAGCCTCGAAGTCATTAACTGCAAGCTCGGCGAGGATCTTGCGGTCAACCTCGATCTCAGCCAGGCGCAGGCCGTGGATGAGGCGGTTGTAGGTGATGTCGTTCATACGAGCAGCAGCGTTGATGCGCTGGATCCACAGCTTGCGGAACTCGGACTTGCGGGCGCGACGATCGCGGTAAGCGTAAGTCATGGAGTGCAGCCACTGCTCCTTGGCCTTGCGGTAAAGGCGGGAGCGCTGGCCGCGGTAGCCCTTAGCGGACTTCAGGATTGCGCGACGCTTCTTCTTGGCGTTAACTGAGCGCTTTACTCGTGCCACAGTAATACTTCCTTATCTTGATTGTGAGTGTGTGGGGATGGGAGTTTCGGCGCTGACTATGCGCGGCCGAGAAGGCGCTTGACGCGCTTGGTGTCTGCCTTGGCGACGTCCTCGGTGCCCTTCAGACGACGGGTGCGCTTGGACGGCTTGCCCTCCAGGAGGTGGCGGCGGTTAGCCTGCTCGCGGCGCAGCTTGCCGGAGCCAGTCACCTTGATGCGCTTGGCGGTGCCCTTGTGAGTCTTCTGCTTCATGAGAATTAAATCCTTAAATCCTAAGTGGAGCGTGGTCTACTTCTTGCCTTTGCGGACGGGTCCAAGAACCATGGTCATGTTGCGACCATCCTGCTTGGGACGCGACTCCACAACGCCGACCTCTGCGACGTCGTCAGCCAAACGCTCCAACAGGCGGAAACCCAGCTCCGGACGCGACTGCTCGCGGCCACGGAACATGATGGTCACCTTTACCTTGGAACCCTTCTCCAGGAAGCGCACCACGTTGCCCTTTTTCGTCTCGTAATCGTGATCATCAATCTTCGGACGGAACTTCTGTTCCTTCACCACAGTTTGCTGCTGATTCTTACGGGACTCGCGGGCCTTCTGGGCCTGCTCGTACTTAAACTTGCCGTAATCCATGATCTTGGCTACGGGCGGCTTCGCGTTCGGTGCAACCTCGACCAAGTCAAGATCTGCTTCGTACGCGAGCTTGCGAGCATCGTCAGTACGGACGATGCCCACCTGTTCACCACCGGGGCCAACAAGACGGACCTCGGGTACTCGGATGCGCTCATTAATGCGAGCTTCAGCGCTGATTGTGGTTCTCCTCGATTGTGGGGCTAGTAGTGTGCCTACCGAGGCCACAAACGAATAAATCCCGGCGCCAGTGGCATCCGGGAGTTTCTTTTTCAAGCACGCACCACCATGTGGCGCCTACTCTTAACCTTTATCCTGCGCTGGAATGGTGATTCCTACGCGGCCTCAGGTGGGAGAAACTCCGCTTGCGGCCCAAGTACCTCCTGGAGGAGGCGCTACGGGCGGTAGTGCGCACTACTCTAACACCACATGCATCAATCACCAAATCGGCGTGCAGGTGAGTTAGTTGTTGGTTCGGCCGACGCACCTTGCCTCTTCGACGCTGCGCTTGCCGACGCCTCCCCAGCCCTCGGCGCTGCGCCAGGCGACGCACAACCAACCAAGGGCTTTAGCGCGCCCTCCCCCAGAGCCTCGGCGACAACACGGTCTAGGCCTGCAGCAAGCAAGTTAAGAGCGGGTATAGCCTCCTCGGCGTAGTCGCCGGGCATGGTGACCTCAATGGCCAATCCCACCGTGCCATCGGCATCCTTACCGACCCCCTCGGTTTCCCGGACCCCAATCTGGCGGTGGGTATACCCGTTGTCCTCCTCGGAAAGCCCCCAGCCGCCTTTGGCCCGGGTATGCGGGAGGCGGTCGAGTCCATTGTCTTGCCATTCCACGATGTCATCCATCGCGTCATAAACCTGCGCGGCTTCGGGGATACACGGCAAGTGTGCGCCAAACTTGGCCTGTTCTTCGAGCAACCACGTGGAATATCCAAATGGTTCCTCAAATTCGCCGGATGAGTCATATTCCTTCAAGAGAGCCTTGACTGCGCTTCCCGCGTCCCCCTCGGTCCAACGAACGTGGGACCACAGTGCGTAGGCGGCATCATTGTCCGATTCCTTAATGGCGAGGTCCACAAGCTCAGGGCTAGCCACGTCGCGCAAAGCCGCGATGGCGATCGGCACCTTTACGGTTGACCATGCAGGCTCTTCACCCCTTAGTCCAGCGTTGAATGTTCCCTGTTGATCCGCCACTGACACTCCGGCTTGAACGTCATACTCGCTTTCGACGTCTGCGACGACGGCGCGCAGCTCCGCATCGAGGTCGTAGCTGTCCTTAACCCCCTCACTAGATGTTTCGGGAGCTACCTGCACTGCGTCCCTATCCGGGGCAGAACAGCCCGCCGCAGTTGTAGCCGCGGCAAGACCGAGAGCCACCGCGGCCGCGTGCGTGAGCTTCTGCCCTACCATCAGACCATCTCCTTGAGGAACCCTCCCGTATAGGAGCCTTCCACCTGTGCCACATCTTCTGGTGTGCCCTGAGCCACGACGGTACCGCCGCCGGAGCCGCCCTCGGGGCCCATGTCAACGATCCAATCCGCAGCCTTAATGACGTCCAGATTGTGTTCAATGATGATAACGGAGTTGCCTTTATCCACCAGGCCCTGGATGACGAGCATGAGCTTGCGGATGTCCTCAAAGTGCAGGCCCGTCGTCGGCTCATCCAAGATGTAGACCGTGCGCCCATTCGTGCGCTTTTGTAGCTCAGATGCCAGCTTCACGCGCTGTGCTTCACCGCCGGAAAGTGTTGTAGCAGCTTGACCCAGGCGGACGTATCCAAGGCCCACCTCCACCAAGGTATTGAGGTAGCGGTGAATGGAGGTGATGGGCTCAAAGAACTCTGCGGCCTCTGAAATCGGCATGTTGAGAACCTCAGCAATGTTCTTACCCTTATAGAGAACCTCCAGGGTCTCGCGGTTATAGCGTGCGCCCTCGCATACTTCACAGGGCACGTAGACATCGGGCAGGAAGTTCATCTCAATCTTGATGGTGCCGTCACCTTGGCACGCTTCGCAGCGTCCGCCCTTGACATTGAAGGAGAACCGGCCCGGCTTGTAGCCGCGAACCTTGGCTTCCTGGGTTTCCGCGAAGAGGTTGCGGATTTTGTCGAAGACCCCTGTGTACGTCGCCGGATTCGAGCGCGGGGTGCGCCCGATGGGGCTCTGGTCCACCTGCACGAGTTTGTCAAGGTGCTCCACGCCCTCGACGCGTTTGGCTCGCCCCGGCACCTGGCGGGCGCGGTTGAGCTTATTGGCCAGGGTCTTGGCCAGAATTTGGTTGACCACGGTGGACTTTCCGGAACCGGACACGCCTGTAACGCAGACGAGGACGCCCAGGGGGATCTCCACGTCAATGCCCTTGAGGTTATTCTCGCGGGCGCCGACCACCTTGAGCATGCGCTCAGGTTCGATCGCGCGGCGCGTATCGGGGACAGCGAGCTTCTTCTTGCCCGAGAGGTATTGCCCAGTGAGCGATTCCTCCACGGCTTCGATACCGGCGGGTTCACCCTGATAGACCACCGTTCCGCCGTACTCGCCGGCGCGCGGTCCTACGTCGACAAGCCAGTCCGCCTCCCGAATGGTGTCTTCATCGTGCTCCACCACGATCAAGGTGTTTCCGATATCGCGCAGGCGCTTCAACGTGGCGATGAGGCGCTGGTTATCGCGCTGGTGTAGGCCGATGGAGGGCTCATCGAGCACGTAGAGAACTCCCGCCAGGCCGGAACCAATCTGGGTGGCGAGGCGGATGCGCTGCGCTTCACCACCGGACAGCGTGGAGGCGCCGCGGTCGAGGGTGAGGTAGTTCAGGCCGACGTCGAGAAGAAAGCGCAAGCGCGCCTGGATTTCCTTCAGTACAGCACCAGCGATGATCTCCTCGCGGTGGCCCAGAACAAGCGAGTCGAGGAATTCTGCTGCCTCCTCGATGGACAGTGCCGTCAGGCCCGCGATGGACTGCTCACCGTGAGCGGTCGAGGCTAAGCGCACCGCCAGGATTTCGGGCTTGAGGCGCGTGCCGTCGCAGGCATTACAAGGAACGCGACGGGTGTACTGAAGCAGGCGGTCCTTCTGCGATTCGGAATCAGCCTGATCAAGCTTGCGCTCCAGGAATCCGATGGCACCTTCAAAAGGTGCGGACCAATTGCGTTGGCGGCCATAGCGGTTCTTGTAGCGCACGCTGACTTCCACGTCAGTGCCATAAATCAAGGCGTGGCGCTGCTCCTCGGTCAACTCAGAAACCGGTGTGCGGGGATCGAAGTCGAGGGTCTTGGCTAGGCCTTCGACAAGCTTGACGAAGTACCTCGCATTGGGACTCGACGTCCACGGTTGGATGGCCTCCACAGCCGGAGCATCCGGGTCTGGGATCAGCAGATCAACGTCGACCTCAAGGCGGGTGCCCAAACCGTCACACACCGGGCAGGAACCGAAAGGTGCGTTGAAGGAGAAGGCGCGCGGCTCATATTCCTCAATGGTCAGCGTGTGGCCGTTGGGGCAGGCGGCCTTCTCCGAGTAGGTGTGAGTGAGCTCTTCCCGGTCGACGAAATCCAGGGTTACCAGGCCATCAGCCAAGCGCAGAGCAGTCTCCACGGAATCCGTCAGCCTCTGCTTTTGGGAAGCCTTGACCTGCAAGCGATCCACGACGACGTCGATGTCATGCTTAATCTGCTTCTTCAGCTTGGGCGGATCACTGAGTTGGTAGAGCTCACCATCCACCCGGACGCGGGAATATCCCTGCGCCGCGAGGTCCGCGAAGAGGTCAACGAACTCGCCTTTACGGCGGCGCACAACCGGTGCGAGGACCTGAAACTTAAGCTTCTCCTCGTGGCTTAAAACCTCATCCACGATTTGCTGTGGGGTTTGACGCTCAATGACGGCATCGCACTGAGGGCAGTGCGCCGTGCCCGCGCGGGAGAAGAGCAGACGCAGGTAATCATAGATCTCGGTGATGGTTCCCACTGTTGAGCGCGGGTTGTGGTTGGTGGACTTTTGGTCAATGGACACCGCCGGAGAAAGCCCATCAATGAACTCAACGTCCGGCTTATCCATCTGGCCAAGGAACATGCGCGCATAGGAGCTCAAGGACTCAACGTAGCGCCGCTGGCCCTCGGCAAAGATGGTGTCGAAAGCAAGCGAGGACTTGCCCGAGCCAGATAGGCCGGTAAACACCACCAATTTGTCGCGCGGAATATCGATATCCACGCCCTTGAGGTTGTGCTCACGCGCACCTCGTACGACCAAACGATCAGCCACTAGTTGCTGCCTTCCTACACAAATGTATGTGTGTTCAGAGAGTTCTCAATCAGAATGTACCCGTATGGTTGGACTTATGAACAACGCGCTTGAGCTTCATAAAATTTCCGTGTCTGACATGGACAACAATTGCTACCTACTGTGTGCGGGCGAAGAAGCGCTGCTTGTCGACGCCTCCGCTGACGCCCCCGCGCTTCTTTCTCTCGCCGCCGATCACGGAGTAAAGATCACCTCCGTGCTTACCACCCACCGCCACTGGGACCACGTGCGTGCACTGAAAGAAGTCTTGGACGCAACCGGCGCCGTGCACTATGCCTCTTTCCTCGACTCCCCTGCCCTGCCCGCGCCCGTCGACGTGGAGCTCGAGCAGGGCGATACCCTGCCTTTTGCCGGCGTCGATCTACCCGTCATCATTTTGCGCGGACACACTCCAGGCGGTGCAGCGGTTGCAGCGGAGATTGACGGTGTCACCAACCTCTTCGTCGGCGATTCCCTCTTCCCCGGCGGCGTGGGGAAAACCACCTCGGAAGGTGACTTCGTGCGCCTGTACAAGGATGTCACGCAGCGGCTCTTTGATGTTTACCCCGACGAAGCGATCGTCCGCCCTGGACACGGAGCGCCCACAACGCTTGGCACAGAGCGCCCGCATCTGGACGAGTGGTGGGAGCGCCGTTGGTAACGACGTGTTAACTGCTGCCCTCACAGCAGCAGTTGTTTAACCCGCGTACTATGGTGTGACGAACGTCTTTACAGATCTATCGAATGGAGCACGTCATGATTCGTAAGTTTGCCCGTCCTATGCTGGCCTCCGTGTTCATCTGGGATGGTGTGGATACGCTCCGCAACACCTCGGAGCACGTCGCGGACACCGAGTCCGTGCTCAAGCGCCTGCGCAAGGTGCTGCCGCGCGAGTACGCAGGCTACATCCCTAACGACCCCGAGCTGGTTACCCGCGCGCTCGGCGGCGCAAAGACCGCCGCGGGCACCAGCTTGGCGCTGGGCAAGGCACCGCGCACCTCCGCTGCTGTGCTGGCGCTGACTCACGTCCCCAACTTGGTTGGAAATGCTTTCTGGACCGCAGATTCCAAGGAAGAAAAGGAAGCACAGCGCAACGGCTTCATTACCAACACCGCTCTGCTCGGCGCCCTGGCCATCGTCACCCAGGACACCGAAGGTAAGCCATCTGTGCGTTGGCGCGCTGCCAAGGCTTCCGAGCGCGCGAACAAGAAGATCCAGCAGGCGCTGCCGGGCAAGTCCGAGCAGCAGAAGTTTGCGGAGGACTTCTCCACCCGCGCCAATGAGATTTCTTCTGATGTCACGGCCAAGGCCAATGACTGGCTCGAGACCGCCAAGGACTACGTCGAGGACAACCGCGATGACTGGGAGTCCACCGGACGCGATTTCCTCGAGTCCGCACGCACCTTCGTGGAAGACACCGCCGAGACCGCGCGCGAGTTCATTGAGGACAACAAGGATGACTGGCTCGACGCAGCCCGTGATAACTCCGCTACCGCTCGCAAGGGCCTCGTCAAGGCGGCCGGCAAGGCGCAGGACCGCGCTGACGCGGCCCTGGCCAAGGCCGATTCGCTTGATAGCAAGCGCGCCCAGAAGAAGGCTCGCAAGCGCGCGGAAAAGCTGCAGAAGGAAGCATCCAAGAAGCTCGATAAGGCATTCAAGAAGTTCGGTGACCGCCTCTAAGCACGTCGCCTAAAGTTGCGGATAGCCCCGCAACGCACCGTGATACATGGAAGCGGTGGAGACAACAACGGCTCAGCTAGTATGCTGGGCCGTTGTTCTTTTCTACCCAGGAGAAGCCTTCAAACGCGCCCAAGGAGCCTTGTGTCTGAATCTTCATCCGTGCCTCGCACCGCAAACCCTGGTGCTCAAGCAAACGATCCGCACACCGAGATTGCCAGTGAACAAGCCTATGTCGATGGCCTTTTTGCGCGTCTCGATAATGAGGTCCACGCCGCAAATGAGCGCCTCAATGAGGTACAGGCTGCCGTCGATCCGCATACCCCGGATGCCGATGCTCTGGTGCGCCGCGAAACCGAGTACCACGGGTTGCAGGCCAAGCTGGACCGTCTAAACATCGCCCAACTCGGCCTAGTTTTTGGGCGCATCGACATTGATGCACCCGGTGATAACCCCACCCCGGAGGGACTAGACCGCCGCTATATCGGCCGCATGGGGCTCGATGCCCGCGAGGAGGATTACCGCACGCTCCTTCTGGATTGGCGCGCCCCGATGGCTCGGCCTTTCTACCTTGCCACCACCGCGCACCCCGAGGGAGTCCACGTCCGCCGGCACATCAGGACTACTGGGCGCACGGTAACCGGAATCAGCGACGAAGTCCTCGAAGGCGAGTCACACACCGACAGCAGCGACGTTGCCAGTGAGTCCGCCCTCCACCACGTCATGCAACAGGCCCGCACTGGGCACATGCCTTCCATTGTGGAAACCATTCAAAGGGAGCAGGACGAAATCATCCGAGACAGCACGCGCGGCGTCATGGTAGTCGAAGGCGGGCCAGGAACCGGCAAGACGGCGGTGGCACTGCACCGTGTGGCCTATTTGCTCTACACCTACCGCGAACAACTGGCCGCCACGGGTGTGCTCATCGTGGGTCCCAACTCCACCTTCCTGGAGTACATCTCCCGGGTGCTTCCGGAGCTCGGCGAAACCGGCGTTGTGCTTTCCACCATCTCATCCCTCTTCCCCGGCATTGAGGCTACTCACCCTGAGTCGCTGCTTGCGCGCGAAATCAAGGGTTCGGAGGCCATGGTGGAGATCCTCGGCAACGCGGTGAAGGATTATCAGCGCCTGCCGGAACAATCGCGCACGCTCGAGATCGATCGGCTCGAGCTCACCGTGGACCCACAGATGGTCAAGGCAGCACGGACGCGTGCACGGCGCTCGCGCAAACCACACAACGATGCCCAGGCAGCGTTTGCGGAACACCTCACCGAGTCACTGGCCCAGCAGATGGCTGAACGCATTGGCGCTGACCCTCTCGGCGGCAACAACCTGCTCTCCCGCGCGGATGTGGATCAGCTCCACGACGACCTCGCGGAAGAACCCCAGGTGCTGGAGCTCATCGACGAGTTCTGGCCCCACCTGACACCCACCGATGTCCTCGCCGATCTCCTCAGCAGCACTGAACGCATCGATTCGGCGGCCGGCGAATATGATGATGAAACCCGCAGTGCGCTCTACCGTGAGGACGGCCGAGCTTGGGCGTCTTCCGACGCCGCGCTTCTCGACGAACTTGCAGTTCTCATCGGCATGCCCGACCCCGAAGCAGAACGTGTCGCCGAAAAAAAAGAATGGCGTGAGCAGGTCGCAGAGGCAGAAGACGCACTCGATATCCTGAGCTCTTCCGATTCCACCGACAATGATGACGACATGTTCGAAGCGGAGATTCTCTCTGCCCACGACGTCATCGATGCCGAGCACCTCGCTCGACGCCACGAGGTTCGGGACTCCCGCACCACCGCCCAGCGCGCGCGTGAGGACTACACATGGGCCTACGGGCACGTCATCGTCGACGAGGCCCAAGAACTCTCCCCGATGGAATGGCGCATGATTTTTCGCCGTAGCCCCTCGCGGTGGATGACTCTCGTGGGCGACACGTCCCAGACCGGTGCCCCTGCCGGCGTCGATGATTGGGCGGACACGCTCGAGCCGTTCGTCGGCCAGCGCTTTCGGCTTCACGGGTTAAGTGTCAACTACCGCACCCCGCGCCCAATTACCGAATTGGCCAATCAACTCTTGGAATCCATCAACCCCGAAGCGACGCCAGGTATCGCTGTCCGCGACGGCGTGGACGTCATCTGGCGCGAGGATTCGGACGACCTTGAGCCAGCTACCTTCCAGGATGATGAAGGGCGCCTGCGCGCTGTGATCACTGCGGCCAACGTTGAGCACACCAAGGGGCTGGAGTTTGACCACGTCACCGTAGTCAACCCGGATGACATCGTGGCAGCATCACCGCAAGGTTTGCACAACCTCTACGTGGCCCTCACGCGCGCGACGCAGTCCTTGACCATCGCCGGCCGTTACGCGGAGGTTTTCGGTTAGTCTGGTGCGCATGGCACTTTCCGATATCGCCCGCAAAGTCGAATCCACCGCGAATGCATTCTCACTCAAGCACTCCGCACGCAAAGGCTGGCAGCCCAGCATTACTGGCTATGCCGGCTACGGCAACGAGGACTTTGTCCACGTGCTTGGCCGCGTGCTCATGCACGATCCCAAGGCTGAGGAACGCGATACGTGGACCCAACGCGGATACCGCCAATTCTTCACCATCCAGGTCACGCATCACGAGGTCGAAGTAACTGTTGGCGGTAAGACGGTGTCGGGCACCACGAACGACAACGGCTATATCGATGTCCTCGTCCATGATCACGGGCTAGAACCTGGCTGGCACGACGTCACCATCCGCGCCAAAGGCGCGGACGAGGTGCGCGCGGAAGTCCTCATCGTGGACAAAGACACGACATTCGGTGTGGTCAGCGATATCGATGACACCATCATGGTGACCTGGCTGCCGCGAGCCATGATTGCAGCGTGGAATTCCTGGGTAAAGCGCACCAATACGCGAACCCCCGTCGAAGGCATGGCCAGTTTCTACCGGGAGATCTCTCAACAGCACCCAGAGGTTCCCTTCGTCTACCTCTCCACCGGTGCGTGGAATACCTATGACACCTTGGTCAATTTCATGGCGGAGAACGGCTTCCCACGTGGCCCACTGTTGCTCACCGACTGGGGCCCAACGCCCACCGGTCTTTTCCGCAATGGCCAAGAACACAAGCGCGTCCAACTGCGCAACTTGTTCATTGCTTTCCCCAAATTGCGCTGGCTTCTCATCGGTGATGATGGGCAGCACGATCCTCTGACTTATGCCGACGCCGCGGCGGAGCATCCCAACCGTGTGGCAGCGCTAGCAATACGCAACCTCACGCCACAAGAGCAGCTGCTCTCCCATGGCTCGCTTGCTCCCTTGGTCAAGGTCAACAAAGAGTCTTCTTTCGATATCCCGCTTATTCAAGGCGCCGACGGTAACGCCCTCGCCCGCGCCTATCGCAAGCTTCGGTTCGGCTCTTAGAAAAGCACCACAACGCACAAACACGCCCCAGAGACTTCCGACGAAGAAGTTTCTGGGGCGTGTGCGTACCGTAGCCCGAGAAGGCTTAGTTGACGGTGTGGACGATCATGACGTCACAATCAGACTGACGCGCGACATCCGCCGGAACCGAACCGAGCAGACGGCCGGTCAAGGAATTAATTCCGCGGTTACCAACGATGAGCAGGTCAGCCTTGTTGTCGTTGACGATGGACATCAGAGCCTGAACCGGGGTGCCCGGACGCACAGCGGTCTCCACCTTCGTCACGCCGAACTTCTCTGCGTGTTCCTTGCCGGAGGCGAGGTTGGCCTGAGCCTTCTCATCACCGAGAATCGTCACTGAATCCTGGCGCAGTGTCTTGGAGGCTTGCTCCTGGTTCTCGTAGTAGGCGCAACCGATGATGAGGGTGGCATCGAAGGCTGCGGCGATCTTGGCGGCGCGCTCCACTGCGAGCAGGGAGGACTTGGAACCGTCGGTACCGACCACGATCTTGTTGTAATCGCTCATGATGACCTTTCTTCGCTGGGCCCCAACCTTGAGGCCACCGCTAAACAAAATTCTAAAAGCTTTTGCGCACCCGCTAGTCTAACAACGCTGGCGTGTTCGCGTCGATCAGCGCGTGTGCTGTGCGCCCGACTGGGTCCCGGCGCTTACTCAGTGGTGTTGACCACCACAACATCCGCGTGGGCCTTACGGGTCAGCTCCGTCGCAACGGAACCGAATACCCGGCCGCGGACTGAATGGATTCCCTTGTTACCCACCACGAACAAGTCGACGTCATAGTCCTTGCCCACCTCGATGAGGGAATTCACGGGATCGCCAGACTTAGCGATGATCTCGATGCTCTTCGCACCCTCGCCGTGCGCGATCTCCGCGGCATTGTTGAGGAAATTCTCCGACATTTCCTCGCTGACGACGGGCACGCGGGCGTCCTCTGCGTTCGGTGCGCCGAGCATCGAACCGGAGTGGTTGTAGAAAGCAGAGACGATGATCAACGTCGCATCATAAGCACGCGCCATAGATGCGGCAGAACGGACGGCACGCAGGGATGTCGGTGATCCATCGGTTCCCACGGCGATGACGTTGTAGCTCAGCATGATTCTCCTTATAACTAGTGGTTAATCCCTAACAGTATGGCACGGCTACCCGCACTGAGTGTGGTGTTACCCGCCCAGTGCACTAACGAGGTTTCAGTACGCCGGCCCAGACTGTTAAATCCCGGCCTCTTTGAGTCCACGTTGCTCCTTCTTCAGGTCCGCGATCTCATCGCGCAAGCGCCCCGCCAGCTCGAATTTAAGCTCTCGGGCGGCTTCGCGCATTTGGGTCGTCAGGTCGTCGATAAGCGCCTGCACCTCATCGGCAGCCATGGAGGACACATCGGGCTTGTCGACGATTGCCGTGGGATCCGCCCCCTGCTCCTGCTCATCGGCGTTGTCGTAAACCTGGTCCAAAATGTCAGCGATCTTCTTGCGCAATGGCTGCGGGTCGATACCGTGTTCCTTGTTATAGGCAATCTGCTTTTCACGGCGGCGCTCGGTCTCCTCGATGGCTTCCTGCATCGAGTCCGTAATCTTGTCCGCGTACATGATGACCTCACCGGACACATTTCGGGCGGCGCGGCCGATTGTCTGGATGAGCGAGGTGGTGGAACGCAGGAAGCCTTCCTTGTCTGCGTCCAAAATGGCGACGAGTGAGACTTCGGGAAGGTCGAGGCCCTCGCGCAGCAGGTTAATACCTACGAGCACATCGAATTCACCCAAGCGCAGCTGCCGCAGTAGCTCCACGCGCTGCAGCGTATCGATATCCGAGTGGAGGTAGCGCACCTTGATGCCATGCTCCAGAAGGTAATCAGTGAGGTCTTCTGCCATGCGCTTAGTCAAGGTGGTGACCAATACACGCTCCTGCTTAGCGGTGCGGGCGCGGACCTCATCGATAAGGTCATCGATCTGGCCCTTGGTGGGTTTGACCGTCACCTTGGGATCCACCAGGCCGGTGGGGCGAATGACCTGTTCGACGAACTCGCCGCCGGAGGCCGTCATTTCAAAATCACCAGGCGTGGCCGACATGTAGACGGTTTGCCCCACGCGCTCCTCAAACTCATCAAAGGTGAGTGGCCGGTTGTCTACGGCAGACGGCAAACGGAAGCCAAACTCCACGAGGTTGCGCTTACGGGCCATATCACCCTCAAACATGCCACCGATCTGCGGGACGGTCACGTGGGACTCATCGATGATGGTAAGGAAGTCCTCCGGGAAATAATCCAAGAGCGTCGCCGGCGCCGAACCGGCAGGGCGCCCGTCGACGTGGCGCGAATAGTTCTCAATGCCGGAGCAAAAGCCCACCTGCTCGATCATCTCGAGGTCGTATTCGGTGCGCATTCGCAGGCGCTGCGCTTCGAGCAACTTGCCGCGGTTCTCCAGCTCGGCGAGGCGTTCCGCAAGTTCTTCCTTGATGTCCTCGATGGCCCGCGCCATGCGCTCTGGACCCGCCACGTAATGCGTCGCGGGGAAGATTCGCACCTCGTCGACTCGCTCGAGAACATCGCCCGTCAACGGGTGGATGTAGTAGAGCTCATCCACGTCATCGCCGAAGAATTCGATGCGCACCGCACGCTCCTCATAGGCGGGGATGATATCCACGGTATCGCCCTTGACGCGGAAGGTTCCGCGCGTAAAACCTACGTCATTGCGCTCATATTGAATATCGACGAGCAGGCGCAGGAAGCGATCGCGGTCGATCTCCTCCCCTTCCTCCAGCACGACCGAGCGGTCGAGGTAGGACTGCGGCGTGCCCAAGCCATAGATGCAGGACACAGAGGACACCACGACAACGTCGCGGCGAGAAAGAAGCGCCGAGGTGGCGGAGTGGCGCAGGCGTTCCACGTCCTCATTAATGGAGGAGTCCTTCTCAATATAGGTATCCGTCTGCGCGATATAGGCTTCCGGCTGGTAGTAGTCGTAGTAAGAAACGAAGTACTCAACGGCGTTGTGCGGGAGGAGCTGACGCAGCTCATTTGCCAACTGGGCCGCCAGCGTCTTATTCGGCGCCATCACGAGTGTCGGGCGCTGCTGCTTTTCGATGAGCCACGCGGCAGTAGCGGACTTACCGGTACCCGTGGCACCCATGAGGACGACGTCGCGCTCGCCGCGGCTCAGCCGCTCATCCAGTTCCGCGATGGCGGCGGGTTGGTCGCCTGCGGGCTGGTACTCTGATTCAACACGAAAATCGGCCGAGCGCCGTTCGATTTCACCGACGGGGCGGTGTTCCGAGACCGGCAGGATAGGGTGTTCAGCAGCAAAAGCCATGCCGACCAGTCTAACGCGCCGAAGCCTAAACCTGCTAGGTTCCGGCAGCTCAACAACCCAGCCACTGTGTGAGGCAAGAGAGAACAGTTTAGGGCAATACAGCACGCGTCGTGCGCAGCCACAGATCTAACTCACCCGTGGTTTCCCACAGTGCATAGATCGGGGAATTATTGGGCTCCATCGCTGTGTTAATTTTCTTGCGCAGCCAGGCCCGAGTCTGCGGTGTGCGCAGCGCTTTAACGGAGTCGACACTGACTCCAGCGGGAAGTTTGTCCGCCGGGGACGTCGCCAGTGCGCCTAAGGCGATGACGGCCTCGGCGTCGTCGACATCGATGGGAGAATCCACGCAGCTCTTCTTAAACGTGTCGAGGTCGAAAGAGCCATCACGAATTTCCGCGAGCACTTCGCACGCGGCGTGATTATCAAAAGGCCCAACGTCCCAGGTTCCCATGGAGGGGCAGATTAAGCACTCAAGATGAACGGGGCGCGAGCACAAGGTAAATTTTAGCCACCATATGCTTTAAAAGTTGCCGCTCTCCTTTAGAATCGGCTGGCATGAAGTTTCGTTCCCTCGCCAGCGCAGTGACCATCGCCGGTCTCGTGCCCGTCGCTATCGTGTCCCACACGCCCACCGCCCAAGCTTCTCCGTGTACGGCCTATTCGAAGTCCGGTAGCTTCACGTCGAAGCCCGAGGCCTCCGGGCCGGGAGGCGGCTCTTCGCTAGGAGGGCTCGACGCGCTGCTGGGGAGCTCCTCCCGTTCGAGCAGTTCAGGTGACTCCGCAGCACCACAGCGCAGCAACTATAACCAGCGCCAAATCACCGGCGGACCGACCCAAATCATGCAGCTCATCACCGGTTCCGGTTCCCCGAACCGCACCGACCAAAAATTCGACATTTCCGGAACCGACCTCGGCATTGCCTACTCTGACAACGCGGGCCGCTCCTACTACGTCTTCGGCGATTCCATGGATTGTTCGAGCGACGGTGATGGGTGGCGTTCCAACCTCCTCTTGCGCACGAGCGACCACGACTACGGTGATGGCCTACGTCTGGAGGAGGCGCTGACTAACTCCGGATGGTCCGCCAATGGCCGCGCAAAGGAGTTCATCCCCTCCCAAAAGGTGGGAGATCAAGATACCAACGGCGAGCGCACCACCATCCCCACGGCGGGCATCGTGGTCGACGGCGTGCACTACATCGACTACATGTCCGTGCGCTCTTGGCACGACCCGAAAACCGGCTGGTCAACCAACTTTGGTGGGACCGTGAAGTCGACCGACGGCGGAGTCACGTGGCGCGCGGTACCGGAGGCCACACGCACTAACGCTAGCCACGGGACGAACGCTCCCATTCCCGGCGGCGCAAACTACCGCCCAGGGTTCGAAAAGCTGCAGCAATCGGCCTTCATCGAGCACGACGACTATATCTACCGTTACTCCACCGGAAACGGCCGCCGTGGCCCGGCATATTTATCCCGCGCGTTGAAATCTGAATTCCCCAACGAAGATGCCTTCAGCTACTACTCAGATGGCTCATGGGTGAAGGATCCCGCGCGGGCCACCGAGGTGCTCGATGGCAAGGTCTCCGAGCTTTCCGTGGCCTACAACCACTACTTGGGCAAGTACGTCACCATGTATGGAGTGGAGGGAGAGGGCATCGTCATGCGCACCGCAGATAGCCCCGAAGGACCGTGGTCGCCGCGCCGCATGCTTGTGGGCGCGAAGACCACCGAGGTTGTCAGCGGCGAGCCACTCAACGACACGTACGCGCCCTTCGTGCTGCCAGACCAGGATGACCAGCACCTGTATTACACGCTGACATCGTGGCACGATTACAACACCATGCTGATGCGCACTGACCTTGATTTCGTGGGCGAGGACATGGAAAACAACGACCACATCGCAGTCTCTGACGTCGTAGCAACGCGCTAGGAGCTTCTGCCAGAAAACTGTTGCTAGGAAGTTGCGTGCCTAACCTAGGCGGGCGCGGAGCTTGGCGACGACCCCCTCGACCTGCTCATCCAGTGCTTCGCGGGGGCCGTTGTTGTCAATGATGAAATCAGCGGCAGCACGCCGCACATCGTCCGGAATCTGCGCCGCGATCCTGCGGCGTGCGTCCTCCTCATCCAGCCCGCGGTATGCCACCAGGCGGTGCACACGCTCCTCTGCGTCAACGTCAACAACAATGGTGGCGTCCATATCCTTGTGGAGTCCTTTGTCCACGAGGAGTGGCATGTCATAGACCACGAAATCCGCACCAGCTTGCCGCGCTTCGTCGAAGCGGGCTTGGGTTTCCTCGTTAATGCGCGGGTGCGTAATCGAGTTGAGCACAGCGGTCTTCTCGCGACTAGAGAAGGCACGGGAAGCTAGCAACCCCCGGTCCAGGCTCCCGTCTTCTTGGAGAATGTCTTCCCCGAAAGCCTGCGCCAGTTCTGTGAGCGCTGGTTGACCCGGTTCAACAATGTCCCGGGCTATCTGATCGGCATCCACTAATTCCCAGCCGTGGCGCACGAGAAGCTGCGCTACAGTCGATTTTCCGCTGCCGATTCCGCCAGTGAGTCCAATGAGTTTCATACCGGCTTAGGATACGCGAAAGGCCGCCCCTCCCACAGCGGGGAGAAGCGGCCTTTCTGCAAGAACTAGATCGTCTCGGACTAAACGGCGGAGCCTATCCGAGAGGACTTAGTTTTTAGTTGCCAGCGAGCTTGTCGCGCAGAGCAGCAAGCTGCTCGTCGGAAGCGAGGGAGCCGCCAACCTCTGCCTGAGAATCGGATGCCGGAGCTGCATCCTGAGACTCGGAAGAGTAGTTGGAGTTGGCAGCGGACTCGGCGGCCTCAGCGGCTGCAGCACGGTTGCGCTCGATCTGAGCGGTGTGCAGGTTGAAGCGACGCTCGGACTCGGCGTAGCGAGCCTCCCAAGCCTGGCGCTGCTCGTCGTAGCCCTCGAGCCACTCGTTGGTCTCCGGGTCGAAGCCCTCCGGGAACACGTAGTTGCCCTGCTCGTCGTAGGAGTCAGCCATGCCGTACTTGGACGGATCGAACTCGTCGGTGTAGTCCTCGTCTGCCTGCTTAACGGACAGGGAGATGCGGCGACGCTCGAGGTCGATGTCGATGACCTTGACCATGACTTCCTGGCCAACGTTGACAACCTGGTCCGGAACCTCCACGTGGCGCTGAGCCAGCTCGGAGATGTGGACGAGGCCCTCGATGCCCTCCTCGACGCGAACGAAGGCGCCGAACGGAACGAGCTTGGTGACCTTGCCCGGAACGATCTGGCCCACAGCGTGGGTGCGGGCGAAGACGCGCCACGGATCTTCCTGGGTTGCCTTCAGGGACAGGGACACGCGCTCGCGGTCCAGGTCGACGTCGAGAACCTCGACGGTGACCTCGTCGCCCACGGTGACAACCTCAGACGGGTGGTCGATGTGCTTCCAGGACAGCTCGGAAACGTGAACCAGGCCGTCGACACCGCCGAGATCGACGAAGGCACCGAAGTTGACGATGGAGGAGACAACGCCCTTGCGGACCTGGCCCTTCTGCAGCTGGTGTAGGAACTCGGAGCGGACCTCGGACTGGGTCTGCTCGAGGTATGCACGGCGGGACAGGACAACGTTGTTGCGCTGCTTGTCCAGCTCGATGATCTTGGCCTCGAGCTCCTGGCCGATGTACGGCTCCAGGTCGCGGACGCGGCGCATCTCAACGAGGGATGCCGGAAGGAAGCCACGGAGGCCGATGTCCAGGATGAGACCACCCTTGACAACCTCGATGACGGTACCGGTGACCGGCTCTTCCTTGGCGTGCAGCTCTTCGACGGCGCCCCAAGCACGCTCGTACTGTGCGCGCTTCTTGGACAGGATCAGACGGCCTTCCTTGTCCTCCTTGGTGAGAACAAGTGCGTCGATCTCGTCGCCGACCTCGACAACCTCATCCGGGTTGACGTCGTGCTTGATGGAGAGCTCGCGGGACGGGATGACGCCCTCGGTCTTGTAACCGATGTCGAGCAGGACCTCGTCGTGGTCAACCTTGACCACGGTGCCCTCGACGATGTCACCATCGTTGAAGTACTTGATGGTGGCGTCGACAGCTGCGAGGAAGTCCTCTGCGGTTCCGATGTCGTTGATCGCAACCTGAGGGGTGTTAGAAGTTGGCATGTAGTTATGCTCCGAATAAACGTAGGAGATCGTAATTGGACAGTTACGCGTCTCTTGAAAAGCGTCATTAAGCAGCGCGAATGCGCAAGGCTTAAGATGGATTTCAATCCCGACTCGCAGCCGTGCCGAGCTCTCCTACAGTAGCCCAGCGCGTCCCGAGTCATAGACACGCCCGTACAACCCTACATCCTCGCAGCTAAAACGGCAAATGCACCATGGAAAAAGAATTGGGAAAGGAAGAATGTCTGCAGCAGCGTTTTCGGCATCCTCTGCCAACCGCAACTTTTGGGATAGTGACGCCGATTCCTACCACGCGGAACACCCCGAATACCTATCCTCTTTCTACTGGTGCCCGGAAATGCTGCATGAGGCTGAGGCGCAGCTGCTTGGTGACGTCTCCTCCGCCACCGTTCTCGAGCTCGGCTGCGGCTCTGCGCCGTGCACGCAATGGCTGCAAGGACGCACGCGCTTTGCGACGGGTTTTGACCTCTCGTCAGGAATGCTCTCCCATGCCGCACCCGAGCTACCACTAGTCCAAGCTGATGCCCTAGCGCTTCCCTATCGCGACGAATCCTTTGACGTCGTCTTCTCCGCCTTCGGAGCCTTGCCCTTCGTAGGAGACCTGGACGCGGCGCTGCGCGAGGTCCACCGTGTCCTCCGCCCACGTGGACGCTTTGTCTTTTCTGTGCCGCACCCAATGCGCTGGGTCTTCCCCGACGATCCCCAGAACCTCACAGCAGAGCTGTCCTATTTTGAGCGCGCCTACCTCGAGCAGGATGCCAACGGTGAGCTTAGCTATGCCGAGTTTCACCGCACGATGGGTGATTGGGTGCGAGCACTACAGGTTCGTGGCTCCTTCGAAATTCGCAACCTCATCGAACCCGAGTGGCCAGAGGGCCTCGACATCACGTGGGGCCAGTGGTCTCCAGAACGAGGTGAAATTTTCCCTGGCACTGCCATCTTCGTGTGCGAAGCACGATAGCCCGGACCCCTGCCCACCCTGGTGCGGAGTGTGCCGCCCGCAGCGAACTAAGCTGGCAGCCATGCTTTTAGAACGCCTCGGGATTTTTCTGCGCCGCACGGTGGCCTGGTGGATTGACGCCTTCCTCGCCGCCGCTGTCATCGTGGTAATCAAATGGGCAATCAACCTCAGCACCGACGGAGTATTGAGCGGCAGAGCAGGAGCTATCTACGACATCATCGCGCTCGCCCTCGTCTTCTACGTCTACCGGGTGTGGGCGGAGGCAACGAAGCAGACTTCTCTGGGCAAGTGGTCGTTGAAGCTAGAAGTCATCGCTGAGCATCCCGGAATCGCCAGCGCAGCAATTCGCAACAGCTGGCTACTCCTTACTCTTGTTGCGCTGACAGGACTCCCCTATGTTGAAGCAACCATCTTGGCCATCCTTGGCCTCAGCGTCCTTGTGCTGGGCCAAACCCCCTTCGATCTCCTCGCCGGGTGTTTGGTCGAGCGCCGCACGCCCACCGAGGACGAGCGCGCGGTGGGCTTGACCTAACCTCTAGTGCGCTGCGGCATCCCAGTTCTTGCCCACGCCAACGGACACCTCGAGCGGAACAGTCAACTCGATAGCCTTGTCCATTTCGCGTTCTAGGATGCGCTGTACGTCTTCTGCCTCTCCGGGAGCCACCTCCACGACAAGCTCATCGTGAACCTGGAGCAGCACGCGCGAGGCCATGCCTTCAAGGGCCTTATCCACACGGATCATGGCAACCTTGATGATATCCGCAGCAGTTCCCTGGATGGGCGCGTTCAAGGCAGCGCGCTCAGCGTTCTCACGGGCCACGCGGTTATCGGAGTTTAGCTCCGGCAGGTAGCGGCGGCGCCCAAAGACCGTGGAGGTATAACCGTCCTTTCGGGCCTGCACCACTACCTCGTCGAGGTAGCGCTTCACGCCGCCGAAACGCTCAAAGTAGCTCTCCATAATCTCCTTAGCCTCGCGCGCTGGGATACCCAGCTGCTGCGATAGGCCAAAAGCGGAAAGTCCATAGACCAAGCCATAGGACATAGCCTTGACTCGGCGGCGCAGCTCCGAGGTGACCTCATCCACCGGTACATCGAAAACCTTGGATCCGACGTAGTTATGCAGGTCCTCGCCTTCGCGGTAGGCCTCGATGAGCCCGGGGTCTGCGGAGAGATGCGCCATGACACGCATCTCAATCTGGGAGTAGTCGGCCGTAATCAAGGACTCAAAGCCTTCGCCGACCACAAAAGCCGAACGGATCTGGCGTCCTGCCTCAGTGCGCACCGGAATATTCTGCAGGTTCGGTTCCGTCGAAGACAGACGGCCCGTCGAAGTCACCGTTTGGTTAAACGTGGTGTGGATGCGGCCATCCGGCTGAATGGTCTTAATGAGACCTTCCAGCGTTGTCTTCATCTTCTGATACTCGCGGTGGGCCAGCAGGTGATCGAGGAAGGGGTGCGGATGGGTAGCAGCAAGCTGCTCAATTTCCTTAGCCGCGGTGGAATAGCCGGTCTTGGTCTTCTTCGTCTTCGGCATGTCAAAAGTATCGAAGAGCACCGACTGCAGCTGCTTCGGGGAATTCAGGTTGAGAGAATCATCACCGGCCAGCTCGCGGGCGGCGCGTTCCTGTTCATTGACCTGCTCAATGAAGGCATCGCGCTGAGTTTCTAAGACATCCCTGTCGACTGCAATACCGGCGGCCTCCATGCGGGCAAGGATGTTGACCAGCGGCAACTCCAGGTCGGTATAGAGCTCGAAGGAGTCAATCTCCTGGAGTTGACGCGTTAGTTCTGCCGCTAACTCCATAATGGCAGCAGCCTGATCCACCAGAGGGTTCTCATCAAGGATGGAGAGCTGCTCCGTGGCCGCGCCGAGGGACTTCTGTAGGTGGCGCTGGTACACGTCCGTCAACGCATACGTGCGCTGCCCCGGACGCAAGAGGTAGGCGGCAAGGGCGGTGTCGTGGGCAATTCCGCGCAACTCAATCCCCCGGCCGGCAAGCATGTGCCAGGCGGCCTTCGCCTCGTGTAGGTATTTCGGCGAGTCTGATGACAACCACGCGGCCAGCGCGGCGTCGTCCTCAGCATCGAGATCTGCTAACTCAATCTGGCGGCCCTCAAAGGAGGAATCGACCAGTGCCAGTGCTGCAGCATCACCCGCGCCCGGGGTCCCATCACCTTGTACGAAGACTGCTATGTCTTCCTTACCCTCGAGCCACTCAGCCAGCGGCGTGTCCACCACAGTCACCGATACCTCCGGCGTTTCCTCTGCCGCAGCGGCTTCGGCGGCGGCGTCGTGTGGGACGGCGTTGAGAACCCGCTCGCGCAGGTTGGTGCCGAATTCCAACTCGTCGAAGCGAGCCGCGACCTCGCTAGCGATCGCTCCCTTAAACTCCAGATCCGCAGGGCCCACCTCCAGGTCCATATCCGTCACCATTTGGGTGAGCTGTCGGTTGAGCTTGACCTGTTCGATGCGGTCGCGGAAGTTCTGGCCCGCCACTCCCTTGATCTCCTCGGCATGCTCGATGAGCCCGTCGAGGGAGCCATACTGGGTAATCCATTTCGTGGCGGTCTTCTCCCCCACCTTTGGAACGGAGGGCAAGTTATCGGAAGGATCTCCGCGCAGGGCAGCAAAGTCCGGATATTGCTGCGGGCTCAGGCCGTACTTCTCCTCCACGGCCTCCGGGGTAAAGCGATGCAGCTTGGATACCCCGCGCATGGGATAGAGGACGGTCGTGGAGTCGTCGACAAGCTGCAAATAGTCGCGGTCACCGGTGACCAGGAAGGTCTCATAGTCCGCGCCCGCCTGCGTGGACAACGTAGCCACGATGTCATCGGCCTCGAAGTTCTCGCGCGACAGCGTGGTGATTCCCAACGTCTCCAAAACCTCACGGATGAGCTCAACCTGCCCCCGGAACTCTTCCGGCGCGGCTTCGCGCTGTGCCTTGTAGTCGGGGAACATCTCCGTGCGGAAGGTCTTGCGGCCCACGTCGAAGGCTACCGCGACGAAGTCCGGCCTCTCCTCCGCCAAGATATTCGCCAGCATGGAAAGGAATCCGTAGACCGCATTCGTATGCTGCCCGCCCGAGGTAGAAAAGTTCTCCGCGGGCAGTGCATAAAATGCGCGGAAGGCCATGGAGTGGCCGTCGATGAGCAAGAGTCGGGGCTGAGAAGTAGTCACCCGGCCCATCCTAACGTGTTGCGCCAATCAGCACCGACGCTGCCCTTAGGCAGGCAATTAGGTTCCCATTGGTTAGCTGCGCTAGTATCGTTGCTTGTGCGCCCCTGTAGCCCAATTGGCAGAGGCAACGGATTCAAAACCCGTGTAGTGTGAGTTCGAGTCTCACCAGGGGCACAATTCCACCCCGCGACAGAGAATGTTGTGGGGTATTAGTGTTTTCAACCGAAAGGAACCCGTCATCATGCGTCGCACGATCATCGCTTTGAGCACCGCAGCCGCCCTTACCCTGGGCGGTACTACTGTTGCTACCGCTGCTGAATCCAGCACCGACAAGGAAGTTTCTTCCAAGGTGGAAGGCTCCTCTTATTACCAGGAGCTGCGCAAGTCCGCAGCCTCCTCCGATGACCCGCAGTTGAATACCTTCTACACCGTGCTTCTCGACGGTCTCGTAGGACTCGCTGCCTTCGCCATCTTGGGCTCAATCTATGGCGAAGTGGCCAAGCGCTTGCCGATGTAGTCAACGTATAACCTTCTATGGGCTGAATAGTTTGCATAAGCGCGTCGCACAATGAGAGAATAAGGAGTCATCTGCTCATTCCTCTCCCTCGGCACGGCATCCCCACCGAGGAGACTGTCAACGTTACTTTCGGTTTATGCACTATATTCTTAACGCCATTCGCGGCGCCCTCATTGGCATGGCCGAGCTGGTCCCCGGAATTTCCGGAGGCACCGTCGCGCTCATCGTAGGCATCTATGAACGCGCTTTGCACAACGCCAATGATCTCATTTCCGGCCGTTTCAAAAAGGTTGAATGGGGCTTCCTCGTCTCAGTCGCCGCCGGCATGTTCCTTGCCGTCTTCGGTTTTTCCACGCTGCTCCACAACTTTGTGGAAGGGCAAGTGTCCTTGTCCCGCGCATTGTTCCTCGGCATGGTCGCCGTGTCCATCATCGTTCCAATTAGCATGATGTCGCGGTTTACGCCCGCGTCCATCGCTGCATTCATCATCGCCACCGTCGCGATCTTCTTCGTTACCGGCTTTACTTCAACTCCCGTCGAAGACCCCAGCCTGATTGTGGTGTTCTTGGCGGCCATGGTGGCCGTCTGCGCGCTCGTTCTCCCAGGCGTTTCGGGCTCACTCATCTTGCTGACAATGGGCCTCTACCAGCCGGTCATCGGCGCGGTCTCTGACCGGAACATGACCGTCGTGGGCGTCTTCGCCCTCGGCGCGGTGTGCGGCCTTGCCGCGTTCGTCAAGATTTTGAATTACCTACTCGATACCCACCGCGATCCGACCCTCGCCGCCATGGCCGGCTTTATGCTGGGCTCACTTCGCGCATTATGGCCGTGGGGCGTGGACCAGGATGCTTCCACACCGCTTATCCTGCTCATGTTCGCGCTCGGCGGCATCATCGTCGCCATTTTCATCGTCGTGGATAGGCGCAAAGCCGCAAGTTATCAAGAGAGTTAAAGCATGAATAAGAAGAAGGCCGTCGTGGGCGCCGTCGGAGCGCTGGCCTCTGTTGCCCTCTCCGGCTGCGTCACCAACGAGGAGCCGGCGCTGCCAGAAGGCTGGTCAGAGCCTAACGTGGACGAAGTACCCGAGATCGCCGCGATGTACCAGGACGCAGATGGGGTCCTCACCGTAGGCACAAACCCACCGTTTGCGCCTTTCGAGTTCAAGGATTCCGATGGTTCACTCATCGGTCTTGAAATGGACTTGGCCAATGCAGTCGCTCAAGTGATGGGCCTCAAATTCCAGCCGGTGGAGCAGGACTTTTCCATGATCCTGCCGGCAGTCCAGTCCGGGCAGATTGATCTCGGCGGGTCTGGGTTTACCGATACTGATGAGCGTCGTGAGAACTTCGATTTCGTCGATATCCTCTACGCCGGCATTCAGTGGGCCGAGCTCACCGACGGCCCCAACAAGGTTGATCCATCGAATCCCTGTGGCCTCACCGTCGCGGTGCAACGCACCACCGTGTCCGAGACGGACGACTTACGTCCGAAGCAAGAAGCCTGCGATGGGGACCTGACCATCCTCCCCTATGACACGAGTGACAACGCCGCCCTCGCGGTACTCATGGGCCGCGCGGACGCGCTTTCGGCGGACTCACCAGTCTCTGCGTGGGCGGTCAACCGCTCGGGCGGGCGTATGTCCATGGTCGGCGAAATGTTTGACGCCGCTCCCTATGGGTTTGCCGTACCTAAGGACTCCGAGCTCGGACCTGCCGTGGCAGCCGCGCTCCAGCACCTTATTGACACCGGGGCCTACGCAGAAATCCTCGAAAAATGGGGCGTTACCGAGGGGCTCGTCGAACACGCAATGATTAATGAAAGGCCGATCAATGACTAATTCCTCTCTCCCGGCAGCATCGGATTCTGCGGCTTCGGCTACCCCACCGAAGATCGAAGCCCGGCCACTTCGCCACCCGTGGCGATGGGTCTTCGCCGCCCTCCTCGTGCTCCTTGCTGTGTGGTTCGTCCTCTCTTCGGCACGCAACGAGGCCTTCGGATGGGGCACTTACTTCCAGTACCTCTTCGACACTCGCATCGCCACCGCCGCGCTGCATACCATCGCGATTACGATTCTGGCGATGATCATCGGCGTCGTGGGCGGCGCCGCTCTCGCCGTGATGCGTATGTCCCCCAACCCCGTGCTCGGCGGTGTGTCCTGGCTCTTCCTGTGGCTATTCCGAGGAACCCCGATCTACGTGCAGCTCGTCTTCTGGGGTCTGCTCTCCGCGCTCTACCAATCCATCAACCTCGGGTTTACGGAGATTTCTCTCACGGAGGTACTCACCAATGCATTCCTGCTCTCCGTGCTCGGTTTGGGCCTGAACGAAGCCGCCTACATGGCGGAAATCGTCCGCTCCGGCATCTCTTCGGTTCCCGAGGGCCAGAAGGAAGCCAGCAAGGCCCTGGGTATGGGCTGGTGGATGACCATGCGCCGCACGGTTCTCCCGCAGGCCATGCGCATCATCATCCCGCCGACCGGTAATGAGTTCATTTCCTTGCTGAAGACGTCTTCCCTTGTGGTGGCAATTCCCTACACCGCAGAGATTTTCGGCCGCGCCACGGATATCTCCGCTGCGCTTTTCGAGCCCATCCCGCTACTCATGGTGGCGGCGACGTGGTACCTGGCCATCACCTCGCTTCTTATGGTGGGCCAGTACTTCTTGGAGCGCCGCTTCGAACGTGGCGCCACCCGCGAGCTCACCGGCCGCCAGCTGGCTGCGCTGGCGGATGCCGAAGGAACCATTCCCCGCAACGTGTCTGTTATCCCGGAGGTAAAGAACTAATGACCACCCCAATGATCTCTGCACAGAATGTGTATAAATCCTTCGGTCAGCTCGAGGTTCTCAAGGGCATCGATCTCACCGTCATGCCCGGCGAGGTCACTTGCCTACTGGGCCCCTCCGGTTCCGGAAAATCAACCTTCCTTCGCTGCTGCAATCACCTAGAGAAGGTCACAGCCGGCCGCCTCTACGTCGACGGCGAGCTCATTGGATTCCGTGAACGCAACGGCGTGCTCTATGAAATCTCCGAAAAGGAAGCCGCCGCTCAGCGCCAAGACATCGGCATGGTGTTCCAACAGTTCAATCTGTTCAGCCACCGCACAGTCCTGGAGAACATCATCGAGGCCCCCGTCCAGGTGAAAAAGCAGAATCCAGAACAGGCAAAGAAGAAAGCGATGGAGCTGCTGGAAAAGGTGGGCCTCGCACACAAGGCAGATGCGTACCCGGTGCAGCTTTCCGGTGGTCAGCAGCAGCGCGTCGCCATTGCCCGCTCTGTGGCCATGGATCCAAAGCTGATGCTTTTCGACGAACCCACCTCCGCCCTCGACCCCGAGCTGGTCGGCGAGGTCCTCCGCGTTATGAAGGAGCTTGCCGCCGATGGCATGACCATGCTCGTCGTTACTCACGAGATGGGCTTTGCACGTGAAGTCGCCGACAACATCGTCTTTATGGACGGCGGCAGCGTCATTGAAACCGGCACCCCCGAGCAAGTCTTGGACAATCCGCAGCACCAGCGCACTAAGGATTTCCTCTCTTCGCTGCTCTAGCACGCAGCATCACTACCGCAACTGCCCTAGTTGCCAACTCCTTTGCTCCTGCCGCAGGCAGGTTCAGGATCATTGGCAGCTAGGGCAGTTTCCTATTTGAACTCGACCAAGACAAAACTCCGGCCAGTTCACAAAGGATAGCTGGCCGGAGTTTCGGGATTCAGGGAAAGACGTGGGCTCTACTCGGAGTCGCCTTCATCTTCCGCAGTCTCAGCGGGTTCTTCAGATTCCTCGGCAGATGCCGAGTCCATTGGGCTATCCGCAGACTGGGCCTGGATGACGTCATCCAACACAGCGTGGATATAAGGTGCTGCCTTGTCATTGGAGTATTCCGAGGCAAGCTCCACACCTTCGACGAGCGCGGTAGCGTTAGGAACGTCCGCGTTAAAGAGGATTTCCCATACCGCTACGCGCATGATCGCACGATCGACAGCCGGGATGCGCTCGAGCGACCACTCGCTGGAGAGGTAGCGGGCGATCGCATCATCGATGGCATCCAGTTCTTCGGCAGCTCCGCTGACGATTTCGCGGGTGTAGTCCGCGACCGGCGCCACGCCGTTTTCAGGGTCGCGGGCCAGCTCTACGCGGTCCTCAACGATGGCTACCGGGTCAACGTCGCGCGATTCAGCTTCGAAAAGAATGTCCGCGGCGCGGCGACGTGCTCGGTAGCGCGCCGTGTGGCGCTTATAGTTTGGCTCTGGTTGGGTCATCTTAGTTGTTGACGCGAGAGAGGTACTCGCCGGTACGGGTATCAATCTTGAGAACGTTTCCGATCTCAATGAACAGCGGAACCTGAATCTCGGCACCAGTCTCGAGCGTTGCCGGCTTGGTGCCACCATTGGAGCGGTCACCCTGCAGGCCCGGTTCGGTGTGCTCCACCTTCAGGTCAACGGAGATCGGCAGCTCGCCGAACAAAGCCTCACCGTCATGGAAGGACACCTGAACGCGCATGTTCTCCAGCAGGAACTTGCCAGCGTCGCCGAACTTATCAAACGGAAGCTCGAACTGCTCAAAAGTCTTATCATCCATGACCACGTAGTTCTGGCCATCGTTGTACAGGTAGGTCATGTCGCGGCGGTCGACGTTTGCGGTCTCCACCTTGACACCAGCGTTAAAGGTCTTGTCGGTCACCTTGCCAGAGACCACGTCCTTGAGCTTGGTGCGCACGAATGCCGGGCCCTTGCCGGGCTTGACGTGCTGGAACTCAACAATCTGCTGCAGCTTGTTGTCGATCTTCAGAACGAGGCCGTTCTTGAAATCAGTGGTATCTGCCATGAAATGACTCTCCCAAATAACTTGTAGTCGAAACTATGAAAACAGTGTCTAAGCATACCGTACGCGCATCAAGTACGGCGCCAAGGGGTGCTAGCTAAAGCACCTGAAGGTCCTTCGGGTAAGCCGTGATGATCTTCGGGGCACCTGAAGTGATAATGAGGCTGTCCTCGATGCGCACTCCTCCCTTGCCTGGGACGTAGATGCCGGGCTCAATGGTCAGGGTCATGCCCTCAGCCAACGTACCCTTTCCGGTTGTGGCCGCATAAGGCCCTTCATGCACGTCGAGACCAATGCCGTGGCCAGTAGAGTGAACGAAGTAGTCACCATAGCCAGCATCGGCAATAATGTCGCGGCAGGCCGCGTCGACGTCGACAAGCTTGGCACCTGGCACCGCTGCCTTGACACCCGCTTCCTGGGCGCGCAGGACAACGTCATAGATTTCGCGGGCGAAATCAGAAACCTCACCGATGACGAAGGTACGGGTGCAGTCTGAGTTAAAGCCGCGGAGGTGAGCGCCGAAGTCAATCGTTACCAAATCGCCCTTGCACAGTTCGCGGTCATCCGCACCATGGTGGGGCTTTGCAGAATTCTCGCCGGAGGCCACGATGGTGTCGAAGCTCACGCGTTCCGAGCCAAGCATGCGCATCCGGTATTCAAGGTCGGCAGCTACCTGGCGCTCCGTGCGTCCGGCGGCTACTTCCCCGGCCTCGACGAGTTCGGTCAGCGCCTGGTTTGCCAAAGCTGCGATTTCTTCGAGTTTTTGAAGCTCGACATTGTCCTTGACGAGGCGAATCTTCTCTACCACGCCGGTGACAGGCACCAGAGTAACGCCCTCCGGTTTTGCTTTCTCCAGCCGCTCAAGTTGTGAAACGGTGACATAGTCGGCTTCATAGCCAACGCGAAGGTCCTCAGAAACCTGCCCCAGCAGGTGCGGGCCCACATCGCGGCCGAGGCTGGCTTCGATATCCGGGACCTCTTCCGCAATTTGTGTGGTGTAGCGGCCGTCCGTGGCCATGAGCGCGGAGAGGTCCTTGCGCAACAGTAGACCACCATTCGAACCGGAGAAGCCGGTGAGGTAGCGCACGTGCGTCAAATGGGTGACGATGATCGCGTCGACGCGCTGACCAGATAGCTCGGTCATGAGCTTGCGGCGGCGGTTGCTATAACGAGTATCGGCTAATGCCATGTGAGAACCACTCCATTCATTTCAAGCGATACTCCATGATAGCTAATTTGCGAGGAAGTACCCCAGTGCCGCGACATATCCATAAGAGCCAAGCCCAGCAATGACACCGCGTGCGATCGGGCTCAGGTAGGAGTGCTGGCGGAATGCTTCCCGCGCGTGCACGTTGGATAGGTGTACCTCAACGAAACCTGCGCCATCGGCTACTTCCGCTAGGGCATCGCGCAGTGCCACCGACGTATGCGTAAACCCACCCGGATTGATGATGACGGGCCAGCCTTCGTCGGCAGCGCGATGCACATGCTCGATGAGCTCGCCCTCGTGGTTGGACTGGAAGAAGACGATCTCTTCTTCCCCCGCCGCTGCGCGGACGCGACGCTCGATATCCTCTAGGGTTTCGCTGCCATAGATTTCTGGTTGACGCTTGCCCAGACGGTTGAGGTTCGGGCCGTTGAGAACGAGAATGGTCATGGCAAACTCCTTAAGCTTTTATGACGCGAGCTGCGCATAGGCTGCGCGCAGCTCGTCGACGGTAGCATCTTCCAAGCGCGTGGTTTCCCCGATTCCCGTGAGGGCCACAAAACGGATGTGGCCACCTCGGTTCTTCTTGTCATGGCGCATGCCATCCAGCAGCTGTTCGAAATGGCCCTGCTCATAGGTTGTGGGCAACCCAATTCGGGTGAGAATGTCGCGGTGGGTGGCTACAAGGTTGGCGCCGATAAGCCCGCGTGCGTGGGACAAGTAGGCGATGAACATCATGCCCACTGCTACCGCGCGGCCGTGGCGCCAAGTGTAGTTTTCGCGGCGCTCCACCGCATGGCCGAAGGTGTGGCCGTAATTGAGGGTTTCGCGCAGCCCCGATTCTTTTAAGTCCTGGCCAACCACGTGTGCCTTGACCGCAATGGAACGCTGGATGAGCTCGGGCAGCAGGCCGTCGGGGTCCAAGCAAGCGGCAGGATCCGCAAGGTAATGCTCGATGATGCGCGGATCATGGATGAAGCCAGTTTTGATGATCTCCGCAGAACCGGCGACGATTTCGTCGGCAGGTAGGGTGCGCAGGTGGTCCAGATCGACAAAGACTGAGTCCGGCTCGTGGAAAGCCCCAACAAGGTTCTTGCCTGCGGCAGTGTTAATACCTGTCTTTCCACCAACGGCCGCGTCCACCATCGCGAGCAGTGTGGTCGGGGCCTGAATTACTGGGATACCACGCATCCACGTCGCTGCGGCAAAGCCTGCCAAGTCGGTCACGGCCCCGCCACCGAGACCAATAACGGCGTCACGGCGGCTGAAACCAGCCTCCCCGAAGGTATCCCAAAGCCGGGCAAGTACATCGAGCTGCTTAGCTGCCTCTGCATCAGGTACCTCGACCAGAGTTGCCTCTATTCCCTGTGCACGGGCTTGCTCGGCGAGGTCACCGGCAGCCTGCGCGAGCGGCGGCTGGTGAATGACCGCCACCTTAGCCGCTCCAATGTCCGCCACGCGCCCAATCACTTCTGTGCTCAGACCAGTGTCAATTGTGACCTCATAAGGTGAAGGTCCTTTAACCGGAATAGTGTGCATGAGTAGTGCTCCTTTGGCTGGGCTAGCGGTGATTGTGCGGCTTCATCATGAGGTTAAAGCAAAACAGCCGGCGATTTAGAGGGTTTCAAGGAAACTCAGAATATCGCCCACTACCTGTTGCGGGGAGCGCACACCAGTGCGCACCTTCAAATCAGCTACCTCCGAGTAAAGGGGGCGGCGCGCCTCCAAAAGCTGGGTATAGTGCGCCAATGGATCTGCAGATTCCAACACGGGGCGGTTCGCATCACCCAACGTGCGGCTTACGCCTTCTTCCGGCGTGACATCGAGGAATACGACGGTCAGGTTATCGAGCAAGGCACGTGTGGATTCGGTCAGCACTGCTCCGCCGCCGAGGCTCACGACCCCAGTGGTGGCCAGTGCCTCGCGCACCGCTTCTGCTTCTACCTCACGGAATGCCGGCTCACCCAGTTCAGAAAACACTTCACCGCAGGCCTTGCCGTAGCGGGCCTCGATCAGATCATCAGAATCAACAACGTCACAATTCAGCGCCCGCGACAAACGGCGGCCAATCGTAGTCTTTCCGGAACCGGGAGGCCCAACTAAGACAACGCGTGGGGAGCTCATGCTTCACCCCAATCCAAGCGGCTTGCCACATAGTCCTGGTAGGAGGCGATGTTCCGCTTAGTCTCAGCGAGGCTATCTCCACCAAACTTTTCCAACACGGCGCGCGCGAGGACCAACGCCACCATTGCTTCTGCAACAACACCAGCAGCAGGAACCGCACACACATCGGAGCGCTGATGGATGGCAGTCGCCGCTCCACCTGTGGCCATATCCACCGTCTTCAAGGCGCGCGGAACTGTGGAAATCGGCTTCATCGCCGCGCGCAAGCGCAGCGTCTGGCCGTTGGTCATTCCACCTTCTAGACCGCCCGCCCGGTTAGTTTCTCGATCCACGCCGCGATCGGTTCGGACCATCTCATCATGAGCCTCGCTTCCGCGACGGCGGGCCTCAGCAAAACCATCACCGACTTCAACGCCCTTGATGGCCTGAATGCCCATCAAGGCGGCGGCGAGCTGTGCGTCGAGACGGTCCTCCCCTGACGTGTGCGATCCCAAGCCAATTGGCAGGCCCTCCACGATGACCTCAACGATGCCGCCAAGGGTATCGCCTTGCTTCTTAGCGATTTCAATCTCTGAGATCATAGATTCCTCTGCGGCCTTATCGCAGGCCCGTACCGGAGAAGCATCGATGGCCTCAATTTCCGCAAAGCTGGGCGACGGGCCTTCATAGGGCTCGGAGGCGCCAATCGAGATCACGTGGGAGAGCACTTCGACGCCCAATGTTTCACGGAGGAAGTTGCGTGCGACGGTGGCTGCAGCCACGCGGGCGGCGGTCTCACGCGCGGAAGAGCGCTCCAGGATGGGGCGCGCCTCCGAGTGATCAAACTTCACCATGCCAGCAAAATCAGCGTGGCCGGGGCGCGGGCGGGTCAGCGGGGCGCCGCGACCGGAAGCCATAGCTTTAGCGGACTCCGGATCCTCCGGATCCAAGGCATCGGGCGACATGATGGTGGTCCACTTTGGCCACTCAGTGTTGCCGATCATGATGGCGATAGGACTGCCCAGGGTCAAGCCGTGGCGGATGCCGCTGAGCAGGGTGAGGTCATCAGCCTCAAACTTCATGCGCGCGCCACGCCCATAGCCAAGGCGGCGGCGAGAGAGCTGGAGAGCGATGTCGTCTTGGGAAACGGGAACCCCGGCCGGCATGTGCTCAATGAGTGCAATGAGCGCTTGACCGTGAGATTCACCTGCGGTAGTCCAACGAAGCATGCGGACTATTATCGCATGCCAGGGCTTCTTTCGTGGTCACTAGGCCAACTATCACACCGTGTTGGGGCTAAAGAACACGACGAGAGCCGCAGCAAACAGCATCCCAGGACCATGCGCAGGCACCTTATCCCGCGTGATGATACCCCACAACACCGTGCTGAGAGCCGCCCCGATCATCGCCAACGCAACCCCTGGTAGGCCCGCTGCGTGGGCGGTCACCATTCCCAGAGGCAGAGCCAGCTTGAGGTCGCCCCCGCCCACGCTTCCTGCACGGCTAAAACGCGCCACTAACACGTACAGGCCTAGCCAGAGCAGGCCCGCCAAACTGAACCAGCACAACGATAAAGCCGCGGCCGGCAGCGTCAGATAATTAGGCAAGCGCTTAAAACGCAGGTCATAAACAATTAAGGCGCACCCCCACGCCAAGAAAAGCACATCCCCCATAGCCCGCAGCCTACCGCGCGGAAAGACAAGGCGCACGCGGTGGTTTGGGGAACCGATCAGGATAGCTTGAGCGCCTTGTTTAATGCAGCCAGCATCTCTGCCCGTGGAGCGGTGTGCCCTGTAAACTGCTCGAACTGCGAAAAGGCCTGGTTGGCCAGCATGACGTGCCCGCCGACTGTCGGGTAGCCGTCGGCAGCGGCATAAACGGTCAACGGAGTTGGCCACGGATCATAGATAACGTCAAATACCGGAGCTTTGGCCAGCTGCGTTAGGTGCTCTTCCACGGCGGCGGAGGGAACGGTGGAGACCACGAGATCTACCGAACGCGCAAGCCCCGCGAGATCATCGCTGAACGTTGCCACGTGGAGGGTGAGGCCAAGGTCATCAGCCAGCGGGCGCAGCTCGGCGATGCGGTCGGAGCGATTGAGCACCGTAACGTCCTGCACACCGCGCTGGGCTAGGCCCCACAGGACAGGCCGTGCGGTTCCACCTGCTCCGATGAGCAGTGCCGTCGACGGTTGGGACCTTCCAAGCAGCTCGTCGAGCGCGCCCAGAACTCCCTCGGTATCCGTGTTATCCGCACGCCACCCTTCTTCGGTGCGCACCAGGGTATTCGCGGAGCCGATGAGCTCGGCGCGTTCGCTGACGATGTTCGCGCAGGCGAGTGCGTCGAACTTGAGCGGCATGGTGACCGAAAAGCCGCGGTACTCCTCCCCCGCATTGGCGAGGAAGGCAGCTAGGTCCGTCACCTCAATCTTGGTGTAGTCCCAATCCTCCAAATTCACAGCTTCATAGCCTGCGTTATGGAGGACCGGGGACAAGGAATGAGCGACAGGGCTGCCCAGAACTGCGGCGCGGGGCATCAGGTTACTGCTCCTCGGCCGGTGGCTCGTCGGCCGGTGGCTCGCCAGCGCCTTCGCGCTGGCTGTCAAGGATGCCGGAGCGAACAGCGTCATCGACGTTGGCGAGGTGCTCGTCGTAATTATCGGTAAACACCGTGGTGCCCTTGTCGTCGACGGTGACGAAGAAGAGCCAGTTGCCCTCCGCGGGGTTCTCCATGGCCCCGATGGCTTCCTCCGAAGGAGAAGCAATCGGTGAATCTGGGAGACCATCCTTCGCGTAGGTATTCCAAGGAGTCTCGCGGTGGCGATCCTCATCGGTAGTGGCCAGCTCAACATCCTCAAGGCCATAGTTGACCGTGGAGTCCAGCTCGAGGCGCATCGGCTCATCAAGGCGGTTGAGGATTACACGGGCGACCTTGTCGAACTCACCGGCCGGGGACTCGCGCTCCACCAGCGAAGCTGCAGTAAGAAGCTCGTAGGGCTTGAGGCCAATTGCCTGGGCGCGGTCAACGATATTGGTGTCGTTGTACTTCTTCGTCGAACGTGTGATGAGATCCGTTAGGATCTCCTGGGCGTCCATGTTCGGATCGAGGACGTACTGGCCCGGAGCGATAAGGCCCTCAATACGCTTGGGGTCCTCTCCGCGGGCACGAATTTCCTCCAATGCCCACTCCGGCGCACCCAGTTCAGCAGGATCCACCGTGGCCGCGATCTTCTCCAGCTCCTCGGCGGATACGCATTCGCCCTCCTTGCAGGAGACCTGAGAAATCAGCGAGTAAATACCGTAGCGGACATCACCGCCGACCACGTTGACGTCGAGAAGCGTAGCTCCGCCCTGCACGTCGAGGAGGTCAACCATGTTGCCCTCATCAAGCAGCGCTTCGACGGCTGACTTCGCGCTCATCTCCTCCTGAAGGCGGTAGAAACCAGGCTTGATTTGGCTCGCGCGCGGATTCGAGTTGGCTGCAGAAGAGAAAGCCTCGGGCGTCTTCACCACGTTCTTCTCCGCCAATTCAGGTGCCAGTTCGCTCATCGACGAGCCCTCCGGAACCTGAACAAGCTGGGTTACTCCATTGCCCTGCCCCTCATAGTCCAAGGTGCTGCCCCCTCCCAACAGGCGGAAACCAATGTAGCCAAGTCCACCGATGATCAGGACCAAGCTCGCAATGAGCACGGCCATGCCGCGCTGACGGCGCTTGACATATTGGGGTTCCATCGAGCGTCCGATGCGTGAAGGTTTACGGCTCACGTACTTCGTCTCCTACGTTTGAAGGGCTGTGGCCGTTCAACGCGAAATGGCGCGCATCCAGCCAGGATTGCAAAATTTCCACCGCGGCTGCTTGGTCAATCACCGAGCGACCTCGCTTCTCTGATACGCCAGAGGCCCGCAATGCGGAGGAGGCGACCACGGTAGTAAGGCGTTCATCCACCATACGCACGGGCGGAGGTTCTTTCATCCTGTCATCTTTTGCCAAGCGGCGGCGGATACGAAACGCGATTTCCTTGGCATGTTTAACACTTGATGAACCATTGCCCTTGAGATCACGCGGCAAACCAACGGCTACCTCAACCACGTCATACTCGTAAATCAGCTCAAGCAGGCGGTCGATATCACCCTTGTCGCGGTCTTTAAACCCGGTCTCACGCCGGACGGTTTCGACCGGCATGGCCAAGCGCGCGTCCCGGTCAGAGACCGCCACGCCGATGCGGACGGTACCGACGTCGAGGCCCAAACGGCGCCCCGGGCCGGGATCGTCCACGCCTGGTTTGTCGGGCTCTACGGCCATCGTGCTCCTCCTGGTTCTGCGAGTCAGCTACAACTGCACGCCAACTAGGGCGCGTTCGTTAGTGGGCTTCGAGCTCATCACGGACGGCGTCGAAGGCCTGCTGGAGACCTTCAGCGTTGGCGCCGGAACCTTGAGCCATATCGGGCTTTCCGCCGCCCTTGCCGTCAACATAGCCAGAAATAACCTTGACGAAGTCACCAGCCTTGACGCCGCGCTCGACGGCAGGCTTAGTGGCGCCAACGATGAACGGGAGCTTGCCGCCCTCGTTCTCCGATGCCAGGACAACCACACCGGCGACATCACCGAGACGGTTCTTGATATCCGAGGCCAACGTGCGCAGATCACCGCCGTTTACTCCGTTAGGAAGTTTGACCGATACGAGGGTGAAGTCATTAACGGTGGTCGCACCAGAAATCATCTCCGCGGTCTGCGACATGAGCTGGGCCTTGTGCAGCTCCGCAATCTGCTTCTCAGCGGCCTTGAGCTTCTCCGTCAGCTGCGCGATGCGCTCCGGAAGATCCTCAGTTTGGACCTTGAGCTCGCGGGAGACACCCTCCACAAGAGCGGTCTCCTTGGAGTAGTAGCGGAATGCATCCAGGCCCGAATAAGCCTCGATACGGCGCGCGCCCGAGCCCACGGAGGATTCACCGAGGACAGAGACCGGGCCGATTTCTGCAGTGTTCTTCACGTGCGTACCACCGCAGAGCTCGATGGAGAACGGGCCGCCCATCTCCACGACACGGACCTCGGAACCGTAGTTCTCACCAAAGAGGGCCATCGCGCCCATCTCCTTGGCCTTCTCCAAAGACGTCTCGATGGTATTGACCGGGAAGTGCTGGTCCACCGCCTGGTTCGTCACCAAAGCGATCTCATCGAGCTGCTCCTGGGTGAGCTGGTCGGTGTAGTTGAAGTCAAAGCGCAGGTAGCCGGGACGGTTCAAGGAACCAGCCTGGACTGCGGTGGGACCCAGTACCTGGCGCAACGCGGCGTGAATGAGGTGCGTGGCAGAGTGCGCCTGCACGGCACCGTGGCGCCATTGTTCATCAACGGCAGCCGTTACGCCGTTGCCCAACTCAAGCCCACCGGCGGTCACCGTAGCCTTGTGCACCCACAGCTTCTTGCCAATCTTCTGCACATCGTTGACCTCAAGGAGGGTCTCGCCCGCGATAATGCGGCCCCGGTCGGCGGTCTGGCCGCCGGCTTCGGCGTAGAGCGGCGACTGGTCCAGAATTACCTCGACGGTGTCTCCTGCCTCGACCTCAGTAACCTTCTCGCCATCGCGCACAAGACCGATGACCTTGGCCTCGGACTCCAGGGTCTCATAGCCCGTGAACAACGTCGGGTGGTTATCCACCCACTCGCGGTAGAGCGACAGGTCAGCATGACCATGCTTCTTAGCCTGATTATCGGCCTTGGCGCGGCGGCGCTGCTCGCCCATGGCGGCGTCGAAGCCTTCCATGTCTACGGTCAAACCGGCTTCCTGAGCCATTTCCAAGGTCAGGTCGATGGGGAAACCATAGGTATCGTGCAGCTCAAAAGCCTTCTCGCCGGAGAGGACCTTCGGGGTGGCCGCACGAGAGGTGCTCTTCAGTTCCTCCACGGCTTCGTCGAAAAGCTTGGTGCCTGACTCCAGCGTCTTCAGGAAGGCCTTCTCCTCCGCCACGGCAACGCGCAGGATACGCTCGCGGTTATCGGCGATCTCCGGGTAGGACGGGGTCATGGTGTCCATGATGGTGTTCATGAATCGCTCCATGGTCTCACCCTTCGCGCCAAGCAGCTTGGCGGAGCGGATAATGCGGCGCAGCAAGCGACGCAGAATGTAGCCACGGCCCTCGTTACCGGGGGTAACGCCGTCCAAAATGAGCATCATGCCGGTACGCGAGTGGTCCGCCACCACGCGGAAACGGATCAGGTCTTCCTTCGGCGCATCCGGAACGTACTTCGCACCGGTAAGCTCCTCGGCTACGTCGATGACCGGGCGCAGCAGGTCCGTCTCGTAGACGTTGTCCACGCCCTGCAGGATGCAGGCCACGCGCTCGATGCCCATGCCGGTATCGATGTTCTTCTTGGGCAGCTCGCCCACGATCTCGAAGTTGCCCTTGCCGATGCCTTCGCCGCGCTCGTTCTGCATGAAGACCAAGTTCCAGATCTCCATGTAGCGGTTATCGTCCGCAATCGGACCGCCATCCTGGCCATATTCCGGCCCGCGGTCATAGTAGATCTCGGAGCACGGACCACACGGTCCGGGAATACCCATGGACCAGTAATTATCTTCCATGCCCAGGCGCTGGATACGCTCGGTAGGCACGCCGATCTTGTTGTGCCAAATATCGGCCGCCTCATCATCGTCAAGGTAGACCGTGACCCACAAACGCTCCGGGTCGAGGCCCAAACCGCCTTCATCGACGGAGGTGGTCAGCAGGTTCCAGGCGTGGGTAATTGCGCCTTCCTTAAAGTACTGGCCAAAGGAAAAATTACCCGCCATCTGGAAGAAGGTATTGTGACGGGTGGTAATGCCCACTTCCTCGATGTCCAAGGTGCGCACGCACTTCTGGATAGAGGTCGCCGTGCCATTAGCAAAAGGCGGGTTCTGCTGGCCCAGGAAGTAGGGCTTGAAGGGAACCATGCCGGCGTTAACGAAGAGCAGGTTCGGGTCATCCAGGATCAGCGACGCGCTGGGGACGGCCTCGTGGCCGGCCTTGACGAAGTGCTGGGTAAAGCGTTCCCGGATCTCATGAGTCTTCACGAGCAAAATTCCTTCACTGTTGAATGGTTTCTAGTCAGCGCTCAACTTTACCCGTCCGGTGCTGTGCTTAGCGACGCCGCCCCCGGATGATGTCCCGCAGCCTTCCCAGGTACTCGCGCACACGCTTCTCCGCGCCATGGTCGGTGGGGTGATAATACTCGGCATCCGCCAGCGTCTCCGGCAAATACTGCTGGGACAGTACACCGCGCGGATCATCATGCGGGTACTGATAGCCCACTGCATTGCCCAAGCGTTTCGCTCCCTCATAATGGCCGTCGCGCAGGTGCGCGGGCACATGCCCGCTCTTGCCGGCGCGAACGTCGGCCTGGGCCGCGTTGATGGCGTTGATAACGGAATTGGATTTCGGTGCCGTAGCGAGATGGATTGTCGCCTGAGCCAGCGGAATACGCGCCTCGGGTAATCCGATAAGGGCCGCGGCCTCCGCTGCGGCCACGGCAGTGGGCAGCGCGGTGGGATCAGCCATTCCGATGTCTTCGGAGGCATGCACGATAAGCCGGCGGGCGATGAAACGCGGGTCTTCGCCTGCCTCAATCATGCGGGCCAGGTAATGCAGCGCGGCATCCACGTCGGAACCGCGGATGGACTTAATAAACGCGGAGACCACGTCATAATGCTGGTCGCCGTCGCGGTCATAGCGCACCACCGCGTGATTGACGTTTTCTTTGAGAACCTCAACGGTGAGTTCACCGCCATCGGGCACTGCCTCGGCCGCCGCCTCAAGATAGGTCAGTGTGCGCCGAGCATCGCCCCCGGCGAGCAGCACCAGCTGGTCTAGAGCATCGTCCGTTGCGGTGATCCTTCCCGCCAATCCCCGCTCGCTGGTCAATGCGCGCTCGGCGAGGGTGCGCAGGGAGGCGTCGTCCAGCGGCTCCAAGTGCAGCAACAAGGAACGCGAAAGCAACGGCGCCACGACGGAAAAGGAAGGGTTTTCGGTAGTGGCGGCCACGAGCAGCACGGTGCGATTTTCGACGGCCGCGAGCAGCGCGTCCTGCTGAGTCTTGGAGAAGCGGTGCACCTCATCGATGAACAGCACGGTGCGGCGCCCTTGAATCAGCTCACGGCGGGCATGGGAGATCACCTCTCGAACCTGCTTCACGCCGGAGTCTAGGGCGGAAAGCCCAATGAAGTTATCTCCCAAGGAAGATGCGATGAGTGAGGCCAGCGTCGTCTTTCCGGTTCCCGGCGGTCCGTACAGGATGACGGAGGCCTCGCCTGAGCCTTCCACCAGCCTACGCAGCGGGGTTCCCGGCTCCAGGAGGTGCTTCTGCCCCACTACTTCATCGAGGTTTTGCGGCCGCATGCGCGCGGCCAGCGGCGAACCGGGGTGGGTTGCAAACATATCGGGGCCACCCGGCAGGCTTGGCGCTGACTGGTCATCGCCGAAGAGTGACTCCTGCCCCATCAGGGCTCCCGGAGTCGAGAGGCCACGGCTCGCCCAAACTCGGCGACCGCGGAGCACCCGTCATTGCTACATTGCGCGGCAAACCGCGACAGCGCTTCGAAGGTCTCATAAAGATCGCGCCGAATCAGTATTTCATCCTCGCTGAACGGACCATGGTCGGATCGACGAAGCAGAGAACGGTGCGGGTCACGGTAGATCTCAGCGTTGCCTTCCGCCAACGCGACGACCCCTTCGATCCCGCCGGCATACATCGTGGTCACGCTCGACAGAGCCCAACCGATGAGGCAGGAGACGAGCAACTCGTGCAGCGTCTTCTCATCGGCGAGCTGCGGCCAGACATCGACAATGCGGCGCTGCCAGGCATGGATGAAAAGCCCCGCCTCGGCATCAGTGATCGGCCGAGAAAAAAGAAACTGCGGGAAGCCGGCCACCACGCAGGCCACGTCAAAGCCGACGTTGCGGAAACCGGCCCACTCATAGTCCAAGAAGGTCAGCGTTGAGCCGACGATGATGTTGTCTGGGGACAGGTCGAAGGGAGTAAAAGCGCGGTTGCGGCCAGAACTCAGACTCTGCATGGCGGCACGGGCCAATGTGCGGACGTGTTCCGGCGGTTCCAGTCCTGCCTCGCTGAGGATATCCGCACCAATCAGAATGGAGCTCTGCAAGGAATCATCGCGCAATGCCTGGTGCTCGGCGTATTCGGGATGCCGACGTAACTGGCGCTTGAGCAGGGCGTCATAGTCTTCTTCGCGCCCGGCAGTCCCAGCATGCATTTTGCCCAACGCGCTGCCCAGAGCCCTGAGCAGCTCGCCGCGGTCTTCATCACCGCTGCGCGCAAGGGTGTCCGCCAGGGTGTCGCCTTCGCCGGCGTCGGACAGCACAAGAATGCGCTTGTCCACGTCGTGTGCGAGCAACACAGGTCCTGGGCGGACCTCCTCAGACAGCGCCGTGGTGAACTGATAGGCCACCACTTCACGGAGAAGCGCGGCGTCATCAATAGTGTGCCCGGTGACCGGGTTGTACTTGATGACGACCGAACGATGCGGGAAGAAGGCGCTGGGAGTCGTCCGAGCACGAAGTACCACGGCATTGCCCGAGCCGGTGAGTTGCTCAACGTCACTCAGCTCAGGCTCCCCGCCATAGCGGCGCGAAATCATCTGTGAGGCTTCTGCTACCACGGCATCAGCCACAGAATTATTCATGGACTCGTGTCCCGTCGGATTCACTTGCTTGCCTGCTTCCACTTGTTGTCGGCCCAATGAGGTACACCCATGGTGTGGGGCCTTTAGGACTCCTTCCCAGCCTTTTCACCCTGGGCTGCCTTCGCAGCCTTCTCCGGCTTGAAGTCCACACCGGTCTCCTTGCGCTGCGCGGCGGGGATGGTGCCGGGGGCGTCGGTCAGCGGGTCGACGCCGCCACCGGACTTCGGGAAGGCGATGACATCGCGGATGGACTCGAATCCACCGAGCAGGGAGACGATGCGATCCCAGCCGAAAGCGATGCCGCCGTGTGGCGGAGCACCGAACTGGAAGGCGTCGAGCAGGAAGCCGAACTTCTCCTGCGCTTCTTCTTCGCCGATGCCCATGACGTCGAAGACGCGCTTCTGCACATCCTGGTCGTGGATACGGATGGAACCGCCGCCAATCTCATTGCCATTGCAGACAATGTCGTAGGCATAAGCCAGGGCCTCTCCCGGGTTCTGGTCAAAGTTATCCAGGTACTCCGGCTTCGGCGAAGTGAAGGCGTGGTGGACTGCAGTCCACTTGGAGTGGCCCAAAGCCACGTCACCCGAGGCGGTGGCATCGGCGGAGGGCTCGAAGAGCGGTGCGTCGACGACCCAGGTGAAGGCCCAGTCGCCGTCCTTGATGAGGTCGAGCTTCTTCGCAATCTCACCGCGAGCTGCGCCCAGCAGCGCACGGGAAGCCTTGGTCTCGCCGGCAGCGAAGAAGATGGCATCGCCCGGCTTGGCGCCGACGTGGGCGGCAATACCCTCGCGCTCGGCATCCGTGATGTTCTTGGCTACCGGGCCACCCAATGTGCCATCCTCGGCAACGGTGATGTAGGCCAAGCCCTTCGCACCGCGCTGCTTTGCCCACTCCTGCCATGCATCGAACTGGCGGCGCGGCTGGGAGGCTCCGCCTTCCATGACGACGGCACCGACGTATTCGTTCTGGAAGACGCGGAAGGTGGTGTCCTTGAAGAAGTCCGTGCACTCCACGATCTTGATGTCGAAGCGCAGGTCCGGCTTGTCGGAACCGTAGTACTTCATGGCATCGGCATAGGTCATGCGCGGGATGGGGGTCTTGATTTCGTAGCCGATGAGCTTCCACAGGGCGGAGACGATCTCTTCCGCCAGAGCAATGACATCATCCTGGTCCACGAAGGACATCTCGACGTCGAGCTGCGTAAACTCCGGCTGGCGGTCAGCGCGGAAGTCCTCATCGCGGTAGCAGCGAGCGATCTGGTAGTAGCGCTCCATTCCGGCGACCATGAGCAGCTGCTTGAACAGCTGCGGGGACTGCGGGAGCGCATACCAGCTGCCCGGCTTCAGGCGTGCCGGCACGAGGAAGTCACGGGCGCCCTCCGGGGTGGAGCGAGTCAGGGTCGGGGTTTCGATCTCAGTGAAATCGTGGCTGTCCAGGACCTGGCGGGCAGCGCGGTTCGCGGCCGAGCGCAGGCGCAGTGCCTCATGCTGGCGCTCACGGCGCAGATCCAGGTAGCGGTACTTCAAGCGGGTCTCCTCACCGACCTCACCGGAGGAGGATGGATCATCAATCTGGAACGGCAGCGCTGCGGACTTGTTGAGTACCTCCAGGTCCGTGACGTTGACCTCAATCTCGCCGGAGGCCAGGTTCGGGTTGGCCGAGCCCTCCGGGCGGGGCTCCACGACACCAGTGACCTTGACGCAGTACTCGGAACGCAGATCGTGGGCGCGCTCAGCTACCTCGGTCTCGCGGAAAACAACCTGGGCAACGCCGGAGCGGTCACGCAGGTCAATGAAGATAACACCACCGTGGTCGCGACGGCGTGCGACCCACCCCGTCAGGGTGACGGTCTCCCCCGCCAACTCCTTGCGCAGTTCGCCTGCCAAATGTGTACGCAGCACTCTCGTTCAATCCCTTCTCATCGTTGACGCTCACACCCACTCACGCCACGCGTAGACAGCACGCGCCGAGGGATGCAAGTACTTGAACGGCCCAAGTCTACCGCCCGCACCGGACTTGCTCAGCGCTAGGGTGAGCACCGTGCGCTTGACAGCAGTCCACTTATCGAGCAGACACCACCTCCAGCTTGTGGCAAAATCTGGAGCATGACTTTTAAATCTGGCGCCAATTTTGATGGTAAGCGAGCAAGCTCCGGCGGTGGAGGCCGCGGCGGCATGATCGCTACCGGCGGCGGCATTGGTTCACTCCTCCTCATCGGCCTCTATCTCCTTCTCGGCGGCGATCCCGGCGCCATCACCGGAAGCGATCCCCAGGCCGACCAGACCCAGGTCGGCCCCGAAGAAAGCGGGGAGGACGCGTTTGCGCACTGCCAAACCGCTGAAGACGGCAACAAGTATGACGATTGCCGCGTCATGTTTGCGGCCCAGTCCGTGGACAAGGTGTGGGCGCAGCAGCTACCAGACCAGGCTGGCATCGACTACGTCGAACCGGGCCGCGTCATTTTTAAAAACACCACTATGTCGGGCTGTGGCCAGGCCTCCGGCGCTACGGGTCCGTTCTACTGTCCTGCGGATGAGTCTGCATACTTTGACACTGCTTTCTTCGACCAGCTCCGCAACTTCGGCGGCGATAATGCCCCATTGGCACAGATGTATATCGTGGCCCACGAATTCGGCCACCACATCCAAAAGCTGGAAGGAACACTCAGCCTCTCGAACTACAACGAGCCCGGCGAGGATTCCAACGCGGTGAAGATTGAGCTGCAAGCCGATTGCTATGCCGGCCTGTGGGCGCACTACGCCGACAAGGGTGACGATGCCCTGCTCGAAACCATTACCGAGCAGCAGGTGACTGATGCTGTCAACACTGCACGCGCCGTGGGCGATGACAACATCCAGCGCCGCTCAGGGGGCGAAGTACGCCCCGATACGTGGACGCACGGCTCTTCCGAAGACCGTGCGCAGTCGTTCCTCGCCGGTTATAATTCCGGCAAAATGGAGCAGTGCGACACCTTAGGCCGTGGGGTTTACAAGTCTTAGGGTCTTAAGAAGCGCCCACCCCAAGGTCGCACCACCCCCAAATGTGCCACATTAGCCCAGATTAGATTCACATACACCAGGTGTTTACCTGCCGTACACCTTAATGCTTTAAGGTAGTCAAGTTCCCGCCGGTTCGTGGTGGGTTCCGCTCTGTCTTTAAAAGCATAAAAGAACTGCGCGTGATGTCATTATCACCTGCACCGCGGTAGGTATGGCGCTTCCCGCGCCAACGCCGAATGCACCCCGCCCGCGGCCTGCTCACACTGTCTCATCACGCAGCGTTCTCTTCATGAAAGGAACGACGTTTTGAGCACCGCCACGCCGACGATGCCTGATCTTGAGTCGATGAATGGCAAGAACAAGGACTGGATTTGGCACCTGTTCTTCGGCGCCATCACGGCTGTCACCCTGATCTTTTTCATCATTTGGGGCAACGGAGAAGTTGCTGAGGGAACCAACAAGGTAGTCCTTGTTACAGCAATTATCTTCGCTGTCTTTATGGCCTTCAACATTGGCGGCAATGACGTCGCCAACTCCTTCGGTACCTCCGTGGGCGCGGGAACCCTCTCCATGAAGCAGGCCCTCGCTGTCGCGGCGGTCTTTGAGGTATCCGGAGCCATCCTCGCCGGCGGCGAGGTGACTGATACGGTCCGCTCCGGAATCGTGGACCTCGATGCCATCGATGGCCTCGACCCGATGGAATTTGTCTACATCATGATGGCGTCACTCCTCGGCGCTGCCATCTGGCTTTTGGTAGCCACCCGCATGGGTTGGCCGGTTTCTACCACCCACTCCATCGTCGGCGGCATCGTCGGCGCCGCTCTGACCGTCGGCTTCATCACCGGCAAGGGCGGCATGGACATGGTGCAATGGGGCGGAATCGGCACCATCGCTTTCTCCTGGGTGCTTTCTCCGGTTCTCGGCGGTATTGCCGCATACCTCCTTTTCAAGTGGATCAAGTCTTCCATCTTGGTGTACAACGACGCCGCGGACGAACGCCTGCGTGACATCAAACTTCGCCGCGCCGAGCTGCGCAAGGAGCACAAGACCCGCTTCGAGCGTATGAACGAGCTACAGCAGATCTCCTACACAAATGCGATGGCTCGCGACGCCGCCCTTACCGCCGAAGAGGACTACGACCCAGAGGCACTCGAGTCCGACTACTACCGCGATCTGCACAACCTCAACAAGGATCTCGAGGATGTCAATGCACACCGCGCGCTCGAGAACTGGGTTCCGCTGCTCGCAGCGCTGGGTGCCGTGATTATCTCCGCGATGTTGCTCTTCAAGGGCCTGAAGCACACCGGCATCGATGTCACCGCCCTAGAAACTTTCCTAGTCATGGGCATGGTTGGAGCCATAGTCTGGATGGCCGTCTTCATCTTTGCCCGCTCCCTGAAGAAGAAGTCCCTGAAGCGCTCTACCTTCCTCCTCTTCTCGTGGATGCAGGTCTTCACCGCCTCCGCCTTTGCGTTCTCGCACGGTTCCAATGACATCGCCAACGCCATCGGCCCCTTCGCTGCAGTCTTCGATGTCTTGCAGACCAACCAGATCTCCGATGAAGTTTCCGTGCCGCTGCCGGTCATGGTAGCCATGGGCATCGCCTTGGTTTCCGGCCTTTGGTTCATCGGCCGCTTCGTCATCCAGACCGTGGGTTCTGGCCTCACTCAAATGCACCCCTCCTCCGGTTTCGCTGCCGAGCTGGCCGCTGCTGCCGTCGTCATGGCTGCTTCCCTCTTGGGCCTGCCGGTGTCCTCTACCCACATCCTCATCGGTGCCGTCCTTGGTGTCGGCATTGTGAACCACGCCGCCAACTGGAAGCTGATGAAGCCCATCGCTTTGGCATGGGTCATCACTCTTCCGGCGGCCGCCGCCATCGCTGCGGCGACGGTGTCCATCCTGCGCGTCGTCTTCTAAAGATCAACGCATCGCGCATACCGCATTCTCGCCGTGAGTTTCCCCAACCACCGGGGTTGCTCACGGCGAGATTTTTCTTATCGCTTGAGCCTTAAGCACAAATCCAAGAACCCGTACACTTAGGCGGCATGAGCGACAACTCCCTGGCCAAATTCTTTTCCGCTTTTAATGACATTGAGCAGTTCCTCCGCCAAGCTATCGGGGCAAAGAACTCTGATTCTTTCTGGTGGATTGTTGATCGCGCCCACGACAAACACCTTTTAAGCAAGCGCCAAGCAGAACAGCTGAAGGACTTTAGCAACCTTCGCAACGCCATCGCCCATGGCCGCTACTTCAGCGGTGAGCCCATCGCTACCCCACATCCTCACGTCATCAAGCAGCTCGAAAACCTGCAACGCCTGCTCACGGATCCACCCACAGCGCAGGCTCTGCTCGCTAGCCGTGACGTGACCACTCTTGCCCCTGACACCCCGATCATGGAGGCCTTGAAGCTTATTGACACGACCGGCTATTCCCAGATCCCAATCTATGAGTCCGGGACTTACCAGGCGCTTCTCACCACCAACGTCATTGCCCGATGGGTTGCGGCAGATCTCGGTGACGACGGTGTGATTAACGCGGCGTCGATTAACACGGTCCTGGAATTCGCAGAACGGAATGACCGCGCAGAGTTCCTGCCCCGCACCGCCAGCGCGCAAGAGGTCATCGACGCCCTCACCGACCCTGCGGCAGACGGCACCCACCCCGGCGCGGTCCTTCTCACCGAGCACGGCAAGCCTTCCCAACTTCCTGTATCCATTGCAACACCTGCCGACCTCGCAACATTGGTTGCTGCAGTCGAATGGGAATAACTCCCCTCCCTAACCTTGTTGACATGACATAGAAAGGAGGATGTCATGCAATTTGGAGTCTTTAGCATCGGCGATGTCACCCAGGACCCGACCACCGGCCGCACCCCCACTGAGGCCGAGCGCATCCGCGCTATCACGGAGATTGCCCTCAAAGCAGAAGAGGTGGGCCTCGACGTCTTCGCCACCGGCGAGCACCACAACCCGCCCTTTGTGCCATCAGCACCCACCACCCACCTGGCATACATTGCGGCACAGACGAAGAACCTTCAACTCTCCACTGCCACCACGCTGATCACTACCAACGACCCTGTTCGCCTCGCGGAGGACTACGCATTCCTTCAGCACCTGGCAGATGGGCGCGTCGACCTCATGCTAGGCCGCGGCAACACCGGCCCGGTTTACCCGTGGTTTGGCAAGGACATCCGTGAAGGCATTCCCCTCGCCGTTGAGAACTACCACCTACTGCGCCGCCTCTGGCGCGAACCCGTCGTGTCCTGGCAAGGAAAGTTCCGCACCCCGCTGCAGGGTTTTACTTCCACGCCCGCACCTCTCGATGGCATCCCACCCTTTGTCTGGCACGGCTCCATTCGCTCCCCACAGATTGCGGAACAGGCGGCTTTTTACGGCGATGGCTTCTTCCACAACAACATCTTCTGGAACAAGGAGCACACCGCGAAGATGGTGAACCTATACCGCAATCGCTACGAGTCCTATGGCCACGGCCGCGCCGACCAGGCCATCGTGGGCCTCGGCGGGCATGTCTTCATCGCGCCCACGGAGCAGCAGGCAAAGGACTTCTTCCGCCCCTACTTCGACAATGCCCCGGTGTACGGTCATGGCCCCTCCTTGGAGGAGTTCACGGCACAGACCCCGCTCACCGTAGGCACCGTAAAGCAGGTGGTGGAGCGCACACTACAGTTCGCAGATTGGGTGGGTGATTACCAGCGCCAGCTCTTCCTCATCGACCACGCGGGCCTGCCTCAGGAGGTGGTGCTCGAGCAGATCGAAATCCTTGGTACCCAGGTGGTGCCCGAGCTGCGCCGCCGCTTTGAGGAACGCCGCCCAGATCATGTACCTTCTGACCCGCCCACCCATGCCACGCTCGACGCTTATGCCCCGCACGCGCAGGTCAACCCTGAAGAGGAGAAATAGTTGCGCTCGCTCGTACTCGTTACGGCTGGACTTTCATCACCGTCCTCGACGCGTGCGCTTGGCGACGCCCTCTCCGCCGCCACCACCGCCCGCGTTAGTGCCCGAGGTGAAGGCGTCGACGTGACCGTCGTTGAGCTGCGCGAGCTTGCCGGCGAATTGGCAGAAGCCATGACCAACTGGGTTTCACCCACACCCCACCTCCATGCCGCGCAGACTGCCGTGACCAAGGCGGACGGTCTCATCGCCGTCAGCCCGGTATTCCAGGGCAGTTATTCGGGTTTGTTCAAGATGTTCTTCGACACTTTGGAGCCGCATTCTCTAGAGGGACTGCCCACGCTCATCGCTGCCACTGGCGGTTCAAGCCGGCACGCGCTTGTGCTCGACTATGCTCTGCGCCCGCTGCTTAACTACCTGCATGCCACAGTGGTCCCCACCGGGATCTTCCAGGCCACGGAAGACTTTGGCACTGCAGAAGGCGCGCGCAATAACAAACGCATAGAACGCGCCGCCGAGGAGCTAGCGGACCTCATGGTGCGCCCGCTCGACCGGGTCTCTGGACTTGCCGGGACGCTCGGCGAGGCGGAAGAAGCGCCCCAGGGGGTGCAATCGCAGGACGTCGATCCAGACCCTTCAGGATTCCGCGCGCTTCTTTCCCGCCACGACGGGCAGCCGAGCTAAGCGGTTGCGGAGGGCTCTCGGTACTATCGTAAGGCGACACTTATCTAACGCTCCCAAGGAGGTTTCACCCCCACATGACAATTAGCGTGACCGATATCTTCTCCATCGGAATCGGCCCCTCCTCCTCCCATACAGTCGGCCCCATGCGCGCGGCTAAGGCCTTCCTCGAGGCGCTTGATCAACACCCGGCCAAGGTCCACACCGTACTGCGCGGTTCCCTATCCGCTACCGGCCGCGGCCACGCCACGGATCGCGCCGTGATTCTGGGCCTCGCCGGATGGGATCCGCTGTCCGTGCCACTCGACGCAGAGCCACGCGCCGATGCCTTTATCCCCACCGAGGGCACCATTTCTGGCCCCGCAGGTGAAGTGCAGTACAGCATCGAATTCAACAACGAACCGGTGCCGGAACACCCGAACTGCCTCATCTTTACGGCCTGGGGCAAGGACGGGAACGTCCTTGCCGATAGATCGGAGTATTTCTCCGTCGGCGGCGGCTTTATCCTGTCCCGCGAGGAATACGATGCCCAGCTCCAAACAGACACCGGTGTGCCAGCCGGTGTCGCCGCGGCCACCGCTGAGGACACCGTTCCTTATGAGTTCCAGTCCGGCGAACACCTGCTTCACCTGTGTGCGGCCAATGACAAAGCTATCTGGGAAATCGTCGCCGCCAACGAGGCCGTGTTGCACCGCGAAGAAGGCGGTCTCGACTACGTCTACCAGCACCTCGACTTGGTCTGGGATATCATGCGCGAGTGCGTGACCGAGGGCATTTCCTCCAAGGGAATCCTTCCCGGCGGCCTGCGTGTGAACCGCCGCGCGCCACGCATGTACCAGCAGCTTCTGGCCAAGCAAAACGACGAGTCCTGTGGCTTGTCCGCGATGGAATGGGTCAACCTCTACGCGCTTGCCGTCAACGAACAGAATGCCGCCGGCGGCCGCGTCATCACCGCCCCCACTAACGGCGCGTGTGGCATCATCCCCGCGGTGCTGCACTACGCGCGTGACTTCCAGGCTGATTTCACCCGCTCCGATGCCCGCCGCTACCTGCTGACCGCAGGTGCCATTGGCATCATCATCAAGTCCAATGCCTCGATTTCCGGCGCCGAGGTGGGCTGCCAGGGCGAGGTTGGCTCAGCGTCCTCCATGGCAGCTGCTGGCATGGCAGAACTACTCGGAGCAACACCGGAACAGGTTGAAAATGCCGCCGAGATTGCCCTTGAGCACAACCTCGGCCTGACCTGTGACCCCGTCGGAGGCCTCGTGCAGATTCCCTGCATCGAGCGCAACGCCATCGGCGCAGTCAAGTCCATCAACGCCGCGCGCCTTGCTCTCATGGGTGAGGGAACGCACCACGTTACCCTCGATAACGCGGTGCGCACCATGGCCGAAACCGGACGCGACATGCTCTCCAAGTACAAGGAGACCTCGCTCGGCGGCCTGGCGAAGACGATGGGCTTCACCGTCTCGCAGGTGGAGTGCTAAACGAGCTGGCGAAGCTGCTTGACGACGTCCCCCACCGGGACGTCGTGCTGCTCGTGCGCGCGCAGATCCTTCAGCGCCACGGTGCCAGACTCTAGCTCTTGGTCACCGAGGACGAGTGCGAAGCGGGCGTTGGCGCGATCAGCACCCTTCATCGCTCCCTTGAGGCCGCGGTCACCGAAGGACATATCCGCGGAAATACCGGCTTTGCGGAGATCATTAATGATGCTGACCATCTTCTTCTTTGCCGCCGCGCCCAAAGCAACGCCATAAACGGCCACGCGTTCTTCGACGCCCTCGAGCTCCACGCCCTCGGCCTCCAGGGCCAAAACCGTGCGGTCCACGCCGAGGCCGTAGCCGATACCGGACAATTCCTGTCCGCCGAGCTGAGCCATGAGGCCGTCGTAGCGGCCGCCGCCGCCAATGCCGGACTGCGCGCCGAGTCCATCGTGGACGAATTCGAAACAGGTCTTCGTGTAGTAATCAAGACCGCGGACCATGCGCGGGTTGATGGTGTAGGGCACGCCCATGTCATCGAGCAAGCCTGTGACCGTCTCAAAGTGCTCGCGGCACTCGGCATTGAGGTGGTCGAGCATGAGGGGGGCGTCGACAAGCTGCTCCTGGACCTCCGGGCGCTTGTCATCGAGCACGCGCAACGGGTTCAGCTCCGCGCGGGCCCTGGTTTCCTCGTCGAGGTCCAGCTTGAACAGGAATTCCTGCAGCTTCTCACGGTAGGCCGGGCGACAGTCGTGGTCACCCAGGCTGGTCAGCTCCAGACGGAACTGGCTAAGCCCCAGGCTGCGGTAGGAGCGGTCCGCTAGCGCGATGATTTCCGCGTCCAGCGCCGGATCATCGACACCAATGGCCTCGACGCCGACCTGCTGCAGCTGGCGGTAGCGGCCAGCCTGCGGGCGTTCGTAGCGGAAGAAGGGGCCAAAGTAATTGAGCTTGACAGGCAACTGACCGCGGTCGAGGTTGTGCTCGATAACTGAGCGCATAACACCCGCGGTGCCTTCGGGGCGCAGAGTCACGGAGCGGTCGCCGCGATCGGCGAAGGTGTACATCTCCTTCGACACGACGTCCGTGGACTCCCCCACGCCGCGGGCGAACAGCGACGTGTCCTCAAAGACGGGGAGTTCGATGTGTTGGAAGCCGGACAGATGTGCCTGATGTACGAAGGTCTCACGAACCTTGGCAAAGATGGCCGATTGCGGCGGAACGTAGTCCGGCACACCCTTGGGCGCGGACAGGGCTTTGAACTGCTTCTTATCACTCACGCCCTTTAGAGTACATCCCCCGCCGCACGGAGAAACGGATTAGTCGCGCGTTCGCGGCGCATCGTCGATGTTGGGCCGTGGCCCGGCAAGATGGCAAGGGAATCATCAAGGCCCCACACCGGACCGCGCAACGAGCGCTGCATCGCCGCGGGATCGGAATGCGGAAGGTCTGTACGGCCGATCGAGCCCTTGAATAACACGTCACCGGTCAGCGCAAAATCCTCGGCCACGAGCATGACGCAACCCGGTGAATGCCCCGGCGCATGGAGTAATTCAAACTCCAGGCCGACGAGGCTCAGCGTCTCACCACCCAGCAGATCACGCCGGTCCGCCACCTGCTTCATGGAAGCGGCGGCGAAAAGCATCTGCGATTCGGGAGATACTCCGGAGCCATCCACCAACATGAACGCGTCATCCGGGTGGATGTAGACCGGCAGGTTAAACTCAGCGGCATCACGCGTGTGGTCAATGTGACCGTGGGTCAGCACGACGGCCTCAAATTCCAGGGATTTCTCACGCGCGAGCTGCTCAAGGCGCTCGCGTGTGTGCATCCCTGGGTCCACGATGAACGCCCGCGAGCCGTTAGCCACAACATAGGTGTTGGTTTTATAAGGCCCTGCGGCGAAACCGTAGATATCCGGTGTGTTCATTACTTGAGGGCGGCCAACGCTGCGTCGTAGTCCGGCTCCGTCGTAACCTCAGGAACCAGCTCGGTGTAGGTCACCTTGTGGTTCTCGTCGGTGACGATGACCGCGCGGGCACACAGGCCCTTGAGCGGGGAGCCTTCCAGGACGAGGCCCAGCTTGTCGGCGAAATCGGAGCGGAAATCAGAAGCGCTGACGACGTTGTCGATACCTTCAGCAGCGCAGAAACGCTCCTGTGCGAAAGGCAGGTCACGGGAGACGGACAGGACAACGGTGTTCTCCAGACCAGCCGCCTCTTGATTGAACTTGCGCAGCTGCGCTGCACACACGCCGGTATCCACGGACGGGAAGCAGGACACCACCAAGCGCTTACCAGCGAAGTCCGCATTGGTTAGCTCAGACAAGTCGGTGCCGACGAGGGTGAAGTCCGGCAGGGCGTCACCAACCTTCGGCAGCTCAGCATTGGTTTCGACGGGTTCATTCTGAAAATTCGTAGTAGCCATGGCACCCAAGCGTACTGACGTGCGGGGCGGCGCGCCACGGTGAACTAGCGTGCGGTTAGGATAGGTGGGTCAAAGTTTTTAAACCACCACTGTGGAGGAAACATAGGTGTCTACTAACAGCCAGCGCTTGGATGATGCGCTCAACCAGCTCGATCGCGAGCTGAAATCCCGCGACCGTAAACAGAAGAGCCGCCCGCTCGGCGTCGTTTTGATGGCCGCCGTCGTTATTGTTGCCCTCGTCGGCGGTATCTGGTTCTTGGCCACGCGCTCGCCGGAGGAAGAAGAGATTCAGGCCTCGGAAACCTCCGCCGCCGATACCCCCACTGAAGCCCCTACCGCCGAAGCATTGAGCGGCAAGCGTGCTAAGCCGCTCGGTGAGACCGTCACCTGCGAGTACAACGAGACTGGCGACGCTTCCCGCGATGTCCCTACTCCGCAAGGAAAGAACATTCCTGCCAAGGGTGAGGTGACCGTCAATTTCGCCACCAAGCAAGGCGATATTGAGATGACTCTCGATCGCTCACTTGCTCCGTGTACCGTCAACGCAATCACGGACATGATTTCCGCGAAGTACTACGACGACACCGTGTGCCACCGCATGACGGAGGGCACCCTCTCCGTCCTGCAGTGCGGTGATCCGACCGGCAAGGGTTCTGGTGGACCGGGCTTCCAGTTTGCCAATGAGTACCCCACCGATGAGGCTGACGACGCCGCTAAGGCACAGCCTGCTCTGTACCCGAAGGGTTCCATCGCCATGGCTAATGCCGGCGAAGACACCAATGGTTCCCAGTTCTTCATTAACTATAAGGACTCGCAGCTTCCGCCCTCCTACACCTATTTTGGCGACCTGACGGAGAAGGGACAGAAGACCATCGACGCCATCGCTGCCAAGGGCGTCAAGGATAGGCAGTCCGACGGCGCTCCCGCTGAGGAAGTTCGCATCACCAAGGCAACCGTCGAGAGCTAAGTTTTACCCCCTTTACGGTGGCCGGCCCCGCTCGCATTCAGCGAGCGGGGCCTTTCCCATTCCAACCGCCCCTCCCCACCTGGATTAAGAATTTCTTAGCCTTGAGCTGTTCATTTGGCAAACTATTACCCACGTCCACAACCTGCACCGGACCAAACCCCAGCTCACATGCCGCGGACAGCCGCCACACAGATTCATCAATTGATTGTCAGATCCCTTGCAAAACCCGCAATGCCTCAGTAGCATCTGTGAGGTCTTTGAAATTCCCGAGATGTATAAGGAACGAGAATGAAGCTCTTCTCCCGTAAGGCCCTTGTCGCTGCCGCTACCACCGCTGCCGTTTCCCTGTCCGGCGTGACCGTTGCTAACGCTGAGACCACCACTCCGGAGGCCACCGCCACCGCTACGGCTACCACCACCCCGGCAGCTCCGTCCACCACCAAGCCGGCCGCCGAGACCACCACGACCCCGAGCAAGACCGACGAGGACTCTTCTTCCTCCTCCGACGACTCCGAGGGTTCCTCCATCTCCGACATGGACCCGAAGGAAATCCGCGACTGGATCGCCGTCTTCACCGCCGTCATTGGCGCTCTGGGCACCGCTTTCGCTTTCTACAACAAGTACTTCGCACCTAACGCTAAGTAAGTCGGACGATCTCCGATCACCTTCGATTCAGTTTAGGACACACAACTATGAAGTTCTTCTCCCGTAAGTCCATCGTTGCTGCTGCTACTGCTGCAACTATCGCCTTCTCCGGCACCGCAGTTGCTTCTGCAGCTCCGGTTGAGGATGACGGCTCCTCCAAGGCTTTCTTCGCTCTCTCTTCTGACGATGAGGGCAACATCAGCCCGAAGGAGATCCGCGAGTGGATCAAGGTCTTCACCTCCATCATCGATGCGATGGATGACGCTATGCGTCTCGCTGACCAGTTCGCTGGCAAGTAAGCCACAAACTCGCCACTCTCCCCTTGTGTATTATGCACGAGGGGAGATTTTTCGTTTTCCGGTTCGCAGCACCTCTTCTAGGTGGCGCCTCTTCAAAGGGCTAAGACTTAATTGCCATCCCTTTGTGAATCTTCCTCCACTTCCTGAATTCGCTCGGCACCGAGCACATCCTTAAACACGGAGGCGTCAACAAGCTGGCCACGGCGAATGACAGAAATCTGACCAGTTGGTTCCAAGATCATTAGCTGCACGTCGGTGCGCCGACCAAGGCCCGCCTTGCGCACAGCGGAATTGATATCCCTTTCGGTGATGTGCGCAAAGCTCATATTGTCTTCCTGCAGCTGCCCCTTATAGACCAGCAATACCGGCTTGCGGTCAATAAACCGTGACCACGTCACCAATTGGCGGAATGTGCCGAAGGCGGCCTCCAAAAGCATGAGGGTAAACAGGCCAATGATGCCGGCGGCGAGGGTCGGCGGGTTGCCTACAATCACGCGGCCTGAAACCGCGCCGAACATAATGATGATGACGGCATCGGAAGCGGTGATGGACGTCAAAACGCGGCTGCCAAAGAGCTTGACCAAGACCATAAAGGCCAAATAAATACCCAGCGTCGCGAGCATCACCAGTGGGATTCGGTGAGGCTCGATACCTAGCTGGTACATTGCCTCGCGTCCAAACAGCCTCAGTGTATCCACAGCTTTCCACCATACCTTCCACATGAGAAAAGCCCGCACGATAGTGCGGGCTTGTGCATCAGTACAGACTAGATGTTGAACTGCTTGCGCAGCTGCTCAATCAGCTGCTGCACCGGTGCTGGGAGCGCAGCAACCGGCATGTTGATGGCACCAATCACAGCGGCAATGGCGGCAGCGATAGCGGCGGTGATACCCACACCCAAGCCGATGGAGGAAGCTGCATCCTTGGCGGAACCAGTATCCTTCGGGTCCTTCGCGTCGTCGTCACCGTCGAGGGAAATCGGAAGGGCGGCTTCAGTGCCAGCATCGGTAGTAATGAGCAGCTTCTGCTCGCCCTTTAGGCCCTCCGGGATGGTGAGCTTGACGGTTGCGCGGCCACGCTCGCCGAACTGCTCGTCACCGGGCTGTGCTGCGTTGTCAATGTCTGCCTCGGCCTTAGCGTCACCCAGAGCAACGGTGACCTTCTTAGCCTGTGGCTCTTCTGCGTTGGAGTAGTTCAGAGAGGAAAGCTCGACTGTGATCTCCTCCCCCGGCTTCAGGTCACCAGACACGTGGGCACCAATCTGGCCCTGGCCGGTGCGGACCTTGGACTCGCCGGAAGCGATGTAGTCAATCATCGCCTGGGTGTCCATGTAGCCAACGTCATTGCGGTTCTTGATGGAACCGGGCTCAAAGAAGCCATCGCCGCCGGCCTCCGTCTCGCTGGAGGCAAGGAAGGAGGACAGAGCAATGCTGTAGTTCTTCTCCGGGTCAATCGGTTCACCGTTAATGGTGACAGACTTAACGCGCTTGCCCTGCTCAGCCTTCTGGTCGTAGACAACGGTGACGTTGTTGGACAGGCCCAGAGCCAGGCGCGGGCGGGACTGGCCAGGCTTCCACTGGTTCTCCAACGCGGTAATGAAGTCTGCGCCGCTAACCTCCGCGGTGATCACGTAATTACCGAATGGCTGAACGGCAAAGATGTCCTGGTAGGAAACATCACCTTGCTTGAGGTCGGCGCGCACACCGCCTGCGTTCATAACACCGATTTCGATGTCCTTGTCCGTCTGCTTAGATAGAGCAAAGCGCTGGCCATCGGCAATAAAGTTGTTGAGGGTCGACTCCACACCGCGGTTGGTACCGGTGTCCTTGCCCTCATCAGAACCGCGGTACATGGCCTTCTCGGTGGTACCAGCAGTCTTGGCACCCTCAATCTCCGCTACCTTCTTTGCTTCCTCGACGATCTTAGCCACCTCGGGGTCGTCTTCGAGGCCCTGCAGCTGGGCGAAGACCTCTGCGTTGGCCACGTCGTACTGCTTGAGATCAATCTTGGTGATTTTCTTCTCGGCTTTGTCGAAGGTGATGTCGGCGTCGTTAAGCACCTTGCCGTACTCGTAGCCCTGTGCCCAGTACAGCGGCATTGCCCCCTCACGAGCAACCTCGCCCTGGGTCTTAACGTGAGTATCACCGCCAAAGAGGATATCCACATCCTTGCTGAAGCCCTCCGCGTACTGCTGAGCGTCCTCGTGCATGAGCGCCACAACGACGTCAGCCTTGCCGGATTCCTTCAGTCGGCTGGCTTCCTTATTGGTGGCCTCGACCGGGTCGGAGAACTCGACGCCCGGGATGGACGCAGCGGACACCTTGTACTTGGTGTTCTCGGTGACGGTACCAACGAAGCCCACCTTCACGCCGTCTACCTCCTTGACGAAGGAAGCATCGAGCAGGGGCTTGCCATCTTTGGTGACGTTGGCGCCCAGGATCGGGAAGTTGGACTGGTCCTTGATACGGCCCATCAGGTCATCGGTGCCCTTGTCGAACTCGTGGTTGCCCACGGCCGTGACATCGAGATTCATAGCATTGAGGGCCTCGTTGGTGTACTTGTCCTCAGAAATCGCAGACACAAAAGCGGAACCACCAACGTTATCACCGGAGGAGGTCAAGGCGTACTCCTGGTCCTTGTTGACGGCCTTGATGAGCGCAGCCATGCGAGCAGCGCCCATCTCGGAGTAGCCAACCAGTTCCTCGGATTCCTTGTCAAAGTTTTCGGCCAGCTCAAGGTGGCCGTGGAAGTCGGTGAAGTTGGTGACGGAAATGGTCACCTGGTCGGCCTCAGCGGCGAAGGCAGGCGCGCCGGAGACGGCAACGGCGGTGACGGTGGTGGCGGCCAGAAGCTGGCCAAAGCGACGGAAGTTCACGTGGATCTCCTGGGTATGAGAGAAATCTTGTCCACGTGTTTATAACGCATCCATCACGATTGCGCAGCGCTTGCTGACGTCACGACCAGCGCGTTCACCAAACATCTCCCCTAGTTTCACCCAGGCGCAACCTCCCGTTCAGCCACACACCCCCAGTTGAGGGGTGATGCCTTAAGCCGTGACGCGATAGACGTCGAAGACGCCCTCGGTGTTACGCAGGGTTGTCATCAACTGCCCCAGCTGCTTGGTGTCAGAAACCGAGAAGGTGAAGCGCACAGTCGCAATGTGGTCATCGCCGCGATTGGAGGTCATCGACAATACGTTGAGGCTCTGATCGCTAAAAATCCGGGTGAGCTCAAAGAGCAGACCTTGACGGTCAATGGCCTCCAGTTGCAGCGTTGCGGAGAAGGCACCGGAAGACTTCGGCCCGCCAGCCCACTCCACCTGCATCATGCGCTCGGGTTCCGACTTGAGCTTTTCAGCATTGGTGCAGTCAGCTCGGTGCACGGACACGCCGCCGCCGCGGGTCACGAAGCCAAAGATGGCGTCACCAGGCACAGGCTGGCAGCACTTCGCCAGCTTGGCCATGACGTCCGGGCTGCCCTCCACCAAAATTCCGGTGCCGGATGCGGAATCCTTCGTGTGCTGAGCGCGGGAATTCTCCAGCTCGCTGAGCGGAGTACGAGAAGCCAAGGCATCGACTGCATCGTCCTTATCTCCGAAGAGCGCCATGAGTTGGTTGGCAACATGCTGAGCTGAGACATGGCCCGCGCCGATGGCGGTATAGAGCGCATCCACATCCGGGTAGTGCAACTGCTCGGCTACCTGCTTCATCGAACTAGCGGTAAACAGCCGGTGCATGGGCAAGCCGCCACGCTGGACCTCGGCGGCCAAGGCATCCCGCCCAGCTTCGAGGTGCTCTTCACGGCGCTCCTTGGCAAACCACTGCCGCACCTTCGTCTTAGCCCGTGGCGAGACCAAGAACTCCTGCCAATCCCGCGAGGGACCCGCATTCGGATCCTTGGAGGTGAAAATCTCAACTTTATCGCCGGATTTCAGCTCCGATTCCAATGCCACGAGCTTGCCGTTGACCTTGGCACCAATGCACCTATGGCCTACCTCCGTATGCACCGCATAGGCGAAATCCACGGGGGTGGAACCAGCGGGCAAATTGATCACGTCACCCTTCGGGGTAAACGCAAAGATTTGCTTGGCGGTCAGGTCATAACGCAGAGAGTCCAGGAACTCATTGGGATCAGCGGCTTCCTTCTGCCAATCCAACAGCTGGCGCATCCACGCCATCTGATCCACTTCTTCTTGGTGGCCGGAATTCCTGCCCTTGGTCTCCTTGTAGCGCCAGTGCGCCGCAACGCCAAACTCGGCGTTGTAATGCATCTCGTGCGTGCGCACCTGCACCTCAAGGGTGGAGCCGCCGTCCGCGATAACGGTGGTATGCAGCGACTGATAGACGCCGAAGCGTGGCGAGGAGATGTAATCCTTGAATCGCCCCGGAAGAGCCTGGTACAACGAGTGCACCACGCCGATGGCGGCGTAACAGGAGTTGATGTCGTCGACGAGGATGCGGATTCCGACGAGATCGAAGATCTCCGCAAAGTCACGCCCACGAACGATCATCTTCTGATAAATCGACCAGTAGTGCTTCGGGCGCCCCATCACCTCGGCTTGAATGCCGTTTGCCTTGAGGGCTTGGCTTACCTGGGCCTTGATTTCCTTGAGCGCTTTATCGCGTGAGGGAGCGCGGTCCGCCACCATACGCACGATTTCGTCGTACTTCTTCGGATACAGAATGGCAAAGGCGAGATCCTCGAGTTCCCACTTAACGCTTGCCATGCCCAATCGGTGAGCAAGCGGCGCAATGACGTCAAGGGTTTGCCGTGCCTTCTTCGCCTGCTTCTCCGGCGGGAGGAAGCGCATGGTTCGCATGTTGTGCAGGCGATCGCACACCTTGATGACGAGCACGCGCGGGTCCGTAGCCATAGCCACGATCATCTTACGAATCGTCTCAGCTTCGGCGGCGGCGCCGAGGGCGACCTTGTCGAGTTTCGTAACTCCGTCGACAAGCCGGGCCACCTCCGGCCCAAAATCACGGGTGAGATCCTCGAGAGAATAATCGGTGTCTTCCACTGTGTCGTGCAGCAAGGCCGCCGCAACGGTCGTGGTGTCCATGCCGATTTCCGCCGCGATGGTTGCCACCGCAAGCGGATGCGTAATGTAAGGCTCGCCGGACTTGCGGAACACGCCCTCGTGCAGCCGCTCCGCCGTCGCATAGGCCTTGTTGAGGAGCTCTGCGTCTGCCTTCGGGTGAAACTCCCGGTGGATAGACATCAACGGGTCCAGCGCCGGATTGATCTTTACGCGACCGCCCGTCAGCGAGCGCGCCAAGCGGGCGGACATGCCGCGCACACCGCCCGGCCGCCACGCAGTCTTGTCCTGCTTTTCAGTCGTCATGTCTGCCTCCGCGAAGTAGCTTAGGCATACAACCTTAGTCCTTTGCTCCCATCTGATTGAGCACAATCAGTGGGGAACCTTGTAGTCGCTCACGTCCTTGGAGTCCATTGACCTCCAGAACCACGACGTTGCCCGCTACTTCCGCGCCCGCTGATTCCAGCAGCAATGCGGCTCCGTGGAGGGTACCGCCGGTGGCGAGGACGTCGTCGACAAGCACGATGCGCTTGCCCTTAATGTCAATACCACTGTTTGGGATCTCCAGCGCTGCCGTGCCGTACTCCAGCTCGTATTCCTGGGTCAAGACGGGCGGCGGAAGCTTGCCCTTCTTCCGGATGGCGAGGATTCCCACCCCTAACTTGTACGCAACGGCAGAACCAAGAAGGAACCCGCGCGCATCGAGGCCACCGACCAAATCGGCACCGAGCTCTTTGCAGGCCTCCGCCAAGCCATCGACCACGGCGGCGAAAGACTCCGCATCTGCCAATACCGGGGTCAGGTCCTCAAACAGGATTCCCTCCTCCGGGAAGTCTTGGACAAGGCGGACCTTATCCTTCAAGGCTTGTGCTGCTGCGACGTAAATCTCGCTCACGACTCTTCCTTAGTTTCGGTTGCTGTTTGTGGGGTATAGCTCCAACGGTCGAGGTTCCACCCGATACCCGCAGGGCCAGTGTAGGGCACCACGCCTGTCACAGCGCGGTCAGTGATAAAGGTCCGAGGCTGCGCGGAGATGGGAATAGACGGCAATTCCTCCCACAAATCCTGCTCCAACGTGCGCAATGCCGACGCATTCTTCACGCTGGAGGCGGGAGCGGAATGCTCACGCATCGGATCTACTGCCCCAAGGTAGACGTCGATCTCCGGCAGGCCAGTCGCGGGATCCGCGGACAATTGCTCGCGGGAAACACGGTCTCCGGAGCGGTCTTCCACGGTGATTCCCGCGGGCTCGCAGGCCGCGCGCAACTGCTCAACCATTGCCTTATAGCGAGGGTTGGGAGCGAGGTAGCCTACGCCGATGGTGTAACCGGACAGACCCGACGCAGCTGCGTTGTCGACGGGGACTGTTGTTAGCGAGGCCATCTGGGCCGCAACTGGATCATCGTTGCGCACCGTGCGCACGGTGACGGCAGGAACATCCACGCCTGATTCCTTCGAGGAGGCCTGTGCCAAGCGCTGCGTATCCACGCACGCGGCGAAGGCGGCGCGTGCCCACGGCTGAGCAAAAATCCCAGCCTCCGAGAAGACCAGAGTGTCGGTCAGGCCACCCGGTATGGATTTCACGTCCACCGGCTTCCCCTCAGCATTGCGGTCCAACCACGAGGGTGAAGCCGTGGGCGACTCTGCAACGCGAAGCTCGTCTGAGGCTACAAACGCTGCCGCATCCGCGCTGTTGGGCAACATGACTACTTCACGCACGACAGGCTTGTCGCCGTAGTAGTTGTCATTCGCCGTCAGAACGATTGAGCCATCATCCTCGACGCGGTCAATCTGATATGGCCCGAAGGAAACCTGCATGTCCGGGTCAAAACGCCCCGGTTCCGTCGAAAAGCCATCGCGCCAAGCCTCCGCCACTGGTTGCAGGGTTGCCATGTCCTGAGCGTGAAGCGCCGCGTTAAGCTCTTCGACGCTCATCCCCGCCCGCTTAGCCATCACGTGCGCTGGGAGAACCGTGCCGGGGCCAAACAAGTAGCGCCACCGCGACCCCGCATCGGGCGTAAACCACACGGTGAATTTCTTGCTGTGAGGCGCGCATTCCACTCCGCTGACCTCTTCCATCAGCGGAAGGTGGGAGCCAAAGGTCTCACTCAGCTGGCCAGCGGTGTAGGCCAAGAGGTAATCATCACAGGTCACTGCTTCGCCGTCGGCGAAGCGAGCCTGCTCCGTCAGCGTGAAGTCCACGTGTGCCCCGGTCTCATCGCCGTCGGGAGCGAAATACTCCGCGTGAGCAAGATCTGAGTTGGGCACCATCTGCCCGGCTGGGCCCGGTACGTACAGCGCAGGATAGACGCGGCTTGCTAGCTGGGCAGCCCCGACGGCATCGCCCCACGCGGAGGCTGCGTTACTAGTAGCAAGGGGGGAATCGCTCAGCACCGCGAAACGTGATGCCGAAGAGTCCTCCCCCGCACCCTCCTCATTAGAGCCGCACGCTGTCACGGTGAGGGCCAGGGCCAGCAGTGCCGCGACTGGAGATGTACGCACGGCTTAACGCCCGGGGCGCCAGGACGCCCCACCCGACTCGCCAGTAGGTGGCTCAGGCTCAGAATGCGAAGCCGCGGATGGGGAAACGACGGTGCGCGTAGCCTTCGGTTCCTCATCGCCTTCGCCTGCCTCCGTAGGCGCGCCCTCCGCACGGTAGGCGGCAACCACGGCGTTGTGCTTCTTCACGCTCTTTCGCTGGTTCGACAAAGTCACCAGAAGCGTCGTAGCGAGGAAAATTGAGGAGAATACGCCCTCGATAACGCCAATGAACTGAACAAGAGCAAGATCTCGCAGCGTGCCGATACCCATCAGCCATACGGCGACAACGAACAGAGCGATGATCGGCAGGGCTGAGATAATAGACGTGGAGATCGAACGCATCACCGTTTGGTTAATGGCCAAGTTGGTAAGCTCCCCATAAGTCTTCTTGCGCTGGCCTTCCAATCCCGTCGTATTCTCGTCCACCTTGTCAAAGACAATGACGGAGTCGTAGAGGGAGAAGGTCAGCACCGTCAGCAGACCAATGATGACTGCCGGGGACACCTCGATGCCAAAGAGCGCATAGATTCCGGCAATGAACACACCATCAAAAATGAGGGCAAGAATTGCCGCAAAGGCCATGTCCCGCTGCAGGCGGACCGCCACGTAAATGGTGGCCAGGACGAGGAATACGGCCATCGCGATGACCATGCGCTTGGTAATCGACGAGCCCCACGATTCCGACACCGTCGAAGAACCGATCGCATCCGGGCTCGGCTTACCGTTGTCATCCTTGACCTGATACTTCTCAAAGATGGCTTGGCGGGCCTGATTAACCTCATCCTGGGTCAGACGCTCGGACGTGATTTCCAGCGTCTCCGAGGAACCCGCGCCCACGATCTGCACCAGCTCTGGGGTAACACCGGTGGCCTCTGTAAAGGTTTCCTCTACCTGTTCGGTGGACAGATCCCCAGCTGGCATGTTGAGCTTCGTGCCTCCCTCAAAGTCCAGTGACAGATTGAAGCCACGAAGTGCAATAGCCAAGATGGAGGCGATGAGCAGCACACCGGCGATGGTGTACCAGGTCTTGGCCCGACCAACGAAGTCAAATCCACTGCCGTCTACGTAAAGACGGTCAAAGCGGGAAATCTTGCGGTTAGTATTTTCGACAGCCATGATTACTTCTCCTCATCCGTAGCAGTAGCGACGGGTTTCTTGGCCGGTTTGGCATAAAAGCCGCGTTCGCGGCGCTCCTCCACGAGGTTGTAGATGCCGCCGAGGCCGTTCATCGACGGTTTGGCAAAAGCTGGGCGGCTGCCAAGGAGCTGCATCAGCGGCGCCATGATCAGGAAGGAAACGATGAGGTCGAAGATGGTGGTCAAGCCCATGGTGAAGGCAAAGCCCTTGACGGCGCCAATAGAGAGGAAGTACACCACGACGGAGCCGATAAGCGTCACGGCCTTACCCGTGACAATCGTTGCCCGCGAGCGCTCCCAACCCGTGCGGGTGGCAGACCGGAATGTGCGCCCGCCCAGGATCTCATCCTTCATACGTTCGTAGTAGACAACGAAGGAGTCGGCCGTGGCACCAATACCAATGATCAAGCCTGCCATGCCAGAAAGATCAAGCGAGTAGCCGATCCACCGACCCAGCAGGACCAGGGCACCATACAGCATGACGCAGGTGGTGACGAGAACCAGCAGCGCCACCGAAGACAGAGCGCGGAAATAGTAGATGGAGTACAGCGAAACCAGAATCAGGCCGACGATGCCGGCGATGAGTGCTGCCTCAAGGGCGGCCTTGCCCAGTGACGGCGGCACGGTCTCCACCGTTCCGCCCGGCTCGCCATTGGAGCCGGTAAAGGACAGCGGCAGTGCACCATAACGCAGGTTATTTGCCAGGTTCTGTGCTTCCTCCTGAGAGAAATCACCCGTGATGGAGGTAGCGGCACCAACCGGGGTCGCGCCCTGGATTACCGGAGCAGAAATCACGCCGGAGTCCAGGGTGATGGCCACCTGCTTTTGCAGGTACTCCTGGGTCAAGGTGGACCACGTCTGCGAGCCATTGGGACCATCGCCGGTCTTGAAGGCGAAGCTGATCTCCATCTGGCCGGTCTGGGAATTCAGGCCGCCCTGAATCGGAGCGTTGCTATCAATCTCGTTACCAGTCAGGCGGGTTCCGTTCGGATCCTCAATACCGTCCAGAAGCGGAGCTGGCTTGAGCAAGTAGGGCTGCTGATTAGAGTAATCGCAAGCCACCAACGGCTTTGCCGGGTCATCGGTTCCGGCCAATGGGTCGGATTCCGCGTCACACGTCATCAAGCCCAGTGCTGCCGTTTGTTGGGTGGGATCCTCAGACTGACGGTCCTTAAGCAGAACCTCAGTAACCTTATCGCGGCGCTCAGATTCCTCGAGAGAGTTCGCCGGGGCCGGAAGCGGCTTCTCACTTACAGTAGGAGCCGGGGTCTTCTTTTCGTCCTTCTTCTCCCCGCCTTGGGCGGCTGCATCTGCGTTCTGGTTGAGCGCATCGTGAATGGAGGCCAGCGCCTTATTGGCCTGCTCTGGCGTCACGACTCCGTACTTGACCCAGCGGTTAGCCGTATCAGTCATGGACTTCTCAAGCTTGTCCATATCCGGCATGGGCTGCTCGCCCACCGGGCGGAACAGCAGCTGAGAGGTTTGACCCACTGCCTGCGCCTGGGACGCATCTTCGCCCGGAACAGTAATCACCAAGCTGGATCCACTGATGACGACCTCAGAGCCCGAAACACCCATGCCGTTCACACGCTGCTCGAGGATGGTGCGCGCCTGCTGCAGCTGCTCCTGGGTTGGGTCCTCACCCTGCGGAACCAGGGTTACGCGAGTACCACCCTGCAGATCAATGCCGAGCTTTGGGGTTGGTGACTTATCACCGGTCAGAAATATCAGTGCGTAAATCACGATGACAATGAGCGCAAACAGCGCTATCGCGCGCTTAGGCCATTGCCGTTGACGGCTGCTAACGCCACCACGTTTCGAAGCGGACACAAAGTTCTCCTGTGTTGTGTGGAACAGGGCTAAAAATCATAGGTCATGGTAGCCATCTCCACGACGCGATTGAGCGCCATGACGCCACCATGACTAAAGCACAGTCCAACATGGTACGTCATGGACCGCGGTTTTCCTTAACAGGCTTAAGGTGAGGCACCCGCAGTGTGACGAGCGCAACTCGAATTAGAGCTTCGGGAAGCGTTCGTCGTTGTCGCCCTCCGCCTCAGCCGGCGCATCGTTGACCGTGCCAGCCTGCTCAGCAGATCGCACGATAGCCATCGTGTCGAAGGTAATCACGGTGCCGTCTTTAACGCGCAAATCAACCTGCTGCTTACCGGCTTCCACCACGGTGCCGTGCAGGCCGCCGGCGGTAATCACCTCTTGGCCAGGCTTCAAGGAGGACTGCAATTCTTGCATCTGCGCTTGGCGCTTGCGCTGCGCGCGCATTGACATAAAGCTCGGCAAGATTACGAGAATTGCGAGTACGAGGAGTAGAAGAATCTGGGTTCCGTTCATAAGTGGTCAGTGTGCCAGACCTCCCCGTCTCCGGGCCAATTAGAAGAGCGTCCCGCCCACAGTTCCCTCGGGCGCCTCAAGCCCTAGGTGGTGCCATGCCGCTGCAGTCGCAACACGGCCTCTGCCCGTTCGCGAGATCATCCCCGCGCGCACGAGGTAGGGCTCGCACACCTCCTCCACTGTCGACGGCTCCTCGCCCACCGCGATGGCCAGAGTATTGACACCCACGGGGCCACCGCCGTGCCCTTTAATGAGAGCCTCGAGTACCGCACGGTCAAGGCGGTCCAGCCCACGTTCGTCCACATCAAAAACCCGCAGCGCTGCTTGTGCTGCGCCAACATTGATGTGACCATCCCCATTGACCTCGGCGTAGTCACGGACGCGGCGCAGGAGGCGGTTGGCAATTCGCGGAGTTCCGCGCGACCGAGATCCAATCTCCACCGCAGCATCTTGGTCAATGTCAACCTCCAAGATTCGCGCTGCGCGGGTGATGACCTGGGTGAGGTCCTCGGTATCGTAGTACTCCATTTGCGCGGTGAACCCGAAGCGATCACGCAACGGCCCGGTCAGCATTCCGGCGCGAGTAGTCGCCCCCACCAGGGTAAAAGGCGGAATTTCCAACGGGATAGAGGTAGCCCCCGGGCCCTTGCCCACGATGACATCAATGCGGAAATCCTCCATCGCCATGTAGAGCATTTCCTCAGCCGGGCGGGCGATGCGGTGAATCTCGTCGATGAAGAGCACATCGCCCTCCATCAAATTCGACAACATGGCTGCTAGGTCACCTGCTCGCTCCAGAGCAGGCCCCGAGGTCATACGAAGCGAGCTTCCCAGCTCTTGGGCGATGATCATCGCCATCGTCGTCTTGCCCAGTCCGGGAGGGCCGGATAGCAACACGTGATCTGGCGTTACGCCGCGATTTTTCGCTCCATTAAGCACAAGGGATAGCTGCTCGCGCACCTTAGGCTGGCCAATGAACTCGCCGAGCGACTTCGGACGCAACGAGCGCTCAATATCGTGCTCGCCCTGTTGCTCGGTGGCATCCATATCCTGGTTGCGCTGGAGTGGAGAGTTAAGCTCCACCCCGTCCGGCAGTGAGAATTCTGTGCGTTCTACGTCTGACATGTCACCCACTCTCCCCTATTTCTTGGACCCCAGCTTGCTGAGTGCTGCGCGCAGCACCACTGGTGTCGCCGCCTCAGGTTTTTCAGCCACAACTGATTCCACCACCGGGCGAGCCATCTTGTCCGTAAAGCCCAACCCGACGAGCGCCTCAACAACATCCTCAACAACCGGTCCGGACGCGGTCTGCGCAGCAACCGAAGAATCTCCGCCATCCACAGAAGCAAAAGCTTGAACCTTGTCCTTGAGCTCAAGAATCAATCGTTGTGCAACTCGTTTGCCCACACCCGGAATCTTTTGCAGGCGTGCTGTCTCCTCCCCCGCAATCGCCTGAGCTAAATCGCCGGCGCTCATCACCGACAGGGCGGCCAAGGCCAGTTTTGGCCCCAGCCCAGAGACCGTCTGGAGCACGTGGAACATGTCGCGGTCATCGTGGCTCGTGAAGCCATACAGCGTCATCGAGTCTTCCTTCACCACGAGCGTAGTCATAACCCTGGCCTCTTCACCGCGCTGGAGCGTCCCCAACGTGGCCGGGGTGGCAAGGACCTTATAGCCCACGCCGGCACATTCGAGCACGGCGTAATCAAGCTGGATGTCGAGTACTGTTCCGCGCAGAGATGCAATCATTAAATAAAAATTCCTTGGTTCGAAGGGTTATGCCAGTTAGCTTAAGAGGTTGACTTTGCCGCGCGAGAGACAGACGCGGTACGCGGTGAAGAACCCCGTACCCCGCTTGTTCGTGCGCCCGCCCCTATGCCGGCGCTCGTGTCACCGCCACTCATCCATGCCAGCGCTGGAGCACGCCAGCAGTGACAGACCGCAAGGGCCAAAGCATCCGCCGCATCAGCCGGCTTGGGGGCCTCACTCAGCCCCAAGATACGGGTAATCATGGCCGTCATCTGTTTCTTGTCAGCGCGCCCATTTCCTGAAATCGCCTTCTTGACCTCGGAGGGCGTGTACATGTGCACAGGAATATCGCGCTCCGCCGCCACGAGGACTAAGACCCCGACAGCGTGTGCGGTCTGCATGACGGTTGACACTTGGCCGCGTTCGAATACGCGCTCGAGCGCCACGACATGCGGCTGGTAGTCATCCATCCATTCCCTCACCGCCACAGATAGCCGCTTCAGGCGTTCCCCCAACTCTTTGTCACTGGGGGTGCGCACGACACCTACTGCGATGGGAATAACCGCGCGCCCACGTCCTGCTTGGACAACGGACAGGCCGCAGCGCGTCAATCCAGGATCAATCCCCATGACGCGCAGCCCTTCCAAATTCACGGCCGCCTCCTCGCCCTACTGATGAACTCACTTGCCTGGGGCATAGTGTACACACATGTGTTCTAGCGCAATCAGCGCCCTGCGAACGATGCCTGCCAAACCAGTCAGGCCCATCCCATCTGCTTCCTCTTCATCACCGCGGGTAGAGTGGCGCGCATGTCTCAACAACCAAATGACTATTCAGGCTTTATCCGATCCCGTCATTCCCCGCGGGCGTTCCTGCCGGATCCCATCCCCACTGAGGTCATCAAGCAGGTGCTTATCGACGCCCAATCCGCACCTTCCAATTCCAACACTCAACCGTGGAACGTACACCTCGTGGGCGGCGCTGCTTTGAAAGAATTAAGCGCCGCGCTGATCGCGGAGTTCGATAGGAACGGAATTAATCCAGACTTCACTATTGACTATGGTCAGGGAGTCCACCCGCAGCGCTCGCAGCAGCTCGCCGCCAAGATGTACGGGCTGCTCGGCATTGCGCGCGAGGATAAAGAGGCGCGCACGGAGTTTATCCGCGAAAACCTTCGCTTCTTCGGCGCCCCGCACGCGGCGCTGCTTTTCATTCCACCGCTGGGTGATCGCATTCGCGCTGCCTTCGATCAAGGCACCTATGCTGAGAACTTTTTGCTCTCGCTGCAGGCACACGGCTACCACGATGTTCCACAGGGCATGATTTCACTCCTCGCGCCCACGGTCCGTGAATTCCTCGGGGTGGACGAGGAGTACAAGCTCGTCACCGCCCTCACCTTCGGCGTGGCCGATGAATCCAGCCCTGTGTTCAAGACTGCCCCTGGGCGCGCGCCGTTATCAGAGACGGTGACGGTACATGGCCTGGAAGGCCTTAAGCTCAGCTAGAAGCCTTTAGTCCTCGTCGAGCTCAGCGAGGACCTCATCGCTGAGGTCCATGTTGGTGTAGACGTTCTGGACATCGTCCGAATCCTCAAGCGCATCGATGAGGCGGAAGATCTTGCGGGCATCATTTGCCTGCAGCGGAACCTCAACGGACGCGCGGAAATCGGTGTCGGTGTCATCAACTTCGATGTCAGCAGCAACAAGGGCCTCGCGCACGGCCGGAACATCACCCGGTGCACAGGTGATCTCGAACTTCTCGCCGTTGTCGTTGACTTCGTCGGCACCAGCTTCCAGCACAGCGAGCAGGATGTCATCTTCGCTAAGCTCACCCTTCTCCACCATGACCAAGCCGGTGCGGGAGAACATGTACGCAACGGAACCGGACTCGCCGAGGTTGCCGCCGTTCTTGGACATCGCAGTACGAACGTCGGTGGCTGCGCGGTTGCGGTTATCCGTCAGGCACTCGATGAGCATGGCCACGCCGTTGGGGCCGTAGCCCTCGTACATGATGGTCTCCCAATCTGCGCCGCCGGCCTCTTCGCCGGAGCCGCGCTTGCGGGCACGCTCAATGTTGTCGTTCGGAACGGAGGCCTTCTTGGCCTTCTTAATCATGTCATCGAGGGTGGGATTCGCCGCCGGGTCGCCGCCGCCGGTGCGGGCCGCTACCTCGATATTCTTAATCAGCTTGGCAAATTCCTTGCCGCGCTTGGCATCGTTGGCAGCCTTCTTGTGCTTAGTCGTTGCCCATTTGGAGTGGCCTGACATGTCATCCCTTTCGATATGGCTGTGCAATAAATTGCTAGAAACTGGTGCAATTATACGGCCTCACGCCACGTACCTCCGCACAGGGGTACGCGTGGAAGCCTCATTCCTAACTGTCGGTTCGCTGTAGCATCACACATTTTGCCAATTGCCGTTGGCGCTGGTGCCTTCACTTTCAGGATGCATGGTCCGTGTCAGCCCCTCCTGCATGGCCACCGCGAGTAGCTCCCCGCGTTGGTTGAAGATCTTGCCCTGTGCAAGACCAGTCCCGGTCTGCGCTGAGGGACTCGACTGCGAGTACAACATCCATTCATCGACCCGGGCCGGACGCAAGAACCACAATGAATGATCCAAGCTGGCTAGTTGGATCCTCTCCCCTTGGTGCGGGAGCAGCGCTGAGCGAATCAACGTCATGTCGGACATGTAGAGCAGCGCCGCTTGATGGAGGGACGGATCGGGGGCGTCGGCAAGCAGGGCACCCGTATTACGGAACCAGATATTTCGAAACCCAGCGCCCGTGGTTTCCGCGGCGACGGCATCGCGGGATGCGTCGGGGACCAGCCTCACGTCCCAGTCTTCCCACTCCTTCAAGATGATCCGGGTGGAGTACGGGGATTCTGTAATGCTCTCCGGCGGCGGCACCTGCGGCATGTCTGCCTGATGCTCCGGGCCAACATCGCCTGACGCGTGGAAACCGGCGCTGAGCATGAAAATCATGCGGTCCCTTTGGTAGACGCGCACGTGGCGATGTGCAAAAGAGCGGCCATCCCGTATCCGCTCCACGCGGATGGTTGTGGGCACACTGGAGTCACCAGGCCCCACGAAGTAGCAATGCATAGAATGCGCCAACTTATCGTCGACGGTGAGCTGCGCCGCCCGAAGCGCTTGCGCCATGGTTTGTCCCCCAAAGGTGCGAGCGATGAGCGAGGGAACCGCGGGTGCGCGAAATTCGTCCTCGCCTATCCTCTCGATATCGACTGCCTGAGCCACCGATGCCATCTTTACTCCAATTCCATCGCCGTTATGGCGCCCGCCACACTCACTCCGACCATCCTACTCACGAGCTGATCTGCTCCTGGGAGTTGCGTACTATGTTCCGCATGACTTCAACCACCCCGCACAGCGTGCACCGCGTGGCCGCCTACCTAGAAATGATCACGTGGGGTCTGCTGATCCTCTCCATGATCCTCAAATACTCCGGCACCACCGAGGCGCTCACACCGATTGCAGGTGGCATCCACGGCTTCGGCTTCCTCTGCTTCCTGCTCATGACGGCCCTGGTGTGGATCAACAACCGCTGGCCTGTGGGGGTTGGAATCCTGGGCCTGGTAGTGACCGTCATCCCCTTCGCGGCGCTGCCCTTTGCGGTCTGGGTATCTCGGCGCGGACTCGTTGATGGGCCGTGGCGCTTTGCCGACGACGCACAGCCACACGGCTTCTTCGATTCGGTTTTGGCACAGGCCATCCGCCACCCGGTGCGCAGCGCGCTCATCGCGCTACTCGTCGTCGCCGTAGTGTTTAGTATCCTGCTCATGTTGGGACCACCCGTTGACGTAGAGTCCGCCATTGAAAATAATCGCTAAAACTCCAAGCATTTGGGCAGGCTGGGTCCTGGCGCGCCTTCTCCTCGTTTACATGCTCGTCAACGACACGGACCCGCTCGGAGACGTTCGGTATTACCTCGAGGGCGTCTTTGGCGATAATCCTCAAGACATGACGGAGTATCCGCAGGTCGGAACCTGGCCCAGCGTCCTGCTCGCGTGGCTTACTGGCTACGACTTTGAACGCTATGCTATCGGCTTTACAGCCATGGTGTTGCTTGCCGACGCCACCTTCCTCACCCTCCTCCTGCGCCATCACCGCGACAACCCCGCAGCGTATAGCGCCGGATGGTTTTGGGTGTTTTTCGGCACCGCGGCAGGCCACGTTTTCACGTGGCGGCTAGACCTCTATCCCGCCTTGCTCGTCGCCGGTGCGGGCGCACTTCTGGCCACCCGCCCGCGTCTTGCCTCGGCTTTGTTGGCCTGGGCCACCGCAGCCAAGCTGTGGCCCGGGGTCCTCGCTGCCGGGCTCGTCGGACGCGCAACCTCTCGTGGTACTTGGCAGCGGCTGGCCGCTTTTTTCGGAAGCCTCGCCGCCCTCTGCCTCGGCGTAGCTGCGATAGCCGGTGTGGATAGGTTGCTCTCTCCTCTGACGTATCAAGGTCAGCGCGGCCTCCAGATTGAATCTCTGGCCGCCACCTGGTTCGTCTACCAAGCCCATCACCAGCCTGGAGTGTGGAGGATGGAATACGCGGCGTCGAAAAGCTTTGAGATCTCCGGGCCTGGTGTCGATACGGCGATTACTGTGAGCACCATCGCGATGGGCGCCGCACTCCTCTGGATCATTGCAGTAGCGCTCGTTCGCTTTCTGCGCGGCGGCTGGAGCTCACGCTCCACACTTGTTTTCTTCATCGCGGCAATCCTGCTGCTCATGGCGACGAATAAGGTCTTTTCTCCGCAATATATCGTGTGGCTTGGGCCGATTCTGGCGGTGGCTCTCCGCTCCCCCGTCCCCGTGGAGTCTGCTGCTCAGCGGCACAAGGCCGCTAATATCGCTGGGGTGCGCGCCATCATGGCGGTACTCGCCGTGGGAACAGCTGCCCTGGGAACCGTCATCTATCCCTATGGCTATGACTACATCTGGTTCTTTGTGGGCGAAAACCTCAACCCGGTGTACGCACTCGTGTTGCGCAACCTCCTTATCTTGGCGATGACCGCTTTTGCTCTGTACTGGTACTCCCTCGAGTCCCGCGTGGCGCGGGCTCAACAGTCCCAGGTGGATCACACCTCAATTTGACTCAGCTCGAAATACTCCGGCAGCTTCGCCGTGCCTCCCAAGCGCAGCAGCTTTACGGCCGGGCGCAGGCGCAGCGCGCGGGTATCGCTGACCGCCTCGTTGTAGAAGCGGTGAGCTAAGTGGATGCGCCCTTCGACGTCGGCAAGCACGGCCGGACGCGCTTCAAAGCGCTGTGCGATGGCCGCCGACAGCTCACGCTCCCGGGTGGCCCGTTCATCGAAACTCCCCTGCGCAAGCTCCGTCGCCTCTGCGCGCGCCGCAATGCCCTCAAGCTCGGGAGCTAGCGCGCTAACCACCGCCGCGCGGCGATCCAGCGTGGCCTCAAGCTGAGCCAGGGCCGCGTCTGTGCGGATATGGAGGGAGTTCAGCCGCTGCGCCGTATAGAGCGCCCACATCCCCAGGATGAGGAGGACGGCAAGAGCAATGACAACTTCAATGGGCATTTAAGACACCCGCACTTTCGTGCCATCCGCCACCGTCTCGTACACGCGCATGACGGCAGCGGCCACATGATCCCAATCGTAGTCGCGGGCGCGCTCCACCCCTGCCTTGATCAAGGCCTGTCGCTTGTCCGTATCGTTCACTACATCCTGCAGCACGCGCGCCAAGTCCGTGGCGTCGCCGGTTCTGAACAAGGCACCAGCAGGTTCTTCCGAGTCGGCATTGCACACTGCAGCGAAGGCCTCTAAATCCGAAGCCACCACTGCACAGCCAGCTGCCATTGCCTCAACCAGAACGATGCCGAAGCTCTCGCCGCCGGTGTTGGGAGCCACGTAGATATCGGCGCGCCCTAAGATGGCCGCTTTCTCGGCATCGCTGACGCGCCCCACAAAGTCGACTCCCGGAACGCTCCGCGGATGACCGCCGCCCATGACTGTCACGCGCACCTTCTCTGGGAGCAGGGTGAGGGCCTCAAGAAGAATGTCCAGGCCCTTTCGCGGCTCATCGAGACGCCCCAAGAACACGATCTCAATCTCTGAATCATTCTCTTTATGCTCGGCACAAGCACGCTCGCGCGCATATACAGAGGTATCTACCCCATTGGGAATGAGCACGGGGTCACCACCCAACTGCTCTACCTGCCAGCGGCGAGCCATCTCTGAGACCGCAATGCCTCCCCGGATCTTTTCCAGGTACGGGCGCAGGAAAGGTTTGGCCAGGGTCAGCGCCACGGAGCTTGATGCCGAAGCATGGTACGTCGCCACAATAGGGCCACGTGCCGCTGCCAGCGCAGCCATGGAATAGCTCGGGGAATTCGGCTCGTGGATGTGTAGGATGTCGAAGTTTCCCTCGCGAATGAAGCGCTTGATGTTTCGGCGCACGTGCGGTCCGATAGACAAGCGAGCCACCGAGCCGTTATAGGTAATTGGCACGGCCCAGCCACCCTTGCGCACAAAGCTGGGCACCTGCGTGCTTGTCGACGCCGGCCCCAGCACCTCCACGTGGTGCCCCTGCTCAATGAAGACAGTGGCTAGGTCAAGGATGTGGGCCTGAACCCCGCCGGGTTCGTCGAAGGAATAGGGGCAGATAATACCTATGCGCATGGAGTGTGTTCTGCCTTTCTACTTCTTGTGGCGAGCAGCGCGCCGGCGCTCGACGTCCGCATTCCAGTGCGGTTGCAACATGTGCCAATCTTCGGGGTGCGCCCGGATGTTTTCTGCGAAGCCGTCCGCGAGGCACTGGCACGTCTCCTGAAGAGTCGTGACCTCAACCTCGGGGCTGACGGAAAGCCCCCAGCCCTTGCCGTCGAACCACGAGTGCACGACGTGGAGAGCCGCCCCTGTTTCAATGGCGAGTTGGGCGGGGCCGGCGGCAACGTTGGCTTCTTCGCCCATGAAGTCTACGGGCACGCCGGTGCGCGTGAGATCACGCTCGGACAGCAAACACACAACCCCGCCCCGTTCCAAGGCATCCTTGAGGCGCGGATAAGGCGAAGAGCTGCCTCCTGTCAGCGGCAGAACAGTGAATCCGAGGCTCTCGCGGTAGTCCACGAAGGCATCGAAAAGCGCCTCCGGCTTTAAGCGCTCAGCCACCGTAGTAAAGCCGCCATAGTGGCCCACACAGAAGACGCCCGCCATGTCCCAGTTTCCTGAGTGCGGCAGCGCAAAAATCACCCCGCGCCCAGATGCCACCGACTCATCCGAGTACTCCTTGCCACGCAGGCCAGCCAGCAACCGCTTCTGCAGTTCAGGGTCCGAGTGGATGGCCGGCAAGCGGAAGGCCTCGAGCCAGTAGCGCATGTAGGAGCGCATCGAGTTCCGCACCAGCTCCCGCGTGACGTTTTCGGGCCCAACAACCCGGCTCAAGTTCTGGCGCAGCTGCTCCATGCCCTTGCCGTTGTCGCTAGCCCAGTCCGCGCCCCGCTCGAAGAGCCAAGCAGCGAGCGGCTGCGGGAGGAAGCGCACGACCTTCCAGCACGCGATGTAGGCGGCGGCGGTCAGCCGGTCACGATCCAGTAGAGCCACGGTTCAGGAGCCTTTCTGTGCGGGCCGGGGGCACGGTACCTTCCGGTGGGAGCGGGTGTTGAGCTATAGGTGCTTCAGTTCCTTCTTGAAACGCGCCTTGGTGTCCTGACGCCCCGCTTGGCGCATGCGTTGGTAAATGGTGAAGATAGACCCCACCGCCAGCAGCCACAGGGCGACTTCCAGCGCATAAGGCACGCCCAAACCTTCCAACCCCACGCCGCCGAGTCCTAGGATGAGGCGCTCTGGGCGCTCGACGAGTCCGCCAACCATCTTGAAACCAGAAGCCTCGCCGCGCGCCTTGACATAAGAGATGACCTGGGAACTAACCAGCACCACCATGCAGGCGGCGAAGTTGATGGGGTGAGCGTTATCGACGTACACCATCCAGTAAGCGATCGCCGCGAACAAGGCACCGTCGGTAATGCGGTCGCAGGAGGCGTCGAGAGTAGCACCGAAGTTGGATCCACCCGTGGTCAGGCGCGCCATCGTGCCGTCGAGCATGTCGAAGGCCGCGAAGAGACCCGACAACAGCGCGGCGGCAAAGAGGTGATCAAGTGGGATGAGGATGACTGATATGGCAATGGTGACGATCGTTCCCACAATGGTGACGATATTCGGGGTCAGGCCCATCTTGAGGAAGAGCTTGGCCACCGGGACCACAACCACGGCGGCGGGTTTGCGCCCGTGAACACTAAGCATGCGCTTCTCCTGAGATGATTCCTTCGGCGGCGAGCTCCGCCCATCCCTGAGCAAGAAGGGAACGGGTGTCTTTGAGGAGCTGCGGCAGCACTTTAACGCCATCCACAATAGTCATGAAGTTTGAATCTCCGCTCCACCGCGGAACGATGTGCATGTGCAGGTGCTGCCCCACCGATCCGCCCGAGGCCCGCCCCAGATTGAATCCAGCGTTGACGGCATCGGGGCCGGACACCTTCTTCAGGACCCGGATGGCGGCCTGCGCGAACTGGAAGAGCTCGCGGGACTCCTCCTCGGTGAGGTTTTCCAGCTCAGATTCCTGGCGGTACGGGATGACCATCATGTGGCCGGCGTTATAGGGATAAAGGTTGAGCACGCAATAAACAAGCGCACCGCGGGCAACGATGAGCCCGTCCTCGTCCGACATCTGTGGGATCTCCACGAACGGGTTACGGGCTTCCTTTGGAACGTCGCCGGCGCCGCCCTCACGCTTGATGTAGCTCATACGGTACGGCGCCCACAGGCGCTCTAAGCGGTCGGGGGTTCCCAGGCCGGTATCGACGTACTCTCCCACTCTGTGTGTGCTCCCTTTCTCAGCTCTGTCTAGATGCATCTGCACCTAGACACGCTCGGCGATGGTTTCCTTGGTCGGTTGATCGTTGTTGCGCTCACGCACCCAAGCCTCGATGACGTTGATGGCGGCTTCCACGGGCACACCATTAACTTGCGTGCCGTCAAGGAAGCGGAAGGACACGGCGTCTGCCTCGACGTCGCGCTCGCCGGCCAGGAGCATGAATGGCACCTTGCCGGTGGTGTGGTTGCGGATCTTCTTCTGCATGCGGTCGTCGGAAGTATCGACGTCAGCGCGCAGGCCGCGGGAGCGCAGCTCGGCGCACACCTTCTCGAGGTGCGGTGCGAAGGTATCCGCCACCGGGATACCCACCACCTGGTGCGGGGCCAGCCACGCCGGGAAGGCGCCGGCGTAGTGCTCCAGCAGCACGCCGAAGAAGCGCTCGATGGACCCGAAGAGCGCACGGTGAATCATGATCGGGCGCTGCTTGCTGCCATCCGACGCCGTGTACTCCAGTTCGAAGCGCTCCGGCAGGTTGAAGTCCAGCTGCACGGTAGACATCTGCCAGGTACGGCCAATGGCATCGCGAGCCTGGACAGAAATCTTCGGGCCGTAGAATGCCGCGCCCGCCGGGTCCGGAACCAGCTCAAGACCGGACTTCTCCGCCACGGACTGCAGAATAGCCGTCGAACGCTCCCAAATCTCATCAGAGCCAACGTACTTATTCGGATCCTTGGTGGACAGCTCCAGGTAGAAGTCGTCCAAGCCGTAGTCCTTGAGCAGAGAAATGATGAACTCCAGAACCTTGGTCAGTTCATCTTCGAGCTGCTCAGGGGTGCAGTAGATGTGGGAGTCATCCTGGGTGAAGCCACGGGCGCGAGTCAGACCATGAACAACGCCGGACTTTTCATAGCGGTACACCGTACCGAACTCGAAGAGGCGCAGCGGCAGCTCGCGGTAAGAGCGGCCACGAGAAGCGAAGATGAGGTTGTGCATCGGGCAGTTCATCGGCTTGGCGTAGTAGTCCTGCGGCTGCTTGGTGCAATTGCCGTCCTCATCCCACTCGCCATCGAGCTGCATCGGCGGGAACATGCCATCCGCGTAGAAGTCCAAGTGTCCAGACTTCTTGAACAGGTCACCCTTGGTCAGGTGCGGGGTGGACACGAAAGAGTAGCCATCAGCGATGTGGCGGCGGCGGGAGTGCTCTTCCATCTCCATGCGCACGGTAGCGCCATTGGGGTGGAATACCGGGAAACCGGAACCGATCTCATCCGGGAAGGAGAACAGGTCCAGCTCGGCACCCAAGCGGCGGTGGTCGCGCTTTTCTGCCTCTTCCACCATGGTCTTGTAGGACTCAAGTGCTTCCTTGGATTCGAAGGCAGTGCCATAAATGCGCTGCAGGCCAGCCTTGGACTGGTCACCGCGCCAGTAAGCAGCAGAGGAACGCGTCAGGGCAAAAGCTGGAATGTACTTGGTGGTCGGAACGTGCGGGCCACGGCACAGATCAAACCACTCCACCTCGCCGGTGCGCGGGTTGACGTTGTCATAGTGGGTCAGATCGCCGGCACCAACCTCGGCAGCCTCATCGGAATCAGGGTCCACGTTGCCCTTGTCCTGGACCAGCTCGAGCTTAAACGGCTCGGCAGCAAGCGCCTGCTCCGCTTCCTCCGGGGAGGAGTAGACGTGGCGCTCGAAGCGCTGGCCACCCTTGATGATCTTCTTCATGCGCTTCTCAATGGCCTTGAGGTCCTCCGGAGTGAAGGGCTCTGCGGTCTGGAAGTCGAAGTAGAAGCCGTTCTCGATGGCCGGGCCAATGCCCAGCTTGGTGCCGGGGAACTCCGCCTGCACGGCCTGGGCCATGACGTGCCCACAGGAGTGGCGAATAACGGCGCGGCCGTCTTCCTCGCAGGCAGCAACCGGAGTGAACTCGGCGTCAGTGTCCGGCGTGTGGGAAAGGTCGTAGAGAGTACCGTCGGCGCCGCGGACGACGACTACTGCTTCGGGGCCCTTGTTGGGCAGCTCATGCTCGCGCATCGCTGCTCCCACGGCAGTACCGGCCGGGACCGTGATCGGCTCGTAGTTCACCGGGACTGCTGGAATCATTTCCGCCATGACTTGTTGCGCTCCTTTGCGCTCACGCGCCGCTCGACATACCTGGCCGAGCAGCGCTCAACGAGAAAGTTACAGCGGCTTAGTCTACCCCTCTTAACTGCGGATGAGCGATTCGCCCCAAAAGGTTTCGCCCTCAGTTCCGGCAGGCATGTAGTACACGGCCGAGCCGATGTGGGTAATCCACTCGTTGAGGCGATCCGCTTTGTCGAGGCGCGCCTGGATGGGCTCGAACTGGGCCGTAGGATCCTTCTGGTAGCAAATGAAGATCAATCCAGCGTTGCTGAGTTCACCGCGCTTGGTGGTCTCCGGGGAAGGCGGAAGGTTGTAGTTATACGGACGGCGCAGCAGCTTCTGATGAGGTGAGTCGACCGGAGGATGTGCCCGGGCGACATGCGAGTTTTCATCAATAGCCTTGAGGCCAAACTCGTTTCGCGCGTCCAGGTCAACCTCGTCGAACTCGTCCTTGCCACCTAGAGGTGCGCCGGTATCGAGCGCTCGACCTGTAGCGTTTTCACGTGCAGCACGATCAAGTTGCTCCCACGTATCGAGGTTCATGTGGATGCGGCGAACCACCATGGCGCTGCCGCCGGCAAAGGGGCCGTCCTCGATCCACACTTGCTCATTGAAATCTTCATCGCTTCGCGGGTTGACCGTGCCGTCTTTTTGCCCAAAAAGGTTGCGCGCGGTTGTTCCCTTCGGTGCGGAACCATAAGCGTGGCTAAACCCCTGTTGAATCCACGCGACGTCGGCGTAGTCTTTACCGGCACGAGTCATATGCCGCAGTACATAGGCCGCGGTGAAGGCATCATCACTGCAGATCTGTAGGACGATATCGGTCTGTCCCCATTCAGGGCGCAAATCATCGTGTTCAAAGTCCTGGATATCTCGCAGCCAGCTGGGCTTGGCGACGCCCACCGTGTCAAAGAATCCTTCTCCCCAACCGCACGTGACGGTGAGGTTTGCCGGGGTGGTAGACAATTCAGGCTCGAGGCTACCCAGCGGGTTCTCGCCGGTGCACAGGCGGCGAGCGTCCTCCGTCCACAGACGCATGAGTGCGGCCGCGCCGCGTGCGGTGGTCTCCTTCTTCAGGTTGAAACCGACCAATTCCACGTGCGCCTGGACCGGGGTTTGGATGCCTGCTTGATGCTTGCCATCGAAGGCGACGATATCGCCACCCATGGTTTCCTCGCGGCGCTCCGGCCCGGTGCTTCCGGCATCACCGGCCTGCGCTGCTTGGGAAGCGTCTGCAGACTCCGCCGAAGACTGCCCTGACTCCTCCCCCTTCGCGCAACCGGCGAGCGCTACCGCGCTTGCAGCCACAGCACTTCCGGCGAGCAATCCACGCCGGCTGACAGGTTCCTCGAACCCGCTCATCGTTGATGTCTCCTTATCTCGTGAGAACCGATAACTTGCCTACCTTGGCCCAGAGAACGCTTTTCTAGTGAGCGTGCTCTTCCGTCTTCATGCCCGACATGTCTGCGGACTCTGAGTGGTCCATGTGATCACCATGCTTCATGTCGCCATGGTCCATATCGTCGCCGTGATCCATGCCGCCCATATCGCCATAGTTCTCGTCGCCTGCGCCGATGGAACGCACGGGGATGTCGCCCAGGTCGACCGTTGAGCCATCGCTAAGCTCCAGCGTCAGTGTGGCGGTCTCGCCAGCCATAACGGGCTCTGTAACTCCCATCAGCATGAAGTGGAAGCTACCCGGTGCGAGCTCAACGGATTCGCCAGCGGGCAGATCAAATCCACCTTCTTTTTCCTGCATGACGCCATCGACGACCTCATGGATCTCGTAGTGCTCCGCCTTCACCGAAGAGGTAAAGCCAACCACGTTGATGTCCTTGTCCGTGTGGTTGTGGAGTGTGCCGAAGATCGCGGTCATATCCGAGTCCTTCTCCATGGCACGCACGACAGCATCCTCGAAGGTCACACCGGACTCAGCGGAGGAAGAAGCCGAACCACTGGTCGCTGCTTCCTTGTCCTTCTCAGCGCTGGCTGCTGCGCTCGATGGGGCTGCGGTGGAATCTTCCTCGCTCGTCGAGCAGCTTGCCAGTGTAAGGCCGGCAGCCGCAACGGCAACCACGGAAGCACGGAGGAAAATACGGGAATTCAGCATGTGACATGCCTTTCTGCAGTAACAGTAGTGAAATAAAATGCGGTTTGACTCTCGCATCATCAGAACCGTGTGGTGCTTAGCCTTCTGGGTCTTCTCCGCCAGAACGGCGGGTCTTTGCTCCGAAGGCGAAAAGGGCTGCGCCGACGACGAGAACTGCTCCTACACCAATGATCCATTTGGCCGCGGTAGGCAAAGAACTCAGGGGATCCTGAGACTCTTCTGCATCGTCGCTTTCCTTGGCACCATCGGCAGAAGCATCTGCAGTCTTATCTCCCCCAGCCCCGGAGGCCACGCTAAATGGCACGGAACCGAGTGTGGAGTGCCCATCGGAGGACGTAATGCGGAAACCTACTTGGTAGTCACCATCACCGGGCTCGACGTCCTGGGGGACTTCGACGGTGAGGTTTCGGCCGTCAATGGTCGGGGTTGCGTCAAAGAGAACGTCGCCGCTTGTCTTATCGCTCACGGCAAAGGTGTTGAAGTTGTCCTTTGGAATACCAGAGAATTCCAACGTGATTTCGCGGGGGAATTCCTCCAGCGGCGTATCACTCACAACGTTGCCGCCTATGACTGAGTCATGTGCCGCCGCTAGTGGCGCGGACAGCCCGACCGCGAGGCAGGCTGCCCCGGCAGCAATCCCTGTGGTGACCTGACGCAGCTGCATGTCCAGAACAACTCCTTGATGGTCTGATGAAACTTTTGGTTGAAGGTTCCCTCATCCTATCGCCGGGAGGGATCCTCGAGCCAATCCTTACCCCGCACGGATTGTGCGAGGTTACCAAGTAGTCGTTGCATGCAGTGGAAAAGTTCCCTGGTCCGCCCCTAGCCATACACCCCGGCAAACAAGAAAACGAAAAGTGCCCCTCCATAGTGGAGGGGCACTCGACGTGGAGCGGATGACGAGACTCGAACTCGCGACCCTCACCTTGGCAAGGTGATGCGCTACCAACTGCGCTACATCCGCGCGACAAACCGGAGTTTGTCACGGAGTCCGTAAGGAACTCCCTGTGCGCGATACTGGGATTGAACCAGTGACCTCTTCCGTGTCAGGGAAGCGCTCTCCCGCTGAGCTAAACGCGCTCACAGCACCCGAAGTTGGGCGCCAGCTTTTGAGGTGGAAACGGGAATCGAACCCGTGTGCACGGTTTTGCAGACCGTTGCCTCACCACTCGGCCATTCCACCGTGGCGATACCGCCTCACACACTACATGTGCTGGAGCGGATGACGAGACTCGAACTCGCGACCCTCACCTTGGCAAGGTGATGCGCTACCAACTGCGCTACATCCGCATTCGAAACCAGGCCCGGTTTCTAGGACTAAGTCCTTGTGCGCGATACTGGGATTGAACCAGTGACCTCTTCCGTGTCAGGGAAGCGCTCTCCCACTGAGCTAATCGCGCTTATCCATTTATCAAGGCTATTTACTTGCTCAAGATTCCCTCTAGCATCAAGAAAGCCTTGGAGCGGATGACGAGACTCGAACTCGCGACCCTCACCTTGGCAAGGTGATGCGCTACCAACTGCGCTACATCCGCATTGCACGTTCCCGGCTGGTATGCCGTGGTGCGAGAAGAAACTTTATCGTGCACCGACCCAGTTTCCAAATCCGCAGCCCACAGCACTAATCCCCAACCATCCAACAGCGCATGGATTACATTAATGTGATTGAGACTGCGGTTACAGTGATTGCGCATGATTGCACTAGGAACACACTAGTACTGTCGGGAGAACTCCAAGATCCATCCGTTCTCGCACAGCCCTGAGTAGCCACTACACCCTTACAGTCGCGAGCAACCAACCAGAATAAATGCACGCAGAGTAAATGAAAGCACGGTTGAGCTGGACGATTAGGGGTTTCCATACGCGCGGTGTACCTTAAGTGCTGCACCGAGGTTCTATAGCTCAGTGGGAGAGCGTTCCGTTCACACCGGAAAGGTCGCTGGTTCAATCCCAGCTAGGACCACCATTAAAGCTGCAGGTAAAAGACGTGCAGCGTATAACACAAGCCTCCGCGTGGATACTAAGTGGAAAACGAATCCGCATTTATCTGTTCACGCGGGGGTATTTTCTCATTGTTCCTGAAACTGGCCAAGAAAGCCAGACACGATAGCTCAACCCGTTGGGGCACGGCATGGTTGATAAAGCCTGCACGATATTGGACCTGCCCCCGCGCGTAGTTACCCGATAACTCCATAATGGTTCAATAGCAACACGTGCAGGCATAGGGTGATAGATGTGCAGTTGCCAAAGTACGGCCCAGCCTGGGCAGGCTCCTTGATGGGAACCTCAATTGCGTCAACTTTGTCGGGTTTGCATGGTCTACGCATAGGCCAAATCGTTTTTGCTCTTATCGCAGCTGTTCTGCTGGTGATTTTTACCGTGGGAACGAAAAATGAACCGCCTCGGCACCAGAATATGGCTGGGTGGGGCATGTACACGATGGGCCTGCTGGCGTGCGGCTCGGCATGGACCGCGCTGACCGGAACCGATGCCTTCCAGTTGGCAAGTTGGTGGATTGGCGCACCGCTTTCGGTCGTGGTCTGTCTGTGGCAGCTGTGGGGGTTGTTCAAACAGCAGCACCACTACGACAAGCCCGCGTTTCCTTGGGGGCTGGCGCTGGTCTCCCCCATGGTGGCGGCGACTTCCGCGGGTCAACTGGCTATCAATCACGGGCAGTTCTACCGCTATGCCGGCGAGCTGTGCTTCTTCCTCACGTTCATCACCGCAATTCCGCTGTTCGCTTATTGCTATTGGTCTTTAGCACGCCGTCAAGATAGGCCGCGCGAGGCGGCTGCGGGTACGGCATGGATCCCGCTCGGCGTGGTTGGACAGTCAACGGCGGCCTCGACGCTGCTTTTTGACGCCCACCTCTACGGCATCATCGTGTTCATCATTGGTGCGCCCTGCGTAGTATTCGCAATGTATTGCTTTTACCAAGCGGTAGTCGCGTGGGCCCCTTATGGCCCAGGCTGGTGGGGCTCCACATTCCCTGTCGGCACTTTGTGCCTTGGCTCCTGGGATGAAGGCTGGCACCGGTTGTCCCTTGCTTTATTGGTGCTCCTGCTATTGCATTGGGGAGCCTCTGCGCTGCGCTTCGGCACATGGCGGTTCCAACGCGCCTGATCACATACGCTCCGGCCAATCCCACGCCCTAAGCCGTCGTCGACATTTCAGGTACCGTGGGGCGCCATGAGTGACACTGCTCTGATAAACCACCTCATGGGGCCCGACCGAGAAGGAATCCGCTTGATTGCGGTGAGTACGCTCCACGGCTCCGCCACCATCGATGGAACCTCAGGGCCAATGGGCAACGCCACCGACGGTGAACTCTTCGCCGCACTGCGCGAATGGGCCGATATTGCCGTCGTCGGCTCAGCCACGGTGAAGGCGGAGGAATACGGGCCGTCGACAAGCACGCGCCTCGCCGTACTCAGTCACTCCCTTGACTTTGCCGGGTTCGAAGAGTTTATAGCCTCCGGCCCCATTGTTCTTACCCCGGAGGAACGCGCATCCTCGCCCGAGGCCCAGCACCTCGTCGAGGCCGGTGCCGACGTTCTAAGCATTGGCACCGGTACCATGAGCGAGGCAATCTCAGCCCTTCGCGCCCGGGGCGCGCGCCGCATCAGTTGTGAGGGCGGCCCTTCCGTGTATTCCGCCTTAATCGCCGAAGGGCTTGTGGACAAGCTCTATTTGACGCTCGACCCGCACCTATCGCCCTCCGTCGAAAAGCCCGTCGTCGATGGCAAAGCCACCTCCCCTGCGCTCAAGCTCGAGTTGGAGAACGTTGCTGCTGTCGACAGCACGGTGTTTCTGCGCTATCAACGAACCCAAACACCGTAAACTGTGCTGCCGTGACTTCTCCGGCTCCCTCAACCTCAGATTCCGCGCGACTGTGGACGGCCGCCGCGTGGCCCGCCGCCATAGTCTTGGTTTTCCATCGCGTGTTCGTGCTCGCCTTCAACGGCACGGTGACCGATGATTTCGGCACCGTCTACCGCGCAATCCGGAACCTGTGGGAGGGCAACCCGGTCTACGAACAGAACTATTCCTTCGTCGAGCCGCTCTACCTATACAACCCGGGCGCAACGCTCCTCCTATCCCCCTTGGGGCTTGTTTCCGAGGAACACGCGCGCATCGCCTTCATCCTGGCCAACGCCGCGGCCATCGTCGCCGCCTTGGCCCTACTGACTCGCTTCGTAGGCCACGGCCTGCGAGGCCCCTTGTGGCCAGTCAGCATCGCTGCTGCCTTCGCTACCGAATCAGTCATCAACACGTTGGTCTTTACCAATATCAACGGCGTGCTTCTACTCGCCATGGTGGCGTTTCTGGTCTTGTTGGATAAACACGGATGGGCCGCCGGGCTGTGCATCGGTCTGGCGATTCTGGTTAAGCCGCAATTTGCCCCGCTGCTCTTCCTCGCCTTGGTGCGCAAGCGCTGGCTCACCTTAGGTTTGGGCGTGGCTATACCGCTGGTAGCCAACCTTGCGGCTTGGCCGTTCGTTCCGGGCGTGGAAGGCTTCCGCGCCAACCTTCTTCCCTACCTGGCCACAACGCGCGATTATGCCAACGCCTCATGGCCGGGCGTGCGCGCCTACTTCGATCTGCCCGGCATTATCTACTACCCCATCTGGATCCTGTTCGCGGCACTAGCGGCAGTGGGCATCCTTGGGCTTTTACGCTGGCGCGACAACGAGCCCACCTTCTGGGCACTGAGCACAAGTGGTGCCATCATGGTCGGCATTTTCTTCCTTTCCTCCCTGGGTCAGCAGTACTACTCCATGTGGCTTATCCCCATGCTGTTTACGGTGATGCTCGGACGCTCGGTCTTCCACACGTGGGGAGCATGGTTGGCCGCATTTTTATTCTTGGCGCCGCTCGAGTGGACGTCGACAAGCATGCCCACCGCCGCACACTGGATGAGCGTCTTCATCGCCACCATCGGGTGGGGACTGCTCATCGTGGTGACCGCCACCACCGTGGCCGGCTGGTGGTCCGCGGAGCGAGGCACTAGCCCAAAGCCTCAGGCTAGCGATAAACTCCCTGCATGACTGATTTCAAGCTCATTGCAGATACCGAATGGCGCAAGCGGTTAAGCCCCGAGGAGTACCACGTTCTGCGTGAGGCCGGAACGGAAGCACCGCACGTCGGCGAGTACACCAACACGACTACCGAAGGCGTGTACTCCTGCCGCGCCTGTGGTGCCGAGCTCTTCCGCTCCACGGAAAAGTTTGAGTCGCACTGCGGCTGGCCGTCCTTCTTCTCCCCTTTGGCCGGTGACGCCATCATTGAGCGCGAAGACAATTCACTGGGTATGCGCCGCATCGAGGTACTGTGCGCTAACTGTGAATCCCACCTCGGCCACGTCTTCGAAGGTGAGGGCTACGATACGCCGACGGACCTGCGCTACTGCATCAATTCCATCTGCCTGGATCTAGAAGAAAAGCCGGTCGAGGACTAAACCCTCAACCGGCTTCCGGCGCTTTTCGCGGCAGCTAGCGCGAATCATCGCGGTTCTTAAGGCAGGATCGCGATGAGCTCAGCCACGTCCTTCACGCGGCGGCCGGTGTGGAAAGGAATCTCCTCGCGCACGTGGTGACGAGCCTCGGTGTAGCGCATGAGGTACATCAGGTCCACGATGCGGTGCAGCTCCGGGGCCTCAAAGGCCAGGATCCACTCGTAGTCACCCAGCGCGAAGGCTGGCACGGTGTTGGCGCGTACGTCCGGATAATCACGTGCCTGCATGCCGTGCTCCATGAGGATGCGGCGGCGCTTTTCCTCATCCATGGTGTACCAGTCATAAGAGCGCACGAAGGGGTAGACGGAAATCCACTCGCCGGGCTCTTCGCCCATAATGAAGGACGGCAGGTGGGACTTGTTGAACTCCGCTGGGCGGTGCAGTGCATTGCCCACCCAGGTCACCTCGGAAACCTGCCCCAGGGTGGTCTCGCGGCGGAAGTCCGCAAAGGCCTTCTGGATGTCGGCGAATTCCTCAGCGTGCCACCAGATCATGAAGTCAGCGCTCTCCCGCATCCCGGAGAGATCATAGATACCGCGAACGGTAACCACGCCTGCTTCCTCCAAATCCGCGAAGAACTTCTGTGCCTGCGCCACGATCTCCTCGCGCTCGGTGCCCAGCGCACCGGGGATTACTTGAAAAACCGCGTGCTGCGAATAGCGCTGGACCTTATTGAGCTCGGCGAAGTTGACTTTCGACATGCCTTTCTCCTTCTTTCAACCGACAGAGTTTCGCATCCATCATAAGTTGGAGACGACCCCTCGCGCCACTAGCCTTTCGGCGCGCCTTCCACCGCCACGAGGGCGGAGCTTATACGTTGTTCCCCGTGAGCAATTCCGACGTTTCTTCGCGCAACCTCGCAGGGGCACCGACCAACCTGCACGATCGCACCGCCGCCTCCCCCGCCGATTCGCGCCCTGCGGAGCCGAGCACCCCGGCCGCCTTCACGGAGGCCGTTGAGTCCCTCCATGCCGCACAGCTGCGCCCAGAAATCACGTTGGGCACCATCCGCCCACCGCAGCGGCTAGCGCCGTTCAGCCACGCCATCGGCTTGGAAGTTGAGCGCAACGAGCACGGGGACAACATCCCCACTGACTCTGACGGCGATGCCTTCGGCCGCCTCATCCTGCTCCACGATCCCGGCGCTGAGGAGGCCTGGGAAGGCGCAATGCGCCTCGTGGCCTACATCCAAGCAGACTTGGACGATGCCGTCGCTGGGGATCCGCTGCTTCCCGACGTCGCCTGGGAGTGGCTTACCGAATCCCTCGACGTGCGCGAGGCTACCCACACCAACCTAGGCGGCACCGTCACGTCGACCGCCTCGGTCCGTTTCGGCGAGATCGGCGGCCCGCCGCGCGCCTACCAACTAGAAATGCGCGCCTCCTGGACCGCCGCCGGCCTAGATCTCGCCCCACACGTGGAAGCTTTTGCGCAGGTTCTTTCCCTCGTTGCGGGGCTGCCACCAGAAGGCGTAGCGGAGCTCGGGCGCTAACATGGCTGAGCTGCGCCAGGTACCGGTTGACGGAACGCCAAAGGTCCTGCTTTCTCCCCGTGAATTTCACGCCGCCGCCGACCGCCTGGCAGCTGGAACTGGCCCCTTCGCCATCGACACCGAACGCGCGTCAGCTTACCGCTATGACGACCGCGCGTTCCTTGTACAAATTCGCCGAGAAGGTGCGGGCACTTTTTTGCTCGCCCCGGAACACCACAGGGCTGAGCTCCGCGCGGCCTTAGCACCGGTGCTCAACGGCCAAGATTGGGTCGTCCATGCGGCCCCCTCCGATCTTCCTTGCCTAGCCTGGCTGGGCTTGTACCCAGGCAGGCTCTTCGATACCGAGCTGGCCGCTCGCTTCGCCGGCTTTGCCCACCCCAACTTGGCAGCAATGGTGCTGGAGCTTTTCGACGTCCAATTGGAAAAGGGCTACGGCGATTCCGACTGGTCCGAAACCCCCATTCCCCGGTCGTGGCGCAACTATGCGGCGCTTGACGTGGAGTTACTCAATGAGCTCGCTGTGACCTTGCGCGATATCCTCGCGGAGGAGGAAAAACTCGACTGGGCCTATGAGGAGTTTGAGAAGATAGTCGACGACCACGCGCGCATTAAAGGCCCCGAGCCCCGCTCGTGGCGGGATCTCAAGGGCGTGTCCTCGCTTCGCTCCGGCGAGCAGCTCGCCGTGGCTCGCGAGCTGTGGCAGCGCCGCGAATCTATCGCGCGCACCCAGGACGTGGCCCCCAACCGAGTACTACCGCACCGCGTGTTGGTGGACATTGCTCGCCGCGTGCCCCGCTCGCCACGCGAAATCAACCAAATCAAAGGTTTTCCCCGACGCCGCGGGGGTGCGACCTTGCGGTGGTTCGACGCGGTTGAAACCGCACTGGCCAGCCCGCGCCAGCAATGGCCGAAGGTGCTGCGCAGCCCGCGCCCGGTTCCTTCCAAATCAGTTTTTAGCCGGGAGTTCCCCGAACTGTGGCAGCTCTACACCGAAATCCGTAGTGACTTCGAGGACCTCGGCGATGAGCTCGGCATGAGCTACGAGCTCATTCTCAAACCCAGCCTGCTGCGCATGGCCGTGTGGGCGGCGTGCGGCCCAGAGGGTGGCGTCGCCGGGGAAATCACAGATGCTTCGGATATCCCCGATTTCCTACGTTCCCAGGGCGCGCGCGAGTGGCAAATCGAGCTTGCCTCCCCGCTTTTGCGCCACGGGCTGGAGCAGTAGCGCTCACTCGCCCGCGTTCTTAGCTGCGAGCAGCTACCCACTCGCTGACGGACTCCGCGATTCCCTCCGGAGTCAGCCCGAATTCCTCAAGAACCTCACCGCGGCTGGCGTGCTTGGGGAAACAGCCCGGCACGCCGAGTCGGTGCACAGGGGTATCCACATCGGCAGCATCGAGTGCTTCGGCCACCATGGAACCCACGCCGCCACGCAGGATCCCGTCCTCCACCGTGACCACGAGGTCATGATCCGCAGCCAGCGCGATAATGGATTGTGGGACCGGAACCGGCCAACGCGGATCAACGACGGTCACGTTGAAGCCTTCGGCTTCCAACCGCTCGGCGGCCCCCAAGGACCGAGCACTCATGGCGCCGATGGAGACGATCAGAACATCCGTTGCTTCGGCCGCTGATTCAGCAGCATCGGAATAACGCAGGATATCGACGCCATCATCGAGGCGCTCGAGCTCCTCACAATCATCCAGCAGGTTGCCCTTAGGGAAACGCACTACCGTCGGGCCATCCTCGATGGCGATTGCTTCGTTGAAGAGCTCCCTTAAGCGGGCACCATCGCGCGGTGCGGCGATGCGCATACCCGGGACGATGCTCATCAGCGCCATGTCCCAGACACCATTGTGCGAGGGACCATCGGATCCTGTGACACCGGCGCGATCGAGAACGATGGTGACGGGCAGCTTCAGCAACGCGATGTCCATGACCACTTGGTCCACTGCGCGGTTGAGGAAGGTTGAATACACCGCCACCACCGGGTGCATACCTGCCAGCGCCAGGCCTGACGCAGAGGCCATGGCATGTTGTTCTGCAATTCCGACATCGAAGAAGCGCTCTGGGAATTCCTCCTGGAATGGAGCTAATCCCGTTGGGCCTGCCATAGCGGCGGTTATCGCCACAATATCCTCGCGGGCATGACCGGCCTTGATGAGTTCCTCGGAGAAGGCCGCAGTCCATCCCGGTTGCTTCTGTCCTTTGGACACACCGGTGACTGGATCGATAGCCCCTGTGGAGTGCATCTGGTCCTTCGGCTCATTGACCGCTGGTGCGAAGCCGTGGCCCTTCTCCGTGACCGTATGCACGATGATGGGGCCGTCATAGTCGCGGGCGTAGCTCAGTGCCCGGACCACGGCGTCGATATCGTGTCCGTTAATCGGACCAATGTATTTGATGCCCAGTTCTGGGAACATCTCGGTGGGCAGGACGGTGGACTTCACGCCTTCCTTGACCGCATGCAAAGCGTCAAAGGTGCGCTCACCTACCCAGCCCATGGACTTCAGGCGCTTCTTGCCCAGCGCCATGAACTCGTCATAGCCATGCTGCGCGCGGATGCGCCCAAGGTTCTCTGAGAGTCCGCCGATGGTCGGTGAATAGGAGCGGCCATTGTCATTCACGATGATGACAACGTTGCGGTCTTTATCCGCAGAAATGTTGTTGAGCGCTTCCCAACACATGCCACCCGTCAGGGCGCCGTCACCGACAACCGCCACGGCATTGCGGTGCGATTCACCGCGAATCTTGAAGGCCTTGGACAGGCCGTCCACCGTGGACAGTGACGCCGAGGCGTGGGAAGATTCCGTCCAGTCGTGCTCAGACTCCCCGCGGTCCGTGTAGCCAGACAAGCCGCCCTTCTGGCGCAGCGTATCGAATTGACCGGCACGGCCTGTGAGCATCTTATGCACATATGCCTGGTGGGAGGTGTCAAAGACGATGGGATCTCGCGGGGAATCGAAGACGCGGTGGATCGCCACAGTGAGCTCCACAACACCCAAATTAGGGCCAAGGTGACCGCCGGTAGCGGACACCTTCTCAATCAAGCGCTGGCGAATCTCCGCCGCGAGCTCAACCAGTTGCGTCTTGCTCAGGGCTTTGAGATCGCCTGGTGATTGAATGGAATCCAGAATGCCCATAGAGCTTGCCTTAAACCCCTTCATCGATCGTTTTCTTCTCTACCACCGTACCCGCTAACACACGTGACACGTCAATCATTGCCCCGGCAGCACTCGAAGCGAAAGCTATGCCACCTGTGCCGCGGGGACCAATAGCGCCAGGGTTTCAAAGTGGTGCGTTCCGGGAAAAGCATTCACCATTGCTAAGCGCTGTATGCGGTAGCCGCGCTCAGACCACGCGGCGATATCGCGGGCAAAGGTAGCGGGATCGCATCCGATGTGCAGGACGCGTTGCGGCGCTGCCTCAGCAATTGCGGCCACCACATCCCGGCCAGCACCGGTGCGCGGCGGATCCAAAACTACCGTCGTTGGCTTTGGCAATTGGCTCGCTACCTGCTCCACCTTGTCGGTACGAAAGTGCACGTCATACTCTGCAAGACCCGGCTGTGCCGCCGCAGCCGCCGGCGAGTAATCGACGGAAAACACGGTGGTGTGCCCGCCCTGGGGCGCCGTGACCTCAGCCAGAGCAGGAACGAAAAGCCCTACCCCTCCATAGAGATCCCAAGCCACTGCGTCGACCGCGGATTCATCTGCGGCAGTGCTTTCTCCCGCCTCCGCAGCAAGCCACTCGCGTGCGAGACTGGTGTACACGTCAGGCGCGCTCACGTGCGCCTGCCAAAAAGCGGTGGCTGGGAAACGGAACTCGTGACCGTCGGCACGCTGCACGACGTCCTCTGTCGGGGCCTCGATTACTTCCCGGATAGTCTCAATGCGCCGTCCGCGCGGTGCTTTCCGTGTCTCGACAACGTGGCGGTTGCCATCGCTGTCCAGGACCGCAATAACCTCCGCACCAGGACTAAAGGTGCGGGCACCAGGCCCCACCAGACCTGCGACGAGCCCCGGCACCAGCTGGCTACACGCCACGTCTGTAATCAGCTCAGTGGAGCCGCGCTTGCGCACACCGGCACGGCCTTGCTTGTCGACGCCCAGCCGTACCCTCGTGCGCCACCCGCGCTGCGGTGCGACATCGATAGCCTCAATCTCGGGCACATCCTCAAGCCGGGCCACCCTATGTAGTTGATCGCGCAAGACGGCGGCCTTGATTCCTGGTTCCGCCGCAGGATTTAGCTCGGCGAAATCGCAGCAACCTGCACCGCGCTGTGCCGCGGGACACGAAGACTCGACGCGGTACTCACCTGGCTGGAGGACGGATATTATCTCCGCTTCCACGAAGGTCTTCTTCGTCTTGGTAACTGTCGCCCTCACCTGGTCGCCCGGGAAAGCACTGGGGACGAAACACACGCGCCCGTCGGGCGCCTGACCGATTCCGACACCGCCGTGCCCCATGCGTTCGATGGTGGTGTCGAAGGACGCCCCTTTGACAACGCTTGAATCAGCAGCGTTGTGAGCACTCTCAGTCATGGATCCTCTCCTTGGTGGCTTCGGAGCTGTGTGCTCCTTCTACGCCCTGTGATTCCTCCACCGCGGCGTTGGCACGGCGAACCATCCAGACGGTCAAGATGGTGACGATGCCGGTTAGCGGCCACCCCATGAGGATGCGAACGATGCCGAGGGTGGTGGTGGCATCGGCGTCGTAAAGCGCGCGCTGCACCACGAAACGGGCAATGAAGACCGCGGCCCAACCCGCCGTTGCCAAGGCATAGGCTCGCCGTGCCTTCGGCACGATTCGCCACCCCATGCCATCGCCGTTGAGGCCTTTCCACACCACGCCGACAAGCGGCCAGCGCACGATGATGGAGACAACCGCCACGATAAACAGCACGAGCGACATCCAAATTCCATAAAGGAAGTAGCCCTTGGCGTCTCCTGTAAACCACGCGATACCAGCGCAGATGGCGACACCCAGCAACCCGGAAAATGCTGGCTGCAACGTCTCTTTGCGCGCCAAACGCCACAGGCTGATGGCCAGCGCCACACCGAGCGCTGCGGCCAATGCAGGCCCCAGGCCCCACATGTTGTTAACCGGAATGAGCACCAGCACGGGCAGGGTCGCAGACACCAGACCGGTCAGGCCTCCCATTTGTTCGAGCAGCGACGGTTCTGCCTCAGGCGCTGGGGTCGCTGCTGCAGTCTGTTGTGGTGTCTCAGTAGTCGTGGAGTCCATGGAGGCCTCAGAGGCGGGCGTAGTGCCGTGTTCGGTGGTATCGCGCCCTTCGGGCATAGGGGTGGTCACGTGTTTCAACAATCCTTTTCGGTAGTAGCCGGGAGGGTCACGGCCAATGGCCTAGGGCGCGCTACTTGTTCTCGTGGTCGTCGAGATTGCGCAATTGTTCGCGAGCCTCGGCCTCCGCGCCGCTTTCGGCGCCCGCAGCATTATCCGCTGGCGCGGAGTTTTGAGCGCTGGATGGTTGCGCTGCCTGTTGCTGGCGCTCCTGAAGCGCCTGCTGGACTTGCTCAGCGAGCTGCTGCGGCAGCATCACGGGAAGTGAACTTCCGGCAAGAATTGGCTGCTCGCCGCGATAAATAAAGGTGCGCGCGACGACTTCGCGTCCCAGCTGCGCTAGCTCCTCTTCCTTGCCCGCAGGAGCGGCCAAGGTCAAACGGTACATCCACCGCGGCCCTTCCACACCAATGATTCGGATTCCACCCTTATCACTGGTGCCGACGATTTCAGAACCCCAAGGACCATCCTCCGGATGCGCTGTAAACCCATCTGCTTCCAAACCCTTGACGATGTCCTTGGCAGATTCCGCCCACTGCCCCGGCGTGCGCGGCGCGGCGAAGGCCACGGGCGTCATGCGTCCGTGCGGCGTAAGAATGTGGAGCATACGAGGGCCGTCTGGGCCCATTTCCACCTGAACCTGAGAGCCCTTCGGCAGCGGGATGCGCATCGAGCCCAGGTCCAAAAGGCCGACGGAAAAGTCCTCGAAGTTGAACTCAGCGATATCCACGTTGTCGCCGTCGTAGGGGCCCATCTCACCGTTGATGGCGTCGTGCGCCACGGCTTTTACCCCGGCAACACCTTCGACGTCATCCTGATCCTCGCGGACCAGCCCTGCACTGGCTTGTGCAGGCCCCTCAGCGGTCGAACTTTCTCCGGCCTTCGTTGCCAAGCTCTCCGCCGACGCTGGTTCGGCCGTTGCTTCTTTTACTTCTTTGTCTGCGGCATCAGTGCGGACGGTGGTGTTCTTGTCCTGGCTTTCGTCCTTGCCAGCATCTTTCTTCTTTTTGCCAAAGGGCCACATCGCCATGGTTTTGCGCCTTCCTCGTTTTGTGTCTTGTGCCGGATAACTTGTGCTTGTCGGATGTGGGGTTGCTCGGTATGGCCCGCGCACGCGCAGGCTTTGCCACGTGCAACTGATTCAGTTGACGCCAGTGGATCCGTACCCGCCGTCGCCGCGAGCGGTGTCATCGAGTTCCTCGACTTCGCGGAAGCCCACGAGCTCCACTCGTTGGACAACAAGCTGGGCAATTCGCATCCCGCGCTCGACCTCAAAGGTCTTATCGGGATCGTGATTAATAAGGCACACCTTAATCTCACCGCGATACTCCGCATCGATGGTGCCCGGCGTGTTGACCACGGAAATCCCGTGCTTGGCCGCCAAGCCCGAACGCGGGTGGACCAAACCTACCGTGCCGATTGGCAAGGCAAGAGCAATGCCAGTGCCGACGAGCGCGCGCTCTCCGGGGCGCAGAGTAGCGTCATGCGCGGCGTAGAGATCCGCGCCAGCATCGCCACGATGGGCTCGCTGCGGCAGCGGAAGCTCCTTATCAAGGCGCTTGATCTGAATGTCTCCGAATGGACTTACCGGATCTACAAGGGGGTGTTGCTCATTCACGCGGCCCAGCCTACCTTGTCCTCACCATCCCCTACCCCGAGGGATGGAGCTTCGTGCCGCGTCTACCGCGGTTACCCGGCACCTTTGGTTGCGTTGGGTTCTGCCCTTCCCCGACGACTAGACTCAGAGGCCATGACTTCGAATTCATCGCCTGTTTCCCCCACAGCGTCTGCTGAATCCCCCGTCATCCTCTATCGCGAGCGCCAATGGGTGCCGTGGTACTGGTGGTTTATGGCTGCGTTCGTCGTGGCGATTTCCACGGCCACGGTCAGTCTCAACCGCGGCATCATGTGGGTCATTATTCCCGCCATTCTGCTTAGTGCCATCGCCGTGTGGGTGCTAGTGACGTGGTCCAACACAGTAGTTCAAGTGGAGCAGGATGCCGATGGCACCCGGTGGCTCACCGTGAAGGACGCACAGCTGCCTAGCGATGTTGTCTCCCGCAGTACCGCGGTGCCGGCCACCGCGCGGCGCAATGCGCTGGGACCACAGCTCGATCCGGCTGCTTTCCTTGTCACGCATGGCTGGGTTCCTGAGCACGTCATGCTCGTCCTCGACGACCCAGAGGATCCCACCCCCTATTGGCTCATCGGCTCCACCAACCCCGAAAAGCTCCTCGCGGCCTTCCTTCCAGAACAGGCAGCAGCCTCCGAGGGCTAAACATCGCGCGCAGGATAAACTGCTGCGCTAGGCGCAGTCCATGCAGACTGGCTGCCCATCCTCTTCGTGGTCGAGGCGCTTATTGGACTGCACCAGGTAGCACACAGAACAAGTGAATTCGTTTTCTTTACGCGGCACGACGGTGACATTGAGTTCCTCACCGGTCAGGTCCACTGACGGCGGCTCAAAAGCCTCGACGATTTCACCATCGTCATCCATGCCGTTGTTGTCGTTTTCAGCCGCCTTCAGGCCCTCGAGGGAATCGGTCTCGAGGTCGTCTTCTGCGCGGCGACGCGGTGCGTCGTAATCGGTGGCCATAATGCTTGCCCCTGTGAGTCAGATTGATTGGTACGTCTATTTATCGACGGCATCGTAAACCACGCAAGCCCCCATGTCACACTCGCCCCGCGATGGGGGCACCAACCGCCCCACCCCTCTACCCCCTACCCTGCGACTTTTAACAGGATGAGCTGGGCATTCACCGCTCTTGGAGTGCTGGATATTTTTCTGAGTATCGCTCCTCACACCCACCCACAATGCGGTCACTAATACGGGAACGGCACAGTGCCGACTCCGCCAGCGATACGAAACTCACACTGTTGCCACATCAACGCCGCGCTCAACATAGACTGTCAGTATGACCGCGCAAGAAGCACAGTACCAGGACACGACATTGAGCCTTGAGCACCAGGGCCATTCCTTTGGCATTGATGTTGGGGGCTCCGGCATCAAGGGCGCCGAGGTAGACCTCGCGACAGGCGAGTTCGTCGGTGACCGTCTGAAGATCGCTACTCCCCAGCCCGCTACGCCGGAAGCCGTAGCAAAAGTAATTGCCCAAATCGTCGCCGAGAAAGGCTGGGACGGCCCCGTCGGAATCACGATGCCTGCTGTGGTGAAAGGCCAAGTGATTCGCAGCGCGGCGAATATTGATAAGTCTTGGATTGGCGTGGATGCGCAGGATTTGTTGAGCCAATACCTCGACGCGCCCTTCACCGTGCTTAACGACGCCGACGCGGCCGGCCTCGCCGAAGTGGCCTACGGTGATGACATTGCACGTTCGGGCCCCGTCATCTTCCTGACCCTGGGCACGGGCATCGGCTCCGCATTCCTTCTGGACGGCCAGCTCTTCCCCAATACGGAGATTGGCCACCTTATCGTTGGTGAGAAGGAAGCAGAGCACCAGGCGTCATCCGCGGTCAAGGAACGTGAAGGTCTCAAGTCCAAGCAGTGGGCAAAGCGCGTCAACCGCGTACTCCACGAGTATGAGGCGCTGTTTAACCCTTCAGCCTTTGTGATCGGTGGCGGAATCTCCCGCAAGTTCGACAAGTGGGGCGAGCACCTCAAAATTGAAACACCGGTCGTTGCTGCTCAGCTCCGCAATCGCGCGGGCATCGTGGGCGCGGCAATGGCGGCGAAGGAAGGAATTCGCCCCTAATCTATATCGTCCCAGCGTTCCCTAGTTGACCCCAGTCACCGCCTGTTGACAAAAATGATCTATACTGGGCTGTCGATTATCGAATATCCAGCGGCGCGCCTCCCTCGCTCATCTCGGAGGCGGGCTAGCATCGGGGACTAGTCGCGACAAACTTGCGCGTCCCCATATTTTCCACTCAGAGAGCAAGTCGAAAGGGCGTACGTGGCAGCCACTGATTCTTCAGACCAGGTACTCGGCGAGGACAAGAGCACCTCCGAGACATCTGCACCTGCACAGAAGACCGCCAAGAAGACGGCAAAAAAGACCGCTAAGAAGACGGCCAAGAAAACCGCGAAAAAGACTGCGAAGAAGACCGCCAAGAAAACGGCTAAGAAGACGGCCAAGAAAGCAACGAAGAAAACTACTCGCAAGTCCGCCCAGAAGGCCGCGAAAAAGACGGCCAAGAAGACGGTGCGCAAGTCGGCGGCAAAGAAGGCAACCTCGCCGGAAAGCGCCGAGTCTTCGGAGGACCTCGCAGAGGATCAGACCGATGAGTTGGACGCCGAGACGTCCGATGACGCCGACATCGACTTCGATCCGGACAACGCGGAGATGGACGAGGACGACGAGTTCGGTGACGATGATGACGATTTGGAGAATGAGGACTCCGAGGACGAAGAGGAGGATGGCTCCTCCGTCTGGGATGAGGATGAATCCGCTGCCCTGCGTCAGGCCCGTAAAGACGCGGAGCTGACTGCTTCGGCCGACTCTGTCCGCGCCTACCTCAAGCAGATCGGTAAAGTCGCCCTGCTCAACGCCGAGCAGGAGGTCTCCCTGGCCAAGCGCATCGAGGCAGGCCTCTACGCTCAGTACCGTATGGACGAGATGGAGAAGGCTCGCGCCGAAGGCGACAAGGCCGCCAAGCTCTCCCCCATGGAAAAGCGCGACATGCGCGCCATCGCTCGTGACGGCCGCAAGGCGAAGAACCACCTCCTCGAGGCAAACCTGCGCCTCGTGGTGTCCTTGGCTAAGCGCTACACGGGCCGCGGCATGGCCTTCCTGGATCTCATCCAAGAAGGCAACCTGGGTCTAATCCGCGCCGTTGAGAAGTTCGACTACACCAAGGGCTATAAGTTCTCCACTTATGCCACCTGGTGGATCCGCCAGGCCATTACTCGCGCCATGGCTGATCAGGCTCGTACCATCCGCATCCCGGTGCACATGGTGGAAGTCATCAACAAGTTGGGCCGCATTCAGCGCGAGCTGCTGCAGGACTTGGGCCGCGAGCCCACCCCGCTGGAGCTGGCGAAGGAAATGGATATCACCGAAGAGAAGGTGCTGGAGATCCAGCAGTATGCTCGTGAGCCCATTTCTCTGGACCAGACCATCGGTGATGAGGGCGACTCCCAGCTCGGTGACTTCATTGAGGATTCCGAAGCGGTCATTGCTGTCGACGCTGTGTCCTTTACCTTGCTGCAGGATCAGCTCCAGGACGTGCTCACGACCCTCTCCGAGCGAGAGGCCGGCGTGGTTCGTCTGCGCTTTGGCCTGACCGATGGCATGCCGCGCACTTTAGACGAAATCGGCCAAGTCTACGGCGTTACCCGCGAGCGTATTCGCCAGATCGAGTCCAAGACGATGTCCAAGCTGCGCCACCCATCACGCTCTCAGGTGTTGCGCGACTACCTAGACTAGGGAGAGCAGAAAGATTTAAGCGGCGAGGAGGTTTAACCTTCCTCGCCGCTTCTTCTGTGCTCTGCGCGCTCTATGCGCATTGGATGGCTAATAATTTGGCCCCACGACAAAAATCAGTGCCATGGAAACGAAAGGAGCAATGTAGCTCCAGCCCAAACCAATGAGCATTCCCCACACCGCCATGCCGGTCCCCCTGTGCTCAGGGCGTCGCCCCGATCCGAGAATGAGCGCAGCAACGCCAAGCCCTGCTGCACACCACCCAGTGATGGTGGTCAACATCGACAGTACGAAGCCAACGGGGCTGATGAGGAGTGTCAGCGCGATGTCGATAAGTGGCGGAACGATAGCGAAGCCCAGTGCCCATGGGGCGAGCGGGTTCGGAGTGGATGGCCTTTCATAAGGCACCGGCGCATAGGAACCCGCATAGGAATTCGGATAAGCCTGCGGGTACGGAGCCTGGTGCGGATCCGCTGCGTAGTAGTTAGGTTCCACATAGTCGGGCTGGGTCATAACTTCCCACTTTCGCGAAGACTCGGCTAGGTCACTGCCCGATAGCTTATGCGAAGGCAGCGGGCGCAATCCCCGCGTACGGGGGTCATTGCCCGCTGCTCATCGATTTCCCAGGCGCCTTAGCCGTCGAGCCCCAGCTCAATGCCCGTAGCAATCCGGTCAATGACCTCTTTATCAGCAGCGTCACCGCTGATAGTCACTGAAGCACCCTGACAAGCTCCAAGAGACATCAGCATCATTGCAGAGTCTGCTTCCACCTCTTCGCCATCAAAGGAGAGGACAATGACACCGTCTGCCTCTGCGGCCATCTCCGCGACCTTGGAGGCTGGACGGGCGTGAAGTCCCGCCTCATCAGCCACGGTCACTGTCAGCGAGTACCTATCTGGGTTAGTCTCGGGTTCCTGTTTATCCACTGGATCAGCGGCGGCAGACTGCTTCGGCACGAAGACCTCGATGGCCCGTTCCGCAGCTCTGACGACGGCCGCAAGGTCATCGCCTTGTTGGGCGGCGGTGGCTGCGGCAACGGCAGCCTCGACTAGTGGGGCGTCCACAAACCGGACTTGTTCTTCATCAAGGAACTCAAGAACAGACTCAACGGTCATCGTGGCCGAGCCCAAGTCCGTGAGGACGACAACGCCGAGACCTTGGCCGAGGGCATGGCTGATGGCGCCTTCGATGTAGTCGTAGGAAGTTCCGATTCCGCCGTCTTCCAAGCCGCCGGCGGGAAGGATGGTCACATCAGCGGCCATTTGTCCGGCAAACTCTGCTAGGCCTTCAGCGAGCTTGGCCGAATGCGATACAAGGACAAGCCCAACGCGCGGTTGTGTCATGTTTTATGCCTCCTTCGTTGAAGTCTCGGCAGCGTCGGCAGCCGCGGCGAGGAACAGAGCCGAGGACGTAGCACCCGGATCCTTGTGCCCAGCAGAGCGCTCCCCAAGATAGGAAGCGCGGCCCTTCGTTGCCACCATCGGAATGGTATCCTCCGCGCCGGTTGCTGCGGCGTCAGCAGCCGCGCGCACAACCTCAGCGGGACTCAGCGCGGCATCCGCCGCTTCACGGGCAGCTCGTGCGGCCGGCGCCCAGGCGTCGACCATCGTCTTCTCCCCTTCCGCGGCCTTGCCGCGCGCAGTAATCCCCTCAAGCGCAGCCTCGATTAGACCGGCCACCGTGGGCGCATCAATCGCCCCGGAACCGGCAGCCTTAGACGCACGCAAGAAAGCGGTCCCTAGCAACGGCCCGGAGGCGCCGCCAACGGTGGACATGAGTGTCTTTGCCGTCAGTTTCAGAGCATCAGCGACGGTAGAATCCTCTGGGGAGATTTCCGCGCCCATCTTCTCCACGACGGCGCGGAAGCCGCGATCGACGTTTTCACCGTGGTCGCTGTCTCCAATGGCGCGGTCAAGCTCGATGAGCTCCTCGCGGTATTCATGCGCAGCTGCAGCACAATTATTCATCCACGCTAATGCCCAGTCGGTTGAAAGAGTTACATCATTTGTCATAGTTACACTCCTTGGCGTAGTGCGGCGGTGTGGCAGGGGGCGTCGAAAAGCGCCAGGTCTTCGTCGTCGGCGCGCATAACGCTCACGGAGCACCCGGCCATATCCAGACTCGTGACGAAGTTGCCCACAAGGGAGCGTTCAATGCTCACCCCCGCCTCCTTTAAGCGCTGAGCTACCCGACGGTAAACCACGTAAAGCTCAGAGGCCGGGGTGGCTCCCATGCCGTTGACAACGACGATGGTGCGCTCGCCTTCGCTCAGCTTAAGGTCTGCCAGGACGGGATCAAGCAAGTGGTCCGTTACGTCGTCGGCCGAAACCAGCGGAATCTCCTTGCGGCCCGGCTCGCCGTGGATGCCCACGCCCAACTCAACCTCGTCTTCCCCGAGGTCAAAGGAAGGCTTGCCCACATGGGGCACGGTGCAGGCGGAAAGCGCCGCGCCCATAGTCGCGGTGTTTTCTACCACCTTTTTCGCCACAGCGGTCACCGCAACGAGATCATCGCCGCGCTCGGCCGCCGCACCGGCCAGCTTCTCCACCAACAGCGTTCCGGCAACGCCGCGGCGACCGGCTGTAAACGTAGAATCTTCCACCGCGACATCGTCGTCGACGATGACCTGGCTGACCTCAACATCATCGAATTCAGCCAGCTCTGCCGCAGTATCGAAGTTGAGCACATCGCCGGTGTAGTTCTTCACGATGTAGAGCACTCCCGCCCCAGCATTAGCTGCCTCGGTGGCTGCTTGGATGGCATCTGGCGTCGGAGATGTAAACATAGCGCCGGGCACGGCCGCGTCCAACATTCCATGGCCGACGAAACCGGCATGCAGCGGCTCGTGCCCAGAGCCACCGCCGGAGACAATGGCAACCTTGCCGTGTTCTTTCTTCTGTTTGCGGAAAACAAACAGCGGGTTCGTGTTGCGAGTGACAATGTCACCGTGGGCTAACGCGAAGCCCTCTACTGATTCGGCTACTACGTTGTCCGGTGAGTTGATGAGCTTTTTCATCATCTTTCTCCTTAGGTTTTCTTTGGCCTAGAGCACTCTTCTCACAATGCTGCCGAGCCTACCCTTCGCCACCGGATACTGTGCCGGATTCTACTGCGTCCGCGCAGCTACCACTTGCGCAGATAATCGATGCGCTCTTGCAACTGCTCAGCGTTACACAGCGCGGTAGGAGGTCCGCCGCAGGCCTTGCGCGCTTCGGTGTGGATGGCTCCGTGCGGGCGGCCGGTGCGCTGAGCGGTGATGGAGACCACCGTGTTGAGCTCCTTGCGCAGCGCGGAAATCTCATCCACCACGCCTGACTGGGATCCGGTGCTGCTTGCCGACGCCTCCGCCCCACGCTTGGGCGCATGCGGGGTGCCGTAGAGCTTGCGACGTTGTTCCTCCGCCGCCTCAGCAGCCCGGCGCGCCTTCTCCTCTGCCTCACGGCGATCCATCTCATCGGACTGTTTCTTGCGAAGGAGGTCCTTGACCTGGTCTGCGTCGAGAAGCCCGGGAATTCCGAGGAAGTCTTCTTCTTCGTCGGTGATATTGCCCGTGGTGAACTGCGAGCCGTTGTAGAGCAGGCCGGAGAATTCTGCTTCCGCGCCGAGGGACTCATAGGAAGGCTCGAGCATGTCCGGCTCGGACTTCTTCTTATTGGCGTCCTCGAGCAACTCATCGTCCCAGCCCTCCTTGTCGGGGTTCTTCTCCCCTCCGAGGACGTGGTCGCGCTGCTTCTCCATGTTCTCCGCCAGCCCCAGCAGGACCGGGACAGACGGCAGGAATACCGAGGCGGTCTCTCCCGGCATACGGGAGCGCACGAAGCGGCCGATGGCCTGAGCAAAAAAGAGCGGGGTCGAGGCAGACGTGGCATAAACACCCACTGCGAGGCGCGGAACGTCGACACCCTCGGACACCATGCGTACGGCCACCATCCACTCGTCGGTGGATTCGGAGAACTCTGCGATACGCGCGGAGGAACCCGGGTCATCGGAAAGGATGACGGATACCGGAGTGTTCGAAATCTGCTTGAGGATCTTCGCGTAGGCGCGCGCCGTCGTCGTATCGGTAGCGAGTACGAGGCCGCCGGCATCCGGCATGTTGCGGCGCATCTGCATCAGACGCGTGTGGGCAGCTTGAAGGACGGTGGGGATCCACTCGCCCTTGGGGTCCAGAGCAGTGCGCCACGCGCGGGCGGTCTGCTCCGGATTGAGGATATCGCCCAAGCGGGCCGCATGCTCCTCGCCGGCACTATCGCGCCAGCGAGACTCGCCGGAGTAGCTGAGGAAGACCACGGGGCGCACGACGCCGTCGGCAAGCGCATCGCCATAGCCGTACGTGTGATCGGAGCGGGAGACCAAGTGCCCCTCACCGTCCTCCTCGTAGCGCACGAAAGGAATCTGGGAATCATCCGAGCGGAAGGGCGTACCGGTCAGCGCCAGGCGGTGTTCCACGTCGTCGTAGGCCTCGCGCACGCCGTCACCCCAGCTCTTGGCGTCGCCGGCGTGGTGGATCTCATCGAGAATCACCAAGGTGCGCCGGGCTGAGGCCACCGCGCGGTGCTTAAAGGGGTGCATCCCTACCTGGGCGTAAGTCACCACCACGCCATCCATGGCGGGGTTGACTCCAGAAGAGTTCGTGAACTTCGGATCCAGCGCGAGCCCCACGCGGGAGGCAGATTCAGACCACTGCACTTTGAGGTGCTCGGTGGGCACCACCACGATCACGCGCTCTACGGTACGGTCCGCCATGAGCTCTGTGGCCACGCGCAGGGCGAAGGTAGTCTTACCTGCGCCTGGCGTTGCCACCGCCATGAAATCCTTCGGCTTGGTGGCCAGGAATTTATCCAAGGCCGCGCGTTGCCACACACGCAGCGAACCATTATTGGCAAATCTTTGTGCTGGAGTCTGTGTAGACACGGTCAGCGACTATCCCCCTCTAGTTATCCCAACATCCCGCTCTTGTGAAAGTCTTCGTTTTACGTCGACGCAACATTACGCGTCGACGGCACGCTTAGCGGCGGCGCAGGCTCTTATATACCCGCTCGCAGTCCGGGCACACGGGCGAACCAGGCTTGGCTTGCTTGGTGACAGGGAAGGTCTCACCACAGAGGGCAACGACGTACTTACCGTTGACCGCGGAATCGAGGATCTGGTTCTTCTTTACATAGTGGAAAAACTTCGGGGTGTCGTCGTTGGTCGACGTATCCTCGCGGACATCAGGGCGTTCAATAGTCTTAGTCGTCGTACTCACGCCCACTATCATGCCGCATCGGTATCGAAGTTGGCGAGTCCTACCGCTACGCTGGTGGGCATGACCCCTTCGAACTCGCGCGATAACGCCCGCCATACCCCACGATCGGGGCGGCGGCGTGGGCGTCGATTCGGGCGCAAGGCTTATCTCATTACAACCGCCAAACTCGCTCCCGGCCAGGACCGGCATCGCCGCGAAGTTATCTACTCAATTTTGCAGTTTCTGCGCATCCCTTCGCTGCTTCTAGCTGGTGTCATGGTGTATGCCTGGCATTGGTGGATTGCCGCCGCCATCGTCGTGGGCGTCACCTTCCCGCTTCCCTGGATAGCCGTGGTCATCGGCAACGGGCGGGGGCAGAAGAAGGACAAACGCGACAAAGCGGTCTACAAGCCCGCGCTCGCCCGACAGATGGCGCAGACACGGCGCGAACAAATCACCAGCGGTGCTCACGGCGAACTTCCCGGCGCGCCCTCATCGGACACTTCCCCCTCGGGCACGGACGCGGAGAGTTCAACGACCAACACAATTGAGCACGAAGATTAAGAAGTCACCGTTTCCTTCCCCCAACTATCAAAGGATATTTTTGTGAGCACCCAACAGCCCTCCCCTTTCGGCCCGGCGATGAACCCGGACAACCCCATCGCAGACGTTGCGGAAGAACTAGCCCACGTCTTTGCTGAGGCAGGGTTGAGCGCGGACGGTATCGCGGGACACCTGGGGCCGGAGTACACCGAAGCGCTACATCGCGGCGAGCCAGCCGCCGTGGCACTGGGAGCCAACGGTGATTCCCGCCTGGACCACCTCATCCGGATCTTCCTGCTGCACGAACACGTACCGGCCACGCTGCTTTCCGACGTCCTCGGAGCACGCCTAGCCACCCGGCTGCTCGACTGCGGCGCAGTGCTTACCGACGAGCACGGCACCGCCTACGTGGCTTATGACATTCGGCCACACGTCATCGTGGGTAAGAACCGCATCGTGTTTTCCGATGTTGATGCTTCCCTAGTGGATCACGTGCCCGGCTCCGAGCACGTGTTGGGAGTAGGCTCTGCCAGTCTCTCCCTCTTGCACTCGACCCCGACCACACCCGTGTCCTCAGTACTAGACCTGGGCACGGGTTCTGGCGTACAAATCCTTGGGCAACTGGAGTCTGCTGAAAAAATTGTTGCGACCGACGTTCACGAGCGAGCCCTCCAACTTGCCCGCGCTACTGTCGCTGCTGCAGGCGCAGAAAACCGTGTTGAGCTTCGCCAGGGTTCTTGGTTCGAGCCCGTGCAGCACGAGAGCTTCGACCGAATCGTTGCTAACCCTCCGTTCGTGGTGGGCTTGCCCAAGGTGGGCCACGTGTACCGGGATTCCGGCCTCAATCTGGATGGAGCAAGTGAGCTTGTCATATCGCAAGCTGTGGAGCACCTCAATCCTGGGGGCACCGCACACATTCTCGCTGCGTGGGTACACCAAGGCGACAAGTCTTGGCAGCAGCGGGTTGCCTCGTGGCTGCCGGATACCGGCGTGGCCGCGTGGATCATTCAGCGCGATGTGGCGGACCCTGCGCTCTATGTTTCCACGTGGTTGAGCGATGAATCCGTGGATGTTCGCAGTGCCGAAGGCCAGGAGCGTTCACGCCGTTGGCTGGAGCATTTCCGCGATCATGATGTCACCGGCATCGGGTTTGGTTTCGTGGCTATCCAGCGCATTGCAGACGGCGAGCCCTCCGATATTTTGGCAGAAACCATGGCGCAGCCGGTCATCGATCCGCTCGGGCCCGAAGTGGAGGAATACTTTGCTCGCATTGAATGGCTACGCAACCTGGTGCCGGGTGAGCTGGAAACAAAGCATGTGCAGCTGCGCCCAGGTGTCGCCCGCGAAGACGTTTCACTGCCCGACACGGAGCTTGGCATGGGCTTTGAGCGCGCAGCATTACGGCTCAGCCGCACGGACGGTCCGCGCTGGCAGCATGACGTCGACGAGCACCTCGCGGCGATCGTCGCCGGGCTCAATCCCCACGGGCTGAGCATTGGGGAGACCATCGAGCTCTATGCCGCCGCGCAGGGCTTTGAGGAATCCGAGTTGGTTAGCGCCGCGCTTCCAGCCATTGTGGATCTCATCCGCCATGGGCTTCTCATCCCTACGGAATTGTTGGCATTTAGCAACACTGAGTAGTCCCCTCCTTTCCCTCAAGCCCCTCGCGTTTGTCATCTGAGAAAGAACTCCTCACCAGAAAGGTCGTGTACTCCCTTCCATGCGTGCTGTCTTAACCCGCGTTTCCGAAGCTACCGTCACCGTAGACAACGACGTTGTCGGCTCTATTTCCTGCCCGGATACCGGCGGCGTCTTAGCGCTCGTCGGTATTTCCCGCGAGGACGTCGCGGCAGGTTCTGACTCCGGCACTGCCGAAGGACCAACCTTGGAAGAGCGGATGGACACGATGGCGCGCAAAATCGCTGAGCTGCGCGTCCTAGAAGGCGAGACGAGCGTGGCCGACAGCGGTGCGCCTGTTCTGGTGGTAAGTCAGTTCACCCTCTACGGACGAACGGCCAAAGGCAGGCGCCCATCGTGGTCAGATGCCGCACCGGGTGAAGCCGCGCAGCCGGTTATCCAGGGAGTTGTCGCTCGCCTTCGCGAGCGCGGAATCACTGTGGAAGAAGGCCGCTTTGGAGCGATGATGCGCGTGTCCTCCATCAATGAAGGACCGTTTACCGTGCTCGTTGAGGTCTAGCTTCGGCGCGCCTCCCCCAAAATGGCCTAAAACCTCTCGCACATCCCGGGTGATTAAACATTTTTGGGCCCGTGGGAACTATCTGACGCGAAGGCCCGTTGTAGGGGATGAACCAAGCCGCAACTTAGGAGGCATGAGATGGCCACATCATCCGCTGCTAGCGTCCAGGACGAGGACGGACAGGAAGTTGACCGCGGCTCACGCCGTAACCAGACCAATGACAATCCCTCCGCGGACTTGGTCCGCGTTTACCTCAATGGAATCGGCAAGACTGCGCTGCTGAGCGCCGAGGACGAGGTTGAATTGGCGCAGACCATTGAGGTTGGCCTCTACGCCGAGTACAAGCTTGCCAATGCTGAGAAGTTGACTCGCGCGGAGAAGCGTGACCTGAAGATTTTGGCCCGCGAAGGTAAGAAGGCACGCTCCCACCTCTTGGAAGCAAACTTGCGCCTCGTGGTCTCCCTGGCTAAGCGCTATACCGGCCGCGGCATGCCGCTACTGGATCTCATCCAGGAGGGTAACTTGGGCCTGATTCGCGCTATGGAGAAGTTTGACTACGCCAAGGGCTTCAAGTTCTCCACATACGCAACCTGGTGGATCCGCCAGGCCATTACCCGCGGCATGGCTGACCAGTCCCGGACAATTCGCCTCCCTGTACACCTAGTTGAGCAGGTTAATAAGCTTTCGCGCATCAAGCGCGAGATGTACCAATCCCTAGGCCGCGAGGCTACGAACGAGGAGCTCGCAGAGGAATCGGGAATCGAAGAGTCCAAGATCGAAATGCTGCTGCGTCAGTCCCGCGATCCTGTCTCCTTGGATATGCCGGTGGGCACCGATGAAGAGGCTCCACTGGGAGACTTCATTGAGGATGCCGAAGCAACGGACGCCGAAACCGCCGTGGTTGCTTCGATGCGCCACTCCGATATCCGCTCCGTCATTGGTTCTTTGGAGGAGCGCGAGCAGGACGTCATCCGTTTGCGCTATGGCTTGGATGATGGGGTTCCGCGCACCCTCGACCAGATTGGCCGCAAGTTCGGTCTCTCCCGCGAACGCGTTCGCCAAATTGAACGTGAGGTCATGGCCAAGTTGCGCGAAGGCAACCGCGCCGATCGCCTCCGCGAATACGCACTTTAAATCTCTTATTCAAATCCTGGCATGAGCCATCGAGCCAGCTACCTGCTAGCCCAGCTGAAACAGCATTGTGGGCTTTGGCGGTCAGTGCTCGGTGGCTTTCGTCGTTCCACAAGGTCCCGCGAGGTTGCCGTGCCCCGTCGAACCCCGCCGGAGGCACAGCGCTGCGCGCTCAATACTTTCGACGAATGCGCTATTGTTTAAGATATTCTCTTAATACATCCTTATTACCGCGTCTAAACCTATGTGGCTACGCACCGCCCACAACGCAGAAAGGTAAGCCCACGTGAGGGACCTAGTTGACACCACGGAAATGTATCTGCGCACTATCTACGAGCTCGAAGAGGAAGGCATCACTCCCCTCCGCGCGCGGATCGCAGAGCGTTTAGAGCAGTCTGGGCCAACCGTATCTCAGACCGTGGCTCGTATGGAGCGCGATGGCCTGCTCCACGTGCGCACTGATCGCAGCCTCGACCTCACCCAACAGGGCCGCGAATTGGCAACCAACGTCATGCGCAAGCACCGCCTAGCTGAACGCTTGCTCACAGACGTCCTTGGACTGGATATCGACAAGGTCCACGACGAGGCCTGCCGGTGGGAACACGTCATGAGTGAAGAGGTAGAAAAGCGCGTCGTCGCGGTATTGGAGGATTCCTCGCGCTCACCATTCGGCAACCCCATCCCAGGCTTGGCACAGTTGGGTACGACCCCGGTGGAGCTCGACTTGGGAACCCGCGCCATCGACCTCCCTACGGGACAAGAAACTGAAGCCACCATCGTGCAAATCAATGAGGTTTTGCAGGCCGATAGCTCGACCTTCGATGATCTTTATTCCTGCGGAATCCAAATCGGTTCGCAGGTGACGGTGGTCAATGAGAGCGGAACCATTACGCTGACGACGAAATCTGGGCATACCGTCGAGCTTGTCGACGAACTCGCCCACGCCATCCGAGTTAAGGAGAAGTAATACGATGAAGCTATTAGTTACCGGTGGTGCCGGATATGTCGGCAGTGTGTGCGCGGCAGTCTTGGTCGAAAAAGGCCACGACGTCACCATCATCGACAACTTCTCTACCGGCAACCGCGAGGCCATCCCAGAGCAGGCACGTCTCGTTGAAGGCGACGTCGCTGATGTCGCCCGTGAGGTGTTGTCTGAAGGTGGATTCGACGGCGTGCTGCACTTTGCGGCGCGTTCCCTCGTCGGTGAATCCGTTGAAGCCCCCGCTGACTATTGGCAGCATAATGTCGTAACCACGCTGACGCTCCTGAACGCCATGCGGGAATTCGAGGTCACAAACCTCGTCTTTTCCTCGACCGCGGCAACCTACGGCGAGCCGGCGCAAGTGCCAATTACGGAGTCGATGCCTACGCAGCCAACGAATCCCTACGGCGCCTCCAAACTCGCAATTGACTACATGATCACGTCGTATGCCACTGCCTACGGCCTTGGGGCGACCTCCTTGCGCTACTTCAATGTCGCCGGAGCCTACGGCACCATTGGAGAAAACCGCGAAGTAGAAACCCACCTCATTCCCCTCGTCCTGCAGGTAGCGCTGGGGCACCGCGACAAGATTTTCATCTTCGGCGATGACTACAACACCGCCGACGGCACCGCGGTCCGGGATTACATCCACATCCGAGACCTGGCAGAGGCCCATGTCCTAGCGCTGGAGAGCAACGCCGCAGGAACGCACCGCATCTACAATCTTGGCTCCGGGGATGGCTACTCCGTCAAACAGGTCATTGAGGCCTGCCGCGAAGTAACCGGTCACCCCATCCCGGCTGAGCTTGCACCTCGCCGCGCTGGGGATCCCGCAACACTCGTGGCCTCCTCGGAAAAGATCAAATCCGAGCTCGGGTGGAACCCCAGCCGCACCGATCTAACCACCATCGTGACAGACGCGTGGAACTTCACCCAGCAGCTCGGCGAGCGGGCACATTCTGCGCATCGCTAGCCGCATCCTCTGAATGCTCCTCCCCTTCCCCTATAGCGTTTTCATAGGCTTTGAGGGCGCCTGTATGAATTGAGTCCCGAATCTTTTCGTGCAGGCCATGACGGTATGCCTGGCACAGGAGTGAGCCTAGGCGGTGGCTGGGAAATTCTTCCACGACGAGCTGCAATGCAGGGCCGGCGAGGATATCCCACTCCTGTTCCAGCTGCGCCAGCGCAAAGAGAGTCAGCGCGTTTGCCCGCAACTCGCCGCCGAATGTCCGCGCCGCCGCCAGAAGGAGATGCGCTCCCGTTTCGCCCGACGTCGCGCACACGTTCACGACGAGGTCACGCGTCCACGTCGTTGACAGCCACACAGCACAGGTTGCCAGCAGCTCACTGTCCTGCTCAGCCTCCTCCACCGACGCCACCTGGCGAAGCGCCCACCGAGCATCGTCGAGGAAGTGATCCAAGAGGTCCTTTCGTTTCTTTCCCCGCGCAGCTGCTACCTGCGCACGATACTGCGTCGCCGCATCTTGCGCTTGCCGCGCCAAGGCATCGGCTTCGGCAGCATCCAGATACTGGTTCCCTGCGGCAAAGACAGCAAAGAACTCCTCCCTATTGAGCTCCGGTACAACATTGTGGTCGACGCAAGAGCGCATCGAGGGGGCGTCGGTCAGCGCCGGTATTGTCCCCTCAACCCACTTCTTCATTGGCCCGCTTCCATCCGCGTTGACGGTTCCATGAAGCAAGACATAAGCCTCATGTTTGGTGATTTCCCGGGTATGCCACGCAGCGTCGACCTCCAGCCCGTCCTCGGCGCGGTCTAGGCCATATAGCCAGTGAGCCACCTCCCTGAGCTCGGTGAGGGGACGCTTCGAAATAAGGAATGCAAACACACCTTCGCGGGCGTGCTCGGCCAGTAACGGCGAGATGTCCACTACTGCCCCTTGGGCATCTGCGATGTCGACGCGTGCAAGCGGGCCCATTGCTGGGCCCCGCGGGGTGGTATCGATAGCCATGAAAACCACCGATTCAGTGGGATAGAAGCCTAGGAGGCCAGGGATGTTTGCGAGGAGGTGACCTGGGGTCGTTATTGGTGGAGTGCGGTCTGTATGCGTTGAGTGTGTGTTCATACCTTGTAGCCTGAACCACACTTACCTCGATTCGCTAGAGCACTAAGACCGTCCACGGCACATCTGTGGATAACGAGTCCGGGCTAGTGCGCAGTCCACTGGAAGTAGCCCGGTTTTCCACACCCAGCAAGTGGAAACCTGGCACAACCAGCCTCCATATGGCATGCTTGAACGATCATCACTGGTTCCCTGCGGGAGCCCCCGCGCGTACAGACCAGCTTCGCGTTCGCCCCGGACGCCCAGTCGCCTCTGGGAATAGGCGGTAAGCCTTAAGCGTTGCATGTCACAGAACACTGATTGAGGTCGTACGCTCGAGAACAAGCACACGGCTAGAAGGAGGAGTCACAACCATGCAGGAAGAACAGCGCCGCATGTACGAGCTGGAGTACCCCGCTCCAGTGGTCAAGGATGATTCCACTCCAGGCGCAGGCCCCACAATGATCGTTGCCATGAATGGCTACGCCGATGCAGGCCAGGCCGTTGAAGCCAGCGCTGATCACCTCAAAGCCGCGTTGGAAAACCGCCAGCTGGCCTCGTTTAATAACGACGAACTCATTGACTACCGTTCACGCCGCCCTGCCGTCACTATCGACCATGACCGCACCGTGGAGATTGAGAACACGGATTTGGGCATCAAGGTATTGCGGGATAATTCCGGCACGCCTTTCTTGCTACTGTCCGGACCGGAACCGGACTTGCGGTGGGAGGCCTTTACGGATGCGGTAGTGAACTTGGTTGAAAAGTTCGATATCAAGAACACCATCATGCTCTACTCCGCGCCCATGCCGGTGCCACACACCCGCCCCACGGTGGTCACTGCGCACGGCAATGCCCCGGAACTCCTTAACTCTATGGTGCGCATGGAATCCACCATGATGGTCCCCGGCGCAGCCGCCCTGTATATTGAGCGTGCCTTGGATAAGAAGGGCCGCCGCGTGGCCGGCTATACCGCGCATGTGCCGCATTATCTGGCGGCCTCGCCTTATCCAGCGGCCACGCTCCGTCTTCTGGATTCGGTTGCCTCAGCCGTCGACCTCAACATTCCCTTGGGTAGCTTGGAGGCAGACGTGGCTCGCGTCAACCAGCAGCTCGAGGAGCAGGTGACGGATTCTGAAGAGATCGCGGGCGTGGTCCGCCAGTTGGAAGAGCAGTACGACGCTTATATGGAGCGCTACCGTTCCCGCCATCCGCAGGCCATTATGCCGGGTGAAGAGCACATGCCTACGGGCGAGGAGATCGGGGCTGACTTCGAGGCTTTCCTTGCCGGGCTCGATGACAACCCGGATATCCTCTCTGAAGACATCGACGACCGCGAGGATAACTACGGGCGAGACGAGGGCCCCGGCTCAGACATGGACGATGACGTCTAACCTCAGATAAGCTCAACACGCCGCGGCTGTCGAGGGTCTCGGTCGTTCACAGCCGCAGGGCGGAGACTTATACTCTAAGGCTTTCGCCTAAGGTGGGACGGGTGAACCTTTCTCAGATGTTGCCCGATCTCGCCGAAGTCCCCGAGCCGATGGTTGATGAGGCCATCTGGGACACGTTTTTATCGTGGACCTCCGGCCGTGGAATCTCGCTGTACCCGGCGCAGGAAGAGGCCTCTTTAGCTATCCTCGCGCAGGATAACGTCATCTTGGCCACGCCTACCGGGTCCGGTAAGTCCATGGTGGCCAATGCCGCCCACTTCATAGCTTTAGCGCGAGGGCAGCGCAGTTTTTATACCGCACCTATCAAGGCCTTGGTGAGCGAGAAATTCTTCGCTCTCTGTGAGATTTTTGGCCCAGAAAACGTTGGCATGATGACCGGCGATGCCACCGTGAACGGTTCCGCTCCCATCATTGCTGCGACCGCTGAGATTGTGGCGAATATTGCGCTACGCGATGGCTCAGAAGCTGCCATCGATCAGGTGGTCATGGATGAGTTCCACTACTATTCTGAGCCGGATCGCGGTTGGGCCTGGCAGGTTCCGCTGTTGGAATTGCCGAAAGCACAGTTCTTGCTCATGTCCGCGACCTTGGGCGATACGACGTGGCTGGAGAAGGACTTAACTGAGCGCACCGGACGCACGACGACGCTCGTGGCTGGGACAACCCGCCCAGTCCCGTTGGACTTCTCTTACGTCTTTTCCGCAGTCCATGAAACCATCGAGGATTTGCTCGCTGGTGGCAAGGCTCCTGTCTACGTTGTCCACTTCTCCCAGCGCGAGGCCTCAGAGCGCGCGCAAGCATTGACGTCGCTGTCAAAGATCATCACCCCAGAGGAGAAGGAGTCCATTGCCGCTGAGCTCGCGGGATTCCGATTCACCACGACGTTCGGCAGGGACCTGTCTAAGCTGCTTCGCAAGGGAATTGGTGTGCACCATGCCGGCATGCTGCCGAAGTATCGGCGCTTGGTGGAGCGGCTGGCCCAAAAGGGTCTACTCAAGATCATTTGCGGAACGGATACCTTAGGTGTTGGCATCAATGTTCCAATCCGCACGGTGTTGATGACGGGCCTGGCCAAGTATGACGGAACCCGTCAGCGGATCCTCAAGTCCCGCGAGTTTCACCAGATTGCCGGTCGCGCCGGCCGCGCAGGCTATGACACGGAAGGCACGGTCGTCGTAGAGGCGCCGGAGCACGAGATCGAAAACGCCAAAGCGCGGCGGCGCGTGGGCGATGACCCGGCGCGCCTAAAGAAACTGAAGAAGAAGTCCGCGCGCGACGGTGAGGTCTCTTGGTCGGAGCAGACCTATGCCCGGCTTATCGACGCCGAACCGGAGCAGCTCACTTCCCAATTCCGGGTCTCCAATTCCATGCTGCTCAATGTGCTCGCCCGCCACGGCAACGGTTACGAACACCTAAAACACCTGCTGCGTACGAGTCACAACACGCGTGCGCGCCAGAACGAAGACATCTTAACGGCGCTGAGCCTGTTTCGAGGGCTTCTCAATTCAGGCGTGGTCCAAAAATCCACCAAGGGTCTCGACATCTATGGACGCCCGTACCACGTGGTGCGGGAAATGCCGCGCGATTTCGCCTTGAACCAACCTTTGGGGCCCTTCGCGTTGGCGGCACTCACCTTGCTGGATCCGGAATCGGACACCTATGCCCTCGACGTCATCTCGGTCTTCGAGGCGGTGCTCGATGATCCTCGCCAAGTCCTAATTGCTCAGCAAAAGCAACGCCGTGGCGAGGAGATCGCGGCGCTCAAAGCAGACGGGGTGGACTACACCGAACGCATGGCCATCGTGGAAGACATCACCTGGCCGAAGCCACTCGAAGAGCTCTTGGAGCAGGCCTACGACACTTTTTGCGAAACCAATCCTTGGGCCAAGGAATTTGAGCTGCGTCCTAAGTCTGTGGTTCGCGACATGCTAGAGAGCGCCATGACCTTCTCCGACCTTGTCGCCACCTACGGACTCGCCCGCTCTGAAGGCGTCATCCTGCGCTACCTCACTGATGCTTGGCGCACGCTCAAGCAGTCGATCCCTGCCGAGTTCCTTACCGAGGAGCTCGAAGACATCATCGTCTGGCTCGGAGAACTTATCCGCCAGGTTGATTCTTCGCTCGTCGACGAGTGGGCTGAAATGGCCGGCGAGGACTCCCCCATTTCCCAGGCGGATTTGGACCGCGAATTGGCCTTCGGCGTTGAGGATCCCACCGCCTTGACAGCCAATCAGCGCGCCTTTGGCATCATGGTGCGCAACTACTTCTTCCGGCTCGCGCAGCTCTTTGCCTTGGAGAAGGAAGATCGCTTGGCAGATTTGTTGGATTATTTGGAGGAGATCCCCGACTTTGGCCAAGCTCTCGATGACTACTTCGATGACTACGATGACATCGATACTGGGCCAGCAGCACGGGGGCCGGAGTACTTTGTCCTGGACAAGGGCGACAAGGGCTCAGGGGCTCGTGGCGTCGGGGGTTCACGATCGTGGACCGTCCGGCAGATCCTCAAGGACCCAGAGGGGGACAACTCCTACCACATCGTTGGCACTGTCGATTTGGATGCCTCCGATGAGGCTGGTGAAGTCCGGCTGTCCGAACTACGCGTGGAATACTAGGGAATTTAAATACACCCTTCCTTTGTTATTATTCTCCGTCAACCGCATATTATGCGTATGATTGGGGAATGAGCACGCCACAGCAGATCGACGAACGCCAGCTTTCCCCCATCCCCCACGCCAGCGCCGCGCCCGCGGCCGAGCATCTCGCTCTCGGATCCTTCACCATGAAGGTTCTCAACGGCATCTCGATCGCCGTCGTCGTGTCGCTCGTCCCGCAGGCCTTGCTCGGCGAGTTGGCCAAGGCGCTGCTCCCCTTCTGGTCCGGCGCGTCCACCGTAATAGCGCTGACGGGTCTAGCCGCCAGCCTTTTACCTGTGATGATTGGTGTCCTCGTAGGCATCGAATTCAAGATGACACCGATTCAGACCGCAGCCGTGGGCATTGCTTCCTTCTGCGGCTCCGGGGTGGCCACCGTCAATCCCGAAGGCGGCTTCTTCCTCAAAGGCACCGGGCTCGTCATCAACTCTGGATTAACCGCAGCCATGGCAGTTGGTTTGCTCCTCTTCATCGGCGATAGGCTCAAGAATTACTCCATCTTGTTGCTTTCCACCATCGTGACGCTCGTTGCGGGCAGCATCGGATGGGTCGTCACCTTCCCCATCGTCAAGGTCTTTACGCTGTGGCTTGGTGACCTCGTGAACGGTGCGACAACTTTGCAGCCGGTCCTCATGGGCATAGTCCTCGCCGTTCTTTTTGCAGTCATGATCGTCTCCCCAGTCTCCACCGTCGGCATTGCTACCGCCATCTTTATCGACGGCATCGCCTCTGGCACCGCCAACCTCGGGGCCGTTGCCGCAGGTTTCACGCTCCTCGTTGCCGGCTGGCGCGTAAACGGCTTCGCCACCTCCATCCTGCATGTTCTGGGCTCTCCCAAAGTGCAGATGGCCAATATGTTGTCCAAGCCGGTCACCTTCCTTCCCGTCATTTGCTCCGCCGCAATCCTGGGCGCAGTTGGTGGCGCTCTAGGGATCTCGGGCACACCAATCTCCGCCGGTTTCGGAATTTCCGGACTCATGGGCCCGCTGGCGGCTCTCAATTACGAAGGGTGGGGATGGAGCGCCGGCAACGTGATGATCATTACCTTCGTTTATGTCGTACTTCCCCTCGCCCTTGCGCTGCTCTTTTGCTGGCTCTTTGAAAAGGTTCTGCACTTAACCAAATCTGAATACTTTTCCCTCGATTTCAAGTAGCGACATGGGGAGTACAGTGGGCGCCACTATGACTAACCCAAAATCCCCAGCCACCAGCATCCACCTTGCCGGCGTTAGTTTTGAGACGCATGAGGACTCAGTCACTGTGCATTGGCTCCTCGGAGGCATGCCCCACCACCGTGACGTCGTCTTTAAGCTGCACACCCTCGACCTTCAGCTCATCGCCCACTTCGAGCAAGCCAACCTCAGCTCGATGGAGATCGCTTCATACGGAGAAGACACGAGGGACGCCCACCGTCCAGTTGATTATCAATACAACTACTCCCCCGAGGCACTCGCAATCACGCTGCCCACCGCCCACTTTGATCTCAAAGAGGAAGTCTTCACGATGGGCCTGTCAGTGGACGGCATCCCCTGCGGTGAGTGGACGGGAACGATTACCTAAGCCTTCACTCCCTACACACAGCGAAGCCTATACACGCTTCACAGGACTCTGACCAGCGACGATACTGGAGTAAGAGCAGTTCTCTAGGATTCAAGGAGCTGGAAATGGCACACCATGTCAACGAGCCCCATGGCGATTCACACAACGCGCGGTTAAATTCCCTTCGGGCGGGAGTTCTCGGCGCCAATGACGGCATCGTCTCCGTCGCTGCACTTCTGCTCGGCGTCGTGGGGTCGGGGGCGTCGGCAAGCGCCATCCTCACCGCCGGCTTGGCCGCAACCGTATCGGGAGCCGCGTCGATGGCGCTGGGAGAATACGTCTCGGTGTCAGCGCAGCGTGACTCCGAACGGATGATGATAGATAAGGAGACTCGCGAACTGGCGGAGCTTCCTGAACAAGAACACGCCGAACTCGTATCCATGTTGGCTGACTACGGCATGAACACCGCTACCGCAGACACCGCCGCACATGAGATCGCCGCCAAAGATAGGCTCTTGGAGGCACACCTGAGGCTGGAGATGGGCATCGATGGTGAGGACCTGACGAACCCTTGGCACGCCGCTTTCTGGTCGGCAGCATCTTTCCTTGCCGGTGCAGCGCTACCCCTCCTGTCAATCTTTATAGCCCCGATGAGCATGGCCGCAGCAGTCGTCGCCGTGATCACTCTCATTGCCCTGGCGATTACGGGCTACGTGTCTGCTCGCCTCGCCGGTACAAATGCCGCACGTTCCGTCTTCCGCCTCGTCATTGGTGGAGCGCTCGGGCTAGCCATTACCTATGGCATCGGCGTTGCCTTCGGCGGGGTCATCGGCTAGAAGGCCGCAAACCTCCCCAGCCCTTTGAGGCACAAAAAGTCCCACTCCCCTGTACATAATCACGGGAGTGGGACTTTCTATCGTGCGCCTAAGAAGGCATGCTGTTTATCTACTCAGCGGAGCGCACAGCCTCAGCCTGCAGCGCCTGCGCCACAGCCTGAACAACGCCTGCGACCTTGACGCCTTCCCAAATCTGCTCCTTGGTCACGCCCTCCTCCAACAGAGTATTGGCGTGTGCAGTCAGGCAGTGCTCGCAGCCATTGATAGCAGAGACAACGGTGCTCCACAGCTCAAACGTTGCCTTGTCTACGCCAGGCTTAGCAATGATGTTCATGCGCAGACCGAACTTGACCTGCGCGAAATCATCGCCCAACCAGCTCTTTGCGCGGTAGGCCACGTTATTCATAGCCATCACCGTGGCGGAGCCGAGAGCTGCGTCAACTGCCTCTTCGCTGAGGTGCTCGCGGGCTTCCTCAAGAATCTCCTTCAGGACCAGATCATTACGGGTGGCGGCCGCAGCAGCGACCAAGCTGCCCCACAGCTGCTCCTCATTCAGCTCGGTCGTACGCGTCAGCGTACCGATGTTGAGCTTCTGATCCTTGGCATACGCCGGAAGTGCGGACTTCAGGTTGTCGATGGACACTGAGTAACTCCTTTATGGTTGGACGGTTGTGCTTAGCGATGTCTTACAGTGCGGACTGAACGACCTCGAGCTTGTCGATGTTCTTCGTCGGGTCATTAGCCTCCCAGTTGCAGGCACAAACCTCTTCGGACTGCAGCGCATCGAGCACGCGCAGAACCTCATCAACGTTGCGGCCCACAGCGTCCGGGGTCACGGACACGAACTGGATAACACCGTCCGGGTCAATGATGAAAGTTGCGCGGTCAGCAACGCCGTCGGCGTTCTCCACACCGAGGGCTCGGATGAGGTCGTGGCGAATATCAGAGAACATCGGGAACGGGACTTCCTTCAGCTCCGGGTGGGTTGCACGCCAGTTGAAGTGCGCAAACTCATTGTCGGTGGAGCCGCCGAGGATCTGGGTATCGCGGTCCTGGAATTCCTCATCCAGCTTGCCGAAGGCTGCGATCTCAGTCGGGCACACAAAGGTGAAGTCCTTCGGGTAGAAGAATACAACCTTCCACATCCCCTGGTACTTGTCCAAAGACACCTGCTCGAAGTAATCCTCCGGCTGGTTAGCGTTGACGTCGTGGAGGTCGCCGCCCTTCAGCGCAGTCAGTTCGAACTCTGGGAACTTCTCACCAACGGTCAAGATAGGCATAGAAGATTCAACTCCTTCAATAGTCACAACAATGCACAAAAGTGATGTAAATCTCTACGACCACACACCATTTTGCCTTTTAGCTGGTACGCAGCCGCTCGCTTGTTAAGTATGCCACGAACCCTCTCACACGTCAATAGGCCTGACGAATTAGAGATGTTAGAGTTATAGGCATGAACAATAAGGAGTATCGCCCAACCCTCGCCCAGTTGCGCACCTTCGTCACGATTGCGGAGAACAAACACTTTGGCTCCGCGGCCGCCAAACTCGATATCTCCCAGCCTTCGCTCTCCCAAGCACTCGTCGCCCTCGAACAAGGCTTGGGCGTCCAGCTCATCGAGCGCTCTACCCGCAAAGTCATCGTGACGTCCACCGGCGAGGCGCTCCTCCCCTACGCCAAGGCAACGCTCGAAGCTTCCGATGCCTTCCTCAGCCAAGCCCACGGTGCAAGCGGTACGTTAACTGGCCCCCTCACCATCGGAATCATCCCCACCATCGCGCCCTATATTTTGCCGGGGCTGCTGAAATCCATCAGCGAAACCTACCCCGATCTAGAACCACGCTTCGTCGAGGAGCAGACTCAACACCTGTTAGACAAGCTGCGCGAGGGCAGCTTAGACCTCGCTGTGGCCGCACTGCCCACCGAGGCCACCGGGATGGTCGAGACTCCTCTCTATAGCGAATCCTTTACCGTCGTAACACCGGCAGGGCACCCGCTCGCGGGGCGCGAGGATCTCACGCTCGAAGAGCTTGCAGACCTTGACCTTTTGCTGCTTGACGACGGCCACTGCCTCCGCGACCAAGTCCTCGACCTATGCCGTCGCGCCAAGGTGAACCCCTCCGAAGCCACCAATGCCGTCACCCGAGCATCATCGCTGACCACTATCCTGCAGCTCGTCATGGGGAATCTAGGCACTACCCTTGCCCCTGAATCAGCACTCGCAACGGAATGCCAAAACCCGCAGCTTGCGGTCGCCCGTTTCGCCCCCACGGTAACGGCGGAGCGCCAGGTTGGACTCGTTTTCCGATCGTCTGCAGCCCGCGCTGATGAATTCCGCGCCTTTGGCTCTTTGGTCACCGCCGCCTTCCAGGACGCTGCGGAACGCTCCCGAGCCCTCTTCCCGGCCTCATAATTCAAGCCCCCGACTCTAATGGCGTTAAAAACTACAACGCCGCCCTTGGCTTACCCCTTTTAGTGCGACCCGCCTCGATAGGCGGTGGCTAAACAAGAGGAAAGCTTAGGCGGCGTTGCGTTATAGGTTTGGCTTAAGCCTTAAGCTGCCGGAGCATAACGCCCCTGGCACTGGCGGCACAGGTGCGCTGTCGCCAGCTGAAGGGCCGGCGCGATAATAATCAGAGCCAAGCCCAAGGTAATAAGGGACGCGAAACCCAAGAGGCCAGACAGGACAATAAACAGCAAAAGGTGGCTGTAGTTTTCCTTGCCCAGCTTGAGTCCCTGGGAGAAAGCCTCGCCGATCGAGGAGGTATCGGCTGCCAACCAGGGCATGAGGGTAAAGAAGGGCTGAATAAACAGCGCAATCAGCATCACTACTAGGAGCCCACCAAAGATGGAGCCAACGAGCGCGAAAACATCGCTCTGGCTGAGTTGCTCCGGATTCTGGAGATCCATCGAAGAGACTCCACCCAGGCCGACAACAAACAGAACGACGACCACGATGACGATGGAAATCGCGACAAGAACACCCAAAACAAGGTTCACTACGAGTGGCGGCACCCAGCGAACTCCCTGGAACAGGGTTCCCCATGTGGGGCTCGGCTTATCGATTTCACGGTAGGCCAAACGATAAACAACCAGAGAAATGACAAAGGACAGGATGGACACCACGAAGGAGAAGAGGTCCACCATGACAGAGGTTTCCGCCCCATCGGCACTCTGCGCACCAACGCTGAGTCCGATTTGTGGGACGAACTGAATAGCAAACACAACGACGGCGCCCAACACCCACAAAAGTGCGTTGCCGAGCGCGGCCTTGAATCCCCATTTGATCGCTTCGATAGCGCTGACTGGACCCGTATAGGCCGGACCGGCACCTGGGCCGAGGCCCTCTTGGCCGGAGCTATTCCCATAGCTCGCACCGGCATAACCCGGCTGGCCAGCATCGTACCCACCATAGGACTGAGAGCCATAAGCTCCGCCACCATAGTTGCCATAGTTGCCGGATTGACCGAAACCAGCCTGGTCTTCTGGGTGGCTGGTGGGTTCATACTTTGGAAGCCCACCAGTGTTCCCGGAGGAATTACCGGGGCCGTTCTGCGGGTTGCTTCCGAACCCTCCGTTGGAGCCGTTGTCCTCCGGATTCGAACCAAAAGGATTAGTCATTGATTGTGCCCTTCTTTAATCATTGTTCACACAGTCACCACGAGGGTACCAATTTCTCTACCTGGACCTGTGAGCGAATAGCCTTCCGAGTAGACTTTTAGGTCAACTATGACTGCTACTCGCGAAGATCTTTACGGCGCTCTCACAACAGTTTCTTTGAGTGATGAGCGCGCATTCCGTCGCCGCCTGCGCAAGGCTCGCTCTCCTAAGGCCCTTGCTGCGATCCAGGCCGATATCACAGCCGCCCAAGACAAGGTGAGCACCATCGATGCCAACGTGCCGCCGATTACCTACCCCGAGCAGCTTCCCGTCACCGGACGCCGCGACGATATCGCCGCGGCGATCGAAAAGAATCAGGTGGTCATCATCGCTGGTGAAACCGGTTCGGGAAAGACCACACAGATTCCAAAAATCTGCCTGGAACTCGGCCGCGGCCGGCGGGGGCTCATTGGCCATACCCAGCCGCGGCGACTAGCAGCGCGTACCGTCGCCGAGCGCATTGCAGAAGAACTTGATCAGTCGATCGGGGAGACAGTCGGCTATGCCATTCGCTTCGATGACAAAGTCTCCTCCACCACCGCCGTGAAGCTCATGACCGACGGCATCCTGCTGGCAGAGATGCAGCGCGACCGTTTCCTCAATGCCTACGACACGATCATCATCGATGAGGCACACGAGCGCTCACTCAACATCGACTTCCTCTTGGGCTACCTCAAGCGGCTGCTTCCCAAGCGTTCGGATCTGAAGGTCATCATCACCTCAGCAACGATTGATCCCGAGCGCTTCGCCGAACACTTCGCGGACGCTGAGGGCAATCCTGCCCCCATCATCGAGGTCTCCGGGCGCACCTACCCCGTGGAGATCCGCTACCGTCCGCTCGAGGTCGAATCGGGTGGCAAGACCATCGACCTCGATCCTCTCGACGCCCTCTGCGAAGCCATCGAGGAGCTCATGGCCGAAGGCGAAGGAGATATTCTGTGCTTCTTCCCCGGAGAGCGCGATATCCGCGACGCCATGGAGGCCATCGAGGGGCGCCACTGGCGCAACGTGGAGGTCACTCCGCTCTTCGGACGCCTGTCCAACCAGGAACAACATCGCGTCTTCCGCTCGCACCGCGGACGGCGCATCGTGCTCTCCACCAACATTGCTGAGACCTCGTTGACGGTGCCAGGCATTCGCTACGTCGTGGATACGGGAACGGCGCGTATATCGCGCTATTCCACGCGCACCAAGGTGCAGCGCCTCCCCATCGAGCCGATCTCCCAGGCAAGCGCCAACCAGCGCTCGGGCCGCTGTGGCCGCGTTGCGGATGGCATCGCCATCCGCCTGTACAGCGAGCAGGATTTCCTATCCCGCCCGGAGTTTACGGATCCCGAGATTCTGCGCACCAACCTGGCCAGCGTCATCCTACAGATGATTTCGCTGCGCCTTGGGGACATTGCTGACTTCCCCTTCGTCCAAGCCCCTGAGCCGAAGGCCGTACGAGACGGCCTACTTCTTCTGCACGAACTGGGCGCCCTAGAGGGCAAAGAAAAAGACGGACTACCTGTCCTGACCCGAATAGGCCGCGATCTTGCCCGCATCCCCGTAGATCCACGCATGGCCCGCATGCTGGTCGAGGCCAAGACTTCCGGGTGTCTCCACGACGTCATGGTCATCGTTGCTGCCATGACGATCCAAGATGTGCGCGAGCGGCCGAGCGACAAGCAAGCTCAAGCCGACCAGGCACATGCCCGCTTCAAGGATAAAACCTCCGACTTTGTGGCCATGCTCAACCTGTGGGACTTTGTCCAGGAAGCTCGCGATGAGATGAGCGGTAATGCTTTCCGCAAACGGATGAAGGCCGACTTCCTGCACTATATGCGCATCCGCGAGTGGTTCGATCTGGTGCGGCAGCTGCGGGATGTCGCCAAGCAGCTCGGGTGGAAAGCCCAGGAAAGCACAGAGCGTCGCCCCGATGACATCCATATGGCCTTGCTTTCTGGACTGTTGTCTAATATCGGCGCGCGTGATGGCAACTCTAAGGAGTTCATTGGCGCCCGCAATACCCGCTTCCTCGTCTTCCCCGGATCGGCACTGGCAAAGAAACCGCCCGAGTTCGTCATGGCGGCTGAGTTGGTGGAAACGTCGCGCCTGTGGGCGCGCGACGTTGCTGCCATCGACCCAGCATGGGTTGAAAAGCTGGCGAAGGATTTGCTGAAGCACAACTATTCTGACCCGACGTGGTCGCGAAAGCGCGGCTCTGCGGTCGTCACCCAACGCTCGACGCTTTATGGCGTCACTGTTGTCGCCGACCGGACCGTGCCCTATCACCGCGTGGATCCTGAGGCAGCGCGCGATATGTTCATCCGTAACGCGCTAGTCGACGGCGACTGGACCACTCACCACCACTTCTTCCACGACAACAAACGCAAACTCGCCGAGGCCTCCGAATATGAGGAGAAGGCCCGCCGGCGCGGACTCGTCGTGGACGAAGACACTCTCTTCGATTTCTACGATCAGCGCATCCCTGCGTCTGTCACCACCGCCCGGCATTTCGATTCCTGGTGGAAAAAGCAGAAGAACAAACATTCCTTGGACTTCGACCCCGAAGCTCTCCTCGAGGAGGACCACGATGTCACCGAGGATGCCTTCCCCGACCGTTGGTTGAAGGGAAGCATCGACTACGACTTGTCCTACAAGTTCGAGCCGGGAGACCCGCTCGACGGTGTCACACTCATGGTTCCCGTCCCGCTCCTCGCGGGGTTAGATACAGAAGGCTTCGATTGGCTGGTACCGGGCCTACGCCTAGAGCTCGTAACTGAGCTTATTCGCTCGCTGCCGAAGGCTCTTCGACGCACCGTGGTTCCGGCACCCGAGTTCGCTGAACGCGCACTGCCCAAGCTCTTGCCCTATGAGGGCACACTCACCGAGCAACTCGCTGCGGTTTTGCAAGAGATGGGCGGCCAAGGAATCAACGCCGGCGATTTCCGCCCCGACCAGCTCCCTCCGCATCTGCGCATGAACTATGCCGCAGTGGACAAGCGGGGCAAGGTCATCGACTCAGACCGCAACCTGCAGGCTCTAGTCCAACGCCAAGCCGGCCACATTTCCTCCTCGGTCTCACGCGTTGGCCGCGCCGCCGAATCCACTGCGGTCAAGGAATGGACGGAGGATACACTCGGCGCCATCGATGAGGAAGTGGTAACCGTCGTTGATGGACACGAGGTCACCGCCTACCCCGCGCTCGTAGCGACCAAGGACGGCGTGGCGCTCAAGGTCCATCCCACCAAGGCGGCTGCCGACGCCTCCATGATCACCACCACCCTAACCTTGCTGCTCCGGGAAATTACGGTGAATACGCAGCAGATGGTCAAAGGGCTTCCTCTACAGCAGCGGGTAGCCGTCGACTCCTACCCCCACGGCGGGGCGGAAGGACTTGTCAGTGATGCCCGGGTTGCCGCAGTACGCGACATCATGATGGAAAAGGGCGGCCCCGTGCGCACCCCCGGTGACTTCAATGCATTGCTCAACGCGGTCAAACCGGAGGTCCCGGGCAGAGTGCGCCAGGCAGTCGTTGCAATTGCGCCAGGCCTGGCAGAGTATTCCAATCTGGATGCTGAGCTGAAGCACTGGGAGGGGCCGGCCATCGATGATATTCGGGCCCAGCTCAATTTCCTGTTGCCCGCGCACGCCATCACCGTCCACGGAATCCAACATCTGCGCCATTTACCGCGCTATATCCAGGCCGCGCGCATCAGGCTTGAGGAAATGAACGTGGATCCGGACCGCGATGCTGACCGGCAGGCAGACGTCGACGAGGCCAAAGCCTATGTGGCCAATCGGTTGCGTTCCCTGCCTCCTGGCCGCGAAAAGACGCGAGAGGTTAAAGACATCTACTGGATGATTGAGGAACTGCGCGTATCGCTCTTCGCACAACGCCTGGGCACTGCCCACGCGGTGTCTTTGAGGAGAATCCAAAAGGCAGTGGATAAATTACGCTAAAAGCTATCGCGGTCGCGCCGACGCATGAGGCGGATTTCTGATTCAAAGTCGTCGGCGCTTTCAAAAGACTTATACACGGACGCAAAGCGCAGGTAGGCCACTTCATCGAGATCTCGCAGAGGTTCCAGGATGGCAAGGCCGATGTCATTGGCGTTGACTTGCGAGGAGCCGTGACTGCGCACGGTCTCTTCAACTTCTTGAGCGAGCTTCTTCAAAGCATCATCGCTAACGTCGCGCCCCTGGCATGCGCGTTTGACGCCTCGGATCAGCTTGTCGCGACTGAAAGGCTCAGCCAAGCCATTTCGCTTGACTACTGACAAGACTGCCTTCTCGATGGTGGTGAAGCGACCTTTGCACGCGGCGCATTCGCGACGCCGCCGGATCGAGGTTCCGCTGTCGATTACGCGCGAGTCAATAACGCGTGATTGTTCGTTGTGACAGAACGGGCAATACACAGTGCCGTATCCTTCCTTTCGACCAATGCGCACATGCTGCTGGCCCAAGGAATTCTAGCGCGAAGACACGACCGTCGTGGTCGAAGAGGTGCTCGCACTGTCAACCTCACTATCGATACTGAGGCCACCCCATACTGTGCCGATGAATACCGCGGCGCCAAAGACTGCTCCGAGCACATAGTTACCTACGTTCGACCGACTACGACGGCTGCCCGATGTTGCCCCGGCGGCCGAAACCTGGGAATTCACCGGAATTTCTGGACGGCACTGTGTTCTATCGTTTACGGCAAGAGTTCGAACACGAGACGGCCCATATGGAAGGTTGCGCGGGGCATCAGACGTGAGCGACCGAGACTGAGCGGGATCCCAGACCGCCGCTGGCGGCACTAGCACAGTCCGATTGCTAGACTTCTCGAGGGCCACCCCGCGCAGTACAGAGGCATTGTTTAATGCGATAGCCATGACGGTTCCTTTCTAGGTCTTCCTTATTCATTGAGACAATGCCCGAAGTGTACGAACCAAGCCCGACATCTTCGAACATCACCTTCGATCAACCGTTCGATTTGGTGTGTATGTTCGATTTATAGCAGGCCTTCGAATATTTGTCCACACTCGGGCGGCGTTAGTCGAACATTTTTTCTTTCCGTGCTAAAAAGGGAAGCGGAAGTATCACCAGCAGCCCACTCCCACTTATGTCCGGCACGCCAAAGCCGCGCACATCAACTCTGCACATCCCGACAGTTCCTAGGAGCAAGAATGGCCCGCAATCCGAAGCGAAGCGACCACCCTTCCCTCGATTCACTTTCCCCTCGCCAACGCCGCATCTTGGAAGTAATCCATGACGCCGTAATGTTGCGCGGCTATCCGCCAAGCATCCGCGAAATCGGTGACGCAACAGGCCTCCAGTCCACCTCGTCCGTGGCCTATCAGTTAAAGCAGCTGGAAGAGAAGGGCTTCCTTCGCCGCGATCCAAACAAGCCACGAGCTGTTGATGTGCGCCATTTCCCCGGCGCCGACGACCCCAAAAAGCCCGGACGAAAGACCGGGCAGGCAATCGCACCATCGGGAACCTCCACCCCTGACGCACCCGAAGACGCCGCCACCCCAAACTACATTCCTGTTGTGGGCCGCATTGCTGCTGGTTCCCCCATCACCGCCGAGGAGAACATCGACGCCTACTTCCCCATGCCGGGTGAAATCCTAGGCAGCGGCGAACTATATATGCTGCAAGTCGTGGGAGATTCAATGCAGGATGCAGGAATCCTCAACGGGGATTGGGTTATTATTCGCTCGCAGTCTGTTGCAGAAGAAGGCGAGTTCGTAGCCGCACTTTTGGATGGCGAAGAAGCGACCGTGAAGGAATTTCACCGAGATTCCTCCGGTGTATGGCTCCTCCCCCACAATGACGCTTACTCACCCATCAAGGGCGATGAAGCCGAAATCATGGGCAAAGTAGTATCCGTGTTCCGCAAACTCTAGAAACCATCCACCTCAGCGCTCCCTCAGGCCTTCCCCGCTCCACACCAATCACCCACTCGGTGCGGGCGAACCGGACTGGGGGATTGTTTCTTTTTACCCCCTTGTGTGTGTACATGCCCGATTTCGACCGTTTTAGCGTCCGAGATCACACATTCGGATACTTGCAGTACAACCGTAGGTTTTAGTGACTAAGGCACGCGTTCGATGTGAGCTTTTCTTTGTTTAGTTCCGTTTTGTTCGCATTCAGTGGGACAATAGAAGTATCGACACAACATCCGTTGTTCTTTTCGTTCACATGCCCCAGCCCCGTTTTCCTTCACCGGCGGGCGCAGTGACCACCACAGGCAGACTTCATTTGGAGGAACCATGTACGCAGAAGAGCGTCGCCGACAAATTGCGTCATTGACCGCTGTAGAAGGACGAGTCAATGTCACCGAGCTCTCCGAGCGCTTCGATGTCACCGCTGAGACGATTCGCCGCGATCTCGCAGTCTTGGACCGAGAGGGAGTTGTGCACCGAGTTCATGGCGGTGCAGTCGCCTCCCAATCCTTCCAGACCGCCGAATTCACCCTTGATACTCGCCAACGTTCGGCCACGGGCGCCAAAATGGCAATCGCACGCGCCGCACTGGAGCAGCTTCCCGACGGCGGCAGCATCTTTCTCGATGCCGGAACCACCACGAATGCGCTTGCCGATCTCATAGGCCAGCGCTACTCGGCCGGGCAATTCAGCATTGTGTCGAATAGTCTCCCGATCGCTCTTTCACTAGCCAGCAACGGGGTATCTGACGTCCAGCTGCTGGGTGGCACCGTGCGCGCGATTACCCAGGCCGTCGTCGGTGACACTGCGCTTCGCACCATGGCCCTGATGCGTGCCGACGTCGCCTTCATCGGAACCAATGCGCTAACCATTGACCACGGGCTCTCTACGGCCGATTCGCAAGAGGCGGCTATCAAGTCAGCATTCGTCACCAATGCACACCGCGTTGTCGTGCTGTGTGATTCATCGAAGTTGGGCAATGACTACTTGGTCAGCTTTGCATCACTCGATGAGATTGATGTCGTCATTACCGACGCCGCCGCCCCCGATTCCTACGTTGAGGCTCTGCGCGAGCACGGCATCGAAGTGATTGTCGCCGCGGACAAGTAGGCGGTTTCACCAATAGATCAATTCAGCACCCATAGATCAATTCAGGAGGTGTGCACCCCGCATGATGAGGGCGCACACCTCCTGTGCAATTCAGCGCTCTAAGCGGACTGGTATTCCTCCAGCAGCGCAATCACTGCGGCACGAGCGTCCGCTGGGCTTTCGGCGTTGACAGCCGCCTCTGCCATCTTCTGGCACTGCTCAAGGCTGAGCTCAGCCAGCTGCGAACCGACGCCAGCCACCGCAGTCGACGCCGCCGACAGCGAAGTCACACCGAGGCCAGTCAACACGCAGGCAAGCATGGGATCAGCTGCGGCTTCGCCGCAGACGCCAACCGGAACGTTGTTATCGCGCCCCACCACGCAGGTGTGCTGAATCAGGCGAAGGACAGCAGGCTGCCATGGATCGGTCAAGTAGGCCAGCTGCGGCGACAGACGGTCCGCGGCCATGGTGTACTGCGTCAGATCATTGGTACCAATGGACACGAAATCGAGATGCGGCATGATGGTATCCGCCATCAAGGCTGCGGCGGGAACCTCAATCATCGCGCCGGCGGTCAAACCGCGCTCGCGGCACAGACCAGCGAACCATTTCGCTTCCACTGCGGTAGCCACCATCGGCGCCATAACCCACGTCGTAGCCCCATCTCCGCGCTTTTCCGCGGCCTGGGCGATAGCGTCGAGCTGACGAGTCAACAGCGCCTCGTTGTCGCGGGCGATGCGCAAACCACGAACGCCCAATGCGGGGTTTTCTTCCGAGTCCAAGGTGGCATAGGAAATCGGCTTATCCGAACCGGCGTCGAGCGTGCGAACGACGACCTTGGACTCCGGGAAAGCGTTGAAAACCTTGCCGTAGATGCGCGCTTGCTCCTCGACGGTCGGTTCCTCGCTGGCAGAGAGGAAGGACAACTCCGTGCGGTATAGGCCAATGCCTTCTGCCTGCGAGTCAGAGGCGATGCGGGCTGCGTTTCCGTCAGCAACGTTGGCCAGCAACTGCACGCGATGGCCATCCTTGGTCTGGGCTGGTCCCCGCCACTGGGCAACTCGTGCCGCCTTCTCACGGTATTCCTCCACGGCCTTCAGCGCGGAGGCACGATCTGCACCGAGGGACACCGATCCTACGGAGCCATCAACGAAGAGCTGGGTGCCTGCCTCAATCGTTCGCAGCTTAGCGCCCACTGCCACGATGCAGGGAAGATCAAGCTGGCGAGCAATAATCGCGGTGTGGCTGGTTGGCCCGCCAAGCTCGGTCACGAGCGCCTTGATGTGGGTGGTGTCCAAGGTAGCAGTATCCGCCGGGGCTAGATCGTCAGCCAGCAGTACAGCCTCCCCTTCGACCATGGGCAGACCCGGCTCTTGCTCACCGCGCAGCTGAGCAATCACTCGATCGCGCACGTCCTTGAGGTCCGTCGTGCGCTCAGCCATGACGCCACCGGCGGCCTCAAACATGGTGACAAACCTGTCCGTGGCCCCCACAACTGCATACTCGGCGTTCTTACCGCCGCGAATACCCTTGCGCACTGCCTTGTGCCAGCCTCGGTCCTTGACCATTCCGGCGGTTGCGCCAAGAACTTCAGCCGCTTGGCCTTCGGCCCCAGCTGCACGCTGTTCCAACCGGCTAGCAACCATATCTACCGCTTCGAGGAAGCGATCGTATTCGGCATCACGTTGCTCTTCCGCCACGGTTTCTCCAGCCGTGGGCAGTTCTGGGCGTGGGCGGACCCACACCGCCTCAGCGTATGCAACGCCAGCGACGACGCCGGTGCCTTTAATGATGGATGGGGATGCGTTTTCCATGACACATTTCCTTACGGAGACGATGTTTTCTCTTTCCAGATCATCACAAGTCGGCCAAAAATGCAACGAAACCCACAGTGATTCCATTGACATTCGGACACATACGGGCAATAATCAACATTAAGCAACATTAATTTCACGCTGACAACGGGCAATCCGCACCGAAGCTCTTGTTCACGCCGCTGAGGCGCGTTTGCCCCAAATATACGCACTCCGCGAAAGGGGACATTCTCCACGATGATCCTTACTTTGACCCCCAACCCGAGCATCGACGCCACCGTGCGCTTGAACGAGGAACTCGAACCTGGTGCTGTTCACCGCGCCGGATCCGTCTCCAGCGTTGCCGGTGGTAAAGGCGTCAACGTTACGCACGCGGTAACGCTCGCCAACGTCGACAGCCTGGCGCTGCTCCCCGCCGTTGCCTCCGATCCTTTCTTGGCCCTCGCGGCCGAGGCATCGATACCCGTGCAGGCCGTGCCCACTCACAGCGCGGTGCGCACCAACACCACTCTGACAGAGCCGAATGGCCGCACGACCAAGCTCAATGGCCCCGGCGCCACGCTCGATGCGGACGTGCAGCAAGCCGTTGCACAGGAACTCGCAGAACACTGCGCCGACGCCGAGTGGTTAGTCATGGCAGGCTCTCTCCCCCAAGGCGTTCCCACCGACTGGTACACGCAGCTCATCCGGGTAGCCCGCGAAGCCAACCCTGATCTGCGCATAGCCGTCGATACCTCTGATGCGCCCATGGTGGCTCTCGGTGACAACCTCGAAGTAGCCAGCCCCGACCTCATAAAGCCAAACGGCCTCGAGCTGGGCCAGCTTGCAGGTGTCGATGGTCAGGCCCTTGAGGCCGCCGCCGAAGACGGCGACTTCAGCGGAGTGGTTGAGGCCGCGAGGGTCGTCGTCAAGCGCGGCATCCCCGAGGTTCTTGTCACCCTGGGCAGCGCTGGCGCGGTGCTGGTCACGGCCAATGAAGCATGGGCTGCTACTCCCCCGCCGATTACCCTGCGCTCCACCGTGGGTGCCGGCGATTCTTCGCTCTCCGGCTATATCCTCGCCCGCCGCTCCGGCGCCTCGTACCCCGAGGCCCTGCGCCAGGCTGTGGCCTACGGTTCAGCAGCCGCAGCACTCCCGGGAACCCAGATTCCAACCCCCGAAGAACTAGATATCGAACACACGACGGTTTCTGCCGTCACCGACCTTTAGTAGTACTGAGGAGTACCTACCGATGTCATCACGACTCATCACCACCGACCTCGTGGCGCTCGACGCCGACTTCGGTGACAGCATCGAATCAGTCATTACCAATCTGGCCTCGCTTGTTCACGACACCGGCCGCGCTACCTCCGTGGACGAGCTGGCAGGCCCGGCCATCGCGCGTGAAGCCAAAGCCGGCACCGGTGTCCCCGGCGGCGTTGCCATCCCACACTGCCGCTCTGCTGCCGTGTCTGAACCCACCCTGGCCTTCGCCCGTCTCTCGCGCGGGGTCGACTTCTCGGGCCCCGACGGGGACGCCCACTTGGTATTCCTCATCGCCGCTCCGGAAGGCGGCGGCAAGGCCCATCTGAAGATTCTCTCGAAGCTCGCTCGCGCGCTGGTGAAGAAGGACTTCCTGGAAGCCCTTCGAACTGCGAAGACCAAAGAAGAGATCGTCTCCCTCGTCCTCGACGTTGTCAACGCAGAAAAGCCGAAGAAAAAGGCTGCGGCCACCGAATCAGCACCCACTGCAGGTGCGAGTGCAGCGGCAGCGGCTCCTGCTTCGAGCAAGGCTGCAGAGTCGAAGAAGACGCGCATCGTGGCCGTCACCGCATGCCCGACCGGCATTGCTCACACGTACATGGCTGCCGACGCCCTCACCCAAACCGCCGAGGAACGCGACGACGTCGAGCTCACCGTGGAGACCCAGGGGTCCTCCAACAACACCTCTGTTTCGGCAGACACGATTGCGGCTGCCGACGCCGTGATTTTCGCTACCGACGTGGGCGTTCGTGACCGTGAGCGCTTCGCCGGCAAGCCGGTCATCGAATCTGGCGTCAAGCGCGCCATCAACGAACCGGGCGTGATGATCGATGAGGCCATCGCCGCCTCGAAGAACCCCAACGCGCACAAGGTGGCAGGAACTGCCGGCGCTTCCTCCTCTAGCGCTGAGGAAGATGGCCAGGGTCTGGGCTGGGGCAAGCGTATTCAGCAAGCCATCATGACCGGCGTTTCTTACATGGTTCCGTTTGTTGCCGCGGGCGGCCTCCTCCTGGCACTGGGATTCCTCTTCGGCGGATATGACATGGCTAATGGGTGGCAGGCCATCACCACCGACTACTCGCTGACCAACTTGCCGGGCCATGACGTCATGGTCGACGGCGAAATGATGACCTTCAAGAAGGCAGGGTTCGCCCTGTACATCGGCGCCGTGCTCTTCGCCATCGGTCAAGCATCGATGGGATTCATCGTCGCGGCGCTCTCCGGCTACATCGCCTTCGCGCTGGCAGGCCGCCCAGGCATCGCGCCGGGCTTCGCGGGTGGTGCCATTGCCGTGACTCTCGGCGCTGGCTTCATCGGCGGTCTCGTCACAGGTCTCATTGCTGGCTTTGTTGCGCTGTGGATTGGCAAGTGGAAGGTACCGCGTTGGATCGGCTCCCTCATGCCTGTCGTTATCATCCCGCTGCTCGCCACGATGATCACTGGCCTGCTCATGTACCTGCTTCTCGGTGCCCCGCTGGCCGCCATCATGGAGGGCCTGCAGAACTGGCTGTCCTCGATGTCTGGTTCCTCCGCTGTCCTTCTGGGCATCATCCTCGGCCTGATGATGTGCTCCGACCTGGGTGGCCCGGTCAACAAGGCTGCCTACCTCTTCGCCACCGCTGGCCTGTCCACGGGCGACGAGGCCTCCATGAAAATCATGGCCGCCGTCATGGCCTCCGGCATGGTTCCGCCGATTGCGCTGTCGATCGCTACCTTCGTACGCAAGAACCTGTTCACGCCTGCGGAGCAGGAGAATGGTAAGTCCGCGTGGCTGCTGGGCCTGTCCTTCGTCTCCGAGGGCGCCATTCCGTTCGCTGCCGCCGACCCGCTGCGTGTCATCCCTTCGATGATGCTCGGTGGCGCGGTCACTGGTGCGCTGTCGATGTCCCTTGACGTCATGTCTCGCGCCCCGCACGGCGGAATCTTCGTTATCTTCGCCATCGAACCTGCGTGGGCGTACTTCGTGGCCATCCTTGCCGGCGTCATCGTGTCCACCATCGCGGTCATCGCGATGAAGCGATTCTGGCCCAACAAGGCTGCTGAAGAGGCTGCAGCAAAGGCCGACATGGCCAAGGCTGCCGCCTAACCCTTAACCCGCGTACACTTGTAAGCACGAAATACCGTAATTCGAAAGGATTATCATCATGGCTTCTAAGACCGTCAAGGTTGGTTCCTCCGTCGGACTGCACGCACGTCCGGCCTCCATCATCGCAGACGCTGCCGCTGAGTTCGATGAGGACATCTTCCTCACCCTCGTTGGCGATGAGGACGAGGATGAGACCGATGCTGCTTCCTCCCTCATGATCATGGCTCTCGGCGCCGAGCAGGGCGACGAAGTCACCGTGACCTCCGAGAACGAGGCAGCTGTCGAGAAGATTGCTGGCCTTATCGAGCAGGACCTCGACGCTTCCTAAAGCACTTTCCGTTTATAGAACGGCAGCTCCCGCTTCCCTCTTTGATGAGGGTGGCGGGAGCTTTTCGTTGCTTGGTTGTCTAGCAAAAGGTTCTAGTCATCGGGCTCTACTCAAACGGTTTTGCTGGGGGCAAGGAAACCATATAGAGGTGCCTATAAGGTTCACTTGACCCCAAGAAAACCTTCTGACCCGAACCATGTGAGTAGAACCATGTGGATGCGCTGCCTCATACCGCAGAGGGACCGAAGTAAAAGCACCTTATGCAGATTTCTGCACACATTCACCTGGGGTTTTGCGTAAATACGCGTCCAGAAGGTGCCTTTACTCCGGTCCCTTATCCTCGCTAATCGGCGGAAGCGCCTCTAGTACTTCGCGCCGCGTCCCTCACCAATGGTGCCGTAGAGCTTCTTCATCACCGGGTAGAGCACGATGATGCCAACCGAGCCCCAGGCAATACCTTCCAGCGTCACTCCGAAGACGTCGAGGGTGAGGTTGCCAATGCCTGCGATGAGCGCCACTGCCGCCGCAGTGAGGTTCACCGGGTTGTTGAAGTTGACCTTGTTGTCCATCCAGATGCGCACGCCAAGCATGCCGATGAGGCCGTAGAGGACGATGCAAGCACCACCCAGCACGCCGGTGGGGATGGTGAAGATAAGCGCGCCAAACTTCGGGATGAAAGCCAGCGCGATAGCGGTAACAGCAGCCACCCAATAGGCGGCCGTCGAGTAGACGCGGGTGGCGGCCATGACGCCAATGTTCTCCGCGTAGGTTGTGGTGCCGGAACCACCGAAACCACCGGCCAGGGAGGTAGCCAGGCCGTCCGCGATGAGAGCATCGCCAGCGAGATCATCGAGGTCGCGCTTGGTCATCTCAGAGACCGCCTTAACGTGGCCGACATTTTCAGCAATCAGAACGACCAACACCGGAAGTGCTGCCGCGATGGCTGAAACGTGGAACTCCGGCGCATGGAACTGCGGGAAGCCAATCCAAGCCGCCTCGCGGATAGACTCCACCGCGCCCTCACCGAGGTTGCCCGTGGCGGCCGCGAAAGCCCAGCCGACGACGACACCAATCAGAATCGACAGACGCGAAACCATGCCCCGCCCAGCGACAGTGGCGAGGATGATGACCGCCAGCGTCACCGTGGCAACCAGCGGCTGGCTCGAATAGTTGGTGGCTGCATTGGGAGCCAAGTTGAGGCCGATCAGCGCAACAATGGCACCGGTGACGGCCGGCGGCATGACAGCGTCGAGGACCTTTCGGCCCGCCGCCTTCACCGCGAGACCAATGGCCACCAAGACCAGGCCAGTCACGAGGACGGAACCTGCCTGCGCGCCAATGCCGTACTGCTGGGAGGCGCTCAGCGGCGCAATGAACGCGAATGAGGAGCCCAGGTAGGAAGGCAAGCGGTTGCGGGTAATCAGGAGGAACAGAATCGTTCCCAAACCCGAAAACAGCAGCGTCGTGTTGACCGGGAATCCGGTCAGGGTGGGCACGAGCAACGTCGCACCAAACATGGCCACCACGTGCTGCATGCCGATGCCGATGGTGCGGCCCCAGCTCAATCGTTCTTCGGGTGCGACAACCGCGCCCGGCTTAATCGTCTTTCCGTCCCCGTGGACGGCCCAGCCAAAACTATTCACGAGCCTTAATTATGGCTCACGCGAGCACCGAAACCTAAGCATCTTGGTCAGAAACTCGAAATTCTTTGAGCTCGGCGGCGACGGAAGCTGGCAGGCGGACGTCGACAAGCGTGCCCTCCCCCGTGTAGTCCTCGCCGCGCACGGTGCCTTGGGTGTGGATGCGATCGATCACGTCCCCGCGGGTAAACGGCACGAGAAGCCGCACGTGTTCATCCTGAGAGTTGAGGAACAGCTCCACGCGCGTGGTGAGCTCATCAATGCCCTCCCCCGTCTTGGCGGAGACATACACAACGTTGTCGCGGTCGAGGACGTGACGCAGTTCCGCCAGCACCAGCGGATCGGCCTGGTCAATCTTATTGATCACGACGATCTCCGGCGGTGCCTCCTCACCGGTCTCCTTCACGATGTCATAAATGACCTGGTTGACGGCCTCAATCTGCTTCAGCGGGAAGGGATCCGACCCGTCCACCACGTGCAGCATCAGGTCTGCTGCGAGGACCTCCTCCAAGGTGGACTTGAAGGCTTCCACCAACTGCGTGGGTAGATGGCGCACGAACCCAACGGTATCGGTGAAGACGACCTGGCGGCCATCGGCAAGCTCGGCGCGGCGAGTGGTGGGATCCAAGGTCGCGAAGAGCGCGTCCTCCACCAGCACGCCGGCACCCGTCATTGCATTAATGAGGGAGGACTTGCCAGCGTTGGTGTAGCCGGCGATGGCGATCTGAGGGATCGTCGATGACGCACGGCGCGAACGCTTAATCTCACGTGCCGTTTTCATCGCCTTAAGCTCCTTGCGAAGCAGGGCCATCTGCGTGCGGATGCGGCGGCGGTCCGTCTCAATCTTGGTCTCACCCGGACCACGCAGGCCCACGCCACCGTTGGAGCCGGCGCGGCCGCCCGCCTGGCGCGAGAGGTTTCCACCCCAACCACGGGTATGGGTATAGAGGTATTCCAGCTGCGCGAGCGAGACCTGGGCCTTGCCTTCCTTGGACTTGGCGTGCTGCGCAAAGATATCCAGGATGAGCATGGTGCGGTCAATGACCTTGGTGTTGAGCGCACGCTCCAAGGCAGAGAGCTGGCCTGGGGTTAGCTCGCCATCGCACACCACGGTATCCGCGCCAGTAGCAGCCACGATGTCCTTGAGCTCGTTCACTTTGCCCGAACCGATATAGGTGCCTGGATCCGGTTTATCTCGCTTCTGGTACAAGGCTTCGACGACTTCGGCTCCCGCGGTTTCCGTCAGAGCGGCTAACTCCGCCATCGTGGCCTCAACCTCGGCCACGGTACCTTCGGTCCACACTCCCACGAGCACCACTTGCTCAAGGCGCAGCTTTCGATACTCCACCTCGTAGCCATCAGTGGTGTCTTCCGCGCGGATGGTGGTCTCACGGTTTACTCGCCGGAAGGCGTTGCGCTCCGCAAGGTCGAGATCACCGGTAGTTGGCTCCTGTGATTTGGGCGCGGGCTCACCAAAAGCCTGCGCGAGGAGATCATCATGGGTTTCTTTTGTCATATGCTCCCTATTCTTGCACGTTGCCGCTCTCAACTGGGAATCTCCGCTTCCTGTTCCCACGAACTGCCGCAGCGCGGTGACGTATCAGCGATGGTTTTTGAGTCCCCTCTGCGACAGATACAATGGTGCACATGACCGTGAAAGAAACCTCCCACCCAGAGATGCAGGCCATCGGCCTTAACTACGAGCGCTGGCAGGACGCCGTTGAGGCAGCCATTTCCACCAATCAACTGGCAGTGACCGGGGAGGTTCGCGGGGGACAACTTATCCAGTTCGCGGATCCTTCCGGCGCGCAACTCAATATCCTCGCCGTCGAGCCTTTCGCCACCTTCATTGGTTTCGAGGGCGTTACCCAGGGCTTCGCCCACGTGTCGATGATTAATGATGTCTTGGCTTTCCTGGAGATCATTGATCCTTTCGGCAACGTGCTCGCGCAGGCGACGGCAAATCTGGCGCAGGGCCCGCTCCTCGCTGACGAAGACACCCAGCAGTGGCAGCAAGTAGAGCTCACTGCGATGGGTCTCAACGTCTCCGCATTCGACAGCACAGATGCCTACGAAGCAGCGAAAGGAAGCTACCCGGCCACGTTTGAGTCCGCGGGCGCGGACATTGTCGCGGCTGGCTCCGGCGCCGAAACCCCCACCCCGGGCTGCACCTTTGCAGCACGGGTCATGGAATCCGAGTGGCGCCACAACCAGCTCACCGATGAACGCTTCATGCATCTGGTCATGGATGGTGCGTTCCCCTTCGATCTCTGCTTGCCCGAGAGCTTTGGAGACCTCCCGGTAAAGGATTCCGTTCTTGCGGGCTCGGCAATGCTGACCGCCTCGATCGCGCTGCCTACCGGCGGCTGCGGCGGCGAAGGCGGGTGCGCCTGCGGCTCCGGCGGCTGCGGCGGTCACTAGAACTTCCGTAGAGTAGTTCACATGAGTTTTTCCGCATCTCAGCGTCGCGGCCTTGCGCTGCTTCTCGCCGTGGTTACCGCTGCGGTGTTGATTCTGACGCTGAAGCTGCCGGGGGTTATCCTCGCCGCGTTTGTGTGCGCAGCGCTGTGGCTCTTTGCCGACGCCCGCCCCAACGCCTCTGAACATGCGGCACTGCGGGCTTCTATTGCGCTCACGGTGGAGGACATCACGGGAGTGCTTGAGGATTACGCGACGTTTGCCACGAGCGACGACGCAGAGTCCCTCGCCGACCGCACGTTGCACCGCCCGGCGCTTGTCGACGCCGACTGCGCCAACCCCGCCATCGAAGCGTTCCACTACGAGATGCATGGCGCGCAACGCTTCTTACGCCGCCTCGACGCTCGAGTAAACTCGCCGAATGCCGAGACAAGTGAGCTTGAATCCCTGCTCAAGGTAGCCGATGAACGCGCCGCCGAGCTCAAAGAAGCCTGGCTCGCCGCCCGCCGCGCTGCCTTGGCCTTGGGTACCAATTACGAAAAGGAGGACGGACGCTAAACGCCGTCCTGAAAGCCCTATAGTGACGTTTCACCAGTTGCCACGATGCGCGAAGGGCCCGTCAGCGTGGAGCCGTCCTCGGTGATTTCTACCTGGACCTCGCCGCCGGGGACGATGACGCGGACGCTGCCGGTGATGCGGGAGGCGTCGGCAAGCGCGGCGCACGCTGCCGCCACCGTTCCGGTGCCGCACGAACGAGTCTCACCCGAGCCGCGCTCGAAGACGCGCATGTGAACCGTTCCATCCCGCAAGGGCGTGACCAGCTCAAGGTTGACGCCAGCCGGGAAGAAATCCGTATCAAATACCGGTTGCTCAAGGCGCTTTCCAGCCAATTCCTCTGCGCTAAGGCCTGGGATAACCGCCGCCAAATGGGGATTTCCCACGTCTACGCCAAGGCCGGCAAAGCTCTCCCCCGCCATCGACGCTGTGGAGACGCCGAGCACCTGTACTGGGCCCATCTCCACGCTGACTTCGGCCGCTGTGTCGTTAAAGGAGTGCACGGTCACCTGCTTGGCCCCTGCGCGAGTGCCCACGGTGAAGGCGTCGGTATCCACCAACCCCCGTGAGCGGACCCAGTGTGCGAAGACCCGGGTGCCGTTGCCACACATCTCCGCAATCGAGCCATCCGCATTGCGGTAGTCCATGAACCAGTCCTCCGCAGCGATACCCGGCGCGAGTTCCTCAATCTCCCCATTGGCAAGCAGCTGACCGGCGCGGATAACGCGCAGCACGCCGTCCGCACCGATTCCCGCACGACGGTCACACAGAGCCACTACCTTTTCCGGCGGCAGCGCTTCTGTTCCTTCCACAATGACGAAGTCGTTCCCAGTTCCGTGGCCTTTTGCAAACTTCATAGGTTTAAAGTCTACTGTCCTTCCACGATGCGCAATGCCTGCGGCGTCGTCTCGGCCGCAGCATCGAGCCACTGGATCCGCTTGTCGCGGTTGAACCAGGAGCGCTGGCGGCGCACATAGCGGCGGGTTCCGGTAATGGTGCGCTCCACTGCTTCTTCCCATGTCAGCTCGCCGCGCTGGGCTTGCAGCACCTGTGCGTAGCCGATCGCCCGGCCTGCTGTGGAGTCAGCCTTCAGACCGTGGGCTTGGAGGTTTTCAACTTCCTCCACGAGCCCTTTATCGAACATGAGGCGGCTGCGCAGCTCAATGCGTGGGTTCAGCCAGTTGGATTCCGTGCGCAGACCGAGGATTATCGTCCCCCACCGGGGCGGGGCGTTCTTCGGTGGCTGGCTGGCTTTGAAGGGCTTCCCAGTAAGCTCGATAACCTCCAGCGCGCGCACGGTGCGGCGCGGGTCTTTGTCCTCGATGATGGCTGCGGCCGCTGGGTCCACAGCGGCCAGCTCCGCGTGCAGGGCATCGGTACCGATCTCTTGGCGCCGGGCCTCCCAGCGGGCCCGCACCTGCGGGTCAGTGGGTGGGAATTGCCAGTTATCCACGAGCGATTGGACATACAGCATGGAGCCGCCCACCAGAATCGGGGTTTTACCGCGTGCACGGATGCCGTCAATATCCGCGATGGCGGAGGCCTGATAGCGCGCTACCGACGCCGTTTCCGTCACGTCCCACACGTCCAGCTGATGGTGCGGAATGCCTTCGCGTTCCTCCTTTGTCAGCTTGGCTGTGCCGATATCCATGCCCCGGTAGAGCTGCATCGAATCAACGTTGACAACCTCCCCGTCGAGCTCGTGCGCAAGAGCTACACCGAGCGCTGATTTCCCGGAGGCCGTCGGGCCCACCACCGCGATAGGGGTTGGGCCGGGTGCTTGGACTTCAGGCATTAGCACTGCCACCCCGCCACATAGCGCCCTACCCCGAGGGTTGAATCCGCCGCCCGCAGTTCCGCGTGACGTGGGTGCACGCTTGCCAGCTGCGCCCAGAGGCTCGTCTCGAGCACACCGGCAGCACGGAGGCGCTCTTCGTCGCAGTGGCCTTCCCCTCCCGCAAGGATGCTTTCGCACCACAGGTGTGCATCCCGTGCGCCATCGACAAGCGCAAGCGGCGCGCGCTCGGTCAGGCCGGCCGAACCGTCAACGCAGACCACAGTCAAGCGCCCGGGGCGGACCTCACCGAGCTCAGCGCGGGAATCCTCCACCACGAAGCCCGGTTCATCGGGAGTATGGCTAAGCGCGCGGCTAAGCACGTAGCGGGCCATGATTTCCGGAAGGAAATTCCCGCCGCCGACATTGACCTGTGGTGCTCCCCATGCTTTCAAGCTCCCTGTGTGCTCGGTACGCCAACGCACGTCGCGCGATCCCACAATGTCCACCTGGAGGGGGCTGCTGCCGCTCACGCGTGCGGCATCACGGGCCAACTCGCACGCAGCACTGAGCAGCGCACGCGAGGCATCATCGCTGGGTGAGAGTTCTTCCGCCAAGGCCGGTGAGGCTGGCATAATCATGAGATTCTGCATCGACTCCCATCCTATAAGGTTAGTTTTTCGGGGTTAACACGCGGCTGCGCGGCTGAAACGGTAGTGTTGTGTGACATAAGTTCTGGCAGCCGTGTCGCGCGGCGCGATAGTACCGAAGGTGGTTTCCTACCATGTCCGCTATTCCTTCCCCTGGAGCCATGCCCCGCAAGGGTTCTCGCCCCGGCCCAACTCCTTCCGCCCCGGCAGCTCGCCCGGTGCAGCCTGTGAAGAACGATCCCACTCAGTGGGGCCGCGTTGATGCTGATGGTTCGGTGTATGTCAAAGCACCCGAGGGCGAACGCAAGATCGGTGAATGGCAGGCGGGTACTCCTGAAGAAGGCCTAGCGCATTTTGGCGCACGCTACGATGATTTGTCTACTGAGATCGAGCTGCTGGAATCCCGCCTAAATGCACATCCGGGCGATGCAGCATCGATTAAGGCTACCGCGGCAGAGCTGCGGGAATCCCTGCCCACGCAGGCGGTGATTGGTGATATTGCAGCCTTGGATCAGCGCCTGGGCACCGTCATCGAGCATTCCGTCGAAGCCGGCGAGCAAGCACAGGCCGATAAGGCCCGCCGCCGCGAGGAGGCAATCGCAAAGAAGGAGAAGCTCGCCGCAGAGGCCGAGGACATCGCCGCTAACTCGACGGAGTGGAAGGCCGCCGGCGACCGCATCCGCGACATCCTCGAGGAATGGAAGCAGATCCGCGGCATCGACCGCCACACGGATGATGCCCTGTGGAAGCGCTATTCCCGCGCCCGGGATTCCTTCAACCGCCGCCGAGGCTCGCACTTCGCTGAGCTCGACCGCAACCGCGCTGCTTCCCGCGCCAAGAAGGAAGAATTGGTTGAGCGCGCAGAAGCTATCAAGGAATCCACTAACTGGGGTGAGACGGCGCGCGCTTACCGCGACCTCATGACGGAGTGGAAGGCTGCTGGCCGCGCGCCGCGCGAGATCGATGACAAGCTCTGGGCCCGCTTCCGCGCCGCGCAGGACCACTTCTTTAACGCCCGCAACGCCGTCAACGATGAGCGCGACAAGCAGTTCGCTGAGAACGCCGCCGCCAAGGACGCACTCATTGCGGAATATGACTCCCAGATTGATCCCACCAAGTCGCTCGACGCGGCGAAGGCCAAGCTGCGAGAGCTGCAGGAAAAGTGGGAAGAGATTGGTTTCGTCCCGCGCAATCAGGTACGTGAGTTCGAGGCTAAGATTTCCGCTCTGGAAAAGCGCGTGAGCGATGCCGAGGATTCAGAGTGGCGCCGGACGGATCCAGAGGCCCAGGCCCGCGTGGCTCAGTTCCAGGCCAAGGTGGATGACTTCACCGCTCAAGCAGAAGCAGCTGAGGCCAAGGGCAATACCAAGAAGGCAGAGGATCTGCGCGCCCAGGCCAAGCAGTGGCAGGAGTTCGCGGATGCCGCCGCGGCTGCTGTCAACGGCAAGTAAGCGCGCCGCATAGCCTGAGTGTTCGTTCACATCGTCGCCCCGCCGGGCTCGGCCCACGCTGAGCCGGCTGACTGTCTCCGCAGCTTCGTCTTCGACGCTAACCTTGCCGCGCAAGAGGCCAGCGGTGATCCCGCGGCCAGTGGCTCTCCGCGTCGCGTGCTCCAGCGTCTCCAAGGTTCTACGGAGTCGCGTACCTACCTCGTTGGTCTGACAGACTCCGTCTTGGGCCCAGCTGGAGAGTTGGGCTTGCCGGTTATTTCGGCCGCCGAGCCCAGCCCAGAAATTGACTTCGACGGTTTCATCCACATCTCGCTTCCGCTTTTGGAAGAGACAGATAACGCCGACATCGAGTGCGTCCTCGCCGCCGATCTCCTCCCCCTGCCCGGGGAAGAGCTGGAGCCGGAAGCCCTCGAGGTCACGCGGACCTTGGCGCGCGAAGCCCTCCGCCTTACCCGCCAGCTAGGCCGCAAGAATGCCCAGGTTGGCATGCTGTACCCGCCGGACGCGGACCGCTCATACGACCCGATGTCGCAGGCCTACCTCGAACTGGGCTTTCGCCAGAAGCACGCCGAGCGCCAGATGTACATCGACATCGCTGCCACCTCCCCGGTCCTCGGCGCGCACGTCTGGCCGGACTACGACATTCCGGACGCGTTGCTTGACGACGTCCTCCGCTTGCTCACCCTCGCCTCCACCGACGCGGTCTACGGTGACTTGAGCGTCGAGCCCATCGTGTGGACGCGGCAGCGCCTCAAGGAGGCCCACGCCCGGCTGCGCTCCCGCAATGCGCACACTCTGCTGGTGGGCATTCTCGACCAAGGTAAAGTCGTCGCCCTCACGGAGCTCTCCCGCCACGGCGATGCAGACCCCGAGGTGTGCGAGTGGACGCTCACGGTCACCGACCGTGAATACCGACGCCGCGGGTTAGCCACGCGCGCCAAACAGCATGCTCAGTACGCAGTAGCGCACCACTGGCCAACCGTTCACCGTGCGTACTGCTCAGTGGCCCAGGCCGATCCAGCGATGAACGCGCTGTATGCCCGCCTTGGGGCGCACGTCATCTCCGCCAGCAGCGCCTACGAGCTCACCGTGTAAACGGGGTAGTCGGTATAGCCGCGCTCCCCTCCCGTGTAGAACGTGCTCTCATCCGGCGCGGTGACAGGCAATTCCTCCTGCCAGCGGCGGACTAGGTCCGGATTCGAGATGGCCAGCCGCCCCACCGCCACGGCATCGCCGTGCTGCACCAACTGCTCGGCCTCCTCCCGCTGGGTGATGCGACCAAAGCCTGAGTTGAGGATGACGCGTGTCTTCCCGTTGGCGCGAACATGAGTGCTCAGCTCGGTGATGAGCTCACCAGTGGGCTCTGCGTGAAGGAAAGAAACATAGGCCAAGCCGAGGTCTTCGATGGCGCGAAGCAGCCCACCGTAGGTGGCGCGCACATCCTCAGTGTCGCTTTCCTCAATGCCTTGAATATTGTTTTGCGGCGATAGGCGCAGCGCAAGGCGGTCCGCGTCAATCTCTTCAGCCACCGCACGCAGGATCTCCTCCACAAGGCGATAGCGCTTCTGCGGGCTTCCGCCATAAGCATCGTCGCGGTGATTCGAGCTCGGGGAAAGGAATTGATGCAGGAGATAGCCGTTGGCACCGTGGATCTCTACGCCATCCATGCCTGCGTCAATAGCGTTGCGTGCGGCTTGCCGGAACTCATCGATGATGCGCGGCATCTCTTCACTATCGAGTGCTCGGGGCACTGGGCACTCCTTACGGGATTCGAAATCTCTCACCGCAGTGCCGGAGGCCAGCGCGGAGGGAGCTGCCGGCTCCGCTCCTTCAAGAAGGGTGGTATGAGACAAACGCCCGCCATTCATTACCTGCATGAAGATGCGCCCGCCGGAATCGTGAACGGACTTCGCCACGCGACGCCACCCAGCTATCTGCTCTGGTGTCTCGATACCAGGCTGGCCTGGGAAGGCACGGCTGGTCACCGCTGGGAACACGCCTTCTGTCACGATAAGCCCCATGGAGGCGCGTTGCGCGTAGTACCTCTCGTGCAACTGCGTGGGGACACCGTCGCGACCTGCGCGCGACCGAGTCAAAGCCGCCATCGTCACGCGGTTTGGAAGCGTTAGTCGTCCCAATTCTAAAGAGTCAAAGAGTGTAGCCATGCACTCCACAACACGAATCTAGGAACGCTTATTCCTCGCCCTGCTGGCTCCGGTGGCGTGAGGCGGCGCGTGAGCGGCGATCGTCGATAAGCAGCGGGTTCTGTTCCGCTGGAAGCGCGGTCGCGGCTTCGTTCTGCAGGACTCCCACGTGGTCAAGCTGCCCCGAGACTTCCCGCACGCGCTCCGCGGCGGCTAGCTGCTCAGGGCTGCGGCGCAACGCCACTTGGCAGTACACCAGGAAGGCCACCAACGTAGACACAGCGCCCACGTACATGCCAATAGATGCCCCCTCAGCGGCACCGCCGCGGTACCAGAATCCCCACAAGTTAACGAAAAAGGAGATGGTCACCATCATCCATGCGGCGAGAGCCACAGACGTCCGCCGCGTAAGGATCGTAGCGGTAGTCAGAATTCCCACGCCACCCAACGCTAACCAGGCGCTAACGGTCTCCATAAGTGAAATTCGCACTCCCTCGGCGGTTCCGCCTACGAAGAGTGCTTCCCATCCACGGGCATCACCGGCATAAGGCAGAACCAGATACGCTACCCACGCCACAACAGACACGATGAGCGCATATTTGTGCTTTCCCAGTTCGATGGTCTTCGCCGCGCGCTTTTCTGCGGCGACAGCATCGCGCACCTGCTTCAAGTCATCACTCATAGAATCGGAGCCTACTCCCTTCTAGCAGCCACAGGAATCAGCGGGAGCGCTGGGCTTGCCGACGCCCGGCAGGCCCAACCCCACCCCAATCGGTGCCGTGGTGGGGGTCTGCCCCGCAGCCGACATGTCGCCGGCCTTGGTGCGGCGGTGCTCACTGACACCGGAATCGGCCATGAGGAAGAAAGAGCCCGCATCCGTCACGGTGGTGTGCACGACATCGCCAGGGCGAATCTCCGCGGAGATGTCCTTGCCCTCACCATCGACGGGAGCAAAGTGAACGAGGCGGCCATCGCGAGCACGACCGGTAAGACGGTGGGTATCGGCGGACTTGCGGCCGCCTTCCGCCTGGACCAGGAGCTCCACGTCGGTGCCAATGAGCTTCGCGTTCTCCTCGGCCTGGATGGAGTCTTGGAGCGCTACGAGGCGCTCGAAGCGCTCCTGCACTACCTCCTTCGGGATCTGGTTCTCCATGACCGCAGCCGGGGTTCCCGGACGCGGCGAATACTGGAAGGTAAACGCGGAGGCAAAGCGGGCGCGACGCACCACATCCAGGGTGGCCTCAAAGTCCTCCTCCGTCTCACCGGGGAAGCCCACGATGATATCGGTGGTGATGGCGGCGTGCGGCATTTTCTCGCGCACTTCGTCGAGGATGCCTAGGAACTTCTTCGTGCGGTAGGAACGGCGCATGTCTTTGAGCACCTTGTCGGAGCCAGACTGCAGCGGCATGTGCAACTGTGGGCACACAGCCGGAGTCTCCGCCATGGCATCGATGACGTCGGAGGTGAACTCTGCCGGGTGCGGGGAAGTAAAGCGCAGGCGCTCAAGCCCCTCGATCTTGCCCACTTCCCGCAGCAGCTTGGAAAAGGCGAAGCGGTCTCGCGGCAGGTCCGGGTCAGCGAAATTGACGCCATAGGCATTGACGTTTTGGCCCAGCAACGTCACCTCGGACACTCCCTGCTCCACCAAGGCCTGAACCTCTGCGAGGATGTCGCCAGGGCGGCGGTCCTCTTCCTTGCCGCGCAGGGAAGGAACGATGCAGAAAGTACAGGTGTTATTGCAGCCCACGGAGACCGATACCCACCCGGCATAGGCGGACTCGCGCTTGGCCGGCAGCACGGAGGGAAAAGCCTCAAGCGCGTCGACGATTTCAACCTGGGCCTCATCATTGTGGCGGGCGCGTTCGAGAAGTGTCGGCAAAGCCGCCATGTTGTGGGTGCCGAATACCGCATCGACCCACGGCGCGTGGTCAAGGACTGTGTCCTTATCCTTTTGCGCCAAGCAGCCGCCCACAGCGATCTGCATGCCGGGGTGGTTTTCCTTCGTTTTCTTCAGCGCACCTAGGGTTCCATACAAACGCTTGTCGGCGTTCTCACGCACAGCACAGGTGTTAAAGACTACGAGGTCAGGCTCGGCGCCATCCGGTGCCGCCGAGTAGCCGGCTTCCTCAAGCAAACCGGAGATGCGCTCGGAGTCATGAACGTTCATTTGGCAGCCAAAAGTCCGCACCTCATAGGTGCGGGGCTGGCTATTGATTTCGGGGGAGCTCACGGGGGGACATTCTAACTGGCCCATCCGGCTACTCATAATGCCTTTAATTCGGCGATGCGCGCATCAAGAGCCTCGATGGATATGCGCATGACAAGTTCCTGGTTGTAGCCGCGCCGCGCGAGCGTTCCCACGATGCGGCGCAGGAATTTGTCCCTTTCATGCCGGTCGGCCGGAACCTTTTTAAGCGTCCGCGCCTTCTTCTCCGCGACCTGGCGGGCGACAGCCTCTTCAGATTCTTCTGTAATCTGCTCTAAGGCTGCGGCCCGATCAGCGGCATCAACGCCCTTCTCCTTGAGCTCCACGTTGAGGGCTCGGGACGACTTGCCGCGCCGCGCATGACGCTGGCGAACCCATTCCTTGGCAAAGCTCGCGTCATCAACAAGGCCGACATCTGCGAGGTCATCAACAACTTCCTCGACCACGTCGGGCTCGAAGTCCGCAGCAACGAGGCGGTCACGCAGTTCTTTGCGGGAACGCGCTCTCTGATCCAGCAGACCCAGCGCACGAGAACGCACGGGAGCCTTCGCTGCCTCGGCTGCTGCATCAACCAGCTGCCCGCCCGCGTCACCTGATTCATAGGATTCGAGGGCCTGGCGCAGCTTCGCAATCTTCTCCGGTGAGGGTTGTGCCATTGATCCCGTTTAGTCGTCGTCGAAATCGACGTTCGGAACCAGATCCACAGACTCATCCGTCAGCGGATCATCTGCTCCTGGCACATCCATGGCCACGTTGTCGCCACTCTCGGCAGCGGCAGCACCCACACCGAGCTTGACAAAGATCTTCTTCTCAATCTCATCCGCCAGATCCGGATTATCCTTGAGGAAGTTACGAGCCTTCTCCTTGCCTTGGCCCAGCTGGTCACCCTCATAGGTAAACCAGGAACCAGACTTCTTGATGAAGCCGTGTTCGACGCCCAAGTCAATAATGGAAGACTCGCGCGAAATACCTTCGCCATACATGATGTCGAACTCAGCGATCTTGAACGGCGGGGAGACCTTGTTCTTTACAACCTTGAGCTTGGTGCGGTTACCGATGGCATCCTGGCCGTCCTTCAAGGTTTGGATTCGGCGGATATCGCAGCGCACCGAAGCATAGAACTTCAGCGCCTTACCACCAGTCGTGGTCTCCGGCGATCCAAACATGACGCCGATCTTCTCACGGAGCTGGTTGATGAAGATGGCGGTGGTCCCCGAGTTATACAGAGCACCCGTCATCTTGCGCAGCGCCTGGGACATGAGACGAGCCTGGAGGCCAACATGGCTATCACCCATCTCACCTTCGATCTCCGCCTTGGGGGTCAGGGCAGCAACCGAGTCAATCACGATGATGTCAATGGCGCCAGAGCGCACGAGCATATCGGCGATTTCCAAAGCCTGCTCACCAGTATCCGGTTGGGAGACCAGCAGGTTATCGGTATCAACGCCAAGCAGTCGTGCATACTCCGGATCGAGAGCGTGCTCAGCATCGATGAAGGCCGCAATACCGCCAGTCTTCTGCGCCGATGCAATAGCGTGCAGGGCAACGGTGGTCTTACCCGAGGATTCCGGACCATAAATCTCCACGATGCGGCCACGCGGGAAGCCGCCGACGCCCAATGCGATATCGATGGCCGTATTACCGGAGGAAATAGCCTGGATTGGCGGGCGATCATCATCACCCAGGCGCATAACGGCGCCCTTACCAAAATCCTTCTCAATCATCGCCATGGCAGCGTCAAGGGCTTTTTGACGATCATCGCCCTTGCTTGCTGCCGAGGACTTCTTCTTCGTAGCCATTCATTTCCTCACTATCGTGCGTCAGTTGTAGTGCGTTCTTACGCGTTAATTAAAAGTGGCACCTAATTAGACTGCCACGTGGCAGCTGAGGTTCCCTGGCGCGACTCAAACAGCCTTAGCGCCCTCTCCTCAAGCCACGAAGTCACCCTAACGTGCCCGCCGGACCACGTCCCACAATACACACACAAGTGTTCGATTTTCCATTTCGCCCAAGCGCGTGTCCCAGCGACAGCCTCCACTACTGAAGCACCCAAGGACCGTCCTGCTCTTGCCGCGAGAAGGTCACCTTCTCAGCAGTCTGAAGAACGGCCACCTCCTCCCCTAACGAGCTGCAGAGATCCAGGTCATCGAGGTTAGCCCTGCTACTCATATACTTGGAATACCCCGGCCCTTGCGCATCACGGTAGAGCTCAACGCTACCCGCCGCCGGCGGCACCCACTCATCGTCCTCATCTGTACCTCCCTGCCAGGTTCCATCGCTGGCGGCGAGGACATCCCTTTCGGTAGCGCCAGGGCAAATAATGATCACCCGTTCATACTCCGAATCGAAGATGTCACCGATCGGTATGTCTACGCTTCCCGGCTCCCCTTCCTCGACCCCAGCGGCCTCATCGATATTTTCGATGACATTCGCGGAATTCACCAACGAACATCCAGCTAAGCCGCCTATGGCCACACCGGAAAGAAGTGCTACTGCCCCATAGCGCGCCCTAAGGCACCCTAAACCCTTAAGCCACGCTTGTTTCTGCCCAATTTCCATGCACCAAAGATACCCCGTTCGGGGTGGATGCGCGTCCTAAATTGCGTGCTTGAACACTGTTCAAAAGGTGCTATTTGCTGCACAGTTATCCCACTGGATAAACTTTGGCCCATGAAAAAGAATTCCGTCGCGACTGACATCGCGTACGTCGCGGTCTTTACCGCGCTCATCATAGTCTTTGCTTTTGTCTCTATCCCCACTCCCACCGCGGGCGTGCCCATCGTTCTTCAAAACGCGGTTATCATCCTCGCGGGCCTGGTACTCGGCGGCCGCCGCGGCCTCTTCGTGGGCCTGCTCTTCATTGCCCTCGGCCTCGTCGGCCTTCCCATCCTCGCCGGCGGACGTAGCGCGTTGAGTGCTCTCGCCGGCCCCACGGTTGGCTACCTCGTTGGCTATGTGGTCGCCCCGGCCATCGCCGGACTCATCGCCTACCGCGCCCCGCGCAACAAGGGTGGAATGACGCTCATCCTCGCTATCGCCGGCGTCGTTGGCCTCGCCGTCCAGTACTTCTGCGGAATTCTCGGCCTGATGTACCGCTCTGACATGTCCTTCGGTGCAGCCACCATCGCCCAAGGGCCATTCCTCATCCCCGATCTCATCAAGGTCGCCGTGATGGTTGTCATTGCGGTCGGCGTCCACGCAGCGTTCCCAGACCTAATGGGCCGACGCACCGCTAAGGCGAAGTAGCTCCCGTGCCGCTCATTGAATTCCGTAACGTGTCCGTCACCTTCGACGAGACGCCGGTGCTTAACGACGTTTCCCTCAACTTGAGCGAACAACGCATCGGCATCATCGGCGCCAACGGCGGCGGCAAGTCAACCCTCGTCCGGCTCATCAATGGTCTCGGTGAGCCCTCACGCGGTGAGGTCTTGGTGGACAACATGGACGTCGCCAAGCACGGCAAAGAAATCCGGCGCCGCGTGGGATTCGTATTCTCAGACGCCGAGAACCAAATCGTCATGCCGCAGGTACGCGATGATGTGGAATTCTCCCTGCGGCGCCTCAAGCTGCCTCGGGAGGAACGCACCGCGCGTGTCGATGCCGCCCTCGAACGCTTCGGCCTCGAGGCCCTGGCCGAACAATCCCCGCACTCGCTCTCCGGCGGGCAGAAACAGCTCCTCGCGCTGGCTGCGGTACTGGTCATGGAACCGACCGTCATCATCGCCGACGAACCGACGACCCTGCTGGACCTGCGCAACCGTGACCGCATTCGCCGCGAGTTCGCCAACCTGGAGCAGCAGCTGATCGTGGTTACCCACGACCTCGACTTCCTCTCCGACTTTGACCGCGTTCTGTGCATTGACGACCACCACGTAGCCGCCGATGGAACACCCGACGAGGTCATTCCCTTCTATACGAAGCTCATGGAATCCCGCCCCCTCTAGCGATCATGCCCAAGAACATCCCACTCGGCTTCTATGTCGACGCCGAAACCATCATCCACCGCATCCCCGCCGCGGTGAAATTCCTCGTACTCATCGGCTTCATCCTCGTGACTTCGCTGGCTGTTCACACGATTAGCTGGGCAGCGCTAAGCCTCGCTCTCCCCCTTGCCCTCTTCCCCATTGCCCGGGTTCCCTTTCGCGTCGCGCTCGGCCAGCTCGCGCCGCCGCTCTATCTCCTCGTCGCACTCGCTGCATTTCAGTGGTGGCAGAAGGACTTCACGGCGGCTGCCATCATGTTCCTCACGATTTACGCGGCGATTAGCGCGGCGGTCCTGCTGACGCTCACGACGAAGGTCTCGGAGATGATGGACTCCCTGGATCGCGCCCTTGCCCCGCTGGGGCGCCTCGGGGTCCCCGTTGAGAACATCACGCTGGCGATGTCCCTGACTATTCGACTGCTTCCCCTCATGCTGGGAACCGTGGTCGAGGTGCTAGACGCACGAAAAGCCCGGGGCGCCACGGCATCATTAACCGCTTTTGGCACCCCGGTTATCATTCGCTCTATCCGCCGCGCACGCGCCATGGGTGAGGCGCTTCAAGCGCGCGGCGTCGGCGACTAAGCCTATTCTCCGCGCAGCTCGCGCAGGCGGGCCTGAACGGCATCGTTCTGCACGTTCGGCTGAGCCTGGGTTCCTGCCGAGCCGATTGCCTGCTGGGAGTTGCCCTCCACGGCCTTCGGGTTATTCATCTCCGCGCGAATCTGCTCGAGACGGGAGTGGCCAGCCAGTTGCACGCCAGCCTGCTCAATCTCCTGCATACGGTTAGACACGGAGTTCTCCGCGAGCTCTGCCTGGCCCAGGGCCTTGGAGTAACGGCGCTCAATCTTGTCGCGCACCGCGTCCAGGGACGGGGTGTTGCCGTTGGCAGAAAGCTCATTCATCGAGTTGAGGGACTCGGAAACCTTCTCCTGCATCTTGGCCTGCTCAAGCTGGGACAGCAGCTTCGAGCGCTCGTTGACCTTCTCACGCAGGGCCATGCCATTGCGCTCGACGGCCTTCTTAGCCTGCTCCGCCTGCTGCAGTGCCTGATCATGCAGCTTCTTGGTGTCCTCAACAGACTCCTCGGCAGTTACCAACTGGGCGGCGAAGGCTTCTGCTGCGTTCTCATACTCGGTAGCCTTCTGCGCATCGCCCTCAGCACGAGCCTTGTCCGCCAAGTTCAGAGCGTTGCGGGTGTTCTGCTGCAGCTTTTCGATCTCGCTGAGACGGCGGTTGAGCTGCATCTCCAGCTGACGCTGGTTGCCGATGACCGCCGCAGCCTGCTGCGAGAGCTCCTGGTGCTGGCGCTGAGCTTCCTCGATTGCCTGCTCAATCTGTACCTTCGGATCAGCGTTCTCCTCGATCTTCGAATCGAAGAGAGCCATCAAGTACTTCCAGGCCTTTACGAATGGATTCGCCATAACAGAAGGTGCCTTTCTCAGCAGTTCGTTGTGTCTATAAAAAGTGTTCGAAAAGAATTCTCTGCCTGCCTAATATTAGCGAAGCAAGCAGTGCTACGCCGCGGTTCTACAGTTCCGATGCTGCGGGTGCGGTGGACGCTAGCTCCTCATCCATCGATGGCAGCGCCATGTAGCCAGCGGCCTCGATGAGGACATCGGAAACACTGACATCAAGCGCATGGCACACGGATGCCAGAAGCTCAGAGGAAACCTCCTTGCGGCCGCGCTCCAACTCCGAAAGGTATCCCGGGGACACGCGCGCTACACCGGCGAGCTCACGAAGGGTCACGCCCTTATCCGCACGGAAGGCGCGAAGCGTCAGTCCGAGTGCTTCACGCAACAGCGGCTCAGGGGTCCGCGTCGACCGCGTGCTGGTCTGGGTGGGCTTATCAAGTAATGCAACTGAAGTGTTCATCACTCCGTACAACGGCCCAGCACTCCTCCTTGTTCCCACAATCAACTATTTTTCTTCAAGAGTTGATAGGAGAAGACTCAATGCTGCCTCAACTGCAGCGGCACGAATCGCGTTGCGCCCCTCAGCAGAAAGCTCATAGAGGACGCCGCGCTTGGCGACGCCCCCGTCGCCCCTCCCGCACAGCCCCACATACACGGTTCCCGCAGGTTTACCTTCTTGGAGGTCCGGCCCGGCCACACCAGTCAGCCCTATCCCCCAATCCGCACGCGTTTCGACAACTGCGGCCTCAGCCATCTGCGCGGCAGTTGCTGCGGACACCACGCCTTGATCGTCAAGCTCTTCCACGGTGGTGTTGAGGAAATGTGCCTTGACCTCTGTCGCATACGTCACCAGACCGCCCCGCAACACCGCCGAGGCTCCCGGCACGCTCGCCACCGTGGCAGCGGCTAAACCGGCAGTAAGGGACTCACAGAACGCCACGGTTTCGCCGCGCTCACGGAGCCTGGACACTAATTGCTCCTCGATGCTCACTGGTTTTCCCTACGGCCATCAATGAGATACTGGATGCCGGTCAGGACAGTAACGAAGGCGGCAGCCAACATGACGAGGAAGCTCGGAAGGTCCATCCACCCCGGCAGCGGACAGAGATACAACGCCACCGCCAAGGTCTGCAGCGCTGTCTTGAGCTTTCCGCCTTGGGAAGCCGGCACCACTTTTCCTTGGCGCAGCAAGAAGAAGCGCCAAATAGTGATTCCGAACTCACGGAAGAGAATGACGACGGTGATCCACACGGGCAGAGCACCAGTGATGTTGAGGCACACGAAGGCCGCAGTCATCAGAGCCTTATCCGCGATGGGATCCGCAATCTTGCCGAAATTTGTAATGAGCCCACGCGAGCGTGCGATATCGCCATCCAGCTTGTCTGTGAGCATGAGGAGCGCAAAGCATACAAAGGACCACCACTCATGTCCGGCCAAAACCAACCAGGCGAACAAGGGGATAAAGAGGATGCGCAAACTGGTCAAGATATTGGGAAGATTCCAATTGGAGACCTCGGGATTTACATCCGCGGTTTGAGAGTGGTTGTGCGCAGCCTGAGAATCATTCACGCCCTTCATCCTACCGTGGCCTCCCTACCCCTCGCGCGAGCACTACCATGGAAAATATGAAGTACTTCGCTGTCTCCTATGAATACAATCCATCCAACCCAGTCATCGCAAATGTTCGCCCGAAACACCGCGAGTTCATCGGCGCGCTCCATGAGAAAGGCCAGATCTGCGGATCGGGCCCCTTCACCGATTCCAAGGGTGGGGCTCTCATCGTCCTGCAGTTTGAGGACGAGTCAATTGAGGTGGCCGAGGTAATCGCCCTCATGGACCAGGATCCCTTCTACACCGAAGGCGCCGTTACGGGCCGTGCCTTCCGCGAGTGGAATCCCGTTATCAATTCCTTTTAAACTCTTCCCCCATGCTGCCCGGGACTCGGGCAGCACTCGGAGTTAGGGTAGCTCGGATTTCGGCAGGTCCTCTGCTTTACCCACAAGCTCTCCCTGCTTGTTACGAACGATCTTGTTGCCAAAATCGTCCCAGTCGTAGTGGTTGTGGGAAATCACCACGCCACCCTGAGTTTGGTCGCGCTTGTCTTTCCACACCGACAGCAACACAGTGATTGCGAGCACGCCGACGATGACCAACAGCGACATCAGCGTGGAAATCTCCGGCACGGCGGAAACATCCTCACCGCCATTAATGAACGGCAAGTTATTCTCATGCAATGCGTGGAACAACAGCTTGACGCCGATGAACAGCAGAATGATACCCAGGCCATAGGGCAGGTAAACCAGACGGTCCAACAGGCCATCGATGAGGAAGAACATCTGACGCAGGCCCATGAGCGCGAATGCGTTGGTGGTGAATACTAGGAAGGGCTCCGAGGTAATGCCGTAGATGGCGGGGATGGAGTCGAAGGCAAACATGACGTCGATAAGCCCAATTGCTGCCAGCGCCACGAACAGCGGGGTGAGCGCGAACTTCCCCTTCTTCTCCCCGGACTCTTCACGGTGGGTGAGCTTATCTCCGTGGTAGCGCGGGGTTACGTGTACGACCTTGCGCAGCCACTTAACCACCAGCATGTCATTGGGGTCAGTCTCCGGGGCGTCGTTGATCTCATCGATGAGCAGCTTCACTGCGGTGTAAATGAGGAAGATTGCGAAGATGTAGAAGACATCAGACCATGCAGCGATAATTGCCGCGCCCAACAAAATGAAAATGAGGCGGAATACCAGGGCCAAAACGATTCCGATGAGGAGCACCTTCTGCTGGTATCTGCGGGGGATTTTGAAGGATCCCATGATGAGCGAGAAGACGAATAGATTGTCCACGCTCAGCGCCTGTTCCGTCACCCAACCGGTGTAGAACTGTGCGGCATGTTCGCTGTCCCACAGCACCCATACAACTCCGCCGAAGACAACGGCGATTGCCATATAGAACAGCGTCCACCCACCGGATTCCTTGAGCGTAGGCTCATGGGGCGAGCGAACGTGGCTGTAGAAATCGAAAATAAAAAAGCCCAGAATCACCGCCATGGTGATGGCCCAAACCCACAATGGTACGTGCATAATGCGCTATCCCTCCGGTCGACGCGACAACAAAGACCGGAGGTCTCCCCCGCTAGTGATGCTTACGCAGAGCAACGCTAGCCGGCGCGACCGGGAACTGCACCGCAGTTGCCGTGTTGACGATCGACGCCAAGGATTGGGGTACTCCCCTCCAAGACTCGTCCTATCCTACACGGAACTTAGAACGCGCCCGTGGAGGGGTTGGCAGAGATTTCAACGGTGCGGGTATCTGCTGACTCCTCGTCAGTTCCGTCTGCACCTTCAGCCTCTTGGACCTCCTTCGGAGCCTCTGCTGGGTCCGCTCCCTTGATCATCCAAATGATGGTGTCGAGCTCTTCCGGTTTGACCAGCACCTCGCGAGCTTTGGATCCTTCCGAAGGCCCAACCACACCGCGTGATTCCATAAGATCCATGAGGCGGCCGGCCTTGGCAAAGCCGATGCGCAGCTTGCGCTGAAGCATCGACGTGGAGCCCAACTGGGATGTGACCACGAGGTCGACGGCCTCGAGGAGGTCGTCCATATCCTTGCCGATCTCCTCGTCGATCTCCTTCTTGGCGTCCTTGGCTTTATCCTCCGTGACACCTTCGGTGTAGTTCGGTGCGCCCTGTGCCTTCGCGGCGTCGACAACCGCCTGCACCTCTTCGTCGGAGACGAACGCGCCCTGCATGCGCACAGGGCGCCCGCCCTGCGGGATAAACAGGCCATCGCCCATACCGATGAGCTTCTCGGCACCACCCTGGTCCAAGATGACGCGGGAGTCCGTGAGCGAGGACGTCGCGAACGCCAGGCGGGACGGCACGTTGGTCTTGATAAGGCCGGTGACCACGTCCACGGACGGGCGCTGTGTTGCGAGCACGAGGTGAATACCAGCTGCGCGCGCCTTCTGGGTGATGCGGACGATCGAGTCCTCGATCTCCTTCGGCGCCGTCATCATGAGGTCCGCGAGCTCGTCCACGACGCACACGATATAGGGGTACGGGCGCATCTCTCGCTGGGAGCCGGCCGGGGCCTGGTATTCGCCGCTGCGAACCTTGCGGTTGAAATCCTCGATCTTGCGCACGCGGGCAGCCTGCATATCCATGTAGCGCTGCTCCATCTCCTCCACCAGCCACTGCAGGGCCGCAGCAGCCTTCTTTGGCTGCGTAATGATCGGGGTGATGAGGTGCGGGATGCCCTCGTAGGGCGTGAGCTCGACCATCTTCGGATCCACCAGGATGAGGCGAACGTCTTCCGGGGTCGCGCGCGTCAGCAGCGAGACCAGCATCGAGTTCACGAACGCCGACTTACCTGAACCGGTTGCGCCGGCCACGAGAAGGTGCGGCATCTTCTTCACCGAGAAGGAGGTGAATTGGCCCTCGATGTCCTTACCCAAGCCGATGAGCATCGGATCGTTATCAGCACGCAATGCCGGGGAATCCAAAACATCACGCAGGCGCACCATTTCACGGTCCGCATTAGGCACCTCGATACCGACTGCAGACTTGCCCGGGATCGGGGTCAACAGGCGCAGGTTATCCGTCGCCACTGCATAAGCCAGATTGGACTGCAGGTTCGTAATCTTCGAAACCTTGACGCCTGGTCCCAGCTCAATTTCATAGCGCGTCACTGTAGGGCCACGGCTAAACCCGGTGACCTGGGCATCGACCTTAAACTCCTCAAAGACTTCAGTGATGGCTTCGATGATGCGGTCGTTGGCCTCCGTGCGAGCCTTCGCAGGCTTGCCGGCCGTAAGCAGGTCAGTCGTCGGCACGTCATAACCGCCTCCCAGTGCGGTATCTTCCGCACCGCTCGGGGCCGCGGGTGCTTGTTGCGCCGCGTCTTGAACATCCTCGTCGACCTTGGCGCCCGTGCGCGCATCGCGCCCGGAACGCTCCTGGAACATACGGACGGCCTCGGAGTGTGCGGCAGAGACAACGTCCTCCCCGGCCGCCCCAGCAGACGCTGCGCTTGCCGACGCCCCCGCGGCTGCCGCCCCCAGCGCCGCACCGGCGGCACCGCCAACGTCCACGCGGGGATGCTTCTTCTGTGCAGGCTTGTGCGCAGGTTTCTCAACCGGCTTTTCGACAGGCGTCGGTGCTGCCTTCTGCTTCTGCTCCGGAACAACGGGAATCTCGTCGGTGTCATCGACGCGGCGCTCGGGCACGGCATCAAAGGAGGGGCGGCCGTGCTGGACCGGTTCCTGCTTCGTGGGCTGTGCCGCCGAGTCAAAGGAGACCGTGGCGTTCTCGTCCGGCGCTACGGCCGGGTAGCTCTGCGTGTGCTGCGTGCGCTGGCGCTGGCGCTGGCGCGGACGCGGGGTATGGACCGGGCGCGTGGGGCGCTCGCGCCCCTCGGCGATGGCGTCGATGTCATCGCTGACATAGCCGTAGTCGTCTGCGGAGGCGTCGTCAAGCAGCTCATACTCCGAGCGGTCCTTCCGATCACGGAGACCACCGACGAGGGCAGAGAATCGAGCAGCCACGAAGTCATAAGCTTCGCGCAGGGTGATGCCGGTGATGTTGAGCGCCCCATAGACAATCAATAGGAAGAGCAACGGCACGGCCACGTAGCTAGAGAAGGCTGCTACGAGCAGCTCACCGATAGCAAAACCGATAGCGCCTCCGGCCTCACCGGCGGCGTTTTTATTCCATGTAAGGTCTGGGAGCCCAGCAAAGATATGGATAAGGCTCAGCATGCAGACCACGATGAGGGCCGTGCCGCTAACCACGCGCGGCTTGAAGTGGCCGGCCGGGCCGGAAAGGTCCATCATGAGCGCGATGGCTACGGCGATGAGCGCAACAGGAAGAACATAGGCGCCCGCGCCAATCACATAGCGCACAGCATTGGTGAGATACTCACCGATAATGCCAGCCACTTGGAACCACGTGGCGCATGCCAGGACGATGGCCACACCAATCAGCACGAGCGCGACCGCATCCGGGTTGGAGACGCGAATGCTCTTCTCTACCCGGGCGGGGCGCTCCATGATGGTCGTCGGCATCTCGGACTCAACGTCCTGGGCACGGGTCACCTTGCTTTTCGACGAGGCGCCACCCTCAGCCCTGTTGCTAGTTCTCTTATTCTTCGCGCGACCAGAAATTTCCCCTGGCTCCCTCACATCGTCGTAATCATCAAAAGCCTCTTCGTCATAGGACGCATCATAAGCGGGATCATAAAGATCCTCGTCCCGATCTCTCGCTTCAGCTGGCTTGAGTCCGGCGAGGCCATGCCCGACTCCCCGCGCCATGCTCCCCATGCCCCGGGCCGTAGCGCCAAATACGGTGCCCAGTCCGTGACCAACGGCACGAAAGGCGCTGCCGGTCCTCTCTTCGGAGGTCTCGGCAGCGCGGGTTGCAGACGACAGCGAGTAGCTTGTGCGGCCCGACGGTCGCGAGCGATTAGCCGTGCGACCTCGGCCGGAGGCGCGAGACGGAGCGTTCTTGACAGACATGATTGCCACTCTAGTAGCAAAAGCCCCATTAACAACATGCGCCACACACGTATGGCGAAGAAAATTAGCAGTTCAGCCTACAGGCTTGACCTTACGATTGCAGATTCATCGCCTTCAATCTCGACATCAGCGACGTCGCGGCCGAAGGCCCACAAGAGCACCTCGGACACGGTACCTCGTACGCGAACCACAGCGTCGCCTTGTCCAGACACACGGTGTCTATCCGCAGCCACGATCGGCGGGAAACCTTGTGGCTCCAGGACAACGGGCAGGCGCGAGTGCGACAGCAGCCGTGTGCCTAGCAGTTTCAACGGCGCCAGTAGCTCTTTGTTGACTGCTCGTGAAAGATCTCTTGGTTCAATGCGGCCATTAGCTCGGCGGATATCCTCGTGGTGGACAAAGTGCTCGGCCGCGTTGAACACAGAGTCTGCATAGCGCAGAGGGCTAAACCTAGATGCTCCCCTCCCCCACGCATCCACCAGCTCCTCATACGTCATGCCCTCGCGGACCCCATCCGCGACGCTCCGTGTATGAGAGGACAGCGCTGGAATAAAGGAACCGAGCACAGCATCAGGGCGGTTCTCACGCACCCACAAATGCGTTGCTAGGTCCCGGGTTGTCCACCCTTCGCACAACGTCGGGGCATCAGGGCCAAGCTCATGGAACAACGCCACCATCTTGGCGCGCTCTGCTGAAGAAAACGACATGCGCCCCAGCATACCCACCGGAGGCGGGAACACTGGGGCGCTTGCGGCCTTAGCTTTAGAGCGATTCGCGGGAAGCGTGAACTTCGTCGTCGTCAGGCAACAGGATATCCGAGTTCGTCGGGACGATGGTCGGCAGAATCACCGGCTCGCGCTTGTACTTGGAGTCCATGAGCTTCGATACCTTGCGGCGCAGCTTCTGCACCATGCGGTAGGTATCGTTCTCCCCCTCAGCGGCGAGGTCATTCATGGTGTTCTCCACCATCTCGGCGACCTCAGGCACGATACCGCGATCATCGTCGGAGAAGCCCGTCGTGGACACCGTCGGATGCTCAAGCAGGCGCGACGTGCGGTTATCGATGACACAGGTGATAGAAACGACACCGCCGGCACCCAGGTTGGTGCGATCCGCGAGGGTATCGGCGTCGACATCACCCATCGACACACCATCGACGTAGAGGTTGCCCACCGGGATCTGGCCGACGACCTCAGCACGGCCGTTGCGCAGATCGACGACAACGCCGTTCTGCGCAAGGACCACGCGATCACGGGCCACACCAGTGGAGACTGCCAGCTCCTTGTTTGCACGCAGGTGGCGCCACTCGCCGTGCACCGGCATGGCATTCTTCGGGCGTGCAGCGTTGTAGAGGAAGAGCAGCTCGCCACCATAGCCGTGGCCGGAGGCGTGGACCTTAGCTTCCTTGTTCGTGATGACCTCAGCGCCAATCTGGGACAGCATGTTGATAACGCCGAACACGGCCTCCTCATTACCCGGAATCAGGGAGGAGGAGAAGATGATGAGGTCACCATCGCGGACGGTGATCTGGCGATGCTCACGACGGGCCATGCGGGACAGCGCTGCCATCGGCTCACCCTGGGTACCGGTGGTGATGAGCAGCACCTTGTGCGGAGCCATCTTGGCTGCCTCATCGATCGGGATGATGGTGCCGCGCGGAACCTTCAGGAAGCCCATCTTCTCCGCGATTTCCATGTTGCGCATCATGGAGCGGCCGTTGAACGCAACCTTGCGGCCGGCGGCCACGGCGGCGTCGATAGCAGCCTGCACGCGGTAGACGTTCGAGGCGAAGGATGCGATGATCACGCGCTGCTTTGCCCCAGAAACCAGACGCTTGAACGTTGCCGGAATGTCGCCCTCAGAGGCGGACACACCCGGGATGTTGGCGTTGGTGGAATCGCACAGCATGAGGTCCACGCCTTCGTCGCCGTAGCGCGACAGGGCCGGCAGATCCGTCGGGCGGTTATCCAGCGGGGTCTGGTCCAGCTTGATATCACCGGTGTGGATGATGTTGCCAGCCGGGGTTCCCAGCATGACGCCGAGGGCATCCGGGACGGAGTGGTTCACTGCCCAGAAGCGGCAACGGAACGGACCGTAATTCACATCGGACTTCTCATTGACCTCAACGAACTTCGGCTTCTGGCGGTGTTCCTTACACTTGGCAGCAATCAACGCAATAGTGAAGCGGGATGCCACAATCGGGATATCCGGGCGCAGCTTCAGCAGCCACGGGATAGCACCAATGTGGTCCTCGTGCGCGTGGGTTACGACGAGCGCCTTGACCTTGTGAATCTTCTTCTCAATCGGGCCAAAGTCCGGGAGAATCAGGTCCACACCAGGCTCACCGGAGGACGGGAAGAGCACACCACAGTCGATGATGAGCATCTCATCCTGGTACTCAAAGACGGTCATATTTCGACCGATCTCGGAAATACCGCCCAAGGCATAGATACGCAGAGAGTCCTTCTGCTGCTTCGGCGGCTCCGGCAGACGCTTGGTCAGATCCGCGCCCTGCATGGACTTAGGCACGTTGCGACGGCCGCGGTTGTTGTTGCGATTGCGATTGTTACGACCACCGTTGTTGTTATTGCCGTTGTTGTGATTATTGTTGCCGCCGCGGCCGCGACCACGGCCGCCACGGGAACCACGAGAACGGGAACGACGGTTGCCGTCGTCAGAGTTTCCAGACTCCTTAGAGGATGCGCCGGAAGCAGCCGATTCCTTCGGCGCTTGGAAAACCGGCGAAGCCGCCTCATTCGAGGCGGTCTCGGTCTCCGAAGGCGGACCCGCCTTACGGGTCACCTTGCGGGAACGGTTACGGGATTCAGTCATTCTTAAAGGACTCCAGCCTTTTCCAAATCGTGACGGAGAACCTCAATCTCATCCGCGTCAGCTGCGGAAACCGGGAGACGAGGTTCTCCAACTTCAATGCCCTGCAGGCGCAAGGCAGCTTTAACAAGAGTTGCTCCTCCGAGGCGGCCTTGCGCCTCGACGAGCGGGGACAAAGTTTTCGCGTTGATCTCTCGCGCACGTGCGATATCACCTTCGTCGAAGGCCACGTAGAGATCAGCCAGGGCACGCGGGGCAATATGACCAATCACGGAAATAACGCCTGAAGCACCGAGGGCCAGCCACGGCAAGTTCAGCCCGTCATCTCCGGAGTACCATGCCAATCCGGTTTCCTGGATAAGCGGTGCAGCCGCCACAAGATCGCCTTTGGCGTCCTTGACGGCCTTGATGTTCGGCACTTCCGCGAGGCGAAGAAGGGTCTCCGTCTCAATCGGAATGCCCGAGCGGCCAGGGATGTCATACAGGCAAATGGGGAGGTCCACGGCGTCAGCGACAGCGCTAAAGTGCGCATACACACCGGCTTGGGAAGGCTTGGAGTAATACGGAGTTACAACCAAGAGGCTGTCTGCTCCCGCATCAGCGAAAGCGCGCGCTGCTGAAATGCTGGTGGCGGTGTTATTGGTTCCCGCTCCCGCACACAATTTAGCGCGACTGCCTACCTCTTCCTTTACAGCTGCAAACAGCTCCAGTTTCTCATCCAATGACGTCGTCGGTGACTCACCCGTGGTCCCAGCCAAAATGAGCGAATCAATACCGTTATCAACCAGATGAGCTGCCAGGCGACGGCCAGCGGGCACGTCCAAGGCGCCATCCTGGTCAAATGGAGTGACCATAGCTACGCCTACGCGTCCGAAGGTGTCGACGCCTGTCTGTGCTGTCATACCTGTGCTCATAGGCGTCAAGATTACCCGCTTTCGCCCCTATTGGCCGCATCGGGGTCGTGCGCGAGTCTCCTGCAAAGCCTTTAAGCGTACGGGCTCGAAGCCATTTCGGTCCCGTCGGACAAAGTGGTGATGTGGAAGTCGTCGAAAAGCACCGGCGATTGCTCTCTCAACAGCTTCAAGCATGTCACCGCCAATTGGCGCATCTCAGTATCAGCCTGCTCCGTTGCCCGAGCGCCGATAAAGTGGCGCCACGCACGGTAGTTGCCGGTCACTACTATGCGGGACTCTGTGAGATTGGGCAAAACCGCACGCGCTGCCTGCCGCGCCTGCTTCTTACGAAGCAATGCGTTTGGTTCCTCTTCCAGTTTGGACTCGAGGACGTCGAGCAGCTCTTCGTAGACAAACCTCGCTTCATCGGCCGCTTGTAGCGTTAACCGCGTTAGCTGCTCATCTTCTGCAATGAACTTGGGCAGCACTACCTCTGCTTCGTCGGAGTGTACGAAGCGTTGTGAAAGCTGGGAGAAGGAGAAGTGCCGGTGGCGCACCAACTCATGCGTTGCCGAGCGCGACAGCCCTCTTATATACAGCGTCGCGGTGGCATGCTCCAGAAGCGCATCGTGACCCACTTCCAAAATGTGGTGTAAATAAGCCTGGTTCGACGCGGTACGAGGATTTGGCTTATCGAAGGACTCGTAACACGCACGCCCAGCAAACTCGACTAAAGCCTCGCTTTCCGACGCCCCCTCGTCCGCCTTCCAATCCACCCCGCGTGGTGCATGAAACGCCGTTGCCGCGATGAGTTGGACATCAAGCTCAGAGACCTTTGCCATTACAGCCCCAGATACTTCTCAAGCCCCACAGTCAAACCTGCGTGGGAGGAAATCTCGCGCACACCAAGCAAAACACCGGGAGTAAAGGAAGAGCGGTCATAGGAATCTTGGCGGATGGTCAGGGATTGCCCTTGGGTACCGAAGATTACCTCTTCATGCGCCACCATTCCCTGCATGCGAACTGCATGGACGTGGACGCCATCAACGTCTGCACCTCGCGCACCGTCAAGGGACTGCTCGGTCTTGTCCGGCATTGCATCCAGGCCAGCTTCCTTACGAGCCTTCGCAATTCCCTGCGCAGTATGAACCGCCGTGCCGGACGGCGCGTCAAGCTTATTCGGGTGGTGGTATTCAACAACCTCGGCGCTATCGAAGAACTTCGCCGCTTGGGCAGCAAACACCATGGTCAATACAGCTGAGACAGCAAAGTTCGGAGCGATGAGAACGTTGCCAGCGCCCTCCTTCTTAGTCCACTCCTCTACCTTGGCTAGCCGCTCCTCGTCGAAGCCCGTGGTGCCGACAACAGCATGGATTCCATTGGCGATACAAAACTCAAGATTATCCATAACCGAAGCGGGCTGAGTGAAGTCGACGGCAACCTCGGCGCCTGCTTCAACTAGCTTCTCCAGCGGGGTTTCGCGATCAATTTCAGCGACAAGCTCCAGATCTTCTGCAGCGTTGACGCCCTCCACGATTGCCTGCCCCACGCGGCCCTTAGCGCCAAGGACACCCACCTTGATAGTCATTCACAATCCCTTCATACGTGTTCATACGGTTAGCTGTGCCCAGTCTATCCCCGCCGCCGGCAGGGTTTTGGACAGGGCAGAGAGGGCCGCCATAAACCTCGACCAATTGGGTAGTTCACTGGCGTTTAGGCGGTTTTACAACCTGCCACATTTATATCGCACATCCAATCTAATGTGACGCGACTACCCCCGTTTGTAGTAACGACTTGACGTGAATTCACTACTGGCTATAGCCATGTGCGGTGAGGGTCGGTAGAATCATTGTTAGAACATTTCTTCTAACTCATGTTTCTCGGGGGAGACATTCATGACCACCACCGCCACACACCCTTCAACCTCCTCTTCTTTCTTCTTCTCAACAACGAATCCGAATAATCCACACGCTATAGCCCGCGCGGCAGCCCGCCGCGCTATCTACAACACCTGGGTTGCAGCTATGCCCAGCCTGCAGGCTGATATCAACACCACCGCCCTATCTTTAGTGGCGGCCTGGTCACTTCCGGAAGGTCACATCAAAGCAGGTCTGCGTGCCATCCACCGGCTTGATAGCCTGCCGAAAGTCAAAGCCATACAAGACACCCACTGCCTGCTGGACATCGAGTCCTTGATTGCTATTGACCAACCCATGTCAGCACTAACCGCCTTGACTGCTGAAACCCTGGATTTCATCGACACCATCCTGGCTGACTTCTTCACCCCCACTAAGGCGAATCAGGCTTTTCCCACCCGCAGCCAAATCAGACGCAAAGTCCGCGATATATGTAAAACCCTGGATGATTCCATCGCATATCGCGACACCCGCCCCAAGGATGCCTACCGCTTCTCCTCCAACGGAACCTCCGCCTGGCTAGAACTCCAGGTTACTGAAGATACCGGCATTAAACTCGATGCCTTCATCCACCACACCGCTGCCAAGCATGATCTGACGATTCCGGATGCTGTCAAAAAACTGCTTTCCGGTGAGATTGAGCCACCAGCCACCGTAGTCTTACACACCTACCAAGCCTGCGATATAGATGATGCCCCGACCTTCATCGAAGGCTTCGGCTGGCGCCAAACGCCCATGCCGCATGATAAAACCCGGGATTTAACCGGCGAGGTAGCCGAAGCAGACGGCTACCAACCGGGCCTGATTATGCGCAAGCATGTCGAAGGCCGCGACGGAACCTGCCGGGTCGGCGGATGCGAGGAACCTGCCTTTCTTACCCAATTGGATCACCGGCATAACTGGGCTGAAGGCGGGCCAACCCATCCGAAGAACCTGGCATGTTTATGCCAAGGACATCACAACATGAAAACCGATGGCACCTTAAAGTACCTGCTGGACCCCTACAGTGGGGATGTTATCTGGCTTTTCGCTGACGGTACCTGGACCATCAACGAAGCCGACGGACCCCTAGCACCCAAGCAAAAACGCTGGGCGCAAACAGTCGCCCAACACATCACCGCCACCAGGAAACGTGTGCGCGAAGAAGCCCAACACCTCAAACAAGAACTCGACGACTACGCACAACAACAAGCCAAAGCCAAAGCCGAAGCCGAAACCCAGGCCAACACCGACACTGACAGCGGCGAGGACATCCCCTTCTAAAACCTGAGTCGTCGAATCAAACGACGAAAAAGGCGAGAATACCCGTCGATTCAAACGACGACGATGACGAAGAACAGGGGCCTAGCCCTCGTCGAATCAAACGACGACACCACTCCAAACAGTCGGAAGGGAAAGAACCCAAGAACACACCCACCGTCGAAAAGAACGACGACTGTATCACTCAGCCCTAGTCAGGTCTCCCCTGCTGCAGACAGGGCCGCCGGCGTGGTTTCGTCATGCTCGTTTATATGGGGCGAATGCAGATCTACATTGCTTCAGTACCTGTCGATGACGTTGCTCGCGCGCACGACTTCTATGTCAATACGCTCGGCTTTCGAGTCAAGGACGATGTGCCCCACGGAGACTTTCGGTGGCTCACGGTGACCAATGCTGAAGGTCAAAGAAATACGCAGCTCCTCCTCGAGCCTAAGGCCCACCCGGCGTCCAAGGACTACGCAGCAGCGCTCAAGGCCGATGGCATTCCTGCCACCCAGTTCTTGTCCGCAGACGTGGAAAAGGAATATAGGGAGCTCACTGAAAAGGGCGTGGATTTCACTATGGAGCCCACCGACGTCGGCCCCTCTATCATCGCTGTCTTCGACGACACCGTAGGAAACCTCATCCAACTTGTACAGCTTAAGAGATAGCGAAATTGTCGCGTCCAGTTTCTTCCGCTTCCATCGTCGCAATCATCACCGCTGTATGTATCATGCCGCTGGGCGGATGCGCGGATCGCGGCGCGGATACGTTACCGGCGCCGCTGGTCAGCACGATTCCGTCGAGCACAAGCACCGCCGATGCACCGCAGCAGTCCAATGACACGCTGGCTCCCTCTTCCCGGCAGGTAGCCAATGCCGCTGCTTTTAAGGAAGCGCTTTTCTCAACCTGGGATTCGAAGGCACCCCGCGGCCTTCCACGCCTGAGCTTGAAGAAAAAATATATGAAGCCGGGAAATACACCTGGTGCCGGCGTGGTGAGCGAAGTCGTATACACCACCTCATTCGAGGCACAGACTCAACTGGTCATTGGCCTGAACAAGAAGACGCCGTACTCGGTGACTTTCCTTGAGCACCCCAAGCGCTTGGTACTCGACTTCCAAGAATAGCGGCCGCGGCAACGCTAAGGGCCCTGCCTCAGCTACTTAAGAGCTGGATGGCAGGGCCCTCGTCCTAGTAGTTCCTAGGCGATCTGAGGATTAGTCCTCCTCAACCGGAACCAGGGAAATCTTGCCGCGGTTATCAATGTCCGCGATTTCAACCTGGATCTTGTCACCAACGTTGACAACGTCTTCGACCTTTTCGATGCGCTCGTCGCCGCCCAGCTTCGAGATGTGCACCAGGCCGTCACGGCCCGGGGTCAGGGAGACGAAGGCACCAAAGGCCACGGTCTTAACCACGGTGCCGAGGAAACGCTCGCCCACCTTCGGTAGCTGCGGGTTAGCGATGCCATTTACTCGCTCAATGGCTGCCTCAGCGGCTTCGCCGGTAGCGGCAGAGATATACACAGTGCCGTCTTCCTCAATGGAGACATCGGCACCGGTCTCCTCGGTGATGGCGTTGATGGTCTTGCCCTTCGGGCCAATGAGCTCACCAATCTTGTTCACCGGAATGGTCACAGAGGTAATGCGTGGAGCCAGGCCAGACATCTCATCAGGGCCTTCGATGACCTCAGCCATGGTGTCAAGGATGGCGGCACGGGCGTCGCGGGCTTGCTCGAGGGCGTCGGCAAGCACGTGCGAAGGAATGCCGTCCAACTTAGTATCCAGCTGCAGCGCAGTGATGAACTCGGAGGTGCCGGCGACCTTGAAGTCCATATCGCCGAAAGCGTCCTCAGCGCCGAGGATATCGGTGAGCGCCACGAACTTTTCCTTGCCATTGACCTCACCGGAAACAAGGCCCATGGCGATACCTGCCACCGGTGCCTTCAGCGGAACGCCCGCGTTGTAGAGGGACAGGGTGGATGCACAGACGGACCCCATGGAGGTGGAACCGTTGGAGCCGAGGGCCTCAGAAACCTGGCGGATGGCATAAGGGAAATCCTCGCGGGACGGGATAACCGGCAGCAAGGCACGCTCAGCCAGAGCACCGTGGCCGATTTCGCGGCGCTTCGGGGAACCCACTCGGCCGGTCTCACCGGTGGAATACGGCGGGAAGTTGTAGTGGTGCATGTAGCGCTTGGACTCCACTGGGGTCAGGGAGTCGACCTGCTGTTCCATCTTGAGCATGTCCAAGGTGGTCACACCCAGAATCTGGGTCTCACCGCGCTCAAAGAGGGAGGAACCATGGGCGCGCGGAACGAGATCGACCTCAACGCCGAGGTCGCGGATATCGGTGACGCCGCGGCCATCGATGCGGAACCCTTCAGTGAGGATCTTGTTGCGGACGATGGCCTTCATCACGGCGTTGAAAGCATTGCGGATCTGCTTGGAGGCATCGGCCTCATCGAGGTCATCAAAGTCCTCGATGAGCTGTGCCTCAACCTGCTCCATGTAGTCATTGGTAGCATCGTCGCGGTCCTGCTTGCCCGGGATAGTAAGCAGCTTCTCCAGCTTCTTGGAGGCAGCCTTTTCGACAGCAGCGTAGACATCATCCCCATAGGCCGGGAAGAGCGGGAATTCCTGGGTCTCCTTGGCGGCGCGCTCGGCCAGGCCTGCCTGTGCTTCGCACAGGGTCTTAATGAAAGGCTTGGCAGCCTCAAGACCCTCAGCCACGGTGGATTCCTGCGGAGCCGGGGCACCTTCCTTGATGCGCTCGGCCACGTTCACGCCGGCGCCCGCCTCCACCATCATGATGGCAACGTCGTCCTTGCGGCCCTTCTTCACGATGCGGCCGGCAACGACCATCTCGAAGAGAGCACGCTCGTGCTGCTCGTTGTTCGGGAAGGCCACCCACTGTCCCTTCGGGTGCTTGTCATCGGCAATCAGCGCCATGCGCACGCCACCCACCGGGCCAGAAACCGGCAGACCGGAGAGCTGAGTGGAGGCAGAAGCACCGTTGATGGCGACGACGTCGTAGTACTCCTCCGGGTCCATGGAGAGGACCGTGACAACGACCTGAACCTCGTTGCGCAAACCCTTCACGAAGGTCGGACGCAGCGGGCGGTCGATGAGGCGGCAGGCCAGGATAGCTTCGGTGGAAGGACGGCCCTCGCGGCGGAAGAAGGAGCCCGGGATCTTACCCGCGGCGTACATGCGCTCTTCCACATCCACGGTCAGCGGGAAGAAGTCGAAGCCCTCACGCGGCTGGTTGGAAGCGGTGGTCGTGGACAGCAGCATGGTGTCCTCGTCCAGGTAGGTGGTCACGGAGCCACCAGCCTGTCGGGCAAGCTGGCCCGTCTCAAAACGGATAGTACGGGTGCCGAAATCGCCGTTATCCAGGGTGGCGATGGCCTCGGTAATGCCGTAGTCCTCGTCGATTGCGAACTCGACGGAGTTGTTCGTTTGATTCTTAGCGTTCTTAGCGCTCATGTATGAAACTCTCCTTGGAGCTGTCATGGCGATCTTCGGTGCCGCCTCTTCTTCGATGTTTTCTGACAACGCCCAAGGATTTTAGCAGATGGGACAAGAAAACCCCCGCACACTTGGTGCGGGGGCTAAAAAGTCGAGCGCTTAGCGGCGCAGACCCAGGCGAGAAATCAGGTCGCGGTAACGGTCAACGTCGTTAGCAGCCAGGTACTTCAGCAGGCCACGACGGCGACCAACCATGAGCAGCAGACCACGACGGGAGTGGTGATCGTGCTTGTGATCCTTGAGGTGCTCGGTCAGGTTGTTGATGCGGGAAGTCAGCAGCGCAACCTGTGCCTCCGGGGAACCGGTGTCGGTCTCGTGCAGGCCGTACTCCTTAAGGATTTCAGCCTTCTTCTCGGTGCTCAAAGCCATGGAAAAATCTCCTATTGTATTTCAGTCCACATGAAATGTTGCGCCTGAAAGACGCTGCCCGTGACTACTGTGGACCGCAGTCAGCAAGCCAAAATAGAAGTATAGAGGCTGCCCAGCTTCGACATCAAATCCTCGACGAAGCGCGCGTCGTCGACAGCAACGGCCACGCGGGTGGTGGGATTCTCGAGGCGCTCAGGGTCACCGATGGTGCGCCCGTTCTCCTCACACCGCAGATTGAGGTCGAGGCATGTGACCAGCGAAGGATCCGCTGCCACTGCCACCGCCAAGGGATCGTGGAGCCCACAACCGCCGAGATGCGGAGACGTCGTTTTATAGGCGCGGATGTAGTAGTCCACGATGTCCGCGTAGATCCGGCCCGTCCGCGTGCCTCGCCACTGCTTCGTATGCTCCCTGGTGAGCAACGTGCGCAACGTGACATCGAGCCCCACCATCGTGAGGTTCTGTGCATGGTGGAAGACATAGTCCGTGGCTTGGGGATCTTGGAAGACGTTGGCCTCGGCATAAGGAGTGACGTTTCCGGGTACGGTCAACGCGCCGCCCATCATCACGATGCGGGCGTTGCGGGCAAAGTCCGGGTCCTCGCGCATGGCGGCCGCAATGCTTGTCGACGGCCCCGTCGGCACTATAACCAGGTCCTCGCCATGCTCGCGGACCGAACGGACAAGAAAGCCCACCGCATCCTCGTATGCCTTGCGGCGCGGCGGTGGCAAGAGAACCTCGCCGAGTCCGTTGCGCCCATGGATAAACGCCGAAATGGGAGCCACGTTAAAGCCTGGCCGGGTCGGGCCGGAAAAGACGGGGACGTCCGAGGCGTCGAGAAGCTCGAGCAACGCCAGCGAGTTGCGCACTCCCAAGGCCACCGGCACGTTGCCATAGGTGCCGGTGACCCCGATCAGCTCGAGGTCAGGGTGCGCAACGGCATAGGCGAGCGCGAGGGCGTCGTCGATTCCTGTGTCGAGGTCGAGGATGATCTTCATTTAGGCCTCACGGGCAAGAATCTCACGAACTCGGGCGACGTCGCGCTCCATAGCAGCTAGGAGCTCCCCAACGGAGTTGAATTTCTCCATGTCGCGCACGTGATCGACAAAATGCACGGTGGCCTCGTGGCCGTAGAGGTCGGCGTCGCGGTCCAGCACGAAGGACTCCACAGAGCGCTCTTCGTCGCCGAAGGTGGGGTTCGTGCCCACCGAAATGGCCGCTGGATAAGGAACGCCGGCCTCCATGTCTCCTTCCAAAGGGGCGCCGGTGGGTTCGACCACGAACCAGCCCGCGTAGACGCCATCGGCTGGGATGGCAACGGATTCCGGGAAGTACTGGTTGGCGGTCGGGAAACCAAGTTCCTTTCCGCCGCGTCCTGCACCGCGCACGACGGGCCCAGTCACCGTGAAATGACGGCCCAGCGCCCAATTCGCGCGTGCAATATCGCCCTTGGCAAGAGCGGCGCGGATGTTGGTGGAGCAGATGCGCTCGCCGTCGTCGTCAAGCAAGGACACGATGTCAACGCCGAAGCCGAACTCGGCTCCGAACTCCGCCAGCGCCGCCGCCGTACCAGCCGCGCCCGCGCCAAAGGTGAAGTTCTCCCCCACCACGACGTGTTCCGCATGCAAGCGCCCCACAAGGAGGTCCGTCACGTACTCGCGCGGCTCGACGCCCCGGAGCTCCTCAGTAAAGTCGATGACGAGCACGGCCTCGATGCCCATTTCTTCCGCCAGTTGCATGCGGCGCTCAAATGTAATGACGGACAACGGCGCGCGCTCCGGAAGGAACACCGAAACTGGGTGCGGATCGAAGGTCACCATGACCGCACTATGACCGTGTTCGCGCGCGTGCTCGACGGCCTTCGTCACGAGCTGCTGGTGGCCGCGGTGCAGGCCGTCGAAGACGCCAATTGTCACCGACGTCGGACCGAGGTCAGCGGGGATGCTATCGATTCCGTACCAAATATCCACGGGCACCATGCTATCCCACAGCAGACGGTGCCCTAGACTGCAGGGCATGACTGATCCGCTCGAACGTTCTGGCCTCGTGGTCGTCGACAAGCCCGCCGGCATGACCTCGCACGATGTCGTGGGAAAACTGCGGCGCTTCTTCCACACCCGCAAGGTGGGGCACGCAGGCACGCTAGATCCCATGGCCACGGGGGTGCTCATCGTGGGCATTGAGCGCGGCACCAAGTTCCTCGCCCACATGGTGGCCTCCACCAAGGCTTACGACGCCACGATTCGCCTCGGCATGGCGACCCACACCGACGACGCGGAGGGGGAAAGCACGTGGGGCGAACCGGCAACCGCTGTGGAAGATTCAGCCATTGCGCAGGAAGTTGATGCCTTGACCGGCGATATTATGCAGCGTCCGGCAGCGGTGTCCGCGATCAAAATCGATGGCAAGCGTGCCCACGAACGGGTGCGGGCGGGCGAAGAGGTTGAGATTCCAGCTCGCCCGGTCACGGTCAGCCGCTTCGATATCCTCGATACGCGGCGCACCGGAGAGTTCATTGATCTGGACGTGTCGGTGGCCTGTTCTTCGGGCACCTACATCCGCTCGCTGGCTCGGGATTTGGGGGAAGCGCTCGGCGTCGGCGGGCATCTCACCGCGCTGCGCCGCACGGAGGTAGGGCCTTTTACGCTTGACGACGCCCTCCCCCTCGACGCCCTCGAGACCTCCCCGAAGCTGTCCTTGAGCCTCGACGAGGCGCTCGCTCGTAGCTATCCGGTCTTGGAGGTCACCGATGACGAGGCTCAGGCCTTGGCCATGGGTAAGTGGCTGGAGCCGCGTGGGTTGAAAGGCACCTACGCGGCCGTCGACCCCCAGGGCCGATCCGTCGCCCTAATCAAAGAAAAGGGCAAGCGCCTGGCCACAGTTTTTGTCGCTCGCCCCTCCACTCTTTAGTTCTCAAAGTTGAGCGCCGGGACGGCGGCAGAGACGATGACATAGCCGTCCCGAATAATCCAGTGGCCGGTAATGAACGGCACCGGGGTCGGTCGCGCTAGGAGGTAGGAGACTAAAGTTCCGTCGAGGCGCAAGTCAATTTCGGCCTGATCGAAATCGAGCCACCGCCGCGTCATGGGGAACCACGTCTTGTAGGTGGCTTCCTTCGCACAAAACAACAGGCGGTCCGGGCAGGAGATGCCCGCCGCGCGGAGGCGGGACAACTGCGGCATCTCCCCTGGCCGGGCGATCATCGTCAACACGTGTTCCGGCAAGGGCTCCGCTGGCTCGGCGTCGAGTCCCATCGAGCGCACGTGTGTGGTGGGCGCTGCCACCGCTGCGCGCAACCCCTCGGTGTGCGTCATCGATCCCGTGTAGCCTTCCGGCCACAGCGGCATGCCCCGCTCACCGCGCAGAATAGGTTCCTCGCCGGTGTAATTAAGCTCCTTCAGCGCGCGGTGAGCGCACCAGCGGGCATCCCCAAATTCCGACTTGCGGACGTCCACGGCCTGCGAGACCACAGCGCGCTCCTCAGGGGATAGGTGATGGAAATTGAGGAGATTAGTCATCGACTCATCCGTGCGCACGTAGCAGTAGCGCGCAGACTCTGGGAAGAGGGAAGGCTCAAGCATGCTCGGCCCTCCCCGTCGTCTCATCGATGGTGAGCACCGGATACGGCCACTGCTGGAGGCCACCGTGTGCCTGCCATTCACGCGGATACCCTAGCGAAACCTCGATGTGGTCCACACCGTCGATATTGGCTCGGTTTGGCATGTGAAGATGCCCATAGACCACGGCTTTGGCGTTGTAGCGCCGCGGCCACGAACGCGTGTGGCGGGTACCGCACCACAAGGCCACTTCGGGCCAGCGCAAGTAGAGGGTCGGCTCCTGGACCAATGGCCAGTGATTGATGAGGACGGTCTCCCCTTCCACCCGGGACAGGCGCTTAATTGAATAGGCCAGCCGGTCCCAGCACCAAGCACGCACATCGACGAAGGGGGCAATGGCGAATTCATCGGTCATGACGATTTGCTTTTGCTTTGCGCTCGCAAGCTCTTGTTCGACCGTGGTCCCCGGCGGGCGAAAGCTGTAATCGTACAGCGTAAACAGCGGGACGACGGTCACCCCTCCGAAGACCGGATAAGGATCCTCTGGGGTAATCACGCCGATCTCACGGCAGCCTTCAACAAGCCGGTCGTATTTTGCGCGCCCCTTAAATGCGTCCTGTCCCCGAGAAAACAGCTCATGGTTGCCGGGCACCCAAATGACGGTGGCATAGCGGTTCTTCAGCCGCGCCAAGGTGTTGATCACTAGGTCAATGCGCTCGGCGACGTCCCCTGCGACGATCAACCAGTCATGGGGATTCGGCGGTACGAGTTCATCGATGCGCTCACCGTTGACTCGCACCGCCGCGTGGAGATCGGAGACGGCCCACAGAGTGGTCATAATGCCTCCTTCACACGAACATTCCCTCTACTTCTACCACAGGCTTAGACCCGCGCCCACCGCATCGAGCGAAAGCGCCAGACGACGCCTACCATGCGGATGAAGATGAACGCGGCGATCCCGCCCCATACTCCGCTAAGCCCGGTGCCAAGAGCAAAAGCCAACCAGACGCCGGGAAGGAAGCCTAGAAGTACCGCCGCCAAGGTCAGCGTGCGAAGAAAAGCTGCATCCCCAGCGCCGAGGAGAACGCCGTCCAAGGCGAAGACCACCCCGCCGATGATGACGAGGAAAGTCATAACCCACCAAGGTCCGGAGATCACCTCGAGGACTTCCGGGCTCGTGGTGAAGATCCGCGGGATGATCCCGGAACCAAGCGCAAGAATCACAGCAAGTCCAAGGGAGAAGGACGTCGAATAGAGCGTCACCTTAGTACCCACCGTGCGGGCGTAGCGCGCTGAGCCTGCACCCAGTGCCGCGCCGGTCAAGGCCTGGGCGGCAATTGCCAGTGAATCCAGCACAAGGGACAAGAAGTTCCACAACTGCATCAAGATTTGATGCGCGGCCAGTTGTGCGGTTCCGATGCGCGAAGCCACAGCTGCTGCGGATAAAAAGGCCACTTGGAAACTCAACGAGCGCACAATGAGATCGCGCCCCAGCACGAGCTGCCGGCGTACGACGCGCCAGCGGACTTCCCACGAGCCGGTATGCTCGCGGCGCAGTTCCCTGAGGAAGAATGCCGCGATGATTCCCATCCCCAACACCGTGGCTAAGGCTGACCCCTGCAGCCCCCACAAGTGCACGAAAATAGGCACTGCACTAGCGCCAGGAATCATACCGGCAAGTGTGAAATACAAGGGCTTGCGGGTGTCTTGTACGCCTCGCATCCAACCGTTACCAGCCATCGTGATGAGGGTAAAGGGAATCGCGATGGCGGCGATGCGCAGCCACTGTGCGGTTCCCTTCGCCGTTTCGGGGTTGCCGGTCAACCAGGAGGCAAAGCCCCCGGCGAAGAGCCACATAAGGACCGCTAGGACCAGGCCGACGCCAACCGCAACCCACGTGGCCTGAACGCCTTCGGCTACAGCTTCCTCACGTTTGCCTGCGCCGAACAAACGCGAAGCACGCGCGGTTGTGCCATAGGACAAGAAGGTCAGCTGGGTAGTGACCACCGAATGGATCGTGGCCGCAGCCCCCAGCGAGGCCAGATCCTGCGCGCCCAACCGTCCCACTACCGCGGTGTCCAGAAGCAAATACAGCGGCATGGCCGCTAAGACACCCAAAGCGGGCACGGCAAGGCGGAAGACTTCCGCCGCAGAAACCTTGACGGGTTGCTCGCAAGCCATTTAAGACAACACACCTACCAGCTGCGCAATAACCTCCTCAGGCGTGCCGTGCGCGGTATAGCCGGCGGCTGGAATATGACCTCCTCCGCCGAAGGTGAGGGCCACCTCGGCACAGTTCACTGCTGAGGAGCGCAAAGACACCGCCCACACTTCGGGGGCCTGTTCCTTGAACACAACCCCGATGTCTGTGCCTTTCAGGGCGCGGACATAGTCGACGAAGGACTCGATCGCGGAATCTGCGTGCGTACTGACTTCCTCATGTGGCACGAAGAGGACAGCGAGGCGGTGCTCTCCTGCTGCTTCGATTCTGAGGCCCGAGAGGACGCGACCGATCATCTGCAGGTCATCGGCGGTGCTGGCGTCCATAAGCTCCAACGCGATCTGCTTGGTATCAAGCCCATAGAGCATCAGGCGCGCGGCAATATCGTGCATCGCTGGGCGGCCCCACCGGAAGTTACCTGTGTCGGTCACTAGCCCGGCGTACAGACAGTGCGCGATGACGCGATCAATCTGAATGGACAGCCTATCTAAGATATCGAGCAACACCACCGTGGTGGACTCGCACACCGGATCCACAACATTGATCGCACCAAAGCCGTCGTTTGAAGCGTGGTGATCGATGCACAGGACGCGTCCAACGGCCGCCATCTCCTCAATGCCCCGTGCTACCGATCCGGTCCGGTCGATCGATCCGCAGTCCACAGTGACATAAAGGTCATAGCCCTGCGGGAGCTCATCTACCAACTCGATTTCATCCACGGTGGGAATCGAAAAAAGGTTGGCGGAAATGTCTCGGCGCTGGCCAATCACGGTGCGGGTCTGCTTACCGCGCTGACGAAGCGCCAACGTGAGGGCCGCCGCTGAGCCAACGGCGTCGGCGTCGGGGCGCAAGTGGGTGATGATGCAAATGCTGCTGGCCTGTACCAGCGCATCAACTGCGGCTTCGTAGTTGGTTCGTGACACTTAGTCTTCTTCCTCATCCGAGGTCTTATATGGGTTCGCATCCCCGGCCGGCTTCGCGCCTTCCTTCAACTTGGCCAGCTCTGCATCGCGTGCACGTGCACGTGCAAGCACATCCTCCATGTGAGCGGAGGCTTCAGGGACGGTGTCGAGCTCAAAAGACAACGTCGGGGTAAAGCGAACGGACAGCTCATCACCCACGATCTTGCGCAATTGGCCCTTGGCCCTCGTAAGAGCTTCGGCCGCCTGGTCAAAATTCGGCTCGGAATCAATATCCGTTCCGCGCACCGTGTAATACACGGTGGCATCATGCAGGTCACCCGTAACGCGGGCATCTGTGATGGTAACCAGTTCAAGGCGGCGATCCTTAATCTGGCGTTCAATCGCACTCGCAACGATTGTCTGAATGCGCTTAGCCATGCGTGCGGCGCGTGCGTGATCAACCATGGTGAAGCTCCTTTGCGTACGGTTGCTGGCAACTAGTCTAGGATACCGATTCGCCGCCGTTCGGCCGAAACGAGTAAAGCCCAGCCAGAATCTCTCCTGGCTGGGCTTTAGTACTGAGCTCTGTTACTGAGTGAAGAACTCAGGTGCGGCTAGTCGCGCGGGACCTCGACTTCTTCAAAGGCCTGAATGATATCGCCTACCTGGATATCCGGGTAGGACAGAACCATACCGCACTCATATCCGGCGTTAATCTCGTTGGCGTCATCCTTCTCGTGGCGCAGGGACTCGATCTTGGCATCGGAGGTAATGACGTTTCCGTCGCGCACGAGGCGCACCTTGCCGTTGCGCTTGACCTTGCCCTCGGTGACCATACAACCGGCAATGGTGCCGACCGCGGAGGACTTGAACAGCGCGCGGATCTCCGCTGCACCGGTGTCGCGCTCCTCGTAGATGGGCTTGAGCATGCCCTTCAGCGCTGCCTCGACCTCTTCGATAGCACGGTAAATCACCGTGTAGTAGCGGATATCAACGCCCTCGGCGTTGGCTTCCTCGGTTGCCTTACCCTCAGCGCGAACGTTGAAGGCGATGATGACGGCGTCGGAGGCCGCAGCCAAAGTGACGTTGGTCTGCGTCACAGCACCGACACCACGGTCGATGATGTTGAGCTGTACCTCGTCGTCGACCTCGATATCCAAGAGGGCGTCTTCCAGTGCCTCGACGGAACCGGCGTTGTCGCCCTTGAGGATGAGGTTGAGCGTCGAGGTTTCCTTGAGCACTGCATCCAGATCCTCGAGGGAGACGCGCTTGCGCGCCTTCGCCTGCAGAGCGGAACGCTTGCGAGCATCGCGCTGTGCGGCAATCTGGCGAGCCACGCGGTCGTCCTCAACAACCAAGAGGTTATCGCCGGCACCTGGTACGCCATTGAGACCCTGCACCTGGACCGGGCGGGACGGACCGGCTTCTTCCACATCGTTACCGAATTCATCGAGCATGCGACGCACGCGGCCGTGGGCATCGCCGACCACGATGGAATCACCGATGCGCAGCGTACCGCGCTGGATGATGACCGTAGCCACCGGGCCTCGACCGCGGTCGAGGTGAGCCTCGATGGCAGAACCCTGCGCGTCCATGTCCGGGTTAGCGGTGAGCTCTAGGGAAGCATCCGCGGTCAGGATGACAGCCTCGAGCAGGTCGTCGATGTTGATGTTGTTCTTCGCAGAAATATCCACGAACATCGTGTCGCCGCCGTACTCCTCCGGAACAAGTCCGTACTCAGTGAGCTGACCACGAATCTTGTCCGGGGAAGCTTCCGGCTTATCAATCTTGTTAACCGCGACGACCACAGGGATATCCGCTGCCTTCGCGTGGTTGATTGCCTCGATGGTCTGCGGCATCACGCCGTCATCAGCAGCAACCACCAGGATGGCCAAGTCGGTGGACTTAGCACCGCGGGCACGCATGGCGGTAAACGCCTCGTGACCCGGGGTATCCAGGAAGGTGATGGTGCGCGGACCGTCTTCAACGTCCACCGTGGTTTGGTAAGCACCGATGCCCTGCGTAATGCCGCCGGCCTCGCCCGCACCTTCGTTGGTCTTACGGATGGTATCCAGAAGGCGGGTCTTACCGTGGTCAACGTGACCCATCACGGTCACGACTGGCGGGCGCTTCTCAAGGGCTTCTTCGCCGCCCTCATCCTCACCAAATTGCAGGTCGAAGGACTCGAGCAGCTCGCGGTCCTCATCCTCAGGGGAGACAACCTGGACCTCGTAATTGATCTCCGAGCCCAAGAGCTGCAGGGTGTCCTCAGATACGGAGGCCGTAGCGGTCACCATCTCACCGAGGTTGAAGAGCGCCTGCACCAATGCTGCGGGATCCGCACCAATCTTCTCGGCGAAGTCAGCCAGGGAAGCACCGCGGCGAAGGCGAACAACCTTACCGCCGCCATCAGGCAAGCGTACGCCGCCTACCTCATGCTTCTGCTGCTCTTCAAACTCATGGCGCTTCTGACGCTTCGACTTCTTGCCGCGACGCGGTGCGCCACCGGGACGTCCGAATGCACCAGCGGTGCCACCGCGGCGTCCGCCGCGTCCACCACGGAAACCTCCGTGGCCTGGACCGCCGTGGCCTGGGCCACCACCGCGGCCGCCACGACCGCGACCGCCACCGCCGCTACCTGCGGCCTTCGACGGCATGCTGGCCGGATTCGGATGCGAAGGCATCATCGCTGGCGAAGGACGACGTCCACCACGGTTGCCATCGCCCTGCGGGCGGGCGCCGCCCTTACCGCCGCGGTTATCTCCCGGCTTGCCGCCAGAGCGCTGACCCTTACTTCCGCCCGGGCGCGGCCCTGGGCTGGGTCGATCACTGGAGCTACCCGTGGAGAACGGGTTATTGGCCACGCGGCGGGTACCGCCAGGCTTCGGCATAGAACGCGGGGTAACTGCGCGTTCGCCACCCTTGCGCTGTGCTCCGGGCTTTGGAGCGCCACCCGGCTTCGGGGCACCGCCCGGCTTGGGAGCAGCACCCGGCTTGGGAGCAGCACCCGGCTTGGGGGCGCCGCTCTGCGTCGGAGCAGCACCTGGCTTCGGGGCACCACCTGGCTTGGGGCCAGGCTTTGGCGTGGCTGCTGGCTTCTTTTCCGCCGGCTTCTTCTCTGCAGTCTTCTTGGCAGCAGATTTCTTGGCAGCGGAAGCAGGGGTGGCTGCAGACGTGTTCTTGTCTGCGGGCTTGTCGTTGCCACCCTTTGCTTCATAGTGTGCGCGCATCTTCTTGATCACCGGCGGTTCGATGGTCGAGGATGCGGTCTTGACGAACTCGCCTTGTTCCTTCAGCGTGGCGAGCAGTTCCTTGCTGGTTACACCGAGCTGCTTTGCCAACTCGTGTACGCGTAGCTTTCCGGGCACTTGTCTCCTCTTTAATCTTTCTAGGAGCCAAGGCCGCGGAACACGGCTTGACCCCTAGTTAATGGCTATGGACTTTCATCGCTGATGCTGCTTCATCGTTGTGCGCTCATCAGTGTTCGGTCTTCCTTTTTAACTCTGGGCCGCACGGGCGATTGCCCGCCGACTGCACCTGCTGCTGAGCAGCGAGGTACTCACGTACGTGACCTGTGTCCACGTCTGTGGACAATCGGAGCGCGCGCCTGAAGGCACGGGTTCGCTCCGCCAGCTCTACTGCTTCCAGATCCGGTCTAATCCACGCTCCCCTCCCGGGAAGGCGGCGGCCTGGATCCGGAACAACACGGCGTCCTGAAGGATCGTCCCTATCGGCGACCACCCTGAGCAGTTCCGTGTCGGGATGCTTTTGACGCGTAGCAATACACGTGCGGAGCCGCTGTCCTTGAGACATCCAACTCCTTACGTCGTATCGCCACTATTCCTGCGCCACAGCATTCCTGCATGTGGGCCGTTGTCTACTCTACGCGAAAACGGGCCAAACCTTTAATCCCACCGCAGGCCCGTCGGAAAGCTAATCGCGAGCGGCATCAGAGTGAATATCAATCTTCCATCCAGTCAGGCGCGCCGCGAGGCGGGCATTCTGGCCTTCCTTACCGATTGCGAGCGAGAGCTGGTAATCCGGCACAGTCACCTTGGCCACTTGCGCCTCCGAGTCGAGGATCTCTACGCGCACGACCTTTGACGGAGCAAGAGCGTTGCCCACATAGACGGCAGGATCTTCGTTGAAATCGATGATGTCAATCTTCTCACCACCAAGTTCACGCATCACGTTGCTCACGCGCGAACCCTTCGGGCCGATGCACGCGCCCTTGGCATTGAGCCCCTTAACGTGACCGCGCACGGATACCTTCGAACGGTGGCCGGCCTCGCGGGCAATAGCAATGAGCTCAACCGAGCCATCAGCAACCTCTGGGACCTCCAGCTCGAACAGGCCACGTACCAGCTCAGGGTGAGTGCGCGACAACGTGATCTGCACCTTGGCTCCGGTGCGGTTCACGCCCACGACGTAGGCCTTAACGCGGTCGCCATGCTCGAGCTTCTCCCCCGGCAGCTGCTCGGCGGGCAGCAGGAAAGCATCCTGCGAGTCGTGTTCGGTACCCAGCTGCACCACGACGACGCCGCGCTTGTTCGCGTGAATATCGCGCTGGACGACGCCCGACACAACCGTTCCGGTGAGCTCCGAATAGGAATCGTAGGTTCGTTCCGCCTCATTCTCGCGCAGCTTACGCAAGATGGCATCGCGGACCGCCTGCGCGCCGATGCGCCCAAAGTTGTCGGGAGTGTCGTCGTATTCACTGATGACCTCTCCAGTCTCCGGATCACTCTCGGTCACGACGACGGTAACAGCACCGCTATCGGCGTCGATGTCGACGCGAGACTTCGTACCTTCCGCCTTGGTCTCGGCCGACTCGGCACGGTGATCCAGGTAGGAATACAAAAGGGCACCCGCAATCGCTTCGAGCAGGTCCTTTACCGGGACGCCGCGCTCGCGCTGAATCGTGCGAAGTGCCTCTAGGTCAATATTCACTTGTTAGTCCTCTCGGGTTGCCGAGTTCTGCTCGGCGAAGTCGAACGTCTGCTGTGCCGCCTCCAGCTCCATGGCTGAAGGTTGGGCAAATTCAATTTCTACCACTGCGCGGCTTAGATTTTCCAATCGCTCAACCTGATAGCGCACCTCCTTTTTCACAGTGGTGATGAGCGCCACGGATTCTTCATCCTCGGACAGCGCGCCAATGCGGGCGACGCGGGTCGTGCCAGGTTCGTCGGTGAGCGCGTAGCCCACGAGCCTTCCTTGGTTGCGGCGCCAGTGGCGCGGGGCACTCAGCGGAAAACCCACCCCCGGCGTCGACACCTCCAGGGTGTATCCCGCGCCAAAGTTGAGGGCGCCCGCTTCTTCCTGGGCATCAAAGAGCGCCGAAATCTCCTGCGAGAGCTCCTCAATGAGATCGGAACTTGGGCGTTCGTCACCGTCAACACGGATGATGACCTGAGATTTCTTTCCTGCACGAGTGGTCTTCACGTCTTCAACGTCGAGGCCGCGCGCGGCGGCGACAGGCTGCAGGATTTCGGTTAGTTGCGCGGGTGTTGGGAATGCCATGCGCTCTAGACTAGGACACCCGGGTAGGGTCTATCGCGTGAACCGCCGAGTAGTTGTGCCCACCCTTTTAGTTTGCGCCGCCCCCTGGCTGGGCGGCTGCCAAGCCACCGACGCGATCGTGGATTATTTTGGCCCCCATGCAGACCCTACGTTGACCTCTCTGGCTCACGATGCCAGCGCCGACGCCCACGCACTGCAGAAACTCGATCCCGATGCCGCGTCCCTGCGCGCGCAGCACGCAGACGAGCTTTACTCCGAAATTGAGCGCCTCTGCGGCCGCGACGAGGAAGGACACGTTCCGCGCTCCTGCGAAGTGAATCGTGAGGTTGAAGCACACGAGGCCACTGATGCGGCTGCCGTGCTTGCCGCAGCTTCTTCATCGACTAAAGAGCAGCTTGACGCGGTCTCCCCGGAATCTCGGCCCTTGCTCGTCGCCCAAGCCATCGCAATGGAGGCCCACTCCACCGATGAACCGGGCGCTGTGCCGGAGCTGACGGAGGATGACGCTGACCTCGCCACCGAACTCTTGGACTGGGAATACCAGCAGGTGTATGCCTTGGACTTTGCTCGTTCCTATGTCACACCTGACGTCGAAGAGCTGGTTGATGAGCGCCTCGCTCTGCACGATAACCGCGTCCTCGCGCTCCAAGAAGCAGTAGCCAAAATCGGACCAGTGCCACAGCCCGCAGCGGCCTACACCTCGTCCTCCGGTGAGCTGCCCGTAGACGCCGCCTCAGCGCGCGCGTTCCTTGACTACGTCGCGCATAGTGACGCGGTGACATGGGCCTCCGCCGCCTCACAGGAGGTGCCCGACCAAGCGGCACCCAATACTGAATGGCGAAGCTGGCTTATTTCTGTAGCCGCCCAATCTCACCGCACCAGTGCAGCTTAATTCCTCTCTCGCGGGCTCGATTTTCCTGAGCTACCGACGTTTGGCGTTCTTTTCGGCGTACAGCGACCAGGCATAGCGCATGACCGGAATCTGCAACGGCAGACGCACCGCGTGGTAGATCTTCTTGCCGGTTGATGCCTTGCCGCTTTCTAAGTCCCTGTAGGCCTGGTAGAAGTTCGCCGGCCACACGGCGGCGAGCAAAGCTAGGGCTGAAAGGCCGCCTGCAGGCCGCGTCGATGGGTTCGCCAGGAGTGCACCGGTCACCACTTCCCAGGCGCCAGAGGTGAAGTTGTAGAAGCGAACCGACCCTGGAAGTTGTGGTGGGATGATGGACTCGAAGGGCTTCGGCTTAGCAAAATGCAGCACTCCCATGGCAGAGAGTGCTGCAGCCATTGAATATGTCAGTGCGCGGTTGTGAGAACTCATACCCGCGAGCCTACGCGCTTAACGCACCTAGCCGCGGATGAGCTCCGTTAAGGTGTCCACGATGGAGTCTGCGGGGACCTCACGGGTTTCGCCGCCACGGATGCGCAACTCAATGATGCCGTCCTTGAAGGAGCGGCCCAGGATGGCGATAAAGGGCATACCCAGCAGCTCCGCATCCTTGAACTTCACGCCCGGGGAAACCTTGGGGCGGTCGTCGAAAAGCACCTCGATGCCAGCGCGATCTAGGTCCTCCACCAGCTTCTGACCGGCCTCGAGGGCAGCGGCGTCCTTGTTCGCCACGGCCACGTGCACCTGGTACGGGGCCACGGCCACTGGCCAGTTGAGGCCCTTCTCATCGTGGCGCTGCTCCGCCAGCACGGCGAGCATGCGCGTGACACCAATGCCATAGGAGCCCATGGTCGGCACGGCGCGCTTGCCATTCTCATCCAGAATCTGGACATCGAATGCTTCGGTGTACTTGCGGCCCAGCTGGAAGATGTGGCCCAACTCAATGCCGCGCTCCAGGGTCAGAGTGCCCTGACCGTTCGGCGCCGGGTCACCTTCCTTGACCTCCGCGGCCTCGATGAACTCATCCACGGTGAAATCACGGCCGGCCACCAAGCCGACGACGTGACGCTGCGGGGCATCCGCGCCGGTAATCCACGACGAACCGGAAACTACGCGCGGGTCGGCATAAACCTTCACGTCGTGAGCGTTGAGGGCACGCGGGCCAACGTAGCCCTTGACCAAGAAGGGGTTCTTCTTGAAGTCGCCCTCGCCGGCGAGCTCAAACTCGGCCGGCTCCAGCGACGCCTCCAGGCGCTTTTCATCCAGTTCGCGGTCGCCCGGAATGAGAACGGCGGCGAGCTCCCATTCCTTCTCTTCCTCTACGGCCGCGGGCGCAGCCACCTTGATCATCATGCACTTGAGGGTGTCCGCTGCGGTGACCGCGCGGCCGTCGACAGTAATGCCGGCGCCCTTAGCCCACTCCACCAGAGACTCAATGGTCTCGGCGTCCGGGGTCTCGTGCTCCTGCGCCTCCGGCAGACCGTCGAAGGGAATCTCTTCCGGTGCCTGGGTCACGACCGCTTCCACGTTGGCTGCGTAGTCACCCTCCGTGGCGCGCACGAAGGTATCTTCGCCCACCTCGGACACGGCGAGGAACTCCTCGGAGGCCGAGCCGCCCATCGCACCAGAAGTGGCCTTGCAAATCGCGTAATCGATCTCTAGGCGGTCAAAGATGTTTTGGTAGGCCTTGCGGTGGCGGGCATAGGACTCATCGAGCCCCTCATCCGTCATGTCGAAGGAATAGGAATCCTTCATGGTGAACTCGCGGCCGCGCAGCACGCCGGCGCGCGGACGCTCCTCATCGCGGTACTTCGTCTGGATCTGATACAGCGTAACCGGGAAATCCTTGTAAGAGGAGTACATATCCTTCACCGCAGTGGTGAACATCTCCTCGTGGGTCGGGCCCAGCAGCATGTCCGCACCCTTGCGGTCCTTCAGACGGAACAGATTATCGCCGTATTCCGTCCAGCGGTTCGACTGCTCATAAGGATCGCGCGGCAGCAGCGCCGGGAAGAGCATCTCCTGGCCACCGATGGCGTTCATTTCCTGGCGGATAACGTCTTCGATCTTGCGCATGGCGCGCAGTCCCAATGGCAACCAGGTGTACACACCCGGCGCGACGCGGCGCACATAGCCTGCGCGGACGAGAAGCTTGTGGCTGGGGACTTCGGCATCAGCCGGATCCTCACGAAGAGTGCGGAGGAAAAGCTCAGAAAGACGTGTAATCATGGTTGCTCAGTCTACATCGCTAGCATGTAGCCATGCTGATCATCCTCCCTCCTTCTGAGACCAAAGCACACGGCGGCAGCGGCGCGCCCCTCAACTGGGAAGAGCTCTCTTTCCCCGCGCTGAATCCAATACGCCAAGAAATCGCTGCTGAATTGTCTTCTTTGCCCCTCGACGAGGCGCAAAAGGTGCTCAAGCTCTCGGAAAAGCTGCGTGGGGAAGCCGAGTCCAACCGCGAGTTGGCGTCCTCCCCCACCATGCCCGCGCTGGAGCGGTTTACGGGCGTGCTGTACGACGCCCTCGATTCCTCCACCCTTCCCCCAGCCGCACGTCAACACCTCGCTGTGGGTGATGCGCTCTTCGGGTTGCTGCGCGCCGATGATCTCATCCCGCACTACCGGCTTTCCGGTGGCACCAAGTTGGGAGGGAAGACTCTCAAGTCTCGCTGGGGTACGGCCATCACCGATGAGCTGCGCGCGCTTATCGACGCAGGCGAGTTCCTCATCGACATGCGCTCGGGCACCTACCAACAGCTGGGCAAGCTCAAAGAAGCCTCCACGGTGCGCGTGGAGTCAGTGCAGGAGGATGGCTCCCGCAAGGTGGTCTCTCACTTCAACAAGCACTACAAGGGGGAACTCGCTCGCGTACTCGCCCTCCAGGGCGATAATGTCTCCACCCTCGAGGATGCCGCCCGCGTAGCCCAAGAGGCAGGCATGAGCACCGAACTGCGCGGCACCGAGCTGGTGCTCGTGGTCTGATTTATCTATTTATCAATTTATCTACGCCCGCCGATTTATCTATTTATCAATTTATCTATTTATCAATTTATCTGCCTGCTATATACTTCCAGCATGACTGGAAACCCTTTTCGCCCAACCTTTGGTGCCAGCCCACTTAAGTGGGCTGGCCGCAGTGCGGTCCTCAATGACTTCACGGTTGGGCTCGACGGCGGAGTTGGCAACCCTAATCGCGCAATGCTTATTAGCGGTCATCGTGGGATGGGCAAAACGGTCCTGTTGACTGAGCTCGAGGACATCGCAGCCCAACAAGGATGGGCTGTTATTCGAGTCAGTGGTCGAAGCAATTCAGTCACTCAGCTCATCGACTCCATCATCCCAGAAAAGATCAACCAGCTGGCTTCTCCATCAACCCGTCGAATCAAAGACATACGTATAGCGGGCCTCGGTGGCATTGGTACTGAAGAGATTGGTACGCCACCAGTGCCAACATTAGAATCGCGCTTGCGCGAACTCTCCGCTCATCTCCGAGACAGCGGAATTCTACTTACTATCGATGAGATTCAGGACGCCGATCCTCATGACCTTGAGATAATCGCAGTCGCATTCCAGCATCTTGTTCGCGATGAACTCGACGTTTCCATCGTGATGGCAGGGCTTACTGCCGGTGTTGACAAGCTTCTACACCTGCCGGGAACAACGTTTCTGCGCCGTGCCCGCAGATTTCACCTAGGACCTGTTAACCCGCAAGCTACGACCAGCGCTTTCAAAGATACGGCAGCTTTGACTTCGATTGCTTTCAACGACGAAGCCGCCGACCGCGCTACTGAAGCGAGCCACGGTTATCCCTTCCTCATCCAGCTCATCGGGTACTTGGCCTGGAACGCTGCATCCCAAGCCAGTGAGACGACCATTTCCTCAACAACCGTCGACGCAGTTCTTGGTGAGGCAATCACGACAATGGGAACCCAAGTGCACGATCCTGCGGTACGTGCGCTCAGCCAACGACAACTTGAGTACCTTCACGCGCTGGCTGATATCGCAGATGAGGCGGGGACGGCCACATCTGGCGCTATCGCTCACGAGCTGAAGACAACGACGACGTCTCTCAGTGAAGTGCGCGCGCGTTTGCTAGAGCAGGGGCTTATCGATGCCCCACGGCACGGCACGGTTGCTCTCGCCCTGCCGTACCTCCGCGATTATCTTCACGCAGGCGGCGAACAAACCTACGTGGACTAAACGTTACTGATTACACCAGCGGGTTATAACGCAAACTATTGCGTTTGAGCTCGCACTCAGTGGCGATAGAGATGCCGGAGGCAATCTTTCCGCGCTCACGAAGGCGGAACATGGCGTCCACGACGCGATCACGCAAGCCCCATGGATCGATGGTGTTGATGTAGACCTTCGTGCCGCCTTCAAAGCCGGCCAAGGTCGATACCCTGAGCTTGATCATCACGCGCCACGGCTGCGGCAGATCCACGCTGGGTGGGCGGTGGTGCCACTCTTCATTGCATGCCACATCCGGCCCCACTGCGGCGTGTGCAGCATGGATCAGATCCGACATTCCACGGACTTCGCCAGGTGTTTGTTCCCACGGTTCACAGCGGGGCGACTTGGAGAAGATCTCCAGCGTGGGATAGCGGTGGCCAAAGCCGGCGAAGAGGACCGCATAGTCATTCTCTGCGATAACAAGGTTGCGCTTTGCCGCATACCCAACTGCCCAATCGTTGTACATGTTGGGGTGTGCACGTAGAATCGCATTTTCTTGCTGGGCTGCCATGCCCAGAGCATCAATCGCGACGAGCTGCTTGTGCAGGTGGTCGAAGGACGCGCCCGCCGGTGCCAGCCAGTTCTGGAACACGGCGACATAAGAGGCATAGCGGTTTCGCTGGTAGAGCTCGCGCGTTGATTCCGCGGTGAAGGTTGTGAGCAGAAAGTGCTCATCGGGGCTCAGCGTGCCGGAGGAAGCCAGCTGGCTGTCGTCGACCGCCCCCTCCACGAAGTGGCGCGAAGAAATGATGACATCGTGCCCGCCACCGAAGAAGCCATCGGCGAGGGCGAGGAGAGAGTCGTCGCCCAGCGCGGCGTCTTTGCCCGCGGCCTTGAGTTTGGTGCGCACCACGTTGAGTACGTGCAGGCGCCCGGCCTCATCGGCTTCATATTTCTCCTTGTGCTGAGCTAGGTCTGGGTCCATGGTGAAGCCATAGTTCTCATGCCAGTAGTCATAAGACACGATCTCAAAAAGGTTAGGAACCCGGCGAAACACCGGCTGGGTTGTGTCCAGCTCGTGTGGAAGGAGCCCGCGCTGGATCTCCCCCGAAGCCAGGATGCGGGACTTTTCCGGCGGGGTGTCTAACATGCGCCCGGAGCAAAAAGCACAGCTGTGCGTCATGGCATCGGCCGTCAGGGGCTGCGGATCCTTCGCAGGACGCGAGAGCGGACGGTTTCCACGTCCCGGCACCGTCCACACCTCCGTTCCGGAGAAGGGGTTGACCTGTTTGACGGTCCCATCCGCCATGGTCTGGATAGGTTCGACGCGGCTAAAGAGTGCTTCGCTCATGCAGCCCAGCGTAGACCTCCCTGCTCACCGGTGCGACTAGACTTAAGCCTCATGCAGCACCGATTCTTTGAAGTAGATGTCTTTGCCACTGGGCCGTTTACGGGAAATCCCCTTGCTGTGGTGGCGGATGCCGACGGCTTGAGCACCGAAGAGATGCAGCGCATCGCACACTGGACAAACTTTTCGGAGACAACCTTCCTGTGCTCGCCTACGGATCCACGTGCAGACTACCGAGTGAGGATTTTTACCCCGTACGAGGAGTTTCCTTTCGCCGGCCACCCGACGCTGGGCAGCGCACGCGTGGCGGCGGAACTGCTCGGAAAGAACGGCACCCTGAATCAGGAATGCGGAGTTGGGTTGGTCACCGTGCGCCAGGAAGAGGGCCGCTTCGCCTTCGCTACCCCGCCCTTGGTGCGTGAAGGGGCGCTTAGTGATGAGGAGCGGGCTGAGGCAGCCGCCGCCCTCGGGATCGGCGAGGACAGCATCCTTGACTCCGGCTGGGTAGACAACGGGCCCGGCTGGCGCCTAGTCCAGCTCGAGTCTGCCGAGGCCGTGCAAAATCTTCGCCCCACGCCCACCCCGGGCGTCAAAGTGGGCGTAGTCGGGCTCACCGGTAATGATCACCCCGCTTATGTAGTCCGCGCCATCACCGGGCAATTCGAGGATCCCGTCACCGGTTCCTTCAACGGCGGCGCTGCCCAATTCCTGCGCGCCAAGGGTGCTGTTCCTGCCCGCTATACCGCGGCACAGGGCGGCCAGGTAGGGCGCGATGGCCGCGTCTATATCAACGACGATGGTCATGACATCTGGGTCGGCGGCAACGCCCACGTTCGCGTGCGCGGAACCCTGGAGTCACGCGATGTCTGATGCCTCCCTCCCTTTCGAGCTACGCAGCGAGTTCGCCCAACGCCTTTCCCACATGGTCACGGCGAGCCGGGGCGAAGAACAGCCAACGGCGCGAATGGTAGTGCTCAACGAAGAGCTAGCCGCCGAACTGGGCCTCGACCTGGACTGGCTGCGCAGCGAAGACGGCCTGGAGTTTCTCCTCGGCCGCGGTCCAGTTACTCCCCACGCAATGGCCTACGCCGGCTTTCAGTTCGGCCAATACAACCCGACAATGGGTGATGGCCGTGCCCTCCTCTTGGGTGAAGTCACCGGCCCCACCGCTGCGCACAACCCCACGGGCCTCTGGGATCTGCATGCCAAAGGGACAGGACTAACCCCCTATTCGCGCTATGGCTCTGATGGGCGCGGCACGCTGCGCTCGATGCTGCGTGAATATCTCTTCTCCGAGTCGATGCACGCCCTCGGTGTACCCACCACAAGGTCGCTGGCGGTCATCGGGACCGGCCGTCCCATTCAGCGCCAGATGGTGGAGGAAGCAGGCGTTCTCGTGCGCGTTGCCGCGAGCCACATCCGTGTTGGTTCCTTCCACTTCGCCGCGCACTCGCAGGTACCCGGGTTGCTCCAGCGGCTCGCCGATTACACCATTGAACGCCACTACCCTGGCGCCGACTACCGGGAGCTGTTTACCCGCGTCATGGACGCACAGGCAGCGACGGTTGCCGGGTGGATGCAGGTGGGTTTCATCCACGGCGTGATGAACACCGATAACACCACGCTATCGGGTGAGACGATTGACTACGGGCCGTGCGCGTTCATGGAAAACTATGACCTCAATACCTGGTTTAGCTCCATCGATACGCAGGGCCGCTACCGCTTTGGGCGCCAGCCCGACATGCTGGGCTGGAACCTTGCGCGGTTGGCGGAATCACTGCTGCCGCTTTTCGACGTCTCCCCCAACGCCGCCCTCACCTGGGCTCAGGCGGCCATCAATTCCTTTGGCGAGCGCTATGAAAAGGCGCGCCGCCGCGAAGCCGCGAACCGTTTGCAGATTCCCGATGAGCTCTTCCAGGACTATAGTGCGGCCCTTGCACAGTCCGCTCCGGATCTCACGCAGGCCCACCGCAGTCTCGTCAGCGCAGCGGCGGGTGAACCGGCAGAAGCCTATGAGATGTTTGGTGACGCTCGATTTGTTGATGCCTACCGTGCTAGTGGCCCCAACGTCGAGTCTCTCAAGCAAACCGTGCCCCGCGTGATTCCCCGCCCGCGTCTGGTCGAGGCCGCACTGAGCGATGCTGAAGAATTCCCCCGCTTGCTTCACGCCACCACGCGTCCCTTTACTGCCGCACCAGAATACGAGCAACCGGGTGGCACGGAAGGCTACCTCACCTACTGCGGAACGTAAGAGAAGAAAAGGAAAACACACCGCCGCCCCGAGGCCTCCGTAGGAAAGGAAACGGAGTCTCGGGGCGGCGGTGCGTCTCTATCTTTCACTGCCACGCTCCCGGTCGGTTTCTCAGGCCGACCGCCCCGCGCGGCTGGGGTTCTCTCTATCTCTCTCGCATGCGCTCTCTCAAACGCACACCATTATTATGGGGCGCTCTCCTTGGTGGAGCGTTCCGGTGCACTGGACGCTCCCTGCCAGTTACTGAGAATTACCTGCGAGGCAGGCACCTACGAGCCGAAAGGAGAATTTACTTGGACTCAAGCTGCAGGGTCTTCTGCGTGTACTCCCACATCTCGTTGTAGAGCTTCTTGTCCTTGGAGAGCTTGGTGCCGTAGGAAGGAATCATTTCCTGAATCTTATCGCCCCACTGGATCATGTGCTCACCGAAGCAGCGCTCGAGCAGCTCCACCATGATGGCCGGGGTGATGGACGCTCCCGGGGAAGCGCCGAGCAGGCCGGCGATGTTGCCCTCAGGGTTATTGATGAGGGTGGTACCGAACTCCAAGGAACCGAACTGCGGTGCACCCGCCGGCTTAATCACCTGGACGCGCTGGCCGGCGATGACGGTCTCCCAATCTGCCGGGTCTGCGCTCGGTACGTACTCCTTCAGGGTCTCGACGCGCTTGTCGAAGTCCTTGAGGACCTCAGTAACCAGGTACTTGGTCAGGCCGAACTCCTGTGCCGCAACGCCCAGGTAAGAGGTGATGTTATCCGGACGAATGGACTTAAACAGGTCCAGGTAGGAGCCCTTCTTGAGGAACTTCGGGGACCAGCCGCCGTACGGGCCAAACAGCAGGCCTTGCTCGCCATCAATGACGCGGGTATCCAGGTGCGGCACGGACATCGGCGGAGCGCCCACAGCAGCCTTGCCATAAACCTTGGCGTGGTGCTGCTTAATCAGATCCGGGTTCTTAGAACGCAGCCACAGACCGGAAACCGGGAAGCCTGCGAAACCAGAAACCTCGCGGACCCCAGCCTTGCGCAGCAGGTCGAGCGCGTAGCCGCCTGCACCCACGAAGACGAACTTGGCGTGGACGGCCTCGTAGTCACCGGTGTGCAGATTCTTTGCCACCACGCGCCACTTGGAACCATCGCGCTTGATATCGACGACCTCGTGGCCGTAGCGGATCTCGGTACCCGCTGCCTTAGCCGCGGTGAAGAACTGCTTCGCCAGGGCACCAAAGTTGACGTCGGTACCAACTTCGGTCCAGGAAATAGCGACCTTCTGGGCGTTGAAGTCACGGCCTTCCGACATCAGAGGAAGCTTTTCCTGGAAGGTAGCGTCATCATCGCTGAACTGCATGTTCGGGAACATGTGGTTGTCCTTCAGCGCATCGAAGCGGCGCTTCAGGTAGTCAACCTGGATGGAACCCTGTGCAAAGGACACATGCGGAACTGGGTTGATGAAGGCCTTCGGGTCCGTCAGAATGCCGTTGTTGAGCTGGTGGGACCAGAACTGGCGCGAAACCTGGAACTTCTCATTAATGTTCATGGCCTTGGAAACATCAATGCGGCCATTCTTCTCCGGGGTGTAGTTCAACTCACACAACGCGGAGTGGCCAGTACCAGCGTTATTCCACGGGGAGGAGGATTCAAGCGCAGGGCCGTCCAAGCGCTCGAAGACCATCTGGGTCCAGCTGGGCTCGAGCTCACGCAGCATGGCGCCGAGGGTGGCGCTCATAATACCTGCACCAATGAGTGCGACCTCAACCTCGTCTACTACTTGTGCTGTCTTCTTATCGGAGGACACTGTACTTATTACCTCTTTAAGTCGATGTATTCGATGTGGTCAAATGCCCCGCACATGTGGGTGCACAGGGCGCGGCGAGAAAGCGCTCGACGATGCTAGGGTCCAAGCTGGCATACAGACCACCCCTGCGGAAGGTCCGTCAAGCATTAATTCCACTTTACGCCCCTTATTGCGAAATAGGCATTCCTGAAAAAATAAATGCCCGATTTCGAATTTGTTACCCCATTTGTGGTGCAGGGTGTTTCCCGTCAGCGCTCCGCTCTGCCAGATGCATCTGGCCGCGCGACCTATCATGAATCCCATGACGCATAACGAACTCGAATGGTCAGAAGACATCCTCGGCCCCGACTTCCAGGCCGCTCCACTCGTACTCGGCACCGACCCTGACGGCGAAGGCAATGTCTGCGCGACGCTCGTGCGCTACTGCCCCGGCGGCGACGCCCATGATGACCGCCCTGCCTTACTGTGGGTCCACGGGATGACGGACTATTTCTTCCACGACCACGTAGCACGCTACTTTTATGAGCTCGGCTATGCCTTTTACGCTGTCGACCTGCGCAAGTGCGGACGCTCTCGACGGGACGGTCAGACCTGGCACTACATCAGCGACTTGCAGTACTACGACGCTGATCTCAATGCAGCTCTCGATGCCATCCCCAACCAGCGTGTCATCATCATGGGCCACTCCACCGCCGGCACCATCACCGCGCTCTGGCTCGATCGCCTTCGCCGCCATGATCGCGAGCGTTTCGCCCGCATCGCTGGTGTCGTGTTCAACAGCCCCTGGCTAGCCATGATGGGAATACCGAATGGAACCTACGAGACGCTCAAGCACGTTATCTATGCCGGCGCTGCCATCGCCCCACGACTCGAAATACCCACCGGTGACCTCACAACCTATGGGGAGTCGGTCCATTCCGGGGAACAGGGCGACTGGGACTTCGATCTTCGCCTGAAGCCGCTGGGCGGACACCCCAAGTTCCTGGGTTGGGTTGCAGCAGTCTTCCGCGGCTTCGACGCAATCCACTCCGGCCGCATCAACATTGGGCTCCCGCTGCTCACTATAACCTCTGGACGCTCCGAGCTCAACCGGCCATACAGCGAGTCCTCCAATACCGCCGATACTGTCGTTGATGTACGGCAAAGCCAGCGCTGGGCCAAAGAACTCAGTGCTCGCTACACGCTCCACGTTGTCAACAATGGGCGCCACGATCTCTTTCTCTCGCGTCCCGAGCCGCTACAAGACGCTCTCTCCGCCACGGCGGAATGGTTGAGCACAGTAGCACCACTTGAGACGGATTAACCTCCCGCGCCTCGCGCTCCTAAAAGCCTGCACGGTTTGCGGCTAGTCAACCTTTAGAATAATCGGCATGACTTCCGCACAGCACTTTGACCTCGTCATCATCGGCACAGGTTCGGGAAATTCAATCCCCTCTCCCGAGTTTGACGATAAATCCATCGCCATCATTGAGAAGGGAACCTTCGGCGGCACGTGCCTCAACGTAGGCTGCATCCCCACGAAGATGTACGTCTACGCCGCCGACGTTGCGCTCGCCGCGCGCGAGGCCACGCGCCTTGGGCTCAGCGCCCACGTGGATGCTGTGGATTGGGAGGGCATCGTCAAGCGCGTGTTCCACAACCGAATCGATCAGATTGCCCAGGGCGGCGAAGAGTACCGCCGTGGCGAGGAAACGCCCAATATTACAGTCTTTGATCAGCACGCTCGGTTCATCGGACCGAAGACCCTGCAGGCGGGTGAGGACATCATCACCGGTGACAATATAGTCATCGCTACCGGTTCACGCCCCGTGCTACCCGAGCCGTATGCCAGCGCCACTGCCCCGGTTCACACCAATGAAGACATCATGCGTCTTGAGAAGCAGCCGCGCAGCCTCATCGTTGTCGGTGGCGGTTATATCGCCATGGAGTTTGCTCACGTCTTCGACGGCCTGGGGACCGACGTCACCGTAGTCAACCGCTCGGAGAAATTCCTCCGTTTCCTCGATGAGGACCTAAGCTCCCGCTTCAACGACATCGCACGCAAGCGCTTCGACGTCCGCATCGGCACCGCCACAGCGCTCGATGAAACCGAGGACGGAGTACGCCTTACCTTGGATAGCGGGGACGTCGTGGAGGCAGAAGCCATCCTCGTTGCCACCGGCCGCCAACCCAACGGCGACCAGATGGATCTTTCCGCCAGCGGCATCGAGATGCACGAGGACGGACGCATTAAGGTCGACGAGTTCGGCCGCACAACGTGTGAAGGCGTGTGGGCGCTCGGGGATGTTTCATCTCCATACATGCTCAAGCACGTGGCCAATGCGGAGCAACGCGCAGTGCAGCATAATCTGCTGCACCCGGATGATCTCCAGCCCATGCCCCACGAACACGTTCCCGCCGCCGTCTTTACGCACCCGCAGATTGCGACGGTCGGCCTCACTGAGGCGCAAGCCCGCGAGGAGGGCTACGACGTCACCGTAAAGGTGCAAAACTTTGGCGACGTTGCCTATGGCTGGGCCATGGAAGACTCAACGGGCATCTGCAAGCTCGTGGCCGACCGGGCCACTGGCAAGCTCCTCGGCGCCCACATCATGGGCCCACAGGCCTCCACGCTTATTCAGCAGCTGATCACCGCGATGAGCTACGACCTGGACATGCGCGAGTTCGGCCGCTCACAGTATTGGATCCATCCGGCACTGCCGGAAGTAGTGGAAAACGCTGTTTTGGGACTAGAGTGGCTAGAGTGAAAGTTACACCGAAATGAGTGACGTTTTTCACATTGGCAGTGAACTAATTTCACTATTCCCGCTGAACACCACTACAAGCACGTCTTAACCCCAACAACATCTGCCAGAAACCTTTAAGAAAATCACCCATTTCGGGGGTGATAACAGGCAGGCGATGAAAGAACGCTCAAACTGACGTGCATTTTGCCTGACCGTTGGCTAGGTTAATTACGGACACCGGAACGAGCCGATACTCTCTACCGGCTCAGTGTGTTTTGGGGATACCAAACTAATCCCTATCCCTGTAAATCAAGACCTCTCAACCGGAGGCCTTGCACGTACGACACTAAGGACTTTTGATATGCGTATCCGCAATGCAGCCCTCGCCGGCGCTACTGCTCTCGCTGTTACCTTCGGCGGCTCCACCGTCGCTTTCGCACAGGACGCTGCTCCGCAGGACGAGAACGCCTCCTCCACCTCCCAGGAGAACGGCTCCTCCGCTTCCGAGGAAGGCACCAAGGGCGAGGCTTCCCTGTCCTCCAAGATTGGTGACTGGTTCTACGTTGATGAGAACGACAACAAGGGCACTGAGGCTGACGGCCGCGCCATCTTCGGCTCCTCCAAGCACGAGCACTGCGACGCTGACGAGACCGACCAGGACTGCACCTCCCTCGGCGATCAGCCGACCTGGGCCAAGACCTTCTACGGCCTGGGCATCGCTAGCGCCGTCGCTTCCGTGGCTGGCCTGATCGGCGTTGTTTACAACTTCTTCGTCCACGGCCCGTCCTTCTAAGACGTCTCCCCCACACACTTTTCCGAAAGGCTTAAATTTCATGCGTAACTTCCGCACCGCCGCTGTTGCTGCTGCAACCGCTGTTTCCGTTGCTTTCGCTGGTACCTCCGTTGCTTTCGCTGCAGAGGCCGATACCGAGACCAACACCACCTCCTCCGAGCTGTCCTCCGCTGGCGACAAGGTCAAGGAGAACGACTCCGACGCTACCCTGTCCTCCAAGTGGGGCGACGCTACCGAGGGTGACAAGAAGGTCTCCGGCGAGGATCTCTTCGGCAAGGAGAAGGCTGAAGACAACCCGCTGTGGGCTGAGATCTGGCGCGATGGCACCTTCGCTGCTTTCGGCACCGCTATCGCTGGCGCTCTGATCGCTGCTTACAACTTCGCTGTGTACAACAACATCGTTCCGCAGCACGTGCTCGATCCGATCTTCCGCCGCTAATTAAGCTGCGGGTACGCTGACTAGCTCAGCGCGCTTTTTCTAGCGCCCATCCTCTTTTCTTGAGGATGGGCGCTTTTGCATGCCCAATTTTCTAATGATTCGGGACAATCTTGATGCTGGCTTGATCATTTCTTAGCGGTTTAATGTGGCTGTGAACGTAGCTAAGTAACTAGAGCTCTCTAAGAGGGAAATGGGAAAGTTAGTGGTGAAGATTCCGTGAATCCCTCCAATGTTTACGCTAGAATCGCTCAAGTGACTTGGGACACCCTAGTTACTCCAGTTCCTACGAGGTTTAAAAGGATTCACACTATGCGCATTCGCAAGGCCACCATTGCTGGTGCTACCGCTCTCGCTGTTGCATTCGGCGGCGCCACCGTTGCTTCCGCCGCAGAGGGCAGCAGCAACGATTCCGCCACCAACTCTTCCGCATCTGCTGGCGAGCAGCAGGGCAACCAGAAGGCAGGCGGCTCCTCCGAGCTGGGCAAGGCACTCGACGCCCAGAAGGAAGCAAACGGCCAGAACATCTTCGGCCAGAAGTCTTCTATCTCCGGTGAGCCGAAGTGGGCACAGGCCCTCGCCGGCATCGGTATCGTCGCCACCATCATCACCATCGCCGGTGGTCTGGTTGGCCCGGCACTGAACTACCTCAAGTACGGCATGTAGTTCTCCCCTTCCCCTTCTAACCCACTTTCTGAAAGGCTTTACTCAAGATGCGTAAATTCCGCACCGCCGCCGTTGCTGCTGCAACCGCCGCTACCATCGCCTTCGCTGGCACCACCGTTGCTTCCGCCGCTGAGGCTGTTGAGGGCTCCGGCCTGACCGAGCAGCAGGTTCAGGAGGAGCTCCAGAAGGACGCTACCTCTTCCGAGATGTCCTCCGCTCTCTCCTCTGAGGGCGAGGGCTCCCTCTCCTCCAAGCTGGGTAGCGTGACCGATGGCAACATCACCGGTAATGGTGCCGACGCTTTCGGCTCCACCAAGAATGAGTCCCAGGTTCCGCAGTGGCTGGACCTCTGGCGTGGTGGCACCATCGCTATGGTGGCCGCTGCTGCTGTCTCCACCGCAGTCGCCGGCTACAACTACGCCGTGTATTCCGGCATGATCCCGGACTACGTTGGCCAGGCTTTGAAGAACGTCTCCTTCTAGTTAGCGCTCTTTACTGGCAGCACAAAGCCCTCCACCCCACCGTGTATTGCACGGGGAAGGTGGAGGGCTTGTTTTGTTTCGGCTATGTTTAAACGCTCGACGTTTAAACGCTCGGCGCTTAAACGCTAGGCCTCATCCGGCAGGGTGAGGATCTCGTTGCCGTCATCGGTGATGACGATGGTGTGCTCGAACTGGGCGGTGAACTTGCCATCGGTGTTCTGGACGGTCCAGCCGTTATCCCAGATCTCATAATCCAGGGAACCCAGGTTGATCATCGGCTCGATGGTCAAGGTCATTCCGGGCTCGAGGATGTCACGGTAGGTCATGGAATCGTAGTGCAGGACAACCAGCCCGTTGTGGAAGGTGGGGCCTACGCCGTGACCGGTAAAGTCAGTGACCACGTTGTAGCCAAAGCGGTGAGCATAGGACTCAATGACGCGTCCGATGACGTTAATCTCGCGGCCCGGCTTGGCTGCCTTAATGCCGCGCATCATCGCTTCCTTGGTGCGCTCCACCAACAGTTTGTGTTCTTCGGTGACGTTGCCAGCAAGGAAAGTAGCGTTGGTATCGCCGTGGACACCATTCTTGAACGCGGTGACGTCGATGTTGACAATGTCACCGTCCTCAATCACCGTGGTATCCGGGATACCGTGACAGACAATCTCGTTGAGGGAGACACAGCAGGACTTCGGGAAGCCCAAGTATCCCAGCGTCGACGGGTATGCGCCGTGGTCACACATGTACTCGTGCGCAACGCGGTCAATCTCGTCCGTGGTCACACCGGGAGCCACAGCCTTTCCCGCCTCCTGAAGGGCGTTGGCGGCAATCCGAGAGGCCTCACGCATGGCCTCAATAACCTCTGGGGTCTGCACGAATGGCTCGCCCTGGGCTTCCTGGACCGAGTCCTTCCACACGTACTCCGGGCGCTCAATGTCCTTCGGTACCTTGCGGATTGGAGTATCTTTTTCTTGCTTCAGCATCGCGCGCTTAGTCATAACTACTCATGGTAGCCCTCTTCCCCAGCGCCCGACAAAGGACACCACAGGCGCGCTGGCTTCGACGCGCTACTGCTCTTGTGCGGGGGCAACCTCGCCGTGGCCTTCCGCTCGGAGGGCGTCGAGGCGCTGCAGGAAATTGTCCGTGATGTTGACCGAAATTGTCGAACCACCGCCCAGAACAACCAGAGTTGCGAAAGCGATATCGTCGTCGCGGTAGCCGGTGAACCAGGCATGCGAGCCACCATTGATCTCCGCCTCACCGGTCTTGCCGTAGACGGTGCCCTGTGCCTGCATCCCCGATGCACTACCGCTTGCCACCACCTGGCGCATCATGTCCCGCACCTGAGTCAAGGTCTCCTCGCTGGGCGCGGGGACCTTTTCGGACACCTTGGTCTCACGTGACTCAATAAGCGTCGGCGTCGGGGTCTTGCCCGCCGCAACCGTCGAGGAGACAAGCGCCATGCCGAAGGGAGAAACGAGGTCGAGGCCCTGGCCATAGCCAGCTTCCGTGCGCTCGAGGGGCGTCTCGCCCTCGGGGATGGAGCCGGTGAGCGTCGATAAGCCCGGCACCTCATAATCGATACCCAGGCCGTATTGTTTGCCCACATCGCGCAGTTCACCCTTCGGCAGATCCGTTGAGATCTGCGCAAAAGTGGTGTTGCAGGATTGTGCAAAGGCTTGGCGCAGCGGCACCGAGCCGAGGGAGAACCCGTTGTAGTTGGTGACGGTGCGCCCATACAGCTCCATGGTGCCGGGGCACGGAACGATAGAGTCTGGGGAAAGGCCTTGCTTGTCGACGCCCGCCGAGGCCGTAATGATCTTAAACACCGAACCCGGTGGGAACTGGCCTTGGAGGGCGATATCGCCCTTCTTATCTGCCTCCGGGGTTTGGGCCACGGCTAGAATCTCGCCGGTCGAAGGGCGCATGGCTACGAGCATGGCCTCGTATTCTGCACGCTGATTGACGGCTTCTTGCGCGGCACGTTGGACGTCATAGTCCAGCGATACCTTGATGGACGGAGCTGCCTCGGGTTCATGATGCTCGACGTCGGAAAGCGCGGCTCCGTGTTCGTTGACAACAGAAACGGACCATCCATTTGTGCCGTCGACTTCCTCGGAGACCATGGAGCGCACGCGGGCGAGGATGTCCGGGGCCAAACCGGTATCGCGCGTGATGAGCGCCGGTTCCTCGTTAAAGCGAATCCCCTTCTGGTTCTCCAGAACTGGGCGCAGCCGCGCTGCCTGCCCCTCGTTGAGCATGGCGACCGAATAAGAGCCATCGACCTCTTCGAGGTTCTTGGCAAGTTCACCAGAGTCAATCTCCGGGATGGAATCATCCTCTTGACGAGCTTGGCTCAACGCACCGGACACCTTTGCCGCCATGGGACGCAGATCGGAAACGGCGTCGGTGTCAACGACCAGCCGGTATTGCAAACCCGGAGACATGAGCTCCACCCCATCGGAGGAGACCACGCCGGCGCGTTTTGGCGCTATTGAGCGCAACTCGAGGTGTTGGTGCGCGCCGAGATCGGGGTGGATGATGCTGGGCTGCCAGCGCACCGTCCAGTCTTTCTCCTTGCGCGTTAAGGCCATCGAGGTGTCATAGCGCAAGGAACGATTGCGAGGCAGGGTCCACGTCACCGAATAGTGCGCGGTGGCTTGGGCCTCTTGTTGATCAACCCCGGTCAATTCGACGTCGAGCCCCTCCGCTTGCAGGCCCGCGAAGGTTGCGTCGAGTGTGTTCGTAGCTGTGCTGCCATCATCGACAAGCTGCACCAAGTCCTCGTTATTGCGGGTTTCCATGTCTTCCAGGAATTGCTCAGCGACTGGACGTGCGGACACCGGCTTGGGGGTGCATCCCACCAATGACGACGCCGCGATACCTGCCGCACCGAGCAGCGCCACGAACCTCTTCATGCTTGGGCAGCGTAGCAGTCTGGGGCGGCCAGACGGCCGCCCCACACCGCAGGGGCGCTACTTGGTAACGCGGACCTCAGCCTTGGCGCCCTCCACGGCTTCGAGGCCTTGCTCTTCTGCCAAGCGCATTGCCTCTTCGATGAGCGTTTCCACGATCTTGGACTCGGGAACGGTCTTGATGACCTCACCCTTAACGAAGATCTGGCCCTTGCCGTTACCAGAGGCCACGCCGAGGTCGGCATCGCGGGCCTCGCCCGGACCGTTGACCACGCAGCCCATGACAGCCACGCGCAGCGGGAACTCCATGCCGTCGAGGCCTTCGGTGACCTCGTTAGCAAGCTTGTAGACGTCCACCTGTGCGCGACCACAGGACGGGCAGGAAACAATCTCGAGCTTGCGCGGGCGCAGGTTGAGGGACTGCAGGATCTGGTCACCGACCTTGATCTCCTCGACCGGATCCGCCGACAAGGACACGCGGATGGTGTCACCGATGCCCTCGGCGAGCAGGGCGCCGAAAGCCACGGAAGACTTGATGGTGCCCTGGAATGCCGGGCCGGCCTCGGTGACGCCGAGGTGCAGCGGGTAGTCGCACTGAGCGGCGAGCTGGCGGTAGGCCTCCACCATGACGACGGGGTCGTTGTGCTTGACGGAAATGGCGATATCGCCGTAGCCGTGCTCCTCGAAGAGGCCGGCCTCCCACAACGCAGACTCGACGAGAGCCTCTGGGGTGGCCTTGCCGTACTTCTCCATGATGCGCTTATCCAGGGAGCCCGCGTTGACGCCGATGCGAATCGGGATACCGGCATCGCCGGCGGCCTTCGCCACCTCTTTAACGCGGCCATCAAATTCCTTGATGTTGCCCGGGTTGACGCGCACCGCAGCGCAGCCAGCATCGATGGCGGCAAAGATGTACTTGGGCTGGAAGTGGATATCTGCGATCACCGGGATCGGGGACTTCTGCGCAATCGCTGGCAAAGCCTCCGCATCAACCGTCTTCGGGCAGGCAACGCGAACGATGTCGCAGCCGCTGGCGGTCAGCTGAGCAATCTGCTGAAGGGTGGCGTTGACGTCGTGCGTCTTCGTCGTGGTCATCGACTGCACTGAAATCGGGTGATCAGAGCCCACGCCCACCTGGCCAACCATGAGCTGACGCGTCTTGCGGCGCGGCGCCAGGGTGGGAGGCGGGCCGTCGGGGATTCCAAGACCAATAGGGGTCGACATGTGTGCTCCTTGCTAATTGGGTTTTAACGCCCCTACTCTAGCACCGCGCACCGCAGGTGGATCACTAGCCAAACAGCCGAATTGGGTTAACCACGTCCGCGATCATGATGAGAGCACCCACCGCCATGAGGAGGAAAGCCAGCACATAGGTCACCGGCATGAGCTTGGTGTAATCCGCGGGCCCTTTCGGGTCCTTGCCCATGAGGCGGCGCAGGGCGTCACGGATCTTCTCATAAATGATGACGGCGATATGGCCGCCATCGAACGGCGGGAGTGGGATGAGGTTAAACAGCGCGAGGAAGAAACTGAGGGTGGCCAGCATCATGAAGAAGGATGACCACAGGCTTCGCTCGACCAACTCGCCGCCCACCCGGGAGGCTCCCACCACGGACATTGGTCCGTTAACGTCGCGCTCCTGCCCAAAGATGGAGGCCACCACGCCCGGGATCTTCGCTGGGAATTGCGCGATTCCTTGGACCGTGGCGTTGAGCGCATAGCCCGAGTAGCGGGCGGTCGCCGGGAAGGCATCGACGAAGGAGTAGGTCTCCCTGATATCGATAATCTGGTTGCTCATACCGATGGCACCGACCTTCACCAATTGCCCCTCGGCATTGAGCCGAGTCACTGTAGCAAGCGTGATGTCGAAGTCACGCGGCTCGCCATCGCGTTCGACTTTGAGGGTGACAGTGTCGCCGGGATAGTTCATGACGGTATCGCGAAGCTGCGCAAAGGAGTCCATGGTCTCGCCGTTCAGCGCGAGAACGATGTCCCCAGGTTCCACGCCCGCCTCACCAGCAGGGCCTACTCCCTGGCACGGTTCGAGTTCGCCATCGGCCTTCTGATTCGCCGCGCAGGACACCTCGCCAACGCGCGGGCGCACATCCGCGTCTGGGTTGGGCAAGCCCGTCGTCATGGCGATGATCAGCAGGATAATAAATCCTAAAAGCAGGTTGACGGTGATGCCGCCGGCCAGCACGATGATGCGCTGCCACGCCGGTTTCGTGTACATGGCATAGGGCTTTTCCTCTTCCGTGAGGAACTCATCCTGCGCCGTCATGCCTGCGATATCGCAGAAACCACCCACCGGGAAGGCAGCGAGGCCATACTCGGTGTGTCCACGCGTAAAGGACGCAACGCGCGGACCGAAGCCGATGAAATAGCGGCGCACACGCATGCCGAAGGCACGAGCGCTAAACATGTGACCGGCCTCGTGCAGGGCAACGGTGATGCCGATCCCCAAGGCGAAGAGAACTATGCCGAGGACATTTGCCATAGATCGTAGGGCTTTCTAACGAGCGAGCGAATCCACCATCGCGTTGGCGCGACGGCGGGCCTCGCCTTCCACGGCGAGGACATCATCGACGCTAGAGGGTACACCAGCGAACTGCGCGGCCTGATCCACGACGTGGCTGACAACGTCAACAATTTCCGGGAAGTGAATGCGCCCCGCCAAGAAGGCCGCGGCCGCCTCCTCGTTGGCGGCGTTGTACACGGCAGCGTGGGTACCTCCGGCGGCGGCAACCTCGCGCGCCAAGCGAACGGCCGGGAAGGCCTCATCATCCAGCGGCTCAAAATGCCAGTCATGCGCGGTGGAAAAATCCAATGCCGGCTGGGCACCCGGCACGCGGCGCGGCCAATCCAGCGCCAGGGAGATCGGCAGCTTCATCGACGGAGGCGAGCACTGCGCGATGGTGCAGCCATCGGTAAACGTCGCCATCGAGTGGACGATGGACTGGGGGTGGACGGTGACCTCGATGCGCTCTGGGGAGACGTCGAAAAGCAGCGTGGCCTCAATGAGCTCCAAGCCCTTGTTGACCAGCGTGGCGGAATTCAGGGTGTTCATCTGCCCCATCGACCACGTTGGGTGCTGCGCAGCCTGCTGCGGGGTGACATCCCACATCTCCTCGCGGGTCCAGCCTCGGAAGGGACCACCGGAGGCGGTGAGGACGAGGTGATCAAGCTCCACATCACTGCCCGCTCGCAAGCATTGCGCCATGGCGGAATGCTCGGAATCCACCGGAATGATCTGACCCTCCCCCGCCAGGCGGGTCACGATGGAGCCACCGGCGACGAGGGATTCCTTATTCGCTAGCGCTAGAAGCTCGCCTTTTTCCAAAGTCGCAACCGTGGAGGCTAGGCCCATTGAACCGACGAGCGCGTTGAGGACCTTATCCGCATCGATGGCCCGGACCAGCTGCTCTGCGGAATCTGGGCCGGAGAGCACGGTGCCGCCGAGGGCCTCGGAGACGGTCCGTGCCGCATCGGGCTTGGCGACGGCCACGTGGTCAAACGAAAGGTTGAGGGCACGAGCCTGCTCGATAATGAGCTGCGGGTTGGAGCCGCCGGCGGCAATGCCTACGACTGTGAACTTATCCGGGTTATCCGCGATAACGTCCAGAGCCTGGGTGCCGATCGAGCCAGTAGAGCCGAGAATAAGAATGCGTTGGGTACTCACCCTCTCAACCCTAGCCGGTCAACCCTAGTCGGAGTCCTGTGCGCTCCGATAGCGATAAGCGGGGGTGTTTAATCGCGGTTGCCGGCAGGATCATTTAAACTACTACACAGAATAACTGGCATTTTCGTGCGCTCGCCTCACGCAACTAGTTCTAACCAGGGCGGGCCGCATGTACACGCAAAGGAGAGCAAGTGTCTTCCCACAAGCCGGCATCGCAGGTTTTCGACGGCGTATCCACCGATGACGTCCCGTCCGCAGGTTTCGGTTGGTCCCGCATCAGCCGCTCGGGCGTACAGATCGCCGGCTGGACGTCCGTCGCGTTCCTGCTTGCTTATAACTTTGGTAACCACAAGGGCCACGTAGAGACGGTCTGGCTTATCGCCTTGGCAGTCCTCATCGCCCTCGGCTTGGTCATTTACGCTCTGCAGCCGAAGCTCTCCCAGGTACGCACCTTGACTGCCCGCAACAAGCCGGTGGGCCACGAGGAGCCGGACTGGGCATACGAGCAGAAGACCGTTGGCAACGTCTACGCTTCCCTGACCGATGACGAGCTGCGTGCCCTCAACATTGAGCCCTCCCGCGTCGCTCACCTCCGCGGCGTGTCCGACGGCCGCCACGCTGCCAAGCCGGTGGCTAACTAAAGCTTCTTCGCTGTAAACAAAAGCTCCCTTCCCGCAGTTCATGAATGAACTGCACATGGAAGGGAGCTTTTGTACTATCTGCTCAACCCCTAGCTCACGTAACGGTTTACCGTGGCGTAAATCTCCGGGGTTCGCTCCTGCGCCCTCTTTCCGGCGAAGCGCCAGACAGCGGCGTAGACAAGTGACGGAACCAGCAGAGAAACTATCACAGCGGCGTACAGCAGCCAGCCGCCGCGCTCATAGCTGAGGGCAGAAACCACGATGCCGGGAAGCGCGGGCACCCACACCAGCATCATGCCGACGAACGCCGTGAAGAAAGCGCCAGCGGAATAGCCGGATTTGTCATTCCACCGGTTCTGTCCCGGGGCTGACAAGGGATAAGGGTTAAGCACGGTCAGTCCCAAGCCCACCGCCGCCGTGGAAATGAACACGCCTAGAGCCACAGCTGTGCACAACATGCCCAAGGTGAAGTTGTCGCTAAAGACAAGAACCACTACAGCAAGCAGCACAAACCCGATCAAGGGAATAGTGACGTGTGCGAGGTGGCGCGCATGAAGGATGGTACGCGGAGCAACCGGCGCCACCATGTGGACCCAATTCGACGGCCCATCGAAGCCATAATCATTAGCCAAGAGCGAAGAGAGCACGATCGCGCTGAAGCACAGCATGAAATATGCGGTGAAATCATCGCCCTTCCACAACTGATATAGGGTCAGCACGCCAAACAAAGGCATCGTGTAGAGCATGCCGGTTTGCCGCTTATCGCGGGTGAGATAACGCAGTGCGCGAGAGTATTCCATCGCCGCCGGGCTGGAATAAGACCAAGCGCCCAACTCCAACTTGGACACACCCTTGCCCGTCACTTCGCTGGCTGCGTCACCGCCTGTTCCGGGGTTGCGCATGAGGCCGCCTATCTGACGGGACCATGCCCATACCAGCAGGACAAGGCTGCCCACCGCGATCAGTAGTTGGGATAGGGCGGTGATGAGGTGGCCGTCGGCAAGCGCGAGCGCCCACCCCACCCCGGCACCCAACGGGGTCCAGGCCATGATGGTGCCCACCGAATCGAGCGGAGGCAAGGACTCGAGGACGCTCTGTGCCTGCAGCATGCCAAAGACCAGCAGGCCCATAACCACCATCGCCGCAATTTGGGTGCGCGACTTTTGGGAATCCGCGATAGCGGAAGCCACTTGGCCAAGACATTCGCCAACGATGATGGTCGTCGCGCACGACAGCACCATGCCCACGACGAAGGGCACCGCAGCCCACCCGGTTCCTGTCAGGATGAGGAAAATGCTGCCGATGATCGCATACACCAGGGAAAAGACGACCGACATGATGGCGCGGGTGGTCAGCAGACCGGAGAAGAACAGCCCCGGAAGGACCTCGCGGGGAGTCAACGGAAGTGCGCCCAGGGTTGTCGGGCTCAATTGATTCTCTCCCGCCGGCATAAAGAGAGCGAGGAGTACGTAGATGAGCATGCCGCCCGCCACGCCGACGGTCAGTGCTTGGTAGCCGTGTCCGGGCGTGGTGATATCTGCATACACCATGGCTGCGATGGAAAAGAGGCCGATTGCTCCGTAAATCAGCATCATGAGCCCCATCATGAGCGTCGCCGGGTTGGAGGAAACGCTTCGCCACCACAGAGTGCGATGAAGGCTGAACAGAGTGGATGTCATTCAGCGTCACCTGCCGCTGGCGAACGCAGCCACCCAAACTTCGAGGCATCCAGGTCCCGCCCGCCGACGGCCGCGATAAAGAGATCGCTCAGGCTTTGGCCCTGGCGGACATCGTCGACGTGACCCGCGGTGATGACTTGGCCGCCGTTGATGATGGCGACGTGGTCGCACAGCCCCTCGACGAGCTCCATGACATGTGAGGACAAAATAACCGTGCCGCCGCGGGAGGCATAGGCGCGCAGCATCTGCTGGATGAGGCGCCCGGAGACCGGATCCACGGCTTCCAGAGGCTCGTCAAGGATAAGCACCTCCGGGTTGTGCAGGACGGCCCCGGCCAGGAGGATCTTTTTGGTCATGCCGGCGGAATAGTCCGCGATGCGTTTATCGGCGGCCTCGGAGAGGGAGAGGGCGTCGAGAAGCTCCTGCGCACGACGCAGCGACTCGGAGCGCTCTAACTTGTGAAGGGCGCCGAGGTAGTGAAGGTATTCAGCGCCAGTGAGACGGTCAAAGACCGGCGCCCCATCCATGAGCAGCCCCATGGCCTGTTTGGCGGGGATGGGTTCCTCCCACACGTTGTGGCCGGCGATGAAGCTGTGGCCGGCATCAGGGCGCTGGAGGCCACACGCCATGGTCAGCATCGTGGTTTTGCCCGCGCCATTCGGCCCCACTATCCCGTAGATGGATCCGCGCGGTACATCCAGGTTGAGGCTGTTGACGGCAATCTGAGAACCAAAAGACTTGCGCAGATCGCGCACCGCTAAAGCTTGGGTGCGTGGATCTGCCGCTAAGTCCTCGCGATAAGGATGAGTCATAAGCATTAACGGTATCAAGAACCATTAATGCTTTCTCCTCCGGCGAAACTATTGTTAGGAAACTGTAAGCAGAGCTCTTAAGCGCTCTCACGCTCGTCGGCGGCGAGCTGGCCACAGGCCGCAGCAATTTCATCGCCCTTGGTATCGCGCACGGTGCACGGCACGCCCTGCGCGATGACGCGGCGAACGAACTCGTCCTGGCGCGCCTTCGGGGCAGCATCCCACTCCGAGCCCGGCGTGGGGTTCAGCGGGATCACATTGACGTGAACCTTGGAGCCCAGAGCCGCATGCAGCTTCCGGCCCAACATGTCAGCGCGGAAATCCTGATCATTCTTATCGCGGATCAGCGCGTACTCGATGGAGACGCGGCGGCCAGACTTGTCGGCGTAGTACTTAGCGGCATCGAGGACCTCCTCAACCGGCCAGCGGTTGTTGACCGGCACGAGGGTATCGCGCAGCTCATCGTCCGGGGTGTGCAAGGAGACGGCGAGGGTGCAGGACAAGTCCTCATCCGCGAGCTTGCGGATGGCCGGAGCCAAGCCGACCGTCGACACCGTGACATTGCGCTGGGAAAGGCCGAAACCGGTGAGGTCAGCGCCGGTAATCTGGCGCACCGCGTGAACCACGCGCTTGTAGTTAGCCAACGGCTCACCCATGCCCATGAAAACAACGTTGCTTAGGCGCCCGCCCTCCTCTTCCATGAGGCGGGCAGCGTGCCTAAACTGCTCCACGATTTCCGCGGTGGACAGGTTGCGGTCCAACCCGCCCTGGCCGGTGGCGCAGAACGGGCAGGCCATGCCGCAGCCAGCCTGGGAGGAGATACACAATGTTGCGCGCCCTGGGTAGCGCATGAGCACGGATTCCAGCAAAGTGCCGTCGTGCAAACGCCACAGGGACTTGGTGGTTTCCCCATCATCGGTAGAGGTCTGACGAATGGGCTCCATGAGCGTGGGGAACAAACGCTCCTGCACCGCCTCGCGGGAGGCGGCCGGGATATCCGTCATCTCAGAGACATCGGCGGTGTGGTGGACGTAGTAGTGCTTGGCCAGCTGCTTTGCCCGGAACTTGGGCAGGCCAAGTTCCGCGAGCGCCTCAATGCGCTCGGCCTCGGTCAGGTCCGCGAAGTGCTTCGGGGGTAGCCCGCGCCGCGGAGCGGAGAAATTCAGTTTCAGTGGTTCAGCCATGGTAGAGCCCATTTTCCACGTTTTCGGCCACATTATCCAATCTAAGTTCTGCTGGAGTGGCGAAAGTGACATCTCAACCTATTTAATAGATGCATGACGAATCCAGAAAACTCCCCCGAGGAATTCCGCCCCTCCACCACTCCGGCCGAGGAGCCGCTGAATGATTACACCGCGGAAGCCCCCGCGACCGAAGGGCCAGTAGAGCCGGTTCCGACAACTTCGGACTATGCGGAGAAAAATGATGGCAAGGTGAAGGGCTCCTTCGCAGCCAGCACGTGGATCGCCCTGATCGTGGGCTTCCTACTGCTCATCGTCCTCATCATTTTCATCCTGCAGAACCAGCACCAGGTACCGCTCAACTTCCTTAACTGGACCGTCCAGTTCCCTGCCGGCGTCACCTACCTCATCTGCGCCATCTCCGGTGCGCTCATCATGGCCCTAGTAGGCGGCTGGCGCATGTTCGAGCTACGCCGCCAGGTGCGCAAGCAAGCTCGCCGCTAAGCCTTAAGGTGCGAGGGTGGTAAGGAAGCTCATTGCCACCCACGTCACCATCGCGGACGGCAGCATGCCGTCCAAGCGGTCCATGATGCCGCCGTGTCCCGGCAACAAGGCAGACATGTCCTTGATGCCTAGCTCGCGCTTGAACTGGGATTCCACCAAGTCACCGAGGGTGGCGCAAAAGACAAGACCCAATCCCATCAGTGCGCCCACCCACGGCTTGTGGTGAAGCAGGAATGCGAAAGAAAGCGCGCCGGTAAGGGTTCCGAAAACAACCGAACCGGCAAAACCTTCCCACGATTTTTTGGGGCTGACCGCCGGGGCCATGGGGTGCGAGCCAAACATCACGCCGGCGATAAAGCCACCGGTGTCTGAGGCGACGACACAGAGCATAAACACGACAATCGACGCCGCCCCCGAAGCAAAGGGCGTCTCCACCCGCGAAAGCATCGCGGCAAACGTGCCAAAGAGGGGTATCCAGGTCAGCACGAAGATGCCCATCGACATATCACGGAGATAGTTAATTGGCGGACGGTGCCTGCCGTTGTGGAAGAGGCGCCCGAACATGAGCGCCAGAACCGCAACCACATACACCGCAACGAGGCCCGGGGCGTTGAGGAACCACGAGACCCACACCATGGCTTGGCCAAGAACGATCAGCAGGGTGCGCGGGACATAGTAGGAGTGCTCCCGCAACCGGGTGAGAACCTCCCACATGCCCAAGCCCACTGCGGTGGCGACGACGAGATACCACACCAAAGGCCCGGCCCACACCGCAAAAACGACGAGCGCGCCCAAGCCGACGCCGACGGCAATCGCCGCGGGCATGTCTCGGCCCGCGGAATTCTTGGGTTTCGGCATCCGGCTCGGGTGCTCAGTGCTCACGCATGCTCCTCAGGTAGTCGTGGGTGCTTAAGCTCTACACAGAAAAGACCGCCGTGCTGGTCGGTGCCTGGCGCGGCGGCAAGTCAAAGCTCGTGTGTGGAGGCTACACCTCCATGAGCTCCTCTTCCTTATTGGCGACGAGCTTGTCCACCTGCTCGATGTAGCCGGAAGTAATCTTTTCCATTTCCTTCTCTGCAGCGATGACCTCGTCCTCGCCAGCATCGCCGTCCTTCTGCAGCTTCTTCAGCTGCTCCATGGCACGGCGGCGAATGTTACGGATAGCAATCTTGCCGTCCTCACCCTTGCTCTTAGCCAGCTTGACCATCTCACGGCGGCGTTCCTCAGTCAGCTGCGGAATAGTAACGCGCAGCACCTGACCATCATTGGTCGGGTTCACACCGAGATCCGAGTTGCGGATTGCGTTCTCAATCTCATTCATCACGGACTGCTCATAAGGCTTGATGAGCAGCATGCGCGGCTCAGGAACCGAGATGGTTGCCATCTGGGTAATCGGGGTCGGCACACCGTAGTACTCAGCGACCAAGCCGTTAAACATGGCTGGGTTGGCGCGGCCGGTGCGGATGGTGATCAGCTGCTCGCGGGCGTGCTCCACCGAGGCGGTCATGTGCTCTTCAGCTTCGAGCTGAATCTCGTCGATCATGAGGGTTACAACTCCCTTGAAATAGTCAAAAGTACTGGGAAAGAATGTAGCAGGTCGCGGCCCGTTTGTACTAAGACTGGACCAGCGTGCCGATCTTCTCGCCGTTCACGGCGCGCTTGATATTGCCCTCAGTAAGGAGGTTGAAGACCAGAATCGGCATATTATTATCCATGCACAGGCTGAACGCCGTAGCATCAGCCACCTTGAGGTTCTTCTCGATGACCTCGCGCGGGGTGATCTCGGAGTAGAGCTCCGCGTCCGGATTCGTGCGCGGGTCGGCGGAATAGACGCCGTCGACAGCCTTGGCCAGGAAGAGGACTTCTGCACCAATCTCCAGCGCGCGCTGCGCTGCGGTGGTGTCGGTGGAGAAGTACGGCATGCCCATGCCGGCGCCAAAGATAACCACGCGCCCCTTTTCTAGGTGGCGGTCGGCGCGCAGCGGCAGATACGGCTCCGCAATCTGTGCCATGTTGATGGACGTCTGCACACGGCAGTCGATGCCCTGCTGCTTGAGGAAGTCCTGCAGCGCCAGGGAGTTCATGACTGTACCCAGCATGCCCATGTAGTCGGAGCGAGCGCGGTCCATACCGCGCTGGGACAGCTCCGCTCCGCGGAAGAAGTTACCGCCACCGATAACGACGGCAATCTCAGTTCCTTGTTCGGCCACCTCGGCGATTTGGCGGGCGACGTTTTCTACAACATCAGGATCGATGCCGACCTTGCCACCGCCGAACATCTCACCGCCCAGCTTCAGCATGACTCGCTTGTATCCGGTTCGCTTCGGTTCAGGGTTAGTCACGGTCTTCATCGTCTCCTTCACGCATGGCGACGCTTCAGTTAAGCGCACGAATAATTCCGTTCCATCTTAACCATAGGAAGCCGCTCTTATATATTCAGCTGCGCACAACCCCCACCCTAAGGGGCGGCAGAAAACAGCAAACTCCCTCCCCCGCTTCTTCCCCACCGGCCAGGCGGCCACAGGGATGAAGAGGAGGAGGGAGAAACCGCAGCTACGGAGCAATACTCCCTAGCTACGAAAGCTCTAGTAAAGCTTAAGCGCCAACCTCGTAGCGGATGAAACCGGTGATGGTGGTGCCGGCCTCGTCTGCGACCTGCTTGACGGTCTTCTTGGAGTCAGACAGAGCTGCCTGCTCAAGCAGAACCACAGACTTGTAGAAGCCATTGAGACGGCCTTCCACGATCTTCGGCAGGGCTGCCTCCGGCTTGCCCTCCTCGCGGGTGGTAGCCTCAGCGATCTCGCGCTCCTTCTCAACGACCTCAGCCGGAACGTCCTCGCGGGTGAGGTACTCGGCGTTCATAGCCGCAATCTGCAGTGCCACTGCGTGAGCGCCTTCTGCGTTGCCCTCGTAGGAAACCAGGACACCCACTGCCGGCGGCAGGTCAGCGGAACGCTGGTGCAGGTAGACAGCAACGTTGTCGCCCTCGATGGTGACTGCGCGGCGGGCCTGCAGCTTCTCGCCGGTCTTTGCGGACTCTTCGTCAACGATCTCAGAGACCTTCTTGCCGTCGATCTCCAGGTTGTTGAGCTCCTCACCGGAGTTGACCTTGGCCTCACCGGCAGCCTCAGCGATCTTGGTGGCAAAAGCCTTGAAAGCCTCGTTCTTAGCCACGAAGTCGGTCTCACAGTTGATCTCGACCATCGTGTTGCCGGAAACGGCGATCAGGCCCTCGGTGGCCTCACGCTCGGCGCGCTTGGACACGTTCTTTGCGCCCTTGATGCGCAGGTACTCAACGGCCTTGTCGTAGTCACCCTGGGACTCTTCGAGAGCCTTCTTGCAATCGAGCATGCCGGAGCCGGTGGCCTCACGCAATGCCTTTACGTCTGCAGCAGTGTAATTCGCCATAGTTGGAGCGATCCTCCTTGGAATTGAACGGTATTCGTTGAAACAGCGTAGCGGAATCACTACCACCACGTCGCGTTGAGGGGGTGCTAGTTTTTCGCCAGCTCCCCCAGCGAAGAATCTGAAGACCTTCAGCGTGGTGTTTTCAACCCTTTAATGTGCCACGCGTCTTAGCACGCTAAGAAAACACGTGAGAAAAAGCCCCCATCGCCGCGGACACTGTGGGCCGTGCGGTACGGGGGCTTAAGGTGTGCAGATTACTCTGCGGACTTCTCAGCGTCCTCAGACTTCTCTGCGGAAGCCGGATCAGACGCAGCGGCGGCCTCAGCGGCGTCGCGGGCGTCCTTCTCAGCGCTGTCGCCGGCGGCCTCCTTGGCCTGAGCCAGCTGGCGCTCCTCGCGAGCCTTCTTGCCCTCTTCCACAGCGGTGGCGATGATACCGGAGAGCAGCTTGGTAGCGCGGATGGCGTCGTCGTTACCCGGAATCGGGAAGTCAACCTCATCCGGATCACAGTTGGTGTCCAGGATGGCGACGACCGGGATGTTAAGCTTCTGAGCTTCCTTGACCGCGATGTGCTCCTTGTTGGTGTCAACGATCCACAGTGCGGACGGAGCCTTGGTCATGTCGGAGATACCGCCCAGGACGCGCTCCAGCTTGGTGCGCTCACGGGTCAGCATCAGAACTTCCTTCTTGGTGCGGCCCTTGTAGCCGTCCTCAGCCGCATCCATAGCCTGCAGCTCCTTCATGCGCTTCAGGCGCTTGGAGACAGTCTGGAAGTTGGTGAGCATACCGCCGAGCCAGCGGTGGTTAACGTAGGGCATTCCCACGCGGGTTGCCTCTTCAGCAACGGCTTCCTGAGCCTGCTTCTTGGTACCAACGAAGAGGATGGTGCCGCCGTGTGCGACGGTTTCCTTAACGAACTCGAAGGCCTCATCGATGTAGGTCAGCGTCTGCTGCAGGTCGATGATGTAGATGCCGTTACGGTCGGTGAAGATGAAGCGCTTCATCTTCGGGTTCCAGCGACGGGTCTGGTGACCGAAGTGGACGCCAGCGTCGAGGAGCTCGCGCATGGTTACGACTGCCATGTTTCGCTCGCTTTCTATATGTTGTTTCGGTTTTGCAAAAATTGTGCGGTGTTTTATTCCGCACCCTAGCAACGAAGGCCCTGGTCAACACCCCACTATTGCGGGGACCACGTCAACCACAGACTGCCTCTTCCTTAACCCAGGAAGCGGCTGCTTCGCCGCGCGTAGTCAATCCATGCACCAGCCTTTAGGCCTGAGCACAGACTGCTGTGGGCTAGCTTAGTACTGCACACACGGTGATTCCAAACGACGGGCTTGTTTTATCTCAGCAGGATTGTTGATGACTCTACGGTCTTCTCCCCTGCCGCAACAGTGGCCTCTTCTTTAACAGGTTATCCACAACAGCGGCTGCGCCTCTTCTCTGAAGTGGCGTCAGCGCGCAGGCTTGGAGGCATGCGTCACCGTCTTCTTTATGTATCCGTCTTGCTGTGTGCTTGGGCCGCGCTTGTCGACGTCCCCCTAGCCGCCGCTTACGTCGACCCCACCACCGGGGAACCCGTTGCTTCGCGTGTTTTGCGCGGCTTCGAGCCTCCCGAAAAGCGCTGGATGGCGGGCCACCGCGGTGTCGATCTAGACCTGCCTGTCGGCGGGGTGGTCCTCGCGGCCGGCGATGGCGTCGTATACTTCGCCGGTTCGATCGCGGGCAAACCGGCCCTATCAATTGCTCATGGAAACGGCCTGCGCACGACCTATCAACCAGTGTTTGCGAGAGTCAAGAAAGGTGACCGGGTACAGGAAGGAGACGTGATTGGCACCCTCGCTCCGTCCGTGGACGGCTATCCGGGACTGCATTGGGGCGCGATTGAAGGACGCGAGGATTACATCAATCCGCTGGATTTGCTTGGGGAACCTGTCATTCGCCTCAAGCCCGTGGGTGGGCGCGGGCGTAGACGTCCTTAAGCCGCTGGGCGGAGACGTGCGTGTAGACCTGCGTGGTCTGTAATGAAGAGTGCCCGAGCAGCTCCTGGACAATACGCAAATCCGCTCCGCCCTCGAGCAGATGCGTTGCCGCCGAGTGACGCAATCCGTGCGGGGTCAAACCCGGCGTTCCCGTCACTTGCGCGGCGCGCTCGACAACACGGCGGACTTGGCGGGGGTCGATACGCCCGCCGCGGGTCCCCACGAACACCGCGTCCGTATCACCCGCAAGCTGGGGACGGCCCGTTTCCAACCAGGCACAAAGCGCATCGTGAGCTGCATCCCCGAACGGGACGACGCGCTGTTTATTGCCCTTACCTGTGACGCGGGCAGTACGCCGGGACACATCGATATCCCCGATGTTGAGACCGACGAGCTCAGCCACGCGCGCACCGGTGGCGTAGAGGAATTCGAGCATGGCACTATCACGCAGGAAATGGATCTCATCGGCGGAGACGGCATTGCCCATCAGCTCCCCCGCCGCTGAAGGCGACATCACCGTCGGCAAGTGTTTGCCCACCTTTGGCGTGGCCAAACGCTGCGCCACATCAGTTTTTAAATAGCCTTCACGCGCAGCCCATGTGGAAAAAGCACGCACCGCGGCGGTGCGGCGCGCCAGTGTGGAGCGGGACTTGCCCTCGGAAACGGCGTGGGCCAACCATTCGCGCAGGGAATTCAGTGTGAACGCTGAGAAGTCCGGAACCTCCGTCGCCAGCAAGCGCAGGTCGGAGCAATAGCCGCGAACGGTCGCATCGGAACGGCCGCGGACGATGCGCTGGAATTCCGCGAAGTCTTCGATCGCCTCGTCCAGCTGTCCGCCCACGTGCCGCTCACCGTTACCACTTGCACCACTCATGTCTCATGAGTGTACTCAGGTGCGCTGCCACATCGCCCCCGAGCGAGTAATCACCCCCATCTTCTGCATCGCCACGAGAAGGTGAATGGTCAACGCCACCCGCATTCCCGCGGCCGCCGCGATGTCCTCAGCGCTCGCGCCTTCCTCCGCGCTTTCCGGTGGAGTGGAGTCATACACCCGAAGCTCATTGCGGGACAGGCGCTGCACAGCAGTCGGCTGAAACTCGAGCTCATACTGTCCCACCACATCTACCTCTCCTGCTTTGCCGACCAACCCCCGAACTTCATCCGCAGACGCCACCAATTGGGCCCGCCCATCCTGAATTCGTTGATGACACCCCAAGGAACCAGATGTCGTAATAGGCCCCGGTACGGCCATGGCAACCCTGCCCAGCGCTTCCGCCCAATTCAGCGTGTTAAGAGCACCAGAGCGGAACCCCGCTTCAACCACCACAGTGCCACTCGTCATCGCCGCCACGAGACGGTTGCGGGATAAGAAGCGGAATCGCTGCGGCCGCGTGCCCGGCGCGAACTCAGACACGATGCATCCTTTCTCGGCGATTCTGTCAAAGAGCTTCGCATTTCGCGCTGGGTAAGAGATATCGATGCCGCAGGCCGCCACAGCGACGGTCAGTCCGCCCGCATCGAGGGCCGCTTCATGGACCGCCGTATCAACGCCTACCGCTCCGCCGGACACCGCTGTCCATTGATGAGCCGCAAGGCCACCCGCTAAGAGTGACGCAGCCTCCCAGCCATACCTGCTCACCGCGCGCGTGCCCACGAGGGCCACAGATTGAGATACCACTTCGCGCAGGTTTCCACCGCGTACCCACAGACTGTGCGGTGGTACTGCTTGGTCATCAAACGTTGCCGGGGCATCAACCACCCCTTGGTGATAGAAACCGAAGGCACGGGAGAACTCTTCCCCGGGCCACTCAGCGTCCGCGGGCGTAATGAGCCGAGCGCCTTCCGCTTCCGCTACAGCCAAGTCTTCGTCTTGCCGCAGCCACTCACGCCGCGAAGCCGTGGCTTGCCGCAAGGGCCCAATCCAATCCTCTCCTTTGTAGATTCCCCGAGCAATCTCCTCAGCCGAGTATTGGGTCAACAGCCCGTGAAGAGTTGGTGAAGGACCCTCCACCACGCGATTGAGATAGGCCCACGTATGCCGGCTACTCGATAGATTGAGCTCACTCATGCCGCCAGCCTTTCGATCGTCCCAGCCCCGCGGAGATCCAGCGCCCGGCTGACGTGCTCGAGCTCAGGGCGAGATGAGCCGTCGAGGTCTGCCAGCGTCCAGGCTAGGCGCAGAACACGGTCGACCCCGCGCTGGCTCAGCTCCCCTTCCGCCAGGTAGGCGGCGAGCATGATCATCGCAGACTCCGCTGCTGGGCGGTGGCGCCGCAAATATGAAGCCGGAACTGCTCCATTGACCACGCTTCCCAACCCGTCGCCCTCCCAGCGCGCCTTCATGCGTTCCCGGGCTGCGGCCACGCGCTGAGCGATGACCTCAGAGGTCTCTTCACCTTCCGCTTGGAGCACCGCTGATTGCCCCGACAGGGACACGATGATGTCGAGGCGGTCCCGCAGCGGCCCCGACAGATTGGATAAGTAATTCATCCTGTCTGATACTCGGCACTCGCAACGCGCCGGTTCTTCGGCTCCACACCGGCAGGGATTTGCAGCCAGCACTAGTTGGAATTGGGCGGGGAAGATAACCTCCCGGCTCGCCCGCGTCAGGCGCACCTGTCCTTCTTCCAAGGGGGCGCGCAAACTATCGAGTACCTGCGCAGGCACCTCACTGACCTCGTCGAGGAAGAGCACGCCATGGTGCGCCAAGCTCACTGCTCCTGGCCGTGGGCGCCCTGAGCCGCCACCGATCAGCGCGGCCCTCGTTACCGAAGCGTGCGGCGCAATGAACGGAGCCCGCGAGATAGCGGTGCCGACGGCTCCCGCCACCGAGTGGATGGCCGTGGCTTCCACTGCTTGCTCTGTGCTCAGGCGCGGCAGAATCCCCGGCAAGCGCGAGGCAATCATCGACTTACCGGAGCCGGGTGGCCCCACCATCATCACGTGGTGGCCGCCGGCAGCGGCAACTTCCGCCGCCCACTTGGCTTCCTTCTGGCCTGCCACTTCGCTGAAATCGGCGACTTGCTCGCACGCAGGCGCTGCCGCATGCGCAATGAGGTGCGCGTCCGGCAGGCAGTCACTCCCACACGCCCACGCAAAGGCATCCCACAGGGTTTCGGCCACGAGTACCGTGATGCCGGACACCAATGCTGCTTCCGCAGCGTTTCCCACCGGAATGATCAGGGTGTCATAGCCCTGTGAACGCGCAGCCAGAATGGCAGGGATGATGCCGGAGACCGGGCGTACCTGCCCGTCCAGACCCAGCTCGCCAAGGACTAGCGCCCCGCTAAGACGACTTTTCTCCGCCTGGCCTGCTCCTAGAATTGCCAAGGCCATCGGCAGATCAAAGTGCGCCCCTGCTTTAGGCAGCGAGGCCGGTGACATGGACACCACCACCTTCGTCTTGGGCCACGGCAAGTGCGAATTGCTTACCGCAGTACGGATGCGATCCCGCGACTCTGAGATTGCGGCATCCCCCAGCCCCACCACGTGAACCCCCGGCAGCCCGGGGCCAACGTTGGCCTCCACCGTGACCACCCGGGCCAGGACCCCATCCAGCGCTATCGTGTCGCACCTACCGAGAGCCATGATCGACTCCCTGGAAGTAGTCCACCTCAAACGCCTCCCCCGACTTCGCCCCGGTGGCTACCAGCCCGAGAACGTCGAAACGGACCTTGTTCAACGCCTGCCCTTCACTCCGCGCGGCGCTCAGCCACTGCGCGGCCGCCTTGCGCAGGCGCGCTAGCTTGCGTGGGGTTACCGCTTCCGCGACGCCGAAGTTGCGGTTTGCCCGAGTCTTTACTTCGCAAAAGACAATGGTCCCATCGGGTTCACGCACGACGAGATCGAGCTCGCCCACACGGTAGTGGACGTTCGCAGCGATGACCTGCGCCCCGCGCGCACGATAAAAGTCAGCGGCGAATTTCTCCCCCGCTTTTCCCAGTGCATCCGCCGGGCGGATGGTCTGGCCCACTGTCGGTGAATGCAAAGTGGTTGCTAGATTTCTTGTCACTATGGTGCTCCTTGGAATTGAACGTGTACACAACACGCCGCAAGCACGACACAAGACAATTCCCGTGCCGCACACCCCCTTACGGCACTTCCAGAACACCCCATTAACTGCGTTGTGGCGAGGACTTAATGCCTCGCCACCGCAAATCTGTGGATAACTAGTCCGGGGTCACCAACATGACGTTCCCCACCCACTTATATCTAGATCACTTACCTAGAGCTCTATTCCGGTAGGACAAAATCCGGCTTGTCCAACTCCTCAATATTGACGTCCTTGTAGGTGATTACACGGACGTAGCGCACAAAACGCGCCGAGCGGTACATATCCCAGACCCAAGCATCAGACATGCGGACCTCGTAGTAGACGTCCGGACCCGACGTATGCGGAATAAGCTCCACAGCGTTGGCCAGATAAAACCTACGTTCAGTCTCCACTACATAGGAGAATTGGCTGACCACATCGCGGTATTCGCGGTACAGCGACAGCTCGACTTCAGCCTCGTAGTTATCGAGTTCCTCAGCGCTCACGGTGTGCTTCTCCTTCGCTCACAATTACCCGGATTCACGGTGTCACAGAATCAGCACCAGCTTAGTTCCCGCGTCCTGAATAAGGCTTCAGGCGCGCGCGAGGAATCGCGCATGTGCGTCAGCTACATTGCGATAGCTCATGCGGTGCTCGGGAGTCGCCCCCAGCCGGGCGATAGCTTCCTGATGCACTGCCGTGCCATAACCCTTATGGCTTTCCAGGGCATATCCCGGGTACTGCTTGGCCAACTCCATCATCAGGTGATCACGGGATACCTTGGCTAGGACACTTGCCGCGGCGATGCATCGCGCGGCGGTATCCCCACCGATGATCGGCAGCTGCGGGGCGGGCAGGCCGGGGACGAAGAGGGCGTCGCTTAGCACGTAGCCCGGGCGGACCCCCAGTCGTGCCACCGCCCGGCGCATCCCCGACACATTCGCGTGTTGGATGCCAAAGGTATCGATGTCTTTCGCGTCCACGTGCACCACCGACCACGCTAGCGCGCGGCACTTGATCAGCGGCTCCAGTTTTTCCCGGGCCGCCGGCGTGAGTTTCTTCGAATCATCAAGCCGCTCCAAGCCGGGCAGGATGCGCTCCGGCAAGATGCACGCGGCAATGGTCACTGGCCCGCAGCATGCCCCGCGCCCAGCTTCATCCACCCCTGCAACTGGACCGAGCCCTGCCTTGGAGAGCGCGACCTCATAGGTTCTCTTCTGTTTCAGTCGGCGCATGGCGGTTATAACGGAATGTCGTCGATAGTTTGCGCGCGGCTGACCGGAACCACAACAGCGGCGACCTTGCCGCGCACGTTCTCGACAGGAACAGTGCCCTGCAGGTTATCCCCGAGGTGCGCGCGCGAATCCAAGGAGTTCGTGCGGTTATCCCCCATCACCCACAGATGGCCTTCCGGGACGGTAACGGGGCCGAAGTAGGCGCCGCCACAGGCTTGCGATCCCACGCGTTCATCAATCGGAATCTCCGGCGGATCCAGAACGAAGTCTTGGTTAGTGGGTTTGCCATCCACCATGACGGCCGGATCCCCTTCCCGACACGACACGGTCTGGCCGCCTGTAGCGATGACGCGTTTGACCAGGATGTTGTCGCCATTAGGCACCAACCCCACAACGGCGCCAATGTTTTGCAGTCCGCGCACCACTACATTGCGGGACCGCTTGACCTCAAAAGACGTGTTCCACGAATCCGGACCGGCAAAGACTACAACCTCTCCGGGGCGCGGATCGCTGAAGTAATAGCTCACCTTCTGCACGGCGATGCGGTCATTCGTGCACCCCGGGCAGCCATGCAGGGTGGGTTCCATGGAGGAAGACGGAATGAGATACAGCCTTCCCACACAAGCCTGAATCAGCGCCAGCACCACGAAGGTGAGTGCTAGCGCCGTGAGGACATCGCGCCCCCTAGGACTGGATGTCCGGGTCATCGACTCCACCGATACGGTTGAAGGGGAAGAAGATGAACATGACCTTGCCGCGGACGTTCTCCAGCGGGATCGTTCCTTGGTACTGATCCTGCATGTGATATCGCGAGTCCGCGGAGGCCGTGCGGTTATCTCCCATCACCCAGATATTGCCCTCAGGAACAGTCACGGGGCCAAAATACGCGCCGCCACAGGCGTAGGAACCGGTGGTCTCATCAACGCGATACGTCGGCGGGTCCTGCACATAGTCCTGTTCGATGGGCTTGCCATCCACCATGACCGCCGGATCACCCTCCTGGCAGGACACAGTCTGGCCACCGGTAGCAACAACACGCTTGACCAAGGTGTTCTCATCTGGCGGGGTGAGCGAAACGTAGCTCAGCGCATCCTGAATGCGGTGGATGACCGGGTTGTCGGAACGCGGCGATACCCAATTCCTGTCCCAGTCCGGCGTTCCTTTGAACACCACGACATCACCGGGCTCTGGGTTCTTGTCGCCGTAATAGGAGACCTTTTCGGTAAAAATGCGGTCATTATTGCAGCCTTCGCAGCCATGCAAGGTCGGCTCCATCGACCCTGATGGAATGACGTACTGCCGGCCCACAAAGTTTTGGAAAACACCAACGACCGCAAGCACGGAAACCACCACCAGTGCGGTCTCCAGCAACCAAGGCATCTGCTTCTTTTCCTCAGCTGGGGGTGCTGCGCTTTCCGACGCCTCTTTCCCCACGCCCTGGGAACCTTCAGTAATGTCGTTTTCTTTTTCCACGGGCTAAATCCTAGCAATGCGCGCCGACATCCCGGTATGCGGCTCGGCCGGAGGCTGCTGAAAGCACAAAGCCCTCCGCCTTACCCACAAGAATCGGTGGGAAGCGGAGGGCTGAGGGCTACAGAGCAGCTAGAACTAGCGGCGCTCCTTGATGCGGGCCTTCTTGCCGCGCAGGTCGCGCAGGTAGTACAGCTTGGCGCGGCGAACGCGGCCGCGGCGGACTACCTCGATGGAGGCAATGTTCGGGGAGTGAACCGGGAAGGTACGCTCAACGCCGATGCCGAAGGAAACCTTACGCACGGTGAAGGTCTCGCGGATGCCAGCGCCCTGACGGCGGATGCAGACACCCTTGAAGAGCTGGGTACGCTCGGTGGAGCCCTCGATCACCTTGACGTTGACGTCAAGGGTATCGCCCGGGCGGAAGGACGGGATATCGTCGCGCAGCGAAGCTGCATCAACCTTGTCAATGAGGTTTGCCATTGGTGTTTTCCTTTTCAGTTTAAGACAGAGGACCCTGGCGCCACCTCGCGGCGGCTGACCGGTTCGTGCCTATTACACAGAACATCGCTATCTTTCCACACCCCACCCCCGCAGAACAAATTGTGCCAAACGCCTGACATCTCCTCGTTGCGGGCTCTAAGGTGGGTGGCGCACTGATACCCCACGGGTGCCCACGGGAAGTGGGCTGAGAGTGGCGCTGATACCGCGCCTGCACCGTTTGAACCTGTCTGGTTAGCACCAGCGAAGGAAGAGAGGAGCAGCCATGACGGCTACCCATACCCCCATTCACAATTCTGACTCCGGCGAGATTCACCCCAAGCACTCCTACTCCCCCATCCGGGAGCACGGCCTCGAGGTACCCGAGACCGAGATTCAGTTGGATGATTCCCCTTCCGGCCCGAATGAACCTTTCCGCGTCTACCGCACCCGCGGCCCGGAGTGCGAGCCAGAGGTAGGTCTGCCGGCGCTACGCGCTGAGTGGATTGCGGAGCGCGGGGACGTCGACGAGTATGAGGGCCGCGCCCGCAACCTCGCCGATGATGGCCGCTCCGCCGAGCGCCGCGGTGCCGCTTCCCAGGAATGGAAGGGGGAGCGTCGCCAGCCGCTGCGCGCGAAGGAGGGCAAGCGCGTCACCCAGATGCATTACGCGCGCCAGGGCATCATCACCAAGGAGATGGAGTTCGTGGCCCTGCGCGAGCACTGCGACCCGGAGTTTGTGCGCTCCGAAATCGCGCGCGGCCGCGCCATCCTGCCCAATAACGTGAACCACCCGGAGTCGGAGCCGATGATCATCGGGCGGAAGTTCCTCACCAAGATCAACGCCAACATCGGCAACTCCGCGGTGACGTCCTCCATTGCGGAAGAGGTGTCGAAGCTGCGCTGGGCCACCCGCTGGGGCGCGGATACCGTCATGGATCTCTCCACCGGCGATGACATCCACACCACGCGCGAGTGGATCCTGCGCAACTCGCCGGTGCCCATCGGCACCGTGCCCATCTACCAGGCGCTGGAGAAGGTCAACGGCGTAGCTGAGGACCTGACGTGGGAGATTTTCCGCGATACCGTCATCGAGCAGTGCGAGCAGGGCGTGGACTACATGACCATCCACGCCGGCGTCCTGCTTCCGTATATCCCGCTGACCACGGACCGCGTCACCGGCATCGTCTCCCGCGGCGGCTCCATCATGGCGGGCTGGTGCCTGGCACACCACAAGGAGTCCTTCCTCTACGAGAACTTCGATGAGCTGTGTGAGATCTTCGCGCGCTACGACGTCGCCTTCTCCCTGGGCGATGGCCTGCGCCCCGGCTCGCTGGCGGATGCCAACGACACCGCCCAATTCGCTGAGCTCAAGACCATCGGTGAGCTCACCCGGCGCGCCTGGGAGTATGACGTCCAGGTCATGGTGGAAGGCCCGGGCCACGTCCCGCTCAACATGGTTCAGGAAAACAACGAGCTGGAGCAGGACTGGGCCTCGGATGCTCCCTTCTACACGCTGGGCCCGTTGGTCACCGATATTGCGCCGGGTTATGACCACATCACCTCTGCCATTGGCGCGGCGCACATCGCCATGGGAGGAACGGCCATGTTGTGCTACGTCACCCCGAAGGAGCACTTGGGGCTGCCCAACCGCGATGATGTCAAGACCGGCGTGATCACCTATAAGCTGGCCGCCCATGCGGCCGATGTGGCCAAGGGCCACCCAGGGGCACGCGCCTGGGATGATGCGATGAGCAAGGCCCGCTTCGAGTTCCGCTGGCACGATCAGTTCGCGCTTTCCCTCGACCCGGACACCGCGCAGGCCTACCACGATGAGACCCTGCCCGCGGAGCCGGCGAAGACCGCACATTTCTGTTCCATGTGCGGGCCGAAGTTCTGTTCCATGCGCATCAGCCAGGACATCCGGGATACCTTCTCCGATTCGCTAGGGATGCCAAGCTTCCCGGGTAAGGGAGCCATCGATCCGGAGGTCGTGGCAGCTGCCCGCGCGGGCGAGAAGCAGATGTCGGAGGAGTTCAAGGCCCAGGGCTCACAGCTCTATCAGGAAGAAGAGACCGCACATGCCTGATCTTCGCTGCTACTTCGTCACGGGCGCGGGCTCGCATGAGGACGTCGTGCGCATCGCTGCCGCAGCGGCGCGCGGCGGCGCCGGGGTGGTACAGGTGCGCTCCAAGCCGATTTCCGCCCGCGACCTCTTCCACTTGGGCCGTGACGTAGCCCGCACGGTGGCCGAGGCCAACCCAGAAACGCGCGTGCTTATCGACGACCGCGTCGACGTCGCCGCCGCCCTCCGCCACGCCGGCGAGCCGGTGCACGGCGTGCATATCGGCCAGGATGATCTGCCCGTGGCCGCTACCCGCGCGCTCCTCGGGCCGGACGCGATTATCGGGCTGACCACCGGCACGCGCGAGTTAGTCGAGGCCGCCAATGAGGTAGCAGACCTGATTGATTACATCGGCTGCGGCCCGTTCCGCGCCACGCCGACGAAGGACTCCGGCCGCACCCCGTTGGGACTTGATGCCTACCCGGATTTGGTGAAGCTCTCCCGCGTACCGCTCGTGGCCATCGGGGATGTCACCGCCGAGGATGCTGCCGATCTTGCGGCAACCGGCGTGGCCGGCCTAGCTGTCGTGCGCGGCATCATGCATGCCGATGACCCGGAAGCCTACTGCCGCAAGCTGCTGTCCGGCTTCGATGAAGGTACGCGATGAGTACTAGCTCTGATTCCTCAGTCATCGTCGTCGGTGCGGGTGTCATCGGCCTGGCCACCGCGGTGGAACTGGCCGCGCGGGGCCACGAGGTCACGGTGCTAGATCCGGCGCCAGCCTCCGGGGCTACCCACTTCGCCGGAGGCATGCTCGCCCCCGCCGCGGAGGTGGTCTACCAGCAGGATCCGCTCTTCCCGCTCATGCGCGCCTCCGGCGCGTGGTATCCGGGGCTCATCGATCTGGTCGCCGCACACACAGAGGTGCCCACCGGCTACCGTGCCGAGGGAACGCTCGTCGTCGCCGCCGATCGCGCGGATGCCCAGCACCTCACCGAGCTGGCCGAGTATCAATCCCTCCACGGCATGGCGGTCGAGCGCATCACCGTGCGTGAAGCCCGGCGCGCGGAACCATTGCTGTCCCCGCGTCTGGCCGGTGCCGTCAGCATCCCGGGCGACACGCAGGTCTTTCCCCGCCAATGGGCGGCTGCACTGCTGAGCGCGGCCCAAGGACTCGGCGTGCGTTTCTTCCGTACGGCGGCCCAATCGATTGATGTTGCAACGGGAGTGGTCACCACGGCCGTCGGCGACTTCGAAGCAGAACAGGTTGTGCTCGCAGCCGGACTAGGCGCGCGCGACATCGAGTGGGCTGACTCAGCTGGGCTTGAACAGTCCCCGCTGCACCTGCGCCCGGTGTACGGCGATATCCTGCGCCTGCGGGTTCCGGATCACCTGCAGCCGCTGCTGACCCGCGTGGTGCGCGGCTTCGTGGAGGACCGCCCCATCTACCTCATCCCGCGCGGCGATGGCACCCTCGCCATCGGCGCTACGACCCGCGAGGATTCCCTGTCCTCAGCGCAGGCCGGAGGCGTCTACGCACTGCTTCGCGACGCCATCCGTGTCCTCCCCGCCGTCGAAGAATGCGAGTTCCTCGAGGCCAGCGCGGGGGCTCGCCCCGGCACTCCGGATGACCTGCCCTACCTCGGCCGCGTCAGCGAGCGGCTCGTCATCTCTACCGGCTATTTCCGCCACGGCATCCTGCTCACGGCCCTGGCCGCGCGCTGTGCCCGCGAGCTCATCGAAGGAACCGATCCCAGCATCGATCTCGCAGCCTGTAACCCATTGCGACACCTCAAGGAGCAACAATGATCCTCATCCTCAACGGCCAGCCTTATGACACGGCGGCCGATACCGTCGCCCAGCTGCTGGAAGAAAAAGGCATCGCTCCTGACGGCACTGCGGTGGCCGTGGCCGAACAGGTCATCCCCCGCTCGCAATGGGAAACCACCCCACTCAACGAAGGCGCGGCCGTGGAAATCCTCACCGCAGTCCAAGGAGGCTAGAAGCTACATGCTCACTATCGCCGATACCACCTTTTCCTCCCACCTCATCATGGGCACCGGTGGCGCCACGAGCCACGAAGCCTTGGAACGCGCGCTCGTCGCCTCCGGGACCGAGCTGACCACCGTGGCCATGCGCCGCCACGCTGGCACTCGTGACGGTGAGAGCATCTTCGATCTGCTGCGCCGCCTGGACATCGCTCCACTGCCCAACACCGCCGGCTGCCGCACGGCCCGCGAGGCCGTCCTCACCGCCCGCATGGCCCGCGAGGCACTGGGCACAACGTGGGTCAAGGTCGAGGTCATCGCCGACGAACACACGCTGCTTCCCGACGTCCTCGAAACCCTCGACGCCACTGAGCTGCTCAGCGCCGAAGGTTTTACCGTGCTGGCCTATACCAGCGACGATCCCGTGACTGCCCAACGCCTCGAGGACGCTGGCGCCGCGGCCGTCATGCCGCTCGGCGCCCCCATCGGCACCGGTCTGGGCATCCTCAACCCGCACAACCTCGAGCTCATTTGTTCGCGCGCCTCTGTACCCGTACTTGTCGACGCCGGCATCGGCACCGCCTCCGACGCCGCCCTCGCCATGGAACTCGGTTGCTCCGGTGTCCTTCTCGCCAGCGCCGTCAACCGCTGCCAGAACCCGGAAGCCATGGCCACCGCCATGCGCCACGCCGTCAAAGCCGGCAGACTTGCCCGAAGTGCAGGGCGCATCCCGCAGCGCGAGCACGCCCAGGCTTCCTCCACCTTCGAAGGTCTGGCCAGCTGGGCGGACCAGGTCCTGTAGCCCACTTCCTAAAAGGACTGCCATCATGCTCAGTGAGACCGAACTTGCCCGGACCGCGCGCCAACGCCTCCTGCCCGGCTTCGGCGATGCGGCCCAAGAGCGGCTTCATGCCGCACACGTGCTCGTCGTGGGCGCCGGCGGGCTGGGCTGCCCGGCTATCCAACAGCTCGCCGCAGGAGGCATCGGGCGCATCACTCTTATTGATTCCGATTGCGTCGATATCAGCAACCTGCACAGACAGGTACTGTTTGGTGCGGGGGACGTCGGCAAGCCCAAGGCGGAAGTAGCCGCCGCGCGCGCCCGCGAGATTTCCCCCGAGCTCACCATCACCGCTCTTAAGGAACGCCTCGATTCCTCCAACGTTCTCGACCTGTGTTCCGAGGCTGACCTCGTCCTCGACGGCTCCGATACCTTCGACACGAAATACCTCGTCGCCGATGCCTGCGAGCTCACCTCTACCCCGCTGGCCTGGGGTACCGTGCTGCGCTACGGCGGGCAAGCCGCGCTGTGGCACTCTGGGAGAGACTGCGCAGATGGGCGCGGGGTGGGCCTGCGCGACCTCTTCCCCGCCCCGCCCAGCGGCGAGGCGCTCGAGTGCTCGACAGCCGGGGTGCTGGGCGCGACGACATCGGTGATCGCAGGGCTCATGGCCACCGCGGCGGTCGCCATGCTCGGCGCACTCCCAGATCATCGGGACATGGTAGGGCGCGTAACCTCCTACGACGCGCTCCCCGGTAGCTTCCGCACACTACGGGTGGGCGCCGATCCCGACCGCCCCCTCGTTACTGCTCTACCGGCCCGGCACACCCTGCCGCCGGAACTTATTACCGGCCGCGCTGCCCTCCTCGATATCTCCGAGGACCCGAACTTTCCTCGTGCCACGGTGTCGCTGCCCTGGCACACCGTCACCGATGACGATTCCGTGCGCCGAGCGCTATCAGCCTGCGGCTCCGAATTGGTCTACGTGGCCTGCCCCTCCGGCGGGCGCAGCGCGGGCTTTGTCCTGCGCTACGCCGATCTCGCCGCGGACATGGGCATCGAGCTGCGCAACCTGCCCGGCGGGCTCGCAGCACACGATTTCTAGGCGCCGGCCACCGCCGGCCTGCGGAAGAGGTGCTCGTCGAGGATGCGCGCGGTGCCATGGTGGCGGGCCCGGAAAATAACGCAGGAGGCCACCAACGCCAGGGCGGTCACGATGAACAGCACCGCGATTCCCGCCCAGAAGGTGCCATCGTGGATGCCGTCGGTAGCGCGGGTAAAGGCATTCTTTGCATAGGACATCGGATGGAAAGGATGCAGCAAACTCAGCGGCCGCGGAATAGCTGCCACCGGCCACACGCCGCCGAAGACCATGACGCCTAAGGCAAAAGCACCGACTGCGAAGACAGCACCAATCTTGCGACCAAAGGTTACGAGGAAGAACTGGTAGGTCGCCGCACCGACGGCGGCAATCGCTGCGATGACGAGCAGCATCATCGGCCAGCTGGCGGGGCTCCAGCCCATCGTGGAGGACATCAGCCCCATGAACGCCAAGACCAGGAAGTTCAGGCCCGCCACCACGCCGAAGGCCGCGAGGATGCCGCGCACCGGGCTCGTAACTGCCTCGCCGCGGCGGCCCAGGTAATACGGCAGCGTCATCGCCAGGAGCAGCATGACGAGGAAACCGAAGACCAGCACGAAGAGCAAAGAGGCGCCGCCCGTGATGTTCTTCTCGGTCGGGTCAACCGGGCTGACCACCGTCTGTACTGGGTGGAGGTTAGAGGAGGTGAAGTTGATGGGCACGGCCATGTTCTGCGCCGACGTATCCGGCTGGGTGATGGAGGGGGCTTTGGCGGCACCGTCGGCAAGCTTGGTGGCCAATGCATTGGAGCCGGCCTTGAGCTGGTCCATGCCGTCCTTGAGCTCCGTGCCGCCGGCAGCCAGCTGGCTCGTGCCGTCCTTCAGCGTGCCGGTGCCCTCATGCAGGCGGGATGCTCCGTCCTGCAGCTGAGCGGCACCGTTGCTCAGCTCGCCGACGCCTGCCCGCAACTGCTGCGATCCATCGGACAAGCGGTGCGCGCCGTCATTGAGCGCCATCATGCCGCCCAGGTACTCCGAATTGGGATCGGACAGGTTGTAGTAGAGCTGGCCGGTGCCGGCGGAAAGCTTCTCCAGTTGCGCCACCATGTTTCCGCTGGCGGCCGGGTCGAGCTTGGACACCAGGGAATAGAGTTGATCGGCTTGTTGGTGCATGCCGAGGCCGCGGAGAACGTCGACAAGCTGCAGCAGCGCCGGGGCCACAACCTGCGCCTGCTTGAGCATCGGGATGAGCATCCCGGTGAGCTGATTGACACCGCCATCGATCTGACCCGCGCCATCCGCCAGGCGGCCGGTGCCGGCGAGTAGTTTGTCGGAGCCGTCGGCAAGCTGGGCGGTGCCATCATCCAGCTGCGCCGCACCACCGCTCAAGCGCCCCACGCCCTCGTTGAGACGAGTCGTGCCGTCCAGCAGCTGGCCCGTACCGTTGTTGAGATCGCCCGCACCGGCGTCCAGCTTGGCGATTCCCTCGACCGCTCGCCCGCCGCCTTCCTGCAGCTTGCCCGCACCCTCGTCGAGCCGGCCCGCGCCCTCGGCTGCGGTTCCCAGGCCATCGCTGAGTTTATTCAGCCCCTCGATGACCTGATCGGCATACTTCTTGGAAATCGCATTCTCCACGCTGGTCTGCACCTGCGGGATGAGGCTGGAGGAAATCACCGAACCATTCGTGCCGTAGTAATCATTGGTGGCGAAGTGAATCTCCGGCTTGACCGGCTTATCGCTGATGATGGTGACGGCCTGCTCCGAGAAGTTCTTCGGGATGGTCACGACCATGAGGTACTTGCCCTTGAGCAGCCCCTCATCACCGTCCGCCTTGTTGACCTCGGCAAAGTTCAGGTACTGCGTCTCCATCAGGCCTTCCACGACCTGATCACCGTAGTTGGTGTAGGTGCCCTGCTTCTCGACGCCCGCATCCTCATTCACCACCGCCAAGTCAATGTTGCGCATGTACTTGGAGGGGTCCCACATGGCCCACATCATGGTGCCGGCGATAACGATGGGTGCGACGAGGAGAAAGACGATGAGCACGCGCGACAAGGTACTGGTGGGGCGCCAATCGAGGACGCGGTGCCACCCCATGGCCTCGCTGTCGTGGCGTGCCGCGTTTTGAGTAGCCACGCTCCCCTCACTCACCGGGCCGGGCGAAGCGCTATTCGCGCGTACTTCCCAGTTGGATTCAGCCTCACGGCTCATGTCCGCCTCCTTAGCGTGATGGTTGAGGTCCGCTTTTATTCGTTTATCCAGCCTTTTAAGCTAGGCACGCAAACGTGAGCGAGGCCACTAGTTCATTTGTTTCAACAAACATACCACCGAATAAGTTGGCATTGTGAACTTATAACCATTCGTCATGTTGTGCCGCGCTGCGCACCGCCTGAGTCACATCACCCCGCACTCCCCTGTGACGGGCAAGCGAGTGCATTCGAATCGGGCTTTCATCCGGCAAGCCCCTGTCCTTTACTGTCTGTAGGCAGGGCGTTTCTTTCTCCGGTTGCGGGATGGGCTAACCCGCTTTATTCTCTGTGCCCATGGGGGATATAGAAACCTACATCCGCCTTCGCAACTCGGGGATTGCGCTGGTGGAAGCAGCAACCAGCACACCCGAAAGCTTGCGCGCGCTGGGCGCCTCACACGGCGATGCGGCGGAGCTGGCGTCGCTTCATGCCATCTATTTCGGCGAAACCCGCTTCACCGGCAAGCAGCGCACCGCCCGCCAGGCGGCCCAACGCCAAGGCCACGACCTGGCCACGCTGAGCCTGATTGAGTCTTACACCGCGAAGCTGAAGAAGCAGGTTGACGTCTGGAATTTGCGCGTCGCGCTCGTCTCCGTGCCCTCGGAACGGGTGCCTTCAGTGGCGGCACAACGCTTGAAGGAACTCAAACCGAAACGCGTGCCGTCGCCAGGGGTGCGGCTGACCTACCGCAAGAACGGCCCGCACTCGCTCACGGTGACTGATTCTGCGCTCAACATCTCCACCATGCGCAGCACCCTGGAATCCATTAACCCCACCGACCTCCTAGACGCCACCCGCCAGGTCTTCTTCAAAGAGGGCGTAGGCTCCCGGCCGGCGGTGGGAACAAACGTGGTGGTGACACTCGACGAACTCGACAAGATCATCCGCCACGACGGCGATGACATCGAACTCGAGCTCACCAACGGCGGGCGCATGAGCGGCGCGGAGTTTCTGACCTACAAATTCGCCGAGACAGGCTACGCCACACTGGTCCACCCCACCATCGGCCCGGTGTGGCTGCACCGGCTTTCGCGCTTTGCCAGCCTCGAGCAGCGCATCATGGCCAGCGCGGAGCACCCCACCTGCGCGATCGAAGACTGCAACAAGCCAGCCGATTACTGCCAAGTCCACCACATCATCCCATGGCAAGCGGGCGGAGAAACCAATCCTCCCAACCTCACCATGCTGTGTGCCTACCACAATGGCATTAACGACGATGACCCTACGAGCCCAACCGGCAGAGGTTATGTCTTTCGGCTGAAGGGACCGGTTGACTACATCCCGCCCTGGGGAACGCCGATTACCGCGCAGCCGGCCTACCAAGAGGCCTTGAACCGACAGGCCACGAGCCCGACGCGAACCCCTCCAAGCCAACCACCCGTTCCACCGGACATACACCCATCGCCACCCAGCACTGCGCCGCCCGGATAATCTTCGCGGCAGCGTAGCCGTGCACGTCCACACGCCGGACTCAGCTCGGCACCACGCGGAAACCTCAACGTTCATGAGGCCTTCCGCGCCTTCGGCGATCGCTCCACTCCACGGGCTTGTCCAACCCACTGTCCGTACAGAAGAAGCCACTGAAAACTCACGAACCCCCAACCGTTTGAACAGTCAGGGGTTTGTGGCGCACAACTAGGCGAGCTTTAGAAGCCGGCCTTCTTGAGGGCATCGGCCATCGAACCACCGCCGCCGCGGTCCGAGCGGCCACGCCCACCGTCGCGGCGGGAGTTGCGACGGTCGGAGCGGCCGCCGCGGCCCTCGGAACGCCCACCGCCGTTGCGGCGCTTGGGGGCGGGCTGGCCGGGCTCGTCGTCAAGCCGCAGCGACAAGCCAATGCGCTGGCGCTCCACGTCTACCTCCATGACCTTCACCTTCACCATCTGGCCCGAGCGGACCACATCGTGCGGATCAGAGACGAACTTGTGGCTCATGGCGGAGACGTGGACGAGGCCATCCTGGTGCACGCCCACGTCGATGAACGCGCCAAAGGCCGCAACATTGGTCACGGTGCCCTCCAGAATCATCCCCGGCTTCAAGTCCGAGACCTTGTCCACACCTTCCTTGAAGGTAGCCGTCTTGAACTCCGGGCGCGGGTCGCGGCCCGGCTTATCCAGCTCCGCGATGATATCCGTCACCGTCGGCACACCGAAGGTATCGTCAGCAAAGTCCGCCGGCGACAGCTTCGTCAACACTCGCGAATTGCCGATGAGCTCCGAAACCCCCAGACCGGTCTTCTCCGCAATGCGCGCCACCACCGGGTAGGCCTCCGGGTGCACTGCCGAAGCATCGAGCGGATCCTTGCCACCATTGATGCGCAAGAAGCCCGCGGACTGCTCAAAAGCCTTCGGGCCCAAGCGCGGCACCTTCTTCAGCTCCTTGCGCGAGGCAAACGTGCCGTTCTCATCGCGATACGCCACGATGTTGGCCGCAATCGTGGAATTCACGCCGGCCACGCGCTCCAGCAGCGGGGCGGACGCCGTGTTCAGGTCCACGCCGACGCCGTTGACGGCATCTTCCACCACGCCATCGAGGGTGCGGGCGAGCGCGACCTGGTTGACGTCGTGCTGGTACTGCCCCACGCCAATCGCCTTCGGGTCAATCTTCACCAGCTCCGCCAGCGGGTCCTGGAGGCGGCGCGCGATCGAAACGGCGCCGCGCAGGGAGACGTCCATGTCAGGGAATTCATCGGCCGCCAACTGGGAGGCCGAATACACCGACGCGCCAGCCTCGGAAACCACCACCGGCGTGGGGCGAGCACCGCCGGCCTGCGCGATGAGGTCGGCGACCTCACCCGCCAGCTTCTCCGTCTCACGCGATGCGGTTCCGTTGCCGATCGCCATGAGGTCCACCGAATGGGCAGCGCTTAGCGACGCCAACTCCCTCACCGCCTCAGCCCACTTCTGCTGCGGCTGGTGCGGATAGACAATCGTGGTGGCCAGGACCTTGCCCGTCGGGTCAACGACCGCGCACTTGACGCCATTGCGGTATCCCGGGTCTAGGCCCAGCGTCGCGCGCTGGCCGGCCGGGGCGGCCAGAAGAACGTCGCGCAGGTTTGTCGCGAAGACCTTGAGCGCGCCTTCCTCCGCCTTCTCTTTCAGGCGCATGCGCACGTCCAGACCGGAAGAGATGGAAAGCTTGGTGCGCCAGCCCCAGTGGACGGCGTCGGCAAGCCAGCGAGAGGTAGACACGTCCAGGTCGAAGCGGTCTGCGATCATTCCCTCGTACATGGCGTCATCGCCGGCGTCGAGGTTGAGATGCAGAACGCCCTCGCTTTCGCCGCGCAGCAGCGCCAAAATGCGGTGCGAGGGGAGCTTCTCGAAAGGCTCAGAGAACTCGAAGTAGTCCTTGAACTTCGCGCCCTCGGTTTCCTTACCCTCGACCACGCCAGCGTTCATGGAACCGCTGGTGTACATGCGCTCGCGCACCTCGCCCACCAGATCCGCATCCAGTGCGAAGCGGTCCACCAGAATAGCGCGGGCGCCGTCGAGGGCCTTCTTCGTTTCCTCGAAACCTTCGGTGAGATACTCCCCCGCCAGCTCGGTCGGGTCCGCCGAGGGGTCCTCGATGAGCTTGTCCGTCAGCGGCTCCAGCCCTGCCTCGCGCGCGATATCCGCCTTGGTCTTGCGGCGCTTCTTATACGGCAGGTACAGATCCTCCAGGCGCGCCTTGGTCTCGCAGCCCTGGATCAGTGCGCGCAGCTCATCGGTGAGCTTGCCCTGTTCCTCAATCGCGGCGAGCACCGTTTCCTTGCGCTCTTCCAGCTCGCGCAGGTACGTCGAGCGTTCCTCGATGATACGCAGCTGGGAGTCATCCAGCCCGCCGGTGGCTTCCTTGCGGTAACGGGCAATAAACGGGACGGTATTGCCCTCCGCCATGAGTTTCAGGGCGGCGTCAACGTGTGCTTCTTTAACACCCAGCTCTCCGGCGATGGTGGCTGCGATATTCACAAAACCTCTTTTTGGTCGGGGACTAAAAGACCTTCCTACCCTATACCCCACCCTGCCACGCACAGGAAGTACCCAACCCAAACTCGGTGTGGCCGATTTCGGAGGTGCCGTACCACAGCGTGTGCGGCGGCAAGCAGTCCGCGACGGCCGCGGTGACTTTGGTCAACGGCAGCTCAGAGGAGCCGTTGACGATGACCCTCCACACATGCTCACCCACCGGCGGCTGGCCGTGTTTATCCATGTACTCGTTGACCAGGATATTGTCGGGCTCGCAGGTAAAGGAGATGATCTCTGCGTTGATATCGAGCGGCTCGACGCCGCCTTCGCGCAAACGCTGCGGCATATCTTTGAGAACCTTGTCCCATTCGGTTTCGGTCATAAGTATTGACAAGTCAGTACTGATGTCCATCTCATTCCTCCTTCAAGGATTCCACGTACGCGCGGTCGGCATCGCTCAGGTCCGCCGCGTCCAGCAGCTCCGGGCGGCGCTTCCACGTCCGGGCCAGCGACTGCTCGCGGCGCCACCGGTCCACCTTGGCATGATCCCCGGAAGTCAGTACATCCGGAACTGCCAGGCCGCGCCACTCTCGCGGTTTGGTGTAGCTAGGACCTTCCAGCAAGCCATCGGAGAAAGAGTCCTCCTCGTGCGAGCGCCGGTTCCCCAACACGCCTGGGATGAGGCGCACCACCGCTTCAGCAATGACCAGCACGGCGACCTCTCCGCCGATGAGCACGTAATCGCCGATGGACACCTCGCGCACGCGGTAGCGCTGCGCGGCATCCTCGACGACGCGCTGATCGATGCCCTCGTAGCGCCCACACGCAAAGACAATGTGTTCCTCGTTAGACCAGGCTTGCGCGTCGGCCTGAGTAAAGGGCGTTCCGGCAGGTGTCGGCACGATGAGCAGCGGCTTATCCGAACCCTCGCTTTCACCATAGGAGCGCGCCTCGACGCCATGGATATCGTCGTGGCGCGGCTTGCTCAGGTGCGGCAGCGCGCTTTGGAGGTCCTGGGTGGAGGCGGTGCCGGAGGAGACGTCGTCAAGCGCCGGCCCCCACACCTCAGGCTTCATGACCATTCCTGGGCCGCCCCCGTAGGGTGAGTCATCGACGGATTTGTGCACGTCGGTGGCCCACTGGCGCAGATCGTGCACGCCCACCGCGAGCTTTCCCTGCTCGATGGCCTTGCCCAGCAGCGCGTGGCGCAGCGGGTCGAGGTACTCCGGAAAAATGGTGAGAACGTCTATCCTCATAGGTCGAGCAACCCCTCCGGCGGGGTGATGGTGCAGGTCCCGGCCTCCAGATCGACTTCGGGCACGATCTGCTCAACAAAGGGGACCAACGCCTCTTTGCCACCGGTGAGCGTGATTTCCAGGAGGGACTGCGTAGGACCGTGCGTCACGCCGGTCACCTCGCCTACCTCTTTGCCATCGAGGAGAACGCGCAGACCTTCCAGTTCGTGGTCATAGAAGCCGTCATCCTCGGGATCATCCAAAGGTTCGGCGAAGAACTGGGTGCCGCGCAGGGAATCTGCGGCCGTGCGGTCCGGGATTTCCTTGAAGGTGATGAGCAGGCGCCCCTTATGAGCGCGCACCGCCGTGATGGTGAGCTCGTGTTCCTTCTTGCCTTGTTTGCCGTGGAGAACCTCGCCGACGGCGAAACGGGTCTCGGGGGAATCGGTGGTCACCTCGACGGAGACCTCGCCTTTAATGCCGTGGGATTTCACCACGCGACCAATGAGTAGTTCCATGACTGCTAGCTTAACGGGCTACGCTGGAGTGGCATGACTGAGCTTCCGATCAATGATGCAGCCACCTTTGGTGCCGCCTCCCATGACAGCGCCGCGCTCACAACGCTAAATTTGCTCGATGAGACCCCTAAGCCGAGCCCATCGCGCCCGAGACCAGCCGTTAAGCGAGTCCTCAGTGCCGACGGAGCGAACCTCATCCTCTTTTCATTCTTGCCCGGGCAGGTCCTGCCCGATCACAAAGCCGCGCACCCCATCACCGTCCAGGTGCTACAGGGCGCGGTGACTTTTAGTTGCGGAGATGAAGAGCACGTGCTCGTTCCCGGGCGCATCGTACACCTTCCAGCGTATGTCCCACATGCGGTGTCCTGCAGCGATCAACCTGCGCTAATGCTGCTCACAATGTTGACGCCAAACACTGGCGTGAATGTCTAGACTTTTAGTATTATTTTTAGATTGTGAGTAGTTCAAAGCCGTATCACCATGGAAATTTGCATGAAGAGATCCTCCAGGAGGCCATCAAGCTCGGCCGGGAGGGTGGACCAGAGGCAGTAACGATTCGCGCGGCGACGCGCGCGGTCGGCGTCTCCCCCACCGCCGCCTACCGCCACTTCAAGGATCAGGCCGCGCTTCTCGACGCCGTCGCAGACGTCGCCACCTTCGAACTCATCACCAAGCTCAGCGCTGCCTTCCAGGACACGGAGGGCAGCATTGTCGACAAGATGATGGCGGCTGGCTTTGCCTACTACCACTATGCCTTGGAGGAGCAAAGCTTCTTTGAGTGCATGATGGCCACGAGCGGCTTTGACATCCCTGGTGCGCTGGCTGCGGCCGCCGAGGGGCCGGGAGAGGATCCGCGGGTCCAGGCCACGTTCAACTTCTATGACTACATGGAGCAGTACGCACGCTACATTGGGCAGGAGCCTAACCGGCAATTCATGATGCAAAATTGTCTTGCTGGCTGGTCCACGGTACACGGCTTTACGGTGTTGTGTTTGAGCGGCCACTTGGCATCAGTATCGGAAGAATCGATGGAAAGGATTGCGCAGTCGGTCATCGCTTCTGCTATCCGCGGTTTGGATTTCGAGAACCCCTTAGAAGCACGCCCCGCCGCCCCGCAAAACTAGAAAACTCCCCGCACCAGCGGGGAGTTTCTGTTAGGCGAGTAGTTTACTCTGCGGACTCCTCAGCGGAGTCAGCCTCAGCAGCCTCTTCCTCTGCCTTTGCAGCCTCAGCGGCAGCGGCTTCCTCAGCAGCCTTCTCAGCGGCAGCCTTTGCCTCAGCCTCTTCCTTGGCCTTGCGCTTCTTCTCGGTGATGGCCTCGATAGTCGGACCATTGTTGGCCTCAGCCAGAGCGGCGTTGAAGAGATCCAGCTTGGACGGCTTCGGCTCAGCAACCTTCAGGGTGCCCTCTGCGCCCGGCAGGCCCTTGAACTTCTGCCAGTCACCGGTCACCTTGAGCAGTGCGAGAACCGGCTCGGTCGGCTGCGCGCCGACACCCAGCCAGTACTGAGCGCGCTCGGAATCGATCTGGATCAGGGACGGCTCCTGCTTCGGCTGGTAGATACCGATGTTCTCGATAGCCTTGCCGGAGCGGCGGGTGCGTGCATCAGCAACAATGATGCGGTACTCAGCGTTGCGGATCTTACCCATACGCTGCAGCTTGATCTTAACGGCCATGATTGGCTCCTTTTCTAGTCACCGGGCAGTTCAGACACGCGCCGCTTGGTGGCGCGCCGGTTCAACCCTTGGATTTATCCTGCGCGTGACATGCCGGCCGTCCGTGGGCGGTACCGGCGTTACGCAGAAATGAAGTTTTAGGTGTCCTCCATGCTGCACATGGACAACCCCAATGATTTTAGCGGTACGCACGCAAAATAGGAAATCCCCCCTACCGCTTGCATGGTTAGGCCTTACCCCGCGAAAGGGGTAGCCTGTAATGCGGTTATTTCGCTGCCACACAAACCTCTTTTTATGAATAAACAAGCCCCATCTACATTCCGCTACCGCTACGACCTCGATGGCCTCCGCGGCATCGCGATCGCTTTGGTTGTTTTATACCACGTCTTCGTCGGTCGTGTTTCCGGTGGCGTCGATGTCTTCCTCCTCCTGTCCGGGTACTTCTTCCTGGGCTCGCAGCTGCGCTATGCCGCGCGGCCGAACGCCTCCCTGAACCCGTGGTGGCCCATCTGGCGCACACTGCGCAGGTTGGTGCCTTCCCTCGTGCTCGTCATCGGTGTGAGCTACGTGCTTGTTCGGGTATTTACCCCGAAGCTCATGAACACCGAGCTCACCAAGCAGATCACGGCGACAGTCTTCTACTACCAAAACTGGGAGCTAGCACGGCAAAACGCCGACTACGCTGCCGCCTCCGCAACCACGTCGCCGCTGCAGCACATGTGGTCCATGGCGGTCCAGGGGCAGTTCTATCTCATGGGCATCATTTTCGCCCTGGGCCTGGCCGCTTTTATGCGGTTGCGCCCGAAGAAGTCGGGGCTTAAAGCGCAGCGCTTCCCCTCCGTAAATTCCATCGCCGGCCCGATCCTCCTCGTGATCACCGTCGCCTCTTTTGCCTACGCCTCGCGCGACGGTCTCTACGGAACCCCCGAGAACTACTACTCCACGTGGTCTCGCGCGTGGGAGCTAACCTTGGGCGCGGTTCTCGTCATCTACGGCTCGCGCCTAAAGATGCCGCAGCACCTGTCCAACGTCGCCACCGCCCTCGGCCTAGCCGCCCTGGCTGGCACTGGCATGCTCATCTCCGACAGCTTGGCTTTCCCGGGCCCGCTGTCGCTTCTGCCCATCGGCGGCGCGGTGCTCATCATTATTGGTTCCGGTGGTTCCTTCTCGCGGGTGCTGACGGTTCGTCCCTCCCGCTGGCTCGGTGATATCGCCTACCCGCTCTACCTGTGGCACTGGCCGCTCCTCATCATCTCCACCGCCGCCCTCGGCTTTGAAACCCCGCCATGGTGGCTCGGAGCCATCATCATCGCGGTGTCCCTGGGCTTGGCGGATGTGACGCACAGATTCGTCGAGAAGCCCCTGCGCCAGCACCGCAAGCGCCCGCTTGCCGACGACCTCCCCGTCCACCGAGGCCTCGCCGACCTCCGCACCCGCACCGGCGCCATCCGCGGCGTCGGTGGAGTTGTCGTCGCGGCGTGCACCGTTGCGCTCGTAGCCGTTCAACCGCTGTGGCAGCGCAGCCTCCAGGAGGCAAACCAAGAGATTCTTGATCCGCAGCTCTACCCTGGGGCAACGACCTTCATTGAGAACATCACCCCGCCTGAGAACGTCGAAATCAAGCCCGATCCGATTCTCGCGCGCGGCATCCAGCCACCGGTTGCCGATAACTGGTGCTTCATTCCAGAGCAGGAGCCGTCGGACTATTTCATCGAGACGCAAAAGGACGGCGTAACGCCGTGTGTCTTCGGCGACGTCAACTCCGACGTTGAGGTCTACTTGGTGGGCGGTTCGCACGCGGAGCAGTATTCCTCAGCCCTGGATCACTTGGGCCGCGAGATGGGATTCAAGCTGGTGCCGCTCACCCGCGTGGGTTGCCCCATCGAGTTGGGCGATGAGCTCAGCGTCAAGCCATCCTGCGCCGAGTGGAGCAAGGAAGTGGTCAAGCGCATCATCGACGCGGACCCAGCCCTCGTGGTGTCGAACTCGACACGCCCCGGGCAGGCCCTAGGCCACGGCCCGGACGCCGTCCCGCCGGGATATCAGGCCTTCTGGGACGAACTGGCCAAGCACGATATTCCTTTCCTCGGTTTCCGCGATAACCCGTGGGGATTCGACGAGCACGGCAATGGCCGCCAGTTTGATGAGTGCTACGTGGCCACCCAGGATTCCCTCGGGTGCGGTATGCGCTTCGAGGAGGTTTATGCGCCCTACGATCCGGGCGCAGAGGTCCTCTCCCAGTACAAGAACATGCTGGCCGTAGACACCTCGAAGTGGTTCTGCGATGCCAACGGCGATTGCCCGGTCATCATCGGCAATATCATGGTGTATCGCGATATGCACCACTTCACCACGGCATTCGCGGATTCGGCCATCCCGCTCATCCGTGAAGCGATCACCCCGTTCCTCAATGGCGAGACCGTCCAACAGCAGCCCCCGGAAACCGCCACGTCTACCTCCACGACGAAGGCGGGCCCAGCGCCGTCCACCGCGGCGGCGCCGACTCCCGCCAACCCGGTCCCCTACCCTGCCTTCCCTGCGGGCGAGGCCATCTAGTAGCCGCCGCTAGCGCAGAGCTTCGGGCACGTAGGCGCAGGTGGGGTCCGACGCGAGCGGGTCGCCCGTCATGGCAAAAGCCGTGGACCGCGAGCCGCCACACACAGAAGCAAACTCACACACGGAGCACTTGCCGCTCCACGCGTTGGGATCCCTAAGCTTCTTAAACACTGGCGAGTTGGCGTAGATGTCCGGCAGTAGGTGACTCTTGACGTTGCCGCAGTGCAGCGGCAGGAAGCCGTTCGGGTAGACGTCCCCCACGTGGTCGATGAAGACGAAGCCGGAGCCCGCGTTGATGGCCATCGGCGGCCGCGGGCGGCGCGTGTGGGGATCGGGGCCCAAAATCCGCTCGGTCTCCGCGGTAAGGAAGCGGTATAGTTCGCCGCCCTCGTACTTCTCTCCCCGCTGGGCTTGTAGGACGATGCGCCGATATTGCGGCCCCTCCGTGGTCTTAATGGCAATCCGCGTGGACACGCTGTGCAGCCACTGCATCGCGTCCTCGCGCTCCTGCGGGGTCAGCGCCTCCACGCCCGTACCGCGGCCGGTGGGCACGAGGAAGAACACGCTCCAGAGCTTGGCACCCATCTCGATAACCCGCGCCAACAGCTGCGGGGCCTCATGGACGTTGTTCTTCGTGATGGTGGAGTTGATTTGGAGGCGGAAGCCCACGTCGGTGACCACGCTGGCCATCTCAATCGTGCGGTCGAAGATGCCGGAGAAGCCGCGGAAGTAATCGTGGGTTGCAGCGCTCGCGCCGTCGAGAGAAAGCGACAGCGCGGACCCTCCCGCCGCGCGCAGGCCCTCGAGGCGCTCGCGCGTCAAACGGGGCGTGACCGACGGCGAAAGCGACACGTTGAGTCCCAGGGACGTGCCGTAGGCGGTGAGCTCTTCCAGGTCGCCGCGCTCAAACGGATCCCCTCCCGTGAGCACCACGAGCGGGCGTGGCTTGTCGTAGCTGGCCAGGGAATCCAGCAGTGCCTTGCCTTCGGCGGTAGTGAGCTGGCCCGGTGCGGGGTCGTGCTGGGCGTCGGCCCGGCAGTGCTGGCACACCAGCTGGCAGGCACGGGTGACCTCCCAGATGGCGATGAACGGTTTGGTAGTGATGTCGTGGCGCATCTGGCGCACCACAGGGCTGGCCTTCACAGTGAGGACCTTTCCACGCGAGAACAGTTTTATCCAACTTTAGTCGGACATATTGTCGCGTGGGTAATCTCCTACTTCTTCTTGCCTTGGCCAAAATCCAGGTTGTTGAGGTCGATATTCTCCATGCCCTTCGGCATCTTGATATCGCCTAGCCCGGGCATGCCGCCGCCGAGCTGCTCCTGCATCTTCTGCAGCTCCTGCATCGACGGCATACCGCCGCCCATGCCTGGCATGCCGCCGCCACCGCGACGCTTCGGCGGCTTACGCTTGCCGTTCTTGCCCTTGCGGCCCTTCGGCTTCTTCTTAGTAGCCGAGCGCCCGCCGCCCATGCCCGGCATGCCGAAACGGCCGGCCATCTGGGACATCATCTTCTTAGCTTCGGTAAAACGCTCGATGAGCTGGTTGACGTCAGAAACGCTCACACCAGAACCAAGGGCAATACGCTTGCGGCGCGAAGCGTTGAGAATCTTCGGGTTCTCGCGCTCCTCCGGGGTCATACCGCGGATGATGGCCTGGATGCGGTCGAGCTGCTTCTCGTCGACCATGTCGGCGATCTGGTTCATCTTGTTACCGCCCGGCATCATCTTGAGCAGATTGCCCATCGGCCCCAGGTTGCGGACCATGAGCATCATGTCCAAGAAGTCATTGAGCGTCATCTCGCCGGAGCCCATCTTCTTGGCGGCTTCCTCCGCCTTGGACTGATCCAGCTTGGACTCCGCCTGCTCGATAAGCGTCAGCAGGTCACCCATGCCCAGGATGCGCGAGGACATGCGCTCCGGGTGGAAGACGTCGAAGTCATCGAGCTTCTCACCTGTGGAGGCGAACATGATGGGCTTGCCGGTCACCTCACGGATGGACAGGGCTGCACCACCGCGGGCGTCGCCGTCCAGCTTGGTCAGAACGACGCCAGTGAAGTCCACGCCGTCGCGGAAGGCCTCGGCGGTCTGCACGGCATCCTGGCCGATCATCGAGTCGATGACGAAGAGGACTTCGTCCGGGTTGACGGCGTCGCGGATGTTGCGGGCCTGCGTCATCAGGGTTTCATCGATGCCGAGGCGGCCGGCGGTATCGATGATGACGATATCGTGCTGCGTGCGCTTGGCTTCCTCAATGCCGCGCTTGGCGACGTCCACCGGATCCCCGTGCGAGGTACCCATCTCATGCTCGTGGGAATCCAGGGAGGTGCCCGGATCCGGAGCGTAGACATCGACCCCGGCGCGCTCGCCGACGATCTGCAGCTGTTGCACCGCACCCGGGCGCTGGAGGTCACAGGCCACCAGCATCGGGGTGTGCCCCTTGGAAGCCAGGTGCTTGGACAGCTTGCCCGCCAAGGTGGTCTTACCAGCACCTTGGAGGCCGGCGAGCATGATGACCGTCGGCGGATTCTTGGCTAGGTTCAGGCGGCGGGTCTCGCCGCCGAGGATCTCGATGAGTTCCTCGTTGACGATCTTGACCACTTGCTGCGCAGGGTTGAGCGCCTCGGAGACCTCGGCGCCTGCCGCGCGCTCCTTAATGCGCTTGATGAAGCCGCGCACGACGTTGAGCGAGACGTCCGCCTCCAGCAACGCAAGGCGGATTTCGCGCGCTGTGGCGTTGATGTCCGCCTCGGTCAGCTTGCCCTTGCCGCGCAGGCCGGACAGGGCTGATTGCAAGCGGTCAGACAAAGACTCAAACACGTTAGAGTGCTCCCTCAACTATCGTGGATAAATTTATAACTTCCCCAGCTTAGCCGTTGACCAGTGCTTGGGTCACATTCCGGACGAGGGTGGCACGGGGGACGTCGCCAAGCGGCACGGCGTGAAGCACCATCGTGGCGCCCGGTGTGGTGGTGGATAGCCACTCGCACTCCGGAAGCAGCGCGAGCACGTGTCCGAGGGTACCCGGGTAGTCATCGATTCTGAGCTCGAAGACGCCTCTGGTCCACATGGCGGTTGCAGGTCCCGGTACGAAATCGGGCAGCACGGTATAGGTTCCGGACTTATAAGACTGCACCAAGCGCTCCTCCACCGTCGCGAGATCGATGGCGCCGTGGAGCGCGCGGATATCGAACTCGCCGGCGTAGCCCTCCTCCGTGCGCACCAAGCGCGAGGACAGGATGTTCCATCCCAAGGCAGCGATAAGCGCTAGCGGACGCACAGCCTCCCGCTGGTAGCTGCCGCGCCACAGGACGGTGAAGCTATCATCCTCCGGGTTGTGGCGCAGGCCGATGTCGCGGTCAACGGCCACCAGCGGCCGCACCGGACTCAGGGCCTCCAGCTGCGCAAAAGCGCGGGCGCTGACCGCCTCGATTCCATTCTCGAGCCTGCGGTTCCACACGCCTGGGCCGGTGGATTCGGCATCGGTGCGGGCGAGCACGACGAGGAGCGCCAGGGTCAGGTAGTCATAACGCACGGCTTCGAGAAGCTCATCGCGGGCTTCGTCGGAGTAAGGGTCCGTGCGGGAGACGATGCGCGCCAGAGTCGTGTGCTCTGCCACCACGGTTTGCACGCGGGAGCGATCCGCCAGGTCGAGGCCCAGCTTGGCGGCAGCGCACGCCACCATCTCAGCTCCCACGAGTTCGTGCGGGCGGCCGTAACCTTTGCCAATGTCGTGGTAGAGCCCCACCAAGAGCAGTAGATCGGGCCTCGCTACGGACGTGCGAGCTTCAGCGCACCGAGCGACGGTAAGGATGGAGTGATAGTCCACGGTATGAGAGTGCGTGCGCTCCCGCGGCAACAAGCCGCGGATGTGCTCCCACTCCGGAACGACTCGCTCCCACAAACCATGGGCGTCCATCTCTTGGATAAGGCGCGGGGTATTGAGCGGTGAGGACAACAGGCTGAAGAAGGCATCCGTTGCTCCTGCGGGCCAGCGCTGCGGCAGGTCTGGCAGCTCGCGTAGTTGTTCCCAAACGTGGGCGGGCACGCTCCTGCCCGAGCGTGCTGCTGCGGCGGCGACGCGCAGGAGTAGCCACGGCTCGTCTAGGTCTGCGGTGCGGGCGAGCCTGATTTCGCCGCCCACATCCACGACGCCGATGTCGAGTGGCTTGCGGGTGCGGTTGTGGCTGCGCTTGGCCACCACTCCCCTAGCCGTCGCGAGCGCCCTCTCAACGGCCCTATCCACCGCCGCGGCGGAGGTGACGACGGCCGCTGATAATTCATAACGGTCGGCAAAGCCCATCTCGTGTGCAATCTCCGCGGCGAATTCTGGGTCGAGGATGTCGCGGTGGCGGCGGGCGGTGACGTGGAGGAGCGTGCGGACGTCGAGAAGCAGGCCCTGCTCCTCCTCGAGCGCTGGGGCGTCCGCGAGGTTTCCTAGGGCGAGGGCCCGGAGGAATTGGATATCGCGCAGACCGCCGCGCCCATTCTTGATGTCCGGGTGGGTCATCGTGGCCAAGGTGCCAGAACGGCGCCAGCGCGCAATGGCTAGATCAACGAAGGCGTCGAAATTGCTCTGCAACAGGCGGCGCCACGAGGCATAGACCTGGGCGCGGGTGGAGTCCACCAGCTGCTTGTCTCCGGCGACGAAGGCCAGATCGAGTTGCGCGAAGCCGGCGGCGGGATCGGAACCGGCGATGGCGCCGAATTCGTGCGGGGTGCGCACTGCATAATCGAGCCGATACTTGGCGTCCCAGATGGGATACCAGACCTCGGAAACGACTTCCTCGGGCAACTCCGTGTCATCCGGGTGAAGGAGGATGAGGTCGAGATCGGAAAATGGGGTCATCGCGCGGCGCGCGAAGGAACCGGTGGCTGCAAGCGCACAGCCGGTCGGAAGCTGCAGGGACTGCGTGAGGCGCATCGCCGAGGCATAAGCGTCCTCACGCAGTTGAGCGGCCGTAGACACGTGTTACAGGGCCGCCTCGCCGCGCTCGCCGGTGCGCACGCGGATGACGTCCTCAATAGGAGTGATCCAGATCTTGCCGTCACCGATCTTTCCGGTATAGGCGGCGTCCACGATAGTGGAGAGGATATCCTCGACCTGTTCGTCAGAGGTCACCACCTCGAGCTTGACCTTGGGAACGAAATCGGTGGCGTACTCGGCGCCGCGGTAGACCTCACTGTGGCCGCGCTGCTGGCCGAATCCTTGGGTCTCGGTCACCGTCAGGCCGTGTACGTCGTGCTGTTCGAGGGCCTCGCGAATGTCCGGCAGCGTGAACGGTTTGACGATGGCAGTGATGAGCTTCATCTGTTACTCCTTAGCTCCGGCGGTGTCGACCCGCGGCTGGACGGTTGGTGCAGGACTAATCCTAGCGTCGTGGGCGTGGCGGCGGTGCGACGCCACGGATTCGCAGAAATCATATGCGGTTTCGCGGTGCTCGCCCAGGTCGATACCCTGTGCTTCATCCTCGATTCGCCAGCCCATGGTGGCGCGGATGAGGAGCGCCGCAAGCAGGGTGACGAGCCCCGACACCAGCATCGCCACAACCGCAATCAGCGTTTGAACGACGAGCAGCTTGAGCCCTTCAGTGAAGTGACCGGTGAGGATGCCGTTATCCGTAGCGAAGAAGGCTAGGCCAATCGTGCCCCACAGTCCTGCGCACAGGTGCACCCCGACGACGTCCAGGGAATCATCAAAGCCCCAGCGGTACTTCAGGCTGATGCACAGGCAGGCGATAATCCCGCCGAGGAAGCCGAGGGCGATGGAACCGAGCGGATTCAGTGCTCCTGCCGCCGGGGTGATGGCGACGAGGCCTGCGATAGCTCCGGATGCAGCGCCGAGTGAAGTGGCGGCACGGTCACGGATTCGCTCCACCAACATCCAGCCGAGCATCGCGGCGGCCGCAGCAACGGTGGTATTCAACCACGCCACACCTGCAAGGCCATCCGCAGCGAAGGCAGAACCGCCATTGAAACCGAACCAGCCGAACCACAGCAACGCGGCGCCGAGCATCACCATCGGGAGGTTGTGCGGCCTATCGACGTGCTTCGGGAAGCCCGCGCGCGGGCCCACGACGATGGCCAGAACTAGGGCAGCTGCGCCGACAGAAATGTGCACGACGGTACCGCCCGCGAAGTCGATGGGAGCGATGAGCGCCTCACCTTTCGAGACACCGAAGAGCCACGCCGCGAGCGAGCGCGGGGCGTGGGAGAGAATTCCCCCGCCCCACACCATGTGGGCGAGCGGGAAGTAGGCGAAGGTTACCCAGATACCCACGAAGGTTAACCAGGCCGAAAACTTCACGCGGCCGGCGATGGCACCGGAGATAATAGCCGTCGAAATAATGGCGAAGGTGGCTTGGAAGCCGATATCGATGACGGCGGGGTAACCAGAACTACCAAGGAGATACTCGTTGGAAGGTCCTGCAATCTGGCCACGCAAGCCCCACGCTTCAAACGGGTTGCCCACGATACCTGCAAAAGAGCTTCCCGCATAGGACATGGACCAGCCCCACAAGACATAGAGCACAGGCACAAGCGCGAGCGCGCCGAAGGACATCATCATCATGTTAAGGACATGGCGATTGCCCGCCATGCCGCCATAAAACAACGCCAATCCGGGGGTCATGAGCAACACCAATGATGCGCTGATCAGCATCCACGCTGCATCACCGGAAGAGAATGCATCAGGAGTCATACTTCAACTAACCCCTTTTCTATAGCTTGATAGGTACAATTCCCAAAATATCTTTAGCTCTATAGTTTTGGGAAGAAGGATGAGTCCTAGATCACATTTGGGATCCAAAAAAGCGGCGAGGGCATTGTTGCCCTCGCCGCTCACTTAAACGTGCGCCCTAGATTTCCTCCTCGGACGCTTCCACGGTCTGCGCTTGCTGGCGCATACGTTTGGCGTACTTCACATCCGTGACGGTCACGCCGTAGATGGAACGGCCCATGTAAAAAGAGCCCACCGAACCGATGATCCACACGCCGAAACAAGCAATGAGGACACGGACCAGCGACCACAGCGAGAACCCGTTCTCGGCAAAGTCAACGACCAGCTTCGCCACGAGCAGAAGAGGAACGGCCAACCCGACCGTCGGTCCCAGTAGGTTGACTCGGGTCAGAGCATCGGGCGCGCGCCACAAAGCGATGGCCGTCGCGATAACCAGGACCGTGGCCACAACCAGCAGAACCGAAGCAATAATCTCCGCGATAGTCATGGTTTTACCTCCTGCCCTTCGAGATGATGCGGGCCATCGACAACGTCGGCAGCACGCCCGCCGCGATGCCCGCGAGCATCGCGATGTCGTAGACGATGGACGCGTGATTGGTCATGGCCCATGCAAAGTACATGCACATCATGCCGTAGAAGACCATGTCACTCATCACGGTGCGGGTGAGCTCATCGCGAGAGCGCAACGCCAGCACCAACGCCGAGCACACCGATGCGCCAATGAGGAACACACAGACAAAGACAACCCATTGAAAGGCGCTCATCGAGGAAAAATCAATCACTTCTTATCATCCTTTCGGGCGTCCTTGCCCGGCACGACCTGACGCAGCGGCCACACGGAATACTTCTCCACGTCGTTCGCTGCCAGCGGGGTATCGTCCGCCTTCGCGATATCGGGGGCGCGCATATGACGGCCCAGCGTATCCAGCGGATACTCGTAGAACGTCGGGGCGAGCTCCTCCGTCGGGCCCTGGCCAGGCACGCCATAATCGATGCCCTTCACTCGTGGCGCCAAGCGCTCCTCCATGTCCGCGAGGTCCGCCATGACACTGGCCGGGTCATCCCCCATCACGGCTTGGACCAGCACGATGCGCGGAAGGCCTTCGGCAACCGGCTCGCGCAAGCCCAACGACAAGGTGCCCGGCGTTGCGGTAATGGACGAGGTGAACCAGAAGATCTCCCAGGCGCTCGTCACACGCAAGGGGTACCGAAGCACCACTGGGCGATAGTTGTTATGCGGCTTGAAGGATTCCATGGCGAGCGAAAAGCCCGCGACGAAGATCTCCTTAATGAGCCACAACGCGTAAACAACGGCATGCACAGCACTCTTCATTTAACGGCCCTCCTGAAGGGAGTCGATATCGGGTAGGGCTACGGGGTCGTCGCCAAGCACTGCGTGTGCGTAGGCCTCCGTGTCCAACAAATCCTCCGATGCCTCCATGGTGACACTAATGACCGGACCGGACAGGATGAACATGGTCAGCGAGCCCAAGATCAACGCCGCCGAGGGAGCCATCAGCTTCTTGCGAATCACAAGTTCATCGGGCACCTTCTCCTTGGGCAGGTCCTTGCCCCAGAAGACGCGGCGCCACACGCGCAACATGGCCAGGAACGCTGCGAAGGAGGCGATGATAATCACCGCGATAACGGTCCAGGCCCATCCCCCGCCGGTACGGGCGATTTCCGCGACGATGAGGACCTTGCCCCACATACCGGAGAAAGGCGGGAAGCCCACGACGGAGAAGGCACCGGCGGCGAAGATCCACGCGATAATCGGATCACGGCGCGCCAAGCCAGAAAGCTTGTTGAGCCTGCCCGTACCGTACGTCTCCTCGATGGCACCGGAGGCCAAGATGAGGGAGCCCACCGTGAGCATGTGGTGAATCGTGTAGAGAATGCCGGCAGCCAACGCGCGCTGCGCATCGTGGGTAGTGAAGGCCATCATCACGAGGATGAAGGGCATACCGTTGAGCATCTGGTAGCCCAGCACGCGGCGGATGGAGTTTTCAGCCAAGCCGCCGAAAGCACCAACCAGCATGGAGATGATCATGATGACGATGATGAGTGTCCCCCACCACTGGTCCATATCAAAGAGCTGCACCCACAGGCGGTAGAGCATGTACACCGCGACCTTGGTATGCAGGCCAGAGAACAGGCCCATGACGGCAGCCGACGTGCCCGGGTAGGTGCGCGGCAGCCACGACTGCACGGGGAATACGCCGGCCTTCGCGGCGATGGCGATAACGATGATTCCGGAGGCCACCGTCACCGGACCGTTGCCGGCAGCAGCGCCCGTCAGCGCCGCCAAGTTGACCACGCCCGTAACCGAATAGATGTAGCCCACGCCCACCACAAGCAGCGTGGAGGCGAACAGATTGACCAGCACGAAAGCGCGTCCTGCGGCTAGGCGCGACCACGTACCCGACATCGTGATGAGGCCGTAGGACGGCAGCAACATGACCTCAATGAACACGAAGAAGTTAAAGAGGTCAGCGGTGAGCAGAGCGCCGCACACACCGGTGATCAGGATAAGGGTCAGCGACGGGTAATAGCGCGACTTGGTCTCACCGCCAACGATGGCGAACCAGTTGGCGCCGAAGGCCACGATCATCGTCGTGATGAGCATGAGAGCCGAGAAGGTGTCGGCAGCAAAAGCGATACCCGCGTTGCCCACGTAATTGCCCACCGTGTGCGCCACCACGCCATTGTTCATGGTGTAGAGCAGCAGCGCGAAGGAGGCGAAGATGCCTACGCCCGGCACGATGAGCATGATGGCATCGCGCACACGGTGCCACGGCGCGAGCAGCGCCAGCGCCGCCGATACCAGTGGAACCGCTGGGAAGAGCGGAAGAAGAGCGCTTACAGTGTCATACATTTACTTCTCCCCCTCGTGGTCAAGTTCCTTCAGACGGTCCATCTTGTTGGCCGAACGCTGCAGAATCTCCCGGTTTTGGGTATCGCGGCCCAGCGTGGAGAAGGCGTGGTCAATGGTGTTGTCATCAACGGGCTCCACGACATCCGTGTCATCGTTGGCGCCCATCGCCGCCATGGTCAGCAGAATCGTGGAGGTGGCCATGGAGATCACCACGGCGGTCAGAACGAATGCCTGCGGCAGCGGGTCCGCCATTTGGTCTGCCGGTACCTGTGACGGGAAGGACTCTCCGCGGTAGGAGTACACGCCGGTGGCCAAGAGCATGAGGTTGGCACCGTGGCCAAAGGCCATCATGCCCAACACAATGTGGACCAAGCCGCGCTGCTGAATGAGGTAGACAGCGCTACCGATGAGCAGTGCAATAGTCAGTGCGAGGATCATGAATTCTTCTCCTCTGTAGCCGGAGTGTGGTGGGGCGAAGACGCGCGGTGGCGCGCCTCGGCTTCATTGAGCAAGGCCAGTGGATCCGAGGATGGGTTGATGGATTCGGGGTACGGATCATCGACGTCCTCCATCACCACGCGCGGCGTATTCGGCAGCGCCGAGTCATCATCGTGGACCCACGGCAGGAAGTCCCGCTCAGTGCCCGGGCGCAAGTAGCCGCCCAAGGCGTTGATGGCCATGGTGAGCATGCCCAGGACCGCCAGGTAGATACCCAGGTCAAAGATGAGCGACGTGGTCCAGTGCTGCCCCAGGGCGTGGCCGTGGATGGCAGTCAAGAAACCACCGGAGCCGTGCGAAGTCGGAATGTAGCCGATGAATCCAGCCGTCAGCGCAACGATGATGCCCACGCCGGTGAGGTGAATTGGGGTCATGCGGCCGAAGACGATCTCATCGGTGCCGCGTGAGAGATACGTCAGGCCGATGGCCGCGCCCATGATGAGAGCAGCCGGGAAGCCGCCGCCGGAAGCCTGGTGCCCGCGGTAGAACACGATGAAGGACATGACCACCAGAATCGGGATGGCAATGGAAATTCCCTTACGCAGCGGAACCGAGTTGAGCTGCGACTGACCGAACGGCGCCGGACGCGTACCGGAGGTAAACGGGAAGCGAGGCAGCGTCGAGGTGACCGCGGCGATCACCACGGCGGCCATGCCGAGCACCGACAGCTCGCCCAAGGTATCAAGCGCACGGAATTCCACGATGATGGTGGCCACGACGTTATCGCCGCCAGTGATGTCTGGGGCGTTATTGAGGTACCACATGGACAAGTCGGAGCGCTCGTGGCGGCCCATCAGCGCCCACACACCGAGGAATGCGGTGATACCCGCGAGCACCGCCACCACGATGGAGCCAACCTTGCGGTTGGTGTTCTGTACTGGGTGGAATTTCTCCGGCAGGTAGCGCAGGACCATCATCATGACGATGACGGACAGCGCCTCCACCGTGAACTGAGTCAAGGCAACGTCCGGTGCACCCAGCAGGAACATCTGCAAGGTCACGCCGGTACCCGCGGTACCAATCATGACCGCACCCGTGAGGCGGTTGCGGGTACGAACCAAGCCAAACATCGACAGCGCCACGATGCCCAGCGGCAGCAGATCCCACGGGTTGTCCAGGCCATCCACGCGCGGGTTCAAGGCCACGCCGTCGACACCCGTCGACACCAGAGTGGAGCCCGCAAGAATGATGACGAGGAGGACAATCGGCAGGATGAGCTTCGACGGGTTGTGGGTATCCGACATGCGGCCGACGAAACGTCCGAAGGCTGCGCACTCGTCCTGAATCCACTTCAGGATTTGGTTACCAGTGCGCGGCAACAGTTGGCGCTCCTCCATCGCGGTCCACAGCGGCGTGCGGAAGAACAAACCGACGACGCCAGAGATGAGAACCACGACAGAAATAAGCAGCGGGACGTTCAGGCCGTGCCACAGCGCAAGGTGAGTATGCCCCTCCATGCCGATGGCCGCCACGACGTCATCAAGCGGCCCATCGAGCGCGCCCATGACGAAGATGATCGGCACCGACATCACGCCGGGAAGAGCCGCGGGCAGCCACAACCGCACCGGCGCCTCATGGACCTTGGACATATCGCGCGGGCCGTCGAAGAAAGCACCAAAGACGATCTTGGCGGAGTAGGTAAACGTGAAGAACGCACCCACACCCGCAACGATGAGCAAGAGCACCTGTCCGGCCGATCCGATGGGCGCGTCCTCGAAAGCGGTCAGCATGCCTTCCTTCGACACGAAACCGAAGAGCGGCGGGACCGCAGCCATGGAGGCAGCGCCGATGAGCATGGAGCCAAAGGTCCACGGCATCTTGTTCCACAGCACGCCGAGGCGGCGGATGTCACGTGAACCAGCCTCATGGTCAATCACGCCGATGAGCATGAAGATGGAGGACTTAAACAGCGCGTGTGCCAGCGTGTGCACGAGGGCCGCTGCGATGGCGAAGGGCGTGCCAACACCAATCGTGGCCACGATCCATCCCAGGTGGGACACGGTGGAATACGCGGTCAGCTTCTTCAGGTCCGTCTTCTGCACGGCGAAGACCGCCGACATGACGGCGGTACCCATGCCGACCACGATGAGCAGCCAGTTCCACGCTGCAACATCATGGAAGATAGTAGAGAAACGAATCAACAGGTACACGCCGGCCTTGACTACGGCCGCCGCGTGCAGGAAGGCCGAGACCGGCGTGGCAGCCGCCATGGCCTCCGGCAGCCAGAAGTGGAAGGGGAACTGCGCGGACTTGGTGAATGCCGAGGCCGCGATGAGAATGGCAACCCCGGTGGTCAGGCCTGGGCGCTCGGCCCATACATCGGAGGCGAGGATGTCTTCCAGGTTCGTCGTCCCCGCTGCCGTCGCGGCAATCGCCACACCTGTCAACAAGGTGAGGCCGCCGATGAAGGTCAGGATGAGTGTGCGCTGCGAACCGGCCTCACCGGACTTGCCGCTGCGTGCGATCAACATGAACGACGCCAGCGATACCAGCTCCCACGCCAGGAAGAGCACGACGACGTCATTAGCCAGCACGAGCAAGAGGATCGACAGCGTAAACGCGGTCATCAGCACATAAAAGCTGACGTTGCCTTTCCCCTTGGGCAGGTAGGCAGCGGAATAGGTAAAAACCACCGCGCCGATGATGAGAGCCAACATCGCAAAGAAAACGCCCAGCGCATCGCCGCGGAAGGCGAGGTTAACGTCGACGCCTGGTGCGATGACATCACGCACCCACGTCACGGAATAGGACAGTTCTTCGCCACGGGCCAGTGCCGGAAATTCTTTAGCCAACAGTGCCGCTGCGATAATAAAAATGCCGGCTAGCGGGTAGCCGGCTGCGCGATCAGCAACCTTGACGGCTACCGGTGCTAGCGCCACTGCGACAGCTGCGAGGAGGACGACATACAAGAGTGTCACGAAAGAGTAGCCTCACGAACCGTTGTTAGGGCTGAAAACTCAGCCTCACATAGACAGGACTGTCCTAGACTACCATTGTGACCTCCCCCAAAGCACATCTTTAATGGGATGGAGACGACGAAAGCGCCTCACAAAGGAGGCGCTGCGTCTCGAAAGAACTTAGGTATAGCCCAGGGATCTATAAGGTCTTACTTCTCCCCCAGCAAGGCATCGACGAATCCCTCAACCTCAAACGGCGCGAGGTCATCGGCTCCTTCGCCGAGGCCCACGAGCTTGACCGGCACACCCAGTTCTTCCTGAACTTGGAAGACGATGCCGCCCTTTGCCGTGCCATCGAGCTTGGTCAGGACAACACCAGTGATGTCGACGACATCGCGGAAAATGCGCGCCTGCGTCAGGCCGTTCTGCCCCACCGTCGCGTCCAGGACAAGCAGGACCTCGTCGACCTCGGTCTTCTTCTCCACCACGCGCTTGACCTTGCCCAGCTGGTCCATGAGGTCAACGGAGGTGTGCAGACGCCCAGCAGTATCGATGAGGACCACGTCCACGCCCTGGTCCACACCAGCGGCGACGGCATCGAAGGCCACGGAAGCCGGGTCCGCGCCTTCCTTGCCGCGCACCGTCGATGCGCCTACGCGGCGACCCCAGGTCTCGAGCTGATCAGCTGCCGCTGCACGGAAGGTATCCGCCGCGCCGAGCAAAACGTTGTGGCCCATCGCCACGAGCACGCGCGCGAGCTTGCCCGTCGTAGTGGTCTTGCCGGTGCCGTTGACGCCAACGACCATGATGACGGCAGGCTTGCCGTCGTTCGGCATGGCCTTGATGGAGCGGTCCATCTCCGGATGGCCAACCTCGATGAGTGCCTCGCGCAGCATGGCGCGTGCTTCCGCCTCGGAGCTCACGCCGCGTTCAGCGATCTTCTCGCGCAGGGAGTCGGTGACTTTCATCGTGGACTTGGTGCCCAGATCAGCCATGATGAGGGTGTCTTCAATCTCTTCCCAGGCATCATCATCCAGATCACCAGCGGAAAGAATGCCCATGAGGCCTTGGCCGATGGCGTTCTGCGAGCGGGACAGGCGCCCACGCAGCTTGCCCAAGCGGCCGGCGGCCGGTGCGATATCCTCCTGCGGCTGAGATGCCGGGGCCTCAACGACCTCGGCGTCCTCGGAAACTTCCAGCTCCTCGGGCTCAGCCTCGAGCGCCGCGCTTGCCGACGCCGCCTGCGCCCCCGCCGCCGCAGCGGCTTCCTCTGCTTCAGCCTCCTCTGGCTCGGGCTGCGCTTCTGGTTCAGGCTGTACTTCTACCTCTTCCGCTGCCTCTTCTTCGGCTTCAGACTGAGCAGAAGGCTCCTCCTCTACCTTCGGGGCCTCGTCCACTGCTTCTGCCTCAGCAGCTTCGGGAGCTTCGGGCTCCGGCTCAGTGGTTTCTTGCTCGGCGGCTGGGGCATCGTCCTCCGCGCCTTCTTCTAGAGCGTCCTTATCATCCTTGTCAGCGGCAGCGGCTCCGGTCACGGCAGTACCAGCGGCTGCGGCGCCCGCGGCACCTGCCGCGACAACGCCAGCGGAAGAGTCTTTTTCCTCTTCTTCCTTTGCCGGCTCCGGCTCGCTCACTGGCTTGGCCTCTGCCGCCGGTTCCGGCTTAACCTCAGCCTTAGCCTCCGCCTCGGGCTTAGCTTCTACCGTTGGTTGTGCCTCCGCCTCCGGCTCCGCCTTAGGCTTCGTGACCTTCGGTGTTTCCTCGGTGCCCTCTAACTGCGCATTCGCCAGCTCAGTGGCATCACGCTGCTCCGCCTGCGGCTCAGGCTTGGGCTCAGCCGGGGCCTGCGCGGGCTGCTCGGGCTTCGAGGCGGTGACAGGCTCCTTAGTTGTACCGCCACCAGCAGGGGCAAAGTTAAAGCCAGACTTGGCCTGGTAGTTGCCGGACTTCTGCTGTTGGGTCAGCTCCTTCGGCTCCTCCGCGGGCTTTTCGAAGGAGACCTTCTTCGACTCGCCGCGCTTCTTGCCCAGAACAACGAACAAGACCACCAGCAAAATCAGGACGATGACTGCTATCGCAATCCACAGAAAAGTAGTATTCATGCCCTCCATAGTGCCAGGGTTGTTCGCGCCCGGCACGATGAGGAGGGCGAAAGCCTCGGTCTGGCACCGCGCCGTTAGCGCGGAGCGTCCACACCAAGGCGCGTGGCGTCCTCCGCCGCCTGAGCCGTGCCCGGCGCCTCACCCGCACGGGTCATGCGCTGTGAAATCACGCGCGTGACACCATCACCGCGCATCGTCACGCCGTAAAGGACGTTGGCCACGTCCATCGTTGGCTTCTGGTGAGTGATGACGATGAGCTGAGAATCCTTGCGCAATTCCTCGAAGAGGGCGATGAGGCGGCGCAGGTTGACGTCGTCCAGTGCGGCCTCCACCTCATCCATGACGTAGAACGGTGAGGGGCGCGCGCGGAAAATAGCCACGAGCATCGCCAGCGCGGTCAGTGACTTCTCGCCGCCCGACAGCAGCGTCAGGCGCTTGACTTTCTTGCCCGGCGGGCGGGCCTCCACCTCGATGCCGGTGGCCAGCATGTCATCCGGCTCAGTGAGGATGAGCCGGCCCTCGCCGCCGGGGAAAAGCGTTTGGAAGACCTTGGGAAACTCCGCCTCCACGTCGTGCCAGGCATCCGTGAACAGCTGCAAGATCTGCGCGTCAACGTCCTCAATGACTCCGGCCAAATCCTTGCGCGCCTGAATCACGTCATCGAGCTGCGTGGACAGGAAGCTATAGCGCTCCTCCAGCGCCTTGTACTCCTCCAAGGCCAGCGGGTTCACCTTGCCCAAGGAGTTGAGGTCCTTCTCGGCCTGCTTCAACCGCTTGGTCTCGGCGGAGCGATCGAAGTCCTCGCCCGGCGTGTAGTCCTTGAGCAAATCCGGGATAGATATGCCCAGCTGCTCCACGATCTTGCCCTCGGCCTCATCCACGCGCACCTGTGCCTGGCTGCGGGCAATCTCCGAGTTGTGCGCGGAATCGGTCAGGCGATCGAGCTGCTGGCGGGTCGCGGAGACCGCCTGCTTCGCCGACTGCGCACGCCCCTGCAGCACGCCGCGCTGGGTCACTAGCTCATCGCGTTCCTCAGCTGCGCGCTCAAGTGCCTGGGTGGTGCGGGCGGCTAGGTCCTGGGCATGCTTGTCGACGGCCCCCGCCAACCGCGCCTGCGCCTGCCGGCGGGCCATCGCCTGATCGTGGCGTGCCTTGGCCTGGCGCTCATGTTGGGCTTGGCGCCGCAGGGCCTCTCCCTTGCCAGCTGCCTGGCCTACTTTTTCCTCCGCGCTGCGGGCCGCCAGTTGAGCCTCTACCTCCATGGCCTTGACCTGCTCAAGGGCGGCCGAGGCTGCATCGCGTTCCACCGAGGAAGGTTCATCCGCTTGCTTATCAGCGTCCACGCGCGACAAGCGGTCACGAGCCTCAGCGAGTTCTTCGCGCAGGCGGGCCAACTGCACCTCGATGTCCGTGGCGCGAGCGGCGGCCTTTTCGTGCTCCGCCTTGTTCGCCTCATACTGCTTGAGCAAGCGCTGGTGGTCGCGCTTCCACGCCTCGAGCTCGTGATCGTGCTCGCGCAGCGCGGCCTTAGCGCTCGCCGCGCCTACCCGGGCATCATCGGCGGCTAGCTTCGCGCCTTCCAGCGTGCCTGATAGCTCCTCCAGCTCGTGGGTGGCGGTTTCCAACTGTTGCTCGGCTTCTGTAATCTGGCCGCTCACCTCGACCGTGGAGACGGCACCAGTTCCGGCCTCGACCCAGCCTTCGCCAACCAGCAAGCCCTCGGCGGTGACGGCCCGCAGGCGCGGATCCTCGGCAATGAGCTCGCGGGCCGCGGCATAGTCATCCACCAGAACGACGTCGGAGAGCAACCGCGTCACCGCCGCCGATACTTCCGGGACCAAGACCATCTGGTCGAGCAGCCAGCTAGCACCGGAAGGCAAGTCCGCGTCAAGGCGCCAGGCTGAACCAGTAGGTTCCGTGGAGACGTCGATCAGCGGAGTGCGGCTCGCCTCAGCGAGTTCACCCACGATGTCCCCGCTCACCGCACCGGCCTGCGCCTCCGCGAAGGAGCCGAGTGCCGCCGCGACGGCCGTTTCATAACGCGTAGAGATGAACTCCGCGAGAGGCTTAAAACCCTCCCCCAGCTCGAGCGCTTCCGGAGCGGTCTGGCCCAGTGTATCGATCCGGGCTCGCAGGCTGTACACGGTGCGCTCGCGCTCCCGCTGGGCATCGCGCAGCTGCTCCAAGCGTTTATCGGCCGCGGCGGACTCGCTGGCCGCGCGTACGTGCGCTTCCTCCAGCGGCTCACGCTCGGCAGCCAGGTGCTCTAGTTTGTCCGCTACCTCATCGGCCTCCGCCTGCGCTCCCCTGGTGCGCGCCTTCGTGTTCGCCAGGGTTTCTTCCTGGCGCGCCAACTCGGATTCCGCGGAGTTTACCTGGCCCGCCAGGTTTTCCTCGGCCGCGATGAGGCGGACCACGCCTTCGCGGCGATCCGCAATGGCGCGCAGCTGCGCCATATGTTCCTTGTCCGCGGCCTCGAAAGCTTCCCGGCGCTCAGCCACTTCCTCCCGGATCGATTCCAAGCGCTCCGCTGCTTCTTCGGCCGCGGCCAGCAGCTCGTCGTGCTCCTCGTCGGCACGCTGGGCGCGTGCCTCCAGCTCCTCCGGATCCTGGCCGGCATAGGCCACCTGGGATCCGACGTTGCTGGCGCGCTCGGCCGCAATACGCTGCGTGGCAGAGATCCGCTCGCTCAGCGTCGATAGCTCGAACCACAATTTCTGCGCGGCCTCCGCGCGCGGAGTGACATCCCCCAACTCGGCCTCTACCTCGAGCTGAATCTCCGTGGCCTCTTCCAGCTGCGCCGTGACTTCCTCGACCTGTTCGGCGAGCACCACAGCGCGCTTCTCGGCATCCTCGAACGTGGCGCGCAGCCGCACCACGCGGTCACCGGCGAGGCGCAGGCGGGCATCGCGCAAATCCGCTTGCACAGTGGCTGCACGTTGGGCGGCCTCCGCCTGGCGGGCCAGCGGCTTGAGCTGCTTACCCAGCTCATCGGTCAAGTCTTGCAGGCGGTCCAGGTTGGCCTGCATGCCCGTGAGCTTGCGCTGCGCCTTTTCCTTACGGCGGCGGTGCTTAAGCACGCCCGCGGCTTCCTCAATATAGGCGCGACGATCTTCTGGTCGGGACTCCAGGATCTCCGCCAGTTTTCCCTGGCCCACGATGATGTGCATCTCGCGGCCAATGCCGGAATCCGACAGCAGCTCTTGGATATCCATGAGGCGGGCCTTTGACCCATTGATCTCATACTCGCTCGCGCCATCCCGGTACATGCGGCGGGTGACGGAGACTTCCGAGTACTCGATGGGCAATGCGCCATCGGAGTTATCGATGGTCAGTGTGACCTCAGCGCGGCCAAGGGCCTTGCGCTCACCGGCGCCGGCAAAGATGACGTCCTGCATCTTGCCGCCGCGCAGCGTCTTGGCGCTGCCTTCACCCATGACCCACGCCAGTGCGTCGACGACGTTAGATTTACCCGAGCCATTCGGGCCCACCACGGCACAGATACCGGGCTCGAATTTCAGGTTCGTCGCGGACGCAAAAGACTTGAATCCCTTGAGCGTGAGCGATTTGAGGTGCATTCGACTTAGTTTAGCGCTCGATGAAGCCCGACTCACCGCGCGGTGCGGCCCACTGCTCCACCACGGCGTTCACAACGCCCGGGCGGCGCGTGGTTGACGGCTCTTCGCGCAGCAAGGACAGCAGCTTCTCGCAGTCAGCTCGCGGGCCTTCAGCAACCACCTGGACGCGTCCGTCCTGAAGGTTCGTCGCGTGCCCAGCCAGCCCTAGTTCGAGGGCCCGGGAACGCGTCCACCAGCGAAAGCCCACGCCTTGGACGTGGCCAAGTACGAAAGCTGTGAGGCGTTCATGACCCGCAGAGGCTGCTGCCGTGTCTGCCATCTAGTACTCCCTCAAGTTTGTGCGGTCGCTCAAGTCAAATTCGTGATCGAGACGGCGGCGGTCCTCCGCGCTGCGGCGCGTCACAGGATCGGTACCATCCCAGCACTCGACGTTCTGCAGTTCCGGCAGCATATCACGGTGGAAGACGGGATCCAGGCCCTTGCGGCGCTGCTCGTTGTAGTTCTTCAGCAGCTTGATGGCCACGCCGCACAGCGGCACGATGGCGCACACGTTGAGCAGCACCATGATGGCGGCACCCGTATCCGCCAGGTCGAACACGGTACCCAGCGGGGCCACCGCGCCGTAGAAGACGAAGGCCAACACGATGAGGCGGAAGGCCCACAGTACCCACTTCTTCCCGGAGAGGTACTCCACGTTGGACTCTGCAAGGTAGTAGTTACCCAGAATCGAGGAGAATGCCAAGAAGAACAGGATGAACGTGACGAAGTGGATGCCCCACTCGCCGACCACATTGGACAGCGCGTTCTGGGTGAGGGTCACGCCCTCAATCGCGTCGGAGCCAAAGGTCTCGAACTCGGTGCCCAGCAGAATGATGAAGGCAGTAATCGTACACACCACCAGGGTGTCGAAGTACACGCCGAGGGTCTGCACAAGGCCCTGCTTCACGGGGTGGGAGACCGTCGCCGTTGCTGCCGCGTTCGGCGCCGAACCTTCGCCGGCCTCGTTGGAGAACAGGCCGCGCTGGATGCCCTTCAGCATGGCCATGCCCAGTGTCGCGCCAGCAGCCTCACGGAAGCCGAAGGCAGAGCCGACGATGGAGACAAACATGTCCGGCACCTTGTCAAAGTTAAGGACCACCACGATGAAGCCCATGATGAGGTAGGCACCGGCCATAAACGGCACGATGAACTGAGTCATCGAGGCGATGCGCTGAACACCACCGATAATGATGAGGCCAGCTACGGCAACGACGGCAATACCCACGCCCGCCTTGAAGGCACCGGAATCCTGTCCGAAGGAGGCCGCCAAGGAATCAGAGATAGCGTTGGTCTGGAAAGCGTTGTAGAACCAACCAAAAGTAATGGCGATGGCGACGGAGAAAATGGTTGCCAAGGGCTTCCAGCCCAGACCGCGGGACATGTAGTAGGCCGGGCCGCCGCGGTAGGTATCCCCCTCGCGGACCTTCCACAACTGGGCCAGCGTGGACTCCACGAACGCAGTTGCGCCACCCAGGATGGCGATGAGCCACATCCAGAACACAGCGCCGGGCCCGCCCACAGAAATTGCTACGGCCACACCCGCGACGTTGCCGGTGCCCACACGCGACGCCGCCGAGATGGTGAACGCCTTGAAGGCAGAAATACCGCCGTAATCGGCGTCCTCATCGACGCCGACCCCCTTGGGCTTTTCGACGACCGCTTTGAACATATCCGGCACCATGCGGACCTGCACCAAAGCGGTGCGGATACCGAAGTAAAGGCCAGCAGCGATAAGCAGCCATGGCAGGACATAGGACCACAGGCTGTCGTTAATGACACCGATCACGGTGCTGAAGATTTCTTGCATACGTTACACACTAGTGACAACCCCCGCCATCGGCCTAGTTGGAGCCTAACTACTTCCCCACCCCACGGCGCTGACAGGACGGGCAATAGTGGGTACCGCGCCCGCCCAACACGGTTTTCACGATGTCCTCGCCGCAGCGATCACAGGGCTGCCCGCCACGCCCATAGGCATGCAAGGAACGGTCAAAATACCCGGATTCGCCGTTGACGTTGACGTACAGCGCGTCAAAGCTGGTCCCGCCAACCTCAAGGGCGGAGCGCATAACGTCGGTGGCCGCGGAAATCACCGCGACGGCATCGCGCTGCCGCAGGGCGCTGGCCTTCTTCAACGGAGAAATCTGAGCCGCCCACAGCGCCTCATCCGCATAGATATTGCCCACTCCGCTGAGCACAGTTTGATCCAGCAGGGCAACTTTCACCGCCGTACGTTTTGCGCGCAGGCGCCTCCCCGCCGCGGTGAGGTCAAAGTCTGCTTCGAGGGGATCGGGCGCGATATGCGCCATGGTGAGCCACGGGCCGAGATGCCAATAGCCAAAAGTGCGCTGGTCGACGAAGCTGATGCGGGTGGCGTCGTCAAGCACGGCGGCGATGCGCACGTGGGGTGAATCCACCTCACCGATCCGCACCTGCCCCGACATTCCGAGGTGGATAAAGAGCACATCGCGGGCAGGATCAGTGCGGTCCTCATCGGCAAACTCCAGCCACATGAACTTGCCGCGGCGCGCCACCGCGGCGATCCTCCTGCCCACGAGCAGCGCGGACAGCGGTGCCTCCTGCTTGCGATTGGCGCGCGGGTGAAGGACATCGACCGCCGCGAAGGATCGCCCCACGACGTAGGGCTCGAGCCCGCGGCGGACGGACTCAACTTCAGGCAGCTCTGGCATCGAGTCCTCGTGGGTTAGTTCTCTTTGCCGGCGGTGCCCTGCACCAGCAACGGGGTCTCACGCAGCGCCTGGCAGGCTTCTTCCGCCGCCTGCTGCTCCGCAAGCTTCTTGTTGTGTCCCGTTCCCCTACCCACGGTCAAACCGGCCACCGTGGCAACGGCATTAAAGGTCTGATCGTGCTCGGGGCCGGTCGAGGTGGCCGAATACACGGGCATCGCTGCCTTCAGCTCGGCGCACAGCTCCTGCAAGGTCGTCTTCCAGTCCATGTGGCGGCCGGATACCACGGCGTTCTCAACCTTGGCGGCAAACAGCCGCAGCACCACCCCGCGGGCGACTTCGAAACCATGCTGGCGGTAGATGGCCCCCAAGATGGCCTCGGTGGTATCGGCCAAGATGGAGTCCTTGTCACGGCCGCCGGTAGATTGTTCACCCTTGCCCAACAGGACGTGTTGGCCCACCCCGATTTCACGGGCTACGTCAGACAAGCCGTAGCGCGAAACAATGGAAGCGCGCATCTTCGAGATGTCCGATTCGGGGCGCGATGGGAACTTTTCGTAGAGCTTGGCCGCGATGGACAAGCCCAAGACCGCGTCCCCGAGGAACTCCAGACGCTCATTGTTGGGCAGGTGACCGTTCTCGTTGGCAAAGGAACGGTGCGTCAGCGCCAAACACAGCAGCTCATCGTTGAGTTCCACGCCGAGTGCCTTGAGCAGCGGACCGTGGTCTACCTCCGCGAATGCTACGGCAAGTGCCTGCTCGCCGGTGAGTTTCTTCTTCTTGCTCATAGGAATTTCTCCAACCCAGACCACCGCGGATCGACGCGCTCTTCTTCCCCGGAGACCCCCGTGGTCACGCCTTCGGGAACATCTACTTCACAGCCATCCTCACACGTCGGCGCGAAAGGAAGCACCAAACCTGCCTCATCGATCACGGTCTGCAGGAGGTCAAGGACACCGTCCTCAATCTCGGGGATCTCATCGCCGGAACCGCGATCCTCTTCCTCTGTTTCATCTCCGCTGATGAAGGACTCATCCGCGGAGAAAACCTGGGATACGTGGAGATCTAGTGCTGGATGTAGCTCAGCTAAGCAGCGTGCGCATTCGCCGCTGAGGGTGCCGGTGATATCAGCGTCCACCAACACGCCGGAGCCCAACGGCGTCAAGGTGGCGTCCACCTTAACCTCAGCACCTTCCGGGATGCCGATCATTTCCACGCCGATGCGCTCGGGGGCGGGTCCGGTTTGCACGCGGTGCTCAGGCAGCGCTTCAGCTCCTTGGCTGCGGAGCAATTCCGTCACGTCGAACTTCAATGGTGATTTCATAACGCCCACCAGCTTACCCTGTGCTGACCCACGCGCCCTAGACTGGCAAGGGCCTGAATGTTGGGTCATAGCCGCTTAAGCGCTTGCCCACAAGGCTCGATTCTTTCGCCTGTGGCTTTTAGCCTAAAACTCCATGAGCTACACCGCGACCGACACGGCGTCTCTGGGCGCCACGGCACGTGAACTCGCGCTCAGCTTTCCCTTGCAGTGCCTTGTCCCCGCCGTGGTCCTGACCGTCGTAGGAGTGACCTGCCGCCACCTCATCACGCGAGTCCGCCCCAGCATTTTCGGCGATGCCGGCCTCTCCCTGCACCGCGCGGCCCTCGCCAGCGCCCTTGCGGGATTGGCCGTGGGCGCGGTGTCCTTTCTTCCCCTGCATTTTGGGCCTATCGTCATACTCTCATCGGCGCTGTTCTCGCTGTGTGCCGCGCTCATCGCGTGGAGCGCGCGCGAGTCCTTTTCTGCCGCCGGCATGGGGATTGGTGTGATGATGCTGACCGTCGGTGCGGTCGATGTGGTGCTGTTGCTTGTCGACGCCGCCTGGGGCCCCATCCCCGAGCCTCACACCACGGGCACGGACTTCGGCATTATGTGGGTGCTTTATGCACTGCCGGGCCTCGTCGCCGCGGGATTGGCCGCAGCCTTAAGCACCATGCCGGCCAAGGAAGCCGCCCGGATTCGCCGCGCGGAACAGGCGCGCGCTGCGGCGCAGGACTCTACCTCGCTTCACTCGACCTCGCTTCGGCTACGCCGAAGCGTCACCACTAGGTAGTTGCCCGCACCTTAATTCAACAATTCGGCTTAGTAATCACGGGGCGCACGCGGCGCACGGCGCACAGGCTCCCGGGTCTCGCGCACAGCGCTTCGTCCCTCACCATGTGATTCACCGCGGGAACGCACGCCGGCGCCCCGCCGCAGCGCGGAGCGATCGTTGTTGACGGTACGCAAGAGATCGGACAAGGTGGTCTCGAACTCCCCGAGCTTGGCGTCAACGAATTCATCGCACTCGGTGCGCAGGCGGTTGGACTCAGAGTGCGCGGTCTCCACAATGCGGTGCGCCTCATCGTCGGCGCGGCGCACAACCTCGGATTCGGAGACCAAACGGTCCTGCTCGGCTTGGCCTGCTGCGACGGCGCGCTGGTACTCCTCATCCGCCTGGGCGCGGGTGCGCTCGGCGTCGGAGCGTGCGTTCTCTACGAGGTTGGTGGCCTCATCTTCCGCCTGGGCTACCAAGGTGGTGGCGCGGTGTTGAGCGTCGGCAAGCATGGCGTCTGAGTCCTCACGCGCACGGGCAACGGTGTCATCGGCCTCGGCGGTGGCCTCAGAAATAATCTGCTCCGCGCGCTCCTCAGCACCCTGGAGGATCTCGTCCTGCTTGTCTAGGACGTCCTGGGCGTCATCCATTTCAACGGGGAGGGCGTTGCGAAGATCGTCGAGAAGCGCCAGCATTTCGTGGCGCGGAACCATGCAGTTGGAGGTCATGGGAACGGCATAGGCCTGTTCCAGATTGCGAACAAGTTCATCGAGGGACTCAAATACGCGGTACATGGCACCAGCCTATCCAAGCGCACGCACACTGCGACGTATCCCACGCGGGAAGAAATGGCGAAAACCTCCCCGGCAAGCGAGGAGGTTAAGCGCGGATACAGAGATAAGGAAACGGCTAGATTACGCCTTGGGCCAGCATGGCGTCGGCCACCTTCTTGAAGCCGGCAATGTTGGCGCCCGCCACGTAGTCACCTTCCAGGCCGTATTCCTTGGAGGTCTTGTCGATGTTGCGGAAGATATTGGACATGATCTCATGCAGGCGCTGGTCGGTGTACTCGAAGGACCAGGAGTCGCGGGATGCGTTCTGCTGCATCTCCAGCGCGGAGGTTGCCACACCGCCCGCATTCGCGGCCTTGCCCGGCGCGAAGGCGATTCCGCTCTCCCCGAAGTAGTGCGCGGCTTCCGGGGTACACGGCATGTTTGCACCCTCAGCAACGTAGCGGATGTGGTTCTTTACCAGGAGCTTGGCGTCATCGCCGTCGAGCTCGTTTTGGGTCGCACACGGCAGGGCAACGTCGGCGCTGACCTCCCATACGTTGCCGCCCTCGTGGTACTCCACGCCCGCGCCAGCCTCGCCGGCGTAGGTAGAGATGCGCTCGCGGCGTACTTCCTTGATGTCTTTGAGCAGCTCCAAGTCCACGCCGTTCGGCGTCGTGATGTAGCCGGAGGAATCGGACATCGCCACGACGGTTCCGCCGAGCTGCTGAACCTTCTCGGCGGCGTAGATAGCAACGTTGCCGGAGCCGGAAACAATGACTTTGGCGCCGTCGAAGGACTCGCCGTGGGTCTTCATCATCTCCGAGGTCAGATACACCAGGCCGTAACCGGTGGCCTCAGTGCGCACGAGGGAGCCACCCCAGGTCAGCCCCTTGCCCGTGAGGACCCCGGACTCGTGCTTGTTTTCTAAGCGGCGGTACTGGCCAAACAGGAATCCGATTTCGCGGCCGCCCACGCCGATATCGCCGGCCGGCACATCGCGGTACTCACCGATGTGGTTGTGCAGCTCCGTCATGAAGGACTGGCAAAAGCGCATGACCTCGGCTTCGGACTTGCCCTTCGGGTCGAAGTCAGAACCGCCTTTGCCGCCGCCGATGGGAAGGCCGGTCAGCGAGTTCTTAAAAATCTGCTCGAAGCCAAGGAACTTGATGATGCCCAGGTTCACGCTCGGGTGGAAGCGCAGGCCGCCCTTGTACGGGCCGAGGGCCGAGTTGAATTGCACGCGGAAGCCGCGGTTGACCTGAATCTGGCCGTTGTCATCCACCCACGGGACACGGAAGATGAGCTGGCGCTCGGGTTCGCACAGCCGCTCGACCAAGCCATAATCAGCGTAGTGAGGGTCCTTGTTGAGGACGATCTTGAGGGAATCCAGGACCTCAGCGAGCGCCTGGTGGAATTCCGGTTCACCAGCATTACGCTTGAGAAGCTTGCTGTAATAGTCGGAGATTTGCTGGTCGATGGACATGGCAATCCTTTCATTCGGCACCGTGTTTAGCTGCTGGTGCGTCCTCCGTTGAACAACCGCTAGTTTTCTATCAATCGACCTAAATTGCAAGACGAGCGTACGGGGAAATTTATTAAAGGCAGGTCAGAGGGCGAAAATTTTTTCCCGTTTCCGCTTCCATATACTCATGAACATGCGCATACTTGTTGCCCCCGACTCTTTTAAAGGCACCGCCACTGCCGCCGAAGCCGCTGCCGCCATTGCTTTGGGCGCGCGCCGCGCCCTCGGCTCCTCCCCGCACGCCGCTACGGCACAGGTAACCACTCTCCCTATGGCCGATGGTGGCGAGGGCACCGCGGAGGTACTCGCCAGCGCTGCCGTTCACCGCGACGGTACGGCGGGCCAGACCATTACGCTGCCCACCACCGATGCCATCGGGCGCCTCACCGAGGCCAGCTACCAGCTCGTGGGTGACACGGCCTTCATCGACGTCGCGGCGGCCACCGGCCTGCCCGCTGTCTCCGACGCCCTCGATCCGCTCCACGCGGATTCCTATGGCACGGGAGTGCTGCTTGCCGACGCCGAATCGCGCGGCGCCAAGCACATCGTCTTGGGGCTTGGCGGCAGCGCCAGCATCGACGGCGGGCTCGGCATCCTCGCCGCGCTCGGCGCCGCCGCCCACGATTCCCGCGGCTACGCCCTGCCCAAAGGCGGCGCCCCGCTGGTCAACCTCGATCACATTGACACCGCACAGCTCAACATGAAGGCGGCCATGCTGGACTACACCTTGGTCACCGACACGCGCGCCGTTCCCATCCAGGCCGCGACGATGTACGGCCCTCAAAAGGGCGCCGAGGGCGAACAGGTGGCGCTGCTCGCCGGCGCGATGCTGAAGCTATGCGAGGTCACGGATACCGACCTGCAAGCGGAGTTCTTGGGTGCCGCCGGCGGCATCCCCATCGCCTTAAGCTGGCTCTCACGCACACTGTGGGGCACGGCGGAGCACTGCCGCATCGTTCCCGGCGGGCGCTATGTGGCCGAGGCGCTCGACCTGCCCGCGCGCATCGCCGAGGCTGATCTCGTCCTCACCGGTGAGGGGCGCTTCGACGATCAATCGCTCACCGGAAAAGTCGTGGGCACGCTGGCGGAGATGACCGGGCCGCCGACGCTGGGCATCATCGCTGGCTCCGCTACGGCACCGGCGCCGCAAGGCGCGCTCCTAGAGGAGCTCGACGGGGATGAACGCGGGGACGTCGCCCAGCGCTTGAGCTCCGCAGCCGAACGCCTCGTCCACAGCTTTCTACAGAGCTAGCTCTCTGCAAGGGGCTAAAGCTTCTCTGCAGGACTAAGGGGTTACCTGCACCGCCCACGGGAAGATGGCCGGACGCTCGTGGGCGAGCTCATCCTCCAGCAACACGTGATCCTTCGGCAAGACCGAATGCGGAGTTAACAGGCGCGCGAGGACCATGGTCAGCTGGTTAACGGACCCCTTCACGCCATCGACGTCGATGGCGTAGCGGTAAACATTTGCGTCTTCGAGGTCACGTTCTTCATGCTCCTCCCGGTAGGTTTGGCGCAGCTGCTCTTCCAGCCCCTCCGGGAGTGCGGGCTCGTGCACGCGAGTAACCTCAGCAGAGGCCAGCGAGTTATTGTCCACCAGCTTGTGGGTGGCAGTACTAAAGTTTTCGGCCACACGCTCGGCTTGGGCATCCGGCACCAGAACATCAAAGTGAATCAATGGCATGTAGGTAACCCTACCCAAACTTGGAGGACAGTAACTATGGCAGATCCCACACTTTCGCGTCTGACCGAGCTCTTAGTGGACGATTCCGTCGATCTCAGCTGGCAACGGGCCTTCTACGAGGATCTGCATGCCCACCCTGAGCTTTCCCATGAAGAGGAACGCACCGCCGGGCGGATTCTGGAACAACTAGAAAACTACGATTGTGAACTCGTCACCGGCATCGGCGGACACGGTATCGTCGCTATCTTCCGCAATGGGGATGGCCCCACCGCGCTGATGCGGGCCGATTTCGATGCCCTCCCCGTAGCCGAGGAAACCGGCGTCCCCTTCGCCTCGACCAACGGCGCGATGCATGCCTGCGGGCACGATGTGCACGCCACCGCGTTGCTCGGCGCGTGCGCGATTCTCGACGCCCACCGCAACGCCTGGCGCGGCACCTTCCTAGCACTGTTCCAGCCCGCCGAAGAATCGTCCATGGGTGCCAAATACATGATCGCCGACGGGCTCACCGAGCGCGTCCCTGCACCGGATGTGTGCTTCGGCCAGCACGTCATGCCGGGCCCCGCCGGGCAAGTCCAATCCACCGCCGGCCCCATCCTGGCCGGCTGCGACTCCCTTCGCATTCGCATCACGGGGCGCTCGGTGCACGCCTCCATGCCGCACGAAGCCATCGACCCCTCCTATGTGGCCGCCATGGTGGTCACGCGTCTGCAGGCCATCGTCGGCCGCGAAGTTCCTCCCCATGACTTCTTCGTCATCTCGGTGGGCGAGCTACATTCGGGTGATAAGAACAACATCATTCCAGGTGGCGCCGAGCTAGTGCTCAACACGCGTTATTACAAACCGGAATTGGCCGAGCGCGTCTACGCCTCCCTCGAGCGCATGGTGCGCGCCGAATGCGAGGCGTCCGGGTGCCCGGCAGCACCGACCTTCGAATACTTCGCTCACGGCGAGGTCACCGATAACGACGCTGCCACCCACCAGGCTGTTCGCGCCGCCTTCGACGAGGTCTTCGGCAAGCTCTCCGTCACCGCCGCACCCTCCACCGTCTCCGAGGACTTTTGCTATCTCCCGCAGGCCTGGGGCGTGCCTTATTACTTCTGGTTCATCGGCTCCACACCGGAAAACCTCCTCGACAACCCGCCCGTTAACCACCAGGCCACCTTCCTACCGGACTATGAGCCCACGATGCGCTCGGCCACTCGCGCCGGGGCCGCCGCCGTTCTGTCTTTCCTCGGCCGCTAAGCCTCTGTGCCCAACGCCACTCGGCGTCACGGTCTGCGTGAAACGTTGGTCAGTGTCCTGGTCTGCAGGTGCATACAGAACTGGTTAAGCTTGGGAGTTGGTATTTTTTCCGCATTTATATGCCTCAAGTGAAGGGATTCTCATGAGCCAACCCCAGCACTCCGATTTCCAATCCGCAGTTCCTGGACACGTTCGCGCCGCAGCCGGCGTCTCCCCCTCTCGTGCGACCGACCGCAAGTTTTGGTCCGGTCTGTCTTCCTCGGTGATGGAGCAGATTGCAGACAATTGGGAGGCCACCCGCAGCGCCTACGCTGCCACTCGTCAGCAGCACTACTTCTCCGCTGAGTTCCTGCAGGGTCGTGCCCTGCTCAACAACCTCACCAACGTCGGTCTCGTCGATGAGGCCCGCGCCGCTACTAAGGCTGCGGGCCACGAGTTGGCTGATGTCCTCGAAGCCGAGCACGATGCCGCACTCGGCAACGGCGGCTTGGGCCGCCTCGCCGCCTGCTTCCTCGACTCCGCCGTCACCCAGGACTACCCGGTGACCGGCTATGGTCTCTTGTACCGCTATGGCTTGTTCCGCCAGTCCTTCGACAACGGTTTCCAGCGCGAGGAGCCGGATGCATGGATGGAAAACGGCTACGACTTCATCATTCGCCGCGCTTCCGAGCAGCGCCTAGTCCACTTCGACGACATGGACGTGCGCGCCATCCCCTATGACATGCCGATCACCGGTTATGGCACCGATAACGTGGGCACCCTGCGCCTGTGGAAGTCCGAACCCATCGATGAATTCGATTACGATGCCTTCAACTCGCAGCGCTTCACCGAGGCCATCGTGGAGCGCGAGCGCGTCATGGACATCTGCCGCGTGCTCTACCCCAACGACACCACCTACGAGGGCAAGGTCCTGCGCGTCCGTCAGCAGTACTTCTTCGTATCGGCCTCGCTGCAGCAGATGATCGATAACTACATCGAGCACCACGGCGAGGACCTCACCGGCTTCGCTGAGTACAACTGCATCCAGCTCAATGACACCCACCCGGTGCTGGCCATCCCGGAATTGCTCCGCCTGCTTCTCGACGAACACGGGATGGGCTGGGATGAAGCCTGGAAGGTCGTCACCGAGACCTTCGCCTACACCAACCACACGGTGCTGGCTGAGGCCCTGGAGAGCTGGGAAGTGTCCATCTTCCAGAAGCTGTTCTGGCGCATCTGGGAACTGGTGGAAGAGATCGACCGCCGCTTCCGCGAGGACATGGCCCAACGCGGCTTGGATCGGGGCCGCATCGACTACATGGCCCCGGTATCCGACGGCCACGTCCACATGGCGTGGATCGCCTGCTATGCCGCGTACTCCATCAACGGCGTCGCTGCCCTGCACACCGAAATCATCAAGGCGGACACGCTCTCCGAGTGGCACGAGCTGTGGCCGGAGAAGTTCAACAACAAGACCAACGGTGTGACCCCGCGCCGCTGGCTGCGCATGTGCAACCCGCGCCTGTCCGACCTGCTCACAGAACAAGCTGGCTCCGATGCCTGGGTCACCGATCTGACTGAGCTGGCGAAGCTGGCTCCTTTGGCAGAGGATGAGAAGGTACTGCGCCAACTCATCAATATCAAGCGCGCCAACAAGCAGGATTTCGCCGCCTGGATTGACGCGCACCAAGGCGCATCCGTAGACCCGGATTCCATCTTCGACGTCCAGATTAAGCGCCTGCACGAGTACAAGCGCCAGCTGATGAACGCACTCTACATCCTGGACCTGTACTTCCGCATCAAGGTCGACGGCGAAACCGTCCCGAAGCGCACCTTCATCTTCGGCGCGAAGGCCGCCCCGGGCTATGTCCGCGCCAAGGCCATCATCAAGCTCATCAACGCCATCGGCGACGTGGTCAACAACGACCCAGCCACCAAGGACGTGCTCAACGTGGTCTTCGTTGAGAACTACAACGTCTCCCCCGCCGAGCACATCATCCCGGCCGCTGACGTCTCCGAGCAGATTTCCGTCGCTGGCAAGGAAGCCTCCGGTACCTCCAACATGAAGTTCATGATGAACGGTGCCCTGACCTTGGGCACCATGGACGGCGCCAACGTGGAGATCGTCGAGGCAGTGGGCGAAGAAAACGCCTACATCTTCGGTGCCCGCAACGAGGAGATCCCGCAGCTGCGCGCCGAGTACAACCCAGGTGAGCTCTACAACACGGTTCCGGGCTTGGCACGCGTCCTCGACGCCTTCACCGATGGCACGCTGGGCTCTGAAAATGCGGGCATGTTTGGAGATCTTCGCTCCTCCTTGCTCGATGGATTTGGCGAGCACGCCCAGGACACCTACTACGTTCTTGGGGACTTTGCCGACTACCGCGAGACCCGTGACCGCATGGCAGCCGACTATGACGCTGATGAGCTGGCATGGGCCAAGAAGGCATGGCTTAATATCTGCTACTCCGGCCGCTTCTCCTCTGACCGCACAATCGCCGACTACGCCAACGAGGTGTGGAAGCTGGCCCCGACTCCCATCGCCAACGTCTAGGTAGACGGGGTTAATAGGCGCGCTAGTGCCTATTAACCCTTAGATGGGTAGTCCTTCAAGACTCCTTCAAGGCAAAAGCGCCGCCCCACTCAATTCCCCCCCTTCCGCAATTGCGGGAAAGAGGCCGAGTGAGGCGGCGTTGCCTTACTGCGCGAGAGCCCTACTTATCGCGCAGCGTCTGACCCAGCTCGTGGACCTGAATCATGTTGGTGTTACCGGAGATTCCAGGAGGCGTACCGGCGATGACGACGATCATGTCGCCTTCCTTGTACTTATCCATCCCCAGCAGCGCCTCATCGATGGCTTCCATCATGTTATCGGTGGACTCCACCGATTCACTCAGGAAGGTCTCGGCGCCCCAGGTCAAAGCCAACTGCGAGCGCACGGCCGGATGCGGGGTAAAGGCAAGCAGCGGCAGCGGCGAGTGCAAACGAGCCACGCGCTTTGCGGTATCACCGGAGGTGGTGAACGCCACGATTGCCTTCGCGTTAAGGCGCTCAGCGATATCGCGTGCGGAGTAGGACACGACACCGCGCTTGGTGCGCGGAACGTGCGTCAGCGGAGGAACGCGGCCACCCTGCTCGGCATTCGCGACGATCTTGGACATGGTGCGCACGACATTCTGTGGGTCGATGCCCACGGACGTCTCGCCGGAGAGCATGACTGCATCGGCGCCGTCGAGCACTGCGTTGGCAACGTCGGACGCCTCCGCGCGGGTCGGCCGCAGATTGGAAATCATGGAATCGAGCATCTGTGTTGCCACGATTACCGGCTTGGCGTTCTCACGCGCAATCTGGATGGCTCGCTTTTGGAACAGCGGAACCTGCTCCAGCGGCACCTCGACGCCGAGGTCACCGCGGGCAATCATGATGGCATCGAATGCCAGCACGATGGATTCGAGGGCATCGACAGCTTCCGGCTTCTCCAGCTTGGCGATGACCGGAACGCGGCGGCCTTCCTCATCCATAATCTCGTGGACCTTGTCCACGTCGGCCGGGGAACGCACGAAGGACAGAGCAATCAGGTCGACACCAAGCTTCAAGGCGAAGCGGAGATCTGCGATGTCCTTTTCCGACAGGGCCGGGACGGAAATGTCCATGCCCGGCAGGGACACGCCCTTGTTGTTCGAGACCGGACCGCCTTCGGTGACCTCACAGACGACGTCGTTGCCATCGACTTCCTTGCACACGACGGCGACCTTGCCATCGTCGATAAGCAGGCGGTCACCCGGCTTCGCGTCCTTCGCCAGGTTCTTGTATGTGGTGGACACGCGGTCGTGCGTGCCTTCCACGTCCTCAACAGTGATGCGGACGATCTCGCCGTCCTTCCACATCTCTTCACCGTTGATGAAGCGACCCAGACGGATCTTCGGACCCTGCAAGTCCGCCAACACACCGACGGCGTGGCCGGTCTCATCGGTGGCCTCGCGGACCCAGCGATAGTTCGCTTCATGATCCGCGTGCTCGCCGTGAGACATGTTCAGACGCGCCACGTCCATGCCCGCTTCAACGAGGCCAAGGATTCCTTCCTTGCTTGCTACCGCGGGACCCAACGTACAAACGATTTTGGTTCTTCTATCCAACATGGAATGCCTTACTCACATCGGGAGCTTCTAACGGTTCCCAAACTACCCCGGTTTACTGGTCTCGGCCACTACGAATGACGCTCATAGCGCGTTTTCAAGCCTCGTCCCGAGTGCTCTCCAGGACTGAGCAAAGCCCCAAATATTCGGCAACAAACGGGAATACCCGGGCACATCTGGGCATTTCGTACTCATCATTCGGAACCTCAGGCTTCCGAATAAGAGCTCAAAAACACCGTGTGTGATCCCGGCTACTTTTTCTGTTTTCAGCGCCTAAAACAGGCAGACGCTACGAAAGCCGTACCTAATTAAAGCCTGCGGAGCCACCATTCTTGTCAACTTCCGCGGAACGAGCGGGATCCACTTCCTCCGGTGACTCCTGCCCACGTGGCAACCGGAAGTACACGATGAGCGCAACAACGAAGCAGACCACCGAAACGATGACGTTGACGCGCAACCCGAAGATGTGCGTGGCCTCATCAGCGCGCATGTTTTCTACAACGAACCGCCCCGCCGTGTATCCGGCAACGTACAGCGCGAACACACGCCCATGGCCGAGTTTGAACGCCTTGTGCGCCCACAGCAGGAACACACACACCGCCACATTCCACAGCAGTTCATAGAGGAAGGTCGGATGCACTGAGGTCACTACTTCCCCGGTCGAGCGTCCGCTGATTGGTGCGTACGCGCCGCTGTCATTTACTCGGTAGTAGATGTCCAAGGCCCACGGAACCGTGGTTTCACGGCCGTAGAGCTCCTGATTGAACCAATTACCCAAGCGCCCGATAGCTTGGGCCAAGACAAGTCCGGGCGCGACGGCGTCCGCAAATGGCCCCAATGGGATGCCTTTAACCTTGAACATGATCCACACCGCTATTGCGCCCAGCGCCACTGCGCCCCAAATGCCGAGGCCGCCGTTGGTAATCTTCAGCGCATCAACTGGATTGCACGTGGAACAGAAGTACTTTTCGTTATCCGTAATCACGTGGTAGAGGCGCCCACCAATAATTCCGGCCGGTATCACCACCAAGGCCGCATCCCACACCACATCCGGGTTTCCACCGCGGGCAGTATAGCGGCGCAGCGTCATCCACATCGCAACGAGGATGCCGACGATGATGCACATGGCATAAGCGCGAATTGGGACCGGACCTAGATGCCACACGCCTTGCGGCGGAGAGGGAATGTTGGCGAGATTGTAAATTTGCACGGGAAACAGTGTGCCTGAAAATAACGCCCACTACAACGCGTCTAGGTCCTGCGCGAAGGGCACGCCGGATGCTGGCCGGTAGCCACCAAAGAACGCGCCAAGGCCATGGGGTCTTGGGCAGCCATGATGGACTCACCGACCAAGATGGCATCAGCGCCCTGAGAAGCATAAGACAACACGTTTCGCGGGCTATTGACCCCACCCACCGCGATGCGCGTCATGCTCTCAGGAAGACCCGGCGAAATAGTAGAAAAGGCCTCCCGATTAATAGCATCGGAGGCCAAAGACCACGCGTTGATCGCCACGACAGTTCCCCCTGCCTTAATGACGCGATCCACCTCAGCGCACGTACGAACTTCCAGGATGGCGGTCATGCCGAGAGATTCCACGCGGTCTAGGAGAGACTCGAGGCGAGCCTGGTCGAGCAGCTCCACTTGCAGGGGAATCGCATCCGCCCCATAGCACCGCGCCTCATGGATCTGATAGGGGTCGACGATGGTGTCGCGGCATAGCATCGGTATGTCAACGGCGGACCGGGCCGCCCGCATGTCTTCGAGGGAACCGTGGAAGCGGCGGCGATCCGTTTGACACGCCATCACATGCACTCCGGCTTCCTCCAGGCTATGCGCCAACGCTGCCACGGACTGCGGGCTCTCCAAATGCGCAATTTCACCGCCATAAGGTACGGCGCGCTTTATTTCGGTAATGATAGAGCATCCCGGACGCAGCAAAGCCTGTGCAGCATCGCGCGGGGCATCCATGTCTCGGGAACGCGCCTTTACTTCCTTGAAGGGAACGCGGGCCTCCCGCGCGGCGACATCAGCTAGTACGCCGGCCACGAGGTGATCGACGGCAATCGGGGTAGGCATGGAGCACCTCCCTTCCCCGAAGGAAACTCAATGAAAGAAACAGGATGGAGTTCGAGATCACACTTAGGCTAGCGCGCTCTTACCTCCAACCAGAAATCCGGGGTCCCCTTCTATCAGCGCAACACCCCGTGGTGGAGATGAGACGAGCCGGTGGCTCGTGCCGCCACCTCCCCTAGGTGGTGCGAGGATCTGTGGGGTCGATATCGGCGTCCAAAGCGTCCCACATCACGCGGCCAGAATCCTGGGAGGTTTCTAGATCTTCCTGCAGGCGCTCCTGCCGTACAGCTGGTGTCTCATATTTGGCGGAGCGGGGCTTATCGCCTCCCGGATTGCTGGCCACCATGACCGCACCAAAGAGCGCGAGTGCAGCGCCGACGAGGGCGAGGACAGGGCCGGCAGTCGAGGCATCCGCGGAGAGCACCGTGGCCCAGTCAGAAATGGTCGTGGACTCCACGGAGGTATCATTCGTGCCTCCCTGCAGCAGTTCCTCGGCGCGCTCCGCCTCCGGGCCGGCGGTCAGCAACGCAACAGGCCGCCATCCCGCAGCCGCCGCGGCAAGTGCTGTGAGGCCAGATACGATTCGGCGGCCGGTGCGCCGTAGCGCGAAGGCCGCAACACCGCCAGCGAGGACCACAACGCTCAACGCGATGAGCTCGAGGGACCACAAGGAACCCGATAGCTCCGCAACGCTGGAGCCGGCCTTATCATCCTCAACCGCAGCCTTTACCCACGTCATGCGGGAAGACAGCCACAATAGGATGGCACCGACAAACATCAACAAGGGCCCAATGCGCTTAGCCATCATTCTCCTCCCCTAAGAGATCACGTGCATCGAAACAGGTCCGGTCACCGGTATGGCATGCCCCGCCGCGCTGACGAACGGTGAGCAGGATGGTGTCACCATCGCAATCCAAGCGCGCGCCGACCACCTCTTGGGTGTTGCCGGATGTTAGGCCTTTGATCCAATACTCGCGGCGGGAACGTGAATAGTAGGTTCCGCGGCGCGTCGCCAACGTGTAGGCCAAGGCATGGTCATCCATCCACGCCAACATGAGCACCTCACCGCGCTCCGACTGCACGATGGCTGGAACAAGCCCCAACTCGTTGCGCTTAAGTTGCTGAGCAATCTCATCACTCAGCTCATAAGCCCCGACAGCCGTTGGGTCGGTGGTGGGGTTGTCGCTGTTCCTCGTCACTGTCGCACCTCCTTGCCTGCCGCAGCTAGCGCCTGCTTGACCTCGGAGATCCCCACTTCTCCGAAGTGGAAAATGCTGGCGGCCAGCACCGCATCTGCTCCAGCGTCAACAGCCGGTGGGAAGTCCTCGGCCTTTCCCGCACCGCCGGAGGCGATGATCGGAACGGAAACTTTCTCGCGCACTGCCTCGATCAATTCGATATCGAAGCCCGCCTTGGTTCCGTCGCCGTCCATGGAGTTCAGCAAGATTTCGCCGACGCCCAAGTCCTCACCGCGCTTGGCCCATTCCACGGCATCGAGGCCCGCAGAACGCGTTCCGCCATGCGTGGTGACCTCGAATCCGCTGGGGAAATCTGCAGCACGGCGCGCATCCACCGACAACACAATGCACTGCGAGCCAAACACATCCGCGAGCTCGCGCAGTAGCTCTGGGCGCGCGATGGCAGAGGAGTTGACGGAGACCTTATCGGCGCCGGCACGCAGCAGTTCGCGGACGTCGTCGACAGACCGCACTCCACCGCCAACGGTCAGCGGGATAAAGACCTGATCGGCGGTGCGGCGTACGACGTCAAGCATGGTACCGCGGCCGTCCTTCGACGCTGACACGTCGAGAAAAGTCAGCTCATCAGCACCCACGCGGTCGTAATGGGCGGCCAACTCGACTGGGTCGCCGGCATCACGCAGGTTTTCAAAGTTAATGCCTTTGACCACGCGGCCATTATCAACGTCAAGGCACGGGATCACTCGCACGGCAAGAGCCATGGTGACAATCCTCCTAAAGCTCAAAGCGAAATGAAAGGCAGCTCGAATCGAACTGCCGATTGATGAAATTCAAGTCCGGTATGCGGCGCTAGCGACGAGCGCTAGCGTCCTAGGCAAGCCAAGCGCCTATCAACGGCTTCCGCGGGGGTTTCGGGCGATGGCATCCAAGATCGTGGCATGCACCTGCGGGGTACCGCCCACGAATCCCTGTGAATGCGCGGTCCACTCGTTGCCTTCTGGATCACTCACGCGGCCACCGGCAGCCTTGATCATGAGAGCACCCGCCGCGTTATCCCACGGGTGCGGCGAGAAATTCACCGCGCCGTCAAACACGCCTTGAGCCACAAATGCATTATCCAGACCCACGGACCCGGTCATGCGGGGACGCAGCCCGGTCTCCCGGAGATCATTGAACAGGCCCGTCGGCAGGTGCGAGGAGCAGCCCACGTGGCCACGAGCCTCGTCGAATCCCTGGGCTTCTTCGCCACCACCGAAACCAGTGGAGGGGCCGCCGCTGGTTCGCAGCTGCATGCCCTGCGCCGCAACGACGCGGCGGTGTAGCAGAGGGAAATCCGCTACTGCAACAACCGGCTTTGCTTCGTGGATAAGCGTGACAAGAATGCCGCAGCATGGATTCCCGGCTGAGTAGTTCGCGGTTCCATCCACGGGATCCACAACCCACACCGTTTCTTCAAGGCTGCCGCCTGATTCTTCACCGAGTACCGGGATACCGGTGAGCTGGTTCAGCGTCAGTCGCAGCTGCTGTTCAATCAGCAAATCCACCTCGGTGGCAAAGTCCCCTTCGCCCTTGAAACGCGCGGGCGCTGCACCGAGGCCCCGGCGGAAGAGATCATCAACCTGGTCCACCGCTGCTTCTGCAAAGGCCACGAGTTCGCGCGGATCCGACGCGGAGGTTCCTGACATCGGGGCCATTGGCCTACCTCTCCTCGATCGGGTCAATGTATTCTTCGCCCGGCAACGGAGTAACTTCCGCAACCGCCGCGAGCGCCTCCTCCAGTGTGAAGCGCTCCTCATAGAGAGCCTTGCCGATGATGGCGGAATCAATTCCCTCATTTTCGTAGAGGGCCAATTCACGCAGATCATCAAGGGTGGAAATCCCACCGGAGGCTGTTACCTTTGCCTCCGTGGCGGCCGCAACCTCACGCAGCAGTTCGATGTTGGGGCCTTGCAGCGTCCCGTCCTTGGACACGTCCGTCACCACGAAGCGAGTGCAACCAGCGGCGTCGAGGCGCTCGAGTACCTCCCAGAGGTCGCCACCATCGGAAACCCAGCCGTTGCCGCGCGTGCGCCACTCGCCGTCCACCATCCGGACTGCGAGATCAACCGCGATGCGGTCACCATGCTCTGCCAAGACCTTGGCAATCCATTCGGGGTTCTCCAAAGCCGCGGTACCAATATTGACGCGGCGGGCTCCGGTGGCGAGTGCACGGGCCAAGGAGTCATCATCCCGGATACCTCCGGTCAGCTCCACGTTAAGGTCCACGCTCGTGGTGATCTCAGCGAGCAGCTCGTGGTTGGAGCCGCGGCCAAAGGCTGCGTCCAGATCTACTGCGTGCAGCCACTGCGCGCCTTGGGCCTGCCACTTAAGGGCGGCCTCACGCGGCGAGCCATAGGGCTTTTCAGTTCCGGCCTCTCCCTGATCAAGGCGAACCGCCTGACCGTCGACGACATCAACCGCGGGCAACAGTGTAAAGCTCATGGTGGGTAGTCTACCTTTCGAGTGGGCTCTTTAAAGCGTTCCAATCCAGTTCTTTAGCAGCTGCGAGCCGACGTCACCCGACTTCTCCGGATGAAATTGCGTGGCCCATAGCGCACCGTTTTCTACCGCGGCGACAAAACGGTCACCGCCATATTCGGACCACGCCACCTTCGGCGGCTCAGTGATTTCAGTCTCGAGCTCCCAGCTCCGCGCGGCATAGGAGTGCACGAAGTAGAAGCGATCCTGCGCGCTCACGCCATGGAACATAAGGCTATCGTCGGGAAGCTCAACGGTGTTCCAGCCCATGTGGGGCAGAACCGGCGACTGCAAGCGGGTCACCTCCCCCGGCCACTCACCACAGCCTTCCGTATAAACGCCGTGTTCTGTACCGGACTCAAAGAGAATCTGCATTCCTACGCAGATACCGAGAACTGGGCGGCCGCCAGCTAGGCGTTGGCCAATGATCCGTGGGCCCTGGGCCGCACGCAGGCCTTCCATGCAGGCGGCGAAGGCGCCTACGCCGGGTACCAGCAGGCCATCGGCTTCCACCGCCAGCTTCGGGTCTGCGGTCACCGTCACGGTGGCGCCGACCCGTTCCAGTGCGCGCACAGCCGAGCGGACGTTGCCGGCACCATAATCAAGGACAACTACGTCGTGTGAGCTCATCGTGGCTCCTTTCCGGGCCTCCTCGGCCTTCTAATCCTGCGCAAGCGCGTTTGGATGTCATTGAGTTCGCTCACGCGGGTCTTACCCAAAGCTAGGTCAGCAGCCGTCATGAGCAAGCCCACCGCAATGATGGCGGCACCTGCGGAAAAAGCGCCTTTGTATCCTGACATCGCCACGACGGCGCCAAGGACCGTCGAACCAAGGCCAGTACCACCGTCGTAGAAGATGTTCCACACCGCAGAACCCTCGGAGAGCCGCTCGCGTGGGAGGCGGTCAAACATCGACAGCAGCGCCTCGTTTTGAACGATGCCGAAGCCGGCACCGTAGATGACCGTACCGAACACGAGCAGCCATACCGACCACTCTTGCCACAGCACGGCGGCGATGAGTCCCACACCCACAACCGAGGAAGCCTGGGCCGGAATCATGAGTGTGCCAGGCTTGCCCACCCGGTCCGCCACGACACCGGCGACGTAGCGCGCAACCATGCCCGCGCCACCAATCACGGACAGCATGAAGCCGCCCAAAACCGCTCCGCGTTCAGGATCCAATTCGCGCACGGCCGGCGAAATGAAATTCGAAGCCACGCCGTAGCTCACGGAGAAGCTCATCAACGCCAGTGCGGGCACGAGCACAAGCTTCCACATTGGGGCACGCGGAGTGGTATCCGATGGGTCCGGCACTCCCACTGGGGCAGCCTTGATCTGCGGTACCAAGATGCAGGTGAAGAAACCCAGCAGGCCGAGGCCGGCGGCCAAGAGGTACACCACGTTATAGTTGTACGCTGCGGCGACGGCAAGGCCGACGGGCAGGAAGGCCATCTGTGCCGCGCCGATAAAAAGGCCGAAGATTCCAGTGGCCTTGCCCAACAAGCGCCGCGGCGTGATTTCCGCGATGAGCGCGTTTTCTGACACCGTCAGGGCACCAAAGCCAATACCGCGCAGTGCGGAAAAGCCTAGGGCGATTGGGGCGGCGTCGCCCAGCATGTGGCCCAACGCCGGCACGCCCAAGAGCAGCGCCGACGCCGCCATGATCGGCCGGTAGCCAAAGATGCGCAGCAGCATCGGAGTCGCCATTTGGGTGAGCACCGTGGCCAGCATGAATACGCCGGTTGTGGCGCCAGCCAGCGTGGCCGATCCGCCGGAATCCAACACAGCCAACGGCACCACGGGTAGCAAGACTGACCACGCGCCGAAGGCGGAAACCACCGCGATCATGGTTTCCTTGAAGCCGGCAACCTTCCACACACTCTGAGGGGCGTTATCTGTCACTTTGCCGCCAATCCTGCCGAAAAGATGTCGAGGAACCAGACCAACGCGGCGGCCACGGCGACCGCCGCGAGCGCGCCCGCGACCACAGTCAGCAATACTGAACCGTTCTGATACGCCGCCCACGCGCCGCCGACGAGCAGACCGGCGACGAGAAAGAGAATGAGAACCATGACATTCATAGCGTCTTAGAGTGCTCCCTTCGTCGAAGGAACTCCGGTTACTCGCGGATCCCGCTCGGTAGCCTGGCGCAGGGCGCGGGCCACTGCCTTGTACTCGGCTTCCGTGATGTGGTGCGGATCGCGCCCATAGCGCACGTTGACGTGCAGAGTCGTCGCCGAGTGTGTGGCAAAGGTTTCGAAGAAGTGCCGGTTGATCACCGTGGCGTAGTGCCCGCCAATAACCTGCCACTCCAAGTTCTCCGGCTCGCCATTCATGACAAAGTAGGGCCGCCCAGAAATGTCAACGACGGCCTCCACCAGCGTTTCATCCATGGGCAGAAGCTGGGAGCCGAAACGGCGGATGCCGGACTTATCCCCCAGCGCTTCGAGGAAAGCGCGGCCTAGCACAATCGCGGTGTCTTCCACCGTGTGGTGGGCATCGATGTGGATATCACCTTCGGCGTGCACCTGAAGGTCAAAGGAGCCGTGGGTACACACAGCGTTGAGCATGTGGTCAAAGAACGGCAGCCCCGTCGAAATATCCGCCTGGCCGGTGCCATCGAGGTTGATTTCGACGGAGATCTTTGTCTCCCCGGTGACGCGCTCTGCGCGGCCAATGCGGTCGCCTAAGTCGTGGCGTGTAGCTTCACCAGCGCTCATTGTCCCACGCTCCTTCTTTTCATCATGAGCCTTTGCCTGGGCTCAAGTTTCAGTTCTCAGTTAGTCATCTCTACTGTATCTGCCAAGTCCGCCGCGGCCGAAAGGAAGGCGTCATTCTCTTCGGGCAGCCCAATCGTGGCGCGCAGGAGACCCGGCACGCCGTTGTCTCGGATCAGCACATCGCGGTCGAGGAATCCCTGCCACACCGCGTGTTGGTCGGCAAAGCGTCCAAAGGAGACGAAGTTGGATTCGCTCGGCACCACGTAATAGCCAAGTTCCTGGAGCCGTGCGACAACCCGATCCCGCTCCGCCGAAAGCTTCGCCACGGTACCCAAGGTCTCCTCCTTGTGAGCAAGAGCCACTGTGGCCGCGATCTGGGATAGCACGGAGAGGTGGTACGGCAAGCGGACGAGCATCACGGCTTCCACGAAAGCGGGATCCGCCACGAAGTAGCCCAAGCGCCCGCCGGCGAAATCGAAGGCCTTGGACATCGTGCGCGAGACTACGAGCTTGGTCGGGTACTTCGCCAGCAGTGTTGTAGCTGAGGGCGAGGGCGAGAATTCCATGTAGGCCTCGTCCACGATGACGATGCCCGGCGCGGCCTGCGCGATCTTCTCCACCAGTTCGATCGGGGTGACATCACCGGTGGGGTTGTTCGGGGTGGTGATGAAGACGACGTCGGGGCTGTGCTTGGCGACGGCCCCCAAAGCCGCCTCCTCATCGATGCGGAAGTCCTCATCGCGCGGGCAGGAAATGAATTCGGTCTGTGTACCTGCGCACAGGATCGGATGCATGGAGTAGCTCGGCGTAAATCCCAGCGCGCTGCGGCCCGGCCCACCGAAGGCCTGCAGCAGCTGCTGGAGCACCTCGTTGGAACCGTTGGCTGCCCACACGTTCTCCACGCCCACGGTGACACCGGTCTGCTCACTGACGTATTCCGCCAGCGCCGTGCGCAGCTCGACGGCATCGCGCTCCGGGTAGCGGTTGAGTTGGCGTGCGTGCTTCTCGACGGCCTCCACCATGTCCTTCACCAGCGCCTCCGACGGCGGATAAGGATTCTCGTTGGTATTGAGTTGGTTGGTTACCGTCAGCTGCGGGGCGCCATAGGCGCTGGAACCACGCAATTCTTCACGAAGGGGAAGATCCTTCAGCTCAGCCATGGTTTAAGCCTCTCCTTTCTGGGCATCTGTGTCTTCGGCGAATCGTGCGGCGATTGCTTCACCGTGGGCGGGCAGCGCCTCCGCTGTGGCGAAGGCGATAACGTTCTCTGATACCTCGCCGAGTGCCGCGCGGTCATACTCGATGAGGTTTACTGGGCGAAGGAAGGTGTGCGTCGACAAGCCGGCGCTAAACCGCGCGGTTCCAGAGGTTGGCAAAACGTGGTTGGAACCCGCGGTGTAATCACCAAGAGGTACGGGAGAATAGTCGCCAACGAAGATGGCACCGGCGTGGCGAATGCGCTCCGCAACTGCCCGGGCGTTTATCGTGTGCACCTCCAAGTGCTCGGCGGCATAGGCATCCGCGACGGCGATTCCCGTCTCAAGGTCCTCAACCACGACAATGCCCGACTGCTCACCGCGCAGCGCCTCGGCGGCGCGTTCGGCATTGGCGGTGGCGGTATAACGCTGCGCTACCTCCGCGTTCACGGCGGCGGCAAACTCCTCTGAATCAGTAATGAGCACGGAAGCAGCCATGGGATCATGCTCTGCCTGGGAGATGAGGTCATAGGCCACGTAGACGGGGTTGGCGCTATCGTCTGCCAAAATGGCGATCTCCGTGGGCCCGGCCTCCGCATCAATGCCCACCACGCCCTGCACTGCGCGTTTAGCAGCGGCAACAAACACGTTGCCTGGGCCGGTAATGATATCGACAGGCTCCAGTGCTTCCTCACCGGTAACCGGTTCATCATCGCCATAGGCCAGAAGGGCAATGGCTTGCCCGCCGCCTACTGCCCACACCTCGTCCACGCCGAGCATGTGACACGTTGCCAAGACAGTCGGGTGCGGCAGACCACCAAACTCCTTCTGTGGTGGGGAGGCCACGACCATCGCCTCAGCGCCCGCTTCCTGGGCGGGGACGGCGTTCATAATGACGGAAGACGGATACACCGCCTTGCCGCCTGGGACATACAGCCCCACCCGCTCGATGGGGTGAAAGACCTCGGTGACCGTTGCCCCCGGCGCCAGGGTGGTCGTGTGCGAATCCGGCCTCTGGTCAGCGTGGACAGCACGCACGCGCGCGATGGATTCCTCGATGGCTGCCCGCACTTTCGGGTCCAGCTCATCGACTGCTTTCTTTAGCTCCTCCTGAGGAACTCGCACCGCGGCCGGGCGAATGCCGTCAAATTTTTCGCCGAAGTCGAGGGCGGCCGCCGCTCCGCCGTCACGGACCTTCTCCACCATGGGGATAACAGTGCCCATCACCGAGGACACGTCCGTGCCCCCTCGCGGCAATACTCGGCGCAAACGGGAGGTAGTAAGTGCCTCTCCACGCAGGTCGATGGTTCGTAGCATGCTGGGACCTCTTTTATAATATGCAGTGGTTTCTATACCTTCCCATTACTATACCCGGACCGAAAAGCCAGCGAACCGGCAGGTGCGGGTTATAGAATGTGCCACTAGTAACACATTCCGGCATCCCGAATCGGTAGAGGGAGGTGGCGAAATGAGCAACGGCGCCGACGGCCTGGACCGCCAGTCCCCGTCAGACCTGCTTGCCCGCGTCGAACGCCTCACGCGCCGGGAAAACCTTGACTGCATACGGGTAACCGCACACGAGCTCCTCTTCCCGCACTCGCCACTCGGGGAAACCCGCGCTTTCATGGACACTGAGGGCGAGCCGATCCTGCGTTTCTACACCACCCACCATGGCATTCTTGGTTTCGGCGATATCCCCAGTCTCAGCGAGTTCGTCAACGACTGGAACCACGACTGCCTCTCGCCGCACCTCGTGCTCAACTATTCCTCCCCTACCGAAGTCGAAGTGTGGGGTCACTCCTTCCTCGTGGTGCACCAGAAACCCACAAGCGCCCAACTCTCCGCTTCGGTAGTGCCAGCGCTCCACAACGCCGCGGCCTGCCTCGAAGAACTGGCTAAACTTTTCCCCGTTCTCACGCTTCCCCGCCCGGCAGTCCCGGAAGAACAGACAGAACTCGACGGCCCCGTCGCCAGCGTCGATACGGACCGCCTCGAAGCCCTCTTACCCGCTCTGGGAATTTCGCGCTTCCAATCAGATGGCGATGAAGCAGTTTATGCCTGGATCAATGACGTCCTCTTTGCCTTCGCCATTGACTCCGGCCCAAGCCTCATCATCAAAGGCCATTGGGACCCGAACCTACAGGGCAGCGAGTTCTCCAGGATTTTCCTTATTTGCAATGATTGGAACCGGAACAATCACTCGGCCTCGGCCTTCTGCCACTCCAACGTTGACGGGCTGCAGGTGCGCATTGATTACGCGGTCATGACGGGCGCCGGGCTTTCCGACGCCCAACTGATAACCGCCCTCGGCCGCGGCATCAAGCACGTCCTCCACGGCATCGATGACATTTCACGCGATGCCGTGGGCTCCTCCCCCGTCGCGTGGCCCTAGCGCACGTCGACCGCTGCCTCATTTTCTTCCGTTTCACTTTCGAGCGCCACGCTGGGCGGCTCAAAGAACAGCGCGGACCAGTAGACAAACATGGCCATAAATGGTCCCACAAGCCACGCGATGCCGGGCGAAAACTTCGGCACGAACTCCACGAATTCCCCGGGGTTCTCCGGAACATCAGTGGCCGTCGCCCCACCGAAGACATAGAAGGACGCCGCACCGGCCAAAGCCGCCAGCGCCACCCACAGCAGCACACCGACGCCACGGTAGCGCTCTCCCCAGCGGTGGGCGATTGCTCCCAAGGCCATACCGAGGACTCCGGTGATCAGCACGAAGGTGATATAAGAATCGAATTGCACGTCGGCAACGTTGCGCAGGACATAGCCGCCATCCTCCATGCGATGGCCCTCCAGAGTAGGCCGCCACAGCCCCCAGACAGCGCCAACAGCGGAGAAACCAAGGAGCGCTAACGCGAGCAACCCCGCGCCGAATCCAATGGCGCGGGGTATATGAAAGCTAGGTGCACGCAGTGCAGGCACGATAATCTCTAGCCGCAGAAGGTCCAGTTACCGTTCTCGCGCTTGAAGCGCATGGTGGAGCTATCCATGCCCTGGCTGGTGTTGACGTTCACGGTCGCGGAGGCGTCATCGCCGTTAACCACGACATCGTTGATGGACTCAACGCCGGTCTTGGACCAGTCGAAGCCCTCCATCTGGGAGGTGTCCTGGCCAGCTGCGGCCATCATGTCCTTGAGCTGGTTCATCGGCACATCCGGGACCTGGTTGTAGTCCACCTGGTCGAGGCCGGAGTTCGGATCATTACGCACGGCCGCGCAGGTGTGCTCCGGAAGGTACTTCACAAAGGAGCGCATGGTCTGCTGCTCATACATGCCACGTACCAGGGTGTTGATACCGTCGATATCCTCCTGGCTTGCGGCCTCGCCCTGAACCGGTTCAACCTTTGGCATGTTCTGGAACGGGTCAGCGCCCTCTTCGAAGGGGTTGGCCACGGCTTGGTTGCCGCCCTCAGGATTCTCTCCCTCCGGCTTCGGAGCAGCGCTCTCGCCGTCCTTATTCTCTTCCCCCTCCTTCTTTTCCTCAGAAGTCTTCTCTTCCGTCTTCTTCTCAGACGTCTTTTCCTTGGACTTCGTCGTCGTGGTGGTCTTTGCCGCAGAGGAAGCGGTGTCGCCTGCGTTCTCGTCATCGGAACCACAAGCAGCCAAGGAAAGCGGTGCAACGAGTGCAACAGCGATGAGGGACTTCTTGGCAGGTGTCAAAAAGGACAAGGGATAACTCCTCAAATTAAATAGAGAGCGATAGGTAAATCCACGCTAGGCGTGGTGGTTGCTCTTGGGCATCTCCGACAACCCTAACAAGGGCTGTTTGAAGAAATCATATTTTACACCTTGAAGCTTCCTGTGAGCCCCACTAGGGGTTTCTTGCGCCGCGTAGAGTTGGTCGTGTGCATCTATCTCGCGACGCTATCGTTTCCACCGCCCTCGAACTCTTGACCCGCTACGGGCTTGCCGACGTCACCATGCGCCGCGTCGCCACCAACCTCGACGTGGCTCCCGGCGCCTTGTACTGGCATGTAGCTAACAAGCAATCGCTCATCGCCGCCATGACCGCTGAGATCCTCTCCCCCGTCGCGGGTGAAACCACGGCGGAGTTGGTCAGCTCGCTGCACCGGGAGCTGCGCCGCTGGCGCGATGGAGCCGAGGTAGCCATCGCTGGCGCCGCTTTCCCAGAGTCTTCAGCCAGCACCGACTTAGAAGAGTTATTCACAACCACGCTGCAGAAAGAAGCCCCCGATGCGTCACCGGAGGATATCGCCGTCGCCGCTCGTACGCTGATCCACTACACACTCGGGGCTACGTTCATGGAGCAATCCCGCGAGCAGCTCAGTGGGGCGTCGCCCAGCACGGCCTCTCCTTCTCCGGGCACCGCGCCCGTGGACGCCACCTCTGTGCGCGCCGCGGAACTCATGGTTGCCGGTCTAAAGTCACTGCGAACCGATCGCTGCGAATAGAATTGACTAAGCTGAGCCTCATGACTGAGACCCGTGCTGATCTAACGCCATCTCGCCAGGTGTGGCCTGGTTCCCCCTCCCCGCTCGGCTCCACCTTCGATGGAGCCGGAACTAATTTTGCTATCTTTTCCGAAATCGCGGAAAAGGTTGAGCTCTGCCTCATCGACCACGATGGCAGCGAAGAGCGCATTGAGTTGACCGAAGTCACCGCCCATGTCTGGCACGCCTACCTCCCCAACGTCAGCCCCGGACAGCGCTACGGTTACCGCATCCACGGCCCTTATGAACCAGAGCACGGCTTGCGCTGCGATCCCTCGAAGCTGCTTGTCGATCCTTATGCCCGCGCCTTCGACGGTGATTTTGACGGCGATGCCTCGCTGTACTCCTACGATATCTTCGCTGAAGAGCCTGGCACCGGGCGCAACGAGGATGATTCCTTGGGCCACACGATGCTGTCGGTGGTCATCAACCCCTTCTTCGAGTGGCACGGCGACAACCGGCCGCATACCCCGGATAACGAGACCATCATCTACGAAGCCCACGTCAAGGGCATGACGATGACGCACCCGGATGTGCCAGAGGAGCTGCGCGGCACCTACGCCGGCATGGCGCACCCGGCGATCATCAACTACTTCAAGGACTTGGGTGTGACGGCCGTCGAGCTGCTGCCGGTCCACCAGTTCCTCCAGGATGACCGTCTGCGCCAGCTGGACCTGCGTAACTACTGGGGCTACAACACCTTCGGCTTCTTCGCTCCGCATGCGGACTACGCCTACGCCAAGAAGCCAGGTGAGGCAGTGGCTGAGTTCAAGGCTATGGTTCGCGCTTACCACGAGGCTGGAATCGAGATCATCCTCGATGTCGTCTACAACCACACCGCCGAAGGCAACCACATGGGGCCAACCATTGCCTTCCGCGGTATTGATAACCATGCCTACTACCGCTTGGTCGATGACAATCCCGAGCACTACATGGACTACACCGGCACCGGTAACTCCCTCAATGTCCGCCACCCGCACTCCCTCCAACTGATTATGGATTCGCTGCGTTATTGGGTGACGGAAATGCGCGTGGATGGCTTCCGCTTCGATCTCGCGTCTACTCTGGCACGCGAGCTGGATGACGTCGACAAGCTCGCCACCTTCTTCGATCTGGTGCAGCAGGACCCGGTGGTCTCCAAGGTCAAGCTCATCGCCGAGCCCTGGGACGTGGGCCATAACGGCTACCAGGTTGGTAACTTCCCGCCCATTTGGAGCGAATGGAACGGTAAGTACCGCGATACCGTCCGTGATTTCTGGCGCGGGGAACCGTCGAAGATGGGTGAGTTTGCCTCACGCTTGACCGGCTCCTCCGACTTGTATGCCAACAACGGCCGCCGCCCCACCGCATCCATTAACTTCATCACCGCTCACGACGGCTTCACGCTGCGTGATTTGGTGTCCTACAACGAAAAGCACAACGCGGACAACGGGGAGGACAACCGCGACGGTGAATCCCACAACCGCTCGTGGAACCACGGCGTGGAGGGCCCGACTGACGACGAAGAAATTAAGAAGCTCCGCCGCCGCCAGGTCCGCAACTTCCTCACTACCCTTCTGCTCTCCCAAGGCACCCCGATGCTGTGCCACGGCGATGAACTAGGCCGCACCCAGGGCGGCAACAACAACGTGTACTGCCAGGACAACGAGATTTCCTGGATCGATTGGTCGATGTTGGAGCAGGAAAAGAACATCGCCATGCACGGTTTTACTAAGCGCCTGATTAACATCCGCAAGAACCACCCGGTGTTCCGTCGCCAGCGTTTCTTGGCCGGTGGACCCTTTGGTTCTGAGGTGAAAGACCGCGATATTGCATGGCTCGTGCCTTCCGGCAAGCTGATGACTCCGGAGGACTGGGATTTTGAGTTCGGCAAGGCCCTCATGGTCTACCTCAACGGCAACGCCATTACGGAGACCACCGCCCGCGGTGAGCGCATCACGGATGATTCCTTCATCATGATTTTCAACGCTCACCACGAGGACATTGAGTTCACCCTGCCGAAGAAGGACTTGGGTGCTAGCTGGCGGCTCATCGTCGATACTTCTGATTCCGGCGGATACCCGGACGAGGAAAAGCTGATCGCTGCCGCAGGAACCATCATGGTGCAGCCGCGCTCCACGCTGATCTTGCGCCAGACCGAGCCCCCGGTCTTCGACGACAACGACGAATCTGCATAATCGGTTGCTTCGGCAAGAAGCAGCTGAAGCTTTGGCTGCTTCTTCACCGCTTGCTCTCCACCACCAACACCATGCTTTGAAAGGAATCCGTGTCCTACACTGCCCACGGTGCCGTCATTGATGTCACCGCCGAAGCCCTTGTTTTCCGCCGCTCTTTGCTTGCTTCTTCCCTCGGCGCACCAGCCCACGAGAGTCTCTCCCTCGCTGGAGCCACGGGCGTGGAATGCACGGAGCCGACGGCAACGGGTTTTGGGCAGGTCATCGTTCACGGCACTAGCGGTGCCGAAGGTGGTGCTGGTGACACGGTCATCCGTTTTGCACCCGGCCAGGATGCCACGGCTTTCGCGCAGGCGGTGGAGGCTGCCTTGCGCGGCGAAGCACCGGCCGCCAGCACTCGTGTTCAGGGATTGAACTTCACCGCCGTCGATGTGGAAACGGCCAATGACAACTGGGGTTCGGTGTGCCAGATCGGCGCGGTCCGCTTCCGCGATGGCGAAGAGACCGAGTCCCGTACGTGGTTGTGCACTCCCCCGCCGGGCCTAGAGCACTTCGACGACGTCAACATCAGTATCCACGGCATCACGCCAGATGACGTCGCTGATGCTTCGCCCTTTGCGGATGCTGCTGCCGAGCTCTTCGACTTCCTCGGCTCTGACACGATGGTGGCCCACAACGCACAGTTCGATTCCACGGCCTTGCGCAGCGGCCTTATGAAATCTGCGGCGCCGGTTCCGGAGATTCGCTTGGCGTGCTCGCTGGCCCTGGCTCGCGATGCCTCCCGCGCCGGCGTCATCGACGTGGCCAATCATAAGCTTCCGACCGTCACCTCTTACATCGGGGCCGAGGACTTCCACCACCACGAAGCCACAGCGGATGCCCGGGCAGCCGGCGAAATTATTAGTGCCCTGGCCCAGCGCTTTGGTCACTCTGGTTCCATCGAGGACTTGTTCACCACCCGGGACTTTGCCCTGGGCACCTTGAGCGAGGAGTCCGTCATCCCAGTTCTGCGCGCCAACACTGCTCCGTTGTCTGCAGCGGACTTAGGCGCCGGCACGGATTTCCGCGACAAGACGCGCATGGCGGGGACGACCTCGGGTGCGAAAAAGAAGAGCTCCGGGACCGCACAGCGCCGCGGGCCGGCCCCATGGCAGTCCGTATCCACGCCAGACACCATCCCGGATCCGAACCCCGACGCCGATCCAGAAGGCGCATTGTTTGGCCAGAATGTCACCCTCACTGGTGACTTCGAACCTTTTGATAAAGGTCTGTTGTGGTCCAAGATTGCTGAGCGCGGTGGAAAGGTGGGCAAGAACGTCACGAAGAAGACCACCATCCTCGTCGTAGGCCAGTGGGCCACCAAGACATCGAAGGAAAAGCGCGCCGAAGAGCTACAAGGCAAGGGCCAGAATATTGAGATCTGGCAGACAGACAAGCTCCTCGAGGAGCTTCAACTCGATGAAGCACCTCCGTTTTAACCCGCGATTGGTCTCAAGGCACCCGCGATAAGCCCAATCCAAAGGAATTCTCCTCTTCGCTGGGAACCGGTGGGCGTGGAGCGCAGTCCAATAAGCATAAGGAATCTGCACCTGCCCAACCGTTACGGAGATAAATCCTTATGTCCATCGCGCTATCCACTTCCCTCCACGTCGATCGCCTTCTCCCCTCGCTCTGCCCGAGCGAAGAGCTGACCGGAAATAAGCTGTGTGATGATGGTTTTGGGGACTCACCTGCTAGCCTCCAGTTATCGCGCACGCTATCGATGTCCATAGTGCGCGGCACGGGTACGGAGGCCAAGCGTGTGAGCCAGCGCGCTCTGGATGATATGGGCTTGACCGTACGCCAGGCATGGGATTCCGCAGCGCTGAATCTGCAGCGGCGAGCGTTGACGGAGCAGGGACTGCGGTTCTTCACCCGCCCTGCCGAGCTGGGCTTCATGGGGGCCGAGGCAGGCCTCGAGGTGCGTGCTCATCGCTGCACGATATCGTCCTGGTTGGCCCATCCGCAGGCTTTCGTTATCCTAGACAATCATCTTCAGAGGCTCAGCCAGGCTCGAAGCATCACGTACCTCGTGCCTGATGCGCACACTCTTTATGCGTTGTTCAACGTATGCCCGCATCGCGCCACGGAGTTAGCGTGGCGCGCTGCTGAATTGCGTCCGCGCCATCGAGCCCCGCTCAGCATGCAACCGCTAGTATTAGCTAACGGCTTCCCGTTGGAGGTGTAGACACACCCCCGCACTTTTCCGCCGTGGCCGAAAGGAGTCACGTTTCACGATGGCTGAATCATCCATGTCCCGCTTGAGCAACCAGTATCATTCCTGGGTGCACGCGCATCCCACTGCGGCGCAGGACTTCCGCGATGCCATCGAGGACTTGCTTAACGACGCCGGAATTATCTTCGACCGCGTAGCTACCCGTGTGAAGCAATGGCCGTCCCTGAAGGCCAAGGCAAAGAAGCGTCGCGGCAACGGCGAGCTCATGTACCCCACTCCGTGGGAGGATATCCACGATGTCTTGGGCGTGCGGATTACCGTCTTCCACTCCACGGTTATTCCGGAGGCCCTCGAAGTTCTGGGAGAAACCTTCACCGTGCTTCGCTCGGTGGACAAGGCAGCAGAAACGCGGATTTCCGGCGGCTTTGGCTATGGTTCACACCACCTAGTGCTCAAGGTTTCTGAAGATAGTGCCGCTGCCCTTGAGGAACTTGAAGCCTATGTTGGCTGGACCTTTGAGATTCAAATCCGCACTGTGCTGCAGCACGCCTGGGCGGAATTTGAGCACGATATCCGGTACAAGCAGGGACCAAACCCGCCATCCCCACAGGTGGATCGCCTCTTCACGCTCGCTGCGGGCCTCATTGAGTTGGCGGACCAGCAGTTCGATGAGATTGCGGCGCTTAAGGCCCCCAGCTCCGAGGCGGACGATGACGTGGAAATCACGGCAGAGACCCTCCCCGGCGTCCTCGCCATCATTCTGGGTAACCGCTTTCCGCGTTCACGCTCGGAGCACTATCGCTTCCTAGCGGAGCTTTTAGAAAACAACGGCATCAATCGTCTAAGCCAGCTCAAGCAGCTCCTCGATGAAGACGCTATCGCCCACGTGCATGACGCCATGCGCTACCGCTTCCGCCCGGGCCAGGTCAGGCTTATCGACGATTTGCTGCTCAACAAGTTCGGCGCCCAGCACATCGAGGCCACCGCCCAAGCCGGCGACCGCAAGGATCGCAAGCGTCGTCTGAACGCGCGCCTGAAGGCCTTAAAAAACTTCCGGAATAATTAGCGGAATCCGCCGCGGAACTTGTCCATCTGCCGACGCTCCTTCTTCGTGGGGCGGCCGGCACCGCGCGGGCGAACCGGAACCGAGGGTAAAAACTCCTTCGGCGGTGGCGGCGGTGCGTGGTCGATGTAGCAGGTCCGCGCGATGGGAGCGCCCACGCGCTTGGACACGGTGGCGAGCACCTCGAGATCATGTTCGTGGTGGTTGCGCCACACGCGCACGCGGTCGCCGGGGACAACCTGCTGCGCGGGCTTGGTGGCGTTGCCGTTGAGCTTGACGTGCCCGGCGCGCACCGCCGTGGCAGCTTCTGACCGGGTCTTGAACATGCGCACGGACCAGACCCAGACGTCAATGCGGACGGGCCGCCCGTCGGGCTGATTCACCATAGGCGCTTAAAGGTTGTGGTTTTCGTTGACGATCTTCTGGATCTTTACCCAGTTGTAAGCGCCGCCGACCACGGCGACGATGAGACCAATGGCCATACAGGTCCAGAAACCAGTCAATGCCCAACCCAGGAGGATGCCGCCGGCGACGCCTCCCACGACACACACTGCGCCGTTGCGTGCGTGGGTGCGTACGGCTTGTTTGCGTTGCTCAATGGGATTGTTGGGGCGTCGCTGCATAGTCATGGGGCTTATTTTACATAGCCAGAAGCCCGCAACATTAAAGCTCCACCCAGGCTGTTCCGGCTTCCTTCGGCTCTACCCCACCCTGAGTCAGTGCCGCGAGCGTTGCAGCGAGTTTCTCCTCACCGCCGGGCTCAACGGACACGGTGAAAGTCACCGCCTGGCCATAAGCGGTATCCACCATGTCGACGCCGCGGTTGCGCAACTCCGCCTCCAGCCGGCCGGCCTCCGCGTGGGAAACCTCGACGGTATAGAGCTCGCGCAAGGCGCGCGTGACATGCTCAACCTGCTCCATCGTCTCGCTCACAGCGCCGCCATAAGCGTGAACGAGCCCGCCCGCGCCCAACTTGATACCGCCGAAGTAGCGCACGACCACTGCACAGATATCAAGCAGCCCCGAGCCTTTCAAAACATCAAGCATCGGTTTACCGGCGGTGCCGGAAGGCTCGCCATCATCGGAGGAGCGCTCCACCGGATTCGAGCCATCGACGTGATAGATATACGCCGAGCAGTGGTGGCGGGCGTCGGGGTAACGGTCGCGGGCGGCGTCGATAAGCGCGCGTGCTTCCGCCTCGTTCGTGGCGCGGCCGATGAGGGTGATAAACCGCGAGCGTTTGATCTCAATCTCGTGCTCGACGACGTCACCTCCGACCGGGCGCTGATAACTCTCCAGCATTATGCGACGAGGAAGTCGTACTCAGGGGTGCCCGGCTTAAGCTGCTGGCAATTCACCTTCGACTTCTCCATGCGCTCCAGCAGGCCATCGATGCCCGCTGCGCTGCCCAGTTCGATGCCTACCAGCGCCGCGCCGGTCTCGCGGTTATTGCGTTTGAGGTACTCGAACAACGTGATGTCATCTTCAGGGCCGAGAACATCCTGCAGGAAGTGGCGCAGCTGGCCTGGCTCCTGTGGGAAGTTCACCAGGAAGTAGTGCTTGAGGCCGCGGTGCACTAGGGAGCGCTCCATGATTTCGGCGTAGCGCAGCACGTCATTGTTGCCGCCGGAAATAACGCAGACGACTGTCGAGCCCGGCTGCAGGTTCAGCGTGCGCAGGCCGGTCACGCTCAGCGCGCCGGCGGGCTCGGCGATGATGCCTTCGTTCTGGTACAGCGCCAACTGCTCAGTGCACACAGCACCTTCGGAGACGACATCCCAGTGCAAGCGTCCTTGATTGGCCTCCAAAATCTTGAAGGGCAGCTCACCGATGCGCTTGACCGCAGCCCCATCGACGAAAGGATCCACGGTGTCGAGCGTTACCGGCTCGCCGGCAGCGAATGCAGCGCTGAGCGACGCCGCCCCAGCCGGCTCAATGCCCACCACCGCGGTGCGCGGGGCCATGTCAGCGAGGTAGGAGGTGATGCCGGAGATCAGGCCACCGCCGCCCACGGGGACCACCACGGTGTCGAGGGATTTACCGATGGACGACAGTTGGGACACGATTTCCGCGGCGACGGTTCCCTGGCCGGTAACGGTATCGCGTGCGTCGAAAGGCTCAATAAAGAAGGCACCGCGCTCCGCAGCATCCGCGTGCGCGGCGGCAGCTGCTTCATCGAAGTTGGCGCCGGTGACAACGAGTTCCACGACGTCACCGCCATGGACCAGGATGCGGTCGCGCTTTTGCTTCGGGGTCGGCTCCGGCACGAAGATCTTGCCGTGGATCCCCATGGTGCGGCAGGCATAAGCCACGCCTTGGGCGTGATTGCCGGCAGAGGCTGTAACAATCCCCTGCTTCCGCTGCTCTTCGCTTAAATTCGACATGCCGTACAGAGCGCCGCGAATCTTGTAGGAGCGCACGTCCTGCAGATCTTCGCGTTTTAAGTACACCTCATAGCCGGTTTCTTGGGACAGGCGCGGGCAATACTGCAGCGGAGTCGGGGCAATCTCCGAGCTAATTCGCGATTGTGCCAGTTGGATATCAGAGGCGTGGATTGGCTCGAAGTCTTGCGGGGTGCTTGTCATGGTGGCTCATTTTAGCGCCCCAGCTCTCTCGCGTCGCACATTACCTAGCATTCGACCGATTCACCCAACGTTTACCTAGATATCGTTTGTTTGCAACGCTGCGTTCCCCAAAAGCACCATGGGCGGTACGTACGGTGGTTCGGAAACTTTTTCGTTCCGCTTCAAGGAGTCTTTCTCAATGTCTCGCTCTTTCTCCCGCCGCGCTCTCGCGCTGTGTGCTGCGACCGCGACTAGCCTTAGCCTGACCGTGCCGGCATCCTCGGCCGCGATTGTGGACAACGTCATCGAGCATTCCGCCGCTGACGCCAGCCTCAAGGTGACCCCGATCGGCACCTATGAGTCCGGCGTGTACGCAGAATCAGCCGCGGAAATCGTGGCCTTCCACCCAGCCTCCAAGCGCATCCTTACGGTTAACGCGCACGCGGGCCAGATCGACGTCCTCGACGCCGCTGACCCAGCCAAGCCCACCTTGATCGGCTCCATTTCTGCCGGTGAAGGCAAAGAGATCAACTCCGTAGCCGTACGCCCTGATGGCCTGGCTGTGGCCGCCGTCCAGCAGGCGGACAAGACCGAGAACGGCGAGGCGCTCTTCTTCAACGCTGCGGCCGAGGACTTAGCCACCGCCGAGCTGGGGCGCGTGGCGGTGGGTGCTTTGCCGGATAACGTCCACCTCACCGCGGACGGAAGCTACGCTCTCGTGGCCAACGAGGGCGAGCCGTCGAACGAGCTCAACGCCGAGGGCACCGATTACGTCGCCGACCCAGAAGGTTCCGTCTCCGTTATCAAGCTGCCGGCGGGAGTTGCGGCGCCGACTCAGGCGGATGCCCGCATCGCTGATTTCACGGCTTTCGACGGCAAGCCACTGCCTGAGGGCGTGCGCGTCTTTGGTCCCTCCGGGCACGAGGCGAAGCCCTCCATTGACTTCGAACCGGAGTACATCTCCTCCCAGGCGGGCAAGGCATACGTGACGCTGCAGGAGGCCAATGCCATTGGGGTCATCGATATTGAATCCGCCACAGTGGAGAAGATCCTGCCGGCTCACATTGCGGATCACTCGCAGGTAGCACTCGACTCCTCCAACAAGGATGACGCCGCCGAGCTGCGCACCATCCCGGTCAAGGGTCTGTCCATGCCGGACTCCATCGGTGCTTTCACCGCCGGCGGCCAGACCTACTTCGCCACCGCGAATGAGGGCGACGCCCGCGAGTGGGGTGTCAAGGAAAAGGACGGTGGTTCCGGCGTCTACACCGATGAAGTCGAGCTCAAGGACCTCATCGAGGACGGCAAGGTGTGCGAGGGCGCGCTGGGCGACGTCAATCCGGACGAGCTCGCCGACAAGAAGCAGGCCGGCAACCTGAAGCTCAGCAACGCCTCCGGGTGGAATGAAGAGAAGGGCTGCTTCGACGAGCTCTATTCCTTCGGCTCTCGCTCCTTCAGCATCTACGACGCCAACGGCACGGTCGTCTTCGACTCCGGTAGCGATTTTGAAAAGATCACCGCTGAGCTGAATGAACCGGGAGTGTTCCACCACAACGCCGACAACGAAGCGGCCGAGTTTGATGACCGCTCTGACAACAAGGGCCCTGAACCGGAGGCCCTGACAATCGGCAAGGTTGGGGATCGCACCTATGCTTTCGTTGGCGCCGAGCGCGTCGGCGGCGTTTTCGTCTATGACGTCACCGACCCGGCCAATGCCTCCTTCGTCACCTACGTCAACAACCGCGACTTCTCCACCGATGAGTTCGCCGCTGCCGGTGACCTGGGCCCGGAGGGCTTCGCCTTCGTCGATAAAGCCGACTCCCCCAACGGCGAGCACCTGCTCATCGTGGGCAACGAAGTCTCCGGAACCACCACTGTCTACTCTGTTGAAGATTTGCTTGACGACGAAGACTCTACCGGTGACAAGGACGACGAGGACAAGAATACCCACAGCTCCCACTCATCCACTGCGAGCATCATCGCCGGTTCTGTCATCGGTGTCATCGCTGCGGTGGCTGCCGCAGTCGGCCTGCTGAACGCTCCGGGTGTCCGCGAAACAGTCCTCAGCCTTGCCCCAGCACCGCTGCGCGAGCAGCTGGAGAAGTTCCTGTAATCCCTACCTTCCCTCGGGGCGGGCTGCTACATTGAAGTGGGCTTAGGACAAGCTAGCCCACCCCTTTTTCTCGCACCCCCTTCGCACCTTCTTTCAAGGAGAACTCCTGATTATGCGCCTTTCCACCTCCCTTATCGCAGTGTGCGCGACGACGATGGCCCTGGTCACCCCGTTGGCCACAGCCGCTGACTCCGCTGAGAGCAGCCAGTCCCCCGCTTCCTCCCAGAGCCAAAGCTCTAGTGGCGGAAGCTCTCAGGGCCCCAACGGTGGAAGCTCGATGAACGTCGGTCACATCGACACCTCCGATCTCTCCAAGGAATGTGCGGACGCTGTGCACAAGGCGCGTGAGGAGCACGAGCAGGCGGTGGCTGATGGCACCGCAGGTTCTTCCTTCATGGGGCCGCAGGAGCTGGGGCTCGGCATCCTTAACGGTTATGGTTCCTCTGGCATGCCAGCAGAGCCAGACTGCGTCCAAGCGGAAAAGGACGCCGAGTTGGAGAAGGAATGGGACGAGATGCCCGAATGGGTACAGTCCGCCCGCCCCAATGACACAGCCGAAGAGGTCTTTGCGTGGGTCGGCGGCATTATCGCTCTGGTCGCCGTCGCTATTAATGCGCTGACCGTGGTCGCACAATTCGACCCATCCGTTCTCGATGGTCTGCGCGCCTTCCTCAAGAGCCACGGCTTTTACTGGGATAACTCCCAGAAGAAGGAAGGCGAGAAAGCGGCTGCGAAGTAACCGCCTCCCCACCAAAAATTAAACGCGCGAACCAAGGAGGTTCGCGCGTTTATTTAGTTTGCTCACTGGTTCATGGCCGCTCGCTGATTAGAACAGCTCCTCGGTGGCAATCTGCGCACCCTCCACGAGGGACTCCAGCTTGGCCCACGCGATCTGGTGGTGCAGACGGCCGCCGAGACCACAGTCCGTCGATGCAATCACGTTTTCTGGGCCGACCAGTTCAGCGAACTGGATGATACGGTCTGCTACCAAGCGTGGGTGCTCCACAGCATTGGTGGAGTGAGAAACCACACCCGGGTAAATGACGGTGCCCTCCGGCAACTTGTGGTCCTTCCACAAGCGCCACTCGTGGGCGTGACGCGGCGAGGCACCCTCGAAGGAGAATCCGCCGACCTTGGCCTGCAGGATCTCCTCAATGATGTCCTCGAACGGAATATCCGTCACGTGTGGGCCATGCCAGGAACCCCAGCAGATGTGCAGACGAGTCTGCTCGCGCGGGATGTCCTTGATGGACTCGTTGAGCACATCGATTCGCTCACGTAGGAAGGCCTGGAAGTCCTCAACCGTCGGCTCCGGAACCACCGAGTCCCAGGCTTCAGCCAGGTCCGGGGCGTCGAACTGCACGGTCAAGCCGGCATCCGTAATCGCCTTGTACTCCACCTTGAGCGCCTCACCGCAGGCACGCAGGAGGTCAGACTCGTCCTCGTAAAACTTGTTAGGAAGGCGTGCCGCTGCGCCTGGGGATAGGGCGGCGACGAAGCCTTCGGTGCCATCAGGCAGGGCGTCGGCAAGCAGCTTGACGTCCGCTTCCACCTGATCTTGGCCGATGTAGGTAACCGGGCCGGTGAACTCCGGGTTGGCAACCTTCTTGCGGCCGGTAAAGATACCCGAATCCGGGTCATTGTAGGCCTCGGCGAACAGAGCGCGGTCACGGCGATCCTTCATCGAAGAGAGTCGAATCTTGCCCGGCTCGGAACGGATCTTGTCACCGATTTCCCAACGGTCCTTATCCGTCATGGTCAGGCCGCCCAGGCGGGTAAAGGAATAGTTCCACCACGCGCCATAGTCGACGGCGCCGGAGGTGATGTGGCCGTACTCGCCCTCGTTGATGATGTCGACGCCAAGGTCGACCTGCCGCTTGACGACGTCCGCGACGGATCGCTGAAGAATCTCGTGGAACTTCTCATCGGAGATGGTGCCTGCAGAGCGCTCGAGGTTTGCCTCCAGCAGCTCCTTCGTGCGTGGCAGCGAGCCAACGTGGGTGGTGCGAATCTTATTGACCATGGGAAACGGGGTTCCTTTCTTCTAGACTGTGCTGTCTAGCCTAGCTGTCAAGGCCCGTCTACCCATAGCGAAAGCGAAGATAAATTCACCCGAGGATGCCGGCACCCATTGTCGCTTTGAGATCACCCATGAGATTGCTGGAGCGCTCCACGCGCAAGTGGTCACCAAGGACCATCATGGTGGACTCTTCGCCGTCGACAAGCGTGAGGTACACATCCGACTCGCCCTTGTTGTTGACTAGGACCTGCTTGAGGCGCGCAATGTTGTCCATCGTGCACTGATCCGTGCGCATGGTCAGGCGCAGCGGCAGGCCGGCACCGTTGCCGGGGCCAAGATCGGGGATGCGGATATCGGAGCAGAACAGGGACATGCGCTCATCGCGGATCTTCACCTGCACCTTGGCCAGGATGATGTTATCTTCCGCGATTTGCGCGGCCACCAACGAATACACCTGGTTAAACACGAGGATATCCACCTGTGCACCGTTGTGGTCCTCCATGCTGACGATGGCCCAGGGCGAGCCATCACGCTTGGAAAAGCGCCTGTCAACACCCGAGATGATGCCGCCAATCACCAGCTCTTGGCCATTGCCCACCTCACCGTTGAGAATCTTCGTAATCGGGGTATCGGTCTGCGCGTTGAGGGCTTCCTCGAATCCGTCGAGCGGGTGGCCGGAGACATACAGGCCCAGCATTTCCCTCTCCAGGGCCAGCTCGTGCTTGCGGTCCCAGTTCTCGTCCGGAATATCGATGGCGAAGGCGGAAGCGGACTCGCCTTGCCCTTCCTCCCCGCCAAAGCCGGCGAAGAGATCGAATTGACCCTTGTCGGCTGCCTTCTTCGTCGTCTGCACCGAATCCACGGCATCTTCGTGGATGAGCATGAGTCCCTTACGCGGATGACCCAAAGAATCGAAGGCACCGGCCTTGATCAGGGATTCTGTGACGCGCTTCGAGCAGGCCGCCAGCTCAATCTTGTCCAGGTAGTCGGAGAAGGACGCATAGGCGCCTTTCTCCCGCCTAGTCTTCACGATGGAATCCACCACGTCCCCACCAACGTTGCGGATAGCGCCCATGCCGAAGCGGATATCATCGCCCACGGCCTGAAAGGTCTCCACCGATTCGTTGACATCCGGGGAAAGCACACGGATGCCCAGGTGGCGGCAGTCGGCAAGGTAGATGGCGGACTTATCCTTTTTGTCACCCACCGAGGTCAACAGCGCAGCCATGTATTCCGGCGCATAGTAGGCCTTGAGGTAGGCCGTCCAGAAGGACACCAAGCCGTAGCCTGCGGCATGCGACTTGTTGAACGCATAGGAGGCGAAGGGCTCGATGGTGCCCCACAAAGCGTCCATCGCTTCCTTGGAGTAGCCGTTGTCCTTCATGCCGCCCCAGAACTTGTCGTACTGCTGCGCCAAGACTTCGGGCTTCTTCTTACCCATGGCCTTGCGGAAGCCGTCTGCCTCGCCGGCGGTATAGTTCGCCACCTTCTGCGAGATACGCATGATCTGCTCCTGGTACACGATGAGACCGTAGGTCTCATCGAGGATTTCCTTGAGCGGCTCCTCCAGTTCGGGGTGGATCGGGGTGATTTCCTTGCGCCCATTCTTGCGGTCCGCGTAATCCCAGTGCGCGTTCACGCCCATTGGGCCCGGGCGGTAGAGCGCCAGCGAGGCCACAATATCCTTAAAACCCGTCGGCTTCATGCGCTTGAGCAGCTCCTGCATGCCGCCCGAGTCCAGCTGGAACACGCCCAGGGTATCGCCGCGCGAGAGCAGGTCATAGACCTTCGAGGCTTTCGGATCGTCGGCGTGGAGGTCTTCGAGGTGCACTTCCTCGCCACGGTTTTTCTTGATGTTCTCCAGGCAGTCACCAATCACGGTGAGGTTGCGCAGGCCCAGGAAGTCCATCTTCAGCAGGCCGATGGCCTCGCAGGCCGGGTAGTCCCAGCCGGTGATGTAGGCGCCGTCGGCTGGGCGCTTCCACATCGGAATGTGGTCCATGAGGCGCACCGAAGCCATAATCACGGCACACGCGTGCACGCCGGCTTGGCGGACCACGCCCTCAAGACCGCGGGCGGTCTCGTAGATCTTCTTGACGTCCGGGTCGGTCTCAATCATCTGCCGGACCTCGGCCGCCTCCGAATAGCGCTCGTGCTCTGGGTCCATGATGCCGGCGAGCGGGATGTCCTTGGCCATGATGGCCGGTGGCAGAGCGCCGTTAATGCGGTCGGCCATCTGGAAGCCGGGCTGGCCAAAGTGGACCTTCGCGGAGTCCTTAATAGCCTGCTTCGTCTTCACGGTGCCGAAGGTGATCACCTGCGCCACCTTGTCCTCGCCCCACCTCTCGGCGGCGTAGGTAATCATCTCGCCGCGGCGGCGATCATCGAAGTCGATATCGATATCCGGCGCGGAGGGGCGCTCCGGGTTCAGGAATCGCTCGAAGAGGAGATCGTGCTCGATGGGGTCAATGTTGGTAATCGTCAGCGCGTAGGCCACGAGTGCACCGGCCGCCGAACCACGTCCCGGACCAACGCGAATGCCGATGGACCGCGCGTGCTTGATGAGCTCGGCCACGATGAGGAAGTAGGACGGGTAGCCCTTCATATCGATGACGCTGATCTCGTATTCAGCACGGTCGATGTACTCCTGCGGAACATCTCCACCGGGGAAGCGATCCTTGAGTCCTTCCATAACCTCATGGGTCAGCCAGGAGGTTGGGGTGTGGCCTTCGGGGACGTCGGCAATCGGCATGCGGTCGTGGGTGTGCTCCTCCCAAATCGCGCCATAGTCCTGCACGCGCTCGGCAATCCACAGGGTATTATCGCAAGCCTCCGGCACCATATGATCCCACAGCTCACGCATCTGCGCGGCGGACTTGATGTAGTAGCCGGTGCCGTCGAACTTGAAGCGGTCCGGATCCATGAAGGTCTTGCCGGTTTGCACACAGAGCATCGCCTCGTGCGCGGGGGCTTGGGTTTCCAGCACGTAATGGCAGTCATTGGTCACCAGCGGCGGCAGGTCCAGCTTGCGGCCGATTTCCAACAGGCCATCGCGCGTGCGCTTCTCGATGTCCAGCCCATGGTCCATGAGCTCCAAGAAGAAGTTGTCCTTGCCATAGATGTCTTGCCACATAGCGGCCGCCTCTAGCGCCTCATCGAACTGGCCCAGGCGCAGGCGGGTCTGCACGTCACCCGACGGGCAGCCGGTGGTGGCGATGATGCCCTCGGCATGCTCGGCAATCAATTCCGCGTCCATGCGCGGCCACTTGCCCAATTGGCCTTCATAGGAGGCCAGGGAGGACAGCGTGAACAGGTTGCGCAGGCCGGTCTCATTTTCCGCCAGCATGGTCTGGTGCAGGTAGGCACCGGAAGCGGAGACGTCATCGCGCTTCTGGTCCGGGGTTCCCCACAGCACGCGTTTCTTGTTGAAGCGTGACTCGGGCGCAAGATAGGCCTCGATGCCGATGATGGGCTTCACGCCAGCGCTCGTCATCCTTTGGTAGAAGGCATTGGAGCCATACATGTTGCCGTGGTCTGTCATGCCGACGGCAGGCATTCCTTGGCGAACCACCTCATCCGCCAACATATCCACCTTGGCCATGCCATCCAGCATGGAGAACTCGGTGTGGTTGTGCAGGTGGACGAAGGAGGAGTTTTTGGCCATGCGGCTCATCTTAGCGGGGACGTCAAACTTCGCCCGTAGGTCCTCGCTGAGGTACATTTTCTTAAATGTTCTACACCATTGCTGCCTATCTCATGTGGGGCTTCTTCCCGGCGTTTTTCCCGCTGCTGCGCCCCGCCAGCCCTTTCGAGATCTTGGCCCACCGCATCGTGTGGACCGCGGTTCTTGTCACCGCAATGCTCTTGGTAACCGGCGGCTGGCGCGAGTTACGCGCGTTCAGCTTGCGCACCTGGGGGTGGATGCTCGCCTGCGGCGTGGCCATCACCATCAACTGGGGAACCTACGTCATCGCCATCAACAGCGACCACGTGGCCGATGCCGCACTTGGCTACTTCATCAACCCGCTCGTCTCCGTGGCCCTAGGAATCATCTTCCTCAAGGAAAAGCTGACGAAGGCGCAGGTGGCGTCGGTCAGCATCGCCTTCATCGCCGTGTTGTGGCTAACCTTCATGACCGGTCAGGCCCCCTACTACTCACTGGCCCTAGCCTTCAGCTTCGGTATCTACGGCCTGCTTAAAAAGCGCATCACGGTCTCCTCCATGGGGTCGGTGGCCGCGGAAACAATTGTCATGCTCCCCTTCGCACTCATCTACCTGGGCTACCTCCAAGCACAGGGCGAATCCACCTTCACTACCGAAGGCCCCGGGCACGTCGCACTGCTGATTACCTCCGGCCTCGTCACTGCCCTACCGCTGCTGTGTTTCGCGCAGGGTGCTAAGCACCTGCGCCTGTCTACCCTCGGCATGTTGCAGTACATGACCCCCATCATGCAGATGCTGTGGGCGCTGTTCGTGACCCAGGAGCACATGTCCACCGAACGCTGGATCGGCTTCGCCATCATCTGGGTTGCGGTGATCATCTACCTTGCAGACTTGGTACGCATGGGCCGCGCTTCTCGACGCCGCGCCCGCCTCCACCCCGCTGGCGAGTCACGCGCCACCGCAGAGGACTAGCGGCGCTTCAGCTCCTCGCGCGCTTGCTTAGCCTGGGCGCGCCGGGCGGATTCCTCGCGCGCGTTCAGCGCCCACCGCGGCATGAGAATGGCCATGGCGATGCAGTAGATGGCCACCACGACGAGAATGCCGAAGGTGAGCTTGTCGGCACCCCAGATACCTTGCGCGATGGCAGCTCCGGAGGCGATGAATGCGCCCGCCCACATCAAGAGGTAAGCAAAGCGGTAGTTCGGCGGCCACGTAGAGGTGTTCGGAAACAAACGCATGTCTTCTCCTTGACTGTTTTAGCGGTTCTCGTTCTGTCCGACGTTAGCGGGCGGGCGCACGCCGAAGGATCCCCAGGCGGCATCGTCGGGGGCAACCTCGACCGTCTCGACCCGCGGGTCGGCGGCGAGGGCGCGCAGTTGGGTGCCCGCAGAATAGACCACCACCGCATCAACGTGCGTGGGGACTTCCTCGCCCATGCCATTGGCTTGCGCAGCCACGCGGGCGAACACCGCCTCGATGACGTCGGCGCGCTCGGCTCCTGAGACGGGTTCGGGAACAGCGATGGGCGCAGCCAAGCCAATCACAATGGCATCCATCCGCTGGATTGGTTGCAGGGCCTCAGAGACGTCGTGTGGACTCAGCGGCTTATTAAAACCCACCAGCGCATAGGCTGGCTTATCCGCCTGCGCCAGCGAGGCCTCCGCGCGCTCGCGGTATTCGGCGGCAGTCTCGGTTCCATCCGGGCCCAGCTGGTCTCCCTGCAACGCCGAGCGAGGCTGCGTGCCAAGCAGACCGAAAAGGACAATCACCACCAGCGCCAGCACGGCCAGCAGCACTAACGCTGCGGCACGGCGGCGCCGGTAGATGCGCTGGCGCGTGCTCCGCTGCGGGCTCATCCGCGCAATACCTCCACGGCGTGCTTCAGATCGTCCGGGTAGGGTGCGGTGCATTCAAACCACTTGCCAGTTCCGGGGTGGGTAAAACCGAGCTCGACCGCGTGCAACCACTGGCGGTTAAGCCCCACGCGCTTCGCCAGGTTCGGATCACAGCCGTACATCGGGTCGCCCACGCAGGGATGCCCGGTGGCGGACATGTGCACGCGGATCTGGTGGGTGCGGCCGGTCTCCAGGTGGACTTCGAGGAGGCTGGCCTCGCGGAAGGCCTCGAGCAGCGTGTAGTGCGTCACCGCCGGCTTGCCGTCATCAATGACCCCAAACTTCCACCCCGCGGAAGGATGGCGCCCGATAGGCGCATCAATGGTGCCGACGATGGGATCGGGCAGGCCTTGGACCACGGCGTGATAGGTCTTTTTCACGGTGCGCTCGCGGAAGGCGTTCTTGAGCTGCGAGTAGGCCCGCTCACTAGCGGCTACCACCATGACGCCTGAGGTTCCCACGTCGAGGCGGTGGACGATGCCCTTGCGTTCGGTAGGGCCGGCGTCGGCAAGCGCATAGCCCGCCGCCCGCAGCCCGCCGATGACGGTGGGCCCATCCCAGCCCAAAGTCGGGTGCGCGGCCACACCCACGGGCTTGAACACGCAGATGACATCCTCGTCCGCGTAGAGGACATCCATGCCCTCCACCAGCTCCTCCTTGGGGATGAGCGGCTCCTCGGGCGCTGGCATCATGACGTCGATCCAGCCACCGGCGCTTAAGCGCTCGGACTTGCCCACGGCCGCACCGTCGATTTCCACGTCACCCGCCGTGCACAGCTGGGCCACGCGGGCGCGGGAAATGCCCAGGAGCTTGGCTAAGGCGGCATCCACGCGCATGCCATCGAGCCCTTCGGGCACCGGCAACCTACGGCTTTCGCGCATTACTCTCCCCCCGTTTCCTTTTCTTCAGCTTTCTCGTGCATCTCCGCCCAAAACATCGCAATGATGAAGACCACGACTCCACAGGTAATGGCCGCATCCGCGATATTGAAAACAGCGAAGCTGCCCACGGAGATGTAATCCACGACGTGGCCGAACCAAAACCCTGGCTCGCGCACGAGGCGGTCGATGAGGTTGCCCAAAGCGCCGCCGGCGATCATCGCCAGCCCGATGGCCTGCCACTTGTCATGAATGCGCGGGGCGGCGATTGCTACACCAACAACGAAGGCGAGTTGGATAGTGGTAAACAGCCACGTCGAGCCCTCCCCTCCCATGGAGAAGGCGGCGCCGGGGTTAAAAAGAAGGTAGAAGCGGAACCAGTCACCGATTACCGGTAGGGCTTCGCCTTCCGTGAGGATGGACAGCATCAGTGCCTTCACGGCTTGGTCGACGGCGGCCACACCGAGCACCACCGCAACCATCACTCCGATATAACTCCTTGCTTTCACCCGTTCCATTCTAAACAGGCTCATCCGGTAATTTGGAATGCGTGTTTCGTGTGAGAGCTCTAGCAGTCCTGTCCGCCACCGTCTTGGGAGTCAGCGGCGCGCTCGCCGGCTGTTCCTATTCCCAGCCGGCCAAGCCAGTCGAGGAGCCAGTGGGCTTAGCCCTCGACGCCCCGCGCGTCACCCTCCTAGAACCCGGTGACGACGCAAGCCGCGTTGTGGCGTATAAGGATCTCGATGCCACTCAGGAGCTGACCTATGAGGTCGCCACGGGTTTTGACCAGCAATTGCGCAAGGACGGCAGCTCGGCTCCTGCACCAGCTGCCAAGGACAAGGTCACCCTTCCGCTGCAGGCCTCGGTGGAGGCTGCCACCGAGGATGTTGAGGGCCAGTTGCCGGCCAGCCGCAACGCCTTCGTTACCGTGGGCAAACCCGCGGCCGAAGGCGCGGACGTCTCCTCCGCCGAGGGTTTCCAGTTTGGGTGGCGCGGCACGGATAGCGGGCAAATGAACTCGCTGCGCCTTGCCGCCCCGCAGGCCGCAACCGACGAGGCCCGCAGCACTGTGGAGCGCGCCATCACCAGCCTGACCTCGCTGCCCATCGTCTTCCCGGATGAGGAAATTGGCTCCGGTGCTCAGTGGGTCGTGGAATCGCGCGTTACCGGCGAGTCCACACTGCTGCAAACCACGACCTATACCTTGGACAAGCTCGACGGGGATATCGCCACGCTCAACGTCGAGGTTGAGCAGCGGCCGTCCCTGGGCGCGCTCTCCTTCGACGGCGCTGACGCCCCCGAGGAGCTGCGGGGCAAAGAGCTCAAGGTCATGGACACCACGTCGACGTCGAAGGGCACGGTCACCGTTGATCTGACCAAACCGCTTCCCACCGCCGGCGATGTCTCCGTGACTACTGCCATTTCTTATGGTGCGGACAGCTCCGATCTTCGCGTGGTGCAAACCAGCGCCACCGATATGACGTTCACCACCGACTAGTCCGCTGCGCGCCGAGCCTGCCCCGCATCAGGCAACCGCGCGCCGACCTTCGGACAGCGCAGCGCCCGCCACCCACTGGCTCTCAATCCAGTGTGGTGGCGGGCGCTGAAGCTTGAATCCCAGTCTTACTGAGCCGGGGCGTCGGCCGGGGCCTCTGCGCCTTCTGCCGGAGCGTCGGCAGGAGCTTCGGCACCTTCTGCCGGGGCGTCGGCAGGCGCCTCTGCGCCTTCCGGTACGGAATCAGCACACATCTCCGGCACCTCTTCCGGCGGGACGATGTTGGTGACCAGGACACAGGCCCACGTCTTGGACAGCTTCCACGTGCCGCCCTCGTTGATGAACTCCACCTGGTCAGCGGTCTGCTGCTGGCCGTCCGGGGTATTGATGTGGACGGTGGCCAGCGCGGAATCCGGCACGAGGCCCGGAATGACCGGGGCAACAACCTCGAAGGTGGCACCGGACTCGGCCTGAGACTGCGACATGACGTCGAAAAGCTCCGGCGCTGTCTCACTGCCCTGGACCAGCTGGACCTTCTCTTCCTGCGGAAGGTTCGGGTCGGCGGCCTTGGTCAGGATCTCATTGAGCTGCTCCACGGTAGGCATCTCGGTGGAGGCCACCTGCGATGCGGAGGTTTCGCCCGAAGGCTTAGCGGCGGTGCTGTTCTCGGTGTCTGCATCCTCGGAAGACGAGCAGGCAGCCAGGGCAGTCGCGGCGCCCAGGGCCACAACGGCGGCGCTCAGCTTGAAGGATTTCACAAATACTCCTCACGTAGGGGATCGTGGTTTATCCCTTTTACTTTAGCGTCCACGACCGCCGCCCTGGGGTTCCCGCGCAGGTGCGTGCCTGTAGTAGCCTGCTGTCATGACTTTCGCCCTCATCGCCACCGGTGGCACCATCGCCTGCACGACGGTCCGTGACGGATCCCTGGTCCCCACCGTCAGTGGGCAACAGCTAGCCCAATTCCTCGACGCTGAAGTCGGAACACACGACATTGAGGTGGTGGAATTCCGTGCGCTGGATTCCAGCTCGATTACTTTGGCAGACCTCGATGAGCTACTGCTGTGTGTGCGCCAGCACCTTGCGCGCCCAGAGATTGATGGCGTCCTCATCACGCACGGCACCGATTCCATGGAGGAAACCGCGCTGGCGTTATCCCTCTTCGACCTCGGCGAGGGGCCCATCGTGCTCACTGGTGCGCAGCGCGCCTTCGACCACCCGGCTGGTGATGGCCCGCGCAATCTGCGCGATTCCTATGAGCTCCTGTGTTCCGGAAAGGCCGGCGTGTGGGTGCAATTCGGCGGCAAGACCATTCCCGGACGCGGCGCGCGCAAGTGGCATACTTCGCAGCTCAACGGCTTTGAGGAGCTACCGGTGGGTGACTCCGCTCTGGCGCCGTTGCCGCTCTCCCCCATGGCGCAACACCCCGTTGAGATCATCGCCGCCTACCCGGGTGCCGGCGCCGCGCTTGTCGACGCCTCCCTCAACCACACCCATGGCCTCGTCATCGAAGCCATGGGCTCGGGGAACATGGGTGAAGAGATGGGAGCTGGGGTTGCCCGCGCGCTGCAAGCGGGCGTGCCCGTGGTGATTAGCACCCGCACGCCCTACGGAACTACCAAGCTGGCCTATGGCGGCGCAGGTGGCGGTGCCACCTTGGGCGAGATGGGTGCGGTAGCCTCCGGTGGATTCCGAGCCGGCCAAGCCCGCATTATGCTCGCCGCGGCACTCGCTACCGACACACCGGTGGCAGAGATGTTTAGCACTGCCCCCTCCGCCACTGCTTATACCGCGGGCTAGCTATCCTCGCGTGGCGGTTCCTCCCCAGCGGTGTCAGTCACAGGATCATCGGCCTCGGTGGCGTCGCCTGGCAGCGCCCCCTCCCAGGCCAGTGAGTCCAATGGATCGGCCGGGTGGAGGTCTTCATCCTCAGCCGCGAAAGAGCGCACAAACCCCGGGCCCGTAGCGCGAGTTTCAAAGCGCACGCTGACCACCCCGTGGCCGGCGCCTTGAATCCAGCCGTGGCCAAACTCGGAGTGGTAGACGTCCTGGGTAGCGTGCCAGCGGCGCATCGAATCCGATTCCGCTTCTCCCAGCGATTCCGACTCTGCTCTGGGCTCCGTCTCCGTTTCCGGCGCGCCGGGCAGGTGGTCGCTGACGCCAGTCTCGTAATCCGTATCCGGAGCTGGACGCACGACCTCGCGGTCGAGCTCAGGAAATAGCACGTCTTGGCGGGCCTCCTCCAACCCCGAGTAGCTCACCCCCACCAGCCTGATGGGCCCGAGCTCCTCCGGGTAGCGCGCCAAGCTCAAGGCCTTAGCCTCGAGGACCTTCAGGTCATCCGTGGCATAGGGCAGCGTGGCCGAGCGGGATTCGATGTGGAAATCCGCCATCCGCAGCTTCACCGTCACCGTGCGCGCGCCGCGGCCATCCTTGAGCAGGCGGGAATGCGCGCCCTGCGCCGCGCGGATTAGTGCCGCATCCACCTCCGCCGCCGTGCGTAGGTCCGTGGGGTAGGTGAACTCGGTGGAGATTTGTTTAGCAATCGCGCGCGGGGCAACCGGACGCTCATCAATCCCTTGGGCGAGCTCCCACAGCTGCACGCCCACCACGTTCCCCAGTGAGACCTCGACTTCCTTGCGGCTCATCGCCGCCAGCTGGCCGATAGTCTCCACGCCGATAGCTGCGAGCTTCTGCTGGGTGACTGGGCCCGCTCCCCAAAGCTTGCCCACCGGCAGCGGGTGGATGAGCTCATCGAAGCGCTCCTGGGGCACGATGAAAGTACCGTCCGGTTTGGCCTCCCCTGACGCAATCTTCGCGCTTTGCTTTCCTGCACCGGCGCCGATGGAGCTGGGAAGGCCCGTCTCGGCTCGAATCACTCGGCGCAAATTCTCCGACCACTCACGGACTTCGGCGGGCGTGGCTCCGACGAGTGCGGCCGGTTCCATGAAGGCCTCGTCGATGGAGAGCTGTTCGATGACCCCCGCATGCTGCGCAATAATTCCAAATACCCGGCGCGAGGCCGCCACATACACCGCCCGGCGCGGCTGCACCACCACGGCTTTATAACCCACGAGCTGCTGCGCGCGGAACATGGGCATTGCGGAATGAGCTCCATATGCGCGGGCTTCATAAGAGGCACCGGCGACGACGCCGCGTCCGCTCGTTCCACCCACCAACACAGGCCGGCCGCGCAAGGTAGGGCGGGTGAGCTGCTCCACCGACGCAAAGAACGCGTCCATGTCGATGTGAAGAACCCAGCGCTGCATGTGCTCCAGTTTAAACACCGCATGTCCGTCACCCATTATTCATGTTTCTTTACCACCTTCGTAACTTCAACGCCCCCATCCGCTTACTTTATCGCCCTAACCTTTTCCGCCGTGACTTCTCAACTCTCGCCCCAACCACCTGCCTCCCAGGCCCACGTGGTCGTTACCGGCATTAAGCGCGAGTTCGCGGACAACACTGGTCTCCATGCCACTGACCTCGCCATTAACACCGGCGAGTTCATCTCCATTCTCGGCCCCTCCGGTTGCGGTAAGTCCACGCTTCTGCGCTGCATCGCAGGCCTCGAAACCCCCGATGCTGGCACCATCACCTTCTCCGATAAAGAAGTGTTCGGCCCACACACGAACGTTCCCGTTAATAAGCGCAACCTGTCCATGGTGTTTCAAGATCTGGCGCTGTGGCCGCACATGACTGTGGAGAAGAACATCGAGTTTCCCCTCACCACCGCGGGTAACAAGTTGTCTTCTGTGGAACGCACAGAACGTGTGCGCGCGTGCATGGACATGGTCGGAATTACCCCGAAGGCACAAGCTCGCCCTAATCAACTCTCCGGTGGCCAGCAGCAGCGCGTAGCCATCGCCCGCGCGCTTGTGTCCAACCCGCAGTTGCTCCTAATGGATGAGCCACTCTCTGCGCTCGATGCTGCCCTGCGTGTTCAGATACGTGCCGAGCTCACTGCCTTGGTCCACGACTTAGGACTCACGGTCATCTACGTCACCCACGATCAATCCGAGGCTCTGTCCATGTCGGACCGCGTCGTCGTCATGAAGGACGGCGTCATCGAACAGTTCGCCGATCCTGTCACCCTCTACGACTCCCCTGCCACCCCCTTCGTCGGTGGCTTCGTGGGTACTATGAACCGCCGCGCTGGGCTTCCCGACGTCCGCCCGGAAAACCTCACCGTCCTTGACGCGGAGGAAGACATCGGGTCTTTCCCGCACCACGTGGACGGAATCGTCCGCACCGCTCAGTACATCGGCGGACGCTACGAGCTGCACTGCGATGTCGAAGGCGCTGACGAGCCTTGGGTGGCTTACAGCCGCTCTCGAGTCGATCGTGGTTCGACGGTACGTCTTGCGTACTAGTCACATCCGTTTTCTACTTTAAGGATTCTCCATGCTGTATAAGAAACTTTCTCTCGCCCTCGCTGCCGCCGCTGCTTCTGCCCTGGCTCTGACTGGCTGCGGTTCTGTTGATTCCGCTGACTCCACCGACGCATCCTCCGCCGACAACACCGGTGCTGAAACCAGCGCCGAGGCCTGGGAAGCCCCGGAGGGACTGTCCGGCGAGCTGGACTACTACTCCGCGAACCCGCAGGGCCTTACCGACGCCCTCGTCGAAGCCTTCGAGGAAAAGACCGATGTCAAGGTCAACGTCTTCGCCGACACCACCGGCAAGATCACCGCCAAGCTCAAGGCGGAAGAGGCTAACCCGCAGGCAGACGTGGTCTACTTGGCTTCTTGGTCCGCTGCTTCCAAGCAGGACAAGGCCGGCGCTCTGGCGGAGTACACCCCGGAAGGTGCTGACAAGATCACTTCCAGCTGGGTATCCAAGAACGGCACATTCACCGGCCGCGATGGCTCCGCCTTGGCACTGGTGACCAACACCAACGTGGTGGACTCCGCTCCTCAGGACTGGGAGGACCTCGCTGACGAAAAATACAAGGATCAGGTCATTATGCCGGATCCGCGCGAGTCCGGCACCGCCGCTGACCTCATTGCCGCCATGGTGGATCAGTGGGGCGAGGACAAGACCTGGGAGCTCTTTGACAAACTCTTCGACAACGGCATGATTGTCCAGGGCGCTAACGGTCCGGCCCTGGACCAGGTCACCTCCGGTTCTCGAGGCATCGTCATGGGTGGTGTGGACTACTCCGCATACTCCGCTCAGGCCAAGGGAGAGCCGCTTGAGGTTGTTATCCCCTCCTCCGGCACTACCGTCACCCCGCGACCGGTCATGATCCTCAAGACCACCGACAACAAGGACGCTGCCGAAGCTTTTGTCGACTTCATGTTCTCCGATGAAGCACAGGAGATTTCTGCTTCCAAGAACATGATCCCGGCCAACACCGAGATCACCCCGAAGAACGGCCCGAAGCTGGAGGAGATTGAAACCCTCAACGAGGATCTCGATGGCATCGCCTCCTCCTCCAAGGACATCAAGGAAAAGTTCGCTGAGCGCTACCTGAAGTAGCCTCTACTATCTCACCACGGAGCAACCCCACCTTATGAGCACCACCACCCGCAGCCCTCAGCGCACTCTCGGCATTTATGCAGTACTCTTCGTGCTGCTCGTGCTTGTCGCTGCGCCGTTGGCATCGGTGCTCATCAGCGCTGTGGTGGGGTACCGCGATGAGCCTTCTTCTCTCCACAAGATTGTGGAGCCGGGCATGGGAGAGGTGCTACTCAATACGGTCGTCCTCTCCCTCCTCGTGGTGGTCTTTTCTACTCTGTTCGCCGCCCCGCTAGCTTTCCTGCGCGCGTGGACGTCTTTTTCTAAGGCGAACTGGATAGAAATCGCCATCATGATTCCTTTCATGACCCCGCCTTTTGCCGCAGCAATGGCGTGGATGGATTTCACCCGCCGCGGTGGAGTCTCCGAATTGCTCTTCGGGCATACCGTCGGCAAGCTCGCGCATGACGCCATTTACTCGGTTCCTGGCATGGCTTTCATCATGGCGTGCGAGCTCTTCCCCTTCCTCTATCTCATCCTGCGCAACTGTCTGACCTCAATTCCTGCATCCTCTCTGGAAATGGCTCAAGTCGCAGGCGCCAGCCGGTGGCAACAGATTAGTCGCATCATCCTCCCCACCGTCGTGGGCCCCTATTCACTGGGCGCACTGATCATTTTCATCAAGGCTGCCGGCGAGTTCGGCACCCCAGTTACCTTGGGAAACGCCATCGGTTTCACGGTCCTCGTCTCCTCCATCTACCAAGACGTCACCATCGACCCGTTGAGTTTCTCCGATGCAGCAGCCTCCTCATCGGTGTTGTTTGCACTTGGTGTGGGCGCATGGGCATTCCAGCAATGGGTCTCGCGGCGCGACCTTACCGGTGGTGGACGAGTATCCCGCCAAGTCTCGCTCCGCATCGGCACCGCAGGCAAGGTCCTTGGCAGCTTAGTTGCTTTCCTCATCATCGCCTGCTCGGTGCTCATCCCGTATATTTCCATCACCCTGGCAGCCATGACCATTCTGCGATCCGCGCCCCCAACGCCTCAAAACCTCACCTTCGACTATTTCGCCATCGTCCTGCAGATGCCTTCCGCTCAAGAAGCTTTGCTGCGTTCCATCGCCCTCGGTGCAATTGGCGCCACAACGGCGGTCATCCTCGGCATCGCGGTCACCTTGCTCACCCAGCGAACCAGGCAGATCAGCGCCCGTGTTGTCGACTTCCTTGCTGTAGCACCGGATACCGTCCCCGGAATCGTTCTCGCCATTGGCTTCATTCTCCTATGGAACGCTCCCTGGCTGCCATGGACACCTTATGGCTCCATGATCATCCTCGTCATGGCTTTTACTGTTCTCTTCCTGCCGATGGCGGTGCAGAGCATCAAGACCTCCGCTGGCGCGGTTTCCCCTTCGGTCTACGAGGCAGCCGCCGTGTCCGGTGCCTCCGCCTCCCACACGTTGCGCAGCATCACCTTGCCGCTGCTTGCCCCGGGTATCTTTGCCGGTTGGCTGCTGGCGTTCTTTGTGGGCTTCCGCGAGCTCGTCATGTCCTCCCTGATCCGCCCAAGCCAGCTCAATCTCCTTGCGCCGTGGATCATGAACCAATTTGACCAGGGCCACCGCGCTGAAGCCATGGCTATGACGCTCATCGGTGTAGGAACCTCCACTGTCGTGCTAGTCCTAATCACGTGGTGGCAAGGAAGGAGGGCGCGTGGCTAGTATCCTCATTTTCGCGGACCTTCACCTTGGCCGCCCCGACGCGCCAGGCATGGAGTGGGTGCTAAACGTACTGGAGGTCACGACTGCGGATGCATGTATCTGCCTCGGTGACATCATTGACCGCAAAGCCGACGCAGCCACCTACGTACCCCAAGCACAGAAAGTCATGGCTCGCGCATGCGAGCTTTTCAGCGACGTCCATTTCATCTCCGGGAATCACGACGTCCACCACGAACTCAGTTTCTCTTCGCCTGTAACGGTTCATTCCGCCGACGTTCACTCCTTTCACTGCGCCGGCGCTACCGTTGTCACCGCCGCGGTAGCTGCCGATCCCGATCCCCGCACACTCACCTTTCCAACGCGCCAGAGCAACGAGCCGCATCTGGGATTACTGCACTCATCAGTGACCGGTGAATTCTCTAAAGGCATATGCTTGCCCACGACACCCGAACAGCTACAGGCCTGTGGCTTCGACGCATGGATTCTTGGCCACGTCCACACTCCACAAGTGCTTCAGGACAATCCCTTTATCGGTTGGGTCGGTATGGGAGAGGCAGTGCTTTACGACGTCCCCACTTCCTCCCTCACTCGCCTCTAACACATCTCCTACCTGACCACACGCGCCGCTCAGAGAACTAGCTCTCACTTGCCCACCGCGTGATCAATGTCTCACGAATTGGCGTTTGCGCTAGACCGAGAGCACCGCATGCATGCATCATGTATACATGCAAAAAGACAAGGTACCCGCCGCGGAACGGGCCTACGATCACCTCAAGCGCCGCATCATCGATGACGACATCGATGACTCGGAGATGCTCTCCGAAGCCGCCCTTGCCGCCGAGCTGGGAATGAGTAGAACCCCGGTGCGCGAGGCTTTCCTCCGTTTGGAGGTGGAGGGCTTCTTGAAGCTCTACCCCAAGCGCGGTGCGCTGGTCGTACCGATTAGCCCCCGCGAAATCCGTGAGGTCTACGAGGCGCGCCTCCTCGTGGATGAGAACTCTGCCCGCCATATTTGCGGACTGTCCGCAGAGGAGCGCAGTCTCATCGCCGATGTCCTCGTCGCCACCATCGATGAGCAAAAGGCCGCCCTAGACGCTGGCGATCTGGGCACCTATACCCAACTGGATGCGAAGTTCCACCAAACCATCATGGACAACGGCGGCAACCGCCTCCTCGCCCACCTCGGCCACACCTTGCGCGAGCGCCAACACCGCTTTACCGCAACTGCCATCGGCCGCAGCGTCGAGAAGGCACGCGGCTTCGTGGCCCAGCACGCCTTGCTCGCCGACGCCCTCCGCACCGGCGACATCGACACCTACCTGACCGAACTCCATTCCCACCTCAACTCCTCAAGGAAGCAACTGTGACTGTCTCTGCGCATTCGAACCCGCTTGTCGAGGCGCCTACTCCCCAACCCGACGCCCCCACAGACGCCGACACCACCGAAAGCACTGAAAGCGCTGCCTCCCCAGGCTCGCCCAGCCGCTCCGCCGAAGCGCCGCTGCCTAAGCGCGCGTGGTTCCCCGTCGCCGGTGCCATGATCGCGGTTGCTTGGGGCGGAAATGAATTCACCCCGCTGCTGGTGATGTACCGCGAGACCTCGAATTTTTCCCAGGTGACGGTCAACGGGCTCTTAGCCGCCTACGTGGTTGGCATCATCCCCGCACTGCTCATCGGCGGCCCGCTGTCCGATCTGCTTGGCCGCCGCCCACTGTTGCTCCCCGCAGCACCACTGTCCTTGGCAGGCTCTTTCTTGCTGTCCATCGCCCCCAACGAACCACTCATCATCGCGTTGGGACGCGTCTTGTGCGGTATGGCATTAGGCCTAGTCATGGCGGTGGGTTCAACGTGGATTACGGAGCTCATCACGAGCGCCGGCGGCGACCCAGCGTCCGGCGCTCGTAAGGCTTCGTTGTGTTTGACCGCCGGCTTCCTCGTCGGCGCGGGTATCGCTTCGGTGCTGGCCCAGTGGGGGCCATGGCCGACTCACACGGCCTATATCCTCCACATGCTGCTCACGCTGTTGACTGCCGCGTGGATCCTGCATACGCCTGAGACCCGCCAGCCCAGCCGAGGCGATGTCAAGACCACCATCCTGGAGCTCAGGGTGCGTGACATGCTGGAGATGCTCCACATCCCCGCCGCTGCGCACAAGCGTTTCCTGCGTGTCGTCGTGCCTGTGGCCCCCTGGGTCTTTGGCTGCGCGGGAGCGGCCTATGCGCTCCTTCCACAGCTGCTATCCGAATCCGCTGGAAACGCCCCCATCGCTTTCTCCGGCCTGATGACCGTCATCACCCTGGGCTGCGGCGTGGCCGTCCAGATGCTGGGCCGCCTGGTTGATACCCACAAGTCCGCGCGAGCCTCGGCCCTGTCGATGTTCGTCATCACCGTCGGCGCAATCCTCGGGGCGTTTGCTGCGCACTCGCTGTCCCTGCCGCTCGGCATCGCGGCCGCCGCCACGATGGGCGCGGGATACGGTTTGGCGCTGGTCGCTGGATTGTCCGAGGTCCAGCGCATCGCGGGCGAGCGAGAGCTCGCCGGCTTGACCGCCATGTACTACTCCATTTCTTACACTGGCTTCTTCATCCCGATGGCCTTTAGCGCGCTTGCGCCCTATATCGGCTTCACGGCGTTGTTCAGCATCGGCAGCTTCTTGGCGCTGGTGTGCCTCATCAACGTCATCCTTGCGTGGCGCGCACACCTGCCCGGAACCCGCCGCTAGCGCACACGCCCCGTCATCGCGGCCCCCTCCGGGCCGCCCTGCGCCACCAGTGCGCAGATGCTCAAAGCTCCGCCTCCCCGCTCGAGGGAAGCGGAGCTTTTCGCTGCGGATTTAGGCCTTTGCCACGGTAGCCGTCACGCCCTTGAGGACATCATGGATGTTCTGTCCATCGCTTGGCTCGAGAGCCTGGGTCGTCACAGTGAAGTCGACAGCGAGCACCTCCGCCGCGATGTGCTCGCGGTGGCGATGAGCCCACTCTTCCTTCTCCGCGGGAACGGAGAGAACCACGGTGATGCGGTCAGTCACCACGAAATCCTCGGCCTTACGCGCATCCTGCAAACCGCGGATGACGTCCGCAGCCCAGCCCTCTGCCTCGAGCTCTTCCGTCACCTCGGTATCCACGGCGACGAGGCCATCGAGCCCTTCCACACGAGCCGTCGACTTCGCATTCGCCGCCTTGAGGCGCTCGGTGTACTCGTCCGGGGATAGGCGGATATCGCCGTCGACCACGACGTCCTCGCCCTCGCGCACGTAGTTGCCCGCCTTGAGGTTCTTGATGGCTCGCTGAACATCCTTGCCCAAGCGCGGACCGGCTACCTTGGCGTTGCACACGACCTCGAAGGTGCCCACCGCGTCGACATTGTCGGTAAGCTCAACGTCCTTAACGTTGACCTCATCCCGGATGATGTCCTTGAAATCCGCCAGGCGCGCCGAATCCTTCATCGCCACCGTCAGCTTCGGCAGCGGCAGGCGGTTGCGCAGCTTGTTGGACTTGCGCACCGAGGACGCCGCGGAGGCCACCGCGCGGGTGGCATCCATGGCGGCCACGAGGGCATCGTCAGCCGGGTAATCCTCGGCCTTTGGGTAGGAAGCCAAATGCACGGATCGCTCACCGGTCAGGCCGCGGTAGATGACCTCAGCCACATGCGGCAGCAGCGGCGCGACCACGCGGGAGACCGTCTCCAGGACCGTGTAGAGCGTATTGAAGGCCTCCGGATGGGTTTCCTCGCCCTCCCAGAAGCGGTCACGGGAGCGGCGCACGTACCAGTTGGTCAGCGCATCCGCGAAGAGGCGGACCTCCTCCGTTGCCGAAGCAATATCGGTATTCGCCAGCGCGTCGTTGGTGTTCTTCACCAAGTCATGGGTCTTGGCCAAGATGTAGCGGTCCAGCACGTTGGTGGAGCTCACGTCGAACTTTGCGTCCTGGGAGGCGTAGAGCTGCAGGAAGGTGTACGAATTCCAGATCGGCAGGATGGCCTGGCGCACGCCCTCACGGATGCCCTGCTCCGTAACGATGAGGTTGCCGCCGCGCAAGATCGGCGAAGACATGAGGAACCAGCGCATCGCATCCGAGCCATCGCGGTCGAAGACCTCATTCACATTCGGATAGTTGCCCTTGGACTTCGACATCTTCAGGCCATCATTGCCCAACACGATGCCGTGGGCGACAACCTTCTTGAACGCCGGGCGGTCGAACAGGGCGGTGGACAACACGTGCAGGAGGTAGAACCAGCCGCGCGTTTGGCCGGAATACTCCACGATGAAGTCCGCCGGGGAATGCGTCTCGAACCATTCCTTGTTCTCAAACGGGTAGTGCTTCTGAGCGAACGGCATCGAGCCGGACTCAAACCAGCAATCCAACACATCCGGCACGCGGCGCATCGTGGACTTACCCGTCGGATCATCCGGGTTCGGACGAGTCAGCTCATCAATGTACGGGCGGTGCAGGCTCGTCGGACGCACGCCAAAGTCACGCTCCAGCTCATCCAGCGAGCCATAGACATCGACTCGCGGGTACTCCGGGTTATCGGAGATCCACGCCGGGATCGGAGCGCCCCAGTAGCGGGTGCGGGAGATGTTCCAGTCGCGAGCGCCCTCCAGCCACTTGCCGAACTGACCGTCGCGGATGTGCTCCGGCAACCACTCGATCTCATTGTGGTTGAGCTCGACCATGCGGTCACGGAACTCCGTCACCTTGACGAACCATGCAGGCAGCGCCATGTAGATGAGCGGCTCGCCGGAGCGCCAGGAGTGTGGGTAGGAGTGCTCGATGGTCACGTGGCGTACCACGCGGCCAGCGGCCTTGAGATCCTTGATGATGGCCTTGTTGGCGTCGAAGACGAGCTGGCCCTCATACGGCGGTACCTGGGAGGTGAACTTACCGTCCTCATCCACCGGGATGACCAGGCCCACGCCGTACTTCTGGCAGGTGAGCATATCGTCCTCACCGAAGGCCGGGGCCTGGTGGACCACACCGGTACCGTCCTCGGTGGTGACGTAGTCAGCAAGCAAGACCTGGTACGCATTCTCGACATCCGGGAAGAAGCCGAAGATGGGCTCGTACTTGAAGCCCTCCAGCTCCGCGCCCTTGAACGTCTTGAGGACTTCCACCTCACCCAGCTCCTTCGCCAGGGTGCCGGTGAGCGCCTCGGCCATGATGAAGGTGCGGCCAGCAAAGTCGCCCTCGGTGGCCTTGAACAGGACGTAATCAACCTCCGGGTGGACCGCCAAAGCCAGGTTGGACGGCAGGGTCCACGGGGTGGTGGTCCAGGCGAGGAAGGAGGCATCGGCAAGCTCGGCGTTCTCCGCCAACGTCTTCTCCGCCGCACTTCCCTCCACGGCACCAGCCACCGGGAACGTCACCGTCAGGGTCGGGTCCTGACGCATCTTGTAGGAGTCATCCAGGCGGGTCTCCTGGTTCGACAGGGAGGTGTGCTCCGCCCAGGAATACGGTAAAACCCTAAAGCCCTGGTAGATCAGGCCTTTGTCATAGAGCTCCTTGAACGCCCACATCACGGACTCCATGTACTCCAAGTCCATGGTCTTGTAGCCGTTCTCGAAATCCACCCAGCGAGCCTGGCGGTTGACATACTCTTCCCACTCATCGGTGTACTCGAGGACGGACTTGGCGCAGTACTCGTTGAACTTCTCCAGGCCCATCTCCTCGATCTGGCCCTTGTCGGTGATGCCGAGCTGCTTTTCTGCCTCCAGCTCCGCCGGCAAGCCGTGCGTATCCCAGCCAAAGACGCGCGGGACGTGATTGCCGGCCATGGTGCGGTAGCGCGGGACGATGTCCTTGACGTAACCGGTCAGCAGGTGGCCGTAGTGCGGCAGACCGTTGGCAAAGGGAGGGCCATCATAAAAGACATACTCGGGGCAGCCCTCTGTCTGCTTGAGGCTGGCTTTAAAGGTGTCGTCGGCCTTCCAGTACTTCTGGACTTCCTGCTCCATATCGGGGAAACGGGAAGACCCAGCAGTCATATCAACTTTGGGATAAACACTGCCGACGTTCGCGGGGTTATTACTCATCTAAAAATTCCTTCACTCGTTCGCTGTGACGGGGACGCGCCGTACGGCTCGCGGTACCACCCCGCTTGGGCGCCGAGGCGCCCCGCTTCGTTGATGTGAAGGAGATGACGGTCCCTACCCGCCCGGTTCTAATAATGCGACGCTCACGCGCCTCACGTTCTTCCGGAATGCTCCCCGGTGATAGCCGGCTCACTGCATATAGCTCCAAAGTATAACCGAGGGGTCAAGTTTTCACAGGCGCAGGTTCCCGTGAACCCCAAAATAGAAACGACAGTGCACAAAAGAGGTGCCTGAGAAACAGTTTTCCACAGGAACATTTTTTCTAATGCGCGCAGCTCAGAAGGTGTTTTATTCTCCACAGATATGAACGCGCTACAGACTTTCCTCAGCGCACTCGGGGCCGGCATCGATGTCATCGCCGAGTGCGAAGGCATGTCTGAAGCAGACCTCATCGCCGCCGGTTCCCCAGACAAAACTGCCGCGCAGTTGGTGCGGCTGCACACGAGCTTCTTTGGCAAGACCGCCATGACCAAGATGCAACGTGATGCGGTGAAGGCTGCGCGCCAGCGCGGCCACTCATTGCCCACTCTGGAAGTCATTGACCGCTATGCCCGCAAAGCCAAGACGCAGGCATTGGGCTGGAAGCTGCGCCTAGAGTTGTGTCGGACCAGCGCCGATACCCTCGCGATGGAAACACTGGCGAAGAAGAAGCTCAAGGAGCACTCGGCCCCGCCCGCACCGAAGGAGGGCGTGACCATTTACCGCCGCCGCAATGCACCGTGGACGATGGCAATCACAGGCCCCGCGCAAATGATTGCAGAGCTTAGCGACGCCGTCGACCGCGAACGTCCCCTCGAATCCATCCGCGAAGCCTTCTTCAAAGGCGCCGCCCCGCGCCGCGGTTTGCAAACCAATATCTTGGTCCCGCTGGATGCAATGACGAAGATTCTCAACGGCGACGGCGAGGAAATCACGCTGCAGATGACCAACGGCGCAACGATGACCGGCGCGGAATACCTCAACAAGGTCCTAGCCGAAGAGATCGACCTCGATGGCGCGCTCGCGACTCTCTTCCACCCCTATCACGGGCCGGTCAATCTCTACTATGAGGAGCGCTCCGCCAGCATCAAGCAACGCATCATGGCCATGGCCGAGTTCCCGGTCTGTGCTTGGGGCTCCTGCATGAAGCCCGCCGATGAATGCCAAGTTCACCATCTCATCGCGTGGAAGAACGGCGGGTATACCAACCAGGAAAACCTGGTGATGCTGTGCCCATATCACAATGGCGTGAACCAGGACGATCCGAACGCGCCACCGGGACGCGGCCGCATGGCCCGGGTCAACGGAACGGCCATGAGGACGTACGGTCCCCTCCCGCCGCCCACGCCTCTGCAAGCGCCTCCCGGGCTATTCGACGCCCTGGAAAGAGACGACTAGGAGCGACACAACTAGGAGTCTTCGCAAAAGCCCTCCACCCAGAATTACTGCTGGGGCGAGGGCTACTCGTCGTGCTTGCGGCGCAGTTTAATCACGGTATCTGCGATAAACAGAACAATGCCTACCCCGGCAGAAGCAAAGAGCAGGTACAGAGACCACTCAGCGGCGGAGAGGATGTAATTCACGAACGCCAAGAAAGCCACAAAGGCCAAAAGCAATGCACCAATAAGCATGCGCGCTCTCCTTCCCCGTCACTGCCTCAAAAATCAATACCTACTGAGAATACATACCCACAGAAAAGAATAACGGCGCCCCCGCAGGGACGCCGCTGATTCAGTGATTAATTGTTGGACTTGCCGGCTTCACCGTTGGGAGCAGCGGTGCCGCGGGACTCCAGCTCCTCAAGCTGAGACTGCAGCAGCGTCTTGAGGCGAGTACGGTACTCGCGCTCGAAGGTGCGCAGCTCGGAGATGCGAGCCTCCAGAGCGGTCTGCTGCTGCTTGACCGTGTTCATGACCTCGGTGTGCTTCTTCTCGGCATCGGCCTGCAGCGCAGCTGCCTTCTCCTCTGCCTGGCGAATCTGCGCCTCGGCGCGGGACGTAGCGTCGGACTCAGTCTGCTTTGCCTTGTTCTCAGCGTCCGCCACCAGCTTCTTGGAGCGGGTATCGGCCTCCTGCAGCTGAGCTTCGTAGCGCTTCTGGGCATCCGCGAGCTGGGCCTTGGAGTGGGAGTCAGCATCGGCAAGCTGCTTCTCTGCCGCCGTGCGGGCCTCAGCCAGCATGGACTCGGAATCAGCCTTGGCCTCGCTGGTGAGACGGTCCGCCATCTCCTGAGCCAAGCCCAGCACGCGGGCTGCCTGCATGTGAGTATCCGGGGTAGCCAGGCCCTGTGCATTGGACTGGGCAGCGCCCGCACCAGCCACGGCAGCGGCGGAAGAGGCGGTGGTGGAGGCTGCGGAGTTCTTCTTTGCGGACTCCAGCTCCTTCTTCGTGTTCGCCAGTTCCTTCTTGGAAGCCTCGAGCTCGCGCTTGGCGGCGGCAGCTTCCTCGCGAGCTGCCTTGAGCTCGGCGGAGTTGTCCTTTGCCTGAGCAGCCGGCGCCTGGGAAGACTGTGCCTGAGCAGCCTTTGCCTGCTCCTGCGCACGCTTCGTCTCTTCCTTGGCCTTGGCAATCTCATTCTTGGAGTCAGCCAGCTTTGCCTCGTACTCAGCGCGAAGCTTGGATTCAACTTCCTTGCGCACAGCGGCCTCGTCGACCTTAGCGGCAGTAGCGCCGCCAGCGGCGCCGGCCGAAGTCTGAGACTTCAGTTCCTCAACCTGGGCGTGGAGATCATCGTTCTCGTCCTGCAGCTGAGCAAGAGCATCCTCAACGAGGTCGAGGAACTGATCTACCTCATCCTCGTTGTAGCCACGCTTGCCAATTGGCGGCTTGCTGAAAGCGACGTTGTGTACATCAGCGGGTGACAGTGGCATTGACTTCTCTTCCCCTTACGAATCGGTCAAACCTCTAGAGGTTCCAGAGGCCGGGTACATGTGCGGTTAATAATACGGATTTTGCTAACTCATTGTATCCGAATCAACACATTATCTAACGCTGGCACGAGTCTCAACGTTAACAGGAGGGTTTAATACACCCGTTAGTTACACAGCAAGTCCGCTGGGGCCGAAAAATAGCCACGAAATCAGTTGCGAAAGAATGGACAAAAGCAGGAACAAAACAATGATGGAAACGTCGAGCGCAACGCCTCCCAACTGCAGCGGAGGAATCACCTTTCGCAGCGCCTTAACCGGCGGGTCAGTGACTACGAAAAGCACCTCTGCAACCATCATGAACCAGCGGGGTGGATTGAATTGGCGCGAAAAAGATTGAATCATTTCGATGACGATTCGCGCTAACAGAATCCACGAGTAAAGACTCACGGCAACGAGGAGAATTGAACCTAAAGCATTCACAGTGCCCGAGCCTATCCGAACCACCCCCGCTAACGGTATTCCCCTGCCCTCCGGTTCGCGCTCGGCGAACATGAACGGCTAATCGTCGGCTGACTATTCCCGTACTCACTTCGCCGCCGGCTTCATCAATGCGAAACCGCCCCACCGCTTTCCTCTCCCCTTAGCCAACACGGGAGAAAAGAAATCGATGAGGCGGTAGAACGCGACGCACTTAGCGCAGGTGAGCTGCGCGCTCCAGCTCAACAGTGGAGATATCGGCGCCCTTCGGCACGATAGCAAAAACCTTACGGCTGGTGTCCACGCCCTTGGTCAGGTTCTTCATGCGGCCTTCCAGTGCAAAGCAGAGGCCAGCGGCAAAGTCAACGAAGCGCTTTGCGGAGCCACGGTCAGCGTCAGTGAGCTCGAAGACCACTGCGTCACCGTCACGGAAAGGGCCACCGACCTTCGCTGCATCGTCAAAGGAGACGAGCGACAGCGCCACGATGGTCGGGACAAATTCCTCTTCCGGCTTCTCGTAGGAAGGTGCGTATGCCGGAGCGCTGTAGCTGCGCTCGTCAGCGTAGTAAGCATCGTCGGTGTCCATGTCCATCGGGCCCAGCCCGAAGAACTCTTTAGTCCTATCAATCAGTGACATTCTGGGTCTCCCTCTGACCTAGTGTGTGCTGTTCATTTGCTGTCTTGTAATGCACTTTTGCAACGTCAATTAACCTAGCGGGCGCGCTCCCATGATTCCGGTTCCGACACGCACGATATCCGTTCCAGATGCAATCGCCGCCTCCAAATCTGCGCTCATTCCGGCAGACATTTTTAAAGCCCGTCCGAGCTTGGCCGCGACCTCGTCGGTCAGCGCCCTTACCTGAGCGAATACCTCCGCCGGCTCGCTTTCCAGCGGCGGAACCACCATGAACCCCTGCAGCTGCACATTCTCTAATTCTTGGACGATATCCACCAGAGCAGGGACATCCTCCAGCGGGCATCCCCCGCGTGCGGTGTCGCCATCGGCGGAAACCTGAATATATGCCGGAAGAGTGTCCTCGCGTTGCCCGCGTTCTTGGGCAAGCGCCACGCCGCGATCCAGCGCCCGGGCCAGCTTTTCCGAGTCGAGGGAGTGCACGCTGTGCGCCCAGCGAGCGACGTGGTTAGCCTTCTTGGTTTGAATCTGGCCGATCATGTGAAAGCGCATCTCAGGCAGCGCCTCTGCTTTGGCGCGCGCCTCCTGCTCGCGATTTTCTGCCACATCCGTAATCCCCAGCTCCCCCAGCAGCGCGATGTCCTCTGCCGGGTGAAATTTCGTCACCGGCAGCAGCTTTGGCACGGGACGATCATACGTGGCGGCGAAGCGTTGAATCTCAGCGCGGGTGCGCTCCAGTCCGGCCCGTAGTTCTTCACGACGCTCAGCGGGGTCCTTGCTAGTCATTTAATCCTCCAACCAAATCACGCCGGCTTGGCGTCCCGTGACGCCCTCGCGGCGATAAGAAAAGAAATCAGTGTCTTCGATCGTGCAGCGTGGATCCGACTCAATGGCCGTAACCCCCATCCCCATCAGCTGGCGAATCAGGCCGGCGCGCACGTCAACTCCCCACGTACCCGACGAGGTGCGGGTCTTGGAACCGGGCAGGTGCTTCTCGACGTCTTCCGCCATCTCCTCCGGCACCTCATAGTTGCGCCCAGACGCAGCAGGCCCCATGAGTACCTGGATCGACGCGGGAGTCGCCCCCAGCTCAACCATTGCATTCACGGTGTTCCGGACGATTCCGTTGCGCGCGCCGAGGCGCCCGGCGTGGGCGGCGCCGATGACGCCCGCGGAGACGTCGACAAGCAGCACCGGCGTGCAATCAGCAACGAGCACGCCCAGCCCCAGACGTTTCTCGGTGGTTACAACGGCATCGGTGGCAGGGACGGGTTCGTGGACACCGCGGCGTTCGGCACCCACCACCGTGACCGTGTTGGTGTGAAGCTGTTCCATCCACACAATGTCCTCCAGACCAGTCACCCGCAGAAGCCGCTGGCGATTGGCGCTCACGGCCTCGGGGTCATCACCAACGTGATCACCGAGGTTGAAAGAGCTATAAGGGGACGACGACGCCCCGCCGGCACGGCTGGTGAAAACCATGCGGACGGGGCGCTGTGCTACATGTGCTTCCTCGTTTACTGGCATGCACTCCAGAGTAGCGGGCTGGGACTAGCGCATGAAGGAGGGCACGTCGAGATCGTCGTCGCCGTCATCATCGAAGTCGCGGCCACGGCGCTCAGCGGGGCGCGAGAGGCGATATTCGTCGTCGGCGCCGCGGCGGTACTCCTCACCGCGGAAGCGATCCGAGGTGGTAAACAGTCCGCTGGACGGGGCCGGCTCGGCCGGCTGCTCGCGCTCGTAAGAGTGGCGCGGGGTGTACTCCTCACGCTCGATACGCTGGGCGTCGACACGCTGCGACTCAGCGCGGGTGTAGTCCTCACGCGGGGCCTCGGCGCGGGATGCGGCGGGGCTTTCGGCCTGTGCCTCGGCGCGGTTCTCAAAGAGGGAACCCGGGCGGGCAGCAGGGGTGGCCTGCTGGCCCTGCGGCGCAGCCTGACCGGGCTGTGCCGGCTGCGTAGTCATGTTGGCCTGGGCATCGAAGCCGGTGGCGATGATGGTGACGCGAACTTCATCACCGAGGTTGTCATCGATGATGGTGCCGAAGATGATGTTGGCGTCTTCGTCGGCGCGCTCCTCCACCATGGAGGCGGCTGCGTTGACCTCGTGGAGGCCCAGATCGGAACCGCCGGCGATGGAGAGCAGAACGCCCTTGGCGCCTTCCATGGTCGACTCCAACAGCGGGGAGTTGATGGCTTGCTCAGCGGCGTTGAGCGCGCGGTTATCCCCGCGGGCAAAGCCGATACCCATGAGGGCGGAGCCGGCGTCGGACATGACGGAGCGGACGTCCGCAAAGTCGACGTTGATCATGCCCGGAATGGTGATCAGGTTGGTAATACCCTGAACACCATTGTGCAGAACTTCATCGGCGGCGCGGAAGGCCTCGACGATAGACAGCTCCTCGCCGCCCAGCTGCATGAGGCGGTCATTCGGGATAACGATGAGGGTATCGCAGACCTCGCGCAGCTCTTCGATGCCGGCCATGGCCTGACGGGTACGGCGCGCGCCCTCAAACTTGAATGGACGGGTAACAACGCCAACGGTCAAAGCACCCATCTTCTTCGCGATGGACGCCACAACGGGGGCCGCACCGGTGCCGGTTCCGCCGCCCTCGCCGGCCGTCACGAAGACCATATCGGAGCCTTGGAGGGCGTCTTCGATTTCGGTCTTGTGGTCCTCCGCGGAGGTCTTGCCAACCTCCGGGTTAGCGCCGGCGCCGAGGCCGCGGGTGGCCTCGCGGCCGATGTCGAGCTTGGTGTCCGCATCGGAGAAAATCAGCGCCTGGGAATCGGTGTTGATGGCGACGAATTGGACTCCCTTGAGCCCTTCTTCGATCATGCGGTTGACGGCGTTGACGCCGCCGCCGCCGACGCCGACGACCTTGATGTCCGCGAGGTTGTTGCTAGATGAGATCATACGAGGGTCTCTTGCCTTTCGAATAAGCTTTTAATGTAAACGAGGAGGCGCCTCTTTTCGCGAGAGGCGGTTACATCCATCTTTAACGACAACGGGGTAATTTCGGCGCACATTTTGCCGCGTGTCGGTACCCTCAACCTCTACTTTAGGGTTGCTGACATGCGGTTTTCTTAACAAGCGCCACACCCGTCCCACTCGCGACGGACCTAGCGGCGAGTCACCAGCGACGGGTTGGAAATGTTCCAAGATTCACCCTCGAGTTTGAGTACATCTTCGAAAGCGATTGCCTTGTTCTTGTTATCTTCCGAGGCACCCCAAAAGATGGTCTTGTTGTCCTTGGTTCGGAATGTCAGCGAGTACCTATCCTTGACCTCGAGGGCCGATACCTTCTCCCGGATTGGAGCGGGAAGAGCCGCTACGGCATCGACGGCCGCTTGCATTTCCGGGGAACCGGAGTCGGTGTGCCCAGTGACCTCCACAGCCTCGGGCGGTGCCTCGGCTTCCACGAATTCCTTGCCGTGGTTATCCACTAGAACGGTGCTGTCACCGTCGCGCACGAAGGCCACTGCCTCGTGCTCGACGATTTCAATGTGCACCGTCGAGGGAAATGCCCGCGACACTGTTGCGCTTTCCACCCAGGGGATCTCCGCCACACCGTGCGCGGCCTCGCGAGCGTCCAGGCGCGCGAGGTTCGTGCCCTGAGACACGCCACTGGCCTGCTCCACGTCCTCAGCCGTTACATGGTCATTTCCCACTACTTCGAAGGACTTCACCGTGAGGATGGGAAAAAGCCACACCGCTGCGGCAGCGATCACCGCTACGAGAAGGACCGCGCCCACCGCGAGTGCCCCAGCCTTTTTAGACATTCGGTTCCTTCGGCTCCTCCGCCTCGTTCTTATTGCCCAGCTCGGACAGTATCTCGCCAGCCACATAGGTAATCGTGCCCGCGCCGATGGTCAGGACGATATCGCCGGGTTGTGCCAAGGAGATGACGTCGCTGGCGGCTTCGGAGAAATCGGGCTCGAAGATAACCGGCATGTCTTCCGGCATCTTGTCGGTGATGATGCGGGAGGTAATGCCCTCAACCGGTTGCTCGCGAGCTCCGTAGATGTCGAGGATGACGGCGGCGTCGGCAAGCGCCAGCGCCTGGGCAAATTCGGCGTCGAACTTCATCGTCCGTGAGTACAGGTGTGGCTGGAAACAGGCGATGACGCGTGCGCCCTCGCCCTCCGCATCCGCCTTTGCGCGGGCCGCACCGAGAACTGCGGAAACCTCCGTGGGGTGGTGCGCATAATCGTCGAAGACGCGGATGCCGCGCTCGCTTCCGCGGTACTCAAAGCGCCGGCGCACGCCCGTAAAGTCAGTCAATCCCGCGGCGAGCTCCGCCGGGTCCCCGCCAACCAGCGCACCGGCCAACAGAGCAGCCGCCGAATTGAGCACCATGTGATGCCCGGGGACGTGCAAGTCATAGCTCAGCTCCTGAGGCGCCTGCCCCGGCAGGGTCAGACGAACGCGGACGTGCGCGCCGGCGGCGGAGACGGTTTCCTCCAGAATCTCCACTGCGAGGGGCAGAGAAGAATCCGCGGCTACCTCGCCCCGCGCGCCGTAGCCCAGCACCTGAATACCGCGGTCTGCGGCGCGCTCACCGGTGCCGGCCGCCTGCGCATCCTCGAGGCAGACGACAAGGTATCCGCCGTCGACGACGCGGTCGGCGAAGTCATCAAAGACCTGGTAGTAGCTCTCCGCCGTGCCGAAATAATCGAGGTGATCGGGCTCAATGTTCGTAATCACGGCCACGGATGGGCTATAGCGCAAGAGCGAAGCATCGGACTCATCGGCTTCCGCCACGAAGGCATCGCCCGTGCCGCCGTGTGCGTTCGTACCAGCGCGGTTTAGCTGCCCACCAATAGCGAAGGAAGGATCCAGCCCCGCCTGTTGGAGCGCGGATACCGCCATGGACGTGGTCGAGGTCTTTCCATGGGTTCCGGCAAGCAGCACCTGGCGGTGACCTTCCATCAACTCGGCCAATAGATCGGAACGGCGAATAACCGGAATACCGGCGGCACGCGCGGCAGCGAGCTCCGGATTATCCTGCGGGATGGCGGCGAAGGAAGTCACGACAACCGTCGGCTTTTCGCCGGCCATTTCAAGGTTCTCGGCCGTATGCCCAATGGCAATGTGCGCGCCCATTGTGCGGAGGACGTCGACAGCCGTCGACTTCTTCACGTCCGAGCCGGTCACTACCGCGCCCCGGCTGACCAGGATGCGCGCGAGACCGGACATGCCGGAGCCTCCGATTCCGACAAAGTGAACGCGGGACAGGTCCGTGGTGGAGGGGGTGTCAGTCATAGTGAAAAATCCTTCTTTAATAAACCTGTACTGTGCGCCTAGTTGCGGGCGCCGGAGGCGACGCGCTGTGCAATGCGGTCAGCGATGACAGCCGCAACGTCGCCGGCCTCGCTGGCATCGGCAGCGGCACGCATGGCTGCCAGGGCCTCGGGGTGGTCAAGAATGGCGCGAACCTCCCTGATGAGGCGCTGCGAGGTCAACTCAGCGTCTGGAATCTGGACCGCGGCCCCCGCCTCCACCAATGCCCGCGAGTTCAGTGCTTGCTCGCCATTGCCGTGCGGAAGCGGCACGTAGAGCGCGGGCAGACCGGCGGCGGAAACCTCAGCCACGGTCATTGCACCGGAACGGCACACCATGAGGTCAGCAACCGCGAGCGCGCCGGCCATGTCATCGATATAAGGCACCGCCGTGTAGTGTTCGCGCCCAGCCGGCGCCTCGTTCTTCTTGCCATAAGCATGCAACACTTGGAAATCCCGGCACAGGTCATCGAGCGCGCCGGCGACGGCGGTGTTGATGCTCACCGCGCCCTGTGAACCGCCGGTCACCACGATGGTCGGGCGGTTTTCGTCGAGGTTCCAGTTCTGGCGCGCGGTAGACGCCTTTGTCCCGTCGGGGTCCTCCCCCATGCCCGGTCGCACGGGGATGCCCAAGACATCCCCGGGCATCCCGGACCCTTGTTGCGCGTTAATGCCCGTGCCGCCCAAACGCACGCCCAGCTTGTTCGCCATGCCGGCCAGAGCGTTGGTTTCGAGAACAAAGAACGGGATGCCTAATGACTTGGCCGCCAAATAGGCCGGGGCGGCAACATAGCCGCCGGTTCCAAACACAACGTTGGCCCCAACGTCTTTGAGCACCGCGCGGGTCTCGCGCACGGACGTGAGGATTCGCCAGGGCAGTTTCACAGCGTCAGCGTTGATCTTGCGCGGGACCGGGACGGGGGTAATCATGCGCAAATCGACTCCGCGCGCCGGCACAATATCGCGCTCCAAGCCGCGCGGGGTTCCTAATGCGGTTACCCGCGCGCCGTGGCGCTGGCGCAGCTCCTCCCCCACCGCGAGCGCTGGTTCGATGTGTCCGGCAGTGCCGCCACCTGCGATGACGACGGAAATCGGCGTGTCATTCATGCACTACACGCTACCAGCGCCGAGCTTTCTTACCGTCGCTCGCCGCGCCGATACTCCCGGCGATACTCGCGCCGCGGTTCCCCCTGCGGCGCCTGCGAGCGTGCAGAGCGTCCCGTTACGGCACGCCCAAATCTTTCCTCGCGGCTGCGCTCAACATGGCGCTGGGAGCGGTCGCGGTGCGCGCGCTGAGAGCGCGCGGCCTCTTTGCCTTCACGCGGGGCCCTGTGTGCCCCGCCGCGGCGCTCGTTGGGCGGCGTCGGCTCGGGGATAAAGAAGATACGGTCGAAGAGCGGGCGGCCAAAGTTCTGCATCGCGGACACTTGGAGCGGCTCATGGCGCGCCACGTTGCACAGCAGACCCATCGAACCGATCGTAATCACCGCGGCCGTACCGCCCGCGGAAATCATCGGCAGCTGAATACCCGTCACCGGCAGCACGCCGATGACGTAGCCAATGTTGATGAATGCCTGCACGACAACACCGACCGCCAACGTGGCGGCGAGCAGGGACTGGAACTGATCCTGCGCGCGGGTTGCGGTCCGCAGCCCGAAATAGCCCAGCACGGCAAAAAGCCCGATGACCAGGGCACCGCCCCACAGACCTAGTTCCTCGCCGATAATGGCGAAGACGAAGTCGTTCTTCGCTTCTGGGAGGTAGAACCACTTAGCGCGCGATTGGCCGAGGCCCACGCCCCAGAAGCCGCCGTCGGCAAGCGAAAGGAAGCCCTGGTAAGCCTGGAAACCTGTACCTTGCGTGTCCTCAATGTTTCCGCGCAAGGCATCGAAGTAGGTGTGGAAGCGGTGCGAGCGGAAGCCACCGGCTAGGAAAACGGTGATCATGCCGATAGCGCCGAAGACGCCGACGACGGTAGGAACGCGCCAATCCACGCCTGCGAAAACCAGGGTAAAGACAACGATGAGGGCAAAGGATACGCCCATGCCCAAGTCACCCTGAGCAACGATAAGCACGAACATGATGCCGGCAATGATGGAATACATCATGAATGGATCCGTTAGGCGCATCGAGCGATGCGTCTTATCCGCCAGCGCCGAGGCACCGTACATGCCCACAGCCACACGCGCGAACTCTGAAGGCTGGAAGGCCACGCCTCCCGGCAGCATGATCCATGACTGCGAACCGACCTCCGCGCGGCCAGTACCGATCCCGGGAACGAGGACGAGGATGAGAAGCAGGATGGACAGCCCCAAGAACCAGGGCACGAGCACCCGCAGCGTGCGTGGTGACATGCGCAGGCCAATCCAGAACACAATGAGGCCGGCGACGACGAGCACGCACTGACGCAGGGCGGCTGACCACGGGCTATCGCTTTCTGAAAGGGACGTCGCCATCGACGAGGAAAAGGCCATGAGCACGCCAATGCCAATGAGTGAAAAGATGGCAATACGCAGCACCAAGTAATCGAGCCCGGGATAAGCGCGCAGGCGCTCACGGAGATCACGCAGGTGGTGTCCCAGCGTGCGTGGTGGCTTCTGGGTGCTGGTGGCAGTCACGGCTTCTGGGTGCTCCTAGCTAGCGGGCGAGACGGCGGGCAGCGGCGGCAAAGATGTCGCCGCGCTGGCTCATTCCGGTGTACATGTCCAACGATGCCGCAGCGGGCGCCAAAAGTACGGTACCGCCGGCCTCGGCGTGTTGCACGGCGGCGGCAACTGCCTGCTCCATTGCTGCTTCTGGGTCGTGGCTATCCACGATGATGACGGGGACGTGCGGCGCTTCCTTTGCTAGGGCTTGGGCAAGCACATGCTTGTCGACGCCCACCAGAACCGCCGCCTTCAACCGCGCCGCGTGGGTGCGCAGTAGGTCCGAAACATCGGCGCCTTTGAGCTGACCGCCGGCGACCCACACCACGGAGTCGAGACCACGCATGGCTACCTCCGCGGCGTGCGGGTTCGTGGCCTTGGAATTATCGATGTAGGTCACGCCAGAGTGGCGGTGAACGACCTCTCCGCGGTGCCCCGCCACCACATAGGAGGCGAGGCCTTCGGCGATGGCCTCGGGGCGTGCGCCGGCGAGAGCGGCAACTGCAGACGCAGCGGCAGCGTCCAGCACCCCGGCTAAGCCGGCGGGCTGGATGGTGGTGACGTCCTCGACAACGGCGGCCTTCATCCCAGCGACCTCATTCACCACGAGGCCGCCGGCGCTAACTCCCACCTCACCCGCAGCGGGCTCGGCGTGGCTAAAGGCAGTCGCTGCCGGAATCGAGGAGGCGAGAGCTATAACGTGCTCGTCATCTTTGCCGTAAACGGCATGCTGGCCGCGCAGGATCTTGGCTTTGTCGGCGGCGTAGGCATCGAAGGAACCATGCCAATCCAGGTGATCATCGGCGAGGTTGAGCAGCGCTCCCACCTCCGGGCGCAGCTGGGAGGACCAGTGCAGTTGGAAAGAGGACAGCTCCGCCACGAGGATGTCCACGCGGGGCTCAGCGGCCAGGGCATCAAAGGACGAGACGCCGATATTGCCTACCGCTTGTGCGCGCTGGCCGGAGCGCTGCTCGTCGGCAGCCATGATGGCGGCGAGCATGCCGGTCGTCGTGGTCTTGCCGTTCGTACCGGTTATCGCGAGCCAGCGGCGAGGGGCGCCGAAGACCTCTGCGCGGTCGAGGCGGTAAGCCAGCTCAACATCACCGATGACCTCAAGTCCTTGGGAAGCGGCCGCGACGAGCAACGGCGAGTCGGGGCGCCATCCTGGTGAGGTCACGACGAGCGAGTACTCCGAAAGGTCGACCGCGGCCGTGTCTACGGCAGCGACGCCCAGCTCGGAGGCGATGCGGCTGCGGGATTCCGTATTGCCGTCAGCCACCGTGAGGTCCACGCCCAGGCTGGCCAAGACCGTCGCGCAACCACGACCAGATACGCCTGCGCCGGCGATAAGGACGCGGCCGGAAAGAAATTCTGAACGCGTCATGCTCCAACTCCAATGCCCGCAGCGGTCAGCCAATCACCGTAGAAGATGGCGACGCCGGCCATAGCCGCCATGGCGGCCAAAAGCCAGAAGCGGACGACGACGGCCGTTTCTGCCCAGCCACCATTCTCAAAGTGGTGGTGGATCGGAGCCATACGGAAGAAGCGCTTGCCCGTGGAGTGGAAGACCACGATTTGGATGACAACGGACACCGTCTCGATGACGAAGAGCGCGCCGATGATGATCATGAGCAGCTCGGTGCGGCTGGTGACGGAGATACCGGCAACCAGACCACCCAGCGCCAGGGAGCCAGTGTCCCCCATGAAGATCTTTGCCGGGGCGGCGTTCCACCACAGGAATCCGAGGCAGCCGCCCAAGCCCGCAGCCGCAAGCACGGCCAGATCGAGGGGATCGCGCACTTGGTAGCAGCCGGCGGCGAAGTTGGTGGCGCAGGAGTACCGGAATTGCCAGAAAGTCATCAGCGAGTAGGAGCCCATGACGATGGCCGTGACACCGGCCGCAAGCCCGTCGAGCCCATCGGTGAGGTTGACGGCATTCGACCACGCCGCGATAAGGATGTACATGAAGATCAAGAACACGATGGTTCCGATCACGGTGCCGCCGACGGCGAGGTCAAAAGTCTTCAGGTCACGGATGAAGGACAGCTTCGTGGAACCGGGGGTCAGGCCATCATCATTGGGGAAGCGCAGAACAAAGAAGCCGAAGAGCAGCGCCAGCACGAGCTGGCTGACGAGCTTTGCGGTCTTGTTGAGGCCGAGATTGCGGTGCCGGAAGAGCTTGATGAAGTCATCCGCAAACCCCACTGCGCCAAGTCCCAGCGTCAATCCAAGGACGAGGAGACCCGACGCGGTGAAGCCCTCATGCCCCGTCAGGAGCCCGTAGATGCTGGCAACGAGATAGGCCACAAGGATGCCGGCCAGGATGGCTAGTCCACCCATCGTCGGCGTACCACGCTTGCGCAGGTGGGACTTAGGACCGTCTTCACGGATCTCCTGTCCGCGGCCGGTATCGGAAAAGTACCGGATAAGAACCGGGGTGGTAAAGATCGCCACGAGGAAGCTAACCGCACCAGCGATGATGATCTGAGTCACGAGCTTGAAGTCCTTTCTAGCGGCTAGCTGTTGTTCAGCTGTTCCGCGACCAACCAAAGACGTTGGGCATTGGAGGCCTTAATCAAGACCACGTCCTTAACGCTACGGCTAGCCCAATCATCGACCCCTGCCGGGGCCACGCGCAGAATGCCGTCGACAGCCTTTGCAGCCGCCGCGGCATCGGCGCACACCACTGTATTTATACCCTGCTGCATGGCTGCCTTGGCCATTGCCCGGCAGTTGGGATTCTCCCCTACTGCAACTAGGTGCTCCACGTGGTATTTGGCCAAAATCTCACCGAGCTGGCGGTGCGATTTTTCCGCATCGCCGCCGAGTTCTCCCATCTCCCCCAATACTGCGATGGCACGAGCATCGGGGCGCGCGGCGGCGGTATAGGCCAAGGCGGCGATCGCCGCGCGCATCGAATCCGGGTTAGCGTTATAGGAGTCATCGATGACTGTGACGCCATCGCGGCGTGTGCGCACGTCCATCCGGTGCTCGGAGGCGAGACGATGCCCAGACAGGGCAGCAGCCACGGTGGCGGCCGATACCCCGAGCTCGATCGCTGCGGCCGCGGCAGCGAGCGCGTTGGATACCTGGTGGGAGCCAAAAACCTGCAGCTTCACGGCAACGGGCTCGGCATCCGGGCTATGCAAGGTAAAGGAGGGGCGGGCGACGTCATCGAGTTCAATATCGGTGGCGTAATACTGCGCTGCCGGTGCGCCTCCGCGGCGGTTTTCCGTGGAGTAGTACACCACCTTGGCCGCCGTGCGGGGAGCCATCGCGGCGACGAAAGGATCATCAGCGTTGAGGACGGCCACGCCGCCGTCGACAGCCTTCGGCAGTGCTTCTACGAGTTCTCCTTTGGCCTTCGCGATGTTTTCGCGCGAACCAAACTCACCAAGGTGTGCTGTGCCGACGTTGAGAACAACGCCGACGCGCGGCGCGGTGATGTTGGTCAGGTGCCGGATGTGTCCAATGCCGCGGGCCGACATCTCCGCCACGAGGTAGCGCGTGTGCTCATCGCAGCGCAGGGCCGTATAAGGCAGACCAATTTCATTGTTGAAGGAGCCTGGCGGGGCAACGGTCTCCCCCACCTCACGGAAGATAGTGGCTATCAGGTCTTTGGTGGACGTCTTTCCTGCCGAACCAGTAACGCCCACAATGGTGAGCTCCTGTTCGGCTGCAAGCCGCTGGGTTACTGCTCGGGCGAGCGCGGAGAGTGCTTCAACGACGGCCGCGGCGGAGCCATCGGCATCATTGGCATAAATGTCCGCATTGGCACCGTCGCCTTCGACGCGCCCGTGCGGCTCGACGACGATCGCCGGAACGCCCACCGGCCGCGCCGCCAAAACAGCCGCGGCCCCTTTGTCAATCGCGGTGTTGGCAAAGTCGTGCCCATCTACCCGAGCGCCGGGCAGCGCCACAAAGAGACCGCCCGGGGTGACCTTACGAGAATCGAATTCGACGAACCCAGTCACTCGGGTATCTGGATCGTTGACATTATCCAGGCGGCCGCCCGTGATCTGAGCGATCTCAGCGAGGCTTAACGCAATCATGCTTGCTCCTTGGATTCTTCGTTACTCAGGGTAGTCGCAGTGGCCATGGCATCAAGGGCGCGAGCCATCTCCTCGCGGTCATCGAAGTGATGAACGGTATCGCCAATCAACTGTCCTACCTCATGGCCCTTGCCGACGACGATGACAGCATCACCCGGCTGCGCCCACGTCACGACCTCATCGATGGCCTCGGCGCGGGAGCCAACTTCTCGAATATCGGCCGACGGGTTCGCCTCGCGGGCTCCCGCCAGCACGGCAGCGCGGATGGCGGCCGGGTCTTCGGTTCGGGGATTGTCGTCGGTGACGACAACAAGGTCGGCGCCATTCGCGGCCGCCGCGCCCATAAGCGGGCGCTTGGAAGAGTCACGGTCGCCACCTGCGCCAACGACGATGCCGATGCGGCCCGCGCTGCCGTCCAACTGCGTACGCAGGGTGTCCAGCACGGCCGCGATTGCAGCCGGCTTGTGTGCGTAGTCAACCACGGCGACAAAGTCTTGGCCGCGGTCGATGCGCTCCATGCGGCCTGGGACCGCCACCTTTTCGACTCCTTCGAGGAAGACTCGTGGCTCGACTCCGACGGCGGCGGCCATCCCCGTTGCGAGTGCCGCGTTGGCGATGTTGAAGGTGCCCGGCATAGGTAGGCGGAATTCATAAGTACCGGCATGCTTACCAGAGGTGACCTTGAGTTCCACCTGCTGCGCACCGGTGACCTCGGTGCGCAGCTGGCGGCCGGTGATATCAGCCTCGCGCGCCTCCGAGCCCGTCGACACTTGAATCACCGGGCGTTCAGCTGCTCGCTGCGCCATGCGACGCCCCCAGTCGTCATCGACACAAATGACGGAGCGATCAGCGGCTTGGGGGCCGTCGAAAAGCATGGCCTTAGCCTCGAAATAGTCCTCCATCGTCGGATGGAAGTCGAGGTGGTCCTGGCTCAGGTTGGTAAATCCTCCCACGTTGAAGTGCGTGCCTTGAACTCGCCCCAAGGAAAGCGCGTGAGAGGACACCTCCATCACGACGTGCGTGACGCCTTCGGAGACCATCCGCGCAAATAGTTCCTGCAAGGTCGGCGCCTCCGGAGTGGTCAAAGAGGTCGGGACCGGCTCGCGGTTGATGCGAGTACCCGTCGTGCCGATGAGGCCGACCGAATAGCCTGCGTGCAACAGCCCCGCCTCAAGGAGGTAACTCGTCGTAGTTTTACCGGAGGTGCCTGTCACGCCGAGGATGGTGAGCTTCTGCGTGGGATGGCCATAAATCTCGGCAGAGACGGTACCGAGGATGGCGCGGATATCCTCCACCACGAGAATCGGCCGCGACTCCCCTGCTTCGACGAGAATGCGCTGGCCTTCGGCATCCGTAAGAATGGCAGCCGCCGCGGTATCTGCGGCAAACTTCGCGCCATGGACGCGTGTTCCAGGAAGCGCCGCGAACAGGCCGCCGGGCGGCAGCGTCGCAGAATTCAATCCACAGGCCCCCACAGTGATCGAGGTATCCCCGATCACCGTGCCCCCAGAAATCTCTGCTAGGCGCTCAAGGCTGGTGCTGCTTGTCACGATGCTTCCTCTTCTCTGTTGTTCTGTGCTCTAGGTGTATTTATCGGCGCTGTTGCTTTTACTCGGCACGCAAGGTCAGTTTCGGTGCTGGCGGGGAGGGCGGGATATTGTCGCGGTCTAGCAACCAGGATGCAATATCGCTGAATACGGGGGCCGCGGATTGACCGCCGGATCCGTCGTCGTTGACACCGGATTCAGGTTCATCAAGCATGACGGCGACGACGAAGCGGGGGTCGTCGGCAGGCGCAATGCCCGCGAACGTGATCCAGTACTTGGAGTTGGAATAGGCCCCAGTTTCCTCATCGACTTTCTGCGCGGTACCGGTCTTTCCGGAGAGCTGATAGCCCTCGATATTGGCGTTTCCGGCGGTGCCGTTGTTGATGCCCTGCGGGTCATCCTGGAAAACGGCGCGGAACATGTCCACGACTGTGCGCGCGGTTTCGGTGCTGACCACGCGGGTGGTCTCGGGCTCGTCCAGTTCTTCCTTCGTCCCGTCCGGCGCTGTAATCGAGTCAATGATGCGCGGCTCGATGCGCTCACCATCATTGGCCAGGGCCTGGTAAATAGATGCCAATTGCAAGGCGGTCCATGATTGGCCTTGGCCGATGGGCAGGTTAGCGAACGTTCCGCCCGACCATTGCGAGCGATCGGGAACAAGTCCCGGGGACTCGTTGGGCAGCTCGATGCCGGTCGTCTGGCCGAGGCCGAACTTCTTCAGGTAGTCGGCATACTTATCTTGTCCGAGTCGATCTGCCAACATCAGCGTTCCCACGTTCGATGACTTACCGAAGACGCCGGTCGTGGTGTAGGGCTCGACGCCGTGCGGCCAGGCATCGTTCACAGTCACGCCGGCCATGTCGATGGAACCGGGCACCTGCAGAACCTCATTGGGGTCAGTAAGCCCCTCTTCAATGGCTGCTGCGGCGGTGATGATCTTTGCCACTGAGCCCGGCTCGAAGGGGTGCGAGACAGCAAGGTTATCGAAGGTCTTATCCTTGTCCAGCTGTTTTTCGATGTCCTTGTTCGGATCAACCGTTCCAGTATTTGCCATCGCCAAAACCTGGCCGGTAGCTGCATCGAGGACGACTGCCTCGGCGCTCTTCGCCTTCGAGTTGGCCTTCGCCTTCTCCAGCTTTTGTTGCACGTAAGTCTGCAAGTCGAGGTCCAGCGTCAGCGTCACGTTCTTGCCGTCGGTGGTGGGCACCTGATCGCGGAGAGTACCTGGGATGACCTGGCCGCTGGCGGAAACGTCTTCCGTCGAGCTGCCATCGATTCCCGTGAGGGTGGTGTCTCCGGAAGCTTCGAAACCGAATTGTCCCTGGCCATCCATGGATACCTTGCCAATGACGTTCTCAGCGATCGATCCGTTGGGGTACTGGCGGATTTGCTGTTCATCGGCAGCCAGGCCGTGGTATTCCTCAGCGATGGCTACCGCGACATCCGGGTCGACGTTGCGTACGAGAACCTCGTACTGGGTATCGGCGCGGAGCTTATCCATGATCTGCTCCGAATCCACGTCCCCGGCGTCGATGCCCGCTTCCTTCAGCTTGTCCGGGATTCCCTTCGACATGTCGGTGAGCCTCTCTGTCACCTTGTCGTCGAGGTAGGTCTTCTTTGCGTCGGGCGCTAGGGACGCAAACTCGGCCTCGTCGGAGGCCTTCTGCTCTTCCTGTTCACGAAGCTCATCGCGCAGGCGGGTCGGTGACACAGTCAAGGACCGAGCGCGCATGGTGTAGGCCAAACGCTGGCCATCGCGAGCAAGAATCTCGCCACGCCCAGCGGTATCCACATAAACACGAGTTCGCTGTTCTGCGGCCTTCGCTGCCAAGTCTGGGCCCCACACGATCTGCACCCATGCGAGGCGCCCCATCCACGCCAGCATGACGACGAGTAGTACCGCCGCAATGACATGAACGCGATGGTGCATCGTCTTTTGCTGGCTCATAAACGGCTTGCCGGTACGCGGGTTTCGGGAACGGGTCGCGGGAACGACGCGGTCGGCGGCGTAACGCTGCCGTGGTTGGTGAGAGGTACCGCGCGGCTGGGCGGCACGGGCGGCGGAAACGCGCCTCGGGCGCCGGCCACCTGAGTGTGGTGGGGTCACACGTCACCTTTCTATCTGCAGCGAGGATGGGTATTTGAACAGCTAAACATCGTGCCCCACTGGTGCGGGGTGGAGATGAACTCATCCCGAATTGTGCCCTATGATCGCCGCCCGTCCACGCAGGCACGCGCGGAGCGGGAAGGGAATCTACCCCCGAGCGGCGTAAGGAGCCTGGGCCGGGATATCCGGCAGCTCTACGTTTCCTTCACCCGACTGACCTCCCTCGGAGTTGTCTCCCGAACGCGAATCATTCGGGGCAGAGCTCTCACGCTCGCCCTGCCTTCCGTTGAGATTCGGGCGAGCGTTCAGGTTGTCGGACATGTTGGCGGTCGCGTTCGGGTCACTGGAAGCCTGTCCCGGGCGGACCGGCTCGCCGTTGACATCGATGACCGATTCCATATCCGGAGTTGCCTCACGCTTTTGTTCCACGTTGCCGTCCGGACCGACTTCCACAACGCCTGGCTGGACCGGGATACCCATCTTGGCTTCGTGGGCGCGGCGGGCAACATCGGAGGCGGAGCGAACATTCTCCAAGTCTCGGTTGAGAGTTTCTAGCTGGTTATCCAACGTGGATTCCTGGGCGGTGAGCTCCTGAATCTTGAAAGTCTGGGACGTCGACAAGCCCGAAAGCCACATGGCCGCAGCCACACCAGCGATAAGTAGGCCGATGGCAATGAAGGACAGGCGGGCGAAAAGACCAGTGACCCGAGTGGGCTGCACAACACGGCGCCCACGATTACTCACTACCTGCTTCGACCCAAGGCGGTTTCCCCGCAGACTGGTTGCACCCCGTCGTGAGGGCACTGTGCCGCGATGCGGAGTACGGCTGGGCAGCGGCGTGGTACGGCGACCCCGCTCAAGTAGTGCGGTCCCCTGCCCCGAGACGTCGGCTCCAGTAGTGAAATCGCGGCTAGCGCCCATGGTGTGGGTCCTCTCGTGGTCGCGGCGGTCGGTTGCCTGTGCAGTGCGGTCTCTCAACGTCATGGCCTACCTCCCGGTTCATGAAAAGACGGGGTCCCTTCAAGACGCTCGAGAGCGCGCACCCGGACGGATGCCGCCCGCGGGTTCTCCGCAACCTCTTCCTCGCTCGCCTTCTCGGCCCCACGCGTCACAATGGAGTAGTGCGCCGCGGTGCCCGGGAGATCCATGGGCAGGCCCGCAGGTGTGGTCGAGGTGCTGAGTTTGGTGAAGGCATGCTTGACGATGCGATCTTCGAGCGACTGGTAGCTCATAAACACCGCGCGCCCACCAACGGACAGGGCATCCGTGATTACGGGGATAACCTGCTCAATCGCTTCAAGCTCGCGGTTAACCTCGACGCGCAAAGCCTGGAAGGTTCGCTTCGCAGGGTGGCCGCCGGTGCGGCGAGTTGCCGCCGGGATAGCGGCATACAACAGCTCAACCAGCCGCGCGGAGTTGCTGAAAGGTTCCTTTTCCCTTTCTTTGAGCACAGCGGACGCAATCTTGCCGGCGAAGCGCTCATCACCATAAGTTTTGAGGATGCGGGCAAGCTCGCCGTGACTATACGTATTCAGAATGTCGGCGGCCGTCATTTCCTGGCGTGGGTCCATGCGCATATCCAGCGGCGCGTCGGTCTTGTACGCAAATCCGCGGTCGACCTGATCGAGCTGCATGGATGACACACCAAGATCAAACAGCGCCCCGGCAATGCCGTGCTCCCGCGCGATAGAAAAGATTTCGTGCTCGCCCTGCGCAATGGCGCTGCCCACCTCGTCGAAGCGCGCGTTGACGGGGACGAAGCGGTCCGCGAAGGGACTGAGACGGCGAGAAGCATTGCTCAAGGAGGCGGAGTCCCGGTCCACGCCAATGATGCGTGCGGCGGGAAAGCAGTTGAGGAAGTACTCACTGTGGCCACCGGCGCCTAGGGTGCCGTCGACAATCACTGCGTTCTCCCCTGCCGCTTCAACCGCTGGGGCAAGCAGCTGAGCCATGCGCGCACGCATGACGGGGACATGACCGTGGTTGTCATTCACGTCGTAGGTAATAGTGCCATTGCGGTCCACAGCTGCTGTCCCCCTTTCCGTTCAGGCGCCTGAGGCTGCTGTCTGATGTGGTCGATAAAAAATCGAGTGCGTATAGGGCCCTGTCCGAGGAAGGGTTCTGATGTCGGGGAAGTACACCAGCTCATCCTCCTCGGGCAGAGTCCGTACACGCACTCTCGGTGCACCGGGCTAGCTCTAAAGCAGTCCGGCAAGTACGTCATCGGCGTCTGCCGCCGAGTAAGCGTCTTCAGTTTGCGCCTGGTATTCAGCCCATGCGGCTGCGTCCCAGATTTCGAGGAAGTCAACCGACCCCACAACTACGCATTCCTTCGTCAGGTTTGCGTACTCACGGTGGCCTGCAGACAGCGTGATACGCCCGTGCCCATCGGGACGCTGTTCGTCCGCACTCGCTGCCAAGTTACGGATGAACGCACGCGCGTCCGGGTTGGTACGAGACACAGCCGCAGCCTTCCTGGCTCGTGCCGCGAACTCCTCGCGCGGGTACACCGCAAGCGAGTGGTCCTGCCCCTTGGTGACCATGAGGCCACCGGCCAGTTCTTCGCGAAACTTCGCTGGAAGCGTAAGCCGCCCTTTGTCATCGAGCTTGGGAGTGTAGGTGCCGAGAAACATCCCCGGGTCCACCTTCCTGTCACTCGAAAACTCCGGATTCCTCTCGCGACAAGAGAACAACTCTCCTCCGCTGCGCCCCACTCTACCCCACTTTCCCCCACCACCAACACCTTTAGCGCCCCGCTCGCCCGCGTGTCACGATAAACCTCCAGATAAAAGGATGTTTTTCTGGTGGGAAGTTTTCCCGGCACCCCCCTTGACATACCGCCAAAGTAGGGACCTTCCCCGGGCAATCACCCACGCAACTTCCACCCCTTAGAAACTAAATCTCCTCACCAGCCCCAGAATCCTGCAACTTTGCCCGCCCCACCCCTGACAAAACCGTCAGCGGCACCCAGGCTCCAGCCCCTAGCCCGCGCGCAGTGGGTGAAAGTGGGGAATTGAGGGAAAGCGACCAAAACGCCGTCACCACCGCCTCCCCTTTTTAGAAACGCCGCGTTCCTATGATAGAAACAGTGTGTTGCCATCTTGAGAACCACGGGATGGCGCTCCATTAGTTTTCTTCACCCACTAGGAAGATCCCCTATGTATCTAGCTTGGCGCGAGATGCTCTTCGCGCGTACCCGATTCATCCTCATGGGCGTTGTCCTTGCCCTCATGTCCATGCTCGTCGTCATCATCTCAGGCCTCACAGCAGGTCTGGTCAACGACGGCGTCTCCGGACTAAAAGCAATGGATACCGACGTCGTCGCTTTCGCCGACGGCACCCAGAAAGACTCAGCTTTCACCCGCTCGGTTGTCGATGCCTCTGATAGCGAATCCTTCTCTCAACACGACGGCGTGGAGGAGGCCGCTCCTCTTGGCCTGACCATCGCCAATGCCCATAACCAAAACGGCACAGCAGTGGACCTGACCCTGCTGGGAGTAGAACCGGACTCCTTCGTGGCACCGGCAGGCTTGCCCGCACTTGACACCAACCGGGTCGACGGCCAGCCCAGCAACACCAAGCACGACATCATCGTCTCTTCCACCCTGCACGATGAGGGCATCGAGGTCGGCGACACCATCACGCTCGATCGCTTGGATATCCCACTGAATGTCGTTGGGTTTACCGATAACCAACGCACCTTCGGACACGTGGACGTGGCCTACCTTCCGCTCGACATCTGGCAAGAAATCCACGCTGGTGGTCGCCACGGTGAAGCCGTGAACCCAGACGCTTATGACGAAGCCTCCGTCATCGTCGCCCGCACGGCAGACAAGCCCGACACCGACACCCTCACGGAACAGTCCGGCCTTGATGTTCGAACCCTCAAGGAAAGCTTCGACTCCTCCCCCGGCTACACCGCCGAGATGATGACCTTGTCCATGATCACGTGGTTCCTGTATGTCATCGCCGCACTCGTTACCGGCGCTTTCTTCCTCGTGTGGACCATTCAACGGGCCGGCAATATCGCCACCCTCCGCGCAATGGGCGCGACCAAGGGCTTCTTGTTGCGCGATAGCCTCGGCCAGGCAGTCGTCATCCTCGTCCTGTCCATCCTGGCAGGCGCGCTTGTCGCCGTCGGCTTGGGCAGCCTCCTGGAGCAGACTGCCATGCCTTATGCCACCGAATTCAGTTCCGTCATCAGTGGCGGACTCATCCTCTTCGTCGCTGGTCTGCTCGGCGCTTTCATCGCCGTTGTCCGTGTCACCCGAACCAACCCCCTCGCAGCCCTAGGAGAAAACCGATGAGCCCAGCTTTAGAACTAAAAGACGTCACCGTCAGCTACACCGATGGCGATTCGCAGGTTAAGGCACTCGATTCCGTCAATCTCAGCATCGATCCCGGCGAATTCGTTGCCGTGGTCGGCCCATCAGGTTCCGGCAAGTCCACGCTGCTCGCTGTTGCGGGCGCATTGACGACGTCCGATTCCGGCCAGGTCCTCGTCGCGGGCGAGGACATCGTGCAGCTTGGCGACGCCCAACTGGCACAGATCCGCCGCAACCACATCGGCTTCGTCTTCCAGTCCACCGGAAATCTTCCTTCCGCGTTGACTGCGGAGGAACAGCTCGAGCTGGCCAGCAAAGTCATTGGTAAGACTGGGCGCTATTCCAGCACTGAACTCCTCGACAAGGTTGGCATGAAACATCGCGCCAAGCACCGCCCGGGCAGCTTGTCCGGCGGTGAACGGCAGCGCGTTGGCATCGCGCGTGCACTCGTTGGCGACCCCCAGGTGCTGCTTGTCGACGAGCCCACCGCAGCCCTGGATCGTGCACGCTCCCAGGAGATCGTTGCGCTCTTGGCAAAAGAATGCCATGACTTCAACGTCGCGGGCATCATGGTCACTCACGACTACGAGGTTCTCGATCACTGCGACAAGGTCTATGAGATGGTCGACGGCCGCTTAACACCGGCCACCGCCTCTGCCCAGCGATAAGCAAAGAATGCGCAGCTTAACGTAGACTCACACGCATGCCAAAGATCACTGAAACGACAGTAGCCGAGCACCGCGCCGTCCAGCACCGCGCGGTGCTCGAGGCTGCCGAAAAGCTGATCATCACTAGCCATGGTGCAGTCCCCACCTTGGCCGAAGTTGCCGCAGAAGTTGGGCTTGCCCGCCCCAGCATCTATCGATACGTATCATCCCAGCACGATTTACTGGTGCAGCTGCTTATTCAGGCCACCCAATCGTGGAATGAGCAGCTCGAGGCCGCCATGAAGGTAGCCTCCCCGGAAGCTAAGAAGCGCATCCACGCCTATGTCGACGCCACGCTCGATCTCTTCATTCATAGTGCACACGGCCATTTGATGACCGCCGCACAGCACTTCCCCCAAGCCTTTGCTGACGAGGAAGTACAAAAACCACATGGCGGCTTCGCCTCCATCGTTGACGAGTTCTGTCCCGGAGTTTCCTCAGTAGATATCTCGTTGCTCAATGCGGCCATCGTCCGAGCCTCTGAACTGGCGGACGGCTCACCGGAAAAGCTCAGCAGCGCAACGCAAACCCTTTACGCAATGGCCGAAGCCATCCTGCCCTAGGTCACCGCATTAAAAGAGCCCTCCGCTGATTTTAAAGCGGAGGGCTCTTCGGACCGGCCTTTAGGCGCCTATGCGCTTATGCGCTTAGCGGCCTTCAAAGCGACGACGGAAATTGTCTTCGAGGCGGCTCCCAACGTCGCTACCACCCTTCTTGGATTGCTTGCCGCGATCCCGAGTGGACGACTGCGCACCGACTGTAACCAGAGAATCCTCCGAGTTCCCGCGCAGCATCCAGACGCCGGATCCAAACATAACTAGGAAGCCGAGGACCGAGAGACTCACAAACCACAGGGATTGCTGGGCCAACGCAATTCCGCCCACCATCATGCAGAGACCGACAACAATCAAGGCAACTCCGCGGAGAGTGATAGCGCCCGAGTTTGCACCGAAAGAAGTTTCACCGGACACCGACGCACCAAAATCAGGATCATTGGCCAGCAACGACTGCTCAATTTCACGCAGCGCTTGCTGTTCGTGCTCAGAAAGGGCCACAGCGTCCTCCGTAGTGGGTTGGGTTTAGGTAGTGGAACTGGGAAATAGGATTACTACCTCTATAACGTCAAGGATAGCGAGATAGTTCCCGCAAAGACAGTCCACACGTTTTAAACGCACTACGCCCCACTACTGTGACCCCGCGCTCCGCATTAAGCCGCGAGACCACCGAAGCCCAGCTCAGACTCAGTCGCATCCACATAGCGGGCGGCAAGCGCCACATAGCGATAGACCGTATCAGGATCAGGGACCGGATCCAGTCCGGATGCCACTCGCGAACGCACACGCGAGTAGTCCTTAAACTCCGCTGCCCACTGCGCATCAGCCGGACCGATGAGCGCCACTTGCTCCCAAGCGGAGGTAGGCAAGCGCCGGCGACGTGACACCGTGGACGCCGCTACCCGAGCCCCGGCAGCGCGCAGCGAGGCGCGATAGGCCATTTCCAAAGCGTCCGCGAATCGCCCCTCCGCTGCGCTCTGGCGCGCGTCCACCAACAAATCCAACGCTTGACCCACGAAACGATCGCGGCGTACGCACTGCAACGCCTCCCGGTTACGGCTCCGCGCCGCTGCTGTTGCTGAGATTACCTGTGCCATGACCTCTCCCCCTTGGGCTTCTTCCTGAGCTTGTCAATAGAGACTGTGTTGCTGATTTTCTGTCGTTGTTTGTTGACGCGATTCACCTTAAAGCCGCCTTCCTACATCCACCGCTAATTTTAGTTCACATGTTCGAAATTGACAATAGTTTTACTGAACTTCTCCACGTTTTTCGAACATGCACATCAACTTTGCTCGGAATGGGTTCGCCGCCTGCTTTCACATACCGCAAGAATCTGTTGTTATTAGACATGTGAGTTACACGCTGCGCCGCCTAAGCCCCCAAGAGTTCGCCATTGCCCTCCCGCACTTGGTGGATATCTATATTGCAGCGATGAACTACGACCCCTCAGTACGCAACAGCTCCATCATGCGGTGGCGCGGGGATCTCATACGTCCGGGGTTTTCCTGCGTGGCGGCCACCTCCGAAGACGGCATCACCGGCTTTGCCTACGGCTTTCTAGGCTCTCCTGATACCTGGTGGGATAAGCAACTCCGCCGAGCACTCTCCAACAACGGCGGCGCAACCCCAGAGCAAGAAGAGGTTCTCCACAACTATTTTGAGTTGGCGGAAATCCACGTAGTACCCGAGGCACAGGGCCACGGTCTGGGCCGTGCACTGCTCGAAGCGCTGGCCTGGAACCTCCCCGCCCGCTACATCCTGCTCTCCACACCGGAGGTTCCCAATGAAGCCAACTCCGCCTTCGGCCTCTACCGCAAAATGGGCTTTAGTGACTTCCTTCGCCAGCTCCATTACCCCGCCGATTCACGCCCCTTCGCCATCCTGCAATCAGCTGTGCCGCTAGCACCAGCCGGTACCGCTTAACCTGGCGTCTAATCCGTGAGCCTGCCCAGGTAGAGTGGCAGGCGTGACTACTCCGCAAATACCTTCCCTGGACGATATCCCCGTAGCCGTACGCGAGGAGCTCGAGCTTTTCCTAGATAGTCAGCGCGACGCCATCGCGTCCATCGGTTCCCCGGTGACTAACGCGATCTCCTATTTGGAATCCTTCGTGCTGGACGGCGGAAAACGTATCCGCCCTCTCTACGCGTGGGCAGGTTTTATCGGCGCACATGGGCTCGAGGGCACGGAGTCCCCGCAGGCGATGCTCCGCGCAGCTTCTTCCCTAGAATTCATCCAGGCTTGTGCTCTCATCCACGATGACATCGTGGATGCTTCCGATACCCGGCGCGGCAATCCCACCGTCCACCGTGGCGTAGCCGCTCGCCATCGGGAGCTCGGGCTCAGCGGTGACGCTGACTTCTTCGGGCAGTCTCTCGCCATCCTTGTGGGCGACATGGCCTTGGTCTGGGCCGAGGACATGCTCCAGGATTCCGGCCTGAGCCCCGAGGCGCTCGCGCGCGCTCGGGCGCCGTGGCGGGCGATGCGCCGCGAGGTTATCGGCGGGCAAATGCTGGATATTTGCCTCGAAGCGGAAGGCTCCGAGGATGCAACGTTGGCGGACTCAGTAAACCGTTTCAAGACCGCCGCGTACACCATCGAGCGCCCGTTGCATTTGGGCGCAGCCGTAGCAGGAGCACCCGAAAAGCTTGTTGCCGCTTTCCGCGGCTATGGACAAGACATCGGGGTCGCATTCCAGCTCCGCGATGATTTGTTGGGGGTCTTTGGTGACCCAGCAATTACTGGCAAGCCCGCCGGTGATGATCTGCGCGAGGGCAAGCGCACGGTCCTCTTGTCATTGGCTCTGCAACGTGCGGATACCACTGATCCCGCTGCTGCCGCGGAGCTTCGCCGACTCATCGGCCAGACGGAGGATCCCGCAGATATTGCCCGCATGGCCCAGATCATTGCCGATTCCGGGGCACCGGATGTCGTCGAGCAGCGCATCAGCGATCTCACGCGCTCGGGCCTTGACCACCTTCATAATGCCCAGGTCGCCCCCGAAGTCACGGCAACGCTGGAAGAGCTTGCCCACAAATCCACCGCACGCCGGATGTAGCATGGCCCGCTCCGCATCCGCGCGCGTATCCCTGCGCATTCCCAACCCCCTTCCTTTGGGCATCGTCTCCGCGGCGATCCTTGCTCTCGCCTCCTTCTCTGGTGGCGCAACCCGGAACCGCGGCGGCTTTCTTGAGGCACTCAATATCGGTTTTCTCGCGTATGGCCACGGCCGCAACATCGGCATAGTCCTCTATTGGGTTGGCCTCTTTGGATTGGTCGCCGCGTGGGTCCTGGCTGGGCGTTATCTCATCGCCCCACAGCTCAAGAACCCGCAACCCGACGGCGCGCTGTCTGACATCCGCCGAATGCTGATGTGCTGGGTTGCCCCGCTGTTGTGCGCGGCCCCACTGGCTTCGCGGGACGTGTACTCCTATCTCATGCAGGGAGCCATGGTGCGCGATGGTTTCGATCCTTATGTCGAAGGCGCGGCTGTTAACCCCGGCCCCTTCCTGCTGGAAGTCTCACACGACTGGCGCAACACCACTACGCCTTATGGTCCGCTGCACTTGTGGATGGGCAACGGGGTAACCGACCTCGTGGGGGACAATGTCGCCGCGGGCATCATCGTCTATAAGGCGATATCGGTCCTCGGCTTTGCCGCCATCGCTTGGTCGATTCCACGCCTTGCACGCAGCATCGGGGGCGATCCGGCGCTAGCGCTGTGGTTGGGTGTAGCGAATCCAGTGATTCTATTGCACCTCATCGGCGGCATGCACAATGAATCGGTCATGGTGGGCTTGGTATCGCTGGGATTGCTCGCCGCGGTTCACAACAAGTTTCATCTCAGCCTCCTTCTTGTCGGCGTAGCGGTGTCGCTCAAAGCCACAGCTGTATTCGCCGCACCGTTTATCGTGTGGCTCATGCTGCACCACTGGGCGCCGAAAGGCACCACGCCACTCAAGCGCTTCGGGGTCTTTCTCCTGTCCGGCGTCGTTGCCGTGGCGGAGGTCGCGCTGGCGGTGGCGGTGATTACGTGGGCGTCGGGAAGCTCGTGGGGCTGGTTGTCACAAATCAGTGGCAATTCCAAGGTGATCAATCCCCTGGCCGGCCCTACCTTGCTCGCCGACATTCTGGTACCGCTCATCCAGGTCTTCTCCCCCGATACCACCTATAACGGGGTGCTCAGCGTGTTGCGTTCAATTGCGATGATCCTCATGCTCCTCGGCCTCGTCGTCGTGTGGTGGTGGGGGCGAACGGGCGTGCGCCGCGCGATTGCCGCTACGGCTGCTGCCTACCAGGTGGCGTTCGTCTTCAACTCTGTGACGCTTCCCTGGTATTACGCCTCCGTGCTGACGCTCATGGGAACCTTCCGTCCACCGCTGCCCTTGATCAAACTAACCACCGGCGTGGCCCTCTTTATCGGAGTGGCCTTCGCTGGCGACGGAAACCACCAGCTCTATAACTGGTTCTGGGACATCGCCATGGTGGTCGTGGCGTGGTCAGCAACGCAGTGGATTTTCGATGGTGTTCCACGCACCACCTCGGCCATGGATGAGGCTGATAGTCCTAAAACGCCGAAGCCTGCGCGCGCCGAATAACCTCGCGCGCGAGGTGGCCATGCAGCGCATCGATGGGGCGGCCCGGTAGTGACTCATCCTCGGTGAAAAGGTGCGCCAGGATCTCGTTGTCGCCCCAGCCGTTGTCCGAAAGAACTGTAATGACGCCGGACACGTGCTTGGAAATGACGCCCTTGGAATTGAAGAATGCCTCCGGGACGAGGCGCTCCCCCTCGGCGTTTCGCCACACAATGAATTTACGCGCGTTGAGCAGGTCGAAGACGCGAGTGATGGGAAGATCGAGCTTTTCAGCAACCTCAGCGAGCGTCAGCAGCTTTTCCCCGGCGAGGAGCTGCGGTAGTTCCGGGTGGGGATTCTCGAAGTTGTTCTCAGAATTAGTCACGGACACAACTGTAGCCGGATCACACTTTGGGGCGCTGATCGGCCATACTGGAATCCATGACAAGGCTGAACGTGGGCGACATTCTCGAAGGACGCTACCGCATCGATCAGCCGATCGCTCGCGGCGGCATGTCCACTGTGTATCGCTGTGTCGACATGCGCTTGGGCCGCGCAGTGGCCGCCAAGGTCATGGATGAGCGCTATCACGATGACCCTGTCTTCGTCACCCGCTTCGAGCGCGAGGCCCGCGCCATGGCACAGCTAAGCCACCCCAACCTCGTCGCCGTGCATGATTTCTCCGCGGATGGGTTGCCCATCTATCTCATCATGGAGCTCATCACCGGCGGCACCTTGCGCGAGCTCCTTGCTGAACGCGGCCCCATGCCGCCGCATGCCGCAGCCGGCGTCATGCACTCCGTGCTGGCCGGGCTCACCGAGGTCCACCCCGGCCTCGTGCACCGCGATATCAAGCCAGACAACGTTCTCATCACGGACAATCACCGCGTTAAGGTCGGCGATTTCGGCTTGGTGCGCTCCGCCAAGGCGGAGCACGATAGCTCGGGTCAAATCGTCGGCACCGTCAGCTACCTCTCCCCCGAGCAGGTTACGGGTGCAGATATCACCCCGGCTTCCGATGTCTATTCGGCCGGAATTGTCCTGTTTGAGCTCCTTACCGGCACGGTCCCCTTCCACGGCGAGACCCCACTGGCCCACGCCACAGCGCGCGTGCACGCGGATGTGGTGGCGCCGTCCTCACGCATCGAGGGGGTGCCTATGCTTTTCGATGCCCTCGTGGCCACCGCCACCGCGCGCCAGCCGGCCGAGAGGTTTGCGGATGCCGGCGAATTCCTCGATGCGCTGGATGATGTATCCCGTGAACTGCAGCTCCCGCAATTCACCGTCCCCGTCCCGCGGAACTCGGCAGCTGCACGAACAGCCGCTGTGCCCACGGATTTTTCGGGGGCAGGCAATACCCGGGTCTTCGAAGCGACCTCCACGATCCCGGCGCCTCAACCGCCCACGCGGGAAACCCGAGTAGAGCCTCGAAACGATGCTTTTCTCCCGCCGGCCGCACCGGTAAATCCCCCGGCACCGTCCCCTGCGGTAGCAGAACCTTCTGCGCCGCTTCCCCCGGCCGGTGCCGAGGAGGAGCCAGAAGAGCGCCCTTTGAGCAACCGCAGCGCCATCGCGCTTATAGGTTTCCTCATCCTCGTCGGGCTTGCCACCTTGGCCGTCGCCGTGGCGGCCTGGTGGTTTGGCTCCGGAGAATACGGCACGTGGCCAATTCTCTGGAGGCCATATTAGCCTGCGCAACTTCTAGTTGCGCAGCATCTCGGCGATAAGGAAGGACAGCTCCAGCGATTGCTGCGTGTTCAGGCGCGGATCCACGGCGGACTCGTAGCGGCCCGGCAGATCCACGTCCGTGATGTCCTCAGCGCCGCCGAGGCACTCGGTGACGTCCTCGCCGGTGAACTCTAGGTGGACACCACCCGGGTGGGTACCCAGTTCACGGTGCACCTCGAAGAAGCCCTGGACCTCGTCGACGATCTTGTCGAAGTGGCGGGTCTTGTAGCCGTTCGATGCCGTGAAGGTATTCCCGTGCATCGGATCGGACTGCCACACAACCTTGTGGCCGGAGTCCTCCACGGCCTTGATGATCGGTGGCAGGACGGAGCGCACCTTATCGTGGCCCATGCGGGCGATCATGGTGAGGCGGCCAGGCTCACGGTTCGGGTCCAGACGCTCTGCGTACTGCACAGCCTGCTCCGGGGTAACTCCTGGGCCAAGCTTGATGCCTACCGGGTTGCCGATGATGGAGGCGAAAGCGACGTGGAAATCGTCGAGGCCGCGGGTGCGCTCGCCGATCCACAGCTGGTGAGCGGACAGGTCGTAGAGCTTGGTCTCGCCGTTAGTGTCCAAGCCCAAGCGCAGCATGGAACGCTCATAGTCACGCAGCAGGGCTTCATGGGAGCAGTAGATCTGTGCCGAACGCAGGGTCTCGTCTGAGACTCCGCAGGCGTTCATGAAGGCCAGGCCGTTCTCAATTTCATTCGCCAGGGCCTGGTAGCGAGCGCCTGCCGGAGAGTTGGCCACAAACTCGCGATTCCACTCGTGGAGTCGGTAAAGGTCAGCGGTACCGGATTGGGTCAGTGCGCGGACCAGGTTCATGGCCGCCGAGGAGTTCGCGTAGGCACGGATCATGCGGGCAGGATCGTGGCGACGGGATTCCTCGTTGGCTTCTACGCCGTTGACGATGTCACCGCGGTAGTTGTACAGACCATTAGAGTCCAGATCAGAGGAGCGCGGCTTGGCATACTGGCCGGCGATGCGGCCGAGCTTAACCACCGGGGTGGACGCGCCATACGTCAAAACTACGGCCATCTGAAGCAGCGTCTTGATGTTGCCGCGGATGTGCGGCTCCGTATTGGACTCGAAGGTTTCCGCGCAGTCGCCTCCCTGGAGGAGGAAGGCGTTGCCCAAGGCGACGTCGGCAAGCTTGCGCTTGAGGTCCTCAATCTCTGGAGCCACAACGATAGGTGGGACGGATTCCAGGATCTTGCGCACGTTATCGGCTTGCAGCTGATCCCAGCTGGGTTGCTGCTTTGCCTCGCGGGCAATCGCATCTTGAAACTTCTCGTTGATCCCCTCCGGCAGCGGTGGCAAATCAGGGAGCACTTCTTTGGGAATATCTACTGTCCAACTCACACCCAGTATTTAACCATCTTGGGTCTATCGCGCGTTAGTTAATGGCATTTCGGCCACGGTATTAATTCACGCTTTATTAACGCGGTTGCCCCTAGTCAACGGCAAGTGCTGTTCACAAACCCGAAATTTGGCCAGATTATGGCGGGCGTCGACCAACGCGTCATGGTTGCCGTTCGGGACTGGAGGCAGCTTGGGGCGACCGGCGAATTCCCAATACTGCTTAAGCTCCCGGGTATAGCGCGGCAGGCCCTTGGGCAGACTCGCCATATCGCCCCAGAGTTGCGCAACAACCACGTGGTCATAGGCGCCCACCCAGGCCCACAACTCGATGGGAGTGGAGTGCCGGCCGAGGAATTTCAGGAGATCTTCGCGGATGGTTTCGCGCGGTTTCCAGACCGGATCTGCTGGACTCGGCAGCTTATCCAAAACATTCTCACGCACCCATGCGTTTGCCTTGGCCGGATCGAAGTCTGTGGATACCGCGTAGTATTCGCTACCGTCTTCCCCGACAATTCCGATGGAGACCAATTCAATGGTCGATCCGTCCTCGATAAATTCGGTGTCGTAGAAGTAGCGCACGCCCCGTATCCTAGTCTCCCGCCCACATAGGCCTGCCCACTGGGGGTCTATACTCAACTGCGTGAAGAAAGCTCTCTCCTCCCCTCTCCTCCCCTTGTTCATAGCAGGACTGGCCTCCCTAGCGTGGATTATCCAGCTTCCGGCATTATTCGGCAACGGCAGCATTGCGCCTTATTACCACATTGACCTCGATGTCTATCGCGAGGGAGGACGCGCGCTTCTACGCGGAGAAAATCTTTACGCACAGAGCTATGTGCTCGACAACGGTTTTTCGCTGCCTTTTACCTACCCGCCTTTTGCTGCGGCGCTTTTCGCCATGGTGTCATGGCTCCCGTTGTGGCCATTGTCCATTCTTCTCACCGCAGCATCGCTCGGGGCGCTGTGGGTTTGCCTATATGCCGTGATTTCTCGGAGCTATGCTACTGAGCGACCTGGTTGGTGGTCCTCGTGGGCATTGTGTGCCTGCATGCTGATGGAACCGGTTACTGAGACGCTCAGCTTCGGCCAAGTGAACCTTCTGTTGACCGCGGCGGTCGTTGTAGATTGCTTACTGCTGAGCCCACGAAGCTCGTGGCGTGGTGTGCTTACGGGCATTGCAATAGCCATCAAGCTCACCCCAGCGGTCTTCCTCGCCGTGTTTTTCGTTCGCCGCGACTGGCGCGCTCTTGCCACGGCGTTGGTCTCCTTTGTCGCATGTGGTGTAGTGGGGCACCTCGCCTCCCCGGCGAGCTCAGCGGTGTATTGGACCGATACCCTCCGTGATTCCTCGCGCATCGGTGGGCTGGCCTACTCCGGCAACCAATCACTCCGCGGCCTGCTAAGCCGCATTGTCCCCGAGCAAGCATCAGCTCTTTGGATTCTCGGATGCATCGCCATCGTCGCGCTTCTGTGGTGGCTCATGGAACATACATCATCGCAGGTCGAGCTCGTGCTGCTCGCTTCCTCGGCGGCGCTGCTGTGCTCCCCGGTCTCGTGGTCTCACCATTTCACGTGGCTCTGCTTGGCAGCGGTATATCTGACCGCCCGCCGACACTGGTTCCTAGCTGCCCTCACATGGCTGACGTTGCTGGCCCGCGGCCACTGGCTCGTCCCGCACAATGAGCAGCTGGAGCTGGCATGGTCGTGGTGGCAGCAAATTCCGGGCAACGACTATTTCTTGCTCGTCGTGTTTCTTGTCGCGGTGAGCTGCTGGCTCAGGCTTGAGCCTACAGACGACGGTTCCGTTTTTCGCCGACCCGCACCGATCGGCGGCGGTTTAAGCGTCCAGCCCACGACGGGCACCTTGCCCAAAGCCCAAAGTGCTAGCGACGCGACAGCGCAATAAAGAACGCACATGCTCAGCCAGAACCACGTGTTTTCCAGCGGCCACTGGCCCGCCAGGCTAACCTCCCGAGGATGGAGCGCCATGGGGTAGCCATAAAGAATGGTGAGGCCGATGGGATGCCCTAGATAGATAGGCAGCGTGTGGGCACCGATGAAACGCAGACCGGTGGACAGGGCCGGAATATAGGACACCACCACCGCCACCGCGATTCCCACGGGGACCTCGAAGAACTGCTCTACCATGCGAACGAGGATGTGAACGTCATCCCGCACCAGCGCCTCCGTACCAGGCAACAACCACGTGACGTCAACTTCCCCGGCGTAGCTATCCCACGTGCGGCGAGTAAAAAAGCCGATGGCGTAGGCCACTGTCATCCCGGAATACGCCCAAAAACTGCGGTGATCCCATATGCCCTTAAACGGTGCCTCGATGGCTGCAGCGAAGGCGGAAATGGCATCACGGAAATAGGCGGCGCCGACAAAGACCGGGAGAAACATGATGGCCTTCGCAATCGAGGTGTATTGCGCCTGCCAAGCGGTGAACAGAATCGGGCTAAAGCTCAGCGCCATCGCTGCCCACCCGGGGAGCTTGCGTACGCACCACAAGAAGATGTTGAACAAAATCAGCGAATGCAAAAACCATGCCATGGAATGGCCCACGAGCAGGCTGGCTGTCATTTGGCCAACATCGAAGATGGGATCTCCAAAGACCCAGTGGTACTCCACGCGTTTGGTTTGTTGCTCAACGAGCATCCAGACCACATAGGGAACGAGGAAGTACCACAGGCGGCGTGTGAAAAGCTCCGCGAAGCTAAAGCGAAAAACCTTCTGGGCAAAAAAGCCGCTCACCAAGAAGAACAGAGGTAAGCGAAGCGGATCCAGCCAGACGTTAAAGGCCGCCAGCCACGTCTCCCCTGATTCAGGAACGGTGAGCGTGATGTGCAGAAGCACGACGCCCAGGATGGAGATGCCTTTCGCTACATCGGGCCACGCCAGGCGTTTGGTTAGAGAAGAAGACACTGACTACCGTGCCTCCGAACCGGGCTCGGCCCCTTCCGGGTAGCCGTGTCCAGCTTGCAGGGAGGCCTTCACATCGGAGGCGTACACGTCGACATAGGGTTTACCCGCCAACTCAGCCAGCTGCTTCATCACGTAGTCCGTGAAGGCGCGCGCAGTAGCGTGGTCCTGCGGATCAAGGTTGCGCTCGGCAGCCCACGCCTGGGGGTCGATGGGCTCACCCACGCGCATGCCGACGCGAACCGGGCGCGGGATCCATGAACCGATCGGGTTTGCCTTCCGAGTATTAATCATGGCAATGGGAATTACCTGCTCACCAGTGGTCAACGCGATGCGCGCCATGCCAGTGCGCCCCTTGTAAATGCGTCCATCGGGCGAACGAGTTCCCTCCGGGTAGATTCCAAAGAGATCCCCACGGCCGATAATGCGTTGCGCACTCGCTAGCATGGCGTCGCTCGCGTCTTTGTTGACGCGGTCAATCGGTACCTGCCCCACGGAGCTAAAGAACCACTTTTGCAGGCCGCCAACGAAACCGGGGGTGGTGAAATACTCGCTCTTAGCCAGAAAAGTAATCTGCCGCGGGCACAACAGAGGGAAGTAGAAAGAATCCATGACGGCTTGGTGAGAGGATGCCAAAATAGCCGAACCGGATTCCGGGATGCGATCCATTCCTTCGGACCATGGGCGGTTCCACACTCGAAGGGCCGGGCCAAAAAAGATGTGCTTAAAGGCCCAGTACCACTTGTTTCGCATCGCTTATAGTCCTATCTGTTTATGCCGAACAGGCCGCGCTGTCCGGTGAAAGAAAAATGTGCGGTGTTAACCTCGGTGCTCCTGGCGGGCGAGATCAGCGACACCAATCATACCCGCCGCGGAACCCAGTTTCGCGGTTGCGACTCGGGCCAGAGGCCTGTGACCGGCCCCGACAATCTGGCTAGCCATGGCTTCCCGTGCCCGATCTAGGTACAGATCCGCGTCCTTGGATACCCCACCGCCGATGACGATCAGCTCGGGGTCAAGGACATCCGCCACCATGGATAGTCCCTGCCCCAACCACTGTCCGAAGTTATCCATGACAGCCAGACCTAGCGGATCTCCCCGGCGAGCGGCCGCGGTGATCTCCTCGCCGGAGGGATTCTCCGGGAGGGTGGTTTCAAAGTCACCGCGCAGATCCGCGCAGGTGTCCGGCAGAGCGGTTCCGGACGCGTAGCGTTCGAGGCAGCCGCGCTTTCCGCACGAACATTGGCGTCCGCCCGGTGAAACAACGAGGTGCCCAAACTCAGGGGCAGTGCCGAAAGCACCGCGGTAAATCGTGCCGTCATTAAATAGCGTGGCTCCAATGCCGGTACCGACAGCGAAGAAAACCCACTCCTTCGCCCCGCGCCCTGCGCCAAAGCGCCACTCCCCCCACGCGGCCGAGTTGGCGTCGTGCTCAAGCCGGACAGGAACGTCCAAGCGCTTGCTCAAGATTTCACGCACTGGGGCGTCCCGCCACGGCAAATGCGGAGCAAAACGCACAATTTCGCATTCGGGATCCAAGAACCCTGCGAGGGCAAGCCCAACGGCATCAATGTCATGAGAAGCTGCGAGGCTGTCGACGCAACGCACGATGTCATCTTCGAGCTCTCGCGCTTCCATGGCCGTCGGCACGCTCATCGAATCCACAATCTCTCCGGCGGGATCAATCACCGCGGCGCGCAGGTTTGTTCCACCAATATCGAACCCGATGGTGAGGCCACTGCGGCCGTCTTCAGCGGAGGGAGTGTGTTCAAGCATGACTAGTAGGATATACCCCGGATTGCCCTCGATCACATTCAAGAATCTCGCGCAATCGTGCGCCCATGATTTCCCACGTCCAGCGCTCCTCCACGTGGCGGCGCCCGGCTGCCCCCATACGGTGGGCCCGGGGGGCATCGCCAAGCAGCGTGCACAGCGCCTCCTCGAGCTCCGGTACCGAAGACCCGCGCACAACGAGCCCTGTTTCCGGAGTCACCGTTTCCGGTGCTCCGCCGGAATCTCCAGCAACCACTGGCAGCCCCGCCGCCTGCGCCTCGAGGTAAACAATGCCGAGTCCCTCGACGTCGAGTCCGCCCCCCCGAGTGCGCGCAGGCATGGCGAATACATCGGCCGCATGGAGGGCCAAACGCAATTCCGCCGTATCCCGCGCCTCCTGAATCACGGCGTCTGGGTAGTACAGATGCGCAAGTTCACGCAAGGTCGGCTCGTAGCGGCCGCGTCCGATAATGAGTAATTGCGCATCCGGGATCCGCACACGCACCGCTGGCATAGCGCGCAAGAGCTGATCTTGCCCTTTACGCGGAACCAGACGGGAGATGCAGACAATTACTGGGCCGGAACCCAACCCGAAATGCGCACGGGCCGCCTGCTTCTCTGCTGCGGTAGCTGGCGTGAAATCCTCCAGGTTGACCGCCGAGGGCAAATGAACCCACCGCGCACCCGAGCCGAACGCGGGCTCCAACCTGTTGCGCGTGTAGTCCGAGATATACGTGAGGACATCCGAAGACTTGCCGATCCTGCGCAAAGCTTGCCGTGCCCCAGGAAGCATGGACCACCCCACCTCATGCCCGTGCGTTGTGGCTACGATGCGGCGCGCTCCCGCAGCACGCGCTGCCGGCGCCATGAGCGCGAGTGGGGCCGCGGCACCAAACCACACGGTCTCGATATCGTGTTCTCGGATGAGGCGCTGCATCTGGCGGGCCGTGGCAGGCGTCGGCAGCATGATGGAGCGCGGCCAGCGGACCACGGTATAGGGCAGCGTCGAGTCATACTCCGCAGCAACGTCCCCGTCTTGGGTAGAGGCAAAGACGACGACGTCCTGCGGGTTGAGAGTCGCCAGAAAGTCCCGGAGATAAGACTGAATCCCGCCGATGGTGGGCGGGAAGTCATTGGTGACGAGGAGTGTGCGCGCCATGTCCTAATAGCGTACGGCACCTTCCACCGGCATGGAATTCAGCGGCACCACGGCCACGGGGACGCCATAGGTGGAGGCATGAACAATCTGGCCGTCACCGATATACATTCCCACGTGGGTAACGCCGGGGTAATAGCCCACAATATCGCCCGGCTGGAGTTGGTCCAGCGGTACCGGCGTACCACCGGCGAGCTGCGCCTGCGAGGTGCGCGGAATGCTCTTGCCCATCTGTTGATAGCTCCACACCATCAAGCCAGAACAGTCAAAAACATCAGGACCTGTTGCGCCCCAGCCATACGGGGCACCAATACGGCTGAGAGCGGCTTCCACAGCGGCAGACCCGGAGCCATCGGCCAGCGCAGCCAAGTCAAGGTCGGAGGATCCACCGAAGCGCTGGACCCATGCCTCACGCGCTTCTGGGCTTAAGCCATCAACGGTGGCCTCAAGTGCCTTCTGTTGTTCTTCCAGCTCGGCCTTTTCTTTCAGCACCGAGTCACGCTTTACCTGCAGCTCGTCACGCTTATGGCGTGCCTCCTCGGCGGCATCAACTGCCTCTTGATGCGCGTCATCGGCCGCTGCGGAAGCCGCGACCATTGCGCCTTCCTCACGCTTCGCGGCCTTGGATAGGGCACCTAGATAGCCCATCCGTTCTACCGCACTGGCCACGTCATTTGCATTGAGGGCGGCGGAGACCGACGTTGCAGCGGCATTCCTACGGTAGCGCTTATGCGCTAGAGCATCGATGCGTTCCTGTTGTTCGGCCACGGCAGCTGAGGCGTCTTCGGAAGTACGCTGTGCCTCCTCGGCCTTTAATTCCAGCTCGCCGATCTCTTTCTCCGACTCAGCGAGCTCATCCTCGAGTCCCTTGACTTCCTCACCCTTGGCAGACACGCGCTGGGCAACGTCCGCCATGCGCTCAATGAGGCCGGGCAGGTCTTCAGGATCCTCCGCTTGCGGAGCGCCTTCCTGCTGCTGCTCCGGAGAAACCTCCTGGGACACAGCCGACGGTGAAAGGACGGCAACTGGAACCGTGCTCAAGGCAAGTGCAGCGACCGCACACGCAAGGCCACGACGCGACATGGATACCCCCGAAACTTAGAGAAGGTTAATAGATAACTGAATTATACCCTCAGTCGAGCAAAAACATAACGGCTACAAGAATAGCCGAACCCCTTCCCCACCCTCACTATCAACATGGCAAGAGCGGCGGAAGGGGTTAGGACGATTACCGAGTGCGCTTAGAAGCGAACTGCGGAGTGAATCGGCATGTAGTTCAGGGAACGCTCACCCACCGGGGTACCGGAGTTCAGAGCGTCAATGATGGTGCCATGGCCGGTGTAGATGCCAACGTGAGATGCACCGGAGTAGTACACGATGATGTCACCCGGCTGCAGCGCATCGAGGGACACCGGGGTGCCGGCAGATGCCTGCGCCTGGGACGTACGCGGGATGGACACGCCAGCCTGCTGGTAAGCCCAGGAGGTCAGGCCAGAGCAATCGAAGGCGCTCGGGCCGTTAGCGCCGTAGACATACGGGGAACCGATGGCGGAACGAGCGGCTTCAAGAACCTTCTCGCCCACGGACTGGGTCGGCGCCGGGGCCGGTGCCGCCGGGGACTCAACAGCAGCGGCGTAGCCGCCACCCTGGTTTGCCTTGAAGGCAGGGATGTAGCGATCAACGTTGGGCAGCTGCTGAATGTTAGGAACATTCTCCAGGCCGGCAACCTCAAAGCGGATGTCGGTGTCCGGAACAACGACCTCGGCTGCGTTGGCGGCAGCCGGTACGGTAACAGCTGCGGTTGCTGCGATAGCAGCGGTAGATGCGATGCGACGGGTGTTCACATTGCCCTGACGACGGTGCTTAGCCACGAATTTAAACTCCAAATCTTCCTATGCGCCTACTTCGCCCGCCAAGACGGCGAATCATTCATTCACCTTCTTGATGACGCGGGCAAAAGCTCTGACCCAAGGTGCGGGCCTAGCGTTCGACGATGACCCATTCCTGTAGAGCCATCTCCGCTCGGCCCCCGGTTTTAGGAGGGGCCAGACGCGGCGCGTAAATCTTCAGTTCGTATTGAGCACCGGTGATGTGTACACCGTGTCGGTAACTCAATGTCTCGAATAGGTTACGAAATCATCACAAGCAATGTCGAGTCGGAAACGCAAAACCGGCTTCGTTACCGTCCTGTTATCAAACGGAAACCTAAAAGACATCCCCCGCGCAGCCTCGACTCCAATACACACTACCCACCAGAAGATACGGGCAACAACCTGCCACAACAGGGTCGCCAGCCAACGCGAGACCGCTAGACCATTAGCGCATGACCGGAATCAGAATTCGCCATAAAAATAATAATGTAACCTTCGTCACGCACCGGTAATGCCGGGCATCAAATGCCCCAACCTACCCACAGTGCACTCCTAAAACACCACCAAAGAATCAAGAAATGCTATGGACTTTTAGCAGATTCCTCCACCGACCCCCAGTACTATTCCTCACCCCACCAGAGATCAGCCACCTTGCGTGACATTAGGGGGCAAAGTTGATTCACAGTTAACGGAGAGTCAACCGCAGCCGCTCTACCCAACTCTGGCAAGGCTTTAGGCCGCTTTGCCGGTACAGGACCCACCGCTGCGTCCTACCCGCCCGTCACAGCGCTACAAAGCGGAGACAGAAACGCTGAGAGCCCGTGTTCCTTTCCTCGTATTGGAAAGGAGCACGGGCTCTTGTGAGCGTGTTTCAGCGAGTGAAGGCGCTAGATGCGGCCGTTCTCCTCGTCTTCGCGGCGATTAGCCTCGTTGAGCTGACGGAACATCTCCGCTTCCTCAGCGTGGTTCTCGTGGCGAATCTCATTGACGCGGGAGACGATAGACGGGTCATCGGAAGAGAAGATGCCCTGCGTCTCGGAGTCAGCCAGACCAAGCTGGTTGAGCTGCTTCGGAACCGCGGCACCGGAGTACTCGAGCGGAATCGGGTGGCCATGGTCATCCACCGGGCCAAGCGGCTGGTGGACCTCAATGAAGGCACCATTCGGCAGCTGCTTGATAACGCCAGTCTCAATACCGTGCTCCAGGACCTCACGGTCGGAGCGCTGCAGACCAACGCATATGCGGTAGGTCATGAAGTAAGCGATCGGCGGCAGGACGATGAGGCCGATACGGCCAACCCAGGTCATCGCGTTCAGGGAGATCTGGAAGAAGTGAGCCACGTGGTCGTTACCACCGGACAGCGTCACCAGAAGGAAGAACGTGATGGCAGCCGCGCCGATAGCGGAGCGAACCGGGACATCGCGCGGGCGCTGCAAGAGATTGTGGTGGGCGTCGTCACCAGTCAGCTTCTTTTCGATGAACGGGTAAGCAAACAGCAACACAACCATCAAGCCACAGAGCAGTGCAACCCAGAAGGCGGACGGAATCGTGTAGTTGCCGATGTAAAGCTCCCATGCCGGCATGACACGAGCAACACCGTCAGTCCACAGCATGTAAATATCCGGCTGGGAACCAGCGGAAACCTGAGACGGGTTGTACGGGCCAAGGTTCCAGATGGAGTTAATCGTCATCAGACCGGAGATGAGTGCCAGCACGCCGGCAACCATCATGCCCATGCCAATGGCCTTGGTGGCGAAGACCGGCATAATGCGGACGCCAACAACATTGTTCTCAGCGCGGCCCGGTCCAGGGAACTGGGTGTGCTTCTGGAACCAGACCATGATGAGGTGAGCTGCAATCAGGCCCAGAATGATGCCCGGGATAACCAGCACGTGCAGGATGTAGAAACGATCCAGCATCAGGTCGGACGGGAAGTCGCCACCGAAGATGGCCCAGTGCAGCCAGGTGCCGATGATCGGCAGGCCCAGGATAATGGCGGACATGATTCGCAGACCGACACCGGAGAGGAGGTCGTCCGGAAGGGAGTAACCGAGGAAGCCCTCGATCATGCCCAAGAGAATCAAGGCGCAACCGATAATCCAGTTAGCCTCACGCGGGCGACGGAACGCACCGGTGAAGAAGATGCGAAGCATGTGGGCAATCATGGACATCATGAACATGAGTGCTGCCCAGTGGTGCATCTGGCGCACGAACAGACCACCGCGAACCTCGAAGGAGAGGTCAAGCGCAGTTGCATAGGCGCGCGACATCTCCACACCGTTGAGCGGGGTGTAAGCGCCGTCGTAAATGACCTTCGTGATGGAAGGGTCGAAGAACAGCGCCAAGTAGATGCCGGTCAGCACCAAGATGATGAAGCTGTACAGTGCCATCTCACCGAGCATGAAGGACCAGTGAGTGGGAAAGACTTTGTTGAGCTGGGTACGCAGGACGCCGGCAGCGGAGTACCGCTCATCCATGTTGTTACCCATCTGTGCAAGTTTGTTACTCATTATGACTTACGCTCCCAGAATGCAGGTCCGACGGGCTCGATGAAGTTGCCCTTAGCAACGAGGTAGCCCTCTTCGTCCACGTCAATCGGCAGCTGCGGCAGTGCACGGGCGGCCGGACCGAAGACCGGCTTGCCGTAGTGCAGAGCGTCGAACTGCGACTGGTGGCACGGGCAGAGAATGCGGTTGGTCTGAGCCTCGTACAACGAGGTCGGGCAACCAATGTGGGTACAAATCTTGGAGTAGGCGTAGTAATCGCCGTAGTGGAAGTCCTCCTGGCCCTTGCGCTCGATGGCCTTCTTGGCGTCGTCGTTGCGCAGGCGGATGAGCATCACGGCGTTACGGTTGCCATGGATGGAGTGCATGTGGTTCTCGTAGACGTCCTTGTCCTCGGAGTACTCAGCACCATCGTTGACATCCTCAGCAGCCAGCGGGAAGACAGTCTCCATTCCGCCGGCGGCAAGGTCCTCCGGACGTACACGAACCAGGCGGGTAACACCGCGGGTGGTGTAGTGAGTGCCGGATTCGCCTTCATGCTTCTCGGCAATAGTACCGGTGTCGCGAGCAAGGTAGAGCTTGACGCCCTTTTCATGCATGGTCCAACCGGAGGTCCACAACGTGCCGTCGCCGGCATAGTTCAGATCGTGGCGCTTCTTCCACGGGTTATTGATGGCGCCACCCAGCGGCGCAATAACCGTCAGGCCGAACAGAACGCCGGCGCCGCCGAGCAGACCCTTGATGGTGGAACGGCGACCCAGCGTCGACGTGTTCCAAGAATCATTAAGCAGCGCGGTCAGCGTGCGGCGGTCAACCTCTTCGGAAGGACCGTCGTGGCGACGCTGGACTGAGATCTCCTCCGGGAGAATCTTCTTGACGTACTGAACAATGGCGAAGCCCAGGCCCAGAATGCACAGGCCGGAAGTCAGGCCCAGCAGCGGGGTGTAGAGCGTGTGCCACCACAGGCCGTCCTCCCCCAGCATCTTGTACTGCCACGGCCAGAAAAGGTAAACGCCAAGGAAGGCGATGCCCATCAGTACAGAAACGATGAGCCAGAAGGTGACATTGCCGGCGGCGCGCTTCTCAGCGGGGTCGCCCTCGACCGGGAAGCGTTCCTTGCGGAATGCGACGGTGACGTCGTCAAGCTCGGTGCCGAGCGCTGCGAGCTCGTCGTTGCTCATAGCATCGAGCTCTTTGCGAGAGTAATTCTTCTTTACGTTGCTCATGAGCGAGATCCAATCCACATAGCGGCAACGCACAGAAGGCTGATGCCGATGATCCACATTGCCAGGCCCTCAGCCACTGGGCCGAGACCGCCGAGCGACCAGCCGGCCGGGGACGGGGTTTCCTTTGCAGACTTGAGGTAGGCGATGATGTCCTTCTTCTCGTCTGCGGTCAGCTGACGGTCAGAGAACTTCGGCATGTTCTGCGGACCGGTCAGCATTGCCTGGTAGATCTCCTGCTCGTTGGCCGGAGCCAGCGGCGGGGCAAACTTACCGGAGGACAGCGCGCCGCCCTTGCCGGTGAAGTTGTGGCAGGACGCGCAGTTCATGCGGAAGAGCTCGGAACCCTTAGCTACGTCCTCTGCCTGAATCTGCCCGTTGTAGTTAGCGCCGCGCAGGGATTCCTGCGCAACGGAGCCGTCCTCGTTGTAGACGATATCGGCACCGCCACCGTTGGCAGCAACATAAGCGGCAAGCGCCAGGGTTTGCTGCTCGGTGTAGCGCGGAGTCTTGCGCTCAGCCTGAGCGTCGTTAGACATCATCGGCATGCGGCCGGAGTGAACCTGGAAGTACACGGAGCCGGCACCAATGCCAACGAGGGACGGGCCGCGGTCCTGGATGCCCTGCAGGTTAGCGCCGTGGCAGGTAATACAAGCGACTTCGTAGATGTCCTTGCCCTCTTGAACGAGTGCCTGGTCATCCTTTGCGGCTGTAGCCACCTGCGCGTCAGGGGTCAAGGCAGAAGCCAAGACGCCAGCGCCGGTAAGGCCGATGCTCAGCGCAAAGACGCCAGCCAGCGTGCGCTTCGCCTTGCGGCGACGGCGGGTCTTCTTAGCCGCGGCAGTGGTGTCTTCCACTGCGGCGGGCTGCTGGATGTTATCCATCATTTTCCTTTAGATAACTCGTACATGGAAATGAATGGCTGTAGGCCGGTTGCTCCCCGGCGACTACGGCCTACTGAACTAGGTAGATGACTACGAACACGCCGATCCACACAACGTCAACGAAGTGCCAGTAGTAGGACACTGCCATTGCCGCGGTGGCCTGTGCAGGCGTGAACTTGGAGCGGGCGATGCGCGCCAAGATGATTCCGAAGGAAATCAGACCCGCAGTCACGTGAGCCGCGTGGAAGCCGGTCAGAATGTAGAAGACCGAACCGAACACGCTGGACTGAACAGTGACACCAGCCATGATCAACTCTGTCCACTCGAACGCCATGATGCCTAGGAAGACAACACCCAACGCGATGGTCACCGAGTACCAGAGTCGGAGCTTGTATACGTCACCCCTTTCTGCTGCAAACACGCCGAACTGAGAGGTCACGGAGGAAAGAACCAGGACTGTCGTAATGATGAAGCCCATCGGCACGTTGATGTGCGCGGTGTGCTCAGCCCAGTCACCCTCCTGGCCGTTCGCACGCGAGGTGAACCACATCGCGAACAGTCCAGCAAAGAACATCAATTCCTGAGACAGGAACACGATGGTGCCAACGCTGACCATGTTGGGTCGGTTCAGCGCGGCAACACGTGGTGCTGCCATACCTTGGTTAGAAACTACGCTCGTCACGCATAACAGTATGGCTGGTCTAGCCGCATAAGTCATCTCATTTCCCCCCGATGTTTTTGAGGCCAGAGCATAGACCTTCACTATCTTCAGCTCGTCCGGAGCCCTCAAATCATTCAGGAAATAGTTGGGAACTTTTCACCGCGCTTTACGACGCCCCATCCCTGCAGGTAGTGCAACGTACTAACGAAGACGGCAAGCATTCAAAGCACGTCAACTACCCGGAGCCCGTCCGCCAGAGCTACTTCCCCATGACGTGCCCTAATGAGATAAATCACACCCCCGCTCGGACGCGTAAGTGCAGGACTGCAACTTTCGGATGACCCCCGTAAAAACGCACGTTAACGTGCTGGAATTCCTACGACCGACCTGCTCCCAGCCATCCTGGTACCCCAAGCCCTTCCCCAGTCTGCCGGGCTACACAAATTTTTTGGGGCCTCCGGGAACTTTTTACAACGCTTCACGACGCCCTGAAGATCGACAAGGCCCCCGCCACGTTGCGTGGCAGGGGCGTGAGAAGTCGTGGCGCTAAGTCGCGCGGCAGGAGTGGCTAAGCCTTAGTGCTTTTCCTTCGGAAGACCGTACTGCAGGGACAGGCCGGTAACGGACGTCACGAGCAAGACAGCACCCAGGATGATCATCCAGAAGTAGAGGAAGATGATGCCAAGACCCAGCACCGCGATGGAGCCGGTCATGCACAGCGGCCAAATGGAGCTCGGAGAGAAGAAGCCGAGAATACCGGCTCCGTCTTCAGTCTCCGCTTCCTCCCAATCTTCCGGAGTGACGTCAACGCGGTTATCGGTGAAGTGGAGGTAGCCGCCCAGCATGATGCAGAGAAGCATGGCAAGGAGCATGCCAACGATACCGACCCACTCGGCGCCGTACAGGTAGCCATCATCCTTGACGTAGTTAACACCAATGATGTAGACGATGAGCGACACGAAGAGGTAGGTCGCAATTGAGTAAAAGACCTTAGATGTTGCACGCATTGTGTATCAGTTCCTTTTCTTATGCCGCAGACGAGGTGTCAACGAAGTTGTCGGCATCGCGAGTATCGCGCAGCGAGTTGAACGGAGTGGTGGTAACTGCGTAAGGCTCTTCACCAATGTGCTCAAGGGCCTCGGCGTTGGTTGCCTGCGGATTCTCCTCGCGGAACTTGAGGTACTCGTTGAAGTCCGCGCGGTCAACGGTGCGGATCTCGAAGTTCATCATGGAGTGGTAGGTACCGCACATCTCAGCACAGCGGCCGACGAAGGCACCCTTTTCCTCAATCTTCTCAACCTGGAAGCGACGCTCCTGGGAGTTCTTCTCCGGGTGTGCGTAGGCATCGCGCTTAAACAGGAACTCCGGAACCCAGAATGCGTGGGAAACGTCGCCGGAGGCAAGACGGAACTCAATCGGAGTGTCTACCGGGAGAACCAGAACCGGAACCTCTTCGGTGGTACCGACGGTCTCAATCTTGTTGAAGTTGAGGTAGGAAATGTCACCCATGGACTTACCGTGAATCGGGTTGGGGTTCGCAGTACCCTCTGGATCCACAGCAGATTCCTCAGCGAGCTTCTGGCGCTCAGTATCGGCGCCATTGTAATTCTCGCCATCAACCTTGTTCTCGGCGTAACCAAACTTCCAGTTCCACTGGAAAGCAGTCACGTCAACGGTGACCTCAGGGTTCTTATCCAAGGCCGTAACCTTCTGCTGTGCCTGAACCGTGAAGAAGAACAGGCCCATAATGATAAGGATCGGAATGATGGTCAATGCCATCTCCAGCGGCACGTTGTACTGCAGCTGCTTCGGGAACTCGCCCTTGCCAGCCTTCTCGGCCTTCTTCGCGCTCCAACGGAAGATGGCAGTGAGGAAGAGACCCCACATAATAAAGCCGATGATCCATGCAGCAACCCAGACCCAGATCCAGAAGTTGTACATCGAGTGAGCCTCAGGGGTAACACCCTTCGGCCAACCCATACCTAGGAGATTTTCAACGGCCGTCGGCGCTGCGACGTCACAACCTGCCAGAGCTAGACCGCCCAGAGCGATAACGCCCGCCAGGCCTGCCTTACGGCCGAGGTTGCGTTGCTTACGCTGTCCCACGTGTGTTCTGCCTTTCTGTGCACACAAACTTCTCGAATACTCACAGAGCATTCCTACCCAATCAGGATAGAGGATCATGCCTGAATTTCAGACCTTTTCGCTGGACTGATCAGGTGCTAGTTCCGCTCTATAAATAGTGAACGTACGGGATGTTACCGGCCCACCTGCGCAAGGTCACACCAGCTACCCCACCCTCCCCCTTCCGCCTATGACTCAATTCACAAGGCATACTGCTGTACATCATCCGAAAGTTCGCACCCTAACGGGGAACGCGGCGCGGGGTTCGCAGATCGCCCAACTCCAGCCGTAAAGTGTGTCGAGGATAGACCTTGATATATAAGGAGAAGCAAGTTTATGTGCGGACTCTGCGCGCTGCTCAGCGCCGATCGCAACGCCGCCCAACACGTGGAGGCACTCGAGCAGTCCCTCCAGTGCATGCGCCATCGCGGCCCCGACGCTGCTGGTACTTGGCATGACGATGATGCGGCTTTTGGTTTTAACCGCCTGTCCATCATCGACCTCGAGCACTCCCACCAGCCGCTGCGTTGGGGTCCCGAAGACAACCCGCAGCGCTACGCTCTCACCTTCAACGGCGAGATTTATAACTACGTCGAGCTGCGCGAAGAGCTCATCGCCGCCGGCTACACCTTTAACACCGAGGGCGATGGTGAGCCCATCGTCGTCGGCTACCACCACTGGGGCAAGGACGTAGTAGAGCACCTACGCGGCATGTTTGGTTTCGTCATCTGGGACACCGAAACGCGCACGATGTTTGCCGCTCGAGACCAGTTCGGCATCAAGCCCCTCTATTACGCCACCACGGCTGCCGGCACGGTGTTCGCCTCCGAGATGAAGTGCATCCTCTCGATGGCCAATTCGCTAGGTCTAGATCTCAGCCTTGATAAGCACGCCATCGAGCACTACACCGACCTGCAGTACGTGCCGGAACCGGAATCCCTCCACGCCAATATTCGCCGCGTCGAGTCGGGTTGCACCGTTACTCTTCGTCCCGGCAAAAAAGTCGTGTCCGAGCGCTACTTCAAGCCTCGCTTCCCTATTCAGCCCGTTAAGCAGGGCGAAGAGCAAAAGCTCTTCGACAAGATTGCACGGGCGTTGGAGGATAGCGTCGAGAAGCACATGCGTGCCGATGTAACCGTAGGTTCCTTCCTGTCCGGCGGCATTGACTCCACTGCCATTGCGGCCTTGGCCAAGCGCCACAATCCGAACCTGCTCACCTTCACTACTGGCTTCGAGCGGGAAGGCTATTCCGAGGTGGATGTCGCCGCCGAGTCTGCCGAGGCAATCGGTGTGGAGCACATCGTCAAAATTGTCTCCCCCGAGGAGTACGCCGACGCCGTCCCGAAGATCATGTGGTACCTGGACAATCCCGTTGCCGATCCTTCCCTCGTGCCGCTGTACTTCGTTGCCCAGGAGGCCCGCAAACACGTCAAGGTGGTACTTTCCGGCGAAGGCGCAGACGAGCTCTTTGGTGGCTACACCATTTACAAGGAACCGCTCTCACTGGCTCCGTTTGAGAAGATTCCTTCCCCACTGCGCCGCGGCTTGGGCAAGCTCTCGCAGGTGCTCCCCGAAGGAATGAAGGGCAAGTCCCTACTCAACCGCGGTTCCATGACCATGGAGGAGCGCTACTACGGAAATGCTCGTTCCTTCAACTTCGAGCAGCTCCAGCGCGTCCTGCCCTGGGCTAAACAGGAATGGGACCACCGCGAGGTGACCGCGCCGATTTATGCGCAGTCTCAGGACTTCGACCCCGTAGCCCGCATGCAGCACCTCGACCTCTTTACGTGGATGCGCGGCGATATCCTGGTCAAGGCCGACAAGATGAACATGGCCAACTCGCTCGAGCTGCGCGTGCCCTTCCTTGACAAGGAAGTGTTTAAGGTCGCGGAGACCATCCCCTATGACCTCAAGATTTCGCACGGCACCACCAAGTACGCGCTGCGCAAGGCCATGGAGCAGATCGTCCCGCCGCACGTGCTGCACCGCAAGAAGCTTGGCTTCCCAGTTCCCATGCGCCACTGGCTGGCCGGCGATGAACTCTACGGTTGGGCCCAAGATCAGATCACGGAGTCCCAGACCGAGGACATCTTCAACAAGAAGGAAGTACTGGAGATGCTCAAGGAACACCGCGACGGAGTATCCGATCACTCGCGCCGCCTGTGGACGGTTCTGTCCTTCATGATCTGGCACGGCATCTTCGTGGAAGAGCGCATCGACCCCAAGATTGAGCAGCGCGATTATCCCGTGAAGCTCTAGAGTCACCCACCCTCTTCTGTCCAACTTCCAGAAGTAGGAAACGGTACCGGGAACCCGGTACCGAGAAGATTGAAGAATAAAAAGCGAAGCCCTCGCCACATGGCGAGGGCTTCGGCATATCGTCTATGTGACTTTAATTGAAGGAGTCACCGCAAGCGCAGGAACCGCCAGCGTTGGGGTTATCGATGGTAAAACCCTGTGCCTCAATGGTGTCGGAGAAATCAATCTTGGCACCGGTGAGGTACGGGATGGACATCTTGTCTACGACGAGGTTAACGCCGCCGATGGTGTCCACCTTGTCACCATCCAGAGTGCGGTCATCGAAGTAGAGCTGGTAGCGCAGGCCAGCGCAGCCACCCGGCTGGACGGCGATGCGCAGCGAGAGATCATCGCGGCCTTCCTGCTCAAGCAAGGACTTTGCCTTGGCAGCAGCGGCCTCGGTCAGGATAACTCCGGTTGCAGACGCGGGAGCGGTCATGGTTTCTCCTCTTATATTTACGGAATTTTCTGGAGCCCACCCTACCCCCTCACAGGAGAGGAAGAAAGGATGCCTCGCAGTCGAACAGTGTCGTGTTCCCCTTCCTCAACGCCGGCTCCCGCGGGCCTATTCCCAGTATGTCCGTGCGACCTTGTACGCTAAACAGCGTGAAACTTCCGTGGCAAAAAGATGACAAGACCTCTTCACCCGCCGAACAAACCCCGGCGCCGGAAGAGCAACCCGCCGCCGAGAAACCGCACCGCAAGGGCTACACGCCGCCGAAGGGCCGGCCCACGCCCAAGCGCGATGCGCAAGAAATCGCCCGCGGCGTCAAGCGCGATCCCCGAGGAATGTCGGAGGCGCAGCGCTACCAGCACCGCAAGGAGCTTAAGGCTTCCATGTCCAAGGCGGAGTGGAAGGAATACAAGCGCAAGGAGCGCCAAGAATCCCGCGAGCGCAACAAGGTGGCACAGGAGCGCATGGCCGCTGGCGACGAGCGCTACCTTCTCGCCCGCGATAAGGGCGAGGTCCGCCGCTACGTGCGCGATTGGGTAGATTCCCGTCGCTTCATTAACGAGTGGGTCATGCCTTTTGCCATCGTGCTGCTGGTGCTCATGTTCGTCAGCACCCGGGATCCGCGCCTGTCCCAGATCATTTCTATCGGCGCCATGGCGGTCATCGTGGTCTTCGCGGTCGAGGGCTTCTGGCTCGCGCGCAAGTGCAATAACGCCGTACGCCTCAAGTTCCCCGGCACCACCGAGGCCGGTTTTGGCCTAGGCTTCTACGCGTACTCCCGCGCCTCCCAGCCGCGTAAGTGGCGCACCCCGCGCCCGCAGGTGGAGCGCGGAGCCACCGTCTAGACCGGAGGACACATGCCTGAATTCACCGCCGTTCCCCAGCTTCGCCCTTCAACCGCAGCACAACCAAACCGCGTGGCAGAGATTGCGGCGTGGTTGGCGGCAGCCCAGGATTCTCAGCAGGCTAAGCCCCTTCAGCGCCCTCGCGCCATTGTCTTTCTCAGAAATCCCGCTATCGCGGTGGACACGACCGATTCCGGCGCGCTCACGCAACAATCCCCTGCTGATGAGGAACGGTGGCGCGATCACCTCTTCAGCGCTGCGCAGCGCGCAGGGGCAGGCATAGACTTCGTCGAGTGCACCAGCGCAGAGTCCACCAGCCCTGAGCCTGGCGCCTCCTCCGCCGCCATGACCCCTGCGGAGTTCGAATCCTTCATCGATGTGGGCATGGCCACCGCAGATCGCGAGATCGATTCCGGTTCGGATCTACTCATAGCGTCGGCTCGTGGCATCGATGACGCGACCGTCGCCGCAAGCCTTATGGGCCGGATTACCCACACTGAACCGGTGGCCATCGTGGGGACGAATACGCTCGCCAGCGGTATTACGGATGCACAGTGGAAGACACGAGTGAGCATTGTCCGTGATTGCATGTTCCGCGCCCGCAACCTGGAGGGCTGGGAAGTTGTGCAGACCATCGGCACCCCGAGTGTGGCAGCACTAGTGGGTTTCATCGCCCAAGCCACGGCGCGGCGGACGCCGGTGCTTATCGACGGCCCCCTGGCCGCCACCGCCGCCGTCCTCGCCGAGCGCAGTGCCCCCGGTGTGAAAGGCTGGCTGCGCGCGGGAAGCACGACCCCCGAACCGGCGTATGCCCTCGCTCTCAAGGAGCTCGGGATTGAACCGCTGCTCGATTTGAATCTAAGCGAAGGTTTCCCCCTCGGCGCGCTCGCGGCCCTGCCGCTGGTGCAGCTGGCCGCCGAGCTTGCCTAAGCGAATTGCGCTCTAAGCCTCCACCAGCGTGTGCAGCCAGCCGTGGGTATCCTCAACGGACCCGCGCTGGATACCGGTGAGGCGCTCACGCAAAGCCATCGTCGTGGCCCCTGCCTCATCGTTGTTGATGTGGAAGTCAGTATCGGTGCCCATGACGTGGCCCACCGGGGTAATGACGGCAGCGGTACCGCAGGCAAAGGCCTCCACCATCGCACCGGAGGCAACGTCGTGCTCCCACTCCTTGTAGGTGATGCGACGCTCTTCGACCTTCAAGCCCATATCTTCGGCCACCTGCAGCAGGGACTTGCGGGTAATGCCCGGAAGCAGCGATCCCGACAACGCCGGGGTTACCAGAGTCTGGTTGCCCTCTTCGCCGTAGACGAAGGCCAAGTTCATGCCACCCATCTCCTCGATGTAGGTGCGGTCGATGGCGTCCAGCCACACCACCTGGTCGCAGCCCTTTTCCGCTGCCTGCGCCTGAGCGAGCAGGGAGGCCGCGTAGTTGCCGGCGAACTTGGCCGCACCCGTACCGCCGGGGGCGGCGCGAACATAGTCGGTGGACAGCCAGACGGACACCGGCTTGATACCACCGGAGAAATACGCGCCGGCCGGGGAGGCAATGACGACATAGCGATAGGAGTGCGCCGGGTGCACGCCCAGGGACACATCGGTAGCGATCATGAAGGGGCGGAAGTACAGGGCAGCCTCGCCACCGGCTTCGGGGACCCAGGCCTGGTCGACGGCGACAAGCTGGCGCAGCGACTCAATGAACTCCTCTTCCGGCAACTGCGGCATGGCCATGCGCTCCGCGGAAGCCTGCAGACGCTGCGCGTTCTGCTCCGGGCGGAAAGTGGCGATGCTGCCATCGGGCTGGCGGTAGGCCTTGATGCCCTCGAAGATAGCCTGGCCGTAATGGAAGACGGTGGACGCTGGATCCATGCTGAACGGCGCGTAGGGGCGCACCTGCGCGTCGTGCCATCCCTTGTCCTCGGTCCAGTCAATCGTCACCATATGGTCGGTGAAGTATTTGCCAAAGCCCGGGTTAGCCAAAATCTCCTGCAGGCGCTCCGGGGAGGTGGGGTTTTCAGTTCGCGTCACGGTGTAATTCAACATGTTTCATAGCGTACTCCCCCAACACCTATAGATATGCAGAAATGCCCTAGCGGCGTAGTCACCCCTTGAGCGCATCGCCCCTGACGCGTCCCACATCATGGACACGGGTAGGGTGTGAGGAGTATCCCATTGTCACTTTTCTCAAGGAGGACATCGTGGCTTCTACCACGTTCGAATTGCCCGCACGCGGCTCTTTCCCCACCGTTGAGCTGGCCAAGAAGGCCCCCAAGCAGGCGGACGCCCTGTTGATCGCAACCTTTGCTGGCGAGGATGGGCTCGAGGTGCCGGGTACCTCCCTGCTCGGCTCCTCGGCGCTGCGCTCGACGTATGAGGCCCTCACCGCAGTGGGGGCGACGGGCAAGGCTGGGGAAATCGTGAAGGTCCCCGCCCCGCAGAAGGCGGGCGCCGCACAGGTCATCGCGCTGGGTTTGGGCGGCGTCGAGGAACTCGACGATGAAGCACTGCGCCGCGCCGCGGGCAGCGCCGCCCGTGCCACGACTGGCGTGGGCACCATCGTGACCACCCTCGCGGACTTCGGTGTGAGCGCCGCCGTCGAAGGCCTCATCCTTGGCGGCTACGCCTACCGCGGCATCCGCTCCACCGAGCTCACTAAGAAGGAACAGCCGGCAACCTTCGTCGTCGTGGCTGATAAGTCCGCCTCCGAGGAGTTCGAGGCCGCTCGCACCGTGGCAGAGTCTGTCTTGTTCACCCGTGACTTGGTGAATACCCCGGCGAACGAGCTCTACCCGGAGTCCTACGCCGCCATCATTTCCAGCCAGGCCAAGGAAGCCGGGCTTGACGTCGAGGTGCTCGATGAAAAGCAGCTGGCAAAGCAGGGCTTCGGTGGCATCTTGGCTGTGGGTAAGGGCTCGGCCCGCCCGCCGCGCCTGGTGCGCCTGAGCTGGAAGCCCAAGAAGGCCAAGAAGCACGTGGCTCTTGTGGGCAAGGGCATCACCTTCGATACCGGCGGTATTTCCTTGAAGCCGGGCAACGGTATGTGGGACATGATCTCGGACATGGGTGGCTCGGCTGCCATGGCGGCCACCATTATCGCGGCTGCCAAGCTAAAGCTGCCGGTCCAGATCACCGCTACCCTGCCGCTGGCTGAGAACATGCCGGGCTCTGGCGCCACCCGCCCGGGCGATGTCATTACCCACTACGGTGGCCTGACCTCAGAGGTGCTCAACACCGACGCCGAGGGCCGCCTCGTGCTTTCCGACGCCATTGCGCGCGCCAGCGAGGACAAGCCCGACTACCTCATCGAGACCGCCACTCTTACGGGCGCACAGATCGTGGCGCTGGGCTCTCGCACCGCGGGCGTTATGGGCTCCGAGGTCTTCCGCGATCGCATCGCCGAAATCGGCCGCGAGGTGGGCGAAAACGCGTGGGCCATGCCGCTGCTGGAGGAGCACGACGAGGAGATTAAGTCCCAGGCCGCAGACATCCGCAACATCAACGCCAAGCGCGAGGGCGGCATGGAGTTCGCCGGCACCTACCTAAAGCAGTTCGTAGGCGAAGGCATCGAGTGGGCACACATCGATATCGCCGGCCCCTCCTGGAACGGTTCCGCTCCGCGCGGCTACACCCCGAAGCGCGCCACCGGCATACCGGTGCGCACCGTGGTGGCAACGCTGCGCGAGATCTCCGAGTCCTAATCTCGTGTGGGCGGCTTCAATTCGGCCCCTCGTGTGAGCGGCTTCAGGCCGCTCACACCTCTTCGCCGGCGATGACGTAGTCCTCCTTGTCCGCCAGCGGGAGGACGGTGCCGTCGGACATCGCGCGGTCGGTGACGACCCCGTTATCGTCGACAAGCGCCACCTCGTTGCCGCCCTCACGCAGCCGGCGCAGGCCTTCCTTGAGCATGCGCCGGCCCACCGTGTGCAGGCCGGAAACCTGCGAGAAGTCCAGCGCTAGGCGCTTGCCAGAGAATTGGCGCTCCTCCAGCTCGTGGAGGATGGCTTCCGTAGCGGTGAAATTGATGTGGCCCTGCAGGCGGATGATGGCCGTATCATCATCTTCATCGACGCTGCGCACCGGGTGCACGCCGAAGCGGTTCTCCGTGGACATCAGGTGCAGGCCCATGTCCGAGGAAAGCTCGCGGAAAATCGCGGTGCCGCGCACGCTATTGCCCTGTTCATCGAGGCGCGGCGAGAACGTCGCCACACCAATCTGCCCCGGCAGCGTACCAATGAGCCCGCCGGCCACACCCGACTTAGCGGGGATTCCCACTTCCGCCATCCACCGCCCGGCGCCGTCATACATGCCACAGGAACTCATCACTGCCAAGGTCATGCGGCACACGTCGGCGTCCAGAATCTTCTCCCCCGTCACCGGCTGGCGCCCGCCATTGGCCAAGGTCGCGGTCATGACGGCGAGGTCACGCACGTCGACCGACAGCGCGCACTGCGAGGTGTAGGACAGAACTGCGTCGTGGGCATCGTCCTGAATGATCTCATAAGAACGCAGCATGTGCGCGAGCGAAAGGTTTCGTTCGGCGTGCTCGAGCTCGGAGTCACACAGGCGCTTATCGACGTCTACCTCGCGCCCCGCCAGCTGCGAGACGAAGCTACGTATCTTTTCCACGCGGTCCTCCACGGAGGAATCCACACCGTTGATGAGCTGGTTGACCACAATGGCGCCGGCGTTAATCATCGGGTTTACCGGACGGTGGTCTTTGGCTAGGGAAAGCTCGTTGAAAGCCTGCCCAGAGGGCTCGAGGCCGACGACATCACGCACCGCATCTAAGCCCAACTCACTCAAAGCAAGCGCGTAGACGAAGGGCTTTGAGATGGACTGGATGGTAAAGCGGTTCTCCGCATCGCCAGCGCTGTACAGGTGCCCCGTCACAGAGCACAGGGCTACGCCGAGTTGGTCAGGGTTTGCGCTGGCCAGCTCTGGGATATAGTCCGCGACCTCGCCGGAATCGTGGTCGTGAACGCGGTCGAGGATTTTTTGTAGATAAAAAGGAATCGGTGATTTCATCGGCATCCAGCCTATAGAATTACCGCGTATGAAGCCTGCACTCATCATCGTTGACGTCCAACATGACTTCTGCCCTGGCGGCGCACTTGCCACCAAAAAAGGCAACGAGGTGGCTGACCGTATCGGCGCCCTTCAGCCCAGCTATGACACCGTCGTGGCTACCCAGGACTGGCACATCGATCCGGGCAGCCACTTCTCCGAATCGCCCGACTTCGTCGATTCCTGGCCAGTGCACTGCGTTGCTGATTCATTTGGTGCCGCCATGCACGAATCCATCGGCGCCGCCCAAGCCTACTTCCGCAAAGGCGAATACACCGCTGCGTATTCCGGGTTCGAAGGCGCGGCCGATGGTGTGTCATTGGCAGACTGGTTGCGTGAGCACAACATCACCGCCGTGGACATCGTTGGCATCGCCACCGATCACTGCGTGCGGGCCACGGCGCTCGACGCAGTTAAGGAAGGCTTCGCCGTCCGCGTTCTGGCACACTACTGCGCGCCTGTCGATGAGTCCCGTGGCGCCGCCGCGCTTGCCGAGCTCGCGGATGCGGGCGCAACCATCGTGAAGGACTAGTCCTTATTCTGCTGCTGGCGCTGCTCAAAGCGCTCGCGGCGTTCACGTTGCTCTTCCCTCTTGCGCAGGATGCGCTCGCGTTCAATGCGCTCGCGCATGCGCTGCGGATAGCCGGTCTCCTCGACGTCATAGACATCGCATCGAAGCAGCTTGGCTACCGCATCGATCCCTTTCGGCCCGCCGATACGGCGGCGGATGAAGGCGCCGTTCTCATCAACTACGACCACGGACATCTCGTTGACCACGGTTTCCGGCTCAACGAAGGCCTCGATATATGCGCGTCCCTGTGCCCAGGTTTGAAGCTCCCGGGCGTCTTCTGCGCGAATCGTCTCCCCCGGTGCGCGGGGCGGGCGCAGCTGGGACTTAGAGCTGTTGCGGCGGAAGGGGTTGAACATGGCTCTTTAGCCTACCGGAGGCATCCTTGAGCCCCTTCGTGCGGAGGATGCCCTAATTCACCCCACCCGTGCGCGCCTTTTATAAACACGCTGTAGAATCGAACACTAGCGTTTCAATAATTCCAACTTTCGAGGAGTCTTAATACTTATGGCACACTCTGTTGTGATGCCCGAACTGGGCGAATCTGTAACCGAAGGCACGATTACCCAGTGGCTGAAGTCCGTCGGCGACACCGTTGAGGTCGACGAGCCTTTGCTCGAGGTCTCCACCGACAAGGTCGACACCGAAATCCCGTCCCCGGTCGCCGGCACCATCCTCGAAATCAAGGCAGAGGAAGATGACACCGTAGACGTGGGCGAGGTCATCGCCATCATCGGTGACGAGGGCGAGTCCGCACCGGCTGCTGAGGAGTCGGAGGATTCCTCCGAGAAGGCCGAGGAGACTCCGGACAAGCCTGCTGAGGACGCTGAGTCCGAGGCCCCTGCTGCTTCTGGTGACGCCACCGACGTAGAGATGCCGGAGCTCGGTGAGTCCGTCACCGAGGGCACCATCACCCAGTGGCTGAAGTCCGTCGGCGACACCGTCGAGGTCGACGAACCACTCCTCGAGGTCTCCACCGACAAGGTCGACACCGAAATCCCGTCCCCAGTCGCCGGCACCCTCGTTGAAATCCTCGCCGAGGAAGACGACACCGTCGACGTCGGCGCCGTCATCGCCCGCATCGGCGACGGCTCCGCCGCCGCTTCCGAGAAGCCTGCCGCCAAGGAAGAAAAGGCCGAGAAGAAGGAAGAGCCGAAGGCAGAGGAAAAGGCCGAGGAAAAGGCCGAGGAGAAGTCCGAGGCTCCTGCTGCTTCTGGTGATGCCACCGACGTAGAGATGCCGGAACTCGGTGAGTCCGTCACCGAGGGCACCATCACCCAGTGGCTGAAGTCCGTCGGCGACACCGTCGAGGTCGACGAACCACTCCTCGAGGTCTCCACCGACAAGGTCGACACCGAAATCCCGTCCCCAGTCGCCGGCACCCTCGTTGAAATCCTCGCCGAGGAAGACGACACCGTCGACGTCGGCGCCGTCATCGCCCGCATCGGCGACGGCTCCGCCGCCCCGGCCAAGGAAGAAAAGGCCGAGAAGAAGGAAGAGCCGAAGGCAGAGGAAAAGGCCGACAAGAAGGCCGAGGAGAAGTCCGAGGCCAAGGCTGAGAAGAAGGACGAGAAGCCGGCCGCGTCCGCTGAGCCGAAGGCTTCCGAGACCTCTACGAAGGTCAATAACGGTGACAACGTCCCGTACGTCACTCCGCTGGTACGCAAGCTGGCTGAGAAGCACGGCGTGGATCTCTCCACCGTCTCTGGCACCGGTGTTGGCGGCCGCATCCGCAAGCAGGACGTGCTGGCCGCTGCTGGCGAGGGTGAGGCACCGGCTTCCTCCGCTAAGGCAGCTTCCAGCAGCCCGCGTGCTCGCTGGTCCACCAAGTCCGTGGATCCGGAGAAGCAGGAGCTCATCGGCACCACCCAGAAGGTCAACCGTATCCGCGAGATCACGGCGTCCAAGATGGTTGAGGCCCTCCAGATCTCCGCTCAGCTGACCCACGTCCAGGAAGTCGATATGACTGCCATCTGGGATATGCGCAAGCAGTCCAAGCAGGCGTTCATTGACAAGTACGAGGCCAACCTCTCCTTCCTGCCGTTCATCGTGAAGGCAACCGTTGAGGCACTGGTGTCCCACCCGAACGTCAACGCTTCCTACAACCCGGAGACCAAGGAGATGACCTACCACGCTGACGTCAACGTGGCCATCGCCGTAGACACCCCGAAGGGCCTGCTCACCCCGGTCATCCACAAGGCTCAGGAGCTGACGCTTCCGGAGATCGCTCAGAAGATCGCCGAGCTGGCTGACAAGGCACGCAACAACAAGCTCAAGCCGAACGATTTGACCGGTGCAACCTTCACCGTGACCAACATTGGCTCCGAGGGCGCCCTGCTGGATACCCCGATTCTGGTTCCGCCGCAGGCCGGCATCCTGGGCACCGCCGCTATTACCAAGCGCGCGGTTGTCGTCACCGAGGACGGCCAGGACGCCATCGCTATCCGCCAGATGTGCTACCTGCCGTTCACCTACGACCACCAGGTGGTCGACGGTGCCGACGCTGGTCGCTTCATCACGACCATCAAGGACCGCCTCGAAACTGCAGATTTCGAAGCCGACCTTGACCTCTAAGGCTTCGAAGCCCTCTAAGCCCTAGGCTTGCTCCCCCGCCACTGCGGCGGGGGAGCCTCGTCGTTTTCGCCCTGCTTTCCTCCATCCCACAAACACAGCTCGGTGACATCGCTCAGAGGAACCGCTACCCCTCCAAAACTGACGAAGTTTCCTTCAGATCCTCAGAGATCGGCGCCAACTTTGTCAGTTAGGCGCGTTTTCTTTATCCGTCTTGTCACCAAGACCCGACACCTGTGACTCAGCACACTAGACTGTGCTGCATGGTTTCGCAAAAGTGGTTTCGCGTCGCACTCGGTATGTTCCTCGTCGCCTGCGGCGCCAATCTCTTCGCCCCCATGGTCGTGGTCTACCAACTCACCACCAACCTGGGGGTTCTGCAGACAACCTTCCTCTTTGGCATCTATGCCCTCGGCATCATGGTCGCTCTATTCATCGGTGGTCCGCTTTCGGATTCGCTAGGGCGCCGCGCCATCATGCGCCCAGCTGTCCTCACCACCACCGTCGGTTCCCTCGTTTTCCTTAGCGGCGCAGGCGGCGCCTTCTTCCCCTTGTTGATCGGCCGCCTGTGCGCCGGTGCCGCCGTGGGCCTCGCCATGTCTTCCGGCGCAGCCTGGATCAAGGAGCTCAGCACACACCTGAGTGTTGGGGCCAAGCGTTCCTCCATAGCCCTGTCGGCCGGTTTCGCATCAGCACCCGGCGTGGCTGGTATCGCCGCCGAGTTCCTCCCCTGGCCCACCGTTGTGCCTTATCTTTTGCATATCGGCCTAGCACTCATCGTAGTCCCACTCGTGTGGACGGTGCCGGAACCGAGATCTACACAGTCAGCTTCGAGTCGCCATTCTTTTGTCCCGACCAGCCTGATTACTCCCCGCTACTTACCGGTAGTGGCCTACGCACCATGGGTCTTCGGCTCCGCCACCACCGCCTTCGTATTCCTGCCCGCGCAGCTCAGCGAGCACCTACGCCACCCCGTTCTTGTCGCCGGCCTGTGCGCGCTTCTCACCATGGGCAGCGGCGTGGTTATCCAGCAACTGGCTGGCCGCATCCGCGTGACCTCGTTCCACGGCATGGCGCTGGCCGCAGTAGGAATGGCACTGTGCCTCGCCGTCCTCGCTGCGGCTCATCATGGTTGGGCAGTTTTTCTCCTGCCTATCGCGGCCATCATCATGGGCAGCTCCTATGGAATCGGCATGCTCAGCGGACTCGCGGAGACCCAAGCCATCGCCGACGCAGAGGAGCTCGGCGCAGCGACGGGGGTGTTTTATTCACTGACCTATCTGGGTTTCTTTGCGCCTTTCATCCTGTCACTTTTGGGCCCTGCCGTTGGCTATTCCACGGCCTTCGTCATCGGCCTCACCGTCGCGGTAGCGACCGCCGTAGCGCTGCGCCTCCATGTCAGGGGTAACCGGGGCTAATGTCATGGCCTACGCCTTATACTTGGGGCAGTTTAGGTCACACAATCTAACGCCACAAAGGAGATAAAACACATGGATTTCATCTCTCGCCACCTCGGCCCCGATGCGGCCGAGCGTGAGACGATGCTCAAGGCAGTGGGCTACGACAGCGTGGAGGCACTCGTCGATGCCGCCCTGCCCACCTCCATCCGCGCCACCGAGGCGCTGAACCTCCCGGAGGCTTTGAGCGAAGATGACGCGCAGGCGAAGCTCCGCGAGTACGCCTCCCAGAACGTCGTGCTGAAGTCCTTTTACGGCCAGGGTTATTCCGATACCCTCACCCCGGCGGTCATCCGCCGCGGGCTGCTGGAGGATGCCGGCTGGTACACCGCATACACGCCCTACCAGCCGGAGATTTCCCAGGGCCGCCTCGAAGCCCTGCTCAATTTCCAGACCATGATTGAGTCCCTGACCGGTCTTCCCATCGCGAACGCCTCGCTTCTCGACGAAGCCTCCGCCACCGCCGAAGCCGTCGGCCTCATGGCCCGCGCGGTGAAGAAGGGCCGCCGCGTGCTGCTCGATTCCCGCCTTCACCCGCAGGTTCTCGCCGTCGCTGCCGAGCGTGCCCGAGCCATCGAGCTCGAGGTCGAGATTGCTGATGTCCGCGATGGCATCGTCGGCGAAGACCTCGTCGGCGCCGTTCTGGCTTACACCGGAACCGAGGGTGATATCGTCGACCCCCGCGCTGCCATCGAAGAGCTCCACACCCGCGGCGCTCTTGCCGCCGTCGTGGCTGACCCCCTGTCGCTGCTTCTCTTGGAAGCCCCCGGTGAGATGGGCGCGGACGTGGTCCTCGGTTCCTCGCAGCGCTTCGGCGTGCCGCTCTTCTTCGGCGGCCCGCACGCGGCCTTCATGTCTGTTACGGACAAGCTCAAGCGCCAGCTGCCGGGCCGCATCGTGGGTGTGTCGAAGGACGCCGCCGGCCGCCCCGCCTACCGCCTCGCACTGCAGACTCGTGAGCAGCACATCCGCCGCGAGCGCGCGACCTCCAACATCTGCACCGCCCAGGCACTTCTGGCCAACGTGGCCTCCATGTACGCGGTGTACCACGGGCCTGAGGGCCTCAAGGCCATCGCGCAACGCGTCCACGACCGCGCTTCTGCTTTCGCTGCGGCAGTCACCGGCGCGGGCAAGAAGATTGCCTCCCGCGAGTTCTTTGACACCGTAACCGTCACCGGCGTGGATGCCGCCGCCATCAAGACCCAGCTTCAGGAGCAGGGCTACCTGGTGCGCGCCATCGGCACGGACAAAATCTCGGTCTCCTTCGGCGAATCCGCGACCAACGAGGATGTCAACATCCTCGCCGGCGCCTTCGGCGCCGAGTCCTCCGCTAACTCCGAGCCGGCCGCGTCTGGCTCCTTCGAGATTCCGTCCTCCGTCCAGCGCGCCGAGGCCCCGCTGCAGCACGAGATCTTCAACTCCATCCACTCCGAGACCCAGATGCTGCGCTACCTGCGCACCTTGGCGGATAAGGACCTGGCCCTGGACCGCACGATGATCCCTCTGGGCTCGTGCACGATGAAGCTCAACCCCACCGCCGCGATGGAGCCCATCTCCTGGCCGGAATTCGCCGGCATCCACCCGTATGCCCCGGAGGAGACCACCGCGGGCTGGCGCGCGCTGATCGACGAACTCGAGTCCTGGCTCGCCGAGATTACCGGCTACGCCCAGGTCTCCATCCAGCCCAACGCCGGCTCCCAGGGCGAGCTGGCCGGCCTTCTGGCCATTCGCCACTACCACGTGGCCAACGGCGATCACGGCCGCGATGTCATCCTCATCCCGGCCTCCGCGCACGGCACCAATGCGGCCTCAGCCACCTTGGCCAACCTGCGCGTCGTCGTGGTCAAGACCGCCGACGATGGCTCGATTGACCTCGCCGACCTCGACGCCAAGATTGAGCAGCATGGCGAGCACATCGCCGGCATCATGATTACCTACCCCTCCACCCACGGCGTCTTCGACCCCGAGGTGCGCGAGGTCTGCGACAAGGTCCACGCGGCCGGCGGCCAGGTCTACATCGACGGCGCCAACATGAACGCGCTAGCCGGTTGGGCCCGTCCGGGTGCCTTCGGCGGCGATGTGTCCCACCTGAACCTGCACAAGACCTTCACCATCCCGCACGGCGGCGGTGGCCCGGGTGTGGGCCCGGTGGGCGTCGCCAAGCACTTGGTGCCCTTCCTGCCGGCCGATGCCAACGACCCCAAACTGGATCCCTCGCAACCGACTGCGGAGACCACCGGCGTGCCGTCCACCGCATCGCGCTACGGTTCCGCCGGCGTGCTGCCAATTTCCTGGTCCTACCTGGCCATGATTGGCGCCCAAGGACTCACGGAGGCCACGAGCCACGCCATCCTCGGCGCAAACTACCTGGCACAGAGCCTGAAGGATTCCTTCCCTGTGCTCTACACGGGCAATGCCGGCCTCGTGGCTCACGAGTGCATCTTTGACCTGCGCGAGCTGACCGACGCCTCCGGCGTCACCGCCGCTGACGTGGCCAAGCGCCTCGTGGACTACGGCTTCCACGCGCCGACCCTCTCCTTCCCGGTGGCCGGCACCCTCATGGTGGAGCCCACCGAGTCTGAAGACCTGGGTGAGCTGGACCGCTTCATCGAGGCCATGCGCTCCATCCGCGCCGAAATCCAGGAGATCATCGACGGCCAGGTGGCCTACGAGGACTCCGTCATCCACCATGCTCCGTTCACCGCCGAATCCGTCGCGGCCGACGAGTGGGACTTCACCTTCACCCGCCAGCAGGCCGCCTACCCGGTGACCTCGCTGCGCGCCAACAAGTACTTCCCGCCGGTGCGCCGCATCGACGAGGCTTATGGTGACCGCAACCTGGTGTGCACCTGCCCGCCGCCAGAGGCTTTTGACTACTCCGACGACAACCAGGAGGTTTAATCAATGACTGACTACCTGCACTCCCCGCTGCACGCTGAGCACGAGAAGCTCGGCGCCACTTTCACGCCCTTCGGGCCGTGGGAGATGCCGCTGAAATATGACAACGAGCTTGAGGAGCACCGCGCGGTGCGCGGAGCCGCCGGCCTCTTCGACCTGTCCCACATGGGTGAAATCTGGGTCAACGGCCCGGACGCCGCCGAGTTCCTGTCCTACTGCTTCATCTCCAACTTGGTTCCCCTCAAGGTGGGCAAGGCAAAGTACTCCATGATCTGCGCCGAGGATGGCGGCATCATGGATGACCTCATCACCTACCGCTTGGAGGAGACCAAGTTCCTCGTCGTGCCGAATGCTGGCAACGCCGATACCGTGTGGGAGGCTCTCAACGAGCGCGCCGAGGGCTTCGACGTGGACCTGAAGAACGAGTCCCGCGATGTGGCCATGATTGCTGTCCAGGGCCCGAAGGCGCTGGAGATTCTCGTCCCGCTGGTGGAGGACACCAAGCAGCAGGCCGTGATGGACCTGCCCTACTATGCCGCAATGACCGGCAAGGTGGCGCGCAAGTACGCTTTCATCTGCCGTACCGGCTACACCGGCGAGGACGGCTTCGAGCTCATCGTCTACAACTCCGATGCCCCGGAGCTGTGGGAAGAGCTGCTCAAGGCCGGCGAAGAATACGGTATTAAGCCTTGCGGCCTGGCTGCGCGCGACTCGCTGCGCTTGGAGGCCGGCATGCCGCTCTACGGCAACGAGCTCACCCGCGACATCACTCCGGTCGAGGCCGGTATGTCCCGCGCCTTTGCCAAGAAGGAGCAGGACTTCGTGGGTGCAAAGGTGCTGCGCCAGCGCGCCGAAGAAGGCCCGCAGGCCGTTATTACCGGCCTGGTTTCCTCGCAGCGCCGCGCCGCCCGCGCCGGAGCGGCGGTCTTCGTTGGTGAGAACAAGGTGGGCACGGTGACCTCCGGCCAGCCCTCCCCCACCCTGGGCCACCCTGTCGCGCTCGCGCTCATCGATACCGCCGCAGGCTTGGAGGCTGGCGACGCCGTGGAGATCGACATCCGCGGCAAGCGCTACCCCTTCGAAGTGTCCGCGCTGCCCTTCTACAAGCGCGAGAAGTAAACTCCACTACTGAATCCATCTACCGAAAGGACATCCCTTCTCATGGCTAATCTTCCTTCCGATTTTTCTTACTCCGAGGACCACGAGTGGATTAACGCAGCTGCTGATTCCGTCGTCGGTTCCACCGTCCGCGTCGGCATCACCTCCGTGGCCACCGACCGCCTGGGGGAGGTCGTCTTCGCCGAGCTGCCGGCCGTGGGCGATACCGTCGAGCACGGCGAGACCTGTGGCGAGGTGGAGTCCACCAAGTCCGTGTCTGACCTCTACTCCCCGGTCACCGGTACCGTGACCGCCGTCAACGAGGGTGTGCACGATGACTACGCCGTCATCAACAACGATCCCTTCGGTGAGGGCTGGCTCTTCGAGGTCGAGGTCACCGAAGCCGGCGAGCTGATGACCGCTGAGGAGTACGCCTCCGCCAACGGCGTGGCCTAAATCTGCGCCTGAACAGCACGCATTCAGCCCTTGTCTGGCTGAATCTTCGCGGGGACTAGCATGGGTATCCATGACTGCTCCCCGCGAACCTTTCTTTCCCGCCAACCGCTCTATTCGCGCTTCCGACGAGCCACTGGAGATCCGCCGCTTGGGCCGCATGGGCTACCAAGAGGCCTGGGATCTCCAGGCCGAGCTCGCCGCAGCGCGGGCGGCGGGCACGCAGGGTGATGTCATCCTCGTGGTTGAGCACCCCAACGTCTACACCGCCGGCAAGCGCACGCAGCCGGAGGATATGCCCGATAACGGCCTGCCGGTCATTGACGTCGACCGCGGCGGGCGCATTACCTGGCACGGCGAGGGCCAGCTGGTGGTCTACCCCATTATCAAGCTGGCGGAACCGGTGGACGTCGTGGACTATGTTCGCCGCCTCGAGGAGGCCATCATCCAAGCCGTCCGCGAACTCGGAGTGAGCACCGCCGGGCGCATCGACGGCCGCTCTGGCGTGTGGGTTCCGTCCACCACCCGCGCCGCCGACCCGGCCGCTCCGAGGCGCGACCGCAAGCTGGGGGCGCTAGGCATCCGCGTTACCCGCGGCGTGACCATGCACGGCCTAGCGCTCAATTGCACCAATACCCTGGAATACTACGAGCACATCGTGGCCTGCGGTATCGACGATGCCGACGTGTCAACCCTCTCGCTGGAGCTTGGCCGCGAGGTCACCATCCAGGAAGCGGAAGCGCCGCTTCTCGACGCCCTCCTCAAAGCCCTCTCCGGCGAACTCACCGTGGCCGACCACACCTTCGCCTCGGCGCCTGATCCCATCAAGGTGGCCAACGAGAAGGCACGCCAAGCCCGCAAAGCAGCAGAGGGAAAGTAGAAGATACCCTCGGTGGAATAAACCCGGCTCTCGCAGGACTTGTATTAGGAAGAGCTAACCCCAACGCGTAAAGTGAGGTTCCGTGACTGTTAAGCCTGAAGGACGCAAGATGCTCCGCATTGAGAAGAAAAATGCGGAGTCGCCCATCGAACAGAAGCCACGCTGGATCCGCAACCAGGTTCGCACCGGACCGGGTTATGAGGACATGAAATCACGCGTATCCGGAGCTTCCCTGCACACCGTGTGCCAGGAGGCCGGCTGCCCCAATATTCACGAGTGCTGGGAATCGCGCGAGGCCACCTTCCTCATCGGCGGTGACAAGTGCACCCGCCGCTGCGATTTCTGCGATATCGCCACCGGCAAGCCGGAGGAATTGGACCGCGACGAGCCGCGCCGCGTGGCCGAGAACATCCAGGAGATGGATCTCAACTACACCACCATCACCGGCGTGACCCGCGATGATCTGCCCGACGAGGGCGCCTGGCTCTACGCCGAGGTTGTGCGCAAGATTCATGAGCTCAACCCCAATACCGGCGTGGAGAACCTCACCCCGGACTTCTCCGGTAAGCCGGATTTGCTCCAAGAGGTTTTTGAAGCCCGCCCTGAGGTCTTCGCCCACAACCTGGAGACGGTGCCGCGCATCTTCAAGCGCATCCGCCCGGCCTTCCGCTATGAGCGTTCACTCGACGTCATCCGCCAGGCCCACGACTTCGGTTTGATCACCAAGTCCAACCTCATCCTGGGCATGGGTGAAACCGCCGAGGAGATCGAGGAAGCTCTGCGCGATCTCCGCGAGGTGGGCTGCGACATCATCACGATTACCCAGTACCTGCGCCCCGGCCCGCGCTTCCACCCGATCGAGCGCTGGGTACGCCCAGAGGAGTTCGTGGAGCACTCCAAGCTTGCCAAGGAGCTCGGCTTCGGCGGCGTCATGTCCGGCCCGCTGGTCCGCTCCTCCTACCGCGCTGGCCGCCTTTACGTGCAGGCCATGGAGGCCCGCGGTCTCGAGCTGCCGGAAAACCTCAAGCACCTGGCTGAGACCTCTCAGGGCGCTACCGCCCAAGAGGCCTCCACGCTTCTGGAGAAGTACGGCCCCTCCGAGGAGACTCCGGTGACCACGCGTATGGTTAAGACCCCGGCTGGTGCAGCGAACCCGAACTCTGCGGCGTCCACTATTCGCTAGTTCGATTCTCTTTTTGACCCTCTGACCTCTAAAGTAGGAGCCATGGCTAACGACGACAAGGCATCGCTGAAGGAAGCGAAGAAGCAGGAGCGCGCGGCCAAACGCGCCCAGCGCAAGCAAAACTGGTCACAGATGTGGCAAGCGTTCAACATGCAGCGCAAGCAGGATAAGGCGCTCATCCCCATCATGCTGGCTGCATTCTTGGGCATGGGCTTGCTCTTCTTCCTTATCGGCATGCTCTTCAACGGCGAGTGGTTCATGCTCATCTTGGGCTTGGGCATCGGCGCCATCCTGGCCATGTTCTTGTTTACCCGCCGCCTCGAGCGCGATATGTACAAGAAGGTGGAGGATCAGCCTGGCGCCGCCGGCTGGGCCTTGGAGCAGCAGCTGCGCAACACCGTCGGCGTGGTGTGGAAGGTCAAGACTGGTGTGGCCGCTACCCGCCAGCAGGACCTTATCCACCGCGTTATCGGCAACTCGGGCGTCATCTTCGTCGTCGAGGGCGACCGCAAGCGCGTCGGCCCTACTCTTAACCGCTTGAAGAAGCGCGTGGACCGCATGGCCGGCGGCGTGCCGGTGTACGAGGTCTTCGTGGGCAATGGCGAGGACGAGGTTCCCGTGTCTAAGCTGCGCAGCCACATTATGAAGCTGCCGCGCAACTACAACAAGAACGAAACCTACGACAACATTCGCCGTATCGAGGCCATGGATGATCTGCCGGGCACCACCCCTGGTCTGCCCAAGGGCCCGATGCCCCGCCAGGCTCAGAACATGGCGGGCATGAACCGCCGTATGCGCCGCATGCAGGAGCGCAAGGGCGGCAAATAAGCCACTAGCTCCAAGCACAAAAAGGGTCCCTTCCGAGAGTTCGGAAGGGACCCTTTTCGTTGCCTTCGAAGCCTCCCGGCCTAGTTGCCTCACGCACCCCAGCAGCTTTATCGCTGGTCCCAACAGCCTTAGGCCATGATGACGGCGGTGCCGGTGGCGCGGTCGTGGAGGCCACGCCCGTCGGCATCGACCATCGCTGCGGGAAACAGCACAGCAGTCAGCAGCGTGCGGACCGCGGCCCGCCACAAGCCAACGGAACTGCCCGGGACATCGAGGCGCGCCACGCCCATACCGAGCAACGCCATGCCCGGGGTGCGGGCGAACAGCCACCCGCACACGATGCCCATGACTACCCACACTGCATAACCCAAGAAGGCGGGACCGCCCAGATTGTCGGTGAAGAGCTCGAGAACGTTGGCAATGATCATGGCCAAAATCCAGTCAATTAACACGCCGAACGTACGCCGCATTACCGACGCCAGGGCACCTGGCCCCTCCTTGGGCAAGCCCAATGCCTGCCCAGGCCACTGCCCCGACCCGATGCCATCGTTGTTATCTGCCATGCCCACCAATCTAGCCGCCGTCCATCCCGAGCAGAAATTTTGCCTTCAGGTGCCCACGCGTCCCAGTGATGCAGCCAATACCTGTAAACTAGTCGGGAGTACTACACGTCAACCAACAGGAGACTACCGTGTCCTTTGAGACAATCCAGGACGTCATCACATTCATCAAGGAAGAGGACGTCAAGTTCGTTGACATCCGGTTTACGGACGTCCCCGGCACCGAGCACCACTTCTCTATTCCGGCCGAGGAATTTACTGAAGACGCAGCCGCCGACGGCCTTGCTTTTGATGGTTCGTCCATCCGCGGATTCACCACCATCGATGAGTCCGACATGACGCTGTTGCCGGATCCGAAGACTGCCTTCGTGGATCCCTTCCGCACCGCGAAGACCCTGAACATCAAGTTCTTCGTCCACGACCCGTTCACCCTGGAGCCCTTTAGCCGCGACCCGCGCAACATCGCCCGCAAGGCTGAGGAATACCTCTCCTCCACCGGCATCGCGGATACCTGTAACTTCGGCGCTGAAGCTGAGTTCTACATCTTCGACTCCGTTCGCTACGGCACCGATGTCCACAACGGCTTCTACGAGGTTGATACCGACGAGGGCTGGTGGAACCGCGGTTCTGAGACCAACTTCGACGGCACCCCGAACACCGGCTTTAAGACTCGCGTGAAGGGCGGCTACTTCCCGACGGCACCCGTCGACAAGCACGGCGAAGTCCGCGACGCCATGGTGGAGCAGCTGCAGAAGGCTGGATTCACCATCGAGCGCTTCCACCACGAGGTGGGCAGCGGTCAGAACGAGATCAACTACCGCTTCAACTCCCTGCTGCACGCGGCTGATGATATTCAGACCTTCAAGTACATCATCAAGAACACCGCGGAGCAGTTTGGTAAGTCCGTAACCTTTATGCCCAAGCCGCTGGCGGGCGATAATGGTTCCGGTATGCACGCCCACATGTCCCTGTGGCAGGACGGCAAGCCGCTCTTCCACGATGAGGCTGGCTACGCCGGTTTGTCCGACATGGCTCGCTACTACATCGGCGGCATCCTGGCCCACGCACCGGCTGTGCTGGCGTTCACGAACCCCACCCTGAACTCCTACCACCGCCTCGTTCCGGGCTTCGAGGCGCCGATTAACCTGGTGTACTCGCAGCGCAACCGCTCGGCTGCTATTCGTATTCCGATTACCGGCTCCAACCCGAAGGCCAAGCGCATCGAGTTCCGCGCTCCGGATCCGTCGGGCAACCCCTACTTCGGTTTCGCTGCCATGATGATGGCGGGCCTCGACGGCATCAAGAACCGCATCGAGCCGCACGCTCCGGTGGACAAGGACCTCTACGAGCTGCCGCCGGCAGAGGCCGCCTCCATCCCGCAGGCACCGACCTCCCTGGAGGCCTCCATCGCAGCACTCGAGGAAGACAACGACTTCCTCACCGAGGGCGATGTCTTCTCCGAGGACCTCATCGAGACCTACATCAACTACAAGCGCGAGAACGAGATTGCGCCGGTCCGCCTGCGTCCGACTCCGCAGGAATTTGAGATGTACTACGACTGCTAGAGCCTAGCTCTACGCCAGCTCTGTATCCGATCCGGGCCCTGACGATTCGAAAGAACCGTCGGGGCCCGTCGTCGTATTACGCAGTGAGCATCGCTGCCGACGGTGAAGTCAACCGCCCACGCACATCCTGTGTGCCCTCCCCTACTGCCGAGCGCAACAGGGTGCAATCTCACGGCCCAATTATGCGGATCAATGGGGCCGAAATGCAGTGGGATGGCTACCATTCCAGCTGTGACTGACAGATTCCGCCAACTGCCACCGCCCGGGCCCGCATGGGGCGGCAGCCTCATGGGAACCTCCATCGTCTCTCGGCTGCTCGTTGAGGAGGGCATGCTGACAGGCTCCGCCGTTTTCGCAGCGCTATCCTGCATTATTCTCCTCGTGCTGACGGTTGGCTTTGCGCTATACCGTCAGCCCAGCTTCGCGCGAACCTCGATGGCTGAATGGTCCATGTATTTCATCGGCATCCTGGCGCTCGGCGCAGCGCTGTCCGGGTTGACGGATATCGGAACCTTCCGCCTCGTCGGCTTTTGGATCGGCGGACCCGTCACCGTCATCACGTGGGCTATTCAGCTCACCCGCTTCGACGGTGAACCGCGCTTTACCTGGGGCCTGCCGCTGGTCGGTCCCATGATTTCATCCTCCGTGGCTGGCTTCCTTGCCCTCGACTACGGACATGCCTACCACGTCATGGGCACCATTCTTTTCGTCATGTCGATCTCTACCGCGGTCCCCACCTTCATCCGCGTGTATTGGGCCGCTTGGCACGGCAAGGTAAATCTCTCCGGGGCCAACTCAGCTACCGCCTGGGTTCCGCTGGGCGTGGTGGGCCAATCCACCACCGCGATGCAGATCCTCTACCCCGGTCATGTTTCCGTCTATTACGGGCTGACCGCCATGGTGATCGCCGTCCCCCTCGCGCTCTATGCCATGATCACCTTCTACCCCAATGTGGCTCGCTGGGTGGACTACTCGCCCGCATGGTGGGCCTGCACCTTCCCACCGGGGACGGTCAGCATGGGTGGTCACCAGGTAGCCCTGGTGAATGGCTCGGAGCTTCTCGACGTCATCGCGCTCAGCATCCCGTTGCTCCTCATCGCGCACTGGTCTGCCTGCTCCTGCCGCTTCATTAGCTGGCTCATCGAAGGCCGGCGCGCACAGAGAAGCGGAGCTAGCCCAATCTCGAACTAGCTCCGCGGTGCACGCTGCCAGGTGTTTAACAGGCTTTAGTTTTCAGCCTTGGTGAACTGGATGGCCTGGCCCTGGCTGCCCAGCGCGAAGGTGTTGCCCTCCACGGGGATAACGACCGGCTTAGCGGTGAGGATGGTGTTGAGCGCATCGGCATCGGCCATCTCTTCAGGGGAGCAAGCACGCATCGTGGAAGTCAGGTTCTCCGCCACGATGGCATCGGTCTGGTCCAGCTTGTAGCTGCCGCCACCGGAGTTGCAGCCGTCATCGTAGGTTAGAGTTCCGTCCTCATTGAAGGTCACGGAAATCGCCGGGTTCTTCTTAGCGGTGAAGGTACCGTTGAGAACCTTCTGAGCCTCATCAGCCGGCAGCTTCTCCTGCAGACCGTCGATGTCCTCGTACTTCTCAATCAAGCCAGAACCTTGCGGAGCTTCCGGCTTCGTGGAGGAGGAGAAGGAGTCACCGAACAGGCGCGAGCTCAGCTCCTGAATCTGGCTGGACTTCACGGAGTCAGCGGAGGATGGTTCCTGCGCACCGGCAGTACCGGCACCCAGGACGCCGCCTGCGAGGGCGACGAACGCAGTTGCAGTGGTTACTTTCTTCAGTGTGCGTGAAATCATGACCCCGAAGCTATCGAGCACCGCCGGCAACATCAACCCATTTCATGCGTTTCTGATGATACTTTGCGGTAACTCCAACGATTCCCAGCCCACGGACAAACCTCAAAGAAAAGACCCCCTAACCGGGGCTTTTAGTTGCGCTTAACGTAGCCCATCCGCGGACGGAAGCCCTGCGGATGTTTCATCTGTGCCACGGCATCGCCGATGATCATGCGGTGGCGGGCGCTGACTGAGGTGGGCATCTGTGCCACGGAGAACCACTGCGCGGCAAGGTTCTCTTCGTCGGAAATCACCGGCTCCGCATCATCCGGAACGGAGACACGGATGGCGGTATCCATGTAGAGGCACTTATCCCCATTGGGACAGACTACTGGGCCCACCTGACCGACGCCGAGGAGCGCTTCGATGCGGCCATCGAGGCCCACCTCTTCCTTGAGCTCACGCAACGCGGTCGTCGTGACTTCCTCGCCAGGCTCACAAATACCGGAGATGGGGGCCCATGTGCCGTTGTCGGCTCGCTGGGCCAGCAGCACTGAAGGCAGCTCCCATATCGCAGAACCGGTAGGAACCGCCCGCACAATAACCGCGGTCACGCTGGGAAGGAAGAGCTGCTCGTGACCAATCTTCTCACGCAGGGACACAATAAAATCAGGAGTCGGCATGGGTTCAATCTTAGCGCCTAAACCCGCTCCAGAATCTCCGGCAGGAGTGCCTCAATGTCGGAGGCAGGGGTAAAAGACATCTCCGCCGGCGACCCGTCGGCGCAGCCCTGACTGCTTGCCGCGGCTTCCGTCGTCCCCGACAGAACCCCGACGATCACGCCTTCAAAGGCGCTGCCCGGCGCGCCAAAGACCGGAGCGCCCGAATCGCCGTGCGTGGAGCAGACTTGGGCGCGCGCGGAGACGGTATCCACTGTGCGGTCACCAAACTGGAGTTTCCCGTGTCCCTCGCCGTGAGTAAGCGGGCCGCAGGTCTCACCGGTAATGCGCCCCAGCTTGCACACTTCATCGGGGAGCTCCTCCTGCCCCGCAGCGACCACGCTAGTAGGCATGTCCTGCGGGACATAAAACTCCGCCTGCCGCGTGATCTCCACCAAAGCGAAGTCGAGCTGGTGTGTGTCAGGTGAGCTGAGATCGGAATAGATGATGGTGCCGACGGGCTCCGCTGGGTACACGAATTCCCTATCCTCAGCACCTGCCCACACCGTATCCCCCGGCTCACCGCAATGGGAGGCGGTGACGGCGATGGTACGGGCGTCGTCAAGCACAAAGCTCCACGCCACCGTGCAAAGGTTGAAGTCAAAGGCTTCGCCGGGAACGGGCTGCATAGCAGAAATGTCGAGCGCCGCGCCTGGCGGCACTGGGGAGGCATCGGGCGTATGCGTCTGCGGCGGAGCCGGCGTCATAGTGGTGTACTCGGACGTGCTCGAGGCAGCTTCGGGAACGGAGTCAACCCCCGTAGGCATTGAGCATCCAGCCACTGCCAGCGCAGTCGCGCTGAGCACCACCAGAAGGCAAGGCCTAGTCCTCCTGAGCGGATGCAGCCTCACCCGGGTCCGCCTTGTGATCCTTGTTTTCCTTCTCCATCTCAGCGACCTGCTTCATGTCACGGATGAACTTCTCCGGGTCAAACTCGGTGAAATACTCCGGACCCGAGAACTGTTCCTGTGCCATTGGCTTAAACCTCCGTGCTCTTGATGTATTGCGTGATGTAATCCTTCACCGCCGCCGCATCGTTGGGCAGATCGGTGACGTGGCGCTCGGCTTCCAGGATTCCAGCGAAACGCTCCGGCACCTCCGGCTCGCTGCCGATGGCTTCCGAGATGGTCTCCGCGAATTTCACCGGAAGCGCGGTTTCTAGGCACACGATGGGAGTGTCAACGCCGTACTCATCTTTGACTGCGCGGGCAACCTTGATGCCGTCGGCAGTGTGCGGATCCACCAGCACGTTGTAGCGCTCGTGGACATCCTTGATGGTGGCGAGGCGGTCCGCGTGGGTGGAGGAACCAGACAGGAAGCCGTACTCTGCGTGGGCGGCGTCGAGCGCCTGCTTGTCGACGTTAAACCCGCCTTCCTTCACCTTCGTGCCAAACAGATCCTTGATTTGTGCGGCATCGCGGCCAAGCAGGTCAAAGGCGAAGCGCTCGAAGTTCGAGGCACGGGAAATATCCATCGACGGCGAGGACGTCTTGTACGTCTGCTCCGAGGAGCGCGGGCGGTAGCTGCCGGTGCGGAAGAACTCATCGAGCACGTCATTCTCATTGGTTGCGACGATGAGTTTGTCGATGGGCAGGCCCATCTGGCGGGCGATGTGGCCGGCGCAGATATCACCAAAGTTGCCGGTGGGCACACTGAAGGAGACCTTCTCGGTGTTCTCCGTGGTGACCTTGAGGTAGCAGTTGACGTAGTAGACCACCTGCGCCATGAGGCGGGCCCAGTTAATGGAGTTGACCGCACCGATGCGGTTCTCGGCCTTGAAGTTGGCGTCGGCCGATACCGCCTTGACCACGTCCTGGCAGTCATCAAAGACGCCGTCGAGGGCGATATTGCAGATATTCGGGTCATCCAGCCCGAACATCTGGGCTTGCTGGAAGGGCGTCATGCGCCCGGCCGGGGTCAGCATGAAGACGCGGATGCCCTTGCGACCGCGCATGGCGTACTCCGCCGAGGAACCGGTGTCACCCGAGGTAGCACCCAGGATGTTGAGGGTTTCGCCACGGCGGGCCAGCTCGTATTCGAAGAGCTCGCCCAACATTTGCATGGCCATGTCCTTGAAGGCGGCCGTCGGCCCTTCAGAGAGGTGACCAATGTACAGGCCCTCCCCCAGTTCGCTGACGGGGACGATTTCCTCATCGTCGAACTTCGGGTAGGTGTAGGCGCGCTGGGCAATCCCCTCGAGGTCCTCTGCAGGAATATCGTCCACGAAGAGCTTGAGCACCTCCGCGGCCAGGGCCGCGTAGCCGCCTTCAGCCAAGGTCTGGCGCCACTGGGTAAGGGTGGCGTCATCAATGCGGGGATAGGTTTCCGGCAGGTAGAGCCCACCATCAGGGGCCAAACCTCCAAGGAGGATATCCGTAAAGGCGGCGGGCTGGCGGGCGGTATCGCGGGTCGAAATGTACTTCACCCCCTGCATCTTAGTTGGTGACGCGTAAAGTATCAGCCATGTCGGCTCCTCATCCACGCAATGTAATTACCACGAAGGCTCTCTCTGTGTGGGTGGCTGCGGTGTTGGTCTATATCGTGGCGATGACCGGCCGCACGTCCTTTGGCGTGGCGGGCCTCGAAGCCATCGATCGCTTCGAGGTCGATGCCTCCCGCATTGCCGTGTTCACCGCGGTGCAATTGGGTATCTATTCGCTGGCGCAGATCCCTACCGGGATGCTCATCGATAAGTTCGGGCCGCGGCGCCTGCTCGTCATTGGTTCCGTCATCATGGGCGTGGGTCAGGTACTCCTTGGCTTCACCAACAATTATTGGGTAGCCATCGCCGCCCGCCTGCTCATCGGCGCGGGCGATGCCACCGCCTTCCTCTCCGTGATGCGTATCTTGCCCTACTGGTTCCCGCTGCACCGCACCCCCATGTTCACTCAGGTCACCTCGTCGCTTGGGCAGCTGGGCCAGTTCTTGTCCGCCCTTCCTTTCGCCATGCTGCTGGGCTGGGGTGGGTGGACCATGGCCTTCGTTAGCTTGGGTGCGGTGGGCATCCTCATCGCCGTTGCGGCCGCGGTGGCGGTGGCTGATTCCCCAGAATCCCTCGGCATCGTGCCCAAGCCGAAAGAAAAACCTAACGCGAAGCCGGAAAGCACAGCAGCGCTGTTATCCACCGTTTTCCGTTCCCCCGTAGCCTGGCAGGCATTCTTTATTCACTGGATCGGCCTGGGGGCCACCAACGTGTTCGTCATGCTATGGGGCGTGCCGCTGATGACTGCAGGCATGGATTTTTCTAAGACTAGCGCCGGCTGGATCCTGACGTGGTTTAGCGTGTGCATGGTGCTCGTCGGCCCACTGCACGGCAAGCTTTCCTCCAGGGCCAGCGGTTTCCGCCCGTGGCTCGCCTTAGGGTTTGTGGCTACCCACTGCGCGGTGTGGGCCTTGTTCTTCCTCTTCGGTGGCAGCTATCTCTCGCTGTTCATCCTCATCAGCCTGGTAGCCCTGTGCACACCGGTGGCAAATTACGGTTTCGACATTGTCCGTGAAAACCTCGACCGCACTGTCGTTGCCACGGCGACGGGCCTGGCCAATATGGGAGGCTTCATCGCCACGGTCATCGGCGCCCAACTCGTCGGCATGGTTCTCGATCACTTGGGTAATGGGCCTGACTACCCCTTCCATGACTTCCGGCTCGCTGCTTGGGCAGTCTTTGGCGTGTGGTGCATTGGCATCGTGGGTGTTCTCATCACGCACATCCTGCGCAGCCGGGGCGAGGACGGCGGCCCGCACGTCACCATCGTGCAGGTTGGTTAGTTCAGGGCTGGGCTAATGAAGGGCCGCGGCGCTGAACGCCGCCTCAAGGGGTACCGAATTGGCCACTTCGAAGACCCCGAGCCCACCGCCAATCGGAACGAGGACGGCAATGCTCACCCCTAGGGCGGTTCTGAGCAGCTCGCGTAGTTTTCGTTGTTTCTCCACCTCAACGCACCAACCTTTATCGATTCGTTATCTGTGCGTGAGAGCTTAAGATCCGCGGCTGCCAGGCAGATCCCCGTTGACTGCGTATCACCTGCCAATCCCTGTGTGTTCGCGCCGGCACCCCAGCCGGGCGAGATCATCGGGCTATTCGGCCGGGGTCGATTCCACGAGAATCGGGCCATCCACCGGGGCGACGACCCCGGCGTCAAAGGCGGCGAGCACACCCTTCGCATCATCTTTCGTAATTGCACCCGCCTCCACGGCCTTCTTGAGATCAGTCTCGAGGATCTGGCGGGAGCGGTACCTGTCTGATGCCACCGACAAGAGGCCGCGAGGAACCGACTCCGACGGGATCCCCAGTGCCTCTGCCAGCGAAACAATGCGGTCATTTTCAGCAGGGTCGAGCTGAACATCAACCGACTGATCCTGCGGGACGCCACCGTTGACCACCTGCTCCACGGTCAGTGCACCCTCCGGCACCTGGTGCCTCTCTGTGGCCCACCAGCCTGCGCCGACGGCGGTGATGACAGCGATCACAACGAGGACCCACACGGCGATAAACTGCTTGGACTTCACGGCCACAACCTTAGACTTTTCTCACACCGCCGGCTTAATCCGCGCCAGGGCCAAAGGTCCCAAAAGAGGTACCGCGCGGGGGATGCGGCGAATCCAGGCGCTCGGACAGCGCATCAATGATGGACCGGATAGTTGACTCTGCGACGGAGCGATCGAGGCTGCTGCGGCGTGGGGTCTCTGGCTTCGGCTCAGGAGGGACAACGCGGGGCTTGTCGACGTCCAACCGCATCACCGTCCCCTCCACGCTCAGCGCGGCGGCGGGATCGCACCCGGCGGCTCGGGCGGCGGACAAGAATGCATCGAGATCAGCAAGCGTGGCAGCGTTGAGGTCGAGAGAAAGATTAAGGCTCATGGTGTTCTCCTTTTCGGCTCCTTGAAGGGCGCGGGGCAAGTGCCGCTCACTGCTGTCTAAGGCTAACGGCTTATCACCTGATTGAACAGGGGCGTGCGTTTAGTTCAGGGATAGATCCGGGTTAACTCAGGGTGCGGGTCAGGGAGGATACACACCTGCCCTCGCTGTGCTCTACTAATCGTGCTCGAATGACTCAGTCTCACCCCAAAACACCTCGTCGACTACCTTCCGGGCGTGCCGGGTGACTTTGAGGTAGTGCTCTAGGAATTGTTGGTTGTGCTCGGGCTCCCAGCCGGCCGCACCAGCCACTTGCGCCAGTTGGGGGCCCGGTGCCGGAAGCTGGTCCACGCGCTTGCCACGCACCAGTACCAGGGCGTTGCGGGCATCGGTGGCCAACAACCAGGCCTCCCGCAGCTCCCGCACTTGCTGGACTGGAATGACCTCGCTCTCTTCGAGGGCGTCGAGGACGCGCAGTGTGGAGGGATCATGGAGCGCCGGCACGTCGTGAGCATGCATCATCTGCAGCAGCTGGACGGTCCATTCGATATCGGTCAACCCGCCGCGCCCCAGCTTGGTATGGGTATTGCGGTCAGCGCCGCGCGGCAAACGCTCGTTATCAACGCGCGCTTTCATTCTGCGGATATCGCGGATGGTCTTCTCGCTCACGCCTTGCGGCGGATAGCGGAAGGCATCCACCATGGTGAGGAAACGTTGCCCGACGTCTTTGTCCCCCGCCACGAAAGCCGCGCGGAGTAGTGCCTGCATCTCCCAGGGTTCGCCCCACTGCGAGTAATAACGCTCATAGGACTCGATCGAGCGCACAACTGCTCCCGACCGACCCTCTGGGCGCAAGCCCAAATCAACGTCCAGGGGCGGATCCCCGGAAGGCTTTGCCAAGCGGCGGCGCAGTTTCTCGATAATGCCAATTGCCCACGGCAGGGCTTCCTCTTCGGCATTGTCTTCGGTTGGCTCTGCCACCACGATGACATCGGCATCCGAGCCAAAGCCCAGCTCCATGCCGCCGAGCCGCCCCATTCCAATCACGGCGATGCGGGCTGGTGGTTCGGCGTCATCGTTCTCCAGCCTCCAGGCCCTGACTTCGGCGCGCAGCGCGGCTTCCAGCACTGCATTCCAGATGGTGGACAGCTCAAAGCACACCTGCTGGACCGGTAAGAATCCCAGCAGATCCGCGGCAGCGATCCGCGCCAGCTCCGCGCGGCGAAGGGCTCGGGCAACCGACACGGCCTTGTCAGGGTCCGCGTGACGCTTGGTGGAATTAATCAAGGCGGAGGAAACTTGCGCCGGTTTGGTTTCCAATAGCTTGGGCCCTGCCGCGCCATCGGAGAGCTGCTTAACGACGTCCGGCGCGCGGATAATGAGCTCCGATGTAAATGGCGAGGTGCCCAATATCTTCATGAGGCGCTGGCCGACGACGCCTTCGTCACGAAGCATGCGCAGGAACCACGTTCGGTCGTAGGCCGCCTCAGACAGCTTGCGATAATTCAGCAGGCCCATGTCTGGATCGGCCGTGTTTGAGAGCCACTCCATCAAGGTCGGCAGCAGGATGGCCTGGATACGGGCCTTGCGTGACTGCCCAGCCGCCAGGGAGGTGAGGTGCTCGAAGGCGCGATCCGGGTGGCGATAGCCAAGTGCTGCCAGCTGCAAAAGCGCTGCTTCTCGCGACAATTTGAGCTCATCCGCAGACATCGACGCCACGGAATTCAACAGCGGGCGGTAGAACAAGCGCGAGTGCAGCTCAGAGATGAGCAGGCGAATTTTCCGCAGGTGGGCGTTCATCCGATCCGCTGCTGATTGATGCCCCTGTGGGTGAAATCCTGAATTGATGGCCAGCCACGTCAGCGCCTTGAGGTCATCTTTTTCCGGCAATGTGTGGGTACGGCGGAAGCGCTCCAACTGAAGGCGGTGCTCGAGCAAGCGAAGAAACTCATAGGCCTCGATGAGCTGGGTGCCATCTTCGCGTCCGACATACCCGGCGCGCACGAGCGCTGCGAGGGCATCGACCGTCGCCAGCGTGCGCAGCGATTCATCTGAGCGGCCATGAACCAATTGCAATAGTTGGACGGCGAATTCCACGTCCCGTAAGCCGCCCTCGCCGAGTTTGAGTTCGCGAAGGCGCATATCCTCCGGGACGTTGTCCAGCACTCGACGGCGCATAGCCTGGACGTCTTCCACGAAGGATTCCCTCTGCGATGCAGTCCACACCATGGGTCCGATCTGGTCGAGATAGTCCGTGCCCAAGGGCAAGTAGCCGGTCTGCGGCCGCGCTTTTAGTTGGGCTTGGAATTCCCACGTTTCCGCCCACCGCTTGTAGTAGGCCACGTGCGAATCCAGAGTTCGGACTAGTGCACCAGACTTGCCTTCCGGGCGCAGGTTGGCGTCGACCTCAAAGAAGCACGCCGAGCCGATTCGATTGAATTCTGACGCGAGACGGGTGATCCGTGGCGTTGCCTCCGAACCCACGAAGATCACGTCCACGTCGGAGATGTAGTTCAATTCGCCCGCACCGCACTTACCCATCGCGATGACTGCCAGCTGCGCATCGAGTGGCTGGTCCTCGTAGACCACTCGGACAGCACCGGCGAGCGCTGCCGTCAAGGAGGCGTCAGCGAGGGCCGTCGTCAGCCGCGTGATTTCACGGAAGCCCACCCGCGGCTGCGGCCGTGACTGTCCCTTGCGCGAATGGAAAGTCCCTGCGAGGTCATGAGCGGCGATGCGCATCATGAGCGTCCGGTAGGCCACCTTGAGCGATGCTTTGTGGTCTCCGGGAGCCGCTCGGTATGTGCCGGGAGAGGTCAGATCGGGGCTCGCGGTATCAGGACGAGTGGGCTGCTCGGCATACGTCGCCGGTTCCGCGCCTACCTCTTCCAACAAGGTGTGCAGCATTTCCGTGGGAGTCGGCAGCGGGCGCTGTAGCTCGCGCCAGGTCTCCGGGTGGGCGGCAAGGTGATCACCAAACGCCGAGGAGCCGCCCAACAGGGCCATCAAACGTACCCGGAAGGTTTCGTCTTCACGCATCGCCGGACCAATCTCAGGCGCTGACTCGATGATCCTCATTAACGTATTGAGGGCCATATCGGGATCACCGGCCGCGGCCAGGGTCCACAGCAGCTCAAGGGACTCAGGATTATCCCACCCAAGGCGGGACAAGTCCTCCGCAGCAGTTGGCCGGGTAAGGCCAAGAGTTGCCGGGGACGGTACAGATGCTGGACGCATGCTTCTCCTAGAAATTCAGGTTGTTGCGCAACTCGAATGCGGTGATCTGCTGCTGATACTCGTGCCACTCATCCCACTTGGCGCGCAGGAAGTACTCAAAGACGTGCTCTCCTAGGACTTCCGCCATAAACTCAGAGCGCTCGAATTCACGGAGCGCCTGGTCCAAGCTGCTTGGCAGATCCTTGTACCCCATCGCGCGGCGCTCACGACGGGTCAGCTGATGGACGTCGTCCTCGGCGGGATCACCAAGCTCATAGCCTTCCCTGATTCCACGCAGGCCAGCGGCAAGCAACACCGCGTAGCCCAGGTAGGGGTTCATCGCTGAATCTAGTGAACGGATTTCAACGCGACGCGACATTTCTTTGGAAAGACGATAGGTAGGAACTCGAACCAACGCCGAACGGTTGGAGATTCCCCACGTCACTGATCCCGGGGCTTCGCTGCCAAACATCAGGCGCTTGTAGGAGTTGGTCCACTGGTTGGTGATTGCGGTCATTTCCACAGCGTGTTCAAGGATGCCGGCGATAAACTGCCGCCCCGTACTGGAAAGTGAAATCTCATCGTCGGGGTCGTGGAAAGCATTGGAATCTCCCTCGAAAAGGCTCAAGTGCGTGTGCATGCCCGAGCCCGAGCGATGCTCAAATGGCTTCGGCATGAATGTGGCGTGCACTCCTTGCTGGGAGGCCACCTCTTTAATGAGGTAGCGGAAAGTCATGATGTTGTCTGCCATGGACAGCACGTCGGCATGGCGTAGATCGATTTCCTGCTGCCCAGGTGAGGTTTCATGGTGGCTAAATTCCGTGGCAATGCCCATGGATTCCAGCGCGTACATCGACCGGCGCCGGAAACTCGGGGCATTATCGTGCGTGGCTTGGTCGAAGTAGCCTCCGTTATCGGTGGCAATCAGGGTATTGATATCGCGGGCGTCTTCCAAGAGATAAAACTCAATCTCAGGAGAAGCCTTGCACGTAAACCCTTCATTGGCAGCCTCAGTAACCTGACGGCGCAGAATGTGGCGTGGGTCCACCAGAGAAGGTTGCCCATCGGGCTGGGTAATGTCGCAGAACATGCGCGCCGAAAGAAGCTCCGGTTCCTCCTTGTCAAAGGGCATGATTTGGAAGGTTGAAGGGTCCGGCATTGCGATAGTGTCGGCCTCTGAGATGCGGGAGAACCCTTCCACCGAGGAACCATCGAAGCCAACACCTTCCTCGAAGGCAGATTCCAACTCTGAGGGGCTCATTACCACCGATTTCAGCGCCCCCAAGATGTCAGTAAACCAAAGGCGAATGAAGCGGATATCGCGTTCTTCAACTGTACGAAGGACGAATTCGTGTTGGCTGTTCATGTTCTAAACCCTACCGCCGCGGGCCCAAGTAACGGCGGGAGTTGCATCTTTTGCCCCCGCCCCGCCAACTATTGCCCCAGTTGGCAAGAGTATCTCGGGGGCAAATTTTTTCGACTCTTAGGCCAGATGTCAACTTCACGTGCTTGAATGGCTCCCACAACCGAACATATGCACCCATACAAACGGAACAGGAATAGCTATGAACAACCACCACGGAACCTTAAGCGCACGAGGACTCGAGCTCATTTGCCAAGCTGCCAGTCAAGGATGGTCACCTAAGGACTTACTCCACGTCCTAGGCAGCTTTTGCCACCCTCTTATTTATCGTGCCGCTGCTCATATTCCCGCGCAGATTAGTTCTACTGTGCTGCGCAAGGAATGGTTGAGCGTCTCCCCGCCTAACTCGATGACTATGTCGACCGATGACCTCATACGGCTCATTGACGCTACTTCCGCTCTGCCCCCGCTGCGTGACGTTGACGTGCTCGCAGCAGAGAAAACTAGTTCTCGGGCAAGCCAAGACAGCAAAGAGAATCGGTTCCGCAACAAGATCACCCAGCTTCTGCGAAAGGCTGAATCCACTCCTTATGAAGAGGAAGCCAGTGCGCTCATTGCCAAAGCACAGAGCCTCCAACAACGGCACCGCCTCGATGAGGCACTCGCCGAATCCCCGGACACGGTGATGTCCACACGCATCCGTATCAGCGCGCCCTATATCAACCACAAGACCACGCTTCTTAGCGTCATCGCGGATCGAAATGGATGCACCGTCCTCAAGCTTCACCCCATGGGAATCATCACCGTCTTTGGCGCCGAGGCGGACATTGATCATGTCAGCGACCTGTTCGCTTCCCTCCTGCGGCAGTGCGAATGGCACATGACTCATGGGGAGGCTGCCGACAACGCGCGATTACTCGGCAATGTGGCGTCGTTTCGCCGAAGCTTCATTTTGGCCTACGCCACCCGCATTGGGGAGCTTTTGGAGGAAGCGAACGCCTCATTGGCGCCTCACGACGAGAAACAGACAGACTCGGCTGCGGGCAGCAACGCCAAAAGGAAAAACGACGTAGCCCTCGCTCAGCGATCTTTATCAGCGGTGGAAGTACGCAGACATAAGGCAGAAGCTTTAGCTGATCACCTCTTCCCTGATTCGCGAACCATCTCCTTAGCAATGAGGAACCATGCAGGGATGTCCGCAGGTGCAACTGCCGCGGAGAATTCCCACTTGGGTGGTGATTCCTCGGGCTTGGGTGGGCGCCGCCAACTCACCGGTTAAGGACCAGCAAGGGTTGGCACATTTGCACTATTAGCCAGGTAACCTAGAAGGCAGTGCAGAGGTTTTATACCTCTTCTTTTATCATTTCGCTCCCCGACGAAGGTGTGTACATGTCTCCAAAGACGTTTCTTGAAATCGAAGCCAAGTTCGCCGTGGATGAAACCACCCCGGTACCAGATCTCGCCCGCCTCGATGAGGTAGCCCGAGTCGCAGAAACTCGCCACCACTCGTTGTCGGCGATTTACTACGACACTGAGGATCTCCGCCTTACCCACGCGAAGATCACGCTGCGGCGCCGCACCGGTGGAAATGACGATGGCTGGCATATCAAAATTCCCGGCGCGGAAGGTCGTACCGAAATCCGAGCCGAACTCGGTGAACCCGTCGACGGCAAGTACGAAGTCCCGGCCGAACTCCTCCACCAGGTTCGTTCGGTGATCCGTAACCACCCGCTTGAACCCATTGCACAAGTGGACAACAACCGCACCGAATTGCTCCTCGTAAACACGGACGAGCAGCCTGTCGCTGAGTTCTGCGATGACCATGTCACCGCATTCTCTTTCCTACCAGGTGGCTCTCAGAGCACATGGCGCGAGTGGGAAGTAGAGCTCGCAGGAGAACTGCCCGGTACGAAGGAGGGCAGCGCGCTACTGCGTCATGCCACCTCCCTGTTGATCAGTTCTGGCGCGCGGGTTTCCTCCTCACCGTCCAAGCTGAAGTCAGCATTGGGGCAGTCCATCAACAATGTCGAGCTTCCCCCAGCACTCGCAACGTCTAACGTGGAGCCCGGCTCCCCCGCGGCGGCAGTCGTGGAGGCACTGCGAGCTAATCGGGATAAGCTCGTCGAGTTTGATCCGCGGGTACGCCGTGATGAGTGGGATTCCGTGCACCAAATGCGCGTTGCTACCCGCGAATTGCGCAGCCACCTTCAAACCTTCCACGGCATTGTCGTGGGTCCCGAGATCAAGCGCCTAGAGTCCGATCTCAAGGAGCTTGCTGCCATGCTTGGCGTTGCTCGTGACGCCGAGGTCGTGGAAGAGCGCTGGCAGAATCTCCTCGCCTCCGAGGACTCCGATGTGCTTGATGAAGCCACCCGCGAACACATCGCGCACGATATGGGCCGCGCTTACCGCCGCGCGCATCGTCGTGTCATCGCCGCTCTCGATTCTGACCAGTACCTGGCTCTGCTCGATGCGCTCGACGCATTCCTTTCCAACCCGCCAGTCGCCGCCGAGGATGCTTCAGCTGACGAAGACACCAGCGCCGGGGACAATGGTGCGGGGGAATCTGATTCCGCTGATACAGCTTCCGCTGAATCATCTGAGCAGCAGGACGCAGCGAAGGACTATGCGCCGAAACACGCCAAACGCGATGAAGAAGAGTCCCACGATCTTGACACGGTCATGGCACTGCACCTCAAGCAGGCTTATGACAAGCTGGTCAAGCGCCACAAGAAAGCTATCTCTAACTGGGATAACACCGAGCTGACACTGCATGAACGTGAAGAGTACTTCCACGATATGCGCAAGGCCGCAAAGAAACTGCGCTATGCAGCTGAGGCCGCTGGTTCAGCCACCACGCTAAAAACCAAGAACCTCTACAAGGCCTGCAAGCAGATGCAATCTGTCTTGGGAGACTTCCAGGATTCCGTGACATCTCGCGATAAGTTGCTCGAATTGGCAGAAACCGCACGCCGGCGTGGCGAGGATACCTTCGGCTATGGTCTGCTCTACCAGCGCGAGCGCGTCATCGGGTTGGAAGCACTCAACGCCTACTCGGACAGCTTTAAAGCCATCAAGTCCGCGTTTAAGCCGCTGCGCAAGAAGCTGCGCTAAGCCGCCGGCTCATCCTGCGTGGCTGTGTAGTTGTGCAGTCACCACAACGGCCCACACCATCGCCTGCTTGCGGTGGTGTGGGCCCGAGCTTTTCGCATCCGCCTCATGGCCGGCCATGAGACGTTTAGCTATCGCCTAGTTATCGTCTTCGGCGGCATCCTCAGCATCAGCCGCGGCGGTGCGGGCTTGCGCGATTTCAATAGCGCGCTCGGCATCCTCGCGGGAGTTGTAGGGGCCCATGCGGTTCTCCCAGCCGGACACCTTTCCCTGGGATACCTCGCCGGTAGACGGGTCGTAGAACCACTTGTTGTCAGCCTCAGCCATAGTTTTCTCCGTTCTGTCGGGCAAGTAATCAGTGCACCCCACACTACAGACCGCCCGCGGGCCTCGCCCGTTAGAATAGATTGGTCACCTACTCCTGCCTTTTCTTTTAGGCAGGCTTTCGCCACCAGCAAAGGAGAACCTTCCCGATGCCCCTGTGGACTGCCCCTTCGACCCCGGCCGTCGACCGCGTTCGCGCCGCACACCGCGAGAACGTGGGCGTTGATGCAGCTCATGTTGCCAGCGCCCCTGCCACCTGGGCACTCATCGGCGAGCACATCGATCACTACGGCGGCATCGCCATCATGGGCCTGGCCAACATCCGCGCGGCAGCAGCTGTCAGCCCCCGCAGCGACGGCCTGGTCAAGGTTCGCCTAGAGCACACCAACGGCGAGACCGTTGAAGACCAAATTTCCCTCGAGCAGGTCTCTTCCCTCGCCGCGGAGCAACAGCCCAGCGTCGATTCCGAAGGCCAACCCATCGAACCCCCTGCACCCGAAGGGGCCATCGCCGCGCGCCTCGGCGGCATCATCTACACCATGATCAACCGCCAGCTCCTTACCCGCGAGACCGCCGGCGCCGATATCACCGTGGTCAACGACATCCCCGATTCGACCGGGCTCGGCGCCGCCGCAGCCATCGACATTGCCACAGCGCTAGCGTTGCTCGGCAACGCAGATGATCTGCATGATGCTCCGCTGCGTGCCCGCATCGCGGAGGTGTGTTCCCAAGCAGTTGGCACCTTCGCCCGATTCCCTGCGCTGCGCGCCCGCCACTCCGCCGCGCTGCGCGGCGCTGGTGAGTCCATCACCATCATCGACTACGCCGACGGCTCCGTCACCCAGGCACCGCACATGGTCAACAAAGACATCGCGGCTTTCGCGCTGGCCGTGCCAAGTGATGCCGATTCCTTAGAAGCCGTCGCAGAGATTCGCACCCGCGAGCGATTCATCGACGCCGCCTGCCGCGCCTTCGGCACGCCTTCGCTGCGCCTGTTGCCGGATGCACCCCAACGCGTCCTCGAGTGGCTCGCCGCTGTCCACAAGGTGCACGGCACCGAGAATCAGCCGACCATCGCGCAAGCCACCGCGTGGCTGACCTTCTACTCAGAGGAAACCGAGCGCGCCGAAGGAGTTGCCCGCGCTTTGCGCTCGCGCCGCGGCACCGAGCTTTTCCCGCTCCTCACGCAGTCGCAGTCAGCCTTGTCCACCGTGTATGAATTCAGCTCCGCGGAGAAACTCGCGCAGCTGGCCACCGCGCGCGGCGCCGTCGCGGCACGCTCCGCCCACGCGGGCACGTCCTCCGCGGTCATCGCCTACGTGCCGAGCACCAAGGCCGCAAACTTTGCGGCCGACTTGGCCGAGGACGGCCTGCTTGTCGTCCCGCTTACTGCCGGAAGCCCAGCAATCACCGAGGACTAGTCCGCCGGCCACGCGAAGAGCACATCGCGCTCCTCAACGTCGGCCTTGACCAAGGACACCATCGTTTCCTTGCCGGTCTCCGGGCGCCCCACGGCCTGCCCCATCACCGGCGGGTCTAGGACGAAGAGGCGCGCCTTCTCGCGCTGTTCCCCGCCATCAACCACCACGGCTTCGAAGTTGGTGCCTACCCACGGCGCCAAGACCGTCGCCTCCGTAAGGTTCAAACAGGCCTTATCCACCTGGGAGGCCAGCTGCGATGTCGAGCGCATCGTGGAAATGACATCCCCGGCGCGCTCACGCACCCACTGCGGAACCTCGTAGCCGCCGCTGAGCGCCAGGCAGACCTCCGTGGCAAAGCGGTCAACTAAACGCCGCAACGGGGCCGTCACGTGTGCATAGTAGCCGCCGATTCCCGCGTGCACGTCCGCCTGGCCATCCTCCAGCCACACGTAGTCAGCACCACGAAGCAAACGCTGGGCCTCGCGCATCACCGCCATCCCGCGCGGCGAATCCGCATCCACGGAATGCAGGAATTCAGAGATGCTGCTCTCCCCCAGCTCAAAGCCCAGGGCCTCCGCCTCAGAGCGGAAGGTGGCCTCAGCCTCCGGGGTGGCCGCCGATAGGGTGCGCAGGAATCCAACACCGTGTGATTCCATCAGCCGCCCCGCGCACATCCCGGTGAGCAGGGAAATCTCCGAGTTATAGTCCATCACCTCATGACGCGGCTCCATGACCAGCTCGTAATGGCCTTTCTCCCCATCGCTGCTTTCGGATACGCGCTGCGAGGGAATGCGCAAGTTGATCGCCTCGCGGCGCAGCGAGGAAGCCTGGCGCAGCTTTCCCACCTCCGGCAGCAAGGCGATGGAGGAATGCAGCGTGCCCTTCTCCAAGTCGGCGTGCACTTGGTCGTAGTCCAGCCGCGCGTGGCTGCGCACAAGCGCGCGCTCCACCGAGAAGTCCTCCACCTCACCTGCGGAGTCAAGGTCAAAGGTCCAGAGGACGGCGGGGCGGTCGACGTCGGCAAGCAGCGAAGCCCTATCTTCGGAGAGCTCTGCCGGGTGCAGCCGCGCCGGCTCATCGGGCAGGTAAATGGTCTGGCCGCGCTTGAGGGATTCCTGCTCCAGTGCGGAGCCCGGTTCGATGAACGCGGCGACATCCGCGATGGCATAGAGCACGCGGTAGCCGCCATCGCGCGCCTCGATGAAGACGGCCTGGTCCAAGTCCATGGAGCCGGCCGGGTCGATGGTCACCAGCGGGATGTCGCGGGCATCGCGGCGCTGTTCGGCATAGCGGTCCTGCGCGGAGGCGGCCTGTGCGGTGACGTCCTCCGGGAAGTCTGTCGGAACGGAAAATTCCTCGGCGATGGGCCGAAAGTCCAAGGGCGCGGCATACAGTTTCATGCTGCCCCATTGTTCCAAAAATAAAAGCGTGGGTGCGAATGAGCCAACCTATAAGCCGGATTCTGTGCCGCGCGCGTGGCGCGGTGGCAAACATCCATCCAGGCCAACCGTTGCCAGTTGGCTCAAGCAGCTACCTTCAGGCTTCGGCGAGCAACCTACTAACGCCTGATCGGGCCCGCAAGCGTGGCGGGCCGTGATGCCTTGCTCCCAGTGGGGTTTACCCAGCCACCGCCATCGCTGACAGTGCTGGTGCGCTCTTACCGCACCCTTTCACCCTTACCGCTTCCCTTTCGCCGCGCCGAAACGCAGCGGAGGTACGCGGCGGTCTACTCTCTGTTGCACTTTCCCGCGGGTCACCCCGGGTTGCTGTTAGCAACCACCGTGCTCTGTGGAGTCCGGACTTTCCTCGGCCCGCGCCTAGCCCCATGAAGGGGCCGGTTCGACGGAACGCGTTTGCCCGGTCGGCTCATTCGCGCCTGTTAGTTTATCGCAGCGCGCCCAGATGCCCCACATCGTTGAAACGGTGCAGGGTGCTACCGCCCTCGAAGAACTCGACCTCACTCAAGGAAGCCAGCTCAAGGAAGAGGTGGTTGGGCGTTTGCGGTCCGGAATCGAGTGCTTGGCGCACGAAGGACTTGATGGGGTTGACGTGGGAGACCACGAGGACAGTCTGCTCTGCATAGCGCTGCTGCAGCTCGCGGCGCGCAGCACTGACGCGGCGGTGCACTGCGCGCAGGGACTCGCCACCCGGGCAGGCCACGGACGTATCCTTCAGCCAACGCGCGTGGAGCTCGGGGTCGGCGGCATCGGCTTCGGCGAAGGTCTTGCCTTCCCAGCGCCCGAAGTCCACCTCGATGAGGTCCTCGACGGTTTCCACACGCAGCTCACGGCCCTTAACCACGGCGGCAGCCGTCTGCTGACAACGGCGCAGCGGCGAGCACACCACGGCATCGATGTGGGTATCGGCCAGGGCTTGGGCGGCGGCGAGCGCTTGCTTCTTGCCCAGCTCGGTCAGCTCGGGGTTTGCACGCCCGGAGTACTGCTTGGCGGCGGACATCGCCGTCTGCCCGTGGCGCAGCAGGATGAAGCGGGTGGACTGTCCGGTCTCGGAGCGCCAGTCGGCCGCGGTTGAAGACGCCGTGCTTGGCGACGTCTCCCCTGCCTCCCCGCCGGGTTCTTCACTGCCCGCAGCATCGACAGCGGCGCCGGTTTCAACGGCGTCGCCGGCACCCATATCGAGGATGCCCACGGGCTCGCCCTTCGCGGCGGCGTCCATCGCCACGTTGGAGAGCTCATCGGCCACCGAGTTCTTGGCGCGCGGAACCCACTCGAGGCTGAAGCGCGGAATCTGGTTGAGCAGGCGGCGCGCCTCGATGGCGAGCTTCTGCATATCCGGGTGCTTGATCTTCCAGCGCCCGTTCATCTGCTCCACCACGAGCTTGGAGTCCATATAGAACTCCACCTCATCCGCGCCCAGCTCCACCGCGGCCTCCAAACCGCGCAGCAACCCGTGGTATTCGGCCACGTTATTCGTGGACTTCTGGCCCACGACGTAAGCGATTTCCCTGAGCAGCTGCGAGCGGTCCTCGTTATAGACCGCAGTTCCGGAGCCGGCGATCCCGGGATTGCCGCGGGAGCCGCCGTCAGCAAAGATGACTAGCTTCATGAGGCCGGGCGCACCAGGTAGGAGCCGCAGTCGCTGCACTGCGGAACCTCGTCGGCAGCAGCGTTGCGCACCGCGTTCTGCTCGGCCGGCGGCAGCACGATGAAGCAACCACCGCAACCACGCCCGGTGAAGGCCGCAGCGCCCACGCCGTTTTCTTCGCGCACGGTCTCGTACTCCTCCAGGACATCCGCGGGCAGCTGCTCGCGCAGCTCGCCGATGCGCACCTGCGGATCCGGGCGGTTCGCCGCGGCCTCTTGGGCGGCCTCGGCCGCGCGCTTGAGTACTTCGAGTTTACGCTCGGAATCGGAGACCTTCGCGCCGTGAACATCAAGGTTGGCGCGCAGTGCGTGGATTTCGTTATGGGCTTCCTGTAGCTCGCTCATAAGATCCGCGATGCGGGACTTTGCAGCGTAGAGATCGTGCTCCAGGTCCTTGCGGGTCTCTGGGTCGGTCGCAGCACCAAGCTGCGCCTTGTCATCGCGCTCGCGCTGACGCAGCTTGCGCTCGTCAGCCTGAATGCGCAAGATCTCCAGTTCCATGTCGTCGACGGCGAGCTGGGCGGAGCCGGAGGCGTCGACAAGCCGGGCGTGTGCGGCCTGCGCCTTCTCGTACTCCTCTTGCTCCGGGATGGTGGTTGCCCCACCTAGCGCCTGGGAGCGCTCGAGGGTGGCCAGCTCCAGCAAGATGCTCTGCAGGTCCTGTGGCAGTTTCATTTAGTTCTCCTTATGCGCAGAAATCGTCCATGGGTCGGTGCGGACATCGATGATCTCGGTGTTCACGCGCAATGCGTCCTCCACAATATCGCGCGCTTGGGCAGTCCAGGGAAACTCGCTGGCCCAGTGAGCGGTATCCACCACGGCCGGGCCCTCCGGCTCCGCCAGGTGCGCGGCGCGCAGGTGCTCATCCACTGGGTGGTGGCGCAAATCGGAGGTGACGTAGACGTCCACGCCGAGAGCCGCCGCGTGGTCCAGGAAGGAATCCCCCGAGCCACTGGAGACGGCAACTTTCTTCACCATGCGCTCCGGATCGCCGGCCGCGCGCACTCCCCATTCGGTTTCCGGAAGGGCATCGGCCACGCGCTGGGTGAATTCGCGCAGAGTCACCGGCTGCTCAAGCTCGCCCACGCGCCCTAGCCCTAAGGCCTCGTCGAGGTTCTCATAGGGCTCCACCGGGACGATGGGGCGGCCGGGCGTGATACCGACGAGCTCAGCCAGCTTGTCGTTGACACCCGGGCGGGCCTTATCCGCGTTGGTGTGCGCGGCCAACAGGGCCACGCCATTGCGTATCAGAGTGTGGATGACCTTGCCCTTCGGCGTATCCGCCGCCACCGAGGTCACCCCGCGAAGCAGCAGCGGGTGATGCACCACGAGCATCTGCGCGCCGAGCTCCACGGCTTTGTCTGCCACTTCCTGGGTGCAGTCCAGAGCGAAGGCCACGGTGCTCACCTCGTCTGTGGGGTCGCCGCACACCAGGCCAACGGCATCCCAGGACTCGGCCAGCTGCGGCGGGTAGGCCTCGTGGATTACGCGGCGGATCTCGCCAACGGTCGTTCGTTCTGCCATCTCGTATGCTCCTTGTTGGCTTAAGGTTTCACGTCAGTCGCGTCGCTGCTATATCCTAGCTTTCGTTCGCCAGCGCACCCCTCTAGCTTAAGGAGCCTTTGCATGACGCCTCCGGAGAACGACAACCAGCTCCACATCGTCTTCGTGTGCACGGGCAACATTTGCCGCTCACCCATGGCGGAAATCATTACACGCGACGCCATGGAGACCGACATGCTCGATCTCCTCGCGCGAGTTTCTTCCTGCGGCCTCGGCGGCTGGCACGTGGGCCAGGGCGCGGACGAGCGCGCCGTGGCTGAGCTGCGCCGCGGCGGCCACGATGGCGCCGGCCACCAGGCCGCCCAGCTGGGTCCGGACCATATGGACGCGGACCTCTTCGTGGCCATGGACACCGGCCACCGCGATGCCCTCATCGAGCGCGGCATCCCGGAAGACAAGGTGCGCCTCATGCGCAGCTTCGATCCGAACTCACCGGAGGATGCCAGCGTGGAGGATCCTTTCTACGGCACGGAGGAGGACTTCGCCCGCACCCGCAGTGAGATCGATGCTTCCGTTCCGGGGCTGCTCGACTGGATTAAAGAAAACCACGGCTAGATAATTCTGCGCGGCTACTAGACTGGTCATCATGCTTAAGACATTCCTCAAGCCTGGGTGGGTGCTCTCTCTCATCTTCATCGTCGCGTTTTCCTATTTGTCTTTCACGGTGCTCGCTCCGTGGCAGCTGAATAAGGACGCGCAGATTGTGGAGCGCAACCACCTCATTGAGGAGGCCTACGACGCCGACCCCCAGCCGGTCACCGAAGTCTTTTCTGCTGATGGCTCCCTGCACAAGGAGTGGGAACGCGCGGAGCTAACCGGCCACTACCTCTCAGAAGATGAGGTGCTCCTGCGCCTGCGCCCGGTGGAATCCGCCCCGGGATTCCAGTCGCTGGTCCCCTTTGAAACCGAGTCTGGTGAAACCTTCCTGGTCAACCGCGGCTGGATGCCCACGGACGAGGGCAACTCCGTCCCCCACATCGACCCGGCCCCGCAGGGCGAGGTCACCATCGTGGCCATGGCGCGCTACGACGAACGCAAGCACACCTCCGCACCCATTGAGGAACAGGGATACACGCAGGTCTACTCCATCAATACGGAGCAGATTGCAGAGCTTGTCGACGTCCCCCTCGCCCACGACTACCTCCAACTCTCCCCCGAGCAGCCAGGTGAGCTGCATGCGCTGCCGGTTCCAAAGCTGGACCGCGGCAACCACTTGTCCTATGGCTACCAGTGGATTGCCTTCGGTGTGATGGCGCCGCTGGGCTTTGCCTACTTCGTGTGGTCTGAGATCCGGGAGCGCCGCCGCGCCCGCGATGAGGATGCCCTGATTGCTGAGGCCACTGCGGCCGCCACCGGTGCCGGTACCAGCTCCCCCGATGCGGCTGCGGACGTCGATAGCTCCGCGCACGAGGCTCCTTCCGGCGAGCACTCTGATGCTACGATGCCTGCTGCCCCGCCTTCGACGCCTGCGGCTGCCACGCAGCCTTCGCGCCGCTCCCGCTCGCGATATGGCTCCGCCAAGCCGGACTTCTACGAGAAGATCCGTGAGCGCGGTCAGGAGCGCTACTAGCACCTGAATATTAGTGAGCTCAAGTTTCCTTCGTCCCCTGCTCAAGCGCAGTAGACTGCAATAACTAGAGTTACCAACTACCAAGTATCACTAGGGCTTATACCGAGTTCCTACTTGGATTCTCACCATTTGTACATATGAACAAGAAATTAAAGTTTAAGAACTTCCTCGCTTGGGGCGGAATCATTTTCGGCGCACTGATAATCGTAGGAAGTATAGCCTCAGGATCTTTTCGAAGCTTTGCTGGAGGACTCTTCATAGGCCTAGCCTTCGTCCTTCCTAGTGCTTGGTATCTGTTACACCAACGGCGAGAGACTAATGGTGCCGCCCCGCTTAAACGCCACTGGGGCATCATTACAGCAATTGCAATTCTCTCAGCTCTCGTCGGAGGACTAATTGCTCCCAGTTCTCCTCGTACGAGTCAAGAAGATTCCAGCGAACATCTGACTGAGCCAGAAACCTCGACCCAGCCAGCGGGCCCCAAGAGCACCGAAGAGTCGCCCACAACTAGCACCCCGCCGAAGCAAATTGATCGATGTGAACCCATTGATGGGGCTAAAAATACATTTTTCACTGATGGCTCACACGGCTGGACAGAAGACTGCGACAACGAGATTCGTGCTGCAGAGGAAGAGCGACGCAAACAAGAGGAAATTGTGGAGTCCCAACGGCGTCAAGCCGAGCAAGAAGCAGCTGAGCGGGAAGAAGCTGAACAGCAACGTTTGCAGCAGGAGATCGAAGAGCAACAGCAGTTTGAGCAACAGCCGGCGCCTCAACTTGATCAGCCGCCAGCTGATTTGAATTTTAGAAGCTGCGAGGAAGCCCAAGAAGCAGGCTATTCTCATATGACTGCGGGAAGCCCTGGCTATAGCCGACGCCTAGACCGCGACGGCGACGGTATCGCTTGTGACAAGGTCGGGTAGAGAAAGGGACGCACTGATCAAGGCATCCCTAACGACTTCGCCTTACATGTGCTTGAGGCTTTCCTGTTCAAGCTCCGTGTAGCGCCACCTAGGATTGGGCGCACTTCTGGAGAAAAGTAGTTTGAAATACTTACGGGGCAAAAGTGACCTCCGTGAACACGCGTAAGTACTTCATTCATCCCCTCATCCGGGATCAACCCGGGAATAAGTAAAAGGCCAAACCTTAAAGTTGGTTTGGCCTTCCATTTTGTGCGGCCTGAGGGGATCGAACCCCCGACCTACTGGGTGTAAACCAGTTGCTCTTCCAGCTGAGCTAAAGCCGCAGTGCACTGTGTGCTCGCACAAGATTAGCCTATGGGCACCCGCAGCAACAAATCAGGGTGCAACTAGTCGCTGCGAATGCCGCGTGAGCAGGCATATCCTGCGCTAGTCCTTAAGGCTTCTTGGTGTAGCCGCGGGCCACAAGGCAGGAACCCTGCCACTCGCCGAGGCGCTCAGCCTTGGTCTGCACCAGACCAGCCAGCTGTGCGGATTCGGAGATCTCACCGGGCTCGAGGTTGCCCGGCTTTCCAGCACCTGGGGTCAGCAGCCAGATACGGCCCGAATCACCCAGGGGGCGGGTGGCATCGACCAGCCCATCGACCAAATCGCCGTCCTCCGCGCGCCACCACAGCAACACGAGGTCACACAGCTCGTCGGTCTCCTCATCGAGGAAGTCCTCCCCCAACACGTCCTCAATGGACTCAGAAATCGTGGAGTCACAGTCCTCGTCCCAGCCAAGCTCCAGAGCAATCTGCCCCTCTTCGATGCCGAGCTTGGCTGCAAATCCCGTCACTCGCTGAGTTCCTTCCGATGAAGTAGTTGATGTCATGCAGAGTATTTTAACGTCTACGGTGCACTTTTTCGCGACGAACCTCCCCCTATCTTCCCCAGTGGTGGACATTTTCCCCCATGAAACCACCCCTGGGGGCCTCCAAATGCCCCGCTGTGAAAGCGGCGCGTATCCTAGGAGCAGATCTTTGTACTACGAACCAGGAGGATTTAATGGCCGACTTGGACGCCCACAACGGCGACTCCAACTTTCCCATCGTTCGCGATGGCGTGGCAGCATACCTGCACGACTCCGACCCGGAGGAAACCCGCGAGTGGATGGACTCCCTCGACGGTCTACTGGACTCTTCCGATCCGGAGCGCGCCCGCTACCTCATGCTGCGTCTTCTTGAGCGCGCTACCGCCAAGCGCGTGCCGTTGCCGTCCCTGACGTCCTCGGATTTTGTCAACACCATCCCGACCTCCCTCGAGCCGGAGTTCCCGGGCGATGAGGAATTGGAGAAGCGCTACCGCCGCTGGATCCGCTGGAACGCGGCCATCATGGTGCACCGCGCACAGCGCCCGGGCATTGGCGTCGGTGGACACATTTCCACGTACGCAGGTGCTGCCCCGCTCTACGAAGTGGGCTTGAACCACTTCTTCAAGGGCAAGGATGATCCCTCCGGCGGTGACCAGGTCTTCTTCCAGGGCCACGCTTCACCGGGCGTCTACGCACGTGCTTTCATGGAAGGCCGCCTCACCGAGGAAGACCTCGACGGTTTCCGCCAGGAGCACTCGCGCGGCGAAGGCAAGGGCCTGCCGTCCTACCCGCACCCGCGCCTGATGCCGGACTTCTGGGAATTCCCCACCGTGTCCATGGGCCTTGGCCCCATTAACGCTATCTACCAGGCACGCTTCAACAAGTATCTGGAGAAGCGCGGCATCAAGGACACCTCCAAGCAGCACGTCTGGGCCTTCCTCGGCGACGGCGAGATGGATGAGCCGGAGTCCCGCGGTCTGCTGCAGATGGCTTCCCTCTACGAGCTGGACAACCTGACCTTCGTTGTCAACTGCAACCTGCAGCGTCTCGACGGCCCGGTGCGCGGCAATACCCAGATCATTCAGGAGCTGGAGTCCTTCTTCCGCGGTGCCGGCTGGTCCGTCATCAAGATTGTCTGGGGCCGCGGCTGGGACAAGCTGCTTGAAGCCGATAAGGACGGCGCCCTGGTCAACATCATGAACACCACCTCTGATGGTGACTACCAGACCTTCAAGGCTAACGACGGCGCCTACGTCCGCGAGCACTTCTTCGGCCGTGATGAGCGCACGCTCAAGCTGGTTGAGGACATGTCCGATGATGAGATTTGGGCACTGCGCCGCGGCGGCCACGACTACCGCAAGATCTACGCCGCATACGACAAGGCGCTGAGCTACGCGGGCACCGGCCGCCCGACGGTCATCCTGGCCCACACCATTAAGGGCTACGGCTTGGGCCACAACTTCGAGGGCCGCAATGCGACCCACCAGATGAAGAAGCTGACGCTGGAGGATCTGAAGCTCTTCCGTGATAAGCAGGGAATCCCGATCAGCGACGAGCAGCTCGAAGCCGATCCGTACCTGCCGCCGTACTACCACCCGGGCAAGGACGCCCCAGAAATCAAGTACATGCTGGAGCGCCGCAACGAGTTGGGTGGCTTCTTGCCGGAGCGCCGTGAGAACTTCGAGACTCTCGCCACCCCGGATCTGTCCAAGCTGCGTTCGGTGCGCAAGGGCTCCGGCAAGCAGGACGTGGCAACGACCATGGCTCTGGTGCGTACCTTCAAGGAGCTCATGCGCGATAAGGAGCTGGGCAAGCGCGTCGTTCCGATCATTCCGGATGAGGCCCGCACCTTCGGCATGGACTCCTGGTTCCCAACTCTCAAGATTTGGAACCCGCGCGGCCAAAACTACGTCCCGGTGGATCATGACCTCATGCTCTCCTACCGCGAGGCTGCCGACGGCCAGATTCTGCACGAGGGTATTTCTGAGGCAGGCGCAGCCGCATCCTTCACCGCAGCTGCTACTTCCTACGCCACCCAGGGCGAGGCGATGATTCCGCTGTACATCTTCTACTCGATGTTCGGCTTCCAGCGCACCGGCGATGCCTTCTGGGCTGCCGGCGACCAGCTGGGCCGCGGCTTCATCATCGGCGCTACCGCCGGCCGCACCACCCTGACCGGCGAGGGCCTGCAGCACATGGACGGCCACTCCCCGATCCTGGCGTCGACCAACCCGGCCGTGGAGGTCTACGACCCAGCCTTCGGCTACGAGATTGCGCACCTGGTTCCGCGCGGTATCGAGCGCATGTACGGCGAGGACAACGAGCCGATCATGTACTACATCACCGTGTACAACGAGCCGGTCAAGCAGCCTGCCGAGCCGGAGAACCTCGACGTCGAGGGCCTGCACAAGGGCATCTACCACTACAACACCGCTGAGTCCGGCTCCATCCCGGCCAACATCCTGGCTTCCGGTGTGGGCATGTACGAGGCCCTGCGCGCACAGGAAATCCTGGCTGAAAGCTACGACGTCAAGGCGTCGCTGTTCTCCGTCACCTCGTGGGTCAAGCTGGCGCGCGACGGCGCTGCCCGCAACAAGGAAGCTCTGCGCAAGGGCGTTGAGCCCACCGAGGCATTCGCCACCTCCCAGCTCAAGGGCTTCGAGGGACCGTTCGTCGGTGTCTCCGACTTCGCCACGGACCTGCAGGAGCAGATTCGCCCCTACGTCCCGGGTGACTACATCGTCCTGGGCGCAGACGGCTTCGGCTTCTCTGATACCCGCGAGGGTGCCCGCCGCTACTTCAACACCGACGCCGAGTCCATCGTCGTCGCAGTCCTCGAGGGCTTGGCTCGCGAGGACAAGGTGGAGCGCAGCACCGTGGAGAAGGCAGCTCGCGAGCTCAAGCTCGACGACCCGACGTCCACCCTCTCCACGTCCTCCGATGAGGACTAAGGCTAGAGCCTAAAACCTCAAGCCCCTTCTGCCTGAGCAGGAGGGGCTTTATCATGTCCAAGCCGAGGGGCAACTGCCCTTGTTGCCAAAGTTCTGGCCAGATCTTGAATCAGAGGCTATAACTTTGGCAGAACGGGCAGTTCGGGCACCGCGCGTGGCCCAGCCAACGCCAAAAGAAGGCTCAACCGCCATCAGCAGCAGACCCTAGCTGCCCAGCACTCCATCGAGGACGCGCCCCAAAGCCTTGGAGACCTCGCTGGGTTCCTCCAAGATGACCATGTGCCCGGCGCCGTCGATGACAGTCAGAGTGGAGTCCGGCCAGTGACGGGCAATGACCTCCGATTGGCGGTGCGGGGTCACGATGTCAAGGCTGCCCACCACAATTTCGCCCGGCACGTTTCTAAGCCTGGCCGCCGCGCCGAACTCGGAGTGCTCCACCAGATCGTCGAAGAAGCCTGCGTAGCTCGACATCGGGGTATCTAGCAGCATCGCCACGTGGAATTGCAGTTTGTCCATCTGCGGGAAGCCCTGCAACAGTGCCGCGAAGGCCGGGGCGATAAGCGCCGCGGCCTCGAAGCGCACGCGGTTGAGCCGGCTCGGCAACCGCAAACAAGCGCGATAGACCATGCCCAGCGTCTTCGATTCCAAGACGCGCGCCACGCCCTCGGCCGCAAAGCGCTGCATCGAGGTAGCCACCAGCGTCATGCCCTTAACGCGGTGAAAAACCTCCCGCGGGGCGCGCCGCAGCAGGTTGAGCGCAATCATTCCGCCCATCGAGTGCCCAAGCAGCACCAACGGCCCCTCGGCGGCGCGCTCAGCGATGACGGCCAGCACGTCGTCGGCCGCGCCCCGAACCGTGCACTGCGCGGGAGTGACGTGGGTGGATTGGCCGTGGCCGCGGACGTCGACAAGCAGGCAGCGCACCGAAGGGTAGTTGCGGCGCACGTCGTTGACCTGGGAGTAGAAGCTCTCAGCAGACAAGCAGTAGCCGTGGATGAAAACCACGGTGACCTCCGAGTCCTGCGGGCCTACCTCGTACCATGCCACGCGCACGCCGTCGTTGTCCACGAAGCCCGAGTCCGTCACCCCGGTCAGGCCCGGCTCTGTCGTGAGATCATGCAACTGACCGTGGACGGTGTGCTCGATGGAGCGCATGCGAGGGCGGGCCCGGCGCGACCAGCTGCGGGCGATGGCGGAGGAACGTGCTCGAATAACCATGACATTTCAATACTAGACTGGGCTCCATGGCTAATGACCTTTCAGCGCAACTCCAAGCCCGCTTCGGCTCCGCGCCGGCAGAAGAAAAAGAAGCTTCCCCAGCCGGGGACGCATACGGCGAGCTCACCCGCCTCATCACGAAGGTGACCGGCGTGGAGGAAGGCCTGGAGCGCGAAGCGAAATTGGAGGACCTGGGGGTTGAATCGCTCGAGCGCATCGAATTAGCCGTGCGCCTCGAGGAAGCCTGCGGAGTCCGCCTCACCGAAGAAACCATGCTCTCCGTCACCACGGTGGGCGAACTTGCTGATTATGTGGAGGAACACTCGTGATTTCCTATCTCTCAGACATGGACGGCGTCCTCATCAAGGAAGGGGAAATGATTCCCGGCGCGGATAAATTCATCCAGGCGCTGAAGGATAACAACATCGAGTACATGGTGCTAACGAACAACTCGATGTCCACCCCGCGGGATCTCTCCGCACGTCTGAAGAACACTGGCCTGGACATCCCGGCGGAGCGCATCTGGACCTCGGCGACGGCCACGGCGGCCTTCCTGTCCACTCAAGCTGGCCTGTCCACGGCCTACGTCGTGGGCGAGTCCGGGCTGACCACCGCCCTACACGAGGCCGGCTGGATTCTCAACGACCGCGACGCGGACTTCGTGGTCTTGGGTGAGACCCGCACGTATTCTTTTGAAGCCATCACCACGGCGATCAACCTTATCCGCGACGGCGCGCGCTTCATTGCCACCAACCCGGACGTCACGGGCCCGGCCCCGCAAGGCGTGCTCCCAGCCACGGGTGCGGTCGCGGCACTCATTACTGCGGCGACCAACCGCGAGCCTTACTACGTGGGCAAGCCGAACCCCGTCATGATGCGCAGCGCGTTGAATAACATCGGCGCGCACTCGGAAAATACCGTCATGATCGGTGACCGCATGGATACCGACGTCAAGTCCGGTCTGGAGGCAGGCATGCGCAGCATCCTGGTGCGCTCAGGCATCAGTGATGACAGCATCATCGAGCGCTACCCTTTCCGCCCGACTCACGTAATCGACTCCGTGGCGGAACTTCCGGAGCGCATCCTGGATCCCTTCGCGGACTAGAACTTAGACCGCACGCTTGACGACGCCCCTGAATCCGTACTCCCCCGCCAACATCTCTACGGCGCGGCCTAACGCGTCCAGTTCGCTGGGCGTTCCCGTAATGACTTGCTGGCAGCCTATCCCGAGGCCGCCTGCGTTGTCGGGAACGCGGCCGCTAAGCGGATCCCATACTGGGTCGCGGTGCCAACGGGTACACCATTGGGCGGTCAGCGGGTCATCACCAGGCACTATGAACTCGCTTTCGCTGCTGATGCAGCGCGCCATGGCGCGCTCGATGGCAGGGCGCAGACTGCGCGGCATGCCCGAGATCTGCAGCACGGCGGTGCAGACCTCACCGCAGGCGCGGTTGGGCCAGCTATCTGCCGGGCTACCAAGTGGGTTGGCTGAAGCGGCCGGCGCGGCGGCACCGGCCAGCTGCGGGTGAACGCGTTGATTCACTCCTTAAACTCCTTTGACGTGCGAGTGATGGCACGCCGGCATGCGCCGACGCAAGACGAGCTTCGTCTTCCCCTACGAACTTGTCTTCATCACGTCACTCGCGCCGAGGCGCGAACACCGCTTGGTGCGGCCGCAGTATGCGGCCACACGGTGCGTCGTTGTGTGCCCACAATTTTCCCCCGCCACTTGAGCCACAACAACCCTCAACCTGCGCTTAAGCCCCCACAGCCTCAACAAGAACTTGAGACTTCCACCCCGAAATTCACCCCATCAATCACTTCAGTCACATAAGTAAACGCGTGCAACACGCGCGCGTTGTCGCCACAGCTACCCCACTACCCCCGTTTCGGTGCCCTACGGTACGCCGCGACGACGCTCAACACCGTCATGACACCCGGCTAACCCGCCTGGCACTCCTGCCAGATGGACGTATTGGTCTCGGCCCACAAAGGTTTGCACCACTCACCAAAATCACGGTCCGTCAGCGCAACCATGGCCCAGTCACCAGCCACCCACAGGTAGGTACCGCTCATACCGAAGTGCCCCACGGCATCGGCGGGCAAGCCACCCATCCACTGTTGCTTCTCACCGTGAATTTCAAAGCCCAACCCCCACGTGCAATCTTTGAAGCTGCCATAGCCGGGCACGATGCCCCGCAGTCCCGGAAACTGAACGCTGCGCATTTCCTCCACCGTCGAAGGATCGAGCAGGCGCGGCGAATAGACCTCGCCGGCAAAGGCAGCGAGATCCTCCACACTAGAAACCAAACCGTGCCCGGCCGAGCCTTCCAAGGTAGTGGCCCGCATGCCCAGAGGAGCACACACGCCTTCAGCAAGGTATTCAGCAAAAGGAATCTCGGTGGCCTTTTCTACTTCCTCGGCGGCCCATTCATAGCCGGCCGAGGAGTAGATTCGGCGCTCCCCTACGGGCTTTTGTGGCTCGCGGGAATCAAAGCCCACGCCCGAGGCATGTGCCAAGAGGTGGCGCAGCGTGGAGCCTTCAGGGCCTGCCGGCTGATCCAGCTCCACCGCCCCTTCTTCCACGGCCACCATCACCCCATAGGCGGCCACCAGCTTGGTCACGGAGGCCACCGGGAAGCGGCGGGAGGCATCCCCCAGCTGCTCTACTACCTCGCCGCGGTGCAACAAGGCGGCGGCAACGGTATCGACTGGCCAGGACTCAAGGGAAGAAAATGCGCTCATGCGCTCCAGCTTAACGAGGATCGCGCTCGCAGCCTACGCCATCACCATCGCGGTCGAACTTGGAGCGGAAACCTGGCTCACCCGCATAGATCGGGCGGCCTAGTGCGTTCCACACGTCTGCGCAGCGAGTAAAGGACGCGGGGGCAGGCTTCGGGGCCGGAGCCGGCTTAGGTGCGGGAGCCGGCTTGGGCGCCGGGGCTGGAGCAGGAGCCGGAGCTGGCTTCGGCGCGGGGGCAGGGGCAGGGGCAGGCTGCGGTGCAGGAGCAGGTGCCGGTGCCGGAGCTGGTGCCGGCGGAGAAGGGATGATGCCCGGCAGCGGGTTCGGAATGATGCGCTGCTGCACCGCCCAGTACACGCCACCGGCGGCAGCCGCGAGGACCGCTGCGGTAATACCCACGCCGAGTGCAATCATTTCACCTTCGGAGGACTGCTGGAATTCGGCGTCATCCTCGTCCGTGTTGGAGGAGCCAGAACCCTGGCTCGAGGAATCAGCTTCCTGGGAGGAGGAGTCAGACTCGGAGGAAACCGTTGCGGTTGCCTCGGCGTTAGGGGCCGTGGTCTCCGCCTGAGCAGGAACAACAACGGACAGTGCGACAGATACAGAAACAGAGGCGGCGAGGGCCGCACGAGAGAACTTCTTCATAAACTCAAGTTATATCCTGCAGCACTACCCCGCAGGAAATCGCGCTCATCCGAGGACTACATCACGCCCGAAAGCCACAGCGAGCTGGAAATCAGCAGCGGGCTACACCGCATGAGTTAACGGATGAGCCCGCCGCGCCGATATCAAAAATGTAGCGCATTACGTCGCTGCACTTCCCTATCACTCATATCTCTGGTGCGCCCTCTCCACGCGCCTCTCTCATCTCTTTGTGGCGCCTCTCGGTGATGCCGCGGAGCTACATCACGGTGGACGGCTCTGCGGCTCCCTCAGAAACGATCGCGGAAGGCTGCTCGTTCGCCGTGGGCGCGGGCGTTTCGGAGTTTTGCTCCACTGGGGCCTGGGTTTCGGCGTCCTGCGGATCCGCGGGGGCATACACAGCTTCGCTGTCCGGGGTGCTATCAGTTGGCGTGTCCGGATCAACTTCTGCCGTCGGCTCCTGTTCTGCGGAGCCCGTGGAGTCAGTTGCCGGCGCCTCCTGAGGTGTGGTCAGTGGCGCGGAGGAAGACGCAGAAGGTTGCGCCGACTCAGAAGTGGATTCGGACTGCCCCATCCACCGCGAGGGCGATAGCCACCCAGCGTCCACCCCATCAGGGTTAGCGGAGGAAAGCAGCAACAGGCCAACCACACCGAGGCCGGCGATGAGCCCCGTCGTTGAGGCCCGCACGCGCCCGCCTAGAGTCCAGAAATAGTTCCACTTGTTGTCCGGCTTATCGTCGCGCCAGATGCCGCGCTGATAATCGTCTTCTTCTTCCTCCTCGGAGTCGCCCGCATAAGCCGGCCGGCCCGGCCCGTCATCTTTGCTGTCTTGGGGCATAGCGCCGGCATCAGCGACGGCGTCGGCAGCAATGGCCTCCGTTTTCGCATCCGATGACACGTCTTTGTGCGAAGGCTCTGCAGGATCTGCCGCCGGCATGATGGTGGTGGGGGCGTCGGCAGCGGAGACGTCGCCAAGCTCCTGCGAGACATCACCCGGCACGCCCTCAGTGGTGGGAAGCTTGTACAGATCCCAGAAGGTGGAGAGCAGGGCCGAGCGGATCGCGCGCTCCACCGCCCACTGGCGGGCGGGGTTGACCTGCACGAGGACGCGGTACTGCACCTGCCATGGCTGGCCGGCCGCGGTGGGGGCCGTGAGCCCAGTGGCGGGCAAAACGTCGAGCTCACCGGCCACATCCGCGTGGATGTCTGGGGCTTCAAGGGCTCGCTTCGAAATCTTTTCCACCTGTTCGGTAATCTCCGGCAAGGACTCGCCCTCGTGGACCGGGATGGCGATATCCACCACCGCGCGCGACCATTCTTGCGAGAAGTTCGTGACCACGCCCGCGGAACCATTCGGCACCATGACCACTTCACCGGTGGGTGTGCGCACCGTCGTCGTGCGCAGGGTCAGCGAAACGACGGTGCCCTCCACGCCGGTTACACCGTCGAAGCTGACGTAATCACCCACGCCGAACTGCTTTTCCGAGAGGATGAAGAAGCCCGCGAGGAAGTCACCGATGATGGCCTGCGCGCCGAAACCGACGGCGGCCGAAACGACTGTCGCCGGGATAGCCGCGCCGAGGGGCGGCACCCCGAGGTTGGCCAGCGCAGCCAACACAAGAAGGAAAAAGGCCACCGCCTGCGCCACGTAGACCAGTGCACCGGCAAGCGCCAAACGCGCCTTGGTAGATTCTTGATTCTCATCCAGACGGGACTCAATGACCCGCACTGCCAAGCGGCCGATGCGCGGGATGAGAATCGCCAACAACAGCATTCCCAACAGCGGCAGGCCGTGATCCACGATGGCCTGCCACACGGCGAACAAGTAATACTTCAGCATTGCGCCAAGCCTAGTCCTTCAGTCTGACAGAACCCTTGGAGCCTTAAGCGCGGTGGATGAGATAGTAATTCGGAGTTGGCTTCCACGTGTAGCCCGCGGGGACGATGCCCTCGCCGAAAGCGCAGAAAGTCTTGGTCGTCCACAGCGGAATCGCCGGCATCTTCTCCAGCAACAGGCCCTGAGCCTCCGTGTAATGTTTTTGGGCTTCCTCCCGGCTCTTCGCCTGACCCGCCTTCTTCAGCAGCTCATCGTATTCAGAGCTGTTAAAGCCTGATTCATTCTCCGAAGAGTAGGACGCATATAGCGGCACCAGGAAGGTAGATTCCTCTGGGAACTCCGCCTGCCAGATCGTACGGAAGGCACCGGTGAGATGACGGGCAATCACCTCTTGTCTGAGGTCCTTCAAAGTGGCAAACTCATGGCCCTCCGCCGGCACGCCGAGGGTATCCGACAGTTGCTTCGCCACGGCGTCGATCCAGGTCTTATGGCCGCCGTCGGTGTTATAGGAAATGCTGAAAATCCCATCAAACGGTTCCAGCTTTTCCGCCTGCTCCCACAGTTCGCGGGCCTTCTCCGGCTGGTAGGTCAAGACGTCGGCCCCCTCCGGTGTCGGCGGAATGGAACCGTCCAGCGGCGCGACGAAGCCGGTGGCGGGAAGCACCATTCCGTGGAAGATGTCCCGGGCCATTCCTTCGCGGTCGATTGCCATGGACAACGCGCGACGGCGCAAGCGTCCGGCCTCACCGCGGAAGTTCGCATCGTTGGCGGGGATGGTGATTTCCATGATGGAGCCGCCAGGCTTGGTCAAGGCGCGGGAGCCCAGTTCCTTTTCGAAGCTGCCTAGCTTCTCCGCCGGGATCCGCGTGAGCACGTCCAGCTTGCCATCTACGAGGTCCTGGTAGGCCTGCTCCTCCGAGGAATACACCACGAATTTGATGCCTTCATTCTGCGGCGTTCGCGGGCCCTTGTAGCGAGGGTTCGGCACGAGGGTCACAGCCTTCTCGCGCTCCCAGGAAGCCAGCACATAAGGCCCGCTGCCGATGGGATCTGTTCCGCGATCGCTCAGCCTATCCTGGTCTTCGGAGCGCATGGGGAAAAAGACCGAGTATCCCAGGCGCTCAAGGAATCCCGCCGTGGGGCGTGAGAGCTCAATGCGGAAAGTTTTCGGCCCCGTCACCTTAAGGCCGCGCATTGACTTCCTGCCTTCGTGGAAGCCACGGATTGGTTCAAAGTGGTGCGCGGAGAGCAGCGACTGGCGCACCGCGGTATTCCACGTATCGACGAAGTCTTCTGCTTCCACGGTTGAACCGTCGGAAAACACGGCGTCATCTCGAATCACCACGTCATATGTCGTGTCATCGACCTGTGTGATGGATTCCGCCAAGTCATAGTGAGCGCCACCGGTTTCATCCAGGTACATCAACCCCGAGTACACAAGGTTGATGATGGTTTGCCCCGGCGCATCGTTGGAATCAGCCGGGATGAGGGTGCGCTGTGGCTCCGAGATGTCCGTGGTGATGAGGTTCATGTCTGAGGTGTCGACGTTGCCAGGCTCCGCCGTGCATCCCGCCACCGTGGGCGCCACGACGCCCGACACCGCTAGCGCCGCCAGCATGCCTAGAAAAGAACGCCTCGAAGTCACGCGTTCATCACCTCACTCTCACTAATACTTTAAAGGATCTAATCATCTCTCTTTTCATAACGGCGCATGAGCCTCTCCACCAGTTCATCGGTGAGCTGGTCATCGGCCAAAATGCGATCCAAAAGCTCGCGTGGTGTCGGCCCCTCGGTGCTCGGGGTCTCGTAGGAATCTCCGCTCAAGTCCACGCCGAAATCGGAGGTTTCCGCTTCCGCGGCGGGCGGCTCCATCATCTGCGACATCTCCGCGACTTCCTCATTGAAGGAATCGAGGAACTCGGTGGCATCGATGGCTGCTTCCGAACGACGCTTGCCGGCGCGCACCTCGCGCTCGATACGGCGCTGCAGTGCCTTTTCCATCTGGTTGTGGCGCCAAGAGCGGAGCTTGGAGGGCTCTAGGCGACGCCCCACGGCCCTGCCCTTGCTTTCCGCCTTGCGCGCCATCACCATGACGTAGGCCGCGGTGTCATTAACCGGCGCCCACTCCTGGCGGGCGGGAACGCGCCACCCGGCCCAGATACCCAGCATGGTCATCACGAAGGAGACGACCGGGCCAAGAATGACTCCCCAGGCCAAGTAGCCGGCCGAATCCGCGCCGAGGACCACCAAAGCGCAGGCCACCGCGGGGATCACGGTGGGGGTGTTATCCCCAAAGACGGCGGGTTCGCGCCCCATGGCGATGTCACGGATCATGGAACCTCCCGTGGCGGTGAACACGCCCATCATGATGCAAGGAATCAGCGGCAGCCCATAGGCAATGGCCTTGAGCGCGCCTGTCGACGCCCACAGCGCCGAGACCACCGCATCCCCATGGGACTGGACATAGTCCCACGTCTTGCCTTTGAAGTAGACGAAGCGGGCGATGATTGCGCCGGCAAACGCCAGGTAGAGATACTCCGGCTGGCTCATCGCGGCGACGGTGCCGCGGTTGATCAGCACGTCACGGATCATGCCGCCGCCGAGGGAGGAGAACATCGCGATGAAGAAGAAGCCCACGATGTCATAGCCACGCTGGCGGGCCATGGTGCCGCCAATCATGCCCATGAGGAGGACACCAATGATGTCGGACCAGTAGTACAGCGACTCGATCAATGGGTCCATCTCGACAACGCTCATGGTGGTCATCGTATCGGGTAAGCCGCAAAAGTGGGGCCACCGGGGCTCGAACCCGGGACCAACGGATTATGAGTCCGTAGCTCTAACCGACTGAGCTATAGCCCCGCGTATTCCCTGCCTGCTTTTATGCACACAGCGAATCCGCTCCCAGCAACATTAATCGGCGGGCCCAGAAAACGGCAATTTAGGCCCCTGAAATCGCTGTCTGAGCTTCAGCAGCGCTCTTCCGCCCTTTCACCGCCACGACGGAGCCAAGGCACGCTTCTGCTCACTTTTTGGCCGGGCTGAGTTTCAGGGCGCTGGGATAACGGCCAAGCCTATTCTTTCTTCTTCATTTTTCTGGCTTGTCTGCGCGCGCGGCGTCGCGCGCGCTTTGCTTTGCGGATGTCCACGACCCAACGCGGCACAAAAGGCCACGGAAGCGGAACCCCAATCGCCCCCGTAAAACCAATAACCCCGATGACAAAAGCCACCACGAGCGGAACAAGCAACACCGTTTCAACAGACTCGGGAAGGTTCGCACTTGCCACCAACCCTGTGGCACCGGCCGCGCCCATAATGAGCGTGCCATAAGGATAGATGAAGAGGACGCCATCGCTTTCTGCACCTGTTGCATCGGCTGAGTCGTACCACTCTTCTGATTGGGGATTCCTCCGCACGTACCGGATATAAAAGGTCCAGTAGGCCAGCATGACCAGTACTAAACCGACGCACACGAGCAGCCCAGTGATATCTCCGTCCATAGGATGCGGCCTCCTGTGGTTACTGGTTGCGGTATGTAAACAGACGCTACCAGCGACTGCTGGAGTGAGGCCGAAATCCGGATGAGGGCACGCACCCGGTTCTGAAACAGCCTTCTATGATCCGGTATGTGTGAGCCTGTAGTGTCGCGACCATGAGGCTCCTTTCCTTTAGCGTGTCTAACTTCCGCAGCATCCGCGCCACGCAGACGCTTTCGCTGTACCACCACTGGCAGCACTCCACCGCCCCGGAGGAAGGATGGGCACAGGTCAGCGAGCCCACCACCGTACTCATCGGCCCCACGGCGTCGGGAAAGAGCAGCGTCCTCAATGCCCTCGCCTTCGCACTGCTCGCCATCGAATCCTCCGCCACCACCTGGCTTGCCGACGCCCCACCCAACCAACTCCCCCACGCCCCGTACCGCCTAGATCCCCGCACGCAGCGCCTGCCCAGCACTTTCGAGCTGGATTTTGAGCTCGATGGCGTGCGCTACCTCTACGGATTCCAGTGGAGCTTCACCGGCGTGCACGCGGAATGGCTCAGCCGCGTGCCATCGACAAGGTGGAGCCCCTGCTTCGTGCGGACCCGCGGTGAGGAGGTGCAATGGACGAAATCCTTCATGGACAAGGAGGACGTCGCCAAGCTCGGCCCCGTTGCGGACACCGAGCTGATCCTCTCCGCCGGCCTGCGCGATGGCCACCCGGTCCTCGCCCCGCTGGCCCGTGCCCTGGTGCACGACGTGGCCTACCTGCCGCACGGGCACTCTTCCATCAGCACGGCCTCACGCATCACCACCCTCATCCGCACCGGCAAGCTGCACCTGCATGAGGCCGCCGCGCTGCTGCGCGCGGCCGATGCCGGAATCCACTCCGTACGGCTCAATCAGGACCACATCCCGGAGCACGTCTTCCGCCAGATGCGCCCGGTCATCGATGCGCTCAGCCACAGATATGGCAGCATCCTCCGCCCCGATGAGTTTGGTGCCTACTCCGATGCGGAGATTGAATCCCTGCTGCACGCCATCATCGTGGAACACAAGGCCGATGATTCCTTCTACGAGCTGAAGCTGACCGATGAATCCGGCGGCACGCAGAACTGGATGGCCACCGCTCCCCTGGTGCTCGATACCCTGCGCCGCGGCGGGATCCTGGTGGCCGATGAACTAGATTCCGCCCTGCGCCCAGCACTCCTCGACTTCATCATCCAGGCCTTCCGCGAGCCCAGCATCAACGTCAACGGCGCACAGCTCATCTTTGCCTCCCACACCTTCAGCGTCCTCGAGCGCGCCGGCGAGCTGGGCCTGCGCCCCGAGAGCTTCTGGTCCGTGGAGAAGACCTCCGCCGGCGAATCGGAACTGCACAACCTCAGCGACGTGCCCGTGTCCCTGGGCAACCCCGACGCCACCCACCACTTCCTGCGCGAGCACTACGGCACCGCCTCACGCGAGACGCTCAATGCACTCAAGGAGCTGGTCACGGCTAGCGCATGAGCTAGATTGCGCTTGCTCTGGTATTTCAAACTGCCTAGATGTACCTAGACCAGTCATGCATGTCTAAGTGCGCTTGAATTGCTCGAGCTTTAAACTTTATTCTCTTTTTCTCTAGTGGGTTATCGGCATACTGGAGTAATTCTTCAGCTGCTTCGCGTGCTTGATCGGGAGTAAGCACCATTTCAATAGGGGTACTCTGGTTCACCGCGAGATACAGGTAAATAAAGCGAGTTCCGTCAGGAGTCTTTCCAACCCCTACAAAATAGTCTTCCCCTTCATCCGTTATTTTCGTTACGCTAAACCCTGACGGTAGATTACCGGCGTTCCCTAGAAAAGGTGCCACCAAAGACCGCAAAGCATCTGCGATTTCAGGCACGCCAACTTTTTCACTAACTATTCTTTCCACAAGATGCTCAGAGGCATCTGCATCAACTTTTCCAAGCAGGGGCCCTACTGCCAAGTTCAGCCTGAGAAACAACCAGCAAGCCGCCCAGCCAGTCCGCTTGTTACCATCGAAAAGACTTTGCGTGGTGCAGAAAGAATGCAGAAGTGCTGCAGCTTTATCCCAAGCGGTTGGAAACGCGTCTCTCCCGAGAACAGTAGTCACCGGTCGGTTTACATTTGCTTTAAACTGATTTGAATCACGGATTTGCAGAGGGGACCCACAAGCCAATTCTCCGACGATTAGGACTTCCTCTTCGTCGGGATAAATGGTCAAGCTAGACGGCGGTTAAGTTCCGCGGACCAATTGGCGATCTCCCGCCCTAAGTACTCAACGTAGCGGCGACGGTCTTCCTCATCCATATCTTGGACCTGAGTTACAGAAGTATTAATGTGGTCAGGTTTTGAAACGGTCGACTTTGTCAATTTAGTCCCTCCTTCGCCCTTTAGTAGTCAGCACCTGCCTATCTCAGAGATTAGCACTCGTAGGAGAATCTGCGTAGGGGAAGTCATCAACCCTCCTATCCCAGCATGACACTTACACCTGAAGTGTCTTTCACCTTTCAGAGAGACTCTTCTCAAGGACAACCGAGTTGTGTGCGAATGCCTAGAGGTGCCTCGAGGCCGCTCCAATGCTCCACTTGCTGCGTATGCCCGGCACACCTGCCAGAATCACGGCTTGACTGTTAAAGCACGCACTCCATCACTGCTCCCAGAAGGCCCTCCACAAAGCTCTGGAGCCTACGCGGCTCCAGGCGACAACGTTTCGGTAGCCGGCTCGTCGTACGCTTATTCTAAGCAATACAACACCAAGCCGACAAGGCTCTTACCCGCACACCGTCCGATAAACTAGTTCCGACGCACAAGGAACACGCACCATGACTGAACAGGAACGCCTCCAAGCACTTGAAACTCGCGTTAGCGAATTGGAGTCCCAGGTGGCCCAACTACTGCAGGCCCTCGGTCATGCTCCTTCGCGCCCTAGTACTGCAGTCACACCGCCGCCGGCGAACGTTCACTCTGAAAACCGCTCACCTGAAGAGAAAATTGCCCTCTTCATGGATTACTTCACTGGGAGGACAGATGTCTACGCAGTGGCCAAAAATACTGCGGGAAAGAAGGCTTGGTACCCGGCTAGCAATGGCTACTATGACCGAAGAAATCCCGACCTAAAGCCCCTGACACCGAAGGTGATCGAAGGACATCTGCGCCGTGATAATCACTTTCACGTTGGGCTTTATCCACTGTGCACAGATGATAGTTGCCGGCTGTTGGTCTGCGATTTTGATGATGACGACTTCAAGCAAGCCGCCCGCGCCTACGCGGAAGAATGCAAGAACCAGGGCCTCGACCCGCTCATAGAAGTATCGCGCTCTGGGAACGGAGCTCATGTCTGGGTATTCTTCGACGAACCTATTCCCGCCGGCCTCGCTCGGTCCGTGGGCATCGGGCTTCTTGCCAAGGCTAGCCCGGATTCCTACTTCTCCAGTTTCGACCGATTCTTTCCATCCCAAGACACGCTGCCGGCTAAAGGCCGTGGCTTCGGCAACCTGATTGCCCTCCCATTAGCAGGCCACCATCGATCCGAAGGCACAACAGTCTTCGTCGACAATGATTTTCAACCTTTGCCAGACCAATTCGAAGCTTTGGCAAGAACGAAGAAGTCAACGCTTTCCGAGCTCAAGAAAATCTACGCTGCGCTTCAGCCCGATCCCGAAACATCCCTCCCCCAGGCACCCACCCGCGCAGAACTAAAGAGGCTCAAGGCCTCGGGAAAAGTCCACGTCACGCACGATTCACACGTCCACGTCGATTTATCAGGCATCGACGCCACCACCCGTACAGCCCTGCGGTACCTAGGCGCTATTGCCAACCCGCAATTTTATATAAAACAGGCCCAGCGTTTCTCCACTTTCGGCACTCCACGGATCATCGTACGTTTTGATGAGAAGGACCAAGTCCTCACGCTCGACCGCGGCACGCTCGATGACGTCCTCGACATCTTGAAGGCTGCCGGATATACCGTCACACGTCGCGGCCGCACACCCAAACCCCGACGCATCGATACATCATTCGCCGGCGAACTACGCCCCTACCAGCATTCCGCCGTCAAACAGATGCTCAAGCACAAGTCCGGAATGCTCATTTCTCCTCCTGGTACTGGAAAGACCGTCATGGCGTGTGCAATCATCGCCCAGCGTTCGGTCCCGACCGCAGTGATAGTTCCATCGAGGGAGCTAGCTACCCAATGGCGCCAAGCCCTCAAGCAGTTCCTCCCGGAAGCTCAGGTTGGACAATACTCAGGTTCCAAAAAGAAGCTCAGTAGAGAGATAGACATTGTCACTGCCCAATCCATTAGCCGTAGCGATTCCAAGACTGACTTTCTCTCCAACTACGGCCACATCATCGTTGACGAATGCCACCGAGTCGGCGCCGCCGGATTAACCAACGTTCTAGCTCACCTCAACGTTCGTTTCATGCTCGGTATGACCGCGACTCCTTACCGCTCCGACGGCCTCGATAAGCTACTTCCTCTCATTTGCGGCCCTATCCGCCATACCGTCGAGCTCGAACGCCCCGGACGCCGCGACTACATAGTCCACAACACCGAGTTCACGTACGACTCCCCTTACCTGTTCTGGCCCGACCTCGACACCGCTCTGGCGGCAAATGAGCACCGCAACCAACTCATCGCCGATGTCATCACACAAGCAGCACAGGACGAACACACGGTCCTCGTCCTAGTGAAAAGACGCGAACACCTCGCTACCCTCAACGCCTTGCTTGCCGACGCCCCCTTCCCCGTTCTCCAACTCCACGGCGGGCAAAAGGCAAGCGAGAGACAAACCGTCCGTGAGCAGCTTGCCGCAACACCGCATTTCGTCCTTTTAGCCATGTCCCAGGTGGCCGGCGAAGGCATTGATCTTCCTGCACTGGATACTCTTGTGTTGGCAGCGCCAGTAAGCTTCCGCGGCGTTGTCATTCAGCAGGTTGGCCGAGTCACTCGCGATACCGATGATAAAGAAACCATCTGTGCCACCGTGCACGACTTTCTCGATGCCAACGTCCCTGCCCTCGCCGCAACGTTCAGAAAGAGAAGCTCGACCATAGCCAAGCAGGGGTTCACTCGCGACAACAGCTAGAACTCCGTGCTAGACAGATTCCTACTAGATTAGGGGCCGCGCACAACTAAAATCCTTGCTGGACAGCCAGATGAATCGGAGCAGCACAGTGGCTGAATTTATAATCACTTACAAACGTCGCTCAGGCGAATCTTTCATCAAACAATTCTCGGACTCGACTCAAGCGCTTAAGGAACGCCTCCGCCGCGAAGCAGCGATCGACGATCCTGATATCGAGATCGCCCATATTTCAGCGCCCTCCCTGGAATCCTTGAAAAAGTCGCATTCACGGTATTTCATGGGCCGCGTTGAGGTACAAGACGACCAGGTGGACGCAGCCTAAAGCTTCACTTCTGACCCCGCCTCCATGGGCGTAATTAATTCGACCTGTGCTCTGTAGGTCATGCACCAGGCAGAGGGCTTCGAAAATCTGAGCTCTACTCCACTGCGCATGTCCGGCACACCTGTCAGAATCAAGACATGTCTGTTGAAGCACGCGCCCTCTCCCTCCGGCGCTTGATGCGCGATTCCGCCGCGATCCGGCTCCTGGCTGCGGACAACGCGCCCGTGATTCTGGCGTTGATTGCGGAGTACTTCCCACGCGGCACCCGGGCACGCCCAGCAGCAGAGGTATACGAGCTCATGGTCACTGATTTCGAAGTTTTGGCCAGCGAGTTTTCCATGCCCCGCACACCACAGAACTACTGCAATGACTGGGTCAAGGCCGGCTGGTTAATCAGAAAGTCCGGCAAGAGCTCCCACGGTGAAACGCTCGAGCCCAGTGAAGATGCTCTCTCGGCACTCGAAGCCATCGAGCGCTGGGAAGCACCGGTAACCGTGGTGACGGCCTCACGGGTGGAGTCGATCAGCTCGGCGCTGCAAAGGCTGGCGCGGGATACCAACGAGGACATCGCTAGCCGCGTGGCCAGCTTGGAAGCAGAACGTGACCGCATTGACCGCGAGATTGAGAAGGCACACCTCGGGCAGTTTGAAAGCCTCACCGCCGCGGAGACGGAGGAGCGCGTCCAAGACGTACTGAACATGGCCATGGCCGTGCCGAGCGATTTCGCCCGGGTTCGCCATGAGCTCGAGGCCCTCAACCACCAGCTTCGCCGACAGCTCTTAGATCCGGAGGGCTACCGCGGCGAGGTGCTGGAGGAAATCTTCAACGGCGTGGACCACATTGCGGAATCGGAGGCCGGGCGCAGCTTCCGCGGCTTCTATTCCCTCCTGATGGATAGAGAGCGCAGCGCCTGGTTGGACCAATGGATCAAGGAGGTTCTGGAAAGCGAGCCCGGGCAGCAGCTCGCCCCGGACAGGAGGCAGCGGCTGCGCAGCCTCTTCCGCGATATGGAGGAAACCAGCTTCGAGGTCAACCAGACCATGACCGGGCTGGCGCGCAGTTTGCGCAACTACGTCTCCTCCGAGCAATTCGCGGAGGACCGGCGCATGATTGAACTGCTGCGCGAGGCCCGCGGCATGGCCATTGATGCCGCGCAGAACTCCGAACTGAAGGCCTTTCACCGGATGGACACACCGCTGCAGCGCATCGGCATGTCGATTCATTCGGTCTCCCGCATCCGCCTGGCCAATCCCGGGCGGGAGGTCGTGGAGGAGGCGCCAGTGGCCTACCAGCCCGGCACGGAAGACCCGCAGGCGCTCTATGAGCTGGTCCGCGAATCAGAAATCGACTTTGAGGAATTGCACGAGGCGGTACGCGGGGCCGTCGCCAAGTCCGGCCCCTGCACTATTGGCCAGGTGCTGCAGGCCTATCCCCCGACGCAAGGTCTGGCCAGCGTAGTGGGTTTGGTACATATCGCGGATTCCCACCCGTTGCCCTCGCTGAAAGAAGAACACGAGACAGTCATGTGGACCGAGGAAGACGGTACCGTGCGTTGCGCCCAGATCCCCACCATGTATTTCGATCACACCACCGTTAAGGAGCTACAGTGACCGCCGCCAACAGCCCCCGCGTCGATGCCGCGCACGAGCCGCCGCTGTGGGAACACGATAAAGGAACGCTGACCTACCATTCACGGCGCGCGCTGGTGCAGCTGCTGCAGGGCCCGCTCATTCGCGCGCAGAAGGAACCGGTACTGTGGGCGGCGATCATCTCCGACGAAGAGAATCTACGCGCCCGGTTGCACGAGGTGTTCCTGGAGCTCGTCGTGGATGAGACGGAAGGCTTCGCATTCACCCGCATGGTGGAGGAAGACAGCTTGAGCATCCCGCAGGTACTGCGCACGGACAAGCTTAAGCACATCGACACCGCCATCTTGTTGAACCTGCGCCAGGAGCTGGGCCTCACCCTGCCCGGCGAGCGCGTCATCGTGGACGTGGAGGATCTCCGGGAGAGCATCGGCTATGTCCGTGCGGTGGATAACCGCGACGAGGCCGGCTTCACCAAGCGCTTCAACGCGGCAATGAAACGCATACAGAATGACTATTCCCTCATCAGCGCCACCGAAACCGAGGGCCGCTTTGAGGTTTCCCCGGTACTGCGCCAGCTTTTCGACGCCTCCACGGTCTCCGCCATCCGGGATGAATACGCCCGCCTGGCACAGACGGAAGACCAGGATGAGCAGGAACCGGAGCAGCTCCAAGAGCAGGAGGATGCCTCCGATGACTAAGAACACCACCCTCTACCCCGGCCAATTCCGCATCAGCCGCATCCAGCTGATTAACTGGGGTACTTTCCACGGCTACTTCTCCATCCCAGTAGCCCGCAAGGGCTTCCTCATTACAGGCGGCTCGGGTTCCGGCAAGTCCACGTTGCTCGATGCCATGTCTGCGGTGCTCGTTCCACAAAGTCACGTGAAGTTCAACGCGGCGTCGCAACAGGACCTCGGGCGGCACAACGGGCGCAACCTCGTCTCCTATGTGCGCGGCGCGTGGCGGCAGCGAGAGAACACCCAGACCGGTGAGATCGCCCCCGAATACTTGCGGGAGGGCGCCACCAACTCGGTCGTTGCGCTTACCTACGATAACGGCGCGGGCAAGCAGCACACCCTCATCGCTATCTTCCGCCTCAACGGCGGTGAGAACTCAGTAGGCCAGATCAAGAGGTTGTATGGGCTGGTGCCGGGCGACGAGGACATCGACAAGCTCAGCCCCTTGCTCACCCGCAGCCTGGACACCCGCAAGATTAAGGCACTGTACAAAGGCCCCGGCGCGTCCTTCACGCCGACCTACACCACGTTCGCAGACCGCTTCCGCAAACGCCTAGGCATCAAGAATGTGGAGGGCCAGCTCCTTCTCCACCGCACGCAATCCGCGAAGTCCCTCTCCAGCCTGGACCAGCTCTTTAGGGACTACATGCTGGACCGTCCGGCTACCTTTGAGAAGGCGGATGAGGCCGTCGAGCAATTTGAGGATCTGCGCCAAGCCTATCTGCGGGTCGAAGACGTCAAGGCCCAGATTGATACGCTCGCTCCCCTGCCCCAGCTGCATTCCCAGCGCACAGGCGCGGAGGAAGATAAAGCAAAAGCGGAGGCCATGGCTGAGGCGTTGCCAGCTGTACGCGCCCGCTTGGTGGCTGAAGAACTGGACGTTCGCATTCGAGCCCTTTCGGCGCAATTGGCTGAAGCCCAGTCTCAGGCCGCATCCCTTGAGGCCGATGTAGCTCACCTCGATGACGCAGAGCGCCTCGCCGCAGTGGCCGTATCCCAGCTCAGTTCGGGTGAGCTCGATGCCTTAAGGGCCAAGATAGAAACCGCCGAAAAGGAGATTGAGCACCGCACGAAGGAGTTCCAGCGCCTCAGTGCAGCGGCTGGACAGTGGACTGATCACTACGAGCTCAGCCCGCATGGCTTCGCCCAACTACAGGCCAACGCGAAGATCCGCATCGCGGACTTCGAGGCCGATTTCGAGGACCTCATCAACCACCAACAGGAGGCGGGCGTGGCCGCCCGCGACGCCGCCACCGCCTGCTCCACGCTGGACAGCGAGCTGCGCTCTTTCAGCTCGCGGAGAACCAACATCGATAAGACCTTGGTGGAGCTGCGCTCGCAACTGGCCCGCGATACCGGCTATGCCGAGTCCGAGCTCCCCTTCGCCGGCGAGCTTATCGATATCAGCCCGCACCAGAGCGAGTGGGAGCCGGTGATCCAGAAGCTGCTGCACAATTTCGCCGCCACCCTGCTCGTGCCCGAAGCCGCGCGGGAGGCCATCAACCAGTGGGTCAATTCCCGCAACGTGGGCACGCGCTTGGAGTACCGCACAATCCCGGAGTTTGCCCCAGCGCCGGCAGCGGCGCGCAGCCCGCGGCAGCTCATCCACAAACTCGAGTTCCAAGACCACGCCATGGCGGGCTGGGTACGCCACCACATTTCGCGCCGCTTCAACTACGAATGCGTGGACTCCGTAGCGGAATTGGAGAAGGCCACCTTGACCCCGGCCATTACCCGCGATGGCTTGGAAAGCCGCCCCAAGGACAAGGACGGCTCAACGCGCTTCATTAAGGATGACCGCACGCGCTTTAACGGCACCGCTTGGTACCGGGTGGGCTCCACCAACACCGCCAAGATTGAGCTGCTGCGCTCCCAGCTCACCGAAGCCAAGGCCACCGCCCGCGCTACGGCCAAGCAGGTCCAGGACCTTAACCGGAAGATGGACATCCTGCGCTCCCAGCGCGATAAGGCCCAGCAAGTGCTAGATACCTCATTCCAGGACATCGACACCGCCTCCGCCGAGGCCCGCAAGCAGGATCTGCAAGAGCAGTTTGACTCGCTGGCTTCCTCCCCGGAGGCCCAGGCGCTGGCCGCCGCGCACGCACAGGCCAAGCAGAAGCTCGATGCCGCCCGCGCCAGACTCAACGAGGCGCAGAAACACCTGGGCAACGTCGAAGGCGAGCTCGAGCGCTCCACCACACGCCGCCGCGGCATCGGCCCCGTGCCGGAGATCGCGGATAAAGACATTGAGACGGCAGTCATTCAAGCCCTGCACAAAGGCAAGCGCAGTCTCACTATCGATGACATCGATGCCCGCCGCGATGAAGTCCAGGCCAGTTTGCAAGCGACCGCCCGCACGGCAGCGCGCCGCATCGAGGAGGCCAACGACAAGATCGTCTCCGTCCTGCACGCCTACCTGTCCGAGTGGCCGGCGGAGGCCGCCGACTTGGAGCCGCAGGCCAGCTTCGCCGGCGAGGGCATCGAGAAGCTCAAGTTCCTCCGGGCGGACCGCCTGGCTGATTTCCGCGCCCGCTTCCTCGAGCTGCTCAATGGCCAGACGGTACGCAACCTCTCCCACCTGGCCACGGATCTGCGCCGCGCCCGCAGCGATATTGAGATGCGCATGGACTACATCAACAAGTCCTTGGAGCGCTCACCCTTCAACGGTGAGCGCACCCTGCGCATCGACGTCAAGGACGCCCGCGGCCAGGTGGTTCAAGAATTCCAACGGGATCTCGATGCCGCCACCTCCCACAGCCTGGCGGAAGTCACCGAGGATGATCCGGCGGCAGCCATTGCGCGCTACCACGCCTTGGACAAGATCTTAAGCCGCCTCGGCTCCAGCCAGCCGGAGGATATCCGCTGGCGCAACGTGGTTTTGGATACCCGCCGGCACGTCAGTTTTGTCGGCCGCGAGTGCTACCCCGATGGCACGACGGCCAACACCTATCAGGACTCCGCCTCGCTCTCTGGTGGCCAGGCACAGAAGCTCGTCTTCTTCTGCTTGGCCGCAGCCCTGCGTTTCCGCCTCGCGGAGCCGGACCAGGACGTGCCCACCTATGGGTCCATCATCTTGGATGAGGCCTTTGACCGCGCGGATCCCGCTTTCACCCGCACGGCCATGTCCGTCTTCGCGTCCTTTGGATTCCACATGATTCTGGCCACGCCCTTCAAGCTCATCCAGACTCTCTCGCCCTATGTGGACGGCACCATCGTGGTCAGCTACGACGAGCTCACCATCGACGGCCGCCCGCAGGCACGCACGGGCTATAAGCTTATCGACGCCTCCACCACCCACGACCCCCAACAACCCGACCCCAAGGACTCCGACGATGCGGACTCCTAAAGACCTGCAGGGGCATGCCGCCAAGTACCTGCGCAACCACTTCGCCGAAGCACTCGCCGATCCCGCTGCACTCAACCTGGACTGGCCGCTGCACCCGCCAACAGCTACGGCCGCCGCCCGCGATATCAAGGCCACGAGGGACTTCATCCGCGCCTGGCAGCGCTGGCCGCACCAGGAGGAGGTCATCTATGAATCCCGCAATTGGTCCCGCGCGGGCCTTGGCACCAACGACGTTCCCACACGCGTAGTACTCACCGGCGCCGCGCGCATCGCTGCCGCCGCGGGCCTGATGTCCGACTACAACCGGGCCCTCCAGCGCGCCCAGGACATCGCCGCCATCTTTCCGGACTCCCCGGACTTCACTCATACCGTCCGCCACACGTACAACCAGTGGAAGGATTTGAGCGCCTATGATCTGCGCTGCCTTGGGCCGTGTCTGACCTGGCTGCGCGCCAATCCCCACTCCGGCGAGTGGGAGCGCGCCGTGCCGGTGGAAGGCGTGGATGGTAAATGGATAGGCACCCACCGCCGCCTGCTCCTGGCGCTCCTTGCTCCCTTCGGCATCACGGACTTGGGCCTGCGCCGCAGTGATGCCCGCCTGCGCCTGCGCTATCTCAACCACGCCCCGGCACTCTCCGATATCGAAATCCCCCTCGCCGACGCCGCAACCCTCTTCCCCGACACCCCGCCCCGGGTGCTCATCGTGGAGAACAAACAAACCTTCCTGGCACTTCCCGCGCTTGCCGACGCCTCCCCAACCACCATCGCCATCCTCGGCTCCGGCACCGCCGCTCACCAACTCCAGGCACTGGGCTGGCTCCACCGCACCGACATCACCTACTGGGGCGACCTCGATGCCGCCGGCTTTGCCATCCTCAACGCCGTGCGCACTCACTTCCCCCACACCACATCACTACTCATGGACCCCGCCACCGTCACCGAATTCCAGCACCTAGCCGTCCCCGACCCCGGCGACGGCTCCGCCACCCTCACCCACCTCACCACCGAAGAGCAACGCGCCTACCGCTTGCTTTACACCAAAGGAAGGCTGCGCATTGAGCAAGAGCGAATTCCGTTTGCGTATGTGAGTGCGAAAACCCATACCTTGTTAAGCCTCGCTGACATGGAACACAACCATTGCACATGACATTTTCACTAGGTTTCGAATTCACCTGCGACCTCGGCTAATCAAAATGGCGCAGGTCGTTGAGCGCGTCCTGCATGACTCTCAAAAGGCCCCTGACGATTTTGTGTCATCAGAGCGATGCTTCCTATCAAAACCAGCCACTTCGACGGATGCACCGACTTGGAAGTAGGCACCGTCCATTCCATCGGTAGTTTTCCCGCTTCTCTCATTAGTCCGCCCTGTCACCGGGTAGACGAATGCAACTATTCATGTGCACGCTGACCAGCGACTCGCCTAATTACATCTCCACTTGTTGCCCAACAACAACCTCGTCTAGTTAAGTTTTCGCCACCTATATCAGCATTCTGGTATATTTGCTTTCATGATTTCTCCACATCAGTTAATTGAAAGTTATTCATTTCAGCAATCCGTAGCCTTTGCCCTACTCTCGGCAATTGCCAGGGCAAAACAGGACTGGACGCCCGAAAAGAAGCAAGGGCCCAAAACCTTTGCTGCACTTTGCCAGGATTACCAACTCGATGAGTTCAGGAGGGTTTTTAGGCTGGGGGAATACTCGATACCCGAACAGAGTGCCGACGACGCGGGGATGGATATCCTATCCCAAAACCTTCCCCCAGAAGTGTTTGCGTCGCGTCCCCCAAAACCGGACTTCGACATCAACGAAGTTTCATACGGAGGCTTCCACGGATGGATCTCTAAAGGGTGCATCATCACCGTCGTTAACTGCTCAAACTTCAAAGATCTAGACACTGTAGATTGGATGAAACAAAGTGACATTCGTCGTGATCTTGTTAGAGCTTCCGACGCAGAGACCAATTCAGGGACCCAAACTGCACTATTCCTGCATGAAGCCTCAACATTCGTCGGCGGGCTTGCTTATCAAAAAATCCAAGAAAACAACCCCTTCCACTCCGTAATTTTCGTAGCCTACCGAGCCTCCCCCTCCGACGGACTCCTAGAAGCTAGAATTGGCGTTCCAACAGAGGGCCGAGTTATCGGGAGCGCCTGGGCAGACTACATTCAACTAGATTTCTCAACCCCAACCACCTCTAATACGATTAGAAAGGCAGCACCAGCGTCCACTCATTCAGCGGACGAGTTAGGAATTCAGCTTCGAAGAGCACCAGAGCACAAGGCTCAGCCAAAAGCAGGAACAAACGACCGAGGACAGACATATGGGCAGGTTAAGGGAAATAGCTGATTCATTCGCGCCAGAGCGATTGACACAGGCTCGTGAACTTAATGGCCTCCTTAAGAAGGAGCTCGCGGAGCGCGTAAACGTGACACCAGCAGCCGTCTCTTCTTGGGAACGCGGCTCAAAAACCCCTACGGAAGACTCTATTTTTAGGCTAGCCAACGAGCTCGAGGTCGAGCCAGAGTTTTTTCGCAAAACCATTTCCCCACTACCAGCTTCCTCAACCCCACCGCATTTTCGCTCATTAAAAACCACCCCTCAAAAAATCCGGCGACAAGCCCATCAGTTTGGCGTCCTCACCGCGACCGTTACAAGTGGCCTTGAACAACACCTAATTCTCCCAGAACCAGATCTGCCGTCCGTGGACTTTCCTGAAGAAGATGATGAAGTGGAAGCCGCAGCACGTCTACTCCGAAAAACCTGGAACTTGGGGACTCTACCGATCAAGGACTTGCTTCTTACCATCGAAAGGAAAGGGGTCATTGTTACGCTCAACGAGGAAGCTACGGCTAATGTTGATGCGTATTCAATGTGGGTGCGCACGAGACCTTATATCATCCTAAATCCCCAAAAGAATGACTTCTACCGTCAAAGATTCGATTTAGCGCATGAGCTAGGGCATTTGGTGATGCATGAGGGAGCGGAGCCAGGCGAAACAGCTGCAGAATCCCAAGCCCATTTATTTGCATCAGAGTTTTTGGCGCCGACCCAATCGTTACTCCCCGAGCTTCCCCGGTCGATAAATCAACAGTCTTGGCGGAAACTCTTCGAGCTAAAAGAGAAGTGGGGTATGTCTGTTCAAGCTCTGTTGTTTAGAATGCGACGACTCGGAACAATTAGCGAGAATAGCTATCGTGGCGCGATGACCACTCTTTCACGTAAAAAGTGGAGACGCACAGAACCAGGACTGATTACCAAATGCGACCGCCCAGCACTTTTAGAAAAATCCATGCAGCTCCTTGAGGAGAACGGAATTCATCGTGAAATGATCGCAAGAGAGTCAAATCTTCGACTGCCCCAGTTGGAGAAAATCGTCGGTGCCCCGCCGTCTCCAAAGCTTCAAGTAGTTCTTTAGAGAAGCCAATTATCCCCAACTTTGCCAGAATCTTGGTGCAGATAAATCATCAGAGTTAATGAGCCTCTTTAGATACCGCCTAGTACCTGAAACAGCGGCTTCTTCGAAGTACGCACGCTCAGTCGCAGCACTAAGGATATTGGCAAAAGCTGCGGAGTACTTCCCATCCAACAGAGACACCGAGGCAGAGCCTGAGGGGATTAGCGAGTTCCGAGAATTATCGGACATCACCCCTGGTACCCGACCACTAATTAACTACCTTTGATCATGACCAGGGATGATGAGCCAATCGCAATGGCAGCATTGCTTTCTATGAAAGTGACGAACTCGCCAGTTTTAGTTTCAATAAACTGGCTGTTACCGCCATAAAGCTGCTCTTCATCGCCTGGCGTGAAGTAGATGTTATTCACTACAAGGTTGCTCGTGATGTGATCGAAAAATCCAACTGGATGCACCTGAACCACGGCACTGTTTTCATCTGAGTCGCACGCGAGCCCTGACAGATTTCCATTGACCATCGCCAGCGCTTTGCCGGCAAATGGATTGGCCCCCTTCGCCAACCGCGCCTAGCACTCCTTGCCCCCTTCGGCACCACCGCTCTAGGCCTGCTCCGCAACAACTCTCGCCTACATTATCTCAACCAAGCCCCGGTGCTGTCCGATTTAGAAAGCTCCCTCGCTGACGCTGCCGTCCTCACCCACCTCACCACCGAAGAGTAACGCGTCTACTGCCTTACCTACTCCAAAGGAAGGCTGCGCATTGAACAGGAGCGGAATCGTTTATGCACGCGAATGCAATTCTCCACAAGACGCTTGGTAGCTGCTCAACGCAAAGTCACTAGCACCCCAAGCACAGTAGAAAAATGACCCCTCACCTGCCAGTAGCCCCGGTGATGGTCGAGCAGCTGTACACGTAGTAGGGCTGCCCCTGCCTAGAATTATGCCCAATGAGCACAGAACTAGTCAACGCCTGCTGGAGCGTCCAAAGTAATGCCCAATGTCGGCTGCGCATCGAGCAGGAGCGGATACCGTTTGCGCATGCGATCACAGAGATCAGAAAAGCTTTCCTCTGATCATACGGCACCCTGAATCATATTGACTCAAATCTGATTCACGTGTTTAATCGAAGTCACTAAGGAGCACAAAATGAACATCCCTACCGACTTCGGCGAGCGTGTCCGCGCTCAGCGTCAGCTTCGCGGACTCAGCCAAAGAGAGCTCGCCGCCATGACCGATGAAATTCTGTCCCAGCCCACCCTGGCCCGCTTAGAGAAGGGCACTTCCACGCCAACTCTCCACCACATCATGGCCCTCGCGTGGGCTCTTGGTATAGATGCCGCTGAGCTTGTGGACGCCACCCCGCTCTCCCAGCGTGTACGCGTTGCGGCCCGTGGCCACCAGGCCAAAACCGAGGAAGCAACACAAACTCTTCTGCCTTATCTCCAGCTACGAGTGAACCTGGATAGCGCACATGCCTAATTCAACGAGCCCCTCACAACAGGGCGTTGAGCTGGCTGCTGATTTTCGCGCGAAGCACGACCTCGGATTAGAACCTGTCAGCGACATCAACAATCTCATGAAGCTCGTTGACGCTGACTTCATCGTGCTCGACTTGACGGATGACCTCGATGCACTGACTCTTCGCGATCCTGCTTCAGGTGCCTTAACCGTAGGGATTAGCACGAGCAACAATCCTTTCCGACAGCGTTTCACCGTCGCCCACGAAATCGGGCACATCGTGGCCGGGGACATCACGGAGGATGGCGCTTCCTTGCAATGTGACAAGACTCTGCCTTCCGAAACACGCGCAAACACCTTTGCGCGCTGCGTGCTCTGCCCTGAAGAAGCGTTACAAGAGCTGCCTGCATACGCAGATGCGGAAGAGCTATTGTCTACAGTTGTCCAACGGTTCCAAGTCTCTCCACACGTAGCAGCCATCCAGCTGCACCAAGCTGGACTTATTTCGAAAGAAACCAAGGAAGAGCTAAGGGATCACACCGCCAAGGGACTCGCCTCCCGCTTCGGATGGAAAGCCTCGTATGACCACGCACGCAAGATTGCTGCTCTGCCGCGGGCTTCCGAAAGGCTCGTTGCCGATGCCTACAAGGCCTACTCCCAAGGACTCATCACCCTGTCAACCGTAGCGTTCGCCGAGCAGGTTAGCCCCGAGGAAGTAGCAGATTCAATGCAAACCACTCCAAGTTCTGTCAGCCAGAATCTCACAGATCACCACGATATAGAGGCGAACCTGGATGACTTCTTCGCCAACGAGTAGGTTCGCCATGACGAGAAAGTTCATCGTTGCCGACACCAGCGTGTTGCTGAATTTCATCTGTGCCAACCAACAGGACCTGCTTCTCAAGTTCGTAGACGATGAACAGCTTCACGTGCCTGCGGCGGTAAGAGACGAAGTAGAGAGAAAACTGAAAGTTCCGCAGTTTCAGTGCGGCGCCCAAACATGGGCATCACTCATTGCGTATGGCCACGTGCACGTGCTTGACGACGACATGGATCGCCTCTTCAAATACATCCGCCTATTCGCGGGACCCAGATTCTCAATCCAGGGTGGAATGGCGAAAAACCTGGGAGAATACGTCGCAATCGCTCACTGCCTAGCACTCCTTGAAGAGGACCATTCGGTGCGTACCGCTATCATCATTGATAACGAAGACGCGAAAGAGCTCATACGCAAGCGACAGGCAGCAACAGTCTTTAACACCGAAGCAGTACTCCTCCGCTGTGTGAAGCTCGGTATCCTCACCAACCGTGGACAATCACGCAAAGTATGGGAGAAGCTCTCAAGACTCGACGTCCTCGCCCCATTTGAGACCACTCAACTAAATGACCGCTCGGTTTACCGAGGCGCCATGTAGTCATCCGCCCCATCCAGCAGCTACTGCCGTCCAGCCGCTTCAACTATTCCAAAACCAACGCCGCCGTCTCCTCCGGCGGCACATTCTTCAACTGACGACTCTTGATAGCCCACGACGCCAGCCCCAGCACAATCCAGACCACCAGCGCGATGAGCGGAGCCGTCCCAAGCATGCCAGGCGAGCCCGGGACAAAGACCAGCGCCAAAACCCGACCGAGAGGGTGCACCCAACCAGCGCGAAGTACTCGTAAAACTTGTTCGGTGCAATGGGCTTGGGCATCCCGGGGACCTGCCCAGTGCGCGCAATCTTCCATGCACAGAAGCACGGATAGAAATACGCCACTGTGATACCAGCACTCGACATATCGACGACCCATGTCAAGGCTGCGCGCCCAAACCACGGGGTCACCAGGCACACTGTGCACACCAGAAGAATCGCATTCCGAGGGGTACGCTCCTTGCCGTTTAGCTCACCTAACCGACTAGAGACCAGGTTGGCGCGACCAAGGGTAAACAACACACGGCTTGCTGCAGTAAAGAACCCGTTAAGCCCAGTAAGGACTCCAGCGCTAACAGCAACGACCATGAGCACTAGGCCTGTCTGTTGCGACCGGCTATTTGGTAGCAGTGTCGTGACTATCTGGTAGCGCTTCAGTGAGTATCTGGTAGCAGCTCGCGGCGCTCGGGGTGATACTTCCGGTAGCCGCACCACTCGGGTGCGGCGCGTACTGGAAGGAGTCCGCTGATGACGGATTACCGTGCGGTGATGACGCTGCTGATTAGGAAGCGTTCTTACCGCCAGATTGAAGACCAGCTCGGGTGCTCGCACCGCGCGATTTCCCGAGCGAACCAAGCGCTGCGAAGCCTTGGCCTGACTACTGCCCAGCAGGTCGCGGCGTTGACGAATGACGAGCTAGACGAGATATTCGTTGATAAACGCACCAGCGGTCAAGGCGAGTTCGTCCCGATTGACTTTGACGCGGTCGTCAAAGCACGCACAGGGCGTGTGAAGCAGACACTGCAAGTATTGTGGGCTCGCTACACCACCACCCCCACCCAGCCGGGCCAGCGTCATTACAGCTACGACCGGTTCCGCCAGCTGGTTGCCTCCCATGTCGATGCGGCCGGGCTTACCGCCCGGATCACCCATGCACCAGGGCATACGATGCAGGTGGACTGGGCAGGGAACAAGATGCGCCTGTACGACCCTGCGGGCACACCGGGTGCGAAAGTCAGCATTTTCGTCGCTTCGCTGCCGTATTCAGGAATGCTGTTTGCTTGTGCGTGTGTTGACCAGCGGCAACAGTCCTGGCTTGATGCACACCGCCAAGCGTTTGACTACTTCGGTGGGGTCTGCCAGGTTGTTGTCCCCGATAACGCGTCGACGGCATCAAACGCAATCAGCACTGCCGATAGGAATCGGAAGGTCAACGACACCTACCAGCAGTTCTTGGAGCACTACAACACAGCAGCACTTCCCACACGCGCGCGTCGGCCGAAGGATAAAGCAAATGTGGAAGCTGCGGTAAAGATCGTCACGCACAAGATCATCCACGCCCTTGAAGACCACCAGTGTGTTGACTTAGATGAGCTCAACGGAAAGATTGTGGGCTTAGTCGATGCGATCAACACCTCCGTGCCGTTTCGCAGTCAGCAGTCAAGCCGCAGGGATCTCTTCGAAGCACACGAGCAGCATCTCCTTGCTGACCTGCCGGCAACCCCGTGGCAACATACCGAGTGGAAGCGTGCGAAAGTAGCCCCGGATTTCCATATCACGGTTGCAACGGTGCGCTACTCCGTTCCGCACCAGCTTGTTGGCCGCACTGTCGATGTGCGCATCACAGGCCAGGTCTTGACCGTCTTTGACCAGGGGACAACCGTGGCAACCCACCAGGTTTCGCATAAGCGTGGGGCCTATGTCACTGACTATGAGCACATTCCATCTGGAATGGACTCCACCCGTGGGCTGTGGACAAGCGATTACTTTTATCGCGAAGCCAGCAAAACCGGCCCGGCAACACGCAAGGTCATCGAAGAACTCATCGCGGCGAAAGCCATCCCGGCCCAGGCGTACCAGTCCTGTAGAAACGTGCTGTCGATGGGCAAACACGGCAACAAACCAATCCTGGAAGAGGCATGCCAGCGCCTGATGGCCAACGACGGCAGCCGACGGGCTGTGTCATATACCGCGGTCAAAAACATGATGGCCGCCATACGCAAAGAACACGCCACCCGGCCCGCGGGTTAGACCAGGCCCCGCGCAGCACCACAGTCAACCAGCCCACCGCCCCTGCAATCACCGACCGGGATACCACCGGCGCGTTTCTCGGCGGTGCAGACCAGTTCAGCATGGACAACCTCGCTAAGAAAGGACACTAAAAGCCCATGTCATCACCAACCCCGCCAGCAGATCGCTTCCTTGACGAGTCCGTCCTGCCCGACTTCACCGCGCTGCGGATGACTGCCTTCGGCAGAAGCGTCATCGACATCGCCAACGATCCCGCATTCGACGCATGGACGTTTTCCCAAAAGGTGCTCTACGCACTCGATAAAGAAGTCGCGGCCAGGCGTGAACGACGCATCAACAAACTGCTAAAAGCATCCCGATCGCCAAACCTTGATGCTTGCCTTGAAAACGTGGTCTGCACGCCTGACCGCAACATCAACCCCGAGCAAGTCAGCAGACTCGCTCACGGACAATGGTGCCACCTGGGCCAAAACATTGTCATCCTGGGCAAATCCTCAGTCGGCAAAACCTACCTCGCCCAAGCCCTGATCACAGCAGCATGCCGCAACGACTACTCCGCACGGTTCTACCGCACCGACATGCTCGCCGCCGAACTGGCAGTCCTCCAACCCGATGACCCCGCACGGCTGAAGTTCATCCAGCACCTCCACGACGTCGACGTCCTGGTCCTCGATGACTTCCTGACCACACCTGTGGATGCCGCGACCGCGCACCAACTTCTCAACATCCTCGCCGGGCGAGAAGGCAAAGTCTCAACGATAGTGACCTCACAATTCACCCCACTGGAGTGGTACAAGTCCATCCCCGACGCCGTGATCTCCGAGTCAATCCTCAACCGACTCGTCTCCGGCGCCGAGATCATCACACTCGAAGGACCAAACATGCGCCTCACCACCAACACATAACCACCAACAACGCCTGAGTAAGACACCGCTACCGGATACTCACTCAGGCGCTACCAGATACTCACCACACCGCTACCATTTCAGTCTTCTGAACACCTGTCGGTCCCATTACGTCACTTATTGCAACTGCGGGTGCCATGGCTCCCCTTCATAAGCATCGTGATTGGTTCCCACAGCGATGGAGGTCGCGAGCATCATCGCCAAGTAGATCAAGGTTGCCGCAATGATTCCCCACATCAGAAGGCCTAGCTCTTTCTTCGGCGAGAAATTGAACTCGCCTGCCAGCTGCGGAATAGAATCAAAGCCCACGAAGGCCCACGGAGCAAAAGCGATGATGGTCGCAGCCGCTGGTGCCGGCGGGACGTCGACGGGGAAAGCTGGTGCAAGCCCCGGGCGCTTGGCGACGTAATAAATCACCATCGACGCCACGATGACCACCACCGCAACAATCATGAGTACAACGGCAAAGAACTGGAACCGAACTGAAAGCGCGCCCCTCATGACCAATTCAGGAAACGTGACGCGGAAGACGAGCGTAACCGCCGACGCATTCAACGCGACGACGCACGAGTACCCCAGCGTCAGCGCCCACCCAGCGATAAACGCGTGAGTCCGGCCAAGCGCTGCCATGGCGAAGGCCACCCCACCACCGGTGAGCGGCAGCGCACGTTTCTGGCAAGTTTAGAGAGTATTGATTAGGCGTACGCCAGATCTAATAGATCAGGGGATGCAACACTATTCGCTACCCCAACTGTGGCCGGTACTTCTCCATAATCGCCTCAATATCGCGGAAAAGAGTTGGCCCATACTTCGGGTGGCGCAAACCAAACTCCACACTCGCTGGGATAAAGCCGGCGGGATTTCCTAGGTCGTGGCGAATACCGTCGTGTACAACAACGTGGACAGGGTGGCCTTCGGAGATAAGCAAATCAATTGCGTCGGTTAACTGAAGCTCTCCCCCCTTCCCCGGAACGATGCGCCGCAGAGCATCAAAAATCGCCCGATCCAACAGGTAGCGCCCAGTAGCCGCTAGATTTGACGGCGCATCCTCCACCGCGGGCTTTTCTACCATGCCCACGACCTTCTTTACGCGGTCATTGTCAGTGCTCTCAATATCAAACACGCCATAGTTGGATACATGGTCGGGCTCCACTTCAACCGCTAGGAGCACCGATCCTCCGCGCTCTTGGCGAACGCGAATCATCTCACTCATAGCAGCAGTGGGCTCGATGACATCATCCGGAAGCATGACGGCAAAGAAATCCTCGTCCTCATCGAGCACCCCCTCAGCCAGGCCTACCGCATGGCCCAACCCCAAAGGCTTGTCCTGCACAACAGCCACCGGCTGAATAATCTGTGCAGCACGCTCAACCTTTACCGCCTGCTCATCCTTGCCACGAGCGCGGAGAGTTTCCACAAGCTCGGGGAACTCATCAAAGTGGCGCATCACTTCGTCTTTGCGGGGCGAGGTTACAATTGCCAATCTCGTCGCGCCGGCCCCCGCGGCCTCCTCCGCAATCATCTCAATACCCGGGGTATCCACAACTGGCAGAAGTTCCTTCGGAACAGTCTTGGTAGCGGGAAGGAAACGCGTACCCATACCAGCTGCGGGGACAACAACAGTGCGGACAGAAGTCAAGTTAGCCATAGAGCAATCTTAGAGGACGTCACATTAACTCTCTGCTTTGGGATAGTCGCGCGATTTTCCCTCTCACGCAGCCATGCTTAGCGACGCCTCGAGCCGCCCCGTTGCGAGTGGCCACGACCTGACGCATCAAGAGCTAACCGCAAAAGTCGTCTTTGCTCGTATGCGAAAAGTCTCCCATTCGCAGACGTTTCTTAACAAAGAACTTTAAGGAAAAGCGCTCTTACTATTTCAAATACTACAAGGAAGACATCTGCGCTTATCCTTCGTTAGCTCAACCGACACCACAAGGAGCCTTGCTGCCAGAATTGACAGCTAACACTAGAAGGAAATCAACACTCATGAGAGGTATTACTACAGTTCTATTGGTCCCCTGTCAGCAAAGATCGCAAGAGAAGCCTGCGGTTGCGATACCAACCACAAGCTGTTAAATGTTCTGCAATTCGAAATCGGTTACTCTACAACCCGTAGGATCCGTTCAACCTTATCTACTCAGGTGGCGCGGCAGTAAACAAGCCCGAGAACCGGCGCGGGAGACTGTCTTAAACTAGGTTCTCCCGCGCCGCCCGAACTTACGAAACGGTGTCATACATCGAATTACCTACGCCGGTTCCTAAAGAAAACTAACTATGGAACACTGTGCGGGATCGGCATGGTCGATGTATAGAGCTCGATAAACCTTTCCATGCGATAGCGATCTTCAACATAGTCTCTACCTACCTTGGCCCGAGCCTTAAAGACCTCGTAGTCTCGACACTCCAAAACATAGTCGCGCATATCTGCCAAGGAATCGAAAATATACTGATTCGGGTACATGTATTCTGCACCAGCCCATGGACGAAGAAGAGTGATGTTTGATGCTGCAAATCCCTCGGCAGCCGCAACGTGAGATCCTTCGGCATCACTAAGCGAAAGAACAAACCCTTTATCTGCCAGTTCGGTCTTTGTGTCGACCCACCCCTGGAAATGAACAGCAGAGCCGAGCCCATTACGCTCAATAAACCGCTCACATTCCGAGAAGTATTCACGTTCGGCCGGATCATTGATGACCCAGCCCAACTCGTCCGGTCGGCGCCCAAACACCGTCAGTGAATAGCGCGGATCTACCTCTTTAAGCTGCCGCAAGAGCTCCAATGCTCTCCTATAGCCTTTACGAATCGGAATGCTTCCAACCATCACAAGATTGAAAACTTTGGCAGGGTCTGAACTAGTCATGTACTCAGACGTCTGGATATAGTTCGGAACATAAGTGACTATTTCCCGATCAAATCCAAAAACAGACTGCGTTTCCTCAAACATTCCAGGAGCAATTGTAATCACTTTATCCACAGCAGCTCTGTCCAGCTGGTTACCATAGTCCTTCGTGGTTTCAAATCTATGGAGCCGAACAGCCAGTGATTGACGTGGATTTTTGTTCTTCGAGTACCAAACTGCATTGCCAAGCATCCATTCGCAGTGGATTGAATCAGCCCATTCGAGCAAGCGGCGGCTTCGCTCTTCATCATGCGAGTCATGCCCAGTCCATTCATCCACGCAAACTTGATAATACTTGGACAGTTCAGGCACAGCCGGAAGAATGAACCGAAGATCATAGCCAGCAATGAGCAGTCGAATCTTAATGGCTTCTTGGAATTCGGCATACTTCCCGTCGAGCACAAAGTCTCTTAGCTGAGCAAAACGTGGACCGTATGTAAAGGCGCGAACCTGCGGTTCAAATTCGTTTAGAAAATCACTTAGACGGCGAAAATCTTCCTCGGCAAAACCGCCTTGGTTATAACGAATCATATTCTGGAACGCAGCTTGAAGAGCAATCTGCCCCCGGAGACCGAAATAGTCAATGCCAATGGTTGAAAGGATGTCTGCCGATCGACGCCAAGCCGATAAGTGATTATCCAACTCACGCTTCTGATACTGCTGAGTACTTGAAGACTTAGTCCCAACCTTTACAGTGTTGTAGCGGAAATCTGGCTCAGCAGAGTATTGAACATTCGCTTTAACCAAAGCCTTATATAAGAAAATGGCATCTTCAGCCAGGCGTAGGTCCTCCGGCCATTCGAGGCCTTCATCCATCATGAACTTCCGCCGATAGAGTCCGCAAACTGTTGTGCTGTGGTACCGGACTACACGCCGCACCCGCTCGATACGCGGCATTGATTCATCCCAATCAGGAATAACGTTCATCTTTAATTCAGAACGTCCGTCGAATCTCAGTAGAGGTGCTCGTACCACATCTGCTTGGGTACGCTCCGCTAATGAAAGCTCAGCCAAGATACCGTCCGCAAGAATCTTGTCATCCGAATCCAAGTGGAACACATACTTGCCCTTTGCAACCTTCAAGGCCTGATTCCTAGGCACAGAAGGGGTACCAGTATTAGCAGGCAGCTGGAAACATGTTACCCAATCTCGGGTAGAGGAGAACTCCAGCACCTTGTCGTATGTGTCATCCGTAGACTTGTCGTCTGCGAAGATAACTTCGAGATCCTCTACATGCTTCTTCAACGCGTCGAGCGATGAAAAGCAATCAAATATTTTACTACTAACGTTGTAGCTTGGGACGATGATACTTAGTAACGGTTCCATTCTTCACCCTGACTTAAACACAGTAAGCTTGCACGTCTTTGCCTTTGACTCGGCTTTCCAAGACTGAAGGCAAACTCAACTGCGATACGAGAAAAGGACTTTCTGCCGGAGTTGAGACTATTCGATAAGTTTGTTCAGTCTTTGTCGAGTCGACTGATGTTCTAGAAACAATAGGCAAATCGATGTACTGACTGTGCAACGCCATCCTCTCTATCGCGGCCTTGTCCAGCCCGCGCTCGAAGAAATCACTGGCATTCACTAGGACGCCATATTCGAAACGATCAAATACCTCGTTGACGGAGCACTCGCCATTGAGCAGAAGCTTTTCAAATACGACTCGGACGCCATGTCTATTCCATTTGGTCAATGCATCGGCGTAAGTAAGGTTATCGACATTGGCGTCAAGAAGGATAACCTTTGGGCCTCGCCAATTGTCCATCAAGGTTAGTGCATCGAAAGCCTTTTCTGCTTCTTCCCAATTAGATGTGGAGACAATAAAAGCCCCCGCCTGCTCGCTCTTCTGATACGAAACTTTCACGGTATCGAGAATCTGCTCAAAACGCTTCTTGTAGGTGTGATCCTTCAAGACCTTTATGAGATTTTTCTCCCTACTGAGGCGCTTTTGCTCTTCGGACAGATTCTTCAGTCCGTCAGGATTCCGATCGAGGTACAGCACGTCGTCTCCAAAGTAATCAAAGACGCCTTCAGAAAAGTTGGAGACAACATATGTATTGCAAGCCATCAGCTCAAAAATCCGTCGAGCGAACATCGTCGGTGATTTCGTCTCGGTGTTGATTGTCATACCGATCTCCGAGCCCTTGTACACCTCGGCGACACGGTCATTTGGAACTGCAGGCTTGATGAAAGTACGGAATTCTTCTGGGTAAAAATGGCTCTCGTCCGAGCCACCGTAGAATCTATCGAAAATCTGTAGGTTAAACTCCGATTCCATCACCGAATTGAACATCCGATCCATCGCGTCACAGCGCGAAGTATGATTCGAATACCAGCCGCCTGCGAAGTTCACGGCTTTACTACGGTCACCGCTTTCGAGGGGATTGAACAGGCGAGGTTGCACTGCAAAGGGCAAAACGTTGACGCTTGGATGAGCATATTCCTTTTTATACCTGTTTACTGATGCCAAATCCGTGGTGAAAATATGATCAAACTTGAGCGCGGTATCTACAAAATTATGCCGCTTGTCGTCATAGTGAGACGGATCCTCTTTATTCCAAAATACAGTAGGAATATTACGGCGTTTACAGTATTCGAGGATATCAAGGAGTTCACGACGATTTTCGTTCGGGAAATTCGACGACGAATAAACCCGCCCCTTCCAAGGACGCGAATCTGAATCAGCACCGCTCCAAGCAGATTCACAAAGGAAGACATCTGGTTGAAAATCATCCATTTGTTCTTTCCACTTCTCAGGAGAGAGGGAAATCATTTCACACTCGTAGCGGAAACAGTTACTTGAAAACTCGTCCAGAATAGCTGCGACTTTAACATCAGTTGCTTTACGTCGTGTATTCCAGGACGTATTCTGCTCAGTCAAACTAATGGTCAAGTCATTACTTATTTCGACCGAGCCTGCCCATCTATGTACCTCTAGTTCCAGAACTTTAGCTTGAACCGGAATCGACAAGGTGACACAATTTTCAAGACGCTCCCCGTCGGCAGCCAAGTATGAGAAATAACCAAACTTGTCACTGTAACTATTAAGAACACGATGTTCGATTTGGTTACCGTACTGGTCGAAAGCAGCGACCGCTAGGACAGCCGCGCGACGCTCTGAGAAGCCATTCGGAGATCCGACAGTGATCCGAACGTCGGCTCGGTTACAATTAGATACTTCCAATGAAGCCTTGAGAGGCTCATTGGCCAGCTCGAGAAAGTCATACGCAGGTAGGTTGGGAGCAATCTTAACACCGAGCTTTCGCACCGTTTGTTTGGGCGTGCGCTGGACAATTCCAATGTCTTCGCCTGAGGTAGGTCTGATCGAGTACTCAGGCCTTTCCCGATTGTCCCTTGCGGAAGTCCGTAAATCAGCTTCCAAAGCTTGCGCTATTTGGACACTGCCATTAGCAGCTCCTTTATTCTCAGGAATACGGGAAGACTTAACCCTAGTAAGCATCTCTAGCGCTTCGGCTTTGGTAAGAAGCCCTGATTCGGCGAGGGCTTGTCGAAGCTCAATCGCAATCTGGGAGCTTCTACCACCCACGCTACGAACCGGCTGAGAGTCCTTAAAGCTTGAGCCCTGCACCGCCCTTTCAGACTCCCACATTTGCAACAGCTTCGCGTTGGTGCGTTGGTTCTGCCGCTCCTGACGTGTAAGGTACGCGACCACACCACCCGCAATGGCAACTCCGCCCAACAACAAAATCGCCAATGTTAATGTTGAGTCAACTTCTGCACGCCCCAGGAGCGCTGCCAAAAGTAGCAGCAGTGTTCCGAAAACGAACAGACCAACATTAAATACAAAAAACTTTGGTTTCTTCACAATCCAGTTTGCCATTCCATGGTTAGCTACGTACGTTGCTTGAATACGATTCTCCCACTGCAAACCCTTTCCGGCAACTCATTCGGTAGACGGATTTGCAGACGATCTCCAAACAACGAAACCCAGTGTGTTTCGTCTTGCCTTATGTTCTACGCCCCATTGGAGCCAATTCTTTTACATAGAACTTCGTCCCACTGAGACATAACCACTTCTTTATCCCATTTGGAAGAGTATTCGCGTGCCCGACTACCCATGGAGGGGAACGCACCCCTTTCTCCGCTTTCAAGAATCGTTTCCACTGCTTTAGCTGTCCCTGTTTCGGACGCAAAAGGACCGAATATATCCTCAACGCCTTCCCTATCCCACAGCAGCGGTACACACCGACTAGCCATTGCTTCTGCAGGCGCAAGATGAAAACTTTCTAGTTCGCTAGGCGATAGAATGTACCCTATTCCTCGATACCAAGAAGCTATGTCTGCGGTGAAACCATCAAACGCAACGTGTTCTTTTAAAGCTCTCGATGAGGCAATACGATTAAAGAACTCTAGGTATAGCTGCTTTTGCAGGGGATCATCCCATACATGGGGGTACTCCCAAGGAAACCTTCCCTTGAACCTAAGTGTGTAGCGGGGATCCTCTCTGATAACTGACTCAATTAAATCTAGAGCCCTATCTGGCCGCTTAAGGAACGGAACATAGCCGACCATTCCAATTGTAAACTCAGCATTGCGGACTTTCGGTCTATCGAAATCGTCTAAATCAATAGAGTTGGGAATTACCGCCGTCTCCACACCCTGCATCCCAAACTTTGCTACAGCCGTTCGCCTGACCCATTCTGAAACAAATATCATTGAGTCGACTCTTTCCCAAAGGACCTGATCCATCCAAGGTCCTTCAAGCTCAAAACGGTGAAGCCTTGAAACGAGTTGAGTCGATGGCTGGCAATTCTTCGAGTACCATTCAAGCGCTGGACCAGCCCACTCACAAAATACCACGTCAGCCCATTCAACGAGCTCCTCGCTTAGGAGTTCGTCGTGTTCGTGGAGGGTCTTCCAGGGGTCCTGCCTCACCTCGTACCTATCCGATCGCATTAAGTGCTCCATCAATTCACCCATAAATTTTAGGTCATGAGATGCTACGACAATACGGACCGGCCCCTCCACAAAATCTGGGTCCGGCACTGGGGTATCGATTGCGCGCGAAAAAGCACGTTCTAAGCGGCTAATGGCAGCCCTCATCGAAAAATGCTCGCTTGCACGCCACGCAGCAGTCTGCGCCTTTGAAAGCTCGGGCAACGCAGAAACGATCCTCTGCGCAATGGTGCTTATCGTATCTACAGCGTCGACAAAGAAGGGGTATCCTTCCCCCCAAATCTCACAATGGTCTTGAGTGCGATTGATCAACGGCGCTGCGCTAGCCGCCCCATATTCCAAAGCCTTGGTTGATACTTCCAAGCTAGAATCTAAATTTTCGGTTCTACAACCATACCCAATATCTGAATTACCAATGCGTTTGATTACTTCGTCTCGTGGCAGTACTCCATACCATTTGACGCCACTTGATGGATCAGAGTCAGCCTCCTCAAGAGCACGGCGCATTGTATGCTCCCACTCCGGAGCAGCTGAACCACCATCAATTTTTGCGACGATCACTTCTAGGGTCGCAGGGACTCCCAGCTTTCCGAGTTCTCGGGGTAGCTCCAACATCTCTAATGTGCGCCATCCTGAAGCGAGTTTTCCCGCGTAAACGATTCGCAACGGACGACGTCCATTGTAGGCGTCTTTTTCATCGGGAGACGAGAATGCTTCATCGGGAATCATCGGCGGCATGAGAACCGTCTTTCCAGCAGAAAGCGGGACCACTGCTTCCCAATAAGAACGAGCTGCCTCGGTTTGAGCAAATATTCGGCAGGAAGAACGAGCAATCTGTTCCAATTGAGAGATATTAGATACAGAAAGCTTATCAGTAGGGTACGGAATATCTGTAACATATGCCCACAAAAGCGGCGCCAGACCGTCGATCCTGCTTATTTCATAGCAAATGCTTAAACCACGTGCAATGACGATAGTTGCTGATTGTTCCTCAACTATCTTCTGCAAAAATGCAGCGGCCTTTTCCGGGGCCATTCCTTTGCTAGCAGTACAATCTTCCGGTTCATAAATGGAGACATTATTAATCCCGACTAGCGATTGGAGCAGTGTATCGTTTTCAACTTGACATTTTAGGACTAGATGCACGCGGTCAACGATGTGCGAAAGTACACGCGCTAGCGATACGAGCCAAGTTGATGAGCCATCGACTATGTTTGCGTTTACATCTCCATATAAAACAACAGAGTTCATTTCCTATCCGCCCCTAAGAGCTCAGCAATTTTGGTGAGTACCGGAAGATTGACATCTTCACCCCACCCCCATCTCGGCTTTCCATTCGTGACTACCACCGTTGCTAGTTCTCTCAATTCATTAGAAAAATGATCACGGGCTGCTGCCTGCACGACAATGACGACTACCCCAACTTGTTTTGCTTTGCGAATGTAACTGGCCAACGCGGAAAAACTCTTGGTAGCTTGTGTGTTCAGAGTCCCAGCCCAAAGTCCCCTTTGAAGCTCTTCTTCATCGATGACTAAATACGCAGTCAGCGGATGCGGCTCCCCAAGCTGGTGAGGTGCGAAGAACCGCCGGACGTTCCCGAGTGGACTGAGCCCAGATTCAATTGTTGCGGATCCTATTAATTCAATGCCGCGGCTCCGTGCGGAAGAATCAGCATCCATCAACCCTTTCAAAATCTCAAAGCCATCGCTTTCCATCGTTTGCTCAGCTGCTATACGACCCGGCTGGTGAGATGTAGGCCTCCCCACTATTTTCACTGACGGAACTGCCCCAGGTGCAAAGAATAGTCCATTGTTTGCGGCGTCACTTCTTTCTTCAATCATGCCCGGAGAGAGGTACTGTTGGTTCAACGCCCTTAAGACTCTCTTTTGGTTCCCTTGTCGTTGTGGCTCCTCGTTGGCAAGCATTTCCGCAATCAAACTTTCCAAATGCTGGATCCGCCTCAAAGCGTCGCGGCCAGTACCTTCGGACTTCTTAGACGAAGAAATCCACATTGCAGTTAAGAAGAGCCCAATGACTAGAGCCAACAAAAATATAGCTTTTCGGCAGTAACCATCCTCAATGACAATCGTAATCGCCAACAACCCTGCTACCGCTACACAAAGGATTGTCATCCCACGACCGCGCTGGAAAAATTCAACCACGCCGTAACCTCATTCTTAGTCTCCCGTTGCTCAGTTCCTGCCTCTTTTCAAAACTAGCGGCAGTCACGGGGTTGAGTACCACATGTTTCTAGGTCTTCAATTACGGTGCTCGATCTAACATTATCAGTGGGGCCTTATACAGCTTGGCAAGTTCCTCGATATACTGATGAGCGGGGTCTTTGTTTTCACGCCCCATCAGCTTCGCCCATTCCCGATATTGGGATGCAACAATGTCAGTATGACCATCAGCAATAATGCGGCCTTTAGAGATCCAGATTGCTCGATCACAGTTCCGCTCTACCTCGCCGAGTGCGTGAGACACTAAAAAGAGATTTCCGGCACGATCTAATAGCTCATGCATCCTAGCGGAAGCCTTAGCTCCAAATGCCGCATCACCAGTTGACAGGGCCTCGTCAATCATTAGAATGTCGGGACGCACTGCTGTGGAAATAGCAAACGACAGGCGGGCCGACATTCCAGATGAATAGGTTTTCATTGGCCGTTTAATCGCTTCGCCCAGTTCGGTCCATTCCGCGATCTCACTGATTTGAAGCCTCGCGTCCTTTGGGCTCATCCCCAGTGCCAGACAACCCAAATAGATATTATGTTCACCAGAAAGGTCCGGCTGTAGAGCTGGAGACACTCCCATAAGCGTGGGTTGAGAACGCGTGAGAATACGCCCAGAGGTGGGGGCTAAACCACCTGCAATCATGCTTAGCAACGTCGACTTTCCCGAGCCATTCAGCCCAATAATTCCGATTGACTCGCCGGGAAGTGCAATTAGTGAAGCACCGACTATTGCGTCAACCACAGTTTTTCCACGGCCGACGCGCGTCATGCTCGCGTCTGAGGAACGCCCCTGGCTAATCACATATCGCTTCGACACATTATCAACAACTACGTTCGCCTGTTCAATGTAATTGATGTCTATTTCAGGCTTCATTTCAGCATCTTGCTTCCTACGCTTATACATCTTCGAACTATCTACTCAATTTGTGTTTTTCTGCAGAGGCTCAAGCGACAACAATTAAACAAGTCGGACGTATTTATCTTCAGCCTGCCAAAAGAACACGAAGCCAATGACAAAGATACTTATACTCCACGCCAAGAGTTCGGCCCATGTGGCTAGGTTAGGAGCCGTTCGATAGATAGTGCAGTCTCGAATTGCTGTCAGAAATACGTAGCATGGATTGGCGGACATGAGCTGATGAATTGCCGAATGCTCGGCAAATCTGTCAATTGAAAACATTACACCCGATAAAAAGAAGAGCCCTTGGGTTACGAGTCCCATGATAGTTTTAGTTTCTGGTATCTGTGCTGTTAGACGTGCAGTTATCATCATCAGTCCACAACCAAATACATGGATCATGAGAAACAACGGGATCACAAGAACTATCGTCCACGAGGGCCAGGTTCCCCACTGAAAAAGAAAAGCCACTAGGAGCGCAACAAAGCCTGGTAAGAGATTATCTATTAGAGAACGTATTGTTACTGCAAAGGGAATTGATGCTCGCGGAAATTGAAAGGCACGAATCATAGCCTTTGACGACTGCATTAAGCGGATTCCGGCAGTCATAAGTCCAGTAATCATCGACATGAAGATGATTCCAATAAACAAAAACCCAATGAAATTCTCAACGTCACGAGAAGTTTTCAATAATAGTCCAAATAGAAACCCATATAGTGCTACGTCAAACAGGGGGTTTAGCACTAGCCATAGTTGCCAAAGCCGGTAATCCCTCGTCGTACGCAATGCCTTGGCTCGAGCGTCCGCAATGATGAAGTGTCGCCTTCCAGTTAGCTTCACGATATACTCAGCCAGAGTCGGTCGCGTAGCCAGTGGGCGAAGACCCTCAGGATTGACTATTTGTACGCGGCCTTCATGTCGTGCTACTTCGGCATTCAGTTCCTCAACTCCTCGCTGAGAGGTTTTTGAACCACGTAATTTGTGACGTGCCAACATGCATCAGCCCTTCCAAGTTTTATTGTTCGAACAATCCGCAGGTCCGTGGACTTTCCTCACTCCATGAATCGCTACCGGAAATTTTACTCAGCCTGTCTGAGAAGCTGGTCGAGAACGTTATGAGCTTGCATTGTGTTTCCCACATGCGTCGAAAAAGCCAAAGGAAGCTTTGATAATGGCGAGTCATCGGTGACGACTCCCCAAACGTCTACCCCACTACCAGCATAGTCAGCATACTTCGATGGCAGGAAAGGATTAGCGCCAAACGAGGAACCAGTCGTGTCAGTGTCGTTTACGACCAAGACATCGAAGCGCGTAGAAAGGTTTAAGAACTGCAGGTACGGCAAATAACCGTTGATACACAAGCACTCTTCTGCCGGATGTCCCCATAGATCGCGGCGTAGCTTATTGGGATTCGAGGTGAAAATGTGTAGTCGAAAGCGGTCTCGGGCTGGGTGGTGCGCTAAAGCAGTTAAAATGTCGTCGATACCTCGGTTTACGTAGAAGTTGCCGAAGTATGCGATATTGATGAGCGCAGGATCAAGTCGATAGTCTGACCCGACCAAGGAGTACATCTCCTCTGTAGGAACCGTTTGATGGCGAATTCTCGATTTTGATTGCACCAATCTCCTTAAATCGGCTGGATAGCGTTCCAACATGACTTCTTGTTGATTGGCATTGGTGAAAATAACTTCGTCAGCATATAGAAAAGTCACCAGTTCAGTTAACTCAAAATGAGTGGCAATCTGAATATCTGCCCAATCGGTGCGCTCAATCATCTTTCTGAGTCTATAAGTCGTCACTCCTCTAGTGAGCTTGCCCGGTCTGAGGCCACCATCCACACCAACACTAAGAGGGTCTGAGAATTCCGCCTGCCAGTACGTTTCGGGATGCTTGCTCTTGAATAACGCGGCTGCTACATGCGATCCAGACCATAAAGCGCGTGAGTACATTGATTCATATCCACCGCGACTCTTCGCTTGTTTGTGAGCTTTTCGCGCAGCTTGGCTAGCATACGAGCAAATCGCCCTCCAGTGGGAGAAGGAAGGAACCACGTCAAGTTCCTCTACATGAGCAAGATATGGATCGACAATTAGACGCGCAGATTCATCATATTCGCGAACCCGACTCATGTTGGCAGAGAACACATCCACCAATTCAGCATCCTGGCGTATCACCTTGGCTGTAACGTTAGCGGAAGTGTCTGCATATGGCGGGAAACAGTAAGAAAACACAAGCCGCTTCGCTTTATCAGGACGCAGCTCTCCCCAATCTAAGCCCGAGACTTTCAAACTTATAGCTGTCTCAATGGCACGGCGTATCTCGCTAGGATGGTCGCGCAAGTAAGTCTCAACGAATCCAAACTGGGCATCCTCTAGCTTCTGTCGCGCATGAGTCTTTGTGTCGTACTCCCGAATGGCCCGAAGCTGTGCCATACATTCGAGACGCTGAGTGACGTTAAAGTCGAAACCTTCTGCTTGACGCGACACTGATCTATCTCGGATCGTCCGAAGATAGGCGGTTCCCTCATATCTACTTGGTACCCTTAGCAGCATTCCTGGCACTTCAAGGAGGTGCGCAAAATACGCTACATCCTCTCCCGAACGCAGCGTCTCCTTGTAGCGATACCTTTGGGCCAGTTCAGTAGGAATTACTTTACTGGCATTAAATCCAAGTGCCCACGGAGCCGTTGCGACAGGAACCGTAGTTCCACGTAGACCCAAAATACGGGTGTTTAGAGAATTCTCCTGGGAAAAGCTGCCATCAACTGAATCGTGGATGGGCAACAGTACGCAAACGCCGTCCTCAGCGTGCTCTAGACCCGTCGCAATGAACTGTGGTTCTAATGCGTCATCATCGTCGAGAAATGTAACGAAACTACGGCTTGCACACGCAATTCCCAGATTGCGGGCACGGCCAGCGCCAGGAGATGTGGTTCGCAATACCCTTAGGTCTAGGTCAGGGAAACGCTGTGACAAGTCTGGTTCCATTCTAAGCGCGCCAGGACCATTGAACACTACAAGCACCTCAATAAGCTCTGTACAAACTGTTTGCTGCACAAGCGAAGTTAGCGCGAAGACCAATGCCGAATTCGTACTCTGAGTAGATACCGGAGCGAACGAGGGAATGATAATGCTAATACCGGGCCGATAAGTGCTCATCGAATCCTTTCAAGAATCTTGTATAGCGCTACAATCGCAAAAGGAGGGACAAACCTCTTGACCGGTTTAGCTAGCGTCGCTGCGCGTGAAATCAAGATCGATCTCAACGATATGCTCTCTAATCGCTGATCACTGCTACAACTATCGGAGGCCTTTTCAGCATTAGGCGCAGAAAGTCCTCTAATAAAATCTTCTACCTCGCGGGATTCCCTGTCTGCGATACTCAAACGAAGTTGGATCCATCTATCGGACACATGCAGTCCTGAGATAGCAAGGGAGCCGCTCAGTTTCCCACCGTTCCCAATTAAATTAAGAGCATTCGTGACATTTGATCGAGGCGCCCAATACTCAACATGTCCTCTATCTCTTACTAACCGAGCAATCAAGCGTTCAGCGAACTCAGGTGAAATATCAATAAGTACAACTCGTGCTTCTCCCGCCTTCAAAAGTTCGCTTTCACTAAAACAGAAGACAACTGTACCGTTTCCTTTGGGCAAGGGAAGCAGCTGCTCCGAAGAGCTTAAAAGCACCGCGAACTCAGTTTCAACTGGCTGGTAATCGCTCAGAGAATTGACTCTCATCCATTTTCCTTGTCGAGCTAGAATCTATCAGCTGCAACACTATGTACGATATTGCGAACCGTTCGGGGAACTACGCCGTCTCGTTGTTGAGCGACCCACTCTCGTCCACGAGACGACACGTGCAGCTGGGAGCGATCTTTGATTAGATTAATCCACATGTCAGCAAGTGCTTCCGGATTATCGGGTTCGACAACATTTCCGGCCTCGAGTTGCTCTACCAATCTCGCCGCTTCTCCCTGGACTACAGCACTAATGTGAATCCCTACCGACATTAGCTCATAGGTTTTTGACGGTACCGTACGGGTAAGCGGCTCCCACGCTGTCAGGTGTACCAACGCACTATCTGCCCAGTCATAAAACTCTTCCAGTTTTTCTGCGGGATAGCGGTGTTCGATAAGGGCATCAGTACCAGAATCATGAATCAGATCCTTTACCGCTAGCCAACCTGCCCCGTCACCGACAATCCGTAGGCTCACTTTGTACCCGCGATCCTGCGCAATCTTCACTGCCTTAACGGCATTGTCAAGGCGCTGCGCACGCCCTACTGTGCCAGCATAGAGAACATTAAGCCCCTCGCGATTAAGCGCACTCTTGTCTTCCGCCAGATATCTCGTTTTCGGCGGAAATACGTTACGCACCGTACAAATAACACGCTCACGACCACTACCTTTTGCAGGCATTGTGTCTTCAAGATGAGCGGCTAAGTCCTCGGAGGTAGTGATGATTCCGTCCGCATGGTTCAATGCCTTGTTCATAGTCCACTCGGTAAATGCAGTGAGTACCTGAAAAGGCCCCTTGCTTAAGACGATTTCACGAATAGACTTTCTACCTGTGCCGGAGTTCCAGTCGTCTTTTTCGCGTAGTAGTTCCGGCCATGCGTCTCGAAGGTCAATAATGTATGGGGCCCCAATAATACGAGCTGTAAGCATGGTCACCACCGACGTCGGTAACGCCGGCACCGTACCAATTACTAAGTCCGGAGCGTACTCACGGATTTTGCCCCGATGGCTGATTTGCATGGCAAGCATAGATGCAGCAACTGATGCCTGGTTTAAGATTCTTCGTGTCAGCGTCGATCCCGCTGGGAAGAATCCCGATCGCAGGATTTTTTCCCCTGAATTTCCACCAACAATATGTTGAGCACCAACGATCGACTCTCGTGAAAGCCATTCGATAATGCTAATTTGACGCTGGTAGTGCGGCGGAGGCGCGATCACCATCACCTCATGCCCAGCCTCCACGAGAATCTTGGTCAACCACGACCATCGCCGTTGAGGAACACCGTTCTCCGGAGCCCAATACTGGGATAGGACAAGAATCCGCATTGTTACGCCGCTCTTCCTAGCCGTTACGTCCCTACAAGGTGAAAACAACCACCCCATGGGGCGTCTTGCTATCGCCAAATTCCTTTAGTGTCGATGATGGTCTTTCCCTCAAGTTTCGAGGTATCAAATGCGACGAATTCTTTGTGATTAACCAGTAGAAGCACGACATCCGCAGCAGCAATAGCTTCTTCAGTTCCTTGCTTTGTAAGATTCGAAATGTTCTCCAAAACATCGGGAAGATCGTCTACGTTCGGCTCAACCACGCGAATGTCCAACTGTGGATTGTCCATCCCCAGTCGCTTGACAATTTCCAAAGACGGCGACTCACGCAGATCATCAATATCATTTTTAAAGGCAATACCAAGAGCAGCCACTACAGGGCTTTCTTTCCCTTCAATAGCCTCGATGACCTGCTCGATGACCCAATCCGGCTTCCCGTCATTGACATCACGGGCCATCTTAATAAGCCGCGCTTCTTCAGGAGCAGCGGAGACAATGAACCAAGGATCAACTGCAATACAATGCCCACCGACGCCTGGACCAGGCTGCAAGATATTAACACGCGGATGGTGATTCGCTAGCTCGATAAGCTCCCACACGTCAATTCCAAGGCGATCACAAATGAGAGAAAGCTCGTTGGCGAAAGCAATGTTGACATCGCGGAAGGAGTTCTCCGTAAGCTTTGCCATTTCCGCTGTCGTGGCATTAGTCATGAGGAGTTCTGCGGTACAGAAAGTGGCATACAAGTCTCGTGCAAGTTCAGTCCCTTTGGGGGTTAGACCTCCGATTACACGGTCATTGTTTTCCATTTCTTCCATAATCCGGCCTGGAAGCACTCGCTCTGGACAGTGCGCAATAAAGATGGCGTTGTCATCTTCGTCATTGAGTGACAAGTCCGGTCGAAGTTCAATGAGGTGCTTAGCCATGCCTTCGGTAGTGCCCGGAGGAGAAGTTGATTCCAACACTACGAGTGCTCCCGGACGAAGATGAGGTGCAAGCGCCTCTGAAGCAGCACGGATGTACTTTGTATCAACCTCGTGGTTTTCTTTGAAAGGCGTCGGTACACAAACAATATAGGCATCAGCTTCGACATGTTCGGCTTGGGCGATCAGGCTTCCCTCCTCGACCACTTTGGATAGAAGTTCTTCGAAGCCCGGCTCAAAAAAGGGTACCTTTCCGTCATTAATCAATTTGACGAAACGCTCATTCACATCAATGCCAACGACATTAACCCCCTTCGAGGCAATGAAAGCCGCTGTAGGCAGACCAATGTATCCGAGGCCTACAACACAAACTTTGTCAAAGCTTTTAGAAACGAATTCCTGAGACGACATCTTGTACCTTTCTCGCTTTACGCTCTGTCAACGGTATCACGGGTATACATTTTGCGAACATGTCAGTATCGTTCAATGAAAGCTTACAGGTAGTTTAACTCTCTTTAGCGAGCTCAAACCACCATGATGCAGGGAATAGCTCTTAGAACATATGCGAGATAAACTGACGAACCATGACTTTGAGGAGAAACTACGCGCGATATGGCGCCTCAACTTCTTTCTTCGGTTCTGTCGAGGATTTTCTAAGTACCCCCCTTCTAGGAAGTCTACCCAAAGAAGCCGAGGCAGTTTCGATTCGATACGGCGAAGCTTTCTTGGATTTACTTATTGAAGATCGCGGTGCCGATTCCACTATCATCCTGTTCCACGCCGCTATTGATCCTTCAAAAACAACTCTTCCCGTCTTTGTTGGTAGACAGGTTGTTGATGGCATTGATGCCAATTTGATATATGTCTCTGACCCCTCGCTTGACCGCGGAGCAAGTATTGGCTGGTTCACAGGAGACGAATCGCGGCCGTACCAGGAAGACCTAGAAAGGTGCCTATCTCACGTTTTCACCGGCCTCCACCCTGATACCCCTGTCTCCGAGTTAGGCGAGCGAACAATTTTTTGGGGTGCATCAGCTGGAGGCTTTGCTGCACTTTACTACTCAAACCGCTTCCCCAAATCACTGGCGGTGGTGTCTAACCCGCAAACACACATTGGCCGTTATCATGAACCCCAAGTGACAGCTTATCTCGAAAAGTGCTGGAGTGGCCGAAGCCTTTCCGACACGAACATTACATTCGACCTAGTGGCGGAGTACAACAAGGGCTTCGAGAACTATGTAGCGTACCTGCAAAACAGGGATGACGAGCTGCACTACAAACAGCATTTTCTACCATGGTCCCAGGCAGTGGCAGATCATCCCCGACAGTGGCGCCTTCTCCTCGGGGATTGGGGCAAAGGGCATGCTCCAGCCCCCACATTTCTACTTACGGGAATCCTTGGCTTCGCAGCATCCCTGCACGGCGATTGGGAGCAACTATTTAGCGACGAAGTTTTCACTGACGACGCCTAGTTCAAATCTCTACTTGCGTAGGATCTTGCTTAACCGATCAAAACGCACAATCGCTTTACTGGTCCATTCCTCCCCTACGAGTTTACGTGCACCGGCTACAATAGTCGACCGGTTCTGATAGACACCGTCAATAGCCTGATCAATGAAGCCTCGAGCTCCTTGGCGACGAACCAAATCCCAGTCATCGGTACCAACGTAGCTCGCTTTCCCATCTCGTTGCTGCATGACGACTCGTGAAACCCAAACTGTTTTAGCGCGGTCGCTTTGCGCCAGAATTCGGAATCCACGAAGCCGATAACCGTGCTCTAAATGCAAGCTCACCAGACGACGGAAAGCCCCTTCAGATACCGGAACATACAAAAAATGCCCGACACTTGGGTTTTGAGATGCCGCAAATCCCTCGACCAGCCTATAAGACGGGACACGCCGACCACGCGAATCCTCGATCCAAAGACTCACCAGAATCTCTTTCTCGAACGCATAGTCTGATTTACCCTCGATAATGAAGTTAACGTCGCTACTGTTAGGCTCGAGCAGGAAGTGAAGGCCATGGCCAACGGGACACTCGATGTTCAGGGCCAGACTCTTATCCTGCATCTGCCTCGTAACCGTTGGAAACGCCCCCTCAAGAGCAGCAACGTCAGTAAATGCAGGGAATGAGGCCATATCCTCCATAAGGCGCGCCATTAGCACGCTCGACTCATGGCGCATGGCATTGTCCTGCCCAGAATGAATAGCGCGTAAATATCCTAATTCACTTGCGTCTAAGATAACTGGGACAAAGCGGTCTGACTTATCATGCGGACCACTTTGGGGTTCCACAAAAGCTCCGTTCTCCCTAACCGCGCAAATCGACAACAACCCCATTGAGTTCATAGGGGCATGAGCCTCACGCATATGAAAGAACTGCCCGTCCGAATAAACCGCTTCAACACCGAGAGGCATACTAACGAGCATGCCCTCAAACTCCGGTTTAATATATGAATCCATCGTCTGAAAGTAATGTCTCGACAGGACATCATCATCGTCGAGCCGATAACGACCAAACGTGCCTCTAAAGCCTATACTCTCGACATATCGACGCACCGCCGTCCAGCCACTGTCGCCGTCAGGAAGCTCATCAAGATGCAGGATGGCATATTCTTCTGCCGCCTCGCGTAACTGCAATTTGAATTTATGAGGCAATGAATCCGAAATGGAGACGATATGCTTCACCTCGAAACCCTCGGCCGCCTGAGCCAAGGTTGGCAGAGTGTGATTCAGAAAGATATCCGCGCGTAGCGAAAGGCGAGAATCCTCATAAAGGTAGTCACGATACTCGTTTCCCGACAACCCGGCTTGCCCATTGCTAGCACGCCACGACACTGAATCCGGAACGAAGAGACTGAAACGGGTATGCCCAACAAACATGAATATCTCTCTTTTCCCTACGATTCCTAACTAACAAATAGCTTAGCGGCGCTTGCTAGCAAGTCCGAATATCGCATCACTAACGTCTCCAATACCGCTTTTGTGCAGGCGATTTGTAATCTTCAACAAAGGCCCTATATAGTTACTTCTCGTTGCACCGGTTAAGGAAACTTACCAAGCAGCATACGCACATTCCTCCATAGCTCAGTTGGCAGAGCATTCGACTGTTAATCGAAGGGTCACTGGTTCGAGCCCAGTTGGAGGAGCGGTTACCCCCTCCTATCGGCTAAAAGCCAATAGGAGGGTTTCCGCATCCCACGCCTGGCTACTACTTAAGTTGGGTTAAGGGACATTTCGTGTGGATTTAGGAGCGCACGGCGCAGCCTTTTCCTATACCAAAGCTCGGATCCCATCCATTATCGATATGGATGTCGCATGTGGCCGGTCGCCCGCCTGGACGGCCACGTCGTGAGAGCTTTCCCTGGCCCAGATAGCGCTGGGTAGCAGCCCACTGCCCCCACTGTAATTAAGAATGGGATCCAATGACTTCTCTTTGAATAGCATCAGCTTGGGCTTCGTAGAAGATGCTCGAATAATGAAATGGGCTTAACCCCCATCGATGCTTTTCATCCGCCAAGAAGGTAGAGTCCGGATACTCAAGAAATCTGACGTTGTCGTCTCTCCCACAAGCTGCAATATCATATAGGCGCTGTAGTTTAGCGTTTTGCTTAGCAATGAGTTTCTGATCCGGCAAGAGACGTCCCGCCGAGGAATGCGTTGCCCAAAACACTTTATTAACCAAGAGGACCTTTTGGCTCAATGCTGAAGTAAAAAACTTCCATCCTTTTTCAAAATTCATAAAGTACGATTCCGAAAACACGTCGATTGATTTCGATCCACGTATGAGTCCAGTTGCCAGATATTCGGGGCTTTCGGTGTACACACTACGGGACCCCACGAACAAAGGAAGGCGCTCGTCAATATAATCAACCAAGATAGTAGAACCTGCCGCTAATTGTGCGAGCCGAATATTTGTCCTACTAAGATCACCTTCTACCATTCTTCTCTGAAATGGGCTTTTGTTAAGTTCCAGATGCTCTTTTTCGTGGTAAATAGGCGGTAAATGAAGTGTTGAATAGCTGAACCGTGCTCTATAACCTGCAAGCGGAACTTGCACATATTCAAAGACATCACGCGAAACACAGCTTCCCATAACGAACACCGCATTTTCAAAATCGTTTCCATCTATGGAAAAATAGATTTCAGAGTCTGTATACCACCGTCGAAGGAACATACTCACACTCGATAGACCTTCCATCGAAAACTGTTTTTCGAATCGCTCGAGTCTCCCAGTACCAATAAGATAGAAGAAATCAAAACCAGCTGGAGAGCGCACAAACCCGCTGGGGGTAGGCCCTTGCCCTTGCTCAATCCCAACGACGATTCTCTGATCTCGCCTTGCAAAGAATTGACCCGAAATCCGAAACACCCCCTCCGACTCGGAGCTCAAATCGAAGCTCAAACTACTGTCTAGGGCAAAGAGGCTTTGACTTGTATTCATGATTCCTTCAATACTTCCTTTTAATAGATACGATTCAATCGAAGTCACGGGACTTCATACGACAATGCATTCAGCTGCAGTTCTACATTAAGCCACGGTCGAAGTTCTAAGCATCTCGAGACACTCTCAGCTAACTCATATTTCCAAGCTATAGTGCAATCTTGTTCGATACTGTCACACAAATGCACTTAACATCGGATTCAAATTGAATCATACGCATTCTCATTCCCAGCCAGCTTGAAACACCTGCGCTGCAGTTGCTATCGCACCAAAGAGGGATTGGCCACTATGCCAAGAACGCGTTCTGTTGAAGCTGTAAAGAGGGAAGTCCATCCGATCACTGAACTGGCCCGCCAGAAGTCCCAACTACTCCAGCATATTTTCGAGGAAGCAGTCGACTTCCGCTACATAGTCCCCACATGTTAAAAGCTTGCTATCGCCGTGGATCCACAGATTGAAACCATGTAGGATTTCTTTTGCATTCCTATCCGAAAAAAGAAGCCAAAGCCGCTACGTAGTGCGGAATAATATCAATGAGGATGTTCACCAGGTTTGATGCCCGGCCTGGTTTGCGACTATGTATCCATACGTGTTCATCGACTCCGAGAATTCCTCACTCCACCGAAGTGGTAAGAGGTCGTCGAGGGCGTTCCGACGGCAGGTATCCGGTGCAACATGGTTAACCAGTTCCCTTCCTACACCGCGTGCTTTGACGGAGGCTGAAACACTCTTATGGTCATTAACTAGACACTGCAAGACTCAGTAAGGGCGCTTGGCTCCGTCTCCCGCACAAGCCAGTATGACCTAGAAGAGCTTTCTCACGCACGACATGGCTACACACAGGAATCTGAGTCGCTTTACTTGCAGCCTGGTGGGAATCCTACGACGGGAAGAACGACGAGTCGACGGGCCGTGAGGTCGCGGGACATACCTGGCTACCCGCAGTCCGGCCCCTCGCCAATGGCGACTAACGGAGTGTCCTCGGTGATAGTAAGGCGACCTACTTCAGAAGCACCGGTGATGGTACGACCGGTTTCCATGGTACGGCAGATAGTGTAGACGACGAGCCGGTTTCCAGAAGGCTTCACAGCACGACTCCTTTGCGTGTTCAAATGACTACGCACCAGCTTTCATCTTCGCACCGGAAACCCCTGTAATGGTGCCCTCTGAACCCGTCAAGTTCTACTTCACCCCGCTTCGCCCCCGTAACCATAAGTGCCATTTCACCGGCAGTTTCAAATGCCCAATCCCAAATATCCTTTAGGCCATAAAAGGTCTTTACGCTTGCATTACTCCCCAATTTCAGCATCCGCCATAAGGCCGACGCGTGCTAGTATTAACTAGAACACTGCGGGTTAATGCTCGCGTAGCTCATACCGACGGACTATAGAAGGATTTCAGAATGGCATTCGTAGGCACTACTCGCTTCAGTATTTACGATCCCACATCTCCAGCATGGAAATCAACTTCCACTTTTAATTCAGCCAAAGAATACTTTGACTATCTTTATGCCCCCGAACGAATCGAGCCCCGCCTGCATATTCTTAGCAAATTCAGTATGCCACTCATTTCGATTGCGGCGGAAAAGCATCCAATTCGTCATCTCATTCGATATTCAACTGAGATGCCTGAAAAATACATCTCACAGCTGAAGGAAATCTCAAGCAAATATGATTTTATCATCCTAGAGCCACATACCGACGGAAAAAGTAAACTTAACCCCTATAAAATTGGACTCGACTTAGCTGGAAGCTCCAAAGCCTTTGGAATCTACAGACTCGACGACGACGATCTTCTAACTCCGGATTTTTTCAATCAAACTGCTAGATACCTCTCGCCCGCATTCGCAGGAATGAAGGTCTCACTCGCGTCGGGCATTACTGGTCTTTACAACGGGGAAGAATTCAGCACTTTCCGACAATGTTATCGACCTAAAATTGCGATCGGCTTGCTCGGAATCTATACCACAGATAGTAATGGCCGATTGATTTCGCCTCCAGATTCGCCTCATCACCTTGCTGATAAATTTGGCCCAGTCATCGTAAACTCCGAACATCCATCCTATTTTTGGACCCGTCATGTGGGGCAAGACACCACATTCGACGCAGCAAATAAGGACTTGGAAATCATTCGTGAACTCAATAGTTTCGACTCACTTCCACCGTCTTGGAATATCGAAGAACTCTTTCCAACCATGCGAGGATCAATCAAAAATCGCAAGCGGTTGGAGCTCTTTAAAGGGAATCCATCTATCAACTCGGGTGAATTTGTAAAAATCCCCCCCATTAATGGAAACTTCACTCTTCGTATCGATGCCTCATTCAAGGAAGAAGTAGGCCCTAATTCGGCACTCATCAAATTTAGAATCAGTAATTCCACAGATAATACTCTTTTGGTTCCAAGTGAAACCCCAATTAATGGCCTATCGGTATCACCATATTCCTCAATTGGATATTTCCGCTACATTAAGACCAATAGTGGAAGAACTATCCAGGAAATCAGCGTCAACCTTCCGCATGACTTCACAGTTGAAGAAATTGGAATTCAACCATTTGGCATTAAAGCGCACCCCCTCGAGCTTCATTCTTTAGAAGTCATCACCGACGAGTAGTTGTTTCAAGGATCGGTACCTTCGGGAAGTTGGTTCACGACGTTTACTTCTTCCTAACCAAAACAAGCCCACTGAATCAAAGATTGTCTCAGATAGCCAACCGATCGAAAATCGTAGTCCGAAAGTCCCCCGCTATCGCAGTTTGCTCGGTCGCGGAAGTCCTACCAAGTTCCAAATATCGAGTCGAACAGAATCTCTCCATAAAAAGCCAAAGGAGCAACTGGCGTCATTTACCGACGATTTAGCTATTCTTTGAGCTGATTATCAACCGCAGCAAATCTTCAATAGGTAATGTTATGGCCGTAATAGTACTTTGATGCAAGCTCGGGGTACCAAAGATGGGACTTTTCATGAAGCCGCGAGTAGATTCGAAAGGTGCTCAATCACAGTTCGCCGCTCGTCGTAGCATCACCGGATAAGTTGTTCAATCATCGGATGACGGTGCTGAGTTGGCTCACCAGTTTCGCATGGGCTAAGACAGAGTATGTAACCCAACGGGAACAAGTTCTTTCAATTCAACTTGGTTCCGTGTCTGCGAGTATGGTGACACCACCAAGTCGAGCAAGAGCAACAAAGTAGTCGACCCTGCCCCATAAAACAGTTGGACTAACCCTCAACGCTGGGGTCAAAGTCTGGCAGGCGCTCCCCTACTTCTAGGAGCTCGGCAATAGCGGCAACGGCACGCTCGGCAGCTTTGCCATCGCCGTAGGGGTTCACGGCGTTGGCCATGGAGTGATACGCGGCGTCGTCATCAAGCAACAGCTTGGCTTCCGCCACGATGAGGCTGCGGTTGGTTCCTACAAGCTTCACGGTACCGGCAACAACTGCCTCTGGACGCTCGGTGTTTTGGCGCATCACCAAGACTGGTTTGCCGAGTGCTGGGGCCTCCTCCTGGACTCCGCCGGAATCCGTCAGGATGATGGTTGCGCGGTCAAGCAGCTTGGTGAACTGGTCATAAGGAAGTGGATTCGTGATGACGACATTGAGCAATGACTCCACTTCCGGAAGCACAGCTTCACGAACCTTTGGGTTCAGGTGTAGCGGAAGGACAAAGTTGATGTCCGAGTAATTCTCCGCAAGATCCTTGACTGCGCCGCCGATCTCCTTCATCGCTTCGAGGTTTTCACGGCGGTGGGTGGTGACCACCACGAGGCGCTTGCCAGATTCGGCTGCTTCCTGCAGGGCAGGATCCTCAAATTCGGTATCCCAGCTGGCGGCCTCCAGAAGAGCATCAATGACGGTATTACCGGTGACCGCGATATCCTTCGACCGGACGTTCTCACGGCGCAGGTTTTCCATCGAACCTGCAGTCGGCGCGAGGTGCAGCTCTGCCACCTGGCCAATGAGCTTTCGGTTGGCTTCTTCCGGGAACGGAGAGTGAATGTCACCGGTACGCAGACCAGCTTCGAGGTGAACGATCTTCACTCCTCGGTGGAAACCAGCCAGCGCTGCGGCCATCGCAGTCGAGGTATCACCCTGGGAAATGATGACATCAGGCTGCTCGGCATCAATAATCTCATCCAAGCCCATCAGCGCACGAGAAACAATCTCATTGAGCCCCTGACCAGGCTTCATAAGGTGAAGATCCAGCTTTGGCTCAATGCCAAACATAGTATTAACCTGTTCCAGCATTTCCTTGTGCTGACCAGTGGAGACGGCGACGGACTCGAAACGCTCGTCCTTCTCCAGAGCCTTGATGACCGGTGCCACCTTGATGGCTTCAGGGCGGGTACCGTACACGGTCATAATCTTTGGCTTAGACATAGACTTCCTTTGTTGACTACTGGGAGAGAATCTCCGTAAGAGTCTACAATGCGGATGCTTCGCGCACATGGCCCAGAGTTATATAGAAAATAAACGCTAGTCCTCGCTCACGGTGACTTCGCGCGGTTCTTCAAGGCAATTGGTGCGGGGCTCAGCTGCCGCCACGCTGGCCGTTAGCAGCGCTGACATGGCCACGGCTGCCGATACCGCATGCGTACGCTTCGAAGTCTTCACAGGTATTAAGTTAACTGAAGCGAATGCAATATGGGAAGAGTTCCTGTCATATCTATTCGGCATCCCTGTTCGCTCCGCTGCCAGAAGGCCACCTGCCCCGGACTGGTTTGGCAGGTAGGCTATTCATGAGAATTGCACGTTGCCCGTACGTTGTACGCAAACGCCGGCTGTTGCGCTGGCTAAAAGTAAGGGGATGACTAGTTTCCAATGATCCAATTTGTTGTGGGTGCTGCCGCCGGATACGTCTTTGGAACCAAGGCGGGGCGCAAGCGCTATCACCAAATTAAGGGTGCCTACGAGAAGGCCGTCAACTCCCCCGCCACCAAGGCTGCGGTGCGTTCCGCACGCAAGGCAGTGGCCAACCGATTGGACCCGGAACCGCGCATGCGTGAGCTTAAGGATTACAACAAGGGGCGCCGCGGCAAGCGCGGCACCGCGGATGGTGTGCAACCGGATCGGATTTACGAGCCGGACGAAGATTAGCGCGTACGCTACAACGCGTGCGCGTGGCTGCGGATTAGAGGGGGCGTCGGTTAGCGCACGCCGCGGAAAGCGCGGTCGTTGAGCTCGCGGCGGGCTTGCTCGAGGGCGACGAGGTCCGCGAAGAGTGAGTTGTAGGATTCCTCGTCGTCGGAGGGGCGCATGCGGCCCAGCTGCGCCTTGAGTTGGGCTACCTGGTCGCCCACGCGGGCTTCCTGGAGGCGGGAAAGCACGGAATCGGCGTAGGCCTCAAGGTCGGTATCGGGGTTGCCGGTCTCCCCCAGCTTGATGGGCTCCACGGCGAGCTCAGAGACGAAGTTGCGAGCCATGAGGTCCGGCATTTCGCCAGCTACGGCGGCCAGCCATTCCACGCCGGGTTGTTCGGCACCGGCGGTCACGCCGCCGAGGGTCGAGATGGCGCGGCGGATGGTGCGGTAGGCCTCGTTGGAGTAGGCATCCTCCGTAATCCCGTCGAAGTAGCTGCCGGCGATCTGCGGGAATTGCAGGGCCAGCTTGAGGGCCTCGCGCTGTGGCCATAGGTGCGGCTCGCGGGGGCCGGGTATGTGCATAACGGGGGCGTTGGTCTGCGCGGGCACAGACGATGTTTGCTCCAGTGAGGCAAAACGCGGGCGCTGCTCCTTCTTCGGCTTGCGCGCCTCTTGGCGTACCTGGTGAAGTACTTCCTCCGGGTCGGGCCAGCCCACCCAGCCAGCAAGGCGGCGGGCGTACTCGCGCTGCAGAGGTTGGTCGCGGATCTGGGCCACCACGGGCACCGCACGCCGCAGGGCCTGGAGACGGCCCTCCGCGGTATCGATGCTGAAGTCTGAGATGACGGAGCGGATGACGAACTCGAACATGGGGATGCGGTCCGCCACCAAGTCACGCACCGCGGCATCACCACGCGCGAGGCGCAGATCGCACGGGTCCATGCCATCAGGGGCTACGGAAACGAAGGACTGGCCGGTGAACTTCTGCTCGCCCTCGAAGGCTCGCATCGCGGCTTTCTGTCCGGCCTCGTCGCCGTCGAAGGTATAGATGAGCTCGCCGTGGAAGTAGGAATCATCCAACATGAGGCGGCGCAATACCTGCAGGTGATCCGCGCCGAAGGCGGTACCACAGGAAGCCACGGCGGTCTTCACGCCCGCGGCATACATTGCCATGACATCCGTATAGCCCTCGACGACGACAGCTTGGTGTTGCTCCGCAATGTTGCGCTTGGCCAAATCCAGGCCGAAGAGCACCTTGGACTTGTGATAGAGCATGGTTTCGGAGGTGTTCATGTACTTGCCCAGCTTGTCATCGTCGAAAAGCTTGCGCGCACCGAAACCGATAACGTTGCCGGACAGGTCCTTGATGGGCCACAGCAGACGCCGGTGGAAGCGGTCGATGGGACCGCGCTTGCCCATCTTGGAAATGCCGGCGGCGTCGAGCTCCTCGAAGGAAAAGCCCATGCGCAGCAAGTGCTTAGTAGCCGTGTCCCAGCCCTCCGGGGCATAGCCGCATTCAAAGGCGTAGATGATTTCCTTGGAGAAGCCGCGGTCAAGGAGGAACTCACGAGCAGTGGCGGCCTGCGGGGTCTCCAGCTGCTGGCGGTAGAACTCGTGCGCGGCCTTGTTCGCGGCGATAAGCCGGCGGCGGGTGCCGGGCTTTTCATCGCGCGCACCGGTGGAGCCACCCTGGTAGTTGATGTGGTAGCCGATCTTCTGGGCTACGGCTTCAACGGCCTCCGGGAAGGAGACCTGCTCCATCTCCATGAGGAAGCTGAAGACGTCTCCGCCCTTGCCGGTGGAGAAGCAGTGATAATAGCCGCGCTGCGGGCGCACATGGAAGGACGGGGTCTTTTCATCCTTGAAGGGGCTCAATCCCTTCAGCGAGTCATAGCCAGCGGGTTTGAGCTGAACGTACTCGCCCACGATTTCATCAATAGGCGCGCGTTCACGGATAGCTTGGATATCGCTGTCCGGAATTCTGCCTCGTGCCATGCGTACAGACTACCCCGCCCGCCGGAGCTACAGGTACCCACGGCTGGGTGGAGCCGGGCGGCCGAGTCCCACATCCGCAAAGACCCTGCGGTGGGTATTAATAAAAGGCCTGATCCGGATTTCTGGTTCAGGCCCTATACCTGCAATGATGGGGGCCATGTCCCAATCCTCCCCCTCCAAAAAATCGCTGCCGGCCATCATCGGTGGCGCGGTTCTAGTCCTCGTCGCGGGCTACTTCGGCATTGACCTTGGTGGCTCCGGCGATGGCGCGGACCAGAAGGCGGCACCGTCGTCCGCTGCGGCGGGTGCGTCCTCTGCCGCTGGTGGGGATAAGGGGGACGTCGCCAAGCAAGGCGGAACAGACCTGCCCACCTGCGCCATGGATTCCCTGCCGCAGGAGGCGCACGAGACCGCCGAGGATATCCTGGCCGGTGGGCCCTATGACTACCCCGATAACGACAACGTGCGTTTCGGAAACTATGAGGGTGCGCTGCCGCAGCAGGCAAAGAATTACTACCGCGAATACACCGTGGAAACCCCGGGGATTGGGCACCGCGGGGCCAAGCGCATTGTTACCGGTGGCGGCAGCGAGACCGACCCGGATGTCTGGTACTACACCGATGACCACTACGACAGCTTCTGCAGTATCCCGGACGCGGAGGACTAAGACATGCAACGCATTCTCATTACTGAACCCATCCGCACGCGCGAGGATCTCTATGGCGCGCTCGGCCGCCTGCACGGCTGCACGTCCGGTGCCCCGCGCAACCTTGACGCTTTGGCGGACTTCCTCCGCGAGCAACACATCGTGGCGATTATTGCTGCGGATTTTGACATGGTGGAAGAAGACCTGGCCCCCATCAGCATGGTGCTGGAGGACCAGGGTGTCGCGCTGGTGCGCTAGTGAGGTTGTAGACCGGCGGGTGGTTAGCCCGCCGGGGCCTTAGAGGCCGAGGGCGCGCTTGACGGTATCGCGCACTTCCGGCGCGAGGTAGTTCAGCAGGCCGGCGATGACGGCGGTGGCGCCTGCGGCACCGAAGAGGGCGCCGAGGATGGCGGGGAGGGCGCTTCCGCGGCTCGAGCTGCTGGAACTGTTGTCGCTGCTGCTTCCGCTATCGCTGCTGCTGTCAGTGTTGTCGCCCTCGCTGCCGGCGGTGACTTCCACGACGCGGGAGGCAAGAGCCTGGTTGCCGGCGGAGTCGGTCACGGCGTAGGTGACGGAGTAGACGCCCGGCTTGGCGGTGTCGATGTTGCCCATCACCTTCACCTTGTCGGTGAGGTCACCGTCCTTATCATCCTTGGCGCTAACCCCCTCGAGGAGGTTTGCCTTTTCACCCTTGGTGATGGTGAGCTTGCCGCTCGGGACGGTGAGCTCAGGGGCTTCGCTATCCTTCTCCTGCTGCTCCTGCGCGGTGAAGACGCCGAACTGGCGCACGATGCCGGGCTTAGTGTCCTCCTTGGAGGAGGCGTCGGCGGAGGTAGCGTACCAACCATAAGCCTGGCCGGCCTTGACGTCCTTGTAGGTGACGCTGGCGGGCCAGCCGGACTTGGCGGTGTCTTTGCCAATCTCCTTGCCGGTATCGGTCAGGGCGAGCATGGAGTTCGTCGCAAAGCTGGTCTTGCGGGTCTGGAACTGGATCGGCACACGGAACTCGTCCTCGTGGCCGTTGTAGCGGTGGCGGTCATCGTACTCGGTGGCATTGTGGTCGTCGAGAAGCGGCGAATACGTATCAACGACCATCTCCGAGTTCTTCAGATCGAACTGCAGGAGGCGCAGGTAGCTGGAGCCAAAGCGCAGGCCGGTGTCGCCGTCATACTTGCCTAGCTCCGTCAGGCCCAGATCATCGGAGCCGACCTCGTAGAACTGGTAATCCGCGAGAAGCTCCACCACGTGGTTGTTGGTGTGGCCAACGTCCTTGCGGGTGACAATGGACACACCGTGCTCGTGGCCAGCCAGAACCAGAGCCACGTTGGGGTTCTTTTCGATGACGTTCTCATAGACCATCACGCCGTCGTGGGAGAAGTCCGAGCCGCGGCCATCCGGGTTGGCGGAAGGCTTGAGGTAGGCGTGGGTGAGCAGGATGGCGTTGCGGTCGGAGTACTGCTTGAGCACCTTATCCGCCCACGCGGCTTCCTCTTCCGTGACGTCAAAGCCCAGGTGCAGGGCGATGAAGTCCATGCCGTTGGTGGAGAACAAGTCATAGTGGTTGTCGTTATCGCCCTCAGCATAGGGGTGGTAGGAGGCGTCCTGCTCAGCCCACTTGCCCGTGCCCTGCTGCGCCTCGTAGCGCTCAGGGCCGAAGTATTCGTTGTAGAGGTTGTCGGCGCCGACGTCCGCGCCGCTTTGGTTGTCGTGGTTGCCGGGCAGCACGCCGTTGACCACGCCGGCGTCCTCCAGAATCTTTTGGGCGTTGGAGGCCACCTCGAATTCCTTCTTGGCATTAGGGCGGTCATTGTCCTTGCCAATCCAGTTCTCGATGATGTCGCCGGTGTGGGCGGAGTAGGCGATCTTGCGCTTCTCGGCGTTGTCCGCGATCCACTGGGTGGCGGCGGTGTAGCCGTCTTCCCACTTCTTGCGTTCCTCGGCGGTGGCCTTCTCTACCGCGCCTTCGGAGAGGTACTGGGTATCGGTGTGGTGGGCGATGGAAAAGTCATAGTCGCCTGCGTCGGCGAACTCTTCGTTGACGGGCTCATTGAGGTCATCGGCAAAGACGTCATAGCCCACCAGCATGGTGTGGATGGTTTCGCCGTCGACGAAATCCTGGTTGACTTCCGCGCTGAGGCTGACTTCGGCGTCGGCCGCGCCGCGGGTTTCTGCCAGCTTCTCCCAGCTATTGGTCTTGGTATTCCAGGCCATAAGGCGCACCGAGCGCTTGGGATCCACGGTGCCGGACCAGGCGAGGTCGTGGGTCTTCTTCTCTGCGTCCTTGACCTTCAGATCAAAGCGCTGGAAGGGCATGTTCTCCGTGGAACTGGTCGCCTGGGCGTCCTCGTTGTCCGGGTTGAGAGACTTGTCAAAGTCCTCGCCGTCTTCGTACTCAAAGTCCAGGCTCTCCGGGATTTCGGTGACAGTGCCCTGGAAGCCCTTGTCTGCTACCGCAACGTCTGCTTCGGTGAAGGTGGTCTCCACCTCCCCACCGCTCGGGTTGTCCGCGCGGGCGGAGATGGTCACGCCCTCGCCGCTCGGCGTGGAGTCGGTGCCGGCGGCACCCGGGAGGTTGCCGGAGGTGAAGTCGATGGCCTGGGAGATGGGGTTGCCAAAGACATCGCGACCCTCGACCTGGATGGAGTGGTTTCCTTCCTTGAGGCCGGTGCCGATTTCCTGCCCGCGCTCAATTTCCTCACCATCCAGGGCGTAGGTGAGCTCGCGGGAGATGAGGGCGGCGTCGTTGAACTGGACGTCGAAAGTCACCGGGCCCGTCAGGTGCTGACCGGTACTCGGGGTGGAGCCGGTGATTTCCGCCTTCTTGTCGGTGCTCAGGTTGGAGTCCTCATAGAGGGCGGAAATCTCCTCCTCCCCTAGCGGATCGGAGAAGATGCGGGCTTCGCTCACGACGGCGTCGGAGTAGAACTGGGCGGCGTTATCCCGGCCGGAGTCCGCGCCGATCATCACGGCGGTGGAGTTGGACTTGGGCTTGGTCACCTCACCGTTGATCTCGGTGTTCTCAGCCACCTTGGCGCCGTTGACATAGAGCTCGCTCTTGGTGCCGTCGTAGACGCCCACCGCGTGGTACCACTGCCCCGGTTCCACTTGCTGCTGGGCTTTCTTGTAGCCGTCGCTGCCGTTGACGGTGAAGGTGAGCTGGTCGCCGTAGATGACCATGGCCCAGCCGCCGGCTTCCTTGTTGGCGCAGAGGCTCTTTTCGTTGCCGTCGAATTCTCCGTCGTAGCGGAAGACGCATTCGACGGTGAAGCCGTCCTTGATCTGGTGAAACTTGTCTCCGATGTCGAAGCCGACGGCATCCTTGCGGCCGTCGAAGTGGGCCACGGGGCGCTCAAGCACGCTGTCTTGCTCCACGGTGGGCGCGCCGATGCTCAGCGGTGCGGCATCGGATGCGGAGTTGCTGATGGTCCCGTTCTCCAAGGACAAGTCCAGGATGTCTGCCTTGGGCAGGTTCTGGGCGGAGGCAAATGCGGGAGCAACAAGGCTTGAGCCAACGAGGCTGATGGAGGCGATCAGCGCGGCTTGATGCAGTTTTTTCTGAGACTTCTTTTGAGACACAAAAATTCCTTGACAGATAGCAAAAATGAAGAGACTTCCGCTTCTGAGGGCTCCACAGGAGCCGCACAGTTTACGGCCCGCCCGAGGCTAGGCCGCTCGTTTAACAACGAGTTGTCAGGTGCATGACGTCAAAGTAAACGGTGTTTAACTATCGAGTGACGGATACCTCCCGCTTCGCCCGGCCGTTGCGAACAGCACGGCCCTGCCCCGCCTTCTTCCCGTGGGCAGGGTGCGTTGGTGTGCTAGCTCAGCCCTAGCTCAAGAAGCCGAAGAGCTCGGCGCTGCGCTGCGCCAGGCGCTCAAGGCGCGATTCCGTCATGGAGGCGATCTGGTCGATGATGGCGCGGTCACGCTCCAGGTCGGTGTCGGCCTGGGTCCACCACAAGGCGAAGGTGGCGTCCAGCGAGCCCGGCGCGCCGGCCACGAGGTAGTCGTAGACGCGGTAGATGCGCTCGCGCTGGCGGTCCTGGCGGGCCAGGTGGGCGGGTTCGTCCATGACGTAGAGCACGGCGATGGTCTTGAGCAGCGTTACCTCCGCCACCGCGCCCGGCGGGACGGCGAGGTCGCCGTTCATGCGGCCAAGCGGTTCGTCGTTAGCCGCGAGCGTGGCGGAAACGGTGGCGCCCACATAGCGGCCGACGAGCTCCGAGGTCATCTTCTTCAAGTTGGCATAAGCCCGCAGGGAGTAGTCGAAGTTGCCGATGGCATTGATGACATCCAGCTGACGTAGGCGGTCGGCGGCCTCGAGGAGCTCGTCGGCAGTGCCGCCGAAGGCCTTGGCGCCCTTGTCCGCGAGGTTGGCCAGCTCCACCAGGTCCCACAGCACGTTCAAAGAGATGCGGCGGGAGATGATGCCGTCTTCGACGTCGTGGACGGAATAAGCGATATCATCCGACCAATCCATAACCTGAGCTTCCATGGACTTGCGCTGGTCGGAGTGCCCCTGGCGCAGCCATTCCAGCACGTCTATGTCTTCGTCATAGGCGCCGTATTTGCGGTTGGTCGTGCCATCCGGGTTGGTCTTGGTCCAGGGGTATTTGCAGGCGGCATCGAGCGAGGCGCGGGTGAGGTTGAGGCCATAGCTGCGCGGGCCCGCCGGGGTATCCAAAACCACCTTGGGCTCCAGCTTGGCCAGGATGCGCAGGGTCTGGGCGTTGCCCTCGAAGCCGCCGAGGGCCACCTCGTTGAGCGCATTCTCGCCGTTGTGGCCGTAGGGCGGGTGGCCGATGTCGTGCGTCAGACCTGCCATGTCGCACAGGTCCGGGTCCAGCCCTAAGCCGGCACCGATGCTGCGGGCGATCTGGCTGACCTCCAGGGAGTGCGTAAGCCGGGTGCGCGGGGTATCACCATCGCGCGGGCCCACCACCTGGGTCTTATCCGCTAGGCGGCGCAGCGCCGCGGAGTGCAGGACGCGGGCGCGGTCCCGGGAGAAGGCGCCACGGTGCTCCTCGGATTTGAGCAGGGCCGAGCCTTTGGGGGACTCGGAAGCGAGGCGGGCGACGTCTTCTGCGCGGTAGGAATAGCTCACGGGTTTTAAGTTTAGGCGGAGTCCTGGCCTTCCTGGGTCTGCCTCGCGCCAATGACGCGGTGGCGCAGGGCCTGGTTGGGGCGGATAATGCGCTCGATGCGGTAGAAGGCCACGCGCACGCCATCGGTGCGCTCCTCCCCCAGCAGGGTGCGCAGGCCCAGGTAGGCCAAGCCGCCGGTCTCGTGGGCAAGGTAGCGCCACCACGGGATGGAGAAACGCGGGGAAGGATAATAGGGCGTGCCCATAACGGTCGCGGTGATTCCTTCTTGGCGGGCGATAAGGAAGGTGCGCAGGCGGTGGAGCGGATCGGTGATGATGACGGCCTCGGTCACGCCCAGCTTCTCGCGCGCGGCAATCAGCTCGCTGCGGGTGTCCAGGCCTTCTTCGAGGGCGGTGACGTTGAGGGGATCGTCGTCAAGCATGCGCTTAGCCACCCCGGCTTCGGTGAACCTATCGCCGGGCAGCTTCCCGCCCACGGTGATGATGGGCAGGTCGTGCGCGGCGGCGTACTCGGCGGCGAAGCGCACGCGGCCGCGAAGGATGCGGGAGGGGCGCCCGTCATACTGTGCGGCGCCGAGGACAATAACGTACTTCACTGTCTGACCACTCTAGCGCTGGGTGGGAAGGTATCGTGGTGCGCATGACTACTGCTGCTCGTTTTGGTCGCGCCGCCCTTGCCGCTGTGGTGTTGGGGTTGGCCACTGCTAGCCCCGCCGTGGCGGCGGACTTCGTTGTTGCCGCGCCGGAGGCGGCCTCGCTCACGGATAAGGTGACGGATGAGGCGGGGGTGCTCTCGGACTCGGAGAAGGCCGAGTTGGAGGACAAGATTGCCGCGCTGCAGCAGGAGAACCACGTGGTGATTTTCGTAGTCTTTGCCTCCTCGCTGCCGGAGGGCGCGGAAAGCTATGCGGGTGAGATTGTGCAGTCCAAGGGCCCGAACTCCGCGGCCTATGTGGTGGGCGTGGATGATTCCACCGTGGGCGTGCAGACGGGTAAAGACTGGCCGCGTGGGCGCCTGGATGCGATGTATGACGCGGCCTACGCCAAGCTTGCCGACGGTCACCAGTACGGCCCCTCCGCGCTTGCGCTTGTCGACGCTGCCGCTTCCGGTTCTGCGGGGTCGTCTTCTGGCGCTTCTGCTGCTTCTGACTCCGATGGCTCCGGAGGCCTGTGGCTAGCTGGCGGCGCGGGCGCGCTGGCTTTGGCGGGTGGCGGAATCGCGGTGGCCAACAGGCGCAAGACAAAGAAGGACTCGGCGGCCACTCTGGAGTCCGCGCGCCAGATTGAGCCGGGCAATACCGCGCAGCTCGACCGCCTGGATATGGATACGTTGGAGAAACTGGCGCAGGAGGAACTGGTCTCCACCGATGAGTCGATCCGCCGCGGCAAGGAGGAGCTCGACATCGCGGTGGCCGAATTCGGTCCCGAGCGCACCCGCCCGTTTACGCGCGCGATGAACCACTCCACGCTAACACTGCAGAAAGCGTTCCAGCTGCAGCAGAAGCTGCAGGACAACCTACCGGAATCGACTTCGGAGCGCCGCCAGATGCTGGTGGAGATTATCTCTTCCTGCGGGCAGGCAGATGATGCGTTGGATGAGCAGGCGGCGGACTTTGCCAAGATGCGGGACTTGCTCATCAACGCCGGTTCCAAGCTGGATGAGCTGACCCAGCGCACCGTCGATCTGCGCGGGCGCTTGCCGCAGGCGCGCACGACATTGTCATCCCTCAGTGCTTCTCATTCCGCGGAGGCGTTGTCCTCGATTGCGGATAACCCGGAGATGGCGGAGGTCTCGCTCGACGAGGCCGAGAAGCTGCTTTCGCGCGGCCGCGTGCTGCAGTCCCAGCCCGCCGGGCAGCAGGGTCCGTTGGTGGGCTATATCCGCGATGCCGAGCATGCGCTGGAGGTCTCTGACCGTCTGCTCAGCGCCGTGGAAAACGCCGAGAACTCGATCACCGCGGCGCAGGATAACCTGCCGGCGCTCATCAATGAGGTCGAGGAAGAAATCGCCGAAGCCCAGCACCTCGAACAGCGCGGCAAGGCCCAGGGCTCCCCGGCGGATTGGTCCGCGTTGGAGTCACTACTCGCCCAGGCGCGGGAGGCGCTCAGTGCGGCTCGCCAGCAGGGCAAGGCCGATCCGCTGGGGCAGTACACCGCGCTGACGGCGCTCGATAGCAAGCTGGACGAGCAGCTCGATACTGTCCGCGAAACCAACGCCACCCGCGAGCGCCAGATTGCGCTCTACCGCCAGCAGATTGCCGCGGCCGAGTCCGCCATCCAGGCGGCGGAAGACTTGCTGTCCTCGCGCGGCCGCGTGGTGGGCCCCGATGCGCGCGTCGCGCTTGCCGACGCCTCCCGCCTCTTCGCCCAAGCCCAGAACTCCGCTTCCAAGGACCTGCGCGCGGCGCTGAACTACTCCCGCGATGCCGCTTCTGCCGCGCAGACTTCGCTCAACCGCGCGAAGGAAGACCTGGAGGCCTACCGCCGCCGGGAGCAGCGCCGCCAGGCCACCGATGCCGCGGGCAACATCCTCACCGGCATGGTCATTGGCCAAATCCTCGGCGGCGGCAGCTCCCGCGGTGGCGGTTTCGGCGGCGGCTTCTCCGGTGGCGGCGGCTTCGGCGGCGGTGGCTTCTCGGGCGGCGGAGGCGGAGGCGGTTTCCGCGGTGGCTCCTTCTAGCCGCTCCCTCCCCCTTTTCGCGCCTAGGCCTCGAAGCCCGCGGCCTACACCCGGCATCTCATAACCGGGGCGGCCCCACATGGCATCTCGCAAAAGGCGCCTTGCACAAGGCATCTTCTAGAAGGCGTTTTCACAGCTAAAAACGCCTTTTGCGCCCTCCACATGGCGTTTTCAGCCCCAAAGACGCCTTTTGACAGACGCCATTTTTCAGATGCCTTCTGTCGGATGCCGTTTGCGAGATGCCTTCGGCCGGATTTCCTGTGCACGCATCCGGCGATTGGACCCCGGCTCGGTAGCCAGCCAATCAGTTCCTCGGATACGGGGTGGTGCAAACACACGGTAGGCGTAAACCAGTCATGCACATGGTTCTCGGCAAAAGGCTTCTCTCAAAAGGCTGCAGTCAAACGGTTTACTTGGGGGCAAGTAAACCTTCTGCACCGAGCTAGATGGTTCGTTTGGGGGTAAACAAACCTTATGACTGCAACCATCTAACTAGAACCCTCTACTGGCATACCAAGCCGAGCAAGGATGCCAGAAGAGCTCCCCTTTTAATGAAATCACCCAAGTTTCCACGCCAGTTCTGGCTATATCGCGGAAGGTAGGTTAGGTGCGAAGGGGGCGGGTGGAGCCGTCGAGAAGCAGGCAACAGTAGCTGGTGAAGGCGGCGTCCGCGAGGGGGAGCTCGCCCACCGCAACCTCGAGGTCGCGGCCCCGCGGGGCGGTGCGGGCGACCTCGTTGGCGTCTGCGAGAGCGAGGATGCGGCGCTCGCGGCGGAAGGGGTTCGTGCGCTCGAGCAGGTACTCGCGGCCCTGGCAGACCGCGCGCAGCTTTTTCACTGTGAAGCTGGTCTGTTCCGCCGAAAAGTCGGGCCCGCGTACAGTAAAGCTGCGAGCGCCCGGGATGTGCTCGAAGGCGATGGTGGCACCCGTTCCAGGAAGCAGCAGGCCCGTCGGTCTCACGCGGGCGATGACCTCACCCGCGCCATCCGCCAACGCCCCGTCGTGCCACACCCAGCGCTGCATCAGAGCAGCACCACAACGACCGCAACGATGGTCAGCAGCACCAACGTCGCGATGATCGGGATAGCGGTGCTCTGCGTCCGCGCCTCCAGAATCACACGCGTAAACCAGCTCAGCGCCGCAATCTCCGAATGATTGAGGTCATCGGAATCATCGCTCTTCTCGCCCTCAAACTCCAGGATGGCCTTACGCACACCCGAGTTCTTCGAGGAGAACTGCGCGATTTTCAGCCCGTCGTGGTCCTCAACAATCCAGTCGCCGCCGGCCTCGTTGATGAAGGCAAACGTGCGCCCATCTAAGGAAGCCTCCAAGCGCTTATCGCGCTTGGGGTTGCCCGCCAGGCGGTAGACGCGGTCATCCTCCAGCGTCACCGACGCGCCCAAATCATCGAGCCCCAAGCGCCAGTGCTCGCCTTCCACGTCCGCCGAGCGCTCCTGGAACATGCCCAGCGACGCCGGACCCTCCCCCACGAGGAGCACCGGGTTCTTGCGGTCGCTGCGGTCCCAGCTGGTGTAATGCATTAGCAGCCGATCAGTCGAGCGGCCAGGTAAGCCTCAAGCTCGTCGAGCTTGACGCGCTCCTGCTCCATGGAGTCACGCTCACGCACGGTGACCGCGTTGTCCTCCAAGGTGTCGAAGTCATAGGTCACGCAGAACGGCGTGCCGATTTCATCCTGGCGGCGGTAACGGCGGCCGATGGCGCCGGAGGTATCGAACTCCACGTTCCAGTTCGCGCGCAGCTTATTCGCCAGCTCGCGAGCCGGGGTGGATAGCGCTTCCTTCTTCGACAGCGGCAGCACGGCCACCTTCACCGGCGCCAGGCGGCGGTCCAGGCGCAGCACCACGCGCTTGTCGGTGCCACCCTTTGCGTTGGGGGCCTCCTCTTCGTCATAAGCGTCAACGAGGAAGGCCATCATGGAGCGGCCCAGGCCGGCAGCCGGCTCGATGACGTACGGGGTCCAGCGCTCGCCGGACTCCTGGTCAAAGTAGGACAGGTCCTCGCCCGAGCCCTTGGTGTGGACGGAAAGGTCGTAGTCCGTGCGGTTAGCCACGCCCTCCAGCTCGCCCCACTTGGAGCCCTTGAAGCCGAAGGCATACTCGACGTCCACGGTGCGCTTGGAGTAGTGGGAGAGCTTCTCCTTCGGGTGCTCGTAGAGGCGCAGGTTCTCTTCCTTGATGCCCAGGTCGACGTACCAGTTGTAGCGGTCATCGATCCAGTACTGGTGCCACTCTTCATCCTCGCCCGGCTTGACGAAGAACTCCATCTCCATCTGCTCGAACTCGCGGGTGCGGAAGATGAAGTTACCCGGGGTGATCTCGTTACGGAATGACTTACCAATGTTCGCAATGCCGAACGGCGGCTTCATGCGGGCCGAGGTCATCACGTTCTTGAAGTTCACGAAGATGCCCTGCGCGGTCTCCGGGCGCAGGTAGTGCAAGCCCTGCTCATCGTCGACCGGGCCAAGGAAGGTCTTGAGCAGGCCGGAGAAGGCCTTCGGCTCAGTCCAGTCACCCGGCTGGCCGGTCTCCGGATCGTTGATGTCAGCGAGGCCATTGGCCGGCTCGTGGCCGTGCTTTTCCTCGTAAGCCTCGATGAGGTGATCCGCGCGGTAGCGCTTACCGGTGTGCTTGGATTCCACCAGCGGGTCGGTGAAGACCTCGACGTGGCCGGAAGACACCCACACCTGGCGCGGCTGGATCACGGACGTATCGACGCCCACGACATCGTCGCGGGACTGCACCATGTGACGCCACCACTGGCGCTTAATGTTCTCCTTGAGCTCGACACCGAGCGGGCCGTAGTCCCACGCAGAGCGGGAACCGCCATAAATTTCACCTGCCTGGTAGACCAAGCCGCGGCGCTTACACAGGCTGACGACGGTATCAATGACGGATGCCATAGCTAATGGGACTCCTCTGGTAGGGGACAGTCTTTATACAGTGCGGCCTAGTCTAGCGCGCCCCCTGACACCGCGTGCCCTCACCCCGAAACTGTGGTGCATTTTATACACTTTTTCGCATTCTTCAGCTATAGTACCTATATCTCTCTTTTTAACTCTCCCCCAATAGATATGGTTGAAGGTGAATGGTGTGACCAACACCCAGAAAGAAGCTCTCTCGTTCGATCCCGCGGCAGCCGCCACCGTCATTAGCGCTTTGGATTCACCGCTGCGCATCGACATCATCCGGCGCCTAGCTGAGCGCGATCACTACGTCCACGAACTCGTGGCCGCCACCGGCAAATCCCAACCGCTTATTAGCCAACACCTGCGGGTTTTGAAGCGCGCGCACATCGTCGACTGCGAACGCCTCGGCCGCGAAGTCCGCTACTTTTTGGCGGCTCAGAAGGTGCTGCCTTTGCTTCGCGACGCCTCACTGGCCACCTCTTAATGGAAGTGTGTTGATAAACTTTAGACCCATGGCCATCCACGACAGTATTCCCAAGCTCGGCGCTCGCAATACCCGCCAGCGCACCGCCGTCGTCGAAGTCCTGCGTAGTCTCGACAAATTCGCCTCTGCCAAGGACATACACCAGGCGCTTATCGACGGCAACCAGAAAGTCGGCCTCACCACCGTCTATCGCACGCTCCAATCGCTTTCGGAGATTGAAGCCGTCGATGCACTCCACATGCCTTCCGGCGAGACCCTCTACCGGCACTGCGAAAGCAATGCGCACCACCACCACTTGGTATGCACCAAGTGCGGCCGCACCGAGGAAATCGACGGCGGCCCCATCGAAGAGTGGGCCTCCTCGGTAGCCAAGGAGCACGATTTCGAGCTCACCGGGCACGATGCCGAAATCTTCGGCATCTGTGCCAACTGCTCCGCGGCGTCTTAGATTGCAGGCTACTTGACGCCGCCAAAGCGGCGGTCGCGCCGCGCGTACTCCTCCACCGCGGCGAACAAGTCATCCGGTGTGAAATCCGGGAAGAGCTTGTCCTGGTAAATCATCTCCGCATAGGCCGACTGCCACAGCAGAAAGTTCGAGGTGCGCTTCTCACCGGAGGGGCGCAAGAACAGATCCACGTCCGGCATATCGGGGTCATACATCACCGAGCTCACCGTCTTCTCATTGATCGAGCGCGGATCGAGCTCGCCGCGGGAGACTTGCTCGGCGAGATTCCGGATGCCGTCGACAAGCTCGGCGCGCCCACCGTAATTCACGCACATCACCAGGGTCATCTTGGTGTTGTCCTTGGTGAGCTCCTCGGCTGCCTCGAGCTCCTTGATAACGGAGCGCCACAGGCGCGGGCGGCGGCCGGCCCACACCACGCGCACTCCCCTATCGTTGAGCCAATGGCGCTGGCGGCGCAGGACGTCGCGGTTAAAGCCCATAAGGAAGCGGACTTCCTCCGCGCTGCGGCGCCAGTTCTCGGTGGAGAAGGCGTAGGCGGAAAGGTAGGGAACGCCGAGGGCGAGGCAGGCATCGACGACGTCGAGAAGCACTGCTTCCCCGCGGCGGTGGCCTTCGGTGCGCTTCATGCCGCGCTCCTCTGCCCAGCGGCCGTTGCCGTCCATGACCAGCGCGATGTGGCGCGGCAGGAACTCCTGCGGGATAGCGGGCGGATGAAGGACTCGGTTCGGGTCAGGCGTAATCACGCATTACAGTCTACTGTTCCATGATCCCCAGCGCGCCAACGGAGCGCTCGAGGTGCCATTGCAGGTGGGCACGGGTCAGCCGGTGGGCCTCCTGGGCTTGGGTGTTCGTCGGCTGGCTGGGGTGACCGTGGGCGATAAGCCACATGTGGTGCAGGGTTTCCGGGTCCACCTCCGCGGCCCCGGGCGGGCGGCATTGGTGGCAGGCGGCCCCACCCACGGCTGGGTGGAAGGCGTGGTGGGGGCCGGGCCTTTGGCACTGGGCGCAATCGAAAAGGCTGGGTGCCCAGCCGGCGTGGGACATGGCTTGGAGGAGGAAGGCGTCGAGAAGCATGAGCGGATCGCCATGCTGAAGCTTGTCGAGGACGTCGACGCAGGCATCGTAGAGATAGGGGTCCCCGGGGGCATCGGCGGCGGCGAGGCGCTCGGCGGATTCGAGGGCGGCGCAGGCGGCGGTGTAGCGCTCATAATCCTCGATGATGCGCGCACCGAAGTAGTCCACGGTATCGGCCTGGGAAATGGTGTAGAGGTTTCGGCCTGGGTAGAGCTGCACGTCGAGGTTGACGAAGAGCTGCAGGCGCGAGCCGAAGCGCGATTTGGCGCGGCGAACGCCCTTGGCCACCCCGCGCACGAGGCCGTGGTGGCGAGTCAAGAGGACGATGATGCGATCCGCCTCGCCGAAATCATAGGAGCGAATGACGAGGGCGCGGTCGCGGAAGTTTTCCCGCATTTAGAAGCCCAGGCGGCCCAGTGCCTTCGGGTCCGATTGCCAGTTCTTCAGGACCTTAATGCGCAGGTCAAGGTAGACGTTCTGGCCGAGCAGCTGGATGATTTCCTTACGGGCGGTGCCCACGATGCGGCGGAAGCGGCGGCCGTCCTTGCCCTCGATGATGCGCTTCTGGCCGGGGCGCTCCAGGTAGAGGATGGCGTGGACGTTGAGGACGTCGGGGCGTTCCTGGCTGGGCAGGATCTCATCGACTTCGACGGCGACGGAGTGCGGGAGCTCGTACTTCAGGCCGGACAGCGCAGACTCGCGGATAAGCTCAGCGATGCGCTTGGCCTGATCCTCGTCGGTGATGTGGTCATCGGGATAGAACTTAGGCCCCTCGGGGAGGTGGTCCACGATGACCTGGGTCAGCTCATCCAGTTGCACGCGCTCAGTGGCGGAGACGGGGATGACCACGGCGTCTGGGTTCTCCTCGGAGAGGAGCTCGTGGAGAGCTACGAGCTGGGCGCCGACTTGGTCCTTGGAGGCTTTGTCCAGCTTGGTGACGATGCCGATGATGGGGGTCTTCGGGGCGACCTTACGCACGTTCTCCAGAATCCAGCGATCGCCGGGGCCGAGCTTCTCATCGGCAGGGATGGTCAGGCCGATGACGTCGACGTCTGCGTAGGTGTCCTTGACCACCTCGTTGAGGCGCTCGCCGAGCAAGGTGCGCGGGCGGTGCAGGCCGGGTGTGTCGACGAGGACGATTTGCGCATCCTCGCGGTGTACGAGGCCGCGGATGGGGTGGCGGGTGGTTTCCGGCTGGTCGGCGGTGATGGCGATCTTCTGCCCCACCAGGGCGTTGGTCAGGGTGGACTTGCCGGTGTTGGGGCGGCCGACGAAGGACACGAAGCCGGAGCGGAAGCCCTCGGGCGTGTCGGTGTATTGCGAATAGTCAGCGGCGTTGGCTTCGCCCTCAGCCGGCAGGTCCGCGAAGGCGGCATCGAAATCAGTGCTCATATCGTCTCATATCATAACGCACGAGCTGCCGAGTCCCGTTCTTGTTGTATCGCTCTGCTCTGGCTCTCGACGTGCGGCCCCGAGAGCTTCCTGCCGAGGGGCCTTGTAGTTTGGTCCTTCTACTCTGGTCCCTTCTCTGTGCAAAGGGACCATCTGGTGGTGGTTTTCGCCTATTAAATGGTCCCTTTAGTGTGCGAAGGGACCAGACTAGAGGGACCATTTGTGCTTTCACGGGGTTTATCTGGCCTGCAGATGGTTCGAGTCAGGCGGTTCTAGTCAGGCGGTTCAGGTCACAAGGTTTCTTTGCCCCCAAACGAACCATCTAGCGACCTCCAGAAGGTTTGTTTCCCCCAAGAGAACCTTCTGACCCGAACCATCTGAGTAGAACCTTGTGGATGGAAACGACATCGTTGAAGGTGGGCCGCGAAAGCAGCGGTGAGGTGAGGGTGAAAGCTGATGGCGCGAGGTTATCCGCCGCATGGTGACTGCGAAAAAGCTTGCGCCAAACGGCATCTTGCACATGGTGTCTTGCAAACGGCGTCTTCCGAAAGGCGTCTTTGACCGCAAAAACGCCATCTGGACGCAGCAAAAGGCGTTTTTAGACGTGAAAACGCCTTTTGACAGATGCCTTCTGCGAGATGCCGTTTGCTGGACACCAAATGCCGGGCCAGGACACGACGCCGGGTCAAGGCATCCACGCCAGGCCGCGAACGCGCGCGCAGGGCGGTCACGGATTGACGGCTAGAGCTCCTCCACCCGGAACTGCAGCTGCGGGTTGGCAAAGACATCCTGCGACTCGATGAGCAGCAGCTCTTGGGAATCCGCCTCATAGGTGTTATGCAGCAAATCGTAGACCGAAGACGCAGTGCGCTTGAGCGCTTCCTTCGCATCGTGCGTTTCCACGTAGTGCCCCGTAAAGAGCGAAGCCGTGACATCGCCCGAGCCGTTGCGCTTGAAAGGCAGCTTGGGGGTGGCCACCAAGAAGGCGCGCTCGCCATCAACGGCGAGCATCTCAATCTCGTCCTCGCTGGTCTCCGGGCGCTGCACCGAGGTCACCAGCACGGTCTTCGGGCCTATCTCCTGCGCGCGCTTCACCGCGGCGAGGGTCTGCTCCAGGGTGCCCACCTCGCAGTCCGTCAGGTAGCCCAGCTCAAACTGGTTCGGGGTGATGATGTCCGCGACCGGCACGACCTTATCGCGCAGCAGCGGCGGGATTTCGTCGGAGACGAAGCAGCCGGATTTGGCGTTGCCCATCACCGGGTCGCAGGCATACAGCGCATTCGGGTTGACCGCCTTGATGCGGTTCACGGCATCCACGATGGCGCCGGCAATATCCGGACCACCCTGGTAGCCAGACAGGATGGCGTCGATGCGGGGGAAGGCGCCGCGCTTCTCGATGCCATCCACAATCGCCGTGACCTCCTCCGCCGGGATCATCGGCCCGCCCCAATCGCCATAACCGGTGTGGTTGGAGAAGTTCACCGTGTGAATCGGCCATACCTCATGGCCAGCGCGCTGAAGTGGAAAGACTGCTGCGGAGTTGCCCACGTGACCGAAGGTGACGTGGGACTGAATGGAGAGGATGTTCATAGTCCTCCATTGTGCTACGCCCCACGTAGCACCTCAACGTTTGGGCCGTTTTAGATTCCGCCGCCGGGAACTTCCTCATCGAGCTTCGCGCGCTCGGCGGCATCCGGGAAGGCCTTCGGGCCCGAGGGCTTGGGCTGGTAGCTCACGCCACGCGCCGCCAGGTCCTCGTACCAGTCCGCCAGCAGCTCGTTCTGCAGGCCGAACATTTCTTTCTCCTCCGCCGCAGTGGTGTGATCATAGCCCAGCAGGTGCAGGCAACCATGCACTGTCAGCAGGGCCAGCTCGTGGCCCAAAGAGTGGCCGGCCGCGGTGGCTTGGCGCTGTGCAAACTCCGGGCAGAGCACGATATCGCCCAGCATGGCCGGTCCGGCCTCGGCGGCGTCAGGGCGCCCGCCGGTAGCACCCGGGGTGAGCTCATCCATGGGAAAGCTCATCACGTCGGTCGGGCCTTCCAGGTCCATCCAGCGCACGTGCAGGTCCGCGATGGTATCCAGATCCACGGCGGTAATCGTGCACTCGGCATCCGGGTTAACGTCGAGGCGGCCGAGGGCGTAGGAGCAGACGTCGATCAGCATCTCCTCGTTCACGCCGTCATAACCGGACTCGTTAATAAATTCGATGCTCATTTCTTCTCCTCCTGCTCAGCAAAGTTATCGTAAGCCTCCACGATGCGCCCGACCAGCTGGTGGCGCACCACGTCGGCCGCGCCCAGCTCCGCGAAGTGAATATCGGGCACGCCCTTGAGAATGCGGCGCACCAGACGCAGGCCGGAAACTTGCCCGCCCGGCAAGTCCACCTGGGAAATATCGCCGGTCACCACGATGGTGGAGCCAAAACCCAAGCGCGTCAGGAACATCTTCATCTGCGCCGGCGTGGTGTTCTGGGCCTCGTCGAGGATGACGAAGGCATCGTTGAGCGTGCGGCCACGCATATAAGCCAAGGGGGCGACCTCAATGATGCCGGCCTCCATGAGCTTCGGAATCATCTCCGGATCGATCATGTCCCGCAAAGCGTCGTACAGCGGGCGCAGGTAGGGGTCAATCTTGTCGTTGAGTGTGCCGGGCAGAAAGCCCAGCTTCTCCCCCGCCTCAACCGCCGGGCGGGTCAAAATAATGCGGCTGACCTGCTTGGCGCGCAGGGCCTGCACCGCCTTGGCCACCGCCAGGTAGGTCTTGCCGGTACCGGCCGGGCCGATGCCGAAGACAATCGTGTTCTCGTCGATGGCCTGCACATAGCGCGACTGGCCCACCGTCTTCGGGCGCACGGCCTTGCCGCGGCGCGAAACGATATCCGCTGCGAGCGTCTCAGACACAGACGCCGGGGCATCCACCGTGACCAGGTCCAGGGTGTGCTTCACGGTATCCGTGCTCACCGGGTGGCCGCGGCGCGCGATGGCCTCGAGCTCCTCTAAGACCTTGTGCGCGCGGGCCACCTCATAATCGGGGCCGGCGGCAGTAATGGTGGTGCCGCGAGCAAAGAGGTCCACGCCCAGAAGGTTTCCCAAAACGCGCAGGTTATCGTCCGCCGGGCCGAGCACCGTGGCCAGGTAGGCGGAATCGAGATCAAACTTGGTGGTGATAATAGGCACGCCCAAAAGGCTACCAGCGCGAGGTCAGGGTGCCGATGCTGGCCAACGCCACCATGCTTGCCGACGCCGTCCTCAACACCTCCGGCCCCAACTTGATCGCCGTCGCACCGGAGTCCTGCAAGCGGGCTAGTTCCTCCGCGCCGATGCCGCCCTCCGGGCCCACCAGAAGGTAGATAGTCTCGGCGGCGTCGAGGTCAGCAAGGTCCTTAAGCCGAACCTCGGCTTCCTCGTGGAGTACCAAGGCTCGTGCGCCCGCAATCTCCTGGCACAACTGGCGGGTGGTCAGCGGGCCGCGCACGACAGGCACACGCGCGCGGCGCGATTGCTTGGCGGCTGCCACGGCCGCAGATTCCCATTTGCTCAAAGCCTTCGGGGCCTTCTTGGCATCCCACTTGGACACGCAGCGATCCGCCTGCCAGGCGATGATCTCATCCGCCCCGGCCTGAGTAGCCAGGTCGACGGCCAACTCGGCGCGCTCCGACTTCGGAATGGCCTGGACTACGATGACGCACGGGGAGGGCTCGGGGATATTCACGAGGTCGGCGACAAGCGCGGCTAGCGTGTCCTTGCCCTGCGTCTCGGTGATGGTGGCGGTGGCGCGGCGCCCGGAGCCGTCGATAAGCACCAGGCTCTCCCCTGGGCCCATGCGCTTGACAGTGACCGCGTGGCGGCCCTCCGCGCCGTCGAGGCCCACGGGCTGGCCGACCTCGGCGAGGGACAAGTCCGGGTGGAGGAAGACGGGCAGAGACATTAGCGGCGGAACTTGCCTCGGAGGCGGGTAAAGAGGGATTCGCCCTGATTGTCACCGGCGCGGTGCACCTCGGTGCCGCTGTGACCGGCGGCGCGGACCTTTTCGAGGGCCTCGCGGGTCTTCTTATCCAGGTCCGTCGGGATCACCACATCCACGTGGGCGTGAAGGTTGCCAAAGCCATCGGTGCGCAGGCGCGGCATGCCCTTGCCCTGGAGCGTGATGGACTCGCCCGGCTGGGTACCCGGCGCGATATCGATGGTGAGCTCCTCGCCGTCGAGCTGCTCGACGGTACAGGAAGAGCCCAGAGCCGCATCCACCATGGGCACGCGAACGGTCAGGTGCAGGTCATCGGCATTGCGCTCGAAGACGGGGTGCGGCTCGGTGTGCACCTCCACGTACAGGTCACCGGCGGGGCCGCCGCCGTGGCCGACCTCGCCCTGGGAGGCCATGCGGATGCGCATGCCATCACCAATGCCGGCGGGGATGCTCACCGTAATATCGCGACGCTTGCGCACGCGGCCATCGCCTCCGCAGTGGCCGCAGGGATCGGTGACCACTTCGCCGAAGCCATAGCACTTCGGGCAATCGCGGGTAGTCATCATGTTGCCCAACATGCTGCGCTGGACTTCCTGGACCTGGCCCATGCCACCGCAATGGTCACAGGTGACCGGCTTGGCCTTGGACTCGGAACCGGTTCCCTCACAGCGGTCACAGATCACGGCGGTGTCCACCTTGACCTGCTGCTTGACGCCGCTATAAGCCTCCTCGAGGGTAATGGTGGTACGCAAGAGAGCATCATCGCCCGGCTGCACGCGGGAACGCGGGCCGCGGGAGGCCGCTCCCCCGCCGAAGAACTCGGCGAAGATATCCCCGAGTCCGCCGCCGCCGAAACCGCCAAAGCCGCCGCCTTGGGCCGCGCGCTCCTCCATGGGGTCACCACCCATATCCACAATCCGGCGCTTCTGCGGATCGAGCAGAACCTCCTGTGCAAGGGAAGCCTCGCGGAACTTCTCCGCGGCCTCATCATCGCCCGGGTTGACGTCCGGGTGGTACTTGCGCGCCAGCTTGCGGTAGGCCTTCTTAATCTCGGCGTCGGACGCCGACTTTTCTACACCAAGAATGCCGTAGTAGTCACGAGCCACGTACTGTCATCCTTCTATTTCTCGTTGATACTAAATCTAATCCGACGGGCTAGCTTACTCGCCCGCCAGGATTTCACTCACATAGCGTGCAACGGCAGAGACCTTGGAAATTGTTCCCGAATAGTCCATATACGTCGGCCCCACGACACCCAGCCCGCCGAGTGCCGCCGCATGCTCGCCGGTGCCAAAACCATAGCGCGTGGCCACGACAGAGGTTTGGCGCAGCTCGTCGGCTTCGTTCTCCTCGCCGATGGATACAGAAACATTGCCTAAATCCGGCACGCGCGCCAGCAGCTTGAGCACGACGACCTGCTCCTCGAGAGCCTCGATGATAGAGGGCAGGCCCTCGGTGAGGGCCACGCGGGTGAGGTTGGAGGTACCCGCCATGATCAGGCGATCGGAGGGCTGCTCCACGAGGGTTTCAATCAGCGTCGTCGCGGCCTTGAGGAGGTGGGGGCGGATGTCGGCTGGGGAGTCGTCGACAAGCGCGGCCAACTCCACCGAAGCATCGGTGAGCGTCTTGCCCTCCAGGGCGGTGTTGAGGATATCGCGCAGGCGGTGGGTCTGCTCGGGGTCGATCACGTCATCGAGCTCCACATTGCGCTGATCGACGCGCCCATTATCCGTAATCAGCACCAAGAGCAGGCGCACCGGTGAGAGTGCCACGACCTCGCAGTGCTTGACGCGGGAGACCTTGAGGTTTGGCATCTGCACGACGGCTGCCTGCTTGGTCACCTGGGCCAGCAGCTGGACAGACCGGCGCAGCACGTCTTCCAAATCCACCCCACCTTCGAGGAAGGTGAGCATGGCGCGGCGCTCCGCTTTGGAGAGCGGCTTGACGTCGTGCAGCGTATCGACGAACTGGCGGTAGCCCTTCTGCGTGGGCACGCGCCCGGAGCTGGCATGTTCCTGGGCGATGAGCCCTTCGGCTTCGAGCACGGCCATGTCATTGCGAATCGTCGCCGAGGACACGCCCAGCTGGTAGCGCTCGAGCAGGGCCTTGGAGCCGACGGGCGATTGCGAGGCGATATAGTCCGCGACGATGGCGCGCAGGACCTCTTGGCGGCGGGCATCGGTGGAGCTGGACATGTCTTTAAGGCTATCCGTTCTGGCGGGCGATGAAGTCGTCAAAATTTGGCACAGTGTAGCTCACCCTGCCGTGTTCTGGAGCATAGATCAATCCTTTACTAATGAGCTTGGCTCGCACAGGACCCAGTTTCTTCGTGTCTTTACCTAAGATGTCCGCGATGTCCTTGCTCGAGATTTCCTCTCCGCCAACCTTTGCCATCGCGGTCAAGTAGTCCCGCTCGGCTGGAGTAGCGCGATCCCACCTGGCTTGGAAAAACCCGCGGTCCAACTGCTCAATTCCAAGCCGCGCGGCGCGTCGAGCTGCATCGGAATCCATAGGTGAAGTTCGCGCAGTGCGCCACATTTGTGCACCAAATTCCTGGATGAAATACGGATACTGCCCCGATACATTAGCTAGATATTCAACTGCTTCATCGTCAAATTCCACATTCTGTGTCCGCGCAGGTTCACGGAAGGCGGCAACTGCGGCATACATTTCGAGCCTGCCAATTTGGTGCACCTCGAACATTCGCTCTGCATAAGAGCGGGACTCCGCCAGAATCCCTGGCAGACTCGGGAGCCCAGCGCCAATAATGTAAAAAGGCAAGCCCAGCTGCGCTGCTTCATGTTGTGCAGAAATGAGTGCTTCGAGCAGCTCTTCATCAAGGTCTTGCATTTCGTCGATGAAGATTCCTAAAGCTTTATCCTCCTTGAGGAGCGTCGTAGTGATGGCCTCGATCACATCGTGCAGATCAAGCTCGAGGTTTCCTGTTGCCGGAGGAATATCTCCTACTTCAACCCCAAGGTCAATAATGCTTTGTCCTACCGAGAGCGAAAAAGATTTTACGGCCGCAGCAATAAAGTGAAAACCCTCAGATACCTTGGCTTTCGTCCGATAGCGCAAAGAGGCTTTGGCTAAACCTTGCGCTAGAGCACGGCGGGCTCCTTCTCGTCCACGTGCCCCCTGCGAAGCCTCAAACTTAATCGTTAGCCAGTCGGCTTGGTCAGCCTTCCTTTTTAATTGGTTGAGCAGCACGGTCTTACCCACTCCACGCAAGCCAACGAGCAACATTGGACGGCCAAGCAATCCGTTCTGGACGCGTTTGACAAGATTGTCAAACGCATGAAGGTCTCTCTCGCGCCCAGTAAGAACTGTCGGCACGATGCCCGAGCCAGGAGTATAGGGGTTTAAGGCGTCATCCATGCCACTAATACTAGCAATATCGAGAGCGACTAACAGGTTTCTCGACGTGGAGAGAGAAACTAACACCGCTATCAAACTTCCCGACGACAGGAGCAAAACTAACAAATTCCCGGCGGAGCTAACCTTAAGTCCCCATGTCTCCTCGACGTCGAAAGGCCAAGGCCTAGCCACTTCTTCGCAGCTTCGCGGTTGCATCACACAGCTGGTTCTACTCAGATGGTTCAGGTCATACGGTTTACTTGCCCCCAAACGAACCTTCTAGCAGCCTAAGGAAGGTTTGTTTGCCCCCAAACAAACCTTATGACTAGAACTGTTATGACTAGAACCTTTCCACTGGAACCATGTGCGGAAGGCTGAGGACAGGCCGCGAGCAGGGTACGGCCGCTAATGAGCCAGCTGATGCGGATCCGGAGGTCGGCCCGCAGGCGGGGCAAGCCCCTAGCGAGCGGTGCCTTCGGCGGTATCTTCGGCGACAAGGAGGTCGGTGATGATGCCGTCGGCGAGCAGGCATCCCGCCTTGGTCACGCGGAGGTGGTCGCCGGCGCGCTCGAGCAGGCCGCGCTCGATGAAGCGCGCGGCGACGGGCTCGGCGGCCGGCGCTAGCCACGAGGACGGGATGCCCTCGCGCAGACGCAGTCCCAGCATGATGCGCTCGGTGTGGCGATCGGCGGCGCTGAGCTCCTCACGCTCCTTGATGGGAAGCTCCCCTTGGCCTACCGCCTTGATATAGGTCCGCGGGTTCTTCACGTTGAAGAAGCGCTCGTTGCCCAAATGCGAATGCGCGCCCGGGCCCGCGCCCCACCAATTGCCGTCCACCCAGTAGATGCGGTTGTGCTGGCACTCCCCGCCCGGCTTGGCCCAGTTGGAGACCTCGTACCACTCGAAGCCTTCGGCTTCGAGGGTGGATGAGATCATCTCATAGCGCCGGGCCAGCACGTCCTCGTCGGGGGCCGGAAGCAGGCCCTTCGATACCTTGCGGGCCATGCGCGTGCCGTCCTCCACAATGAGCGAATACGCACTGATGTGGTCCACCCCGGTCTCCAGGGCGCGCTCCAAGGTCAGGGCAACGTCGGCGTCCTCTTCCGTCGGCGTGCCATAAATCATGTCCAGGTTGACGTGCTCGAAGCCCGCGGCACTAGCCTCGCGGGCAGCATCGAAGGCGCGGCCCGGGGTGTGGGCTCGCTCGAGCACTGCGAGCACGCCCGGTGAGGCGGACTGCATGCCGAGGGAGAGGCGGGTGAAGCCGGCGTCGAGAAGCCCGGCGAAATACTCCGGCGAGGTCGACTCCGGGTTGGATTCCGTGGTGACCTCCGCGTCTGGGGCTAGGCCAAAGGTGTCGCGCACCCGATTCAACACACGGCCCAGCCCCTCGGCACCCAACAAGCTCGGCGTGCCGCCACCGATAAAAACTGTTTCGGCCTCGCGGCCTACCTGGGCCGCCCCCATCTCCAGCTCTTTCTCCAGCGCAGCCAGATAATCGCTGGTCAGATCCCCTCCCAGCTCACCGGGCGTATAGGTGTTGAAATCGCAGTAGCCACAGCGCGAGGCACAGAAGGGAACGTGAATATAAAGACCGAAGGGATCCATGGGGAACAAAATAACCGACTAAACCGTTGAAGCGGTAGTCTATAGTGCAGATTTGCAACCCCGATAGTGAAGAAAGGCCCCCTTTTTCGTGGAACCTCCGAGTCGATGTCCCCGCCGTCTCCTTAAGGCGGTGGGGTAAGCCGTGTTATCTGCCATCCTGATGATTGTGGCGGGTTTCGCCGTCATCGCTCTCATTATCGTGGCCAACGCGTACTTCGTCGCGCAAGAATTCGCCTTCATGTCCGTGGACCGCACGCAGCTGCGCCAGCGCGCTGCGACTGGGGATAAACCAGCGGAGCGCGCGCTCAAGATCACGCAGAAAACCTCCTTCATGCTCTCCGGCGCACAGCTGGGCATCACGATTACGGGCCTGCTTATTGGTTATGTGGCCGAGCCCCTCGTGGGCCAAGGCCTGGGCCAGCTGCTCGGCGGCGTGGGCGTGCCCACGGGCGTGTCCGTTGCCATCGGTACGGTGACCGCGCTGGCCGTGTCGACGGTTCTCACGATGCTCTTTGCCGAGCTCTTCCCGAAGAACTACACCATCGCCGCCCCCATGAAGACAGCGCTGTGGCTGTCCGCGTCCACGATGTGGTACCTCAAGATCTTCGGCTGGCTGATCCACTTCTTCGAGTATTCCTCCAACGCCATCCTCAAGGTCTTCGGCATCGAACCGGTGGAGGATGTCGATTCCTCTGCCACCACCGATGACCTGGAGTCCATCGTGGATGCCTCCCACGAGGCCGGCGACTTGGATGAGGACACCTACCTGGTGCTCGACCGCCTCCTCGACTTCCCCGAACACGACGTGGGACACGCCATGATTCCGCGCTCGCGCGTGGATGTCATTGAGCCGGAGACCACCATCGGCGAGGTGCGCGAGATGATGTCGGAGAACCACACCCGCTACCCCATCATCGACGATGAACATAATCCCATCGGCGTGGTGCACCTCTACGACGTGCTGGGCACCGAGCTGCCCGTGGCCACCCCGGCCCGCGAAATCATGAAGGAACCCGTGGTAGTGCCGGAGCTCATGCCGCTTCCCGACGTCGTCACGGAGCTTCGCGACGCCGACGAGAAACTCGCCTGCGTCATCGACGAATACGGCGGCTTCGTGGGCATCGTGACCATGGAGGACTTGGCCGAGGAGATCCTCGGCGATGTCACCGATGAGCACGACCTCGAAGAGACCGAAGAGATCACCGAGCAAGACGAAACGCACTGGATCGTCGACGGTGACACCCCCATTGACGAGATCGAGCGCGCCATCGGCCACGACCTGCCCGAGGGTGATTTCGAAACCGTCGCCGGCCTGCTCATCGCGCAGTCCGGCACGCTGCCGGAGGAAGGCGAAGAGCTCGCCATCGAGTTGGAGGCCGAGCCGGAAGACTGGGTCGACGGCGACGAAGCCCCCACCCGCACGCTTAACGTGCGCGTCGAGGAAATCGACCGCCACGTGCCCTCCGTCCTAGCCCTCGAGCTGGTGGAGGAATTCCCGGAAGGAGACGATGACTAATGACTGATACCTGGTGGTTCAACCTCCTCATCACCATTCTCATCATTGCTGCCTCCGGCTTCTTCGTGGTCATCGAGTTCTCCCTCATGGGTGCGCGCCGCAACCGCCTGGAGGAAACCGCGGAATCCTCGGCTGCCTCGCGCGCGGGCCTGCGCTCGCTCAACGAGCTGACCATCATGTTGGCCGGCGCCCAGCTGGGCATTACCGCCGCAACCTTCGTCCTCGGTGCCGTGACCAAGCCCTGGGTCCATCACCTGCTCATGAGCCCGCTGGAGGCCCTCGGCTTGCCGCTGGGCGTTGCTGACGTCGTCTCCTTTCTCCTTGCGCTTTTCGTTGTGACCTTCCTACACCTGGTCATCGGTGAGATGGCGCCGAAGTCCTGGGCCATCGCCCACCCGGAGACGGCCCTGCAGCTCATTGCGGTTCCTGCCCGCGGCTTCATCTGGCTCTTCCGCCCGCTGCTGATCTGGATTAACAAGATGGCGAACAAGCTGGTGCTCATGACCGGCGAGGAACCCGTCGACCGCGCCGGTGCGGCCGGCTATGACGCGGAGACCCTGCGCCACCTCGTCGAGCACTCGCGGCAGACGGGCACGCTTGACGACGACTCCGCGAACCAGATCACCGGCGTCATCGAGCTGGAAGCGTCCACCGCCGCACAGTTGGCCCGCGAGCACGGCTCGGAAATCTTGCCTCTGTCTTCCGATGCCACGGTGGCTGAGCTGCACGACCTCGTCGTGCACAAGTCCATCATGCGCGTGCTGGTCTACCCGCGCGCCTCGCGCATTCCGCGCATCGTCCACGTCCGCGATACCCTGCTGGCGGATCCGGAAACCCCGGTGCTGGAATTCTCCCGCCCCGCGTTGGCGGTGAGTTCCTCCTCCACCGTGCAGAAGACTCTGGATCAGATGCGCGCCCGCAACGAGCAGCTCGTCATGGTGGGCAAGCCCACCAAGGACAAGACGGTGTGGATCCTGACCTGGGATGACATCATGGGCCAGCTGTGGCCGCAGATTACGGAACAGCTAGACCAGGCCGCGCCGGCCGCCAAGAACCCGGGGGTTTAAACCTAAAACGGTTTAAACGTAAAAAGTGACACGGAAAGCTTCGCGTGGCACGCCTAAACTACGAAAAGCGCCACCGAGAGAGGGAATCTCGGTGGCGCTTTCCTTTTGTCCTTGTGTGTTGGCAACAAGGAAGTCTGTGATGCGGCTCCTTAAGCGGTCGTGGCGGCTTGCTTCTGGCGCTTAGCCCGGACGCGGGCGACGACGGCGTCGATACGCGCGCGCTCCTCTAGGAAGGGCGGCGGATTGTGCCCGCGCATGGTGCGCACGAAGGCGGGGTGTGCCTCGACGACGGTGTGACGCCAGGCTTGCACGGCAATAAGGGAGGATTCTCCCGCGCGCTTGTACAAGTTCGGCAGGGAAACCACGTCGAGGTTGCGGGCCACGGCGTCGGTTTGCGCCAGCACGTACTCGACCAGCTCGCGCAGGTAGGCAGCCACCGCGGCGGTACGGCCGCGCAAGGTTTCTGCCAGCTCGGAGACCACGACGGGCGGGCCGGAGATGGGCAGGCCCTCAGCGAGCGCGCGGGCGGTGAGCTGTTTCGGTTCCTCGACGTCATTGTCGCCGGAGGAGGCAGCCGAGATGGTGCCGGACTTCAGGCCGGAGACCAGCGCCTGGCGCAGGCCGATGAGCTCGCCGACGCAGCGCCCGGAATCCACGCGGGCGTCTTCGACGATATCCCCCAGCTCGGCCAAGCAGTCGAGGGAGAGTTCATCGTCCCAGTCCTCGATGGCCTCGATGAGGTGCTCGATGTAGTCGACGACTTCATCGCCGATGTTATAGATTTCTTGGGTCAGCTCACGGTGGCGCAGCTCGGCTGCGATCTTGTGCATAGGCCGCCCTTCCCGTGAGAACCTCTAGTTGAGGTTTAGAGTTTTTCTGACCCCGCTGACTCTATTAGAGATCCTCGCATTCGGCTGCGCGACACTCCGAAGGAATTCACAGACTCCGTCCAGCCTTATTTCTTGCCGGCGTAGAGGCGCTCAATGTCAGCCGCATAGCGCTGGGCCACCACGTAACGCTTGACCTTCAGGGTTGGGGTGAGCTCGTTGCTTTCCTCGGTGAGGTCCTGATCCAGGATGACGAACTTCTTAATACCCTCCGCGTGGGAGACGGTGGCGTTGACCTGGTTAATGGCGTCCTGAATATCCGCGCGCAGCGCCGGATCAGCAGCTACTTCGCGCATGCCCTTTGTCGCAGCGATGTTGTGATCCGCCTTCCAGCGCTTGAGCGCGTCCTCATCCAGGGTGAGCAGCACGCCGACGAAGGGCTTGCCGTCGCCAACCACCATGGCCTGGGAGATCAGCGGGTGGGAACGCAGGATATCTTCCATCGGGCCAGGCGAGACATTCTTGCCGCCCGCGGTGACGATGAGGTCCTTCTTGCGGCCGGTGATAACGAGCTTGCCTTCTTCGTTGATCTCACCGAGGTCGCCGGTGTTGTACCAGCCGTCCTGCAGCGCATTCTCGGTGGCTTCCGGGTTCTGCCAGTAGCCCTTGAAGACGATATCTCCCTTAATCAGGATCTCGCCGTCCTCGTTAATGCGCATCGTCGTTCCGCCCAGCGGCGGGCCGACGGTGCCGATGGACTGATCCACGAAGTCCACGGCGGCAGCCGCTGCGGTCTCCGTAAGTCCATAGCCCTCGTAGATGGTCACGCCGATGCCGCGGTACCAGTGCAGCAGATCCTGCGAGATGGCCGAGCCACCGGAGATGCAGTACTTGACCTCGCCGCCCATTGCCTGGCGGATGGCGGAATAGACCAGCTTGTCAAAGGCCTTGTGCTTGGCCTTGAGAACTCGGTTGGGGCCCTCCGGGGTATCCAGCGCCTTGGAGTATTCGATGGCGACTTTCTCCGCGCTGTCGAAGATCGCGCCCTTGAACGCGGAGGAACCATGCGCCTTGGCGGACGCACCGTTGCGTACCTTTTCAAACACGCGCGGCACGCCAAGAATCAGGTTCGGGCGGGAACGAGCGAACTCAACGGTGATGGTGCTGAAGTCCGCCCAGTGGTTCTGGGACGCACCACCGATGGTGACCGCCAGCGACACCGCACGGCTGAAGACGTGTGCCAGCGGCAGGAAGGTCAGGACGTGTGCGCCCGGCACGGCGATGGCACCAATGGGGTTGGTCAGCAACCCGCGGGCTTCCGCCAGCCAGTTGCGGTGGGTCAGCATGCAACCCTTGGGGCGCCCGGTAGTGCCGGAGGTGTACACCAGGGAGGCGACGTCGTCAGTGTGCGTAGCTTCGATGCGCTGGTTGACGGTGTCGTCGCTGATGTCGCGTCCCTCAAACTTCAGCGTATCGATGGCCGAAGAGTTGATTTCCAGAACACGGCGCAGCTGGGAGGGGGAACCGTGCAGCTGCGGGGTGCCGTCCTCTTGCAGCTTCAGGTGCTTGACCAGCTCGGAGTGCTCGCGGGTTTCCGTGATGGCGAGGATCGCGCCGGAGTCTTCGATGATCCACTGGACCTGGGACATCGACGACGAGGGGTACACCGGAACGGAAACCGCACCGGCGGCCCAGATGGCGTAGTCCAGCAGGGACCACTCATAGCGGGTGGTGGAAATGAGCGCCACGCGGTCACCCTGCTCCACGCCGAAGGCGATGAGCCCCTTGGCCACCGCGTAGACTTCCTCCACGAATTCCTTGGCGGTGACGTTGACCCACTCGTAATTCGCCGGGCGGGTAAACAGCACGCCATGTGGGCGGGCGTGCGCCGTAGCCATCATGGCGGTAAGGCACGTTTCGCCGTCCTTGATCTCGAATTCCGCTTTGGTGTGCGCTTCATTCAAAGTCACAGTTGTGTCCTTTCCCACAAAAACTAAATTCCAGCCCACTCTACCAACCTGATTTATTACGCGCGTGGGGAGGGCGTGGCACAATTGGGGGATGTGACTACCCGTGATCTGCTTCAAGAACTTGCCCAACGCCACGGTGTGGCCTGCGAGTACACCGCCCAGAACGGACAGCCTGTGTACGTCAGCGAGGAGACAATCACCTACACGCTGCGCGCACTCGGCGTCTCTATCTCCGACCGTCCGGACGATGAGGAGCTAACCCAAGCCCTCTTCGAGGACTACCTCGCTCGGGCTTCCCGCCCGCTGCCGCCCTGCGTCGTGGCCCGCGAAGGCGCCGAAAAGTCCTTCGCCGTCCACGTCCACGACGGGGATCCGGTCGCCGTCACCATCGAATTGGAAAGCGGCGAGACCCGCCCGACTTACCAGGACCCCAACGATGCCCCGGCTGCCGACGTCTCCGGAACCATGTGGGGCGAGGCAAGCTTCCACGTCCCCGGCGACCTGCCTCTCGGATTCCATAAGCTGCTCCTGTCCTCTCCCGGCATCGGAGAGCACGAGTGCCCGCTCATCGTCGTGCCGAACCACCTGAGCACGGCCGACCGTTATCTTGAGCGCCCCGCGGCGGGTGCGATGGCGCAGCTATATTCGGTGCGTTCCGAGAAGTCCTGGGGCATGGGTGATTTCGGTGACTTGGCAGAGCTGGCGGAACTGCTGGCGCCGGACTACGACTTCCTCCTTATTAATCCGCTGCATGCTGGCGAGCCGATTCCGCCGGTGGAAGACTCGCCCTACCTTCCCACCACGCGGCGATTCATCAATCCGATCTATATCCGCATCGAGGACGTCCCGGAGCTGAAACTGCTCAGCCCGGAACTCCAGGATGACGTGGCCGAGCTGGCCGCCGAGTTCCGCGAGCGCAACCTGTCTGCAGAAGAGATTGATCGTGATTCCATCTTCGAGGCCAAGCTGCAGGTCCTCCAGGAGCTCTTCAACAAGGGGATGACCCCAGAGCGCCGCACCGCCTTTAGCGAATACCAGCGCCGCGAGGGCCGCGGCCTGCGCAACTTCGCGCTGTGGTGTGCCGAGACCGAACTCGAGCGACACAGCGGTCGCCGCCACGCGCTGAGCCTCGACGTCAGCGAGTTGGCCGAGTTCTATTCCTGGCTGCAGTTCCTCTGCGATGAGCAGCTGGATGCCGCCCAGCGCCGCGCGCTCGACGCCGGCATGAGCATCGGGCTTATCACCGACATGGCCGTGGGCATCCACCCCGCCGGTGCCGACGCCGTCAATCTGGCGGAATACCTCGCCCCGCAGTGTTCGGTGGGCGCCCCGCCGGATGATTACAACCAGCAGGGCCAGGACTGGTCTCAGCCGCCGTGGCACCCGGTCCGCCTGGCGGAATCCGGCTACCAGCCGTGGCGTGACTTGCTGCGTACGATGCTGGGCAACGCCGGCGGCCTGCGCGTTGACCACGTGCTCGGCCTGTTCCGCCTGTACTGGATCCCGCGCCACTCCACCCCGCTCAACGGCACCTACGTGTCCTATGACTGGGAGGCTATGCTCGGCATCCTCGCGCTCGAGGCTGAGCGCGCCGGCGCAGTGCTCGTGGGCGAGGACCTGGGCACCCTGGAGCCGTGGGTCCAAAACGCTCTGCGCGATATGGGTGTGCTGGGTACCACGATCATCTGGTTTGAGCACGCCGAGGACGGCCCCACCCCGCGCCCGCAGGATCAATACCGCCAGATGGCGATGTCCTCGGTGGGCACGCACGATCTGCCGCCGACGCTCGCCTTCCTGCGTGGCGACCACATCGCGCTGCGCGCCCGCTTGGGCCTGCTGACCCGCCCAGTGGCGGAAGAAGAAGCCGAGGACCGCGCGTGGCAGGAAAAGGTCAAGGACAACCTGCAGGCCTATGGCATGTTGGACAACCGCGAGAGCGAAGAGGACATGCTCGTTGCCCTGCACCGCTACATCGCGGGAACCCCGTCGGCGCTGACGGTGACCAACCTGGTGGACATGGTCGGTGACGTGCGCGCCCAAAACCAGCCGGGCACGACGAAGGACCAGTACCCCAACTGGTGCATCCCGCTGTGCGATACCGCCGGCAAGCCGGTGTTGTTGGAGGATCTGCCAAAACAGGAGCTCTACCAGCGCCTCGCCCAGGCCGCCACGAGGCCGGGTGCCGGGCGCTAGGGCTAGGAGGGGCGTCGGCAAGCGCGGCGCCCCTAGCGGCGTCTTCCCTTCGGGAAGACCCCCTTAAAAGACAACGCCGACGATGGCCACCACGACGATGAGCGCGATCATCAGCCAGAGGGTCACGCTCACTCGGGACTTGGGCAGTGCGCGTTTGCGGTGGGGAGGCTGCGGGCGCTCGGGGTCCCACAGGCCTTCGCGGTGATCATCGTCAGTCATGTTTCTTCATCCTAGTCGCGGGTGCTAGCCACGAATTCACACGGTCGATAACCCACATCAGCACCCACCCCATGACGGTCGCGGCCGGCACTGCGGTCACGGCGAGCACCGCCATCTGCGCCCACACTGGCGCCTGCACGAGCCATTCCATGCCCTCAGGGTAGCCTGTTGTCCATGAGCAGTGCACCTTTCGACGTCACCTGCCCCGCGGGCACCATCACCGGCTACCTCGATAGGGACGTGGCCCATTTCCACTCCATCGAGTACTCCCACATCCCAGGAGATTTCGATAACCCCGAGCCCGCCCCGCCGCGTGACCAGGACGCGCGCGAACCGCATCCGGAGAAGGTCGCGCTGACCATCACCGCCCCCGCGCCCGGCAAACGCACCGCCGCCCTAGCCCCCACGCTGGTCTACATCCACGGCGGCCGCTACGAGCACGGCTCCCACGAGGACCCCCGGGCGGAGGGTACGCCGACCGCGGAGGCGGGCATCGTCCACGTGCAGCTGGGCTACCGCGTGGGGCTGCCGGGCCTGGCCCGTTTCCGCGATGATGAGCCCAACCACTACCGCGCCATCGAGGACCTACAGCTGGGCTTGGAATGGATTCAGCGCAACATCGAGTCCTTCGGCGGCGATCCCACCAACGTCACCGTCGTGGGCCAGTCCGCCGGCGCCAATGCCGTTCTCTGGCTGTGTCGGCGCGACCACTACCGCGGGGCTTTTCGCCGCGCCGTGGCGCTCTCCCCGGGCTTCCCTCGGGAGAGCTTCGAGGAGCGCAAGGCCACGCTGCGCCAGGTGATGAAGAAGCCCATCACGCGCTCCTCCCTCGCGGCGATGAGCCAAGAGGAGCTCGCGGCCGGCTACGCCAAGTTCCGCAAGAAGTACAGCCTCGATATGGCGCTGGGCCCTACCCCACTGGAGTGTGGGCAGCTTGCCGACGTCCCCCTCATCCTCGCCAGCACCCGCGACGAGTTCTACAACATCCCCGCCACGCAGAAGATCGACCGCTCCCCTTTCCGCGGCCTCATCCTGCGCTATGTGGCCCCGCGCTTTGGATTTCCCCGCAATGGTTTCAAACCGTGGTATCAGGTGGCACAGCACATGGATAAGGACCGCCCGATGGGCCGGTTGGTGGGTGATGCCATCATCCGCCGCTGGGCGGCAGAGGTGGTGGAGAAGGCACCAGGTAAGACCTGGATGGTGGAGTTCACCCGCTCCTCGGGCCCGGCCTTGCACTGCGAGGAGCTGCGCCCGCTCTTTGGGGACACGGAGCTAGCACAGTGGCTGCGGGACTTCGTGCGCACCGGCGAGCCCGGTTTCGAGGCCTACCGCCCCGAGCACGCCATCTGGGAATACAACCTGGATAACGGCGAAAACCGCGTGGCCTATTCCAGCCTGGATTATATCTCGGCGGCCTTCGCCCAGGATGGCAGCCTGCTTTAGGCCAACAGGGCCTCGCGCAACGGCTCGTGGGCCAGCTCCTCAACCATCCACGGGCTAAAGGCGAATGGCGTGGCATCGGCGGCAGCGAGGACATCGCGCACCGGGACCCACGCGAAGGAGTCCACCTCATCCGGGTTAGGCGTGGGTTCGTCGGTGGTCTCAAAGAGATAGACCGGGCAGATTTCGTTTTCCACCACGCCGGAGGAATCCACGGCGCGGTAGGAAAAGTTCGGCAGCACTAAGTGAGGGGTGCCGCTGAGGCCAAGTTCGAACTGGGCGCGGCGCACGACGGCGTCGGCAGTCGGCTCATCCGGCCCGGGGTGTCCGCAGAAGGAATTGGTCCACACACCAGGCCAGGTCAGCTTGGACAGTGCGCGGCGGGTCAGCAACAGCTCGCCTCCGCGCACCACCCAGGCGGAGAAAGCAAAGTGCAGCGGAGTATCCGCGGTGTGGACGGCGGCCTTCTCAGCTACGCCTGCGGGCTTGCCCTCGGGCGAGGCTAGAACGACGAGTTCCGTCATAGATTGAGGTCTCCTACAAAACGCACGTTGCCGATGTTGAAGCGCGCGTTCCAGAGGTTGCCGGGGGCAACGTCATAGACATACTGGAGGTTGGTGGACGCGCCTGCCCCCAGCGGGTGGTCCAAGCCCGGCGCGGCTACATCTGGGTGGACAGCGGGGTCAACATCAATCGAATCCACGGTGGCCCAGCCGCCGTTGCCGTCGGCGCGCTCGAGGGTGGGTTCCGGGAGGGCGTCGGCAGGCATGGGGACCTCGTTGAGGTTGTGGATCTTCACCGTGAGCACCGTTCCACCGCCGCCGGAGTACAGGCCCTGCAGCTCATACTCCACGTTGAGGCCCTTGTCCTTGACGGGTGCCGCCAGGTTAGAGGTCACCTCTTCGGCGTCCACGTCTTTAGCCTCAAACGTCGGCGGCTCCGAGCTGGACACCACGATGTTGTCCTGCGGGCCCGCGTCCGGCGGCTGGAGGATGCTGCAGCCTGAGAGGGCAGCCAGGCACAGCGGGGCACACGCTAGGGGGAGGTACTTCTTCACCGCGAATCCTTTTCCATCACGACTTCGGTTTCTCCCTTACCTTAGTCGACGGGTTGGATATTCCTATTAAGGGCGTAACATCGGCCGACGATGAACTCTATTCTCCGCATCGTCCGCAGCGCTTCTGCGCTGTGGCCGTTCTATCTCGGCGTCCTAATCACCGCGTCAGTCACCGCGATTCTCTCGCTGCTGACGCCCTTCATCCTCCGCGAGGCCACCGACACCGTCGTCGCAGGAGGCCCGCTGCGTACCATCCTCTGGTGGGTCGTGGCGCTCTTTGTGGCGGATGCGCTGGGCAACGTGGTGAAAAACATCGGCGGCTATATCGGCGATGTCATGGTGGCGCGCCTGCGCCAGATTCTGTCCACGCGCTACTTTGCCAAGCTGCTCTCCGTGCCGCAGGGTTATTACGACAACCAGGTCACCGGCACCATCATTGCGCGCTTGGACCGCTCGATTGCGAATATCACGCAGTTCCTGCAGTCCTTCTCCAATAACTTCTTCGTCATGCTGATCCAGGCCGCGGCGGTGTTGGTCATCACCGCGGTGTACTACTGGCCGCTGGCCATCTTGCTGGCAGCGCTCTTCCCCATCTATATGTGGCTCACCGCGCTGACCTCGGAGCGCTGGCAGAAGTATGAGGGGATCAAGAACGAAAACATCGACGTGGCCAATGGGCGCTTCGCGGAGGTCATCGGCCAGGTGAAGGTGACCAAGTCCTTCGTCGCTGAGGCCCGCGAGTTGGCCTCCTTCGGTTCGCGCTACCGCACGGTGGTGGATACGACGAAGCCGCAATCGCACTGGTGGCATTCCATGGATACCGCGCGCGGCGCGGCCATGGCGCTGATCTTCTTAGGCATCTATGGGCTGATCTTCTGGCGTACCTTGGAGGGCCACTTCTCCATCGGTGACATGGTCATGCTCCTGCAGCTGGTGAACATGGCCAAGCAGCCGGTGTTCATGATGAGCTGGATCGTGGATGTCAGCCAGCGCGCCATCGCCGGATCCAAGGACTATTTCAAAGTCATGGAGGAGACCCCGGAGCCGACGGTAAACCCGCAGCTGGTCGCCGCCGCTGACGCCTCCGACGTCCCCGAGCTGGACCTCACCCCGGCCGAGCCGCTGCGCCCAACGCAAGGCCCGGTCTTTGCCTTCGAGGACGTGTCCTTCTCCTATGAGTCGGATAAGCCGGTCGTCGCCGGTATTTCCTTCGCCGCCCAGGAGGGCCATAAGGTCGCGCTTGTCGGCGAGTCCGGCGGCGGCAAGTCCACCTTGGTCAACCTGCTGTTGGGCCTGTACCAGCCTACGGAGGGAAAGCTGACGGTGCTCGGGCACGACGCCGCAGAGCTTACCGCCGAGCGCCTGCGCGCCTCGGTCGGCGTGGTCTTCCAGGAGTCCTATCTCTTTTCCGGCACCATCAAGGAAAACATCGCTTATGGCAAGCCGGGGGCGACGATGGAGGAGATCTTAGACGTCGCCAAGCGCGCCAATGCGCACGACTTCATCGAGGAATTCCCCGATGGTTACGACACCGTCATCGGTGAGCGCGGCCTCAAGCTCTCCGGCGGGCAGAAGCAGCGCGTGGCCGTGGCGCGCGCCATGCTGAAGGACGCCCCCATCCTCGTGCTCGACGAGGCCACCTCGGCGCTGGACACCAAGGCCGAGCGCGCCGTCCAGGCCGGTCTGGACGAGCTCATGAAGGACCGCACCACGCTCATCATCGCGCACCGCCTGTCCACCATCGCGGACGTGGACACCATCATCACCCTCGACCACGGCCGCATCTCCGAGATTGGTTCTCCGGCCGAGCTGGCACAGTCCGGCGGCATCTACGCCGAGCTGCTGCGTTTGACCCAATCCGCCTCCGCCGCCGACCGCCAGCGGCTGAAAAAATACGGATTTGTGCAGCCCAACGACGAGTAAGGTGGGGCGCATGCATTTCCCTAGCCTGAAAGAACTTAGTGCCCGTGGTACCCGCAAGTGGACCGTCTTTGACGAGGACATCATTCCGCTGTGGATCGCTGAATCGGACTTCCTCACCGCCCCCGCGGTGAAGGAAGCAATACAGGAGGCTGTCGACGCCGAATCCTTCGGCTACACCCCAGCCCCCAAGGCCTCCGAGCTCAACGCGGCCCTGGCGGATTTCTATGAATCGCGCTACGGCTGGCGCCCGGAACACGTCTTCTGGATTGGGGACGTCGTGCGCGGGCTGCTGCTCGGGGTGCAGTACTTTACTGAGGGCGCGGTGGCCGTACCGGTTCCGTCTTACCCGCCGCTGCTGGAGCTGCCGGAGACCGCGGGGCGCGAAAAGATAGAGACCTCGCTGGAGCTAGACGATATCGAGCGCGCCTTTCAGGCCGGCGCCGGCTCCATCCTGCTCTCCCACCCCTATAACCCGCTGGGCATCGTCTTCGACGAGGACTGGCTGCGGGGACTCGTGGAACTGGCGGATAAGTATGATGCCCGTATCCTCTCCGATGAGATCCATGCCCCGCTGGTCTACGAGGGCCGCCACATCCCGTTGGGTGCTTTGTCCGACCGCGTCATCACCGTCACCGCCACGTCCAAGGCGTGGAATACCGCGGGTCTCAAGTGCGCACAGGTGATCTTCTCCAACTCCGCGGACGTGGAGCGCTGGAATTCGCTGACCGGTGTGGCCAAGGACGGCACCGGCACGCTGGGCGTTCTGGCGGCGGAGGCCGCCTACCGCGACGGCGGGGAGTTCCTCGACGAGGAGATTGCGTACCTGAAGAAGACCCGCGACTGGCTGGTGGAGGAGCTACCCAAGCGCGTGCCGGGCCTAAAGACTTCCCACCCGCAGGCCACCTACCTGCTGTGGTTGGACTTTTCCGGGACCGCTATTGGTGATGACCCGAAGCCCGCGGCGTGGGTGCGCGAGCATGCCAAGGTGGCTCTCAACGAGGGCGTGACCTTCGGTACGGGCGGCGAGCACCACGCGCGTTTGAACTTCGCCACCTCCCGCGAGCTGCTCGAAGAAGCGCTGGATCGGCTGGAGAAGGCCTTCAGCTAGAGTTTACATCTCATGTCATGGGCATTATTCTTAGAAAAATGTCCATTAATGACGCTCAGGCTCCCTCTCAGTCCGCCTCGAAGACGGGTTCTCCCATCGGCATCGTCATCGTTGCCTCACTCATGCTCTTCTCCATGTTCTTTGGAGCGGGCAACCTCATCTTCCCGCCGGAAGTCGGTGTCTCCTCCGGCACCAACTTCTGGCCCGCCACTTTGGGCTTCCTCGCCGCCGGCGTGGCGCTGCCGGTCTTGGCTGTGGTCGCGGTGGCTATCTCCGGCCAATCCGTGCGGGATATCGGAAACCACGGCGGCAAGATCTTCGGCGTGGCCTTTTCCGTCATTGCTTACCTGGCCATCGGCGCCTTCTACGCCCTGCCGCGTACCGGCGCGGTGTCCATGGAAACCGCCATCACCCCGCTGCTGGGTTGGGAGGGGACCTTCGCCAACGGCGCCTTCAACGTCGTCTTCTTCCTTATCGCGTTGGCTTTGGCCTGGCGCCCGAATGACATCATCGACACCTTGGGCAAGTTCCTCACCCCGGCGCTGGTCATCCTGCTCGCGGTCCTCATCACCCTCGCTACCGTGGCGAATCCCCGCGTTCCCGGCACCCCAACCGAAGAGTATGCCTCCGCACCCTTCGTTACCGGCCTCTTTGAGGGCTATAACACCATGGACGCCATCGCGGGCCTGGCTTTCTCCATCGTCATCGTGACCTCCCTGCGCTCCAAGGGTTTTTCCAAGAACAGTGAGCTGCTGCGCGGAACCATTCTCTCCGCGGTCATCGCCGGCGCCCTGCTCGCCGCCATCTACCTGGGGCTGGCGTGGATCGGCCAAACCATGCCGAACGGTGCCTCCTATGAGTCCGGCGCCGCCCTGCTTGCCGACGCCTCCAATCTCACCATGGGCAACATCGGCCAGGCCGTCTTCTCCGCCATCGTCATCCTGGCATGCATGACCACCGCCGTGGGCCTGATTTCCGCCACCTCGGAGTTCTTCGCCCTGCTCGTGCCGAAGACCACCTACCACCTGTGGGCCTGCCTGTTTACCGCGCTGTCCATCGCCTTCGCTTTCCAGGGCCTTGACACGGTGCTTGCCATCGCGGTGCCCTTCATCGTGTTCTTGTACCCGCCGGCTATCTCGCTGATTGCACTGACTCTCCTGCAGCCGGTGGTCAAGAAGTGGGTCACCTTCTACTGGGGATTCCGCTTGGCGCTGTGGGTTTCCGTGCTGTGGTCCGCCGCCACTTCCTTCGGCGCGCCGCTTGATTTCGCCCCTGGCCAAGACGTTGGCCTGGGCTGGGTGGTTCCCACGCTCCTCGCATTTGCCATCGGCGTTATCATCGACGTTGTATCTACAGGCTCGTCGAAGAAAAGTGAGTAGCTCATGACGTCCCGCGCCGCTTTGTCCGTCCTCGATTTCTGCACCATCTACCCGGGGGAATCTCCCTCCCAGTCCATGGCCAGGTCGGTCGAGCTGGCGCAACGCGCGGAGGCTTTGGGGTTTCAGCGCATGTGGTACACCGAGCACCACAACATGCCCTCCATTTCTTCCTCCTCCCCGGCGGTGCTCATCGCACACATCGGCGCGAAGACCGAGCGCATCCGCTTGGGCTCCGGCGGCGTCATGCTGCCGAACCACGCGCCCTATGTCATCGCCGAACAATTCGGCACCCTCGCCGAGCTCTACCCCGGCCGCATCGACCTCGGTCTGGGCCGCGCCCCCGGCACCGACATGCAGACCTTGGGCCGCGCCCTGCGCCGCGATGGCCACGCCGCCGAACGCTTCCCCGAGGACGTCAAGGAGCTGCAGGGCTACCTCTCCGGAAAGTCCCTCATCCCCGGTGTGAAGGCCATCCCCGGCCACGGCACCAACGTCCCCATCTACATCCTGGGATCCTCGCTGTTCGGCGCCTCGCTCGCCGCCAAGTACGGGCTTCCCTATGCCTTCGCCTCGCACTTTGCCCCGCAACACCTCGAGGCCGCCACGGCCTACTATCGCGAGAATTACCAGCCTTCCGAAGCCCACCCGGAGCCCTATGTCATCGCGGGTGTCAACGTCACCGCGGGTGATGACGCCGACGAGGAATTTGAAAAGGTCTGCTTCCGCCGCGTCAAGGCCTTTGCAGGTCGTGGCAAGCAGCTCAGCGACGCCGACGTTGCCCGCATCATCGATTCCCCGCAGGGCCAGCAGATCATCGGCATGCTGAAGTACTCCGCCGTGGGCAGTATCGAGCACGTGCGCGACTACCTCACGGAATTCCAAAATCTGGCCCAGGCGGATGAACTCATGATCTCCCTGCAATCCACAAGCCACGAGGCCGCCTTGGGTAACATGGTTAACCTGGCTCAAGCGTGGCAGCTGTAGGCGGACGCGCCCTCGCGCATCCGCGCTTCAACACATCACTACCCATCACAGCGTTTTCTACATAGAGGAGCATCACCGTGGCCCTTCGCGGTACACAGCAGCACAGTATTATCGCTGACTATCTGCGCAATCTCATTCGCAGCAAGAAGCTTTCCCCCGGTGATTTCCTGCCCAGCGAGGCCGAGCTGTGCCAGCAATTCTCCTCATCCCGCGGTCCCGTGCGCCAGGCCGTCGCGGCGCTGCGCTCGGAAGGCCTCATCTCCTCCGGCCGCGGCCGCCGCTCTGTCGTTCTCGGCCGTTTCACCTCGGAGTCCTTCGACTCCATCTACTCCGTAACGCACTGGCTGCGCGAGCGCGGATTCGAGCCCGGCGCCTCCACCCTGTGGCTGGGCCGCTGTCCCGCTACCGAAAGGGAGGCCGAGTTCCTGCGGGTAGAGCCCGGCTCCCCGGTTATCTTTGTGCACCGCGTGCGCAGCGCCAATGGCATGCCGATCGCCATCGAGCGCATGTTCTTCCCTGTCGACGTGGGCAGCCACATCCTCAACTTCGATGCCGATAATGAGTCCATCCACGATCACCTGCGCAAGCAAGGCGTGGAATTCGACAACGTCAACCGCGAGCTCTCGCTGGCTTCCGCCAGTGAGGAGGATGCGCGCTCCCTCAACGTCGAGCCCGCCACCCCGCTGTGGCGCCTGCACCTCGACATCTCGGATCACTCCGGGCATCCCGTCGAGTGCACCGAAATCCTGTACCTCGGGGACCGCCTAACACTTGGCATGACAAGCGTACGTGGCACCACCTCCCCGCTCGAGGTCAAGCTGTCCGAAGGATGAAGGCCTGGTTAGGTGCGCTGGGGGTGGTGCTGGGGGCGTCGCTCAGCGCCTGCTCCGCCGGTTCCACGGCGCTTGTTGATTCTGATTCCTCCGCGCTGACGCTGGCCACGACGACGCCCGCGACGTCCCTGGATTTCACCACCGTCGGCGGCGCCGCCATCCCGGCCGCGCTCATGAGCAATGTCTACGAGACACTGGTGCGCATCTCGCCTGAGGGAGAGATTGTGCCCGGTCTCGCCGAATCCTGGGAGGTGGACTCCACGCGCTACACCTTCCACCTGCGCGAGGCCTCCTTCTCCAACGGCGAGGCCTTCACCGCGCACACCGCCGCGTGGTCTATCAACGCTGTGAAGACGGAATGGACAAACGGGCTCAAGAAGCAGATGGACGTGGTGGAATCCGCCACGGCGGTGGATGATCACACGCTCGTCGTCGAGCTATCCCGCCCCTCCGCCGGCTGGTTGTGGTCCATGGGCACCGTCATCGGCGCCATGCGCACGCCCACCGAAGCTGTGGGCACCGGCCCCTTCGCCGTCGCCGGCTTCTCCCCCAACGAGTACATCGCGCTGCGCGCCCGCCCGGACTACTGGGGAACCCCGGCGAAGGAAGACATCACCATCCGCTACTTCCCGGATTCTCTCACCGCGGTCAACGCCCTGCGCTCCGGCGGGGTCGACGCCGTGTGGGGCGTGCAGAACCCCGAGCTGCTCGACACCCTCGATGACTCCATTGAAACGGCAGTCGGCACCACGAACGGCGAGGTGCTGCTGTCCATGAATAACCAGGCAGCGCCTTTCGACGATCCCCGCGTGCGCCGCGCGGTGGCCTATGGCATCGACCGCCAGGCCGCCAACGACATCCTCTGGGAGGGCCGCGCGAAAGACACCGGCGGCGCTCCGGTGCCGCCGACCGACCCGTGGTTTAGCGCCAAGGACTACTACCCTTACGACCCCGCGCGCGCCCGCGCGCTGATGGAGGAGACCGGGGCCGTGGGCACGCCGCTCACGCTTACCGTGCCAAGCCTGCCCTATACGCAAACGCTCTCCGAGTTCCTCTACTCGCAGCTGACAGAGATGGGATTCGAGGTCACGCTGGAAACCGCCGAGTTCCCCGCCGTGTGGCTGAGCCAAGTCATGGGGGCCAAGGATTATCAGATGTCGCTCGTCGCGCACGTCGAGCCGCGCGATATCCCCACCATCTTTGGCAACCCGGACTATTACATCGGCTATGATTCGCCGCAGACCCGCACGTTGTTGAAGCAGGATGACATGAAAGGGGCGGTCGACCAGATCATGGAAGATATGCCCGCCCTGACCTTGATGAACATGCCCAATATCGTGCTCTACCGCGAGGGCCTAACCGGCCTGCAGCCTAACCAGATCACCGATGCCATCGAGCTTAAAGGTGTGCGATGAGAATCCTGCGCTTCCTCGGCACCATGTGGGCCGCCTCCATCATCATCTTCCTGCTCATGCGGGCCGTGCCCGGCAACCCGGCGCGCGTGGCCTTAGGTGTTAACGCCACCGATGAATCCGTGGCGGAGCTGACCCACGCCATGGGCCTGGACCGCCCGCTCATCGTGCAATACCTGGAGTGGATGAAGGGCTTGTTGACCGGCAATTTCGGAGTCTCGCTGTCCTCGCAGCAGGACATCACCCCGCTGGTGATTGACCGCGCGCAGGTCACGCTGTTGCTCATCGGGCTGGCCATCGCCCTCGCCTTGGCCGGGGCTATCCCCATGGGCATCCTGCTGGCCCGCTTTAGGCTCCCCGTGCTCAACGCCGCCACGCAGCTGGGCATCGCGGTGCCCAGCTTCCTGGTCGGTATTCTGCTCGTCGCCGTGTTCTCCGTGCACCTGGGATGGCTTCCGGCCAACGGCTGGCAGCTGCCGCGCGAGGGTTTAAGCCACCTGGTCCTGCCGGCTATCTCGCTGGCGCTGGTGCAAGGCGCGATGCTCACGCGCTACGTGCGCGCCACCCTCCGCGAGGAGATGGACAAGGACTACATCCGCACCGCCCGCTCCCTGGGTGAATCCCGCACCGGGGCGCTCATCCGCCACGGCTTGCGCAACGCCGCCCTGCCGGTGCTCACCGTCACCGGCGTGCAGCTGAGCACCCTGGTGGTGGGCGCGGTGGTCATCGAGAACGTCTTCGTCATCCCCGGCTTGGGCTCGCTGCTTCTCGACGCCGTCTCAACCCGCGACCTCACCACCGTCCAGACCCTCATCATGGTCTTCGTGACCTTCACCCTGACCGTCAACCTGCTCACGGACCTGGCCTACAGGGTCATCGACCCGCGGCTGAAGGAGGCGCGATGAAACCCGGCTATATCCTGGTGGGCCTGACCATCCTGCTTGCGCTGGTCTCCCTAGTGTGGACGCCCTATGACCCCAACCTCATCTCCCCCGACCGCCTGGCCGGCCCCAGCCTGGAGCACCTCATGGGCACCGACCGCTTCGGGCGCGATACCTTCTCCCGCATCCTCGCCGGCGCTCAAGTCACCGTGCTGGTGGGCGTCGTGGCGGTGGCCATCGCCGCACTCATCGGCGTGCCGCTCGGCATCGTCGCCGGGATGCGCGGCGGCGGTTTCATCATGGCGGCCACCGACCTGCTGCTCGCCTTCCCGGCGCTGTTGCTGGCCATCGTCGCCGGCGCGGTGTGGGGCTCCTCGACGCTCACGGCCACCATCGCCATCGGCATCGCCGGCATCCCCTCCTTCATCCGGGTCACGCGCTCCGGCACGCTGCAGATCATGACGCAGGACTATATCGCGGCCGCGCGCATCTCGCGCGTGCCGCCGGCGCTCATCGCGTGGCGCCACGTGCTGCCGAACCTCGGCGGCATCGTGGCCATCCAAGCCTCCGTCTACTTTGCGCTGGCCGTCCTCGCCGAAGCCGGCCTGTCCTACCTCGGCCTGGGCACTGCCCCGCCGACCGCCTCGTGGGGCCGCATGCTTCACGACGCCCAGCCCCTCCTGGCCACCCACCCCCTCCAGGCCCTGTGGCCCGGGCTGGCCATCGCCGGCACCGTCCTCGGATTCAACCTTCTAGGAAGCCATGCTGACCGTCACTGATCTGCGCGTGGGCCCCGTTGGCCCCCTCTCCTTTTCCATCGCACCCGGCGAGCGCGTCGGCCTCGTCGGGGATTCCGGCAGCGGCAAGTCCCTGACCGCCCTGGCCATCATGGGGCTTTTGCCTGATCACCTGCAGGCCACCGGCTCCATTCAGTTCAACGGCCAGGAGCTGCTGGGCATGCGCGACCGCAACCTGCGCAAGCTGCCGCTGGCCATGGTCTTCCAAGAACCCATGACCGCACTCGACCCGCTGATGAAGGTGCCCGGCTTCAACCGCTTCCCGCACCAGCTCTCCGGCGGGCAGCGCCAGCGCGCGCTCATCGAGATGGCCATGGCCCGCCGCCCCAAGCTGCTCATCTGCGATGAGCCGACCACCGCCCTCGATCCCTTCACCCAAGAGGAAATCCTCTCCACCATCGTGGATGCCGCGGACAGCGAAGACACAGCGCTGCTGTTTATTAGCCATGACCAGGACGTCGTCAAGCGCGTGTGCGATCGCGTCGTGCGCATCGGTGAGCTCACCACTCCCGACCTCACCCCGCCGCCCATGCCCACCCTGGGCGAGCCCGTCATCGAGCTGCAGAACGTGACCAAGACCTACCGCGGGGTGACCGCGCTGGACGACGTCTCCCTCACCGTCCGCGAGGGCGAGCGCCTCGGCATCGTCGGTGGTTCCGGTTCCGGCAAATCCACGCTGCTCAAGCTGCTCACGGGCCTGACGGAACCCACCTCCGGAACGGTGACGGTGAAGAAGCGCGTGCACATGGTCTTCCAAGACCCTAAGGGCTCGCTCAACCCGCGCATGCCTATCTGGAAGATCGTGGCCGAGGGCGGCGGGACGCGCGAAGAAGCCGAGGCAGTGCTGCGGGAGGTCGGCATCGACGGTGTCGAGCGCTATCCCCGGGACTTCTCCGGCGGGCAGCGCCAACGCATCTCGCTGGCGCGCGCCGTGGTGGGCAAGCCGGAGATTCTGCTGGCGGACGAGGCCGTCTCGGCGCTGGATGCGACATCGCGGGCCCAGGTCCTGGAGCTACTGCAGCGCGTGACCAAGGACATGACGCTGGTTTTTGTCTCCCACGACATCGACGTCGTGCGTCACTTGTGCCCCACGGTGGCGGTCTTGCAGGACGGCCGGCTGGTCGAGCGCGGCGAAGCGAGTAAGGTGTTCTCCCGATATGGAACACCCACTGCCGCAACGCCCTAACGCCCTTCAGCTCTTTACCGCCTTCAACACCTCCGCGCGCCGTTGGCCCGGTGCCCTGCGCGCGGCATTGGCGATCATCATCCCGGGCGGGATTGCTGTTTTAACGGGCCACCCGGATGCGGTGCTGCTCATTTCTGCCGGCGCCTTCTCCGTCATCTACGGCGAGGGGCACCCCTACCGCACGCGGCGCCGCGTGATCCTGACCGCCGGCGCGCTGCTAACACTCGCGGCTACGGCCGGTTCCCTGGTCGGCGTGCATGGCCTGGCGCTGTCCGCGGTGTTTACGGTGGCACTGGCGACGACCGGCGCGTTCGTGCAGAATGCGCTGCGGCTGCCGCCGCCGGGTTCCTTCTTCATCGTGATGGTGGCCGGTGGTTCCACCATGCTGCGCGGGGTCTCGCCGTGGGAGGTGGCCGCGTGGAGCCTGGCCGGTGTGGCGGCGGGCTACGTGCTGGGCATGGTGCCGCGCTTTAGGGATCCGCACGGCCCGGAAACGCGCGCGGTGGCCGCGCTGGAGAAGGCCGCCGATGCCTTCCTTCACTCGGACACCGATTTCTTGGCCCGCCACCACCAGGCGCAGTCCGCCATCTCCACCGCCTGGCAAGCGCTTGCCGACGCCGGCGTGATCCGCGGCCGCCGCATCCGCCGCCCCGCCCAGGCGGAGCTGGTTCACCGCGCGCTGGCCGCGCAACAGCGCATCGTGGCGCACCACAAGCAGGTGGGCGGCAACTCGGATCAGCTCTCTGATTCCCCCACCTACGTCGATCCTGACCGCACCGCCATCCCGCACACCAAGCCGACGATGCGCTACCGCTTCTACCGCGCTGCGGTGGGCAATTCCCACGCGGTGGTGACGGCGGAAAAGATCGCGCTCGGCGGCCTGGTCACCGCGTTCATCGGCTTGGCGCTGGGGCTTAACCGCCCGGACTGGGGCGCGGTGTCGGTGCTCCTGGTCTTGCAGTGGGGCCCCGACCGGGTGCCGGGAACGATTCGCGGCGTGCAGCGCATGCTGGGATCGGTCTTGGGCGTGTGTCTCTTCGCTCTCATCGCTTCCTTCAGCCCGCACGGCTGGGGGCTGGTGCTCGCGTTGGCCTTCTGCCAGTTCTGCGCGGAGATTCTGGTGGTGAAGAACTACGCGCTATGCGTTATCTTCTCCACCCCGCTGGCACTGCTGATGGGAAACTCCTCGGAGCATTTGGCCCACACCATCGGCTCGCGCATGGCGGAGATTGGGCTCTCCGTGGTCGTGGCGATGCTCTTCCTGTGGCTGTGGAAGCCGCGGGCCCAGATGACCAACCACTACCGCCTGCAAACGCGTTGCTTCGAGGCGATGGCAGCCTTGCTCGGTTCCCTGCTTATCAAGACCCCAGAGGAAGCGCTGGCGCAGCGCCGCGACCTGCACTACGAGCTGCTCTCGGAGCGCCGCAGCATCCAATCACTTGCCACCAACCACTCCGATATCAGCCAGTTCTGGCAGCGCCACACGGCTCTGCAAACCGCCGGTTACTTCCTCCTCGACTTCTGCGTGGTCAACCCGCTCTCACAGCCCAGCCGCGCGGAGCTCGACACGCTCATTGAAAAGATCACCGCGGCGGAAATGCGCCAATGACCTCATAGTGCGCACCCGCCGCGGAGTACTCGCGGGCGCACAGAAGAGGCGGATTATTTCACCGTGAACAACAGGTTCGGATCGAGGACGTGTTCCTCCACGAGCTCGAAGAGGGCAAAGGCTTCCTCCAGCTCACGGACATTCTCATCAAAATTAGGCAGCGACATGGCATTCCAATCGACGCAGAAATAAGTGCCTTCATCCTAGCTCACATCGCTGTCATTTCGCGCACCTGCGATAATTGTTGACGTGAACACTCGAAAATCTACCGGTCCACCCGTTGGCATCTATCCCCACAACATGCACCCGGGCTTGGTTCCCGGAATCGGTGTGGAAGACCAACGCAATGCTTTCACGCTGGACAAGGTCACCTTCTTCAGCACGGCTACGTTCGTCGTAGCCTTCATCATCTGGGGCATCACCTCACCGGAGTCCGTCTCCGCCGCCTCCTCCGCGGCCTTTTCCTGGGCCGCATCAAGCTCGGCACGGATGACGAGGAACCCGAGTTCGGCTGGTTCAGCTGGGTGGCCATGATGTTCGGTGCCGGCATCGGCGTTGGCATCTTCTTCTACGGTCCTTCGGAGCCGCTGTCGCACTACATCACCCCGCCTCCCCACACTGTCGACGGCAACAGCGTCGAAGCCCTCCACCAAGCAATGGCCCAGGCGCACTACCACTGGGGTGTCTCGCCCTGGGCGGCCTATGCCCTCGTCGGCGGCGCGATCGCCTACTCTTCCTACCGCCGCGGCCGCGTTCCGCTGGTGTCCTCGATTTTCAAGCCCCTGTTTGGCTCCCGCGATACCGATGGGCCGCTGGGCAAGCTTATCGACATCCTCGCACTCGTCGCCACACTCTTCGGCACCGCCGCCACGCTGGGGCTTTCCGCCATCCAGATTGGCCAAGGAGTGTCCATCATCCGCGGCGCAGGTCCGTTGACCAATGCTGTGCTCATCGCGATCATCGCCGTACTGGGGTGCGGGTTCATCATCTCTGCGGTCTCTGGTGTTTCCCGCGGCGTGCGCTACCTGTCCAACTTCAACATCACGCTCACGCTCGGCCTGGTCATCTTTGTTTTCTTCACCGGCCCGACCTTGCTTTTGCTCAACCTCGTGCCCTCCGGCATCGTCACCTACATCGACCAGCTTTTGCCCATGATGGCCAAGGGCCTGTCCTGGGGCGATGAAACCATCGAATTCCAGTCCTACTGGACCGCCTTCTACTGGGCATGGTGGATCGCGTGGACGCCCTTCGTCGGCATGTTCGTCGCCCGCATTTCCCGTGGCCGCACGCTGCGCGAATTCACCGCCGTCACCGTCTTCGCGCCCTCCCTCATCCTCATTTTGGCCTTCACCATCTTCGGCGGCACGGCCATCACCTTCCAGCGCGAGGAACTACCGAACTTTGATGGCTCTGCCTCCGGCGAGCAGGTGCTCTTCGCCATGTTCGATAATCTGCCGCTGAGCAGCATCACGCCCTTCATCCTGATCGTGGTCCTAGCGGTCTTCTTCATCACCTCGGCCGATTCAGCGTCGGTCATCATGGGCACCATGTCCTCCAAGGGCGACCCCGCCCCCAACAAGTTCATCGTCATCTTCTGGGGACTGTGCATGATGGGCATCGCCATCGTCATGCTGCTGACCGGCGGCGAGGACGTACTCACCGGCTTGCAGAACCTCACCATCCTCTCAGCGCTGCCTTTCTGCATCGTGCTGCTCGTCATGATGGTGGCCTTCATCAAAGATCTGCGCTCCGACCCGATGTTCATCCGCCGCGCCTACGCGCGCGCCGCGGTGGAAAACGCCGTCGTGCGAGGCATCGAGGAGCACGGCGATGACTTCGAGCTCACCGTCGAGCATGCCGACGAAGGCCGCGGTGCAGGCTCCGACTTCGACTCCTCCGCCCACCGCTACACGGACTGGTACCAGCGCACCGATGAAAAGGGCGAGAACGTAGACTACGACTTCGACACCGATACCTGGGCCGACGGCTACGACCCGAACACTGAGCAGAAGGAGAAGTAAATGGGAATACCGGACGACGTCGTCCTTGAGGGCTATACCCTCATCGAGCAGCACGAAATTGACCACGAGTTCCTCATCAACGGCTCCCCATTCGCTGCGGTAACTCCCCTGCTATTCGCTCTCACCATCGCCGGCATGCTCCTCGTGGCAGCCAGCTTCTTTCTGCGCGGCAGTCGCCGCATCATCGCTGGCCTGCTCGGCGCGGTCCTCACTCTCACAAAGTTGTGGTGGATGCCCATTGCACTTGCCCGCCAGTTCAACGACAGCCAGGTCTTCGGCTACGCGCTGAAGTACTACCCCCAGTACTGGCCGGCGGCGTCCATCATCGTGATCGTCATCGCGCTGCTCGGCCTCGCCTCCGCGTTTATCCGCCGGCGCTAGCGCGCTTCCAACACCGCAATCGCGATGTGCACCCGGTTGGTGCCGCCCAGCTTGTCCAGGATGTGCTTGATGTGGGTCTTCACCGTGGTCACGGAGACGTAGAGCTGCTCGGCGATTTCCTGGTTGTCCAGGCCCTGGGCCACCAGCTGCGCCACCTCGTTCTCGCGCTGGCTTAAGCCCTCCAGCGGGCGGGGCCCAGGCGCCTTTGTCTCTGCCGGCGCGGGCTCGGGGTGCTTGAGCGCCAGCAGATTCTTCAGGGCCTTCGGGCTCAGCAGCTGCTGCCCCGTGGCGGCGGCCCGCACCGCCGAGACCAGGCCCTCCGGCTCGATGGTCTTGAGCAGAAAGCCCATCGCGCCGGCGTGCAGCGCATCCACGATGAACTCATCCGTATCGAAGGCGGTGAGCATGACCACCGGGATATCCGGCGCGCTCGCGCGCAGTTTCCCGGCCGCCTCGATGCCATCCATGACGGGCATGCGGATGTCCATGAAGACGACGTCCGGTTGCAGGTCCAGCACGCGGGCCACGCCATCGCGCCCATTGCTGGCCTCGGCCACCACCTCAATGTCCGGCGCGCCCTCCAGGATGAACCGAATGCCGCGGCGCAGCGCCTGCTCGTCATCGACTAATACCACTGAAATCATTACGCGCGTGCCTCCTCAGGGAGTTCGAGGACCCAGGTGAAGGTGGAGGCATCGTCAAGCACTGTGAAGGTGCCTCCCGCCAGCCGGGCGCGTTCCTCCAGGCCCAACAAGCCGTTGCCGCCACCGGACTCTGGCTGCTCCGCTACTTTCTTGTTCTGCATGGTCACCCGCACCTTATCTTCCTCGTTCTCCACGGTGAGCGTCACCTTCTTCCCCGGCGCATACTTGCGCGCGTTGGTCAGCCCCTCCTGCACGGCGCGGCCCAGTGTGTGGGCGGCTAGTGTGCTCAGCTTATCGACGTCTCCCTTGACGTAGCGCACCTTCGTCCCCGCCGCGCGTGCGCGCCCGATGTGCTCCTCGATGCTCGCGCGCGGATCCACCCGGTCATCCACGCGCAGCGCCTTGATCACCCCGCGCAGGTCCTCCACGGCGGCCTTGGCCTCCGATTGGATGGTGTCTGCCGCCTCGGCGACCCGCTCCGGGTCGGCGTCCTTGCGGTAGCTCAAGCCTCCCGCGTACACGGAAATAAGGCTGAGCCGGTGCGAAAGGGAATCGTGGATATCGCGGGCAATGCGGTTGCGTTCCTCCAGGCGGGCGCGCTCCTCGCGCGAGCGCAGCTGATCCTCGTTGAGCTCCGCCAGGCTCACCAGCGTGACCTCGCGCTGGCGGCGCTGCGCGCGCACCGAGCCCGTAATCCAAGCAACGATGAGAAAGAGGCTTCCATAGAACACGTAACCAAAGGGATCGAAGATGTTCATCCGAATGTAAGGCACAGAGATAATGGTCACACACGAGGCCACGAAGACCGCCGTCCCCGCCAGGGACCACCGCAGTCGGCCGCGCGAGATGATTGAAATCAACACCACCAGCACTGACAGCGACAGTGGGCGAAACCCGCCTAGTACCAGGACGAGCAGAGCCGCAATCAGCACCACCGGGTGGCCGGGGTACTCCTCGTGGATGTTGCGCTCCCGCCGTGAGTGGTGCAGGGCGAAGGGCAGCAGAATCCACGTGGCGAAGCTAAATAGACCCATCAAGCCCAAAACAAGGGCTTCCTGATCCGTCCCCTCGAAGTTTTCGATATGGGGGATCCATGCCGCCAAATCCGCCACCACGCAGAGCAGAATGAGCAGCACCGTGATCCACAGTGGTCGCGTCTTTCTCGTCATGGTTGCCACGATAGTTCTCCCTGCGTTCCGGAAAATCCTCCCTGCGGAGGATACCGGCACCCCAGCTCCAGTTCATAGCCTAAAGCGCATGAGAAGAACACAGACTTTGTACGAACTGCTCACCGCCGCTGGGCTGGTGTACGTCGCTTATGATTTCTCCCACGGCGCTTTCGTGCCCACAAGTGCGCTCGCCGCGGTGGCCTACGCCGCTGTTGCACTAGGCCTCACGCTGCTGATTCTGCGCAAGCACCCCGGCATTGCGCACGGGGTGGTGTGGGGTATTGCGGTCTCCACTGTCGCCGGCCAGCTCAACGAGCACATGAACCACCTCCTCATCCGTACGGCCCCAGACTGGCTGGTCATCGCTGGAATCGCCCCGCTTAACGAGGAAGTCCTTAAATTCCTCGGCGTCGTCTTCATCTGCACCTGCGTCATCCGGCCCCGCCACTGGGCGGACTACGTCTTCGTCGGCGTGGCCGTGGGCATGGGCTTTAGCGTGACCGAGAACGCCATCTACTACGCCAACATGACACTGGAGAACCTCGATTCTGATCTCAAGGGAACGCTTCTGGGGCTCCTTGCCCGATTCATCGCGAACCCACTCATGCATTCCTTCTTCACCTCAATCGCGGCTTACGGGCTCTCCCGCCGGCAACCGGTGCGCTGGTTGCTCATCGCCATGGCGGTGCACTTCACGGCTAATTTCGGCCCCTCGAACATTGGTTAATGTAGAATTAGTTACATGAGGGTACTTGCACGAACCAGAATCAGCCGTAGCACAGAAGAATCAACCAGTATCGAGAGGCAGCGAGAGCTCATCGAGAACTGGGCTCGAGACCACGACCACGAGATTGTAGCCTGGGCCGAGGACATCGACGTATCAGGTAGCATCTCCCCTTTCGATGCTCCGGGACTAGGACCGTATCTCAAAGAACCACTCAGCGAGGAGTGGGATATTCTCGTCGCCTGGAAGCTGGACAGGCTGGCTCGTAACTCGATTAACACCCACAAACTGTTTGCCTGGATTATCGAGAACGAAAAGACTCTGGTGAGTATCAGCGAGAACATCGACCTAGGAACCTGGGTCGGTCGAATGGTAGCTAGTGTCATCGCCGGTGTTGCCGAAGGAGAGCTCGAGGCTATCAGGGAGCGTACCAAGGCCTCTAAAAAGAAGATGCGCGAGCAAGGCCGCTGGTTCGGAGGCAGACCACCGTACGGGTACCAGCCTGTAAAACTAGGTGGTGAATGGAAACTAGAGAAGAATCCGGAAGAGCAAAAGGTTATCCAGAAGATTTTCAAGATGGCCCTGGATGGTGTTTCATCTTCGGCTATCGCAAACTGGCTTAACAACGAAAAAATCCCCACCGGGTCAGAATCACGGTGGGGAAAGAAGACTAAAGGGTGGAAAGGAGAAACGGTTAGTCACCTGCTCAGGAACAAAGCCTATCTAGGCTGGACCATGCACGATAACTCCCTTGTCCTGGACGCTGTAGGTAACCCCGTAGAGAGGTGCGAACCAAGCATTAGTGCCGAGGACTTTAACAGAATCCAAGAGCTCCTTCGCTCTCGGAGTAGCAAGCAGACAGGAGGGAAAACCTCTCCCCTGCTAGGAATCCTGAAGTGCTGGGATTGTGGACAGAACATGCATATCAAACGCCAGAAACTATCCACAGGAAAGGCCAACGAGTCGTACTACTGCCCTCAAGAACACCTACCTCACGCTGTCTCCGGTGCGCCGGTGAAGCAGCGAGTGTACGAGTTATTCGAGCAAGAGCTCGGGGACCACGAGATTATGGAACGCCGAATCATCGCGGGACGAGACACAGCAGAGGAGCTAGCGGAAGCTAACCAAGCCTACGAAGAACTCTCCAGCTACATCGGCACAGCCCCTAACGAGAACGCTAGGCGTGTACTGTACCAGCAGCTAAACCAGATTGGTGAGAAAATCAAGAACCTCGAGTCCATCCCCGAGAAGACTACTCGGGAATGGGTTTCCACAGGACGCAGGTACATCGACGAGTGGAACGAGCTGGACGAAGAAGGCAAACGCCTGTTCATGCTCAGGCACGAGGTTAGTGTCAGGGTACGACAGCTCACCAAGGGCTCCCGGACTACTCAAGGAATCCTTGAGACAGAGTTCTGCATACCCCAACAGCTTAGGGAGAGGTTGGAGAACGACTAGCCTACCGAGTTAGAAATAACACGGGTACTGGAGTTATGCGTATCATAATCGTTACCTTTGGGTTTATCCCAAGCGTTATAGGTTCCCCATCCCTCGCTGAAGGTGTGCACCTTACTAGGTTGGGTAATCCTAATCACCTTCCTGGGGATAGTAATGAACGCAGGAGCTCCTACCCAAGTACCCTCATCGCTTAGGTACTCGACTCCTTCATCACACATAACCGGGGCTGACACCCTGAACTCTCTCTTACCAAGTGCTCCTCTTAGCAAACTGGTATCTCCTGAGACAGACCTTCTATCCTCGATACTCCTAGAGCCTAGGGACACCTTCATCTCACGGCGAAGGCTTTCGGGAGTAACTGTGACGGAGATGTTCCTGATACCGATAACCGAGTTACCTCCGTAGTACTTGAAGACACGTGCACCCCAGGGGTCAATCTGGTTGTTCCATACATCAACCGCGCCGTTGGTCCAGTTGATACGGACTTCGAATGAGCCAAACCATTTTCCTTTGCAGACAATGTAGCAAGTCCTAGGCTTATCATCTGCCGTCACTAGAACGGTAATAAACGGACTATTTCCCGTATTGACCTTTGCTGGCAACACAGACTGATACGGGTTGGCCTTGACCGTCCAGATGTTAGCCGCTACCTCGTACCCGTAGGTCTTAGGAGCACGAATATCCAGGAACTCCATCGTATCCTGGTGGTCCCAGAGCTGAGTCTGAACAAGACGGTTGATTCTCTCCTGCTCAATCTGGAACTTCTCCGACTGCTCCAGCGCCTTGTTCTGGAGCTCGTCCACCTCTGCCTGAGAAGGGACATGACGATAGACCTTGAGGCTATCAAGGCGCTGAGTCCCCGTAGCTGTGCCGTTAGGGTGATTCCAATACAAGGTATACAGCCTCACCTTGCTCACATCATCTTTAAGGGTTATATACCCAGTATAGGTATACAGCCCTTTCTTGAGCCTTACGTCTCCAAGAAGATAACCTCCCCATGACGGGTATTCTTTCTTAGAAGAATCTCCCTCAATAAGAAACGGAGTCGAGCTTTTAATTGCGTGAGACAGATCTGCATCGTTTCTTAGCTCCAGAAAAATACTGGAGTCGTCCACGCTCGCATAGGCGGTAAATTCAACCTTGTACGTCCCTCCGGGAATCGCATCCACAGCAGCGCCTCGGATGTTGGTATTCTCCCTACCCGTTGCTTGCAGGCTGATAGAGTCTCCGAACTGCCGTGAGTGCGAGAACGTAGTGTACTCAGGAACCCAATCATATTTACCGAGCCAACTGAATCTGCCGCCATTAGGAACCATCGGAACCAAGGAACCGTTAAGCTCGGGCTTGTTTAGAAGCTCTAGGGCCTTGTTCTGAGCATCATCTGTCTTAGTCTGAAGCTCCTCAACCTTAGCCTGAGTCTTCTGGAACTGCTCCGTAGTCTTCTGGAACTGGTCCTTCTTAGCCTTCCAGTCCTCGGTCTCAACCCTCCACTTAGCTGACTCTTCGTTAATCTGCTTCTGATTAGCAAGAGACAAAGTATGGGTAGCCGTTGCCTTCTCCAGGGCTTCGATGGCCTTATTCTGGGCAGCATCCACACTGGCTTGCGTAGGAATCAGCGGGGAGATTCTAAGGTCGCAGATACTAGCATTGCCAGACGCACCGCCCCCGTGGACCCAATAAATGTTAGCTAGCTTAGCCTGAGATACGTTATCGTTCAGGCGGAATCGCTGGTGAATATAGTGCCAACCGGGCTCCATGTTCGGAGGGGACCACCAGATGTAGTTAACGCTAGAATACTTAGCCTGCGAATCATCGAAGGATGAAACACTCTTTACCGCGTGCCCGCCGTCCTGGCCTCGGAACTCGATAACCGTACGAACATTCTTGGTATCAATATGCAACCAGAACGATGCCTCGTACTCGAGCCGAGGGTCTACTGTAACCATACCTCCGTACGTGTTAGAGATTGCAGGATGAGTGTATATCTTAGCTCCTTCGACAGGGGACGTTAGCTTAGTATTCTCTGTAGCCCCCTCTGCCCAATAAGGAACCTTGGTAACCGGATTCACCGTAACCAACGAAGTACCGACATCGATCGGATTCATCAACGCATCCAGCGTCACCTTCGATTGCTCAGACAGCTCCCTCACCTTGGCAGAGCCGCTAATCGCAGAATCAACCCTGGACCCGAACTCGTTGTTGAGCCTGTCAAACTTATTCTGAAGGTCCTTAGCGGCCTTAGACTGCTCGATACGAGCATCCAATCCGTTAGACAGCTTCGTAAGCTCGCTACGAAGAGCAGCAGCCTCACTGGTAGCAGACTTAGCAGTATCGATACTCGACTGGACCTTAGCCTGAACCTCGGCCTTGTAATCCTTCAGAGCCTGGACAGCATCGCCAGCCTCCTTAATCGTCTTAGCCTGCTCCTGGTTAATACCAGCCTGCTTCTCGATGCTCCGGTCAACCTTGTCCGCGAGCTCTTTGTGACGAGCGCCGGTCTGAGTAATCAACGTGTTAATCGGCCCTAGTCGTTCGGTAACCGCTACGTTGATAACCTCGTACCTAGCGCCCTCGCCACGAATAGCACTAGCGATGTCGCCGACAACACCCTCTACGGCGTTAACAACATCCTGAACCGCCTTAGCAAAAGGACTACGAATCTCGGTCTTCAGAAGACGACGAACATCAGCCTCCGAGCGGAGGTCAGAGCCGTAGGTGCCTCCCTTAGAATAAACATCCTGATACTTATCCTGAGTAGCACCAGGCTTAGTAAACGGACTAGTCAAGGAGACCCTCCTCTCTGAACTGCCTAATCAACTCCTGCTTCTCCCCCAGGCTCATACCAGACTCGGTAACAATCGGGGTCTCAACATCAACCCACTCACCAGAGGTATTCATAGCGTGGTCCTGCCCCTCTAGCGGAGGCTGGAAATGAATCTCCTGAGCCGGAAGATGCCTCAACGGATTCTCATCAACAGGACACACAGCAACCTGGTCGATGTGGATAAAACCACACCGTGAAAGATGCTCCGAAAGCTCCTTAGCCACAGGCTCCGGAAGAATCACCGGAGAACCATTAAACCGCATCCCCCGAAGAGCCCACACGAATCTTTGTTGAGGGTCGTCGTAGTTCGTTTGTCCCTGAGTAGGCCATGCCATGACTTACCACACTCCTAGTTCCTTCAACGCCTCGGTATTCTTCTGGAACCTGTTAACCAGGAAACTGATACCAGAATCAAACTCGGGCTTACCAACACTGATTTTCCACCCGTTAGTATCAGCATTACGGGTGTATTCGAGCTCCTGGACCTGCTCAACCATGAGCCTGCCCTCGGGCATACCAAGAGCATGAACGCCAACACGGTCACCTAGGAAGAAATCCCCGTAACCAGCGGGTCCAACAAAATAAGGAGAACCATTCTCCATCTCTACCGTGACAGAAAACTTCTCCCTCGACTCCTCAAGAGCCTTTCGCATAGCAATCCAGCCAGCGACGGAATAAGCCTTATCCGCACCATCAACCCACGTCTCGAACGGGTAATCCCAACCCTGCTCCTTGATACGAGAATGGTGCTTATTCGCCTTGAACGCCAGGAACACATCCGAATACAACGGCTCTAACAAAGCATCAGCAGCGGCACCAATCTGAGACTGGCCAATAACACTACCGATAATGCCACCAACGGTGATGATGCTAGCCTTAATCGCCTCGTTAACGCCCATCATCGAAGAACCACCAGTCACAAACTGAGACGGCCCCGGAGGAGAATACTCGTAGGTTAATGCGTTAACACCCGTCATATCGCCGTGCATCAACACAACCCACGGTGCCGTAGGCACAGTACCGATGAACCCTTGCTTAAAGTACTCATCGGGTTGCTCGGTAGTCTCGACGTAATCCAGCTTCTCGGTCAACCCATCGCTCATGATACGACGAATACGACGGTCGAAACCTGTAAAGAAATTACCACCAAACGCAGTCTGCTTGTTGTATCCAGCGTTATCCACAACCTCCCAGACCAAGCAACCGTTACGAAGGTCCTTATCCGGAATCGGAGGCTCATCCTCACCCTTGATAAACCGTCGGCACTGAAGAGTGAGTTGGGCATCAGCCATAATGGACTCGACACAATCATGGAAATACTTGAACCTCGAAGACACAAACGTGTGCATCGAAGTATCATCAAAGAACTTCACCGGCTTCACAACCATGTTCCAGTTGCTCATATCCAGGTCGAACCACTGCCCTATATCCAAAGGGTCATCCGGAATCATCCACAACGAATTGTTCTTACGAAGCAGATTCACAAACAACGTAGAAGCCACAGCCCACCTAGCAGGACCGTACAACATCCACGCCTTCGGGAACTGAACCTCCGCAGGAAGAAACGGATTAGACCAAACCAGAAGCTCCTTAGCCTTCTGATAATCATGCACGGCGGTGAGCTCGAAATACCTCTCCCCCTGGAACGTTACATCGGTCTTAGAATTAACCACACGACCAGACCAACGAGCACCGTCTTTATCAACAGTGATGTACATCGACTTCGTAGGCCAATCATCCGGATTCATCATAAGCTCAGCAGCCTCAGAATCCAGAGGGAGCTGGATAGTAAGGTCACCCGAATCGTTACGAACAAACTTCATCGAGAGGTCGAAGAAGTCGTTAATCGTGATGTACCCAGACCAGTTACCATCCCAGAGGCGAACATAAGCATCCTCGCTCATTCGCTTCTTCTGAGCCTCCAGGGTCTTCATAGCGTCATCGTAGATACTCACTGTTATGCCCACCCCCAGGGACGATTAAACGGCTGTTTCAGAATCACACGAGGACCCTTGGACACGCTCGAAGACGGCTTAAACCTCAGGGTCAGATTCGTCTTACCCGGTGGGATATACCCCTGGAATCTCACCCCGTTCATACGGCCCCAGGCCATAGTTCCCTTCGTACTAATCACCTGGCGAGAACCAGGGTCAAAGTTCACCAAGAACCCTTCACCAGAAGCCTGAGACGGCATATTAATCGAAGGTGAAACAACCGAAGCAGAAACAGCATCCTTCCAGGACGGAATCTTCCACTGCGTACCGCCTGGTAGCTCGATAATCGGATACACACGGTTAGGAGTACGATTAGCCCGATTAGTGATAGCCTCCCAGCCAGACTTCTCGTTGTAAACGGTATCGAGCACAATATCAGGGGCGTACCAGAACGGGTCATCAGCAACCACGGTCATAGTCACATCCGTAGCCCCGCTAACGTGAGGGTCGAACTCGGTATCGACTTCTATCTCCTCGAGATGGGCCTTAAGCACCCGAGTACCGTACACCGGAGTAGTCACCCTAATCTCGGTATCCTCATCGTAAGCCCACAGCTTACGCCACTGATAATCGCGCTCGTTCCACTCATCCTTCTCAGAATTCAGGACGGTGACGCGAAAAATAAGCGTACGCTCCAGGATGCGGTGAGAGATATACTTAGCCCCAGGGCGATTACCCGGAGACTGCTTCACAAACGAAACCTCCGGGTCCATCAACCCCTCAACACCAGACGCGAGGTGAACACCCTCCGCGCCAGCATCAGGTCCAGCGATAGTCATCTTACCGCCGTTGTACCCGTATACCTCTACAACCGCTTCCATAGAACATACTCCTTAACCTAGTTTCAGCATCTGCTTTCGCTCACGCTGCTTCTCACGACGGATAGCCTCATCCACATCCTCGACGTGATAATGGACCTCCGTCTTCTGCTTGTGGTCGTTGTACCGCTTAACATCCATGTCGTTGTAGTTGTACTGCATAGCGACATCGATGCCTCGGGACACAACACCATCCCCCATGTTCAGGTCCCTCTTGAGCTGGCTCAGGTTATCGATAACAAAGTTAATCGGAACCTCGTTAAGCCCAGACTCACGAATAGCCTCCTCGACAGTCCACTCGAAGTGCTCCGAGTTAATGTTCGCCTCGACCTCTGCGTAAATCGGATGGTCGCCAAACTGCTCCCTACCGACCCGGATAGCATCCTTAGCAGCAGCACGGGTAGCATCAGCCAGCCCCATGTCGTGAGCAAGATTGCCCAGCTTCTCCTTGAACATCTCCTTCAGACCGCCAACCCAGTACGAGTTGAACGAAAGGTCAATATCCGTGTAGTCAGGGTCCTTCAGGGACTCCTCGAGGCGCTTACGGTTATCCGCAAGACGCTTCTGGTAATCCTCATCAGCCTTAGCCAGGGACTTCGACTTATCCTTGGACTTAGACTCAGCGATTTGACCAAGACGCTTCTGGTGAGCCTCCTCGGCCTTCTCGTTAGCCTCCCGGAACTTCGCGTACTGCTCAGCGTTATGCTTCAGAACAGGGTCGAGAACCTTCTTCTTCTGGAACGCCTTCATCGTAGGCTCAGGAGCCACAGCGATGTCGTTGAACTCAGCACGAGCAGCACCCGTGAGCTCGGAAGCAGCATCAGAGACATTCTTCACCTGACCGCGAAGACTGTTAGCGAACGTGATACCGATAGCGTCACCGGACTTGTCAATCCATCCCTTACCAGAGAACGGACCTTCCTTAGCCGGAGAGTTCGGGAACTTGTTACGAGCCGCAGCCGCAAGCTCGTTAGCCGCCGCAGAAACCTCACCAACCTTGCTGCGGATACCGTTAGCGAAAGTCTGGCCAACAGCAGCACCCGAAGACGTAAGGTCCATCTTCAGAGCTGCCTCAACACCGGACTTAATCTCACCAGCAGCAGCGATAGAGTCATTCTTCATCGCCTGCATAGCGCCAACGAAAGAGTCCTTCGCAGCGTTACCCTGAGTATCAGCGGAGCTAGCAATCTCAGAGAAGTAGCCGCCAATCTGCCCAGGGAGACCGCTTAGGGTGTCACCGCTAGCCTTGATACCGTCCATCGAGGTAGAAACCTTCGACGCGGCACCATCCAAAGCAGTTCCAATAGAAGAGCTAATCCCCTCCATCGAAGTACCGAGGTCAGTAACGATTTTACTCATAGCCTCGGCAGACTTATCACCAATCTCCTGAACCTTACCGGAAATAGTCTCAGAGACTGTTCCGAGGGCTGTGGAAATCTGGGTAGAAAACCCGGTCATGTCAATCTCGACACCACCAAGAGCGTCACCAAGCGACGTACCGATACCGTTAGCAGCTTCGGATACCGCAGTATCGACCTGCTGCAAAGCTGTGTCCAGCTCCTTAGAGGTCGTAGCGTTAAGGTCGGTACCCATGTTCTGGAACAGCTCGGTAAGCGACTGCTTAGCAGGCTCGATAGCCGCCTGCATCTCGCCCTCGATATTGGCCGCAGGATTAACCTCAGCCTTAGGGTCAACCGGAATGGTAACCTCGTGACCCTGAGCCTTAGCGCCCTCGGAAAGGGTGTTGACAATATCATCCAAGGCCGCTCGAGCCTCTTCAACATTACCTGTCTTGCTAAGAACCTCAAGCTGAGGCTGAATATCAATCTTCAGGTCAGTAGCCACAGAATTAGCGACGGCTGCAATCTCGGCCTTGAAGTTCTCGAGATGAGAAACCGGGCCTTCCATCGCGGCACGCATCTTAGCGAGACCATCTTCAACATTGATATTCGGCTCCCAGTGGAAGTCGGGGCGAATATCCTTGGCAGCAGCAGCCTTAGCCATCTCCTCGGAGACGCTATCGACAATCCTGTTGACCTCATCAGCGGTCTTAGCACCCTCGAGGGCCTTGATAGCAGGGTCAACATCGATGTCGATGTCAACCTTCTTCAGTCGATTAGCAGCCTGCTTAATGTCTTTCTTGACCCTGGAAATCTCATGGTCAAGCGGCTTATCCTCTTTAACCTCGTACTTGAGAAGGAAGCCAACACTGGCCTCTACATCCTCAACCTTCCAGTTCGGAGGGTTATAAAGCTTCTTACCAACGTCCTCGAAAGCCTTACCGAAACCATCGTTCTCTGCGGTCTTGAAGAAATCACCAAGCGCCTGTGACGCATCAGCCGCGACACTGGCCATGACACCGAGCACGTTACCGATACCCTCGAGGACGCCCAGCACCATGTTGCCGAGACCGACATCGGAGGAGAAAATATCCCCGATACCCTCACCAATACGGGAGAGCGAGTCAGCGATTCCTTGGTTAGCTAGTCCCCTGCCCAGAGACTCGAACGCATCACCAATCCAGCCAAGCAAGGACTCGACGCCTGGAGCGATACCCGACATAAACCCGCCGAGGCCCTCGAGCACGGGCTCAAGCCCCCTGCCGATTCCCGCGAGTCCATCAGAAAGACCGTTACCGAGACCGTTGAGCAGGTTGCGGACATCATCACCGATAAGGTCGAATGCCTTACCAATACCTGAAGCAATATCACCTAGGACTCCAGCAATCTGATTACCAAACGTCATAAACGCTGGCATCATCGCAGCCAGACCATCGCCTAGGCCATCGAACAACTTGGTAAAGCCCTTCTCAGCCTCCGGGAAAACCTCGAATGCCGAAGAAAGAATCTTACCGATGTTGTTACCGAAACTGCCCAGCAGACGGTACGTAGACTCTACACCGCGCTGGAGAGTACCATCTTCCGAAATCGTATCGATGTACTTCTTAAAGTTACGCCCGAAGTTATTCAACTGGCGTGTAAGAAGCGGGAACGAACGAGAACCAGCCTCACCGGCCTGAAGAAGCGCATCCGTAAAGTCGTTAGCGAACGGCTTCAGCTTGGACATCATCGTTCCAGTACGGTCCATGACCTTCTGGATATTGGTGAGCCCCTTGCTGCTCGAAACAGCATCCACCATTCCCTGAGTGAAATCAGAGAGCCCGTTAGCGACATTCACCGCGTTCGGGGTGATAGCAGAAAGCACCTTACCCAGCTGCTCAAACTGAGGAGTCAGACGCTCCCTAAAGGTGGCGTTAACCGCCTTCTTCATCTCGTAGAAACCAGGAGCAGCCGCCTCAGCAGCGTCCTTGATACCGTCGAAACCGATAGCGACAACACCAAGGGCAGCAGCACCAGCAAGAGCAAGAGACGGAAGCGCCATCAACGCACCCTGGATAAGACCAACCGCAGGAGCCGCGATAGCAGCAACCGCAGACACCAGCCATCCGGTACTAGTCATACCCAGGATGCGAGTAGCGTTCGGGTCACCGGAGTAGATGAACTTGCGCATCTTCTTGAAAAGACCGCCAGCCTTCTTCGTCTGCTTGCCAGCCTTATCAGCGCTGCTACGGACCTTTAGGAACGAAAGGTCCATCCTACGAAGGCCCTCGACACCCTCGCTGATACCGTGCCGCATCGAAGCAAGACCCGACTTGAAACCGTTGAACAAGCCAGAAGACTTACGGCTCTTAAACGAATCAGGAACATGCCGCAGGGGGTTCAGGAAGCGGCCCCACTGCTTAGCGTTATCAGCGCCGGATGAAAGCTTCTTATGAAGGTCGATGCCCCTAACCTTCTCAGCCAAACGCTGAAGTGGAGGGCCAGCCTTCTTAGCGTAATCAACCGTGCTCCGGAGACCACGATTCAGACGCTGAACATGCTCATTATCACGAGCCCAGATACGCGCCTTACCAAGGCGGGAAGCGTTCTCGTACTCTCGACGAAGACGGATAGCCTCGCGGACCTTATCCTCCATCGGGCCAAGCTCAGGGCCCTGGACAGGAGCCTTAGTCATCTTCCTAAGGTCCCGCATGGAATCCTCGAACTTATCCCAAGTATCCCAGCTGGTACGAAGCTTCTCAGCCTTCTCGTGGATTCGGTCCAGAATCTCAGGAAGCTTGTTATTGAACTCGGTATCCGTCAAACGACGAAGCTTGCGAGTCGTCTCCTCGAGATTGAACTGGTCCTTCCTAGAGGACTTCTTACCCTTCCAATCAGGGTTAGCCTTCTGATACTCCTTCTCGAACTCGCGGAGCATCTTAACCCGCTTATAAAGCTCCTTCTGGAACTCGTCGCGGTTAGCGCCTAGGTGATGCTGATTAACGCTATCAGCATCGTGCATCGCCCTCTTGTAATCCTCAGCACCCTTCCTGGCAGCATCCCAGGTTAGCTGTTGCTCAAGACGAGCCGCCCGAGTCCTCTTGCGCAGACGGTCAATATCCTCAGCAAGAGAACCGCCGAACCCATCCTTCTCGGCCCTCTGGTTATAGCCCTTCTCGAACTCGGTACCGAAGAAATGCCCGAGGTCCCGTGCACCATCGAGAATCTTCTTAGGCGAAGACTTTAGCCCGTTAGCAACGTTGGAAACGCTGCGGCGAATAGAAGAACCAGCCTTATCCGCAGCAGACGACATCTGCCGTCCGACAACATCTCCTACGCTTCGGAAAGGCGATGCCACTGCATCAGCAGCCTCTCGTGAACGAGAACGCAAAAGATTCATCCAGCGCCGGGTCTGGCGCTTCAGCGCAGGAATACCAGGGAGCTCAGAGAACTCTGGAGTACCGTGCTTCTTTCGGTACATCTTGTCCAGAGCCTGACCAATACGACGAATCTCCTCGATGTCGTCCTTACCAGGAAGATGCTCAGTAAAACTCTTAGCCTCCGCAGTGGACTTAGCAAGACTCTGGCGAACCCCCAGCATCTTCCACTGAAGCTGCTCAGCAGCACCGTTGGCTGAGTTGAAATCGAAAACATCAACCTCAGAGAACTTATCAAGATAATTCTCGAGACCTCGAAGGCTCTTGATAGCAGCGTTAGTGCTAGCCACCACCTTCATAGTGGTCTTCAACTTCGTAGGAGCTGAACGCTGAATGCCTGTCAGCTGGTCCTTGAGATGCTTCTTATCAACATCCACCCGAACCTTAGCCCTAGCGCCATCAGCGGCGCGCTCAATCCTCTGCTTAAGACCAGTGGTTTTCGGGTCAACCTTAACCTTGACATCCCGAAGACCAGCAAGGTCACGCTCGACCTCCTGGCGAAAGCCCTTGGTATTGGGTCTGACCTTGATATAGACAGTACCGACTGATACCGGACCGGCCATTTACTCCTCCTTTAACTGATTCAGGAACTGTTGTGCCTTAGCGACAAAACTGTTCGGTTTCTTCTCCTTAACAACACCGGGCACCTGAATCCTGTCAGGGGGAGTAAGTCTCTTCTTCGTGCGAACCTGGATATTGGTAAACGTATTCTCCCTCACCGCATCAATCAGTGAAGCCAGCAAATACGTGTCCACGCTCCAACCAGCAGCCTCTGGAAGGTCACGAGACCTAGCGTTCGTCACAGACTCCGCAGGAAGGCACTCGACAAGCAAAAGCACCTTCCTAGGAGAAATAGAAGGGGGAGATTCAAACAAACCAGCTAGGTCAATGTTGTAGTACCTGAGCAAGTCCGCGTAAACCGCCCCCTCGGTCTCCTCTAGGACTCGGAGGAGGGCTCTGCTTCCCCCGCCTGAGTACGCTCCATCCAGGAGGTGACAATCTCAACCACCAGAGCGGCGTTGTCCCCGAGAAGCTCGAGCAGCTCCTTGCCCTTACCGCCCTCTACACCGGCCTCGATAATCTCAGAGAAGACCTCGAACTGAGCATCGTAATCGCTAGAGCCAGAGTCCTCGAACTTATCAATCAGGTCCAGGACTTCCTTACGCTGCTTAGACGGCATCTGAAGCAGATTCGGAAGAGTGTAAACGTCAGAACCGTTCTCGATAACGGTCGGGGCGTACTTGCGGGAAACCTCTTCGCGGAGGTTGTCAAGAGTAAAGGTAGCCATTGGTAGGTCTCCTATCGTGTTGTAGAAAAAGAAAACTGAGGTAGGTCTAAAAACAGGGCCGGGGGCGACCTACCTTGAAACCCCCGACCCCGTGGCTGCTTTAGGCAGCAGCCGGAGCCGTCCACTCAAACAGGTGACGACCAGGGTGCTTCACAAACGTTGCGCGAAGCGGAAGAACCGAGAAGTCCTCGGTACTCAGAGAAATAGACTCGTCACGACGGACAGAAGCCTTAGCTGCGGTGAACGCAATCTTGAACGGGCCATCGACGATGACAATCATCACCGCTCGTTCGACACCCGACTGACCGGCGTCATCGATAGCGAAAACGCCCTTGGTCTTAGAGGCGTTCTTACCGTAGTAGAGCTCCATCGTCTTCTCGTCGAACTGGAGCGCCTTCACGGTGACGTAATCCACCGGAGCCTCGGAGACAATCTCCTTCAGGGTCTTCTTCTGCCAAGAACCCTTGGTCTCGGTATCGCCACCGTCGTAACCGAACTCGGGGAGGTCGTCCTGGCCGGTGTGACCAATAGGCTCCCAGCCAAGAGCGGTACCGCCATCAGCGGTAGCAACCTTCACAGCCGGAGAAGTACCACCAGTCAGAGACTCACCAGCAGCGGTGAGCTTAACGTCCTTACCGAAGTTCTCTCCGATAAAGGAAACGGTGTAGCCGTTCTTAGCATCACCAGAAACAGCGACACCACCGGAACCGATGCCAGAAAGCTTCTCCAGAGCCGCCTGGACAGCAGCAGCGGTAGCGTCGTGCTTCAGCGGAGTGGTAGTAGAAGAGCCAGCGGTAAGAGTAAAAGTACCGCCAGTCGGGTTACCGGAAATAGTAACCTTAGAAGACTTTGCGCCGAAAGTATCCGGGTCAAAGTCAGCAAGCTGCTCCGGGGTCGGGGCAGCAGTACCCACAGGGCCAACGTAGACGTAGCCTGTGGAAGCGGTAAAGACCGCGTTATCATTATAAGCCATTAGCTATCCTCTCTGGCCGGGCGAACCCCGACCTGGATTAGACCCTGGATTCTCCAGGTGTCTTGAAACAACGAAGAGAACTGGGTAGCGCCCATAGTCTCCTTGACATGCGACAGATGCCCAGTGTCAACTACTTCTTGCTTATCCTTCGCCTCGTAAAGGATGTCCAGGACCCGCGCATACAACGCCTCGGTATCCTCGATACTCTCATCGCCGTAGGCTGTAACCTCGATAATCGGGAGGTCCAACTTCTTAGGCAACCGATTATCCCTGTACCCGCCAACACGGCGGACGTTAACCACCGGATAAGTACGATGGTCAATGTCCGGAACCCAGCTGGTGACCATGACATCCTCAGGAAGATGCTTCCTAAGAATCGGTATCACCACCTCCTGAACCCGAGGGAAATACTCGAAATCAGACAAGACCAGCACCCCCTTGCAGGGCCTTAATCTCATGCTCAATCTGGAAAGCACCCTCATCAGGGTCAACCAGCTTCACGAAAGCGTCAACCCCTCTGGTACCACGCTCCATCTCGATACGAGAATCAGCGCGAGGGTCATCGATGTTATTAGCATGGTGAACGGCGTGAATCGCACTAGCCTTAGCATAGATTTTACTAGCCTCAGAAGCCGTCTTCAGGCCCACCTTGGGGAAACGGACCAGAATCTCGTACAGCTCATCGTCCTTACCTGTCTCAGGATAACGCCAGACCAATCTAGCCATTACGCCCTCCTTAACATGTAATCACGATGCGCGGTACGCGGAGAACCGATGTAGTCGGTAACATCCCCGAAAACAGACCACGTTTGTCCACGCCACACAATCTTTGACTGAGCACCAATCTCGATGTCCTGGTTAGCGCGCGGAATCCGCATACGCATAACCTTCTCAGTCTCAAAACCCTCGTTATCCTGCTCGGCACGCCTAGCAGACGTACCGGATTGGCCAACAGGAGCAAGCCAAACCCGCAGTTTAACCGGCTCCTTAGCCGCCCGCGTCTGGGGATTCCCATCGCGGGAGATGGTCACCTCCTCCGGGTACAGCAGAATGTCTGCGTTCCCTTTATCTAGAAGACTCATCCTTACACCTCGTTTCGGAGGCTCTCCGGGAGCTGAGGCACAACGTGAAAAATACTCACACCAGAACGAATGCCAAGGTCCTCCCACTCATCAGGAGTAATCGACAACTTACCGTCGGCGTGAGACTGAGCCAGCATATAGGTGTAGTTACCATCCGTCTCCTGAACATAACCCTCGGGATTACGAACCAGACGAATAACCGCATCAGCGCAGATACGGGCGATAACGCCAGCAAGCTCAGGGCGCTCAACAACCCTAGCGTCGATGTCCGGGATACGAAGACGAATCTTATCCTCAGCATCCCGAACACGAGCCTCGACTAATGGACGCTCCTCCTCGGTAAGCGGGCGAAAAAAGCGAACCTCGACATCCTCAAGAGAAGCGTAACGCACTAGTCCTCCTCGGTTTTCTTAGTACGAGAGCGAGTAGCCTTAGGCTTACCGCCCGGCTTCTCCCACTCCCCCGAGCGAAGCAGACGCTCAGCGTACTCGTCGCTAACCTCTACCTCGCCCTTGTTGTATTTGTTAACCAGCTTCATACGTCCCCCTTAGGCGGCGACGTTAGAATCAGAGCCACCCTTACCAGTGGTGACCTTAACGAAAGCCTCCGGGTCACGAACCAGAGCCGCGAACTCAGCCTCGGCACGGACAGCGACCAAGTTGTTCTGCCAGAGCGAAGTCATGCCAGAACCATCCTGGGCCTCAGACAGGTCCAGAGTTGCCTGGTCCGAGATGTCGTAGGAGATACCGCCGACCTGGCCCCAGAGAATCTTGGAGAAGTCACCGAAGTAGCCAGCCGGAGCATCCTTACCAGAGCCCTTAACACCCTCGGCAATCGTAATAGGACGAGCCAGAATACGACCCGTACGAGTCAGGGAGTTGGTGTCAGTGTAAGTCGGTTCAATAAACAGCGGACGACCGTTCTTATCCAGAGCGTCGTTGATAACCGGCTCGGTAACGTTATCGAGCAGACCGCCAGTGAACTTCTTACCATCGTTAACCAGAAGCTTCAGCGCATTGTTGGTAGCACCGTAAGCGTCCGGGGAGGTGAGGTCGACCGTCTTCTTGGTCTGGTCAACGTAAGCGCCGAACGGAGTAGAATCACCGTGAAGCACAGCGTTATCGAAAGCGACAGCGAAAGCCTCGCCAACCTTCTCGCGCATAACGTTGATATAGTTCAGCGGGTTAGCACGAACAACCTCAGAGGACATTGCGAAGATGACCGCAATCTTCTTAGGCTGAACAGTGAACTTATCGAAGCCACCCTTGGCCAGCGGCTTCTTACCAGCCTCATCTACCCAGTGTGCCTGGACATCGCCATCCCAGAAGGGAATCGAGACGCCGGTCGGGCCCATCTCAATCTTCTTCGCTAGCGGCTGGACCAGAGAGCGCTTGGTCATCTCCTCGAAAATCGGAGCCGCCTGCTTCGGCTCCAGGAACCCAGAAAAATCCTGGGTAGTAGCAAGATTCTTAGGCGAAATAGCCATTCAAACTCCTTGTTCTAGTTCTTAATCTTTCGCATCACAGCCTCGAGCAACGGGTCACCATTCAACGGAAGGTGATTGTTACCCTGTCCCTGAGAAGGGTCAGTAGCCTTTGACGCACGGGGAGCTTCGTTTGTCACGAACAACTCCTTCAGGGATTCCGCATGAGAACGCAGCTCATCGGGGTTCTCGCCCTTGAGCAAATCAGCGAACGACAAAACCTTGTCGGTTGCGATACCAGCCTCGAGAGCGGCCTTGATACGGTCCACCTCGTGACGAGAAGCAGTAACTTCGTCATTCGCCTTCTGACCAGCAGCCTCAAGCTCCTCAATCTTCGAAGCGAAAGAATCCTCTACTTCCTTCTTCGCAGCCTCAACAGCCTCGTTCTTCTCAGTGCGGTACTTAGCCGCCTGATTATTCGCCTTCGTAATCTGGTCACGAGCCCACTGTGGGAGCTCCTCCTTTTCAGGAGCCTGATTCTCGTTTACACCAGTATTCTCTTCGGACATGTTTACCTCCTGGGTAGGTTTTCGCCCTCGCCTGGAGGGCAATCAAAATTACTTAGAAACCTGCTTCAGATACTTTTGGAACTTTCCATCCGAAGCGGCCTTAGTCATCGCGGCGATAGCTTCCTTTCCCCGATGACCGTCTGTCTCCTCTTTCCACATCTCAAGAGCAGCCAGATAACGTTCACGGCCCTGCCAATTCTCAAGGTCAAAGACCGGAACAACCTTGCAATCGCAGCCGTCGTGCCAGGCGTTCAGCCCGCCACCGCGAGCCTCGCTGGCGTAAATCGGACCACGAGAACAAAGCATCAGGCACCAGCCACACGTCTCAGCACCTGTAGCAACACGAGCCCAGCGCCGTATGCCCTGGTCCTTGTACCACTGATTCCTACGAGCCAGTGCCTCTTCTTCAGTCAAAGACTCAACAATCAAACCCTCATCAGACTCGACGAATAACTCGTCATCATCCAGGTAAGGGTCAGGGGCCTCGATAGCCTTAATAACCGTCCACCTGCCAGTATTCTCGATGCTTCTAGCAACCCTGAGAGCAGCACGGTGAACATCCTCGGGCGTAGTCTCCTTCCGCTTAAACAGCTTGTACACCTCAGACATATCCTCGGAAAACTGCTCAAACGAAAGCTCAGCCCTGTAAACGTCGTTGCGAGGGATACCCGGAAACACACGAGCACGCTCCTCGTCATAAAACTGACGAGCAAGCTCAGCAACAGCGATACTCGCCTTCTCCACTACCTCGTACAACAACGTCATCAACGCATTCCAAAGCTGAGGGGAAACCTCCTCAGCCTCGTAAGCGGAAAGCAGCATAGTAGTCTGCGCCATAACAGGAGCGACAGTGCTAGCCGTCTGCCTCTCCAGCTCCTGCATCTTCATCTACCTCTTCATCCCCCTCCCCTGTATCGGGAATAGGACGATTACCGTAGAGCGAAGCCATCTGAGCAGTAGGTGACTCCTTATCCCACTCCTCCATCTGCTTGCGCTGCTCCGGGGTGTAGCCCATATCAATACGAGCCTGCTCCTTCGGAATCACGCCGTTACCAGAGGCGTACAACTTCTGAGAAGCATCTGCCTTAGCCTGGAAAGTAGGAGTAGCCGGGTCGCGCCAAACCGTTTCCATTCGGAAATGGTCGAGCGTCAACTTAGTGCCTTGCACCAACAGCGCGATACGCATTGCCTGTTCCCAGGCATCTCCAAACACGGCACCAAGAGCCTCGCAGGTGCGCACCAGGCGCGCCTCCGAAGAACGAATAGCCTCAGCACTAGCCGGGTTATCGTTCGAGAAACTCAGGTACTGCGGAGGCAAACCAGTGTAAGCAGCAGCCATCTTCATCATATGGCTAATACCCTCGGTAAAGTTCCGGAGCTCAGCCGCAGGAAGCTGAATCGCCTTACCCTGCGGGTCCTCGATAGCGATATACGAAGCAGTATAAAGCTCGAGAGCGGACATATTGTCCTTGTTAAGCTCATCCACGCTGGAACCGAAAATGATTCGCTGCGGAGTAGCCATAAGCTCCGAAGTCGTCTGCATATTCATCATCGCTCGAGACATAGCGTCTGTGATGCTGCGAATCTCTGGGGTGATAATCGACTCACCAACCAGGTCGCCGGAACCAGACGTATTCACCATCGGCACGACCGGGACAACCCCGAGGGCGTGATTGATAGTGTTCTCTAACGAAAGGCCCTGCTCGGTCTTTGCATAAATCTCAGTACGGTCTGGTGTGTACAACGTCGCCGCAACCGTCTCATCGCCCGAGTCCTTAACCACACGAACAGCCCACACAACCTTACGGGTACGAGGGTCAATCTCAGCGTACAGCGACTTCGGGGACTCAACCTGGATAATCGGAACATCCGGAACCAGCAACGGGTCCTCGGTATCCGAATCCTCATCACCGTTAGCGGCAATCGTGATGTAACAACGACCGTAAATCAGAGCATCCCTAAACGCCTGATACGACTGGACATCCAGCCGGTTCGCCCGGAACCAAGCCCAGAGGTCCTCATCCGTCTCACCAGCACCGCCTAGACGGAAACCCTCGATAATCAAACGCTCAGCGATAGCGTTAACGTAAATCCTTGGCACACCAACCTGTGCCAACAGCTTACGAAGCGGAGGAGGTGTAGCAATACCAATAGCAAGGTCACGGGCCTCGCCGTTGTAGTATGCCTCAGAATCCGCGAACCCTTGCTGGTGGTCCTCGAACTCCGCGATAGCGTCATCGATTGTAATCTCAACCTTGTCAGACTCAGCCACTACGCAATCACGCCTCCTCTCCTGTTACCTCGATATTTATTCGACAGCATGTAAGCCTGCCTAGCGCCGAACGCCAGGACAGCGCACACAGCACCATCGATTTTTCTTGACGAGTCCTTCGACTCCTTGCGGATAGAAACCGCATCGTAATTCGTCGGGTGACGATGAGCGTTAAGAATGTACCAACGCAAAACCGGGTCACCAGAGTGCGTCATCTCGCCCTCGAGGACAGCATCCAAGAACCGCTCACAATCCAGAGCAAACGGCTTGCGCTGACCTCGCATATCAAACGCCACCGGATTACCAGGCGACGCTTTAATCTTCAGCTTGCGCTTAAAGTCCCTGCCCCACTCATCAACATAGGACTCGAACTCGTGAACATCCGCCCGGAACGCCACCACCTTGTACCGCTCAAACGCAGAACGAACAGCAGCATCAACATCCTCTCGCGGAACCACACCACCAGGACACTTCTCAGGGTCCCAGGTCTTCAGCAAGAACACCGCGCCATCCTCGACACGGCAAGCGGCAAGCGCTGTATGGTCACTAGACTTAGAACCATCAAAGCCCAGAGCGATAACATCACCCGGCTCCAGCTTCACGCCTGACTTGTTCCTATCCCACTCAGAAGGAGAAATCCACGAATCCTCAGCAGCGTTAACCTGATTCAAGAACTTGCGCCTAGACTCCGAAACCGGATTACGAACATCCAGAATCGAAGAAACAATCAAGTCCAGGTCCAGCCACTTAGCATCACCACGAGCGATGTCCAGGCCCTGCTTCAGCTTCTCGATACCAGCCTCGAACCCCTCGGGGTCATCGGACATCGAAGGAATCTCACCAACCGGCGTATCCGGAGGTGCCTCGAGCGAATCGTACAAGACATTGGTATCAACAACCTGACCAGCAGCAACCTTGAGATACATATCCCAGTCAGACTCACCAACCGAGCCCTGACCAGGGATGTGAGCGTTACAAATACTCAGGGAACGACACGTACCGTAAGCGGACTTCGTAACATTGCCTTCGATGACACGAGCCATCTCGATGCCATCGTTGGCCTCCATCCACCACTGAGTCTCGTTCATCAAAACGAATGTAGGACGCTTACCTTCGAGTGACAACGGAGAACTAGTCACACCCTCGATAATCTTACCGCGACCGTCGTAAACCAAGGTCTTGTGAATATCGATGCCGTACTCCTGCTTCATCTTGTCAGAAACAAGAGCCGGAAAAAGCGTAAACGTGTTACGGGTCTGGTCCTGAGAGACAGCCGCAATCTGAACCCACGGGTCGTACTTTGGCTTACCAACCGGATTGCCAGCCTCATCGAAGTGGCTGAACTCGACCGGGCCACAAAGCTCAGCAAGCGCCATAGCTCCAGCAAGCGGGTCTTTACCCCAGCCCTTTAGCCTACGAAGAGTACCGGAACGATACAACCAGCGTCCGTTCTCATCGACCGCGTACCACCAAACCAGGAACCGAGCCTGCTCCAGCGTCGGCATAAACGGCTCACCGGCGTTAGGACCGCCAGGAGTAAGGACATACTCGTAAAGCCAATTAATAACCCCCCAACCAAGCGAATGCTCGGGGAGAATAAACTGCCCGTTATCGTCTCGAGCCCAGGTAGGGCCAATAACCCACGGGTCAGTGCTCTGAATCGTCGTCATCGTCGCCGCTCCCAGGCTCCTTTCTTATCTCAAAATCCAACCAATGAACAAAATCAGGCTTAGGTAACTCGTGCCCGTGCCGAGCAGACCAAGCGTCAAGACGCTGAATCCACTGCGTAGCCTGAACCATCCAGCGGTGATACCGCATCTTCTCCCGAGTCAACCGAAGAACCTCTGCCTGAAGCTCCTGCAACTCAGTAGCCTCTTTCTGAGCAACAGCCTCCCTGTGCCGCCTCAACAACTTCCACGGCCAAGACAAACCGCTTAGAGACTCGGAAAGATTATCCTCGGAAAGAATTTTCCGAGAACCGAAAACAAGAATCGCAATACCAATAAGGAACTGAGAAGGCGAAGACTGAGTGAGCCAATCAAAAAGCTTCTCGTCCGTCACACCTTCTCCCTCCCGAGAATCGCATCTCTACGGCGCACTACTCCTTCTCTCCACCAGAGAGCAACAGCGATTAGCAACCACAAAAGAGCGTGCCCGATATGGTCCGTGACCAAACGGGTATCCTCGGGAGGCCAAGGGACAGGAAGCATACGATAAGCAAACGCCTGAACAGCGAACATAGCGTTAATAGCGAAACAAACAAGCGCCGAGTTCTGAAGGAAACTAGCCTTCTTCAGCACCAAAGAACCGACCACCAATGCCGCCGCGACTAGAGAAGCCCAACCCCAGTACAACGGCATCTCCGCACCCTCGGAAACCTTGACAGGAGCAGCAACCGAATCCCCGGTAACATAATCCAAGCCTCGAACCGCGAGCATCGTAGCCAGAACCCAAGCGAACGCCATTAACGTCTTATTCATGGATTATGCCTTGTTGTATTCGGCTACCATAGCGTCGAGGACATCGGAGGCGTTCTCTGGGCCATCATCCTGGTACATCGGACGCTCAACCACCAACGGCTGGGAATCAACGTAATCCGCATTAGCCTGAGAGAACTTCTTCATCTGAGACTTAGAAATACCGTTCGGAGTAACCTTCACGCCGAGCGTGGTCAGGACAAAACCAACCAGCAGGATAGCCACCTGAACACGAGCATCATCCGCGAACGGCTGAGTAGCAGCCCACGCAACCAAGGTTGCTAGAAAACCACCGGCAGAGGTGATAAAATTCGAGTTCTCCTTGAACCAGGACTGCTCCTGGAACCTCTGGTTAATAAACGCTCCGGTAGCATCCAGAAGCGCCGAATTATTATCGATTGCCATTCTCGGTCACCTTCTTCTCAAGAGCCTCTAGACGTTCCAGAATCTTCTCCGTATTAGCGCGAGACACAAAAGCGTGAGCGTCTGCGTTGAGGAGATAATCAATCGGACGACCCTTGAAAGTCGAACCGTGAACACGAGACGAATACACTCGCTTAATATCGTCGAAAGCCACCTCGTTGTCCTCCTTCCTAGCCGCGAACGGCGGATTGTCGATGTAATAGTTAACCTTGCTTCGGAAAACCTCCATGTTCATTACATGGTTGGCCTTTCCGTCACCAGCGCCGGGGTCCCACTTACCCTGAGCAGCGCGCGAATACTCCCAGTGCGCCAGCAGAGTATCCGTAGTAGCCCGCTTACCCAGGAACCACAGAATCGCAGCGCAAATCCGGTAATACGCATCCAGCTCGGCAGCTGGCCAAGCAGAAACACCATCTGACTCAGCCTCGATACCGATAGCGACACGGTTAGCGTCGTTTGTCGGCCAATTCTTGAACCAGCCCTTACCCGCGTGCCAGGCGATGCCAGCACCAACCAGGGTGGCTACACCCTCGCGGGAAAGGTGAATCTGAGAACAAAGACCAAGAGACGGATGACGCTGGATATTCGACCAGTGATAACGGTTGCTGCCGATGTGGTGAACAAACACACCCTGGATAGTCCCGAAATCACCGTGGCCGTACTCTTTCCACGAAGGAGCCTCGACAACCTTCACCCCGAAAGCTCGAAGGACCTCCGGAAGAAACGTCGGGTCCCCGCGCCAGTTAGGATTCGGTTTCAGGCTCAACAGCCTCAGCCTCCTCCGGATTCTCACCGGCTAGAACCTCCTGGATAATCTCCAGGCGCAGCTCTTCCTTCTCCCGACGAACCGACTCTTCCTGAAGAGCCCATCGGTACAGCTGCTTCCACTCTTCCAGACTCAGGTTCTGGATAAGCTTCTTAACCTCGTTCACTATCATCATCCTTCGTTTATAAACTCGTTACGGCCCCAGTCGCGGCTTTACCAATCGTGTATCCGCCGTGGACCTCTTACGCACAGGCGACAGGACTCGAACCTGTAACCGACGGCTTTGGAGACCGTTGCTCTCCCAGTTGAGCTACGCCCATTCATGCCCTGGCTTGCCAGTAGCCTCAGCCAGGGGCGGCAGTTTTTCGTCTTGCCCAGGACGCTGTTTTAAGCGATTAGAATCGCTCTCGGGTGCATTTACCCTTGGAGCCTCTCAGAGGCCGTGTATCGGCCTCCTGGGCCCCGTAAACGCCGTGTATCGTTTATCCACTCGATTGCATCCGCTGCTTGAACAACTCAGCAAGGTCAACGACGCTAGCCTTAGCCTCGGAACGCTCAATCTCCATCTGAACCCGGCGACGGGCTCCCTCGGAAACCAAGAGGTCTGTGAAGGCTGAGTTCACCGCAGCCACCATCTGACTCGATGGACGACCCGACTTGAGTTGCTTGTCAGCGAAATGAAGAATCCACAAGGCGTAGGCCCAGTCAGACTCTTCGTAGTACTGTGACTGTGCCGAGTTCTTCAGCGACTTCCAGAACTCGACCACCACCGGATGAGGGTCTTCAACAAGAAGCTCCGGAACCGGAACTTCACCGGATGCTTGAATCTTGGTTATCTCTTCGGTGCTACGGTGATGACCGGCCACCTCTTCTGAACGCTTTGGAACAGGACCCCTGGTACCCATTCGATTACCTCCTATCTCATTCCAGGATGGGATTCGATAGAACGGAATCTCCTGGATCTCCTTTGTGCCGAAGCAGCCTGCGCTTCGGATAGTGTCTTTCTTCGGTGACACACAGAACACAATGCCTGAAGATTATTCAGGCTGTGGTCATCGCCCCGGAGGATGTGGTCAACCTCCGTTGCTCTTCCTTTACAGCCGGGCCCCTTGGCCCGGCACTGGTGTTGGTCTCTTCGGAGGACTTCTAGTCTCCTTCGTGACCAGTCCGACGGAAGCCTCTTTCGTCGGTCACTGGTACTCCAACTCATTGTTACCTCTTTCCTTAGGACCGAAGACCCCTTGGTCGTAGGTCCGTGTACCCTTTCTTTCTTACCGAGCCGAAGGCGAGGTTCTTTCTTTGGGTAGGACCGAGGTGGTATAAACCACCGAGGGACCTTTGGTGGTCCCTCGGAGTGAGGGAACACTGAGTAAGTGTTTCCGAACGGAGCTTGAGTCCGTTCGGGACCGAGGGAGTACCAAACTCCCGAGGGCCCTTGGTGGCCCCTCGGGTGAGTGCAACCCGGAACGACTGGGGTGTCGTTCGGGGTTCGTTTCACTCACCCCTCACTAATATAGTACGTGAGGGTTAGGTTACCCTAAGTAGGTAATCTACCCCTTTTTACCCCCGGATTAGGGTATTATCGTCGATGTTCACAAGGTTATCTCAGGGTCTTAAGTGTTCTATAAGTTTCTGAAAGGTCTTGAAACTCCCCGAAAATAACAGTACGCTCATCCCGTGAGCTTTAAAACTACGGAGAAAACAGGCGGGCGCAATACGCTCCGGTCGCCGTGGGTACGGGTGGGAGCACCCCCCCTGGTCTATGATGGGGGTGCCCCTATTGTTTTTTCGAACGAATAAAACGCTTGTTCGATTAGGGTGACCTAAGCTAGGCGAGCCTTACTAAGTCAAACCTAAGCCAGGATAGGGACACCTAAAAAGTGGCAATGCTCACGTAAACTCAACCCGGTGTTGCCCGACACAGTGCAAGCTCTAAAGTGCTCTTACTCACTCTGTGCAAACTAGTGCGTTGCCGCTCACTCTCTACTAGCAGCAGTGGTCAAGGTCACCCAGTGGTATCCGGAGTACCCTACCTCACCCTGCACCCTGCCTAGTGGCCTAGGTCTCCCTAGTACCCCGCTAGTGGTGCCCCTCACTAGTCCCCTGCCCTAGTACCCCCGGTCACTGTGCACTGTGTTGCATAACAAACACGTTATTATTCAACGCTCGAATAGCACAACACGAAACAGTTGTCAATGTTTATATTCACCAGTCCCCTACTGGAATCGACACCAGGGGCGGGGGTGCAAACCACAGCACGCCGCCTAAGGCCCCTAGCCGCCCCGTAGACGGCCTAACACCTCTCTCCGGTGTATTGGTATACAAACACCGCTGTTCGTCGCTCTACGGAGTTTCGGCACGTTAATCGGCGTGACGCACGACACAAACCTATGGTTGTGAGAAACAACACATCGTATCGAGTTGCATCGACGCTAACCAACGGTGTATCACGCACGCATCGCGTTGATAGAAACAGTTCGACCGCCTGGAAACGCATCGACACCGACGTTTCACAATGGTCTATTGCATCTCGACACCTATCGAGACCTGCGATTATGCGACGTTTCAGGCGCTGTTGTTTGCGAAGAATCGACGTTGAAAAGCATCGTTGAGCTGGGCAAACACTATGACTAGACCTTTGAGTTTCAAACGTATGGGTTGCACAGAAACACTCTTTAACCTGCACTTTTGCACCCAGAGTTGACACTCGCCAGCAGCCGTGTATAGTCATGGGTGTTCCGAAAGAGGCCGCGAGGTCATCGATTAGGGGCTAGCAGGTTCCTCTGCTAGCGACGGGCTGAGGCCCGGCGCGAACAAAAGGCGAACTTAAGATTGTAACTAAGGCTGTGACACAAACAACATCGTTTCGAGTTGACAAACGTCAACAGGACGCGGTACAGTATGGTTCATAACTTCAAAGCGTTACAGAGTCTGGTTGTGACAGACACTACAAACAGTGGAGTTGACAAACACCAACGGCTGATGTAAGCTAGAGTTACAAACAACTGAATAGTGAATAAGGCAGAGAAAAGTGAAACCGCGCCGTGCGAGGTTATGGAATTTTCTAGTGCAAAACTTTGCCTGTAGGTGTAGGCCGGAAGCTGTGACTACAGGGGTGTAATGGGCCGTGTGACAGGTGTCTGCCACGCGGAGGTACCAGCCATAACTAGACCATAAAGCAGCAGGAATTACGCGACGTTAGCCCCGATACCGGGATCGAGTCTTATTCATTGTTCTTAAATACAGAGATTGGAATTACTAGGGACTAGTTGTAGCTAGTCCCCGGTTATTCCGATTATGTATCGGAAATACTCCTCCGGTGCATAACAGGAATAATCATTTCATCCACGAAAGGAACAATCATAATGTTCGACTTTTTTCAGGCAATCTTTGACATTCTAGTAAACGGCGACTACACCGGCGTTCTGGCTAGCTATGGTTTCGAAGAAGACTCTGCCCTGGTAGACGCACTGTTCGATGTTCGGGAGATGTTCATCTAATGCCGAATCTGATTCTTGACTTCGTTCTGTACGGAATCTGGCACCCGGCCCTAGAGACTGTAGGCCTAGGCCTAGACTCTCCGTTGTTCGATGCAATTGCTAATCTTTGGTAATCGCTAGGTTGATAGCCGACATACGTCGGTTATCCCCACTAGTGGGTATCAATCCACTTAACCACCAATCCAACCTGAAAGGTTTCCCTAACATGTCCACCATCACCGCCGATTCCCTGGCAAACTTTGACTCCAACCTCAACGACGGTATCGCTAAAAAGTTCCCGTTCCTAAGCTCTCACGCCGATGAACGTGTGACAGACCTCATTAGTGATGCGTTCAACATCAACGTGCTAAGTCTTGATTGGTACGATGATGACTATGACGAGGACTACACTCGCGAGGAAGACATCATCGCTACGCTTGCCGACAAACTACAGGAAGTAGTGTCTGAACTGAGAGAAAGCGATGATTACATCAACGAAACTGTGCAGTGGTCGCACCCGATGATTTACACACAGGACTATCTGGACTTTTACGCCGCTAACCAGGCGGAGTGTGACGAGGCTTATTACTCTTGCTTCGGTTCCGTATCTGAGGCCGGGTCTATCGATGACGCGATTCATATCGCGGTAGGTCTCTACCTTGAAAATTGTCTTCGTGAAGAGTTGGAAGAGCTAGCCGATTGGTTGGAGGACGAAGACCCAGAAGACTATCTATAAGGCTTGACAAACACCAACCAACGGAGTCGCGTAATAGCGGGATGCTGGAGTTCGAAACTCCCGCGACTCACCGGGATAAATTCCCATATCACACCACACCACTAGCCAGAAAGGCATGACCATGACCGTTATTGATACCCAACTCTCTACCCTTGAAAAAGTCCTTGCCCCTATGCATGAGTCAGCGCTCAAAGAATTGAACTTTTACAGCACACAGGGATGGAATGAAAAAGGAATCACGTCCGAAAAATTGGGAGAGATGCTTTTTCACTTCGCGCTAGACAATATGAACAAACTCACCTTACTAAGCGATGACATGCTCCGTATAGGTGGCGCTCTGGTATTACAACACGTCCTTTACCAGGACGTACTCAACGACAACTGGGACGTATCCGCTCTGTCCCTGTAAGACATCATCACAACAATCTGAAAGGAATCATCACAATGGCACGCATCGAACTCTCCCCCGAGCTTCTACACTCCCCTATCGCTAAAGTCAACGTGTGCAACTTCTATAACCCGCTGGAAGAGTTGAGCTGTGCACTAGACGATGCTTACGAACGCGAGTTCGAGGACTACTTTCTAAGGCATGGCGAAGAACCGGAGGACGTGTTCATTAACGCGCGCGAGTTCTACAAGAAAGCTATGGCTTACTGGGGAAACTTCCTAGCAGATAGGTTTGACGAACTATTCGGCGGAAGCGGCCCGGTAATGGTTTGGGGCCCTGGCGAGATTTACTTTGACGATGGCGGATGGGGCCACGCGCGTGACGGATACATCATGCGGTGGTTCGTGAATGGCGAGGCGCTGTACAAACTAGCTGAAAGCTATGGCATCACAAGCGTGGACGATGGCCGTAACATCTCAGGTTTCATTCGCACATGCAGCGATGCTGATTGGGCGCGCCACCGCGTTATCGCTGAGCTTATGGAAGCTATGAGCGATACGATTTTCGAGGACATCCTTGAATACTTCCAAGAAGACGCATACGAACACGTAGAGGTTCAGTTCGAAAACATCGCCGCTTAATGCAGTATGGTTGGCAATCACTCACGGGTGGTTGTCTCCGCATACTGTGCTAAGACATCACAGTTTCACACACCACAGAAAGGAATGAACAAACATGTTCACTCACGTTGTTGACGATGCTATCAATCGTTTCGAGTACAAAGGCATGGAGATTGCCGTGACCTACGATGAATACGCTGAGAATCCGCTGGACATCATGGAAATTAAAGGCTTCGCCATCCGCTCACACGAGCGCGACACAATCGACTATGACCCGGATAGAACCTTGCGCGACTACCAAGGTTTGCTAGAGGACAAAGACAACGCGCTAGGTGACATCGAAGTCACGTTCGTCCTGTTGCGAGAGCGCTATGGTAAGACATGGTGGGAGTGGGTAGATGAAAATACAACCCACTATGCAGGGTGGGCACAAGATGTTATCGACGACATCGAAGCTATCGACGACTACAACGACCAGCTAGAAAGCTATGAGGTCTACGAGTTCGTAGCCGTGGATGAATACGGCCACCCGCGCTACACCGTGGTTGTTGATGTGCCGCTGTTTAAGCGGTCATGGGGCCCATCGTGCTCCGAGTACAAAGACATCGCTATGAGTCTTGCTAAGGACTACGCCGCTTGGGTTAATGGCAGCGTCTACGTCATCGGGGTAGAGCGGGGCGAAGACGAAGAGGATTCACTTGTAGGCGGCGTTATCGGCATCGACCCCTACGATGAAAAAGCTTTGATTGAGTTCGTGGAGAACAATTTCGTTTGCTAGGCGCTAGGTTAACAACCTACAACCGTAGGTTGTTCCCGCTAGTGGTTAGCAGACCACAACACACCAACACAACACAGAGAAAGGTTTAGTCACTATGACTATTAAGGAAGCTATCGTTCGTGGCCTGAAACGCAACGGTCGCGGAACATGGGAAGAGAATAAAGACTTCATCCTCTCCGCGCTTGAGAGCGACGACAATAACGACGGCTCAGAGGTTTACGCAGAACACTTCGCGGCGACTCTTGAGGCTTGGGGCACGCGCGAAGAAGTCGCGGAATACCTAGAAGACTTCATCGAAGACGAAGCGTTGCAGCTCACCTACGGATGGAGCACCGGCGACGAAGCACTAGAAGAGATGGCTGGGGCTTTCATTCACGCTCAATTCCCTTGGGAGGTTTGGGGCAACGAAGACGACGACACCTGGTTCCTAGCAGCAGCTATCTAACTAAGAATGTGATGTCTAGCGACTTTTTGGACACGGAGTCCAGGATGTTTTTGGACGGGATGTCTAGTGGCTTTTTGGACGTTTGCGGCGGTGGAATAGCCGGATGGCTATTCCATTGCATAAGCGTAGAAAGGTCGCAGATTTCGATCCCGTTCGTGACGGCAAGACGGTCACACAGTTTTGCAAAGAATTAGGAATCTCGCGGCAGACGTACCACAACATCAAACACCGGATAGCGCAGAAGGGTCGCGCAGGTATTGTGCCCGATTCGACTGCCCCGAAGAATCCGATTAAGAAGTTTGACGAGGCCGATAAAATCGCAGTCGTCCACGCCAGACAACAGTTAATGGAGCAAGGCTTGGATTATGGGCCTTGGTCGATCTACTACTTTTTGTTCGACACTGTAGGCGCAGATTACACCCCATCGCGTTCTACAATCGCCTCGTGGCTGCATGAACTGGGGTTTGTTGATGCCAATGCCCGCAAACGGCCACGCAGCTCCTATAAGCGCTTCGCCCGTGATCGCGTCGGTGAACTCTGGCAAATCGATGGACTGGTCTATCGCCTCTTTGACCATGCCCACACACATGTCACGATTTACCAGATTATCGATGATGCCAGCAGATTCGATGTCGGAACCACAGCGTTCGCCCTGCCAGAAAACGGTACTGACGCACGCGCCGTACTGGCCGCAGCGTTCGCTGCCTACGGCAAACCTCAAGAAATCCTTTCCGACAATGGCGATGCGTTCGCCACCTACCACCGTGGCTTTCTCTCTGCTACTGAAACCTGGCTCGCCAGCCAAGGTGTTCTTGCTATTGCTGGTTTCGCCCCGACAACCCAGGGAAAAGACGAGCGCTCTCACCGCACGTTGACCCAGTTCCTCGATGCACGCCACCCAGTCAGCCTTGCTGAGGTCAACACATATCTGGCTGAATACCGCCAGGTCTACAACGAACGACGACGGCACCAATCACTGCTTATCGGCAAAATGCACATCACCCCACGCCAAGCTTTCGATACCTTCCCCAAAGCACCATCACCTCAGCATCCACTCGATCCCGAGCAGGTCTGGGCCCGCATAGTCGCCTATAACCAAGCACACAACCCACAAGCAGTATCCGAAATGCTAAACGGCCCCGCGGAAGCGGCAACTTCCCACGAGGCCTGCACCGATGACATGGCAGCTTTGCAAGGCATACCTCCCACCGATACCCCAACACTAACGGCGCTGACGACACAATCAACAAACCATTGGGGCATCCCAGACCAGCTCTGCGTGAGCAAAGGTGGGGTTGTACGTGTGTGCGGATTCGGTCTTTACATTGGTCTGAGGTTTAAAAACCGCAGACTCTACTCCACAGTCACAGCCGATAACGTTGCGGAGTTCTACACGGCCCATGACGGTGAATTCCTCTTCAGCGTGCCACTGCCGATCACGTTGAGCCACAGGCCACCAGGTGGCCAGATCAACATCAACCTCGTTGAAGGAATGAAACACCGCCAACCACCACGGATGAACCCGAAACTATCCAAACCCCGGCCCAAACGCAGGCAACAACCATAAACCGCTAGAAGTGTCCAAGAACTCCACGGATTCCGTGTCCAAAAAGACACCGGACTCCATGTCCAAAAACCCTATGGACATAACACTATCTAACTAAGAAAGGCATGACAAACAATGCGATTCATCTACTCAATCAAGACAGCCGGAACTATCGACGTTGACCCGGACGTGTACAAGGAAATCACTGGTAACGAACTTTCCGAAGCATCGGAGTCCGAGGTCATCGACTTCATCTCGCAACAATACGGAGAGCCTAGCAAGGTTTGGGTATCCCCTTACGTAGTGAGCGAAGACGTAGAGCCCTGGGATTAAGAAAGGTTTGACAACTATGACTGTTAATTACAAAGGCATGGAGCAAGCAATCGCTGGCATGAAAGAGTTTCGGCATTCATCGTGCAAAGGCGCATGGGTTGACACTATGCCAGAGTCAGAATACCCGCTATCCATACCTGATGAAGCGTTGTTAAAGGCTTGGCTAGACGAATACGGAAGCGTGTACGTGGTCTGGTCTTACGACACGGTTATCGCTTACGCAATCCCTGGAGCGGGACGCGTCCCCGGTAAGAAGTACTCTTCCACCACTACTAGGCAGCAGAACATTTGTAGGAAATACCTATAAACCCAGGTCAAAGAAAGGTTTGAGTAACAATGGGAGCTATGAAGCACGTGCACGAGCTGTGCGAAGAGGCTAATCAGATGGCTGTAGAATGCCTAGGCGATTGGGCCGATGTTTCAGGACACTATCCGTACCCTTACATGGTTGTGAATAAAGAGACTGGAACGTTCGTTGGCATTGAAGACGAAACGGATATTCATTACATCCTCAGAGAGTACGCAAAGGCTGTTTCGGATAACCCGCTACGGTTTAACTGGACAGAGCGTTCGTTTGCGGAAGACTTCCTAAACCGCCCGGCACGAGCTGTGCTAACCGACGATATTGTATCGAGAGCTTTCGCTATGGCGGTTGATTGGTGATGATTCAAAGACTTGTTCTAAAATCACTAGCGCTCGCACAGAGCTTCCGCTACGATGTAGAAGGTGTTCGAAACGATGTTCTAAGCGTTGTTTCTGGCGTCTTCTTCATCCTTACCTTGGTAGTGTTCGCTCCTCTGGTCCTCGGGTAGACGAACGTCTAAGGTATAGTCGTAAACACAACCGCCGTTGAATAGAAAGGTTTGACAGAGCTAAGGCGGGCTCTAACAAAGATATGAGTGGACTCACGCACGACATTGTTATGTCGATGATTCAGGAAGGATACAAACAATCACAGATAGCTGAGACCTACGGGGTCTCTAGGCAGTACGTTTCTAAGCTGGCTAAGCAGGCTGGTTACGTCTCTACGATGACGATTATCAACGATAATCTCCCGTGGAAGGTTGACCCGGAATACCAGAAGAACACGCTGTACCAAGCCCTAAGACTCGTAGGTCACTACAACCTAGACGGAGATGAAGCGTTTCGTCACTCAGAGACTTCGCGCCGTAAGGCATCGGTGCTGGTGAAGAAACTAGTCATCTACCGCCAGGTTATCGATTACAACCCCGCTTACCCCGCGATACCGGGTGTGGTTAATACCCCTGGTTTCGCTTACGTTCCACGCACGGAATCGGATGAAGATTTCATCATCAAGATTCGACCAGACGTGCGAATAACGACGATTGGTGACCGCATCTGGAGGTTGCCGGAAATGTTCTAAAAGTTATGATTCGAGTAAACACCGATAGCAAAGGTGTGTTCGCTGTAGTAGACGATGACAAAGCATCTATGGTTGTGGTTCGGGAGCTTCCGGTTCCGAAGAATGGGCCGGACTCCCCCGAGCTGAAAGCTTTGACCAGCGTCATGGACAGGTACCAGGTGCAAGTAATCGGCGGATGCGTCATCGAATCGTGGTCGAACCCGAATGCCTAATCATCGTAGTGTTTCGCAGTACAACACGTACGCGCGGTGCGCTTACCGTTATAAGCTAGAAAGACTTGACAAGGTTTGGCAGCGACCGGCTAGCTGGCTGTCACAAGGCCTTGGTGTTCACAAGGCTATGGAAGAGTGGGAGCTGTCTGATAGAAAGCTTTCGCTACCAGAGCTGGAAGAGATTTACACCACAGAGTTTGCCCGAAGCATCACAGAGCAAGCTGAAGAAACCCCGAACTTTGATTACTGGTTCGGTTCCGGTCCTTACTCTGGACCTGTGGACATCGAACGAAGGCTTGAGAAAGGCCGCGAGCAACTCAGGGCACTGGTTGAATACTCTCTGGACTCTACGGATAAACCGTGGGTTACGCCGGATGGCGAGAAAGCTATCGAGCTAGAGTTCAACGTCGAGCTCGGCGGTGTTCGAGTAAAAGGCTTCATCGACCAAGTTATCGAGCGCGAAGATGGCTCGTTGCTGGTGCGTGATATTAAGACTGGTTCTAAGCCGGGTGATATTTTCCAGCTCGCCACCTATGCCGAAGCTTTGGAGACGTTGTACGACGTAGAGGTTTCGGCGGGTGACTTCTTCATGGGCAAGACCGGAAAGCCTACGAAGACGTTTGAGATTACAGACGACGATAAGCTAGATGTCCACCACGCTTTCGAGTGGCTCGAGGAGATGATTCAATCAGAGAGGTTTGAACCTAACCCGAGTAAGCAAAATTGCACCATGTGTGCCGTGCGCTCAAGTTGTGAGTACAAGGAGGGATAATGGATATTTTATACGCAGTAATGGCAGTATCAGCCGCTGTGATTCTGGCTAGTTTAGCAGTGTTCGTGGTTGTGATTCTCGGGTATCTGTTGTACGAACTTATTATGTGGGGGTAGTAATGCTTACTCTTGGTCAATCAGCAGCGGTTAAAGGCTCCGCTGGCGAACCGTTACCCACGGTGTGGAAAAGCCTTGAGGATGCTGGTACACGGTTCTTGCGAGGACAGCTAGCGTTGGTTGCAGCTGGACCTGGTACTGGTAAGTCCGCTTTTGTTCTAAGCTATGCTTTGCGAGCAGGTGTTTCGTGCCTATACTTCTCCGCTGACTCAGACGCTTTTGTTCAGGTGTCCAGAGCTCTAGCGATTCTAGGAGACATCGATATGAAACGTTCTGGCGAGTTGCTACTCGACAACGAACGTGGTATAATCGAAGACATCATCGGAAACGTCCCTGTCCGATTCAGCTACAACCCCTCCCCTAGCCTGTCTCATATCGAGAATCAGCTTCTCGCTTACGAAGAGTTGTACGGTGATTTCCCCGAGCTAGTCGTGGTGGATAACGCGCTGGATGTCGTGATGGAGGGCTCCGAGGATGACCAGTCACGAAGCCTTGATTCTCTCATGGCGTGGCTACACGATATGGCTCGTACTACAGAGGCTTGTGTCATCGTGTTGCACCATGTTACCGGCCCTTACAACGATGCTAACCAGCCTATTCCTCTGTCGGGTGTCAAGGGTCAGATTGGTCGTGTTCCCGAGTTGATTCTTACCTTGCACAAGCAGCCGGGAGAATACGGTTGGGCTGACCAGCTGTGCGTGAGCACCGTGAAGAATCGTGGCCAGCGAGCTGACCCGTCGGGGCAGAGCTTTGTTCCGCTAGAGTTCGATGGCTATCGCATGAGCATCTCAGAGAAACAGGAAGAGGTTCCAGCGCATGAGTTGTCACACGACCCGTGGGGATAAGCCACGAATACAAAGAGGATGGGTTAATCATTTATGGAACGAAAAGCCAGACGGATTCTACTGGATTCTGCGATACAAAGGCTTGTACGAGCAGTTCGAGACCTGGGAGCAAGCGATGAAGGAGGCGATGAACAAGTGCCAACACTAGAAGTAAAAAAGCTATGGAGCGCTCGGTACGAGCGCAAGGCCGACGATGGAACGATTGTTACAGCTTTCACGCCCTGGTTCAAAGACCAAGAGTCGGTTGTCGATGCTGTTGGCGAGAACAACGGCAGCATAAAGACCGTGTACGTCCGCGAGGGCGGAGAGATGCACGAGCTGGTTCCGGGAGGAGGCACGGTTCCGATTGGCTAGGAAAAAGAAGAAGCGGTGCAAAGACTGTATCGCGGAAGGCATCACTACTAATCGTGTAGCGAAGTATCCGGGGCCTAGGTGCTACACGCACCACAAGCTGAATCAGCAGAAGAAGCGCGGGTACAACCACGCCGCGCACATCGGTAAGACCTACGGCATCACAGCCGAGGAGTACCAGAGAATATACGAAGCTCAAGGCGGTAGGTGCTACATCTGCCAACGAGCCACGGGAGCACGACGAAAGCTCGCTGTAGACCACGACCACGAGTCAGGCTACGTGCGTGGCCTTCTTTGCCGCCCGTGCAATCACAAGGTTCTAGGACACCTCCGAGATGATACGGAGGCGTTCCAGAGAGCTATCGACTACATCAACAATCCCCCGGCGTTCGGGGTCATAGGAAAGAGAAAGGTTCCTAATCATGAAGAGTAAATACACGGTCGAGATGTCACGTGAAGAGCTGGTAGAAGCACACAAAGCTCTGGATGCTTTGTGTGGCTATATCGAGCTCGACAGTGGAATCTACCCCGAAGCAAATCGGGAGTTTATCCTATCCGCTCTCCCGCCCAAGCCGCGACCTACTCTGGCTGAGATTGGCTGGAACGAGGACGAGCACTATCTGGCAGAGGCGGTACACCCGGAGTACGGAACGGTGATGATGGTCGCTTGCACTGGCGGTGGGTCTATCGGCATCTTGACTCGGAAGGGAGATTCTATGCCCTACAGGTCAGCTCTCCCAGAGGAGCTCGAACCAACCGGACGGCACTACTTCCGCAACGACAAGAACTAACAACAACCGAAAGGAATCAACACCATGAATCGTAACAAGGCAGAGCAGCTTTTTAACCAGCTCAAGAACAGTCTTCTAGAGGTAGAGGCTGTGCTCCAGGACATCATCGAGGCTCGCGCCTGGGAGGTACTCGGGTACACGTCGTTTGCTCAGGCGTGGGATGACCGTATCGCTCCGCTGGGGTTGAGCATCACCCGAGAGCTTCGAGGCGAGGTTATCTACGCAATGTTCGAGAACGGCGACTCGGTAGAAGACATCTCGGATGCTGTGAGCGGTGTTTCTCAGAACACTGTGGAGCAGATGAAGAAGGCTAAGGACCAGGGTGTTTCTGCTAAGAACTCCGAGGCTCATGTTCGAGCTATGAATCGTAAGCCTGTGAAGGTAAAGGAGTTCGAGCGTTCGCTCCCGAGCCAGCGCAACTCTATTCATCTCGAAGGCTTCAAGTCCGAGGAGCTGGATGATTGGAAACAATACGCGGCTAAGACTGGTCAGGTCTACCCGGAGATGCTGAAGCAAGCTGTTCGTATTGGTATGACGAATATCAAGCAGATTGTGGTTGCCGATGCAGACTAAGCGTTGTTCAACGTGCAAGGAGACTAAGCCGGTCTCTGAGTTCTCTAAGAGCCGAAACATGAAGGATGGTCTACAGAGTCAATGCAAAATCTGTAAATCAGAAACTAACCGTAGGTACCGAGAAGCCAACAAGGATAAGATAGCTGAGAGCGCGCGTAGGTATAGAGAGGCAAACAAAGAGAAGATAGCCGAGAAAGATCGCAGGTGGGGTAGAGCCAACCTAAGGCAGATCAGTAGGAGAGCAGCAAAGTTCCATAAAGAAATCAACTCCCGCTCTCTTGAGATGGCACACAGACAAGGACAGCCCTGGGAGGACTGGGAACATGAGTTTATTCTCGCGGACAACGGCCTCACCGTGTACCAGAAAGCGATAAAACTAGAACGGTCATATGGCTCAGTTTCCAGCATGATATATGTTCTAAGAAAGTCAGCTCGAGCTGAGTTGACAACCGACACTGTTCGTGTATAATGAAAGGAAAGAACATGAGTAACCTTACTCGAAAAGAGATTATCGACGCGCACAAAGCGTTAGATGCGCTAGACCTCGCGGCTTGGACTACGGCAGAGGATTGGGATGATATGGAACTTTCTGGGCTATGGAAGTCGCAGATTCTCAAGGCTCTCCCTCCGAAGCCTCGTCCAACCATGCTTGGTGTGGACTGGGAGCAGGACAAGCACTTCCTAGCTGTCGCGGAGGATACCCGTGATAATCAGCGCTATATCATGCTGTTTCCTGATATGAGTGACCGAATCCGCTGCATCGGAAAGGGTTCGAGCAGGTACACCACGTCTCTTCTACGCGAATACCTTGCCCCCACTGGCGAACGCTACACGCTCAAGGAGGGGAATGAATAAAAAGACAAAGACCGAGTTGACAAACGATAACTAAAGGAGTATAATCCAATATGACCAAGGTACTTGTTTACCTTAAGACCGGACGAATTATTCGTCTCGACTTCGCAAACGAAGCATACGCAAAGGATAGCGTTCGAGAGTTCGCTAACCAGTCTGGCGTAATCCAGATTGACGACGACTTCTCAGAGTACATCTTCTTCGCTAAGGACATCGAGTTCGTCAAAATCGTATGGGAGGATGATGAGTAAGATTCGCCTGGTCGATGTAGAGACCAAGAAGCAAGAGCTGGAGTTCGGAACGTGTGATTACTGTTTCTACTCAGACTTCATGGATGTGACCAGCTACGAGTTCGAGTACGAGGACGGCACGCACGAGGTTATTCCCGGTGCGGAGGTTGTGGACTGGGGTACATTCCTGTTCGAGCTTCCTGACTTTAACGTAACCCGCTTCGCGGGATGGTTGGAGAAGCAGGAGTTCCCCCGAGGCTATCGAATCTGGAGAACTCAGGAGCTGGATAAGCTAGTGACCCGGTTTATCGAGAGTACACGAGGCGATGAATGAGCCTGATACTCGCGGTGATGAATGAGTATTTTCCCCACTGGGAGGCTCCCGAGGACTGGGGAGGTATGTGGATTCAGTGCGAATGCCCGGTACACGACGACGACAACCCCAGCGCTAGCGTCTCGTACGAGCTAGGAGCTTTTACCTGCCACGCCTGCGGCTACTCGGGGGATTGCATCAAGATTATCGAACAGGAGGAGGAGTGCGGCTTTGCAGAGGCCCAGCGAATCGCAGCTAGAATCGCTGAAGAAAGCGGTAACCCGCTACCATCAAACCTTACCCGGAAGCGTAGCCGAGGAGTACCTCGACCAGCGCGGTTTGGCTCCCGAGCGGGTTTCTAATCTCCGCTTCGGGTTTGTGAAAGACCCGTTACCAGAGCACGCTAAGCACGAGGGAAAGCTTGCTATCCCCTATCTGCGCTGGCATCCGCGTCACGGCTGGACCGTGGTATCTATCCGGTTCAGAGCCCTGGATGATTCGAAGCCTAAGTACGCTTCGTTGACAGGCGACAGACCGCGTTTGTACAACACCTACGCTCTGACTCAGCCGGGGCTAGAGGTTGGGATTACCGAGGGTGAGCTGGATGCAGCGACGGTGACTATGGCTGGTTTACCCACGGTTGGCGTTCCCGGCGCTACTAGCTGGCAACCGTTCTGGGGTGAGCTATTCAAAGGCTACTCAACCGTTTACGTGTTCGCGGACGGTGACGAGCCTGGTGAGAAGCTAGCTCGGAAAATTGCCCACGAGCTACCGAACGCTAGGACTATTCACATGCCCAAAGGTGAGGACGCTAATTCAATGTTCCAGCAACTAGGAGAAGAGGAGTTTACACGACTATGGAAACAGTAGTCGGTTATATCAAGGTTCCCGTTTACGCCAACGAGGACAACGAACTGTACATCAAGGACCCGTTCGGGACCAAGAAAGAAGAGGAGGACTAGACAACGTGGTGATTGTTTACACCAAGCCTGGCTGTGTCCAGTGCAAGCGCACTAAGGACCTTATGGACTCTCACGGTATCGAGTACGAAACGGTGGATGTCTCCGAGAATCCCGAGGCTCGAGAGAATCTGATTGCTCAGGGCTACTCGCAGATGCCGATTGTCCACACAACCAACGACGAGTGGTCCGGGTTCCGTCCGGACAAGATTAAGGAGCTTGCTAATGGCTAATATGTCGGACGCTTCAGTGAACCATGCTCGTTTGTGCCACCTAGCTAAGGAGATGGGCTGGGATGTCAATATCGTGAGCAAGAAACCTGCTTTTAACGAGGACCGGCTGGGGACTTACCGCCTCTTCGAGTACGAGTACAGCGACGACATCACGATTCGAGCTCACGTATTCGACAAGGGACTCACCGGGCCAGATGTAAGCGTTTATTCGCGCCAGCACGGAAGCTTACTGTACGTAAACGCGCTTCGTCTAGAGCACACTATCTCAGCGATTAAGGAGGTGCTGGCATGGGTAGACGAGACATCCCCTTGCTCGTGACCGAGGAAGAGGCCATGAACATGTTCGATGTCTCAGCAGAGCAGGTTAGGGAGCTAACCCCTGTCGGGACTTTGTTTAATCCGAAGGAGCCAGGAGTGGCTCTTTACAACACGAGGGAGATTCAAGAAATTGAACGACGCAGTAAGAAATCCTAGCCATTACCAGACCCCTTCGGGACTGGAGGCTATCGACGTAATCGAGGCTTTCTTCCCTGATAATTTTTACTTCGCTAATGCGTTCAAGTACATCGCACGAGCGGGTAAGAAGAACGACATCGTAGAGGACATCGAGAAGGCTATCTGGTATCTGCAACGGTTCCTGGATACGCAGGTTCGATACTCGCTCACTGAGAAGGGTAAGGCGTATCTAAAGCTCGTGGAAGCAGGCTTCAGCGTCTCCTACGACCACGACACTCTCGCGTTTGAGGACCCATCCCCTGTCATCGGATACACCGCTATCCTCAACGACGGCGGTATCTGGGTTGACGAGTTCGGATACATGCACACAACCGAGAGCATTATCGAGAATCTAAAACGAGGAGACGGTCGCCTGTTCGGCGTGGATAAGGAGGACGATGACTAAGAATATCCTTGTAATCCCCGACACGCACTTTCCACTAGTTGACAAACGACTCTGGAAGAGTATAATCGAGATTGTCCAGTCACACCGTCCGGATGAGATTATCCATATCGGAGACCTTATGGACTATCCTCAGCCTAGTCGCTGGACAAAGGGAACCCGCCACGAGTTCGAGGGCAGTGTGTTCGAGGACTCTGAGAAGGCTGTAGAGCAATTGCTCAAACCTCTTCGGGAGGTGTACGACGGCCCTATCGGAGTTATCGAAGGTAACCACGATGCTAGGACTCGGTTGTACCTGGAGAAGTACGCTCCTGCTCTGGCAGAGACTGGTGCTTTCGATTTTGATAAGCTCCTGCGCTTTGACGAGCTGGAGATTACCAAGCTTCCGGACTTCTACAAGTTCGCTCCGGGTTGGGTTGCTACTCACGGTCATCTGGCTAATATCCGATTGTCTCAGAACGCCGGTAACACCGCGCTGAATGCGGCTAAGAAGCTGGGAACAAACCTGGTTATGGGCCACACTCACCGTGCAGGCATCTCCAGCTACACCACAGGATACGAGGGCGATACGAGCACGGTGACAGGTGTAGAGGTTGGCCACATCATGGACCCGAAGAAGGTTACCTACCTCAAGGGTGGAACAGGAAACTGGCAAACCTCGTTGGCTTGGTTGACAATCGAACGTCGGCATGTGACACCTCACCTGCTCCAGGTTAGGGATTCACGAATCAGTATTGGAACGGAGGTTCTCAAGGTCTAATGCAGGAAGAAGCAGTTATTGGCCTGAAAGACGCGGTTCGCAAGGCCGCGCAGCAAGCGGAGACTCGCTGGAACAAGCTACTCGACGCAGACGACATCGAGCAGGAGCTCTGGATGTTTATTGTGGAGCGACCGGCTACTCAGAATTATCTTCGTGGTAAGTCGTCGAAGGAGCAGCTCAAGGCTCTCCGAAAGACAGCTGACTCTATCTGCTCGAAGGAGAAGTTGGACTACGAACGTTTCACAGGGAACTTTTTGTACACCCCTGCGGATGTTCGACGAATCCTGTCCCGTCTCGCTGGAGATGAGCGAATCCTGGACGACGAGGCTATCGACTTCGGTATCGGATTCGAGGCGTTGGAAGACGAACACTTCCACTACTACGAGGCTGTCAGGGACTTTTACTTCCTAGGACGAAGCGTAGAGAACAAGTCCGACGAGAATCTGAAGCGTCGTTGCGTGGACAAGCTAGCAGAGCTTATGAATCGCAAGCGCTCTCAACGAGAAGCAGACCGTACCGAAGGTCTCGGTACCAAGCACCAAGAAGATGAGGAGTGGGTAGATGTCTACGAATAAGAAGCAGCTGTTCGGAGCTGACAAGAACGCTGACCGGGTTTGGTTGAAGCCGTACTGGACCTCTGCTAGCCCTGGTCTTCTCAAGAAGAAGAAAAACAAGAAGAAGGAGAATCAGTGATAGTCCTAGCGCTTGTATTCGCTATCGCTGTAAGCGTCGCTTTTATCGCAGCAATCACTAGCTGGGGAATTATCCCAGTGGTAGAGGCTTTCGGAGGCCCTGAGCTTCCGTTCTGGCCAACGTTCGTAGTGGTCTGGGCTTTGTGGTGCATGTGCACTTACCGACCCGTGACCAAGCTCAACAAGAAGGAGAATGCCTAATGGCAACTGACCCGTTCGAAGGACTCGAAGGTGCTGGAGAAGCACCTGTAACCGAAAACACCGCCGACAAGAAGGAGACCGTAACCGTGACCGAGACTCAGCAGGACAAGATTGTAATCACCCTCAAGGGTGGCGCAGGCTATGACGCACCGTGGGTTGTTATCCACGCAGACGACATCGCAGCAGCTAAGCAGACCCTCGCAGACGAAGAGCTGAAGGAGGTTATCGACCTCGCTAAGAAGGCTGGAACCTACTTCGCTGGTGGCAACTCCAGCGCAGCCAAGGGTAAGCCAACTGGCGCAACCCAGGCTCCGGGTAATGCCCCTACCCCGCCAGAGGGCTACGTGTACAAGACCGGAATGGGTAAGAATGGCCGTCCGTGGTACGCGTTCATGGGCGCTAACCGCGCTGACAATCTTGACCCTATCTGGCTCAACGCCGACGGCACCCGCCGTAACTAAGAAAGGGGTTTAGGTTGACTAACGCTATTCGTAGTGTATCCCGCTTTATGAAGCTCGGGGGCCAGGAGGTCCCCGAAGGTCCCGAGACGATTATCCGATTCCCTGAGAAGCACGCTTTTCTAGAGCGACTGTTCGAGGAGTACGAAGAGGGTACTGAGTCTTTCACCGTTCCCGAGCTGGTAGACGCTTTCCTGGATGCGGCTTACGTCGCTTTCACAGGGGCTATCCGCTTCGCTGGTGAGGAGAAGGCTATCGAATGCTGGGAGGCTATCTGCACCGCTAACCTGTCCAAGGTTGACGGAAGCCTGGGCCCGGTAACCCGTAATGAGCTTGGGAAAATCATGAAGCCAGAAGGCTTTAAGGCACCGGACATCGAGGGGATTCTTTACCCGGATAAGGAGTAAAAGTTGAAGGCTATTAACTGGAACGACCTAGAAGAGCCGGTTGATAAGCAAGTCTGGGAACGGTTGACTAGCAACTTCTGGCTAGACACCAAGGTTCCCGTATCCAACGACCTGCCAGCCTGGCGCAAGATGACCAGGGACGAGCAAGAGGTTGTGAAAAAGGTCTTCGCCTCGCTAACGCTGTTCGACACGCTTCAGCAACAGCAGGGTGCCCCGAGCATGGGCCGGGAGGTTACCACCCCTCACGCTAGGGCTGTGTTCTCGAATATCGAGTTCATGGAAGCGGTTCATGCTAAGTCGTATTCCACGATTTTCTCTACCCTGTGCTCTAGTCGAGAAATCGAAGAGCTGTTCCGCTGGGCAGAGGAGGATGACCTTCTACAAAAGCAGGCGAATCGAATCCTAGAGGATTACGAGCACGGCGGTCCATTTGCTCTGGTAGCTGGTGTACTGCTCGAGTCATTTTTGTTCTACTCCGGCTTCTACGCCCCGCTTCGTCTAGCATCCGAAGGCCGGTTAACGAACACCGCTGACATTATTCGCCTCATCATGCGAGACGAAGGTGTTCACGGCTACTACGCCGGGTACTGGTGCCAGAAGCTAGACCCCGATGGTGAGACTCGGGATTATGCGAAGCAGATGGTCCAGGAGTTGCTGGATACCGAGCTCGAGCGTGCTGAGAAGCTGTACGACAAGGTTGGCTGGACAGAGGATGTTAAGCACTACCTCCGCTACAACGCTAACAAGGCGCTGGCGAATCTTGGTATCGAACCATTGTTCCCGCGCGAGCAGACGAAGATTCCTGCTTATATCCTCTCTGCTCTTGACCCTGGCACCGGCGAAGCCCACGATTTCTTCTCCGGCTCTGGTGCCTCGTATGTGATTGGTAAGCGAGAAGAAACAACCGAAGACGATTGGAGCTGGTGACATGAACACCAAGGAATTCAAGACCCTTGTAGAGACCCTGGACCTCGAGGACGGCCTTAAGGAAAAGGTCCTAGCACTCACGAAACCGAAAGGCGAACCCGTCCCCGAAGAGTGGGCCGAAGACACTCACTACCTTCGAGAAGTCGAAAGCGAGAACGGAAGCAAGTACGTGCTCCTAGGCGTCAGTGCTCTTTCCGGACGAACTCATGGAACTCCCGTAGAAGAGGGAGAGGAGTTGAACCTAGAAGGAGGAGGAGAATTCCTCCCCGGGAATGAGTCTTGGTACTTTACCGGGCGTAAGCTTGTCCTGGCCCGTACAGACATTCCCGAGGACATCAAGGACATCGAGCCTGGTGAGCGATTCGTCGGAGAGTACGTAGGTAGGAAGGCAATCCTCGTTCGCAATGACCTCGATGACCTCCCCTGGATTGTCCATCTGAATAACGAACACGACTACGGCTACGACCACGAGGTGAAGCTCCACCGTCGATTGGTGGAGGTGTAATGGTTCGCTCAGATGATGAAGTCATCCGGGAAAAGCTCGAGTTGTTCGACCGTTGGCGCGAGACGGGTTCTAGCGTCTTCACGCTCGACGACTACGCCGTCCTGTTCCAGGCCGGTGTCTTTGAAACAGGAAAGCGCTGCGAGCAGTTCTGCGATGCAGTGTACCGACTAGGGCCGGTTCCTGGCCCTCGAAAGGAGTCGTAATGAGGTACGAGCTTCCTACTCCTCCTGAGGGGTACGAGTGGCGATACAAAAAAGATTGGCTCGATGGCTGGGTATGGGTAGAGCTAATCCGTAAGGTCCGTTGGAGAACCAAGGTCGTGGCTAGGTTTTCTACCTATCCGTTTATGAGCCCCAGTGACTTCCTGGAAGATGCAAAGTTCACTGTTGATAGAGCTTTAGAGATTGACAATCAGCCTGGACGTATCCGCAACGCAATCTACAAGGCTAATAATTCACAAAGAAAGGATAATAATGGTTAACGTTGTAAAGCCTGAGGTTAGGCGTCTGGCAAACCCCTGTATCGACGTAGATTTCCCCGACCTCGAAGTAGGAGAAACAAGCTCCCTACAGCTGGCTGGTATGGAGATCTCCTCGTACTCTACGGATTCCGAGGACCTTGTAGAGTTCGCTGGCCGTGCTTGCTACCAGTCGTTCCACAAGCCTAACCCGGCAACCGCAGAGAACGCCGACTACATCGCCAACATCATCGCACAGGGCCACGAGAGTGTGCTAGAGCACGCTACGGTGACGTTCTACCTCACCGGAGTCTCCCGTGCGTTGACACACGAGCTTATTCGTCATCGCCACCTTTCGTATTCGCAGATGTCTCAGCGCTTTGTTGACGAGTCAGAGGCTAATATCGTTATGCCACCGGCTATCTCAGCGCTGTACCACGAAGGCTCTAAGGAGTACGAGGCCGTGGTGAAGAGCGCTCGGAAGTCTCTGAAAAAGTACACGGCTCTGGTTGAGTCCTTGCAGAACGAGGGTCTGCCTCGTAAGCAGGCTCGTGAAGCTGCTCGTGCTGTACTTCCGAACTGCCTGGAGACTCGTATCGTAGTCTCCGGAAACCTTCGAGCATGGCGAGATTACCTCAAGAAGCGAATCAGCCCCCATGCGGATGCTGAGATTCGTATCGTCTCCCAGATGATTCTGGCAGAGCTCTACGACGTAGCCCCGAGCGTGTTCAAGGATTTTGTTGAGTAAACCAGAGGTTCTTTACTGGTCCTCTACAGGTGTTACTCGCAGAGTAGCTGAGGAGTTCAACGGTAAGCCCTTGGACTCCTACGAGGGCGGGGATTACGTCCTTGTCCTCCCCACCTACGGTTCTCCGGGAAACCGAACCCATGCTCCGGCTAGTGTGAAGCGACTGCTCAGCGAGCACAGCGACAAACTGGTCGGGGTTATCGGGGTTGGCAACACCAACTTTGGCCCTGACTTTTGCGCATTGGCCAAGTACATCTCCCGCGAGTACCGGGTTCCGCTAATCGCTTGTGTGGACCTTTTTCTTACCCAAGACAACTACGACGATATTCAAGACTTTCTAGGGAGGTGCTAATGCTTTTCTTGTTCTCTATTTTCCTTATGGCTGCGTTGCTTCTGGCTTTGTCAGCGGTTGCTATCGGTTCTCAGGCCCCTGGCTCTAGTACCGAGGTGAGTCTCTACGCTGCGGCTGGCTTGTCGCTGTTGTTTGGAGTGGCCATCATCATCTACAACGGAGGTTCTTTGTGAAAAAGTATCTAGAGCTTAATGCTCAGCTCAACCTGTTCGGAGAGAACGGTGAGATTCAAACCGACAAGGACAAAGAGGCTGCTCGAGAGTTCTTTGTTGGCCCCGGAGGCGTTAACGAACGCACCCGATTCTTCCACTCGTTGGAAGAGAAAATCAACTTCATGACCGATAACGGCTACTGGGATGCGCAGACGCTTCGGTACTTTACCTTTGGAAGTATCAAGCGAGTGTTCCAAAGGGCTTACTCTTACAAGTTCCGGTTCCCGACGTTTGTTGGTGCGTACAAGTTCTACACCTCGTACGCTTGCAAAACCTATGACTCAACCCCTGAGGACCCTCACTACCTCGAGCGCTTCGAAGACCGTGTAGCGATGGTTGCGTTGCACCTAGCCTCTACCGAGGATGAGGCTGTAGAGTTTGTTGACCTTATGATGACTGGTCGTTACCAGCCTGCTACCCCGACGTTCCTTAACGCTGGTCGCGGTGACTCTGGTGAGATGGTGTCCTGCTTCCTGCTTCGACTGGAAGACAATATGGAGTCCATCGGTTACGGAATCACTAGCTCTTTGCAGCTATCAAAGCGCGGTGGCGGTGTTGCCCTGCTGCTCTCGAACCTGCGAGAAGACGGTGCTCCTATCAAGAACGTCGAGGGTGCCGCTAGTGGTGTTGTTCCTGTGATGAAAATCCTCGAGGACTCTTTCTCCTACGCTAACCAGCTAGGAGCGCGTCAGGGCGCAGGTGCTGTGTACCTTAACGTGCACCACCCTGACATCATGGAGTTCCTGGACACTAAGCGAGAGAACGCAGACGAGAAGGTTCGTATCAAGACTCTCTCCTTAGGCGTTGTTGTTCCGGACATTACGTTCGAGCTAGCACGAGAGAATAAGGATATGTACCTATTCTCCCCGTACGATGTCGAGCGCATCGAGGGTAAGCCGTTCGCTGACCTGAGTGTTACCGAGCACTACCACGCCTGGGTTGAGAACCCCGAGATTCGCAAGAAGAAGATTAACGCCCGTGACTTGTTCCAGACAATCGCGGAGATTCAGTTCGAGTCTGGTTACCCTTACATCTTGTTCGAGGACCAGGCTAACCAGGATAATCCGGTTCACGGCCGTATCAATATGTCCAATCTCTGCTCGGAGATTCTTCAGTCCAACGCTGCTACCGACTTCGCGGAGTTTGGTATGAACCGGGCTGGACTAGACATCTCGTGCAACCTAGGCTCGCTGAACATCGCCAACGTCATGAAGGCTCCGGAGGAGTTGGAGCAGACGGTTTCAGCTGCGGTGCGGATGCTCACAGGAGTTGTCGAGAACACGAGTATTCGAGAAGTCCCGAGTATTGCTAAGGCTAACCAGTACATGCGAAGCATCGGTCTTGGCCAGATGAATCTTCACGGATTCCTGGCTCAGAACTTTATCGAGTACGGCTCAGAGGATGCTCTCGAGTTTGTGGATGCCTACTTCTCAGCGGTTCGCTACTACGCGCTGAAGGAGTCGAATAAGCTCGCTAAGATTGGTGGCGCGTTCCACGATTTCGTCTTCAGCGAATACGCAGACGGTACGGCCCTGGAGCAGTACGTGTTCAACGACTACCGGCCTGTTTCGGATAAGGTGAAGGCCCTGTTCGGTGACGCTGAGCTTCCTAGCCCCGATGATTGGGCAGAGCTCTCGGAGGACATCGAGAAGTACGGTTTGTATCACTCGTATCTGCTAGCTGTACCGCCTACCGGCTCTATCTCCTACGTCAACGGTGCAACCCCGAGTATTCACCCGGTTACTGCTCCTATCGAGATTCGTAAGGAGGGTAAGATGGGCCGAGTCTATTACCCGGCACCGGGCCTGAGCAAGGACACTCTCCCCTACTACAAGGATGCTTACGAGACCGGGTACGAGGCTCTTATCGATACCTACTCTATCGCTACTCGTCACATAGACCAGGGCCTGAGCTGTACCTTGTTCTTCACAGACGAGGCTACTACCCGTGACCTGAACCGTGCCTACATCTACGCATGGAACAGTGGTCTGAAAACGCTGTACTACGCCCGTATTCGCCAGCAGGCGCTGGAAGGCACAGGCGTGGAAGAGTGTGTTTCTTGCACCCTGTAACGGGTTAACAAACGGTCACGGTCGCGGTAAACTACTACACCAGGAGGTGAACTATTAAAATCTACAAAGTCCCGGTCGCTGGCCGGGAGGCTGTTATCAAGGTCCCCGAGGACATCGGAGACTTTATGGACTTCGACGCTTGGCAAAGGTCCCTGAACAGAGCCCCTCTGGCTGTGGATACCGAGACCACTGGCCTAGACATCTTTTCCGAGGACTTCAGGTGCCGAGCTATTCAGTTCGGTCACGGTCTCGAGGCGTGGGTAATCCTCGTAGACGAGCTACCCGTAACGCTGGACACTCTCAAGCAAGCGCTCGACGACCGCGAGCTGTGGATGCAGAACGCTAGCTACGATATTCTAGTTCTTCAACAATGCTTCGGTTACACAGTGGACTGGGATAAAGTCACTGATACTAAAATCCTGGCCCATCTCATCGACTCCCGCTCTCGTAAGGAGGGTGGGGTGGGGCACTCTTTGCAAGACCTTACCCACGAATACATCGACAAAGAGGTAGCAGAGAAAATCAAGGGCTCTATGACCGAGATGGCTAAGGACATCGGAGTTAAGAAATCTGAGCTCTTCGCCAGTATCGACTGCTGGAACGAGAAGTACCTCACCTACGCCGGGATGGATGTTGTTCTAACCTATGCTCTTCGGAACATTCTTATCGACAAGGTTCCCGAGCCGTCTCGTCGTCTGATTCGCTACGAGCACGACGTAGCCAGGGTGTGCACCGGCATGGAGCGTAACGGCTTCTTGCTGGATAAGGATTATGCCCTGGAGCTGAAGCGCAAGCTAGAACAAGAGCAAGAGCTCTGGGAGGCTGTAGCTTACGCCCGCTACGGTGTCGAGTCTGTGAACTCTACAGCAGAGGTAGCAGAGGTTCTCCTAGAAGAGGGCGTGAAGCTTACCGAGACTACTCCCTCTGGTGCCTGGAAGGTGAACAAGGAGATTCTCGAGCCTCTGGCTGAGCAGGGTAATCTGTTAGCTCACGCTGTTACAGAGGCTAAGAAGGCTAAGAAGTGGCGAACGTCGTGGGTTGAGAAGTTCCTGGACCAAGCAGATGCTAGCGGGTACTGTCACGCTAACATCCAACCCCTAGCCGCTCGTACGGCTCGCATGAGCATCACTGGTATTCCTGCTCAGACTCTCCCCTCGTCTGACTGGACTATTCGACGATGCTTTATTCCAGAGCCAGGGTACAAGATTGCTTCTTGTGACTATCAGGCTCAGGAGCTGAGAATGCTAGCTGCTTTGTCCGGTGACGAGAACATGCGCAAGGCCTTCGCTGAAGGAGCAGACCTTCACCAGATTACAGCGGATGCCTCGGGTGTCGAGCGCAGCGTGGGTAAGACAGTGAACTTCGCCTACGTCTACGGCTCTGGTCCGGGTAATATCGCCCGAACCTGCGGCATCAGTGTTCAGAAAGCTCGTGAGGTAATCAAGGGCTTCGAAAGGTCTTACCCTCGAGTTAAAGAACTCTCAGACCGTCTCCAGTACGAGGCTCGCAGGAACGGCTGTATTCAGACCCCTACGGGTCGTGTCCTCAAGGTGGACCCTGATAAGCCTTACGCAGCGTTGAACTACATGATTCAGTCTATGTCTCGTGATGTGACTTGTCGTGGGTTGCTCAGGCTGGAAGAAGCAGGGCTGCTCGAGTACATGCGCCTTCCGATTCACGATGAGATTGTTCTCTCTGTCCCCTCTCCTAGCATCGCTGAGAAGGCAGCGGAGCTTATGGCGTTGGATTATAAAAACGTTCACGTAGGTACAGACTCAGACGTTTACGGCCCTTCATGGGGCTCGGGTTACATCAAACCCGACGACGACGAGTACCAGGATTATCTAGACACGTTCAAGGAGGGCTAGTGGATAAGTTTGAGATACTCAAGCGATTTGTCTACCGAGAGAACGCTGCGTTATCCGAGAACATAGATACCAAGGACAACTACGACCGTGGCATGGTTAGTGGCATCCGTCGAGTGATTCGACTCATCGACGCCATCGACTGCGAAGAGGACTAGTCGGTAAGTTTACCCCCGGTGTTGGGCCGGGGGTCTTCTTATTTGCTGGACTTATGCGATTATAGTAATAGATATTAACCGAAGATTGCCCCGTCTATCTCTACCGCGTTTGACGACGCCCTATGGCCCATCTTCCCCACCTTCCTCATCCTCATCGGCCTGTGGGTGGCCATGATTGTCAGCATTGTCAAACTCCGCAAAATCCTCCCTGCGGAGGATACCGGCACAAACCCGCAGCTCTTAGGGTCGAAAGCATGAGAAACACACTGATTTATTCCTGCATCGGCGTCCTCGCCGCAGTACCGCTTGCCGACGCCCTCCTCCCCGACCCCACTCCCGACACCACCCCCGTGCGCGGCATCCCGGGACTGGAGTGCCCGGAGGATCCGTACGCCTCCTCGCAGACCTGGAACTGCGGGAGCGCGACCATCATTTCTGAGGAAGGCAGCTCCTCCCGCGAGGTCGAAACGTACCTGCCGCGCCAGCACCGCTCCTTCAACGGGACCAGCGCGCTCACCGACGCCCCCATCACCACCCAGGCTGCCGAGCTCTACCGCGTCGAGGACGGCGACGGCATCACGCTGTCTCAGCGGCACAACAACACCATCTCCTTCCTCCACATCTACGGACCGAAGGCAAGTGACTTCGCCGACCGTGTGCAGCCGGAGGACGCATGAAGTACCTGTACTACCTGCTGACCCTCGGCGCGCTGGCCGTCACCGCCTTCCACTACGCGGGCGAGCCCTTCCTGCCCGCAAGTGCGCTGACTGCGGTGGTCTTCGCCGCCGTACTCGTCCCCCTCGCGCTGTTCTTCCTGCGCCGCCGGCCGGGAATTGCGCACGGCGTGGTGTGGGGGTTCGCGGTTTCCGGCCTCGCGGTGGAACTCAACACGAACATGGTCCATCTTCTTACTCGCGCGGGCCTGGACTGGCTGGGCGCTGCGGGGTATGCGCCGCTCATCGAGGAAGTGCTGAAGTTCCTCGGCGTGCTGCTTATCTGTACCTTCGTCATCCGGCCCCGCAGTTGGCTCGACTACGTCCTTGTGGGCGTGGCCGTGGGTATCGGTTTCACTGTGGGTGAGGACGCCACCGCCTTCGCGCGCATGACGGCGGACAACCTCGATTCGGATACCGCCGGGGCGATCGGGGCAGGCGTCATCCGCCTGGCCTCCAACCCGCTCTCCCACTCGCTGTTCACTGGTCTTAGTGCCTATGGCCTGTCCCAGAAACAGCCGGTGCGCTGGCTTATTATCGCCATCGCGGTGCACGCCACGAAGAACCTCTTCCCGTCGTTAAGCACTGCGCTCGACGACGCTATCTGGCCCCTCCTCGCCGGCATGGTCATCGTGCTAGCCGAATGGGTAGCCACCATCTGGGGCACTATTGCGCTGCGGAAGAAGGCGGCTGCGCATCCGCCCCTGTCCCCTGCACCGGCGCACGCATAGCCTTCGTGGCCGGCGAGGGGTGAGCGTCCTCGGCGGCGAGGCGCTCAAAGGCCACTGCCGCCAGGGCTGCGGCTTGGTCTCCCAGAACGGAATCATCGAAGCGCACCTGCGGCGAGTGGTTCCACTCGCGCATGTGCTCCGGGGTGTGCGGATCGCCCGTACCGAACCACATGAAGGTGCCCGGAACCTGGGCGAGTACCGCGCCGAAGTCTTCCGAGGCCATCATCGGGGTGTCCATGGTCAGCACGTTTTCCGCGCCGAACATACCCGCCCACAACGACGCAGCGAACTGGTCCTCGCGCGGTGAGGTCTTGGTGGCCGAGTACAGGACCTCGAAGTCCACCTTCGCGGTACAACGATGGGAAGCCGCCACGGAGCTCGAGACCTCGATGATCATTTGACGGACGGCGTCGATGTGTTCGTCGCGAAGCACGCGCACCGTCGCGCCCAACTCCGCCTTGTCCGGGATGACGTTGACCGCGCCGTCGCCCGCGCGCAGGTTGGTCACCGTGATGACAATCGGCGAGTTCGCATCGAAGCGCCGGGTCAGCGCCACTTGCAGCGCCATCTGGATCTCCGCGAGGGCCGCAACGGGATCGATAGCATCGTGCGGGCGCGAGCCATGCCCACCCTTGCCGTAGACGGTAATCCCCAGATTGGACGACGAGGCCATCATCGGGCCCGCGATGTGGTGGAAGGTGCCCTTATCCTGCGGGCCGACGTGCAGACCGTAGGCGGCGATGGGCCGGCGGCCGGCGGCGTCGAGCACGCCCTCATCGATCATCGGCTGCGCGCCGCCTGGGCCTTCCTCGCCCGGCTGGAACATGAAGATGACATCGCCCAACAACTCCTCGCGGTGGCGGCACAGCATCTTCACCGCGCCAATCAGTCCGGCCGTGTGCAGATCGTGGCCACAGGCATGCATGTTGCTATTCGTCGAGGCAAACGGGCTGCCCGTTTGCTCACGCACCGGAAGGGCGTCCATGTCCGCGCGAAGCAGAACCGACACGGGGCGCTCGCCGCGCTTGCCGCCGCGCAGCACCGCGACGACCGAGCTGAGGTCACGGCCCAGATGAATCTCCAGCGGTAGGCCATTAAGGGCTTCGAGCACCTTCTCCTGGGTGCGCGGCAGGTGCAGCCCCACCTCCGGGTTCTGGTGCATATCGCGGCGGAAGGCCTGCAACTCCGGAAGCAACTCCCGGCCTTCCTCCACGAACACGTGGCTGGCCAACCGCTCCCCGAGCTTGGCCGAGACCATCGGAAGCGGTGGCAATTGCTGACGGTGGCGCGGGGCCATCTTCATGGTGTCATCCTTTCCGAGCATGTGCGCCGAGCATACCGGAAACTGCTGTGCTGTCAGGTCGGTTTGGATTCAAGCTGATGGGCTACCCATGCCCGCTATCCCCGATAGCGAACCTACTGCGAGGCTGTGCGAAATGGTCTCAGGAGGATCTCGTTTCGACCGGCTTTACCGAGAGGAGAAAGGTTGGGCAGCAGCGTATGGCGAGTTCAATTGGTATGCGAACCAGCCAACTCAATCTAGGGGCTTTTCTCGTACCAGCCCCATTAACCAGGAATTTTGTCCCTCCGGTTGCGGGGCCCACGGTGCTGTTTTAGTCTCTGTGCCCATGGGGGATATCGAAACCTACATCCGCCTTCGCAACTCGGGGATTGCGCTGGTGGAAAACATTCCTGGCTCACCTGATGAGCTCCGCGCGCTCGGCGCTTCTGCTTCCGATGCCGCCGAACTAGCACGCCTTAACCAGGTGTACTTCGGGCCCACCCGATTTAGCGGCAAGCAACGCAAAGCCCGCCACGCAGCCCTCACCCAACGCCACAGCCTGGGCACCCTCACACTCATTGAGTCCTACACCGCAAAAGTCAAGAAAACCCTCGACGCCTGGAACCTGCGAATCAAACTCGCAGGAACACCCGCACACCGCATCCCCACCGTCGCCGCCACACGGCTGAAAGAACTGCGCTCCAAACGCATAGCCAAACCAGGCGTGCGCATCACCTACCGGGAACAAGGCCCCAACACACTCTCCATAACTGACGATGCCACCACGATTGCCAACATGCGCGGCGTCCTCGAATCCACCAACACCACTGACCTGCTTCAAGCCGCCAACGACATCTTCTTCAAAGAGGGCACCGGTTCCAAACCTGCGGTGCGCACCCAAATCATCGTCACCCTCAACGAGCTCGACCAAATCATCAACGGCGACGGAGACGACATCGAACTCAACCTCACCAACGGCGGGCGCATGACCGGGGCAGAATTCCTCACCCACAAGTTTGCCGAAATAGGGTATGCCACCATCGTGCACCCTATTGAAGGACCCATCGACACCTTCCGGCTAGAGCGTGGAGCAAACTTCAAACAACGCCTTACCCTGCATGCTGAATTCCACACCTGTTCAAGACCAGGCTGCAATAAGCCGGCAGACTACTGCCAAGTCCATCATTTGGTGCCCTGGCAGGCAGGCGGCTACACCAACATCAAGAACCTGACCTTCCTGTGCGCCTACCACAACGGCATCAACGACGATGACCCACAAAGGCCTACCGGGCGTGGCTACATGTACCGGCTCAACACCGGGGTCAGCTTCATCCCACCCTGGGGCACACCAATCACCGCAATGCCCGAATACCAAGAAGCACTAGCCAGACTCAACGCCGAACAAGCAGGACAACCACCAGAGGAACCACCCGACAGCAGCTAACATCCACCAAACACAGCAACGGCAGGAAGGAAACAGCTAACCACCAGTGACAACACTGCCACCCGCGGACCACATCAAGGCACGCGGGCACATCGGTGATCCTTAAGTCAGCGCACTCGTCGGCCTAGGACAGGTTGAGACGAAAACCGGTGATCCCTGCCTGAACTTCCCCGGAATAGTGGGTGCACTGGTTCTAATTCAATACCGTGCACATAAAAGACTTGTTATCGTACTAGTAGCTACAGTGACCGAAGTTTTCACGCATGAAAGGACTACTCGTGACTAACCAAGTAAGCGTGTGGAAGATTGCCACCTCAATCGCAGTCGCGGGCAGCATCCTCCTGCTTATTATTTACGTGGGTCTAAGCCGCTATTACAACTCACAAGAGCTCGCCATGCTTGTGGACGGCGCCACCGCCAACGGCCAGGACTACTCGGTGACAATCCACAATCAGCTCACCGGCGGCTACTCCTTTAACGCCCAGTAGGCAGGCTGAAAGCGCCATATCAAACCGGGCGCTTTCAGCCTCCAACAGCGCAAGTTCGCCCTGATTAGCACCAATAGCTCCAGACAGTGATGGTGGCCCGACCGGTACCGGAGGTGCTCGATGCGTTAGTCGGCGTCCGTGGACAGCGCCGCCACGAAGGCCTCCTGCGGCACGGAAACGGAACCGATGGACTTCATGCGCTTCTTACCGGCCTTCTGCTTCTCCAGCAGCTTGCGCTTACGGGAGATATCGCCGCCGTAGCACTTGGCCAGCACGTCCTTGCGCATCGCGCGGATGTTTTCACGCGCGATGATCTTCGAGCCGATGGCCGCCTGGACCGGCACCTCGAACTGCTGGCGCGGGATGATCTCCTTGAGCTTCTTCGTCATCTTATTGCCGTACCACTGCGCGGAATCACGGTGCACGATGGCGGAGAAGGCATCCACCGGATCACCATTGAGCAGGATATCCACTTTCACCAAGTCCGCCAGCTGCTCGCCAGCCTCCTCGTAGTTGAGAGAAGCATAGCCCTTGGTGCGGGACTTCAGCATGTCGAAGAAGTCGAAGATGATTTCACCCAGCGGCATGGTGTAGCGCAGCTCCACGCGGTCCTCAGACAGGTAGTCCATGCCACCCATCTGGCCGCGCTTGGACTGGCACAGCTCCATCGTCGGGCCCACAAACTCCTCCGGCACGATGATGGTCATCTTCACAATCGGCTCGTGAACCTCACGCAGCTTGCCCGCCGGCCAGTCGGAGGGATTGTGCACATACGATTCCTCGCCGTCTTCTGCCACCACGCGGTAGGTCACCGACGGGGCGGTGGAAATCAGGTCCAATCCAAACTCGCGCTCCAAACGGTCACGCGTGATTTCCATGTGCAGCAGGCCCAAGAAGCCACAACGGAAGCCGAAGCCCAGGGCCACGGAGGTCTCGGGCTCGAAGGTGAGGGAGGCGTCGTTAAGCTGCAGTTTCTCCAGCGCATCGCGCAAGTCCGGGAAGTCTGCCTGGGAGATCGGGAACAAACCCGAGTACACCATGGGGTTCGGGTCGGCGTAGCCCTTGAGCGGCTCGCTCGCGCCATTCGACGCCCACGTAATCGTGTCACCCACCTTGGTCTCACGCACGTTCTTTACGCCGGTGATGAGGTAGCCTACCTCGCCCGGGCCTAGGCCCTCGCACTTCTGCATGGTCGGTGAAACAATGCCCACCTCCAGAAGCTCGTGGTTGGCACCCGTGGACATCATGGTGACCTTCTGGCGCGGGGTGAGCTTGCCGTCCATCATGCGGATATAGGTCACCACGCCGCGGTAGGTGTCGTAGACCGAGTCGAAGACCAAGGCGCGGGCCGGGGCATCGGGCCCGAACTCGGAGGTGGGCGCCGGGACAAGCTCCGCAACCTTGTCCAGCAACTCCGCCACGCCCTCGCCGGTCTTACCGGAGACGCGCAGCACCTCTTCCGGCTCGCAGCCGATGATGTGGGCGATCTCCAGGGAGTACTTCTCCGGGTCGGCCGCGGGCAAGTCAATCTTGTTAAGGACCGGGATGATCTCCAGGTCATTCTCCATGGCCAGGTAAAGGTTGGCCAGGGTTTGGGCCTCGATGCCTTGGGCGGCGTCGACAAGCAGGATGGCGCCCTCACACGCCTCCAGCGCGCGGGAGACCTCGTAAGTGAAGTCCACGTGGCCGGGCGTATCGATCATCTGCATGACGATCTCCTCCCCCTTCAGGGGACCGGACTGGGGAATCCAGGGCAGGCGCACGTTCTGCGCCTTAATGGTGATGCCGCGCTCGCGCTCGATATCCATGTTGTCGAGGTATTGGTCGCGCATGTCGCGCTCCTCTACCACCTGCGACAACTGCAGGATGCGATCAGCCAGCGTCGACTTGCCGTGGTCGATGTGGGCGATAATGCAGAAGTTTCGGATCTTGGACGGATCCGTAAACGTAGTAGCCGCGAAGTTTGTAGACATGCGTTTAGAATAGACGACATGTCTAGGTTGGCCCGCATTCTCGGCATCGGAGGCCCCGAGCCTGTCGACGCCGGCCTCGAGCGCATCACCGAACGCTTGGGGTTGAACCAGAACGATTCCGTGACGGAACCCCGCAAGGCCGCCGATATCCGCGTCGAGGCCGCCTCCGCCCACCCGCGCAGCGTCTTCTTCACCCCGGACATGGACGGGCAGGCTGACTCCGGGGAAGTCGTGTGGGTGTGGGCGCCCTCCGATGGCAAGCAATCCCCGCCGCGCGAGCGCGCCGTGCTGATTGTCTCCCGCACGCGCACCACGGTGCTCGGCCTGCTCATCTCCTCCAACCCGGGCCACGCGAACAAAGAAGAGTGGCTCGACATCGGCACCGGCGAGTGGGATGAAACCGGCCGGCAATGCTGGGTGCGGATGGATCGAGTGCTGGAGATTTCTGAGGAACAGTGCCGTCGGCAGGGAACGCTCTTCCCGGAGCGGCGCTTCGAGCGCATTGCCAACCGCCTGCGCTCCCGCTATCACTGGGCGTGATTTGGGGATTTAGCCTGAGCCCTGATAAATTTCTTGGGATGCCGGGGCACGCTGGCGGTCAGGACCTTGGGTCCGCCTTCCTCGGTAAAACATTCCTACGACGATAAGAGGTAGAACGATGGCAAACATCAAGTCCAAGCAGAAGCGCATCCTGACCAACGAGAAGTCGCGTCAGCGCAACAAGTCCGTACGCTCCGCCGTGCGTACCGAGATCCGCAAGTTCCGCGAGGCCGTCGCCGCTGGCGACAAGGCTGCCGCTGAGAAGCAGCTGCGCGTTGCTTCCCGCGCACTGGACAAGTCCGTGTCTAAGGGCGTCTTCCACCGCAACACCGCGGCTAACAAGAAGTCCGGCATGGCCACCGCCTTCAACAAGATGGCCTAAATGAAACCGCTCCTGAAGTGGGTAGGGGGAAAGCGCCAGCTTCTACCCGTTATCCACTCCATGCTGCCCGAGAGCTTCGACGCTTATGTCGAACCTTTCTTGGGCGGCGGAGCGGTTCTTTTTTCTTTGGCACCCGAACGCGCCCGGGTCAATGACCTGAACACTGAGCTCATCACCGTCTACGAGGTGGTCCGCGATGATGTGGACGAGCTCATCGCCCTGTTGAAGGGCTATCCGAATGAGTCGGATTTCTTCTACGAGATGCGCGCCCGCGACCGCGAGCCGGGCTTTGCGCACTTGAGCCCCGTGGAGCGGGCTGCCCGCACGATTTATCTCAATAAGACCTGTTATAACGGGCTTTATCGGGTGAATAACTCGGGCCAGTTCAACGCCCCGTTTGGCCGCTACGCCAACCCGAAGATCTGTGATGAGCCCAATCTGCGCGCTGTATCGGAGTACCTGTCCTCCCACGACGTGACGTTTTATAACGGCGACTATGCCGCGGTGGAGGCCAACGAGGGGGATTTCGTTTACTTCGATCCGCCCTATGATCCGGTCAACCCCACCAGCAATTTCACCGGCTACCAGTCGGGGGGCTTCGGCCGTGCGGACCAGATTCGGCTGAAGGAAACCTGCGATGCCCTTAATGCCCGCGGGGTAAAGTTCCTGTTGTCGAATTCGGCGACGGACTTTATCAAAGAGCTGTACGCGGACTATCGCGTCGAGATTGTCGGCGCTACGCGCGCGGTGAATTCCGTGGCCTCGAAGCGCGGCAAGGTCGATGAGGTGCTCGTGCGCAATTATGCTTAACGACGCCGCCTGGGACCGTGTCTATCCCCACCTCGCCGCCGACATCGCGGACCAGGGCTATGTGGTGTTGCCCGCCGCGAAGCTCAAGGAGCTTTCCGGGCGCGAGCCGCGGTTGATGGCCAAGCACGATTTTTCCGCCGCGCGCCCCGAGGTGCTTCGCCAGCACGGGTTGTCCATGCTGCCGATTCGCCGCGATGCCTACCTGATTGGCCGCTTTGACCTGTACCAGCCTTTCCCGGAGGAGGCCGGGCCGCTGAAGTCGATGCCGGTTCCGGGGCACATCCAGTCCATTGACTTCGAGAACTTGACCTCGGAGGCCGCAGCGTTGACCGCAGCACACTTAAGCGGCATGCTCGATGATTTCTTGGGCGGTGAGTTGGTACCGACCGTCAGCGGGCGCATGTCGACGCTCACGCTGCCCATGCGGGTCGGCGGACGCGATATCGAGGTGGACCGCGCCCAGATGGAGATCGACGCCGGCTTCGAATCCGCCGAGCACCTCGTACTCGTGGAAGCGAAGAACCACGTCTCCCCCGATTTCAACATCCGCCAGCTCTACTTCCCTTTCCGCCGCTTCTCGCTGGCACTGGATAAAGAAGTGGTGCCGGTGTATCTGGTCTATTCCAATGGCATCTTTCACTTCTACCGCTACGCGTTTAGGCAGCCGGAGGACTTCCGCAGCATCGAGCTGGTGAGCGCGGCGCGCTACGTTTTGGGCGAGTCCGGTGTGACTGATGCGGCGGTGCGCGAGGTTCTGGAGCACACGAAGGTCGAGGGCACGCGCGTTCCCTTCCCCCAGGCGGATTCCTTTGCCCGCGTCATCAGCTTGCTGGAGAACCCCGTGCCGAAGGCGGAGATGCCCGAGGCCTTCGGCTTTACCCCGCGCCAGGCTGATTACTACACCAACGCCGCCCGCTACTTAGGTTTGACCAAGCTCAGCGGCACGCGCGACGAGCGCAACCTCGCCCTCGTTGAGGCGCTGGCCTCGCGGCCGGTGTTCCGGGAGATGGTGCGGTTTGTCGTCGATAAGCACTGCGCTCTGAGCAAGGCCGAGGCGGCCGGGTTCATGCGCGCGGCGAACCTGGGCCTGGGTGAGACGACCCTGCGCCGCCGCTCCGCCACGGTCGCGGCGTGGTCCCAGTGGCTCAAAGAGCTACTCGAGCAGGCCTAGGCGGCCTGGATGCCGGCCCACACCAGCGCGCAGCCGGCCACCACGAAGAAGGCACCGGAACCGATGTCGATCCACGGGCCGGCGGCCAGCAGGCGGCGGCGAATCGCGCGGGTCGAGATGACCGCCGAGAGAACAACGAAAAGCAGGTAGCTCGACAGCGACAGGCTCAACACCAAAGCCACCGATACCCACACCGGCGGATGCGGCGGCAGCAGCGGGGCAACCATGGCGGCGAGGAAGAGCACGATCTTAGGGTTGGATAGGTTGGTGGCCAACCCCGTGCGGAAGACCTTGCCCACCGAGCCCAAGCGGGCGGCGGCCTCCTCCTCATCCACCGGCGGCTGCTTGCGCAGCTCCAGCCCGGAGCGAATGGAAAGCACGCCCATGAAGACGAGGAAGCAACCGCCAATCACCTGAATCAGGGAGAGAACTCCCGGGAAGGCGGTCAGCAGGGCGGCCGCGCCAAACACGGTCAGCGTGCACCAGAACAGCACGCCGACTTGGATGCCCGTCGCCGCCGCGATGGCGTGGCGGCGCGAGCGCGTGGCATAGCGCGTCACCAGCACGATGTCGGGGCCGGGTGCTGCCGCGCCGACGAGGTTCATGAGGAGGATGGCCGCAAACGCGGACCAGCTCATGACAGGCGCTCGAGAAGATCCTCACGGCCGAACATGCGAGCCGAGTCGAGGGCATTTGGCTGGCCGGCAGTGGGGTCGGCGCCGGCGTCGAGAAGGGCGTCGATCACCGCGTCTTCCTTCTTGAAAATAGCCCCGGCCAACGGCGACTGGCCGCGATCGTTGAGGAGGTTGACGTCGGCACCCGCCGCGGCGAGCTGGCGCACCAGCTCCGCATGGCCGTGGTAGGCGGCGAGCATGATGAAGGACTGCCCGTCCTGGTTCACCATGTCCACGTTGACGCCCTGCTTGATGTACTCGAGCAGCGTGGCATCGCCGTTGCGGGCAAAATCGAAAAGCTTGGTGGCAAAGTTCTGGATGTCATCCATGGAGGGTTAGTCTAGCGCGCCAGCTCCGCCACCCGCTTAACGGCCGCCTCGATGGCGAAGTCCTCGTCCCCGCCCTGACCCTTGACCGCGGCATCCAGCTCCGACATGAGGATCACGGCCTTGGTGATATTCTCTCCCGACCAGCGCCGCGCCACCGGCTGGGTGAGCTTGATGGCATAGGGCGCCATGCCGGTCTGGGAGGCCAGGGAATACTGATCCCCGCGCGCGGTGTAGAGGCGCGCGATGTTGCCCACCTTGTTCGCCAGGGCAGATGCAATGGCCACGGGGCTCGCCCCCAACTGCAGCGCGCGGCGGCACGTGGACACCGCCGCCTCCACGCGGCCTGCCACAGCGGCATCCGCGATATCCCAGTTGGCCACCTCGGCCACACCTACGTAGTACGCGTGCACCGCCTCGCGGGTCACCTTGCCGCCTGTGTCGAAGACGAGCTGCGAGATGGCGGAGGCGAGCTCGCGGAGGTCGGAGCCGACGCCGTCGAGAAGCGCCTGCACCACATCCGGTGTAGGCCGCACCCCATGCGAGGCGAACTCACGCGTAGCCCACTGCGCGAGCTCGTTCGGGTAGAGGGAAAAGACCTCATGCACCTCGGCCGTCTTGCGCAGCGCCGCGATGAGCTCCGGCGGCTTCTTCTTTTTCTTCAGCGTCTTCGCCGTCACCGAGTACATCAAAATGAGCGTGATACCGGGCATGGGATTAGCGCAGGCGTCGAGGAGGATCTTCGTAACCTCCTTACCGGCCCTCTCCACGTCGCTGATGACGATGACGCGGTCCTCCCCAAACAAGGAGGGGCTGGTGGCTTCCAGGATTTCGCCCTCGCTGACCTCGGAGGCCTTGAGCTTGGTTACCTCACCTTGTTGGATGGACAGGCGGGCGCGCTCGGCCAGGAATTCATCATCACCGAGGATGAGGTGCACGGGGGCAGAAGACATGCCTGTCATCTTAGCAACGCCGCAATGACCCACCCGCCAAGTAGGAGCATCGCGACGGGCCCCGCCGCCACGGTGGTCACCGGCATGGAGGAGGCGACGAAGTGGATCCAATCCGCCAGCGGCTCAATAAGGATCACCAGGGGCCTGCCCCACCCCACCTGCGCCAGGACGGCGGCGATGAGCCCCACGACGGTGATAATAGGCACGACCGGGGCCACCAGCACGTTGGCAATGACTGACACCACCGAGACCCGCCCGCTCATCAGCGCAATGAGCGGCATGGTCACGATGTCCGCGGCGATGGCGACCGCAAAGGCCCGGGCCACGATGCCCGTGCCCAGCACCCGCAATAGCAGCGGGCTGAGTACTACGATGCCGGCGGTGGCCGCGACGGAGAGCGCGAAGCCGAAGCTGACCGCTAGGTCGCTGTCCGCCGCGAGCAGAAAGAGCACGCCAAGAGCCAGGGCATGGAGCGGTTCCATCTTCGAGGAGCTGAGCACCGCCGCCAGTCCCGCCAGCCCGGCGACGGTGGCGCGCTGGACGGAGGGTTCCCACCCCACAAGTGCCACGAACAACGCCAACGCGCTTGCCGACGCCCCCACCCTCACCCTCTGCCCCGGCACCACCAACGCGGCCGCGGTGCACACGATGGCAACGTTGGAGCCGGACACAGCACTCAAATGCGATAGACCCGTGTCGATGTAGAGCTGCTTATCCTCGGGGCTTTGCAGGCTGGTATCGCCCAAGACCATGCCGGGGATGAGGCCGTTGTCACACACGGCGCGGAAGTTTTCTGCGACCGTCGCCGTCCAGCTATGGGCGTGCGCGGTGAGCTCACCACTAAAGACGGATGTGCCCACGCCAACCTGATCCGAGGGGCCGGGGTGACCGTGCACCGTCACCAGCGAGCCACCGAAGGCCTCCGGTTCCTCCTTGAGGAAGACGGGCAGCTGCGCCGGGTAGCCCGGCACGCGCAGGCGCACCATCCACCCGGATGCCGTCTGAACCGGGTCGGCGGCGAGCTTACCCGTCACCTCCGAGCCGAAGTGGAACGCCGCGGCGCGCACCGAGCGCACATAAGCCAGGGTGGCGAAGATGACTCCGCTCGCCGCGCACAAAATGCCCTGCCCGCGCCACTGACCGCGCGCTAGAGCGAAACACACCAGCCCGCCCAACAACCACGGATGCCCGAAAAGCACGGCGAGCGTGGCCAGCCACGCCACCACCGCAGCGGGCACGAGCCGCAGCTCTCTCACGGCCGGACCTTGTCCTTCAGCTTGGCGAACTTCGCCGGCCCAATGCCGGAGACGTCCATGAGCTGCTCCACGGTGGTGAAGCTGCCGACCTCCTCGCGGTGCGCGATGATCGCCGCCGCCGTGGCCGGGCCAATACCCGGAAGCTCCGTTAACTCCTCCTCGCTGGCGGAGTTGAGGGAAACGAGCCCCTCTCCCGCTGCCTCTAGGGCATTGGGTGGGCCGCCGACGGTGATCTGCTCGCCGTCGTTAAGCTTCTGCGCCAGGTTGAGGTTATCGGTGGGCACGCGCGGGCGCGCCACCTCGAGGGCGTCGTTAATGCGCGCGCCCGGCGCCAAGGTCACCAGCCCGGGCTGCTCTACCTCACCCACGACCGCAACCACGATATCCGCCGCTGCCTCGCTGCTCGGCGCGGCAACCTCATAGGGGTTCTCCGCACTGCGGCTCGCCCCCAGCCAGGCCAGGAGTGCAACGCCGGCTACGCCTACAACAGCCAGCGCCAACCAGGGCGGGACGCGCACGCGCGGAAAGTCGACGTTGAGCAGTTCTTCTTCCCCGGTCGGGCGGGTGAGGTCGCGGAGGCGATCAGCAATGGCGTTCATGCCCGCGACGCTACGCAGCGTCCACACCCCCCGTCGAGGGCTTAAGCCGCAGCCTGTGGATAACTTGTTGAAGACGTCAACAACGTCTTTAGCTCGGCTCCGCCGTCAGCTAAAGACCGCGGAGACGCCGATGGCTCCGGGGCCGACGTGGACTGCGAGGACGTCGGTAAGCGGCACCAGCATGAAAGAGGAATCCGGCAGGGCCAAACGCAGCAAGTCCTCCAGCCGGCGGGCCGAGACCTTGTCCTCGTTGTACTGCACCGCGATGAAGGCCGGCTTGCCCTCGGCGCGGGAGGCCACCAGGTCCACGAGCTTGGTAAAGGCCTTGGTTTGGGTGCGGGTCTTGCCCACCATCTCCAGCTTGCCGCCCTGAATGGCCATGATCGGTTTAGTAGCCAGGAGTGCGGTGGACAGCATCGCCGTGGCCGCGGACATGCGCCCGGAGCGGCGAAGCTCCTCCGTCGAGCTGAGGTAGACCAAGGTATGCCCGCGCTCAAGGGTGTTGATGGCCGCGGCATAGCACTCGTCGAGCGAAGCGCCCTCTTGCGCAAGCTTGGCCGCCGCCATAGCAGCCGCGCCCATCGCCATGCCGGCAGTGCCGGAATCAATAACACGCACGGTGTTCGGGAAAACGCCGGAAGCGGTCACCGCCGCCGACCACGTCGAGGACAGATCCTTCGACAGATGGATGGCCAGCACACCATCATCACCGGAGCGCTCCATCTGCCGCCCGTATAAAGCAGCCAGCTCAAGGGCAGTCAAACCGGACGTGGACAGCTCCGCGCCATCCTTGCCATGGCTTTCCATGACGTGCAGGTCCACGACGCAGATGCCGAGTTCCTCGACGATATCCGCCGGCAAGCCCGCGGCGGAATCGGTAACAACGCGGATCACTAGACGTCCGCCCCCGCGCCCCCGATGACGGCGCCACCCATATTCCAGCCGTCGAAGTACCACTGGGCGCGGCCGACGTTCTCCGGGGTGAATTCCAGCGGGGACAGCGGGCGTGCAGCATCAAATTCGGGCCGTGCGGTCAGCTGCGACCAGTGCGTATTCTTCAGCCCAGACAGGATCCCGTACTGGTGGTGCTCCAGGCCCAGAAGGTGGCAGGTCAGCGCGGAAATGGCACCGCCGTGCGCGACGACGAGGACCGCCCCCTCATCCCACTGCGGGTGATTCTGCATGAGCTCATCAATCACGGGGCGGGCACGGTTGGCCACATCGACGCGGCTTTCGCCCTGCGGCGGCGCCCAGGTGGGGTCGTGGCGCCACAGCGCACGCGCCCCAGGAAACTGCTCATCTACTTCAGCGGAGGTCATCCCCTGCCACTCACCGAGGTGGGTTTCGCGCAGGCGCTTATCGACGGACACCTCAAGCCCCAAGCGCCGAGCAATAATCTCGGCGGTATCGCGGGCACGGATGAGGTCCGAGGAGACAATCGCGGTAATCCCTTTGTCCTCGAGCAGATCCGCGGCGGCGCGAGCCTGGGAGTGGCCCGCTTCCGAAAGCTCGGTATCCAGGTGCCCCTGCATCCGGCCGGTGGCGTTATAGGTGGTCTGGCCGTGGCGGATGAGGAGGAGGCGGCGGGTCATAATTCGTCGTCTTCCGGCTCTGGCTGGGCCAGGGGAAGCTCATCGAAGGAGTCGATGTCGCGAGGGTTGACGTCATTGGACCACTCGCCGGGGCGCTCCGGGGTGTCTATACCGGGGATGTCGAGAAGCGGGCAATCGTGGTAGAGGCGGTCCAGGCCATAGAACTCGCGCTGATCGTTGCGCTGGACGTGGACCACGATGGGGCCGTAATCGAGCAGTACCCATCGGTTCTCGCGGTTGCCTTCGCGGCGCTTGGGCTCGAAGCCCTGCTTGGTCAGCTCGTCTTCGACTTCCTCCACGATGGATGCCACTTGGCGCTCGGTATCGGCGGAGGCTAAGACGAAGACCTCGGTAATCGCCAGCACGTCGGAAACATCGATAGCGGCGATGTTGGTGGCCAGCTTCTCATCCGCAGCCAGGGCGGCGGTTTCCGCCATGCGGCGTGCTTCATCAGTAATCGACATGACAATCCCTACACAAGTACTTTTCTGCTTAAGAACTCTAGTCTTACACGACAAGGCTCATTTTCCTAGTCGAATTCCCCCGCCCGACTACCGGAAAGGCGCAGACGTTACAGGGGCTTTTCCGGGTGCGGACCATAGAGGTGGTTCTTGGCGATGTATTGCACCACCCCATCCGGCACGAGGTACCACACCGGCTGGCCCTGCTGCGCGCGGGCGCGGCAATCAGTAGAGGAAATGGCCATGGCGGGGATTTCAATCAGCTCGATATCATCCTGGGAATCCTGCGGCAGCATGTCCTTGCGCAGGTCATAGCCGGGACGGGTCACACCGACGAAGTGGGCCATCTCCAGCATCTCCTCCCAGTTGCGCCAGCTCATGATGGAGGCCACCGAATCCGCGCCGGTGATGAAGTAGAGCTCGGCGTCCGGGAAGATTCCGCGCAGATCCCGCAGCGTATCGATGGTGTAGGTGGGCCCTTCGCGGTCGATGTCCACGCGGGAAACGGTAAAACGTGGGTTCGACGCCGTGGCCACCATGGTCATCAGGTAGCGGTGCTCGGCGGCGGTGACCTGCTTATCGGCCTTTTGCCAGGGCTGGCCGGTGGGGACGAAGACCACCGTGTCGAGGCGGAAACGGTGGGCTACCTCGCTGGCGGCGACGAGGTGACCGTTATGGATGGGGTCAAAGGTGCCGCCCATGATGCCGATGCGTTGCGGACTAGTCATGGCTGGTGAGTATACCGGCCACGGAGTCGATGACCTGCATGTCCTGCCCGGAAGGCTCCGCCAAGAAATAGGAGGCATGGCGCTCAGCCTTGGTGGCCAGGGCGCGGTTAGCGGCGTCGAGGGAGAAATCGCAGACGAAATCCCCTTCCAGGCAATAATCGACGTAGCGCTGCGCCGGCAGCCCGGTGCGGTTCTTAGCCCACGGCACCTGGTGCAAGGGATTGCCAAAGGTGAGCACACCATGCAGGCGCCCGGATTCTGCGAGGTACTCCTCCGTGCTTGTCGCGACGAGCGCTCCTTGCGAATAGCCAGCGGCTACCCAACGCGGGTGGCAGCCGGTGGTGGCCTCATAGTTGTCCACCACCTTCGGCGCATTGCGGGCGCCGGTGCGCAGGCTGTCGGCAGCTCCAAACGTCACCGAATACGCCATTTCCCCGATGGAATGCTCATGGAGAATCCCGAGCGCTCGCTGCACAAGCTGAAGCGGGCCCAGGTCTTCACCCTCCTGCGCCAAAGGCGGCAGGTTCATCGCGGCCGGGTACGCCTCCGGCCCCAAAGCCAGAACATAAACGCCATCCATTGTGCCGGGGTGGCGCTGCTCTACCTGATGGAACAGGGCGGCAAAGTTGCGTCCCTCAAAGCCGGTGGATTCCGGCGCACGCTCGGAGTAACGCTGCGGGCCTACGTATTCGCCCTGCTCCTCGTTCTGGTCTGAACCGCGTGCGACAAGCACCACGGTGTCGGGGCACGTGCCGACACCGCTCGCCGAGGCCACCGGCGCGCTGAGAAGGGACGCCACCGTACCAAGGGCGGCAGCTACACAGGAAACACGAAAAGAAAGAGACTTCATTCTTTCCTGTTTAGCGGAAACGAACGCCATCTACCATGTGGCCGATGGAATCGTAGACCTGGTTATCCCACTGGTGGTTGGTGAAGAAGTACTGGCCATGGGAGCCGCCGGTGGGCTTGGCGGCGTAGAGGGTCTGGGCGGAGAGGTCGCACACGGCGTCGAGCGGCAGGCAGTAGTCCACGCGGCTGACGTTGGCGCGCATCTGCGGGAAGTAGCCCATCGGGCCGCCCGCGCCCTGGGTTGCGCCGACGACGGCCGGGTCCCCTGCACGGGTCAGCGGGTTACCAAAGGTCACGACGCCAGCGAGCTGACCGCGGTGGGCCAGTTCCACCTCGTGGTTGGCCAGAATCATGGCGCCCTGGGAGTAGCCGGACAGGATGTATTGCGGGTGGCAACCGGTGGCGGCTTCATAGCTGTTGATCGCGCTGGTCACGCCACGATTGCCGGTCTGCACGGAGTACATGAACTGGTTGATGGCGGAGACCGCGGTGTTGATGACCGGGTTGGCGTACTGCGTGGCCAGGCGCACGAGGTCAGCCGCGGTGTTCGGAACCGACTCGTTCGGAACAGAGTATTCCGGGTAGGTCGCCGGATAGTACTGCGGCTCCAGGCCCAGCACGTAGACGTCCTTCATCAGCGAATTTCCGCCGTGAGTGGCCTGGTAGCGTGCCTCGGCGCCCTGCAGCATGGCGCGGATGGATTCGCCCTCCCATCCATTGGATGCGCGGCCGCCCTGGTTCGAATACTGCGTGGGGTAGACCTGACCGTTTTGGCCGGAGCCACGCGCGGCGACGACGACCACTGCGGGGCACTGTTCGTCAGCGTGCGCGGCGGGTGCAGAGATGGTTTGCGGGACAATGAAGGCGGACACGGCCATGACGGCGGCGGCCACGGAGGAAGCAATGCGGGACAGCATGGGAGAAAGGCACCATTCAGTTCTTTGTTATTACCGCGCTTTAGAATACCCAGTGCTCCCCCGGCGCGCAGCACGAACCCCTAAGGGCGGGTCTGGCCGGTGCCCTGCAACACCCATTTGGTGGATGTTAGCTCCGGCAGCGCCATCGGGCCGCGCGCATGCAGCTTCTGGGTGGAGATGCCGATTTCGGCGCCCATGCCGTATACCTCACCATCGGTAAACGCGGTGGAAGCGTTGAGCATGACCGCTGCGGCATCTACCTCGTTGGCGAAGGTCAGCAGCACGTCAGCATCCTGGGCCGCAATGGCCTCAGTGTGGCCGGTGGTGTACTCGGCAATGTGCGCGATGGCGCCGTTGACGCCGTCGACCACCTTGGCGCAGATATCCATGGAGAGGAATTCTTCGCGCCACTCCTCGTCGGTGGCCTCCACGGCGTCCTCAACGCCGAAGGCCTCGAGCTCCTTCACGTCGCCGTGGATGGTGACCCCTGCCTCCTGAAGGGAGGTGATGATGCGGAGCTTGGAGGCGTCGTCAAACGCAGCGTCGATCAGCACGCACTCCGTCGAGTTACACACAGAGGGACGGCGGGTCTTGCCGTTGATCACCATGTCGATGGCCTTGTCCAGGTCGGCGGAGGCGTCGACGTAGAAGTGGCAATTGCCGGTTCCGGTTTCGATGGCGGGGACGGTGGCGTTTTCCACAACGGCGTTGATAAGGCGCGCGCCGCCGCGCGGGATGACCAGGTCGACCAGGCCGCGGGCGGTGATGAGGTCCTGCACGGAATCGTGAGTCTCACAGGGCAGAAGCTGCACGCCTTCGCGCGGCAGATCGAACTCCACCAGGGTGTCCTGGAGGAGCTCCACGAGCTTGGCGTTGGAGTTCTTCGCGGACTTCGAGCCGCGCAACAGCGGCACGTTGCCGGACTTCAGGGCCAAACCGAAGGCATCGACGGTGACATTCGGGCGGGCCTCATAAACCATGCCCATCACGCCGAGCGGTACGCGGACCTGCTTCATCTGGATGCCATTATCCATGGTGCGGCCCTGCAGGATCTCCCCTACCGGGTCCTGGAGGGAGGCCACCTGGCGCAGGCCGCCGGCAATACCCTCGATGCGGGCGGCATCAAGCGACAGGCGGTCGATGAGAGACTCGGACATGCCATTGGCGCGGCCGGCCTCGATATCGAGCTGGTTCGCCGCGAGGATGTCCTCGGTGTGCGCGATGAGGTTCTCGGCCGCGCGGTTTAAGATCTCATTCTTGCGCGGGGTGGGCAGCTGCGCGAACTGCGGCGCCACCGCCTTGGCAGCGCGGGCTTTGGACAGAACTTCTTCACGTTCAGTGTTGCTCATGCCATACCAGCGTACGGAAGGTCTGCCCGCTTGTCAGGGATTCTGTGCAGCTATGGGTTCTTAATGAGCGCCAGTTTTAGGCCCCAAGTTCGCGGCGGCGCTCCGCCGCGGCACGCAGGCGCTCGGCGCGCTTTTTCTTTTCCCCTTCAGAAAGCTCATCGAAGAGCTCTTCATCCGACTCACTGAACTTCAGCACCCCGCGCGCAGCCCAGGAAGCGAAGAACGCGATGACGGGCGAGATCCAGAAATAGCTCCAGTCGAAGACAAAAAGCCCAAGGAAGAGGGCGATCATCGCCACCGACCAGATGACGGAATCCACTATCTGCACCTTGCGCCCGCGGGAGAGCATGTCCTCCAACTCCGCCTCGTGGCGGGTGGCAGGTGCTGAAGCACGTGGGGTGGAAAGCTCCGGCAGGTCCGCAAAGAGCTTTTCAACGTCCCCGCGCGTGCGCGCCGCGGCGGCCTCACCGGTGCGCTGCTCAAATTCATCGGGGCCCAACGCACCGTTGACGAAGTGCTGGCTCAGTTGCTCCAGGGCCTCAGAGCGCTCCGCATCACCAACACGGATATCGGGGTTCTCCATTAATAACCTGCCTTCGGGTCAACCAGAGTAGGCAGCTTGTCCCCCGCCGCGAAAGCCTTGGCCACCTTGACGGTGTGCGCGCCAATCTTCTCGCGCACGGAGCGCTGCGTATTAGCAATGTGTGGGGTGATAACCACGCGCTTATCCTGCCACAGCGGGTGGTCCTCCGGCAGCGGTTCAGGGTCGGTGACGTCGAGTGCCGCACCCGCGATTTCGCCTGCCTCCAGTGCCGCGACGAGGTCCTCCGTTTTGATGAGCGGTCCGCGGCCCACGTTGACCACGACCGCGTGATCCGGCATCTGCTTAAATGCCTCCGCGTCCACCATGTGACGGGTCTCCGGGGTCAGCGGGGCGATGAGCACGAAGTAGTCTGCTTGCGGCCAGACCTTGTCGACCTGGGAAATCGGGTAAGTCTCCTCCGCGCCCTCGACCGGGTTGCCGGAGCGGTTGACCGCAATGATGCGCGGCCCAAAACCGGAGAGCATGCTGATCAGACGCTTGCCAATGCCACCGGCGCCAATAATGGCCACCGTCTTGTCGTCGTAGAGGTAGGAAGTGTGCGCCTCCATCTCTGCATAGGAATCAAACGTGCCGTTGACGCGGCGGTGCGCATGTAGCTGCGCCAAAAGTAGCGCGATGGTGGATTCCGCCACCGTGTTGTCATAGACACCGGCCGCGTTCGACCACGGCACGCTGCTCCCCTTCATCACTTCAAGCACGTGGTCCACGCCCGCCGAAGGAATCTGCACGAAGCCAATGTTCTCCGGCAGCGGGTCCGGGAAATCGCTGCCGTCGCCGGTGTAGATGAGGAAGGAGGCCTCATCTAGCGGGGCGCGCTCAAAGCCCGCGGCGTCAAGCACCTTGATGGTTTCCTCCCAGGGGTGCGGTTCGATGGCGTACTTCATGCATATCCTCCTTAACTAGTAGCCGGCGTCCGGGTCGACGCGCGTGGGCATGTCCTCGCCGCGCTCCCACGCGGCGGCGTTGGCATTGAAGATAGCACCCAGGTGGTACTGGGCCACGTGATCCGAGGCCGCCATGTGCGGCGTCAGCGTGGCGTTGGGCAGATCGTAGAGCGGGTGGCCATCCGGGAGCGGCTCCGGGTCCATGACCTCTAGGCCCGCGCCGGCAATCTCGCCGGAGCGCAGGGCCTCCACGAGATCGTCCGTGACCACGGTGCTGCCACGGCCGACGTTGACGAATACCGCCGAAGGCTTCATGGCGCGGAACACCGCTGCGTCGAAGAAAGCTTCCGTGGCGGCCGTCGCCGGCAGGATGCTCACGACGAAATCCGCCTCAGACCAGGCCTCGTCGACGCGCTCGATGGGCAACGTCACGTCCACTCCCTCTACCGGGCGGCCCGAGCGGTTCACCGCGGTGATGTGTACGCCGAAGGGCGCGAGGTAGGCCATGAGCTGCTTGCCGATGCCTCCCGCGCCCACGATGAGCACGCGCGTTGGCCCCTGCTGCTCATAGAGCCAAGCCTGGGATTCATCGAGCTCGCGCGCCACCGACCAGGACTTCGCCAGGGCGAAAGCCTTGTGGTGGTGCGCTTGGGAGAGCATGAGCCCCAGCGCAGATTCCGCCACGGGCTTAGCAAAAGCACCCGCGGAGTTGCACCACGGCAGGCCATCCCGCCGGATAAGCCCGGCATCGATGTGCCGGTTAACCCCGGTGAAGCAGTACTGCACCCACTTGATGTTCTCCGGAATCTCCGGGGTCTGCGCCGGGTCCGAGGCGGTATTCACAAAGACCTCGGCTTCCGCCAAACTTTCGACGCGCTCGTGTCCGGCTGCGTCGATATCTGCCACAGTTGCCGCCCACACGTCGGGGCCCATGAAATAGCGCATTAAATACGGGAGGCGAAGTTGGACAGGTAGTCGGCATGGACAACCGGGCGGCGCATATCCTCCGGCAGCTCATCGGTGTGCTTGCCCAGCAGGTTGTGCAGTGTGGTGGAGTCATAGCCCACCTCGCCGCGCCCGATGACCTGGCCCTTGGGCCCCATGATGTCCACGATCTCACCGGCGTTGAACTCGCCCTTAATGTCGGTAATGCCCACGGCCAGCAGGGAGTTTCCGCCGCGGACCACGGCCTCCATGGCGCCCTCGTCCAGGCGCAGGGAGCCGCCGGTATCCGCGCAGTAGAGAGCCCAGAACTTCCAGGCGGATAGGCGGCGTTCCTCACGGGTGTGGAAGACGGTGCCTACGGAGGCGTCGTCAAGCGCCTGCCCAATATTATCCGCCGAGGTCAGCAGCACGGGAATGCCGCCGCGCGTGGCCAGGCGGGCAGCCGAGACCTTCGTGGCCATGCCGCCGGTGCCGACCTTGCCGCCGTCGCCAGCAACGACCGCCTTGAGGTCCTTGCCGGTGCGCACCTCCTCCACAAACTTGGCGTCCGGCTCGGCCGGGTTCTTGTCGTAGAGGCCGTCCACGTCAGAGAAAAGGAAGAGGGCATCCGCGCCGACCAGATTGGCCACGAGCGCAGAAAGGCGGTCGTTATCACCGAAGTGCATCTCGGAGGTGGCCACGGTGTCGTTCTCGTTGACGATGGGCACCGTGCGCATCTGGCGCAGACGGTCAATGGTGCGCTGGGCGTTGCGGGCGCGATCGCGCTTGCCGACGTCCGACGCGGTCAGCAGCACCTGGCCAATGGTGCGGTTATAGCGGGCAAAGGACACACCCCACTCGTAGGCCAAGTGCACCTGGCCCACCGCGGCTGCCGCCTGCTTGGTGGCCAAATCGGTGGGGCGGGTGGTCAGGCCCAACGGGCCCATTCCGGCGGCCACGGCACCGGAGGAGACGATGATGATGTCGGAGACGTTCATGCGTGCGCAGACGGCGTCAACGATCTTGTCGATCTTCTCGGTGGAGGTCACGAAGTCATCGCGCGTTAGCGACGAGGATCCGATCTTGATGACGATGCGCTTGGCTTTAGAGATCTCCTCGCGCAGCGGCGAGGAGAAACCGCTGGATTTCTCCGATAGCGTGGTCGTCTCCGGATAGTCCATATCCGGGGTTGGCCCCTCGAAGGGTTCGAGGGGAAGAGGATAGTCGAGCTGGTTGTCGTGTTCGGATGACATACCGGCTCAGTATACCGGGCTAACCCTGCCAGCGATCGCGGTTCGCGGACTCGCGAGTGACCTCCCCATCCGTGCCAAAGTCGAACTCGTCCACGAGGCCGCGGCGCGCCTGGGAGGCGCGCTTGCGCTCAGCGGCGGAGACGCGGTCGGTGCCCATGAGGCGGCCGTCCTGTCCGCGGCCCGCATCAGTTGCGCGGCCACCGGCCATCGGCTCGTACTCGAAGGTGATGTCCCCGATGGTGACCGGGCAGCCTTCCTCCGCGCCCTGGCGGTGCAGTTCTTCCTCGACACCGGCCTTGGCCAGGCGGTCTGCGAGGTAGCCCACGGCCTCGTCGTTTTCGAAGTCGGTCTGGCGAATCCAGCGGTCGATCTTGTCGCCCTCGACGATGAATCCGCCCTCCACCTCGGGGTCGGGGCGGACGGTGAAGTCGGCGAAGGAGCCCTTCTTTTTCTTGCCCACGGACTTGGGCTGAATGATGGTGTGGTTCTTGTCCACCGCCGCCTTGGGCTGTGACTTGCGGTGTTCTTTCACCATCTCCATCAGCTTGTATTTGAGGGGCTCTAGCCCCTTGCGCGCCACCGCGGAAATGATGAAGACCGGCCAGCCGTACTTCTCCTCGAGGTCACCTTTGACGAATTCCGCGAGCTCCTCTGCCTCGGGAACATCCGCCTTGTTAAGGATGATGACGCGCGGGCGCTCGCGCAGGTCACCGAGCCCGGTGTCCTGCTCCAGGAGCTCCTGGTACTTGGCCAGCTCGGTCTCGAGCGCCTCGATGTCGGAGAGCGGATCGCGGCCCGGCTCGATGGAGGCGGTATCCACCACGTGGGCGAGAACCGCTGTGCGCTCGATGTGTCGTAGGAAGTCGAGGCCTAGGCCCTTGCCCTCGGCGGCCCCCGGGATGAGGCCCGGGACATCCGCCATGGTGAAGGACTCGTAGCCCATGTCCACCACGCCCAGGTTGGGCTGGAGGGTGGTGAAGGGATAGTCACCGATCTTCGGCTTGGCTGCCGAAAGGACGGAGATGAGGGAGGACTTGCCCGCGGAGGGGAAACCGACGAGGCCGACGTCCGCCATGGACTTCAGCTCGAGGATGAGGTCGCGCGCCTGGCCCGGCTCGCCCTGCAGCGCAAAGCCCGGGGCCTTGCGGGCGGCCGAGGCTAGCGCTGCGTTTCCAAGTCCACCGAAACCACCCTCCGCGGCCACGAAACGGGTTCCCGGGACCGTGAGATCCGCGAGCATCTCCCCGTCCTCGGTATAGACCACGGTGCCTTCAGGGACCTCGAGAATGAGGTCCTCGCCGCGCGCGCCGTTGCGCCAGTCACCGGCGCCGTTGCCGCCGCGGCCGGACTTCAGGTGCGGGCGGTAGTGGAAATCCATGAGGGTGTGGATCTGGGGTGAGACCTCCAGCAGGATGTCTCCGCCGTGGCCGCCGTTGCCGCCATCGGGCCCGCCGAGCGGCTTAAATTTTTCGCGGTGGACGGAGGCGCAGCCGTGTCCGCCGTCGCCTGCCTGCAAGTGCAAAACCACTCGGTCAATGAATCGTGCCATGCCCGCTAGTCTAACGGTTCCTGGCATACCGTCCTAGTTGAGCACTGCGGGGATCTGAAGCAACGCCCCTTTAGTTTTCTCCACGCTCCCCCCGCCACGCCGGCCGCGTGAAAACGACAAAATCCCGAGCGAAAAGCTCGGGATTACGCCATGAAGCTCTTAGGCAGTTGCTTCTGCAACAACCTCTTCGGCCGGAACAATGTTGACCAGACGACGTCCACGCTTGACGCCGAACTCAACAGAGCCTGCCGCGAGAGCGAACAGGGTATCGTCGCCGCCGCGACCAACGTTCTCACCCGGGTGGAACTTGGTGCCGCGCTGACGCACGATGATCTCGCCGGCCTTAACCTGCTGACCACCGAAGCGCTTAACGCCGAGGCGCTTGGACTCGGAATCGCGACCGTTGCTGGAGCTGGAAGCACCCTTCTTGTGTGCCATGTGGTTTCCCCTCCTTCAGGGATGAATTAGAGCCGGTTAAGGCTTACTTGATACCGGTAATCTTCAGCGTGGTCACCGGCTGACGGTGACCAAGGCGACGCTTGTAACCAGTCTTGTTCTTGTACTTGAGGATGTCGATCTTCGGGCCCTTGCCCTGCTCGACAATTTCAGCGGAGACGGAGACCTTCTCCAGGTCTGCAGCCTTCGACTTGACGGTTGCGCCATCGACGAGCAGAACCGGGGTGAGAGCAACGGAGGAACCCGGCTCACCCTCGATCTTCTCGACCTTGACGAGGTCACCTTCAGCAACCTTGTACTGCTTTCCGCCGGTCTTGACGATCGCGTACATAGAGGGCTACCCCTTATCTAAACTCGGCTCGCTAGCAGCTGGGTGGTGCCGCTAACGAATGGACATTGGACATTGGCGTTTAGAACCACATCCGCGAGAGACGTGCGGGAACCGCAGCGCGTCCCATCGAGCGCATTCATGGTCTAAACAGCGACTGTCAAAGACTACCCCGTGAGGGGGCGAAAAGGCAAAACGCCTTTTCTAGCGCGACCTGCGCCGTGCTACTCGACGCCTCCCGCGCCCGCCCTTTCGTGCCTTCGACGCTGTGGTCTGTGCGGAAGACTCTCGCCGCTGCGCTTCGCTCCCCTGTCCGCGTTCATTCGACGCCGGGGTGGACTGGCTCTGTGCCATCTTGCGCACCACTCGGCGGCGGCCGCGGCTGCGGGTCGCGCGCACGCTCGCGTTCTCGCCCGGCTCCGCACCCTTGCGCTCAGCCTTGGCCTCCTTTTTAGAGGTGGCTAGTTGAGCGTCCTTTGCTGGGGTCTCGTCCTGCGCGAAGTCTTCACGCTTCGGGCGAATATCCGAGCGGGAATTTCCGCGCGTGCGGCGCTTGCGGCGCGGTGACTTCTCAAAGGCTTCAACAGCCTCGTCATAGGTCTGCTCCGAGCGCTGCGTGGATGCCTTTTCCGCACCGGCGTGCTCATCGCGCTTGCCGTGCTTCGCGCGCGAGCCCTCGCTCGTCTCCTCGCGCTGTGGCTCCCGGAAGGTACGCGTTGCCCGGCGCGGCTTGCGCGAGCGCTTCGCCTTCGACTTCGGCTTCGAGCGCTTCGCGTCCAAGCTTTCCGCTACGGCATAGCCAATGGAGGCGCTATCCGGGGTATCCGGCTCGTCCTCGTCGACGACGACCACGTTGGCCACGAGCTCCTCCAAGGAGGACTCGTCGTCGCGCGTTGTGTCCTGTTCTGCGCCGTTTCCATGCTCGGCGGCTTCCTCCTCGTCGCGGTGCATGCGCACGGCAGCCGGGTGCTGCTTCGGATCGCGCTGCGGTGCGCGGCGCTCCTTGCGGCCACGGCGCTGCGGCTTCGAATTCTCTTCCTCGGCATCCTCATCAACCGGGTACTCGTGAATGATGATTCCCCGGCCATGGCAGGCCTCGCACTCGGTGGAGAAAGTCTCGATGAGGCCGGTGCCCACGCGCTTTCGCGTCATCTGCACCAGGCCCAGTGAGGTGACCTCAGAAACCTGGTGGCGCGTCCGGTCACGTCCCAGCGCTTCCTTGAGGCGGCGCAGCACAAGGTCCTGGTTTTCCGGCAGCACCATATCGATGAAGTCCACGACGATCATGCCGCCGATATCGCGCAGGCGCATTTGGCGCACGATCTCCTCGGCCGCCTCGAGGTTATTGCGGGTCACCGTCTCCTCGAGGTTGCCACCGGAGCCGGTGAATTTGCCCGTGTTGACGTCAATGACCGTCATGGCCTCAGTGCGGTCAATGACGAGGGTGCCGCCAGACGGCAGCCACACCTTACGACTCAGGGCCTTCTGCAGCTGCTCATCAATGCGGTAGGCGCTGAAGGCATCCTCGCCATCGTGGTCGCGGGCGTCATAGCGCACAACGCGGTCCGCCAAGTCATGCGCCATGGAGTCCACATAGGCGCTGACCGTGTTGTAGGAACGCTTGCCGTCCACAACCAAGGTGCTGAAGTCCTCGTTGAAAAGGTCGCGCACGACCTTGATGAGCAGGTCCGGCTCTTCGTACAAGGTGACCGGCTTGGCACCCTTCGTTGCCTTCTCGTGCGCGGCGCGGGCGCTAATGTCCTCCCACAGGGAGTGCAGGCGGTTGACGTCGGACGCGATGTCCTCCTCCGACACGTTCTCCGCTGCGGTACGGATGATGGCGCCGCCATCCCCCGGGATGACGCGCTCCAGAATCCCCTTGAGGCGCTTGCGCTCCGGCGCCGGCAGCTTGCGGGAAATACCCGCGCTGCGCCCGCCCGGCACATACACCAGGAAGCGGCCGGCCAAAGAAATCTGGGTGGTCAGGCGCGCGCCCTTGTGGCCGATGGGATCCTTGGCCACCTGAACTAGGACCTGATCACCGGACTTCAAGGCGTTTTCCACCTTGCGGCCGCGTCCGCCAATGCCCAATGCGCGCCAGTCGATGTCGCCCGCGTACAGCACGCCGTTTCGGCCCTGTCCGATATCGACGAAGGCTGCCTCCATCGAGGGCAGCACGTTTTGCACACGGCCCAAGTAGATATTGCCAATTTGGGAGGGGTGCGTCTCCGTCGTGACGAAGTGCTCAACCAGGAGATCATCCTCCAGCACACCGACCTGGGTGATGATGCCCGCGCCGTCGGTGCGCTGCTTATCGCGCACCACCATGGTGCGCTCTACAGATTCGCGACGCGCGAGAAACTCCGCTTGGGAGACGATGTGCTGGCGCTCGCGGCCCTTCTCCCGCAGCTCCGCACGGCGGCGGCGCTGCGCCTCGATGCGGGTTGAGCCCTTGATGGCCTTCGGCTCTTCAATGTGCTCGACTTCCTCGCGGGCTGGCCCGCGGCTTTCCGCCCCGCGGCCGCGGGAGGTTCCGCGGCTGCCGCGACGGCGACCACGCGGTTGGTTCGACGGCGCCGAATCTTCCTCGGTTTCTTCCTCGCGCTTTTCTGGCTTCTGGCGCTTGGCCAGCGGAGTGATCTTCGGCGCCATGAAGACCGGCGCGAAGTCGTACACGTCCGGGTCTTCCTCAGCCATCGGGGTGATCAGCGGGGTGAGGTCCTCGTCCTCGTCGCTATCACCGGCCTCGGCGAGCGCCTCGTGCAGCATTTCGGCATCGACCTTGTCGACGATCTGCGAAATCTCGTTATCAACGTTCTTGCGCACGCGCTCACGCAGCTTTTCTTCTTCCTCGCTCAACTGCTCCGGCTGCTCCGGCTGCGCAGCAGGCTCTTCCGGTGTGGGTTCCCCTGCCTGCCCCTTCGGCTCAGCCTTCTTGCCTGCCTTGCTCACGCGCTTCGCCGCGCGCTTGGCGCGCTTCTTCTTCACGGTCTTCTCCGGCTTTTCTTCAGCCGGGGCTTCAGTAGTTTCTTCGACAGGTTCTTCGGGGGTCTGCGCAGCATCGGCCGTGGCTGCAGCCGGGTTGGCGTCCTCGGTGGCGGCCTGCTCGGGAGCTTCGGTGGCGGGCACGAGGACGTCGATAAGCTGGCCCACCTCTTCCGGCGTCAGTGTGGACTGTGCGGACTTCTTGATTCCCATCTCCGCGAACTGGGCCACCAATTCCTTGGAAGCCACGCCCACCTGCTTGGCCAAGGCATAAAGGCGGGTCTTGGGCGCGAGTGCCTCGCGGTCAATCCCCGCTACAGCCGCAACCAACGTCGATTCAATACGTTCTTCTTTTGTTTTCTTCTTGGATGCCATCAGTGGCTTATCTCCTGACGTTGTGCTCACCCCGGGCGCAGGTTGCCGCCACACGGTAGTGAGTCTTTGAAAAATTCTCATCATCTTTATTAAGTTGTCAGCGCCTTCTATTCTGGCACAGAGCTCGATTAAGGCTCACATGTTAGTATCGCCGCTATGTCCAACGGCGCGCCCACAAACACACCTGCAGAGCGGAAAATACCTGTCCACGCGCCACGCACTGTGGCGCAGGCGCGCGCCCGCAACGAGATCGCGCTGCGGAATATCGTGACCGTAGCCGTGCCCGCGGGCATCGCTTCAGGCCTTCGCGTCGTTGACTTCCCCTATCCCTACGCGGTCCCGGTCTACGCGGTGCTCATCATGGTGATGCTCTACGGCGCCATCCGCATCATTCGCAGCAAGCCAAAGTTCGTCCAAGCTGCGCAAGAAGAGTACCGGGCGGGCGATTACCCTCTTCTCGCCTACTTTCTACCGGTGCTTGCTATCTTCTCCCCTCTCATCACTGAGGGAATTCAGTCCACCGGGATTGTCGGCGATATATCGCTCAACCCTATCCTCGTAGCAGCGGGCCACACGACCTTTGCCATACCGGCGTTTATCATCGGTGGCCGCGCCTTCGGCACCACTGCCTTTCGCGTGGGCAAGCGCCGCATCAAAGCCATCACAGAAAAGGACAGCTTGGATGGCGTCACAGAGAAAAGCATTGCCGCCGTGGAGGATCACCCGGAGGCCCTCAGCGGACTGGTGGCGGCGGGCGCCGTTACCGGTAACACCATTTCCATCCCGGCATTGAGCAGGCTACTCGGCTACGAGGAGGGGCTCGAGGAGGAAATGCGCGAGCTCGAAAAGTCCGGCGTAGTGAAAATGTCTGGTTTTATTTATGGCAAGAACCAGCGGACCTTTAACATCACTCTGACCGAAGTTGGCGTGCGCAGCATGGACGCTGCACGCACGCGCTAGCGCGGAAGAGTGTCATCTCCCGGGAAGAGTTTCGGACCAATCCACAGCATGAAATAGACCAGACCAACGAGGACTGGAATTTCAACAAGGGGACCAATCGTTCCGGCAAGGGCTTGAGCAGACATCGCTCCGAAGGTGCCGATGGATACTGCAATGGCAAGTTCAAAGTTGTTTCCTGCTGCAGTGAACGCCACACTGGCAGACTGCGCGTAATTCATACCAACGGCCTTTGCCACGCCCAGCGACAATACAAACATGCCCACGAAATAGATAACCAGCGGCACAGCCACGCGCGCTACCGTTACTGGCTGTTCCACAATGTGCTCGCCCTGCAGGGAGAAGAGCAACACAATTGTGTACAGCAGACCAATCATGGCCAGGGGCGATACGGCTGGGAGGAAGCGGTTCTCAAACCATTCCCGTCCTTTTACCTTTTCGCCCCACACGCGAGACAGCGCACCCAACAGGAACGGTATGCCCAAGAAGACGAGTACGGCCTTGACGATGGCCCAGAAGGAAAAGTCAGCGCTCGTCGTGTCCAAGCCCAGCCATCCGGGGAGGACGCGAAGGTAGAACCAGCCCAGAACACCAAACATAGCGACCTGGAAGATGGAGTTCAGGGCGACAAGCACAGCCGTTGCCTCGCGGTCAGCGCACGAGAGGTCCGACCACACAAGCACCATGGCAATACAGCGCGCAAGTCCCACAATGATGAGGCCGGTCCGCAGCTCCGGCTGGTCCGCCAAGAACAGCCACGCCAGAGTAAACATAAACGCCGGCCCCACCAGCCAGTTGAGGACGAGCGATACTGCCATGAGGCGGCCATCCGTGGCAATTTCCTTGGTCTTCTCGTAGCGAACCTTGGCCAAGGGTGGGTACATCATGACGAGGAGGCCAATGGCGATCGGGATGGAAATCCCGCCGACTTCAACGGCGCCCAAGGCTTGGCCAATCCCGGGAATGAGGTGGCCAATGAGCAGTCCGGCGGCCATCGCCAGAATGATCCACACGGGTAGAAACCGATCAAGAAAAGACAACGTCGGGCGCTGCGGCACAGCCATGTCTCTCCCTCCTTCAACGTTGAACAGAGCACGATGCAAACATGCAATGTACAGCACGTATTGATATGCGTCAATATAACGTAGGGCGCAAGAATAACCCCTATACTGATCGCATGGCTTCCTCTTCCACGCCCGAGACCAGCGCGCGCGGCACTGAGTGTTGCTCCTTAAGCACGGGCCCGCTCAGCGACGCCGAGGCGAGGCATTTTTCGCAGCAATTCAAAGTGCTGGCAGACCCAGCACGCCTGCGTCTTTTGTCCATCCTGTGCGATGAAGGCTGTGGACCCATGAGCGTCACGGAACTCACCGAGCTCACTGCGCTGAGCCAGCCCACGGTCTCCCACCACCTAGCGCGCCTGCGGGAGGCAGGCTTGCTATCCAGACAGCAACGCGGCCGCACCGTCACCCACCAGGTGCACAAAGACGCCTTTATGGCATTGCGCACGCTGCTCTCGTTCGACTAAGCCGCGCCCAGATTATCTGTGCTCGAGCACACAGGACGGGTTCGGGCTAAGGGCCAGAAATGACAAAAGCCCGAGCAGTTCATTCATCGTTGTGAACTGCTCGGGCTTTATTGCGCGCTAGGCGCGATGAACTTCTTTAGAGGTTCGGGAACCAGATGGAGATCTCACGCTCAGCGGACTCCGGGGAGTCGGAACCGTGGACGACGTTCTCGCCAACGGTCAGAGCGAAGTCACCGCGGATGGTGCCCGGGGTGGCCTTCTCCACCGGGTGGGTGCCACCGGCCAGCTGACGCCATGCGGCGATAGCGGACTCGCCCTCGACGATGCCAGCAACCAACGGTGCAGAGGTGATGAAGTCAACGAGCTCGCCGAAGAAAGGCTTGTCCTCGTGCTCGGCGTAGTGCTTCTTAGCGGTCTCCTCGTCGGCGACGCGCAGATCCATGGCGACGAGCTTCAGGCCCTTGCGCTCGATGCGAGAGATGATCTCGCCCACGTGGCCGTTCTTGACGCCATCCGGCTTGATGAGAATGAGTGTACGTTCAGTCATAGGGCACATAGTACAGAACAGGTGCTCCCGCGTCCTGACAGTGGGGCTAATTCTAAGCGTTACGTGAGGTGTTGCACGATTTCTTCCGCGCGCTCATGGCTCGTTCCGCGAAACCACAACTGCACTTGACGCACGGCCGTGCCGTATTGACCGCTCTCCAGCAGGCTTTTTAGCTCCTCGCGGTGCCACTCTTCCAGATCCGCAAACTCCACCGGCCGCTCATCGCGCTGCTGCTTGAGCATACCGACGACGAGGAAGACGAAGGCCGGAATCAGCAGTGCGAGCGGGAACGCGAAGCCACCGAAATACAGCTTGGCCACGAGCGCGGCGATGCACAGCAGTGCGGAAAGACCGTAGAGCAGAAAGAGCATGCCCGTTAGTCTAGCGCGTTGAGTGTCGACTGCAGCCAAACGCGAGAGCGCATGAGCAGGCGCTTTGCCGCCGCGGTATGGGGAGCCCACAACTCGAAGGCATGCACGCCGCCTTCTACAACCTCGCACTGTGTTGGCACACCAGCAGTTTTCAGGCGCTCGGCGTAATCCATAATCTCGCCGTAGAAAAGCTCGCTGCTACCCGCGTAGAGCCACGCCGGCGGTAGCCCCGACAGATCCGTGCGGCGGCCGGGCACGGCATAGGGTGCTTCCGGGTTGCCATCGACGTAGAAGCGCCACGCCTGCGCGTTGGAATCTGCGTCCCAGATGGGGTTGCGGTCGGTGAATGCTGTGCGGTCATCGAGCATCGGGCAAAACAACCACTGCCCCGCTGGTTGAACCCCGCCTTCATCGTGGAGGCGCTGGCACAACGCGGCAGCCAGCCCTCCCCCGGCGCTTTGGCCGGCGATGACAATCCGATCCGGACTAATTCCCAGCTCCTCCGCGTGCGTGAGGAGCCAGTGGTGGGCCGAGTGGACGTCGTCAAGCGCGGCCGGATAGGGATTTTCCGGGGCGAAGCGGTAGTGCGGCGCGACGACGGTGACTCCAACCTCTGCGGCGGTCTCCTTGAGGTGCTTGACGTCCTGGCGCGGATGTCCCATGAGCAGACCGCCCCCGTGGATCCACAGCACCGCGCCGCGCGGGTTCTCCGGGCTATAGATGGTCGCGTGGATTTCGGTGTTCTTCACCCGCCGCGTGCGCACGCCCTGGATTAAAGGTGCCGGCCACAGCGCTGGCACGATGCGCCCGGCACGGCGGATGAGCGGATTAGTCGGATCGAAAAGCGACATGAACGCCGCGCCTGCGCGCAGCTCGGGCCGGATATACACCGCAGCGACCTACTTCTCAGTCAGGTGCTGCGTGGTGAGGTAACCGCGCTCCATGCGGGCGACGATCACCGAGCGCATATACGCCGCCAGAGCCCAAAGAAGGGCGAAGATGATGAAGATCGTGGCCACGGACCAGTGGACCATGAAACCAAGAACAATGCCGATGACGTGGAACACGATCAATACCCCGACGACCCAGGACTTGTTCATGAACGGGAAGGACGCTAACAACAGCACCATAAATCCGATGACCACGCCATAGTTGAACGGGGTCCACAGGGTGCCGTCATACAGCTTGTACAGCATCGGCAGCGCCAAAACCAAGGTGATGAGTTCCAGCGTGAGGGAACTGGCCACCACCATGCCACCGAATTGCTTGAGGGGATCCTTGGCCGGCGCTTGGCCTAGTCCGAGCGGGCCGATCTCCTCCTCGGGGACGGGTTTGCGGGGGCTCATGCGGGCTCCTTTCCAAAGAGTGCGCGGGCGTCACCTGCCGTGACCACCGAGCCAGTAATCACGATGCCGGAACCGGACTGCACATCGGCCTCCTCCGCCAATTCCACGGCTTGGGTATAGGCGCTGGGCAGCTCGGGTTCGACATACACGCGCTCCTCACCGAAGATGTCGCGGGCGAGCTCCGCTAGCTCGTAGGCATCGCGGGCGCGCGGCGAGGTGTTCTGAGTAATCACGACTTCCGTGAGAACGGATTCCAGGGCCGTGAGGATGCCGGCGGCGTCCTTGTCGGCGAAGATGGACACCACGCCGATGAGGCGGGCGAAGTCGAAGTCGCGGTCGAGCGCTGCGGCTAGGGCCTTAGCGCCGTGCGGGTTGTGGCAGGCGTCCAAGAAGGTCGTGGGGCTGGTGCGCACGCGCTCCAAGCGTCCGGGGGAAACGGCCTTGGCAAAGCCGGTGCGCACGGAGGCGATATCGAGCTGATTGCCTGACGACGCCCCGAAGAAAGCCTCCACCGCCGCCAAGGCGACGGCCGCGTTCTTGGCTTGGTGCTCGCCGTGCAGCGGCAGGAAGATGTCCTCATAGAGGCCGCCGAGACCTTGGATGGTGAGCTGCTGGCCGCCGACGGCAATGCGGGATTCCAGCGCGGCGAACTCGGAGCCCGCGCGCGCTACGCCGGCGCCGACGTCGACGGTGCGCTGCAGCAGCACACGCATGGCCTCCGGCTCCTGCTCGGCGATGATAGCGATGTTCTCCCCCGGCGTGAGCACGTCGTCGGCATCGTGCTCGCGGGCTTTGATGATGCCGGCCTTTTCACCGGCGATCTCGGTGATGGTGTCACCGAGGTAATCCGTGTGGTCGAGACCCACCGGCATGACCACGGCTACCTCCGCGTTGACCACGTTCGTGGCATCCCACGTGCCGCCAAGGCCAACCTCGACCACGGCGACGTCGATGGGCGCATCGGCGAAGGCCGCGTAGGAAATACCCACCAGCACCTCGAAGGTGGACATGGGGATGTCGGAGCGGGAATCCACCATTTCCACATAGGGCTTGATTTCGCGCCAAATGCGCACGAAGTCGCGCGGGTGGATGGGGTGGCCGTCGATGCCGATGCGCTCGGTGACTAGCTGCAGGTGCGGGCTGGTCACTAGGCCTACGCGGCGGTGGAAGGAGCGCAGCAGCGAATCGATCATGCGCGCGGTCGAGGACTTGCCGTTGGTGCCTGCAACCTGGATGACGTGGAAGGAACGCTCCGGGTTGCCCAAGAGATCCATGAGCATCTCGATGCGCTCGAGGCTGGGCTCAATGATAGTCTCCGGGGCACGCGCGTTGAGCTCCGCGGTCACCTGAGCCAGCTCCGCGAGCTCCTCCGGCGTGGCCTGCTCGGGCGCTGCCTCCTCGTAGTCATCCTCGCCGCCGAGGTTGAGCGTTAGGCCGGAGTCGGTGATTTCGACCGGCCCGCCATCGGTGCCCTCCGCGAGGGCATCGACGACCTCAAATTCCTCGCGGTCTTTCTCCCCCGCCACTACTTGAGCCCCTCCAGACGTGCGGTGATGCGCTCGACTTCTTCCTGAGCCACCTGCTGGCGCACGCGGATCTTCTCCACGACGGCCTCCGGCGCCTTGGACAGGAAGGCCTCGTTACCCAGCTTCTTGCCGGTCTGGTCCAGCTCCTTCTGGGCCTTGGCCAGATCCTTCTCCAGGCGCTTGCGCTCAGCGATGACGTCGACGGCGCCGGAGGTGTCCAGGGTGACCTCGACGGTGGCCTGGGACAGGCGCACCTCGATGGAGGCGGACGCGGTGAAGTCCTCACCCGGCTCGGTGGTGTTGGCCAGGTTGCGGATGAGCCCTTCCTGCTCCTGCAGGTCGGCCGCGGCGAAGTCGAGGCGGCCCGGGACCTTCTGCGAAGGCTTGACACCCTGATCGGAACGGAAGCGGCGCAGCTCAGTGATGAGCTTGTCTGCGTCCTGAATGCGGCGGGCGGCTACCTCGTCCTTCTCGGCGCCGCCGTTGGTGTGCTCCTGGGTAGGCCACTGCGCGGTGACGATGGTCTCCCCACCGGTCAGGGCCTTCCACAGGACCTCGGTGACAAACGGCATCGTCGGGTGCAGCAAACGCAGAACCAGATCAAGAACGCGGCCCAGAACGATCTGGGTCGTACGTCCGGTAGCCTGCTCCTCGGCGCTCGCCCCATCGAAGTCACGCGGGATCTGGGTCTTGGCAATCTCCAGGTACCAGTCACACAGCTCATCCCACACGAAGTGGTAGAGCAGCTCGTTAGCCTTGGCAAACTGGTAATCATCCAGGTAGGCGTCCACCTTGGCGCGGACCTCTTCGGAGCGGTCGAGGATCCAGCGGTCGGCGTCGGTCAGCGCGTCGCGTGCCGGCAGCTCAGCCACGCCCGCGCCGTTCATGAGCGCGAACTTGGTGGCGTTGAAGAGCTTGGTCGCAAAGTTGCGGCCGGCAGCGGCGGCATCGACAGCCAGCGGCAGGTCCACGCCCGGGTTCGCGCCGCGGGCCAGGGTGAAGCGCAGTGCGTCCGCGCCATAGTCGCGCACCCAATCCATCGGGTCGATGCCGTTGCCCAAGGACTTCGACATCTTGCGGCCCTGCTCATCGCGCACCAGGCCGTGCAGGTAGATATCCGTGAACGGAACCTGCGGGCGGCCGTCCTTGCCCTCACCGAGCAGCTCCGGGGTGTGGGCGCCGGCGAAGGTGCCGAACATCATCATGCGGGCGACCCAGAAGAAGAGGATGTCATAGGCGGTGACCAACACGTTCGTGGGGAAGAACTTCTCCAGATCGGCGGTCTTTTCCGGCCAGCCCATCGTGGAGAAAGGCCACAGCGCAGAGGAGAACCAGGTATCCAGAACGTCCGGGTCCTGAACGTAGCCTTCTGGGGCTTCCTCGTCGGGGCCGACGCAGATAATGTCGCGCTGGCCGTCCTCGCCCTCCGGGCCGTACCAGATCGGGATGCGGTGGCCCCACCACAGCTGGCGGGAGATGCACCAATCGTGCATGTCATCGACCCACTCGAAGTAGCGCGGCTCCAGGGACTTCGGGTGGATGGTGGTATCGCCCTCGCGGACGGCATCACCGGACATCTTCGCCATCTTCTCCACGGCCACGAACCACTGCAGGCTCAGGCGCGGCTCGATGGGCTCGCCGGAGCGCTCCGAGTGGCCCACGGAGTGGACGTAGGGGCGAATCTCCTTGACAATGCGGCCCTGCTCGCGCAGCGCCTCACGGATCTCCACGCGAGCTTCCTCGCGGGTCAGGCCGTCGAACTTCGTTCCGGTGTTCGCGATGTGGCCGGTGGTGTCCATGATCGTGGGCATGTCCAGGTCGTGGCGCAGGCCCATGGCGTAGTCATTCGGATCGTGCGCCGGGGTGATCTTCACGGCACCGGTACCGAATTCCATGTCCACATAATCATCGGCGATGATCTTCAGGCTCAAATCATCGCGGAAGGGGTGCGGCAGCTCCTTACCCACCAGGTGGGCGTAGCGCTCGTCGTCGGGGTGGACGGCGATGGCGACGTCACCCAGCATGGTTTCCACACGGGTGGTGGCAACGATGAGGTGCGGTTCGTCGTCGTTCAGCGAACCATAACGAATGGACACGAGCTCGCCCTCGACGTCCTTGTACACGACCTCGATATCGGACACCGCAGTCTCCAGCACCGGGGACCAGTTGACCAGACGGTTAGCCTGGTAGATCATGCCCTCGTCGTAGAGGGTCTTGAAGATGGTCTGCACGGCGCGGGAGAGGCCATCATCCAGGGTGAAGCGCTCGCGGGACCAGTCCACCGAGTCACCGATGGCGCGCATCTGGTTCTGGATGGTGCCGCCGAATTCTTCCTTCCACTCCCAGACCTTGTTGATAAATTCCTCGCGCTCATAGTCCCAGCGCTTCTTGCCCTCCTGCTCACGCAGGCGGGCCTCCACCTTGGTCTGGGTAGCGATACCGGCGTGGTCAGCGCCCGGCAGCCACAGGGTGGCATAACCCTGCATGCGCTTGCGGCGAATGATGGAGTCGATCAGAGTGTGGTCCAGGGCGTGGCCCATGTGCAGCTGGCCGGTGACGTTCGGCGGCGGCAGCACGATGGAATAAGGCTCCGCCTCCGAGGACGCATCCGGGGTGAAGTAACCGGCGCTTACCCAGCCTTCGTAGAGGTCTTTTTCTACTGCCTGCGGCTCCCAGGACTTGGGAAGCTGGTCCGCGCGGTTGGTGCCAACGAGTTGCTCTTTATTCTGATCAGTCACCTGGCCAACTCTACCCTGTGCGTCAACTGGCACCAGCGCCGTGTCTAGAGTAAGGGCATGTCTCACAACCCTGGCCACCGCGCCCGCCTCCGCACCCGCCATTTCGCCCGCTCTAAAGAAAACTCTCAGGCCTTCGCGTGCCTGACGAGCTATGACTGCATGACCGCCGAAATCTTCGATGAAGCCGGGGTAGATCTCCTGCTCGTCGGCGATTCCCTGGCCAACGTGGTCCTGGGCCGCGAAACCACGCTCTCGCTCACCCTGGATGAGATGATCCCCCTCGCCCGCGCGGTGGTTGCATCGACCTCCCGTGCCTTCGTGGTGGTGGACCTTCCCTTTGGCTCCTATGAGGACGGCCCCTCCCAGGCACTCGAGACCGCGGTGCGCGTCATGAAGGAAACCGGCGCGCAGGCCGTGAAACTGGAGGGCGGTGCGGAGCGCGCACCGATTGTTGCCGCGCTTGTCGCCGCCGGCATCCCCGTCTGCGCCCACATTGGCTTTACGCCCCAGCAAGTCCACGCCTTGGGTGGCTTCGTAGTCCAAGGCCGGGGTGCCGGTGCGGAGAAGCTTCACGACGACGCCCGCGCCCTCGCCGAGGCCGGCGCCTTCGCCGTGGTGCTGGAGATGGTCCCGGCAGCCCTTGCTGAGCAGGTGACCAAGGAGCTGCCTATCCCCACCATTGGCATCGGCGCCGGCGCGCAGACCGACGGTCAGATTCTGGTGTGGACCGATGCCTTCGGCCTGGGCGGGCCCAAGGCGCCGCGATTTGTGCGCCGCTACGCGAATCTGCGCGGCGCACTGCTGGAGGGCGCGAAGGAGTACGTGTCCGATGTGAACGAACGCTCCTTCCCCAACGCCGAGGAGTCCTTCGAGGACTAAGGTCTTAAGCCATGCAGATCCTCACAACTAAATCCGAACTCCGTGCCTTCCGCGCGGCAACGTCCGGCTCCGTGGGCTTGGTACCCACGATGGGCGCGCTTCACGACGGCCACGCTTCCCTCATTCGCCGCGCCCGCGAAGACAACGACACCGTGGTGTGCTCGGTCTTTGTCAACCCCCTCCAGTTCACGGACCTGGGCGATTGCGAAGACTACCGCGCCTACCCGCGCACCCTCGACGCGGATGCCGCGCTGCTGGACTCGTTGGGAGTCGATGCGGTCTTCGCCCCCAGCGTGGAGGAAATGTACCCGGGCGGTACCCCGCGGGTGTGGGTGCGCACGGGTGAGATGGGCTCGGTCTTGGAAGGTGCCTCGCGCCCCGGCCACTTCGATGGCGTGGCCACCGTGGTGAGCAAGCTGTTTCACCTTGTCGCACCGGACCGCGCTTATTTTGGGCAAAAGGATGCGCAGCAAGTAGCCATCATCCGTCGCCTGGTGGCGGACCTCGATGTGCCGCTGGACATCATCAGCGTGCCCATCGTGCGCGCAACGGACGGCGTGGCCGAGTCCAGCCGCAATGCACGCCTCAGTGCCGCCGAGCGTGAGCAGGCGGTCGCCCTATCCCAGGCGCTCTTCGCGCTGCAGGATGGCGCCTCGCTCAAAGAAGCCGAGGCCCAGCTCGCCACCTCCCCCGGCGTGACGGTGGATTACCTCACCGTGGTGGACCCAGCCACGCTCGAGCCCGTAGATACACAACACCGGCCCGCCTTGGCGCTGGTTGCAGCGCAGGTGGGGCCGGTGCGACTCATCGATAACTTGGTGCTGGAGGCTTAGCCCTTCAGCAGGTGGGCTACGGCCTCGCGCTCCTCACGCAGCTCCTGCACGGAGGCCTCGATGCGCTCCTTCTGGAAGTCACTAAGCTCCAGGCCTTGGACGATTTCCCACTTTCCGTCGCGGGAGACGGTGGGGAAACCTGCGACGAGCCCCTCGTCCACGCCATAGGAACCATCCGAAACGATGGCGGCGGTGCGCCAATCCTCGGTGCCATGGATCCAATCGTGCATGTGATCCACCGCGGCGGATGCTGCGGAGGCTGCCGAGGAGCGGCCACGCACGGCGATGATCTCGGCGCCGCGCTTGGCCACCTTCGGAATCATCTCCTCCTTGTACCAGGTCTCATCTACCTCGGCGTTGGAGTAGGTCAGGTCCGGGAACTGGGAGGCGGAGTGGTTGCCCCAAACGGCAACCTTGGTCAGCTCCGCGGTGGGCACGCCCGTCTTGAGGGACACCTGGCTCAGCGTGCGGTTGTGGTCCAGACGCATGAGCGCGCTGAACTGGCTCGGGTCCAGGTCCGGAGCGCTGTTCGCGGCGATATAGGCGTTGGTGTTGGCCGGGTTGCCCACGACGAGGACGCGAACGTCGCGTGCGGCGACGGCGTTCAGCGCCTTGCCCTGCACAGTGAAGATAGCGCCGTTAGCCTCCAACAGGTCAGCGCGCTCCATACCCTTGGTGCGCGGGCGGGAGCCCACGAGGAAAGCGGCCTTGGTGTCCTTGAAGGCCACCTCCGGATCATCGGTGACGGTAATGCCGCGAAGGAGCGGGAAGGCGGAGTCATTAAGTTCCATGGCCACGCCCTCAGCGGCACCAACGGCGTCCGGGATTTCCAGCAATGCGAGTTCAACTGGAGTGTCCTTGCCATAGACATCGCCGGCAGCGATGCGCCACAGCAGGGAGTACGCGATGTTGCCGGCGGCGCCGGTCACGGTGATCTTGACGGGTTGAGAAGCAGTCATGTGTGAATCCTTTCGGCTGGGTACTCACTTCCCCACCCTAGTCCCGTTTTTCGCCCCCATGGGGTGTGATTTTACCCCCGAAAGATGCGAGTTCTTTGCACTTGAACTCCATGGCCGTCTTTTTTCGGCATAGTGGACAACTGTACGCATATTCATCGACTAGACGGGACTTTCCATGAGCACTGAGACTGCAACGGTCGACTCCGGCTCTGTTGAGCACGTGATCGATGTTGCGATAGCGCAGTTTTCTGAGCACGGTTATGCCGATACCAAGCTCGAAACCGTGTCGAAGCTGTCTGGAATGTCCAAGCGCATGATCCATTACTACTTCGGGGATAAAAAGGGCCTCTACCAGCAGGCATTGGCTGCAGCTGCCCAGCGGCTCAACCCTCCGGAGGGCAGCTTGGAAATCAATTCCGCGGTCCCGGTAGAGGGCGTGCGCACTTTGGTGGACTGGATGTTCCGCCAGCACGTGGACAACCCGGAGGCCATCCGGATGCTGACGATGGAGTCCTCTCACAGTGTGCTGGAGTCCTCGCACGCGCTTGTCGACGTTTCAGCGATCTCCCTCCACCTCGACAGGCTGCTTATGCTGGGCCAAGATTCCGGCGCCTTCCGCCCGGGCATTTCTGCGAACGATATCTTCACTCTGATTTCGGCGCTGACGATGTACCGGGTGACAAATCACGCGATGATGAGCAATCTGCTCGACATCGATATGCACACCCACAACAACACCGAGGGTCTGCACCGCATGGCCGTCGATGCCGTGCTGGCCTTCCTCACGGCGAACATCCCCGACATTGGCTTTGAGTCCTACCTCAAGCAGAACGAGACCGAGCTGGAAGCCGAATCCGCGCCCTTGGACGTCTACTCCACCGAGGACGAAGGCGACGTGTCCCGGGACCTCTACGAGTAGAACCCTCTTCCCAGCACCGGGCGAGCAATAAAACCACAGTAAAGGAACCATTTACCCGCCGGCCCGTGCATAATCCCAGGTCACGATCTCGCGCCATAGCTAAATGGTCCCACTCATCTGGTTCCTTTGCCCCCCCAGCACGAAGATGGCATCTGACAGACGGCGTTTTTAGGCCTGAAAACGCCTTTTAGACAGCGCAAGAGGCATCTTCAGCCGTGAAGATGCCTTTTATAAGATGCCGTTTAGGCGGATTCCTTCGCCTCATCCGAGTACACGAACTCCGGCTCGCCGCCGTCAGTCACGCAGTCCTGCGTGATGTGGACGCTGGCAATGTCCTCGCGGTCCGGAAGGTCATACATGATGGGAACGAGCAGCTCCTCCATGATGGCGCGTAGGCCGCGGGCACCGGTCTTGCGCTCGAGTGCTAGCTCGGCAATTGCCTCCAGCGCCGCATCCTCGAAGTGCAGCTCCGCACCATCCATACTGAACAGGCGCTGGTACTGCTTGACCAGGGAGTTCTTCGGTTCCACCAATACCTTAACCAGCGATTCGCGGTCCAGGTTGTCCACCGTGGCAACCACCGGAAGGCGGCCGATGAATTCCGGGATGAGGCCGAACTTCACCAGGTCCTCTGGGCGCACCTGGGAGAAGAAGTCGACGGACTCCTTCTCGTCCTTGCTCTCCAGCTTGGCGCCGAATCCCACGCCCTTCTTGCCCACGCGCTCCGAAATCACCTTGTCCAAGCCCGCGAAAGCACCGGCCACGATGAAGAGGATGTTCGTGGTATCCAGCTGGATGAACTCCTGGTTCGGGTGCTTACGTCCGCCCTGCGGCGGGATGGCCGCCACGGTTCCCTCGAGGATCTTCAACAGCGCCTGCTGCACGCCCTCACCGGACACATCGCGGGTAATCGAGGGGTTCTCCGACTTGCGGGAGATCTTATCCACCTCATCGACGTAAATGATGCCGTGCTGCGCGCGCTCCACATCAAAGTCCGCAGCCTGCAGCAGCTTGAGCAGGATGTTCTCAACGTCCTCGCCCACGTAACCGGCCTCGGTCAGGCTCGTGGCATCCGCGATCGCAAAGGGCACATCGAGCAAACGTGCCAGGGTCTGCGCCAGGTAGGTCTTGCCGGAGCCCGTCGGGCCCAGCATCAGGATGTTGGATTTGGCAATCTCCACTTCTTCATCCTGAGTCTTCTTCCGACGGCCTTCCAAGCCCGCGGCTTCCTCAGCCTTGATGCGCTTGTAGTGGTTGTACACAGCCACCGACAACACACGCTTGGCCTGGTCTTGGCCGATGACATACTTATCCAGAAAAGCCGAAATCTCCGAAGGACGCGGAAGGCGCATTTCCTTCTCTTCGTCCGCCTCAGCCTGAGCCGCGCCGAGCTCCTCTTCGATGATTTCGTTGCAGAGCTCGATGCACTCGTCACAGATGTAGACGCCGCCGCCGGCGATAAGCTTCTTCACCTGCTTCTGACTCTTTCCACAGAAGGAACACTTGAGCAGGTCAGCGCTTTCTTGCATACGTGCCATGAAGGCCTTTCAACTCTTTTCTCTGGGGTTGGGTGGAGCGATTTTACCGCAGTCCATTCCACTCTAGTAAACCACCCAGACCCGAGCGCTATTCCTCGCGCGGCGGCGCGCCACTGAATTTAAAACGGCAGTTAATGGACATAGACAGAGCGGTTCACTAACTTACATCGAAACCTCTCCATCAGCAGAAAGACTTTCATGGACATCCGCGAACTCATCGACCGCTCCCCCATGGGCGCGCGCCAGTGGCTCATCATCGCCATCGCCCTCTTCCTCAACGCTCTCGACGGCTACGACATGGTGGCCATGGCCTTCGGCGCCGGACCTGTCAGCGAAGAGTTCGCCTTGTCCAATTCCTCCCTAGGCTGGCTCCTCTCCGCCGCGCTTATCGGTATCGGCCTCGGTTCCTTCTTCCTTGCCCCGCTAGCTGACCGCCTCGGGCGCACCACACTGATTACCGTCTCACTCATCATCGACCTCGTCGGCCTCGTTCTCACCGCCCTCGCGCCAACGTTTAGCCTTCTCCTCTTCTTCCGCCTCATCACCGGCATTGGCGTCGGCGGCGTCCTCGTCTGCGTCACCGTCCTCGTCAGCGAGTATTCCAACCTGCGCTTCCGCGGACTGGCCGTCGCCATTTATGCCTCCGGCTACGGCCTTGGTGCATCCTTCTGCGGTGTTATCGCATCAACCTTCGATAGCTGGCAACCCATCTTCTGGGTCGGCGCAACGCTCACCGTCGTGGCCCTTATCCTCACGGTTGCTGTCGTCCCCGAGTCCGCCGACTTCCTCGCCGCCCGCGGCCGCATGGACGCCGTGCGCACCATCACCGCCAAGCTCGGCCTCAAGAGCGAGGTCAGCGTCCGCCCCCGCACCACCCACAAGGCGTCCTACAAGGACCTCATCTCCCCACAGTTCCTGCGCACCTCCATCAAGCTCTGGCTGGCATTCAGCTTCATCATGTTTGCTTACAACTTCACCTCACAGTGGACCCCGAAGCTACTTACCGCCGAGGGCCTGACTGCTCAACAAGGCATCATCGGCGGCATCATGCTCTCCTTCGGCGGGGCTATCGGCGCCATCCTCTTCGGCCTATTCACCACGCGCATCGACGCCCGCCCGCTGCTCATCGCCTTCTGTCTTGTCTCCTCCGTCGTCCTCGTCGGCTTCATCAACTCCACCGCCGTGCCCCCCCTCATGTTCGCCCTCGGTGTCGGCGTAGGCCTTAGCCTCAACGCCTGCATTTCCGGCCTCTATACCGTCACCCCGGAGGTCTACCCTTCCGCACTGCGCACCACGGGAACGGGCGCCGCCATCGGCATCGCCCGCGTCGGCGCCACCCTCGCGCCTATCCTGGCCGGCTACCTCCTCGAAACAGGCTGGACCCCGACGGGCCTCTACACCCTCGCTGGTGTTACCGCGGTGCTGGCCGCGCTCTCCCTCATCGGCGTGCGTGCCTACACGGCGACCACAAAGCACAGCACGCCACAACCGGTAGCGGCCTAGGCTGGGGCTCAGAGCCACCCTCAACCGCTAAGGAGCTTCACATGTTCGATCTTCAGGACCAGGTTGCCATCGTCACCGGCGGTGCCGCCGGCATCGGCCGCGGTATCGTCAGTGCCCTGCGCGAGGCCGGCGCGACCGTCATCATCGCTGACCTCAACGAAGAAGCCGCACACAAAACCGCCGAAGAACTCGGCGCGGACGCCCTGCTTGTCGACGTCACCTCGCGCGACTCCGTCCGCACCCTTTATGGGGACGTCGTCAAGCGCTATGGCCGCATCGACATTGTCTGTTCCAACGCCGGTGTCTTCCCCAACTGCCCGCTCGAGGACATGAGCGACGAGCAGTGGGACACCATGTTCGCCATCAACACGCACGGTACCTTCACCGTGGTGCAGGAGGCGCTGCCTTACATGAAGAAGGCGGGCTACGGGCGCATCGTCATCACGACGTCTATCACCGGCTCGCACACCGGTTACCCAGGCTGGGCGCACTACGGCGCTTCGAAGGCCGCGCAGCAGGGCTTCATGCGCTCCGCCGCCCTGGAAGTGGCGCGCGATGGCATCACCATCAATGGAGTTCTACCAGGCAACATCCTCACCGAGGGTTTGGAGGGCCAGGGTCAGGAGTACCTCGACCAGATGGCGCGCTCCATTCCCATGCACCGTTTAGGGTCCCCGCGCGATATCGGCAATGCCGCGGCCTTCCTCACCTCCCGCGAGGCAGGCTACATCACCGGCCAGACCCTCATTATCGACGGCGGCCAGATCCTCCCCGAGTCCCCCGAGGCCATCCTGCCGCCCTACGAAGCCTAGGCATGACCGAAGCCCCGCTATCTACTAGACAGCGGGGCTTTAAGCTTGCTCACTTAGGCGTTGAGCTTGCGGTAATCAAAGACGGTATCGATGAGACCGTATTCGACGGCTTCCTGCGCGGTGAGGATCTTGTCGCGGTCGGTATCGATGCGCACCTGCTCTGCGGTGCGGCCGGTGTGCTCGGCCAGGGTCTCTTCCATGAGGCGGCGCATGCGCTCGATCTCGTTGGCCTCGATCTCAAGGTCAGAGACCTGGCCCTGCGTGCCCTGCGTGCGCGGCTGGTGAATCAGCACGCGAGAGTTCGGCAGAGCGGCGCGCTTACCCGGGGCGCCAGCGGCCAACAAGACGGCTGCTGCGGACGCGGCTTGGCCCAAGCAGACGGTTTGCACGTCCGGGCGAACGTAGCGCATGGTGTCGTAGATAGCCATCAGCGCGGTGAAGGAGCCACCCGGGGAGTTGATGTACATCGTAATGTCGCGATCCGGATCCTGGGATTCCAGGACCAGCAGCTGCGCCATGATGTCGTTGGCGGAGGTGTCATCGACCTGGGTGCCCAGGAAGATGATGCGCTCTTCAAAGAGCTTGGAATACGGGTTGGTGGTCTTCGATCCCTGTGCGTTCTGCTCAATGAACTCCGGCAGAACGTAGCGGGAAGAAGGCATCTGAAGGTTCGACATAGTGATAAAGCTCCTTGTTCCCTAGTTGGTGATAGGACCGTTGACGGACTCGATGACGTGGTCGACGATGCCGTATTCCTTGGCCTGCTGGGCGGTAAACCAGCGGTCGCGGTCCGAATCCTTGGTGATTTGCTCGAAGGTCTGGCCAGTGTGCTCAGCGATGAGCTCAGCCATCTCACGCTTGGTCTGCGCGAACTGCTCAGCCTGGATGGCGATATCTGCAGCGGTACCACCCACACCAGCGGAAGGCTGGTGCATCATGATGCGGGCGTGCGGCAGCGCGTAGCGCTTGCCCTTGGTGCCACCAGACAGGAGGAACTGGCCCATCGAAGCAGCCAGGCCCATGCCATAGGTAGCCACATCGCACGGCGAGTACTTCATCGTGTCGTAGATTGCCATGCCCGCGGTAACGGAGCCACCCGGCGAGTTGATATAAAGCGAAATATCGCGCGTGGGGTCCTCTGCAGACAGCAGGAGGATCTGGGCGCACAGTTTGTTGGCAATCTCATCATCCACCTGGGTTCCCAGGAAGATAATGCGCTCGCGCAGCAGGCGCTCATACACGCTATCGCTCAGATTCATACCCGTAGACGACGAGTTCATTGAAATCTTCTCAGACATGAATGGTTCTCCTTCAAGTGAAGAATGCTTTAACTGGCCCCACCTTACCGGCATTCCTCTCAAACTTGGCCTCTGTTCGCTATGAGCGTTGGGGCGCAGCACCAAAGGCGCATACGGAAGCTGGGTTAACATTTGCTCATGTCTGTTTCCGAGCTATCCACCAGTACCCAGAACTATTTGAAAGCAATCTGGGGGCTAAAGGAATGGTCGTCCGAGCCCGTTACCGCCACACTTATAGCGAAACAGTTGGGACTCAAGCTCTCCTCGGTTTCCGATGCAGTGCGCAAAATGTCGAAGCAAGGACTCGTGTCACACACGCCCTATGGCTCTGTGGAGTTAACCGAACTTGGCAGGCAGTACGCATTGGTCATGGTGCGCCGCCACCGATTGCTTGAGTCTTTTTTGGTTCAAGCGTTGGACTACACGTGGGACGAAGTCCATAATGAAGCCGAAAATCTCGAACACGCGGTGTCCGACATGCTCATAGAACGTGTGGATAAGTTCCTTGATTACCCCACTAGGGATCCACACGGCGATCCTATCCCTACGGTTGATGGACAGATCACAATCCCCAGTGCGCACCGTCTCACCGACAGCGGTGCACAATCGCAGGTGACCGTGGAACGCATTTCTGATTCCGACCCACAACTGCTGAAGTTCCTTGAAGAGCGCGGCATTGTCACTGGGGCTGTTCTTAGCACGCGCGAGGGAGCGCCCTTTTCAGACTCTCTCGAAATACAGGTGGCCGGCAGCACTCAGTGGGTAGTACTTGGACGCCCAGCTACCGACGCAGTGTTTGTAGCACACCACAGCCTTTAGACCTTCCCCTTTGTTTTAATCCTGCCCTCACCTGCCCTTTTCAAAACTACGTTAGGCCGTAGTTGCAACTACGGCATTGCGTAGTTAGTCTTTTCGAATATCACCTATCCCACTTATGGCTAAGGCCAGGATGAGCAGGATTGCCATGTCAGACTCACCAGATTTGGTGTACTTTTCCAGCGTTTCAGAAAACACAAAAAGATTCGTTGAACGCTTAGATAGACCCGCGGTGCGCATTCCACTGCGCCCCAAGAAAACCGGGATGATCCAGGTTTCACACCCGTACGTACTCATCGTTCCCACCTACGGCGGAGGCTCGCTCAAACGCGCAGTCCCCAAACAGGTCATCGACTTCCTCAATGACCCAATCAACCGCTCCTTTATCCGGGGCGTTATTACCTCAGGGAATACCAACTTCGGAAGTGCTTACTGCGTCGCCGGACGCATCATTTCCGCCAAGTGCCACGTACCGGAGCTGTATCACTTCGAGCTTCTCGGCACACAGAAGGACATCGCCGCCGTAAAGCAGGGCCTTCAGAAGTTTTGGGAGCAGCAAAAGCAGCTAACGATGACACCCCATTAATCCCCCGCAAGATGAAGAACCCATCCGCATCACACAGATTGGAAGACACAATGTGGCCTCTCGATGCCACCCCCACACAACCTCATGGCACTACGCTCCGCACCGCTTCAGCAGACAATGCCGGCGGGGTCGGCAAGCGCAAGAGCTACCACGCACTCAACGCACAGCTGAACTTGTTCGACGCTTCTGGAAAAATCCAGTTTGACAAGGACATTCAGGCAGCACAAGACTATGTCACGCACCATGTCGCTCCCCGCATGCATCAGTTCGATTCCACCAAGCAACGCTTGGAATGGTTGGTTGATAACGAGTACTACGAGCGGGATTTCCTTGAGCTTTATGATGACGCCTTTCTGTGCGCCATGTATGACAGAGCTCATCGAGCTAAGCACCAATTCCGCACCTTCCTCGGCGCATTTAAATTCTTTACTTCATATGCACTGAAAACCTTTGATGGCTCCCGATTCCTAGAAGGCTACGAAGAACGCGTCGCCACCACAGCTTTATACCTTGCACAGGGCGACGAAGAGCTCGCAGAAAAGCTGGTGGATGACATCATGACCGGACGATTCCAGCCCGCCACCCCTACTTTTCTCAACGCAGGCAAAGCCCAGCGCGGCGAAATGGTCTCCTGCTTCCTCCTGCGAATCGAAGACAATTTGGAGAGCATTGGCCGCAGCGTGAACTCTGCACTGCAACTATCAAAGCGCGGTGGTGGAGTGGCCTTGTTGCTGAGCAATCTGCGCGAATCCGGAGCCCCGATCAAAAAGATAGAGAACCAGGCTTCCGGCGTAGTCCCAGTCATGAAGATTCTCGAAGATAGCTTCAGCTATGCCAACCAATTGGGCGCCCGGCAGGGCGCTGGAGCCGTCTACCTGCATGCGCACCATCCAGATATTCTTCGCTTCCTGGATACCAAGCGGGAAAATGCCGATGAGAAAGTCCGCATCAAGACTCTTTCGCTGGGGGTTGTTATTCCAGATATAACCTTCCGTCTGGCCAAAGAGAACAAAGATATGCATCTTTTTAGCCCGTATGACATCACTCGCGAGTACGGCGTAGCCATGTCTGACATGTCCATCACCGAGTACTACGACGAGTTGGTTGCCAATCCGCGAATTTCTCACACGACCATTAAGGCCCGCGAGTTTTTCACCACGCTGGCTGAGCTTCAGTTTGAATCCGGATACCCCTACATCCTCTTTGAGGATACGGTCAACCGCGCTAATCCCCTCAAAGGACATATCAATATGTCCAACCTGTGTAGTGAAATCCTCCAGGTCAACACGCCATCGACCTACGGAGCTTCGGGTGACTACACCACCGTTGGCCAGGATATTTCCTGCAATCTAGGTTCGCTCAACATTGCGAAGGCTTTTGAATCACCGGACTTTGGGGAGACCGTCGAAACCGCAGTGCGTGCCCTCACGAAGGTTTCAGACCTGACGAACATCGAAGCTGTTCCTTCCATCGCTCACGGAAATGCTTCCATGCATGCCATTGGTCTGGGCCAAATGAATCTGCACGGCTTCCTTGCTTCACAGCGTATTCCTTATGGCTGCGCCGAGGCACTGGACTTTACAAATATTTATTTCCTCACGGTGACCTACCATGCGCTCCGCGCATCCCATGCACTCGCGGTTGAAAAAGGTCAACGATTCACAGGCTTCGAAGAATCCACCTATGCCACTGGCGCCTACTTTGACAAATACATCGACCAAGACTGGGCGCCAGCCACTGAACACGTAAAACAGCTCTTCCACGAAGCAGGCGTACAGATCCCCCAACGCGAGGATTGGCTACGGCTCAAGAATCAAGTGATGCAAGATGGCATCTACAACGCCTACTTGCAGGCAGTTCCACCCACTGGATCAATTTCCTACATCAATGACTCCACCGCGTCCATCCACCCGATTGCCTCCAAGATTGAAATACGCAAGGAAGGCCGCTTGGGGCGCGTGTACTACCCCGCACCGGAAATGACCAACGACAACCTGGAGTATTTCGATGACTCCTACGCCGTGGGATACGAAAAAATCATCGACACCTACGCCATGGCCACCCAACACGTGGACCAAGGGCTTTCCCTGACCTTGTTCTTCACCGCTGATACCACCACGCGGGACATCAACAAGGCACAGATCTATGCCTGGAAAGCCGGAATCAAGACCCTCTACTACATCCGTTTACGCCAATCCGCGCTCCAAGGAACCGAGGTCGAAGGCTGCGTCTCCTGTGCTTTGTAGAAGCACGGTCCTCCCCTTGTCCACAACCATCCACTCAGAAAGAAAGAAGCTATGTCTTCAACATCGAACAGTGCTGAACTAACCAGCATTTCAGTTACACCGCCGAGCTACCGGCATGATCCTTCAGCCCGCATCCGCGCCATCAATTGGAACCGGGTGAGCGATGACAAGGATCTTGAAGTGTGGAACCGTCTCACCGCTAACTTTTGGTTGCCAGAGAAGGTCCCGCTTTCTAATGATCTCCCGGCATGGCAGAGGATGACACCCGAGGAACGCAACCTCACCATGCGGGTGTTCACGGGACTCACCACCCTGGATACTGTCCAGGCCACCGTGGGTGAAATCTGTCAGATTCAAGATGCCCGCACCGAACACGAGGAGGCCGTGTATACCAACATCGCCTTCATGCAGTCAGTCCATGCCCGTTCTTACTCTTCAGTGTTTTCTACCCTGAGCAGTACAAAGGAAATTGATGAAGCATACCGCTGGGCGGTGAATAATGACCTTCTCCAGGCACGCGCCAAGAAAGTGCTCGCGCACTATTTTGGGCCGGATCCACTCAAACGCAAGGTGTCATCGACGCTGCTTTCCTCGCTGCTTCTCTACGCGGGTTTCTATCTTCCCTTGCACTTTTCTGTCCACGCCACCCTGACAAATACGGCAGACATGATTCGCCTCATTCTGCGTGACAAGGCAGTGCACGGCTACTACTCGGGTTACAAGTATCAGCGCGGTCTGGAATCCACGACCCCGCTACGGCAGAAGGAAATGCATGATTTCACCATTTCTTTGCTCGAAGAGCTTTATGCACTAGAGCTGGACTATTCCGGCGAGCTATATGAGCCTTTGGGACTCATGGATGACGTAGCCGTGTTCGTTCGCTATAACGCCAACAAGGCACTCATGAATTTGGGCTACCCGGATTATTTCCCGCCCGAAGAAACGGAAGTGAACCCAGAAATCCTCGCCGCCCTAGCCCCCGGAGCAGATGAGAACCATGACTTCTTCTCTGGATCTGGTTCCTCCTATGTCATTGGTACTGCTGAAGAAACGAGTGATGATGACTGGGATTTCTAAACCTTTTCCGCGACCGGACCAAGGAAGCTGGCTTGAGACCATCGCGCTGTTTGAAGCCATCCGCGAAGGAAACCAACCCGCAGCCATGCGGCTTTTGAATACATCCGCCGCACGAGAGGCCGTCCTCGGGGGGCTTCTAGGGCTCATCGAGCTGTACTTCCGCCATGAAGAAGGAGACAAAGTAGATGGCTTCCTCACTGCCGCCCACGCTGCCGGCCCACCACCGGCCTTTGGCTGCAAGCCCTTTCTCCCCTGACCACGTCTCCCTACACCCAACTAAGAAAGAAGGTTTACCATGACCACCCCACGTATCAGCGTTATCGTCGGCAGCCTGCGGCGAGGGTCATTTACACGCAAGATTGCACACGAGGTGCTCACGATGATCCCTGAAGACTACGAGGCAAACATCGTGGAAATCCGTGACTTGCCGCTCTATGACTTCGACTACGATGACCCCGCCGTCACGGACAAGCCCACTCCGGCTGAGTACACCACTTTTCGCGAGTCCATCAAGAACTCGAGCGGGATCCTCTTCATTACGCCAGAGAACAACCGCACTATCCCCGCCTGCCTCAAAAACGCAGTGGACATCGGCTCTAAACCCAACTCAGATGTGGCGTGGAAGAACCTTCCCGCAGGTATCATTAGCCACTCTGTAGGCCGTATGGGCGGCTACAGTTCACAGAAGAACCTTCGCCTCGCCCTGTCCTACTTCGATATGCCGCTTCCGGGTCAGCCCGAAGTATTTCTGGGTCAATCCCCCACCCTTTTCGAAGAGTCCGGACATCTCAATGAACGCACCGCAGACTTTGTCAAGGATTACGTTATGCGCTTCCTGCAGCTAACCGACAAGGCCTTTAGAGCCACGAACGGCTAGCGGTATCCCCAGCCAACACCCATCACGCCCTCTACGAAGTACTCAAAGACTCCTAGAGGGCGTTCACAATGACACAAACCCCGGATTCAGGCTCATCCTTGAGTTACCTGAATCCGGGGTTTCACGCGCGCTCGCCACCACACATGTGGCAGCGGCGTTTTACAAGCGGGAGATTACTTCTCCTCGGAAGCCTCAGCCTCGTCCTCATCGATCTCACCGAAGTACTGGTCAACATCAACCTTGTTGCCAGCCTCGTCGGTGACCTCGGCGCGGCAGATAGCCATAGCCAGGGCCTTGCCGCGGCGCACGTCAGAGAACAGGTTGCCCAGCTGGTTGCTGGACTGCAGCTGCTGGATGAACTGGTTCGGGTCCATGCCGTAGGACTGGGCGGTGAAGAGGATGTGGTCGGTCAGCTCCTGCTGGGACACCTCCGGCTCCTCAACCTCAGCGAGTGCGTCCAAGAAGAGCTGGGTGCGCACGGATTCCTCAGCGGACTTGCGAGCGTCAGCGTCGAACTCCTCGCGAGTGGTGCCCTGCGCCTCAAGCAGCTGAGCCAGAGCCTTCTCGTCGTGAGCCAGCTGACCCATGACCTGGTGCAGCTGGGCGTGGACCTGCTCGTCCACCACGGAGGCGGGGAGCTCAAAGTCAACGTCGGCAAGCGCGGCCTTGAGGACCTCATCGCGGATGGCGGCAGCCTGCTCGGACTTCTTGGACTCCTCGACACGGGTCTTGGTGTCCTCGCGCAGCTCGTCAATGGTGTCGAACTCGGAGGCCATCTGTGCGAACTCGTCGTCGAGATCCGGCAGCTTGCGCTCCTTGGTCTGCTGGACGTGGACCTTCACGGTGGCCTCGTCGCCCTCGTGCTCACCGGACTGGATGGTGGTGGTGAACTCGTTGTCCTCGTCGGTCTTCATGCCGCGCAGAGCGGTGTCGAGGCCCTTGATCAGGTTGTCGTCGCCGATGCGGTAGGTCATGCCCTCGTGGGAAGCCTCATCCAGCTTGGTGCCGTCAACCTCGGTGGTGATGTCGATGATGGCGTAGTCACCAGTCTTCATCTTGCGCTTGGTGTCCTTGAGCTCACCGAAGCGGGAAGCCAGGTCCTCGAGCGCCTTGTCGACGTCCTCCTCGGAGGTCTCCAGCGCCGGCACCTTAACGGAAATCTTGGAGAAGTCCGGCACCTCGAACTCGGGGCGGATATCTACCTCAGCGGTGAACTCGACGAAGTCGTTGTCCTCCAGCTTGGCAATGTCGATCTCCGGCTGACCAATAACCTTGAGATCGTTTTCGGTAACGGCCTGCTCGTAGCGGGACGGCAGCATGTCGTTGACTACCTGCTCGAGGATGGGGCCACGACCAAAGCGGGCGTCGATAAGCTGGCGCGGAGCCTTGCCCTTACGGAAGCCCGGGATGGAAACCTGCTGCGCGATCGCCGCGTAGGCCTGAGCGATTTCCTTGTCCAGCTCAGCGAACGGAACGTTGACGGTGAGCTTGACGCGGGTATCGCTCAGCTTGTCTACGGTGGTCTTCACGAGAAACTCTCCTGATTGTGATCGTCTAAAAATGTAATGAAGGGGCCTGGATGCGTGTCCAGGCCCCCATACGTCGGGGCGACAGGATTTGAACCTGCGACCCCCTGCTCCCAAAGCAGGTGCGCTACCAAGCTGCGCCACGCCCCGTATGGAAAGCCTCTGCGCCCGGAAGCTCCGAACGCAGCTGCGCTTCATACTGGGGCTAGTGTACCGATAGCCGCTTGACTATCCCAACACCGGCCCCATTTTATGTTCATTTATGCATGTCAAAGGATGTTTCACCGCTTAGAAGTCGAAGTCGAAATCAAACATTCCGCCATCGCCTCCGTCGCCACCAAAGAGGCCATCGAAGAAGCCACCATCGTCGCCTCCCCCGGCATCGCCAGAGCCCATATCACCGGCTCCGTCCAGGGCACCGCCGTCCATGCCTTCAGCGCCGCCGAGGTCTCCACCCCAGTCGCCGCTTTCAGCCGCCGCGGCGGAGTAGCCGACGCCGGACATGCCCGCGAACATGGCGTTGAACATCATGGAGTAACCCACCATCCACACGCCGGTGGTCAACGCATCAGCCCACCACGGGCGCGAGTACCAACCGGCCGGGACCGGGCGCCCAGCCACGACACCGCCCGGGTAGTAGTTCGGGGTTTGTGCAGATGCGCTTGGCGACGCCGTCAGCGTCTCCCCGTTTGCTTCCACCGTGCGGGTTTCCGTGACCTTGCCGGCCTGGCGCTGGCCCTCCAGCGGCGGGAGTTCGGGGCCTGGGTCCATGCCCATAATCTCGCGCGCGGCCGCCACATAGTACAGCCCCTCCAGCGCGGACTCCCGCGCGAGGTGCGCTTGCTTGGCGGTGGTGGCGCGGGAAATCGCCGAGTTGGCGGCGGTAAAACGCTCGGAAGCATCAGCCATGGCCTGCTGGGAGGCAGTATCCGTGCCACTCAAGTTCATCACCTGGCCGCCAAGGCGCTCAGTCCAGCGGCGCGCATCCGCCATCGCGTCCTCGAAACGCTGAGATTCTCGCAGCTCTTGCTGCTTCTTCCCGTTGCGCGAGGACAGGAACCATGCGCCGCCACCGACGACGAGGATAAGGAGCAATAACGAGCTCACGAAAGCACCACTTTCATCTCAGAGTTGAATTGCGTGTCGAACTATGTGTTGTTTTGCTTGTACGCCTACCCAAACTAACGCGCTTTACCCCGCTTAAGTTCCCATTTTCCTTTCAGCGCCCGCGTGCGCTAAAGTAGTCGGCACGCCGATTCAACGGCTTTCAACGTTGAGACTTTCAAAGTCAAGACCTTGAAAGTTGAAGATTGCCGGTTGTGGGAATGTCGTATAGTGGCTAATACCTCAGCCTTCCAAGCTGAAGACGCGGGTTCGATTCCCGTCATTCCCTCCAAGGAAAAGCCGCGCTAACCACCTAATTTAGGTCGTTGGTGCGGTTTTAATCGTTTTCTGCACGGATGAACAAGCTCTGCGTAGAGTGGGCCGCATGACTGTACCTAATATCAAATTGCACGATGGAAACTCCATCCCGCAGCTCGGCTTCGGCGTCTTCAAGGTTGACCCCGACAAGACCGAAGAGCTGGTCCTCGAGGCCCTCAAGGTGGGCTACCGCCACATCGATACCGCTGCCATCTACGGCAACGAGGAAGGCGTGGGCCGCGCGATTGCCAAGTCCGGCATCCCGCGCGAGGAGCTGTTCATCACCACGAAGCTGTGGAATGACCGCCAAACCGACGCAGCCGCAGCCCTCGATGAATCTTTGGAGAAACTGGGGCTCGACTACGTTGACCTCTACCTCATCCACTGGCCCTGCCCGGACAACGGCCACTACGTCGAGGCGTGGAAGCAGCTCATCGAACTGAAGAAGGCCGGCAAGGCAAAGTCCATTGGTGTCTCCAACTTCGAACTGGAGCACCTTGACCAGCTGGAAACCCAGACTGATGAAACCCCCGTGGTCAACCAGGTAGAGCTGCACCCCTACCTGCAGCGCTGGCGCGAGCTCGATGCCTTCCGTTCCCACAAGGTGCAGATTGAGGCTTGGGGCCCACTGGGCCAGGGCAAAACCGATCTCTTTGAGCAGCCGGAAATCACCGAGCCCGCCGAGAAATACGGCGTCTCCCCCGCTCAGGTGATCATCCGCTGGCACCTACAAAATGGCGTCATCGTGTTCCCGAAGTCCGAAAACCCGGAGCGCATCGCGCAGAACTTCGATGTATTTGGCTTTGAGCTTGATGAATCCGAGATGGCCGCCATCACCGATCTCGACCTTGGGGAAGAGGGCCGCGGCGGCACTCACCCCAAGGACATGAACTAAGCCTCCGGAAGCTCCGGCGGAATGTTGGTGCGCTCGTACTCGGCAAGAATGTCGATGCGGCGCTGGTGGCGCTCGGCACGGGACCATTCCTGATCAAGGAAGGCATCCACGATGGCGAGCGCCTCCTCCTCGGAGTGCATGCGACCGCCGATGCCGATGAGCTGGGCGTTGTTGTGCTCGCGGGCCAGGCGTGCAGTCTCCGGGGACCACGCCAGGGCGCAACGCGCGCCCTTCACCTTGTTAGCGGCGATCTGCTCGCCGTTGCCGGAACCGCCCAGCACGATGCCGAGCGAGCCCGGATCGTTGACGGTCCGCAGCGCAGCTTCAATGCAAAAAGCCGGGTAATCATCCTCGGCGTCGTACTCATGGGCGCCGCAGTCAATGACGTCGTGGCCCTGTTTCTTCAGGTGTTCGGCAATGACGTTCTTCGTCTCGAACCCTGCGTGGTCTGCTCCTAAATAAACGCGCATGGCCAACATCTTACCGGTCAGCGAACACGCCCGCCGACCCGTTTTAGCAATAACTCAAAATTGATATGGTGGGGCACGTCTACTCCCCTAGGAAGGACCCCACTATGCCCATGAACGCTCGTGCCTGTGTCCTTTACGTCGGCGCAATCCTTGTCGGCGCAGGTTTATTCGCCGCCGGTTTCTTCACCGACAACGTCTTCATCCTGCCACTTCTCTTGGACGCAGTGATGACGCTGGCCCACCTCGGCGTGGGCCTGTGGTGGCTCCTACATAAGCCACGCACCGCCGGCGGAATCACCGCCGGCGTCCTCGCGCTACTTGCAGGTGCGTCGTGGGCCACGTGGCTAGCCGCAGCCTGGGAGGAATACCAGGCGCAGAGCTATCTGCCCATCATTAACATCGCGGGACTTCCTGCTTTCATGCTCACGCCTATCGTCCTGGTCTGCGTCATCGCGGCGGCAATGCGCAACCGCACGCGTTAAACCTGGGGATCCTCGGTGCGGGAGCGCTTGAGCTCGAAGAAGTACGGGAACTGGGCGAGGCGCACGGAGGCATCGAAAAGCTCGCCAGCTTCCTCGCCGGTGGGAACGCGCGTAATGACCGGGCCGAAGAAAGCAGTATCGCCGAACTTCACCACCGGGGTGCCGACCTCATCGCCGACCTCGGAGATGCCCCGGTTGTGAAACTCGGTGAGCTTGTCATCCATCTCTTCGGTGTTGGCCACGGAGGCGAAGGTGGAGGGGAGGGAGGCGTCGTCAAGCGCCTGCTTGATGATGTCATCGTAGGCGCCGTACCCCTTCTTGCCGCCCTGGCCCTCCGTGTGGATGCGGGTGCCCATCGCGGTGTAGAAGGCATCGACCTTGTCCGGGGCCTCCACGGCAATCTTGGCCGCCACGCGGGCAGGACCCCAGTTGGCTTCCATCATCTTCATGTATTCCGGATCCAGGTCGCGGCCCTTGTTGAGCACGGACAGGGACATCGGCTCAAAAGTCACCTCGATATCGCGGACCTTCTCCACCTCCTTAATCCAGCGCGAGGTCAGCCACGCGAAGGGGCATGAGCAGTCGAACCAGAACGTCACTTGTTGAGCCACGGTAAATCTCCTTTGTTTCTGTCGTCTTTGGCACCCCACCCTAGGCGTGTGACTACGCTGGTGCAGAGACTTTAGCTACAGAGAAAGAGGAGATGCACCTTATGACCTCGATTAACCTCACCCGCGAGGAAGCCCAGCAGCGCTCCGACATGGTGGAGGTAAGCCACTACGACGTCGCCCTCGACCTCACCGGGGATGAGTTTTTCACCTCCACCACGGTGGTGAAGTTCCGAGTAAAGAAGGCCGGTTCTACGTTTATTGACTTGCGCGGTGACGAGCTTCTCGAGGTCCGCCTCAATGGCGCTCCTCTCCCCACCAGTGCTTATGACCCGACGTACGGGATCCCGCTATCGGGTTTGCAGGTGGCGGAGTATGAGCTGAAGGTCGTGGCGAAGATTCGCTATTCACGCACGGGCGAGGGCCTGCACCGCTTCGTCGACCCAGTCGACGGCGAGGCTTACCTCTACACCCAGTTCGAGACTGCCGACGCCAAGCGCGTCTTCGCCTGCTTTGACCAGCCGGATTTGAAGGCGACGTACTCGCTGGCTTTTGAGGTTCCGGAGCACTGGACGGTGATTACGAACTCCCCTATCACGCGTTCGGGCAATACCGTGCGCGCGGCGGTGGATTACCCGCTGTCGACCTACCTGGTTGCCTTGTGCGCGGGCCCGTATGTGGGCGTGAAGGATACGTGGACAGGCATGCTGGCGGAGCACTCGGAGGGCTCACCTGCTAAGTCCGTTGAGGTGCCGCTGGGGATTTACTGCCGCCCCTCCCTGCTGGAATCGCTCGACGCCGAGCGCCTGTTCACGGAGACCAAGCAGGGCTTCGATTTCTACCACCGCAACTTCGGCTTCGCCTACCCCTTTGGCAAGTACGACCAGATTTTCGTGCCGGAGTTCAACGCCGGCGCGATGGAGAACGCGGGCTGCGTGACCATTCGCGATGAGTACGTCTTTACGTCGCAAGCCTCGCACTACAAGTATGAGCGCCGCGCGGACACCATCCTGCACGAGCTGGCGCACATGTGGTTCGGTGACTTGGTGACCATGCAGTGGTGGGATGACTTGTGGCTCAACGAGTCCTTCGCCACCTGGTCGGCGGCGATTTCCCAGGCGGAGGAGACCCAGTACGACACCGCGTGGGTGACCTTTGCCAACGTGGAGAAGGCCTGGGCCTACCAGCAGGATCAGCTGCCCACGACGCACCCGATTTCCACGGATGCTTCTGATATTGAGACCGTGGAGCAGAACTTCGACGGCATCACCTACGCCAAGGGGGCGTCGGTGCTGAAGCAGCTGCAGGCCTACGTGGGCCGCGAGAACTTCTTCGCCGGGGTACGCCGCCACTTCCAGGAGCACCAGTGGTCGAACGCCACCTTCGGGGATCTGCTGCGCCACTTGGAGGAGGCCTCAGGGCGCGACCTATCCTTCTGGGCGCAGCAGTGGTTGAAGACTTCAGGAGTCAACACGCTGGGTGTGGCGCTGGAGACGGACGAGTCCGGCACCATCACCCAGGCCTTCCTCACCCAGCGCGGCGATACTTTGCGTACGCACCGCGTCGCCGTCGGCGTCTACGCCCTGCAAGGTGAGAAGGTAGTGCGCACCGAGCGCATCGAGATGGATATCGATGGCGCCTCCACCGAAATTCCGGAACTCATCGGCCTCAAGCAGGCGGACATCGACTTCGTGCTGCCTAACGACGATGACCTGACTTACTGCCTCATCGAGCTGGATGCGGGTTCCCTTGAGTTCCTGTTGGAGAATGTCGACAAGTTCGAAGATCCCATGGCCCGCACTCTGTGCTGGTCCACCGCGTGGGAAATGACCCGTGCGGGCTCGATGCGCGCCCGCGATTTCGTGGCGCTCGTGGCCCGCGGTGCGGCGGCGGAGACCGAGCTCGCCGTGCTGGAGCGCATCCTCTCCCAGGCCGCCATGGCCCAGTCCACCTACGCCGACCCGGAGTGGGCAAAGGAGGATACGCAGCTTGCCGACGCCCTCCTTGAAGGCGCCCGCTCCGAAAACGCCGAGCGCTCCATCGTCTTCACCCAGGCGCTGGCCGGCATCAAGCTACACGACGCCTCCCGCACCTTCTTCCAGGAGCTCCTCAAGACCTCCTCGGATGCGGGCCTGCGTTGGAAGGCGCTCACCGCGCTCATCGCCGATGGCTCGCTTGCCGACGTCACCGGCCCCGAGGCCGCCGGCGCCGCCATGACGGCGGTGGCTGAGGAACTCAAGCGCGATAACACCGCGACAGGCTACCAGGCCTCGCTTAAGGCGTTGGCCGCGGTTAATACCGAGGACAACAAGCGCGCGGTGTGGGACGAGATTGTCGCCGGTGAACTGGGCAACCGCGACTTGGAGTCCAAGCTCGCGGGCCTGACGTTCGTAGGCGCCGATGAGCTCCTGCCGAGTGCTGAGTTCTTCGACGTGGCGGAAAAGATTTGGTCCGCGCAGTCCAACGAGATTGCTCTGACCACGGTGACCGGGTTGTTCCCGCGCTGGGATGTCAGCCAGGAGACCCTCGACCGCGCCGGCGAATTCCTCTCTCGCGACCTGGCCGGTGGCCTGCGTCGCACGGTGACCGAGCAGCGTGACCGCCTCGCCCGCGCCCTGCGCAACCGCGCCGTCGACCGCGGTTAGCACACGCGTCTAGCCCCTCCCCTGAGGGGCTTTTCTCATGCCAACTCCACGCCCACAGCCACCTTCCCCACCCATGGTGCTCATTCCTCCATTTTCGGGTTGGCCTTTCCCACACCACCTGAGCTGGGTGTTTCTTCGCTCCGGTTGCGGGGCCCACGGTGCTGTTTTAGTCTCTGTGCCCATGGGGGATATCGAAACCTACATCCGCCTTCGCAATTCGGGGATTGCGTTGGTGGAAAACATTCCTGGCTCACCTGATGAGCTCCGCGCGCTCGGCGCTTCTGCTTCCGATGCCGCCGAACTAGCACGCCTTAACCAGGTTTATTTCGGTCCCACCCGCTTTAGCGGCAAGCAACGCAAAGCCCGCCACGCAGCCCTCACCCAACGCCACAGCCTGGGCACCCTCACACTCATTGAGTCCTACACCGCAAAAGTCAAGAAAACCCTCGACGCCTGGAACCTGCGAATCAAACTCGCAGGAACACCCGCACACCGCATCCCCACCGTCGCCGCCACACGGCTGAAAGAACTGCGCTCCAAACGCATAGCCAAACCAGGCGTGCGCATCACCTACCGGGAACAAGGCCCCAACACACTCTCCATAACTGACGATGCCACCACGATTGCCAACATGCGCGGCGTCCTCGAATCCACCAACACCACTGACCTGCTTCAAGCCGCCAACGACATCTTCTTCAACAAAGCAGGCGGTTCCAAACCCGCGGTGCGCACCCAAATCATCGTCACCCTCAACGAGCTCGACCAAATCATCAACGGCGACGGAGACGACATCGAACTCACCAACGGCGGGCGCATGACCGGGGCAGAATTCCTCACCCACAAGTTTGCCGAAATAGGGTATGCCACCATCGTGCACCCTATTGAAGGACCCATCGATACCTGGCGGCTAGAGCGTGGAGCAAGCTTCAAACAACGCCTTACCCTGCATGCTGAATTCCACACCTGTTCAAGACCAGGCTGCAATAAGCCGGCAGACTACTGCCAAGTCCATCATTTGGTGCCCTGGCAGGCAGGCGGCTACACCAACATTAAAAACCTGACGTTCTTGTGCGCCTACCACAACGGAATAAATGATGATGACCCACAAAGACCTACCGGACGCGGCTACATGTACCGGCTTAACACCGGAGTGACCTTCATCCCGCCCTGGGGAGCACCGATAACCGCAATGCCCGAATACCAAGAAGCAGTAGCCAGACTCAACGCCGAACAAGCAGGACAACCACCAGAGGAACCACCCGACAGCAGCTAACATCCACCAAACACAGCAACGGCAGGAAGGAAACAGCTAACCACCAGTGACAACACTGCCTCCCGCGGACCACATCAAGGCACGCGGGCATATCGGCGATCCTTGAGCACGATTCACGCGCTTCCCGCTGAGGGTTAAGCCCTTAAAGAACGAAACCCGCCAACCCAATGATGGTTGGCGGGCTTCCTGGAGCGCGAACTCACATTCCCAGCGAGGCCGAACTCATGGCGCTGTCCTGGCTGGGATTTCTAGTCGAGGGTCGGCGTGGGGTCCTCGCCGATGACGACCTCCACCGTGACGGCATCAGGGCGCAGGGTCTCTTCCAACTGAGCAGCCACGACGCCGCCCTCCGCCTTAACGGTTCGTGTAATGCGCAAGACGGGTTGGTTCCGACCCACTCCAAGGGCCTTCTGCTCCTCCGTGCGCGCGGTGGCGGCCACGAGGGAGTCCCGCTTAAACACGGGCACTAGGTCAAGCTCCGTCAACAGCTCGGTCAGCGGCTTTTGAACGTCCTCTTCCGTGAGGTCCGAGGCCAAGGCCTGCGGGATAAAAAGGGTGGAGGCCATGATGGGCGAGCCCTCGGTCAACTGCACCGCGCGGCATTCCCACACGGAATCGCCTTCCTCAATCCCGAAGGAGGAAGCGAGATGCCCAGGCACCTCAATCAGCGTCAGCGACAACACCCGCACCTCAACATCGAGGCCATGTTCACGCAGCTGGTCAAGCGCGCTGCGTCCGCTCGTCAGGCTCAGCGTCGGCGGGGTGGCACGCACGAAGGTGCCACCGGTGCGCCCGCGCTTGCGGTCAATGAGACCTTCGATCTGGACGATGTCCAGCGCGTGGCGCACCGTCATGCGCGCCACCTTGTATTCCTGGACTAATTCCCGCTCGGTGGGAAAGCGGTCACCCGGCTTCAGTTCGCCGGATTCAATCTTGCTCCGCAGCGAATCCGCGATCACCAAATAGGCGGGGCGGCGACGTTGAGAGGTGGACACGCCTCATAACTGTACCGTGCGCTGCGTTTTTCGCATCTTGAGAGAAAACGCGGCTCCTACTTGCGCTGATTCAACTCAATGCGCGGGCGTACGCGAATCTCCGTAAGCTGCGTCGTCGGGCCAGCATCAACGGTGGCGCGGATGGCCTTCGCCACCTCCACAGGAGCGATGACATGCTCCGGGTTGTAATCCTGCAGGCCCTGCAGCATCGGGGTATCCGTCGGGCCCGGCGCGACGGTGGACACGCGGATGCCGAGTTCGCCGAGGCGGAGGCCGTCGGCAAGCGCGTACAAAGCATGCTTCGTGGCGGCGTAAATGACGTTATCCCCGTAGGAGTGGATGCCGGCACCGGAGTTAATGAACACCGCAAGCCCCTCCGCCGCACGCAGCGCGGGCAGAAGCTGGCGGGTCAGCTCGGCTGGCACGTGCACGTTGAGGTCCATCTGCGCGCGCCAATCCTCCGGCCTAGCGCTTTCCACCGATCGCTTATCCGCCCGGGCCGCCGCGTGCACAAGCACGTCGACGCGCTCAAGCGAAGCCAGCTCGGCGGGGAGCGGTGAGCCGTCGAGAAGCGACAGCAAGTCAATTGCCACCGGCACGATGTTCTCCGCCTCCGGCAGCTCCCCGGCGCGCCGCCCCAGGGCATACACGCGGTGGTCCCGGGCAAGGTCCTTGATGATCTCCGCGCCCATTCCACCCGTCGCACCAGTTACAACGGCAGTTTTCACCATGGTTGTTCCTCCTTCTCGTTAGCGGAAACGCTTCGGCACATCCGGCTCCCCCAGCGTCAGCATCAGGCGGTTAGCCCAGTTGAAGAACGCGGTGGAGTTGATGACATCGATGATGGCTAGGGTATCGAATCCCACGGACTCGAGGCGTTCAACGTGGGAGGCGTCGAAGGCAAAGGGTGACTCGGTCAGGGCCAGGGCGGCATCGCGAATGGCGGACCACTGCGCCGAGCCCAGGTCAGCGGAAACGCCTTCCTCGAGCAGGCAGTCAATCGCCGCGGCGTCACCGCCCTCTTCCTTTGCGCGCTGCTGGTGCACCGACGCGCAGTACTCGCAGCCATTCAGGCGCGAGACCACCGTAGCGGCCAGCTCACGCTCAGCACGACCCAGTCCGCCGTCGGTGTTGTAGAAGATGTCCAGGTCCGTGAGCGTGCGCGCCTTGAGCGCGGCCGGATCGCGGGCGAGCAGACGGAAGTACTCCATATCGATGCGCTCGGGCTTAATGAGCGCATCGCGCTGCGCGTCTGTGAACTCCTCCTTCGGCTGCGGCGGCACCCACGGCTTCCAGCCCAGCGAGTGCGCTACAAAGCCCTGCGGCTTGGCGACGTCCGGCACCAGCGTCCCCTCCCCCGGCACCCACTCCGGGGTCTGGGTGGGACGCGGCGCCTCAGTCACGGGCGCGGGCTGTGCAGTACCGGCAAGCACGGAGAGGCCGTGCGCCACGCGCAGCTGGAAAGACAGGAAGCTGACCAGCTGCGCCAGCGTCACGATGTCATCGTCGGACCAGCCGGCCGCCTGCAGGTGACCAATCGCAGCTGGAGAAGCATCCTTGGGGTGGAAGACCAGAAGGTGGGCGAAGTCGAGGGCGGCGGCGAGGCGCTGGGAGACCTCGAAAAGCGTGAAGCCGCCATCAATATACGGGCCGGTGGTGATGCCGCTCTCCACCGCGCGGGATATTTCGACGGCAAGCTCCTCTGATTCCTCCGCCAGCAGGTCAGAATAAAAGGCGACGGCAGGCGTCGCCTGATACACGCCCGCCACAAAGGTAGCGATGGCGTAGCGTTCCGCATAGCTGAACGTGCCGGGCGTTGAAGGTTCGAGGAGCGCGGCGAAGGAGGCCTGCGCATTCTCCTTGGCTTCGGGGCGGCGCTCGCGCAGCTGGGCGACGTCCTCGCTTGCATCCGACAGTAGGTTAATGATGTCTGCCATGAACTAATCCTTTCTTGATCGGCCCCAGGCTACAGGCCGAGGTTGAGGTCGCCGGCGCGATAGCGCGAGCCGGGGATGGCCTCGATAAGCTTGCGGGTAAACGGCGATTGCGGGTTGCTAAAGACCTCGGCCGTGGGCCCGCATTCCACCTGCTGGCCCTTCGAGAGCACGGACACGGTATCGGAGATTTGGTTGACCACAGCTAGGTCGTGCGAGATGAAAATGTAGGTCAGGCCAAGCTCCTCCTGTAGCCGGGCCAGCAGCCGCAGGATTTGGGCCTGCACGGTGACGTCGAGGGCGGAAACGGCCTCATCGAGGATGACCAGCTCCGGCTCCACAATCATCGCGCGGGCGATGGCCACGCGCTGGCGCTGACCGCCGGAAAGCTCGCGCGGGCGCCGGTCATAATAATCCGGGTTAAGGGCGACCAGCTCGAGGAACTCTTTGGCCTTGGCTTTCGCGCTGCTTGCCGACGCCCCCTTCAAATTCCGTAGCGGCTCCGCCACCGTCTGGCCAATCGTCTGCTTGGGGTCCAGCGAGCCATAGGGGTTCTGGTAGACCAGCTGGATGTTGTTTCGCTCTTCGCGCAAGGCCTTGCCGCGAAGGCCTACGATGTCGCGCCTGCCGACGGTGATGCTGCCCGCAGTCGGGGTATTGAACATGGCGATGCTGCGCCCCGTCGTGGTCTTGCCGGAGCCGGATTCGCCCACGATGGCGTGGGTCGAGCCCTTGGCCACGGTGAAGGAGATGTCATCGACGGCGGTGAAATCACCGAAGCGCTGGGTCAGGCCTTCCACGCGCACCAAGGGTTCGCCCGCGGTGCGGTCAGTGGTTGTGTCGGTCTTGACGACGGCGTTGCGCGAAGTAGCTGCTCGGCCGGCGTCGGCGACGGTGAGGGAGGGGGCGTCGGCAAGCAGGCGTTTGGTGTAGTCGTGGCGCGGGTTCGTCAGCACCGTGGCGGCCAAGCCCTCCTCGCGCAGCTGACCGGACTCCATAACCACGACGCGGTCGGCGCGGTCACCGGCCACGGCGAGGTCGTGGGTGATGAAGAGGATGCCCATGCCGAGCTCCGCGCGCATGTCATCGAGGAGATCGAGGATGATCTTCTGAACGGTGACGTCGAGGGCGGAGGTCGGCTCGTCAGCGATGATGAGGTCGGGTTCTAGCGCCACGGCGGCGGCGATGAGCACGCGCTGTTTCATGCCACCGGACAGCTCGTGCGGATACTGGTGATAGCGGCGCGCAGGGTCATCGATGCCGACGCGCTCCAGCAACTCCAACGCCTTTGCCTTGCGCTCAGCGGCGGTGCCCACCTTGTGGATGCGCATGCCCTCCTCCACCGAGGCGCCGATGGTCTGGACGGGGTTGAGGGAGTTGTTCGGGTCCTGCGGGATCAGCCCGATGCGTCGCCCGCGCAACTCACGCCACTGACGGCGACGCAGCGAGGTGATATCGCGGCCGTCGAAGGTGATGGTGCCGGCATCGATCGTGGCGTTGGAGGGCAGCAAGCCGATGGCGGCCATAGCGGAGGTGGTCTTGCCGGAGCCGGACTCGCCCACGATGGCGGTCATCTGCCCCGGGCGAACCTCGAGGTTGACGCCCTGCACGGCGGAAACGTCACCACCTGCGGTGGAATAGGACACGTTAAGGTCCCGCACGCGCAGCAGGGGCTGCGCTGCATTCTTTGAAACAGACATGTTAGGCCTCCACGGGGAAGTTTTGGGACAGGCGGTTGGCGGACATCACCACGGCGACCAGCGCGATGCCGGGCAGGATGATGAGCCACCAGGCGGTGGCCATGAAGTCGCGGCCTTCGGCGATGATAAGCCCCCACTCCGGGGTCGGCGGCGGGGCGCCGTAGCCCAGGAAGCCGAGGATGGACAGCTGCAGGATAGCGGTGCCGAATTGCAGGGTGGCCAGGGCGATAACCGGGGTAAGTGAATTGGGAAGGACGTGTCGGAAAAGCACGGTGGCGTGGGTCGCGCCGGCGCCATAAGCGGCCTCGATGTAGTCCGAGCTGGCCACGGTGATCACCTGGGAGCGGGCCAAACGGGCGAAGGTCGCGACCGAGGTCGCGCCGACGGCCACCGCTGCCTGCACGGAGCCGAAGCCCAGCACGATGATGATGGACAGCGACAACAGGATGCCGGGGATAGAAAGAAGCACGTCGACCACGCGCATGAGGACGGTGTCCACCGCTCCGCGCAGGGAGCCGGCGAGCAAACCGATGAGCGTGCCGACGACCAGGCCGACGGCCACGGCGATCAGCGCGCCGAGGAGCGACTGGCGGGCACCGTAAACGATGCGCGCATAGAGGTCGCGCCCCACCGCATCCGTGCCCATGAGGTGGCCGGACTCCCCCGGCGGCAACAGGGCCACATCGGTGCCCGCATAAGGGTCGGCCGAGGTGAACAAACTTGGGAAAAGCGCGGCCAGGAAAGCGATCACGAGGACCACGATGGCGATGATGGAACCCGGCGCGAGCCAGGGATTCGCGGTGTGGCGGCGCGGCGCCCGTGTAGAACGCAGCGGATTGGTGTGCGTCATGCTCATGAGCGCACCGTCCTTTCCGAAGTAGCGGCCGAGGTGGTGGCGGAATCTGTGCTGCGGCGGGCAGCTCGCTCTGGGGTGCTGGCGCGCAGGCGCGGATCCAGCACCGGGTAGAGCAGGTCCACCACGAGGTTGATGATGATGTAGGAGGTCGCAGCGATGAGAACCACAGCCAGCAGCACCGGGGTATCGCGGTTCGCCACGGCCTGCGCCACCATGTAGCCCAAGCCGGTGCGGCCAAAGACGGTCTCGGTCACCACGGCACCGCCGACGAGCTCACCGAAGAGCAGGCCCGCCATGGTCAAGGTGGGCAGCAGCGAATTGCGCAGGACAGTTCGCCAGAAGATCCACGCCTCCGAGGCACCGCGTGCGCGCACCGCCTGGACGAAGGGCCGCGATTGCGTCTCATCGATGGAGCGGATCAGCACTTGGATGAGCGGCGCGGCCATAGGAACCGAGAGCGTCACGGTAGGCAGGATTAGGCCCTCCACGCTGCCGGGTTCAATGACGCGCACCCAGCCCAGCTGGAAGGAAAAGAACTGGATGAGCAGGATGGCAATCCAGAAGCCGGGCAGCGAGACCATGAAGGAAGGCAGTCCCCGGAAGAAAGAACCGATGGCGCCAAGCCCCGGCAGCGTGGCCACAAAGGCCACGAACACGGCCACGATGAGTGCGAGAACGATGGCACTGGCGGCAAGGATGAGGGTGTGGGGAAGGGCGTCGGCAAGCAGCGTGGCTACCGGAGCGCCCGACTGCGTGGAGTTGCCGAAGTGCCCGGTGAGGAAGCCACCCAGGGAGGTGAAGTACTGCACCACGAGCGGCTTGTCGACGCCCATCTCCTCCCGAATAGCCTCAATCTCCGCCTGGGACAGGCCCAGGGCAGGGTCGCCGAAGCGCGACTGGACGGCATCCGATGGCAGCGCCGACAGGAGCACAAAGGCCACGGTGTAGGTAATGAGCAGCACGAGGAGGGCCTGCCCAATGCGGCTGAAGAGTTGGCGGGTTGTCATTTATTTCTCCTCCTCATCCGATGCCGCGGCGTCGATGGACACCTCGTAGAACCACGGGCGCGCCACCGATTCCGGGCTAAAGCCCGAAATGCCTGGACGGACGGCGTAGACCACAGGTTCCTCAAAGAGCGGCAGCGCATAGGCCTGCTCGGTGATGTAGTCCTGGACTTCTTCCGTGGCCTTGATGCGGCCTTCCTTGTCGGGGGTGTCGAGGACGGCGTCGAGAAGCTCCTGCAGGTGCGCGTCGATTGGGGTGCCCTCCTCGTCCTGGTTGAGGAAGGCGTCGCGGTTGTTGATGCCGTAGAGCGAGGTGATGACGTCATAGTCGGCGCGGCCCACCATCGAGTGGTAGATCTGCACCTTGTCGACGTCTTTGGCATCGGCGTTCTGCGTGGCCTGGTCGCCGGCGTTGACTTGGATGCCGATGCCCAGCTCACCCAGCTGGTCCTGCACCATGGTCATGACTTCCTTAGAACGCGGCTGCGGCAACGCGGTATTGGTGCGCAGGACGAGGCGCTCGCCGTCCTTGACGCGGATGCCGTCCGGCCCGGGTTCCCAGCCGGCCTCGTCGAGAAGCCGCTTGGATTCCTCGGGGTCGAAGGCATAGGCGGCGGACTGGTCCTTATAGGCCAGGCCGGTCTTGGCCACCGTGGAGGTGGCCAGCGGGTAGGACTCGGAGAAGAGCACGCGGAGGATTTCCTCGCGGTCCACGCCGTGGATGATGGCCTCGCGCACGCGCTTGTCCTGCAGCAACGGGTGGTCGAAGCGGAAGGCGAACTGGTTGTTCATGGAGTTGGTGCCGCGGGCGATGATGTTGATGCCCTCTTCCTTTAGCAGCGGCTCCTGCGGGGCGGAGATTTGGCGGGCGATATCGGCCTGACCGGAGAGAATAGCGCCGGTGCGCACGGATTCCTCGGCGGCGAGGATGTAGTGGACGCCGTCGATCTCCGCGCGCCCTTGGTGCTTCACGGCCGGCGGGGCCCAGTCGTAGTCCTCGCGGGTCTTGAGCTTGAGGTCGGTGCCGATTTCTTCCGATTCCACCACGAAGGGGCCCGAGCCAATGACGTTGACCGCGTTGCCGGGACCGAAGCCCTCGTTGTCCAAGGCCAGCGTTGAATCGGAGAGCAGGCCGGCGTTGTAGGCAGAGGTGGCCTGGAGGAAGCCCGGGGAAGGCTGGGTGAAGTAGAACTTCACGGTGTCCTCGTCCACGACCTCGCCGTGGTCATAGTTGGCGATCTGCTCTGAGCTGGTCAGCGTGCGGGACTTATCGCCGCGGCCGAAGAGATCGAAGTTGGCCACGACGTTTTCGGCAGTTAGCGGGGAACCGTCGGAGTAGGTGACGTCGGTGCGGATATTAAACGTGTACTCCGTAGCATCGGCGTTGACTTTGGGCATCTCCGTGGCAATCCACGGCGAAAGTTCGAGGGTCTCGGGGTCTTGGTACAGGAGACGATCGGTCAGCTGGTTGACCACGCCGCCGTTGGGATAAAAGCCGGCGGCCGGCGGGTAGAGCGTGCGGAAGAACTGCGGCTCTAGGTAGGTGAGGACGTTGTCCTCCCCGTCCGGCCGTTCCACGGCGGAGCAGCCGGCTAAGGCGAGGGCTGCTGCCAGGGTGGCGGCGAGTGCGCGTAGGGTTTTCACGGTATTGCTTTCAGAGAGTAGATAGTCGGTTTGAATTGTGTCTACGGATTTAACACAACGTATACTGACCGGTATTATTCCACTAGACAGAACAGTCTAAAAGTTTGAGGTTGATTTTTATGCCCTCCATCGCCATCGTCGGGGCCGGCCCGCGCGGCATCTCGCTGGTCGAGCGCCTCGCGGCCCACCTGCGCGCGACCCCCCTTGAGTCACCCCTGCGCCTCCACATCATCGATGATGCCCCGCTGGGCGCTGGCCGCATTTGGGATACGGAGCAGACCCGCACGTTGTGCATGAACACGCTGGCCGGCGCGGTCACTCTGTTCACCGAGCCCAGCTCCACCACCACCGCGCCGGTCCTCGAGGGCCCCATCCTCTACGAGTGGATCCAGCTCCTGCGCGGCGAGCGCCCCGACATCGCGCCTGCCAAGCTGGAGCTTTATGATTCCCACCCGCCGCGCGAGGAGCTCGCTGCTTCCTTTGCCGAAGAGCTCGCGCACACCCGCCCGGAGTCCAACCCCTCCCGCGCGCTTTACGGCGCCTACCTGGAGTGGGTCTTTGAGGTTGCGCTGGCGCAGCTGCCGGAGAGCGTGGACGTCGTCCAGCACCGCGCCCGCGCGCTGTCCATCGAAGCCACTGAGGACCACGATGTCATAGCACTTTCCGACGCCTCCACCGTCACCGCCGACGCCACCGTCCTGGCCTACGGCTGGCAGGTGCCCGCGCTGAGCGAGTCCGAACGCCCCCTGGCGGAGGCTGCACACTCGGACCTGCATTGGGTGCGGCCAGACAACCCCGTCGAACAGCCGGTGTCTGCGGTCCCCGCGGGCGAGAAGGTCCTGGTCCGCGGCCTGGGTATGGGCTTTTTCGACATCATGGCGCTGCTCACCATCGACCGCGGTGGTGAGTTTGTGGAGGATCCCTCCACGCGCTCCGGGCTGCGCTACGAGCCCAGCGGTGAGGAGCCGCACTTCATCGTCTCCTCCGGCCGCGGCTACCCTTATATCCCGAAGTCGGAATACCACGCGCTGCCGCCGAAGGCCGCCCTGACCCGCTTCCGCGCCGCGGTGGCCGCCCTGGATCCGGAGGCTGAGCTGAACTTCGGCACGCAACTACTGCCGCACATTCTGCGCGATGCCTACGCCGAGTACTACGAGAACCAGGCGCGGGTCGCACCCGATGCCCCGCAGCGCCCCCTCGCGGATATCATCGCCACGCTCGATTCCACGGAGCTCACCGCCCCAGATCTCCGAGGCATGGCAAACCAGCTCACCGCAGCCCTCGAGGGTTCCTCCGCCCAGCCGTTAGATCTTGCGCACTGGGCGAACCCGCTCGATGATTTCACCGGTGGTGAGGTCACCGAGTACATTGCCGAAGGCCTAGCACGCGACATCATCGAGGCCGTCGCCGCCGCCGATTCCCCGCTGAAGTCCGCGCTGTGGGCTATCTCGGCCGCGCGCAAGCCCTCGTCGATTGCCGGCTCGGAAGGCCGGATGACGTGGGAGTCGCGCACCAGCACCTTCAAGGAGTTCATGGCCTTCGGGCAGATGGTGGGGTCGGGTCCGCCGCTCTTCCGCACCCGCCAGCTGCTCGCGCTTGTCGACGCCGGCCTCGTCACCTTCCTGGGGCAGCGCCCCCAGCTGGAGATCGGAGAGAAGTTCACGCTGCGCACCGTGCACAACGAGGCTTCCTCCGCCTGGCTTATCGACGCCTGGATGCACTCCCCCGATGTCCGCCGCGCCGGTGATCCTCTCGCGGTGTCCCTCAATGGGCGGGTGCGAGCGTTCGTCGACCATGGTCAGTCCACCGGCTCGCCGGAGACGACATGGAACCGCCGCGTGGTCAACCCCGGTGGCACCGAAGACCCGCGCCTGCACATCGTGGGCATCCCCACCTATTCGCAGTGGCCGGACACCACCATCTCCCCCATGCCCGGCACGGACCCACTCATGCTGCAGGAGACCGACCGCACGGCCGGATCCCTGCTCAATTCCCTCTAATCACACACAGCGAAAGCGCCGAGGCTCAAAACCTTGGCGCTTCGGCGGTTTTAGTGAAGGGCGTCTAGGGCCTGCTTTAAGTCCGCGAGCAAGTCATCGATGGACTCGATGCCCACCGAGATGCGCACGAGGTCTGCCGGTGGCACGAGCTCGGAGCCCTCAGCGGAAATGTGCGTCATGTTCTGCGGGTGCTCAATGAGGGACTCGACACCGCCGAGGGACTCAGCCAGCGAGATGAGCTTGGTGTTGAGACAAATCTGGCGGGCGTGCTCCTCGCTGTGGAAGCGCACGGACATCATCCCGCCGAAGCCACGCATCTGCTTCTTAGCCAACTCGTGGCCCGGATGCGAGGGCAGACCCGGGTAGAGAACCTGCTTGACCTCCGGGCGGGATTCCAAGAACTCGGCCACGGCCTGCGCATTGGAACAGTGGCGGTCCATCCGCACTTCAAGGGTTTTGATGCCGCGGGCGGTGAGGTAGGCGTCGAAAGGCGAGGACACCGCGCCGACGTTGCCCTGGAAATACAGCAGGCGCTCATCCATCTCCGCGGAGTTGGTCACAACCGCACCGCCCAGCACATCCGAGTGGCCGCCCAGGTACTTCGTGGTGGAGTGCAGGACGTGGTCCGCGCCCAGCTCCAAAGGATTCTGCAGGTAGGGCGTGGCAAAGGTGTTGTCGACGACAATCTGAACGTCGCCAGCCGCCTTAACAACCTCAGAGACTGCGGCGATATCCGTGATCGTCGTCGCTGGGTTGGTTGGGGTCTCCAACCAAATGAGCTTGGTGTTCTCTTTCAACGCCGCCTCCACCGCCGCGGTATCGGCGGTATTGACGATGGACAGCTCGATGCCCCACTCGCCGTAGTCATGATGCAGGAGGCGGTACATGCCGCCATAGGCATCGTTGCCGAGGATGACGTGGTCACCTGGACGAACAAGAATCCGAATGAGGGTATCGACGGCCGCCATGCCCGTGGCGAAACAGCGCGCATACTCGGCATTCTCCAGCACCGCGAGGGTCTTCTCCAGAGAATGAACGGTGGGGTTAGCCACTCGCCCGTACTCATAGCCGCCGCGCAACTGCGCGAGGCCGTCCTGTTGGTAGGTCGTGGAGGCGTAGATCGGTACGTTGATGGATCCCATGTAGGGATCCGGCTGGTAACCGGCATGGATGGAACGAGAGGAAAAGCCAAGGGTGCGGTTGTCAGTCATGAGGCACAATTCTAGACCAAGCTGTTCAGTCGCGGGAAAGACAAGCTTTTTATATTCAGCTCTCTTCCCTACCATCGGTAAGCGTCAGTTGTGAGCGATAGCAGAAAGGACACACGTGACCAGACCAACCGCATACCTAAGCGCTTCCTCCGAGCCAACCGACGGGGCTGTCGACGCGGTCACCCGCTGGTGGCAAACAGAAAACATGCAGTCCTGGCTCATCGACAAACCCATCGGCATCGCGCTCATCCTCATCGTCGCCATCATCGGCAGCTGGCTGCTGCGCCGACTCATCACCAAGCTGGCTGATAACAGCATCAAGAAGGGCAAGCTCAGCTCGCCGCTCTCCCCGCGCAAAGCGCACCGAACAACCGACAAAGTCCTCGAGCAAACACAGGAGGCTCGGCGCACCTCCCGCATCCAGACCCTCGCCGGCGTTGGACGCTCCGCGGTTGCCATATTCGTCTGGGTCTGGGCAGCGCTCGCTATCTTGGACAAGCTCGGAGTCAACGTCGCCCCGCTCGTGGCCTCAGCCGGCGTGGTTGGTGTCGCCCTTGGTTTCGGCGCCCAAGCGCTGGTCAAGGACTTCCTGTCCGGCATTTTCATGCTCATGGAGGACCAGTACGGCATCGGTGACACCATCGACCTCGGAAACGGGGTCTTCGGCGACGTGGAGTCCATTTCCCTACGTATTACCACGGTCCGCGATATCGATGGCGCGCTATGGTACGTCCGTAACGGCGAAATCTTGCAGGTGGCCAACCATTCCGACCGCTACTCCGTCGCCCGCGTGCAAGTCCCCATCGCACTGAGCAACGACCCCACCCGCGCAGTCGATGTCATCACCTCCGCAGCAGAGAACGCCGCCCGCGACCCCGAAATCAAGGGCTTCATCCTGGCCAAACCTACGGTCAATGGCATGTCCGGTTTGGAAGTTGACCACATGTCCTACCGCGTTTCCGTCAAGACGCTACCGGGCAAACAATGGGATGTGCAGCGCGCGATGCAGGCGAAAATCCTCACCGCCATGCATACGGAAGGAATTACCACGCCCTACCCGCGAGGGATGGCTATCTTTGATCTGGAAGAACCCAGCCTGACGCGAAAGGAAGATTAGGCGTGCAACCAACGAGCGTGTACGAAGCCGTCGGTGGAATGGAGACCTTTGAGAAACTCGTCGGCGGTTTCTATGCACAGGTGCACGAGGATGATCTCATCGGACCGATGTACCCGCAGCAGGATTGGGAGGGCGCGGAAAAACGCCTGACCTGGTTCCTCGTGCAGTACTGGGGCGGACCCCAGCTCTTCTCAGAGAATCGCGGTCACCCGCGCCTGCGCATGCGCCACGCGCCCTACCCCATCGACATAGCTGCCCATAATCGCTGGCTCGAGCTCATGGGCAATTCCTTGGCGCAGATCGACGAGGAGACCATCCCGCCGGCCTACCGTGCGATGATTTGGGACCACATGGAGCGAGTAGCGGCGATGCTCATCAACCGCGCACCCTAAAGCCCGAAGGCCTCCTTCACGGGCTTGGACACCAGCTCTCCCCCGCGGGTCATCAGGCCATTGGCCAAGCCCGGGAAGCGCTCGACCGCACCGTCGAAGCCGCCGGCAGCCAGGGCGCGCATGTACGGCAAGGTCGCCGAGCCGAGTGCGCGCGCGGAGGTGTTCGCCACCGCGCCCGGCATGTTGGCAACACAGTAGAAGAGGGTGTCGTGCACCTTGAAGGTGGGCTCATCGTGCGAGGTCTTGTGGGAGTTCTCGAAGCAGCCGCCTTGGTCAATGGCAACGTCGACAAGCACGGCGCCCTTCTTCATGCGCTTAACCACATCCTCCCGAACCAACTTCGGGGCGGCAGCACCGGGTACGAGGACGGCGCCGATGACGAGGTCGGCGGCGAGAAGCTCCGCTTCCAGCGTGGCAGGGTCCGACACCAGGGTGCGCACGCCGCCCTGGTACTGCTCATCGAAGCGCTGCAGGACGTGTGGGTCGAGGTCGAGCACCGTGACTTCCGCGCGCAGGCCGTGCGCCATAGCCACCGCGGACGCGCCAACCTGGCCACCGCCGATGACCACCACTCGCGCCGGTTGGGTGCCCGGCACGCCGGAGACCAACAAGCCACGCCCACCCTGCGTGGACAACAGATGGTGAGTTCCCTCAATGACGGCGAGGCGCCCGGCCACCTGGGACATCGGTGTCAAAAGCGGCAGAGTGCCGCGGGCATCGGTAACCGTCTCATAGGCCACGGCGGTGGTTCCGGCCTCAACCAGGGCGTCCGTCAGCGGACGGTCCGCCGCCAGGTGGAGATAAGTGAAGAGCAGCAGATCCTCGCGCAGGTAGCCATACTCGGCCTCGAGCGGTTCTTTGACTTTGACCACCATGTCCGCCGCCCAGGCCTCCTTGGCGGTGGCGACGATCGTCGCGCCCACGGCTTGGTACTCGGAGTCCGGAAAAGAAGCGCCTTCTCCGGCCCCAGTTTCCACTAGAACCTCATGGCCATCTTTGATGAGTGCGTGCGCAGCGCTCGGGGTAAGAGCGACGCGGTTCTCGTTGTTCATGATTTCTTTGGGTGCCGCAATACGCATCGTGCGAGTCATCTCCTTTTATTAAAGAAACTGAATTCGACCCCTTAATGGTAACGCAAATCACGCTGCGTTGCGGGCGTAGAAACCACACAGTTTTCCTTCCGCGGTGCCGCGCCCCGCCGCGGACTCTGCGGCGGCGAGGCTGGAGACGTTTTAGAACAAAGACAGCCGCGTGGAGTGATAAACACTGCCATAGGGCGCGTCGAGGCGCACCCACCGCCCCTTGCCCGCCACGCGCAGGTGGCGGGGGATATTGAGTGACGCAGCAAAGCCCGGGATGAGGCCCAAACTCGTGCAGGCGAAGATCATCCGCATAGGAATCTCTACTTGGGTCTCCGCGCTCTCCACGGTGAGCACGGTTTGATTCAACAGGCTTTTCGGAGGTCCCATCGGACCAGAGAATTGCCGAGCTAGCTGCCGGCCTTTATCCGCTAATTCACGGACGACGTCGACAGGCAATGAATCAATCTCTCGAAACCCCGTTGCCGGCGGCAAGGCCCCCGGCCATGAGGGATCGCGCGCGGGGCCTAGGTCAAGCACCTCCGCCCCGTCCTCCTCAAGGAGGTGATCGGGGGTGGTGCGGAGGGCGTCGAGAAGCGCCTGCGCCGACACCACTGCCCCATCGCGGCCAACGACGCCCTCGCAGCGCCGCGCTACGACGACATCGAAGGGGGTCGTGACAAAAACCTCAACGTGGGTGGCGTCGTATTGACGCAAGCGCACCGTCGCTGAGGCATCCAGCCCCGTCGCACGAGCGAGGAGGGCCTGCAGCCCCACCCCGCCGTTGTGCAATGTCAGGGATTCACTCTCCATAATTGCGCTGGCCGCCTACTGCTCGTCCAACTCGACGACAGCATTTTCCAGGATGATGGTGCGCTCCTGCTCAGAAACCTCCCGCGGCATCTGGGTATCTGGATCAATGGTGACCTGCACACAGTCGATGACGCAGGCCACCTGGCCTTGCGCGTCCTTGATCTTCTGGCGAGTGGTAAACGACGTGGTTCCAAGGCGCACCACCGTAGTCTCCACCGTCACCGTGCCATGCCGTCCATCCCACTTGATGGGGCGGACATAGTCCGCGTCGATGTGGCGAACAAAAGCCACCATGTTTACCCCACGTGAATAGAAGTGGTGCATGGCAAAGGCCAAGCGCGCCTCCTGCGCCAGCTCGATAAAGTTGGCGTTCATCATGTGACCGTACATGTCGAAGTCCGACCAACGCACTCCCACGGTGAGCTCGTGGACGTTGTCCTTAGTCTCCTCCGACACAACATTCTGAGCGGACATTCCAGAATCCTTCCGAAGATTTCCTTTGAGTGTTAGGGCTGAGCGGCCCTAGCGGCTGAGCTTGCGGTGGGTAACGCGAGACGGACGGGCAGCGTCCTCACCGAGGCGCTCGACCTTGTTCTTCTCGTAATCACCGAAGTTACCCTCGAACCAGAACCACTGGCCTTCCGCGACATTGCCTTCCCAGGCCAGGATGTGGGTACAGGTGCGGTCGAGGAACCAGCGATCGTGGGAAATAACCACGGCGCAGCCGGGGAACTTTTCCAGCGCGTTTTCCAGGGAGCCCAGGGTTTCCACGTCCAAGTCGTTGGTCGGCTCATCGAGGAGGATCAAGTTGCCGCCCTCTTTGAGGGTCAGGGCCAGGTTCAGGCGGTTGCGCTCACCACCGGAAAGAACCTTAGACGGCTTCTGCTGGTCCGGGCCCTTAAAACCGAATGCGGAGAGGTAGGCGCGGGACGGCATCTCGTTCTGGCCAACGTGGATGTAGTCCAGTCCATCGGAGACGACCTCCCACACGGTGGCCTCTGGATCAATGTTTTCGCGTCCCTGGTCAACGTAGGAAAGCTTGACGGTCTCGCCGACGGTGACAGAACCGGAATCCGGCTCCTCCAGGCCCACGATGGTCTTGAACAGGGTGGACTTACCCACACCGTTCGGGCCGATAACACCGACGATGCCGTTGCGCGGCAGGGTGAAGGACAGGTCCTTAATAAGGACGCGACCATCGAAGCCCTTGGTCAGGTCCTTGACCTCCACAACCTTGTTGCCCAGGCGCGGCGGGGTCGGAATCTGAATCTCCTCGAAGTCGAGCTTCTTGTACTGCTCGGCTTCTGCAGCCATCTCCTCGTAGCGCTGGAGACGGGCCTTGTTCTTGGCCTGGCGCGCCTTCGCACCGGAACGAACCCACGCGAGTTCTTCCTTGAGGCGCTTCTGCAGCTTCTTGTCCTTAGCACCAGCAACTTCGAGGCGCTCTGCCTTCTTCTCCAGGTAAGTGGAGTAGTTGCCCTCGTAGGGGTAGAGCTTGCCGCGATCAACCTCACAGATCCAGCCCGCAACGTGGTCGAGGAAGTAGCGGTCGTGGGTCACGGCCAGGACGGCGCCCGGGTAGGACTCGAGGTGCTTCTCCAGCCACTGGACGGACTCGGCGTCGAGGTGGTTAGTGGGCTCGTCGAGCAGCAGGAGGTCCGGCTCACTCAGCAGCAGCTTGGCCAGCGCGACGCGGCGGCGCTCACCACCGGACAGGTTAGTCACCGGGTCATCAGACGGCGGGCAGCGCAGTGCCTCCATGGCCTGCTCGATCTTGGAGTCAACCTCCCACGCATCCGCGTGGTCGAGCTCCTCCTGCAGCTTGCCCATTTCTTCCATGAGCTCGTCGGAGTAGTTGGTGGCCATCTCTTCCGCGATCTCCTCGAAGCGCTGCTTCTTCTGGAAAATCTCCCCGAGGCCTTCTTCGACGTTCTCGCGGACCGTCTTCTCCTCGTTGAGCGGCGGCTCCTGGAGGAGGATGCCGACCGTCTTGCCCGGGTCAATGAAAGCCTCGCCGTTGGAAGGCTGATCGAGGCCGGCCATAATTTTCAGGATCGAGGACTTACCTGCACCGTTGGGGCCCACGACGCCAATCTTGGCGCCCGGGTAGAAAGCCATAGTGACATTGTCCAAAATAACCTTGTCACCGATGGCCTTACGCACGTTTTTCATCGTGTAGATGAATTCGCCCATGTTTCACCCTTTACTTCTGTCAGGATTGGTCAATAACAGTACAAAGAGTACATCACATGGGCGGTGGTAGTCCCCCGTCCTTAGGCCATAGCTTCTTCTGGCGCCGGTTCTCGGTGAGGTTCGGTCGCACTCTGCGCTTGCTGACGATCCGCCGCAGTATCCTGCGGGGTATCTCCCGACTGCAGAGCAGCCGGCAATGCCTCATCCTCCGCAGTACTCGGCGGTGCCGTGTAATCCACATCCGGTACTGGCGGATTCTCCCCCAGCCAGAGGGCTTCGCTGCCCTCCTCACCATAGGAGGTACCAATCTTGGTGGAGGTAATGCAGAAGCGGTTGAGGTCAAGGCCCACGTGGGCGATCTTGATATAGGTCCTAGAGCGCTTTGCCCCGTTCTTATCCTCCCACCGGTCCGTGACAATGGAGCCCATAACAAAGACCGGCATACCCTTAAACAGGGACTTCTTAACGTTGATGGCGCACTGGCCCCACACCTCACCGTCGATATAGTTAAGGTCCAACTCCCGCCACACCGTCTTGCCCTCCTCATCCTTCTCCGGAACGCTGCGCGAGGAAGCAAAGCGGAGGCGGGCCTTGTACATGGTTTCGCTGATTTTGGTCAGGTGGGGGTCGTGAGTCAGGCGCCCCGTGAGTGAGATTGGGTATTGAGACATTGCGTGATTCCTTTGCTGTTTGTGGCTGGTGCTCTTTTCAATGCGAGGAAGCGATGCGCCTCCCGTACCTCGCATCATCGCCACCGATCAGCGCGCCCGCAATGGCCTCACTGCCAACCTGTGGATAACTTGTTGTACGCGTCAACAAGATATCCATCCACAAAGGTAAAAGCACCTTTCCACACACCCAGGGTGCGCACTCCCGCTAGTGCTGGCGGAAGGTGGAATCATCCCCTTCGCTCATTTGCTTGAGCATGGCGTTATAGCTTTCCAAATCAGCATCACCGTCAATATCCGCCTTAGCATCATGGCGCCGAGCGGTGGCACGATCCTCCCGCAGCCAGTCGAGGAAGAGCGAACCAAACACAATCACCAGCGGGAATTGGCCGAAGCCCCAGGAAATACCGCCGCCGGTTCGTTGGTCCGTGACAAAGTCCGGGTGCCACGGCAAGCTCAAGGACTCATAGAAGTCCAAGCCCAGAATGACTTGCATCTGCATGAGGTAGACACCGGCAAAAAGGTGCAGGGGCATCGACACGAAGAGGATGAGCAGGCGAATGCCCGTCGGCGCGCGCCACGGCAACGGGTCCGGGCCAATAACCTCCCAGTAGTAGATGTAGCCAGAGATCAAGAAGACCCAGTTCATAATCACGTGCCCAGCGTGTTCCGAAATGGCGAGCTCATAAAAGTTCGGGAAAAGGTAGAGCACGTAAAGGAAAGCCAGGAACTGCACAACGTTGACCGCCGGATGCGTAAGAATGCGCAAGGTACGGGCCTTGGTGAGGGCGACGGCAGCGTCGTGAAGCGTGGGCTTGCCCGGCTCCCCAGGCTCAAAAGCTTCCATCACTAAGGTCACCGGAGCGCCGAGCACAAGGCACAGCGGGACTGCCATGGACAGAATCATGTGCACCAACATGTGCATGGAGTACAGCGCCGGCATATACAAGCCGATGCCATTGCTCATGATCAGCGTCATGCCCAGCGCTCCCACTAGGAACCACGCAGTGCGTCCTGCCGACCACGTCAGCCCGCGGCGCTTGAGGCGCCACAGCGCGTACAGGTAGAAGCCGGCCAGCACGATCCCCAGCGAGCCAAACATGAGATCAAAGCGGAACATGGTCCACACGTTGGTGGCGGTGGGGGCGTCGAAAAGCTCATAGCCCAGCAGGATCTGCATGGCGTTGAGATTCGGGTCCCGCGGCGGCGGGGGCGGCGTACGGCCCATCGAGATGGCCACGCCAACGGTCGCCGCCATGATGAGAACCTCAACCACAGCCACCCTGGTAAACAGGCGCGGCGAACTCTTCAAGTGAGGGATGGTGACCCGTCGGTGCACGAAGCCGATGGCCGCCAACACCACGGTGAGCACCGCTTTGCTCAGCACCAACAGGCCGTATCGAGTAGTGAACAGATCCCCGAACTCAACGCGAATCAGCGCATTAACTACGCCTGTAGCTGCCAGCCCCACGATGGAGAACAAAGCGACCGTGGAATAGCGACGCACCGCCACACCCATATCTGGGCCAAGGCGGCGGCCATGGGCGATGAGCCCCATGAGTCCACCGACCCAGAGCATGATGAAGAACAGGTGCAGCAGCAGCGAGTTCGTACCGTAGTCATGATCGCCGCCGGAAGCCGAGTGGCCCTCCATCCCGAGAGGCACCGTCAGCAACAAGGACAAGAAAAACGTTCCGACCTGGCCCGCCCACGTGCGTGCGACAAAACCAGATACGGCAACAATCACTGCGATTGCTGCGGTGAGCAGCCAGACTTGCGACGCCGCGATCTGCCCCACTGCCATGCCCATGAGCTCCGGGTTAAGAACCTTAGCCAACGGGGTACCGGTGAGATCCGACATGACGAGAGGGACCTCTAATAAAGACACCACCGCGGCGCCCACCGCCGCCCATGCGCCGGTCCGCGCTGCGATGTGCCCATCGACGGTGAGCGTGGCCTTGATGAGGCGCTCGTTGTCCTTGTCCGGTACCGCCGGGTAGATAAAGAAGGCGCTCGACATAAAGGAGCCGATAGAAAGCGCCATGAGCATCCACGCGATAGCGCGGAAGAAGGGCAGGCCGAATGTTGTCATACGCCCTGGGTCGGGGATGCCTAGGGCGGCGAGCGAGTCCGCAAGAAAGAACAGAGAAATGATTCCGCCGACGAGGCCCGCGAAGACGACGAAAGAAAGATTCAACAAGCGGGAAGGCTGCGCTCCCGACGTCGAGTGTGCCGGCCCCCGAAAGCGCTGTGAGCTGGGAGTTTCTTTCTCAGTGTGCATGGTGGGCAGTCTACCGTCACGGAGGTTCTCTTACCTAAAAGGTAGTTTTTTCTCAGCTTTCGGGTAGCCTGCTCTTATGGACTCTCGCCAGCTTCACCATTTTCGGTCCGTTGTGGACCACGGTTCCTTCACGCAAGCTGCGGAAGCACTGCAACTCACGCAACCCTCTTTAAGCCTGACCGTCCGCAAGCTCGAAAAGGATCTCAACGTGAAGCTGCTCTCCCGCGGGCGCGGTGGAGTCCGAACCACAGAGGCCGGAGACTACCTCTATGGCGTCGCTACCTCGATAGATTCCCTTCTTACCACCGCCACCACGCGCCTTGCCGAAATTGCATCCGGCAGCGCGGGCTCGGTGACGTTATGCTCCGCCCCTGAGTTCAACTGGCTTTATATGCCTGAGATTTTGTGCCGCATGCGCCAGCGCGCACCGGAGGTAAGTGTTTCCTTAAAGGACTTAGAACCAACCGCCACGTTGAGAGAGGTCCTGGATGGCTCAGCGGAGTTAGGAATCCTCCTCACCACTAACCCACAGCGCTTCCACCAAGACTTCGGCGCGCAGCTCACCATTGACTGCGCCGCAGAAATGGAGGTGCGCGTCGCGCTCCCCGAGAGGCTTAAAGGCTTGCCCGACCCCGTGCGGTTGACCGACCTGAGCGCTGAGACCTGGCTCTTGCCGCCGCGCTGGCCCGAACTCAGTGGTTTGCCGGAAGCAATGGATCAGGTGTGGGCCAAGGCAGCGTTAAGCAAGCCCGTCACGGTCCAAGAAGTTCCCACGTTGCAGACGGGGTTGCCACTCGTGGCGGGCGACTACGGGATCAGCCTCCTGCCGCACACCGCGCACACTTTGGGCCAGCAGGGAGTCCACTTCCGGCGAATCGCGGAAGCCCTCCCGACCGTGCAGGCGCTCGTCATCCACCGCGCGGACCGTGCGCTGAGCCCAGCGGCGCGCACGCTTAACGACGTCCTCCTCAACGCCAACGCCGAGCCAACGCCAGCGGTAGCCCGATAATCGGACTACACGCCCCAGTGCGTTATGATGGCGCGGTACGCCTCCATAGCTCAGTGGATTAGAGCAGTGGGTTTCTACCCCATGTGTCGCGGGTTCGAATCCTGCTGGGGGCACGCAGGTCAGGGCCACTTTTTGGGTTTTATTAAACCTCGAAAAGTGGCCTTTGGGCACAATTTAGGCACACTTTTATGGACATCACCCTCGCGACTTTTGACCACGCTCCACAATCCGCGCTGCGCGGAATGCGCTTCAGCAATGCCTGGGGGACGTCACCAAGTTATGCGGAGTCACGCCGCGGAGTGCTCACCGGGCAGTACCCGCAGCGCGGAGCCACAACGCGCATCACGGACATCTTTGCGGCAGCTGGCTTCGAGGTTCGGGAGGATACCCGCCCCGCATCGTCACGGGTCTTTCGGCTTCTTGAGCAACCAGACCCCCACGTGTTGGATGATCTCGATGGCGTCGTAGCGGTGTGTTCCCTGCAGGAGGATAAGGCCGCAATGTCTCTCCTGTGGCCCGGGGTTGCAGAGTCCGGGGAGTGCACTGAGCTTGTCTCCCCGCTCGACCTAGCTCCTACCCTCGCGGCGATCGCGGGGCTTGATGTGCGCCCCAACGCGCCCTTGTCATTCGACGGGCTCAATTTGGCGCCGGTCCTCCGCTATGGCGCTTCCGGGCACGGGGCTCTCTTCTTCGACTACGGCGTACGCATGCAGGACGCCACGCTTGTCGACGGCACCGCTACCCCACCCAGCGCCCTGCCGCGTCTGCGTGATGAGTGGGAAACGTGGAAGCGCTTCATGGCGATGGGCCCGCTGCAGTAATTTGCAGAATCTACCGATTACTCCACTGGAATGACGACCCAGAGGATGAGGTAGAGCAGAATTCCTGAGAAGCCCAGCAGCGTGGCAACAACGAAGAGGATTCGCACCAAGGTCGGGTCGAGGTTGTAGGTCTGTGCGATGCCGCCGCACACGCCTCCGAGCATCGTGTCAGTTGTGGAACGGGTCAAACGTTGGTTGTTCATGATGTCTCCTTTCACTGTCCATTATCCAGAGTTGGGCCGAAGGGTTCATCGGTGTTTACCCTGATTTAGACCCTGATTGCTCTACGCTGGGTGGAAACTTCCCACCCTGAGAGAAAGGACGCCGTTTCATGGCTCACTCCCCCGGGCTGCCCGCCCCTACCCGCTCCTCGTATGCGCTGCTGACCGGCGCTAGCCAGGGCATTGGCGCTGCGATGGCCAAGGACCTAGCCGCCCGTGGCTACAACGTCATTCTCGTTGCCCGCCGCGAAGACGTCCTTGAATCCATCGCCGCGGACCTGCGCTCGCGCCACGAGGTGGACGCCATCGCGCTGGCAGCGGACCTCTCCGAGGCCGCAGACGTTGACCGCGTCATCGAGTTCATGGCGGGCAAGGAAATCTCCATCATCGTCAACTCGGCGGGCATCGCCAGCTTTGGCAAGTTCATGGAGCAGGACTGGGATTATGAAACCCGGCAGTTCGACCTCAATGCAAAGGCCGTTCACCGCCTGACGCGCGCCGCCCTTGAGCAAATGCTGCCGCGACGCAGCGGCGCTATCTGCAACGTGGGATCGGCCGCGGGCAACGTCTCCATCCCAAACAACGCCACCTACGTGTTCACCAAGGCAGGTGTTAACGCGTTTACGGAGGCCCTGCACTACGAGCTCAAGGGCTCCGGCGTGACCTGCACGCTGCTTGCCCCCGGCCCGGTGCGCGATGCCGTCATCCCCGAAGAAGAGCAATCCATCGTGGACAAGGTAGTCCCGGATTTCTTGTGGACCACCTATGAGTCCTGCTCCGAAGAGACCCTGGAGGCCATGGCCCGCAACCAGCGCCGCGTGGTCCCTGGGCCGCTATCGAAAGCAATGAACGCGTTGGGCAAGATTGTGCCCACCCCAATTGCTGCACCGCTCATCGGCAGCTTCTATTCCAAGATGGCCTAGGACATAAAATGCCCGCTCTCCCCGTGGAGAGCGGGCATTGCTTTACTTGCCTTGGAGCGGCGATTGCTCCGCGATAGCCTTCTGTGCGGCCTCCTCCCGGGCGAGCTTGCGCTCTACCCAGAACTCGGCGTTCTTGATGCCCAACGCTTCTGGGTCAAATTGCGGGTCCTTGCCAGCTGCCTTCTGTGCGCTGTAATCCTTGAGGCACTTGAGGGCCGGGACCTGTAGGAAGAGGATGGCGATGATGTTGAGCCACGCGGTCGCGCCAACGCCGATATCGCCCAGCGCCCAGGCAGCACCCGGAGTCGTCGTTGCGCCAACAACCACGGACACCACGAGGAGAATGCGCAGGAGCCACACCAACGCGCGGCGAGTGGTCTTGTTGCTGATCCAGCGGTTGAAATAGGTCAGGTTGACCTCCGCCATGTAGTAGTACGCCAGGACAGTGGTGAAGGCGAAGAAGGCAATAGCGATGGCAACGAAGCTCGGGCCGAAACCTGCCAACAGGGTGTCCAGACCGTGCTGGACAAAGCCCGGACCGACCTCGACCCCATCCGGGATCGAACCGGCGTAGCGCACTGGGCCATCCTCCGACTCGCCTTCGAAGACCTTGTACATGTCGGTAGAGATGATGATGAATGCGGTAGCAGAGCACACGAAGAGGGTGTCAATGTAGACCGCGAAGGCCTGCACGAAGCCCTGCTTGGCTGGGTGGGATACCTCCGCAGCTGCGGCAGATTGTGGGCCGGTACCTTGGCCTGCCTCGTTGGAGTAGATACCGCGCTTCACGCCCCACATGATGGCCGAGCCCAATAGGCCGGAGAAAGCCTGCTCCGCGCCGAAAGCGGACTTAAAGATCATGCCGAAGACCTCGGGGATCTGGTTGAAGTTCATGATCAGGATGATGATGGCAAAGAGGATATAGGCGCCGGCCATGAACGGGACCACGAGGGAGGCGAAGTTAGCGATGCGCTTCACGCCACCAATAATGATGATGGCGAGGATTCCGCCCAGAATCACGGCAGACCAACCGACCTCAACACCCCAAGCGTTCTGTACGGCCGCAGCCACGCCGTTAGCCTGAATGCCGGGCAGGAAGTAGCTGGTGGCAAGGATCATCGCAATAGCGAAGACGATTCCATAGACCACCATGAAAGGACCGGCCTTGGTGTGCTTATAGGCCTTCTCGATGTAATAAGCCGGACCACCGCGGTATTCGTCGGTGTCTTGGTCCTTCTCCTTATAAACCTGCGCCAAGGTACATTCCACGAAAGAAGTTGCGGAACCGAGCAAAGCCACCGCCCACATCCAGAACACGGCACCTGGGCCGCCGAAAGCGATGGCGGTTGCAACGCCCGAAATGTTTCCCACGCCAACGCGGCCCGCCAGGGAAATCATCAGCGATTGGAAGGACGAGACACCCGAATCGGAGCTTTCGCCGTCCTTCAGCTGCTTAATCATGTCCGGAATGCAGCGCACCTGTAAGAACTTGGTGGCCAGGGTGAAATAAATTCCCGCGCCGAGGCACAGGAAGACTAATGCTGGTGACCAAATTAATGAGTTGAGAGTGTCAAGAAAGGCTGACATCGGTAGGTTTCCGTCCTTCGATATATGTGAGTGCCATCACTTTAAAGGCTGACCTAATAATGTCCCATCTCCCAAGGGTTTGGTGAGAGAAATCATGAAAAAGTTCAAGAAGCCCTCGACACTGCCCCTCAATGTCAACCAGAAAACCCCAGCACACCTCGAATAAAAAGGCACCTTCCACAACGAGACCCCTCCTCACCCCCATTTACCCCCATCTCAGCCGACTAGGGCACCTCCCAAACCATGACCGAAGAGAAACTATGGTGGAAGCCATGAGTGATATCCCCGCCAAAAACGACCGCCTCGTCTGGATCGACTTGGAGATGACCGGACTTGAACCGCAGCGCCACGTAATCGTGGAAGTCGCCGCCGTCATCACGGACGCCGAATTAAACATCCTTGACGAGGGCCTCGACCTCGTCGTGCACGCTACAGAGGAAGAACTGGCGGAGATGGATGACTTCGTCACCGAGATGCATGCGAAGTCCGGTCTCGACAAGGAAATCCGGGAATCCACGATCACTATCGAAGAGGCGGAGGAAGCGGTACTGAAGCTCGTCGAGAAGCACTGCGACGCCAACCACCCTGCTCCCCTTGCAGGCAATTCCATCGCCACGGACCGCACCTTCATTCGCGAGTACATGCCGCGCCTGGACGCCGCGCTGCACTACCGAATGATTGACGTTTCCACGATTAAGGAACTAGCACGCCGCTGGCACCCGCGGGCATACTACAACCAGCCACAAAAGGGCATGGCACACCGAGCCCTGCAAGACATTATTGAGTCCATTCGAGAGCTCGACTTCTACCGCCGCAGCGTTTTCCGCACGGACGACGGCCCCTCCACCGCGGAAGCGGAGGATCTTAAGGCTGCCACTACCGATGACTACCAGGCGTTTTTGTAAATTCAACGAGGTGAGTTAACCTGTATCTCGTTGCTTTCAGGCAACGATGGTGGCTGTAGTTCAGCTGGTAGAGCACCAGGTTGTGATCCTGGGTGTCGCGGGTTCGAGCCCCGTCAGCCACCCCGAATATGCCCCGTGCCCTGTTCCGACAGGATGCGGGGTAATTTTTTATGCCCGCCAACCTTAAGCATGTTAGCCTTACCTAAACTTAGAGCATGTAGGCTTCTGCCCTCACAGAAGATCTAAGCTCGTAAAGAGATAGCAAGGATTGTGATGACAATGGCTGACCAGGGCAAAGAGGCAGCGCCGAAGCGCAAACCCCGCAAGGCACATGAAGCGACCGTGACTGGCCGCCGCCAAGTATCTCCAGACCTCGTTCGGTTACACATGAACTCCCCAGCATTCATAGGCAAAGAGCTGGAGTTTACAGATCACTACATCAAGTTGTTGTTCGTGCCAGAAAGTGCCGACTACTCCTGGCCGTTTAAAATCGAGCAGATTCGCGCAGAGCAACCGCGCGACAAGCAGCCAATTCTCCGCACCTACACCCTGATCAACGTGAACTCAGAAACCGGGGATTTCGACATCGACTTTGTGTCCCACGGTGATTCCGGCCTGGCTGGCCCTTGGGCACGCAGAGCCGAGGTTGGAGAGAAGCTCGGTTTCCTCGGCCCTGGTGGCGCGTGGGGACCAACCAAAGACTATGAGCACTTTGTGTTCGCCGGCGACGAGTCTGCAGCACCGGCCATCAGCGCTGGCTTGAAGCGGCTTCCCGACGGCGCGACTGCGACTGCATATATCGAGATCGAAGCCGAAGACCGCACGTTTGAACTGCCCACCCGCGATGGCGTGGAAATCACCTGGGTAGTCCGCAATGGCGCTACCCACGGTACTGAGCTATCCCGTGTGGTCCGCGCGGCTGGTATCCCCCAGGAGAAGAAAACCGGATGGTTCATCCACGGAGTCGCCGAAATGATCAAAGAGCTTCGTCGCTTCCTTTTCGTTGAATCCGGGATTCCCAAGGAAGACGTTTCTATCTCTGGCTACTGGCGTATCGGAATGACTGAGGACCAGTGGCAGGCCTCCAAGCGTAATTTCAACGCAGAGATTGAGGCCGAGGAAGAACGAGCTAAGGCCTAACGTTTGTTTTCGCGTTAGACTGCGGCAATGATCGATTTCACCGACACCGCCGACGTCGTTGCTCCCCAGCTTCTGGGCACGGTGCTCACGCACAACGGCGTTTCGGTGCGCATCACGGAGGTCGAGGCTTACCTCGGCGCAGACGATGAGGCCTCTCACACCTTCAACGGCCGCACCCCGCGCAACGCCGCCATGTTCGGCCCACCCGGCCGCCTCTATGTCTATGCCTCCTACGGCATCCACCGCAACGGCAACATCGTCTGCGCGCCCGAAGGAACCGGTCAGGGTTGCTTGCTCCGCGGCGGGGAAGTCATCGACGGAGTAGACCTTGCCTACCAACGCCGGGGCGACACGGAATTTCATAACCTCGCCCGCGGACCGGGAAATTTAGGCAGGGCCCTTGGCTTCAGTATCGCGGACAACGGCACGCCCATTCGCCTTAAACAACGCGATAAGGAACCTGAGTGGGTCCGCGGGCCGCGCATCGGCATCTCAAAGAACCAGGACGCCGCCCTGCGGTTTTGGATCCCCTTCGACAAGACAGTGTCTCGACGTCGCGGGCTCCCCCGCTAGCCCCTACCGGTGTATGAGCCTCAGGACTCATACACCTCATTTGGGCTCATGCACCGTATCTTTAAGCCAAGGCTGCCCGCACCAGCTCCGCTGCCTGCGAGGGGGTCTTGCCCACCTTCACGCCGGCCGCTTCCAGCGCCGCCTTCTTGCCTTCTGCCGTACCAGAACCACCAGACACGATGGCGCCAGCATGCCCCATCGTCTTGCCCTCCGGCGCGGTAAAGCCTGCGATATACGCAATGACCGGCTTTGTGACGTGGTCCTTGATATAGGCAGCGGCATGCTCCTCTGCATCACCGCCGATTTCACCGATCATGATGATCGCCTCGGTATCGGGATCATTCTGGAAGGCCTCAATCGCTGAAATATGCGTGGTCCCGATAATCGGATCACCGCCAATTCCTACGCACGTACTAAAACCAATATCGGATAGCTCGTACATCATCTGATGCGTCAAGGTGCCCGACTTCGACACCAAACCAATCTTTCCTGGGTTCGGCGCAGTCTCTGCCGGAATAATGCCCGCATTGGATTCACCCGGTGTGTAGAGCCCCGGACAGTTCGGCCCAATGATGCGTGTTTTGGACTCTCGCCCCAGCGCATAGAGCTCAGCGGTGTCCTTCACCGGAATTCCCTCCGTGATGATGACCACGAGTTCAATACCGGCACGGATGGCTTCTTCCGCGGCGTCCTTAGTGAATTTTGCCGGCACAAAAATTACGGTGACGTTGGCCTCTGTCGCCTGCATGGCCTCACGCACGCTGCCGAAGACGGGAATCTCGCGCCCGTCAATATCGACGCGCTCACCTGCCTTGCGCGGGTTGACCCCACCCACAATGTTGGAGCCGGATTCCAGCATGCGGCGCGTGTGCTTCATGCCTTCGGATCCCGTCATGCCCTGCACGATGATCCGCGAGTCTTTGTTGAGAAAAATCGACATGTCTACTCCTAGTTCGCCAGCTCCGCAGCCCTGCGGGCGGCAGCATCCATGGTTTCTACCTGCTCCAGTTTGGGCAGGTGTGCGTCGTTAAGAATCGTGCGTCCAAGTTCCGCGTTGTTGCCGTCGAGGCGCACCACGAGAGGCTTGGGTTCAATCCCCTCCGAGTCCAAGATCTTGTAGGCCTGCACGATGCCCTTGGCCACTTCATCACAGGCGGTAATACCGCCAAAGACGTTGACAAAGACCGCTTTCACCTGCGGATCACTAAGAATCACTTCGAGCCCGTTGGCCATCACTTCAGCGTTAGCGCCACCACCGATGTCTAGGAAGTTCGCGGGCTTCGGTTGCGAAGAAAGATCCTCGCCGGCATAGGCCACAACGTCGAGCGTGGACATCACAAGGCCAGCACCATTGCCGATAATCCCCACGGAACCATCGAGCTTCACGTAGTTCAACCCCATCTTCTGCGCCTTGAGCTCCAGCGGGTCGGTCGCGCCGTGGTCTTGGAGCTCCACGTGCTCGGGGTGGCGGAACTGCGCGTTATCATCCAGCGTAACTTTGCCATCGAGCGCAATAATTTCGCCGCTTGAGGTCTTGACCAGAGGATTAACTTCCACCAGCGTGGCATCTTCCTCGGTATAGACCGTGTAGAGCTTCTTGAATACGGGCACCAGCTTGGCGACGTCCCCCTCATCAAACCCGGCCTCATACGCCATATCCCGCGCCAGCGTGTCCGTCATACCGTCGAGTGGGGAGAAGCTGCGCTTAATCAGGGCATCCGGGCGCTCTTCGGCGAGCTTTTCAATCTCTACGCCGCCCTCCTTGGAGAGCATGGCTAGGTAGCGCCGCTTGGTGCGGTCGAGGAGGATCGAGAAGTAATACTCCGCCGCAATGTCCGCGCCTTCGGCCACCATAACCTTGCGCACGGTGTGGCCTTTGATCTTCAGGCCCAAAATCTCGTTGGCCTTTTCCGCAGCTTCCGCGGGGCTATGCGCGAGCTTGACTCCCCCGGCCTTGCCGCGTCCGCCAGTTTTAATTTGCGCTTTGACCACGACCACCGGTGTCCCCAACTTCGCGGCTGCTTCTTCAGCCTGCACAGCTGAGGTCGCAACGATGCCTTTGAGGGTGGGAACGCCATGAGCTTCAAAGAGGTCTCGAGCTTGGTACTCGTAGAGATCCACTTCTGCCTCCATCTTTGCAGTGAAAACTAGTTCTCCACAAGATTCACCAAAACAAAGACGTGATGCAAACCACTTTATAGAAGCTAAAGCGTCACACTTCACACACTTTGCACTCCGTGCACATGCGCCGCAACGCTGCCCGTTACAGCCGTTTGAACCACCGGCAAAGAATTAGCTGATTTAGCTTTCGGGGGCACCCTGGTCGGCGACGTCGATAAGCGCCGCCGCCCCAGGAGAGCTACTGATTAGCGGTAGCGTTGCCTGCAGACCAAGTGGCCCAGTCCATGTTCCAATCACCCAGACCATCGAGCGGGCTCAGCACGCCGCCGCCGGTGTTGGAGACCCGGACGATGTCGCCGCGCTTGACCGTATTCTGGAACCACTGGGCGGCCTCGGGGGTTACGTTGATACAGCCATGGGACTGGTTATAGCTGCCCAGCGCGCCAACTGCCCACGGAGCTGAGTGGACATAGATACCCGAGTACGACATCTGGGTTGCCCACTGAACATCAGTCCTGTAGCCGCCGGCGTCGAGAGCCAGGCCGAAGGTAGTGGAGTCCATAACGAGGGACGGGTACTCGTCACCGATGACGTAGGTTCCGTTCGGGGTATCCCACTGGCCATCCCTGCCCATCGAAACAGGCAAACGGCGCAGCACTTCACCGTTTTTGAACACCGACATCATTTTCGTGTTGTTGTCGATCAGCGCGATGACGCGGTCACCAATGGTGAAGTTTGTGGAAGCATCCTCACCGCCGTAGATGCCGCCACCGAGGTTGCGACCGTACAGGTCGACGTCGACGGTCACTTTCGTGCCGGGTTCCCAGTAGTTTTCCGGGCGCCACCGCACTTCCTGGTTGTTGACCCAGTAGAAAGCACCTTCAACGGCAGGCTCGGTCTTGACTGTGATTGCTTCTTCGGCCGCCTTGCGGTCGGTGACGTAGTTTCCGAAACGCACGCCGATAACCTGGCCAACCCCCACCTCAGAATCCGGTATCGGACTCAAGGCCACTTCGGACACGCCTGCTGCCTGCGGGGTGGTGAAGGTGATGGTTTTATGGGTGCCGTCCTTGTCCGTGGCGTCGATGGTGTAGGTGTGGTTGTACCCCAGCACTTCGGCGCTCTTCCAGGTCTTTGAATCAGAAGACAGCTCATCCTCGACCACCTTGCCGGCTTCGTTGGTCATCGTCACCGACTTAAGCCCGGCCGGGGACGTAACCTCGACTGGCTTGGAGGGATCGACGTCGCTCGCACCATCCTTAACGGAAAACTTCAGCTGCTTTGCCTTGGCGGCTGCCGACTCCGATGCTTCCGCCGAAGCACTTGCTTTGATGTCAGCCTCCGATTGGCCAGTGGCCGGACCGGAATCCGCGGCACCACCAATGGTGCAGGCGGTTAAGAGTGAAGCGGTCGCAACGATACTCGAGAGAAGCATTGCGGGACGTGCAGAAGGGAATAGAGAATGCACACAAACCCCTAGCTCATAGAAAGACACAGACAATAATAAGAGTGCACATAGCCTAACCGCCCACGCACCCTACGAACCAGTTGGCGCCACCGCTCTTAACCGTTTCGTTACCCACCCGTCAGACTTCCACACCCGCGACTCTTTAAGAGAAGCATTTAGCCATGGCATTAATCGCGAAAAACACACATCTACCTGGCGATTTTACCTTTTTACAAAGAGGGTGTTAAAGTTACATCTCGTTGCACGGCAGGCACTGAGGAAATCAGAGTCGGTCAGAAACAACAAGCGCCATTAGCTCAATTGGCAGAGCAACTGACTCTTAATCAGTGGGTTCGGGGTTCAAGTCCCTGATGGCGCACAGCTTAAGCCCCTCACCCCGTGGTGAGGGGCTTTTCCGATCCTAGCCCAAGACCTCGGCTTAAGGGACATTTCGTGGCTTAAGGGACATTTCGTGTGGATTTGCGGCGTGTCGCGCTAAGGGACATTTCGTGTGGATTTAGGAGCGTCCGGCCCAGCCTTTTCTTATGCCTAAGCTGGGGTTCCATTCGTTGTCGATGTGGGTGTCGAATGTGGCAGGTCGCCCGTCTGGGTGGCCTCGTCGTTTAAGTTCTTCTCTTGCCCAGGCCGCGCGTGCTGCTTTTTCTCCTTGGCGTCCGAAGTCTTGTTGCTTGGCTAACTCCAGTGGCGCTACCGGGTCTTCGGTGTGGGTGTAGAGCCACCAGTCCATGGTGATGCGCTGATGCTCATCGAACATGCCACGATGATTGCCTGCTAAGTCTTTGAGCTGTTTGTTGATGCCACCTTCCAGCAGGTTCGTGGTGGCTTTTAAAGCCTGTGTGACACCTTCAGGCGGGTCAAGGAAGGTAAATAATTGTCCTGCGTGGATGAGCTTTTCCAAACGCTTTAGAGCCCTGCGGGCGTTGCGGTGGGTGTACCACCATTTCTGGTTGGGGCTGACCCATTTCGGTACTTGGCCTGCAGGTGTAGCACTGCGGTAGGTTCGCTCTTTAAGCCAATCAGCAAAGGTAATACGGGTGTGGTGGACTGCAGCTGTAAACCGCGCAGCATCGTCGGGATTGCGTACTTGGACAAGCATGTAGCCCAGTTTCCGGATTGCTTTATGCGCTGGGTGAATCGGGTTGCGGCTGATATCAGCAAAAGTGTTGCGTTGGACGTGAACTAGGCAGCGCTGGATGGCAACGTCGGGCCATTTAATGCGCAGTGCCTTGAGCGCTCCACCTGCCCCGTCGGTGGTGACGATGAGTGGTTGCGCGATTTTGTCGAGCAGTTTCAGGTACTCGTATGAGCTTTCACGCAGGCACCAGTGCCAGGCGATGACGTGTGTTTCGGTGCAGGCTACCAGCAGGCATTTCTTGTGGAAATAGGTGCCGTCGATAAAGACCTGGTCGTAAACACGATAGGGGTCAGTAGACGTGGGCACGGTGATAAACCACAGCAGCTTGAACCACCGGGTCAAAGTCCGCCTTGTTACCCCAAGGCGTTTGGCTAAATGGTCTGCGGATTCGCCGGAAAGAATCCAGTCAATAAAGATTTTGAAGTGCCGAATCTCGCTGGTGTGTGCGCGGGCATTAATCGATGAAACGTTGCATTTAGGACACAACCAGCGCTGGGTTCCTGCCGCGGTTTTGCCGTTCTTAACCAGTCCGTGGCCGCACATGTCACACGACGGCCGATTCCTATTAGCCATAGGAATTGGCCTTACCGCACCAGCAGCAGTCCTCCTATCACAGACCTAGGACTATCCAGTGTTGATTTCACAGATCGGGCCGTTGGAACCGATTCAAAATCAAGATCACCGTATTATCCCAGGCTGCCCTGGGAATCCGTATCGGTTTATCCACACGAAATGTCCCTTAAGCCAAGACCTCGAGCTGCTGCGTCTTGGGCCGCCACCACGCGGCCTGCGCCGCCGTGAATTCCTTGTGCTCAAAGGTCGAGATTTCATCGAGCGCCCGCATGTACTCCGGCACCATCGCTCGCGGCAGCCGCAGACCCATCGTCAGGTGCGGGGTCCACCGCGGGCCCCTCCCCTCCGGGTTCGAGGCACTGAGGCGGCGCGCGGCGGATTCCAGCTCATCCGTGGTTTCTAAAAGCCACGCCACGGTCTGTTTACTCTTCGTCCCAAAGACCACCGTGCCCACGCGGCGAAAGGCCGCGGGCAGAAGCGGCGGGAGCAGGTTGCGGGCCTCGTCGACGACTGCGGTCTCGAGCGCCGGCGCGAACGTCACCGTAATGTGCGGGCGCTGGTGCTGCACCGGAAAGCCACGCTGAGCCAGGGCAGCATAGACGTCCCGGAGGGTATTTTCATCCTCTGGGGTGAGGTACAACAGGAGGTTCTCGGGCGAATTTCGGCTCACACGGCCCGAGTCTAACTAACCTCCCGCAGCGCCACGACGGGTTGCCCGCAGTGGTCCAGCACATCCGTCTCTACGCCGTATACCTCGCGCAAGAGCTCCTCCGTGAGCACCTCCCCCGGCGCGCCATGGGCGCGGGCCTTGCCGCCATGGAGCACGACGAGCTGATCGCACATCCGGGCCGCCAGGTTGATGTCATGAATCGCCACCAACGCGAGGCTTCCTTCCTCCCGAGCTTTTGCCCGCACGCGGCCCAAGACGAAGAGCTGGCGGTTGAGATCGAGGGCGGACGTGGGTTCGTCGAGAAGCATGAGCCCAGGGGTCCCCACCAACATCTGCGCCACGGCGACGAGCTGGCGCTGACCGCCAGAGAGCTCATTGAGGTAGCGCTGCGCAATGTCGTCGAGCCCCATGGAGTGCAGGACCTCGGCGGTGCGGGTGATTGGGTCCTCGCACGCTTCGCGCCGCGCTGCAATCAGCACCGCCTCAAACGCGCGCAGCGCCGCGGTGTGCGGCAGGCCCTGCGGCACATAGCCGATAAGCTGGCGGCGCCGCTGTCCGCGCGGGCTCTGGCCGTCGACGCGAAAGTCCACCGTGCCACCCCGCGCGCGGTGCACGCCGGCGAGCGTCTTGATGGTGGTGGTCTTGCCGGATGCGTTCGGCCCCAGCAGCCCCACGACCTGCCCGCCGCGCAGGGTGGGAAGGCTCAGCCTGTCCACCACCGTGCGCGAACCATAACCGGCGGTCAGATCGGAGATGGTGAGGTCTACGTCCACAATGCCCTCCTCCGGGTCATGACGATGGCGATGAAGAATGGCACGCCCAATAGAGAGGTGACGATGCCGATGGGAATGGCCAGCCCGGGCTTAATCAGGAGGCTGAGCGCGTGGGCGGCGCACATCACCGCCGCGCCCGCGGCCATGGAGGCCGGCACGAAGTAGCGCTGGTCCTCACCCACCAACATGCGCGCGATGTGCGGGCCCACTAGGCCGATAAATCCGATGATGCCGGCGAAAGCCACGGTGGTGGCCGCGACGAGCGAGACCACGACGAGCACGATCACGCGCAGGCGAGAGGTGTTGATACCGAGGGCGGTGGCGCGGGCGTCACCAAGCCGCAGCGCCGTCAGCCGCCACGACAGCGCGCCCAGGATGGGCAACGCCACTGCAAGCACGCCGGCCAGCACGGCGTTGGCCTGCCAGCTGGCGCGGGTGAGCGAGCCCATGGACCAAAAGACGATCTGCTGGAGAGCCTCGCTGGAAGAGCGGTATTGAATGAGCGCCAGCATGGCCTGGAAGAAGAAGACGAGGCCGATGCCGAGCAGCACCATCGTCTCGGACTTCGCACCGCGAATAACGGCGGCAACGACGATGATGGCTGTGGCCAGCGCCGCCGACAGCCACGCGATGAGTGCGAGGTTGAACTGCGGCTGGGCCAGAAGCTGCCAACGCAACACGATGGCGCTGGCTCCGCCGAAGGCAGCCGCCGCGGAGATGCCGAGGGTAAAGGGCTCCGCCAGCGGATTATCCAGGATGGTCTGCATCTGCGCGCCAGCCAGTGACAGGCTGGCCCCGATAAGCAGCGCCATGACGGCCATAGGCAGGCGCAGGCTCCACAGGACTGTACGCGTTTGCTTGTCGACGCCTCCCGGATCCACCATCCCCCGCAGCACCTGCCCCGGGGTGAGGTCGATGGCGCCAACGATCACGCTAAGAACGAATGCGGCGAGTGCTACGACGATAAGCCCGGCGACGATGGCGATACGGCGGCGGGTCACGCGGGAGTGCTCGCGTGCGAGGGCCTCCACGAGAAGCACCGCGGTTTCTGCGCGCGTGGTCCGTTCAGGGCTTGCCGAGCGCGCGGTTGAGGTGAGAATGCTCATGACTAGTTGGTACTGAAGAAGGTTCCGTCGCCGGGAACGGGCGAGTATTTCTCTTGGGCTTCGGCCCATTCTTGCTGAACGTCGACGTCTGCGTAGTCCTCTGGGTGGAGCCACGCGGCGATCTGAAGGAGCGCCAGGTAGTTGAAGGGCGAGTTGTAGAACTGGTGCCACAGGCCGTGGAGGTTGTGCTCCTTGACGGCGGAGAGGTCCTCAAAACCAGGTTGGACGCCGGCCAGCGAAGCGGCGCTGTCGTGGGCGTCCTTTTCGCTGATGCCATAGCCGGCGGCAGCGAAGCCGGTGTGCCCCTTTGCGCTATCTACCTTGGCGGACCAGTCGCCGCCGGTGGCGATGATCATGTCGGGATTGGCGTCGATAACCTTCTCCGGGGTCAGCGCGCCGGACTCACCCTCGATGATGCCGTCTGCCACGTTCTTTCCGCCGGCGACGTTGACCAGCTCAGAAATGTTGGAGTCATTCCACGAGCCGCAGCAATCGGAGACACCCGCTGCGCGCCACACGAAGGTGGAGGGCTTGTCCTGCGCTTTCGTGGCGCGCTCGGTTACCAGATCCACGTTCTTTTGCCAGTCCGCGATGAACTCCTCCGCGCGGTCCTCGTGGCCGAAGATATCGGCGAAGATTTCCATGGTGGGAATGGTGTTCTCCAAGGGCTTGGCGCGGAAGTCCGTGACGGCATAGGTCAGGCCGGCCTGATCCAGCTTGTCGGTGAGCCCAGCGGTCTGGGAGGCCTCGTACTGATCCTTGGAGAGCACGATGAGGTCCGGGTCGAGGCTGATGAGCTCCTCCACAGTGACATCGCCCTTGGTGAAGCCGCCGATTTCCGGCAGCTCGTTGACTTTGGGCGTGGTCTTTTCCAACTCGCGGTAGTAGTCGGGCACATTCTGCTTCAGGTCCGATCCGATGGCCACGACCTTGTCCAGCGGGTCTTCCTTGTTGAGGATGCCGGTGGCAAAGACGCTGCGGCCTTCTCCCAGGATGACGCGTTCCGGCGCGTGGTCCAGCTCCACCTGGCGGCCGGCAAGGTCTGTGAAACTCACAGCGGCAGTCCCCTGCGCTCCCGTGGCCTGCTCGCTGCCGGCATCGGCATTGTCGGAGGCACAGCCCGCCAGCGCGCTGGCCAGCGCCGCCACCATGGCGCACGCCCCTACTACTCGCCCGGCGCGCGGACGGGATGCCTGGCCTGCAGGCGTCGATACGTGAAGCACGATTTCTCCTTCAAACTTTGGTCTTATGGTCTGTTCGGAGGTTCATACTACACAGACAGGTAAGGCTACCCAAAACCTGCATAGGGTAGGCAATGCTTCCAGTAACGCATACGGAGCACAAAAATGCCCCACCCCGGGGTATTTCCCAAGGCAGGGCCTCTAGGTATGCAGTCGCGCCCAACGGCGCTAACCGGCTCTAGCGACGCTCAGCGAGCAGGCGCTGCAGTTCCTTGATATCGGACTTGCGGCGCTTGGAGCGGAAAACGGAGAAAGCGATAAGGCCTACGACGGCTGCACCAACGCCGGCGAGCGCCATCTGCACATTGCGCTCCTGCAGCTTCTGGGTTGCCGCGCCCTTAGCGTCCTCGACGAAGTTCTGCGGCTTGCTGCGATCAGCCAGCTCATCCAAGGTGCTAGCCAGCTGACGGCGGGTGCGCTCGATGTCGCGCTGGATATCATCAATGTTGCGTGCCACGTGAATCTCCTGAATTTGGCTTCGTTCGGTGTTGTTGCGGTTAGTGTATTTCTAACCGTTGTGGTTCTAACGTCGACATTCTACATTGACCGCCAGCTCCCCTGCAGAGTTGGCCAACGTTTGTTTCACCCTCGGTGGCGTAGATTCGCCAGATAGCCTCCCCGTAGGGCACGGTAAGGTAGACAGCATGACTGAAGCACAACGACTGTCCGTAGGAGACAAGGCTCCCGCTTTTTCCTTGAGCGATGATGCCGGCAACACCGTAAGTCTGAGTGACTATGCTGGCCAGCGCGTCGTGGTTTACTTCTACCCGCGCGCCAACACCCCTGGCTGCACGAAGGAAGCCTGCGACTTCCGCGACAGCCTGGAGCAGCTCAATGACATGAACATCGCCGTGGTGGGAATCTCCCCTGACAAGCCCGAGGCACTGGCAAAGTTCCGCGAGGACCATGAGCTCAACTTCCCGTTGCTGTCTGACCCCGACAAGGAAGTCATGACGGCTTATGCCGCTTTCGGCGAGAAGAAGAACTACGGCAAGATCGTCCAAGGCGTTATCCGCTCTACCTTCCTTGTAGAAGAGGACGGCACGATCGGCCAAGCCATGTACAACGTCAAGGCCACCGGCCACGTCGCCCGCGTGCTTAAGGGGCTCAACTAAACCGTGGAATCCAGCTCGAAGTCACCGGAGATTCTGGTCCCGAGGCGTCGCCCAGCGCAGGCGCGCAGCCGGGCCAAGTATGACCGGATCTTGTCCTGCGCGCGGGAGACGCTCGTGGACTATGGCTTCGAGTCCTTTACTTTCGACGAAGTCTCGCGCCGCGCGGAAGTGCCGATTGGCACGCTCTACCAGTACTTCGCCAACAAGTACGTGCTGATCTGCGAGCTCGACCGCCAAGACACCGCGGAGATGTTGGCTGAGGTTGAGCGCTTTTCCCAGCGCGTTCCGGCCCTGCAATGGCCGGACTTCCTCGAAGAATTCATCGACCGCATGGCTCGTGTTTGGCGCAACGACCCCTCGCGCCGAGCGGTGTGGCATGCCGTGCAGTCCACACCCGCGACCCGCGCCACGGCCGCCGACACGGAGCTCAGCCTGCTCAAGCCCATCGCGGAAATCATCGAGCCTCTTGCCCAGGGCATGGACGCCGATGCCCGTGTGGAGATCGCCGCCTTCCTCGTCCACACCGTGGTTTCCCTGCTCAACTACAGCACCATGCGCTCCGAGGAAAGCTTTGATGGCGTGGTGGAAGAGATTAAGCGCATGCTCATCGCCTACCTCTTCGCCATCGCCACCAGCGCCTAGCCACACCCAGCGAAGCCAGGGGCGCCCAGGCGCGTTTAGCGCGAAAGGTACACAATGGCGGTGGCGTAATCACCATCGTGGCTGATGGACAGCGCCGTGGAGAAATCCCCCAAGGACTCCCGCGCGAGGCGGGCAATCTCACCACGCAACTCGAGTGCTACTCGCCCCCACGCATCCGGGCGGACCTCAATCTCCGCCCAGTCCACGGCTTCCTCTGCGATGACCGGCGGGTGCGCGTAGAGCGCTTGCGACCACGCCTTGATGAAGGCCTCCTTCGCCGCCCAGCGCCCCGCCAGGTGCTGCGCGCGGGCAGCACCGCTCAGCCCCCGGGCCTGCGCCACGCGCAATTCGGAGGCGCTGAAAACCTGCGCGAAGCGCGTGCCGGGAAGCTCCAGCTGCTGAGCAAAGGACGGAATGTGCACCAGGTCGGTGCCCACGCTCACGCCACTTTTTGTCATGCGGGCAAGCTTAGCGTGCCAGCTCCTGTTTGAGCTCCTCCAGCTCGTCGCCGCCCGCCATCCACTGGGTCAGCTCCGGCAACGTGACCTCCTCCTTGGAGGCGTCCAGTGACATCTGCCCCACCGTGAGCACGATGAAGTGATCGCCCACGAGGTAGGCGTGCTGCGGGTTGTGCGTAATGAAGACCACGCCCATGCCGCGTTCGCGGGCGGCGTCGATAAAGCGCAGCACCATGCCCGACTGCTTCACGCCGAGTGCTGCGGTGGGCTCGTCCAGGATGATGTAGCGCGCGCCGAAGTAGATGGCGCGGGCAATCGCCACCACCTGGCGCTGGCCGCCGGAGAGGGCAGAGAGTTCCACGGAGACGTCGCCAAGCTCAATGCCCATCTCGGACAGCTGCTCGTGCGTAATGCGCTTCATCTCTTCCTCGCGCAAGCTCCCCAACGCCCCGGTGAGCTCCTGTCCCAAGAAAAAGTTGCGCCACACCGACAGCGAGGGCACCAACGCCAAGTCCTGGTACACGGTGGCGATACCAGCGTCGAGGGAATCGCGGGGGCTGGCGAAGTTCACCTCTTCCCCATCGACGGTAATGGTGCCGCCGGTGGGCTGGTTGAGGCCCGCCAGGATCTTGATCAGCGTGGACTTGCCCGCGCCGTTATCACCCAGCACGCAGGTCACCGCGCCCTCTTTCACAGAAAGGTTGATGCCGCGCAGGGCGTGGAAGTTGCCGAAGGTTTGGGAAATATCGTGCAGCTCAATCATGGTTATCGCTTCCTCGTAAAGTTAGCCACCGAGGTGTTCGTCAGCACGGCAAAGAGCAGCATGGCACCGAGGAAGAACTTGAACCAGTCGGGGTTCCAGCCGGCGTACACGATGCCCTGGTTCGTCATGCCGAAGATGAGCGCGCCGATGGCTGTGCCCACCGCGGTGCCGCGCCCGCCGGTCATGGAACAGCCGCCGATGACCGCGGCGATGATGTAGAGGAACTCGTTACCGATGCCCTGGCCGGCCTGGATGGAGTCGAAGGCAAAGAGGGTGTGCATGCCCACGATCCACGCCGCGAAGCCGACGAGCATGAACAGCGCCACCTTGACGCGGCGCACGGGAACGCCGACGGCGCGGGCGGCTTCGTCATCGCCGCCGACAGCAAAAATCCAGTTTCCCCAGCGCGTCTTGTACAGCACCCACGAGGCAATGGCGACGAAGAGGATCCACCAGATAACGGTGGCGCGGATGCTCAAGCTGCCGATGTGGATGGTGCCGGCGAAGAGGACGCGGGCAGAGCCGAATCCTTCCATGTCAGCGATGGTCGGGGTGGCCACTTGGCCGGTCACCAGCTTGGTAATCGCCAGGTTAAGCCCCTGCAGCATGAGGAAGGCCGCCAGGGTGATCAGGAAGGAATCGATCTTGGTGCGCACCACAAGGAAGCCGTTGAGCGCGCCGATGGCCAGGGCGGTCAACAAGGATAGGCCCACGCCCACCCACGAGTTGAGGTGGAAGTTGTAGTTGAGCATGGTGGCCACGAGCGCCGCGGACGTCACCGCCACACCGGAGGACAAATCAAACTCGTTACCAATCATGAGCAGGCCCACCGCCAAGGCCACGATGCCCAGCGTGGAGCTGGCATAAAGCACCGTGGAGAAGGCCTCCACCGAGCGGAAGGCGGGCGCCACGATCATGAAGAGGACGAAGATAACCACCGCGCCGAGCAGGCTGGCCAGCTCCGGGCGGCGGATGAGGCGCGCGAAGCCGCTGCGGCGAGTCAGGCGGGTATCGGAAGGGCTGGATAGCGCCTCGTCTGATGCAGTCGTGGTTTCGCTCATCGCAGGCCTTCCTTAGCGGATTCGGAGATGATGTCCACGTTGGTGGAGTCCACGAAGGAGGGGCCGGTGTACACGGGGCGACCGCCGCCCATGGTGGAGCCATTACGGTGTGCCAACCACAGCGAGTCGACGGCGAGGTAGCCCTGCATATAGGGCTGCTGATCGACGGCCCACTCGATGCGCTTATCCGCGATGGCGTCGACAAGCTCGGCGTTGGTGTCGAAGGTGGAGACCTTGGCCTTGGAGGAGGCGTCGGCAACCGCGTCGGCGGAGCGCATGGCCACGGAGGCCTGCAGTGCCATGACCCAGTCGATGGAGGGATCCTGGCTCAGCTTCGCGTTAATGGTGGACTGCGCGGCGGTCAGATCCTTGCCGTTGACGTACAGGAGCTCAACCTTGCCGTTGTCCAGCCCCTTCTTCACACCGGCGCAGCGCGACTCCTGCGAGGAGTTGCCTTGCTCGTGGATAACGCACAAGACGTGCTTGGCGCCCTCATCCTTGAGGCGCTCGCCGGCCTTGGTGCCGGCCACCTTTTCTTCCTGGCCGAAGAAGGCGCTCATGCCGTACTTCTGGTAATCATCCATGCCGGCGTTAAGCCCCACGGTGGGGATGCCGGCATCGGAAGCCTTCTTGGCCACAGGCCCAATCGCCCCGGAGTTGGGCATGGTCACGGCGATGCCATCCACGCCGGAGTCGATGGCGGACTGCACCAGGTTTGCCTGGTTGGGCGCTTCCGGGTCGGAGGAATAGCGCAGCTCGATATTGTCCTTGCGGGCGGCATCCTCCGCGCCCTTGCGCACGAGGTCCCAGTAGGTATCCCCCGGCGCGCCGTGGGAGATCATGGCGACGACAAGGCGCTCGGTGTCGACGCCACCGGCTAGCTCGCCGTCAGCGTCGGGGCGGGGCGCGCCACCGGTGGCCGAACATGCTGTAAGCACGGCGACGGCAGCGACCGAGATCAGACCTAGCAGTGGTTTCTTAGCATTTTTCACCCTTGCATGGTGCCCCAGATATCAGGACTTCTCCAACCCGTCTGACCTGCTTCTTTATCGTTCCAGAGGGTACAAGCTGGGGATACTCCACGGTTTGCTACCCCCGTTGAGCCGTGCTTCCTCCCTCCGGATCCAAGGTGCCTCCGCGCAGGCGCGCGGACTCGCTTAGCAGCACCGCGGCCTCGCGTTCAGCTACCTCGGCGGCTGTGCCCGCCCCCAGGTTGCGGTTCACCGGCCGCTCGTACAGGGCGGGCCCGCCGCGCATGGCTTTTTCCAGGCGCCGTAAGCCGCGCCACTCGCGCTCGGCGGCGGCTGAGCGCCATGCTTCGGCCTCGGCCTCACCCCGCTCGCGCACCAGCGCGGCATGAAACGCACCGGGGTGCACGAGCGCGATGAGGGCGGAGACATGTCCGAATCCCAGGGAGGTCACCAAGCCGGCCTTCGGCGGGGTGCGGCGCAGGTCCAACGGTTGGCGCAGCCACACCAGGTGCGGGTGGCGGCGCAGCACGGGGTCAACGCAGTCGAGCGAACGGTTCGGCGGGAGAACCCCGCTGCGCAGCACCTGAGTCAGGCCGACGAGTTGGAAGGCGGCGGCACCGCCCTTGGCGTGCCCGGTCAGGCTCTTCTGCGAAACCACATACAGCGGGTTGCCGGGGCTGCGGCCAAGCGCGGCGGCGATGCGCTCGTGCAGGTCAGATTCGTTGGGGTCGTTGGCGTTGGTGGACGTATCGTGCTTCGACACCACCGCGATATCGTCCGCGTCCACGCCGAGGGCCTTCAGCGAGCGGGCCAGGCGGGAGTCCTGCCCACCCCGCGCCGCCGAGAGCGCGCCCATGCCCGGCGCGGGGATGGAGGTGTGCGCGCCGTCGGCGAAGGACTCGGCAAAGCCCACCACGCCAAGCACCGGCAGTCCCATCTCGGCCGCGAAGGATCCACGGGCGAGCAGGATGGTTCCGCCGCCTTCGGATTCCACGAAGCCGCCGCGGCGGCGGTCGTTAGCGCGGGAGAAAAAGCGATGCTCAATCCCCTTCGCCGCCATCTCCGCGCTATCGGCCGTGGCCGCCATGTCCCCGAACCCGGTGATTCCCTCAATCGACAGGGCGTCGATGCCGCCGGCCACGACGAAGTCGGCTTTGTGCAGGCGCAGCTTGTCGACGCCCTCCTCCACCGACACCGCCGCCGTGGCACAGGCGGCCACGGGGTGCACCATCTGGCCATAGCCGCCGACATAGGACTGCATCACGTGCGCAGCAATGACGTTGGGCAGCGCTTCCTGGAGGACGTCATTGGGCCGCGGCTGGGCCAAGAGCTTATCGACGTACAGCGAGCGCAGCGCCTCCTGGCCTGCCATGCCGGTTCCCTGGGTGGAGCTCACGCGCGCCGGGTGGACGTGGGCCAAGAGCTCGGCTGGGCTAAAGCCTGCGGAGAGGAAGGCATCCACGGTGCACACCAGGTTCCACAGGGCGAGGCGGTCGAGGTTATCCACCATGTCCGCGGGGATGCCGTAGACCTGCGGGTCGAAGCCCTCCGGAATCTGGCCACCCACAAAGCGGGTCATGGCCACGCGCCGCGGAACCCGCACCGCGGAGCCCGCGGGTCGGGCGACCTGCCATTCATCCTCACCGGTCGCATCAGTGACGCGGCGCAGCGTAGCGCCTTCGCAGCTGTCGACGAAGCTGCGTGCTGTCTCTTCGTCCTGCACGGTGAAGCTCAGCGGCTTCTCCAAGTAGATGGTGGTCAGCTCGGGCGCGAGGTTATCCACCATGGGCAGGTGCGGGCCGAAGTCATCGTGGAAGCGACGCACACCAATCCCGGCGAGCACCTCGTCGTGGAAGCGCGCGTAGACGTCTTCCTCGGCTACCTCCTCTCCTTCGGCCGTCAGCCATCCGGCTGTGCGCTCATCCCAGCTGATGAGCCCGCGGCTCCAGGCCAGCTCCAGCACTCCAGCAGCAGACAGGTCCCCGCCGACCTCCGCCTCAAAGCGAGTACGCGATGAACCCAGCGGGCCGAGCTCGCCGGCCCCGACGATGACCACCATGTCCTCGAGGGACTGCGTCACGCCATTGAAGTCTGGGCTGGTGCACTCGGCAGGCCTGAGCACGTTCGGCAGGGCTTTTACCGTTGGCGGCGCCTTCCCTTCGCACAAACTACCGGCTACGCGCGATGCGTCGCTGTTCTCGGACTGCGCCGCGCTGGCAAGTGCAGCAAGGTCCAGCTCAGCCTCGGCCAGCCCGCCGGTGAGGTCCACGCTCAGCGGCGCCTGTGCTGCTTCGGCGCGGATGCGAGGGGAGGCGGTGGCGTCGATAAGCTGCACCGCCATTTCCTTCGCCGAGAAGGTTCGCACGCCGCGGGCCTCCACCTGTGTAACCAGCGGATCGTTGCCGCCCATCAGGCCGGTGCCGCGCACCCACCCGATCTGGGCGTGCACCAACGAGGTGCGCGCACCCCAACTGGATTGCTCGGAAGACCAGCGGTTAACCAGGGCGTCGAGGGCCGCCTTGGCCTCGCCGTAGGCGCCATCGCCGCCAAAGCGCCCGCGGTTCGGCGAGCCCGGAAGCACCACGTGCAACCGGTGGCCAACATGTGTATCCGCGCCCACGGCGGACAGCGACGCGATGAGCTTCTCCACCGACCACAGCAGCAGACGCATCTGGGACTCCGCCCCTGCCCCGGCATCCACAAGAGTGCCGGCCACACGCGGCGCGGCGAAGGGGAAGAGAAGATCCGGCACGTAAGCCGGCTTCAGTCGCACGGACTCACCACCCACGGTGGCGGTGCGCTCCGCCGCAATCCATTCCGCAAGCGCGTCCACGTCCGCGAAGGAATTGAGGTTCGCTGGAACGACCCATAGTGCTGCCGCGCCGACGGCCCGGCTGCGGTAGAGCTCCTTATAGAACTCGAGGCGCTCGTGGCTTAGCTGGGAGGTCGTGGCGATCACGGTCGCTCCTTCCGCGAGCAGCTCGCCGATGAGCTCGGCGGCAATCGAACCCGGCGAGCCTCCCGTCACCACGGCCATCTGCCCGGCGAAGAGCAATCCGTCGGCCGGGGTGCGGGCATCGCGGGCTAGGTCCTCATAGCCGAAGTGCTCAGCCAGGAGCGCAACCTCCTCGCCGGCGCCCAGCACGTCCAGCTCGGGCTCTGCTTCCCCGGCGGCGGCCGCGCGGGCGATGTTCTCGCGGGCGGTGGCCCAATGGTCGTCGAGAAGCACTGCCTTGCGCGCATCGAAGGCCGGGGCGACCTGTCGCTTCCAGTCCGAGCCCAGCTCCGCTGCAACGAGCTGCTCCAGCTCCGGAAGCGCGGTGCTCTCAACCTCGTCGGTTGGCGCCACCTCGCGGCCTAGGGCGGCGAGTGCCGCGCGGGCGGAGTCCTTCAGCGCCGCTTCAAGGCGCTCGGTATAGGCGCGCACCGCCTCGGGGTCCACGGTCTCGGTCGGCGTTGCTGCTGCGGCCTTCTGCAGTGAGACTCCTTCGCGCTCGCCGGCGGCGCTCACGGAGGCGTCGATCAGCGCGTCGAGCTCAGCCGCCGACGCCACACCGGTCATGGGCAGGCTTGCCAACTCCCCGCCGCGCAGCGATGAGCCCTCGCGCGTGCCCAGGACCAGCTGTGCAATAGCGCGATCGGCCCAGCCCGGGCCCAATCCCCAGGTGCTGCTCACGCGCTCGGCCACGTAGCTCGGTTTCTTGCCCGCCGGCCCGGTCAGCCGGGTGAGCGCCTGCGCGACGTGCTCCGCGAGGACCTCCCCAAACGTTGCGTAGCCCGGCGCGCGCTGCGCCACGCTCTCCGCCAGCTGCGAGATGGGTGCGTCCGCGGCATTCTCGATGGCGCTGATACCGAACTCCACGCCGAGGTCAACGAGCAACTGGTTGCGGCGCGAGGACACGCCTTCCACGAGGGTTTCGATGGAATCGGTCGCCGCCATCTGATCGGGGCGGACCTTCGTCCACAGCGCGATGAGCATCTCGAGGGCCTGGTGCACGCTGAGCGGGCGATCCTCGACGGCGGCTGGGGCCTCCTCGCGCGGGGCGTGCACCGTTTCTTGCTGGTGTGCGCTCTCGGATGGCTGCCTCGACTCAGGCTCACCCTTCTGCGCTTCGACGGCGTCCGCAGAATCCTGCGCTGCTGGCTCGGGTGCCGTCTCGGCGTCGTCGGCAAAGACTCGCCCACGGTCGCGCTCGTAGTTGAGCACCTCGATGTTTGTGCTGCCCGCATACTGGGGCAGGCGCAGTGTTTGGCCCAGCATGTTGGACAGCGTGGGCGCGGTGCCAACGCCAACCTCGATGAAACGCTCCACGCCGAGCCCACCAAGGAGCAGGTCCTGGGTCTCAATCCAGCGCACCGGGGAGGCAAACTGCCAGGCCAAAAGCTCGATGAGCAGGGTGCGGCCAAGACGCGCCGGGCTCGCCATGGCACCATCGAAATCCGCCAGGATCTCCTCGATAGGCTGCGAATCCACCACTTCTGCGATGGACTCCACGAACTCGCGGCTCAGCGCGAAGGGCCGCGCCACGAGGTTAGGAATATAGCGCCCCACCAGCACGTCGAGGTCGATCGACTGAGGGATGAGTGCGTCGAGGTGGGCGCGGAAATCCGCCACGCCGCCCACTAAGCGGGAGGAGTGGAAGGGCACGTCAATCCCCGGGATGGGGATGACGGCGCGTTGCCCAGGGGCGCGGCGCTCGGCGTCGCTCGCCAGCGCATCCAGGCCCGCCTTCGTTCCGGCGACCGCGTATTGGCGCCCGGCAATATTGTGGTTAACCACCTCAAGGAACTCGCCCGTCTCTGCGGCCACGCGGGCGACATAGGCGAAGGCCTCGCCCGCGCTCATCCCCATCTTGTGCGGGCGCAGCGCCGCTAAACCGTAGAGGGACTGGCCCGCGGAATCGCGCTCGACCAAACGGTGCATGGTCAGCCCGCGAACATAAACGATGTCCAGCACCGCCTCCAAGGACAGGACCTCGGCATAGGCGGCCAGAGCGTTGTACTCGCCCACCGAGTGGCCAGCGAAGAAGGCACTGTCTTCGAGGACCCCAGCTTCCTTGAGTGCCACGATCTGCGCGCAACCCAGGGTGGCCATGGCCACCTGCGTGAACTGCGTCAGATAAAGCACCCCGTCCGGGTGCGTGAAGGTCTCACCATCCACCACCACGGTGTCGGGGTTGTGGCGGACAATCTCCAGGATGGAGAAGCTCAAACTCTGCCGCGTGTGCTTGTCCGCGCGCTCCCACACCGCGCGCGCCGCTGCGGATTCCGCATAGTCCTGCATCCCCATCCCCGGGGACTGGATGCCCTGGCCGGGGAAGGCATAGAAGGTGGTGGGGCTGCTCATCGTCGCTCGCGCCTGCAGCACCGGCACGCCCTGGCTGGTGGCGGTCACGCTGCGGACCTCACCGTAGCCGCGCCGCTTGTCGACGCCCACCCGTTCCACCTCAAACTCCACCTCACTGCCCGGCAGCACAGGTGCAAGCCAGGTAGCGGACCAGTCGAGGACGCGGGCACCGTCGAAAGCCGCGGCCGCCTGCGCCAGCGCTGAGGTCCACATGCCGTGGACGATGGGGCCTTCACGATGTCCCGCCAATGCCGCCGCGTTCGATGACAGGTGGATGGGGTTCCTATCCCCCGTGACCACGGCGAAGGGCAGCAAGGATTCCGGTGCCACAGCGCTAGTGCGGTGGCGGAAGGAGCGCGGTGTCTCACGGACCGACGTCTCTGCTGTCTCTGCCCCGCTTTCTTGTGCACCATAAGTTGCGGCGCCCACGGTCTCGAGCGCGGCGTCACCGCGGCGCCCGGTGATAAGGAAGCGCTCGTGCATCTGCGCGAATTCATGTTCTTCTCCGCGCACGGCTGCAGTCACGCCGACAGAAACGTCGACTACGCGCCCCGACGGTGTATCGCGTGCCTCCTCCAACTCAGCGGTGTAGCGCAGGTCCAAAGGCTCGGAGCCCGGCGCGGCGCTGGCGCGAAGCAGCTCCCAGGTATATGGTTTGAGACTCAGCGAGTGCTCGAGGTGGACCAGGTCAAGAAAGCCCTCCACCACCGGCTCCCCGGACGCCGCATGGGCACCGGACAGCACAGCGAAGGTGGCTGGCCAGGCGGGGCCGACGAGGACATCGGGCGAAACAGTAGCGTTCATCTCCCCGCTGGTCACCGCGCTGTAGTGGGCGATGTCGGTGGTGCTGAGGTGAGCGCTGACCGTCGCGGTCCCGGAGCTAACGTCCGGAAGGTCACCGCCGACGGCCTGGCGCAGCAGCTCCCGCATGGCGGCCTTGGCATCCTCGACCTTAACGAGTGGTGAGGCACCCGGAATGCTCGGCGGAGTGATACGAATGCGCAGCTCAGCTCCAGAGTGGAACGGAACCGTCAACCACATGGCGCCGTCACCGGCAGGTTCCAGCTCGGTGCCATCAAGCCCAAGGCGCAGGGGGTTGGGCTGCTCGCGCCCGGCCCAATTCAGGCTCGGGGCGCGGCGGATGAGCTCTTCGTCGCTCATGTTGAGCTCGCCTGCAAGCCCCTTGTCGAACTCTGCGTCGGAGGCGTCGAGAAGCCCGAGCACCGCCTGCTCGAAGCGGCCGAGGATCTGCGCCACCGGCTCGTTGGCCTGCGCGATTCCCTCAACGGCTGACGTGCCGGGGATGATGCAGACCTCATCGGCCTCGTAGTGCTCATCGTGTGCCTGCCACAAGGTGTCAAGGCGCCAGCGGCGGCGTACGTCAGCATCGATGACCGGCACAAAGTTTGCGGGTTTGCCGGGACCATCCACGAGCTGAATGAACCACGCGGCGTCGGTCGGGTGCAGCGCCGCGTCACCGTAGAGTCCGGTCAGCTGATTAATTGCCTCAGCCGGGTTCTCGCGTTCAACCTCAACGCGCAGCTCAATCTCGCCCTGATCGACCGGGTTAAGTCGGGCCTCAGCCCGCGCCACCATGCGCGTGAATCGATCAAACCAGGATTCGTCAACCCAGCCGTCCAGGTAGGACAGCTCAAGGTAGCGCTGCAGCCACGCGGAATAGGACATCTCATCGAGGTCCCCGAAGTAGGGCTTGCACGTGCGCCCGATGGCTTGAATGATTTCCGCGCGGCGGGTCTCCACGGCCGCGGCGTCACCGGCCACCTCATCGAGGAGGCGCCCGGCGCGGGCGAAAGAGTTATCCAGCTCATGGATGTCCGCGCCCAGATCCGAGCGGCCCGACACAACGTCCCCGCTGTGCGCGGCGACGAGAGCCTGCTTCACCGACTCGGATGCGGTGGACTCCTTCGCCGCCATGGCGGCGGTGCCCACCATGATGGCATCGACGGGGGCTACGGGCAGGCCGAAGCGCTGCGTCCACGTACCCAGGAGGTACTCCGCGCCACGCGCCGGGGTGCCGATTCCCCCGCCAACGGCGAGGAGGACATTGTCGCGCTCACGGATCCGCGCGTAGGTAGCAACAAGGACCTCATCGAGGCCTTCTAGGGAATGGTGGCCACCGGCCGCGCTACCTTCCAGCTGCATGATGACGGTGGTCTCGGGGAGAGCATCGGCGATACGGAGCACCTCCTCCACCTGCGCCGAAGTTCCCGGCTTGAAGGCGACCCAGGGGATGTTTGCCCCGTGGAGCTTCTCCACCAGCTCCACGGCCTCCTCCACAGGAGGAATGCCGGCGGAAATCACCACGCCGTTGATGGGTGCTCCTGCGGCGCGCGCTCGCAGAATCGAGTTTGGCCCCTCAATCTGGCGGCGCCACTGGGAAGCCGCGAGATACAGCGCGTTGAACTGGGCATTCACCCCTGGCTTTAAGAGCCGGCTCAAGGTGCTCAGGTTCTCCTGCAGGATGTCATCGGTGTGCTGTCCCCCGCCGGCCAGCTCCGCCCAGTGCCCAGCGTTGGCGGCCGCGGCGACGATGGCCGGATCAACCGTGGTGGGGGTCATCCCGGGAAGCATGACCGGTGAGTAACCGGTGGCCTGCGTAAAGGCAGTCACCAGGCGCCCGTCTGTCACTCGCGGTGCCCACTCGGACCACGCGCGTGGCAGAACGGGTGCGCGGCCCGGCTCCACGAGCTGGGCCAACCCTTCCGGTGCAGCGACGGCCAGCGTGCCCACACCGCGCCCGGCGACGATATCCCGAGTCAGCGGCTCCACCCCGCGGGCGGGCCCGATTTCCAGAATCCAACGCGCCCCGGCCTGAAGCGCCGAGTCAATGCGCTCGGGCCAATCCACGTAATCGGTCAATACCGCCCGCGCGAGCTGCGCGGCGGATTCGGTTTCCAGTCCGATCCGGGCCGCCCAGCTTTCTACCTGTTCCACCGCAAACTGCATGGTGGGATGATGGAAAGCAGCTGAAACATCAAGGTCGGAAACGGTAACTGCGGCGGGCTTCCCTTCCCGCTCTTCTTTAAGGGCCGAGCTCTCCTGCAGCGTGGCCTTCACTCGGGCAAGTTCAGCCGGTGTTCCGACGATGACGAAGCGCCCCCGCCCATTGTCGAGCCCGATGTGGGCGCCGGCGTCGAGTAGTTGCTGCTTCGTCGCGCCGGTCACCGCCGCCATGGGCGCGCCCTGCGGGGTGCGGACCAGCCCAGCACTGCGTGCGGTTGTCTCCAGAGCCGCGCCGATGAGGCGTGCCAGCGCCAGAGCCTCGGCTGGGCTCATGCGTCCCTCAACGACCGCCGCGGCAAGCACGCCCTGGGAATGTCCGATGCTGGTGACGGCATCCTCGAGTTCTATTCCCTGCGCACGCAGTGATTCGAGGACCGCTAGCTGCGCGGTGAGGATGCCGGGGGTGGAAAGCGAGGCGTCGGCAAGCGCGTGCGCCCACGCCGGCTCCTCGTCTGCCCAGGCCAAAGGGGCAAACCCGTGCGGAGCAGCAGCCAGAAGCTCCTCCTCCAGCGGGGCGAGGAGTTCCTCGGCCGCGGAGAGGAACGCCGCTATCTTGGGTCGGACGCCGGTGGCGAGGGCATCGCGCAACGTCGGCAGCCAGGCATAACCCTGACCGGAGAAAAACAGCGCAAAGGGCTCGGAGCCCAAGCGCGCAGACAAAGGCGACAAAGGCGCAGAGACGTGAAAATCAGACACCTGCACTACTCCCCCAAGGTGTGGGCGACGAGTTGAACCGCCTCTTCGAGGGAAGACTGGGTCTTCGGCTCAGGCGCATCACAAAAGACCTGGCAGGCGTGGTCCGGGACAACCTCGGCCGAGCGCGTCAGACCGCGTTCAGCGAGGTACTCGTCAAAGAACATATCGATACTCATACCGTGTGCCGATTCTACCCACTAGGATCAATGCGTCATGGCCTCTCGTACCCCGTTCTTCATCGCCGCGCTACTCAACGCCGCGGTAGCAGTACTAGTGGCCATCGGCCTTATCCTCCCCGCCCCAACCGAACCTACGCCCGAGCGGCCCAGCTCCACTACGTCAGCGGCACCCACGCAGAAAGGCCCAGCAGAAGAACAAGCCGAAGAGGCCACACCCGCGCCAAGCATTGCGCCGGACATCGCCGAAACTCTCGCCGCCTTAGAATCCTTGGAGGTCAAAGGCCGCGCGCCCAAAACCGGCTATGAGCGCGAAGAGTTTGGCCAAGCGTGGTCCGATGACGTCACCGTGGAGTTCGGCCACAACGGCTGCGATACCCGCAATGACATCCTCCGCAGGGATTTGGATCCGGAGAGCCTCGTTCTCAAGGAAGGCACCCACGACTGCGTGGCACTTTCCGGCACCTTGCACGATCCCTATTCGGGCCAGGACATTGAGTTCCAGCGCGGGGCGCAGACATCACGTGCGGTACAGATCGATCACGTTGTGCCGCTTGCCGACGCCTGGCAGAAAGGCGCCCAGCAATGGTCACCAGAAAAACGCCGCGACTTTGCTAATGATCCCCGCAACCTCCTCGCCGTCGATGGTCCCCTCAACCAGCAAAAAGGCGCTGGCGATGCCGCCACGTGGTTGCCGCCCAACAAAGGATTTCGCTGCGAGTATGCGCGCCGCATCGTAGAGGTGAAGGCGGCCTATGAAATCTGGGTCACGGCAGCGGAGAAGGATGCGCTTCGTCAGCTACTGAATGCTTGCTGAGTATCTTTACCCCTTTTAGATGCCCTGATACCCCTCCCGCTACCCCCGAAATTATGCGCATAATATTCACTCACCCCTAAACGGTTATGCAGGGTTTTCGGCGGCGGGAACCTTGGTGCGCACTGCACCTACATTCCTCACGCCCGATAATTTCTATAGGGCTATTAATATGTAATAAATGCAACCTGAGGACGTGCAGGCAACACCCCTCATGAAACAAAAACAATAAATCTTTCCCTCCTGTCTCACATTTCTTTTAATATGTGACACAGCACCTAGCCTGAGGTCTAGGTCACATGGATGCCGTGAGGTTTCACGGCCGCCATACTTCCCAAACCCGTTGAGACCACACCCTGCGAAGGAATAGTGATGTTCAAGTACATCATCAAGAAGACCGCCAGCTGGCTGGTAGTCATCTTCCTCGCGACTAATATCGCGTACCTCCTGGCCGCAACCTTCCTTGATCCCCGATCAAATTATGTCGGCCGCAACCCACCGCTCGGGCCGGAAGAAATCGGCCGAATTCTCACGCCACTCGGCCTCAACCCGGAGACCCCTCTCATTGAGCGTTGGTGGGGATGGCTGTCCAACATCATCTTCCACTGGGACTGGGGTACCTCCCCTCTCGGTGACCCGGTCAGCGCACAAATCGGGCACCGCGCGCTCGTCTCGGCACAGCTACTGCTCGTGGCCACGATTCTCTCCGTCGTCATCGGCGTCGCCCTCGGCGTCTACACCGCCTCCCGCCAGTACAAGGCGGCCGACCGCTTTTGGCAGGGCGTCTCCATCATCACGATGAACACGCACGTCGTCGTGGCCTCCATCTTGGTCGTCGCCGGTGGTCTGTGGATCAACCGCGTGACCGGCCACCGCGTGGTCTACGTGACGGGCGCTTCCAGCCTCGGCGTCGAAGGCTTCTTCCCCAAGCTGCTGGATATGGCGCAACACCTCATCTTGCCGTCCATCTCGCTCATCATCATCAGCTACGCCGGCTACCACATGATGCAGCGCACCTTGCTGCTGGATAACTTGAACGCCGACTACGTGCGCACCGCCCGAGCCAAGGGCCTCACGCGCTCCCAGGCCATCCGCAAGCACGCCCTGCGCACCTCCATCATTCCGGTCGCAACCTCCGTGGCCTTCTCCGTTCCCGGAATCTTTACCGGCGCCATCATGACGGAAACCATCTTCGCGTGGAAGGGAATGGGCCAGTACTTCATCGAAACCATCAGCCGCAACGACGTCAACGGCACCACCGCCGTCGCCGCCTTCGGTGCCGTCATGATTGCTTTCTCTGCAATCCTGGCTGACCTCGTCGTCGTCGCCCTCGATCCGCGAGTAAGGGTGAGCTAAATGTCTCCAGAAAAGAAATCCACGTCGCCACGCTCCGAAGCGCGCCACACCGAGCGCCACCGCCGCAACGACCTCGCTATCGATACGGCAGCTGATAACCTCGGCGTGCGCCCGCATGCCGCCACTGCGGACTTTTCACCGCAGACCGAACCCAGCGCACAATCCGCACTCGGCTCCGGCGTCGACGTCGATGACGCACAGCGCAAGCAATTCTCCAGCAGCGATTTCCGCGGCACCTCCAAACTCAAGCTGTACGTTCGCCGCTTCTTCCGCAACAAGGCAGCTGCCGTCGGACTCGTCATCTTCGTGCTACTCGCGCTGCTCTCCATCTTCGGCAGCTACCTCACCCCGTGGTCCTTCGACGAGCCGGACTTCTTCAACCTCTCCACCGGGCCTTCCCCGGAGCACTGGTTCGGAACCACGGACTCCGGAAACGATCTCTTTGCGCAGACCGTCCACGGCTTGGGCCGCTCGCTGATCATCGCACTCATCGTCTCGCTGGCTTCTACCCTGATCTCCGCCTTCATCGGCGCGGCCGCGGCCATGTACGGCGGCGCGGTGGAAAAGGTCATCCTGGCAGTCATTCACTTCTTGCTGGCAATCCCGACGTTCCTGCTCATCGCCCTGGTGGTTTCTGATTCCGGCGGCGACTGGAAGCTGCTCATCGTGGTACTCATCGCCTTCGGCTGGATGTATCCGGCGCGCGTCATCTGGGCCATGGCGCTCAGTGTGCGCGAGAACGACTATGTCCGTGCCGCGGACTACATGGGTGTCTCGCGTCTGCGCACCATCTTCCGCCACGTAGTTCCCAACATCGGCTCGCTGCTCATCATCCAGGCGGCCCTGGGCGTGGTGTCCACCATCATGTCGGAGACCGCGCTGTCCTTCCTGGGCTTGGGCGTGAAGCTTCCCGACGTCTCCCTGGGCACCCTCCTGGCCGGCGGCGCCAACGCCGTCGAGGCCTCGCCCTGGCTCTTCTACTTCCCCGCAGGCATCCTCACGCTGCTGACCGTCTCCATGGCGTTCATCGCCGACGGCCTGCGCGATGCCATTGACCCCAACTCGAACTCCGGAGGCCGAGCATGACCCCGCAGAATACTGCACACACCGCCAACGCCGACCCGGCCAGCCGCGCCACCGACCCCGCTGCATCCACCGAGCCGGTGCTGTCCGTGCGCAACCTCACCGTCACCTTCCCCTCGGAGGCCGGCTCCGTCCACGCAGTGCGCGGCGTCGACTTCGACCTCATGCCGGGCCGCACCCTGGCGATTGTGGGCGAGTCCGGCTCCGGTAAGTCCGTGACCTCTTTGGCCGTCATGGGCCTGTTGCCCGACTACGCCAAGGTGGAAGGCTCCGTGGTCTATGCCGGCACCGAGCTCATTGGCAAGTCCGACAAGGAGATGTCGAAGATCCGCGGCAAGGATATCGCCATGATCTTCCAGGATCCTCTCTCCTCCCTGACCCCGGTGTTCTCCATCGGTGACCAGCTCATCGAGGCCATCCAAACCCACCGCGATGTCTCCAAGAAGGAAGCGGAAAAGGAAGCCATTCGCCTGCTCGAGCTCGTCGGCATCCCGGAGGCGGAGAAGCGCGTGAAGTCATTCCCGCACGAATTCTCCGGCGGTATGCGCCAGCGCGTGGTCATCGCCATCGCCATGGCCAACAACCCGCGCGTCATCATCGCCGACGAGCCCACCACTGCGCTCGACGTCACCATCCAGGCCCAGATCCTGGAGGTCCTCAAGGTAGCCCAGCGCGAAACGGGCGCCGCGGTCATCATGATTACCCACGACATGGGTGTGGTCGCCGGCACCGCCGACGACGTCCTGGTCATGTACGCCGGGCGCCCGGTGGAGCTCGGTGATGTCGACATCATCTTCAACAACCCCAAGATGCCCTATACCGTGGGCCTTCTCGGGTCGACGCCGCGCGTGGACAAGGCCACCGATGAGCCACTCACGCCTATTGCTGGTACCCCACCGCGGCTGATCGAGGTCGCCGCCGAGTGCCCCTTCGCCGACCGCTGCCCGGTGGTCAAAGACGAGTGCCGCACCGTGGAGCCGGAACTGCGCGCGCTTGACGACGTCCCCGGACACTTCGCCTCCTGCCTGCGCTCCGACGAGATCAAGGACGGCACCATCGGCGGCGAGCGCATGTACCCGTTGCCGAAGATTTCCGCAGATACCCTGGGCGATACTCCCTACGAGCAGCGGCCGGTCACCTTGGAGGTCAAGAACCTGGTCAAGGACTTCCCGCTCATCAAGGGAGCGATTCTCAAGCGCCGCGTCGGCACAGTACACGCGGTCAAGAACGTCAGCTTCGATGTGCACCAGGGCGAGTGCTTTGCCATCGTGGGCGAGTCCGGCTCCGGCAAGACCACCACCCTGCTGGAAATCATGGACCTCAACCCGCCAGAGGGTTCCACCATAGTGGTCAACGGCACCAACACCTCCGGTTTGAGCGCGTCCGCACGCCGCAAGCTGCGCAAGGACATCCAAATCGTCTTCCAGGACCCGATGAGCTCGCTCAACCCGCGCATGACCATTCGTGAGATCATCGCCGAGCCGCTGGAATCGCTGGGGTATGAGGGGGACGTCGGCCAGCGCGTGGCTGAGCTGATGAAGCTCGTCGGCCTGGAATCCCACCAGGTGGATCGCTTCCCTGGACACTTCTCCGGCGGACAGCGCCAGCGCATCGGCCTGGCCCGTGCTCTGGCCACCAACCCCTCCATCGTGGTGCTCGACGAGCCTGTCTCCGCCCTCGATGTCTCCATCCAGGCCGGCATCATCAACCTGCTGCATGACCTGAAGAACCGCCTCGGTATTTCCCTGGTGTTCGTCGCCCACGACCTCTCCGTGGTGCGCCACCTTTCTGACAAGGTCGCCGTGATGTACAAGGGCGATTTCGTGGAATACGGCCCCACGGACGAGGTCTTTGACAACCCGCAACACGCCTATACCCGCGCGCTGCTCTCCGCCATCCCGGTGCCGGATCCAGCCGTGGAACGTGACCGGGTACGCGAGATTTACCAGCCCGCCGAAACCCCGGCTTAGCAAGACTTATAACTAAATACTCACCTTTGTCTCCATGTTTCCTCTCGAAAGGACACACATATGAATATGAAGCTCCGCAGGACCGCCCTCGCAGTGGTCACCGCCTCTGCCCTCATCCTGACCGGCTGCGCCTCCGATAGCGGCTCCGGCTCCGATGGATCAGGCAATTCCGCCTCCGGCGAGAAGCTCGACGTCAAGCTGGACGGCTCCTACAACCCCAAGGACCGCTCCGAGCTCAAGGAGGGTGGCGAGCTGCGCTTGGCTATCGACGAGATCTCCCAGCAGCAGAACACCTTCCAGGCCGACGCCACCTCATACACCCTGAGCCTGTGGAAGTACTACAACCCGCAAATTGGCCTCTTCGATGGCGCGGGTGAGTTCCACGTCAACAATGACTACATCACCGACGTCAAAGACGAAGAAAAGGACGGTAAGACCGTCGTCACCTTCACCATCCACGAGAAGGCGCAGTACAACGACGGCACCCCGATTGACTGGAAATCCTTTGAGAACACGTGGAAGTTCAACAACGGTGAGAACAAGGACGTCAACGTTAGCGCCACCGACGGCTACGAGCTCATCGAGTCCGTCAAGCCAGGTGAGAACGACAAGCAGGCCGTCATCACCTTTAAACAGGCCTATCCGTGGTGGCAGGGTCTGTTCAACGTCCTGCTCCCGCCACAGGTTGACTCCGCGGAGAAGTTCAACGAGGCCTACCTGGGCAAGGTCCACCCGGAGTGGGGTGCGGGCCCGTACAAGGTCGAAAGCGTCGACTTCAAGAACGGCAGCGCTACCTTCGTTCCGAACGAGAAGTGGTGGGGTGATAAGCCATTCCTAGACAAGGTGACCTACCGCCAGATGGAGGACCAGGCCTCAATCAACGCGTTCAAGGCCGGCGAAATTGACGCCACCGGCGTGGCCAACAAGGAACGCCTGGCGGCCGTAAAGGACATGCCAGACGTTGAAATTCGCACCGCCATGACCCCAGGCAAGAACCTGTACACGCTCAACTCCAAGAACGAGATCCTCTCTGATATCAAGGTGCGCGAAGCCATCATGACCGGCATCGACCGCGCCACGCTCTCCGGCATCCGCTTCAACGGACTCAACGGCTACACCGAGGACCTGCCAGGTTCCTTCAACCTCTACCAAACCCAGAAGGGCTACGAGGACAACGTCGGCGCAGTCATTTCTTTCGATCCAGAGAAGGCCAAGTCGCTCCTCGATGAGGCCGGCTGGAAGGAAGGCGGCGACGGCATCCGCGAGAAGGACGGCAAGAAGCTGTCCATGCGCTACACGCTGCTGGGAGATTCATCCATCAGCAAGGCCATGGCCACCGCCACCCAAAAGATGATGAAAGATATCGGCGTGGACCTGAAGGTGGAGGAACGCCCAGTCTCTGACTTCTCCGAGATCACCTCCAAGTACGACTTCGATATTCTGCCTATGGGTTTCTCCTCCGGCGATCCCTTCGGTGTCGCTTACTTCGGCCAGACCTATCGCACCGGCTCCCAGCTCAACCGCTCCGGCACGGGCACACCAGAACTGGACAAGAAGATCGACGAGCTATCCCAGATCGCTGACCCAGACGAGCAGATCAAAAAATCCAATGAGCTGGAGAAAGAAGCCCTTGCCCAGTACGGCATCATTCCTATCTTCAACGGCCCGACCATGGTTGCGACCCACCCCGATATCGCAAACTTCGGCGCCAACTCCTTCGCCGTCATCGAGGTGGAAAACATCGGCTACACCAAGTAGGTAACGGCCACCTAGCACCACCCAAGGCAGCAAAGAGGGCCTTCCCCAAGCGGGAAGGCCCTCTTTTATGTGCTGAGCTTAGTCTTAAGCGCTGTGCTTAGTTATTGCCCTTGTTGAGCTGGTTGCGCAACTGGTCAAAATAGTCGCGCGCGCTCTGCGGCTGGTTATTGCCCTGCGGCGGGGAAGGGAAGCTCGGAATCTGGCTAAAGCCCTGGCCCTGCTGTGGTGCGTTCTGCACCTGCTGCTGTGCTTGTTGCTGCGCGCGCTGCGCCTGCTCCATCATCTCAGCATCGCGGCGGGCGCGCTCATCGCGCTCACGGCGCTCCTGCTCCTCGCGGCGGCGACGTGCAGCACCGGAATCCTCGCGGCTGTGCTTGTTCTCGGACAGGGAAACCGACGGCTTCGGCGCTTCATTAATAGCGTTGGTGGACAGCAGTGCGTCGCGCATACCGCCGAAGAGATCCTGCATGCCGCCCGGATTAGACGGCATGTAGAGCACATTGGTGTGGGCGCGGTCGGCCACGTCCACCATGGCGTCGAGGTACTGGGAGACCAGCATGAGGGTCTCGGGGTTCTCTTGCACGCCGGCAGCACGCAGCAGCTCATACTGCTGAGCAATACCTTCGACGATCTCCTTACGCTGGTCAGCCACACCTCGGCCCTGCAGCTTCTTGGCCTCGGCCGCACCTTCGGCTTCCTTGACCACGCGGATCTTCTCGGCCTCTGCCTGGGCAACGGCTGCCTCGCGCTCACGCTGTGCGGCGTTAATGGAGTTCATGGACTCTCGCACGCGGGCGTCCGGGCGGATATCGGTGACCAGGGTATTGACAAAGTTCCAGCCGTAGGCGGCCATGTTATCGCGCAGGGACATCGCCACGTTGCGGGCGATGGTGTCCTTGGAGGAGAAGGAATCATCCAAGTCCATGTTGGCAACCGAAGAACGGACATTGTCCTGAACATAAGCCACGATCTGCTGCTCGTGGTTGGACAGGGTGTAGAAGGCCTGACGCTCGCTGCCCTGAACTACCTCGTACTGCACGGCAACGGGGATCTGGACGAAGACGTTGTCCTTGGTCTTGGTTTCCACCATGACGTCGAGCTGACGGATCTGCAGGCTGATCTTGGCGCGCACGCGGTCGACATAAGGCACCTTGAAGTGCAAGCCCGCGTGAGCAACGTTCACGAACTTACCCATCCGCTCAATGATGGCGGCCTCCTTCGTCCGGACGATGTAGAAACCGTCGAAGGCGGTGGCAATAATAATTAGAAGAATCACGCCGATGACGATGAGTCCGCCCATAGGCTTATCCTTTCTGCTTCGGTTGGATTTTCCTAACTAGTGTGCCACACGGTGACCACCACCACATCTTGGGGGAGATTGCTCCCCGAACGCACTTGACGCCCGTTAACGCTCGTCAGCCGCCCGGAAGAGCTCGCCCAAAATCCCCGCGCCGTCTTCGCTAATACCGTTGTGCTGGAAGCGGTTGGTCACCACCGGGCGCAAGTCACGGTAGGTCTCCCCCGTGGCAAGGGAATCTTCGAAGGGCACGAAGATATCGTCAAGGTAGATGGCGGCGGAGGCGGTAACGGGGGCGTCGGCAAGCGCGGCAGCATCGTACGGCGAGCTTGCCCACTCGTGGGCGGCGAGCTCCTCGGCAGCCTGCTTGAAGGGGCGCAGCGCCGGGTCCTCGTCGAACTGCCAAGGGAAAATGTGCTCGCCGGTCAGATACGTGCCATCCTCGGCGAACTCGGGGAATTCCTCGCGCACGCGGTGCGCCGCCCAGCCTGTGACGGCCTGGCCGCCCACGCCACCGTAAATGGACTCATGGATGGCCGCGTAGAGAGGCCCGGCCTGGAAGCTCACGCGGCTGCCGACGTCGTTGAGGAAGTCCGAACGCAAGCGCTTCTCACCGTTCACGGTGCGGAAAGGTTCCTCCAGCAGGTAGCCCAGAGAATCGAATCCGGTACCGCGACCCAGTTCGATGCCGATAGTGCGGAAGCGGCGGGAGGACAGGCGCTCCCCTGTCGGCAGCAGCTCCTCTGAGTTGTCCAGGTGGTGGATGAGCTCTTCGATGCGTGCTTGCACCCACGGGAACTGGGCATAGAAGCGCTCGTGGCGGACCTTGAGCTTGGCAAAGGTCGTGCGGTAGAGATCATCCGCACCCTTGGTCAGGGTGGGCAGGCCGCCGGTAAGGAAGGCGCGCCCAATGTAATCCGGGAACATCGAGGCATAGGCGGTAATGATGAAGCCGCCAAAGGATTGGCCGAAAAGATCCCAGGACTCCTCACCGAGGTGCTCGCGCAGGCGCTCGGCATCGCGCACGATATTCTCCTGCCGCAGCTGCGCCAGACGCGCAGCACTGCGATCCTCAGCCGGGCTGAGCTCATCGATGCGGTGGCTGCGCCCGGTGCCGCGCTGGTCCATAAGTATCCAGCGGTAGCGCTCCAGGCCCTTTCCGATGAGCCCGGTGGCACCCGTCGGCCGCGGCGCCGGGAAACCCGGCCCGCCCTGGTTATAGAGCAGCGCCGGGTAATTCTCACCGCCCGACGGGATGATTTCCCGGGCGTAGAGCTCGAACTCCCCCGCGGCTGGATTGTCATAGTCCCAGGGGACGGTGATGGTGTGTTCCTTGATGGTGTGGCCGAAGCGTTTCATGCTTCTAGTAGACCACGAAACCTTCCTTACGGAACACCTCTCGGATCTCCTCCATGTCTTCCGGCTTCGGCGGCTTTGTATCCTCCAGGGTGTACGGGTAGCCCAACTCGTGCCACTTGTCCGCGCCCATGTTGTGAAAGGGCAGCACCTCGACGCGCTCGACGTTGCTCTTCCAGCGGGAGACAATTTTGGCCACGTTGGCGACGTTCTCGGGGCTGTCGGTAAGCCCCGGCACCACCACGAAGCGGATCCAGACCGGCTTGCCTATGGCGTTGAGGCGATCCCCAAAATCGATCGTCGGCTGCAGCTCGCGGCGGGTGACCTTCTTATAGGTCTCCTCGTCACCGGACTTGACGTCCAAGAGCACCAGGTCGATGTTGTCCAGGTCCTCATCGCGCAGGCGCGCGCCGAGGTAACCCGAGGTGTCGATCGTGGTGTGGATGCCTGCATCGTGGACTTCCTTGAGCACACGCCGTGCGAAGGCGATCTGGAAGAGCGGCTCACCGCCCGAGATGGTCAGGCCGCCCCCGGAGGCGTTGAAGATGGGCTTATAGCGTTTAATGCGCTTGACCACATCCTCGATGCGCTCCAAGGTGCCGACCTTCATCTCCATGGTGTCGGGGTTGTGGCAATACTGGCAGCGCAACGGGCAACCCGACATGAACATGGTCATGCGGGTTCCAGGCCCATCCACGGCCGTCACCAGCTCCCAGGAGTGCACGAGCGCGACATCGCCAGAGCGGCGGGCCTGCATCAACTCCGGGCGGGTGTAGCCCTCGAGGTCGTTGTCCGTTCCTAAACCGGCGGCGGCGCCGCGCACCTTCTCCCCTTCTTCAGGGTTGAGGTGCACGACGCCGGTAATGCCATCTGCCATTTAGGAGCCCTGGTGGAAGGTACGGGAGATGACGTCGAGCTGCTGCTCGCGGGTGAGCTTCACGAAGTTCACCGCGTAGCCGGAAACACGGACCGTGAGGTTCGGGTACTTCTCCGGGTGCTCAACGGCGTCCTCCAGGGTGGACTTGTCCAGGACGTTGATGTTGGCGTGGTAGAGGCCCGAGTTCATGTTGTTGGCGGTGCGGCTGGCCTTCATGGAAGCGAGACGCTCGTCGAAAGTTTTGGTTGCCATGTTGTGTTCTCCTTAGGAAGTGGTGTGGATGTGGTCTATTCGGAATCCATGATGAAGCCGGCGTCGAGGACGCCCACCAGGTTGGTGATGCGCTCCTCCGGGGTGCGGCCCAATCCGGACGGGGTGATGGTGTTGGTCAGCGAGATGCCGTCGAGTGCATCCTTGTAGTCCAGCTTGCCTACCGACAGCATGGAGGCAACCATGCCGTGGCTATCCGCGCCGTTCTCCGGGTTTGCGCCCGGCGCGAACGGGGTGCCCGCCTCGTGGCCGGACGGGAAGGCACCGGTGGCCTTGCCGTAGACAACGTTGGAGGTAATGGTCAGCACCGACTGAGTGGGGATGGCGTTGCGGTACATCGGGATGGCCTTAATCTTCTCCATCACGGTGTGAACGATGGTGGCGGCGATGTCATCGGCGCGGTCATCATCGTTACCGTAGAACGGGAAGTCACCTTCCGTCTTGTAGTCCACGATGAGACCAGTCTCATCGCGCACCGGGTAGACCTTGGCGTACTTGATGGCGGAAAGCGAGTCAGCCACGATGGACAGGCCGGCGATACCGCAGCCCATGGAGCGCACGATATCGGAATCATGCAGCGCCATCTCGATAGCCTCGTAGGCGTACTTGTCGTGGCAGTAGTGGATGATGTTGAGGGCCTCAACGTAGGTGCCCACAACCCAGTCCAGCATCTCCTCGTACTTCTGCCAGACCTCGTCGAAGTCGAGCGGTCCATCGCCCTTGATGGGCTCGTAACCGTCGACGACCTGCTTGCCGCTGACCTCGTCGCGGCCGCCGTTGATGGCGTAGAGCAGGGCCTTTGCGGCGTTGACGCGGGCGCCGAAGAACTGCATTTGCTTGCCGACGGCCATCGGGGACACGCAGCACGCAATTGCGGCGTCGTCGCCCCACTGCTCACGAATCTGCTTATCGGACTCGTACTGGATCGAGGAGGTCTCAATCGAGATGTGGGCGCAGAATTCCTTGTAGCCCGCCGGCAGCTGCGGATCCCAGAAGATGGTGATGTTCGGCTCCGGGGACGGGCCCAGGTTGATCAGTGTCTGCAGCAGACGGAAGGAAGTCTTGGTCACCATGTGGCGACCATCGTCGCCAAAGCCGGCATCGGACCAGGTTGCCCAGTACGGGTCACCGGAGAAGATCTGGTCATAGTCCTCGGTGCGCAGGAAGCGGACGATGCGCAGCTTGAGCACCAGCTGGTCGATGATTTCTTGGGCGTCTTCCTCGGTGATGATGCCAGCGGCAAGGTCGCGCTCGAAGTAGCAGTCGAAGAATGCGGAGAGGCGGCCGATGGACATGGCGGCGCCGTCCTGGGACTTAATGGAGGCCAGGTAGCCAAAGTAGGTCCACTGCACTGCCTCGTGGGCGGTCTTCGCGGGCTTCGAGATATCGAAGCCATAGGACTCAGCCATGACCTTGAGCTTCTTCAGCGCCTTGATCTGCTCGGCGTGCTCCTCGCGATAGCGCGCCCAGTGCTCGGAGAATCCGATATCACCGACTGCGTGCTTGGATGCCTCCTTCTCAGCGATGAGGTAATCCACGCCGTAGAGGGCCACGCGGCGGTAGTCACCAATGATGCGGCCGCGGCCATAGGCATCCGGCAGGCCGGTGATGATGTGAGAGGAACGCGCTGCGCGGATGCGCGGGGTGTAGATATCGAAGACCGCGTCATTGTGGGTCTTGCGGTAGCGGGTGAAGATCTTCTCTACGTCTGGGTCAACTTCCTTGCCGGCCTCAAAGATAGCCTGCTTGACCATGCGCCAGCCGCCGTTGGGCATCATGGCGCGCTTCAGCGGAGAATCCGTCTGCAGGCCCACGATGACGTTGTCGTCCTCACAGATGTAGCCGGCCGGGAAAGCATCGATATCGCTCGGGGTGTGGGTGTCCACGTCGAAGATGCGCTTCTGGCGCTCGATGGACAGGTAGTTCTCCTCCAGGTGATTCCACACATTCTTGGTCTTCTCGGTGGGGCCAGCAAGGAAGGAGGAATCCCCGTCATAAGGGGTGTAGTTGCGCTGGATAAAATCACGAACGTCAATGTTCTCAGTCCACGGGCCGGGCTCGAAGCCCTTCCATGCCTCGAACTGCACGGACTGTTCAGTTGCGGTGGTCACTATATTGACTCCCTTCGTAGTTCACACGACGCGTAATGCTTAGTCGCAGAAGGGCTTTAGGTGACTTCAATTCACGGGCAATTCGGTCAACCCGTCCGTCACCGAACCCCTCTCTGTAGCCCATCCTAGGGGCACAGCCACATAAGCTCATATCGCCAAATGCGTACCACACACCACCTTTCGAGCCAGTTTAGGCACTGCACAGGTCAGCTCCGCCATAGGTAACGGCCGTACGGTTGGATGCGGGGGTAAAGTACCCCCTGACGTGGCCTTTCCCACACTTTTTGGGGCGAGCTCTTGGTGCGTGTCCTTGCCGCGCTCTATTGTTATGCGCAGTATCCTCGTCTCGCTTTTTAGCAAGGAGCCTCCCCGCGTGTCCGACATCGCAACCGCCCCTCAGCCCACACACCCGGTCGACGCCGTCCCACCAGCCCCGAAGTTGGCAGCGCTCGGACTCCAGCACGTCCTCGCATTTTATGCTGGCGCGGTCATCGTCCCGCTGCTTATCGCGGGCTCGCTGGGGCTGGATGAGGCCACAACGATCCACCTCATCAACGCCGACCTGTTGACCTGTGGTCTGGCGACGTTGATCCAGGCGGTGGGCGTCGGCAAGCACATCGGCGTTCGCCTGCCCATCATCCAGGGTGTGACCACCACGGCGGTCAGCCCCATCATTGCTATCGGACTCAGCGCGGGTGACCAGCCGCTGCCTACGATTTATGGCGCAATTATTGCCGCCGGTATTTTTACGTTTTTCGCCGCGCCGGTCTTTGGACGAGTGCTCAAATACTTCCCGCCGATTGTCACCGGCACCGTGCTCTTGGTCATGGGTACATCGCTGCTGGCGGTATCTGCAAATGACTTTGTCAATTACGCCGACGGGGTTCCGGCCGCGCGCGATCTGCTGTATGGCTTCGGCACGCTGGCCATCATCATCGTGGTTCAGCGCTTCTTCCGCGGTTTCCTTGGAACGCTGTCGGTACTGCTTGGTTTGATCATCGGCACCGCTTTGGCACTCGTATTGGGTGATACGTCCTTCGACGGCGTGCGTGAGGCCGACGCCATCGGCATGACCACGCCTTTCTATTTCGGCATGCCGCGCTTCGACATCATGGCGATTCTCTCCCTCATCATCGTCATGATCATCACCATGGTGGAGACCACCGGCGATGTTTTCGCCACCGGTGAGATTGTAAAGAAGCGCATCAAGCGCGATGACGTTGTGCGCGCCATCCGCGCCGATGGCCTCTCCACCACCCTGGGCGGCGTGATGAACTCCTTCCCGTATACCTGCTTCGCGCAAAACGTCGGCTTGGTTCGCTTGACCGGTGTGAAGTCGCGCTGGGTGGCGGCATCGGCTGCCGGTTTCATGATCATCCTGGGACTACTGCCCAAGGCCGCCGCCGTGGTAGCGGCTATCCCCTCCCCGGTACTCGGCGGTGCCTCGTTAGCGCTCTTCGCCAACGTTGCGTGGGCGGGCCTGCAGACCATTGCGAAAGAAGACATCACCGACGGCCGCAACGCCGCCATCGTCACGACCGCGCTGGGCTTGGCCATGCTGGTCACCTTCAAGCCGGATGTCGCTACTGCTTTCCCGGAATGGGCACAGATCTTCGTCTCCTCCGGAATGTCCATCGGCGCGATTACGGCGATTCTCCTCAACTTGCTGTTCTTCCACGTCGGTGCGCAGTCGGGTGATGATGTCAGCCGCCTCGACGGCGCCGGCGTCTCGCTTAAGGAGCTCAACGAGATGGAGCGCGACAGCTTCGTCAGCGCCCTGCGCCCGCTCTTTAACAACGAAACCTGGCCGCTTGAGGCCGCCTGGGAGCTGCGCCCCTTCCAGGACGTCAGCCAACTGCGGGAAGCAATCCAAGTTGCGGTACTCACCGCCCCGAGTGAGCAGCACCGTGCACTGATCCACGACTACCCGGCGATGGATGAGCTGCTGCTTGTCGACGCCGACTCGGCCGCCACCATCTCCGCCGACCGCGGTTCCCTGGCCCTGGATGACCTCGATGACGTACAGACACAGCAGCTTATCGACGTTTCAACGGCCTACCGCAAGCGCTTCGACATGCCCTTTGTGGCATACCTGGACACCAACGACTCGGCCGACCGCGTCATCGATGCGGGCGTGCGCCGCCTGTCCAACTCGGATGAGCTGGAACAGCGCGTGGTCTTGAGCGAAATCATCGAGATTGCCAACGACCGCTTCGACATCCTCCTCGCGGACGCCAACCCGGTACGCGCTTATTGGGACCGCAAGTTCACGGAGGTGGAATGAACATAGTTCATTCCACGTACAAGGCCACTCGACGTTAATAGGTTCATTCCGCCTTCAAGGTCACTTGGCGGGCGAAGGTTTGTGGAACTCCATGGTGACCTGGGCTTCGGAGTCCACTCCGCGAATGATGCCTTCATAAAAGCTGCGGGCTTGGTCTTGTAAGAGCTCGCGGTTGTCGTTGATGTCCTTGCGCTTCTTATCGGCGCTGAGGACGTCCGACACCGTGGATGCAGCGTCGAGTGGCTGCGTGGTCCAGCTGAGAACTCCGTTGTTCTCCACGGCGGTCTTAAACTCCTCGTCGGTGTGCCCGATGAAGATGAAGTCCGGGATGTGGACCGTGTAGGAATGCTCGCCGGTTTCGGTGACGCTCACGTCCTTACCCTCAATACCAAGCTTGGCTTTGTAGGAATACTGCACAAACTGGGTGCGGTCGGTCCACGGAACCCTCACGCCAAATACCTGCCCAGCGGAAGACTTCTCTGTGAGTCCTTGGATACCGAGGCTAAGCAAGACGACTTGCTCCTCGCGCTCGACTGCGTTGATTACCTGCGAATTGGTTGACTCTACCGGCGCGGTGTACACCTCTTGTGGTTGGCGCACGGCATACACACCTAAACCGGCACAGGCGAGTGAGAGAAGCACCACCAACGCGATGAGCGTGGTGCTGAGTTTGCGAGGAGACATGAGGCTTAGCCCTTCGTGCGTAGTAGAGATAGCTACGCTCCAGATTAGTCTCCGCTGTTTTAGTACACGCCACCTGCAACCACCGAGACGAGAGCCTGCTGCTCAGCGAAAGCAGCAAAAGCCATTAACAGGGTGTCGATATGCGTGCGCAGGTGACGATCCATGACCACCGAGCCCGACTTCCGAAGGCGTTCTTCGGCGGCTCCGTTGACGTCGCCAAGCACCAGCACAACCTGGCCGGGAAGAACACCAGCGAATTCTGTGGCGTCGACAATCACGCCGTCGCACGCACGCGCTTCCGCTTCGCTACCGATCCACCGGACAGAGACTCCTTGCGGCGCATAAGCGGCGATGTCATCTGCGAGCCGTTTGCTCATCATAAGCCCAAGGGTTATGGTCTTGCGCATTTCAATCATCTTCCTTAATCGTGCTTGACGTGGCTTTTTGCCTTGACAAGCTACAGATTAAAGATTGAAGCGTTCACCAACCATGGTCATTTCATGCCGATACAATCAAGCCCATGGACAAGGAAGAACGCCAGCGCAGAATCATTTGGGCCGTTGACTCAGGAAGCAAAACGGTCAGCCAATTACAAGAACTCACCGGAGCTTCCGCTATTACCATCCGCCGCGACCTCGCGGCGCTGGAAGAAGTAGGGGCCCTCGAACGATTTCACGGAGGAGCGCGCCCCGCGGTTCGAAGGGGCGCCCGCTATCCCCTGGAGGTACGCAGAAAAGAGGATCCCGCCGGCAAACGGGCGATTGCAGCGGAGGCTGCACGCCTTGTTGAACCAGGCTCCTGCGTGCTCGTTGACTCAGGGACAACACCAACTGCCGTTGCCCGCAATCTCGCCGGCATGGACATCACAGCACTAGCGATGTCCCTGTACGCGGGCGCAGCATTAGCCAAGACGCCGGGCAGTGACGTCATCATTCCCGGCGGAACCGTCAACAGCGACGATCTTGCGGTGTACGGGGCGGAAGCGGTTGAAACAGTCCTGTCTATGCGCTTCGACCTCGCGATTGTCGGAATCTGCGCGTGCACTCCGTCGGTAGGCCTTATGTCCCCGAACCTCACCGAGGCGACCATTAAGCGGGCCTATTTCCAAGCCGCCCGACGAGTCATCGTTGTCACCACACCAGAGAAATTCACGCGCATGTCAGCCCACCGCGTGGCCACATTTGATCAAGTAGACACGGTCATCACAACGACTGACCTATCCCAGGATCTAGCCCAGGATGTGGTCGATGCCGGCGCCAACCTCACGATGGTGCCGGTGGAAGGCGCCTAAAGCTGGAACTTTTCGACGATTTCAGTGCGACGCTTGTGCTCCATCCAGAAGGACAGGAACGGGACAACACCGGCAAGCGCCGTGGTGAACAACTTGCTCACCGGCCACATGACGCGCGGCCCAAGAACCAGGATGGAAACGAGGTAGACCATATAGGCCACGCCGTGGGCTTGAGCAATGAGCGTGGCCCACGACGGCATTTCCATGCCTACGCCGTACTGCAGGATCATGCGCACAACCAAAATAAGAAGGAAGATACCGGTAACCGTGGCGGCGATGGAAAAGAACTTCAGCGGACCACGGATGCGGGCCTGGCGGTCGGGGTGGACGGCGTTGCTCACTGAGTTGCTCATTAATTCTCCTCTTCGGTGCCGCGACGGCGGCGCTGTTTGTTCATGGCGTTGAAGGTTTCCACATCAACCTGCGGCCGAGGTGGCAGGAAATCCTCGTCGATCTTGGTCACGGCTTGTTCCTTGGTTGACCTCACGCTCTTTGCTTCATACTGAGCTGGTTCTTCTCCCCGCTCGAGGGCTTCGTTCTCTGCATCGATACGCTCATTCTCGTAGCGCATAGCGGTGCGGTATGCGTAGACCACGAACACCGCGAAGAGCGGCCACTGGAAGGCGTATCCCAGATTTTGGAAGGTTCCCGAGCCAGAGCGGAACCGAGTCCACTGCCAATAGGCAAGGAACAAAAAGAGCACGACAAAGAACACGATGAGGACGATGTGCCACCATCGAACCTTCATCCGCTTTTTCGGTGCTGGGTTGGTGCTCACGCACAACAGCCTACCCACCACGCCGTGAAAAGTGGATTTCCTTCCGCGGCCTGCTGCCCTGTAGGCTAGTGGACGTTGCGCAGAGAAGGCAGTACTCCGCAGCAACGAAACCAGCGCCCGTGGCGGAATTGGCAGACGCGCTAGATTTAGGTTCTAGTGTCTTATGACGTGTGAGTTCAAGTCTCACCGGGCGCACAATTTCAAACCCCGCTCGGCAAATTTCGAGCGGGGCTTTTGTTATTCCCAGTTCCGCGCGCTTAGGCTTGCCCGGCGAGGGCCGCCAAAGGTTCGCGCAGCTGCGCCAGTGCGCGGCCACGGTGCGACACCGCGTTCTTTTCCTCCGGGGACATCTCCGCGGCGGAGCGGGATTCGCCCTCGGGCTGGAAGAGGGGATCGTAGCCGAAGCCATTTTCGCCCTGTGGAGCGGTGAGCAAGGAGCCTGGCCAGCGGCCCTCCACCACGTGCTCCTGGCCATCCGGGGTCACCAGGGCACAGACCGACACGAATGCTGCTGCGCGACGCTCCGCGGGCACGTGGGACATCTGCCCCAACAGCAAACGATTATTCGCTTCATCGTCGCCGTGTCCGCCCGACCACCGGGCCGAGAGCACACCAGGCATGCCGTTGAGTTCTTCCACCGCGAGGCCGGAATCATCCGCAATCGTTGCCAAGCCGGTGTGCTGCACCCCGGCGCGCGCCTTAATCAACGCGTTGTCGGCAAAGGTGCGGCCATCCTCCACGGGCTCCGGGTAAGCCTCCACCGCGGAAAGCGGGAGCAGCTCGATGCCCGCGATGCCGGCGTCGGCGAGGATCTTCTCTAGTTCCTTGAGCTTCTTGGCATTATTCGAAGCGACGAGGAGCTTTACCATCCGAGGGCCGCCTTTTGAGCGTCGATAAGCTGGGCGCAACCAGCCTGCGCCACGTCCAACATGTCATTGAGCTCCGCGCGGCCGAACAAACCGTGCTCGCCGGTGCCCTGAATCTCAACGAAGTCTCCGCCTTCCTGCATCACCACGTTGAGATCGACCTCCGCGCGGGAATCCTCTTCATAGGGCAGGTCGAGGCACACGTGGCCGTCGATGATGCCGACGGAAACAGCAGCGATGGGATCCAGCAGCGGCTCGCCCGGGACGACGCCTTCCTCCTTGAGGTAAGCAATCGCATCAGCAAGCGCCACATACGCGCCGGTGATCGACGCCGTGCGGGTACCGCCGTCTGCCTGCAGCACGTCGCAATCCAGCTGGATGGTGTTCTCCCCCAGCTCAGACAGGTCCACGGCGGCGCGCAGGCTGCGGCCCACCAGGCGGGAAATCTCGTGGGTACGGCCCTTGACCTTGCCCTTCATCGACTCGCGCGGCATGCGCTCGTGGGTTGCAGAGGGCAGCATGGCGTACTCAGCAGTCAGCCAGCCCTCGCCGGAATCCTTCTTAAAACGCGGCACCCCGAATTCCACGGAAGCCGTACACATGACTCGGGTGTTGCCGAACTCCACCAGCACCGACCCAGCCGGATTGGTGGTGAAATTACGGGTAATGCGAACGCTACGGAGTTGGTCGAGCGTGCGACCATCAGCACGAGTGAAATCAGTCATGCCCACTACCCTACCGCGCGTGTTAAAAGTCGAGCTCCATCCCAGCGGCGCCGACGACGATCTCTCCGTCGAACTCGCGGGCAGCGGCGGCATATGTTGCGGCGACATCGCCCCACGGCTGTAGGTGAACAAGCACGAGCTTCTTTACCCCTGCCTCACGCGCTAGGCGCCCAGCTTCTGCTCCCGACATGTGCATGTCTGGAGCCTTATCCTCCGAAGTCTCGCCCCATGCAGCCTCGCAGAGGAAAGCATCCACGCCTTGGGCAGCCTCAACGAGTGCGGGCGTATAAGCGGAATCCGCCGAGTAACACACAGTTGCGCCGGTCTTCGTGTGCTCGACCCGCAGGGCATACGTTTCTACCGGGTGCACGGTACGGAAAGGCGTGATGTAGACATCGTCGACAAGCTGGCGCTCACGGTCCACCCAGGGACTAAACGCAAAGGAATCACTCATATCATCCACCCCATCCGGGGCATCCGATGACAACCGGCCCAAGTGGGTTTCAGTCGCCGCCGGGCCGAGGCAAAAATTGCGAGAAGCTGCCGGGGCCGTGGGGTGGAAACGGCGCCAGACCATCAGCGACGGGAAGTCTAGGCAGTGGTCAGCGTGGAGATGCGTTAATGCCACGTGAGCATCGCACGGATCCTGGAGTTCCTGCAGGCGAGCAAGCGTACCCGGGCCGAGGTCCATGATGATGGACGGAGCCGAGGGGAATGACAGGAGGTAGCCAGAGGCCGGATTACCCACAGTGGGCACCGACCCGGAACAGCCTAGGATGGTCAGCTTCATGCGTTCAATAGTTCCACGAAACAATGGGGGATGCGAGATTTGGCTCGATTGTACATCTTTGCCGGTGCTAAATCTTGGGTCCCAGGAATCGCGTAGCCAAACGCTCGAACGCCGCGTGGTCACCAGTGCACTCAAAACTGCGGGTTGGCACTTGCCCCGCCGGGGCAAGCATGTCCGTCTTGGTGAGGATGCGCAAAACGTCCTTCGTGGTCTCCTCGGCGGAAGACACCAAGGTGACGTTGTCACCGATAGCGAGCTGGATGACGCCTGTGAGCAGCGGGTAGTGCGTGCAGCCGAGGACGAGTGTGTCGACCCCTGCCGATTGCAGCGGAGCGAGGTAGCCTTCCGCCACACCGAGGATCTGGCGCCCAGCGGTAATGCCGCGCTCGACAAAGTTCACAAAGTCCGGGCAAGCAACTGCCTCGCACTCGACGTTCGGGTTGACCGCAAAAAGATCTTGATAAGCACCTGAATTAATGGTGCCCTCCGTGCCGATCACGCCGATCTTGCCGTTGCGGGTGGTGGCAATGGCACGGCGCACGGCCGGGCGAATCACCTCGACGACCGGAATGTCGTAGCGCTCGCGGGCATCGTGGAGGAAGGCTGCGGTGGCGGTGTTGCACGCAATCACCAGCATCTTGCAGCCACGCTCCACGAGTTCATCAGCAATCGCGGTGGACAGCTCACGGACTTGGGCAATGGGCCGTGGACCATAAGGGGCGTGGGCGGTATCGCCGATGTAGACGATGGATTCGTCGGGAAGCTGCTCAATGATTGTGCGCGCTACGGTGAGTCCGCCTACGCCTGAATCAAAAATCCCAATGGGAGAGGTTGCATCAGGCATTAGTTCATCACTCCTCGAGGCGCAGGCTTAACCTTTCTCATCGGGTCATCAGAGGTGATCACCATGCCCGCGACGATGCCGCCAATGGCACCGAAAAGGTGGCCCTGCCAGCTCACTCCCTCATAGATGGGCAGCACGCCCCAGATCAGGCCGGAGTAGGCAAAACCAAGGCCTAAGCCAACGAGGAACTGGCTCAACGAGCGGTTAAAGATACCCCGCACGATAAGGTATGCCAACCAGCCATACACCACGCCCGAGGCTCCAATATGCGAGGTTCCCGGCCCGCCCAGCAGCCACGTGCCAACACCAGCGATGAGTACCACGATGATGGTGACCTCCCACCACGCCTTACGCCCGGATAGGCCAATCAGGAAACAAAACACCGCACCTGGCAGCGAGTTACCGATGAGGTGCTCAAAGTTTGCGTGGAGCAGCGGCGCGGTGAAGATCCCCCAGATACCGTTGAAATCCAACGGGTGAATGCCGTACTGCCCCAGCTCGCTTCCAAAGAACAGGAAGTTGATGATGTGGATGATCCACTCGACGGCCAGGAAGCCCACCGTTAAAGACGCAGCCGTTTTTAAACGTCCGGTCCGGGTGTAGTTCTTCGAGCCCCCCTTGTTGAGTACGGGTTGGTGCCCCGTTCCCGGTCCTGCCGGGCGGGGTTGGAAAGGGTTGGGCTCATGCGATTGCTGCTGGCCAAAGGGTCCACTCGTGGTCATAATGCCTCCAACTTTAGCAAGCGTGAGGCAAGGACTACGTCTCCAATCCCGGCCTGCGCTTCTGCTAGTCCATGATGACGTTGAGCAACGAATCCTGGCAGAAGGCCAGCCATTCCACGAGCGCATCGCGGTCTGCCCCGGGGGTATCCTGCGGCACGTCGCCAGCAGCGATGTAGAGGCGCAGGTCATTGAGGCCGGCGAGGAAAGCATGTGCCTCTTCCTCACTGATAGCCACCTCTACCCCGCCAGTGGGGCCAAGGGCGGTGTTAATCACCTGGAGATTCTCCAGCTTGGCGCGCGCGATGTCATTCTCGTGCAGCGAGCGCAGCAGCGAATTATCACCATCGAACTCCTCATCCCCTGGCTTCTGGAAGTCTGGAAAGAGACGGGCCAGTGACGGATCCTCCGGTGCTTCGGTGTGGCCAGTGGGCATGTCGAGCATGTCCGCTAATTCATCCTTCGGCGCTGACTGCGCGCGGGCGATGATGGCCTCGGAGACCGTCGCGGTGAGATCACCGAGGACTTCACGCTCCATGGGCTCGAATACGGTGGTGTACTTCGCACCACGCATGAAGGACTTTTTCTTCTTCCACGTCTGCATACTCTTATCCTGCCTGCTGCATCGTGGCCCACAGGCCGGCGACCTGTAGTTTCTTCACGTCAGCTTCAACCTTGTCGCGTTCACCCGAGGACACCGCCGCCTTACCTTCGGTATGGACTTGCATCATCAGCTCGTTAGCTCGCTTCTTGTCATAACCCAAAACAGTCTGGAACACGTAGGAAACGTAGCTCATTAGGTTGACTGGGTCATCCCAGACAATGCACATCCACGGCAGGTTTTCGCTCGTGGCGACGTCGACGTCAATCGCCTCATCCAGCTCCGGGGTGGCCATGGGCGAACTCATCACCACGACTGCGGACGTTTCGTTGTGCGCTTTCATGTCCTCTACACTAGCCAAATTTTTTCATCGCGCGAACAGTTATACTGTCTTCGACCTTTAACCTGATTGTCGTTTGCAGGTGGCATCGATGAATTCTTTCTCCCTTCCCCCAGCCGTTACTGACATTCTCGCGGGACGCCAACCCTCAAGAGAGGACCTTGTGCCTCTCGTGCAGCGCATCATCACCGTATTGGTCCTCGGTGGCACGCTCGTGACCGCCGTGCTCAGCTTGACCAGCCCCTCCGATAACGGCAGTTCACAGGATTCTGAGCCTCCCGCACCGGCGACGTGCGATTACGAGCTTCCCGACGTCCCCGTCCAACGCCAGCTCGCCACCATCCAAGATGAGCTCATAGAGGCGCTCAACACGTGGCGCAAGGAGGATGGTCTAGCCCCGCTGGTGCCCTGGATCGACCGCCAAACCGCAGCCCGCGAAAAGGCGGAGTGCAACGCGGTAACACACGAGGAAGGACCATCAGAAGAAAACGTGCAAATGGTCCAGCACCACCTTCCTTTGGACAAAGCTAGCGCCTATGAATTTGTCGAAGCCTTCCGAGCTTCCCCCTCCCACGTGGCCGCCTTGCGCGATCCCCGCATGACCACCGCTGCGGTGGGCACGGCTTACAGCGACGGCGAAGTCTACGTTGTCATTCAGCTCGAAGCATAGAACTGCTGATTTTTCGGTACGCGCTGAGTAGCATCTTCGATGTGACTACTACCTCAGACAACGTCCAGGATTCTGGGCTCGGGCCCAGCGATCGTTCTACGGCCCTGCTTACCGATAAGTATGAGCTGACCATGCTGCAGGCTGCGCTGCGCGATGGCTCCGCGCACCGCCAGGTGGCCTGCGAAGTGTTTGCCCGCCGCCTCCCCAACGAGCGGCGCTACGGTGTTGTCGCCGGCACCGAGCGTGTCCTTCGCGCAGTCCGGGACTTCCGCTTCACCGCTCAGCAGCTGGCGGAGATGGATTTCCTCGATGCAGAGACCAAGGAGTACCTGGCTAATTACCGTTTCTCCGGGCACATCGACGGCTATCGCGAAGGCGAGCTGTACTTCCCCAACTCGCCACTGCTGACCGTGCGCGGAACCTTTGGCGAATGCCTGATCCTGGAAACCGTGATCCTGTCCATCATGAATTCCGATTCCGCCGTGGCCTCTGCGGCCTCACGCATGGTGGTGGCTGCGGATGGCCGCCCCATCATCGAGATGGGCTCGCGCCGCACGCACGAGTATGCCGCCGTCACCGCCGCCCGCGCCGCCTACTTAGCCGGTTTCCAGGCCACTTCCAACCTGGAAGCTGGCTACCGCTACGACATCCCGGTCTCCGGTACTGCGGCGCATGCATGGACGCTCGCGCACGTCAACGAAGACGGAACCCCGAACGAGGAGGCGGCATTCCGCGGGCAGATCGAAACCCTCGGCGTGGGCACCACCCTGTTGGTGGATACCTACGACATCACCAAGGGCGTGGAAACCGCCGTGCGGGTGGCCGGCCCCGAGCTGGGCGGCGTTCGCATCGACTCCGGCGATTTGGCCGCTGTCACCCGCCGCGTGCGTAAGCAGCTCGATGACTTGGGCAACCACAACACGAAGATCGTTGTCTCTTCCGACCTGGACGAGTTCGCCATCGCTGGCCTGCGAGGAGATCCCGTCGACGTCTACGGCGTGGGCACCTCGGTGGTCACCGGCTCTGGCGCCCCAACCGCCAGCATGGTGTACAAGGTCGTCGAGGTTGATGGCCATCCCGTGGCCAAGCGTTCCTCCTCGAAGAAGTCGCAGGGCGGGGCAAAGCGCTCCCTGCGCACCTACCGCTCCTCCGGGGTGGCCGTCGAGGAGCTCGTGCTCCCCTTCTCCGCCGAAGATCCAGACACCGGGACGCTGAGCACCCGCGACATGACGGTGCCGCTCATGCGCGACGGAGAGATCCTGGACAATCTGCCCACCCTCCACGAAGCCCGCGAGTACCTAGCCCAGGCCATCACCACTCTGCCGTGGGAAGGTTTGGCTCTGACCCGCGACGAGCCTGCGGTGCCGACCCGCTTCATCGGGTTCGGCTCATAGGATGCGTGCGGGAGGCAACCGACTAGACTGACTCAAATGCAGGACTCAACGGTTGACCTCCTTGACGCCGCCGTCTCCGCCCTCGGAGGTGCGCGGCGTGCCGGCCAGGTGCGCATGGCGGAAGCCGTGACCACCGCGCTGGAAAAAGAGCGCCACCTCGCCGTGCAAGCTGGAACGGGTACGGGTAAATCACTGGCTTACCTCGTCCCTGCTTTTCGCCACGCGCAAGAGACCGGGCACACCGTGATTGTTTCCACGGCCACGCTGGCACTGCAACGCCAGCTGGTGGAACGAGACCTGCCGCGCCTCGCCGAGGCCCTCGAACCGCACCTGGAAAAGAAGCCGACCTTCGCCATCATGAAGGGGCGTTCCAACTACGTCTGCCTCAACAAAGTCTCCCGCGCCGCTGAACTTGACGACGAAGACGCCCTGCTTGACCAGGACGCCATCTCCAGCCTCGGACGCCATGTCCAGCGCGTCTACGAGTGGGCGGAGGACACCGAGACGGGCGACCGCGAGGACCTCGAACCGGGAGTGCCCGATCTAGCCTGGCGGCAGGTCTCCGTCACCTCCAATGAGTGCCTTGGTGCTACCCGCTGCCCGCACGGCGAGGACTGCTTTGCGGAGCTCGCGCGGCGCCGCGCGGCGGACGTCGACATCGTCGTCACCAACCACGCGCTGCTCGCCATCGATGCGGTGGCAGACATCAACATCCTGCCGGAGCACGATGTCGTCATCATCGATGAGGCACACGAGCTGGACGGCCGCATCACCTCGGTCTCTACCGCCGAGATCACCGGGCGCGCCCTCAAAATGGCGGCCAACCGCGCCAAGTCCCTCGGCGCCAATGGCAAAGACCAGCGGCTGAGCGAACAAGCCAATGAACTGAGCCAACTACTCGGTGAATTCACGCCGGGCCGCTGGACCGATCTTCCGGAGGAAGCCAAGCAGCAACTCATGGGTCTCGCGGACACGTTAAGCGACTGCCGCGAGACCATCGCCCGCGCCCCCGAGGGCGAACAGGCCCAGGACCCGGAGAAATCTGCCGAGCGCCAAAACCTGGCCAATCACCTCGGCAGCCTCGTCGAAGCCATCGCCCGCATCCTCGACGTCTTCGCCACCGGTGACCCCGCAGCACACGCCGACGTGGTGTGGCTGGAACGCGATGAGCGCACGCTGAACGACACCCTGGCCGTTGCCCCTCTCTCCATCGCCGGCATGTTGCACGAAAAGCTCTTCGGCGAACAGACCGTGGTGCTAACCTCCGCCACGCTTGCCTTGGGCGGGCGCTTCGACGCCATGGCCGCGCAATGGGGCCTGCCCAAAGGCACATGGGATAGTCTCGACGTGGGCTATCCTTTCGACCCCGCCCGCAGCGGCATCCTTTATACCGCAGCACACCTTCCGCAGCCGGGCCGCGACGGACTCAGCCCGCAGACCCTTAAGGAAATCCGCGAGCTCATCATGGCCGCGGGCGGGCGCACCCTCGGTCTCTTTTCCTCACGCCGGGCCGCACAACAAGCAGCCGAGGAGCTCAAGCCCACGCTCCCCTTCGACATTTACCTTCAAGGCGAGGACTCCATCGGCGCGCTCGTGGAGAAGTTCACGAAGAACGAGAACTCCTGTCTGTTCGGCACGCTCACTCTCTGGCAGGGTGTCGACGTCCCGGGACCCGCGTGTTCCCTGGTGCTCATCGACCGTATCCCCTTCCCCCGCCCGGATAATCCCCTGATGCAAGCGCGCACCGAAGCAGCTAAGGCAGCTGGGCGCAATGGTTTCATGGAGGTATCTGCCACGCACGCGGCGCTGCTTATGGCCCAGGGCGCGGGCCGCTTGCTGCGCTCCACTGCGGACCGCGGGGTCGTCGCAGTCCTCGATAGCCGCTTGGAAACCAAGCGCTATGGCTCCTACCTGCGAGCCTCCATGCCGCAGATGTGGCCCACGAGCGACCCGCAGGTCGTGCGCGGGGCGCTCAAGCGCCTGGTTGAGGCCCGCTAGGGATGACGCAGCGCGCACACCGTGGCTGAGTCTGGAGCGACCTCGGTGAAACCGGCGTCATGCACCACCACCGCTCCCGGACGCGCACAAGCCACGGCAAATTCCTCATGGGGGATTTCGCGCACGGACAGCGCAAAGTCCTGTGCTACCCAGTCCTCCACTTCCTCGGCGCTCATCGCCGCGGCTAACAGCATCGAACCGTGTCCTACCTGCGCTGCGGCCTTTCCCGCGCTCATGGCGAGGGAGGCGTCGACGTAGATCACGGGGGCGTCGCCAAGCGCGGGCCCGGGCTCATCCTGGGGCAGATCGGTGTGGCCGATCTGTAGCTTCGCCACGAGCGGGTGCACGTCCTGCACCGCCGAGGGAAGGAAGACGCGCGCGCGATCATCCACGGTGACGCCCGGCAGGGACTGCACATCGCGCCAGGCCTTGTTGCGTGCGCGGCGCGCCACCTTGCGGATGCGGTGCCCGTACCACTGCCCTAGGGCCTCGGCGAAGGCCCCATCCTGGCCAGCCCTCTCATCGAGACAGAGCTTGACGACGCCTTTAGCTGCCGCCTCGAGCACCTTCGTGCGCGCGGGCGGATCCTGCTTGGGCAGGTTAAGCGCGATCTGCATCGCCTGAATGGTCTCGGGTTTGTTCGGGTCCTCAGGGTCATCGCGCCAACTGCGCTCGCTGCACGCAGCCGCAAGACGGCGATGGGCCTCGCGGAGATTACTCACTGGCAACTTCTTCCATCGGGATACCGAGGATCTGCAGGATCTCATCCATGTACGGGTGGTTGACGGAGGTATCCGCAACCTGGCGAAGCGCTGGCTTGGCGTTGAAGGCAATGCCCAAGCCGGCGGCGGAAATCATGTCGATATCGTTAGCGCCGTCGCCGACGGCAACGGTCTGCAGCATGCTCAGACCCGAATCCGCAGCGAATTCGCGCAGGAACTTCTCCTTGGCCTTGCGGTCCACCACGTCACCGATGACGCGGCCGGTGAGCTTACCGTCCACGATTTCGAGGGTGTTGGCGCGCACGTAGTCGAGGTCGAGTTCCCGTGCTAAATCCTCGAGGACTTGGATAAAGCCGCCAGAGACTACCGCAACGCGGTATCCCATGCGCTTGAGGGTGCGGATGGTGGTCCGCACGCCCGGGGTCAGGCAAATATCGGCGGCGGTTTCTGCGATGACGGACTCCGGCAAACCTTCCAGGGTGGCGACGCGCTCGCGTAGGGATTGCTCGAAGTCCAGCTCGCCGCGCATCGCGCGCTCCGTCACTGCGGCAACCTCGGCTTCCTTGCCGGCGTGGGCGGCCAGCATTTCGATGACCTCGCCGGTGATAAGGGTGGAATCGCAGTCAAAGCAGATAAGCCGCTTCGAACGGCGCTGCAGGCCGGAGCGCTCGATGGCGATGTCGACACCTTGCTCGGTAGCTAGGCGGGCCAGCATGGCGCGCACAGGATCGGCAGCACCATCGATCGTGATATACAGCTCCAAGCCATTGAGCGGATAAGTGGAGAGCCCGCGGATACGGTCGATGTTGACGTTGAGGTTAGCCAGTTCCTTAGCAATGGCGGACATCTGGCTGGCGTTGAGCTGGCGTCCCAGAACCACGACGACGTGCGTCGAGCGCGGGCGTGAGGTTGACTCTTCTTCTCGCAGATCCACGTTGATGGACTGCGCGTAGATGCTCAGCGTATTTCGCAATCCCTGCTCCAAAGCCTCGAGGCGCGAGGAACGAACCCGGATGTAGGCGGACAGCGAAATCCGACCGGAGAAGATAGCTTGCTCGGCGTCGACGAGCTCCACATCATGAGAGCCCAGTACGCGGAAGAAGGCCGCCGACACGCCTGGCTTATCGGGGCCGGAGGCGGTAACAACGGCGAAGACTTGTTCACTTTGATTATCCACGGGGCTTATTATCTCACACCACGTTCGTGACCTTTTCACCTACGGCAAACGCCGCCTCCCCATCGCAGTGATGGGGAGGCGGCGTTTTCAGGAGTACTCAGCTAGTGAGTGCTTAGTGGCCGACGTGTGCTTCCTCGCGAATGCGCTTAACCATGTGCGGGTAGTGCAGCTCGAAGGCCGGGCGCTCGGAACGAATGCGCGGCAGCGACACGAAGTTGTGGCGCGGCGGCGGGCAGGAGGTGGCCCACTCGAGGGAGTTGCCATAGCCCCACGGATCGTCCACGGTGACGATCTCACCGTAGCGCCAGGACTTGAAGACGTTCCAAATCAGCGGGATAACCGAGGCGCCGAGGACGAAGGAGAAGATGGTGGAAATCTGGTTGAAGACCGTGAAGCCATCAGACTCCAGGTAGTCGGCGTAACGACGCGGCATACCCATGTTGCCCACCCAGTGCTGAACCAGGAAGGTGCCGTGGAAGCCGATGAAGGTCAGCCAGAAGTGAATCTTGCCCAGGCGCTCATCGAGCATGCGGCCGGTCATCTTCGGGAACCAGAAGTACAGGCCAGCGAAGGCGGAGAACACCACGGTGCCGAAGAGGGTGTAGTGGAAGTGAGCAATCAAGAAGTAGGACTCAGCAAGGTGGAAGTCCAGTGCCGGGGAGGCCAGCATAATACCGGTCATGCCGCCGAAGAGGAAGGTTGCCAGGAAGCCCATGGCGAAGATCATCGGGGTATCCCAGGTGATGTGGCCCTTCCACATGGTGCCGACCCAGTTGAAGAACTTCACGCCGGTCGGAACCGCAATGAGGAAGGTCATGAAGGAGAAGAACGGCAGCAGAATAGCACCGGTCACGAACATGTGGTGAGCCCACACGGCCATGGACAGCGCACCGATTGCCAGCAGGGCGAAGACCAGACCGATGTAGCCGAAGACCGGCTTGCGAGCGAAGACCGGGACAACCTCAGAGATGATGCCGAAGAACGGGAGTGCCAGGACGTAGACCTCCGGGTGGCCGAAGAACCAGAAGAGGTGCTGCCACAGGATGCCGCCGCCGTTGGCGGAGTCGAAGATGTGGCCGCCCAGCTTGCGGTCATAAAGAACACCCAGCGCCGCAGCGGTCAGCAGCGGGAAGATCATCAGAACGATGACAGATGCGGTAAACACTGCCCAGGTGAAGACCGGCAGACGGAACATGGTCATGCCCGGTGCACGCAGGGTGAGGACCGTGGTGATCATGTTGATGGCGGAAGCAATGGTACCGACACCGGTAGCGCCCACGCCGACGATCCACATGTCGGCGCCGATACCCGGGGTGTGAACCGAGTCAGACAGCGGGACGTACATGGTCCAGCCGAAGTCAGCAGCGCCGCCCGGGGTCAAGAAGCCCGCGAGCATCACGACGCCGCCGGTCAGGGTAATCCAGAAACCGAAAGCGTTCAGACGCGGGAAGGCCACATCCGGTGCGCCAATCTGCAGGGGCAGAACATAGTTACCGAATGCCCACACCACTGGTGTTGCAAACAGCAGCAGCATGACGGTGCCGTGCATGGTGAAGAGCTGGTTGAACTGCTCGTTGGACAGGAACTGCAATCCTGGGGTGAAAAGCTCAGCGCGAAGCAGCAGAGCCATGAAGCCACCGAGGAAGAAGAAGCTGAAGGCCATGATCATGTACATGATGCCCAGCTGCTTGTGGTCGGTGGTGGTTAGCAACATCCACGCCTTGGAACCGGTCTTTGCGTTACCAGTCGGCTCCGGACGTGTAGGCGCGACGTAATCGTCGAGCCGTGGCGCCACAGCGGTCATAAAATCCTCCTGAAGAACAAGCGTCTAACCACATCGGTATCACGCGTTTTATCGCGCCACACGCCCAGTGATTAAACACCTAGGTTTACTCGCCTTATATTAGGGCACCTCAGGGCCAAATTTCCAGCGCTCTAATATTCCCCGTAGCTCTTGCTAGCCCCGTTTTATCCGGATAACCCCTTGTACGTGGCAGACCCGCTACACCATGCCTCACCAGGCGGTGATCTAGAACACAGATGGCCGAGTGTGCGGGCCCCTAAAACCCGAAAACGCACCCCCTGAAAGAATCAAACTTTCGGTTGATCGTTCTAGGAGGTGCGGCGTGGCAGTGGATGGTACTTAGAAGTCCCAGTCCTCGTCGGTGGTTTCCTCCGCCTTGCCAATCACATAGGAGGAACCGGAGCCAGAGAAGAAGTCATGGTTCTCATCCGCGTTCGGAGACAAGGAAGACAGGATGGCCGGGGACACGCGGGTTTCATCAGCCGGGAAAAGCCCCTCGAAGCCTAGGTTATTGAGCGCCTTGTTGGCGTTGTAGCGAAGGAAGCGCTTTACATCCTCGGTCCAGCCCAACTCATCGTAGAGATCCTCGGTGTAATCGATCTCGTTCTCGTAGAGTTCATAGAGCAGGTCGAAGGCGTAGCCCTTCATCTCTTCCTGCTCCGACTCCGAGAGCTTCTTGTAGCCCTGCTGGAACTTGTAGCCGATGTAATAGCCGTGAACGGCCTCATCGCGGATGATGAGGCGGATGATATCGGCCGTGTTCGTTAGCTTTGCGCGCGACGAGAAGTACATCGGCAGGAAGAAGCCTGAGTAGAAGAGGAAGGATTCCAGCAAGGTGGACGCAACCTTCTTCTTCAGCGGGTCATCGCCCTGATAGTAGGACATGACGATTTTTGCCTTGCGCTGGAGGTTTTCATTCTCTTCGGACCAGCGGAAGGCGTCGTTGATCATGGGAGTCGACGCCAACGTCATGAAGATATTGGAGTAGGACTTCGCGTGAACGGACTCCATGAAGGCGATGTTGGTGTAGACCGCCTCTTCGTGGAGAGTGGTGGCGTCGGGAAGCAGCGATACCGCACCGACGGTGCCCTGGATGGTATCGAGCAGAGTGAGACCAGCGAAGACACGCATGGTGGTCTCCTGTTCCTTCTCAGTCAGAGTTTTCCAGCTCTGGATATCGTTGGACACCGGCACCTTTTCCGGGAGCCAGAAGTTTCCGGTGAGGCGATCCCACACCTCGAGATCCTTCTCATCTGGAATTGTGTTCCAGTTAATTGCCTTCACCGGAGCCTCGTGGCTAGCGATGTAATCGTCGTACTCGTGAGACACGCACGTCACCTCGTCTTACTAGTTATTTTGAGTCTGGTGCCATCGTACCCGGTAAAACTAGGGGCCAAAATTCCTGCGTGTTTTATACTTAAGCCCTGTTCACACGCCCCCGAATGTCGATGGAGGTACCGGCTCCCCGTGACTGAGCCCTCCGCTCCCCTACTCAGCACCGTTCTAGACACCATGGGCGCCGACATCGTCAGCGGCACCCTTGCCGCCGGTGAGCGTTTTACGCTCACCGATCTCTGCGCGCGTTTCGGAGTTTCCCGAACCGTAGCCCGCGAGGCAATGCGCGCCCTAGAGCACTTAGGCATGGTCTCTTCTTCACGCCGCGTAGGTATCACGGTGCTCCCCATCAGCGAGTGGGCGGTCTATGATCCCGCCATCATTTCGTGGCGCCTAAGCTCAGAGAAATCCCGCGACAGGCAGCGCGCCTCACTCAATGAACTGCGCCTTGCCATCGAGCCCGTCGCCGCCGGCCTCGCTGCGCTGCATGCATCCCAAGAAGATAAGGAGGAGATCTTAGAGCTGGCCCAACGCCTCCAAGACACGCCAACGCGGCGCGTCGGTGAACACCTCGCTACCGACCTGCGTTTTCATGCCATGGTTCTCCACGCCTCGGGCAATGAGATGTTTTCAGCTCTCAGCCCCTATCTGCTGTCCATGGTGCGCGGGCGTTCCCTCTTTGGCTCCCGCAAACGCAACCCCACGGCCGGCACCGAACAGCGCCACCTGGATCTAGCGGAGGCAATCCACCGCGGCGACTCCCCCGAGGCAGAAAAAATCGCACGCGCCATCCTGATTGAGGCGCGTGCGAACAAGGACTAACAGGGACTAGAGCATGCAGGAAACGCAGCCCTCAACCTCGGTTCCCTCCAGAGCCATCTGGCGCAGGCGGATGTAGTAGAGGGTCTTAATACCCTTGCGCCATGCGTAGATCTGGGCGCGGTTGATATCGCGGGTAGTGGCGGTGTCCTTGAAGAACAGCGTCAGCGACAGACCTTGGTCAACGTACTTCGTGGCCTCGGCGTAGGTGTCGATGATCTTCTCGTAGCCGATCTCATAGGAGTCCTTGAAGTACTCCAGGTTGTCATTGTCCATGTGCGGCGCCGGATAGTAGACGCGGCCGATTTTGCCTTCCTTGCGGATTTCAATCTTGGAGGCGATCGGGTGAATCGAGGACGTCGAGTTGTTGATGTACGAAATCGATCCGGTCGGCGGCACTGCCTGCAGGTTGCGGTTGTAGATGCCGTGCTTGGCGACGTCCGCCTTCAGCGCAGCCCACTCCTCCGCCGACGGGGTGTGAATCGAGGACTTAGCGAAGAGCTCCTTGACCTTTTCCGTGCGCGGAGCAAAGTCAGCCGGATCATAACGGTCGAAGAACTCACCGCTGGCATAGTCAGACTCGGGGAACTCGGTGAAGTACTCGCCACGCTCGCGGGCCAGCTTGTTGGATGCACGCAACGCGGCGTACATGATGGCGGCGAAGTAAGCGTTGGTGAAGTCCAAGCCTTCATCGGAGCCGTACTCAATGTGCTCGCGGCCAAGGTAACCGTGCAGGTTCATCTGCCCCAGGCCAATCGCGTGGGAATCATCGTTGCCCTTGCGCACGGAGGGAACGGAGTCGATAGAGGTCTTGTCCGACACAGCCGTCAAGCCACGGATAGCGGTTTCCACTGTCAAGGCGAAGTCCGGGGAATCCATGGTAGCCGCGATATTGAGGGAGCCAAGGTTGCAGGAAATATCGCTACCCAGGGTCTTGTAGGTGAGGTCGTCGTTGAGCTCTGACGGGGCGTTCACCTGCAGAATCTCGGAGCACAGGTTCGACATGTTGATGCGCCCAGTCTTGACCGGGTTGGCGCGGTTCACGGTGTCCTCGAACATGATGTAGGGGTAACCGGACTCGAACTGCAGCTCCGCGACGGTCTGGAAGAAGTGGCGAGCGTTGATCTTCTTCTTGCGGATACGCGGATCCTCGACCATCTCTTCGTAGTGCTCGGTGATGGAAATATCGCCGAAGGCCTTGCCGTAGACGCGCTCGACATCGTACGGGCTGAACAGGTACATGTCATCGTTACGCTTTGCCAGCTCGAAGGTGATGTCGGGGATCACGATGCCAAGCGAAAGGGTCTTGATACGGATCTTCTCGTCCGCATTCTCACGCTTGGTGTCAAGGAAGCTCATAATGTCCGGGTGGTGCGCGTTGAGGTACACCGCACCAGCGCCCTGGCGAGCGCCCAGCTGGTTGGCATAGGAGAAGGAATCCTCCAACAGCTTCATCACGGGGATGACGCCGGAAGACTGGTTCTCAATATGCTTGATGGGCGCACCGGATTCACGGATGTTGGACAGCAACAGGGCCACGCCGCCGCCGCGCTTGGACAGCTGCAGAGCGGAGTTAATAGAGCGCCCAATCGACTCCATGTTGTCCTCGATGCGCAACAGGAAGCAGGACACCAGCTCGCCACGCTGAGCCTTGCCGGCGTTAAGGAAGGTCGGGGTAGCCGGCTGGAAGCGACCGGTCATGATTTCATCCACGAGGTGTTCAGCCACCTCCGTGTCACCATCCGCCAAGAAGAGTGCGGTCATGGACACACGGTCTTCGAAGCGCTCGAGGTAGCGGCGGCCGTCGAAGGTCTTCAGGGTGTACGACGTGTAGTACTTGTAGGCGCCAAGGAAGGTCTTAAAACGGAACTTAAAGGCATAGGCGCGCTTGAACAGGGACTTGATGAAATCGAAGTCGTACTGCTCGATCAGCTCCGGCTCGTAGTACTTGTTTTCCACCAGGTAGCGCATCTTCTCTTCCAAGTCGTGGAAGTAGACAGTGTTCTGGTTGACGTGCTGGAGGAAGAATTGGTTCGCGGCCTCGCGGTCCTTGTCGAACTGAATCTTGCCGTTCTCGTCATACAAGTTCAGCAGCGCGTTAAGTGCATGATAATCCAGTTGCTCGGCCGGCTTCACAGGTTCGGCGACGGTCTTACCCAGTTGCGTGGTCACGACGTTCACGGGCCTTTCTTTGCTATGGCGAAATGGAGAGACGAAATAGTACGGATGAGGCTTTAGGCAGCCAAACCTAAAGCGGCCGCGTTGGCCAGGAGGCCTTCACGGCAAATTGTGACATCTTCCTCGGTTCCGAGAAGCTCGAAGCGATACACATAAGGAACCTTACACTTGGCGGCGATAACGTCACCCGCCTTGCCAAAGTCACTGCCGAAGTTGCTGTTTCCTCCGGCTACAACGGCGCGAATGAAGCTGCGGTTGTGTTCATCATTCAGGAAACGAATGACTTGTTTGGGTACAGGCCGCGTGTTCTGCCCGCTTACCGACGCCCCTCCCCCGTATGTCGGGCACACCAAGACATAAGGTTCATTCACGGTGAGGGGCTCGTCATTAAGGCGCAGCGGGATGCGGGCGCTGGGAAGGCCGAGCTTCTCGACGAAGCGGTGGGTGTTTTCCGTAGCGGAAGAGAAATACACGACCAACATGGCGTTAACCTAGGCGCTCGCCACCATCGCAGTGAGGGCCTTGATGCGATCCGGGCGGAAGCCGGACCAGTGCTCGCCGTGCGCTTCCACGACCGGCGCTTGGACGTATCCGAGGGCCATGACGTAGTCGCGGGCATCATCATCGAGGGAGATATCCACCAACTCGTACTCGAGACCAGCACGGTCGAGAGCCTTCTTGGTGGCGTTGCACTGGACGCAAGCGGGCTTAGTGTAGACAGTGATGCTCATGTGACGTTCCTTTGGCTTCCTTCGGCGCTACACGCGGAGTGACTGTTGAATTCGGTACTGGCAGAGCGTTCAACGGCTCTGCCTACAGGCTCTGAACAGCGATATCGGACCGCCGCTCGAGCAACATCAACGACACTATACTTTGTGCCCGCACCCCGCAACTAGCACTACATGTAGTAGTTACATGCCTGGTATTCCCAGGATGTAACTTGGCCCGACCCCACATGTTGACACCCCATCACTCCGCCCGTCCCCACGGCGGTAACTACACCGTTGATATTCCCTGCACGTTTACCGAAGATTCACTTAGTTTGTGACAAAGTCCACAAAAGGGCACGGCTCTAGGCCACGCCCTCGATACCGGCCCCTCTATTGCCAATGAAATCTAATCAAGCATTGGCTCGACACAGGTTCCAGAATCAGCCCCTTGCCCCGCCTCGCGGGTCAGACCAAAGAGCACCTGGCTCATCGTCATGGGATCCCGCGGCAGGTCCGGATGCAGCGGCTCCGCTCCGCACAGCTCCCCTAGATCGATGTTGACCACGTCGGCGCCGTCGACAGGTGTAAGCATGGAGGAAGAGTTCGGGGTCACCGTGACGTCGGCAGGCGAATAGATCGATGTATAGAGCGGCCCCGGCGCCGTATCAGGCAGCGCATTGAGGTTCTCCATGAACTCGGAGCCGACAACCTGCTGGATGCCTGCAGAGCTCGCCAAGAACCGAGCAAAGTGTGGCATCGCCGCAATCATCTTGGCCAGAACCTCGCCCATCCCGTTGAGGGTTGTGCCATGGAGGTTGCCACCAATGGCCACAGCGTGGGAAACGTGCTCAGCCGAACCGTACATCTGCGTGTAGGTCTTGATGTGCAGCCCGCCCTGCGAGTGGCCCACCAGATTAACCTTGTCGCTTCCGGTCACCTCGCGCACGTAATCAATCTGCCCTGCAATTTCGCGCGCAGACTCATCCAAGTCCGCAATCGCCTTGGCACGAGGATTCGCGTTCTGCAACGTCACGTCGTCCGCGCCGTAGTCAAAGGCCCACACGCACATCCCCTCCTCCTGCAGGACCGGGATCAGTTCGTTCCACGTCGAGGAATTGTCCGACGTGCCGTGGAGAAGCACCACCGGCTCACGCACCTCGCCGCTCGGCTCGCACGAGGGGTCATTGATTCCCAGCGAGGGATCCGCCAAGCTTTCAAACTCAAAGTCCGCAGCATGAGCTACCGGAACAGTGAACCCAACTGCAGCAGCACACACCGCCGCCACGAGACGCTTCTTCATTATTCTTCTTTCTTTCAACTATCTTCCGGGCTCCTGCCGAAGTCCGCCCGATAATTATATTCATTAAAGCGCATCTGTCCAGGCACGTGGGCATAAAAAATCCGCCCTCCCCACAAAGCGGGGAGGGCGGAGACGAGGAAACTCGTTTCTTAGCCCTGGCGAGCCTTGAAGCGCGGATCCTTCTTGTTGATCACGAAGACCTTACCGTGGCGGCGAATAACCTGGGCGCCCGGCTTCTTCTTCAGCGACCGAAGCGACTTGCGAACCTTCATCGGGCGCTCCTTTCGTTATGCGCAATCTTGATGCGATTGATTAGTTCAAAGCATAGCTGGGAAGACACCCAGCAATGACACGAGGAAAAATGTTACCCCACACGCGCGTCATTACCAAAACACTCAGCTTTCGGAGTAGCGGGAGCGCAGCTGCTCGGCAACATCCTCGAGGCGCTCCCCCGCCGTTTCCGGAACGAGTGCGCGGGTATATCCCACCGCAACGAGGCCTAAGACCGCGAAGATTCCAAAGGCCAGCGAACCTCCGAGCCACTCCACCACCGGCAAGAAGAACTGCGCCACCGCCCAGTTACTCACCCACAGCGCCAGCCCGGCGATTCCCATGCCCACCCCTCGAACCTCAGGCGGCACGATTTCTGACATGAGCAACCACGTGGCCGGGGAGACCGCCGCCTGTTGGAAGGCAATGAATGCCGCCATGCACGCCAACGACAGCATGGCCAGCGGAATGGAGTCATGGGCGAAATGATAGTCCACCGCGAGGACCACGAGCGAGACCACGTTTCCGCCTAGGCCCGCCAACAGCAGCCGGCGGCGTCCCAGCCGGTCAATCACGCGCATGCCCACGAGGCACGCCACGACGGACACCGCACCGATCACCATCGACGTATATACCGAGTTAGTGGTGGAGATACCCACCTGGTTCATCATCGTGGGCGCAAAGTACACGATGGCGTTCACGCCCGTAATCTGCTGGGTCAAGCCCATGAGCATGGCGAGTGCGATGGCCCAGCGCATCCAACGGTGGCGTCGCAAAGCTCGCCATTCACCCGTGCTCGGACGTGGACTAAGCTCCAACTCCGCTCCCTGCGCGCCGACCCGAGCGCTGACCGCGGCAGCTTCACGCGGTCGCCCTTGTGCCGCGAGCCATGCCGGGGTATCGGGCAGGAAGACCATGCCGAGCGCCAGCGCCGCGCCCGGGACCGCGGCCAGCCCCAGCATCCAATGCCAGCTGCCGCTTGCAGCCAATAGCGAGTTCACGCCATACGCCAGCAGCTGCCCCACGACGATCATGAGCGTATTGAGGGAGACCATCCGGCCCCGCACAGCCGCCGGGGTGATTTCGGAGATATACATCGGGGAGACGATCGACACCGCGCCCACTGCCACGCCGAGGAATGTGCGGGCGGCAGCGAGTTCATCGGCCGAGCTTGAAAGCGCGCACCACACGGAACCAGCCACGAAGATGAGCCCACCGGCGATGAGGGTGCGACGCCGCCCGATCATGCTCGCCACACGCCCAGCGACCAGCGCGCCAACTGCCGCGCCGGCCAAGAGCATCGAGGTCACCAGCCCCTCCTCATGGGCAGACATGCCGAATTCCGGTCCCACGAAGAGGAGGGCTCCGGACATCACTCCGGTGTCATATCCAAAGAGCAGGCCACCCAGGGCGGCGACGCCTGCGACCATCATGACGTACGTATCTTTGTTCACGGGTTCCTATTGTCGCAGGCGGCTACCATTGGCGTCATGTCACATGAATCCATAGACCTCCAGCACGACATCATCAAGGCCCTCGGCGTAAAACCCCGCATCGATTCAGAAGAAGAGGTTGAGCGCCGCGTCGCCTTTTTGGTGGACTACCTACGCGCAACCGGCGCGAAGGGCTTTGTCCTGGGCATCTCTGGCGGCCAGGACTCCACCCTGGCTGGGCGCTTGGCTCAGCTGGCGGTGGCCCGCGTCGACGGCGCGGACTTCTGGGCCGTGCGCCTTCCCCACGGCGTACAGGCCGACGAGGATGACGCACAGATCGCCCTCGACTTTATCGAGCCCGACCACTGCCTCACCGTCAACATCGCCGAGGCCACCGCGGCTCTCGACGGCGCCGTGGCCAACGCCCTACACCAGGACTCCCTGGGGGACTTCAATCGAGGCAACCTCAAGGCCCGCCTGCGCATGGCCGCGCAGTACGCGCTGGCCGGCGAAGTCGGCGCGCTGGTCATCGGTACAGACCACGCCGCCGAAAACGTCACCGCCTTCTTTACCAAGTGGGGCGACGGCGCTGCCGACGTCCTGCCCCTCGCCGGGCTTAACAAGCGCCAGGGTGCTCAGCTTCTGAAGCATCTCGGCGCACCAGAATCTACGTGGAAGAAGGTTCCCACCGCAGATCTAGAGGATGACCGCCCCCTACTCTCTGACGAAGAAGCGCTCGGCGTCACCTACTCCCACATCGATGACTACCTCGAGGGCAAGGACGTGCCTGCCGCCGCCCAATCGCGCATCGAGACCCTGTGGCGCCGCGGCGCCCACAAGCGCACCATGCCGCCGGGCCCTACCAGCGCCTAAGGTTCCAAGCCCCCTCCTCGCGGGGCCTTTCCTGTTCCGTTTCCGCACCCACCACGTGCGCCCGAGGCCAGCGTTTCCCCGCACGCCAGTGGCATTCTCTTCCAGGAGGTCAACTTCTCCCTTCCCATAACGCGAGTCCGTGCGCCCCAACACCTGTAGCGCACATAGTCCCACACCCATGATTGACTCTTCACTCCACCCCTGAGCTGGGCATTTCTTCGCTCCGGTTGCGGGGCCCACGGTGCTGTTTTAGTCTCTGTGCTCATGGGGGATATCGAAACCTACATCCGCCTACGCAACTCGGGGATTGCGCTGGTGGAAAACATTCCTGGCTCACCCGATGAGCTCCGCACGCTCGGTGCTTCCGCTTCCGATGCTGCCGAACTAGCACGCCTTAACCAGGTGTATTTCGGGCCCACCCGCTTTAGCGGCAAACAACGCAAAGCCCGTACCGCAGCCCTTCAACAACGCCACAGCCTCGGCACCCTCACACTGATTGAAACCTACACCGCAAAAGTCAAGAAAACCCTCGACGCCTGGAACCTCAGAATCAAACTCGCAGGAACACCCGCACACCGCATCCCCACCGTTGCTACCACACGACTGAAAGAACTACGTTCCAAGCGCATAGCCAAACCAGGTGTGCGCATCACCTACCGTGCACAAGGCCCCAACACTCTCTCCATCACTGACGACGCCACCACGATTGCCAACATGCGCGGCGTCCTCGAATCAACCAACACCACTGACCTGCTTCAAGCCGCCAACGACATCTTCTTCAAAGAGGGCACCGGCTCTAAACCAGCGGTGCGTACCCAAGTCATCGTCACCCTCAACGAGCTCGACCAGATCATCAACGGCGACGGTGATGACATCGAGCTCAACCTCACCAATGGTGGGCGCATGACCGGGGCGGAATTCTTAACCCACAAGTTTGCCGAAATAGGGTATGCCACCATCGTGCACCCTCTTGAAGGACCCATCGACACCTGGCGGCTAGAGCGTGGAGCAAACTTCAAACAACGCCTTACCCTGCATGCTGAATTCCACACGTGTTCTAGACCAGGCTGCAATAAGCCGGCAGACTACTGCCAAGTCCATCATTTGGTGCCCTGGCAGGCAGGCGGCTACACCAACATTAAAAACCTGACGTTTTTGTGCGCCTACCACAACGGAATAAATGATGATGACCCACAAAGACCTACCGGACGCGGCTACATGTACCGGCTTAACACCGGGGTCAGCTTCATCCCACCCTGGGGCACACCGATAACAGCAATGCCCGAATACCAAGAAGCACTAGCCAGACTCACCGCCGAACAAGCAGGACAACCACCAGAGGAACCACCCGACAGTAGTTAACACCCACAGCCACCAAACACAACACAAGCAGAAAGGAAAACGACCCACCACCAGCGACAACACCGCCAACCGAGGGAAGGTTCGCGGGCATATCGACGATCCTTCAGACAGCAGCACCCGCGAACCACAACAAGGTACGCGGGAAACTCAGTAATCCCGGACTACGGTTCACACGCCACCGGATGCAGCGGGAGTACCGGAACTCTTAAGCCTTAAAGAACGAAACCCGCCCAGCAGATGCGGGGAAGTGACAGCAAGGTCCGCGCGCCCTTAAAGGGCGGAGCACAAAAGCGCACCCAGAGCTCCTCTCCTTCAAATCCGCCAGAACCTTCGAGCGGTCACGCACTCATCGCAATGCCTCAAGGGTGGAACGCGCAGCCTGCTCAAGCGGAGCGTAGTAGGCCGGACCATGCGTCATCGCGTGAACTGCAAGTGGGTGTAATTGATGCATAGGCACCCACTTCTCGTATTCCTTGGGCGCCCCGTACCCGCGGAGGATTTCCTCGTAGAACGGCGTGCCAAAGAGCTCGAGCATGGCTAGGTCCGTCCACGGGTGCCCGCCGTGCGCGGCAGGGTCGATCATCACGGCCGAATCGGCAGTAAAAAGCACGTTGCCTGCCCACAGGTCGCCATGAATTCGCGCCGGTTTCACGTCCCAGTCAGCAGTTTTTATGGCCTCGCATGCTTGCCGAACAATCCCCTGCAGCCCCTGAGGCAGTCCTCCCACGAAAGGCAGCACTCGCTGCTCAACGTAGAACTCGCCCCAGGCTTCACACGGTTCGCAGGGTTGCTCCACGCGCCCAATGAAGTTCGCACCCTCCCAGCCCGCTGGCGGGGCGCCGAAGGCGGGCGCTCCCGCTTCATGGACCGTGCGCAGCGCAGCGCCAAAGGCGCGGGCAGCAGGGACGCTCGGCCGCGCCTGCTCCACCCGCCGCGTGCTAAGAGAAGTAGAGGTGACTTCGGTGACGTCCACGACGACGGCGGCAAGCGCCTGCGCCAGCCATCTCAACCCAGCAGCCTCGGCGCCAGCTTGATCAGAACGGGACACGGTCTTGGTGAATACATCCATGGCCCCAGCATAGAAAAAGGCCGCCCCCATTCAAGGAGACGGCCGAAAGTGGAGCTAACGGGATTCGAACCCGTGACCCCCACACTGCCAGTGTGGTGCGCTACCAACTGCGCCATAGCCCCAAAGCTGTATTGAATTATGAAGTGGAGCTAACGGGATTCGAACCCGTGACCCCCACACTGCCAGTGTGGTGCGCTACCAACTGCGCCATAGCCCCTCACACGAGGTGCAACCTTTGTGATTGCAACTCGTATCAATATATCGCCTCCGTTTTCACTCACCAAATCGCGAGTTTAGGTGCGGTATTTGCACGCCCCTACTTAGCTGCGACGAGGTCGACCCACTCCATGATGGAGGTCTTGTCATCCTCCGGAATGTCCTTGCCGTCCTTGATGATGCGCGGCGAGGACACGCTGCCGGTGTCGGCTTCCAGCTTCTCGTAGTTCGCGGTTACTAGGGCGTTGCCCTTGCCCACCGGTGCATCCTCGATGGCTTTGACGGTGTCCTTATCCGCGCCCAAGGACTTAGCGGCCTGCGCGAAGTCCTTCATCTCCCACTTGTTGTACACCTTGGACTGCTCATCCATGAGGTACTTACGCAGGTTCCAGTAGAGCTGTACGTCACCGGACTTGGCTACCTGCTCCATCGCAGCCGCGGCCTTGGAGGAGTGTCCCTCGTTGGACTTGATGCTCTCGATGCCATTCGGGCTGCCATCCAGGAAGTTGAGGGTGCGCACCTTAACAATGAGCTTGCCCTGCTCAATCTTTTCCTTCATCTGATCATCGGTCTGCTTGGCCAGATCAGAGCAGTGAGGGCAAGAGTAGTCCTCGTACAGCTCGACCTCCGGCGCATCCTTGACGTCGGCAGCCTTGAGGGTCACGGCGTTATCAGCAAAGGACATCTCCATATTGACGTCCTGCTTGGTGTAGCCTTCCAAGCCCTCAACGCTGGCACCACGGTTTTGGTAGAAGATAAAGCCGAGTACGACGGCAATAATCACCAGCAGAACACCGATGCCCCACAGGAATCCGCTGTTGTTATTGGCGGTGGGGTCTTTAACTGTACTCATTGAGAAACCTTGTCTTGTATGACGTAAATGGAACGAACCGAAATCCTACACACCGCTGTTAAGGGTGCAATGCAAACTTGGTGAAGGGACGCTTGATTGTCCACACCATTAACACAGAATAGAAGACATCACGCAGCAGTGTCATCATGTAGTTCATCACCTGCGCGTCTTCATCAGGGCTAACGGAGAAACAACCGCAGTCAATCCCGAGCCCTCGCATCCACGCTTGCGCAATGCCAATCATGAATAGAACGAGGACAATCTGTCCCACCCATGCCGATTGGCGCAGGAACAGCCCCAGCAGCAGCAACAGGCCGCCGCACACTTCCAACGGGCCAATCAGGTAGGACAAATACTGAGACCACTCTGGTGTAAAGATCTCATAGGCCTTGATGCTTTGGGACACTGCGAGCTGATCCGACAGCTTCGACGCTCCCGCTTTGATCCACACATAGGCCATATAAAAGCGCGCGAATGCACTAATGACGTCAAGCACAAGGGCGGCGCTGATTTTGTCTTTGATCACGAGCACAGTCTAACAAGTTAGGGGTGGAGAGCGTAACGGCGATACGGGCGCCAGATTGTCCAAAGGGTGAGGACCAAGAAGGTTGCATCACGCAGCAGCGTCAGCGCGTAGTTCATGCCTTGGCTCACGTCGGCGGGGTCATAGCCGAAACAACCGCAATCGATCACCAGCCCACGCGCCCATGCCTGGGAGATTCCCACCATGAAGAGGACTAAGACCACCGCCGCGACTGCCGACGCCTCCCTCAAGAACAACCCCAGCAGCAACAGCACCCCACCCATGAGTTCCAAGGGGCCGATGAGGTAGGCCAAGTATCCGGACCATTCCGGGGTGAAGATGCCGTAGGCCTCGATGGCCTGGGTCATCTCCATCCTGGCGTCCAGCTTCTGAATGCCGGCGATAATCCACACGGCAGCCATTCCAAAACGCACCAGCGCGCTCATCAGATCGGCGGCCGACATGGATTTTGCGGATGTCATAATTCATTAGCCTAGTCTCGGGCCCAGACTTCAGCCCTGGCCTTCAGTCCTAGCCTTCGAGAACCTGCGACACCAGCGCCTGCGCCTCTTCCTGCACCTGTTTGAGGTGTTCTTCGCCACGGAAGCTCTCGGCATAGATCTTGTACTTGTCCTCCGTGCCGGAAGGGCGGGCAGCGAACCACGCGTTCTCCGTCGCCACCTTCAGGCCGCCAATCGCTGCGCCGTTGCCGGGGGCCTCGGTGAGTTTGGCCACGATCTTCTCCCCAGCCAGCTCAGTCGCCGTCACCTGCTCCGGGGAGAGCTTCTTCAGGATGGCCTTCTGCTCGCGGGTAGCTGGGGCGTCGGTCCGCGCATAAGCTGGCGCACCGTATTCTTCGGCCAGCTCCGCATAGCGTTGAGACGGGGTCTTGCCCGTGACCGCCAGGATCTCGGCAGCCAAGAGATCCATGATGATGCCATCCTTATCGGTGGACCACACGGTCCCATCGAAGCGCAGGAAGGAAGCACCAGCAGATTCCTCACCGCCGAAGCCCAGGGTGCCGCCGACAAGCCCCGGCACAAACCACTTGAAGCCCACCGGGACCTCCACGAGCTCACGGCCCAGGCTGGCCACGACGCGATCGATCATGGAGGAAGACACCAAGGTCTTGCCTACCCCGGCTTCACCCCACTCGGGGCGGTGGCTAAACAGGTACTCGATGGCCACCGCTAGGTAGTGGTTCGGGTTCATCAGACCCGCATCCGGGGTGACGATGCCGTGGCGATCGGAATCCGCGTCGTTGCCCGTGGCCAAGTCGTACTTGGAGCGGTTCTGAACCAACGAAGCCATGGCGTCCGGGGAGGAGCAGTCCATGCGGATCTTGCCGTCAGTATCCAGAGTCATGAAGCGGAAGGTGCCGTCTACCTCTGGGTTCACCACCGTCATGTTGAGCCCGTAGTGCTCGGCGATGGCCGCCCAGTAGTCCACCGAGGCGCCGCCCATCGGGTCCGCGCCGATGCGCACACCGGCCTCTTTAATGGCCGCCATGTCCACAACGTTGGCTAGGTCAGCCACGTAGGAGTCGAGGTAGTTGTGCTTCACGCAGCGCTCATCGAGCACGCCGTCAACCGCCACGCGCTTGACGCCATCGAGCCCGGCGCGCAGATAGTCGTTGGCCTTGGCTGCGATCCAGTCGGTGGCATCCGTGTCTGCTGGGCCGCCCGTCGGCGGGTTGTACTTGAAGCCGCCATCGCGCGGCGGATTGTGGGAGGGAGTGATCACGATGCCATCGGTGCCCGGGTTGGTCAGGATGGCGTGGGAGACGGCCGGGGTCGGGGTGTAGCGTCCGCGGTCATCCACGCGAACCTCCAGCCCATTGGCAAGGAGAACCTCAAGGGCGGAGACCATGGCGGGCTCGGACAAAGCGTGGGTATCGCGGCCGATGAAAATGGCGCCCGTGGTCCCCTGCTCAGCGCGGTAGTCCACGATGGCCTGGGTAATCGCCAAGATGTGAGCCTCGTTGAAGGCGGTGTCCAAGGCGGAGCCGCGGTGCCCTGAGGTGCCGAAGGCGACCTGCTGGTCGGGGTTATCTGCATCGGGGGTGCGGGTGTAATACGCGGTGACTAGTTCTGCGATATCGATGAGATCGGAAGGCTGGGCTAGCTGGCCGGCGCGCTCGTGTGCCATGGTGGGTTCCTCCTTGGAGACGTGGATACACCCTAAGCTTGCCTGCTTCACGCTGGTTTCGCATCCCAATTAGGATGGTGCCTATGCCACAGATCCTTCTTGTGGGCTGCGGGACCGCGCTCGGGGCGCTGACTCGTTTCGGCCTTACTTCACTTCTCGGGGGTGGCGCGCTGCCGCTGCTGCTCATCAATGTTGTAGGCAGCACTGTCATGGGCTATGCCAAACCCCCGGCGTTCTGGGGCACAGGATTTCTGGGCGGCTTCACCAGCTTTGCCGCCTTTGCCTACCTCACCTCGGGCTTTAGCCCGGCGCGGGCGGGAGCGTACGTCCTGGCGACGATCATTGGCTGCACCGCGGCATACCTAATAGGTGACCTCATTGCTTCCCGGGGCCGCGCATGATCCTCTCCATCTTGGCGGTCCTCGCCGGCGGCTTTGTTGGCGGCTGCGGGCGCTACTTGCTCACCCGTGTGCTCCCCTCCCCCACGTGCACCTTTGCCGCCAACCTCGTCGGCGCGGCGGTGGCCGGTGTGGCCTATGGCTTTGCCACGCATGCACACGCCCCCGAGTACTTCCTTCCTCTACTGGCGGCCGGACTCGCCGGCGGGCTATCCACGTGGTCCACGATGGCCAAGGAACTCGGAGAAATGATAAAGGCCAAGCGTTGGTGGTGCTTGGCACGTTATCTCTTCTGGACCATCGGCCTAGGAATCATCGTGGCCTGGCGCGGGGGGTGGGTCGGCTCGCTGCTGGCCTAACCCGCCTCCCACGCCCCTTGTGCAGCCGCAGGCTGTGTTAGTCGGCGATGGCGTCCAACGGCGGGGTCTTCGCCGCGCGCTGCGCCGGCCACAGGGCCGCCAGCACGCCGACGATTCCCGAGCCCACGAACATGACCGCGAGCATCATCCACGGCACCGTCGCGGAATCGAGGCCTTCGTCGGAAAGCACGGAGATGAAGGACCACCCCATCCCCAATCCCATGAGGATGCCCATGAGCGCGCCGAAGAGGGCGATCTGTACCGATTCCACCGTGATCATTGTGCGAATCTGGCGGCGTTGAGTACCCACCGCGCGCAGCATACCGATCTCTTGTCGGCGTTCAATCACGCCGAGGGTGAGGGTATTGACAATGCCCAGGACAGCGATGACCACGGCCAAAGCCAGCAGCGCGTAGAGAATCGTGAGCATCTGGTCAATCATTCCGGCGGCCTCGCCAGCATATTCCTCGCTGGTGCGCACCTGTACCACAACGAGGTCCTTGACGGACTTCTCCAGGTTGGCGCGCAGCTTCTCCTTGTCATAGCCTTCTTCCGCATTGACGGAAACCACCGTGACGTCGAGGCTGTTGGGGTCGATGACCTCTTCTACCGCGGATTGGGACACGGCCAGGCCCGGAAGCATCTGGAAAGGTTCATAGGTGCCGAGGAGTTTTACCTGCGCAGTGCGGGATGGATCCGGCCCCGCCAACTCATAGGACTGGCCGACCTCCCAGCCTTGCTTCTCAGCCAAGACAGAGTCGGCGATGAAGCCCGGTTCCTCACCCGTATTCAATGCACCGTCGACCAGAGTGAGGTTGAGCATGTCATCGGCGTTGCCATCGATGACCTGGCTGATCATCATCTCCGGACCATAATTCATCGAGGCCTGACCATCCACCTGCAGGGGTGCTGTGCTCATCGCCACGAGCTGTCCGACGCCCTCGGTATCGCGGGCGCGCTGCACCGTCTCGTTCGGCGTCGGGAAGTTTCCAGACGTCGGCCCGGACAGCAAGAAGTCCGCGCGGGCGTCCTGCTCGACGGCGTCGGCCACCGAGGCCTTCATCGTCGCACCCAACATGCCGATCGATGTCACCAGCGCCACGCCCAGCATGAGAGCGAAAGCAGTCGCCGCGGTACGGCGCGGGTTGCGCGCCGAGTTCGTCGATGCCAGCTTGCCGACCGCGCCAAAGGGCGCGCCAACCACGCGGCCGATCGCCGGAACGATAGGCAAGGAGATGGCCGGTCCCGCAAGGAAGAAGCCGAGGATGAGGTTGAGCGAGCCGAGGCCCACGAGTGTGGCGCGGATGCCCGTGGAGGCGTCGACAAGCACGCCCACGAGCGCAAAAATAATGCCGACGACGAGCAGCAGCCCGCCCAGCACGCTGCGCACCAGCAGCGAAGCGCCCGCCGCGGACTCGGTGGTGCGCATGGCTTCCACGGGCTTGACCGCGCCTGCCCGGCGCGCCGGTGCCCACGCGGAAACGATGGTGACCAATGCGCCCAGAATCAACGGCACAAGCACAGCGCTCAAGCTCAGGCCCAGGCCGCCGCCCATGGGCATGCCCTTGGCTTCGAAGACGGCCTTAATGATCGCCACCAGGCCCATGCCCGCTGCCACGCCCACGGCAGAGCCCACGAGGCCCACGATGAAGGCCTCCGTCACCACCGAGCGCGTAATCTGGCCGCGGGATGCACCGAGTGCGCGCAGCAGCGCGAACTCCTTGGTGCGCTGAGCCACGATCATGGAGAACGTGTTCGCGATGATGAACGTGCCCACCAGCAGCGCGATGAGGCCGAAGGCGATGAGGAAGTAGTTGACGAATTTCAGGGCAGAGGAAATCTGATCCGAAATCTCATCGGCCAGCTTCTGGCCAGATTCCGCCTTAACCTCGAAGGTCTCGTTGAGGTGATCCACGAGCTCATCGGCGCTCACTCCCTCGGCCGCAGCGACCTTCAGCTGTTCGGAATTGCCGTATCGCTCGACGAAGGCCTCGTGGTCCATGAGCAGCGTCAGGCTAGGGCCTTGGTCCACCACAGGCTTGACGACGCCCACGACCTTCACCTCATCACGCTGGTCCGGGTGGACCACGAGGAGGCTGTCGCCGATCTTGATGTCGAACTCTTCCGCAGCCGAGTCGTTGATGAGAACCTCGCCGGTCCCGTGAGGCGCGGAGCCGTCGACAAGCGTGGCGGGCTCACCGACGGACTGGTCCTCCGGGTAGTAGGGCTGCACGCTGGAGGTGCCGCCACCGGTTTGAAAAGCCTCGGCATCCTTGTTGGCAACCACGACGGTCTGGCTGCTTTGCATGTTGACCGCGCGCACGTCGGGGTCGGCGGCGATGTCATCGCGCATTTTCTGGTCGAGGTTTGGGCCGCCTTCCTTCTGGCTTACGGCCGCATCCACACCGGTAAATGCCGTGGATACCGCAGAGTCGAAGGTGTTCGACAAAGATTTGGTGAACATAAAGGACCCCGAGATGAAGGCGGTGCCGAGCACCACCGCCAGCAGGGTCAAGGCAAGGCGCAGCTTGTGCGCGAGAATATTGCGCACGGACACCGTGCGCATGGTGTTCTTTGTGGCCATGCTCTAGCCCTCGATTTCTGCCATCACGGCGTGGATGGACTCCATGGTCGGGTTGTTCAGCTCGTTGACCAGGCGACCATCAGCAAGGAAGACCACGCGGTCTGCGTAGGATGCGGCCTTCGCATCGTGCGTCACGATGACGACGGTCTGGCCGTCCTGATCCACTGCGGTGCGCAAAATATCGAGCACCTCGGCGGAAGAGTTGGAGTCCAGGTTGCCGGTCGGTTCATCGCCAAAGATGATTTCCGGGCGCGAAACCAGAGCGCGCGCGCAAGCCACGCGCTGCTGCTGGCCACCGGAGAGCTCTGCTGGGCGGTGATTCAAGCGCTCGGACAAGCCTAGGCGGGAAGTGACCTCATCGAACCACTCTTTATCCACCTTGTTGCCAGCGATATCGGTGGGCAGCGTGATGTTTTCTGCCGCGGTCAGTGTGGGCACCAGGTTGAAGGACTGAAAAATGAAGCCCAGGCGGTCGCGGCGCAGGGCCGTAATATCCTTGTCGCTGAGCTGCGACATATCGGTGTCACCGATGAAGGCCGAGCCGGACGTCGCCGAATCGAGCCCCGCCATGGTGTGCATGAGCGTGGACTTGCCGGAGCCCGAAGGGCCCATGATGGCGGTAAAGGTATTGCGCGCGAACTCAACGTCGACGTGGTCCAACGCGGTAACTGCGGTATCTCCCTGACCGTATTGTTTGAACAGGTCGACGGCACGAGCCGCAGCAGTCATCGTTGGGGTTGTCATGGACGTGTTCTCCTTATAGATGGGGAAAGTAACGTCCCTACCCTATCTTGCCCTGGGTAAGTTATGTGACGCGTGTGGTCTAAAATATGCTCCATGCGCGCATCTCTTTCCGCTCTGGAACATTACGACCGCTGTGCCGAAGCAGCCGCGGCTCAAATCATGCGCCACTACTCCACCAGTTTTTCCCTGGCCACACGGCTTCTCTCCCCCAGGGTCCGGGTGGACATCCGCAATTTATACGCCATGGTGCGCACCGCCGATGAAATCGTCGACGCCGGGCTCGATCCCCAGGACGCCGCCGTGCTTCTCGACGCCTACGAGGCCACCGTCCGCGCCGCCCCGTCCCAGCGGTTTCACGCTGATCCGATCGTGCATGCCTTTGCGCTTTCCGCGCGGCGTTGCGGGTTCAGCGATGAGCACGTTGCACAGTTCTTTTCTTCCATGCGTTGCGATCTGACGCACCGCACGCACACCCACGACTCCTTCGAGGATTACGTGTGCGGCTCCGCGGAGGTCATTGGGCTCTTGTGCCTGGACGCCTTCTACGCCGGCGGGCCCCGCCCGTCCGGCATCGAGGAAGGCGCGCGGCGCCTGGGCGCGGCCTTTCAGAAGATCAATTTCTTGCGCGACCTGCGCGAGGATTCCGCAGAGCTGGGCCGCTCCTATTTCCCGAACCTGCCGGACCCGGCTAGCTTGGATGAGGAGCGGAAAACGGCAATCATCGCTGATATTCGGCGCGACCTGGCTGTAGCGCGCGGCGCGATGGAGAAGTTGCCGCGTGGTTCGCGGGTGGGCGTGGCGGCTGCGACGGCCCTGTTTACCGAGCTCACCGACCAGCTCGCGGCTACCCCCGCCGCCGATATTCTCACGACACGAGTCTCCGTCTCGCCGGCGCGCAAGGCATTCTTGGTGAGCCGGGCAGCGGCATCGGCGGTGAAGTAGCTATGGGCAAGCGTGTTGTCGTCATCGGCGCGGGCATCGCTGGTCTGGCCAGCGCGGCGCTGTTGCTGCGTGAGGGTTGGGACGTGGTGGTCGTCGAGAAGCAGCACAGCGTCGGCGGGCGCGCAGGCGAACTGACGGTCGACGGTTTCCGCTTCGATACGGGCCCGTCCTGGTACCTCATGCCGGAAGCCTTCGACGAGTTTTTCCGTGCCTGCGGGACGAGCACCGCGCGCGAGCTGGACTTGGTTGACCTCTCCCCCGCCTATCGCGTCTACAACGACGACGGCGCCTTCCTCGACATTCACAGCGGCGTGGACAACGTTGTTCGGCTTTTTGAGTCCATCGAGCCGGGCGCAGGCGAGCGCGTGCGCGCCTACTTAGCGCGTTCCTCTGATATCTATGCCGTGGCGCTAAGCAGCTTTTTGTGCACCACGTTTTCCCACCCCACGCAGCTTTTAACCCGGGACGTGCTCACGCGGCTGGGTTCGCTGGCGCTACTTCTCACTCGGTCCTTGGACCGGCTGGTGGCAGCACAGTTTCAGGACTACCGCCTGCGCCAGGTGCTGACCTACCCGGCGGTGTTCTTGTCCACGGAGCCAACAGCTGCACCGGCGCTGTATTCCTTGATGAGTCACACCGATTTGGTCGAAGGCGTGCGCTACCCGCAAGGTGGTTTCGCCGCGGTGGTCGCGGCGATTGCGCGCCAGGCACAAGGCGCAACCTTCCTCATGGATACGGCGGTGACGGCGATTGAGTGCGCGGAAGGTCGTGCGACTGGCGTGCGGCTGGACGACGGCCGCTTCATCTCCGCCGAGGCCGTCGTTTCCGCGGCGGACCTGCGCCATACTGAGACTTCTCTGCTGCCTCAGTCGGCGCGGACCTATCCCGAGAGCTATTTCGCGCGACGCGACCCGGGCCTCGGCACGGTGTTGGTCTTCCTCGGCGTGCGGGGCGCGCTGCCGGAGCTGGCCCACCACACCCTTCTTTTCAGCAAGGACTGGGAGCCCGATTTCCGGGCGGTGTATCACGCTCCGGAGGCTTCGCGCCCGCTGGGGGCGTCCGAGTCCATCTACGTGTCGAAGACCTCCGCGACGGATCCTGCCGTGGCGCCGGAGGGCTGCGAGAATCTCTTTGTGCTGGTCCCCGTGCCGGCGGAGGAAAACTTCGGCGCGGGTAACGCCTATGGCGAAGAAGAATCGCCCCGCGTTGGCGCAATTGCCGATGCCGCGATTCACCAACTCGGCACGTGGCTTGGCATTCCCGACTTTGCTGAGCGCATCGTGGTGCGCCGGACGGTCGGCCCCTCTGATTTTGCGCGGCGCTACAACTCCTGGGCTGGTGGCGCGGTGGGACCCGCGCATACGTTGCGGCAATCCGCCTTCTTCCGCGGGCGCAATGCCTCGCGAAAACTCAAGAACCTGTACTACGCGGGCGGTACGACGGTACCGGGTGTTGGTGTACCGATGTGCCTCATTTCCGCGCACAATGTCATCACGCGGATGCGCGAACAGCACTAAGCGTCGAGCTCAAGGGCTGCGGGTGCACCGCTGCGTTTAGTCTTCACCGTCACGGCGTGCCCACCAAAAAGATAGCCATCATCGAATTCCACGCTGAGGTGTCCGCGTTGGGGGACTTCAACGGCAACGGGCGTGAGTTTGGCGTATACGTCGCCGGCCGTGAGCTCAGGTGCCGGGACGTTTGCGCCCTCGGACAGGGCGACGTCATGGCGCCAGCGGTTCGCAGCTCGAAGAGCTTTTTTGGCGGCAAAGCGCCGGGCCTCATCGATGATCTCAGCACTGAGGACCTTATTGATAACGGTGAGGGGTGCCTTGAATTTTCGCCTCAGGTTCGCGCTCTCCGCGAGGAGAAGCTCCTCCCCTTCGTACCAGATGCTGAAATCAACTCCGAGCTCTTCTGCCCTACCGTCGAACGTGTTCGTACTGCGATCGAGCACCAACGGACCGAACTTGGAATCAAGCTCTACCGGAACGGCAATCCGAGCGAGGAGCTGCTCCATTGCCCCGTCTTCCGCATCTGGGAGGATCTCCCAGATATCGACGTAGTGTTCCTTGCTCCTCTCGTGGAAGTGGTGGCTACCCCGAGCATGAATCACCGTGAAAGGCTCAAGCTCTGCAACTTCGCGCGGATCCCACAGCGTCTTTCCTGCGACTGTCTGGAAGAGCTGCGGATAGCGCACGTCGACGTCACCAGTAATCAGCTCGCCCTCAGGCAAAATTTTCAGGGCGACTCCAGGCATGTTCATGAGCTGAATATGCGTCTTGTCCTCAGCGTAGGGATCATCGCTCACCCACTTCTTCGGCACATCTGCCACAACGAAGAGGAACTCTGTTTCCTCGTAGCCCAGAATAGAGCTGACGACGTCATTGTCCGAGAAATCACGGTAAAGGGAAAGCATGCCGCAATAGTACATACGTGAAAAGGCTACGCAGCGCTGCATGACGTAGTCTGAGGAGGTTGACGTCGAGTAGAAGGGCGAAAAACCGATGGCAGAAACGATTGAGCAGGCCACCGAAATTGTTGAGGAGTGGCTCAAGCAAGAAGACGCCATCAACCCCCAAAAGGCTCCTCGGCTCCAAGAGCTCTTAGCTCGCGTTCCACGTCAAGAGCTCATCGCGATTGTGGAGCGCCAGAATGCTCTCCGCGCCGCATTGGCGTTAAGGCTGCTGCCGCGTCAAAAATCTATCGCGGTCTTCGATGCGCTTGATGCCAAACACCAAGCGGACATCATTGACGAGTTGGGCAACGCCGATGTCTACGAATTCTTCGACGAGCTGGATCCCGAAGACCGCGTGGCCCTGCTGGACGAGCTTCCTGCGGAGATTGCGGATCGCCTCCTCCGTTCGCTGACTCAGACTCAGCGCGATGTGACCGGAGTGATTCTTGGTTACACGAAGGGCTCCGTTGGCCGCCGTATGTCGCCGGAAGTCCCCAATATCCACCCGGAAATGAGCATGGAAGATGCCCTGCGCACCCTCCGCGACAACGCCGATGAGCTAGAAACCATCTATACCGTTCCTGTGACGCGTAAGGACCGGCGTCTGGTAGGTGTCGTCAGTCTGCGCGAGCTCTTCACGGCTGAGCGCGGCATTCTCATTGAGGACATCATGAACGAGCCGGTATATGCATACGCGACTGCCGACGCCGAAGAGACCGTCCGCTGGTTCTTGCCCCTCGACATGCTGGCGCTGCCGATTGTGGATGATTCACACCGCCTCGTTGGCCTTCTTACCTGGGACGATGCAACCGACATTATGGAAGAGGCGGACAGCGAGGACTCAGCTCGTTCCGGTGGTACGGAGGCGCTCCAGCAGCCGTACTTGTCGACGCCCCTTCTCAAGCTCGTCCGCTCCCGCATTCTCTGGCTGCTCGTGCTCGCTGTGTCAGCGCTGTTGACTGTGCGGGTGCTCGATTCTTTCGAAGACACACTGGCTAAAGCGGTGGTGCTGTCACTATTTATCCCGTTGCTAACAGGCACGGGTGGAAACACGGGAAATCAGGCAGCAACGACCGTCACACGAGCGCTCGCGCTTGGCGACGTCCGCACACGCGACCTCTTGGCAGTCATGTGGCGGGAATTGCGCGTCGGAATGTTGCTGGGCGCTGTGCTGGGGCTGGCCGGGCTTGTCTTGGCGACGGTCATCTATGGCCTAGATATCGGCCTCGTCATCGGCTCCACCCTGTTTCTCATTTGTTCGATGTCCGCGACGGTAGGCGGACTCATGCCCATTGTGGCTAAAACTGTTGGCGCGGACCCTGCGGTCTTCTCTAACCCATTCATCTCCACCTTCTGTGATGCAACGGGCTTGATCGTCTACTTCTTCATTGCGAAGTCTGTCTTGGGAATCTAACTGGATACAGAAGGGTGTCCGCCAGGCCGTACAACGCCTGCTACATGACGAATAAGCCCGCGCCCCAATCTTTGGTGCGAATTGACAGCCACTAACCGCCCTGAGCGCCCGCGCACAATCCTTCGCTTATCCCGCAAGCAGTCCAATTGCAAGGTTAATAGCAGCGTGCAATATCGCGCATTCAATGACGCTTCCCGAGCGGTATCGCACCACTCCCAGGATCCACCCGCAGAGAAACTGAACCGGAAGTATGGGCCACAACTGCGCATCGAAGCTCAACAACATCAAATGAGGCAGAAGAAAAACTCCCGCTTGGAGCGTGTTACCACTCCAGAACCCCCAGGATCGAAGAAGTAAGCCGCCAACAAATCCTCGGAAAAACACTTCCTCGCCTATAGCCCTGAAAATGACAGCAAGGCTTACCCCTTGAGACAGAACCACCCCCGGTATGGCCAGACTAGCCGACGACACCACACGGATACCGGCGTATCCTATTCCAAGCAACACGGGGAAAAGGATGATGCTTAGTACTACTGTTTGCCAATTTCCCAATCGCCAACCCACATTTGCCCGAGCTTGAGAAACCCCAATTCTCTTGCGCTGAAAAATGATATAAAGCACTGAAGGAACGAGAAACAAAAGGAATTCAAACATCTTCTCCGTACCCTAATCCCGGACCGGGTTGGCTACTTAGCCAGAAAGCTCGGTGCCCAGTTTACAATTCTGTATGAGGACGAGACGCCCGAGCATTGGTGGGGTAGATCATACTTCCGTGGCCCTTTCGCAGTAGTTAGGAACTAGGCAGCTACCCGGGTGGGTATGAGCCTTGTTTATCAGCGCTTTCAGGTGAACATGATTAGGCCCAATTGCCGAGGAGGGCCCTCATGACTCGGTCACTAAAAAGCCATTTGTTCAGACCTGGAAGTGCAGACGTGGTAACGCATGCCGGTAGTGCTGGCAAAACGAAAAAGAGACCGTTAAAGCAATGATGGTGCTTTAACGGTCTCTCTTTGTTGTATTGAGTTGTTTGTTGTTGTTTGGTGTCGGCGGTTTCTTACTCTCCCACAACCTCCCGGTTGCAGTACCATCAGCGTTAGCAGGCTTAGCTTCCGGGTTCGGAATGGGTACCGGGCGTTTCCCTGCTGCTATAGGCCACCGACAAACACTCGGGGCAACGTCTGGTTGCTGGTGTTGTGTCAGATACTGTGTAGTGGACGCGAACACGGCAGTGTGATTGATTAACTGTTGTGTTTGTTGTTGACACGCCCTAAAGAATGGGTGTGTGTGTTTGTTTTGGTCTATTAGTACCAGTAGCCTTCACACCTTGCGGTGCGTCCAGGTCTGGCCTATCAACCCCATCGTCTTTGGGGGACCTCAAATGAAACCTCATCTTAAAACAGGCTTCCCGCTTAGATGCTTTCAGCGGTTATCCCTTCCGTACGTAGCCAACCAGCGATGCTCCTGGCGGAACAACTGGCACACTAGAGGTACGTCCGTCCCGGTCCTCTCGTACTAGGGACAGCCTTCTTCAAGTTTCAACGCGCGCGGCGGATAGAGACCGAACTGTCTCACGACGTTCTGAACCCAGCTCGCGTGCCGCTTTAATGGGCGAACAGCCCAACCCTTGGGACCTACTCCAGCCCCAGGATGCGACGAGCCGACATCGAGGTGCCAAACCATCCCGTCGATATGGACTCTTGGGGAAGATCAGCCTGTTATCCCCGGGGTACCTTTTATCCGTTGAGCGACACCACATCCACAAGTAGGTGCCGGATCACTAGTCCCGACTTTCGTCCCTGTTCGACATGTCTGTCTCACAGTCAAGCTCCCTTGTGCACTTACACTCGCTACCTGATTGCCAACCAGGCTGAGGGAACCTTTGGGCGCCTCCGTTACATTTTGGGAGGCAACCGCCCCAGTTAAACTACCCACCAGGCACTGTCCCCAACCCAGATCATGGGCCAAGGTTAAGGTATCCAATCCGATCAGAGTGGTATTTCAACAACGACTCCACGCGTGCTGGCGCACACGTCTCATAGTCTCCCACCTATCCTACACAAACCGAACCGAACACCAATACCAAGCTATAGTGAAGGTCCCGGGGTCTTTTCGTCCTGCCGCGCGTAACGAGCATCTTTACTCGTAGTGCAATTTCACCGGGCCTGTGGTTGAGACAGCAGAGAAGTCGTTACGCCATTCGTGCAGGTCGGAACTTACCCGACAAGGAATTTCGCTACCTTAGGATGGTTATAGTTACCACCGCCGTTTACTGGGGCTTAAATTCTCAGCTTCGCAGTCAAAGACTACTAACCGGTCCTCTTAACCTTCCAGCACCGGGCAGGCGTCAGTCCATATACATCAACTTAACGTCTTCGCATGGACCTGTGTTTTTGATAAACAGTCGCTTCCCTCTATTCTCTGCGACCCCACAACCCACAACACTTGCAAGAAGTGTCAAAGTCGTGTGGTCCCCCTTCTCCCGAAGTTACGGGGGCATTTTGCCGAGTTCCTTAACCACAGTTCACCCGAACGCCTTAGTATTTTCAACCTGACCACCTGTGTCGGTTTAGGGTACGGGCCATACATCCACATCGCTAGAGGCTTTTCTCGACAGTACTAGATCACCAACTTCACCCACATTTGGGCTACGCATCACGCCTCAGGTTAAACGGTGTGCGGATTTGCCTACACACCACCTCACACGCTTACACCAACAATCCACTAAGCGGCATGGCTACTACACTGTGTCACCCCATCACTTGAACCACACATCAGGCCCCACGACATCAACAACCACCGTGTTCAAAGAACACGACGATCGTATCCGCGGTGGTTAGTATCAGTGCTTTATCATGGGCGCGGATATACGGGTACCAGAATATCAACTGGTTATCCATCGACTACGCCTGTCGGCCTCGCCTTAGGTCCCGACTCACCCTGGGAAGACGAACTTGACCCAGGAACCCTTAGTCATCCGGCGGGAAGGATTCTCACCTTCCAATTCGTTACTCATGCCTGCATTCTCACTCGCACACACTCCACGCCGCCTTACGGTAACGCTTCAACACATGCACGACGCTCCCCTACCCAATACAAAGTATTGCCGCGGCTTCGGCGGTGTGCTTGAGCCCCACTACATTGTCGGCGCAGGACCACTCGACCAGTGAGCTATTACGCACTCTTTCAAGGATGGCTGCTTCTAAGCCAACCTCCTGGCTGTCTTCGCGATCCCACATCCTTTTCCACTTAGCACACCCTTAGGGGCCTTAACCGGCGATCTGGGCTGTTTCCCTCTCGACTATGAAGCTTATCCCCCACAGTCTCACTGCCGCACAACACAATTAGTGGCATTCGGAGTTTGGCTGACATTGCTAAGATTGTAGTCCCGCTCAACCAACCAGTAGCTCTACCTCCACCAAGCTAATGCGACGCTGCACCTAAATGCATTTCGGGGAGAACCAGCTATCACGGAGTTTGATTGGCCTTTCACCCCTACCCACAGCTCATCCCCGCAGTTTTCAACCTACGTGGGTTCGCGCCTCCACAGCATCTTACTACTGCTTCACACTGGCCATGGGTAGATCACCCCGCTTCGGGTCCAGGACATGCCACTAAACACCCCATGAGGATTCGGTTTCCCTACGGCTACCCCACACGGGTTAACCTCGCGACATGCCGCTGACTCGCAGGCTCATTCTTCAAAAGGCACGCCATCACACACATACAGGTGCTCTGACGGATTGTAAGCACATGGTTTCAGGAACTATTTCACTCCCCTCCCGGGGTACTTTTCACCATTCCCTCACGGTACTCATACACTATCGGTCACACTGAGTATTTAGGCTTACCGGGTGGTCCCGGCAGATTCACAGCAGATTCCACGAGCCCGCTGCTACTCGGGCAACCCAACAACCCATGCATTGAAGCCTTCAACTACGGGACTATCACCCTCTACGGTCGGCGTTTCCACACCACTTCACCTAACAACAACACACAAGCAAACCAGTGGTAGCTGATTCACATTGGGGCCCACAACACCGCACACACAACCCCTACCAAGTATCACATGCACACGGTTTAGCCTCATCCACGTTCGTTCGCCACTACTAGCAGAATCATATTTTATTTTCTTCTCCTACGGGTACTGAGATGTTTCACTTCCCCGCGTAAACCCCCACAACAGCTATGAATTCACTGAAGGGTAACACCCCATAACAGGTGCCAGGTTTCCCCATTCGGACATCCTCGGATCAACGCTCTATTGACAACTCCCCGAGGCTTAACGCAGCCTTACACGTCCTTCATCGGCCCAGCATGCCAAGGCATCCACCATGCGCCCTAAATAACGAACACACAACCAACACAACAACCACCACAAACACGGCAATCAAACTGTGTTGGTGTGAACACACAAAACACAAAAGAACAAAGAAATCACACAAACCATGACCAACCACCCACACAAAAGAAGATGGAAAGCACATGGTTAAATGCTCGCGTCCACTATACAGTTCTCACACAACACCCCACACAAGACAACAACCACACCAAAAAGAAAAAGTAGTTATTGAAACTTACGTGGGTTATACAACCAGGGAACAATGCCCCAGACACCCAACAATGCACCAAGCACTTATCAATACGCAGTTAGACGTACATGTGTTAGTTGAATCATCATTCTGGTTAAGATGTATCTCCACCCGATTATCAATAGGCGGCAGTAAAACAATCGTCTACATAAACCACCAAGCGAGTAAGAATAAACACTCACACGCTATACAGCACCAACTGGTGCTCAAAATAAATGCTCCTTAGAAAGGAGGTGATCCACCCGCACCTTCCGGTACGGGTACCTTGTTACGACTTCGTCCCAATCGCCGATCCCACCTTCGACAGCTCCCTAACAAGTTTAGGCCACTGGCTTCGGGTGTTACCAACTTTCATGACGTGACGGGCGGTGTGTACAAGGCCCGGGAACGTATTCACCGCAGCGTTGCTGATCTGCGATTACTAGCGACTCCGACTTCATGGGGTCGAGTTGCAGACCCCAATCCGAACTAAGACCGGCTTTCAGCGATTCGCTCCACCTCACAGTGTCGCTGCGCGTTGTACCGACCATTGTAGCATGTGTGAAGCCCTGGACATAAGGGGCATGATGATTTGACGTCATCCCCACCTTCCTCCGAGTTAACCCCGGCAGTCTCTCATGAGTCCCCAACCAAATGCTGGCAACATAAGACAAGGGTTGCGCTCGTTGCGGGACTTAACCCAACATCTCACGACACGAGCTGACGACAACCATGCACCACCTGTACACCAACCACAAGGGACACTACATCTCTGCAGCAATCTGGTGTATGTCAAGCCCAGGTAAGGTTCTTCGCGTTGCATCGAATTAATCCACATGCTCCGCCGCTTGTGCGGGCCCCCGTCAATTCCTTTGAGTTTTAGCCTTGCGGCCGTACTCCCCAGGCGGGGCGCTTAATGCGTTAGCTACGGCACAGAAGACGTGGAAGCCCCCTACACCTAGCGCCCACCGTTTACGGCATGGACTACCAGGGTATCTAATCCTGTTTGCTACCCATGCTTTCGCTCCTCAGCGTCAGTAACTGCCCAGAGACCTGCCTTCGCCATCGGTGTTCCTCCTGATATCTGCGCATTTCACCGCTACACCAGGAATTCCAGTCTCCCCTACAGCACTCAAGTTATGCCCGTATCGCCTGCACGCCCGAAGTTAAGCCCCGGAATTTCACAGACGACGCGACAAACCACCTACGAGCTCTTTACGCCCAGTAATTCCGGACAACGCTCGCACCCTACGTATTACCGCGGCTGCTGGCACGTAGTTAGCCGGTGCTTCTTATACAGGTACCGTCACAAAAAGCTTCGTCCCTGTCGAAAGGAGTTTACAACCCGAAGGCCGTCATCCCCCACGCGGCGTCGCTGCATCAGGCTTCCGCCCATTGTGCAATATTCCCCACTGCTGCCTCCCGTAGGAGTCTGGGCCGTATCTCAGTCCCAATGTGGCCGTACACCCTCTCAGGCCGGCTACCCGTCGACGCCTTGGTAGGCCATTACCCCACCAACAAGCTGATAGGCCGCGAGCTCATCTTGCACCGAAAAAACTTTCCAACCACCACACTAAAGGCAGTTCATATCCGGTATTAGACCCAGTTTCCCAAGCTTATCCCAGAGTGCAAGGCAGATCACCCACGTGTTACTCACCCGTTCGCCACTCGAGTACCCCTTGCAAGCAAGAGGCCTTTCCGTTCGACTTGCATGTGTTAAGCACGCCGCCAGCGTTCGTCCTGAGCCAGGATCAAACTCTCCACAAAAAAGGCCGTGAAAAGCCCAAACCTAACAAAAAGACAAACCAAACCGTGCACAGCACGGACTGGCTATCCAAAAATTACATAAAGAAAAAATCTCGAAACCAACCCCCAACCCGACGGGGATAAACAGGAGGCTGGCAAAGTCAGAAGATTTTAAATCATTTACGCCCAAACAACTTATGTTATTTACAATGACGCCGCTTGAAAGAAAAGCGCCATCCGGCATACACCAACCGTGATACGCATACGGCATATCACAGCCACAATGAATAAAACCAACCAACACAAAAAGTACATTGGCACACTATTGAGTTCTCAAACATCGTTCGCACACCACAAACAAAATTAACCAAACGTTAACCTCTCCGCAGCGGCCCGAACAACCTTACCCAACAAGCTCAACCAAAGTCAAACCCGCCGAACAAACATTGTCCGAACATCTACCACCAGTTAACCTCCCGGCTACCTCGCGGCGACTCGGATAAATATACGCACACCCCCAACAAACAACAAATCCCCAGGTGACACACCGAAAAGGTGCGCCACATAGGGACGTCGCCAAGCAATGCTCCTTAGTAGAGCTCCTCCTCTTGAGTGCGCTCGATGGTGGCGCCCAAGGCCTGCAGGTTCTCTACAAAGTTCGGATAGCCGCGGTCGATGTGAAAGACATCGTGCACGGTGGTCGTCTCATCCGCACACAAAGCGGAGAGGACCAATCCGGCACCTGCGCGGATATCGGAGCTCCAGACATGCGTCGAGGACAGGCGCTCTTGACCGCGGATAACTACGTGGTGTCCATCCACCTGGGCATCAGCGCCAAGGCGGAGCATCTCATCGACGAACCGGAAACGAGACTCAAAGACATTTTCCGTGATGATGGATGTACCTTCCGCGACCGCGGAGAGCCCGATGGCAATCGGCTGAAGATCCGTGGGGAAGCCGGGGTACGGCAGCGTTTGGTAGTCCACAGCAGTTGGACGCCGGTCCATGCGCACGCGGAAACCATTGACATAGTCCTCGATATCCGCACCGGCGGACTTAAGCTTCTCCAACGGCAGGTGCAGGTGCTTGGGAGCAATACCGCCCACCGTGATATCCCCGCGAGTCATTACGGCAGCATATGCCCACGTACCCGCAACAATACGGTCACCGATAACCTCGTGCTCCGTCGGTTGCAGCTTGTCCACTCCCCGAATGGTGATGGTGGATGTCCCCTCCCCGGAGATGTCGGCGCCCATTTCCTTGAGCATCGTGCACAGGTCCACAATTTCCGGTTCGCGGGCCGCATTGTGGAGTTGGGTTTCGCCATCCGCAAGGACTGCAGCAGTAAGAATATTTTCGGTAGCGCCTACCGAGGGAAAATCGAGCTTGATGTTCGCGCCATGGAGCTGATCCGCCTCCGCTACAACGGCGCCGTGTTCGATGCGCGTGCTAGCGCCCATCTTCTCTAGCCCAGATTGGTGCATGTCCAGTGGGCGGGAACCAATGGCGTCGCCACCTGGCAAAGCTACCTTTGCGTGACCACAGCGCGCCGTCAGCGGCCCCAATACACACACCGACGCGCGGAATTGGCGCACCGCATCGAAGTCTGCATTGGAATGCAACGTGGCCGGCGTGGTGATCTGCACGGTGTGGCCATCGATTTCCACTGAACAGCCAAGGCCTTCAAGGACCTTTCGCATCAGTGGAACATCAAGGATTTTAGGACAGTTGGTCAGCGTGGTGGTGCCCTCCGCCAACAGTGCCGCAGCCATCAGCTTCAGCACACTGTTCTTGGCACCGTCCACCTTGACGGTGCCCTGCAGGCGCGCCCCACCGGAGACAATAAATTGGTCTTTCACGCCCACCCAACTTACCTACGATCAGGGCAACGCGCCTATACGACGGGCCGCATTAACTGCCTCATAGCGAGTATGTGCACCCAGTTTGCGCATGACAGAGCGCAAATAGGACTTCACCGTTTCGGCGCCAATACCCATTTCCTCGGCCGCCTCGACATTGGTATGCCCTAACGCCACGCAGGAAAGAACATCCAGCTCGCGAGCAGAAAGCTTGGTGGACTGCTTAACGCGCACCGGGGAGACCATCTGGTCGCAAAGAGCCTCTAGTTCCTTACGGAGATCTTCATCGTTGACTCGGTTAGCCAACATGCGGAGCTTAGAGTGCGTTGAGCGCACCTGCTCCCACTCAGCCCCGTTCATCACGTGGCCGCGAGCAGCGCCGCCCTTGCCTCCGTCGGCACGACGCAACGCGGAATTAACGGCCAGATCCTGCTCGAGGCACCGAGCAGTCATGGTGACTTCCTCGATTACCTTGTCACCCAAGCGCACCGGCGAATGGACACCAACATAGAGGACACCGCGGATTTCACGCTGAACGGTGACCGGCACCGCCACGATCGAATGCAGTCCCTCATCCTGGATATGGCGATCATTCTCATGGCTAATTGTGGTGGCACGAGTGTAGTCGGACACACCAACCGCGCGGCGAGTGCTGACAACGCGCCCGCCGACGCCCACGTTCGCGTCAATCACCAAATTCTGCAAGGCCGGGGTCCGCAGCCCTACCCACTGGGTAATCTGCAGGCGATTGTCCGGCAGCAAGGTCCCGTACATCGTGACGGGGATTCCCGTTGCGGTCTTTAGTGACGAGAGCGCTGCGCGTACGGCTTCGTCGTCATCCTTGAGTCGGTGCGGCTCCATGAGACTCTCTCTTACTCGGGGGTAACCAGCAGGTGCACCCACATTTCCCGCCTGAAACGGGGGTAGGCGAACACTATTTGCGAAGTATAACCGGCCGACGGGGGTAATTCTAAATCACGCCTCGCCCTCATGAGACGCCTCAAATCCCACATGCCATGCCCGAATGATCTGTTCAGAATCTATATACCACTTGGTCTATTGCCACGGTGTAGAGTGTCTGCTGTACATCAGAACTTATCTTCAAGGAGTCCACATCGTGGCTGTATACAACAATATTCTCGACACCATCGGCGGTACCCCGCTTGTCCGCCTCAACCGCCTGACCGAAGGCCTCGGCGCCGAGGTACTGGTGAAGGTTGAGTCTTTCAACCCCGCTAATTCCGTCAAGGATCGCATTGCCAAGGCAATTGTCGACACCGCCGTAGAATCCGGCGAGCTAAAGCCAGGCGGCACCATCGTTGAGGCCACCTCCGGCAACACCGGCATCGGCTTGGCACTCGTCGGTGCCGCCCAGGGTTACAAGGTCATCCTCACCATGCCGGAGACCATGTCCAACGAGCGCAAGGTTTTGTTGCGCGCTTATGGTGCTGAAATCGTGCTCACCCCGGGCGCTGCCGGCATGAAGGGTGCTGTCGAGAAGGCCAACGAAATTATCGCTGAGACCCCCAACGCCATCCTGGCCTCCCAGTTCGCCAACGAGGCAAACCCGAAGATTCACGAGGCAACCACGGGCCGCGAGATCTGGGACGACGCTGAGGGCAAGGTCGACGCTTTCGTCGCTGGCGTCGGCACCGGCGGCACCGTCACCGGTGTGGGCCGCTACCTGCGTTCCCAGAACCCCGACACCTACCTGGTCGCCGTTGAGCCCGCCGACTCCCCCGTCCTCTCCGAGGGACACGCTGGCCCCCACAAGATCCAGGGCATCGGCGCCAACTTTGTCCCAGAGGTTCTGGACCGCGAGATCCTCAACGAGGTGCTCACCGCAACCACCGAGGAATCCGTCTCCACCGCACGCAAGCTGGCCACCGAAGAAGGACTGCTCGTCGGCATTTCCTCCGGTGCCAACGTCTCTGCGGCACTCAAGCTGGCTGCGCGCGAAGAGTTCAAGGGCAAGACCATCGTCGTCGTCGCCCCGGACTTCGGTGAGCGCTATGTCTCCACCATCCTCTTCGAGGACATTCGCGAGGCCTAAGGAAAACGCTAACGTGGCTTTCCACGGGACGTCGCCAAGCACGGCGCCGTGGAAAGCCCTCCGAATAAAAGCGCCCTCTGTGCTAGGGGGCGCTTTTTCTTTCTAGATAGGATGGTTCGCATGCACATCTTGAAGATGATTCGTGAAGACCTCGCCAACGCGCGCGAGCATGATCCGGCCGCGCGCGGCGACGTCGAAAATGCCGTGGTCTACTCCGGCCTTCACGCCATTTGGGCGCACCGAATCGCCCACCGCATGTGGAAACGTGGATGGCGTGGGCCAGCCCGTATTTTGGCGCAGCTTAACCGCTTCTTCACCGGAATCGAGATTCACCCCGGCGCTACCATTGGCCGGCGCTTCTTCATTGACCACGGCATGGGGATCGTCATCGGTGAAACCGCCGAAATTGGCGATGGCGTCATGCTTTACCACGGCGTCACGCTCGGTGGTCAGGTGCTGACACAGACTAAGCGCCACCCAACAATTGAGGACAACGTCACCATTGGCGCGGGCGCCAAAGTGCTCGGCCCGATTACCATCGGCCACGGCTCCGCTGTCGGTGCCAACGCCGTAGTGACAAAGGACGTGCCACCGGAGCACATTGCCATCGGTATCCCGGCCACCAACCGCCCGCGCAAGAAGGATGAGCGCATCAAGCTGGTGGACCCGGACTACTACATCTAAAAGACCGTGCCTTTAAAGGCTGCCTTCACGGGCAGTCAGCCGCTGGTAATCGGGATTCTTCTCAATGAAGCGCGCCACGGCGCTGCACGTTGGAATGACTTGGCGGCCGGCCGTTGAGTCATCATCCAGTGCCGCTTTAATAAGCGGCTTGGACAGCCCTTGGCCCTGAAATGACTCGAAGATTTCCGTGTGCGTGAATTCGCGTGTGGTAGCGGAATCACTGTATTCGGCGAAGCCTGCTTCTTCCCCATCAACGGTGATGACGAAACGGGATTGATCGGTTTGGTGCGCAACTGAAGTAGTCATGCCGCCCATTAAACCAAAAAGAGCAACAAAAAAGCCCCTTCCAATGGAAGGGGCTGTCTTGTGGCCAGAGCCAGGATCGAACTGGCGACCCCACACTTTTCAGGCGTGTGCTCTACCGACTGAGCTATCTGGCCAGAAGCCACAAGGACTTCGGCGACCCTGACGGGACTTGAACCCGCGACCTCCGCCGTGACAGGGCGGCGCGCTAACCAACTGCGCCACAGGGCCATTTTCAATTATCTGTTGTGCGCTGGGCACGAATAAGTACTCTACACAAAGCTAGATAAGCACACCAAATCAGCATGTCATTCACCGTTTTCACGGTGATGCAGCCCCTCAATACACACTGTCACCACAGCGCCTAGACCTATACAGATCTATGCGCCATTTGCGACGTTGCAGGAGCCTCCACACACCACCATAAAACGACACAAGCCCCGAGGCATATGTTCTATAAACAATGCTCCGAGGCTGAAATATGGCGACCCTGACGGGACTTGAACCCGCGACCTCCGCCGTGACAGGGCGGCGCGCTAACCAACTGCGCCACAGGGCCATAAGTATTTTCTTGTGCACCAACACAAAAGTGTTGGTACCCCCAACGGGATTCGAACCCGTGCCGCCGCCGTGAAAGGGCGGTGTCCTAGGCCGCTAGACGATGGGGGCCCGTTGCCTTGAGGCAACTTTGTAAAAATATACTGGAGACATCCTCACTTAACCAAATCGTCCTGGCAGAAAGGCAGAAAACCATGGCTGACCAGCGGGATACCTGTTCCTGTCACGAGCCGGGTGTGCACGGCTACAACTCCGATGATGAGCAGAAAGCAAAGTACTTGGCTCGCCTCAAGCGCATCGAAGGCCAAACCCGAGGCATCCACCGCATGATCGCGGAGGACCAATACTGTATCGACATCATCACGCAGATCTCAGCGGTTACTTCAGCGCTCGAGAACGTTTCCCTAGCGCTCTTGGAGGACCACATAGAACACTGTGTGGCGGGAGCAGCCGCCGAAGACGGGCAAGTAGCCACAGAGAAGCTCGAGGAGGCCATGCGGGCCATCAGGAAGCTCGTTAAGAGCTAGCCCTGAACCCAGCCCTGCGCTTGGGCCCCAAAACAAAAAAGAGCCGCCCGAAGGCGGCTCTTTTTGTGGGCCCTGTGGGGATCGAACCCACGACCTGCGGATTAAAAGTCCGTAGCTCTACCAACTGAGCTAAAGGCCCAACGCTCACCTATCCTAGCCGGTGGCACCATAGAAAAGGAAATGGCCCTCACCTTCAGCGGTAAGGGCCACGGCCTTGCGGGTCTAAGAATTAGCCGCGCATGTCACCCTTCTCCATGAAGTTCACCTGGAAGTCGAAGGCGGTCTTCAGATCGTGCGGGGTGTGCTGGAACTTGTTAGCCTTGGCGCGCTCGAAGTACTCCTCCAACATCGGGCGGTAATCCGGGTGAGCCACGGCGATAACCTTCTCCACGCGCTCCTTCGGGGCCAAACCGCGCAGGTCCGCAACGCCATACTCGGTGATGATGACCATGGTGTCGTGCTCGGTGTGGTCGGTGTGAGAAACGAAAGGCACGATGGCGGAGATAGCGCCGCCCTTGGCCACCGACGGGGAGACGAAGGTGGAGATGTAGGCGTTACGGGTGAAGTCACCCGAGCCACCAGTACCGTTCATGATGCGGGAGCCGGAGACGTTGGTGGAGTTGATGTTGCCGTAGATATCGCCCTCAATCATGCCGTTGGAAGAAATCAGGCCCACGCGGCGAATAACCTCCGGGTGGTTGGATACCTGCTGCGGGCGCAGGATGATGTGCTTGGCGTAGCGATCAGCCTCAGCGTTCATCTTGTCCGCGTACTCCGGGGACAGGGCGAAGGAGGTTGCGGAGGCGACGGTCATCTTGCCAGCGTCGATAAGATCCAGCATGCCGTCCTGGATAACCTCGGTATAGGCCTGAATGTTTTCGAACTTGGAGTCCAACAGGCCTGCCATCACGGCGTTCGGGACATTGCCCACACCGGACTGCATGATGAACTTGTCATACTCTAGGCGGCCGGCAGCAACCTCGCCCTCGAGGAACTCGATGAAGTTCGCAGCAATCTTCTCAGAAACCTCATCCGGGGCCTTGAACGGAGCGTTGCGGTCCGGGGCATTGGTCTTGACCACAGCCACGACCTTCTCCTCCGGAATCTCGATGTAGGTGGTACCGACGCGGTCAGCCGGCTTGGTAATCGGGATTGGCTGGCGGTTCGGCAGCTTCTCGATCTTGTAGATATCGTGCATGCCCTCGAGGTTGAGGGACTGCCACTCGTTGATCTCAATGATGATCTTGTCGGCGGCATCGATGTATTCGAGGTTGTTGCCCACGGCGGAGGACGGAACGATATTTCCGTTCTCATCAATACGAACGGCCTCAATAATGGCTACCTGGAAGTCACCGTAGAAGCCCTCTTCCACCTGCTGGCCAGAGTGCGAGAGGTGGATGTCCTGGTACAGGGCGGAGCCGTCGTTGAAGCGGCCGCGCAAAACCGGATCAGAGTTATACGGAGAGCGGAAGCGGATGGCGTCTGCCTCAGCCAACACACCATCACAGTCCGGAGCGGTAGAGGCACCGGAGAAAACATCGATCTTGAACTCCTCGCCCGCCTCATGAGCTGCCTTCGCCTTCTCCGCGATGGCGGTCGGCAGCGCCTTAGGGTAGCCAGCGCCGGTAAAGCCGGAGATTCCCACACGGTCACCGTGGTTGACGAACTTTGCGGCCTCGTCAGCGCTCATCACGAGCTTCTCAAACGGTGCGTATGCAATTCTCTCAGACATTAGTCCTCCTTTTATGTGCAGAAACGACCTACGTTACGGTCCTTTCCTGTTAGTTACATGCACCACACTAGCGAATCGGTGGAGGATTTACCGCACTCTGCCCCAAACTGTGTGCACCCCTCACTTTCCTCGTGAGAATTTGCCACCCCAGGCTCTTTCCGCGCACAATTGGCGGCGTGACTCTTGCTATCGGAAAAATCCAGCTCAACTCCCCCGTTGTCCTCGCCCCCATGGCGGGCGTGACCAACGTGGCCTTTCGCGTGCTGTGTCGCGAGCAAGAGATAGCGAAGACCGGCACCGTCTCCGGCCTTTATGTCTGCGAAATGGTTACCGCCCGCGCCTTGGTAGAGCGAAATCCCAAGACGCTGCACATGACCACTTTCGATCCACAGGAGAATCCGCGCTCACTGCAGCTGTACACCGTCGATCCGGAGTACACGTACAAGGCGGCGAAGATGATCGTGGATGAGAATCTGGCTGACCACATCGATATGAACTTTGGCTGCCCGGTTCCCAAGGTCACGCGCCGCGGCGGAGGCTCCGCACTCCCCTATAAGCGCCGCCTCTTTGGCAACATCGTCGCCGCAGCGGTCAAGGCCACGGAGGGCACCGATATCCCGGTCACCGTGAAAATGCGCGTGGGCATCGACGAGGGGCACCACACGCACCTCGACGCCGGCCGCATTGCGGTGGAAGAAGGGGCGTCGGCAGTCGCGCTCCACGGACGTACCGCCGCGCAACGCTACTCGGGCCATGCGGACTGGAATGAAATTGCGCGCCTTAAGGAGCACTTGGCCCATACCGGTGTCCCTGTCTTGGGTAACGGCGATATTTTCAAGGCCACGGATGCCCACGCCATGATGGAACAAACGGGCTGCGACGGCGTCGTCGTGGGACGAGGTTGTCTGGGCCGTCCTTGGCTCTTCGCAGAGCTCTCCGCGCACCTTCGTGGCGAGCCGGTGCCGGCCGAGCCCACGTTGGGTGAGGTCACGCAGATTATGATTCGCCACGCAGAACTGCTGGCGCAGCACGAGGGCGAGGACCAGGCCAGCCGCGATATCCGCAAGCACATCGGCTGGTACCTACGCGGTTTTCCCGTGGGAGGTCAGGTCCGTGCTGGCCTGTCCCGCGTGAACTCCCTCGACGCTCTCCGGGAGCTGCTCGAGCCGTGGGCTGATTCGCCTGCGCTTGCCGACGACGCCGATGGCGCCCGCGGACGCCAGGGATCCCCCGCCAAAGTGGTCCTTCCCGAGGGGTGGCTCGACGATCCGGAGGATGCAACCGTGCCGGAAGGCGCGGAGATTATGCATTCCGGCGGCTAGCCACGAAAATCCCCTTTTGTGTCGCTCGACAGGCACTAGACCAATTGTTCAGCTAAAGTACGTGACATGCGCGCTGCCTACCGTGAACAGTTGGACAACTTTGCCCATGACCTCATCATCATGAGCACTGCGGTTCATAAGCTGATGACTCTTGCCTCTCAGGCATTAATCGAATCCTCCCTGCAACCAGCCGAAGAGGCCTTGTCGTTGCGCGATGAGTTGGATGAAGTCCGCTCGCGCTGCGAAGACCGTGCGGTGTCCCTTCTGGCCTTGGAAAACCCGATGGCCAAGGATCTGCGACAGGTCATCGCTTCCATCTATATTGTGGAAGACTTTTACCGCATGGGCCGCTTGTCTCAGCACATTGCCACCAGCGCCCGCCGCCGCCACCCTGAATCAGTTGTTCCATCGGACATTATGGGCTATTTCGAGGAATACGCCCGCCTCGTTCTCGACATGTCCTCAGGCCTCAAAGACATCCTTATCACCCGCGATCCGGAGCTGGCGCTCCGTTTGACCGAGGACGACGACGCCGTCGATGACATCAACCAACACCTGCTTCGTATGTTGACGCAGCGCGAGTGGAAAGGAACGGTGCGCCAGGCCGTGGAAACCTCGCAGCTTTCGCGCTACTACGAGCGTTTCGCCGATCATTGCGCAGCAGCTGCCGGCCGCATCATTTACCTGGCAACGGGCTTGGACCCCGACCGCTACATGCGCAAGCGCGATCAGGAGCAACGAGAGGCAGAGCTGGAGGCCCGCATGGCGGAGCTGGAGCGCCAGTTTCACCGCTAGCCCCTACCGCTCGCCACACCTAGCGCACAGTGCATGCACAAAGCCGGCACCTCTTCTAGACCTTTAGAAGAGGTGCCGGCTTTCGGCGCTGTCAGTGTTTAGCCGAAGCGGCCAGAGATGTAATCCTCGGTATCCTTCTTTGCGGGGTTTTCGAAGATCTTCGTGGTGTCATCGAACTCCACCAGGTGGCCAGGACGGCCGGTGGCTTCCAGGGAGAAGAAGCCGGTCTTGTCCGACACGCGGGCTGCCTGCTGCATGTTGTGAGTAACGATAACGATAGTGAAGTTTTCCTTCAGCTCATGGATCAGGTCCTCCACGGCCAAGGTGGAAATCGGGTCGAGCGCCGAGCAGGGCTCGTCCATGAGCAGGACTTCCGGCTCCACGGCAATCGCGCGAGCAATGCACAGACGCTGCTGCTGGCCGCCGGACAGGCCGCCGCCCGGCTTGTCCAGGCGGTCCTTAACCTCATCCCAAAGGTTGGCGCCGCGCAAGGACTTCTCGGCGACCTCCTTCAACTTCTTCTTGTTCTTCTCGCCGGACAGCTTCAGGCCGGCAACAACGTTATCCTCAATGGACATCGTCGGGAACGGGTTGGCCTTCTGGAAGACCATGCCGATGGTATTGCGAACGGACACCGGATCGACCTTGGGCCCGTAGATGTTCTGGCCGTCCAGGAGAATCTCACCCTTGACATAAGCACCAGGGATGACCTCGTGCATGCGGTTCAGGGTGCGCAGGACTGTGGACTTACCACAGCCGGAAGGGCCGATGAAGGCAGTCACGGCCTTCGCCGGGATCTGCATGTTGACGTTCTGTACGGCGTGGAAGTCACCGTAGTAGATGTTCACGTCGTTGAGCTCAAGCTTGGACATGAGTAGTGCTCCTATGGGGTAGGTAGAAAGTGAATACGGTTACTTCTTGACGGAGAACTTCGCCGAAACGATGCGCGCGCCAATGTTGAGAATCGCGATGAGGAGAACCAACGTAAGGGCGGCACCCCACAGCTTGTCCAGGACGGCCGGATCAGCGCCGGACTTGTACATATCCAGCATCATCAACGGCAACGAGGACTGCGCACCCTTGAGTGCGTCCCAGTTGATGGAGGAGGTGGAGCCCACCAACACCAGCACCGGCGCGGACTCACCCATGATGCGGGCCACGGCCAGCATGATGCCGGTGACAATGCCGGACAGTGCGGTCGGCAGAACGATGCGCGCGATGGTCTTCCACTTCGGCACACCGAGAGCATAGGAAGCCTCACGCAGATCCATCGGGACCACGCGGAGCATCTCTTCGGTATTGCGGACCACAATCGGAATCATCAGGAGCACAAGCGATAGCGCCACCGCCATACCGGAACGCTTGAAGCCGAACAGAGTAATCCACATGGCGAAGATGAACAGGGCCGCAACAATGGAAGGCACACCGGAGAGGATGTCCACCATGAAAGTAGTAAGACGGCTCAGCGTTCCACCGCGGGAGTACTCCACCAGGTAAATCGCGGTGAAAATGCCGATCGGAACGGAAATGACGGTCGCGATGACGGTCTGCACAAAGGTACCGATAATAGCGTGGAGCGCACCGCCGCCGGCCTCGGTATCAAGGATTCCGCGTTGGGAGTGGGTCCACCATTCGGGGCTCAGGATAGCGCCCGAACCGCGAGAAATGAGCTCGAAGAGAACCCACAGCAGCGGAATCATGGCGATGATCATCGTTGCCCACACGAGAACGGTGGCAACAGTATTGGTGGTCTTTCGGCTCGAGGAGATATCCAGGAAGGTCGGGCCGGAAGATGCCGGGACAGAGTTGGAAGTTGTAGTCGTAGTCATCTCTGAGCCCTCCTTACTTGCTCTTCACGATGGAACGGGCAATAGCGTTGACCAAGAAGGTCAGAAGGAACAGCATGAGGCCAGCGGCGATATACGCACCGGCACGCATCTCATTACCGAACTCAGCAGCCGCCAGGGCAATGGCCGTTGCGAAGGTGGTACCGCCGTCGAACAGCGAGAAGCGGAAGTCCACCAGCGGGGAGACAACCATGTAGAGAGCCATGGTCTCACCCAGCGCGCGGCCCAGACCCAGCATGGAGCCGGCTATGTAGCCGGACATGCCGAAGGGGAGAACCGTCATGCGGATGACTTCCCACCGGGTGGCGCCGAGGGCCAAGGCGGACTCGATTTGACCGGGAGGGGTCTGCACAAAGACTTCGCGGGCGGTGGCAGCGATGATCGGCAGGATCATCACCGCCAGAACAATGCCACCGGTGAGGACGTTGCGGCCCGTCGCAAAGTTCGGGGAGTTGTCGTAGACCTTGAAGAGGAAGAAGCCACCAGCCCAGGAGTGCAGCCAGGTGTAGAAGCCGGACAGCGCAGGGCCGAGCACCTGCCAGCCCCACAGGCCGTACACGATGGATGGCACGGCGGCGAGCATGTCTACCAAGAATCCCAACGGCTTGACCAGCTTGGCCGGCGCGTAATTGGACAGGAAGATGGCAATGCCGAGCGCGACCGGCATCGCGATGATGAGAGCCACGATGGAAATCAAGACGGTGTGACCGAACATGGTCGGTATACCGAACTTCATAGCATCGGTGTCGTTGGTCTCCCAACGGTCACCGTAGGTGAAGAAGCCCAGAATGCCACCCTCATTGACGGACAGAGAAGGAACCGCACGCCAGATCAGGAAGGCCGCGATGGCAGCGATCATCACCGTGATCAGCGTTGCGGACGCAGTGGACAAGAATTCAAAAATGCGATCACCAGGGCGCTTCACACCGGACTTGACGGCGGGCGTAGAGGTGGCGTCCGCCTCGGACGCATGCGCGCTAGGGCGGGTCGCTGAAACGGCATCCTCCTTCACGGACGACGCTGTGGTGAGATTGTTGTCTGCCATGAGACTAGGGAATCCTTTTCAACGGAAACAATGAAAATACGGGACATGCTGCCGCCCCCAAAGCGCTCGTGAAGGGCGGGTTGGGGGCGGAAGTGTGTGTTCAAACGGACGCTACGGGGGTTCAAAGAAACCCGCGTAGTAACGCGCTCTTACTGGATAGCCTCGACGGCTGCCTTCAGGCGCTCCAGGTGGTCACCGGAAACCGGGATGAAGCCTGCCTTCTCCAGCTCCTCGGACTGATTGTCCAGGACGGTGTTAAAGAAGGCCTTCACCAGAGCGGAGGTCTCCTCGTCGTAGCCAGCGGAGCAGACGATGTTGTAGGTGGTCAGGATGAGCGGGTAAGCGCCCTCATCCTTGGAAGCAAAGAGCTTGTCGGAGTCAACGACCATGTCGTGCTCGGAGTTGGTCTCCTTGAAAGCGAGGTGGTCGAGAGCGACACCGACGGACTCAGAGCTGAGCTCAACCGGGCCGTTGCCGAAGTCAATCTTGGCAATCTTGACGCCATCGGCTTCCTTCTGATGAGCGTAGCCAGCCTCAACGTAGGTGATAGCACCCTCGATGGAGGCAACCTGGTCAGCCACACCGGAGGAACCGTTAGCACCCTCACCAACAGAATCCGGGAACTGCTTGCCTTCGCTGTCCCAGTTGCCGGTAGCGGACTTCAGGAACTTCTGGAAGTTATCGGAGGTACCGGACTCGTCAGAGCGGAAGATGACGGTGATGTTCTTGTCCGGAAGGTCGGTGCCCTCGTTCTCAGCCTTGATGGCGTCATCGTTCCACTTGGTGATCTCGCCCTTGAAGATCTTGGCGAGGGTTTCGGTGGAGAGGTTGACCTCGGTGTCACCCAGGTTGTAGGCGATGGCGACGGGGCCAATGGTCGTCGGCAGGTGCCATGCGTCGTTGCCACCGCAACGCTCCTTGGCGGCCTCAACCTCGCCCTTATCTTCCTTCAGAGCGGAGTCAGAACCGGCGAAGTCAACGGTGCCGCCGTTGAAAGCCTTCACACCAGCGCCGGAGCCGGAAGAAGTGTAGGAGAAGTTAGCATCCGGGTATGCCTCCAGGAATGCCTTCTCAAAGACGGACATAGCGGACTTTTGGGAGGATGCGCCCTCACCAGAGAGGTCGCCGGAAACCTCTGCCCCATCGGAACCGCCTTCAGCGGAGCCAGATTCGTTGGACTCAGAGCAGGCAACGAGAGCAGTGGAGGTGGCGGCGACGATGCCGAAGATAGCGGCGGTGCGCTTGAAGTTGCGGATCACGGGAAACCTTTCCGGTGCGGATACAAGAGAATGATTGTCCGAGCAAATCGCCCTCTACTCTTCTTTGAGCGATCTTCTTGAGACGAGCGCGATTAACTCACGTGTTGTAAAGCTATACAGGGCGGGTTAACCCCACAGGGATCAAGAGATGAACAATCGGTGAACTTGTACCAAAAGCCGGTGAGGCTAGTCACTTTTCGCCCAGACGCAGTGTTCCTCAGCGATGCCAAAGCCCAAACGCTCGTAGGCCTTTACCGCCGGAGCGTTATCAGCCTCGACATACAAGATGACCTTGTCCGCACCTTTAGCCGCCATGCGCTGCAGCCCAGCGCTCAGCAGCGGTCCACCGAGCCCGCGCCCGCGATAGTCCTCACCCAATCCCACAACATAGACCTCACCGAAGGCTGGGGTAGCCTCGTCGTGCCACTTCAGCCAGTGGAAGCCAGCCATTACCGGGTGGCTGTGGGAGTCATTCGGAGAATCCCACAGGAAAAGCACGTCGGCCGGATCGAACCACTCTGCCTCCATCCCGCGGTGCAGGCGCTCCAGATCCCAGCCTCCTTGCTCCGGATGCCAGGAGAAGGCTTCGTTATTGGTGCGTACCCATTCCGCCTCGACGTGCTCGCGCCCGAAGCGCTCCACTGACTCGGCGTAGGTCTGAATCTCTAGGCCATCAACCGTTGCCGGCGCTTCCTCGGCCGCGCGCAAGTCCTTCCCCTCAATCGCCATGACAAGCAGGCGCCTGACGACGTCCATCTCGTTGCGCTTCGCCAGCGCTTGCGCAGCGGGAAGATTGCCATGGGCCCAGATTTGGGGGGAGGTTGGGAGGGCGTCGACAAGCGCCTGCCCTACCCCTCGCCCACGGTGTTCCACGCCAACAAAGAGCTCTACAGTCTGCCCATCGAGGGCAGCCACGCCAGCTACCGCACCATCTTCAATTGCGAGAAGATGATGGTGCCCAAGGCGTTCATCCCTGAGCCCTAAAAGAAACTGCTCGGAGAGGGGCGCAAAGCCGTCGTGAGCTTCAGCAGCAGTGGCCAGCTCCTCCACGCGCTGGGCCACATCTGGGTTCAGTGGCAGAGTCTTGGTCTCAATATTCATGCTTCCCACCCTACGTGCGGTAGTAATAGAGGGGTGACTGTCATCTACCTCAACCGCACTGCCGTACGCCTTGCCGCCGTTGCGGGTGTGGCCCTGACAGCATGGCTGGCGGATTCAGCGGTGGCGATGCACGCGGAACACACCGTGGCCCAGAAAGCCAAAGCCAGCTCCCAATTGGAAAACACCCCGAATGTCTACATCGGCGGCGTCCCCTTCTCCCTTGCCGCGCTAACCAAAGAGATTCCATACCTGGAGGTCAACTCCTCCGACGTGGAAGTTCCGAAACTCGGCATGGTCAATGCCTCCACAACACTGCGCGACATCACAATTAACCCCGAACAACTCTTCAGCGGCGAACTGGAAGGCTCACCGGTATCCACCTATACGCGCAGCATCAGCCTCGACGGAGTGGCCTTGGGCCGCATGCTGGGTATTACTGACCTCTCCATTGCCAACCCCGATAATATGTCCCCCACCGGCGGGCCCTCCGCCGAGGCTGAGCTCACTGGCACGCTGCCGGGGGATACCACCAAGTCCACCGCGACGGTGACGCTGCGCCTCGTCGGCCCAGAGTTTCGCATGAGTGTCTACGGGACTGATGACGAACGCTTGAAAAAGGCCTTCGGCCTGGTCTTGGACACGCGCCAACTCCCGTTGCCTTCTCAAGCCACCTCCGTGAAACTACACGGCGGCTCCATCACCTTCGAGGTACAGCGACGCAATATCACGCTAAAAACAGCACAACTCTCCCCGCTGGAGATCGATGGTTCGGAGGAGAAGGCCGTCGAGGATGCCGCGCAAAAAGCGCAAGACACCGCCAACGAAGTGGGCAGCGCGCCGACGACGCCGCCGAGCTGGCGCCAAAACAGGCAGAACTAAGCCGATGCAAAACTAAGCCGACGGTGCACCAGCGGTACCCGCACCGCAGACTTGTTACTACCGCCGGCTACTTAATACGGATGAGATCTCGCAGGACTCGGCGGAAGCTGCGGTGAATGGGCGGGGCTGGGTCGATGGGAGCAAAGACTTCCAGCGCGTCTGCTTCCGACTCCAAGTGCACCTCCGTAAAGGTGCCTTCCGACTCCCCGTCCGCTTGGAAGCGGTGCGGCTTGGGGCAGACCAGGTCCACCTCAACGGCATCCTCAAAATGCAGCGTGCGGGCATCCGTGACCTTATTCAACCAGTGACGGTGATCCACGCCGAACAGGTGGAGAACGCCCACGAGACCATCAATCCCGCCGAGGTCCGACACACCAAAAAGGCCAAGCCCCTGATCGAAGGAATTGCGCGGATTAGTCACCACCGGCAGCGGCCCCAGGAAGGTCCACGGGTTGGTGTTGGAGGTGAACATGACGGGAACGTCATCGGCCGCGAAGGTTTCGCCCGAGCTCGAGCGCGCACGCACATTAATGCGCGGTGGGCGGATGCGGGCGCGCTGATAGGCCTGAAAGGCCACCGCCAGGTAGCGCAGCGGGGTGGCTGAAAAGCCCATCTCCCGTGCACGGTCCACGCGAGCCAGCACGTCTGCATCCAGCCCGAAACCAGCATTGACCGCAAACCACCGGTCATTCCACATACCCAACGACACGGTGCGGCGGGTGTTTCGCTCCAGCATCCTAGCCAGCACGTGTGCAGCCTCGACAGGGGTATTGGGGAAACCAAGGGCGCGAACGAAGACGTTTGCTGAACCAGTAGGGATCACCGCTAGCGCCGGGATCTCCTGGGGGCTAGGGCGCTGTGCGGAATTCGCCGGGCCGAGCAACCCGTTGATGATCTCATTGACCGTGCCATCGCCGCCGAAGACCAGGATGACGTCAAAGTCCTCCCGGGTCATACCGCGCACCATGTCTTCCGCGTGGCCCGGGTAGTGCGTGAAGCGAGCGAGCAGCTGCAACCCATCCACCTCCCGAATGACGGGCAAAACCTCTCGGAAGAGAGCCGCATTCTGGCTCGTAGAATTAGGGTTTGAAATCAGCAAAGCGCGCATGGCTCCCTAGACTACTGGAGCCTAGTGGTTTCCGCGGCGCTGCCACGACTACGCTGGGGCAGCATGAGCGAACAGACAAATAGCGAGAAAAACACGGAAAACACCCACCCGGAGAACACCAAGGTAGACGGCAACGCGGCCGTCAACCAGGCAGCGGAGGCATGGAAGGATGCAGCCTCCCGCAACATTCCCACCGTTGATGTAGCAGATAATCCCCTGCCGGATGAGACGGCGAACTTGCGCCAGGGCCCGTCGCTGCACGATGGTCTGCTCGGGCTTCTCCCCCTCGTCGGTGTATGGCAAGGGGAAGGCCAAGCCCACAGCACCGACGGTGAACAGTACGCCTTTGGCCAGCAGCTCATCATCGCCCACGACGGTGAGAATTACCTGACCTATACGTCCCGCACCTGGAAGATTGATTCCGAGGGCAACCCGGTTGGCCCCGATGTCCGCGAGTCCGGGTTCTGGCGCATCTCACTCAAGGACGAGATTGAGATGACCTATACCTCGTCCAACGGCATCAACGAAATCTTCTATGGGTCGCTGTTTAACGAGCGCGCCTGGCAGCTCGAGTCCGCGTCCACGATGGTCACCGAAACCGGCCCCGCCAACCTCGGCCCCGGCAAGCGCATGTATGGCCTCATGCCGAACAACAACCTCGGCTGGGTGGATGAGCGGCTTGTCGACGGCGAAATGCGCCCTTACATGTCCGCCGAGCTCACCCGTGTGGCTGGCTAACTAGCAATGCGGCGAAGTTAGCGTGCCAGGGCGGCGTCGATCAGCGCGCGTATCTTCTCCGCGTTCGCCGGCGCCTTGAGCTTCTTTTCATTCAGGCGCGTCACACGCACCGCAGTGCGCACCGAGGAGACGAGCCACACTGAGTCAGCCTCCTCGAGGTAGCGCAGATTCAGCTCCTTCGCCTTGCAGCGATATCCCTGTTCAGAGGCATACTCAAAAAGCGCAGCTTGCGTGGTGCCAGGCAGTATTCCCTTGCCCGCCGGGGTGCGCAGCTTTGTACCCTTGACCGCCACCACGGTGGAGGTGGCCCCTTCCAAGACCAGCCCCGTATCGGGATCGGTAAAAATCACATCATCAAATCCACGCTCGCGGGCCAGGCGCAGCGTGGCCATCGTGGCCGCATAATTCAGCGTCTTCGCCGGCAACTCTTCCGCCACCTGCCACAGACGCGGCGTGCTCATCACCTTGACGCCGGTATCACGCTGCGCCACAACGTCATCCGGAATCTCCTGAACCACCACCCATGCCGTGGGCACCCCAGTCGAGGCCCGCCCGCGGGTATAGGTCCACGTGCACTTAGCCTCTCGCGCTAAACCGTCCTCGCCTTCCCCGGCGGCGGGACCACAATAGTCCGCGATGGCCAGCTCGGTGGCTTCTTTCCACTTGTGGATGGGTGGCTCCGGAAGATCGAGAGCACGCGCGGAATGCCGGAAGCGCTCCGCGTGGCGATGAAAATTGGCCGCCTTGCCGTCACGCACGAGGAGGGACTCGAAGATACCGTCACCGCGTGTGACCGCAGCATCGTCCCAATAGACCAACGGTAGGTTCGGCATATGACGCCGCACCGACCCTCCAAACGGTTCCACGACGTAGATGACCGGCTCTTTCCTACGCTGAAGGCTCATAGACCCGATTATGCCCTACCATCGGAGGGCGTGAGTTATACTTCGCCACTTCTTTCCCGGCCCGGGGCCGCTGAGTTCCAGGGCACCACGCTTGTCGACGTCTCCGGTATCCCCTGGCACTACGGCGACCCCCTCGTGGAGCAGCGCGCGGTGGAGACAGGTTCCGCCATCATCGACCGTTCCCAACGCCGGGTCATTGCCGTTTCCGGGCCCGATGCCCGGGCTTTCCTGCACAACCTCCTGAGCCAGAAGCTCGATGACGTGGACGCCGGATTCTCTGCCGGCGCCCTTGATCTAGACATGCAGGGCCACGTCCTACACCATATCGACCTGTCCTTCGACGGGGAAACCTTCTACCTCGATGTGCCACCGGCCCAGTTCGAATCTTTGCGGGACTTCCTCACCGCCATGATTTTCTGGTCCCAGGTCACCGTGGAGGAAGCGGACGCGGCGATCATCACCGTGCTGGGTAAGCCGCTACAGAAGCCTTCCAGCGCCGTGATGGAGCGCTGCGTGCACTGGCCGGGCTGCCCGCGCCAGGATTTCCTCGTGCCGCGGGGTGAGCTGGAGACAGCAGTCGCAGAGTTGGAAAAGCAGGGCGGAAAATTAGCGGGGCTCATGGCCTATACCGCTGAACGAGTGCGCGCACGCGAACCAGAATTGGCCGCTGACCTCGATGCGAAAACCATCGCCCACGAGGTTCCCCAGTGGATCCGACGCAGCGATGATAACCCCGCGTTCGTCCACTTGGAGAAGGGCTGCTATCGCGGGCAGGAGACGGTCGCGCGCGTAGAGAACCTCGGGCGCTCTCCGCGCTTATTGGTCATGCTGTACCTCGATGGCTCCGCTCCGGAGCTCCCCGTAAGCGGAGCGGATATTTCACTTGGGGGACGGCGCGTCGGCAAGCTCGGCACCGTGGTCGAGGATTGCGATTACGGCCCCATCGCGCTTGGTCTAGTGAAACGCAGCGCCCTCAACCACGGGGATCTGAGCATTGGTCCAGTGGCGGCATCGGTCGAGCCGGACTCCATCCCCGCCGACGAGGGCCCCAAGGCCGGACGCGCCGCTGTGGACCGACTGCGCGGAAAATAGTGGCGAAATGCACAGTGCCCGTTGGCCGCGGGCTAGCGCACTTTTCCACGCACCACTGGGGGGTAGTTCGGAATTTTTTCTTCACACAGGCTATGGTGTCTTACAGGAACATACACATATCTGACTAAGACGATGGGGCGGCCAAGAATCCCTGGACCGCCCTACACACCTCAAGGGGGTCATGCACATGGGACGCGGACGCGCAAAGGCAAAGCAGACCAAAGTTGCACGCCAGCTGAAGTACAATTCGCCCGAGATGGATCTGGATTCGCTCCAGCGTGAGCTCGCCTCACAGAACTCCAAGCGTTCCCACGATGAGGACGAAGACCCATACTCGGAGTACGCGGATTACGAGGACTACGCAGATCGCTGGGACTCGGATGAGTGGGAAGAGGATGATTCCGACGCGCGCTAGGCGCGCGAGTCACTGTCCCACCCTGTACATCACTTAAGCGAAAGGCCGGAGCCGTCTCCCCCTCTTCTTAAGGGGAAGCGCCTCCGGCCTTGTTCCTTTTCTCAGGACTTAGAACCCTGGGTGCTCGCCGGTCATGACAACGCGCGGCTCGCCCTCTTCGGCAGCACGAACGGTGCCCAGTTCCCACGCCTCCACGTGGCGGGCGGTCATCATAGCCAATGCTCGCTCGCGATCCTCCGGCGCAACGACGGCGATCATGCCAACGCCCATGTTGAAGGTCTTCTCCATCTCCTCGAGGGCAACCTTGCCCACCGAAGAAATGGTCTTGAAGATCTGGCCCGGAGTCCACGTCGAACGGCTCACCTCAGCGCTCAGGCCCTCCGGGATGACGCGCTCCAGGTTGCCGGCAAGGCCGCCTCCGGTGACGTGGCAGAAGGTAGACACCGCGCACTCCGATGTCAGCGCCAGACAGTCCTTGGCGTAGATGCGGGTAGGCTCCAGAAGTTCCTCGCCGAGGGTGCGACCTAGGTCTTCCATGTAGCCGTCGAGCGGCAGACCCGCCTGCTCCAGGAGCACGTAGCGCGCCAAGGAGTAGCCGTTGGAGTGCAGGCCGGAGGACTTCATGGCGATGAGAACGTCGCCTTCGCGCACCTTGTCCGGGCCGAGCAGCTCATCAGCCTCTACAACGCCAACCGCAGTAGCGGAGACATCGTATTCATCCTTGCCCATCACCCCTGGGTGCTCGGCGGTCTCGCCGCCGAGGAGCGCTGCACCAGCCTGGACGCAGCCCTCAGCAATGCCCTTAACAATCTCCGCTACCTTTTCCGGCACTACCTCGCCCACGGCGATGTAGTCCTGCAGGAAGAGCGGCTCAGCGCCGCACACGACAAGATCGTCCACGCACATGGCGACGAGGTCGATGCCGATGGTGTCGTGCTTGTCCATGGCTTGGGCCACAGCCAGCTTGGTGCCTACACCATCAGAGCCAGCCGCAAGGACCGGTTCTTTGTACTCCCCCAACTTGAATAGGCCGGCGAATCCGCCGAGCCCGCCCATAACTTCGGGGCGGGTGGCGCGCTTGGCGTGGGGGGTGATTAGCTCTACTGCACGGTCGCCTTCCTCAATGTTGACGCCGGCGGCAGCATACGTGTTCTCGCTCATGAGTGACTTAGTCCTTATTCGTTAGTTGTCGTCGAGCCCTGCAGGGTGCGCACGGCCTCAGCATTGGGGTTTCCGGCAGGCAGTCCGAGTGGGTACTTACCGTCGAAACATGCGCAGCACAGTTCGTTGCGCGGCTGTTGAGTAGCCGCCACCATCTCATCGGTGGAGACAAATCCCAGTGAATCCGCACCAATCGCGGTGCAGATGGTCTGTGCTACCTCTTCCGGATCATCGGAGGGGTTGGCGTTGGCAATGAGCTCTCCTGGGGAGGCGAAGTCGATGCCGTAGAAGCACGGCCACTTCACCGGCGGGGAGGCGATGCGCACGTGGACTTCGGCAGCACCGGCTTCCCGCAACATCCGGATCAGCGCGCGCTGCGTGTTACCACGCACGATTGAATCATCCACCACGACGATGGACTTGCCTTCAATGACCTCCCGCAGCGGGTTGAGCTTGAGGCGAATGCCCATCTGGCGCTGGGACTGCGTGGGCTGGATGAAGGTGCGGCCCACATAAGAGTTCTTCACCAAGCCGTGCGCGAAGGTCAACCCGGATTCGCGGGCATAACCGACGGCAGCCGGGTTGCCGGACTCCGGAACGGGGATCACCATGTCCGCATCGGGTGCCGGGTACTGGCGCGCTAGACGACGCCCAATTTCCACGCGCGTGGCGTTGACAGAACGGCCCTTGATATTCGTATCGGGCCGAGCTAGATAGACATATTCAAAGACACAGCCATGGCGCTTGGTCTCGGCGAAGCGCTCGGAGCGGATTCCGGTCTCATCGATGGCAACGAGCTCGCCTGGTTCGATCTCCCGGATAAACTGCGCGCCGACGATGTCGAGCGCACAGGTCTCACTGGCTACCACCCAGCCGGTAGTGAGGCGGCCGAGGGCAAGCGGGCGCACGCCATGCGGATCGCGTGCGGCATAGAGAGTGTGCCCGTCCGTAAAGGTCAGGCAGTATGCACCCTTCACCGTGGGCAACAATTGCAGGGCCGAATCAAAGACGGTGTTGTCCTCGTTGACGCCGTCCGCCAACAAGATGGACAAGCACATGGAATCCGAGACGGACTCTTCCTGCGGCTTGATCAGCCCACGCCGCACAGCCTCTGCGCGCAGTTCCAGGTAATTTACTAGGTTTCCGTTGTGGCCGAGCGCGATGTCAACACCGCTGGGCGACGTCCCGAACATCGGCTGCACATTCGACCATTCCTTGCCGCCTGCAGTGGAATAACGCGTATGGCCGACGGCCACGTTTCCATGCAGCGAGCTCAGGATGGATTCATCGAAGACATTGGAGACAAGGCCCATATCCTTAAAGACGACGATGCGATCATCATCGCCCACCGCGATACCGGCGGCCTCCTGTCCGCGGTGTTGGAGGGCGAAAAGCCCGAAGTAGGTTAGCTTCGAAACCTCTTCTCCTGGTGCCCAAACACCGAAGACTCCGCATTCTTCGCGGGGTTCCGGATCCAGGCTGGGATCCGTCGACAAGGGCTTAGTCATGCTCTGGACGTGTTCAGCTACCACGGCGCCAATCCTAGCTGTTTGGGCCTGTGAAAACTAACGGAATCACGGGCAAACAGGCTGCGATGTCGTGGGAGCGGGATCCGGAGGCGTCTACGCGGCCAGCGTTAAGCGCCTGCTCCCAGCCAATGACTCCCGTGGCCAGCTGCAACCATGTCAGGGGATCCATCTCCACCACATTCGGAGGGGTACCCCGGGTATGCCGGGGACCAGCGATGCACTGGACTGCCACGAATGGGGGGACCCGCAACTCCACGGAATGTCCCGGCGCGTCCGCCTCCACTAGGCGGGCCGTAGTGCGGGTGGCCTTTGCCAGAGCAGAGCGACCTGGTTTTTCGGTCCTCTCAGGGTCACGGATCCACTCCGCCACCGCTTCGACGGCAGCACGGGTGGTGGCGGCATCAACGGCCTTTTTCATACGCTATGCACACTCCCTGATACTTTGTTATCCATGTCACCAACCATGCCACCAAGCTCCTCGGAAGAAAAGAAGCCTGTCCCGACCGGGAAGTCCCCCTCCATCACGCTGCGGTTTATGGCCGCCCCGACAGATCTCACCATCGCCGGCGCCCAAGGCATTGGCGGCGGTCGCGTTTTGGAATGGATCGATAAGGCCGCCTATGCGTGCGCGGTTCAATGGTCCGGTACCTACTGCGTGACGGCCTACGTGGGCCACATCCACTTCACGCGCCCAATTCCTTCGGGCCACTTGGTGGAGGTACGCTCGCGCATCGCGATGACGGGGCGGTCCTCCATGCACATCGTCAACGAGGTGCTCTCCGCCGACCCGCGCGATGGCATCTTCACGCGCGCCTGCGACTGCCTCGTCATCTTCGTGGCCAAGGACACCGAGACCGGAAAGTCGATGGCCGTTCCGCCGCTCGTTCCGGATTCCACTGAGCACCAGCGCGTATGGGAGGCCGCGGAATCCCGCATCGAGCTGCGCAAAGCCATCGAAGCGGAGATGGAAAAGCAGACTTATGACGGCCCGTCCGACGCTCCCCGCATGGTCAACCGCTTCTTGGCCAAGCCCACCGACGTCAACTGGGGCGGCAACGTCCACGGCGGCACCGCCATGGAATGGATTGATGAGGCGGGTGCCGCCTGCACCATGGAGTGGTCCGGCGAGCACACCGTCGCGGTCTATGCCGGCGGAATCCGCTTCTACCGGCCAATCCATATTGGAGATCTCATCGAGGTGGATGCCCGCATGATGCGCACGGATACCCGCTCGATGCAGATGTCCGTCCACGTGCGCTCGGGCAACCCGCGCGGCGGCCGCGAAAAACTGGAGACCGCCATCCACGCCACAGTCTCCTATATGGCGATGGACGCTGACTGGCAGCCGCTGGCTGCCCGCCAATTCACTCCCCGCACCGAGGAAGACAAGCGCCTCTGGGAGCACGCCGGCATCCTTCGCGGACTGCGCGGCAAATACTCCCCGAAGCCACTGGTGGTGGCACCAAAGCACCAACACGTGGATTAACAAAAGGATGAGCCCGAGGCTCATCCACTGGGCCGCGCCTACTTTAGAGGCTCAACCCGGCACGCCACGTGGAGGGAGCTTGGGTCCTTGGCCTTGCGCAAGGTGACGGTCCGGACTTCACCATCGCTGTCCGTGGTACCGCCGGGCGCTACGTAAACCCCCGTGGTCGCCGGAAGGATGACGGGCTTGTAGAAGTCCGCGCTGATGCGCACAGCACCGGGGAGGGTGCCATCGAGCACCGACAGCATGCGAGCGTGCGTGTACATGCCGTGCGCGATGGGCGCGGGGAATCCGAAGAGCTTGGCACCCACCGTGGACACGTGAATGGGGTTCTTATCCCCCGATGCCGCGGCATAGACGCGGGTGCTTTCGGGGCTAAAGCGCAGCGTTGCCGTAGGCGTTCCCGCCTCATCGCCGGGGAAGTCGAGGAAGCGCTCGGCCTCCGGACGTGTTCTCACTTGGCGCGGGGTGTCCTTGGTGAACTTGGCCCCCTGGCCGAGGAAGACTGACGTCTGGCGCCAGATCTCCTCGCCGCCAACGCTGTAAGTGGTCACCATATCGATGACCAACCCTTTGCGGTGCGGGCGCAGGTTTTCCGCATGCACCGCGATGTCACAGCGCTCGTCAACGCGCAGCGGGCGTTTCTGCTCGATGCGGTTGGACAGATGCACCACGCCCACGGCTGGGAACGGAAAGTCCGGTGTTGCCATGACCTTGATGGCGAGCGGGAAGGCCAGCGCGTAGAGATAGGTAGCAGGCAGCTCGTTGCTCAGCCGCAGGCCCGTGGCCTGGCAGTAGCGAGCCAGGTGCTCGGTGTCGACGCCTACGCTGTCGACGCGGTACGCGGTCTGCGAGTCCTCAACCTTTCGCTTGCCCGCCCCCAGCCCGGGGATGGGGACCGCACCCAGCATGAGGCTGCGGTACAGGGCGGGAAGGTCCGGAATCTCGTTGAGTGTGGTGACGTTCATTTAGGCTCCCATGAGGTTCTGACCACAGACGCGGACGGTGTTGCCGCTCACCGCCGCGGAGGCCGGCGAGGCGAAGAAGGCGACGGTCTCCGCGACGTCGACAGGCAAACCACCCTGTTGCAGTGAGTTCAGGCGGCGGCCGATCTCGCGCGGCCCGGTCGGCATCGCCGCGGTCATGGCGGTTTCAATAAAGCCCGGCGCCACGGCGTTGATGGTGGAGCCGTTCTCCGCCAACACTGAGCGCAAGGAATCAACGAGGCCAATGATGCCGGCCTTGGTCGTGGCGTAGTTGGTCTGACCGCGGTTGCCGGAAATGCCAGCCATAGAGGACACACCAATCACTGCGGCACCCGGCGCGAGGGAACCGGATTCCAAGAGGCTTTCGGTAATGCGAACCGGCGCCAAGAGGTTAACGGCAAGAACAGAGTCCCACTGGCCTTCATTCATGTTGGCCAGCAGCTTGTCACGGGTAATTCCGGCGTTGTGGACGATGACGTCAATGGCTCGGCCGTGGCGCTCCTGCGCGTGCTGGGCAATCTTGTCTGCGGCCTGGGGGTCGGTGACGTCGAGAGGCAGCGCGGTGCCCTTGACCTTGTTCGCGGTCTTGGCCAAATGCTCGCTGGCCTGCGGAACGTCGATGCAGATGACGCTGGCACCATCGCGCGCCAGCACCTCAGCAATGGTGGCGCCGATGCCGCGGGCAGCACCGGTCACCACCGCCAGCCGCCCGTCGAGCGGCTGCTCCCAGTTCTGCGCTTCGCCATTGGTTGCCGGAGAATCGTGCCCCTGGGCACTGACGCGCACAACCTGCCCGTCCACGAAGGCCGACTTGCCAGAAAGGAAGAAGCGGAGCGTGGACTCCACCTCTGTGGTGGCAGCGGGGTCTGCCCAGACCAGGTTCACGGTACCGCCCTTGCGCATTTCCTTGGCCAGGGAACGGGTGAACCCTTCGAGTGCGCGGGCGGCAATGCGGGCGTCGATAGTGTCCGCAGCTTCCGGGGTGGTGCCGATGACCACCAAGCGCGCGCACGGCAGGAGGTTGCGCATCTGCGGGTTGAAGAAGTCATAGAGCTCACGCAGCTGCTCTGGGGTCTCCAGGCCGGTGGCGTCGAAGACGAGGGCGGCCCGCTTCGCCTCCGCGGAAGCATTGATGACCTGGTAGTCCACGGCTAGCTGAGAACTCAGAAACTCAGCGATGCGCCCCTGGCCGCCGATGACGATGGGGCCATCGAGTGCTGGTTCCCCAGCCTTGTGGCGGCGCAGGGGATGACCTTGGGGTACTCCTGCTTTGGCGGCGAGCGGTGAGTTGATGAGCTTCTCAGCAATTGTGACGTTCGGCATAGGCTGGCATGTTCCTTTCTCGATTCTTCACAACCTTGCGAGCTTTGTTGAGCTGGTTGCAAGGTTAGTTAATTGAGTGATAGAACTAACAATATCACTTTAGTTGTGACGCGAAACGAACAGCCGGGTTGCTACCCCCTCCCGCTGGGATGATTCGCACGAGACCACTCGCGAAGGAGCTTTTTAATGACCAACCCCCCGCACCGCGTAGCCATCCTGGGTGGCAACCGCATCCCATTTGCTCGTTCCAATAAGCAGTACGCCCACGCGTCCAACCAAGACATGCTCACCAGTGCGCTGGATGGACTCGTCGCACGCTACGGGCTTCACGACGAACGCCTCGGCCTCGTCGCCGCCGGCGCTGTGCTCAAGCACTCCCGCGATTTCAACCTCACCCGCGAAGTCGTTCTAGGCTCCGCCCTCGACTCCACGACCCCCGCCATCGATGTACAACAGGCCTGCTGCACTTCTCTTGCGGCAGCTATCCACGTCGGTGATGCCATTGCCCAAGGCCGAATCTCCGCCGGCATCGCGGGCGGAACGGACACCACCTCGGATGCCCCGCTGGCCGTCAATGACACGCTGCGCCGCACGCTGCTCAACCTCACCCGCGCCAAGACCGCTGCGCAGCATGCCCAGCTCATCGGCTCTATCCGCCCCTCGCAGCTGGCCCCGGAACAGCCACAGAACGGTGAGCCGCGCACCGGACTCTCCATGGGTGATCACGCCGCCATCACCGCCCGTGAATTGAACATCGGCCGCGAGGCCCAAGATGAGTTGGCGCTCGCCTCCCACCAGAACCTCCACAAGGCTTGGGAGGAAGGCTTCTTTGAAGACCTCACCACGGGCTTCCTCGGCGTCAACCGCGATACCAACCTGCGCCCGGATTCCTCCCTGGAGTCCTTGGCCAAGCTCAAGCCGGTCTTCGGCAAGCGCGATGCTGAGCAACACGGCACGCAGGCAACGATGACCGCAGGCAATTCCACGCCGCTGACCGACGGCGCCTCCGTCGCCCTCCTCAGCTCCGAGGAATGGGCAGCCGAGCACAACATCGAGCCCCGTGCCTTCCTCGTGGACTCAGAGACCGCGGCCGTCGACTTTGTCCACGGTCCCGACGGCCTGCTCATGGCCCCCACCTACGCGGTCCCGCGCCTGCTCGAGCGCAACAACCTAAGCCTGCAGGATTTCGATTTCTACGAGATCCACGAGGCCTTCGCCTCCCAGGTCTTGGCCACCCTGTCCGCATGGGAGGACGAGACCTACTGCCGCGAACGCCTCGGTTTACAGTCCGCGCTAGGCCCCATCGACCGCGCCAAGCTCAACGTCAAGGGCTCCTCCCTGGCCGCCGGCCACCCCTTCGCCGCCACCGGCACCCGAATCCTCGCCACCACCGCCAAGATTCTCGAAGAAAACGGCGGCGGACGGGCCCTCATTTCCATCTGCGCCGCCGGCGGTCAGGGCGTCGCGGCCATCGTTGAACGTTAAGAAAAGCCTCCCAGAAAGGACCTTCACCATGGCACTCACCAAGTCCTCCACGGACAAAAAGTCCATCTCCCCGGAGCTCAACAACCAGGCCTCCACCGACGCCCCCAAGGCCGAAGCCCGCAGCCCACACCGCCTGCCGACCACCCCGAAGCCTGCTGTTGCCACCGAACTTGCCGCGCTTCTCGACGGCCCCCACGCCGCCTTCCGCCAGGAGCTGCGCACCTTCCTCAACGATCCTTCGCTCTTCCCGAACCCGGATCTGCCCATGGCGGAGCAGCGCCAACACACCTTCGACAACCTCTCCAAGGTTCGTGACTTTGGCGGATTCAACCACGGCCTGCGCCGCGCCAACGGCGGTGCCGGCAAGCCAAATCTCTCCACCTTCACCCTCGAAGGCTTGGCGTGGGTTGACGGTTCGCTGGCGATTAAGTCCGGTGTGCAATGGGGCCTGTGGGGTGGAGCGCTGGATCAGCTAGGCACCGAGCGCCACCTCAAGTGGGTTGAGAAGGCCGCCAGCCTGGAGTTGCCGGGCTGTTTCGCCATGACTGAGCGCGGCCATGGTTCCGATGTGCAATCCCTCGAGACCACCGCCACCTTCGACCCGGAGACCGATGAGTTCATCATCAACACCCCCTCCGATTCCGCGGTGAAGAACTACATCGGTAACGCCGCCAAGGATGGCCGCGCCGCAGTCGTCTTCACCCAGCTCATCACCCCAGATAGCGACGGCCGCTCCCACGGCGTCCACGCCATCATCGTCCCCATCCGCGATGAAGAAGGCAACGAGCTGCCAGGCGTTACCTTGGGCGATCATGGCCACAAGGGTGGTTTGGTAGGCGTCGATAATGGCACCTTGCGCTTCGACAACGTCCGCGTGCCGCGCGAGAACCTACTCAACCGCTTCGCCGATGTGGACGAGAAGGGCAAGTACTCCTCCCCCATCGAGTCCAAGAATGCTCGCTTCTTCACCATGCTGGGCACTCTCATCCGCGGCCGCATCGGCGTATCCGGCGCAGCGGGCGCCGCCACCGAGGCTTCCCTGGACATCGCCATCCGCTACGCCAACCGCCGTCGTCAGTTCGAGGGCGCGACCGGCGCCGAGAAGCGCCTCATTGAGCACCGCCAGCACCGCCGCCGCCTGCTCATTCCGCTGGCCCGTACATACGCGCTGCACCTGCTCTACAACCAAATTCTGGAGCGCTACCAGGAACAAAACGATCAGCACGAGGCTGGCACCTGGTCTGTGACGGAGCCGACCGAAGAGCAGAAGTTTGCCTCCCGTGAGATGGAATCCCTGGCAGCTGCCATCAAATCCGCGCAGACCCAGCACGCCACCCGCACTATCCAAGAGTGCCGCGAGGCCTGCGGTGGCGCCGGCTACATGTCCGAGAACCGCCTGACCACCTACCGCGCCGATTCCGATGTCTTCGCTACCTTCGAGGGCGATAACACTGTGCTCATTCAGATGGTGGGCAAGAACCTGCTCACCGCCTATGGTCGCGCGATGAATGACATGAGCCCGTGGGACACCGTGAAGTACGCGGCTACCACCGCCACCGATGTGGTTCGCCGCCGCTACGGGTTCACTACTCGCCTGCAAGGCCTGGTGGACCGCGTGAATCCTTCAGAGGCCTCGCTTTTCGACGCCACCTACCAGGCCAAGCTGATCGACGATCGCGCCCAGTCCATCCTCTTCTCCCTCGTGCGCCGCATCCAGCCGGCTCGCAAGGCCGATAAGGTGCAGGCCGCCGCCATCGTGGATCAGTGCCAGGATCACCTCATCGCCGCCGGCTGGGCCCGCGTGGATACCTTGTTGGTCCAGGCCATGATTGAGGCAGAAGAGCGCCTTGAGGAAGGTTCGCTGGCACGCCAGGTCTTCGAGCAGCTGCGCCACCTCTTCGTCTTCGACACCTTGGTTCAGCACGCGGGCTGGTACCAGGAGCACAACCTGATTCCGGCCGGCCGCATGAAGGCCGCCCGCGCTGCTATCAACGACCTCGTCGATTCGCTCGCACCATGGTCCGTCGTTCTCGTGGATGCCTTCGGCGTTCCGCCTGAGGTCCACAACATCCCGATGCTCACCGAGGCCGGTGTGGATCCGCTCCACGTCTAGTCACGCCACGCATCTCGAGGGCACCTCCGCCACCTGGCGGGGTGCCCTCCCTGCTTTCAACGACTGTCAGCATCACGCATCTACCATCCACAGGCATGACCACACCACACTCCATGTTCTCCAGTTCCTTCCCGCCTTCCGAAGACATCTTGGTCTCCGGAACCCTTCGCAACGACATCTCGCTGCATCTGTGCCACGGCCATTCACGCCAGGACATTCACAACGACTTTATTGAGCTTCTCGACGATCCTTCCGAGTGGACGACAGTGCGCACGGATCCCTTCCCGGAAGATTTCGATTCCATCATTGACGAAGTTGCCGCTAAGTACGCACAGAAGGTCACAGAGAAGTCCGCAGACGCACAGCGCCTCGACGCCCTCCGTGATGAGCTGCAACAGCGCAACCTAGCCTTCAGCTTCGACGAGGGCTGGGACGCCTCCGACGGCGCTGAATGCGGCGCCGAAAAGGCGGAAGAAGACGGTGCCGCAGGATATGTTTATTGCCACATGCAGGACGTCGACAGGTTAATCCACACCGGAGACCTCTTCTTTGGTTTCGGCACCATGAGAACCGATGCCGAGCTCAGCACACCTGTGGCCGTTGGCGAGCTACTCGTCGAAGCGCTGCGTGCGGTTGGCTTTAATCCCACGTGGGATGGCAACCCTAACGCACGCGTGCTGTGCCAAGGCCTAGTCGTCGAATTCCCCCTCGCGGAGGACCTCACCGACGCTGAATAAGCTCCATCCCCATAAATTCCGTGAAGCTAGCCCCCGTATTCGGCTAGCCCGCAACAACCATCCAGATGGCTACCATGTGCACCACCGCCGCGGCAATCGTCGCGGTGTGGAAGTGCTCGTGGTAGCCATACCAGCGCGCGTTGCGCCCCGGCCACTTGAAGCCGTACATCAACGCACCCACTGAATAGACCACGCCGCCGGCAAAGAGAAGCCACACCACAGCCGGTCCTGCGGACTGCCACAGGTTCGGCAATAGCGGCAGGATGAGCCAGCCCAGCACGAGGTAAACCACCACGTCCAGCCAGCGTGGGTGATTAATCCACACCAGATTCAAGATGACGCCCATGATGGCGCCCACCCACGCCGAGGTCAGCATCCATAACGCCTGCGTTGGCTCCAGCACGATGGCGCACAAGGGCGTGTAGGTCGCCGCGATAAACACCGAAATCGTCGCATGGTCAGCACGTCGCCACCATTGCACCGCGCGCATGGATACCCACGGCCAGCGGTGGTACAACGCTGAGACCGTAAAGAGGCCCACCACGCCGACGCCGTAGACCGTCACCGCAAGCCCCTGCCACCACGGCAGCGTCATCCACGCAAAGGTAATCAGAACCGTCGATGCGATCAGGGAGGCAATGGCCGCAAAGAAGTGGCCCCAGCCGCGCGTTAATGGGCGCGGGCCGCGGTCCGCCATCCAGTACGTGCGCTGGATGAGCTGCTCTATCGTGCTATTTTCCTGCACAGAGCCTTCTTCAACTGGAAATTCTTGCGGGGACGATTTCTGAGCACTGGGTGCGTTCATAGTGGGGGCCTTGTCTTGCCTGAGATGCGGGTCATGCGCATAACGCATTCACTCCCAAAACTTACGTACCCGTAACTATACGGACGGGCACTGTGGCAGACAAGGGTTGAGCAACAGTTTTCACCAGTTTTTCTTCCAATATTTGCAGTTCGAGGGCGCTGGCCACGTAAACTACCCACATTATGCTTTCCTTTGTCTCACGCTCTCGCCGCACCGCGGCGCTGTTCGCAGCTGCCATGATGGCGCTGGGGGCGGCGTCGGCAGGCGCCGGCTCCGCTTCCGCACAGTCCAGCACCATCGGCGAGGTTTCCTCGCGCGTGACCAACCCGCAGCCCTGGCTCGGTGACAAGGCCTTCATTACCTCAAAGCGCCACATGGGTGGCAACCACTGGGTGGTAGACGTGTGGTCCCCGGCCAATCGTGCGGTGATTTCTAATAACGTCCTACTCCCCGAGGGCGATAAGCCGCGCCCCTCCTTCTACCTGTTGCCCGGTGTAGAGGGCGGCCAGGCGGGCATGAACTGGATGACCCACTCTGATATCCGTAATTGGGCCGTGGGCAAGAACGTCAACGTCGTTATGCCGCTCGGCGGCGCCTATTCCCTCTACACCGATTGGAATGCCGAGGATCCCATCCTGGGAGTCAACAAGTGGAACACCTATATGACCGCTGAGTTGCCCCCGCTGATCGACGCCGAATTCCACGGCACCGGCCGCGATGCCATCGGCGGCATTTCTTCCACGGGCGGCGCCGCACTCGACATCGCCGGTCATGCCCCACAGCGTTACAAAGCAGCGGCCTCCTACTCCGGCTGCCCAGTGCGCTCCGGTGCAATTGGCTTCCCCACCTCCACCGCGATGATCGCCTATGGCGGCGGTTCCTCCTTCAATGCGTGGGGCCTGCCGGGCTCCCCGCAGTGGTTCGATCACGACCCCAACGCCAACCCTGGGCGCCTGCGTGACGTCGAGGTCTTCGTGGGCTCGGCCTCCGGCACTCCGGGTCCTATCGATGGGACCAATAACCCCGGCCAATGGCTCGGACCCCGCGCGGTGGAAACGGTTGCTAACCAGTGCTCAGAGGAATTCACCCGCAACGCCCGCAATGCCGGGGTGCGAGTGAACCGTTACTTCAGCCCCCAGGGCTCGCACACCTTCAACCTCTTCTCCCACCAGATGAAGCTGAGCTGGGACCAGACCATTGCCCGCACCATCGGCGCTTAAGTAGTAACAGGTGGCCGCCTCACTTCGGGCGCGTCTACCTGAAAAGTGGGATTGACGCATTTCAAGGTCCTACGGTAAAATTTTGGTTAATAGTTCAGCCCGCCCGGTTTCTCTTCGGAAACTCGGAGTGGGCTGGATCTCTATTTGCACCGTTCCGCCGATCCGATCCCCACAACAACTCGTCCCCTCTCCAGATTGGCTTCCCATGTCTTCATCGCTCAAGCCAGCAACGACCATTGACGAGCATATTATTCGACTGCGGAGCCGTGGCATGAAAATCGACAGAGCTTTAGCTGAACAATGGTTTTCACACGTTAGCTACTACCGGCTTTCTGCCTATTGGTATCCAGCCAGACAATTCAATGAAGACGGAACTAGTCGTTCTAGTCACTTCGTCGATGGTACCGACTTTGCACACGTCATCTCCTTATATGAAGCCGATAGGAAACTCCGTACCTTAATCCATGACGGAATGGAGCGAATCGAAGTAGCGATGCGAACCAAGCTCGTCGAACTGCTGTGTGCTCGACACCCCAATGATCCTACTTTCTACCTCCGCTCAGACGACTTTCGGCCAAACTTTGACCACGTGTCGTGGCTGAGTACAGCGTATGGACGACTCGCGAGGGCGAAGAAGAACGACGCCGTGAAACACTACATTGAACAATACGGTGGACAGTATCCCATGTGGGTTATGGCTGAAGTGCTCGATTTTTCGGACATTTCAAAGCTCTATGCAGGCTTAGGATCCAACGATCAACGATCGATTTCGGAAGCGCTGGAAATAAAGATCAACTTCTCCAGTTTGAACAGGAATCAGAAGCAAAGGCTTAAGAAGAAACATCCGCTGGCGAGTTGGCTCGAGCAGCTAACTGTTATTCGGAATACCTGCGCGCACCACGGTAGGCTCTGGAATCGTTCTTTTGCTCCGGCTCCTACTGAAGCGATCCGTAACAATGGGAACCTATACCTCCTGCCAGAGAATCAAAGTGAAAGGCTATTTGGTGCTTTGATTATCATGGCGCATTTACTGAGGACCGTCTCTCCCGGATCAACCTGGCCCAACAAAATAGTGGCTTTACTTGACGAGCACTTCCTCACCAATCCACTTGTCGAAAAAGCCAGTATCGGTATTCACAGCAATTGGGACGAAGAAACGCTTTAGGCTCTTCTCGTACCTTGGGAGCTACGGACCCAAGTGAATATGGTGAGTCCTGCGAGCCAGTTGACAGCAACTTCCCTAGAACGATGAAGCTGAGCTGGGACCAGACCATCGCCCGCACCATCGGTGCTTAATTAGTTGGTTCCTAGAAAGCCGTCACCTCACGGCTCGCGGCATGCTCACAATCTTCGCTTCGGCCAGTCTTGGTGGATTAATGACTACCTCTGAGCTCGTCAAATGACGAAGATATAAAAGATATAAAGGGATAAAAAAGGTACCGGGCAGGGCCTCGCCTTGGCGAGAACCCTGCCCGGTTGCAGTGCTGTAGGTGTCGCTTACTCCACGACGGAGTTGGCACCCACCGCGTGACCGAAGAGGTCCGGCAGGGTCGCCGCCCAAGCTTCGAGCAACTCGGAAACAGCAACGGACTCGCCGCCCAGCTCCAGCTCACCGTTGTCGGTGGTCTGGCCGACGACGACGGCCGGCACGCCGCACTCCTCGGCGCGCTGCAGCAGCATGTCGACTCGGTCAGCGGTCGTTGCCACGAGCACTCGGGAGGCGGACTCGGAGAAGGCAGCCACGAAGGCGTCCTCGTGGACCTTGGACAGATCCAGGTTCAGGCCCACGCCGCTGCGCTTGGCCATCTCGAATGCGGTGACGGCGAGGCCACCTTCGGAGATATCGTGAGCGGCGGTCAGACCTTCGTTGCCCACGAAGAAGTCAGCGAGGCGCTGCTCATTAGCCAGGTCGACCTGCGGCGGCAAGCCGTTGAGCCCGTTCTTCGCCTCATGGCCCTGCTCATGAGCGCTCACCTGCTGCCAGATGGAACCGCCGAACTCATCCTTGGTCTCACCCAGCAGAACGAGCACCTCCGGTTCCTCCACGAGGCCGAGTTCGTTGCCAATGGACGCGTGGACGTCATCGATGACGCCCAGGACGCCCACGACGGGCGTCGGCAAGATCGGCTCCTCGCCGGTCTGGTTGTAGAAGGAGACGTTGCCACCGGAGACGGGGATGCCGAGTTCCACGGCGCCGTCGGCAAGCCCGTGCACGGACTCGCGGAACTGCCACATGACGTCCGGATTTTCCGGGGAGCCATAGTTGAGGCAGTTGGTGATGGCGACCGGGCGGGCGCCGGTGACGGCGACGTTGCGGTAGGCCTCCGCCAGAGCCAGGCGTGCGCCCATGTTCGGATCCAGCTTGGTGTAGCGGCCAGAGGCATCGGCCGATACCGCGATACCGCGGCCGGTCTCCTCATCAATGCGCAGCACACCAGCGTTCGCGTGGTGGGACTGTACGGTGTTGCCGCGCACGTAGCGGTCATACTGCTCGGTGATGAAATCACGGGAACACAGCGCCGGAGAGGCCACGAGTTTCTTGAGTGCCACAGTGATGTCCTGCTTCTCGACGCCCTCGAATTCCTGCAGCGCATCCTGCCACTCCGGGCGTGCGTACGGGCGGTCATACACCGGACCCTCGTTGGCGATGGTGTGTGCAGGGGCATCGACGACGACCTCGCCCTGGTGGCGAATGATGAGGTGCTTGCCGGTGGTGACCTCACCGATCTCGGCGCAGGTGACGTCCCAGTGCGCGCAGATCTCCTTGAACTTCTCCACGTTCTCCGGGGTCACCACGGCGCACATGCGCTCCTGGGACTCGGAAGCGAGGATCTCTGCTGCGGTCATGTTCTTCGCACGCAACGGGACGTTATCCAGGTTGATCTCCATGCCACCATCACCGGAGGCAGCGAGCTCGGAGGTGGCGCATGCCAGGCCCGCGCCGCCGAGGTCCTGGATGCCGACGACGATGCCGGACTTGTACAGCTCCAGGCAGCACTCGATGAGGACCTTCTCCGCGAATGGGTCACCCACCTGGACGGCGGGCAGCTTGCGCTCCGCGCCGTCCTCGAAGGTGTCAGACGCCAGCACGGACACGCCACCGATGCCGTCGAGCCCAGTGCGTGAGCCGAAGAGCATGACCTTGTTTCCGGTACCGGAGGCGAACGCCAGTTTCAGGTCCTCCACCTTCAGCGTGCCCACGCACAGAGCGTTGACCAGCGGGTTGCCGGCGTAGGACTCATCAAAAACGGTTTCGCCGCCAATGTTGGGCAGACCCAAGCAGTTGCCGTAGTGCGAGATGCCGTCGACCACGCCCGGCAGGACGCGCTTGGTATCGGGTGCATCCGCCGGACCGAAGCGCAGCTGATCCATCACGGCAATCGGGCGCGCGCCCATGGCCATGATGTCGCGGACGATGCCGCCCACGCCCGTCGCCGCACCCTGGTGCGGCTCCACGTAGGAGGGATGGTTGTGGCTTTCCACGCGGAAGGTCACCGCGTTGCCGTCTCCGATATCCACCACGCCGGCGTTCTCACCGATGCCGGCGAGAATCTTCGAGCCCATCTCCTCGGTCATGGTCTCGCCGAAGTAGCGAAGGTGCGTCTTGGAGGACTTATAAGAACAGTGCTCCGACCACATCACCGAGTACATGGTCAGCTCGGCATCGGTGGGGCGGCGGCCCAGGATCTCGCGGATGCGGGCGTACTCATCATCCTTGAGGCCCAGTTCGCGGTAGGGCTGCTCCAGGTCCGCGTCCTGCGTGGCCTGCTCGACGGTGTCGTTGTGTACGGTCATTGTTTCTCCTTATAACCGTCGGCGCGGGTTAAGCGACGACCTTGAGGGCGGACACAAACAAACCCAGACCGTCGGTGGACGGACCGGTGAGAAGATCGATGGCGTGCTCTGGGTGCGGCATGAGCCCCACCACGTTGCCGGCCTCGTTGGTGATGCCGGCGATGCCATTGATGGAACCGTTGAAGTTATCGGTATAGCGGAAGACCACGCGGCCCTCGTCCTCCAAGCGCTCCACGGTCTCCGCATCCGCCTGGAAACGGCCCTCGCCGTGCTTCGCCGGGATGAGGATCCGCTGGCCCTGCTCAAACTCACTGGTCCAGGAGGTCTGTGCGTTCGCCACCTCGAGGTAGGTATCCACACAGTGGAAGTGGAGGCCTTGGTTGCGGGTCAAGGCTCCGGGCAACAGGTCAGCCTCGGTCAGAATCTGGAAGCCGTTGCAGATGCCGAGCACCGGCATGCCCTTATTCGCAGCATCCACCACCGCGCGCATGACCGGGGCCAGCGCCGAAATAGCGCCGGAGCGCAGGTAGTCACCGTAGGAAAAACCGCCGGGAACCACGACGGCATCGACGCCGCGCAGGTCCTCGTCCGCATGCCACAGGGACACGACGTCGGCGCCGGCGGTGCGGGCGGCGCGGGCCGCGTCGACGTCGTCAAGCGTGCCGGGGAAGGTAATAACGCCGATCTTCATTACTGGATGACCTCGTAGTCCTCGATCACGGTATTGGCCAGCAGGGTGGAAGCAACCTTCTCCAACTCCTCGGCGCTGACCGAATCATCGACTTCAATTTCAAAGCGCTTGCCCTGGCGCACGTCGCTGACACCAGCAACCCCCAGGCGGCCCAGCGCGCGAACAACGGCCTGACCTTGCGGGTCCAAAATCTCGGCCTTGGGCATGACATTGACAACTACACGAGCCATGAAAATTTTTGCCTTACTGTGCGTGAGTATAGGTGCCCCGCCAGTCTATCCCGCCGGCATGAAAGATTCGGAATCTTTGGGGGTGATGAATTCAAACCAAACGGCTGAAGAATTCTTGGGGAATCCCACCTTAACCCCCAGCTCACCTAGTGCGCTCCGGTATCACTCGGTGCGAAACCCGGGTAGAACGAGATGCATTGTCCTGTTCTCACCTATCCAAGGAACCTCTCATGCATCTCACACGCATTGGCTCACTCGCCATCGCTGCCCTTGTCTCTACCTGCATCGTCGCGCCTCAGGCCAGTGCGGCGGCGGACGGCTCCAACGCCGTTATCTCTGAGGTCTACGGTGGCGGCGGCAACAAGAACGCCCCCTTCACCAACGACTTCATCGAGCTCTACAACCCAACGGGTTCCGCCATCGACCTCACCGGATGGTCCGTGGAGTACTTCTCCTCCAAGGGCAACTCCGGTGGAAAACACGAGCTGTCCGGTTCCATCCCGGCTGGCGGCTACTTCCTCATCCAGGAAGGTGGCGGCGGCGAAGGCGATCCGCTGCCCACCCCGGATGCAGAGGGCGGTCTCAGCATGTCCGGCTCCAAGGGCTCGGTCAAGCTTTACGACGCCTCCGGGGCCGAGGTAGACCTCGTGGGGTACGGGGAGGCGTCGCTTAGCGAGGGCTCCCCCACCTCTTCCTTGAGCAACACCACCTCCGCGCAGCGTGATGACGCCGGCACCGACACCGACGACAACGCCGCCGACTTCAGCACCGCCGCCCCGACTCCTACCTCCTCCGGCGGCGGCGCCACCGCGCCGGAGGAACCGCAGCCGGCCGAGCCGGGTTCCACTGTCACCATCCCGGAAATCCAGGGCACCGGCACGGAGTCCCCACTCAAAGGCCAGAACGTCACCACCCAGGGCGTTGTCACCGCCGTGTGGCAGGGCGAGAAGTCCCTCAACGGCTTCACCATTCAGACCCCGGGCACGGGCCAGACCGCGCCGACCGAAGCTTCGGAGGCCATCTTCGTCTACACCGGCGGCACCGGCTTCTACCCAAAGATTGGGGAATCCGTCGAGGTTACTGGCTCCGTCGACGAGTACTACGGGCAGAGCCAAATCGCCCTGACCCAAGGCTCCGTCCTCGACACCGCACTCGATCCCGTCACCCCGCTCGCCATCGACGCCTTACCGGAAGGTGACGAGGCCCGCGAGAAGCTCGAGTCCATGCTGCTCAAGCCCGGTGTACACACGGTGACCGACAACTACGGCCTCAACCGCTACGGCGAGTTGGGCCTAGCCCCGGGTACGGAGGCGCTGCGCCAACCTACCGATATCGTCTCCCCGGGTACTCAGGAACAAAAGGACATGGAAGCCTCTAACGCGGCGAAGTACGTCATCTTGGATGACGGCTCCACGCGCGACTTCTCCCGCGATGGTGCATCCACGAAGCTGCCCTACATCATGCAAAACGGCTCGGATGTGAAGACCATCCGCACCACCAACCAGGTGGAGTTCGCGGACTCCGGTGTGATCCTGGGATACGGCCACGAGCAGTGGCGCTTCCAGCCCACCTCGATGATTACGGGTGACTCCGTAACCGCAGACCTGCCGATTACGTGGGACCCGGCTCGCCCAGAAGCCCCGCAGGTGGCTGGCGATTACACCGTGGCGGCGTTTAACGTGCTCAACTTCTTCATCAACTTGGGTGAGGACAACGGCGCGAAGGCGTACAAGGACCGTTTCGGTAACGGTGTGGGTTCTGATAGCGGCACCTTCCGCGGCGCGTGGTCGGAGTCTGCGTTCAACGATCAGAAGGGCAAGATCCTCACCGCACTGGAGGGCCTCGATGCCGATGTCATTGGCTTGTCGGAGATCGAAAACGCCGCGAACACCGTGGGCGGCTCCTACGACGATGCCGTGAAGTACCTCGTAGATGAACTCAACTCCCGCGCGGGTTCTGAGAAGTGGGATTACGTCAAGGCCCCAGCGAACTCTGCGGCCGACACGGACGTCATCCGCACCGCGATCATCTACAAGAAGGACCGTGTTAAGCCGGTAGGTGAGGCTACGCTGCTTGAGGACGCCCGTTTCAAGGGCACCGCCCGCACCCCGCTCGCCGCGGAGTTCCAGCCTGTCTCCGAGAGGTGCGCTGCTGAGGGCCCAGATTCCTTCGTGGTGGTCACCAACCATTTCAAGTCCAAGGGCTCCGTGGCTAACGGTGACAAGGACACCGGCGACGGCCAGGGCAATAACCCGAACGTGCGCAATGCCCACGCGCAGGCCGTCCTCGATGGTTTGTCCAAGCAGCCGCAGTGGCAGGAGAAGGCCACCTTCGTCATGGGTGACTTGAACGCTTACTCCAAGGAAGACGCCATCTCCGTCTTCCGCAACGCCGGCTACACCATCCCGGTAGAAGAGCTCAACGCGCAAGAGGACTGGCAGGACGTGGCCTCCTACCAGTTCTCCGGCCGCCTCGGCTCCCTCGACCACATCCTGGCCAACGAGCATGTCGACGCCCAGGCCGCGCAGACGTGGAACATCAACTCCGATGAGCCGATTGCCATGGAGTACTCCCGCCGCAACTACACCGGCGGCGATGTCTTCGAGGCCGATAACCCCTACCGCTCTTCCGACCACGACCCGGTCAAGGTGGGCTTTAACCTCGCAACAGTGAAACGCTCTGCGGATGAGCTCAAGGACTGCACCCCGTCCGAAGACCCAGCGCCGACTGACGATGCCCGCGGCATCAAGTCCGTCACCATTGACGACAATGGTCATCTCATCATCACCTACACCGACGGCACCACCGAGGATGCTGGCAAGGTCGTCGGCGCCGATGGCAAGGACGGGCAAGACGGCGACAAGGGCCCTAAGGGCGACAAGGGCGATGCCGGCCAGGACGGTAAGGACGGCCGCGGAATTAAGTCCGTGACCACCAACAACGAGGGTGACCTCATCATCACTTACACCGATGGCACCACCGAGAACGCCGGCAAGGTTTCTGGTCCGAAGGGCGACAAGGGTGAGCCGGGCAAGGACGGCCGCGGCATCGAGTCTGTTCGCATCAACGACAAGGGTGAACTCATTGTGACGTTCACTGATGGCGAAGAGCAGAACGTTGGCAAGGTCGTCGGCGCCGATGGCAAGGACGGCCAAGACGGTACCGACGGTAACGATGGCGACAAGGGCCCTAAGGGCGACAAGGGCGACGCCGGCCAGGACGGTAAGGACGGCCGTGGTATCAAGTCCGTGACCACCAACGACAAGGGCGAGGTGGTCGTCACCTACACCGACGGCACCTCTGAGATTCTCGGTGCCCTCGCCGGTTCGAAGGGCGACCAGGGCACGCCGGGCCGCGATGGCTTCGATGGCGCAAATGGTAAAGACGGCAAAGACGGCCGCGGCATTGAGTCCGTGACCACGGATACCGACGGTAACCTCGTCATCACGTACACCGACGGCACCTCAGAAACCGTCAAGTCCGGCGACAAGCCAGCCGCCCCCGCCGGTGGTTCCTCTGTGAGTGAGCGCTGCTTGCCGACGGTCCTCGGCCTCACCATCCCAGCAGCACTTGCCATTCCGCTGGCCTTCCTCGGTAACGCCAGCGCGCAGTTCAACATCCCGGGTCTTGAACCGGTACAGAAGCAAATTGAGTCGCTGACGTACAACGTCACGCGCAACATTCCACGCGAAGCTCAGTACGCTGCTGGTGGCATTGGTCTGTTGGCAGTCCTCGGCATCATTGCTGCTGCCTGTGCCCCAACCGAGTCTGAATAAAGCGCTCTCCTGAATTTAATGTGTGCGTTTTGCATGTAAGCCTTGGACTCAAGGTCATTTTTCTCCGAGCTTAAGGGACATTTCGCGTGGATTTAGGAGCGCCCGACCCAGCCATTTCTTACGTCTAAGCTGGATCCATTCGTCGCCGATGTGGGCGTCGTATGTGGCTGATCTCCGTCTGGCCGGCCGCGCCGTTTGAGTTCTTCTTTCGCCCAAGCAGCGCGTGGTGCTTTTCTCCTTGGCGTCCGAAGTCTTGTTACTTGGCTAACTCCAGTGGCGCTACAGGTTCTTCGGTGTGGGTGTCGAACCCACCGGTCTGAAGTGTCCCAAGGTTTGTCCGTCATGGATGAGCTTCAAAGTCATGCCCGGAAACAACGAGCGTGTCCATATAGCTCCCGCGGAGAAAACTAACCCACCCACAAGGTTGACAACCTATATAGGATCCCCAGCGCAGCCGGCCAGTCGGACCCGATGAAACAAGAGGCCACTCCTCCCCTATTGGGGGGCAACACAAGGCAACATCAAACCGCCTGACGGTTGCACGGCCCTTTCCGATGCCTCATAATTCACTACAAGATGAAAGGGACTTACCCCAGCTCACCCCACACATCATCATCTCTCCCCTGCAAAAGACACTCATGAAGTTCTCACTTCGGAAATCTACTAAGGAGATCCAAAACAATGCAACCACAGATCCCAGTTCCAGCTCAGGTTCAAGCTCTCATTAATAACCCCAGTAATCTTCTGGGATTCATTGGTACCGTTCTGGGCATTATTTCCCTAGTTGTTGCAATCAGTGTCGGCCAAGGTCTCCCCAACGATGGGCAGACCAAGCCCAATGCAGGAGAATCAACGATTCAAGTTGTAACCTCCAGTGGTAACCCGGCAGGCGAATGTAAGCTTATTGGTCTTTCGCAGGAAAAGGTACACACGACTAATGCCAAAGGCGTGTACTTCTACGCGTTGGAACCTGGTTCGCATACCATCAACGCATCTTGTTCGGGGCTTTCCAGCCTTTCCTCCGCGCGAGCGCTCGAGGGTAGTCAGGAAGTAACCGTGAATGACGAGCCGGTAATGGTAAAGATTGTTGTTAAGTAGATTGGCCCTAACTTTCTTGGTTCTAAAGAGCTAAGAGAAACGCGCGTGTGCCCCCAGGAAAACCTCCTGGGGGCACAAGCTTTCAATGAACCACACCTAATTCGAGAGGGAACCGTACCTTCGTACGCGCCCGTATGAGAAGCTGGCGCATTTAATGACCGCAGCAAAACAGTATTTTCAAGCAAATGAACGCTTTTAAACCTCTGTCCCAAGAGCACCAAACGCTTATCTGCATGTGTTGGACGGGCAGTTGGCTGTAAACGCGTAAAGACCCCATCACCTTCAATGCACATCGCGATGATCTGTTTGAAGCTAGCCACAAGAACTGGCTTTTCCAAGTAAAAGTTGACGCAACACCACCGAGACGTGGAGTCTCCAACTTCCCCATGTTGTACCGAGTACGCGCTAGAAAAGAAAAGAGGTTGGTGGGCTATTCGGCGTGCATGAAGACTGAATAGTCCGCAGGCCGCGCACCTGCGGCAGCGGCGCGCTCGGCCGCCTTGAGGAAATCAGAGACGACCTTACGGTCACCAAGATTGCGGCCGGAAATGGACAGGCGCACGGTATTGCCGCGCTCAGCGGAGCGTTCCGCGGCGCGGATGATGTTGCGGCGCCACCACTTGGCCGAACCAAAGCCCTCACCAAAAGACAGGTTGCGTGCTTGGTGGAGCTCGCCGGAGCGAAGGTCGTGGATGCCGCGGGTGGATGCAGCAAAGTCAAAATCAAACTCAGGAAGAACTTCTAGTGTTCCCTCCGACATACGCCAGCGCGGCGGCGCAAAGATAGTGGGCTCAAAGCCGATCTTTGCCATCTGTCGCGTCGCCCCCTTCAGGCGCAGGCGTGCCTCGTGCGCATCCAAGTTCGCGAACTCCGCGCGACGCCCTTGAACCGCCTGGTCGAAGCCGTTGAGAATGAGCACGCGGCCGCCTTCGGCTTGATCACGCAACCACGATCGCGTCGACTCATCCTTAGCCAGGTGCCAATTGCCATCAATGTGTGGCGCTACGAGCAAGGACACCGGGATATCCGCTTTATCGAACTGCTCCAGCAGGTCAGCGGCCTGCCTTCGGGTGTCGTCGAAGATACTGGAAATCGAAACCAAAAGGTGGCCATGCATAAGGAAAATTATCGCACAGCCACCGCGCCGCCGCGCGCCGAGCGGGGGTGATGCTTAAGCCTCCGCCCCCGTAGCTTGGTTAATCAGCCACGCGTACTCGAAAGCCGCCTGCCGCCACTGGGCATAGCGTCCGGACACACCACCGTGGCCGGCGGCCATCTCCGTCTTGAGGAGGAATTCGCCGCCGGTGGCAACGTCACGCAGCTTGGCCACCCACTTCGCCGGCTCAACATACAGCACGCGGGTGTCATTGAGCGAGGTCAACGCCAGAATATTCGGGTATTTCTGCGGAGCGATGTTTTCGTATGGCGCATAGGAGGCCATGTAGTCGTAGACCTCCGGATCGTGGTACGGGTCGCCCCATTCCTCCCACTCCACCACCGTGAGTGGTAGCTCCGGCATGAGAATGGACGTCAGCGGGTCGACGAAGGGCACGTTCGCCTCGATGGCCTTAAACCTATCCGGCGCCATGTTTGCCACCGCGCCCATGAGCAGGCCACCGGCCGAGCCACCTTCAGCAACAAGTTGTGAAGGCGTGGTCACTCGGCGCGCGATGAGGTCATCCGCCACCGCGATGAAGTCCGTAAACGTGTTTTTCTTGGCCAGCATCTTGCCGTCGTCGTACCAGTTGCGGCCCATCTCGCCGCCACCGCGAACGTGCGCCATGGCGAAGATCATGCCGCGGTCCATGAGAGACAAACGGAAGACCGAGAAGTACGGGTCCATATTCGCCTCGTAGGAACCGTAGCCATAAAGCAACGTCGGGTTCGGTTGCGTGCGGTCCAGGTCCGCGCGGTGCACGATGGACACCGGCACCTTCGTCCCATCGGGTGCTTCAGACCAGACGCGGTAGGCCACGTACTCGTCCTTGTCATAGCCGCCCGGGACTTCCTGTTCCTTCAGCAGCGTGTACTCGCCCGTAGCCACGCGGTAGTCAAAGAGCTGTGCGGGCTGGATGAAGGAGGTATAGCTCACGCGCAGCACCGGCGCATCCCACTCCGGGTTGCCGGCCACACCGACGGTATAGAGCTCCTCGTTGAAGTTGAGCTCGCTGAGGCGCGCCCAGCCTTCCCGCACATCCATAATCGCTGCCCGGCCGATCCCGCCCCGACGGTAGGCCACGACGATGTGGTCGCGGTAGCAATCAACGCCCTGCAAGCGAACCTCATCATCGTGAGGCATGAGCACGGTGAGCTCACGCAAAGAGGGAAGTTCCTCACCGACCGGGCAATAGCCCAACTCAAAGTTCGGTCCGGTCACGTTGTGCGTGACCACCCAATAATCGGTACCACTCACCACGGCGTGATCAACGTCGTAGTCCACTCCGGATTCGCGCGCCCACAAACAGCTGAACTCCCCCTCCGGGTTGTCCTGCTCGAGTACCCATGCCTCACTCGTCATCTTCGAGCTCGACACGATCATGATGTACTTCTCGCTGCGGGTCGTGCCCACGCCGATGCCGAAACGCGAATCCTCCTCGCGCATGACCACGACATCCTCCGACTGCGGGGTACCCACGCGATGGCGCCACACCGTATCCGGGCGCCATGCATCATCCACGGTGGTGTAGAAGATGAATTCCTCCCCTACCCACGTCGCACCGTAGAAGATGCCTTCCAGGCGGTCCTCCAATAGCTCGCCCGTGCGCAAGTCCTTGATGAAGAGCTCAAAGCGCTCATCGCCAGCCACGTCGACCGAATAGGCCAGCAGGTCACCCGAATCGCTCACCGAAGAAGCGCCCAGGGCGAAGAAGTCGTGGCCTTCGGCGAGCGCGTTGACGTCGAGAAGCACCTGCTCCCCTTCCGGTGCCCCCGTCTCCAGGATGGTCGGCGGGGTCCACGGATCGGAGCCTTCCGACACCGGGATGCGGCAGCTATAGCCGTACTCCTTACCTTCCTCGGTGCGGCCGTAGTACCAGTACTTGCCGCGACGCTGGGGCACGGACATGTCCGTCTGCTTGATGCGGGACTTGACCTCGGTGAAGATGTTCTCCGTCAAGGTGTCCAGGTGTGCGGTGCGCTCTTGGGTATAGGCGTTTTCGGCCTCGAGGTATTCGCGGGTCTCCGGGGCGTCTTTCTCACGCAGCCACTCGTAGTTATCGACGAAACTGCGGCCGTGGAACTCTCGCGTGATGGGGCGCTTGGCAGCAATCGGTGCGTTCATTCAGCCTCCTTAAAAGGTGGTTCCGGACAGGCGCTCAAAGGCCTCAACATAGCGCGCGCGGGTGGCCTGGACAACGTCGTCCGGCAAGCGCGGCGGCGTGGACTCCTTGTCCCAGCCGGAATTGGTGAGCCAATCGCGAACGTACTGCTTATCAAAGGAAGGCTGGACCTTGCCTTCTTCATAGGTATCGGCCGGCCAGTAGCGCGAGGAGTCCGGGGTGAGGACTTCATCGGCCAAGACCAAAGTGCCGTGCTTGTCGACGCCAAACTCGAACTTCGTATCCGCCAAAATAATGCCCTTCTCCTCCGCCAACGCGGCGGCCTTGGCATAAATGCGCAGGGTGGCATCGCGCAGCTCTTCGGCTCGTTCGCGGCCGAGCTTGTCCACGACGACATCGAAGGAGACGTTCTCATCGTGCTCGCCCTGCTCCGCCTTAGTGGCTGGGGTGAAGATGGGCTCGGGCAGGCGGGAAGCCTCGGTCAGACCCTCGGGCAGCTTGACTCCGCACACGCTGCCGGATGCCTTGTACTCCTTGAGTCCGGAGCCGGTGAGGTAGCCGCGGGCGACGCATTCGAAGGGAAGCATGTCGAGCTTCTGCACGACCATTGAGCGACCGAGGACTTCCTCGGGGATGCGCTCATCATCGAGCGTTCCGGCCAGGTGGTTGGGGAAGTCGATGGCGTCGAAGAAGAACTTCGACGTCGCCGTGAGCACGCGGCCCTTGTCGGGGATGGCCGGCTCGAGGGCGTGGTCATAGGCGGAAATACGGTCGGAGACCACCATGAGCAGGGTGCTGTCATCGATTTCGTAGATATCGCGCACCTTGCCGGAGGCGATGTGGGCATAGGAAGAAAGTTCTGGACGCATGACATACATTCTAGACCCGTCTAGACTGCTTCAAGATACATCCCAATCCCGAGGAGCTAAGCCCGTGCACTCTCGCCTGACCTCCCTTTTGACCTCCGCTGCGCTGGTGGGCGCCACCCTGTCTGTGCCCGCTGCGCACGCAGCCGACATCTCCGTGCGCGAGTCCGCCCACGGACAGTGGCTGTGCACGATGTCGGCGTCCGCCACGGATCGCGCACTAGCCCGCGACGTCCGGGCGGGCTACATCAACACCATCCGCGCGACCTCGGAGAAGATTCAAGCGCAGTTCCCGAAGCTGGACTTCTCCGCGTACACCTCGCGCGATATCAGCAAGGCTCCGGGCTACGCGGCGACGGTGGCCGCGCTGGGCAAGGCCGGCTACACGGGCGCGGATATGGTCATCATCATGGTCGGCGCGTCCGCCCCGGAGGACCTGGTGGAGGATGAATCGGTGCTGTTGCCGGGGGATGCCGAATACTCGATCAATGCGGCGAAGTCCCGGACTGAGAAGGGCCCGGCGCCGTTGTTGTCTACGGGTAGCGATTTCAGCCCCAAGCTGCGCGCCGCTCTGGCAGAAAACCAGGCGCAGGAAAAGGAGGCCGTCGATGCCTTCAACGCAGCGCAGGTGCAGTCCTTTGCCGAGTGCGTGGAAGAGCTGCACAGCCGCGGTGCGCAGGAAGGTATCCAGCCGGTGCCGGAGCTACCCATCCCGGGCAAGACGACGCAGCAGCAAACCTCGTCCACGGGTGCTACGGTTCTCGGCATCATGGCGGTGCTCACCGCTCTGATGATCGGCGGCTACCTTGCTACCAACGGAAAATCCCTCGGCGGCTTCGAGCTGCCGGTGCTGCGCATCCCTGGAATGGCCTAAGAGCTAGTGCCGGGTTGTCCGGCCGCCGATGGGAGGTCGTTTCGATCAAATAGGGGCTAGAAAATTGAAGAGCTGGCAACCTTAATTGATCGAAACGTACCGCCAAGGGGTGAAACTAAAGGATTTCGCCCGGGGTGTAGGCGGCGGCCTGCGGGTGCTGATCAGCAATCGCCTTGATGCGGCCCAGAATCTGGCTCACCTGCGATTCGGCAGCGCCGATGAAAGCGTGCTTGTCCGACAGCGCGGCCTCGAGGGCGGCAGCATCGAGCGGCAGGCGCTCGTCGGCAGCCAGGCGCTCAATCAGATCCTGCTCCCCGCCATTCTCACGCATGTTGAGCGCCACGGCGACGGCGTTTTCCTTGATGACCTCGTGCGCGGTTTCGCGGCCCACGCCCGCGCGCACCGCCGCCATGAGGATGCGGGTGGTGGCAAGGAAGGGCAGGTAACGCTCCAGTTCGCGGTCGATCATCGCCGGGAAGGCACCGAATTCCGCGAGCACGGTGAGGAAGGTTTCAAACATACCGTCAATGGCGAAGAAGGCATCCGGCAGTGCCACGCGGCGGACCACCGAGCAGAACACGTCGCCCTCGTTCCACTGCTGGCCAGACAGATCCGCCACCATGGTGAGGTAGCCGCGCAGGATTACCTGGAAACCGCACACGCGCTCGCAGGAGCGGGCGTTCATCTTGTGCGGCATCGCGGAGGAGCCGACCTGGCCTTCCTTGAATCCTTCAGTCACGGTCTCGTTGCCGGCCATCAGGCGGATGGTCGTGGCCAGCGAGGAGGGCGCAGCACCCAGTTCAACGAGCGCAGACACAGCGTCGAAGTCGAGGGAGCGCGGGTAAACCTGGCCCACCGAGTTGAATACGCGGGAGAAGCCCAGGTGATCCGCAATGCGCGTCTCCAGCGCGGCGAGCTTGTCCTCGGAGCCTCCCATGAGGTCAAGCATGTCCTGCGAGGTGCCCATCGGGCCCTTGATGCCGCGCAGCGGGTAGCGGCTCAACAGGGATTCCACGCGCTCGATGCCGAGCAGGAGCTCGTCGGCAGCCGAGGCGAAGCGCTTGCCCAAGGTCGTCGCCTGGGCAGCGACGTTGTGGGAACGGCCTGCCATCACCAGCGTCTGGTACTGCGCGGCGTGCTCACCAATGCGCGAGACCACAGCGATGGCCTTATTGCGCACCAGCTCCAAGGAACGCAGAATCTGCAGCTGCTCGACGTTTTCCGTCAGGTCGCGCGAGGTCATTCCCTTGTGAATGTGCTCGCAGCCGGCCAGGGCGTTGAATTCCTCGATGCGTGCCTTGACGTCGTGACGCGTGACGCGCTCACGCTGGGCAATCGAGGCAAGGTCCACGTTCTCAACCTGCGCCTCATAGGCGGCGATGGCCTGGGCGGGAATATCGACGCCGAGATCCTTCTGCGCCTTCATCACCGCGATCCACAGCTGGCGCTCCAGAATGATCTTGTGTTCTGGGGACCAGATTTCAGCCATTTCTGGGGAGGCGTATCGAGCGGACAGGACGTTGGAAATGTTCTTCTTTTCAGCCACGTCGCTCATTATTCCACGCCTTGCCCCAAAGGAGGCATTATCAGCGGATTAGATGCTGATCTGCCCCTTTTCCGCTGGCAACGCAATGTCCTTGCGGAAGAAGCTGCCCTCCAGCTTGATGCCGTCGAGCACCTCGTAGGCGGCGGCGCGGGCGTCGGCCAAGGTGGCACCGCGGCCGAGGACGTTGAGGACACGACCACCGTTGGACACGTATCCGCCCTCCCCCGTGGTGGTGCCAGCGTGGAGGACGCGGGTGGGATCATCAAGATCCGGCGAGGTGATCGGATCACCCTTGCGCGGGGAAGCCGGGTAGCCCTCGGCAGCCAGCACCACGGTAACGGCGTAGCCTTCCTCCCACTCCAGCGGCGCAAGGTCCGCGAGTTGCCCTGTCGCGGTGGCGTGCAGGACCTCTCCCAGTGGGGACTTCAGAAGGGACAAGACCGCCTGCGTTTCCGGGTCACCGAAACGGCAGTTGAATTCGACGACGGCCGGACCTTCCTTGCCCCAGGCCAATCCCGCATACAGCAGCCCGGTGTACGGCGTGCCGCGCTTGACCATTTCCTTGGCCACGGGGACGCAGACTTCGTCGACGATGCGCTGGGTACCGTCGGCAGGCAGCCACGGCAGCGGCGTATAAGCACCCATGCCGCCGGTGTTGGGGCCTTCATCGTTGTCATAGGCACGCTTGTGGTCCTGCGCCGGCAGCAGCGGCACGACGGTCTCACCATCCACGAGACAGAACAGGGAAACCTCGGGGCCATCGAGGAAGGACTCGAGCAGCACCGGGTTGCCGGCTGCATGGACGGCGTCGACGTGCGCGCGGGCTTCTTCGCGGGATTCGGTCACCACCACGCCCTTGCCGCCTGCTAGGCCATCGTCCTTGACCACGAAGTGCGGGCCGAAACGGTCGAGCGCGGCCTCGATGTCCGCATCACTTGCGCCAGGGGCGAGCTGCTCCGCGCGGGCGGTGCGCACGCCGGCAGCCGCCATGACGTCCTTGGCAAAGGCCTTGGAACCCTCGATTTGCGCCGCGCTTGCCGACGGCCCGAAGACCGCAATGCCACGCTCACGCAGTGCATCCGCGACGCCTTTTACCAGTGGCACCTCCGGCCCGATGACGACGAGGTCAGCGGCGATGTCCACGGCTAGTTCAACCATGCGCGCAGGATCATCCACCTGGGAATACTCCGGGTGGACGGTGGCCTGCTTCGCATGGGCCGGGGAGCCCGGTGCGATGTGCAGATCGGTAACAGTGGGGTCAGCTTTCAAGCCAGTGAGCAGGGCGTGTTCGCGGCCGCCCGAACCGATAACGAGAATGCGCATGCCGTCTATCTTAACTGGCGGTAGCCTAGGGGCCATGTCTTCCGTATTTACAAAGATCATCGAGGGCGAGCTGCCAGCTCGCTTTGTGTACCGCGACGAGAAATGCGTGGCGTTTTTGTCCATCGAGCCGCTGCGTTATGGCCACACCTTGGTGGTGCCAGTCGAGGAGGTCGATAAGTGGACTGATCTCGATTCAGAAACCTGGGCACACCTCAACGAGATCGCTCTAGAGATCGGTGGCGCCATTAAGACGGCCTTTGATACCCCACGTACCGGCTACATCATCGCCGGCTTCGACGTGCCGCATACCCACATCCACCTCTTCCCCACCGAGAAAATGGAAGACTACGACTTCGCCAAGGCCTTCGCTGCCGACGCCACCGACCCCGCCGCCATGGACGAGGCCGCCGCGCGCATCCGCCAGCACCTCGGCACAGATGAGGATGGCCGCCGCGACAGCTAAGAGCTGACTGCTACCTTTCGGCAGCTAGGAACTAGCTGCCGCCTTGGGCAGTTGGACGGTAAAGACCGATCCGCTGCCCAGCTCAGAGTCCACGGAGATGGAACCGCCGTGCTGCTCCACGAGGGACTTCACGATGGCCAAGCCCAAGCCCGAGCCACCCGTATCGCGGGTTCGTGAGGTATCAGCACGGTAAAAGCGCTCAAAGATGTGGGCTGCATCTTCGGGGGAGATGCCCTTGCCGTCATCGGCAACGTCGATAAGCACGTGCTCCTCGTCATCCCGCAACGTCAGCGTCACCGACGCCTCATCACCGCCGTGACGGATGCCGTTGGACACCAGGTTAAGCAATACCTGGTGCAAGCGGTCCGGGTCTCCGTTGACCATTGGAATCCCGGAGGCTTCGTTGTTGACGTTGATGGTGCGGCCAGAAAAAGCCGCGCGCGCCGAAGAACCCACAGAGAGCACGAGCTCCAACATGTCCACCTCACGCATGTCGAGGCGCGAGCCCTCTGCGCGCGTCAGGGCCAGCAGATCCTCCACCAACAGCGACATGCGCTTCGACTCAGCATCGATCTTGCTGAAGACAAACTCCGGGTCTTGGGTTGCCCCCGAGCGGTACAGCTCCGTGTAGCCGCGCAGGCTGGTCAGTGGGGTGCGAAGCTCGTGGGAGGCATCTCCGACGAAGCGGCGCATCTGTTGCTCCTTCTCCTGCGCATGGAGCACGGAGTTTTGCAATTGCGTCAACATGACGTTGAGCGCTGCGGCGAGCTGCCCCACCTCGGTGTGCAGCGGCCACTCAGGAACGCGTTTATCCAGGTTGCCCGCCGCGATCTGGGAGGCCGTTTTCTCCACCACGCGCAGTGGACGCAAGGCTCTGTGGATGAGCCACATGCCCACCAACGCGATGATGAGCATGACCAACGCCGCGATAATGACCTGGACAATGGCCAGGCCTTTAAGGATGGAGTTCTCCGTCGTCATGTCTTTGGCCACGACGACCACGGAACCATCCGATTTGAGCTTCGCCACGGCCCGCCATTCGGTTTCGCCTTGAACCGAGCGGACACTCGTGGGCTCGCCGCCGACGACCACCGAGCGGGCATCCGGCAACCCCGCCATCGGCCGCGTGGTCACCACGGAACCATCGGGATAATACGCCAGTGCTACATAGTCCGTCGGGGGTCGGCGGCTTCCGTCCTGCGGGGTATAAAAGGCCGCGTCGAGGTTGCTGGCCCAGGAGCCAATCGCGTCATTGAGCTCAGTGTCCACGCGGGTGTAGAGCACATTGCGCATGATCGACGACACCGCCAGGGAGGACATAGCCAGGCCCAAGCCCGAAACCAGAACCATGAGGACGAGCAGCCACGTGCGCAGGGGCAGCGCTTTAGGACGTTGCATGCGCCGGCGCAGGGCGCTATTCCGCACCGAAGAGGATCCAGAATCCGAGCCCTGAGTGTTCGCGGGGGATTCGCTCATAGTGGATGAACCTACGTGCGCGGCGTACGCAGCACATAACCAACGCCGCGGACGGTGTGGATCAGCGGTGTATCGCCGGTATCAATCTTGCGGCGCAGGTAGGAGATGTAGGACTCGACCACGTTGCCATCGCCGCCGAAATCGTAGTGCCAGACGTTGTCCAGAATCTTGGACTTGGACAGCACCACCTCGCGGTTTTGCATGAGGTAGCGCAGCAGGTTGAACTCGGTGGGCGAAAGCTCCACGATCTCCCCGGCCTTGGTGACCTCATGGGTGTCATCGTTGAGAGTGAGGTCGGCATAGGTCATGGTGGCGCTGCCATCCTGATCATCCACCGCATTGCCGCGGCGCAGGATCACGCGCAGTCGGGTGATGACTTCCTCCAGGCTGAAGGGTTTGGTGACGTAATCATCCGCACCAATGGTCAAGCCATGGATGCGCTGATCCACGCTGTCCTTGGCGGTGAGGTAGAGGACGGGGCCGTCGAGGCCTTCTGCGCGCAGCTTGCCCAGCAGCTCAAAACCGTCCATGCCCGGCATCATGACGTCCATAATGTAGGCGTCGGGATTGATCTCACGCGCAATGCGCAGAGCCTCGTTGCCGGAGTTGGCGCTGTGTACATCGAAGCCCTGAAACTTCAGGGAAACAGTAAGTAGTTCAACGATATTCGGCTCGTCATCGACGACAAGTACCTTGACGTCCTTTGAATCATCCATGGTCCCGCTTTGGTCCTTTCTCCGCTGTTCCTATGACTAGGTGGCGTGGGGGTTTCTCATTCAAAGTGAGAAGTATTGCACTACGCCTTCCCAGGGTACTGAGCGGAGTCTGGACGTGCGCTGTGAACAAATCAGTCCCACACGAGATTACCCAGATCCAGCCCTTCTGCCTGGGCTTGAGCCTCGATCAGCTGGCGCAGGTAGTCGGCGTTGCCACGGTAGGTCTCATCGAAGCGCGGATCCTCGCAATACATGCGCGCCAGGAGCACTTGCTTGGACCTCGACACCGGGTACCACTGGGCGATGAGAGCACAGTGCTTGTCGACGATCTCCTTCGCCTCCTCGCTGCCTGCCTCAAGTCCCGCTTTCGCGGCCTCCTCTAGCTCGGCCGCAAAGTGTTCATGCTCCACGGAGAATACCTCCCAGTCTTTCTTCCCCATCGATTCCGCGACGGCCGCACTGGCCGCCCACTCTGTGCTGTCACCCCACTTCTCGTGGGCTTCCTCCTGCAACGTGGGCCATGCGTCACCCAGCTTCTTTACCTTTTGGCTCGCGCTAAGGTTCTGATCCATTTCGGTCTCCTTGATTAGTCGGTTCACTGCCTGCAGCATCGCGTCAACATCGGCGCGCCGCTTCCGCAAGGCAGCCTGCTGAGCACGGAGACGATCCACGGCGGACGCGGCGGGCGCCTGCAACAACTCAGCGATGTCCTTCAGCTCAATGCCCACGCTGCGATAGATCACAATGTCCATACCGCGCTGCAGGTCGTCTTCTGTGTAGAGACGGTGGTCTCCCACAGTGCGCCACTGCGGGCTCAGCAGCCCAATCTCATCCCAGTGCCGCAACGTTCGAGTGGTGACTTTGAGGATGGCGGCCACCTCACCAATGCTGTAGTCGCTGTAGTCCGTGCTCATGACACGAAGCTTAGAAGTTGACGTCGCGGCAGGTGCAAGCCGAGAACTCCCCGCACAGCAAACCCCCGCCTCCCCACGGCGAAAAGTATGCCGGAGGGAAGGCGGGGGTCACGGCCGAATGCCGAAAGTCCGCTTAGAAGTCCTGCGGGCGCGGGATGTTGCGCAGGTTGGACTTCGCCATGGTGAGCATCTGGCCCACGCCGCCGCCGAAGACGGTGCGGGTTGCCGCCTTGGAGAAGCCGAGCAGCTGCTCAAAGGTCAGTGTGGGTGGCAGGGAGAGGGCGTTGGGGTCGGTGACGACGTCGATAAGCACAGGCCCGTCGTAGGCCAAGGCCTCCTTGATGAGGCGCGGCGCGTCCTTCGGGTCCTCGATGCGGAAGTGCTTGATGCCCGCGCCCTCCGCAATCTTGGCGTAGTTCACGTGCTCGTGGTCGGTCTCGTGCTCCGGGAGGCCCTGGACCAGCATCTCCAGCTTGACCATGCCGAGGGAAGAGTTATTGAACACAAACATCTTCACCGGCAGGTTGTGCAGCTTCACCGTGAGCAGCTCGCCCATGAGCATGGACAGACCGCCGTCGCCGGAGAACGTAATGACCTGGCGGCCCGGGTTCGCCGCCTGCGCGCCGAGAGCCATCGGCAGAGCATTGGCCATGGTGCCGTGGCGGAAGGAACCAATCTGCTCACGCTTACCATTCGGGGTGATGTAGCGCGCGCCCCAAACATTGCACATGCCGGTATCGACGGTGAAGATGGCGTCCTCATCGGCCTGCTGATCGATGAGATCGGCAATGTACTCCGGGTGGATCGGGGTGTGCTTCTCCACGCCGGAGGTATAGGCCTCGACTACGTGATTCAGCTTGTCGTAGTGCTTCTTGAGCATCTTGTCCAGGAAGGAGCGGTCCTTCTTCTCCTCCACGTGCGGCAGGATGTTCTCGATGGTGGCGGCGACATCACCGGTCACCGGGTACTTGATGCGGGTGCGGCGACCGATGTGGGAGCCGTCGATGTCAACCTGCGCCACGTTGGCATCCGGCAGGAAGTCGTTGTAGGGGAAGTCCGTGCCCAGCAGGATGAGCAGGTCTGCTTCGTGGGTGGCCTCGTGTGCTGCACCGTAGCCGAGCAGGCCGGACATGCCGACGTCGAAGGGGTTGTCGTACTGGATGTACATCTTGCCACCCAGGGCGTGGCCGATGGGGGCCTTGATCTTTTCGGCGAGCGCGAGGACCTGCTCGCGGGCGTTCTTCACGCCGGCGCCGACGAAGAGGGCGACGGTCTTGGCCTCGTTGATGGCCTGGGTCAATGCGGCGGCCTCGGCAGGATCCGGGAAGACGACCGGGCAGCCGGCGGAGATAACAGAGGAGGTGAAGGTATCATCCTCGGCCTCCTGCGTGGACACATCGCCCGGGATAACGAGGACGGACACTCCCTTGCCCGCCATGGTGCTCTGGATGGCGTGGTGCAAGACCACGGCACCTTGGTCAGCGGAGTTCACCATCTCGCAGTAGCTCGAGCACTCTTGGAAGATGGCCTCCGGGTGGGTCTCTTGGAAGAACTTCGAGCCGATCTGGCGGGAAGGAATGTGGCTGGCCAGGGCGAGGACCTTGGCGCCGTTGCGGTGGGCGTCATAAAGTCCCTGAATAAGGTGCGTATTTCCCGGGCCGCAGGATGCGGCGCACACGGCAAGGTTGCCGGTGGTGAGGGAATCGGCCTCCGCGGCAAACGCTGCGGCCTCCTCGTTGCGAACGTGAACCCATTCGATGGAGGACTTCCGCACTGCGTCCACGATGGGGTTGAGGGAATCGCCGACGAGGCCGTAGATGCGTTTCACACCCTGGGCTTCCAAGGTTTCTACTAATTGTGTGGCGTAATTGCGTGCCATGATTTACCTCTCTAACTTTTGCCGTTAACGGCCCCCAGTGTTCCCCCTTTAAGGCGCGTTTCGCCACCATAAAGCTGACTTCTCACGTCCTAGAAACTTTGTGACTGCGACAACAACTCGACCTTCTAAGCTTTGAAACTGTAACGACCGTTCGCTATAGTTTCGAACCATGTCAGACCTCCACGTGAAAGCCTCCGCCGAATCCCTCCGCGCCTCCGCTACGCGCCGGTGGACCTTTTTTGGCGTCATTTCCCTGGGCCTGCTCATGATCGGCTTAGACAACTCAATCCTCTACACCGCGCTACCGGTGCTCTCCGATCAGCTCCACGCCACCTCGCTGCAGCAGCTGTGGATCATCAACGCCTACGCGCTCATGCTGGCCGGCCTCCTGCTGGGAACCGGCACGTTGGGCGATAAAATCGGGCACCGCCGCATGTTCGTCATCGGCCTGTGGATCTTCGGCATCGCATCACTGGCCGCAGCGCTAGCGCCCGGCGCGTGGGAATTAGCCGCGGCTCGCGCCTTTTTGGGCCTCGGGGCCTCCATCATGATGCCCGCAACCCTCGCCCTGATCCGGTTGACCTTTGAGGATGAGATTGAGCGCAATACAGCCATCGGCATTTGGGGCTCCATCGCCGTCGTGGGTGCGGCGGCCGGCCCCACGGTGGGTGGCTTCTTGCTGGAGCATTTTTGGTGGGGCTCGGTCTTCTTGGTCAACGTGCCCATCGTCATCATCGCGCTCATCCTCACGGCCTTCCTCGCCCCGCCGAATATGGCGAACCCGGCGAAGCACTGGGATTTCCTCTCCTCGCTGTATGCGCTCATCACGCTGGCCTCGCTGATACTCGTCATCAAGTCGGTGGCCAGCGCCCACCTCAACGCCATGCTCATCGGCGGCGCGCTAGCCGCCTGCCTCATCGGCGCCATCCTCTTCACCCGCCGCCAGCACAAGCTGAAGGAACCACTCCTCACCTTCGATATTTTCCGCTCCCCCATCTTCAGCGGCGGCGTCTTGGCTGCGGCGGGCGCCATGTTTGGCATGGCGGGACTAGAGATGACCACAACGCAGAAGCTCCAGCTGGTGGACCTGTATTCCCCGCTTCATGCCGGGCTCATCATTTCCCTCATCGCGCTGGCGGCGCTGCCAATGTCCGCGTTGGGTGGTGCCAACCTCCACCGTTGGGGTTTCTTGCCGATCATCGCCGGTGGCTTCCTCTTCATGGCGGCGGGCATCGGCTGCGTGGTGTGGGGCGGCACGCACAACATCTTCCCCGCATACCTGGCGGGCCTATTCATCACCGGAATCGGCGCGGGGCTTGTCATGTCAGTCTCCTCCACCGCCATCATCGGCGCCGCCCCCGCCTCGCGCTCCGGCATGGCCGCCGGCGTAGAGGAGGTCTCCTATGAATTCGGCACGCTGCTCTCGATTGCGATCACCGGTTCCGTACTCCCCATGGTGTACAAGAGCGGTCTGCCCGAAGACGTCCAAGACCTAGGCATGGAAGCGCTCCACACCCCGGCGCTCGCGGAGGTTGCCGGCCCCGCCTATACCGACGCTTACCTGGCCACCGCCGCAGGACTCGGCGTAGTCATGCTCGTCTTCGCCGCGGTCACCGGCTGGTGCTTCCGCACCAACCCCACGTCAGGAGGTGCCGATGCCTCGCACTAGTAAAAAGGTCGAAGCGCTCGACATGGCGCTCACCATCATCGAGAAGGACGGCGTCCACGCGCTCACTTATGATTCCTTGGCCACGGCCACGGGCATGAGCAAGTCTGGGCTCATCTACCACTTCCCCACCCGGCACCAGCTGCTCATAGACTGCCATTCGTTGTGCGCGGAGCGCTGGGAGGAGGAGCTTATCGCACTCTCCGACGGCAAGACGGCCGAGGAATTAAGCCCGCGCCAGCGCTACCGTGCCGCGTTGGAATCAATGGGCAAGAATGATCCGCTCATTGAGCTGCTGATGTCCATCCACGCGCAGTCCCATCCGGATTTTCAGAAGGTGTGGAGGGATGTCGACGAGCGTTGGCTCCCCGATCCCGCTACGGAGGATGAATCCGTGGCGCTCGCGATGGTGATAGCGAACGGCCTGTGGGTCCATGATCACCTCACCGAGCGCCCCCTGTCACCGCAGCGACGCCGGGCGCTTATCGACGTCGCCCTAGGCCACCTCGCCGACTAAGAAAAATGGGCCTTTAAAAAGGCCCTTTTGAGCTGGAGACGAGACTTGAACTCGCAACCTACGCATTACAAGTGCGTTGCGCTACCAATTGCGCCACTCCAGCACCGCGGCTAATCCGCTAGAGGGAATCGTACCTGAGACCACCCCTCGGAAGGAAAGCCAGGGTGCTTGCGCTGCGAAAAAGCGAGTGTGAGGACCCCGAAAAGCACTGGCAGGTGCATAAATCGGCGGCAGTTACTAAAGTGCTGACTTACCGAACCCAGAAGTGTTGATGAGGTCTTTCTTTTCCGTGTCTGTTCTTTCTTCCTTGCGCCAGCGCCTGCTGTACCGTTCGGCCCCCGTCGCCACCATTGACGCCGCGAAGGCCGCACCACCGCCCTCCCCTCTTGCCCCGGTCGATCTCACCGACCCGGCCCAGGTCACGGGCGTCATGGAAATCGCCGCGCGCGTCGGCGAAATCCTGATTGCGGCTGGCTCCGCCAATACTGACGTCCAGGCGCAGATTCACCTCGTCGCATCCTCTTATGGTCTGCACTACTGTCACGTGTCCATCCTGATGAACACGATCACTATCCACACGGCTATTGGCACGGGTCCAGACCGGCGCAACCTCCACGTCTTCCGCGTGGCGCCGAGCATCGCTGTGGACTTCACCAAGCTGTCCGCCGTCGACCGCCTCATCCGCTCCATCCACTCCGGTGCCACGCCGCCGGCCATGGCGGAGAAGGTCCTGGATGATATCGACGCGATGAAAAACCCCTATTCCACGACCACCATCGTCAGCGCCTGGGGCGCCATGGGTGGGTTTATCGCCGTCATGCTCGGTGGTGATCTCCTCGTCGGCGTCATCACGTTCCTCATTTCGGCGCTCATCATGGGCACGAACATGTTCCTGGCCGGCTACCGCTTGCCGCCCTTCTATCAGAACCTCGTCGGTGGCTTGCTTGCCGTTGTCCCCGCGGCCATTCTCTACAACGTCTTCGCGGGTTTTGGTATCCACATTCTGCCTTCCCAGATCATCGGTTCGGGCATCATCGTGCTGGTGGCGGGACTGACCTTGGTGCAGTGCCTGGTGGACGGCATCACGCGCGCCCCCGTAACCTCCTCCGCCAAGTTCTTCGAGGCCCTCATGTCCACCGGCGCCATCATCGCCGGCGTGGGCCTGGGTATCCAGGTTGCCTCATGGGTGGGCTTTAGCCTGCCGCCGCTGGCGACGCTCGCGCCACCCGTCTATCACCAGATCCCGCTTCTGGTGCTGTGCGGCGGAATCGGCTCCGCCGCCTTCGCGTTGGCCTTGGGGGCTTCGTGGTCGGAGGTCACCATCTCCGGGCTCACGGCGGCCGCCGGTATGGTTTTCTACTACTTCCTCGTCGTCTTTTTCGGCGTTGGCGCTGTCGTGGCCTCCGGATTCTCGGCCGTGGCGGTAGGCCTCGCGGGTGGTCTCCTTTCCCGCCGCTACATGATGCCACCGCTCATCACCATGATCGTGGGCTATACCCCCATGCTGCCGGGCCTGACCTTGTATCGCGGCATGTACGCCATGCTCAACGAACAGCTCATCACCGGCCTGACCAACCTGGCCAGTGCGCTTGCCATTTCCGGCGCGCTCGCCGCCGGCGTGGTCTTCGGTGAGCGCGTCGCCCGCCGCCTGCGCCGCCCGCAGTACTTCCGGCCTTATACCGCCTTCAAGCGCCTGGGAACCTTTTCCTTTTCACGGGCCACCCGTTTGGCGCAGCGAGCACGCATCCCCCGCGTCCCCATGTCCCCCTTCGCACCGCGCCACAACCTGCCGGCCCCGCCGCCGCAGTATGGCCCCAAGCCACCGACGCCCGCGCAGCAGGCGCGCTTCCAGCAGGGTGATGCCGTCACGGACATGTGGCCCGTCACCACGGAGTTTCCAGCGCAGCGCCCCACCTACACGGTGCCCGGCAAAGATGACCCGAGCGCCCCATCGGCGTCGCAATAGCGTAGAATAGCCGGTCTGAAAGCTTTCACACTTCATCCCAGGAGGACTCCGTGCCACCAAAGGTCACAGATACTCAGCCAGCGGCTGACCAGACTCATGCAGTAGAGGAAGAGACCGCCCGCTCCGCGCGCCGCGTCGTTGCCACCTATGCGGAGGATTTCCTTGACGGCGTGACTCTTATGTCGATGCTGGGCGTCGAACCGGAAGGCTTGGTGCACCGCAAGGTCTTGGCCGAGCAAGCCGATGCTGCTCCGAAGAAGTCCAGCAAGAAGTCAACGAAGAAGGCCTCCAAGAAGTCCAGCAAGAAGGCGACCAAGAAGGCTACGAAGAAAGCCTCAAAGAAGGCGACTAAGAAGAGCACCAAGAAGTCGACGAAGAAGGCGTCTAAAAAGTCCGCGAAGAAGGCCTAGCTATGTCCGGGCGCAGCAATAGCTTCGTAGTCGTGGCCAACCGCCTGCCGGTGGACCTCGAGACCTCCGCCGACGGCACCCGTGAATGGAAGGCCTCCCCCGGCGGTCTCGTCACCGCGCTTTCCCCTGTCTTGGAAGAACACCAGGGCTGTTGGGTGGGTTGGCCGGGCGTGGCCGACGAGGCCCCTGAGCCTTTCACCACCGACAACGGCGTCCTGCTTCACCCGGTACGCCTCACGCAAGAGGATTATGAAGCCTTCTACGAGGGCTTTTCCAATGCCACCCTGTGGCCGCTCTACCACGACCTCATCGTCACCCCCGTCTACAACCGCGATTGGTGGGATGCTTACCGCGAGGTCAACCTGCGTTTTGCCAACGAGGTAGCGGCTGTCGCCGCGGAGAATGCCACGGTGTGGGTTCAGGACTATCAGCTGCAGCTCGTGCCCGGCATCCTGCGCCAGCTGCGCCCCGATCTCACCATCGGCTTCTTCCTCCACATCCCTTTCCCCTCCCCGGATCTCTTCCGCCAGCTGCCGTGGCGTGAGGAGTTGGTGCGGGGGCTTCTCGACGCCAACCTGATCGGCTTCCACCTCGAATCCAACGCCCGCAATTTCCTAGAGCTCGCCCGCACCCAGGGCCTGAAGGTCGAAGGTGAAGTGAGCACCCGCGCGGTCACCGCGCGCATCGTGACCAGTAGTGGGCATTCCGTCGGAATCGGTGCCTTTCCCATCTCCATTGCGGCGGGTGAGTTCGCTGAAGGCGGTGATGCGGGGGACATCGCCCAGCTACGTGCGGAGTTGGGTAACCCCACGCACGTCATTTTGGGAGTCGACCGCCTCGACTACACAAAGGGCATCCTGCAGCGTCTTACTGCCTTCGAGGAGCTCCTCGAAACCGGGGCGCTGGACCCAGAAGAGGTGACCTTCGTGCAGCTGGCCACGCCCTCGCGCGAGCGCATCGACCACTACCGCGCCACGCGCTCGAAGGTGGAGGAAGCCGTAGGCCGCATCAATGGGCGCTTCGGGCGCCTCGGTGCGCCGGTGGTGCACTATCAGCACAGCTCCGTTCCGAAGGAGGTCCTGCGCCGCTACTACAGGCTCGCGGACATCATGCTGGTCACGCCATTTAAGGACGGCATGAACCTAGTGGCCAAGGAATACGTGGCCTCCCACGGCGATGGCTCCGGCGCGCTCGTGCTCTCCGAGTTCGCAGGTGCGGCGGCAGAGCTTACTCAAGCTAACCTGTGCAACCCCTTCGACATCGAATCCATCAAGCGCGCCCTGCTCTCCGCGGTCAAGGCGCTGGAGGAATCGCCTGAGACCATGCGCGAGCGCATGACTGCCATGAACGAGCAGGTGCGCCAGCATGATATCGCTTTGTGGTCGCAGTCCTTCCTCGGCGCGTTGGATCAGGAGGAAGCATGATGCGACGCCGCCCCGCCGCAGCGCTCACCGCTGTGCTCACCTCGGCGCTGCTCGCAAGTGGCCTCACCGGGTGCGGCTCCGCGGACGAGGAGCCCACGCCGCGCGGCGATGATCGCATCGTGGGCAAGGATTGGCAGGTCATCAACCTTTATACCTCCCCGGACGCGCCATCCTCCCTCCCAGCCGATACCGCGCAAGTGCCGCACATGAGTTTCGGTGAGCACACTGCCGTGGGCTCGACCGGCTGCGTCCCCTTCACCGCCGAGGTCTCCTTCCACAAAGGGAACAAGGCCTCCACGATCTGGGAGGGTGACGTGATGAGGGTAGAAAAAGCCACCTACGAGAGCCCACCGAACGGTGAAGACTGCGAGGGCTCGGTCAGGTGGGCCGATTCGCTCATGCGCAACCTCATCGCCGAAGGCCATGAATTCGACTTTGCGCTTAACCCCAACAACCAACTCGTATTGACGCTGCGCACCGACAAAGTGGATTCACCGATCATCCGGATGGCTTCGCTGTAGCCCTGAAGTTTTCAGCGCTAGGGTGGGGAGCATGATTGATGCTCTCGCCTCCACTGAACACCTCGCGGTTGTGTCCGATTTTGATGGCACCTTAGCGGGCTTCGCGCGCAACGCGTATGACGTAAAGCCGGAGCAGCGCTCACTCGACGCCCTGGCCACCCTAGCGGAGCTCCCGAACACCACCGCCGCGGTACTCTCCGGTCGGCATCTCGAAGGCTTAAAGCGGGTTTGCCCGCTGCGTGAACCGGTACTTTTGGGCGGCTCGCATGGCGCAGAGTCCTCTTGGGAGGATTCCGCCCTCACTCCGGAGATGGAAGCTCACCTGGCGAAGAAAGAAGCAGAACTCAAAGAAATCATCGCGCGCCACCCCGGCGCGGAACTGGAGGTCAAACCCTTCCAGCGCGTGCTGCACCTGCGGACGCTAGAGTTGCAGGATCCTGACGCGGCGGCCGCGGCCTATGCAGAAGGCGAGGCTCTCAGCGCCGATGGCTTCCCTAAGACTGCGGGCAAGTGCGTCGTCGAATTTTCCGCTACGCAGGCCACGAAAGGCACGTGGCTTGAGAAGCTTCGCCAGCGCGTCGGCGCCACGGCAGTGGTCTTCGTGGGGGACGACACCACCGATGAAGACGGCTTCGCCATGCTCAACCAACCGCCGGACCTCGGCGTCAAGGTCGGTGAGGGCGCAACGCAAGCGGCGCTACGCGTGCCCGATATCGCGGCGGTGACGGAGTTCCTCGAAGAACTCGCCGCCGCCCGCGCGCAGCACAGCGCTTAAGCCCCAGCCGGGGCCACGGTCCGCCCAGGATGGAAGGTGGTCTCCAACAACGCGCGCGGTACGTCGCCGCGCCCATCGATGAGACTGGCCAGCATGCGCCCGGCTGCCGCCCCCTTCTCCTTATTCGGCTGTACGACGGTACTCAGTCCCAGTGCTAGGGCCGGCGCGATGCCGTCGAATCCGGTGACGGAAAGCTGCTCCGGAACAGCAATTCCATGATCGCGGGCATAAGCTATCACGCCGAGCGCCATCGAGTCCGTCGTGCACAGCACCGCGGTGAGTTCGGGGTGGGCGCTCAGCAACTCTTCGGCTGCCGCATAGGCGGTGCGCGGGTCGTTGATGTGGCGCGTCACCACGGGGATATCTGAAGGATCGAGGCCCGCCTGCGCGAAGACGTCCAGCGCCCCCAGTACGCGCGAGCGCTGGACGTGCATGTCCGCCGCGGCGAGCTGTTCTGCCGTCACTTCGCCGTCGAGGCGCTCGCGGTGCAGGCGGATGGTGAGGATGCCGATGCGGGTATGGGAGGCGTCGACAAGCGCCTGCGCCGCCGGGGCGATCGCGGCGCGGTCGTCGATGCCCACGAAGGGCAGGCCCGAATCCGTGGGCTGGTCACACACCACCACCGGCAGACAGCGACGGCGCACGGCCTCCAGATAAGCATCGCCCGCCGCCACGGAATAGACCACGAAGCCATCAACCGCCGCCGACCCTACGAGTTGCGCCGCCTGGGCATCGTTGGGGGCGCCCACGGTATCCGGGCCGGCGGGAATCAAGGTAAGGGTCGTGCTCGCCCCCGCTGAAGCCTCCGCCATCCCGGCGAGGAAGTCCACGGAAGCCATGTCCTCGAAGGCATAGGACAGGTGCTCGGTGAGCAGGACCCCCAGCGACCCCTGGCGGCGCGTGCGCAGGCTGCGCGCGGTGGGATCCGGGCCGGTGTAGCCGCGCTCGGCCGCGGCAGCGAGGATGCGCTCGCGGGTGGCAGGCGCCAGCTGGTCCGGGCGGTTATACGCGTTGGACACCGTGGTGGGCGAAACCCCGAGTTCGGCAGCCAGGGAGGCCAGCGTCGTGCTGCGTTTGGACATGACGGTAACACTACCCGTTTTCAACTCATTATCATTTGACAACAATTTTCACTAAAGCGTAGAAATAGGGACATGACCACTTCCCACTCACGCCGTGCTTTCCGACGTCCCACCGCTCTCCTCTTCGCCGCCACCCTGGGTGCCGCAGCGCTGAGTGCCTGCTCCTCCGGTGATGACAGCGCCGCCGGCGGCTCGGATGCCGGCTCCGACAAGGAGACCATCCACGTCGTGGCCTCGACCTCCATCTGGGCCGACGTTGCCCAGGCCGTCGTCGATACCGCACAGACCGACGTCAACATCGACGTCCGCCCCATCGTGAGTGGCAATGGCGTGGACCCCCATCACTTCGAACCCACCGCGGCCGACATCGCGCGCGCTAACGACGCCGACGTCATCATCGCCGGTGGCGGCGGCTACGACGCATGGCTCTACCAGGCAGTCAAGAACCAGGACGAGATCATCCACGCCCTGCCGCTGACCGCGCATGACCATGGCGATCATGATCATGGAGAAGAACACGACCATGCGCACGAGGAACACGCGCATGACCACGACGAACATGGTCATGACGAGCATGACCATGGAGAAGGTCATGATCATGACCACGCTCACGAAGGCGAAACCGTGACCATGGACGAGGCCAAGAAGATCGCCGCCGAGCACCCCGAGCAGATCACCAACATCGATGGCAACGAGCACGTGTGGTACGACGCCGCGGCCATCGAGAAGGTGGCGACCGACGTAGCCAATCTCGTCAACGAGGCCAACCCGGAGGCCAAGGCCACCGCCGATCCTCTGGTCGAGCGCGTGGAGGGCCTGAAGGCACGCATCGAGAAGCTCCCGCAGCACAACTACGCGCAGACCGAGCCCATCGCGGACTACATCTTCAAATACACCGAGAGCACCGACGCCACCCCGGAGGGCTACCGCAAGGCCACCGTTGCTGAAGGCGAGCCCACCGCCGCCGACCTGGCGCACTTCCTCGAGGACATCAAGCAGGACAAGATCGACCTGCTCATCTTCAACCCGCAGACCGAAACCGACATGACCAAGCGCATTCGCACCGCCGCCGAGGACAAGAACATCCCGGTGGTAGAGATTGGTGAAACCCCGCCGGAGAAGACCAACTTCCTCGACTACTACGAAGAAGTCGTCAGCGCACTCGAGGCCGCATAAGTGCTCATTTCCTTTAAGAATGCCGCAGTAGAACCACTGTGGTCGGATATGAACCTCGCCGTAGACCGCGGCGAGTTCATCGCCGTTTTAGGCCCCAATGGCGTGGGCAAGTCCACGCTGCTGGGAACTATCCTGGGTACCCGCCAGCTCACCGCGGGCAGCGTGGACGTCGCGTGCCGCGTGGGCTTTATCCCACAGCAAAGGATGTTCCCGCAGGACCTGCCGCTACGCGCCCGGGATCTGGTGTCGCTGTCCCTCGCCCACGGCACGCTGCGCAACCGGCTCCCTGCCCGGGGACGCGTCGATGAACTCCTCGCCGAGGTCGGCGCCACCGGAATTGCCAACCGCCGCGTGGGCCAGCTCTCCGGCGGGCAGCAACAGCTCATTCGCCAAGCCCAGGCCCTAGCCAACGACCCAGAGCTCATCCTCGCGGACGAGCCGCTGTTGTCTTTGGATCCAGCGCGGCAGCAGGCGACCGTCGAGAAGCTCAATGCGTGGCGTCACGAACGCGGCACCTCCATCCTCTTCGTCACCCACGGCATCAATCCCGTGCTGGGTGTGGTGGACAAGGTGCTCTACCTCGCGCCCAACGGGCACATGTTCGGCACGGTGGATGAGGTCATGCGCTCGGAGGTGCTCTCGGAGCTGTACGGCTCGTCCGTGAAGGTCCTCAACGTCGATGGGAGGCTCATCGTTGTCTAAGTTCCTCGAGGACACCCAGTACCTGCTGGGCGTCGATTTCGTACAGGATGCACTGGTTGCTTGTGCGCTGCTGGGCATCCTGTCCGGAGTGATGACCTCGCTCATCGTGCTGCGCCAGATGTCTTTTTCCGTGCATGCCACCTCGGAGCTCGCGCTCATGGGTGCGGCCGCAGCGCTGTTGTTCGGACTGAACATCGGCTTCGGCGCGATTGCCGGCGCCATCGTCGCCGCCATCATTCTGGCGGTGCTCGGCCTCAAAGGCCAACAGGACAGCGCCATCGGCGTGGTCATGAGCTTTGGCCTAGGCTTGTCGGTGTTATTCCTGCACCTCTACCCTGGCAACGCCAACACCGCTATGACGCTCCTGACGGGACAAATCGTCGGCGTCTCCTCCGCTTCGGTGTGGTTACTCGCCGCCACGACCGCCATCATCGTCGCCGTAGTGGCGCTGTTCTGGCGCCCGCTGCTCTTCGCCTCTGCGGATCCCGTCATGGCCCAAGCCGCCGGCGTGCCGGTGAAGTCCCTAGCGGTCTGCTTCGCCATCCTCGTTGGTCTGACGGCCGCGCAGTCCGTACAGATCGTCGGTTCCCTACTCGTCATGGCGCTGCTCATCACCCCGGGCGCAGCGGCGGTACAGATTACCTCCTCCCCGCTGCGCGCGGTGGTGTGGTCCACCATCTTCGCGGAGGTCTCCGCCGTGGGCGGCCTGGTCCTCTCCCTGGCGCCGGGCCTGCCCGTCTCGGTCTTCGTCACGAGCATCTCTTTTGTTATTTACCTGGTCTGCCGCGGCATCGGCTGGGCTCGCAGCCGCAAGGCCGTCCGCGACGACGTCGCCGCCCGCCGCGCCTCCCAGGAACACTTCCGCGCCGCCACCGATCGCGCCGACGCCGAGACACACCACACCTCGACGCACGATGAGCACTGCGCGCATCAGGATTAGGCTAGATGCGTGACTTTGGAACGCCGTAGCCTCGAATTACAAGACCGCACCCGCACGTACCTCGTGTACCGCCCGAATGATGACGTCGAGCGCCAGAGAGACCTCCTCCTGTTCTTCCACGGCTCCCTGCAATCCGCGAACGTCATCCGCCGCTTCACTAACGGCACGTTCGATGACCTCGCCACCCGCCACGGCATGCTTGCGGTCTACCCCACCGGCGTGGAACAGCACTTTAACGATGCCCGCGCCACCCTGCCCGTCGCCGCGCGCGAGCTGGGCATCGATGACGTCGCCTTCACGCGCGCCATCCTCGACGAGCTGCGCGCGGAGCAGGAGATTAGCCGCGTGTTCCTCTGCGGCTTCTCCAACGGCGGGCAGATGGTTATCCGCTTGCTCTTCGACGCCCCCGGGCTTGCCGATGCCGCCTGCATCTTCGCCTCCACTCTCGGCGCCGGCGCCAACCATGCGCCCACCAATCCGGACTCGGCGTACCAACCCACCCCGGTCATGTTCGTCCACGGCACGGGCGACCGGCTCGCGCCCTATACGGGCGGAACGGCGGGCATTGACCCGAAGCGCACCCGCGGTGCCGTCACCGGCGCGCAGGAGAACGCCGCACGCTTCGCGGAGCTCAACCATGCCGCCGGCCCAGAGCGCACCCACCTTTTCCCCGACACCGTTGTCGACCGCTGGGAGCCGGCAGACGCCACCGGCGCGCCGGTCGAGCTCGTGAGCGTCGAGGGCATGGGCCACGTCATCCCGTCGGGCAACGAGCTGGACCCACGCCTGGGTAAAAACACGGATTCCTTCATCGCTGCCGAGCTCGTGGAGGAATTCTTCGGGCTCTAGACTGCACGTGCGCCCCATCGTGTCTCACTCCACTCAGCCCCAACCTCGGGTCTAGGCCGTTCGTAGGTGAGCGTCGAGAAGCAATAATTGTGGATTACCGACCAGTGCTTTGGCGATTCCTAGACGCTGTTTCATACCGAGCGAAGCATGCTCGCAGGAAACACTGTGGTGCAATGAAAGGCCTACAAGGGATAAAAGATCCTTCAGTTCATCATTCAGTGAACCTTGTTGTAGTGGTCGGCAATGTCGTTGACGATCGCGTAGAGGTCGCGTTCCATCGCGTAGGTTTTCTTTTCTCGCGTACTGACTAATCACACTTGCGACCCGTTGTTATCTAGAGAATTATTACGTCCCAGCGTGATGTTGCACACGTCTGTGCATGTATGTACTCTCGATGTCACGGTTTGCTGGCGAAGATTCTTCAAGTTACCCGCAGCTGAATCTGTACAAGGTGAAAACGGCAGGCAAAGGACCGAGTTGTCCTCGTCTCTAAGCCGTGGAACCCCAATCCTCCAGAACCTTGTATTCGGCACACGCACGCAATCTGAATGTTCAAGATGTGAAGTACTGGCCAGCAACCAAGAAGTAAAGATCGCCATCCAGCTTTCTCGGCCCTGAATCTAGCATCCGGAGGCGTAGAGAAACTCACGCAACGACTGAAACGCCAGCGTCTGTGTCACGTCGCGCAGCTCAAGGAAGAACCCATCTTCTGTAATTTCAACAATCCGCGCACCGGGGATGGCTGCCACAATCGGTGAGTGCGTCACCACGATGAACTGCGCACCCGCCTCCGCGGCGCGATGGATTTCCGCCATGAGCGTCATCTGCCGCACGAGCGAAAGCCCAGATTCCGGCTCGTCGAGGATGTAGAGCCCGCGCCCATCAAAGGAACGCTGCACGACGTCCATGACGGACTCGCCATGCGACATCGCGGTCGAACCAACGTTGTAGTGCGCCTCCGCTCGCAGGAAGTAGCCGTCCTTGGGCGCGGTACCTAGCCGCAGGCTCGCCCACCTCCGGAGGGGATTGATGGGACCGGCGGAGCGCTGCACACCCCATATCCCACCGCGCTCAGGAAAGCCGTACTCGAAGGCAATGCCCTCGGCGAGCGTCGACTTTCCTACCCCGTTGTCCCCGGTCAGCACGGTCACCGGCGCACGCAGGTCCAGTCCTTGGCGTCGCAGCGCCACGAAACCAGGAACGGAGGACACCCACTCAGGTCCGTGGCCGCCGTCCAGCGCGGCATAGGCGTCGACATAGAAGTCTCTCATTCGCCCTCCCCAATAAGAAACGCGGCGGTCCCCAATGGATCGGCAAGGAACTCGCGCGCGGCGTGGACAGCTTCCGTCGCTTCGGGAGCGACGGGCGCAATCCCCTTGTCGCCGAACGCGTAGACGGTCGCGCCTTGCATGCTGAGGAAGACTGGCGAGTGCGTCGCGAGGATGACCTGCGCGCCCTGGGCGGCGAGGCGCTCGAGCTGCGTGACAACCTCGACCTGCCGGGGATAGGACAAGCCGTCTTCCGGCTCGTCGAGAATGATCATTCCGTCAGAATGGAAGCGTCTCTCGACGAGGGCGAGCAGACCCTGGCCGTGGCTGAGAAACGGCAGGTCACTGAGCGGATCGGGATTCTCCGGGCTGTGGATCTGGTGGTGATACTCGCTCAAGTTGAGGAAGGTCTCGCCGCGCAAGAAGTACACGTCGCGCGGGTTGTGCGCCCGCGAGCAGATGAGCCACTCGGGATAGTCCTCGTCGCCGGTGGCAAACCGGGCGTGGCGCGAGCCGCCCTCGGGATTGACGCCAAGCCCCACGGCGATGGCCTCGAGCAGCGTGGATTTTCCGGCGCCGTTATCCCCCACGACGACGGTCACGGGCGTAGGCAAACGCAAGGCGCCGCCGGGCAGCGCTGCGATGAGCACGCCCAGGCGGCGCATGTGTTCCGGCACGCCGGGCAGTCCCTCCCCAATAAGCTCCGGGGCGGGACGCACACTCGTGAGGAACATGGCGGCGAAAGCGTGAGCCTACTTCTGGGCCGCGCGGCGCTGGCGGGCGAACTCCGAAAGGACCGCACCTGCCGCCACGGAGGCGTTGAGGGATTCAACCCAGTCGGTCATGGGGATGGACATGATGGCATCGCAGTTCTCGCGGACGAGGCGCGAGATGCCCTTGCCCTCAGAGCCGATGACGATGACGACGGGGTCAGTGCCGCCGTTGTAGGTGTCGAGCGTGTGCTCGCCTCCCGCATCGAGGCCGACGACCTGGTAGCCAGCCTTCTGGAACTCCTGAACCGTGCGGGTCACGTTGGTCACGCGCGCGACAGGCAGGCGTGCTGCGGTACCGGCCGAGGTGCGCCAAGCCACCGCGGTAACGGAGGCCGAACGGCGCTCCGGGATGATGACGCCGTGGCCGCCGAAAGCAGCGACGGAGCGGATAACCGCGCCGAGGTTACGGGGATCCGTAATGTTATCGAGGATGACGAACATACCCGGTTCCTGAGCATCGCGGGCCCGATCCATCAGGTCATGAACGTCGGCATACTTGTACGGCGGGATCTGCAGACCAATGCCCTGATGCATGCCGTTGCCGGTCATGCGGTCCATCTCGTGGCGCTGGACCTCAAGAATCGGGATGTTGCGGGTATTGCACATGGCTACGGCCTCAGACAGGCGGGCGTCGTTGCGCGTTCCCTGCACAATGTAGAGCGACGTTGCCGGAACCTTAGCGTGGAGGCACTCGATGACCGGGTTGCGGCCGACGACCATCTCCGCGGTCTCCTTGTGGTGGCGGCCCGAGTTGCGGCGTTCGCGCTCCAGCTTCGCCTTGTGCTTGGCGTGGTAGACGCGGTCCTCCGCCTTCGGCGTGGGCCCCTTGCCGGCTAGGCCCTTGCGGCGCTGACCGCCAGAGCCCTTCGTAGCGCCCTTCTTATTCGTCTTGCGGATACCTGCGCCGCCGCGGCCATGGGTACGTGCCATAATTCTTCTCCTTATGTTGTCCTCGGCTTCTGTGCTGTCCTAGGCCTTTGCCAAGGACGTTAATCCGCCAAGGACCAGGTGGGGCCGTCGGCGGTGTCGGTGATGGTAATACCCGCGGCTGCAAGGCGGTCGCGCACAGCGTCCGCAGTAGCCCAATCCTTTTCTGCGCGGGCGGTAGTGCGACGCTCCAACTCGGCTCGGACGAGGACGTCCAATGCCGCATCAGCGCCGCTTTCTTCGCCACTATCTTTCCACTGTTCATCGAGTGGATCAAAGCCAAGAACCGCAGCCATGACGCGCACCGCCCCGGCAAGGCGCTCGGCTTCCTCACGGTTGCCTTCTCCCAGCGCCTTATTGCCCGCGCGCACCGTGGTGTGGATTTCCGCCAGCGCCTTCGGGACAGCAATGTCATCGTTCATTGCGTCCTCGAAGGCCGCGGTCCACTGGCCCTTCTCGACGCCCTCGAACTTGCCCACAAAGTCCTCAATACGACGGTAGCCCGCCGCGGCCTCGGTCAGCGCTGCCTCAGAGTATTCGAGGACCGAACGGTAGTGCGCGGAACCCAGGTAGTAGCGCAGCTCCACCGGGCGGACGATCTCCAGCATGTTGGCAATGGAGAGTACGTTGCCCAAGGACTTCGACATCTTCTCACCGGCCATGGTGACCCAGTGGTTGTGCATCCAGTAGTTGGCGAACTTATCCCCCGCCGCATGGGACTGTGCGATCTCATTTTCGTGGTGCGGGAACTGCAGGTCCAAGCCACCGCAGTGGATATCGAACTCGCCGCCTAGGTAGTAAGTCGACATGGCCGAGCACTCAAGGTGCCAGCCCGGGCGGCCCTTGCCCCACGGTGTGGGCCAGGACGGTTCGCCCGGCTTAGCCGCCTTCCACAGCGCGAAGTCCTGCGGGCTGCGCTTGCCCACGGCATCGGACTCACCCTGCTCCATATCCTCGACGCGGTTGCCAGACAACGCGCCATAGTCCGAGCCTTCCGTGGCATTCCACGCGGCGACATCAAAGTAGACGGAACCAGCACCGTCCTCGCCAGGCACGGCATATGCGAAGCCGGCGTCGATAAGCCGTTGCATGTACTCCACCATCTGCGTCACAAAGCCCGTCGCTCGCGGCTCCACGGAGGGCGGCAAAACGCCCAGGGTGTTATAAGCCTTGGTGAACTCGCGCTCATAGGTGGATACCCACTCCCACCAAGGGCGGTTATTCTCGGCTGCCTTGGTGAGGATCTTGTCATCGATATCGGTGACGTTGCGCACCAAGGCCACGTCATAGCCCTGCGCAAGCAGCCAGCGGCGCAGGATATCGAAGGCAACGCCGGAGCGCAGGTGCCCAATGTGCGGCTGGGACTGCGGGGTGGCACCACACAGGTAGATCGACGCATGGCCGGGACGAACCGGCTCGAACTCACGTTGGCTGCGGGTGGCGGTATCAAAAATGCGCAAAGTACTCACCCGGCCTAGTCTAATTGACCCGCAAGTAGGAATTCACCACGGCCGATGGTCACGCGTATGAGAAACGGACGCAGTGCCTGTCCACTCAACGGAGTATCCCATCTGCCGCAAGACTTGCGCAGCTCGCTCAGGATTATCAGCTACTGCTCCGCGCAACTGTTCATCGAGCCACTTTTCCCGACTATCTGTGAGAACGCTTTTCCAGCCGGGCCGCGATCGGAAACCGCATTCCGCGAAAAGGAAGAAAAAGTAATCCTCCAAAGACACCCGAAACCGTCTGCCGCCTACAGGAAAATGTATGTCCTCAATCTTTCCCTTCTTCCGCCGATTCTTCACTCCGGAAAAATTTTTCATTAACGCAGGACTCAACAAGCCAGCCACTCCTGAATGATGAATATGGGCAGTCGGAGCGACACGATTGTCTCGCTCGTACTCGAAACGCACGCCCGGAGCAGTCCCCACCCGTAGCTCAAACTTGCTCGATTTTACGCTGAGGGACAATTCATCAGGTGAAAGGACCGTGTGAAAGCGAACCACAGATTCGAAAAGGTCACTGTAGGAAACACTATGGCTACTATCGCTTCCTACGCCGTAAACCAGCGGTGCGTGCAATTCCAATAGTGCAGATCCATCGTCTGGGTTGAGATCCGTCCATACCTGAATATCGGAGTCTTTATTGAGGGGCAACACTTTCAGGTGCAAGGCATGCACCCAATTAAAGAATTCCGCTGTCAGCTGTTGCCCGATTCCCCCCAAGCAGACCACCGCTTAACGTTCAAGCATAAGCTCGACGCGTCGGAGCTCGTCATATAAAGCGCGCTCCGCTTTCGAAAAGCGACCGGACTCTGCAAGCATCCGCAAATCTTCAGAGCTAAGGTTTTCACCAACCGCAGCTTCCAAGGCGTGCAGGAGTTCGTCGTGCCGAGCACGAAGTGCCTCGGTATTGGTAATTCGCATTGTCAAAGCCACAGCGTCCTCCTTTTCTGATGACTTTACGTTAGGAATTGGGAGCGCGCCAGACCACGGCGGTTGCCACGGCAGCGCGGCCCTCCTTGCGGCCGGTGAAGCCGAGATGATCCGTCGTCGTAGCGGAAACAGACACCGGTGCGCCGAGGATGTCACTCAGCACGGACTCGGCTTCCTTCCGCCGCGGTCCCATCTTGGGGCTCTGCCCAACCAACTGTGCGGCGGCGTTGCCGATAATGAAGCCTTCCTTCTCCAGCAGCTCGCGGCACTCGCGCAGCAGCTGGGCACCGGAGACCCCGTCGTACTCTGGCCGGCCCACGCCGACGAAGGAGCCGAGGTCGCCGAGGTTGGAGGCGGAGAGCAAGGCGTCGACAAGCGCGTGGCTCACCACATCACCATCGGAATGGCCCTCGCAGCCATCCACGTCCTCGAAGAGGAGACCTGCGATCCAACAGGGTTTTCCAGGCTCGATCTGGTGGGCGTCGGTGGCGATTCCCACGCGCGGGATAATCGGGTTAGTCACTAGGCACCTCGAAGATGGTCGGTTCGGCCTCATCCGTCACGGCCTTGGCCAGGACGAGGTCAATGGGGGTGGTGATCTTGAACGCGAAGGTATCTCCCTGCACGGTCTCCACGCGCTCGCCGTGCCATTCCATGAGGCTGGCGTCATCCGTGGCGACGAAGTCAGGGTCCTGCGCCCAATAGTCTAGGTTGGCGCGGCGCAGCGCGGCCAGGTTAAAGCCCTGCGGCGTTTGCACAGCGCGCAGGCGGGAACGGTCAGGGGTGGACAGCACCGTCTGGCCCTCTACCTCTTTGATGGTGTCCGCAACGGGAAGGACCGGGATGACTGCGGTGGCGCCGTCGAGCACGCGCTTGGCGACGCGCGCGATCATCCCCGGCGGCGTCAATGCCCGGGCGGCGTCGTGGATGAGCACCACGGCGTCCTCTTCCGGGATTGCTTGCAATCCCGCCCAGACGGAATCGGCGCGCTCGCCCCCGCCGTGGACGATGCGAATGGGTACGTCAGAGTCGATGCGGCCGAGAATGCTGGAGGCATAATCTTCCATGGCCGGGCTGACCAGCACGATGATCTCATCAACGAATTCGGAGGTGATCATCGCCCGGACGGAGCGCTCCAAGAGGGTGCGCCCGCGTAGCTCCACGTAGGCCTTGGGAACATCTGCGCCGAGGCGTGTGCCCTGCCCGGCAGCCGCGACGAGAGCAATGACGCGGGGGGTGGGCTGGTCCTTAGTCTTCGTCGTCGAAGGAGAGGTCATCGAGATCGACGTCATTGTCAATGTCGGTGGTAATGGACTTGTCATCCACCAGGCCAGCGGCGCGGTGACGCTCGATGGTGGCGTTGATTTCCTCCATCATGGTGTCAGCCTTCTTCTCATCAACCGGCTTGGCCAGGGAGAGCTCACCGACCAGAATCTGGCGGGCCTTGGCCAGCATGCGCTTCTCACCAGCGGACAGGCCGCGGTCCTGGTCGCGGCGCCACAGGTCACGTACGACCTCGGCCACCTTGTTGATGTCGCCGGAGGCGAGGCGCTCCTGGTTGGCCTTGTAGCGGCGGGACCAGTTGCCGGCTTCCTCAACGTCTACTTCGCGCAGAACGGAGAAGACCTTCTCGAGGCCTTCCTTGCCCACGACATCACGCACGCCGACCATCTCAACGTTCTTGGAAGGCACACGGACCACGAGGTCGGACTGGTTGATTTGGAGAACGAGGTATTCGAGCTCCTCGCCGCCCATCTCCCGGGTTTCAATCGCCGTAATCTTGGCGGCGCCGTGGTGGGGGTAGACGACAACCTCTCCGACCTTAAATTCCATTGCCACTCCTTGTGAAGCCTTTGAGACGGTGCCCATCGTGTGCTCTCGGCGTACTCTCGGTGGGCCGCATATACAGGGAATCTATTCTAGCACGCAGCCATCGTGCCCCGCTCCCCCGCCCGGGTACCGCCTGCCCGCCGCTTTACACCACGGTGACGCCCTATAGAAAGCTCGGCTACCCCCGGTCTACCCAAGGGGTTTGCTGGAAACTGTGTGCTTTCTTCCCAGAGGTACTAGGCTAAAGCGTTGATAAGCTTTGTGATCGCAATTCAATGGAGGACACTCACAGTGCAGTCCCTGAAGTCCGCCGCTCGCTGCGGTGCCATCATGTCAGTTACCGCCCTCTCCGCGCTGGCCTTGGCGTCCTGCTCGGCCGGTCATGTTGCTCAGACCGCGGAAAAGGTGATTGCTGTCGACGGCGCATCCGCAAGCTCCGAAGATGGAAAGGTGGCCGTGCGTGACGTCACCATTCAGGTTGAGCCGGACACCGGTGAGACCTCCCTCAAGTTCGTCGCCGTCAACCAGGGCTACAAGGTCAACGACGTCGTTCTCGAGTCCGTCAGCGTCGACGGCCAGGATGTTCCTCTGGAGGGCGTCGAGCCGCTCCCCCGCGATCATTCCCTCTTTGCTGATTCCCAGACGAACCTGGACCGCCTCCCCAAGGACGGCAAGGATGAGAACATCACTTATGTGACCACCTCCCTGGAGAACGAGGACTACGCCTTCGGCGGCTCCCGCCCGGTGACCTTCACCTTCAACACCGGCACCATTGAGGTTGACGCCACCGTGTCCGCCTCCCCGCTGCAGTCCGGTGACTTCGACCGCGACCCGCAGTCCACCGAAGGCTACGCTGAGAACAAGTAAGCCTTTTCCTCAAAGCGCAACCGCCCCAGCTGCCAAAGTTTTCCCGGATCTTCGAATCGGGGGATTCAACTTCGTCAGTTGGGGCGGTTGCGTTTCGTATTAGTGCTTCCGTAGATGCGCAAAGGCCACCGCATGAGATACACGCGGTGGCCTTTTCTACAGCGCCAGTGAGGTGCTTAGGCCTGAGAAGAGGTCATAGCCAGCACAACGATGGAGTTCACGATGCCCAGGGAGGACAGAGCAGCCGGAACCAGAAGAAGGTTCGGCGCCTGCGGGCCACCGACCTTAACCATCTGATCCATAACCTGGTTCAGCGGCTCTGGGTAGGTAGCAGCAGAAGCGGCTGGGGTGCCTGCAACGGCCAGAGAGGTAGCAGCGGCTAGGGCAACGAGGGTGCGACGAATCTTCATTTTGTCTCCTTGAATAGTGAGTTATGTGTGTGAGAGGTCTGGACTAGGACAGCAGGTTCGACAGGAAGCCCAAGGAGGACAGGGCAGCCGGGACGAGGATGATGTTCTGAGCCTCGTAGCCAGCGGTGTTAGCAATCTGGGTCAGAACGGAAGCCAGCGGCTCCGGCGCCTGCGCTGCGGAAGCAGCCGGGGTACCAGCAAAAGCGATGGCAACAGCAGCGCCAGCGGCAACGAGAGTGCGACGAATCTTCATGAGAATTACCTTCTTACTAGAGAATCGGACAGATATGAAGAGGGACAGGCACACACATTGGAGTAACCTGCTTAACACTGTAACGCCTTCATGAGTAGCGCGCGCGGTAAGTGAAAAAGACCTACTTCATTTCACGAGCACACTGGATGTCCACGCGGCTTACTAGAGTGTGAGACATGGCAAAAAAGGTTCGTCCCGTCCACACGTGTTCTGAGTGTGGCTTCGTCTCCCCCAAGTGGCTCGGCCGCTGCCCTGAGTGTGGCTCATGGGGGACGCTGCAGGAAACCGCGGCGGCTCAAAGCAGTACCGCCGCCCAAGCCGCCGTGTCTGGGCGGCGCCCCACAGGCTTGACTCCGACGAGCCCGGCGGTGCCGATAACGAAGGTCGGCGCATCAGCGACGAAGGCCATCAATACCGGCATCGGGGAGCTCGACCGCGTTCTCGGCCGCGGCATCGTCCCTGGTTCGGTCGTGCTCATGGCGGGAGAGCCGGGAGTCGGCAAATCCACCCTGCTGCTGGAGGTAGCCTCCCGCTGGGCACAGTTGGGCCGCACCGCCCTGTACGCCACCGCGGAGGAATCCGCCGGGCAGGTCCGCGCCCGCGCGGAGCGCACCGGCGCACTGCATGAAACGCTCTACCTTGCGGCCGAGTCAAACCTGGACGTCGTCTTTGGCCATGTAGAGCAGCTTAAGCCCAGCCTGCTCATCGTGGACTCCGTCCAAACCATGCACGCCGCCGGGGTCGAAGGAGTAGCCGGTGGTGTAGCGCAGTCACGCGCTGTGACCGCAGCGCTGACCACGCTAGCCAAAACCACCGGCATCCCTATCCTCCTCGTCGGGCACGTGACCAAGGATGGAAACGTCGCCGGTCCGCGCGTGCTCGAGCACCTCGTGGACGTTGTCTTGAACTTTGAAGGTGACCGCCAATCCTCACTGCGGCTGCTTCGCGGCCTGAAGAACCGCTTTGGCGCTACCGATGAGATGGGCTGCTTCGAGCAGACAGCGGCCGGAATCAGGGAGGTCGCGGATCCTTCCGGCCTCTTTCTCTCCCACCGCGGCAGCACCCCGGATGGCTCCGCGGTGACCGTCGCCATGGATGGTGTGCGCCCCATCTTGGCCGAGGTACAAGCGTTGACCGTCGATCCCGTGGCCAAGAACCCGCGGCGCGTGGTGACGGGGCTCGACGCCAACCGCGTCCCCATGGTGCTCGCGGTGCTGCAGGCCCGCGCGGGCGAGCGCACCAACGATAAGGACGCCTACGTGGCCACGGTGGGAGGGATGAAGATTCAGGAACCAGCCACGGATCTTGCCGTAGCGCTCGCCACGTGGTCCTCCTTGCACGAGCAGCCGCTACCACCGAAGACGGTGGTCATCGGTGAGGTGGGCCTCGCCGGCGAGGTGCGCCGCGTGCCGAACCTAGACCGCCGCTTGTCAGAAGCTGCCCGCTTGGGCTACCGCCACGCCATCGTCCCGCCCGGAAAGGTGGAGACCAGCGGCGGCATGCAGGTGCGCCAAGCGGCAACGCTGAGCGAAGCTATCGCCGCAGTTAAAGCAGGTTGAACGGGAGCGCTGGGGAGTAATTCTCACCGATGACGGAGTGCAAGAAATAAGCACCCGGCTCGGCTTCCTCACGCTCGGTGCACTTGCCCGGTTCGGAGCGCTTACGGGACCAATCCGCCTGGAAGTAGCGGGTCTCACCGGACTTGAAGGTCTGCTTGCCAGTTTCTACAGAGGCATAGCAGTCAGTATCGGCCCACACGCGCTCGTTAGAGCCCATCTTGTAAACCTCAAAGCGCAGCTGCTCTTCATCGAGGTCGATGGAGCAATCCTTTGTCGTCGGGTTAAAAACCTCCAGGTAGAAGGTCGGCATCTTACCGGCCGGGACGCTGTCCTCATTGGTCTTAGCCAGCACCTTGAGGTCCTGGAGGGAGCACGTCGTCTTGGACGGGTCCACGGTCAGCTCATCCGGCTTCGCCTCTGACGTTGGTTCTTCCTTGCCGGACTCGCCCGCCTCGGATTTAGCCGGTTCCGTCGAACCCGTCGCTTCAGTGGATTCCTTGGCTGAGGTGGACTCCGCCGTTTCCGCTGCGGAGGTTGTATTCTCCGAGGGGGCCAAGGTATCCGAAGCCGCTGCCTGCTGCGACTCGGCCGCCGAGTCCTCCTTCGAACCGCCAAAGAGCGCGGTAGCAGCGAAGATAAGAACAACCACGAGTACCAAGATCGCCACGAGTGCGGCGACGCGACGACGCACGTAGATCTCTCGCGGCAGCTGCTTCGGGGTACGGGATGGCTCAGTCACAGGTCTTAGTTTAAGGGGACTCGAGCCCAACCCGGGCCAGCCCAAAGCCGCGTGTCTTGAGCAGCGGCTTCTACGCGCTTGGGGCCCGCCCAGCGCCCGGGGCTAATGAACTCCGTGCAGGACGACGGTTTCCACGCTGGAATCCTCAAGGAGGTAGCGCAGGCCGACGATGCCGAGCGTTCCGGCGTCGAGAAGCCGGCGTGCAGCCGGAATATCGGAGATGATCTGGGAAACCACCTGCGCGGTGTTTTCGCGCTCGAAGTCAGCGCGATCTTCGCGGCCATCACGCTTGGCCACCATCGAGGCCGCGGCAACTTGCTCGATGATCGGGCGCTGCAGGCCCGTGGGCAATTCGCCACCATCCAGGAAGTCCTTGGCCGCGCCCACTGCGCCGCAGGACTGATGTCCCATGACAACGAGCAGGTTGGCGTGGAGGTTTTCTAAGGCATAATCCAGCGAGGCCATCACCGCGCTGTCCAAAATGTGGCCCGCGGTACGGATGACGAAGGCATCGCCGAAACCAATGTTGAACACGTGCTCGATCGGCGCGCGGGAGTCCGAGCAGGCCAATACGATGACGCGCGGATCCTGGCCCTGGGTCAGGCCAGCGCGCAGCTTCGCGTCCTGGTTAACGGCGATGAGGTTGCCCGTAACGAGGCGTTGATTACCTTGCTGGAGGGCTTCCCACACTTTCTGTGGATTTTGAGGAACTTTTGCTAAAGGCATGTTTCTTAGCTTAGACCTCAGCGCCCTACACTGAGGTGCCTATGGATACCCAAGCTGTCGTGGAATGGTTCGATGCCCATGAGCGCCCCCTGCCGTGGCGCCGGCCGGGTACCTCGGCGTGGGGTGTGCTCTTAAGCGAGGTCATGAGCCAACAGACCCCCGTCGCACGCGTGGCCCCACAGTGGGAGGAGTGGATGCGCCGCTGGCCCACCCCACACGACCTCGCGGCGGCATCCAAAGCGGATGTACTGCGCGCCTGGGGAAAGCTGGGCTACCCGCGCCGCGCGCTGCGCTTGTGGGAGTGCGCGAAGGAGATTGGTGAGGGGGCGGTTCCGGGGGACGTCGACAAGCTCTTGGCGTTGCCCGGGATCGGTGAGTACACCGCGCGCGCCGTGGCGTGCTTCCATTTTGGCTACAACGTCCCGGTGGTGGATACCAACGTGCGCCGCGTCTATGCCCGCGCCGAGGAGGGCCGCTTCCTCGCGCCGCCTCCCACAAAACGCGAGCTGGCACAGGTGGAAGCACTGCTTCCGGAGGAGAATGGGCCACGTTTTTCCGCCGCGCTCATGGAGCTCGGTGCACTGGTGTGCACAGCCAAGAACCCCGACTGCGCCGCCTGCCCCATCAAAGCCTCGTGCGCGTGGCAGATCGCGGGCTGTCCGGAACCCAGCGAAGAGGAGGCAGCGCGGGCAAAGAAGCGCGTGCAGAAGTTCACCGGCACGGACCGCCAGGTGCGCGGGCTGCTTCTCGACGTCCTCCGCGGCTCACCCCACCCAGTTTCCCAGGCCGACCTGGATGCGGTGTGGCCGGACGCGGCGCAGCGCTCGCGGGCGCAGGCCTCGCTTATCGACGATGGCCTAATGGACATCAACGAGCAGGGCCTGTTTCACCTGCCGCACTAGGCACGTGCGAGAAATCGATGAGGTGACCGAAGGTCCAATCGCGGTCAGTCAGCAGGCGGGCGAGGATGAGCCCGCAACCAATGGCCGCCACGGCCATCGAGGCAGTGGCGAAGTTGTTCAACGCCTGGTCCATGTTGCCAACATTAAGGTGATAAACCGTGCGGAACATGGAGGTTCCCGGGATCATGATGACGGACGCCGGCACCGTCGTGGTGATGCGCGGTAGATGCGCGCGCTTGGAGGCCACCGCGCCCAAAAGCCCCACGATGAGACCGCCGGCGAACGCGCCGACGTAGCTTGTGGCCCCGACCCCGATAAGGATAAGGCGAACGAGGTTGGCCACCGTGCCCACCGCGGCCGCCACGAGCACCATGCGGCGCGAGGAATTAAAGAGGAACGCGAATCCGGAAATGCCCAAGAAGCTGGCCGCCGCGGCGGCGAGGTACCACACCGGCGCATAGTCGGGGATGCCCGGTTCCGGAGTGAGCTCCGTGGTCCAGCTGACTAGGGCCACGGTAAAGGTGGCGGCGGTGATCACCGTCAGCGCATAGGTCAGGCGGGATAGCCCGGCCTCGAAGTCGAAGCGCGCGAGGTCAATGAGCGCGGAGAACAGCGGGAAGCCGGGAATGAGGAAGAGCACCGCGGCCACGTAGCCCGAGGAAAACTCTGACGGGTCCGCCACCCCGGCGGCGGCCACGGCCTCGGTGGTGAAGAAGTACACGAGGCTGGCCACCGTTCCGGCCGCCACGATGCACCCCAGTTGGTGGACGTGTTTGCCGTGCAAAACCGCGCGGGTGAGCTGACCACAAAAGGCGGCGAGGGCTACCAGCAGAATCGCCAGCGGCGTAAAGAAGTTCAGGACCGCGAAAGAGGCGCACGCAATGGACGCCGCCGCAGCTAGGAGCCAGCGGTTCCACCGCTTGACCACGTTGGCCTCGATGACGTCGAGCATCTTTGTGAGTTCTTCCGCCGTGATGCCCGCGTACAGCCGGTGGTGGGTCAGGTCCTCAAGGGCTTCGATCCGGGAAGCGTCGACAGCCGGCGAATGCTGTTGCGCCACCACCGTGCGGAAGTCGCGGCCACGGTGGAACGTACAGGTGATCTGTGTGACGCCAACGTTGGCGTCGAGCCGATCAAAGCCGAGCGCGCGGGCGGCACGTTTCATGCCGCGCAGCACGCGGTAGCCGGACGTTCCCGCACCCATGAGCATCATGCCTAGGCGCAGGACGACGTCGGCCTCGTACCCCATACGGACATAGTCGCTGCTGGGGTGAGAAGTCATTAGCGCCAGCGCCCCCGGAAGTTCAGTCCACCTGGAAGATTGACCCACATGCCGCCGCGGGAGTTAAAGGTCACGGGACCGACCTTTGTTGACATCGAGGCACCGGAGCCGGAGAGATTGATCCAGCTATTTTTTCCGGTCTTCTTGCGCTTGCGAAAATAAATGCCCATGCGCGCTAGCTTAGCGCAGCGACGTCTCAGCGCAGCGAAGTCGCTGCGCACCGGCGACAGAGCGATTACCCTTACGGCATGAATCTAATCTCTCCTCGCGCACTCGTGGCGGCCCTTACGCTGGCGGCTTCTGCGCTGCTGCCCGTCACAGCATCGGCTACACCCGGCACGCCGACCTCTGCCCATCCGATTGAGCACCTCGCAGGTGTCTCCGGTGTCACTGCGGAGAAGATCTCCTATGAGTCCACGCTCATGGACGGCTCCCCCACCACCGTTACCGGTGTCATCTACGAGCCTTCCGCTGCCTGGAGCGGCCCGGGTGAGCGCCCCACCATCGTCTTCGCACCCGGCACCCGCGGCGCGGGCGACCAGTGCGCTCCGTCGAATGCCGCGCAGTCGGTGGGCAACGTCGCGCTGGGTCCGGCCAATCAGGTCACGCTCAATATGAACTACGAGTACGCGCTGTACCAATACGCCGCGCAACAGGGCGTGCGCGTGGTCACGACCGACCTGGTTGGACTCGGCACACCAGGTCACCACACCTATGTCAACCACATCGAGGAAGCACACGCGGTTCTCGACGCCGCCCGTGCCACCCTCCACCACGCGAACGCGCCGATGGATGCCCCCGTAGGTTTTGCCGGCTACTCCCAAGGCGGCGGTGCCGCCGCGGCCGCCGCAGAGTACGCGGCAACCTATGCACCTGAGCTCAACGTCAAAGGCACCTACGCCGGCGCCCCACCGGCTGATCTCTTCGAGGTTATGAACGCGGTCGATGGCTCCTCCATCGTTCACGTGCTGGGCTATGCCATCAACGGCTATGCGGAGCGCAGCCCCGAGTTTTACAACGAGATCGTCACCGAGATGAACCCGTGCGGCATGCACTTCCTTGCCAGCGCCGCCCACGCCTGCATTGGTGATTCGATTGCGACGTGGGGCTTTACCCGCACCAGCCAGCTGACCAAGACGGGCGAGTCCTTCGGCGAACTTGTGCGCCGCAAACCGGCTGCCGCCCAGATGCTTGCGGAGCAACGACTGGGCCAGCGTGCCCTCAACGCCCCGATGCTGGTTATGAACTCCCCTACCGATGACCTCATCCCCTACGAGCAGTCCCGCACGATGGCCGGTAGCTACTGCTCACTCGGTGGCGCCGTGCAGTTTGACGCCGCCGACCCCGTCGACGTTCTTCCCCGCTCCGGGGCCAACCACGCCGTTGGCATCATCAACTCAGTTCCGCGCGGCGTGGACTATCTGATCGACCGCTTCAAGGATGTCCCTGCACCCTCTAACTGCCAAGCTTCCTAAGGGCTTAGTGCAGGGGCTCTAGTGCAAACCGCCCAAGGATGATAATGGCTCCTCGGCCTGGATGTCATGCAAGGGCACGCGCACCCAAGGCGAATCACTGTGTGCGAGCAGCTCGGTGAGCCGTTGCGATTGATCCTTCATCGCAGCGGTGACGTCGGGCTCACCATCACTCGCCCAGATCATTCGGCCCCACCAGAAACTTGCGGCTACGTCAGCCCACGACACGAAGTAGCGCTGCAGCGCCGCCACGGCCTTGTCTGAAATCTGAAGGAACTCTTCTGGAGAGATCCACCCCAGCTCCGTTGCCGGGCCACCAACGGCGTGAACACGGATTATGTCCCATGCGCGCGTAGTGGTGGGCAGTGCCGGGGCCGCTGCTTTGGCAAAGCCCTCCGAGCGCAACATCCTCACGAGGTAGCGGAACTTATGTTCTCCAAGGCGCGGATCCGCGCCTTGGGCAATAAAGAAGTCTTTGAGGAACTCGACCTTTTCCTCCACTTCCGCATCTAGCTCGCGCTCGGGGACGTTCTTCACGGCGTATGCGAGGGGTAAAACCAGGTCATTTTCCACGTGCTGGCCACCTTCGAGCAGAGCATCAATAACCTGATACGCTTCCTGTGCACCAGTGACCCCCCAGTTTTGCTCGAGAGATGTTTTGTAGTACTTGGCCGCCCTTGCGTTGATGGCCTCAACCCCTAGCGGGGTCGCAAACGCCTTATTGCTCTTGTACGTCATTCCCCAAGAGTGTCGGCGCACTTCATCGTTGCTCGGCGCCGGTTCCGGCCACGGGAACTTTGTAAGGCGGTAGATCCAAGTGTCATCAAACTTTGCTGGCGTGAACGTTGAGCTCATACCCACACAACGTACCGAGGTTTCTGGCACGGTTCCGTGGTGTCCCATCCATCACCCCTATGCTGGGGGGTGATCTACACCATAATTCAGCGCACCCAGTCACAGTTTTTGATGTGTTGTTAGTCTCGTGTGCATGACAGGACCCCAAATTGCATTGACAGACCGGCCAGATCTCGGTGCTGCACTTAAACGTGCTGGTGATTCCGAGATTGTGCACGCTGCCGCCGCAGCCGTTGTAGAAGGCCTTGGTGTCGACGAGATTGTGCTAGAAGCCGCCGCCACGAAAGCTAGCGGGGTGGATGGTGCCGCGTTTGTCACCAACCGCAGGATCCTCGTGACCGCCGATAAAAAGGATCCATCTCATTTTGAGTTCCTTGAACTTGACAACCTGGGCAATGTCGCAGTTCTGCCTTACCAGGATGGCTGGACCGTCGTGGCTCAGCTCTACAACACATACAAAGTGTGGAGCGGGTTCACGGAAAAGGCCGCGCGTCGCGTGCAGTTTGCCGCCCAGTGGGCCCTGACCGCAGGCCGGGAGGCACGAACGGAGGCCTCGCGCGCGGTGTCTTCGGAGGAGCTTTTTAAGCGGTGGAAAGAAAACAAGCACCGTCTCAATCGCGACAGCGTGGAAGCGCGCGTTGAGTCGATGCGTTCCCTGTATTCCGATATTGATTCACGGTGGTGGACTGAATAATGAGCCGACTTGCATACCCGGGTTCGCCCGATCACCTTAACGGGGCGGAAGACACATCACACATCAAAGAAGGCCAGACAGTTGCGGATAATGGCTACCGCCATTTCATCAAGCATGGCTCACTACTAGACCCAGGCGCAGCTTCGAAGAATGCATCGGGCACCGCCTCCACGTCAAACCCCACCGCGGGCACGACAGGTACCCACACCGATGGCTCGAAGCAAGGCCTCAGTGTAAAGAAGCAGCTGTTGCTCCTTCCGCTGGTAATCGCGGTCATCGTGGTGGTAGCGATTGGTTACGTCGCAGCTAAAGACGCCCTCTTTGGTGACAAGTCTGAGGATTCCGCCGCGCCTGCGCAGCCCGCCGCTGAAGCACCTGCCGATTCCGGGGCTTCCAACGGTGACACCGCCGGCGAGACCGGTGGCGATACTGCTGGCGACGCTCAAAGCGGCCTCACCTCCGCCGACCAAGCACCGGAGCCGATTGCTGACTTCGTGGAAGTGTGCACAGATTATGAAGTGATGTTCAGCTACTACGGCGCGGATAACTCCCCTGCCCCAGAAGCGAAGGGCATCAACTGTTCCGTGGATACTACGAAAGCGCCTGAGGTTGGTTACGTAGTCTTCACCGATGACCCTGCCGCCACCGCTGCCGTTCGTGACGGCAAACCCGTCTTGAAGGCCGCTGAGATTTCCGCAGAATCAACGCGCGGTTCCACATTCAAGGCCCAGCGATTGGAGGCCATGTTCACTGTTCAGGAGATCCTCCCTGACGATAAGGGAATCGTTGAGTACATGATCAAGAGTGATGACCCTGAGGTGGCAAAGAAAGCACTGGTAGACCTCGGCGTGGCTAAGTAAAACCAGATCGATTCACCCACCATTTTCCGTTTTCATTTACTTGTCAATAGGCACCGGCGGCGATAGGCTGAGTGCATGGCACACGAGCACCACGACCATGATCACTCCAGCACGCCGCTGCGCGCGCTCCTGATTGCGCTCAGTATTACCGGCATTGTCTTCTTCGCGGAGCTAATCGGCGGATGGTTGGCGGGCTCGATGGCACTGATGGCGGATGCGATGCACATGCTTTCCGACGCCGCGGGACTCATCATTGCGGTGATCGCAGTGTTGGTTGGGCGGCGCCAAGCATCAGCCCAGGCCACCTACGGCTACCGGCGAGTAGAGGTACTTGCGGCGCTAGCCAACGCAGTAATGGTGCTGGCAATCTCAGTGTGGATTGTCGTCGAGGCGGTGCGCCGCCTGCAGAGCCCGGCCGAGGTACAGGGCAAGGCGATGCTGATCATCGCGGTGATCGGCCTGGTAGCCAATGCGCTCTCGGCGTGGGTGCTGCACCGGCACCGCGAGTCCTCGATCAACGTGGAAGGCGCGTTCTTACACGTACTGGTGGACTTGCTCGGCTCGGTCGCGGTGATCGTAGCGGGCATCGTGGTGCTGACCACGGGATTTGTGGCGGCGGACGTGATCGCCTCTTTAGTCATCGCGGCGATGGTGCTCCCACGCGCGTGGCAGCTCATGCGGTTGTCGGCAAGCGTTCTGCTCGAGCAGGTTCCGGCGGGCTTCGACGCCAGCGTGATCGAACCCGTGCTGCGTCGGGTCGAAGGCGTTGCCGACATCCATGACCTGCACCTGTGGAGCCTGGACGGAGTCAACGTTCTCACGACCGTGCACATCGTGCGCGACGGCACCGTCGACACCGGTCCGCTGTTAGATGCCGCCCAGCACGTTCTGCGCGAACATGGCATCGAGCACTCCACCATCCAAATCGAGCCCCCAGAACACGAATCCCACGAGACAGTGTGCTGATTCTGTTCTAGTTGTGGGCACGCCGCCCACCGGGCCGTCCCGCCCACCGGTCACGCAAAGAAAGCCCCGAACCGCACGGAGTGTCACTCGCATGCGGTTCGGGGCTAATCCTTATAGGCCCAGCGCGGGGCCCAAGTCAGCGCTTAGAGCGGCTGGCCAGCACCGGCACCAGCCGGCGGCGGATTGCCGTCATCACCATCGTTGTTGTGGGATTCCTCGGCGGAGTCGCTACCAGACTCATCGAGGACATCCGGGGTGACGGTGTCAGGACCATCGGAATTCGGACCGTGGGATCCCTCATCGATCTCGGTGGCTAGTTCCTCATCGGCCTCGCGCACGGCGGTTTCCTCGAGCTCCTTGTCGAAGGTGTCCTCCGGCAGCGGGCGCGGACGCGGGGTGAAGGTAAAGGTTGCGGAAGAGTTGTCCTTGGACTCACCATCCCAGCCTTCAACATCCACGGTGATGATCTCACCGGCGCCAATTTCACCGAAGAGGATCTTCTCGGAGAGCTGGTCCTCAATCTCGCGCTGGATGGTGCGGCGCAACGGGCGAGCGCCCAAGACCGGATCGAAGCCACGCTTGGCAAGAAGATCCTTGGCCTTCTGGGTGAGCTCGATGCCCATGTCACGCTCGGAAAGCTGCTTCTCGACACGTCCGATGAGCAGCTCCACCATCTCGACGATCTGCTCCTGGGTGAGCTGGTGGAAGACCACAATCTCATCGATACGGTTGAGGAACTCAGGGCGGAAGTGCTTCTTCAGCTCGTCGTTGACCTTGTTCTTCATGCGCTCATACTGCGCATCCGAATCATTCTCCGAGGAGCCGGTGAAGCCCAAGCCCACGGCCTTCGAGATGTCCTGGGTACCCAGGTTGGAGGTGAAGATGAGCACCGTATTCTTGAAGTCCACGATGCGGCCCTGGCCATCGGTCAGGCGGCCATCCTCCAGCACCTGCAGCAAGGTGTTGTAGATCTCCTTGTGGGCCTTCTCGATCTCGTCGAAGAGGACCACGGAGAACGGCTTACGGCGGACCTTTTCGGTCAGCTGGCCGCCTTCCTCGTAGCCGACGTATCCCGGAGGGGCACCGAAGAGACGGGAGGCGGTGAAGCGGTCGTGGAACTCACCCATATCAATCTGGATAAGGTCATCATCCGAACCGAAGAGGAAGTTAGCCAAGGACTTCGACAGCTCCGTCTTACCCACACCGGACGGGCCGGCAAAGATGAAGGAACCGGAAGGACGGCGCGGATCCTTCAGACCCGCACGGGTGCGGCGGATGGCGCGGGACACAGCCTTGACGGCTTCGTCCTGGCCAATGATGCGCTTGTGCAGCTCCTCCTCCATGTTGAGGAGGCGGTTGGATTCCTTCTCCGTGAGCTTGAGAACCGGAATGCCGGTCCAGTGAGCCAGGACCTCTGCAATCTGCTCCTCACCGACCTCAGCGATCTCCTCCAGGTCACCAGAGCGCCACTGCTTTTCCTTCTCCGCGCGCTCTTCACCCAGCTTGCGCTCCTTATCGCGCAAGCCAGCGGCCTTCTCAAAGTCCTGGGCGTCGATCGCGGCTTCCTTCTCCTTGCGGACCTCGGCGATGCGATCATCCACCTCGCGCAGGCCCTCCGGAGCGGTCATGCGCTTAATGCGCATGCGGGCACCGGCCTCATCGAGGAGGTCCACGGCCTTATCCGGCAGGAAGCGGTCGTTAATGTAGCGGTCAGACAGGGAGGCCGCCGCCTTCAGCGCTTCATCGGTGTAGGACACACGGTGGTGTGCCTCGTACTTATCGCGCAGGCCCTTGAGGATGAGGACGGTGTCATCGAGAGAAGGCTCTTCCACCTTGACCGGCTGGAAGCGGCGCTCGAGAGCGGCGTCCTTCTCAATGTGCTTGCGGTACTCATCCAGCGTGGTGGCACCGATGGTCTGCAGCTCGCCACGGGCCAGCTTCGGCTTCAGCAGCGACGCGGCGTCGATAGCGCCCTCGGCGGCACCGGCGCCGACCAAGGTGTGGATCTCATCGATGAAGAGGATGATGTCACCGCGCTGGTTAATCTCCTTGAGCACCTTCTTCAGGCGTTCCTCAAAGTCACCGCGGTAGCGCGAACCGGCCACCAGGGAGCCCAGGTCCAGCGAGTAGAGCTGCTTATCCTTGAGGGTCTCCGGGACCTTGCCGTTGACGATATCGAGAGCCAAGCCTTCGACCACGGCGGTTTTACCCACGCCGGGCTCACCGATGAGCACCGGGTTATTCTTCGTGCGGCGGGACAGCACCTGCATAATGCGCTCGATCTCGGAATCGCGGCCCACCACTGGGTCCAGCTTGCCATCGCGCGCAGCCTGGGTGAGGTTGCGGCCGAACTGGTCCAGCACCAGAGAGTTGGAACGCTCACCGGAGCCGCCCGAGCCGCCACGGCCGCCCTGGCCAGCGCCAGCACCAGCGCCAACCGGGCCGGCACCGCCCTGGGACTGGTTGCCTTCGCCCTCGTTGCCCTCATATCCGGAGAGCAGCTGGATAACCTGCTGGCGAACGCGCGGCAAGTCAGCACCCAACTTGGTCAGCACCTGCGCAGCCACACCATCACCCTCACGGATGAGGCCGAGGAGCAGGAACTCGGTGCCAATGTATTTGTGCCCCATCTGGAGGCCCTCACGCAGCGAGAGCTCGAGGACCTTCTTGGCGCGCGGGGTAAATGGGATGTGGCCTGTGTGCGGCTGAGAACCTTGACCAATGATCTCTTCCACCTCACGGCGGACATCCTCCAGCGAGATGCCCATGGACTCCAAGGCCTTGGCTGCTACACCTTCACCTTCATGGATAAGCCCCAGGAGGATGTGCTCGGTGCCGATGTAATTGTGGTTGAGCATGCGTGCTTCCTCCTGCGCCAAAACGATGACGCGGCGAGCACGGTCAGTAAACCTCTCGAACATTACCTCTTACCTTTCGCTTTAAATGTGTCATCCACTCTAACGCGCGGGGCGGACACTCCATTCACGATTTTTCTCCCCGCTTCCCCTAAACCCCCGTTTCCGCAGGCAGCGGCACTGTACGCCGGTAGCGAACAGGCGCTAGAAAGCCCGCGTCACGCACCGGCCTGCCATGGAGGCCTCATCCCCTTAGAATGAAGAGGATTCTATAAATCTCATCGTCGACTCTCCGCGAAGGATTTCCTCTCACCGTGTCTATGCTCCCAGAATTTTTCACCACCCAGCACCAGCTGCGCCAAAAGGCAGTCTTGGACCAAGGAGCTGACTCCGCGCTCTTCCTCGTGGAAGATACCTCACACGATGAGATGCTCGTGGAAATCTACGCCCCAGAGCACCGCGGCGTGCTCCGCCAGTCCGGCATTGTAGGACAGCTACAGCACAGCGCCATTGCACCCATCGTGGGCACAGGCACGATGAATAGCGGTCAGGAATTCTTTGTGCGCCGCAGCCTGCCGGGCGAGCAGCTTTCTAACTTCACCTCCTCCGGCGTTGGCGCGCACCACCTGTCCCGGGAGGAAGCCCTCGCCGTCTTTGCTCCCTTGGCAGACGCTACTGACTTTCTGCTCAACAAGGGCCGCGCCAACTACGCCATCCGCGCGCTCAATCCGCGTCGCATCATTCTGACCGATAACCGCTCGAATGCCTTCTTCGCTGCGGTCGGACCTGCCTCAAGTAACGAAGCTCCCAACGCAACAGCGAAAGAAGCAATCGACCGCCTCGCGCGCATCGTCGCCGCCGCCTACCCTTCCTTCCGCGCAGCTGCCGCCTACCCCTCGGCTGCTGCCGTCGTTGACTCGCTGCGTAGCGCGGGCACGACCAGCGCCAACACGGCTGGCGCGAATACCACTGGCGCGAACACCGCCACAACGGGCACACCGCCGTGGCAACCAGAACAGCCTTACGCCCCCGCCCCGCAGGAGGGGTGGGGAACGCAGCCTCAACCGCAGGTCGCAGCTTCCGCTCCCGCGAAGGGCTCCACCAAGCGTGGGTCGACCTCGAAGAAGAAAGTCTTCACCGGGCTCGGCGTGGGGCTTCTCCTCTTAGCTTTGATCGGCGGCCTACTGTGGTTCTTCTTGGGACGGCCGGCGTGGTCCGAGGCGGAGCAGGCGCTTGTCGACGATCACCCGGGACTCATCAGCTCCCGTCCCGGCGGGGAAGGCTTCAGCGGTGCCACCTGTGATGCCCGCGAACCGGAAGATGGTCAGGATGCGAAGATCACCTGCGTTGGCGACGGTGTGGGCTACTCCGTGGCGCGGTACGGGGACGTCGCCAAGCGCGATGCAGCCGCCCCGACGCAGGATGCACAGGAACTGTCCAACGGACAGTGCACCGTGCGCAGCTACGACGTTTCCGACACCGAGCCGGTGTTCTACATGGGCGCCGAGGACTCGACCGACGCCGTTCTCGTGTGGGGCGAGGATGCAGAGGAGCTTCGCCTGAACATGCCGCTGTGCTAATTCACGCGCTTGAGCAGCGGCGCAATCACCGCAATGGCGGTGCCGGCCACGCCAGCGAAGAGGAAAGCCCAGTGCGTTCCCTGTGCCGTCGCTGCGGCTGGTCCCATCCCCGCCGCGACACCGGCCTGGGTGCCGCGCGTGAGGAAGACAACGAGGAAGGCCGTTCCCATCGCACCCGCCAGTTGCTGGAAGGTGTTCATGATGGCCGACCCGTGCGAATACAGCTTCTCCGGAAGCGAGGACAGCGCTGTTGTCATCAACGGCGTCATCATCAGGCACATGCCGAAGGAGAAGAGAACGTGCATGCCCACAACCATCCACACGGCTGAGTTCTCGCCCAAGGTGGCCAAGAGCCACAGGCTGGCCACCATAAACAGCGAGCCCGGAATCATGAGCGGGCGCGGGCCATAGGAATCGAAGAGTCGGCCCACAATCGGGGAAAGAAATGCTTGGAGAATTCCACCCGGCATCACCGCCAAACCCGTGGCAAAGGCGGTGACGCCCAGGGTGGTCTGCAGGTAGATGGGCAAGACCGTAACCATTCCCAGCATCAGGCCGAAGGACAATACCAGGATGAGCACCGCGAGCGTGAAGTTGCGAACGCGGAAGGGGCGCATATCCATTAGTGCACGATCCTCGAGCGCCAGACGCCGCTGCCGGCGGATGAAGACAATGAGCGCGATGACACCCACCACAGTGACGGCGATGTCTACCCAGGCACCACCCTGCAGCATCTTTTCAATCGAAGACAAACCATAGACCAGACCGCCAAATGCACAAGCAGAAAGGAGTACGGAGGGACCGTCGAGTGGGGTATCGCGGTTCTCACCCACATCGCTCAGGCGCCAGAGACCAGCCACCAGGATGAGAGCGATGAGCGGCACCATGGCCCAGAAGATGACGTGCCAGGTGAAGCGGTTAAGGATTGCCCCGCCGACCGTGGGGCCCAGCGCCGGGGCGACGGAAATAACCACAGAAATAATTCCCATCACCGTGCCGCGGCGCTGCGGTGGGACCAAAGTCATGGCCACGGTCATGAGAGTGGGGATCATCAGCGCAGTCCCGCCTGCTTGCAGGACGCGCCCGAGGAGCAAAGCGACGAAGCTCGGCGCAAGGGCCGCGACCACGGTGCCTGCCAGGAAGAACCCAGCAGAGGCGAAGAAAATCTGGCGCGTGGTGAGCCTCTCCAGCAGGTAACCGGTGGTCGGAATGACAACGGCCATGGTGAGCATGAATCCCGTCAACAACCACTGTGCACTCGTGGCGGGGATGCCATAGTCCGCCATGATGGCTGGTAGTGCGACGGACAGCGAGGTCTCGTTGAGAATCATGACCATCGCTCCCAGCACCAGGATGCTGAGGTTGATGACTACCTTGGAGGGAATCTCAGCGGACATGCGGCCAGCCACACCTTTCTTTTCTCTGCTCTGGGGATACTCACGCCAACGCTTCCGATGTCAGCGCGCAAGGAGTTTAGAGTACTCGCAAGCTAGCCGGGGATGCCACATGAGCCAGGGCAGCGAGGTTTCCTCGCTCCCCGGCAGGTGGTGGGGTTTTAAGGAATCGTTTCCATGTTGCGGGACGTGATGACCACGACGCTGCCACCGCTATCCAGGCTGCAGCCCAGCAGCCGGTTTTCTGGGGTATCCTCCCACAGTTTCGGCGCACCGTATGCACAGTGTCCTAGGTCAGTCTCGAGGTGGCCACGGCTTCCGCCCTCGCCAGCCTGCCAATCATGGTTGGCGTATTCATCCAACAATTCCATGGCGTCATTGCAATTCGTGCCGTCCTCTTGCACGTAGACCAAACCGGTGTCTTCACCACGCGTGCCGCTCTCACCACACACCGCACCGGTGTTGGCAATGCCATCCGCGTCCGGTTTCGCCGGGAAGGTATCGGAGTAGTACTGTCCATCATCCTTGACGGTGAAGTGGTGCCCGTTCGACTTGACCACGAACTCATTGCCGCTGTGCGCCTCAAAGGTTCCACCGTCAAAGCTCACGGTCTCGCCCTCGTTGAGCGTTTCAACCTCGGTGGGCCTATAGAACTCGATGGCCCACACAGGGAAGAAGCCACGGTCACTGCGGTAGCTCACCGCGTTTGACCTCCAGCTTTGCATGACTGGCCCCGGATAGATTGGCGGATCAGCAAACTCCACCTTGCAGTTTGGGCCGTCAGTCTCTTCGTGAATGAGGCAGAGGACGCGCCCATCAGGGCTCTTGACGGCCGGGATGGGGTTCGGAATACTCGCCCGATCACCGCCGGCCATAAAGTCCTTCGGATCGCGTTCCTTCAATCCGCCGGGTTTGTCTTTATCGGGCTTGGCGCTGCTCGACGCCGCGGCCTCAGTAGAGCTACTGGAGGCAGACTCAGAGCTAGTGGAGCTGGCTGAGTTCTGTTGAAACTGTGGCTCATCGCCCGCCGGTTCGCTCGTGGAAGAACACGAAGCCACGGCGCAGGCCATGAGGGAGGCAGAAAGGATAGAGAGAAGCTTCTTCATAACAATCATCGTCCCACGAAGTAGTGCTGTGCCACTAGTTTTCCGAATATTTCGGATCTTTAGGATTTGCAGCGTCAAGAAGAATAACGCGACCGGTACCGGATAAATCTTCACAATGAATCCGACGTGCGTACGGATTGGGTGTTTCAACGAATTCCGGTTCTTTGTGGGCGCACTCCCAGCCGTCAAGCTTCAAGAATCCGCGGGTGTTCACCTCTTCCGCCTTCCACTCGTAGTTGACGTACTTGTCCACGATGTCCATTGCAGTCGTGCAATTCGTCCCGTCTGTCTGCACAAAGACTTTCTGACGGCCAAAATTGGTGTCAGCCTCGCCGCAGACGGTACCCACGGGCGCATAGCCATTGGAGTCCGGCTTAAAAGGATAGGTATCCGCCGAAAACTGGCCGCCGTCCTTCACAGTGAAATGGTGTCCTTGGACCTGAACGGTGAATTCATCTGCGCTAGGGGCTTCAAAAACCACACCGTCTATTTCGACCTTCTCGCCTTCCCCCAGCTGCTGCGATGGAACCTGGTCGCCGGCATCCACCACGCCGTTGGGGAAGAAGCCTGCGCCATCTTTGAAGGAAACCATGTTCGCTTCCCATTGCGGGTTCTCGGGGTCAGGCAGGATAGGCGGGTTCTCAAAGCCAACGCTGCACCAAGGCCCTTTGGAACCCTCAGTCAGAGAACACGACACCCTGCCATCTGGGCTCCTTACTCCCCAGGCAACCGTAGTCTCATACCTGAACCCAGTGGCGCGGAAGTCCTCGGCATCGCGTTCTTTGAGTCCGGAAGATTGAAAGCCAAACTCCGGCTCGCGATCTGTGGAATCGCTTTCTTCGGCGCTTTCAGAGCTTTGCGCACTGCTTTGAGAACCGGAGGACTCCACAACTTCGAATCGATGAGTTTCCTCGGTTACTTCATCAGAAGAACACGCAACCAAGCCAGCCGTTACAAGCGGCAGTGTGAGAAGAGAGAGTAGCTTTTTCATGCTTTGTATTTTTCCACGCAGGCAGGCTTCTCGCTGAGTGATGTGCGCTGTGGCAACAAACTGGAGGCTGCAAAACAACAACACACAAGCCTTCAGCTGTGGGGCTGGTGGCTTGTGCGTTGCGCGCGGAATGTGCCGCGGGGTGAGCTCGGTGCGAGTTGGCCTCGGGCCTACTTCTCCGGCTTCACAATCGGGAAGAGCACGGTCTCACGGATGCCCAGGCCGGTCAGGGCCATGAGCAGGCGGTCGATGCCCATGCCCGTGCCGGCTGTCGGCGGCATTCCCTGCTCCATGGCGGCGAGGAAGTCCTCATCCAAGACCATGGCTTCCTCATCACCGCCGGCGGCCAAGCGCGCCTGATCCTCAAAGCGCTCGCGCTGGATAACGGGATCCACCAGCTCCGAGTATCCGGTAGCCAGCTCGAAGCCGCGCACATAGAGATCCCACTTCTCGGTCACACCCGGCAGGGAGCGGTGCTGGCGGGTCAGCGGAGAGGTCTCGACCGGGAAGTTCTTCACAAAGATCGGGCCCTCGAGCTGGTCCTCGCAGAGCACCTCCCAGATCTCTTCCACCAGTTTGCCGTGGCCCCAGCCGCCGTCCTTCGGGACGTCGAGCCCGATGACGTCGGCAAGCGCCTTCAGCTCCTCGACGGTGGAGTCGATGGTGACCTCCGGCTGGCCCGGGAACTTGCGTTGCAGAGCCTCGTTGAGTGAGGGGTACATTTCAATCTCCGGCCACTCTTCACCACCGAAGTCATACTCAGTGCCATCCGCCAAAGTAACGGTGGTGGAACCGAAGACCGCACGTGCCACCGACTGGATGGACTCGCGGGTGGTACGGGCGCAATCGTTGTAGTCGCCCCACGCGGCGTAGGTCTCCAGCATGGCGAATTCCGGGGAGTGGGAGCGGTCGACGCCCTCGTTGCGGAAGTTGCGGTTGATCTCAAAGACGCGATCGATGCCGCCGACGACGGCGCGCTTAAGGAAGAGCTCCGGCGCGATGCGCAGGTACAGGTCAATGTCCAAAGCATTGGAGTGCGTTACGAACGGGCGGGCTGCTGCACCGCCGTGGAGGGTCTGCAGCATCGGGGTTTCGATCTCTACGAAGCCCTCATCCTCCAGGTAGTTGCGCAGTGCACGCATGACCTTGACGCGGGTCATGGCATTCTTGCGGGCTTCCTCGCGCACGATGAGGTCGTTGTAGCGCTGGCGCACGCGGGTTTCCTCATTCATGTCAGCGAAGGACACCGGAAGCGGGCGCAAGGACTTCGCCGCCATGGTCCATTCGCTAGCCATGACGGAGAGCTCGCCGCGGCGCGAGGCAATTACTCGGCCGTGCACGGAGATGAAATCACCCAAGTCAACGTCGGACTTCCACGCGGCTAGGCGCTCCTCCCCTACCTCTGCAAGGGACAGCATGGCCTGCACCTGGGTACCGTCGCCATCCTGCAGGGTGGCGAAGCACAGCTTGCCGGTATTGCGCATGAAGATGAGGCGGCCGGCGATGGCCGCCTCAACGTCAGTCTCCTCACCAGCGCTGAGGTAGGTAACGCCCTCTTCCGCGGCCGGTTCCTCGCCTTCGGCCACTACCTGGAACTGCTGGCGAAGATCCCGCAGAGAGATCGTGCGGTCTACGGTCACCGGATAGGGCTCGGTGCCGGACTCCAACAGTCGGGCACGCTTCTCGCGGCGAATGCGCAGCTGCTCGGGGACGTCAGTAACTTCAGTATTCTTCTTCTCGCTCACGGTTGTCTAGGGTAGTCGATCCCTATACGCTGGCGCGATCCCGGTTCACAGAGTGTTCATCTAGCGGTTAGACAGGATCAACCGCGCGGTCATCTCAACCGTATTAACTCATGACGTCCGTTGCGACACTTCGTTGCGACATCCCCTTGCGCAACCAACGATTTTCGATTTTTGGAGCATAACTTTCATGGCACTCAACGGCCGTAATCTCTTGGCTAACATGTTCACCTCGTCTCGTTCTTCTCTTACCTGCACCTACAAGTGCGGTAATGCCTGTTTCGGCGAATGCGAGAACACCTCCGACAACCCTTACTTCGGCGACCAGTTCTCCCGCCGTACCGCCCTGCGCGCCGGTGGCTTGGCTGTCGTCGCCGTTGGTGGTTCCTCTGCGCTGGCTGCATGCGCTGCTCCGGATGACAACGGGTCTGCGGCGGGCGGCTCCTCCAACAAGACCAGCGAAGTTAAGGGCTCCGACATCGAGCTCACCTCCGCCGAAGGCATGCACTTTGAAGCCGTTGAGGCCAATACCAAGGATGAGGTCGTCATCCCGAAGGGCTATGAGCAGTCCGTTCTGATTGCCTGGGGTGACCCAGTCATCGAGGGCGCTCCGGAATTCGACGTCAACAACCAGACCGCCGAAGCGGCGGAGAAGCAGTTCGGCTTCAACAATGACTTCGCCGGCCTCATCGAGCACCCGGATGACAAGAACCGCATGATCTACATGTGCTCGCACGAGTACACCACCGAGCCGATGATGTTCCCGGACTACGATCCGGAGAACCCCACCGAGGAACAGGTGAAGATCGGCTGGGCCGGTCACGGCCACACTATCCTCGAGGTGTCCAAGGTCAAGGGCTCCGGCGAGCTCAAGCGTGAGTTCGGCCCGCTCAACCGCCGCATCACCGCCACCACCCCGTTCACCCTGGTGGGCCCAGCTAAGGGCACTGACCTGGTGAAGACCTCCGCCGACCCGAAGGGTGAGAAGGTCCTGGGTACCCTCAACAACTGCTCCGGCGGCGTGACCCCGTGGAACACCATGCTCTCCGGCGAAGAGAACTTCGACCAATACTTCGCCGGCGGCGACATCAAGGATAAGAAGGCTGCTGAATCCCTCAAGCGCTTCGGCATCGAGGAAGGCCCGTCCGACCGCAAGTGGGAAAAGTACGATGACCGCTTTGATGTGACCAAGGAGCCGAACGAGCCGAACCGCTTTGGCTGGCTCGTGGAGATCAACCCGCTGGACCCGAAGTCCACCCCGATTAAGCACACCGCAATGGGCCGCTTCAAGCACGAGGCCGGCAACATCCACATAACCAAGGATGGCACCGTGGTGTGCTACTCCGGCGATGACTCCCGCTTCGAGTACGTCTACAAGTTCGTCTCCACCAAGAAGTACAAGGAAGGCGATCTCGAGCACAACATGACCATCCTGGACCACGGCACCTTGTACGTGGCCAAGATGGAGGGCAACTCCCCGGAGAAGGAAATCGACGGCTCTGGTGTCCTGCCGGAGGACGGCGCTTTCGATGGCAGCGGCGAGTGGGTCAAGCTGCTGACCTCCGATACTGAGAACAACAAGTTCGAGTCCCACGTGGACGGCATGTCCGCCGAAGAGGTCGCCGTCTTTACCCGTGAGGCCGCCGACAAGGTGGGCGCCACCAAGATGGACCGCCCGGAAGACGTCCAGGTTCACCCGGAGACCGAGAAGGTCTACATCGCGCTGACCAACAATAAGTACCGCGGCGCCACCGGCGAGAACGCTAAGAAGAACAAGGAAGACGCCAAGGAATGGGCTCCGGTCAAGGAGAACAAGAACGGCCTCGTCATGGAGCTCGAGGATGACCACGCCGGTGAGAAGTTCACCTGGAACCTCTTCCTAGTCTGCGGTGACCCGCGTGAGGCCAGCACCTACTTCGGTGGCTTCGACAAGGAGAAGGTCTCCCCGATTTCCTGCCCGGATAACCTGGCCTTCGACAACCACGGCAACCTGTGGATCTCCACTGACGGCAACGCGCTGGACTCTAACGACGGCCTCTACGCCGTGACCACCGAGGGCGAGACCCGCGGCGAGCTCAAGTGCTTCCTCACCGTCCCGGCGGGCGCGGAGACCTGTGGCCCGATCGTCGACGATGACCGCGTCATGGTCAACGTTCAGCACCCGGGCGAGTCTGATGACGCCACCTTCGACAAGGCCACCTCCCACTGGCCTGATGGCGGTAAGTCCACCCCGCGCCCGGCCGTGGTTGTGGTGTGGAAGAAGGGCGGCAAGATCGGTACCGAATAAGGCACCGACGCTGCGTAGTGCGCACTCTTAGGCGGTGCGCAGCTGCGCCTCCAGCACCTCCTGTGCGAAGTCCCACAACGGGGTTGCAACCCCAGCTTTGACGCCCATGCGTCGGATAGCTCCGACCTGGGCGTCTAATTCGTTGGGCAATCCTTCCTTGATATCGCGCTGCATTGAGGACGTGCTGTCCGGGTGCTGCTGGCGGGCAAACTCCATGGTCTGTTCCACCACGTTCTCTGGTAGCTCCACGCCGAGTGCGCGCCCGACGGCCTCAACTTCCCGCATGAAGGCCTCGAGCTGGCCGGGGATTTCCTGGCAGAGGTACCCAATCGGTTTGTCCACCAAGGTGCCTAGAGTGCCTGTCGGGGTGACGAACATGGCTTTCGACCAGACGTCGACAAGCGCGGCGTCGTGGAACTTGCTGGAGGCCCCAGACTTTTTCAACGCGGCCGCCAGCTCCTCGCCCGTACGGCGCAGCGACTCCGGCGCCTCAGCACTCAGCGGACCAAAAGCCAAAGCCAAGGGCCCTGGGTTGCGCTTGATCTGAGCCGGTCCCAGGCGGGTGGCGTAAACGCGGGCGACACCGGCAAGGATGTTTTCCTCCCCGAATTCCTCGGCCGCCAGGTAGGGAATCTCAACCGAGTTGTGCGTGGTCACCACCGGGATCCCCTGCAGGGCCTCTCGGTCCTCCGCGCTGCCAAAGGTCTCGTTGCCCGGCAGCGCCTTCGACGCAATAACCGCCACGTCCAGCCCACCCAAGAGTTCTTTGACCTCAGCAAAAGTTTGGGCAGCCGGGACCTTAATGACCTCGGTGGTGGTGGGTTCTGCGTGGGCGTCGATCAGCGTCACGCCCGTCTCCCCCAACACCCGCAAGGTCTCACCGCGAGCGACGAAGGCGACGTCGTGGCCCGCTGCTTTCAGTTTTCCGCCAAAGTATCCGCCGATGGCGCCGGCTCCCAGAATTCCAATCTTCATGCCTCCAACCTAACTGGTGGAGACCTGCGCCACAGACTTTTATCCGCGCTGTTCTAAGTTACGGAAGCCAATGCCCAACGGCACGCCCGCGTTATCGATGAGCCGCACCCCACCCACGGTAGCGGCGATAAAGAGGCGGGCATCGCCCTCTGCGGGGGCCTCACCCAGGTCGCGTCCGCGCAGCTCGACGTACTCCGACTCCACGTTTGCTGCGGCCAACACTTCACGTGCCACGCGCACAACCTCTTCGGCTCCGGACTCCGCCGCGTACGCACCGGCGGTGAGTGCCGCCGACAGCGCGCTGGCTTGCTCGCGGGCCTCCGGTGCGACGTCAGCGTTGCGCAGGCTCATCACCACTCCGTCCGGCATGCGCACCGAGGGCACGCCCTGCACGCGCGCTGTGATGTGGAGGTCCGTAAAGGCCTGCTGGGTGGCCACGAGCAGCTCGTAGTCCTTCTCCCCCATGAGCACATCGCTGGGCCCCAGCGCACAGGTCAGCGCCACAATGCGGGTCAGCTCCGCGCTCACGTCCTCCATGCCGTGATCGGGTGCGAGGACCCGCGTGCGCTGGCTCTGCTCGCTATAGCGCCACACCACATCAACACCGTCGAGGGCAGAGATGTCCGTCTCTGGGTCCACAGCCACGACGACGATGCCGCCGCGCACGCGCTGCGCCGCCTGCACCAAGGCCAAGTGCCCCGCATGGATATCGCGGCCCAGCGGCACGAGCACCACACGCTTGCCCGTCTTGCGGTAGGCGCTACCAACCATGCGGATGCGCTCAATGTCCTCCACTAGGAGTTGTTCTGCCACGGCGCTTCCTTTCTTACTGCCCACAGTTCCAGTTCTTCAATCTTCTCCTGCCCGCCCACCATGCGGGCGACGTCGCGGTAGTTGCGCGCCATGCCCAGCTCCACGGCGGCAGAATAAGCATCGATGATGTCCCCGGCGTCGAGGTCGAAGGCGCCGCCCATAAAGTTTTCGATAATCCCCGCCTTTATCGCCGCCCACACGCTGAGTGCACCGAGCATCTCCGCGTAGTACAACCGTGCGGCACGTTCGGCGCGCTGCTCCTCCGGCACCGTTTCTGCGGACTGGGAAATCTCCGATAGCAGCAGACCAATGACGGTTTCCGCTACCTCATCGGGCGCGCTCACCGCATAGGAGTCAGCCAATGGTGCTGCGGCAATCGTCACACAGCCTCGTATTTCCAGCTCATCGAGTGCTTCTACCCCAACCAGCAACGAGGTATGAATAATAATCTGCCTAGGGCGCACGTGCTTGGCCACATCCCCAACAGCCGCCTCCAGCTCTCTCGCCGTTGCAGCGATAATCAGTGCATCGAAGCGGTCCAACTCGGAGGGGTCCTCAAGGCTCTCGATGGTGTGGCCGGCCCACTCGAGGCGCCGTGCGAAGTTAAGGCCGGCCCGGGAGTTACCCCAGACCGCCACCCGCATGCGTGGTGCCTTCATCTACTTCTTGTCGCCCTTGTTCTGCTGTTCCTGCTGACGCTTGCGGCGTGCCATGAGCTCCGCCACGGAGACCGCGCCCTCGCGGTGCTCATCGCTGCGGCGGCGGCCACGGGTGCTGGTCTGTGCGGTGTCTGCCTCCGGCTTGCGGTGGCGGTGGTGCGGCTGGGCCGGGGCAGAGTTCTCCTTGATGTGCTGCCCGCCCGCAGCACCCTGGTTCCACTGCACGGCCTGGAAACTATCGGTCTTAAACTCCGGCGCCTTCTGCTGCGGCTTCGGCTGTGGCTGGGGTTTCTCGGCCTTCGGCTGGGGTTGAGGCTTCGGTTGCGGCTTCTGCTGCGCCGCCTGCGGCTTAGGCTGCGTTTCGGTCATTGGGCGAAACGCCGCGGGACGGTTCTGAGAAGGCTGCGGCGCGCCGAAGGGCGATGGGGCTGGGCGGGCGCCCTGCTGATCTGCGGGATTCCCGGCGGGTTTCGTGGCGGGCTGCTCGGCTGGCTTCTGAGTGGGGTGCTGAACAGGCTTCGCGGCTGTCTCCGCCGCCGGCTGCTGAGCGTTGGCACGGGCATTATCCGCCAACAGGTTGTCCAGCGGGTTGCTCACCGGGTGGGTCGGCTGCGAGCCGAGGCGGCCTGCCACGGCGTCGGCAGACGGCGCGCCGCCGGACTTCTGGGTGAAGTTCACGGTGGGCGCATCGCCGCGCTCATCCACGCTCCCGCCACCGGCCTTGCGCTCCAGCTCCTGGATGCGGCGGGCCTCCGCATACAGGGCGGCAGGCTCATAGACCCACTCGCGCCCGGAGATCTCCTCGATCTGGGCGCGGATGGCTTCTAGTTCAGAACGGATCTCCGCCAGGACCTGGCTGTTGTCTGCTGTGGAAGATCCGGAGGCGGTCAGCGAGGAAGCGGCATGGGCGCGCTCCACCGCCAGAAGCTCGTTGGCCTCATGTGCCTGACGGCGGTAGCGCACCACCAGGAAGAAGCCCAGAACCGCGGCCCACAGGGAAGCAAGCAAGGCGATCTTCAGCGCATTCGCCGAGCCCGAAATCAACATAACCAGGCTGGCAATGACCGCGAGAATGACCAAGACGATGAGTCCGATGGAACCGGCGTCCGTCTTCGAACCGGACTGGGAAGACTCCACCGACGTTGGCGGCTGGGAGTCCGGTTGTGCAGAAAACTGGGTCGTCGGGCGATCATCCGGGGCCGACTCGTGCTGGGGCTCAGGGGCGTGGTTCGGACTCGTCATGCCCACTAACTTACCGCTTGTGCACCATCAGATGGAGGTGGCACCTCGCAGTGTCGCTCCAGCACCGCTCCGGCAACGCACATCGCGGCACCACCCAGCGCCGAGGTCACCACCCCGGCCAGGTCACCGGACGCAGCAACGAGCTCGCCGGCGCGCGGCACGACATAGACCGCCATTCCCGCATAGGCCCCACCCACGATGGCGCCGGTCCACGCGGAGGCTTTACCGACGAGCAGGAATTGCGCGATGGTCATGGGATTCAGCTGCGAGTTATCCAGGCCGATGCCATGTTCATCGTCCTTGGCGTTGCGGACTTTGAGGGTAAGGACGCCGCACACTACGGTCATGGCCCACAGGGAAATCGACACTGTTGCCGGAATGGCCAGCATTGAGCCATAAAAACGGGTGGTGAGGATGGCGGCCGCTGCGGCCACGAAGAGGGCCACGCCGACGAGCGCGCTGATCGACGTCCTCTTCATCGCCTACCCCACTTCCTTCACCGCTGCGACCTCGTCCTCATCGAGGCCCGCGATGAGCTCGCGCACCGGGGTGCCGTTGAGCTCCGCGTGCTCATCCGCAGCCAACCACGGCACGAGCACGAAGGCGCGCTCGTGTGCATAGGGGTGCGGGAGGGTGAGCTCCGGATCATCGGAGGTAACGCCGTCTATCTGCACGATGTCCACGTCCAAGGTGCGCGGACCCCAGTGCCGCACGCGTACGCGCTCGGCGGCTTCTTCCAACTTCTGGCCACGGCGCAGCAGCTCCAGCGGAGTGCAGTCCACGTCCACGATAAGCACTGCGTTGAGGAATTCATCTTGGTCAGTCACACCCCACGGCGGGGTGGCATAGACCGGGGAGGCCGCAACGGTCTCGGCGGCGAATTCATCGAAAACGGTCTGCAGGAGCGCGCGGCGATCCTCCATGTTGGACCCGATGGACAAGACAGCGCGCATTAGCCTGCCATCCGCTTCCGGGAGCGGCGCGCTACGACCGCGACGTCGGTAAAGGTGCGCGGGATGGGTGCCTTCGGCTTGTGGATCGTCACCTCGATGGCGTGGAGGATCTCGAAGCGCTTCATCGCGGTCTCGGCGACTTCAGCGGCCACCGTTTCGATGAGATCGCGGGAGGGGCCTTCGACGATGTTTGCTGCGACGTCGGCAAGCTCGGCGTAGTTGACCGTACGGGACAGGTCATCCTCGATGCCCGCGGTGTCCAACCAACATGTGACGTCCACGATGAAGGGCTGCCCCGTCTTCTTCTCTTCCTCGAAGACGCCGTGGTAGCCAAAGCATTCCAGGCCGGTGAGTTCGATGCGATCCGCCATGGGCTTAAGCCCTCCCCAGCGAAGTCGAGACCACGGTTCCTCCATCGGCGCCGTTGGCGTAGCTGCCGGAGGCATGCTCGCCGCCGGTATACGCCGCGCCCGCATTCCAGGCTGCGGCCACGTCCACGGCATCGCGGGAGACGTCGACCTCGTGCACGCGCACGCCCCACGCTCCCATCTGCGCGGAGATGGCGGTCACGGCTGCGGTGGCCGGATCCGCGAGCAGTGGGCTGGACTCGGCACCGCGATCCTCCCGGATGGCGGCGAGGAAGCGCTTGCGGGAAGCGCCCACCAACAGCGGGAACTCGCCCTGGAGGAACTCCGGCAACGCCTTGAGCAAAGCCCAGTTATCCTGCGGGGACTTGGCAAATCCCAGGCCCGGATCCACCACGATATTGTCGTGGCTAACACCTGCCTGGAGGGCGTTATCGGCGAGCTTCGCCAGGGACTCGTGGACATCGCGCACGACGTCTCCGCCGTGGTCGGCCACTCCGGCCGCGCTGCCGAATTGGACGGTGCGCCAGTGCATGAGGCACACCGGCAGGCCGGTGGCCGCCATGGTGCGGTACATCTCCGGGTCGGCCGCACCGCCGGAGACGTCATTGATCATGTCGACACCGGCCTCCGCGGCCGCTGTGGCAACCGAGGCTCGCATCGTATCCACGGAGGTCTTGATCCCCTCCTCGTGCAGCGCCTTGATGACGGGCACGACGCGGTGCTCCTCTTCTTCGGCCGCGACACGCACTGCACCCGGGCGGGTGGACTCACCGCCCACATCGATCATGTCCGCGCCGGAGGCCACCAAATGCCTGGCGTGCGCGATGGCGTCGTCGACATTAATCCAGCGTCCGCCGTCAGAGAAGGAATCTTCCGTGACGTTGACGATGCCCATGACCAGCGTGCGGCCGGGGACGGTGAGGTTGCTGACTGCCATGGAAACTAGCTCCTAATGAGGCTCATGACCTCCGCACGGGAGGCCGCATTCTTCTTGAAACCGCCGCGCACTGCGGACGTCGTCGTGGTAGCCCCCGGCTTGCGGATGCCGCGCATGGCCATGCACAGGTGCTCACACTCGATGACCACGATGACGGACTGTGCGTGGAGGACGTCCACGAGGGCATTGGCGATCTGGCTGGTGAGGCGTTCCTGGACCTGCGGGCGCTTGGCGTACATATCCGCCAGGCGGGCCAGCTTAGACAGTCCGGTGACGTGGCCGTCGGGGCCCGGGATGTAGCCGATGTGCGCCTTGCCGTAGAAGGGCACAAGGTGGTGCTCGCACGTGGAGTAGATGGGGATATCGCGCACGAGGACGAGTTCCTGGTGCTCCTCCGCGAAGGTCTTGTGGAGGACCTCGGTCGGGTCCTGGTGCAAGCCGGCAAAGACCTCCGCATAGGCGCGGGCCACGCGGGCCGGGGTTTCGCGCAGACCCTCGCGGTCGGGGTCCTCGCCCACGGCGATGAGAAGCTCGCGGACAGCGGCTTCGGCGCGCTCGTGATCGAACTCGCGCTGCGCCGGGATGTTATCGCTCATTATTCTCGCCGTCCTTGTACGGGTTGTTGCGGTATTCGTTGTCTCCCCAGCCGGGCGCGCCCCAGGCGTGATCCTCTGGCTTGGCGTGGCGGCCACGGCGCTCTTGCTCGCGCTCGCGTGGCTGTGCTTGCGGCTGCGCTTGTGCTTGCGGTTGCGATTCCGGCTGTGCTTGTTGCTGCGGTGCAGCGGACTCCGGCACGCGCGGAATCTCCTGGGTGACCTCGTTGCTGGGGCCCTTCTGCTCTTCAGCCGGTTGCTCCGCAGCCGGCTGGGCCTGCTCTGGGGCCACGGTCTCATCGTGTGCCCCATCGCTTTCGGCACGGTCCTCGCTGAGCTCGCGGCCGGTAGGTTCGGTGATCTCGGATTCCCCGAAGAAGGTGTTGCCCTTCTCCGGATCCACGTAATCGCCGGCGTGCTGGCCAAAGCTGAAGCCGATCTCCTTGACCGGCGCCGCCGTCCCTGCGGCGTCAGCGGGCTCTCCGCCGTTTTCCTTTGCTCGCTCTAGCTCCGCGTGGCGGCGCTCGCGGGCGGCGCGGGAGGCGTCGAGAAGCGTCATGCGTTTCGGCAGTTCCTCACCACGCTCCTGGGCCAGCTCCACCGGGGTCTTCACCGGCTCGCGGCCAGCCTGGCGCGGGAAGCGGGCGTCCTCGTTCGGGAAGACGTCGAAGGCCTCGCGCGGCTCGATGCCCTCGAAGATGCCCTCGAGGTCCGGGCGACGCAGGGTTTCCTTCTCCAGCAGCATCTCGGCGAGCTTATCCAGGTAGTCGCGGTGCTCGGACAGGATGTCATAGGCCTGCTGGTGCGCGCGGTCCAAGAGGTACGCCATCTGCTCATCGATCTTGGCGGCCACGGAATCCGAGTAGTCAATGGTTCCACCGCCGCCGGCATAGCTGAAGGGATCGCCCTGCTCCTGGCCGTACTTGACGGTACCCAGGTCCGGGCTGAAGCCGTATTCGGTCAGCATGGAACGCGCGATCTTGGTGGCGTGCTCGATATCGGAGGAGGCACCGGTGGTCGGTGCGCCGAACACGAGCTCTTCCGCGGCACGCCCGCCCATGGCGAAGACGAGGCGAGCGAAAAGCTCGTCGCGGGTGTACATGCCCTTGTCGTCTTCCTGCGCGGTCATGGCGTGGCCGCCGGTGCGGCCGCGGGCCAGGATGGTCACCTTGTAGACGCGCTCAATGTCCTTGAGCGCCCACGCCGACAAGGTATGGCCGCCCTCGTGGTAGGCGGTGACCTTCTTCTCATGCTCAGAGATGATCTTGCTCTGGCGGCGCGGGCCGCCGACGACGCGGTCGGTGGCCTCCTCCAGCGCGTCGTAGGTAATGACGTTGCCGCCAATGCGCGCGGTGAGCAGGGCAGCCTCGTTGAGAACGTTGGCCAGGTCCGCACCGGACATGCCGGCGGTGCGCTTGGCCAGCTGCGCCACGTCCACTTCCTTGGCCAGCGGCTTGTCCTTAGCGTGCACGCGCAGAATCTGCTCGCGGCCGGCCAGGTCCGGATTGGTCACCGGGATCTGGCGGTCGAAGCGGCCCGGGCGCAGAAGCGCCGGGTCCAAGATGTCGGGACGGTTGGTGGCGGCGATGAGGATGACGCCCTCACGGTCACCGAAGCCATCCATCTCCACGAGCAACTGGTTCAGCGTCTGCTCGCGCTCATCGTGGCCGCCGCCGGTACCGGAACCACGCTGGCGGCCCACGGCGTCAATCTCATCGACGAAGATGATGCACGGGCTATTCTGCTTGGCCTGCTTGAACAGGTCGCGCACGCGGGAAGCACCGACGCCGACGAACATCTCCACGAAGTCGGAACCGGAAATGGAATAGAAAGGCACGCCGGCCTCACCCGCAACGGCGCGGGCCAGAAGGGTCTTACCCGTGCCGGGAGGGCCGTACAACAGCACGCCGCGCGGGATTTTCGCGCCCAGCGCATGGTAACGCTCCGGATCATCCAGGAAGTCCTTGATCTCCTGGAGTTCATCCACCGCTTCATCCGCACCGGCAACATCCGCAAAGGTGTTGGTGGGCATGTCCTTGGTCAGCTCCTTGGCCTTGGAGCCACCAATGCCGAACATGCCGCCCGCGCCCTGCTGCATGCGGGTCATAAGCCAGAACAGCAGCGCGAAGAGGATCAGCATCGGCAGCAGGAAGCTGATCATGGAACCGATGAAGGAATCCTGCGTCACCTTGGTCTGGTACTTCTCCGCACCAGAGCCCTTCACCGCGTTAAAGACCTGCTCGGAGGCGCGGGCCGGGTACTTGGCAATGACCTCTTCGACGCCTTCCTGCTCCTCCACCGTCACCGGCTTCTTGAGCTTGAGGCGCAGCTGCTGCTCGCGGTCATCGATCTGTGCTTCCTCGACGTTCTTATCCGTCAGCTGCTGCATGGCCACGGAGGTGTCCACCTGCTTGAAGCTGCGGGCATCATTGCTAAAGAACGTGAAAGCGTACAGCAGGATGAGAACTAGGCCCGCGATCGAGCCATAGCGGATGATGTTCTTATTTTTCATTAATTACCTTGCGAATTCGAGGCCTCATGCAACAGAGGGCAAGAAAAACTAGTCGTTGCTGTATACCGCAGGCTCCAGCGTGCCCACATAGGGCAGGTCACGGTAGCGCTCCGCAAAATCCAGACCATAGCCCACGACAAACTCGTTGGGGATATCAAAGCCCACGTCGAAGAGATCCAGCTCCGCCTTGACTACCTCAGGCTTGCGCAGCAGCGTGACCACTTCCAGTGAACGGGGGTGGCGGCCCTGCAGGTTGCGGATGAGCCAGGACAAGGTCAGGCCGGAGTCGATGATATCTTCCACGATGACCACATCACGGCCCTCGATATCGCGGTCCAGGTCCTTCAAAATACGCACCACGCCCGAGGAGGAGGCCGAGTTGCCATAGGAGGACACCGCCATGAACTCCAGTTGGGACGGAATGGTGAGCTTGCGGGCAAAGTCCGTCAAGAAGAAGACCGCACCCTTGAGCACGCACACCAGGATGAGGTCATCATCGGCGTTGCTGTATTTCTCGGAAACGCGGTCCGCCATCTCTTGGATGCGCGCCTGAAGATCGTCTTCGGCGACGAGTACGTTTCTAATGTCCTCTCCATAAGGATTGGCGGGGACGGCTGAATCATGGGTGTCGTGCACGTGAGCGCTCCTTTGCTGACCGAGGCAATAGTGACAGTTTGCCACCAACGCGTGCGACTTCCAACCTTGTACCTCTCTTTTCACCACGGACGGCGACTGGCCCCTGCCCATGCCACTGCACGCACAGGGCATCGATGCCGCGCACCGCCTCGCGCGTAACCTCTACCCCTTCCTCGCGCAGCCACGCGGCAATCGCCCGGCGGCGCTTCGGCTCGGGAAGGGCGGCCAGCTCGGCGCAGTCGGGGGTGGGGTGGGTGGTGAGGAAGGCGTCGTCAAGCGCGGCGTCATAGGCTGCCTGGGCCAAAGCCGGCACGGGGTCACCGCCCAGGATCTCCTGCAGGCGCGGGAGGATCTCGCGGCGCAGCGCCACGCGGCGAAAGGCCGGGTCCTGGTTCTGGGGATCGTGCCAGACGTCCAGCTCCAGCTCCGCGCAGGCGGCCTCGGTCTGAGCGCGGCGCACGCGCAAAAGGGGGCGCAGCACGCGCACGCCCTCCACCTCGGAGCGCTCGCACATGCCCGCCACCTTCCCCCGCAGGGCGCTCAGCAGCAGGGTTTCGGCCTGGTCATCGGCGGTATGAGCCACCGCCACCTCGCCCCAGGGCGCGAAGGCACGGTACCGGGCGGCGCGGGCTTCGGCCTCCACGGAGCCGTGCTTGGCGACGTCCACCGGCAACACCTCCGCCCCCGCCCCCAATCCACGAGCCTGGTCGGCAGCCCCGCGCGCCTGTGCGGCCGAGCCTTCCTGTAGGCCGTGGTCGACGCAGAGCGCTGTGACCTCATGACCTTCTGCGACGAGGGCCGCGGTCAGCGCCAGCGAGTCGGCGCCGCCGGACAATCCCACCGCTATGGCGCGGGGGTGCTGCCCCACCACGGCGCGGGCGGCCACCCGGCAGGCCAAGAAGTTGGGGCTTTTACGTGGCCAAAAAGGTTTCTTAGAAGTCATGGAGTGCGGCGGCGAGGGCGTCTTGGGCCTGGCGGGCGGAGGTGACTTCGCCGTCGTTGACCAGGAAGGCGAAGGCATAAACCCGGCCCGACTGGCCTTGGGCGGTGCCGGTCAGCGCGGAGGTTCCGGTGAGTGTGCCGGTCTTGGCGCGCACGAAGCCGCGGGCGGGCGAATCGGAATAGCGCTCATAGAGGGTTCCTTCGCCGCCGGCGAGGGGGAGGTAGCCCAACAGTGGGCGTAGCTCTTCGGTGGCTACGGCTTGATCCGCGATGTGGGCGAGGAGGCCTGCCGGGATGCGATTATCGCGGGAGAGACCTGAACCGTCCTTTAAGGTGACGCCGTTGACGTCGATGCCGGCGCCGCTGAGCACGTCGAGGGTGGCCTGCGCGGCGCCGTCGAAGCTTGCCTCCGCGTCTTGGCTGATGGCCAGCTCGCGGGCGATGGCCTCTGCCATGACGTTGTCGGAGTCCTTCGCCGCTTGCTGCGCGCGCAAGGCCAGCGGCTCGGACTCGCTGGAGGCGATGGCCTCCGCGTTGTCGGGTGCGGGGGCCATGTCGGCTTTATCGGTACCCAGGCGTTTGGCGAGCGCGCGGGCGACGTCGAGTGCCGGCTCATGGGAGCGCGGGACGTCCCCGGTCTTCTCCCCGATGCGCCCGCCGTAGAGCATGGCTGGCTGGATGGGTGCGACATAGCCACCGTCGATATTGTCATCGTCCCAGCCGGGAGCCTGGTCGGGGCCGGCCCAGACGGAGGTATCAATGGATACTCGGTTGACGGTGCTCATGTGCTTCTTGATCTGCTCCGCGAGCTCATCGAGGCGCTCGTCCGTCAGCCACACATCGCCGGAGGCTTTGATGACCACGTCGCCATCGTTATCGCCTTTGACCACTTCCGTGGTGAGGCGTTCTTCTTCATCGAGCGCGAGCGTTGCTGCGGCGAGGGTGAGGACCTTGGTCGAGGAGGCAGGCGTGAGCGGCTTTGCGGGTTCGCGCTCCCACAGCACCTCGTGGGTGGTGGTGTCGATGACCTGACCGCCGAAAGTGGCGAGAGCCTTGTCTTTGCCCAGCTCATCCAACTTCGCTTTAAGCGCGGCGGTGTCTATCTCACCAGGCTCGACGGGTTGGAGCAGCGTTTCGGGTTCTGCCTGCTTATAGGGTTGGCCGTGGTCCAGTTGATCGTAGGTGCGCTGGACTTCTACGCCCACTGCGGCCGTCGCCGCCACGACGCCGGCCGTGACGAGGGCCGCAGTACTCCACCAGACATGCTTAGCTTTCATCGCCCTTTAGACTAGCGCGGTAGACTATGCGGAGCACATGCCAACCTATTAGTTATGGAGGATTCAGCCGTGAGCGTTGAAGTAACCATCGAGATCCCTAAGGGCTCCCGCAACAAGTACGAGATCGACCACGAGACCGGCAAGGTCCACCTCGACCGTTACCTGTTCACCCCGATGGCCTACCCGGCTGACTACGGCTTCATCGACCACACCCTGGGTGAGGACGGCGACCCGCTCGACGCACTAGTTATCCTCCCGGAGCCGGTCTTCCCGGGCGTTGTCGTGGAGGCCCGCATTCTCGGCGTATTCAAGATGACCGACGAGGCCGGCGGCGACGACAAGCTGCTCGCCGTCATCGATGACCCGCGCTGGGAGCGCTACCAGGACATCAACGATGTGGAGCAGCACATCAAGGACGAGATCGAGCACTTCTTCGTCCACTACAAGGACCTGGAGCCGAACAAGGAAGTTACCGGCTCTGGCTGGGGCGACAAGGCTGAGGCAGAGAAGATCCTCGACGAGGCTAAGGCTCGCTTCAAATAATTCGCACTTCTAAGGGACGTTTCGATCAAATAGGGCCCCAGACCCGGGGGTTTGAGAGGCCTTATTTGATCGAAACGTCCTTTTTCTTTGTCACCGCGACAACTCCTCGTTCGTGACGTACGATTCGATCAAATAGGGGGCCGAAAACAGCGGTTTCTGGGGGCTTATTTGTTAGAAACGTACTCATCGGGGGCACATGGAAATTTTCGAGGGACGCGCGGGCACTCGCCGCGCGGCTAACGGCCAGGCAATCAAGATTTGTCGCGGTCTGTATTTATCTGCGGTGCCAACGCCGCGCGAGCTCGCTGAAATCGTCTCAAGACGCTGGCCAGACTCAGCCTTGGATGGCTATTCCGCCGCCCAGCAGTATCTTGGCCAAGAACTAACTTTTCCGCTTCACTTCCTGCGCGCAGGAACGATGGCACCGAGCACGTACTTCCGGAGCCGACGGGCGCGGCCCAAAGCGCTGGGCAGCATGAATGGGGTAAACGTGTGTAGCCCGCTGCAATGCGTTGAGGCGATGGAGCACGAGGATGCCGTGGCCTTCATCGAGGCCTTCTTCGCCGGGCCGCATGGGCGCTCGCGCATCGAGACGGAACAGCTGGACTTTCGCCGCCTGCCCAAGCACACGCGTGAGGTGTTGGAAAAGGCCATCGTCGGGGCGGATAGCAAGCCGGAGCGCGACCTCACCCGGGGTCTCGATCCCCACGTCAAAGTCCGCAACAACGTGCGGATTGGCCCCTACCGCTGGGACTTGCTCCTAGAGGAACACAAGGTGGCCATCGAGGTGGACGGATACGCCTACCACAAAGGCGAGAACCGGCAGCGTTTCGAGATCGACCGCCAGAAGCTTAACGACGCCATCCAGCGCGGCTACCGGCCCCTCCACTTCACCGCCGCCACAATTGAGCACCACCTCGACGTCGCGGTTCACCAGGTCCTCGCGGTCATAAAAGGGCGGGGCGAGCTGGTTCCTCCGCCGTGGAAGTGGCATCACTACTGGCGGTGGGAAGGCGAACGTTGCGGCTAAGTCGCCGCAGCTTACTTAGGATCCGCAACGTGCTTAGGAACCACAGTGGGAGGCAAGCCAGCCATCGAGCTCCGATTCCGGGGCATCGGGGGCAATGGGATCCTCGGCGAACTCCTCGCCCGTGCGCGCCTTGTCCTTAGCCGTGGTGAGCATGAGCGAGCGGCCATCCGGATAATCCAGGACCACGTTCGCAGAGGCGTAGCCGGCGGTCGGCTCGCCGAAGGTGCGCACGTTATCCAGGCCTCGGAAGGCCAGAAGGGTGGCCTCGCCGGAGGACGCGGTTTCGTCGTCGGTGAGCACGGCGACGGGGACCTCAATCTTGCCACCCGACGTGGTTGTGGGCGTGCCACCGCCGGTGACGGAGTTGCCGTCGATGGTGACGTCAGAGGTCCCCATCCGGCTGACGAAGGAGAGCGCGGTGCCATCCGGCAGCAGGGGGCTTAAGCCCGCGTACATCGGGCCCATGTCACCGCCGCCGTTGCCGCGCAGGTCCACCACGGCAGCGCACGCCTCCGGGTGGGCAGTCAGGCCTTGAGCCAAGGTATCGGCATAGGCCTGGCCGTCATTATGGCGGCCAATCGACGGCACGGTGGCGCGCAGGACACCGTCGTCGAAATCGACCGAAGGCTCGGTGCGCTCAATGGCCTTTTCTTTTTCGGCGCTAAAGACGCTGGAGTGCTTGCCGCCTGCGGCGTCAATGGCGGCATCGAGGAGATCCGGGTTCGTGGGGTCCTCCTTAAAGGCCTCACGGGCGCGCTGGAATTCTTCGCTTTCGCCGTAAATGCCGGTGAAAGCTGCGGTGTCCACCATCGCGGTGTTGATGCGCTTCTCGCTGGCGTTGAAGAGGAAGTAGGGCTTGCCCAACAGCGCCCCACCATAGGAGGGGCCGAAGAAGTACACGGCCGCGACCACGGCGATGAGGGCAACAAGGAACAGTCCGCCGAAGATTTTCAGTACAGTTTTCATTCTTTCCTTCCTCCCGTGCGCAGCACGTAGCCGCGCAGGGGTTCAACAATGACAATGGCTAGCAGCGTGACCAACCAACCTATGGCCAGGAATCCGAAGGCCATGAGCATGCGGCCGAGAACATCGACGTCGCTTGAATCGACACTGGAGAAGAACATCAGCGAGGCGATGCCACCGCCGAAGAGGAAGCCGAAGAAGCTCAAGCCCACGACCGGCCCCATGACGGTCCAGGCACCGGAGCGGAACTGGAAGCCGCGCGGCACGCCCATGAGATCCAGGGAGCGGATGAGCTCCTTATCCTCAAAGATGCCGGAGACCTGTCCCAGGATGATGGACATGGTGGTCAGCGTGAAGCCAAAAATGAGGGTTAATAGAACACCGGTGGAGATGTCCTTGAACACCACGTTCATCCCCGGGTCTTCCTTCAACACCAGGGCCAAAGCGTCTGCGCCCAGGGGTGCGGCAACGAGGAATCCCGCCAAGTAGCCGAAGAAGCCGATGGCCGCACTCCGCCGCCAGGCGGGGCGCGCATTACCTGCCACTCGCTGGCAGGCCACGAAGTGCGCGGTGCCCGGGAAGAGGGACAAGATGTGCGCGCCGAGCTGCAGGATGAAGGGAGCGATGAGGTTGATGCTCATCAGCATGCCGAACATGACCACGATGACCATGGCGGTCGGCGGGCCCGCCTTGCCAGAGAGGAAAACTCCACCGACCACCACAATGATGAGGAAGACGATGGCGCGCCACCAGCGGTAAGCCGCGGGCATCTGACGCTTGGCCACGCCCAGCGGGCTCACGCGCACGCGCTGCATGCCGACGAGTGCCGCACCGATGGCCAGCAGGAAAAGCACACCCGCCACGGCGAGGTAGCCCCACCACGGGAGGAGAAGCTCGGACAGAGCAATGGAACGCATCTGGAAATCCAGCTGGGTGAAGACCGGCGCGACGAGCAGGCTGATCAGCCCGCCGAGCACGATGCCGACGATGGCTTGCAGTCCGGTCTCCACGATGACCATGCGCTCCACCTGGCGGGAGCTCAATCCCAACAGGCGCAGGGTGGCCAGGCGCTGTTCCCTGCCGGACGCACCGAGGACGGCGGCTTGGGCAGTGAGGTTAAACAGCGCCGGAAGAATGAACGCGCAAGCAAAAAGGGCTAGGGCAAACCAGGGATAGAGGAAGGCCTCCATCTCGTTGCCGAAGGCCTCCTTGAGTGCCGGGGCGGCATCCTCGACGTGCTGGGCGCGCTGCCAGAACATCCAGGTACCACCCGCAACGAGGAAGGCGATGGCGGAGCCAATGGTCAAGCTCACAATCGCCAGCATCGAGACGATTCCTGTTCCGGATCGCGCGCGAATGGATTCGCGCTGCAGGTCAAAGACCAAAGTCGCGGTGTTCATCGAATCACCTCGAGGCGGCGGTCGTCGTGGATGATGCCATCGCGAATCTCCACGCGGCGCTGCATCCAGTCGGCCACCTTCGGGTCGTGCGTGACCATGACCAGGCTGGCACCCGACTGGCGCACGATGGTGGTGAGCATCTGCATGACCTCGTGGCCCGTGGACTGGTCCAACGCACCGGTCGGCTCATCGGCGAAGACCACGCCCGGAGAAGCCACCAGCGCACGCGCAATAGTCACGCGCTGCGCCTGACCGCCAGAAACCTGCGCTGGGCGGCGCTCCGCCAAACCACCCAGGCCCAGCTGGTCCAGCAATTCCATCGCGCGCTTGCGGGCCGCACCCCGCCCCATACCGTTGAGCATCGCAGGCAGCGCCACGTTGTCCACGTTGCTCAGCTCCGGCAGCAGCTGGCCGTCTTGGAAGACGAAGCCGAAGTTGCGCAGGCGGGTGCGGGAGCGGGGACCGTCGCCAAGCGCGGAGAGCTCTTCATCCCCGTAGCGCACGCTGCCGTGCGTGGGGGTGAGCACGCCGGACATGCAGTGCAGCAGCGTGGACTTGCCGGAGCCGGACGGCCCCATGACGGCCACGAGTTCGCCCGGTTCGATGTTGAGGGAGATTCCAGCGAGCACCGGGCCGCCGCCGAAATCCTTGGTGATGTCTGTCAGGGAAAGTGTCTGTGCCATGTCTCTCATTTCACCGTCTCAGGCCCGCTTAAAGAACAGCCCTAGCGTTGCTCTTTAAGGTAGTGCCAGCACTACCCCTGCCGCAGGGGCGGACCACTATGCTGGGCCTGTGTTCCGAAGAAAGCCCCAGCCCACCAACCATGAGCAGCAGCAAGCGGAGAAGATTGCGCAGCTCACGGCCTCGCGCCGCGCCATCGCGGATGCCTATGAGGTGGAGCGCGCCCGCATCGAGCGTGACTTGCACGACGGCGCGCAGCAATACCTCGTGGCCGCGAGCATGAAGTTGGGGGAGGCTCTTCTCGACGCCCCTTCTGACCTCGCCGAGCTCCTTACCGCCGCCAAGCAGGACGTGGACCGCGGCCTCAAATCCTTGCGCACCACGGTGCACGGCATCCACCCGCAGGTGCTGCAGGATCACGGTTTGGTGGCCGCGCTTGCCGATGTTGCTTCTTCCCACGGCCCCCATGTCAGCGTCTTCGCCCCGCATCCTTTGCCCAAGCTTTCCGCCTCCGTGCTGGCCTGCGGCTACTTCTTCGGCACGGAGGCGTTGACCAACGCTGCCAAGCACGCGCCCGGCGCGCCGGTGTCTGTTTTAGTGACCGCGGATGCCTCCTTAAAGATCACTGTGGTAGATGAGGGGCCAGGTGGTGCGCAGGTGGTACAAGGCCATGGGCTGGCCGGGATGGCCGAGCGCCTCGCCGCTTTCGGTGGGGAGATGACGCTATCCTCTCCCCCGGGCGGGCCGACGAGGCTAGCGTGCTCGATTCCTCTTCTTCTCGATCGCGGACAGTCAGGAGTTTAAGAAATGAGTTTGAGAATCGTCGTGGCGGATGACTCCGCCATTCTGCGCGAAGGTTTAGCTGGCCTTCTGGAGCGCCGCGGGCATTCGATTGTGGGCCAGGCGGATTCCGCCCCGGCGCTTGAGGCCGTGATGGATAAGCTGCGCGATGAGCTTCCGGACATCGTCATCACGGACGTGCGCATGCCACCAGGCATGGGCGATGATGGCTTGAAAGCCGCCGTGAACTTGAGAAATGCATACCCGGGCTTACCCGTCATGGTGCTCTCCCAGTATGTAGCGCCCGCATATGCGGTGGAGCTCTTCGACTCCCCCGATGCCGGCACAGGCTACCTGTTGAAGGACCGCGTCTCCGAGGTGCGGGACTTCCTCTCCAGCCTGGACGTGGTGGCTCAGGGCGGCACCGTCATCGATCCCACCGTGGCGCAGGCGTTAATGAGCTCCGGGCGCAGCGGTCTGGGCGAGCTCACTCCACGCGAGCGCGAGGTTCTCGAATTAATGTCCCGCGGCAAGTCCAACAAGGACATCGCCGCCGAGCTCGTCCTGTCTTCCGCCGCGGTGGCCAAGCACGTTTCCAATATCTTCACCAAGCTGCGGCTGGACCCCAGCGAGGACAACCGCCGCGTGAAAGCCATTCTGGAATACCTCTCAGCACACCGCTAAAGCCCGCGCCCGCCCACCGTCCCACACGAGCGCCCTGACAGAGACCGTCCACAGGATCCCAAGGAAACTGTGACGCAAGACGCATAAGCTTGTCCGTGCCCTTACCCAACCCACTCTGGAAGGACCCCGCTTAATGGACGTGCAGCTCAACATCGTGCGCTTTAACCGAGAAAAGATTGCTGACCATGACTATTTTCTGGAGTTAATTCAGACGGAAGGGCTGGACTCCTTCCGGAAGCCGGATCCAGAAATGGAAGAAGCATCGGCCGCACTCTCCAAACTCTTCGGACAGGACGTGCCCGCGCATTCGGCCGTCACGGTCACGATGGATTCGAGCAATTTAGAACTCCAAGAAAAGCTAGCTTTGCTGGCGTATTACCACGGCTTGGTGGTCTTCATTGGAACCACGGACATCCTCTTTAATGCGACTGGAATCCCCACGAGCAGCAATGGCCTTTCCTCCATCAGGAACTGCATGGGAACTATGTGGCGACAGGTCAGCAGACCGATGCTTGATCGCGCCTTTGAGGACGCCCTGCGCCTACCGGTGTCCGAGCAAACGTGGCTTCAGGTAGTCAACTATGGCTCGGAAGAACGCAGCTACGGCCTCGATATGTCCATGCACGTGCGCGCAAGCGGGCAGTTCGAACTGATATGGTCCAGCCTCCCTCCAGAGGCCACTGAACCAGTATTCCGCACGCTCACTGTCGATACTTACGAAGAAGCACGAGAGATTCTGCTTTCCTTCAGTGATCACAACCCGTTGATCGAAGAACTTGCGTGGGAGCCGTTGCCTCAACGTGAATCTAAGCCAATCCTGGATGCTTCAGTCCGCCACGAAACACCCTGGCGCCGGCTGGACGCGGTGAAGGAGCTCCCCGCAGGCGTGATGGTCCATCTACACAAATGGCCAACATTTTCCCTGGCCTACGGCCGCAATGCGCAAGGACAGTGGACCGCGAAGGTTTACGATAACCTCGGCACCGACAATGTGCAGACCTTCGACATCGCAGACGAAGTCATCGCAGTGGCGGAGCACTATTTGGACGGCAACGGCGAGATGATTTCCACGGTCTTCCCGGACTCTTCATCTTCGGATCCGGCACCGTACACCACGGTCACCGCAATGGAGCTTCCGGAGCGCGAGGAGCAGTGGACAGAAGCATCAGTATGCATGATGCACCGCATCCGTGCTGACCATAATGGCGAGCCCAGCCCTCGGATGCAGAAATATATTGAGAGGATTAACTCAAAGCTCGGAAGCGAAATCCTCCTCGCCGAGGAGCACGTGGAGGCACAAGCACTCACTCGGCTGCTCATCCCTGCCGACGTCAGGTCGGTCACAATAGAGAGGCTTACTCATCTGGCGCAGGATCATGGCATTTCGCTTGTTGTCGATGATTCCCTGGCACTGTACAACCCGTCGGGCAAGCCGCTTCCGGGGGCTGAGAGCTGCCAGTTGAAGCTACTCGCGGATAAGTTGTATGTGAACACTTGGGAGGTGACCACCTCCTCCTCCGTACTCGAAGCAGGCCTTCGCCTCTTCACAGGATGGAGGCTTGAGGTTCGATCCGGGAGTCAGGTGGACTTCCAGGAGCGTTATACCTTGGAAACAACCTATACGGGCGACAACGTTTCGCTTGACCTTGTCACCCCCGACGGGAACCTACACGAAATCCCATCCATCCCACTGCCCCTTGCTCTGGATTTGATGGTTGAATTCACCTACTCCCCGGCGCAGTTGGTGGACAAAGTGAATTGGCAAGATCAGAAGTCGTCCTCAGATATCCCTGAGGAAGAGCGCTTCATGGTCAACGCCACGGTCTTCGGCTCAGCTGCGTATCTTTTCAACGATGACCTTCTCGAGGCAGTTCGCCAGGACGGCTTCCCCGAAGTGGGAGCGTGGGTAGCAGCCTTTGACCGAATAGTCCCGGGCGACTACTGCCAGGTCGACCGCGTGCAACCCTCAGAAACAGGAGCGGCACGCTACCTCGTCGAATGGGGCCACAACAACGGTGAGGAAGAAAACTTCCAGATGCTCCTAGAGGACATCGACGAAGCCTTGTCCCTCCTTGAACGGTTTGTGAACGGGGACCGCGCAGAGTTTGAAGCTCTTCCGTGGACGCGGCGAGTGGAGTAACAACACTAGGCCCTATGCGTGACTAGGGTATGGGGCATGAGAAACGTAACGCCACAGGAAGTACCTGAGAACGCCCAGCTTATCGACGTCCGCGAGGACCACGAGTGGAACACCGAGCATGCCCAAGGCGCCACGCACATCCCGATGGGCGAACTAGTTGATCGCATCGACGAGATTGACCCGGACCAAGACATCTACGTCATCTGCCACCTAGGCGGGCGCAGCATGCAGGTCTGCCAGTACTTGGAGCACACCAAGGGCTGGGACGTCATCAACGTCGAGGGCGGAACGGATGGTTGGAAGGCCCAAGGCTGCCCTATGGTTTACCCAAACCACTAGTGGTACCATTTGCGGTACCATACAGGTGTGGTTTCCAAGATAGAAAAGATCCTCACAAAGATGCGGACCTCACGGACAAACGTCCGCTTCTCAGAGCTGCAACTTGTATGTGACTTCTATTTCTAGGAGCAGATCATGAACCTCGCAGACAAATACACCTACCAAACCGCTTGGTCAGAAGAAGATGGCGAGTTCGTTGCCACAGTCCTAGAGTTCCCTTCCCTGTCATGGCTGGATGCTACTGCGACCACCGCAGAAGCCGAGTTGCGCAGCGTCGTCGAAGAAACTCTAGAAGATATGCAACGCAACAATGAACACATCCCAGAACCATTCGGGCAGCGAAGCTTTTCGGGGAAGTTCAACCTCCGCATACCTCAGTCACTTCACCGAGACCTGACCATCGAAGCAGAACGGGAAGGCGTTTCTCTCAACACACTCATCGTGCAGAAGCTAGCCTCAGCCTGAAACTAGTGGGCCATAACCCATAATTTAGGCATGCCACCGTAGGCGCGTTAGAATCATCGGCATGCCTTCATTGAATTCTGTTTCCATCCCTACCGCGCTCCTGGAGTCCCCTTCCTTCCAGCTGGAGCGCCTCCGCCGCCGCACCCGCGAAGGCGTCGAGGCCGCGCTGCAAACGCAGCGGACCACCCTGCGCGAATACTGGGTACTCACCTGCCTCGTTGCGGAGACCGCGTCGTCCCAGTCCGCCCTGTCGGAAACCCTAGCCATCGACGCCTCCGACATGGTGCGCCTCCTCGATTCACTGGAGTCCCGCCACTGGGTCAAGCGTGAGCGTGACTCCAAGGACCGCCGCCGCCAAATCATTGCCTCCACCAAGAAAGGCACCAAGGCCCACAAGGAGCTTGCGGTCTTGGTGGCGAAAGCGGAGGACGAGGCCCTCGACGAATCCACCAACAAGCAGCTCAAGCACCTGCGCAAGCTGGCCACCGCCATCATCGCGGCCGACGCGCCCGGTGATGCAGAAAGCAGTGATGCCTAAATGACGGAGCCCGATAATCTTCCTAGTACCGGAGGCCGCCACGCCCTCCAGGCGGACGAGCCCGAGACCCCAGCAATGCCCGAGGTTCCCGCGCACTACCTCCTAGGTTCCGAGGCCGCACCGGCGCGCACCCTGTGGGACGTCGTGCGCACCACAGCAGAGAACTACCCCGAGGCTGCCGCCCTGGATGACGGTGAGATCCTGACCTACGCCGAGCTGCTTGCCGACGTCTCCGCCTGGGCCACCGAACTCCACGCCAGCGGTGTGCGGCGCGGGGACCGCATCGGCATCCGCATGACCTCCGGCAAGCGCGAGCTCTACCTGGCAATCCTGTCCACGCTCGCCGCCGGCGCGGCCTACGTGCCCGTCGACGCCGACGACCCCGATGAGCGCGCCGAGATGGTCTTCGGCGAGGCCGATATCGACGGTGTCTTCACCGACGAGGGCTTCCGCATGCTGCGGGAGCGCGGGGCGCGCCCCACCTTCGACGAAAAGGACGGTGGCGGCACCGCCCCCTTCGACGAACCGCGTCCAGAAGACACCGCCTGGATCATCTTTACCTCCGGTTCTACGGGCAAGCCCAAGGGCGTGGCGGTGAGCCACCGTTCCGCGGCCGCCTTCGTTGACGCCGAGGCAGCCCTCTTCCTGGCGGATAACCCGCATGGCCCGCTCGGCCCGGACGACCGCGTCCTGGCCGGCCTGTCCGTGGCCTTCGACGCCTCCTGCGAGGAGATGTGGCTGGCCTGGGGCCACGGTGCTTGCCTGGTCCCGGCCCCGCGCTCCCTGGTGCGCTCCGGCATGGACTTAGGTCCCTGGCTCATTCGCCGTGACATCACGGTGGTCTCCACCGTGCCAACCCTGGCTGGCCTGTGGCCCGCCGAGGCCCTGGATAATATCCGCCTCCTCATCGTCGGCGGCGAAGCCTGCTCCCAGGAGCTGGTGGACCGCTTAGCCACCGAGGACCGCGAGATGTGGAATACCTACGGCCCCACCGAGGCCACCGTCGTAGCCTGCGCGCAACGCATGCTGCCGGGCCAGCCCGTGTCGATCGGGCTGCCGTTGAAGGGCTGGGACCTGGTGGTCGTCGACAAGCACGGCGTCCCCGTAAACACCGGTGAGGTGGGCGAACTCGTCATCGGTGGCGTGGGCCTGGCCGCCTACCTGGACCCAGTCAAGGACGCGGAGAAGTACGCGCCGCTGGAGTCTCTGGGCTGGGAGCGCGCCTACCGCACAGGCGACCACGTGCGCCTTGAAGAGGACGGCCTGTACTTCGTGGGCCGCGTCGATGACCAGGTCAAGATTGGCGGCCGCCGCATCGAGCTCGGTGAGGTCGAAGCCAACGTGGCGGCCCTTCCCAACGTGTACAACTCCGCCGTGGCCGTGCAGAAGACACCGGGCGGCGAGTCCGTGCTCGTCGGTTACGTGTCGCTGGAGGAGCCCACGGTGGGCTTCGACCACGAGGCGGCGCACGCCCGTCTCGCGGAATCCATGCCGGCAGCGCTCGTCCCCCGCATTTGTGTCATGGAGGAGCTGCCGATTCGCACCTCCGGCAAAGTGGATAAGAAGGCCCTGCCGTGGCCACTGCCCGGCGTGGGTGTGGAGGCATCCGGCCTCAACCCCACCGAGCAGTGGTTGGCGGAGCTGTGGGTGGACACCCTGGGCGTGTCCGTCGAGGACGTCAACGCCGACTTCTTCTCCCTCGGCGGCACCTCCCTGGCCGCGGCGACCCTGGTCGGCCGCATCCGTGAGCGCTTCCCCACCGTGGCCGTGCGTGACCTCTACGACCACCCGCGCCTGGGCTCCCTGGCGGAGCAGCTTGCCGACGCCGAATCCGCCGAGGACTCCGGCCCCGCCCGCGAGGTAGCGCCCGTGCGCGCCGGCACGCGCATCGCGCAAACGCTCATCCAGATCCCGGTGATGACCATGGCCGCCACGAGCTGGCTGGCTTGGTTGCTCTTGGGCTCCAACGTGGCGAACCTGCTGGGCGTGGACTGGGCCATGACCACCCCGTGGTGGCTGGTGGCCATCCTGCTCGTCGTCTTCGTCACCCCGGTTGGGCGCATCCCACTGGGTGGTTACGGCGCGCGGCTTATCACCGCCGGCATCACGCCTGGCGAGTACCCGCGCGGCGGTTCCACGCACCTGCGCATTTGGGCCGCTGAGCGCTGGGTTAATGCCATAGGCGCCAGCTCCCTGGCGGGCGCTACCCGCGTCAATAACTATGCCCGCGCCTTGGGCGTGAAGATTGGCCGCGGCGTGGACCTTCACTCATTGCCACCCGTCACCGGCCTGCTGACCTTGGGCAAGCACGCCGCTATCGAACCGGAAGTGGACCTCACCGGCTACTGGCTGGACGGCGACATCCTCCGCGTCGGTGCCATCGAGGTCAAGGAAGGCGCGCGCGTGGGTGCGCGCTCCACGCTGCTGCCGGGCACCGTCGTGGGCAAGTACGCCCACGTAGAGGCCGGCTCCACCGTGACGGGGCGCAAGAAGGTCAAGGACGGCCAGCGCTGGTCCGGCTCCCCCGCCAAGAAGGTGGGCCGCTCCAAGCACCGCTTCCCGTCCCATGCCCCGAAGCGCCGTCCCCTATGGGTTCCTGTGTATGACTTCACGTCCGTCCTGCTAGCCGTGCAGCCCATTGTGGCGCTGGCGGTCGGCGCGGCTGTCGTCGTTAGCCTCATCGCGCTGACGGATGGCTCCGCCTTCGTCGGCTCCATCTTCTTCGCACCGCTCGGCGCCCTGGTGGCATTTGCTACCTATATGCTGCAAACCTGGCTGGGCGTGCGCCTCCTTTCGATTGGCATCACGCCCGGTGTTGCACCGGTGCGCTCCGCCAAAGGTTGGCGCTTGTGGACCATCGAGAGGCTCATGGATGAAGCTCGCACTCAGCTCTTCCCCATCTATGCCTCGCAGCTCACCCCGGCGTGGCTGCGTTCGCTGGGTGCGACGATTGGCAAGGACGTGGAGATTTCCACGGCCGTCATGGTGCCCAAACTCACCGAGGTCAAAGACGGCGCCTTCCTGGCGGATGACACCATGATCGGCGGCTACGAGCTCGGCGGCGGTTGGATGCTCACGGGTGAGACCAAGGTGGGCAAGCGCTCCTTCGTGGGTAACTCCGGCATCACGGGTCCGGGCCGCAAGCTGTCGAAGAACTCGCTGGTTGCCGTTCTCTCGTCGACGCCGAAGAAGACTAAGTCCGGTGCCAACTGGTGGGGCTCCCCACCGGAGCGCATGCGCCGCGTCGAGGCCCACGTGGAGGGCGTGCAGGGCGAGTCCCTCACCTACTCCCCGGGCTTTGGGGTCAAGGCCGCACGCGGTGCGATTGAGACCATGCGCCTGTTGGCGCCGATGACCTCGGCCATGCTGCTGGCGGGGACCCTGGCATCGCTCTACGCGCTTGCCGACGCCCTCGGCGTCGCCGCCGCCTGGGCCCTCGGCGGCCTCATCCTCATGGTGGCGGGCGCTATCGCGATGACGGTCACAGTAGCCGCGAAGTGGATCTGCGTGGGCACGCAGACCGCCGGCGACCACCCGCTGTGGTCCGCCTTCGTGTGGCTCAACGAGCTGCAAGATACCTTCGTTGAGGCGGTTGCTGCGCCGTGGTTCTTTAGCCACACCTATGGCATGGGTGAGATCAACCTGGGCCTGCGCGCGCTGGGCGTCAGGATTGGCCGCGGTGCGTGGATCGACTCCTACTGGTTCCCGGAGACCGATCTCTGCATCGTGGGCGACGGCGCATCCGTCGGCCCGGGCACCGTGGTGCAAACGCACCTCTTCCAGGACCGCGTGATGAGCCTGGACACCGTGACCATTAAGGCCGGCGCGACACTTGCCTCACATTCGGTGGCGCTGCCCGCCTCAGTCATTGGCAGCGTGGCGACGGTTGGCCCCGGCTCCTTGGTGATGCGCGGCGACCAAGTCCCGGGCAATTCCGAGTGGCAGGGCAACCCGATTGAGCCCTGGAAGAAATAGATAAACAGAAAGGAGGCGGCAGGTTTTCCTGCCGCCTCCTTTTTATGCCTGACTCGCTAATAAGCGGTCGGGGTGCGTGACTAGTCACCGATCTGGTCGCGTCCGCGCTTCACGATCTTGTCATCCACCTGACCAACGACCTCGTGGTCCTTGTTGGTGTATTCAAACTTCGAGAGCACGTAGCGCATAGCGTTGATGCGGGCGCGCTTCTTATCGTTGGACTTAATGGTGATCCACGGGGATTCTTCGGTATCCGTGTAGCGGAACTGCTCTTCCTTCGCGCGGGTGTAGTCATCCCACTTATCCAGGGAGGCCAGGTCCATGGGTGACAGCTTCCACTGGCGGACCGGGTCGATCTGGCGGATGGCGAAGCGAGTGCGCTGTTCCTTGCGGGTCACGGAGAACCACAGCTTGGTCAGGGAGATACCGGAACCCAGAATCATGTTCTCCAGCATCGGAACCTCACGCAGGAACTCTGCGTGCTGGGACTCCGTGCAGAAGCCCATGACGCGCTCCACGCCGGAGCGGTTGTACCAGGAGCGGTCGAAGAAGACGATCTCACCGCCGCACGGGAAATGCTCGATGTAGCGCTGGAAATACCATGAGGTGGACTCGCGCGGGGAGGGCTTCTCAAGCGCCACGGTGCGTGCACCACGCGGGTTGAGGTGCTCGTTAAAGCGCTTGATGGTACCGCCCTTACCAGCGGCATCGCGGCCTTCGAAGAGAATGATGTGGCGCTGGCCGGTTTCCTTGGTCCAGTTCTGCCACTTCAGCAGCTCAATCTGCAGGGAGCGCTTAATAGACTCGTACTCGTCACGCGTCATGCGCTCCTCATACGGGTAGTTCTCGCGCCAGGTTTCAACCGGTGAGCCATCCGGCATGATGAGCGAGGGATCGTCTTCATCAGAGTCATCGACGACGTAGCCGTCGGTCTGCGCAAGGTCGATCTCGGGGAGTTCGTCGTCTTTAATGTCAGCCATGCCTTTAATTCTATCTAGGAAGCAGACATCTGGCGCGATAAAAGAAGTTGTAGCCGCGTGTTTTACCCCCGTATGCCCGACGGGCGGCAGCAGCCACCCAGAATGTACGTTTCTAACAATTAGTGCCCCATAATTCGACGATCTGGGGGCTTAATTGATCGTTTCGTACCTGGACCGCGCGTGCTAAGGTACGTTTTCGCACACAAGGTCCTGAAACCGAGTGATCAGGCGGGCATGTTTACGAAAACGTACCACGCCACCGCACTAGCCGGACAGGGCGCGGGTTGCGGAAATGAGAAACCCCGCTGCCCAGAATGGGTCAGCGGGGTTAACGCTTAGTTCTGCGTGAGCAGCGTGCTATTTAGAGCAGGCCGATCAGCTTGGAAGCGCCGGAAGCCATGTCGCCGAGGCCGTAGAGAACGTCAAGCAGGGTACCAATGATACCGGTGGAAGAAAGAAGCTCCATTGTTTTCTCCTTTTAGAAGTACTTAGTGATTATTTAGCGGTTATAACTTACTTGGAAGACAGGGCGTTCAGGCCGGTCAGCTTATCGGTGGAGTCCAGCTCCGGCTTAACCTCGTAGCCCGGCTGGGTTGCATTAGCGATGGCATCGAAGACACCAGCGAAGCCCTTGAACAGGTTCTTGATACCGGAAGCGAAGTCAGCGAAGTTACCGAGCTGATCGCCGATGAAAGAAAGATCCATTGTGGTCTCCTCTTGTGAAGTCCGGGTAAAGAAATTGCCCGGAGGGGTTTGCGGTTTGGCAGACACCCTCAGCGGGCGTCACACGGAACTATTTTGGCACACCACCGAAACATTGCAAGTGAATTTCTGGGTGATTTTCCACGCAAAGCGCTTCGAGAGTCAGGTTTACTTTTCAGGGTATTTATTCACCTTTTCTTAACGTAGCCAGCTACAACGTCCCTAACTGCAGAAATAGCTAACGTCTGAAACGGAGGCTCAAGAAATCTGCCTTAGAACGTAACGCTAGCCTCCTCAACCACGATTCATAGGCTTTCTTTACAGAAAAAATTCCGAAACATTTTTCGCTGGAACACCTCAGATTACCCCTATTTGGGGCTACGGGAGAACACAAAAGGGTCTCAAAACAAAGAAAGCTCCCCACGGTCAGTCGTGGGGAGCATCTGTTTTGCTAGGAGCTGAGGCCGCAAGGAACCTCAGCCCAGGGAGTAAAAGACTAGAAGCCCATACCGCCCATTGCGTCGGCGTCCGGCATGCCAGCGCCTGCGCCAGCCGGCTCCGGCTTATCAGCCACAACCGCCTCGGTGGTCAGGAACAGGGCTGCGATGGACGCAGCGTTCTGCAGCGCGGAGCGGGTGACCTTCACCGGGTCGTTGATGCCCGCAGCCATCAGGTCCACATACTCGCCAGAAGCGGCGTTGAGGCCCTGACCAGCCGGTAGGGAGGCAACCTTGTCAGCGACAACGCCCGGCTCCAGGCCAGCGTTCTGAGCAATCTGCTTCAGCGGAGCAGACAGCGCCTCGCGAACAATCTTGACGCCAGTAGCTTCGTCACCCGTGAGGTCAGAGAGGGAATCCAGAACCTCAGCTGCCTGCAGCAGAGCCACGCCACCACCGGCGACGATGCCCTCCTCGACAGCAGCCTTGGCGTTGCGCACAGCATCCTCGATGCGGTGCTTGCGCTCCTTGAGCTCAACCTCGGTAGCGGCACCAACCTTGAGGACTGCCACGCCGCCGGCCAGCTTGGCCAAGCGCTCCTGCAGCTTCTCGCGGTCGTAGTCGGAATCGGAGTTCTCAATCTCGGCGCGGATCTGCTTGATACGGCCGTCGATCTGCTCCTGGGAGCCAGCACCCTGAACGATGGTGGTCTCATCCTTGGTAACGACAACCTTGCGTGCCTGGCCGAGGTACTCGAGCTCGGTGGTCTCCAGGGAGAGGCCGACCTCCTCGGAAATGACCTGGCCGCCGGTGAGGATAGCCATGTCCTGCAGGGTGGCCTTGCGGCGGTCACCGAAGCCCGGAGCCTTCACAGCGACAGACTTGAAGGTGCCGCGGATCTTGTTGACCACGAGAGTGGACAGGGCCTCGCCCTCAACATCCTCAGCGATAATCAGCAGCGGCTTGCCGGTCTGCATAACCTTTTCCAGCAGGGGCACAAGGTCCTTGATGTTGGAAATCTTGGAGGAGACGAGCAGGATGTACGGATCCTCAAGGACTGCCTCCTGGCGCTCCATATCGGTAGCGAAGTAACCGGAGATGTAACCCTTGTCGAAGCGCATACCTTCGGTGACCTCGAGGTCAACGCCAAAGGTGTTGGACTCCTCAACGGTGATAACGGAATCCTTGTTCACGGAGCCGTTGCCCACGGTGTACATAGCTTCAGCGATCTTCTCGCCGATTGCCGGGTCAGCAGCGGAGATACCTGCGGTGGTAGCGATCTCTTCCTGGGTCTCTACTTCCTTCGCGGAGGAGAGCAGGGAGTCTACAACCTTCTTGGTGGCGGCCTCGATGCCGCGCTTGATGCCCATCGGGTTGGAACCAGCGGCTACGTTGCGCAGGCCCTCGCGGACAAGCGCCTGTGCCAGAACGGTAGCGGTGGTGGTGCCGTCACCGGCGACGTCATCGGTCTTCTTGGCAACTTCCTTGACCAGCTCAGCGCCGATCTTCTCGTACGGGTCCTCGAGTTCGATCTCGCGCGCGATGGAGACACCGTCGTTAGTAATGGTCGGGGCGCCCCAGGACTTCTCCAGGACGACGTTGCGGCCCTTGGGGCCGAGGGTGACCTTGACGGCGTCGGCAAGCGTGTTGAGACCACGCTCGAGGCCGCGACGTGCCTCTTCATCGAAGGCAATAATCTTTGCCATGTGTTTGTGCTCCTTAAGCTTTGTTGAGGACGACACTCACGTCTGATCTATGACGGACGCCCGCGACGGCACGGCTGGCGAGTGTTCTCCAGCCCCAACCACATAGATGACTCTGTTTATTTCTGGCACTTGCCATGTGGAAGTGCTAGCGACCATTCTGGCACTCAGACCTAGCGACTGCAAGGTTCAACACGAACGCTATAAGCGAACGGGCGGTGCAACAGCACCGCCCGTTAATACGAACCGCCCACTAAATCGAACCGTCCATTAAACCGAAGTCCTAGCTCCGCTTAAGCCTCGGCTTTCTTCGCCGTCCACTTGTACGCCGCAGCAATGCCACCGACGAAAAGGATGACGCCGACGATCTTGGCAGCGGTTCCGCCCTCGAAGATCTCCAGCGGGGACTCGCCGCCCGACGCCGCGATAATGCCAGCGTTGACCACGCCGAAGAGGGACTCGCCGACGATAAGGCCGGTGGCCAGCAGCGTGCCCATGCGCTTAGCAAAGTCCGGCTTGGACTGGCGTACCGCCCAGCGGTTGTAGAAGTAGCCCAAGATGGCGCCAATCGGAACCACAATCGTGATGGCCGCCGGCAGGTACATGCCCATGCCCACCGCCAGCGGGGACAGGGAGTATTTGTCGGTGAAGTGGCGCAGGCACTCGTCGACGATGATGATGACGGCGCCGATCGCCGCGCCCAGGCCGATGAGGTCCCACGGCAGCGAGTTATCAAAAATACCGGAGGCCACCGAGGACATCAACGCGGCCTGCGGTGCAGCCAGCGCGTCCTCACCGGCGCCCTCCATCCCCTGGAAACCAAAGCCGGTGAGCATGACCTGCAGAATCGGCGGAATCACCAAGGAGCCGAAGAGGACACCGATGATGAGCGCTACCTGCTGCTTCCACGGCGTCGCACCAACCAGCTGACCAGTCTTGAGGTCCTGCAGGTTGTCATTGGAAATAGTCGCGATGCCGAAGACGATGGCCGCGGTAAACAGCGTGTAGGCCACCAGCGAGAGCGGTTCCGCCTCAGTACCGCGCGTCACGGCGGCAATCAGCAATGCAGCGGCGATAACCGCGATGATGCCGATAGATGAGATCGGCGAGTTGGACGCACCAATGAGACCAGCCATGTAGCCACACACCGACGCGATAACGAGGCCCACAAGCAAGGTAAAGAGTACGGAGACCGTGATGAGGACGGCCATGTGGTCATGAATATCGGTGCCGCGCACGAAGCTCCACAGCAGCAGTCCAATCGGGACCATGAGAAGAAGGATGGTACCAACGACATACGGTGCCGGAATATCGCGCTCCTCCACCGCCACCTGGTGGCCGTCCTTGCGGTTGCGGGAGGACGCGAAGGACTCAGCCATGCCCTTGACAATCGGACCGGAAATCTTAATCAGCGTCCAAATGGCGGCGATGGCCATGGTGCCCACGCCGATGAAGCGGATCCTGTCGGAGAAGACCGTGTCGACGGTGTCCATGATCGTGGCCGGGTCACTCAGTGCCTCCCCACCGGTGAGGATGGGCAGCAGGATGAGGTAGGAAATGACCACGCCGACGAGCATGGCGATACCCACCGCCAAGCCCACGAGGTGGCCAACACCGACCAACGCCAGGGACAGGGAGGTGCCGAGCGTCGTCGCACCCGAGCCCAGCTTGAAATAGGTGGCCACCTCAGAGGCTGCAGCCTTCATCGCGGCAAGCAAAGCCATGACGGCGGAAAGGATGCCACCGAAGACGATGACGCGCAGGCCCTTCGCGTTTTCCTCGTGCGCGGCCTCACCGTCCTCACCAGAGCTATCGCCCACCTTGAGAACCTCGGCCGCGGCCACGCCCTCCGGGTAGGGCAGATCGGAGCCCGTCACCAGCGCACGGCGCAGCGGGATGGAGTACATCACGCCGAGCACACCACCGATGGCGCAGACAGCGGCGGTATCGACGAAGGAGAAGCCCTGCCAGTAGCCCACCATGACCAGGCCGGGGAGCACGAAGATGATGGCGGACAAAGTGCCGGCTGCCGACGCGATGGTTTGCACAATGTTGTTCTCTTTGACGTTGTGCCCGGCGAAGCGGCGCAGCACCGCCATAGAAATCACGGCAGCGGGAATGGACGTGGCAAACGTCAGACCCACTTTGAGGCCCAGATACACGTTGGCGGCGGTAAAAATGAGAGTGATGAGCCCACCAATGATGATGCCCCGGAGCGTAAGCTCGCGGACCGTGGACTGGGAACCTTCGGCGGTGGTAGTCGCCATGTCAGGTCCTTTCTAAAAGAATTTGGACTAGAACCATGAATATATTACTACCTAACGCTCGGCAGGCCGATTCGAGGATGCGAGTAGGTTGGAGGGCATGAGCAACATTTCTGAGTTTGTCAGCAACGACCGCGATACCATTTTCCAGCAACTCAAGGAGCTCGTCTCCTTCAATTCTGTCCACAACGAGCCGGGCCTCGAGGACCAGCCCGCGAAGGCTGCCGAGTGGGTTCAGGCCGCGCTTGTCGACGCCAACTTCACCCCCGAAGCCATCACCACCACTGATGGTTCCACGGCGATCGTCGCCAAGCGCCCCGGCAAGGAGGGCGCGAAGACGGTGCTGCTGTACTCGCACTACGACGTGGTTCCTGCCGGAAACCCCGACGCGTGGGACTCCGATCCTTTCACCCTGACTGAGCGCGAGGGCCGCTGGTACGGCCGCGGCGCCGCGGACTGCAAGGGCAACGTGGCCATGCACCTCGCCGCGCTGCGCGCGCTCGACGCTCAGGGTGGAACCGATCTCAACCTCACCGTGCTCATCGAGGGCTCTGAGGAACGCGGCGGCGAGGGCCTGTCCGCGCTCATCGAGGAGCGCCCCGAGCTCTTCGCCGCCGACGCCATCCTCATCGCCGACGCCGGCAACGCCAAGGCAGGCGTGCCGACTTTGACCACCTCCCTGCGCGGCGGCTCCCAGATCAACGTCAAGGTCTCCACCCTCAACTCGGCAGTGCACTCCGGACAGTTCGGCGGCGCGGCTCCCGACGCCGTCAAGGCCCTCATGCGTGCACTGGATTCCCTGACGGATGAGTACGGCCGCACGACTATCGACGGCGTCGATTGTGAGGGCACCTGGCCGCTGGCCGAGGGGCAGGACACCGCCTACCGCGAGGAGGACTTCCGCGCCGACGCCCAAATGCTCGAGGGCACCGAGATCATGGGCGCGAAGGATCCGAAAGGCGCCACCGCCATCGCTGACATGATCTGGGCCCGCCCCGCCGTGACCGTGACCGGCTTTACCTCCACCCCGGTCTCCGAGGCGGTCAACGCCGTGCCCGCTACCGCCGAAGCCAACATCAACCTGCGCACCCCCGCCACCATGGACCCCCGCTCCACCGCGGAAGCAGTGGCCGAGCACCTGAAGAAGCACATTCCGTGGGGCGCGCACATCGAGGTCACCATCCTCGAGGCCAACCTGGGCTTCGAAACCGATCCGTCCAAGCCAGCCGTCGCCCTGCTCGGTGAGTGCCTGGGAGAGGCCTACGGTTCCGAGACCATCACCCAGGGCATGGGCGGCTCCATCCCGCTGACCGTGGAGCTGCAGGAGAAGCACCCGAACGCAGAGATTGCGCTCTTTGGTGTCGAGGAGCCGCAGTGTACCATCCACTCCGCTAACGAGTCGGTCGACCCGACTGAGATTGAGAAGATTGCGATCGCTGAGGCTCTCTTCCTCCAGCGCTTCGCTTAAGCGGCACTATCCCGCCCGGCAGAGCCATCCGCCGGGCGCGGGCTCGCTTACTCCTGGATGCGTTGGTGGCGACATGGCGGAACGCCAACAGGAGACACAGGCATAACTGTATGAAACGAAAATCTGAAAATTGGGATTTCAGACTGTATCGTGAGCACTAGTGAACGCCCGCCGCTGCGGTGGGGTTTGCCCAGTCCCCGACAAGGAAAGGACGCCACCGCAACCTCGTGCTCACTCTCTTCAGCGCCTTGGTACTTACTACCATCGTCGCTCCATTCCTCCTTTTCTATCTCGGCCGCCGCGCCTTCGGGCTCCTTGCCGTCGTGCCCGCGGTGGGCTTCTTCTGGGTGCTCCAACAGCTCACCGCTGGAACCCTGCGCGATGGCAACCAGCTGGCATACGACCTCAACTGGATGCCCGCCGCGCACCTAACGATTAGCCTGCGCATGGACGCGCTTTCCGCGCTGTTCAGCCTCATTATCCTGGGCGTGGGCGCACTGGTCCTGCTGTATTGCTGGGGTTATTTCGACCACTCCCGGCGCCGCCTGGCCCTCTTCGGCAGCCAGATGGTGGGCTTTGCCACGGCCATGTATGGCCTGGTCATTTCCGATAATTTCCTGCTGCTCTACGTCTTCTGGGAAATCACCTCCTTGCTCTCCTTCCTCCTCGTGAGCTATTACGGCGAGCGCGCCTCATCCCGGCGATCAGCGCAGCAAGCCCTCATGGTCACCGTCCTGGGCGGCCTGGCCATGCTCGTGGGCATTACCCTCCTCGGCCGCCAGACCGGTGCGTGGTCCTTCAGCGATATCGCCGCCGCCGAGGACCTGGCCAACACACCTTTCCTCACCGTGGCTATCGTGCTGATCCTCTGCGGTGCGCTCTCCAAATCCGCCATCGCCCCCGCCCACTTTTGGCTGCCCGGCGCCATGGCCGCGCCGACCCCGGTCTCGGCCTACCTGCACTCCGCAGCGATGGTGAAGGCCGGCATCTACCTCGTCGCACGCCTAGCGCCCTCGGTGCATGACATCCCCACCTGGCACCTCGTGGTCATCCCCTTGGGCGCGTTCACCATGTTGCTCGGCGGCTGGATGGCGCTCAAGCAGCGCGACCTGAAGCTGGTCCTGGCCTACGGCACCGTCTCGCAGCTGGGCTTTATCACCGCCATCATCGCCATCGGCTCCCGCGAGGCCATGCAGGCAGGCCTGGCGCTGACCTTTGCGCACTCCCTGTTCAAAGCAGCGCTCTTCATGATCGTCGGCGCTATCGACCACTCGGCGGGCACGAGGGACATCGACAAGCTGGCAGGCCTGGGCAAGAAGAAACCCGCGCTGTACATCCTGGCCATCCTCCCCGCGATGTCGATGGCCGGTATCCCGCCGCTGCTGGGCTTCGTATCCAAGGAGGCCACGCTCGAGGCGATCATGCACGAGGAGCTCTTGGTCGGCATGCCACGCAACATGCTGCTCGTGACGGTCGTCGTCGGCTCCGCGCTGACCATGGCCTATGCCCTGCGCTTCCTCTGGGGTGCGTTCTCCTCCAAGGGACAGGACGAGCCCTCTGAGGCAGTGGCAAACATGCACCACATCGGCCCCTTCCTGTGGATCCCTCCGACGGCGCTGACTCTGATGACCATCTTCTGTGGTCTGCTGCCGCTGCCTTTGTCCCACGGCATCACGCAGCACCTAGACAACACATTTGGGGCGGAGCAGACCTCCGAACTAGCGCTGTGGCATGGCTTCACCATCCCGTTGCTGCTCTCCGTGGTCATCATCGTGGCCGGTTCTCTCTTGCACTGGCAGCGCCAGACACTCACGAAGGCCCAGTTCGCCTACCCCGCATTGGGCTCTGCCGACGATGCCTACGACGCCGTCATCAACACCCTGCGCCAACTCTCTCTGCGCATCACCGCCTCCACGCAGCGCGGTTCGCTGCAGTTCAACCTCACGGTCATCTTTGCCACGCTCATGGTGCTGCCCATCGTCATGCTCATCCGCGGCGACCTCACCAACGTGCACATGATCGTGGCCGAGAACCCCTGGCAGGCCATCGCCGCGGTGGTCATCATCATCGCCGCCGTCGCCGCCACGGTGCTGGATAACCGCCTCTCCGGCGTCATCCTGGTGGGCGCGACGGGCTATGCCTTGTCCTTCATCTTTGCGCTTCACGGCGCTCCCGACCTGGCGCTGACGCAGCTCCTCGTGGAGACCATCATCATGGTGCTCTTCATGCTCGTGCTGCGCCGCATGCCGGCGAATACCGAGTGGAAGCAGGACCCCAAATCCGGCCGCCTGCGCGCGTGGCTGGCGGTGGGCGTGGGCCTGGCCGTCACCGTGGTGGGCATGTTCGCCATCAACGCCCGGCGCGAGGAACCCATCTCGCAGTACATGCCGGAATTGGCCAAGGAGATCGGCCACGGCGCCAACACGGTCAACGTCTTGCTCGTGGACCTGCGCGCGTGGGATACCTTCGGCGAAATCACGGTACTCATCATCGCGGCGACGGGTATCGCCTCGCTGATCTACCGCACGCAGAGCTTCACCCGCTCCTCCCGCCGCCCGACTTTGCAGGTCACCGGCCGCCGCTGGCTGGCCGCGGGTGTGGAATCGGAGAAGGCGCTCAACCGCTCGCTCATGGTGGACGTGAGCACCCGCATCCTCTTCCCCTCGATGATGGTGCTCTCCCTCTACTTCTTCTTCGGCGGCCACAACGCCCCCGGCGGCGGTTTTGCCGGCGGCCTCGTGGCGGCCTTGGCGCTGATTCTGCGCTACCTGGCCGGCGGGCGCGCGGAGCTCGATGAGGCGCTGCCTCTCGACGGCGGCCGCACCATGGCGGTCGGCCTGCTGCTCTCCCTCAGCGCAGTCATCACCCCGATGCTCTTGGGCTACCCGCCGCTGACCACCGGGTACACGAAGGTCGGCGTGCCACTCATCGGTGATGTGTCCCTGCCTTCGGCGCTGATTTTCGACGCCGGCGTCTACCTCATCGTCGTCGGCCTCACGCTCTACGTCCTGTCCTCTTTGGGCGCGAAGCTCGATGAGGAAGAAGAGATGCGTAAGCAACGCGCCCGCGACCGCGCCCGCTCCTTGGCACGCCGCACGAAAGAAAAAGAGAAAGCTGCCACCGCAGAGAAAGGACACGCCTAATGGATGCCAACCTCATGCTCCTGCTCGCTGCGGGCGTGCTCTGCGGCGCCGGGGTGTACTTATTGCTGGACCGCGCGATGACCAAGATGCTCCTCGGCATCTTGTTGCTGGGCAATGGCGCGAACCTCTTCGTGCTCATGGCCGGCGGCAAAGCGGGCTCGCCGCCAATCGACGGCCGGACCTCCCTGCCCTATGGCGAGGAAATCGCCGATCCGCTGGCCCAAGCGATGATCCTCACCGCGATCGTCATTTCGATGGCGCTAACAGGCTTCATCCTCACCTTGGCCTACCGCCAGTACCGCTACCGCACCGCGGACGTGATTGAGGATGACACCGAGGACACCGCCATCGCAGCGATTGCCTCGCGCCCGGGCAATGCCTCGGCCGCCCCCGATCACGACGCCTCCAATGATCCGACCACCGGCCGCACCACTAAGGAAGGCGATAAGTTTGGCCCCGAATTCTTCGAGGCTCCCGTGAAGGAGGCCACCGATGAGTGAAACTATCTCACCCCTGGTGGACCTGCTGCTGCCCTACATCAGCTTCCTGATCCCCCTTCCGATCATCATCCCCGCCCTGGCGGCCGCGCTGGCGATGCTCTTTGCGCGCAATGCTCATGCGCAGCGCCGCATCGCCTTCTTCTCCCTGCTCATGCTCGCCGCGGTCAACGCCGCCCTGATCTTCATCGCGGATACCACCGGCATCCAGACCCTCCAGGTGGGCGGCTGGGATGCCCCAGTGGGCATCACGCTCGTGGCGGACCGTTTGTCCACGGTCATGCTCTTTACCTCCTCCGTCGTCCTGTTCTCCGTCATGTGGTACGCCATCTCACAGGGCGTGCGCGATGGCACCAAGGACGAGCCGGTGGCGGTGTTCCTGCCTAACTACATGTTGCTGACCATGGGCGTGAACGTGTCCTTCCTGGCCGGTGACTTGTTCAACCTCTACGTGGGCTTCGAGATCTTCCTCGTGTCTTCCTACGTGCTGCTGACCCTCGGCGCATCGCCCGCGCGTGTGCGGGCGGGCGTGGGCTACGTCATGGTCTCCATGGCTTCCTCGCTCATCTTTGTGCTGGCCTTGGCCTATGTGTACGCCGCGGTGGGCACGATGAACATGGCCCAGATCGGCCTCCGGATGGAGGACATCCCGGCCGGTACCCGCTCCGCGGTCTTCTCCGTGTTGCTCATCGCCTTCGGCATCAAGGCGGCCATCTTCCCGCTCGATGCCTGGCTGCCGGACTCCTACCCCACCGCGCCCTCGCTCGTCACCGCGGTCTTCGCGGGCCTGCTCACCAAGGTCGGCGTCTACGCCATCATCCGCGCGCGTACCTCCATCTTCACCGGCGGCGGGCTCGACGGCCTGCTCATGTGGGTCGCACTGGCCACGATGCTCGTAGGTATTTTGGGTGCCATCGCGCAATCGGATATCAAGCGCTTGCTGTCCTTCACCTTGGTCAGCCACATCGGTTACATGGTCTTCGGCGTTGCCCTCGGTACCGCGCAGGGCTTGTCGGGCGCCATCTTCTACGCCGTACACCACATTCTGGTGCAGACCGCGCTCTTCCTGGTGGTAGGCCTTATCGAGCGTCAAGCCGGCACATCCTCGCTGCGGCGCTTGGGCTCGCTGATTTATTCCGCACCGCTCATCGCCATTTTGTACTTCATCCCGGCCATGAACCTGGGTGGCATCCCGCCCTTCTCCGGCTTCCTGGGCAAGATCATGTTGATCCAGGCCGGCGCGAACGAGGGTTCCTGGATGTCGTGGGTCCTCATCGGCGGCGCTGTCCTCACCTCGCTGCTGACCCTCTACGTCATGATCCTCGTGTGGGCCAAGGGCTTCCTGCGTGACCGCAGGGATGCCCCCGAAGGCAACCTCGCCATGGCGCGACCCTCCCCGCTCGGGGAGGTCACCGAGTACGTCGAATTGGAGGAGCGCGCCGATGTCGGCCGCGTACCCTTCGGCATGCTGGCCTCCACGTCCCTGCTCGTCATCGCCTCGGTATCGATGACCTTCCTCGCCGGCCCGATCTCCGGTGTCACCACCCGCGCGGCGACGTCCGCGCAGGATGACTCCATTTACCGCTACGCGGTACTGGGAGATTCCGCCGAGGACCCAACGCGGCACTTGGACCCCGCCGAACGCTACGAGGAGGGCGCCGATTCGCGGAAGAACCGCAGCGAGCCCCTCCCGGATCCGGAGCCGGTGGCGCCGACAACGAGGACGTCGCCAAGCGCCACGCCCACATTGCCCACCTCCGTGGATAAGGAAGAAGAGGAGGTGTCCCGATGAGATTCTCCGGAATTAAGCACCGTTTCCGCCCGTGGTTCATGGTGTGGATCATCGTCATGTGGTGCATGCTCATGGGTGAAGTCACCGTGGCGAACCTGGTGGGCGGGCTGATAGCCAGCCTGTTTATCGTCTTCGCGCTGCCGCTGCCGGCGATGCCCGTGGCGGGGATTTCGGTGAGCTGGGGCAAACTTTTCATCTTTATGGTGCAGTGGTTTGTGGAGCTGATGGAAGCTTCTATCAAAGTGGGCTGGCTGGCGGTGCGCCCGCAGGAGGTGCCCAAGACGGCGATCGTCAGGCTCCCGATGCGCTTGGAGAATGAGTTCGTTCTGGCGCTGGCGGTCAGCCTGTACAACCTGCAGCCGGGCGGCACCGTGTCCGATATCGACATTGCGAACCGCATGCTCACCATCCATCTGCTCGACGCCGATTCTGAAGCTCACCTAGAGCGTGAGATCGCGGCGGTGCGCAAGCTGGAGGCCGATATGATTGCCATCTTCGAAAGGAGCCACCCCTGATGGATACTGACGTGTATAACATCCTGCTCACCGTGGCCGCGGGCTTCCTCGTGGTGGCCTTCCTCATCACCACGTGGCGCATCGTCATCGGGCCCAACTCGCTTGACCGGCTCATCGCCATGGACGGGCTCGTGGCCATGTTCCAATGCGCCCTGGCCACCTACATCTGTTGGACGCTGGACACGACGGTCTCCAACGCGATGTTGGTGGTGGCGCTCCTCGGGTTCATCTCGACGGTCTCCGTTACTCGCTTTAGGAAGAGGGACTCATGAGTTACGCAGTAGTTGCCGATATCCTCTCCATCATCCTCATCCTCCTTGGCTCGATACTCACCTTGGCGGCCGCGATTGGAGTGGCACGTTTTAAGGACACGATGGCGCGCGTGCACGCCATAGCCAAACCCCAAACCACCGGGCTCATCTTCACCATTGTGGGCGCAATCATCAAGGTGACGGGCTCGGAGAGCTTCAGCGTGGCTGAGCGCGGCGACTTGGGCATCCTGGTGCTGCTTGTCCTTTTCGCCATGATCACCAGCCCGGTGACCGCACAAAGAACCACGCGTATCGCCCGCCGTGAGGGCCTGTACGGCCCGCCGGAGTCAATGCTGCGCAATGAGGCCCCTGCCGCGCGCTCCATGCGCCGAAAGTAGGGACACGGGCGCCTTCTCCCAGGAAATGAGGGCGAATTAATATAGGCTGCAAAAGGCAATAATTGGTGGTCATCCGAGGAGAGTCGACGTGAAGAAGCTGCAAGGCGTACCAACGATATGCGCTGTCCTCGCGCTGTGCATCGCTGTGATGGTGTACAAGTTCAGCCAGTTCGATGGGCCCCATGCCTTCATCAATATCCTCCCCTTCGACCTCTCCATCTACCGCATGGCGGGCGAAGACCTCAACGCGGGCGGCCTGCTTTACGACGCCCCCTATATCTTCGAGTTCCCCTTCACGTACCCGCCCTTTGCGGGGTTGCTGTTTAAGGTTTTGCCCTTCTTCAGCAAGGGTGCGCTGACCTTTATGTGGCCCTCGCTCATGTTCCTGGCGGTGTTGGCGATCATCATCATGATCTTCCGTGAGCGGGGCATGAAGGTGACCCCGGCGGCCGTCCTGGTAGCGGTGCTGCTCACCGCCCTGACCCCGGCGAATGAGGCGATGCACGGCTCGCTGTACTACGGGCAGGTCAACGTATTCTTGATGCTGCTCGTGGCCCTAGATTTCCTGCCGATTAAGCGCCGCCTGCCGGGCGTGGGTATTGGCTTGGCCGCGGGAATCAAGCTGACCCCGGCTTATATGGGGTTGGCTTTGCTCTTTGAGAAGCGCTGGTGGGCCGCCGCGGGGGCGGTCATTACCTTCCTGGTGACCGTCGTGCTCGGTTTCCTCTTCGTGCCCGATGCGATGGATTTTTGGACCGACGCCATGTTCAACTCCTCCCGCGTGGGCGAGCACGCCAACCCCGGCGCGAAGTCGCTGCGCTCGCTCATGTACCGCGTTCTAGGCGTCGACGGCGGCATCTGGTGGCTGCTGGCGGTCATCGTGGTCTTTGCGCTTACCTGCCTGGCGCTTCGCACCGCATACCTGCGCGGCAACCGCTCGGCGGCTTTCGCGTTGACGGGCCTGAGCACCTGCTTGGTCTCCCCCTTCTCGTGGTACCACCACTTCGTGTGGACCATCCCCTTCGTGGTCATGGTCTTCGTATCGGTCAACCAGGCGCTCAGCGCGCGCCTGTCCGGTAAGTTCGGCGAGCAACTCGCCGGCCTCGCCTCCGTGGCAGCGCTGTTCGTGGTGTCGCTGCCGTTTATGTCGGTGCCGGTGTGGTTCACCATGTCCACGGCCAACCTCGATGCGATCGAGTCCTTCCAGCCGTGGGCGACCTCACTGTGGACGCTGTCCTGCGTTGCCTTCATCGCCGTCTACGCGGTGTGGGGATTCGTCGCGCCGCGTAAGCGCGCGGTGGCGGAGAGCTAGGGGACGTTTCGATCAAATAAGGGGGCAAAACCCGCCCGTTTTAGCGCACTATTTGATCGAAACGTCCTCGTCGAGGCGAGGCAGCTTCCCAAAAGGACGTTTCGATCAAGTAAGGCCCGGAAAACCATCAGTTTCCGGGCCTTAATTGATCGTTCGGTACTCAGACTAGAGCGGCAGCAGCTGCTCCATTTCATCCGCGGTGGCCTTGACCACCTTCTGCCAGCTGCCGGTCTCCTCGTACAGGCGGCGCTGGCGCTCGTAGCCCGCCCCGGAATCGATGATTTCCTGCACCAACTGCAGCTCCCGGGCACAGCCCAGCTCCTCGGACAGCGGGGCCAGCTCCACCAAGAGATCCGCCAGCTCATCCTTGATCCAACGCTCATCGGTCTCGCGCGAGGTGATGACCAGCGCGTCCATGCCATAGCGCGCACCGCGCCACTTATTCTCCGCCACGTGCCACGGCTGGAGAGTCGGCAGCTTCTCGCCCGCGTCGATCATGCGGTCATAGTGCACCACCAGGCAGTGCGTCAGCGCCACGATGGCGGAAAGCTCGCGGAGGTTGGAGGCAGCGTCGGAAATGCGCACCTCCACCGTGCCCCACTTGGAGGCCGGGCGAACATCGAAGTGCATCGAGCCGGTGTGGTTGATGACCCCCGAAATAGCCTGGTCCCGCATGTAGGCCTGCCACTGCTCCCAATTCTCAAACTGGTAGGGCATGCCCGCGGTGGGCAGCTGTTGGTAGAGCATCGTGCGGTTGGAGGCATAGCCAGTATCGAGCCCCTCCCACCCCGGCGAACAGGCAGAAATGGCCAGCAGGTGAGGGTACTTCGTCATCAGCGCGTTGATGATGGGCCACACGCGTTCCTCGTGGCTGATGCCGACGTGCACGTGCGTGCCCCACAGCAACATCTGCTGGCCCCAGTACTGGGTGCGGTTGATGATTTCGGAATAGCTCTCCTTGGCGGAGACGGGGTTCTTCCGGAAGTCCGTAAAAGGGTGCCCGCCCGAGGCCCACAGGCGCACGTCCATGGAATCGGCCGCCTCACGCACTGCGCTGAGCGACGCCCGAAGGTCCCCCATCGCCTCCGGCACCGTCCGGCACACCCCGGTCACCAGCTCCACCGTGTTTTGGAGGAATTCCTTTTCCAGGTGCACGGAGGGGTGGGAGGCGCGGACAACGTCGATAAGCTCGGCGCCGCGCGGCACGAGATCCCAGGTCACTGGGTCAACGAGGGCAACTTCCCACTCAACGCCCAGCGTGGGCTCGGGTGAACGGGCGAAGTTCTCTTCCGGAATATTCACCCATTCATCCTATCCACCAACAGGGTGAATTTAATAAGTTTTTATTCCCTAGGCTTGGGGAACGGCGAGAACCACGACGACGGCATCGCCCTTGGTGTAATCCCCGGTCAGCTCGGCCGGGTACGGCGCGATGGCTTCCGCCGGAACGTTGCCGCCGTAGTACTGGGCGGCGACTTCCTTGGCCAGGTTCTCGGCCGCGGCATCACCCTGTGGGAAGAAGATGGTGGTCTTCGGCGCGACGAGGACATCATCGCTGATGTTTCCTACCTCGGCGACCCTAAACTTTTTGCTCTTGAGGCGCTCGGCCTCATCGGCGGCGTAGTTGACGCGGCCGGAGTTGTTGTAAACGTTGACGGGTATTTCCGCCTGCGGGCGATCGGCATTGCCTGCGGGTGCACCGGCCTCGGCGTTCTCACCATGCTCAGCGCCGACCTCAGCAGCGTTCTCCGAGTCGGCGTCGGTATCAGCCGGGCGCTCGTTCTCGTCGGCGTCGTTATTCTTGTCGGCTTCGCCCGCAGCGCCGCCGGTATGGGCGTCGCCCTCGGCGCCACCGGTGGCGGGTCCGGACACGGCGGCGTCGTTGGCGGGCGCGTCCTGGGCGGTGTCCTCGGAGCTATCCGAGGTCATGGCGTACAGAGCCCACATGCCGAGCATGACGGCCACGGCGATGAGCACCATGGCGACACCACGCAGCGGGAGCTTGCTAGCGGAGGCCGGGGCGGCGGCCGAGTCGGACTCGGCGGCGTGGCGCGCGCGGTCAGCGGACGAGGCAGAGTTTTCCGGATTCACATTAGTCACATTGGTCACTCTAGTATCTACGAGCCTCAGTCCGGTGTATTGTCGCGTGCGGCGCGCCGGACGTCCTCGCGGGCGTCGCGAAGCCGGCGCAAACGTGTCACGAGCAGCGGGTAAGAGGCGTGCGCGGCGGGGTTGTCGAGCAGCACGTTGAGGCGTTGGTGATAGCGCACCGGAGTAATGTCCAGCTGCGTGCGGATGGCCTCCTCCTTAGCGCCGATATCGCGCGGGGCGTGGGACTCGAACTCCAAAATCGCGGCGTCTAGGTCTGACAGGGAATGCATGCTTAGACTGTATGCCATGACTATTCGTCCCATCGTTATCCACGGCGACCCGGTCCTTCACAATCCCACCGAGCCGGTCACTGAAGCCATCGATTCCCCCGAGCTGCAGGAGCTTATCGCGGACATGCACGAAACCATGGACGCCGCGCACGGGGTCGGCCTAGCCGCAAACCAGATCGGCGTGAACAAGCGCCTCTTTGTTTACCACTGCCCCGACACCGACGGGCCTGATGGCACCGAGCTTCCCGAAGGCGGTATGCGCCGCGGCTGCGTCATCAACCCGGTGCTGGAAACCTCCGAGATCCCGGAGACCATGCCGGCTGACGACGGCTCCGAGGACGAAGGCTGCCTCTCCATTCCGGGCGAGGGCTTCCCCACCGGCCGCGCTGACTGGGCCCGCGTGACCGGCAAGAATGAAAAGGGCGAGGACATCTCCATCGAGGGCTATGGCTTCTTCGCGCGCATGCTGCAGCACGAAACCGGCCACCTCGACGGCTTCGTCTACACCGACGTGCTTACCGGCCGCTACAAGCGCCAAGCCAAGAAGGCCATTAAGCGCAACGGCTGGACCGAGGCCGGCCTCACCTGGGTTCCGGGCGAGGACGAAGACCCCTTCGGGCACGAGGACTAATGTCCCGCATCTTCCGCTCCGATGCCGTCCAGGTGGGCGAGCGCGTGGTGGCCCGGCGCGATTTCGGCGGCGTGCACAGCGATGTGATTGGCCACGTGCTCAGCGTAGATCCGCTGGTCATCCGCCCGCAGGAAGTCGGCGGCTACCCCTCTTCGCTCGACGCGGTGGAGATTCCGCCGGAGCAGCTCAAGATTATTAAGCGCCTCTCCCCGCGCACGGTGCGCAATTCCGATATCCGCGCCGTCGAGGTGGCCACCGCGGCTGCCTTCCCGGGCAAGGAGCATACGTGGACCTCCGATGGCCAGTGGCTCATGCGCGCGGGTGATGGTGTGACGGGGCGCTCCAATTCGGCGGTGCCGCTCGGCCCGTCTGCGGGTTTCCTGCCGGTGCCCATGGAAGAAATTGAAGCGTTCTATGCGCGCCACGAACTGCCTGTGTGCTTGGCCATCCCGGAGCGCATCGGCAAGCCTGCTGAGAAGCTCGTGGCGGCGCAGCCCGAAGCGTGGGAGCTCGAACCGGAAATCCTGGTGATGGTCCGAGACCTGGATGAGCTGCCGGCGCTTTCCGACGTCCACTTCGTCGTCGACAAGCAGCCCGATGCCGAGTGGCTCGACCTTTACCACTTCCGCGGCCAGGCGCTCCCGCCGCTGGCGCTGGAGTACCTGCGCAGCCACATTGAGGGCACGATGGGCTTCGGACGCCTCCTTTCCCCTGCTGGTGAGACCATCGCGATCACGCGCGGCACGCTCACCGAATCCGGGGACGGCACCGTGTGGCTGGGTTACTCCGCCGTGGAGGTGGCCGAAGACTGGCGCCGCAAGGGCCTGGGCACCGCGCTGGGCGCGCACATGCTGGCCTGGGGCAAGGCACAGGGAGCGGAGAAGGCCTACCTGCAGGTCGTGGCTCATAATACGGCGGGAATTCGCCTCTACGAGAAGCTCGGCTTCCTCGAGCAGCACCGCCACCGTTACGCCCGCCGCCTGCCTCAAGTACCCTAAACCACATGCGCATCGCTACCTGGAACATCAACTCCGTTCGCACCCGCGCGCAGCGCGCGGTGGATCTTCTGGCCAAGCACGACATCGACGTGCTCTGTCTGCAAGAAACCAAGGTGGCGGATGCGAAGTTCCCCCGCGAGCCTTTTGAGGAGGCCGGCTACCACGTCACCTGCCACGGGCTGAACCAGTGGAATGGCGTGGCCATTGTGTCTAAGGAGGAGCCGGAGGAGGTCCAGACCTTCTTCCCCGGTCAGCCGGGGTTCCACAAGGACCCCGCCAAGGAGCAGGCGCGCGAGGCCCGGGCGGTATCGGCCCGCATCCGCGGGATTGAAATCTGGTCCCTCTACGTTCCCAACGGGCGCGAAATCACGGACCGGCACTTCGACTACAAGCTGGACTTCCTCTACGCGCTGGCTCGATATGTGGAGACCCGCGCGCAGTCGAAACTCTTGCTCACGGGTGACTTCAACATTGCGCCGCGCGATGAGGACGTCTGGGATATGTCCCTTTTCCGCGGCAAAACACACGTCACCGAACCGGAGCGCGCGGCCTTCCAGATGCTGGAGGAGGCCGGGCTTGAGGAGGTCACACGCCGCTTCACCGAGGAAGACCGCTGGACCTACTTTGATTACAAGTCCTTGCGCTTCCAGAAAAACGAGGGCATGCGCATCGATTTCCAGCTGGCCAGCGAGCCGCTTGCACGCCTGATCCAAGGTGCCCAGGTGGATATGGTTGAGCGCGCCGGCGACAAGACCTCCGACCACGTGCCACTGATCGCAGATTTCGATGTCCCCGATTTCGCATCGGTGCGCTAGCCTGCCATGAACCTCAACATCGATCTCTCCGTCTGGCAGCTTGTGCTGCTGATCATTGACTACGGCATCAAAATCATCGCCATCGGCGTGGTCCCCGAAGGCCGCCGCCCGTCTAGCTCTACGGCCTGGCTGTTGGCCATTCTTGTGCTGCCCATCGTGGGGCTGCCGTTGTTCTTGCTCATGGGCTCGCCCTATATCAACCGCCGGCGCCACCGCATCCAGCAAGAGGCCAACGCACTGCTTAACGACGTCACCGCCTCCACCCCCAACCACCCCTCCGGCCGCCTCTCGCCGGAGGTGGAATCCCTCATCCAGCTCAACCGCAACCTCACCGGGCACCCAGCTCTCATTGGGCATAACAAGGGCTTGCACGCCTCCTATGAGGAGGCCATCCTGGCCATGGCCCGTGCGGTGGACCGCGCTGAGAAATACGTGCTCATTGAGATCTACATCCAGTCCTGGGATGAGGTGACCGATGTCTTCTTCCAGTCCCTCGCCCGTGCCCGAAAGCGCGGCGTAGAGGTCAAGCTGCTGCTAGATCAGATTGGCAGTTTGAAGTACAAGGGCTACTTCACGCTGGGCAAACGCCTCACCGAGATTGACGTCGACTGGCGGCTCATGCTTCCGCTGCAGCTGCACAAGGGCCGCTTCCGCCGCCCGGACCTGCGCAATCACCGCAAGATCGTGGTCATTGACGGCCACACGGGTTTCTTGGGCTCGATGAACATGATTAAGCGCGAATACAAGACGAAGGACCGCGCATGGATCGACTACATGGTCGAGATGACCGGCCCTGTGGTGACGTCCTTGGCCTCGGTGTTCGCGGTGGATTGGTACCTGGAATCGGAGGAGCAGCTGTCTTTGGACATGCAGCCCTATGACGACGCTATGACGGCGGACTCCAACCACCTCCAGTTGGTCCCCTCCGGGCCCGGTTACACCACGGAACCTAACCTGCGCATGTTCAACTCGGTGGTGCACCACGCTAAAGAGAAGCTCATCCTTTGCTCGCCCTACTTCATTCCGGACGAGTCCCTCTTGGAAGCGGTCACCACCGCGTGCTACCGCGACGTTGAGGTGGAGCTCCTGGTTTCAGCGAAGGCGGACCAGTTCATGGTCAACCACGCGCAGTCCTCCTACTACCAAGCACTTCTGGAGGCTGGCGTGCGGATCTTCCAATTCCCCGAGCCCTTCGTGCTGCACTCCAAGTTCATCCTGGCGGACCCGAATCTTCCGGAGCGCGATCCACTGTGCATGTTTGGTTCCTCCAACATGGACATGCGTTCCTTCGGCCTCAACTATGAATCAACGATGCTGGTGGCCAAGGGCGACCTCATCGAGAATTTCACCCAGCTGGCCAGGAATTACAAGAAGGTCTGCCACGAGCTCACCCTCGAGGAGTGGAACGAGCGCGGCCTGCTGCGCCGCTACGTGGACAACGTCATGCGCCTGACCTCCGCCCTGCAGTAGCAGGCACATGCGGGCCCACACCTTGCTGCGGTAGGGCAGCATGGGCCTGCAGATGGTTCCAGCCAGAAGTCTCCAGTCGAATGGTTCCAGTCAAACGGTTCCTCTGGGGGCAAACAAACCTTCTGCGAGGCAGTAGATGGTTCGTTTGGGGGCAAACGAACCATCTGACTAGAACCATCTCTGAGAATGACAAGGCGCCATCTGGGAGATGCCTTGTGCTCAATGGCGTACGCTAGGCGGCGCCGCGGGCCAGCCGCGCGGACGCCACAAGGCCGCACAGCGAGATGAAGCTGCAGCACACCATCCCGATGGCCATGGTCAGCGCCGCATTTGAGCCCCAACCCATGAGCGGGCTGATGGCGCTGGCCAGCAAGGACTGCCCAAAGCCCATGATGGCGGACACGCTTCCCGCGCGCGGGCGCATCAGACCAGTGGCCAGCGCGGTGGCGTTGCCCATGATGAAGCCGGTCGGCGCCACGCACGCAAAGAGCACGAGGAGGCACACCCACACCGGGGCGCCAAACAACACCGACAGCAACAAGAGCACCCCACACGCAAGAACGCCGCAAACACCGACGCGCAGCATGACCGCCGGGGAGACCGAATCCATGGCTCGCGAATTCACCAGCGTGGCCATAAAGAGGCCCACGGAGTTGATGCCGAAAACCAGCGAATAGCCCAGCGGCGAAAAGCCCCACTGGTCTTGCACCACGAAGGCCGAGGCCGAGATGTAGCAAAACATCGAGCAGAAACCGAAGGCCATGGTCACCAGGTAGCCCCACACCCGGGCATTGGTCAGGACCGCCCAGTAGTTGCCCGCCACCGTGCGGAACAGCCCGGCGCGGGAGCGCCCACCCGCGGTTTCCGGGACGATGGCAATCGCCAGCACCAACTGCACCGCATGCAGGCCGGCAAGCACCCAAAAGATGCCGCGCCAGCCCAGCGGCTCCGCCAGAACACCGCCGAGCACCGGGGCCACCGCCGGCGCGATGCCCTGCAGCGCCATGAGCAGCGAATAAGCCTTCGCGGCCGCCGCGCCGTGCACGAGGTCAGGTACCACCGCGCGGGCCAGCACCACGCACGCGCCGCCGCCGAGGCCCTGCAGCACGCGGGCGGCCACGAGCACGGTGGCGGTCGGAGCCAGCGCCGCCAGCACGGAGGCAACCAGCGCGAGGGAGGCGCCAGCGATGAGGAGGCGTTTGCGCCCGATGGCGTCGGAAAGCGGGCCCATCACGAGCTGTCCCACGCCCATGCCGATGAAGAAGCCCGAGATAGTCAGCTGGACCATGGCGCGGGTGGTGCCCAGATCGGCGAGGATCTCCGGCATCACCGGCAAATACATATCAGTGGCAAAAGGCGCTGTTGCGGACAACAGCGCCAATGTAGCCAGGAGTGGAAAAGGAATCACGCGTCGCGCTGCTCCAGCACGATGACGCCGAAAGTCCACAGCACCGCGGCCCAACCGAAGAAGACGAGGGCCTCAAATCCTACCGATGACCACGGCGCGTTCTCATCGACATAGTTCACCGCCCAGTTTTGGAAGGCGGTAAAGGGCATGAAGTGAATGGCCTTATCGCCCACCGTCGGCAGCACACGCACGATGTTTTCCAAGCCCAAGTACAAGATGAGGGAAATCGCCACCGTGCCGGCGGTCTGCCGCAACAGCATGCCCAGGCCCTGCACGAAGGCAACCACGCCGAAGGCCGCGAGCGGGAAGGACCACAGCATGTACTTGCCATCCTCGCTGGCAAAGGGCTGGAAAGCCTCCGCCGCCGATTCGTTGGTCGTCATATCCGCCAACACGAAGATGTACACCAGGCTCAAGAAAGCAATGATGGCCGCGATCACGCCGTAGAGCAGCAGCTTGGCACAGGCCACTGTCCAGCGCTTCGGGTTGGCCATGAAGGTCAAAGATTGCGTCTTATAGCGGTATTCCGTGGTCACCACCATCGCGCCCTGGATCATTATGATCGGCATGCCCATGAGCAGGAGGATGGAGCTCAAGGCCCGCTCCTGCAGCGGGCTAATGCCCAACACCGCCTCGCCCGCGTTCAGCGAGTTCAGCAGCGTCCAGCCCGTCACGATGAGAATGATGAGGGCCGTGGTCCACCAGAAGGACTTCGTCGTGCGCAGCTTCGTCCACTCCGCATGCACAGTGTTGAAAAACATTAGCGCTGTACCCCTTCCTTCGGTGCCGCCGCCTGGTACTGCACCGCGCGTTCCGTCATAGCCACGTAGGCCTCTTCCAGCGAGGCGCGGTGGAGCGTCAATTCCGTCAGCGGCACACCCGTGGAATAAGCCAGCTGACCCACGTAATCCGTGGTTTGGTTCGGAATAACCAAGGTGCGGCGCTGCTCCTCATCAACCGACTCGCTATACGTGATGCCGGCCTCCTTCAGCGCCGAGCCGAACTCGCGCAAGTGCTCCGAGCGCACGATAACCGAGGCACTGGAGTTTTCCTTCACAAAGTCATAGGTCCGCTGATTAGCCAAGAGCCTGCCGCGGCCAATCACCACGAGATGGTCCGCGGTTTGCGCCATCTCCGCCAGCAAGTGCGAGGAGATAAGCACCGTGCGGCCCTCCGCCGCCAGCGCCCGCACGAGCGAGCGCACCCAGCGAATACCTTCCGGATCTAGGCCGTTGACCGGCTCATCCAGGATCAGCACGCCCGGATCCCCCAACAGGGCGGCCGCCAGGCCGAGGCGCTGGCCCATACCGAGGGAGAAGCCGCCGGCCTTCTTGCCCGCAACATCGGCCAAGCCCACAAGACCCAGCACCTCGTCGACGCGGGAAGTAGGAATGCCATTAGCCTGCGCCATCCACGTCAGGTGGTTGGCGGCGGTGCGGTTGGCGTGGACGGCTTTGGCGTCGAGAAGCGCGCCCACCTCGCGCAGCGGGTTCTTCAGCTCGCGGTAGGGCTTGCCGTGCACCAGAGCAGTGCCAGCGGTGGGCTTGTCCAAGCCCAGAATCATGCGCATCGTCGTTGATTTTCCAGCGCCGTTTGGTCCCAGAAAGCCGGTCACTTGTCCCGGCTCCACCTGGAAGGTGAGGTCATCGACGGCGCGGACAGACTTGTACTGTTTGGTCAGTCCGGCTACTTCAATCATGCCCTACAGCGTGCCACAGGTTCCCGCCGCGCGCCTGTATCAGCTGCTGATTTCCTCCCAGCGCTCCAGCAAACGCGGCAGCGCTTCCCGGAAGGGAGCCAAGAGCTCTAGCTCTTCTACCTGGCTAAACGGCACCCAGCGCAGCTCGGCGGATTCCGCATTGGCGGTCGTCTCCAGCCGCTGGCCCGAGACAGTCCGCGCCAACACCGTGGTATAGGTCCAGCCTTCCTCGAAAGGCCCGGAGGTGACCAGCGCATCCAGCACCTCGATGTCCGAGGCCGAGATTCCGGTTTCCTCCGCCGTCTCCCTCAGCGCTGCCTGCTCCGGGGACTCCGGCTTATCCCTCGCCCCGCCCGGGATTCCCCAGGTCCCGCCATTATTCGTCCACGTGGCGCGGTGCTGGAGCAATACCTCATCCCCCGCCACCAAGAAAAGGCCAGCAGCTCCAAACTTGCCCCATACCGGCACCCCGCCCGGCCCCTTAGACCAGCCATCACCGGAAAGTTCTGGGTTTACGCGTGTACACATGCCTTCCACGATACGTCAGAAGCAGCCCGCGCCACCCTGCCCCAAATCATCGCGCGACGCGGTCGAGGGCGCTATCCTAAGGGAATGACCGGCCCGGCCACCGAACTGCGCGAGCACTCCCCCGAATCATGGGGCGATCACTGGCTCGATGAAGTCACCGAGCCCGCCAGCCCGGCGTTTGGCCGCCCGACGCAGCTGGCCATGAGCTCCTTCGCCGGCCCCGCGCGCGTCATCCGGCGCCTCTACAGCTTCGCGGCCACCACGCCCGGCAAGCTTTTTACGGTCACCGTCATCCTCACCGTCGCGCTCGCGGCGGCCGGCTTTTCTATGTCCTCTTCCTCGGCCGCTCGGCACGATGATCTGGATACCTTGCTGACCTCCACCGAGCCGATGTCGAATGCGGCGCACCATCTCTACACCAACTTGTCGTTGGCGGATACCGTGGCCACCACCGGCTTCGTGCAGGCGGGCGTGGAGCCGGAGGTGAACCGCAACCGCTATAACGAGGCCATCGATGCCGCCTCCGTCGCCGCCACGCAGGCCATCGTGGGCACCTCCGCGGAGGATGAACGCGTGCGCGAGCTCGTCACCTTTATCCAACGCAAGCTGCCGGTGTATACCGCGCTCGTGGAAAAGGCCCGCGTCAATCACCGCGCGGGCCACGCCGTGGCGAACTCCTATATGTCCAATGCCTCGGCGCTCATGCGGACCCAGATCCTCCCCGCCGCCGCGGAGCTGTTCACCCTGACCTCGGAGAAGGTGAGCCAGCAGCAGCAGCGCCTGACCCGGCCGCAGTGGGTGCCACTATCTGGTCTGGTCGCCGCGCTCATCTTCCTCGGCCTGGCGCAGTGGTGGCTGTGGCGGCTGACCCGCCGGCGCTTCAACCGGGGTTTCGTGGTGGCCACGGGGCTGTTGTTCCTGGCGCTGGTGTGGGCCTCCGCCTCCAACTTCGCCACGTGGGCCTCGGGCCACCAGGGTTTCGAGACGGTGTCGCGCCCCTGGGACTCGCTGACCGCCTCACGCATCGAGGCCCAGCAGATGCGCACCTCGGAGACCCTCGCCTTGGTCCTGCGCTCCTCCCAGCATGACATGTCCGTGCACTTTAATTCCACGGTGTACTCCGTCAACCAGGCCCTGCGGGACTATGAGCAGGCGCTTGTCGACGACGACTTCCCCTCCTCCGATCCCACCCTGATTCCCCGCGCGAAGCAGGCAGTGGAGGATTGGACGACCACGCACGACACCTTCATGGAGGATCTCTCCATGGGTGACTACGATGCCGCGCTGTACCAGGCCACCGCCATCGATCCGGACGGTGACCCCACCGCCGCCAGCGCTTTCAACGCCGTGGATAATTCCTTGGCCGCGCTCATCGACCAGGCCCGCGACGCCATGCGCACCTACCTGGTCCAGGGTCTCAACGCCATGACCATGGTGTCTACCGGCGTGCTCCTGGCTACCTTCGGCGCGATTATCGCCGTGTGGTTGGGAATCCGTCCCCGTCTGCAGGAGTACCTGTGATGCGCCGCCCTACCACGAAACGCCCAGCCTGGACCGTGTCCCTGCTCGTGCTCAGCAGTGTCGTGGCGCTCAGCGCTTGCGAGCCGGAGCCGCCCAGCGCGCCGGATCCCATCCTGCCGTCTACCGCGAACCTCGATTCCACGCCGGGCCCGCCGCTGCCGGAGGACGCCATCATCGAGCCCGCAGGCAGCGGTGAGGTGTCCAAGCAAAGCGATGCCGAAGCCTACGGCTCCTACCGCCCGGACGATAAGACGCCGAAGGAGCGCGTGCCCGAGCTCCTGAAGCGCGGCCGGCTCATCGTGGGCGTGGACCGCTCCAATAACCTGCTCAGCTACCGCGATACCGCCACCGGCGAGGTCCGCGGCTTCGAGGTCGACATCGCCCGCGAGATTGCCCGCGATATCTTTGGGGACCCCAACAAGGTTGACTTCCGCTTCGTGGAGGCCTCCGAGCGCGCGCGTGCCCTCAACGACCGCACGGTGGACATCGTCATCCGCACCATGACGATTAGCCCCACACGCCAGCGCGAAGTCGCCTTCTCCATTCCCTATATGCAAACGGATGCCCGCTTGCTGGTGCTGAAGAACTCCGGCATTCACTCCATCGCGGATACCGCCGGGTTGACCTTGTGCGCGACGAAGGGTTCCACCATGGTGGACGCGATACGCAAGCACGCGCCTACTTCCGATATCTTGGAGACCCGCGCCTGGGGCGATTGCCTCATGGCGCTGCAGCTGGGGCAAACGGACGGCATCGTGGTGGATGATGCCCTGCTCTCCGGGATGCTGGCGCAGGATCGCTACACGGAGATCGTCGGCGATCCCCTCGAAAGCCAAAGCTATGGCGTAGCCGTGCGCAAACCCGATGGCTCTTATGACTCGCGCCCGCTCATCCGCCAGGTCAACTCCACGCTGGAGCGCATCCGCAAGGACGGGACCTGGCAGAAGCTCTTCAGCACGTGGTTGGGGGATTATATGGAACAGCCTTTGCTCCCGGCACCGAAGTACCTCGATGAGACTCCACCCGCGACGGAATCGCAGCCGAGTTCCCCAACCAGCAACCAGCCCGGTGAGAAGAAGGAGGGGCACTAATGTCGCACCGCTTCAGCGAGGATGAGCTCGACCACCTCACGCCCGAAGAGCACGAGACTGCGCAGCCCAAAGCCGCAGATCCCGCAGCCGTGGAGCCCGAAGCTCCTGCCGACGCCACCCAGGCCGTGCGCTTCGATCCCTTCGCCGATGAGGAGGACGATTTTTCGGAGGACCACCACCTCACCGCGTCGCCCGCGGAATCCGGCGGCCAGAACGCAGCAGCGCCCGGCGCCAACAACGCGGAAGCCTCAGACCGCACCGCGGCAGTCCCCTTCGATCCCTTCGCGGATGACCTCGAGGAAGAGGAGGACCTCGGCGCCACCGGCGCCGTCCTCTCCCCAGCGGACCGCCCCGGCGCGCATGGCACCGCGACGGGCAAACCCGACGACGGCGAATACGTCGATTCGGATAACATCGCGGCACTCATCGAGGAGCTGGGGCAGCTGCGTGATCGTCGCAAAGCAGAGGACCCCTCGCGGGCCTCGCGACGCCGCGCGCTCGATACCTTCCGCCAGCGCCGCGCCACCAAGCGCACCGACCGCGAGGTGGCCGATGGCATGGCCACCTTGCCCTTCGTGGTCCCGGTAGATCCCAGCGAGGCGCTCATCGATCCGAAGGATGCGCCCCGCGCCGCACCCCCGCAGCTCAAGCCGGGCGACATGGTGGCCGGCCAGTATGAAATCCTCGGCGTGCTCGCCCATGGCGGGTTGGGGTGGATCTACCTGGCCAATGACCACTTCGTCTCCGGGCGCATCGTGGTGCTCAAGGGCATGCAATCCACCAACTCCGCCGAAGAGACAGCGACTGCGGAGGCGGAGCGCGAGTTCCTCGCGGACATCACACACCCGAATATCGTGAAGATTTTCAACTTCATCGATGACCCCCGCGTCCCCGGCGGCTTCATCGTCATGGAATACGTGGGCGGCCCCTCGCTCAAGCAGCGCCGCAACGACCAAGTCAATGACCGCTTCCCGGTCGACACCGCGATTGCCTACATCCTGGAAATCCTGCCCGCCCTGGACTACCTGCATGCCCGCGGCGTGGTCTACAACGATTTGAAGCCCTCCAACATCATCGTCACCGAGGACCAGGTCAAGCTCATCGATCTGGGCGCGGTCTCCGGCATCGGCGCCTTCGGCCACATCTATGGCACACAGGGTTTCCAGGCCCCGGAGATCGCCACCCAGGGCCCCTCGGTGGCCAGCGATATTTACTCCATCGGCCGTACACTGGCCTGCTTGACGTTGAAGCTTCCGGTGGAGGATGGCGTCTACAGGCCCGGCCTACCCTCCCCCACCGAGGAGCCGCTGCTGCGCCGCTACCTCTCCTTCTACCGCCTGCTGTTGCGCGCTACCGATCCTGACCCGGAGCAGCGCTTCGCGTCCGTGTCCGAGCTCCGCAACCAGCTCTTCGGAGTGCTGCGTGAGGTCATCGCGCTGCGCGATGGCATCCAGCACCCAGCCCAACACTCCGTCTTCTCCCCGCAGCGTACGACCTTCGGCACGAAGCACCTGGTCTTCCGCACCGACCAGCTCATCGACGGCATCGACCGCACCGTGCGCATCACCGCCCCCGAGGTAGTCTCCGCGCTGCCCATCCCGCTCATCGTCCGCTCCGATATCGGCGCCCCGCTGCTGCAGGGTTCCTCCTATACCGAGCCACAGGAAGCGCTGGAGACCCTGCGCCAGGCCATGCAGACCCCGGAGTACGAGGAGTCCGCGGAGATTCCCCTCGGCGTGGTGCGCGCCATGATTGATCTGGGATACATCGGCCAGGCACGCGAGTGGCTGACCTCCATCGAGGAGCGCTTGGGCAAGGACTGGCGCTTCCACTGGTACTCGGGCGTGACCGAGCTGCTGCTGGATAAGTACCGCGAGGCCCAGGCCCATTTCGCCCACGTCCTCGACGTGCTGCCCGGTGAGGCCGCCCCGAAGCTGGCCATCGGCGCGGTCAACGAGCTCATCCTGCAGCAGCTGGGTTTTTCGGAAGCCGCGCTTATCGACGCCTCCGTCGCCCGCGCCTGCGCCAACCTCACTACGTCGCTGGCGGATCTGCCCAACGACGCTTTCGAAGATCAGCCCGGCATCTGGGACCACGTCACCGACGATCCGGCCCACCTGCGCTTCAACTCGCTGCGCCTCTACGGCATCGTGTGGGCCACGAACCCGACGACGGTCTCCTCCGCCTTCGGCCTGGCCCGCCAGCTGCGCGCTGAGCACCAGGTTGAGCTCGCCGTGGCCACCTTGGATAGGGTGCCCAATGCATCGCGCCACCACCGCATGGCCCGCTTGACCACGGTCCTGCAGCTCATCGTGCACGATCTCTCCGAGTCCCGCATCCGCCGTGCCGCCCGCCGCTTGGAGGAGATTCCGCAGAACGAGCCGCGCTTCTTGCAGATCAAGATTGCGGTCATCTCCGCCGGGCTGACCTTCTTGCGCGAGGCAGACCTCGACGCCGCTGCCTCCCCCAACGATCTCTTCGAGTTCCCCTTTACCCAGCGCGGCCTGCGCTATGGCCTGGCGGATACCTTGCGGGCACTAGCCCGCCAGGCACCGTTCGCCCGCCACCGCTACGCGCTGGTGGACTTGGCCAATAAGGTCCGCCCGGTCACGATGTTCTAGGTGCCGGCTTTCGCCGGCACGTAGAACTAGTACAGGCCCGCCTCCCGGGCCATGGCCGCGATGCCCGCGGACTTCTGCGCGATGGCCAGTTCCTCGTTGGTCGGCACCACGAAGACCTTGACCTGGGATTCCGCGGTCGAAATCATGCGCGGCTCCTTCGAGCGCACGAGGTTGGCTTCCTTATCGAAGTCAATGCCGTACATGTCCAGGTTGTACAGCGAATCCTGGCGGACCTCGGTATCGTTCTCGCCCACACCGGCGGTAAACGTAATCGCGTCCACGCGGCCCAGCGCAATCATGTATGCACCGATGAAGCGGCGCAGCTGGTGGATGTAGATGTTGTAAGCCAGCCAGGCGTCCTGGTCCTCGTTGTTGATGCGCTCGCGCAGCACGCGGAAGTCGTTGACACCCGCAATGCCCTTCACACCGGAGCGCTTGTTCAAGAGGTTATCGATCTCATCGATCGACATGCCTGCCTCACGCGAGAGGTGGAAGATGATACCCGGGTCAATATCGCCCGAGCGGGTGCCCATGGCCAGACCCGCCAGCGGGGTCAGGCCCATCGAGGTATCGATCGGGCGGCCGTTGCGAATCGCCGCCGCCGAGGCACCGTTGCCCAGGTGCAGCGTGATCTGGTGGACGTGGCCCGGGTCGCGGTCCAGCAGCTTCGGCACCTGCTGGGAGACGAACTCGTGGGAGGTTCCGTGGAAGCCGTAGCGGCGGATATCGTACTGCGAGGCCACATCGTTATTGATGGCATAGAGCGCGGCCGCCGGCGGCATGTGGTTGAAGAAGGCCGTATCGAAGACCGCCACGTGCGGGATATCCGGCAGCAGCTTGCGCGCCACGCGGATGCCATCCAGGTTCGCCGGGTTGTGCAGCGGCGCGAGCGGGATGAGGTCCTCGATCATGGACTCAATCTGGTCCACGATGAGCTGCGGCTCGCTGAACAGGCGCCCACCGTGCACAACGCGGTGGCCCACGGCGATGACCTCCACGTCCGTCGGGCCCACGCCGTGCTCGTGCATGATGCCGAAGGCGCGGTCGAGGCCGAAGGAGTGGGTAGGAATCTCCAGCTCTTCCTTGTATTCCTCACCGCCCGTCTTGACGGTCACCGCACCCTGCGGCTCACCGACCTGCTCCACCAAGCCGGAGACCAGCGGGGTATCCGTGGCCGAGCTTTCCGGGTCCACCAGCTGGAATTTAACCGAGGAGGAACCCGAGTTGAGAACGAGTACGTACGCCATCTACTTCACCCCTGCCTGAATTGCGGTAATAGCCACCGTGTTGATGATGTCCGGAACGGTCGCGCCGCGCGAAAGGTCATTGACCGGCTTGTTCAGCCCCTGCAGAATCGGGCCCACCGCCAGCGCGCCACCGGTGCGCTGCGCCGTCTTATAACCAATGTTGCCGGCCTCCAGGTCCGGGAAGACGAAGACCGTAGCCTTACCCGCAACGGCGGATTCCGGCGCCTTCTTGGCGGCCACGCCAGGGTCACAGGCAGCGTCGAACTGCAGCGGACCATCCACCGCCACGGAGGAATCGATGCCGCGAGCCACCTCGACGGCCTGCGTCACCTTCTCCACGTCCGGGCCAGCGCCCGAGGTACCCGTCGAGTAGGACAGCAGCGCCACGCGCGGGTCTAGGCCAAACTGCGCGGCGGTCTGCGCAGAGACGATGGCGATCTCGCCGAGCTGCTCCGGGGTCGGGTTCGGGTTCACCGCGCAATCACCAAAGGCCCACAGGCGGCCTGGCATCACCATGAGGAAGATGGAGGAGACCACGGAGGCCTCCGGCTTGGTCTTAATGATCTGGAAGGAAGGCTTAATGGTGTGCGCCGTGGTGTGAGCCGCGCCGGAGACCATGCCATCGGCCAAGCCCTTGTGCACCATCATCGTGGCGAAGTAGGACACGTCCTTCATGGTCTCGCGCGCCTGCTCCAGCGTCACGCCCTTCTTCTTACGCAGCTCCGCAAAGTCCGCTGCGAATTCCTCCGCCAACGGGGATTCCAGGTGGTTGATGATCTCCACACCGCTCAGGTCGATCCCGAGTTCCTGGGCGCGCTTTTCGACGTCCCCGTCACCCAAAATCGTCAGCTTCGCCACCTTGCCCTTGATGAGCTCCCCCGCGGCCTGAAGGATGCGATCATCTTCGCCCTCCGGCAGCACGATGTGCGCACCGATTTCGCGGGCCTGATCCAGAAGCTGCTTCTGGAAGAGCTCGGCGCACATATAGGGCTCGATGTCCTCCAAGGAGGAAATCGCACTGGGAACGGAGGAGACGTCGCCCACCGCGCCCACCACGGTGGCGCCCACCGAGCGCGCGTGCTCAAGCGCCAGCTCCGCGGCGCGGTCAGGCGCATCGGAAACCAGCACGAAGGGCAGGCCCAGAGCGGCCGCGGCCTTGGCGTCAAAGTCCATAACGCCTGTGCCCTGAAGGACCAGGTTGCCCGCGGGGGCGTTGTCCAAAACCTCGCTGAGCGTGGTTCCCAAGTCATCGACCTGGGCGAAGGTGGCTCCTAGTTCCTGAGCCACAGCAGCAACGTCCAAACCGTCGAAGCCGCGCCCGATGACGCTGATAAAGGCAGAATTGCGTGAGGACTTGGCGGTCATGACCAACCTTTCTCTGCATAGAAGGTGTGTACCCGGGATCACAATTTGGGACACACAGTGACACTACGACACTTTCACAGTACGGGAACACACCCTTGCTCGCCGCCCGCTTGACGCTTTTCCTCATCAACTTCCCAGGCCACCGACACCTAAGCCGGGGCCAAAGTGTGCTATCCCACAGAAACTTGTCTCCCGTGAGCACCTCGGAGTAGGCTCCTAACCAGGATTGTTACTTCGGGCAAGACCTAGGCTCCCCACTCTTAGCCGCGTGGGGATGGTTCGCTATGAACCATTGTGGCCTAGGTCTTTTGTGGTTTTCACAGGCCCTTAACTCGCGAAAGGATTCTCATGTCGACTGATACTCGCTCGGCAGCCGAGGCCATCCTGGATGGCATCGGCGGGGCGGAGAACATCACCTCTCTCACGCACTGCGCCACCCGCCTGCGCTTTGAGCTGGCTGATGCCTCCAAGGCAGACAAGGAAGCACTCGAGTCCATCCCCAAGGTCATGGGTGCCGTGCCCCAGGGCGGCCGCAACTATCAGGTTGTCATCGGCGGAGACGTGGCCACCGTCTATGACGAGATCAAGGCCCTCCCGCAGATGAAGAACCGCAACCAGTCCGGCGGCCAATCTAATGACGATGTCAAGGCCGCCGCCCGCGCCAAGTCCAAGGGCAAGCTGCCGTGGATGGACGCCTTCTTCGAGTACCTTTCTGACTCCTTCCGCCCGATTCTGGGCGTGCTGCTGGGCGCTTCCCTCATCATCGCCTTCGCCTCCGTCCTGGATGCTTTCGGCGTCGTGGACTTCCGTTCCCCGGACAAGCCGGCCTCCTGGTTCTTCGTGGACGCCATGTGGCGCTCCGTGTTCTACTTCCTGCCGGTGATGGTGGCCTACAACGCTGGTAAGAAGCTGCGCATCGACCCGTGGGTCCCGGCCACCATCATGGCGGCGCTCTTCACCCCGGAGTTCCTGAACCTCTCAGAAAACCCCGCCGTCCAGTGCGTCACCAACGACACCCTCGGCGCTGAGCAGTGCTCCATCGAAATCTTCGGCATGACCATGCAGCTGCAGGACTACGGCGGAAACGTCTTCGTCCCGCTCATCATGGCTGCCGTCGCCGCGCTCTTCTACAAGGGCTTCCAGAAGATCATCCCGTCCGCGGTGCACATGGTCTTCGTTCCCTTCCTGACCCTGCTCTTCCTCATCCCGCTGACCGCCTTCATCATTGGCCCGTTCGGCGTGTGGGCCGGTAACGGCATTGGCGCTGGCCTGTCCTGGATGAATGACAACGCCCCGTTCGTCTTCGCCCTGGCCATCCCGATGCTCTACCCGTTCCTCGTCCCGCTGGGCCTGCACTGGCCGCTCAACGCCCTCATGCTGGTCAACATCCAGACCTTGGGCTATGACTTCATCCAGGGTCCCATGGGCGCATGGAACTTCGCCTGCTTCGGCGCCACCGCTGGCGTGCTGGCACTGTCCATTCGTGACCACGACACCGTGATGCGCCAGACCTCCGGCTCTGCCCTCCTGGCTGGCCTGCTCGGCGGCGTGTCCGAGCCTTCCCTCTACGGTATCCACCTGCGCTACAAGAGGATTTACCCGCGCATGCTGGTGGGCTGCTTCGCTGGTGGCCTGACCGTGGCCCTGTTGACCCTGGGCACGAACGGCATTACTACCGACGCCTTCGTCTTCACCTCCCTGCTGACCATCCCGGTCTTCACCCCGATGGCCAAGTACGCCATCGCCATCGCAGTGGCCTTCTTCGTGGCCTTCTTCCTCATCCTCTTCACCGACTACCGCACCCCGGAGGAGCGCGCTGAGGCTAAGGCCGCCCGCGAGGCAGCCGAGAAGGCCGAGCTCGACAACGCCAACACCGCCGACAACGCCGCGCTTGCCGACGCCCCCGCAGCAACCGCCGCTGCCGGCGCTGACGCCCCGGCCAAGGCCGCTGAGCCTGCCGCTGGCACCACCACCGACATCGCCTCCCCGGCTGCCGGCAAGGTTGTTCCCATGGCTGATATCGATGACCCGGTCTTCTCCGCCGGCACCCTGGGCGACGGCGTGGGCATCGTCCCCGAAAACAACGACGTCTACTCCCCAGTGAGCGGCACGATTGTCAGCGCCATGAAGACGGGGCATGCCTACGGCATCAAGACTGAGGACGGCGTCGAGGTCCTCGTCCACATCGGTATCAACACCGTCAAGATGAAGGGCGAAGGTTTCGCTCCGGCTGTCAAGAAGGGCGACACGGTCAAGCAGGGCGAGCTGCTTGCCACCGTTGACTTCGCCAAGGTCACCGAAGCCGGCTACGACACCACCATCGTCCTTGCCGTGACCAACACCAAGGCGCTGTCCGCCGTCACTCCGGCTGGCCTCAACCAAGCCTCCGCTGGCGACACGGTCATCACCACGACCCGCTAAAGGACCCACTAGGGAACCTTTAGCACGCCTTTAACGACCCCTGACTAAGCTGGCTCGATGGAACCACCATCGTGGCCGGCTTTAGTCGTTTTAACCTCAACCAGAAAGGTGCCCTGTGCAACTGTTGCGAGTGTTTAATAACAACGTCGTTCTCGCACGGCGCGGCGCGGAGGACGTCATCGTCACCGGCCGTGGCATTGGCTTCCAGGCTCACCCCGGCACTGAGGTTGACCCCGCCAAGGTGGTCAAGGTCTTCGTCCCGGATTCTGGCCGCGACCCGGACCACATGGCTGCCATGATCGCCGGCATTCCCGGCGAATACGTGCAGCTGGTCATCGACGCCATGCATTCCGTCGACATGTCTGAGGCACTGCGCAGCAAGCTCACTTTGGTCGTGGCGATTGCGGACCACATCCACGGTGCCGTCAACCGCGGCAACGCCGTGTCTTATCCCCTCGAAGCTGAGGTGCGCCACCTCTACTCCGATGACTTTGCCCTCGCACAGCAGCTACTCACCGCCATCAATGGTGGCCTGCATAAGCCGTTGGCTCCCGACGAGGCCGTGGCCATCACCCTGCACTTGGTCAACGCCGGCTTCGCAGTGGGAGATCTCTCCGGCACCTACCGCATGACGGGTCTGATTCAGCAGATCCTGGCTGTTATCGGCTCGCACAACGATACGGAGCTTAATAGCGAGGACATCTCCGTCGCCCGCTTCATCACGCACCTGCGTTACCTCTTCGTGCGCATGGCGGAGCACCAGCAGCTCGACTCCGACGACCGCCAGGTGGCCACCGCCATCTCCGCCCGCTACCCCGATGCCGTCGAGACCGCCCAGATGGTAGCTAACCTAATTGAGCTGCGCCTCGACAGCGCACTAACCCCCGATGAAGTCTCCTACCTGACGCTGCACATCGCGCGTCTGGAGGAGGCCTCCGCCTAAGCCATCACCCCGCTTAGGCGATTCACCAACCAGGCTAAACCGCCGGCGCCTCGACCGCGCCCTCAGCGGGCGCGTCAACAACACCATCTGCCGGCGCCTCAGCACCGCCTTCCACGGGTGCCACCGGCTCTGCCACGGTGATGATGTTGTCCTCGTAGCCCAGTTCGCCACCGACGAACTTGCCGCCACAGGTGATGAGGACCAGACGGTTTTCTCCCTCCGTGTCATTGACCACGTCTGGGAATCCCGCGCCCTTCGGCAGACGGTACGGCGCCTCCGTCACACGGAACTTGCGCTCCTCACCGTCAATGAAAACGGTGAACTCCTGCCCTTGCTCCAGGGTGGTGAACTTCTCCGCAAAGCCCGTTCCCTGACCCTGGTAGTTGATGTGGCCGGTGATAACGCTGGAGCCCACCGGGCCAGCCTCGCCCGGTACTGCGGAGGCGGAATACCAACCCAAGCGCTGCACATCGCGCGGCGGGATCAGCATGCCGGTATCCGTAACCTGAATCGGGTCCACGGCGGCGAACTCATCGTTAATGCCCAGGGACATGGCACCAAAGCCACGGAACTCACCCGGTGCGGCATCAATCTCCTGATCCTGCTCACCGGAGTCATCCACGAAGGGATCATTGTTCGTCGTGGGTGCGGCAGACTCAGAGCTTTGCGACGTCTCCGCCGAATCCCCCGCATTGTCTTCCGCGGAATCATCGCCATTGCGGCCTGCATAGATCACCAGCTGCACGATGACCAAGATGATCGCAATGAGCGCCACCAGACCAATGAGGAGCTTCTTGTTGCCCTTCTTCGATTCGCCCGCTGCCTGCTCCTCACCGGCACGGTGCTTCCCCGCGGCTGTCTCCCCGGCAGCCTCGCCCGTGGAATCGGCGGGGTATTCCGGAATATCGTTCTGCTGGCTTTCGTCAGCCATAATCTCTGCTCCTTGTGACTGTCTTCTAGTTATGGGCGTCTAGCTTCTAAAAGTCTTCGCTATGGGGTTTCGTTGTAAACAATAGTCTAAGAGTCATACGACGAATCCCCTCCAGCGTTTTCACCCTGGAGGGGATTGTCCTAATCATTTCCTGCCCCTACCACGCCCAGCCGGTGAGGGCCGGGATGGTGTTGCAGTGCGGACTACTTGATGAAGTCCTGCATGCCTGGGTCAAGCTGGGTTGCACCGGAAGGTACGTGCTTGATCTCCACGCGGTGCGTGTTGGACGGCACCGGCTGACCGAAGTCCTGCGGCTGGTTAGCAGCATCCTCCGGCGGGGTTGCGTCCAGGACGGTAACCTCGCGGTCATCGCGGCCGGTGTTGTCGTGGGACTCACCGTGGTTGTTGCCACCATCATGTCCGCCGTTGCCACCGTTGTGGCCACCGTCGGTGATGATCTTGATCAGGCCCAGACCCGGGATGAGCAGCAGCCACCACGGCAGGTCCTTCTTCGAGCTGCCCTTGTCTCCGTCATTGTCCTTGCCGTCGCCCTTATCCGGGGTATCGGAAGGCTTGTCGGAGTCAGAGGTAACCGTCTGGTTCTTGTCGTTGATGTCCTTGTGCTCAGCAATATGGTTCGGGTTCTCCGGATCAGTACCCGGAGTCTCCTCGCCCTTGTCGTTGACCTCAACCGAAGTCAACTCCTCGAAAGCAACCGCAGCCTCAACCGGCTCCGTCACAGACTCATCAACGATGATCTCAACGACAACCTCACCGTTAGCAGACTCCGGAGTAAAGGTCTTCTCACCCTCACCCAGAACGGTCTTACCGTCCTCCTTGGAAATCAGCTCAGCAAACAGGATGTATTCCTTACCCGGAACCAGGTTCTCGTAGGTAACACGGTCGTTGACCTGCGCACCAGCAACAACCTGGGTTGCACCGTTAGCAAAGTCAGCATTCGTCGAAATCTTCGGCTTGCCAGACTCATCATCGCCCGACTTCGGAACCGTCTGGTTCTTGTCGTTGATGTCCTTGTGCTCAGCAATATGGTTCGGGTTCTCCGGATCAGTATCCGGAGTGTCCTCGCCCTTGTCGTTGACCTCAACCGAAGTCAACTCCTCAAAAGCAACCGCAGCCTCAACCGGCTCCTTCACAGACTCATCAACGATGATCTCAACAACAACCTCACCGTTAGCAGACTCCGGAGTAAAGGTCTTCTCACCCTCACCCAGAACGGTCTTGCCGTCCTCCTTAGAAATCAGCTCAGCAAACAGGATGTATTCCTTACCCGGAACCAGGTTCTCATAGGTAACACGGTCGTTGACCTGCGCACCAGCAACAACCTGGGTTGCACCGTTAGCAAAGTCAGCATTCGTCGAAATCTTCGGCTTGCCAGACTCATCATCGCCCGACTTCGGAACCGTCTGGTTCTTGTCGTTGATGTCCTTGTGCTCAGCAATATGGTTCGGGTTCTCCGGATCAGTATCCGGAGTGTCCTCGCCCTTGTCGTTGACCTCAACCGAAGTCAACTCCTCAAAAGCAACCGCAGCCTCAACCGGCTCCGTCACAGACTCATCAACGATGATCTCAACGACAACCTCACCGTTAGCAGACTCCGGAGTAAAGGTCTTCTCACCCTCACCCAGAACGGTCTTACCGTCCTCCTTAGAAATCAGCTCAGCAAACAGGATGTATTCCTTACCCGGAACCAGGTTCTCATAGGTAACACGGTCGTTGACCTGCGCACCAGCAACAACCTCGGTTGCACCGTTAGCAAAGTCAGCATTCGTCGAAATCTTCGGCTTGCCAGACTCATCATCGCCCGACTTCGGAACCGTCTGGTTCTTATCGTTGATGTCCTTGTGCTCAGCAATATGGTTCGGGTTCTCCGGATCAGTACCCGGAGTCTCCTCGCCCTTGTCGTTGACCTCAACCGAAGTCAACTCCTCAAAAGCAACCGCAGCCTCAACCGGCTCCGTCACAGACTCATCAACGATGATCTCAACAACAACCTCACCGTTAGCAGACTCCGGAGTAAAGGTCTTCTCACCCTCACCCAGAACGGTCTTGCCGTCCTCCTTAGAAATCAGCTCAGCGAACAGAGTGTATTCCTTACCCGGAACCAGGTTCTCATACGTCACCGTATCGTTAACCTGCGCACCAGCAACAACCTGGGTTGCACCGTTAGCAAAGTCAGCATTCGTCGAAATCTTCGGCTTACCAGACTCATCACCCGGCTCACGCGGAGTCGTGGACTCAGACGGCTCCTCACCAGGCTTATCCGGCGTGGTGGACTCACACGGGTCATTCGGGGTCGTGGACTCACCCGGCTTACCCGGAGTGGTCGACTCGCCAGGCTTGCCCGGAGTGGTGGACTCACCCGGGTTGTTCGGAGTGGTCTCCTCGCCCGGCTTAGACGGGGTCGTGGACTCACAGGTCTCGTCACCCGGCTTGTTCGGAGTCGTCGACTCAGACGGCTCAGTGGTCTTCTCAGTCGTCTTCGGAGTCGTCGACTCAGATGGCTCCTCACCAGGCTTATCCGGGGTCGTAGACTCACACGGATCGTTCGGAGTGGTGGACTCACCCGGCTTACCCGGAGTGGTCGACTCACCAGGCTTGCCCGGAGTCGTTGACTCGCCCGGATTATTCGGGGTAGTCTCCTCGCCCGGCTTAGACGGGGTCGTGGACTCGCAAGTCTCGTCGCCCGGCTGCTCCGGCGTGGTGGACTCAGACGGCTCATCCTTAGAGGTCACAGTCTGAGCCTTATCATTGATGTCCTCGTGCTTAGCAATGTCGTTCGGGTTCTCCGGATCAGTACCCGGAGTCTCCTCGCCCTTGTCGTTGACCTCAACCGAAGTCAACTTCTCAAAAGCAACCGCAGCCTCAACCGGCTCCTTGACGGACTCATCAACAGTGATCTCAACAACGGTCTTACCGTTAGCGGTCTCCGGAGTAAAGGTCTTCTCACCCTCACCCAGAACGGTCTTGCCGTCCTCCTTGGAAATCAGCTCAGCATTAAGGGTGTATTCCTTACCCGGAACCAGGTTCTTGTACGTCACCGTATCGTTAACCTGCGCACCAGCAACAACCTGGGTTGCACCGTTAGCAAAGTCAGCATTCGTCGAAATCTTCGGCTTACCAGACTCATCACCTGGCTTACCCGGAGTCGTCGACTCAGACGGCTCCGTCGTCTTCGGAGTGGTCGACTCGCCCGGGTTCTCCGGAGTGGTGGACTCATCCGGGTTCTCCGGAGTGGTGGACTCATCCGGGTTCTCCGGAGTGGTGGACTCATCCGGGTTCTCCGGAGTGGTGGACTCATCCGGGTTCTCCGGAGTCGTCGACTCGCCCGGCTGCTCCGGCGTGGTGGACTCAGACGGCTCATCCTTAGAGGTCACAGTCTGAGCCTTATCATTGATGTCCTCGTGCTTAGCAATGTCGTTCGGGTTCTCCGGATCAGTACCCGGAGTCTCCTCGCCCTTGTCGTTGACCTCAACCGAAGTCAACTTCTCAAAAGCAACCGCAGCCTCAACCGGCTCCTTGACGGACTCATCAACAGTGATCTCAACAACGGTCTTACCGTTAGCGGTCTCCGGAGTAAAGGTCTTCTCACCCTCACCCAGAACGGTCTTGCCGTCCTCCTTGGAAATCAGCTCAGCATTAAGGGTGTATTCCTTACCCGGAACCAGGTTCTTGTACGTCACCGTATCGTTAACCTGCGCACCAGCAACAACCTGGGTTGCACCGTTAGCGAAGTCAGCATTCGTCGAAATCTTCGGCTTACCAGACTCATCACCTGGCTTACCCGGAGTCGTCGACTCAGACGGCTCCGTCGTCTTCGGAGTGGTCGACTCGCCCGGGTTCTCCGGAGTGGTGGACTCATCCGGGTTCTCCGGAGTGGTGGACTCATCCGGGTTCTCCGGAGTCGTCGACTCGCCCGGCTGCTCCGGCGTGGTGGACTCAGACGGCTCATCCTTAGAGGTCACAGTCTGAGCCTTATCATTGATGTCCTCGTGCTTAGCAATGTCGTTCGGGTTCTCCGGATCAGTACCCGGAGTCTCCTCGCCCTTGTCGTTGACCTCAACCGAAGTCAACTCCTCAAAAGCAACCGCAGCCTCAACCGGCTCCTTCACAGACTCATCAACAGTGATCTCAACAACGGTCTTACCGTTAGCAGACTCCGGAGTAAAGGTCTTCTCACCCTCACCCAGAACGGTCTTGCCGTCCTCCTTGGAAATCAGCTCAGCATTAAGGGTGTATTCCTTACCCGGAACCAGGTTCTTGTACGTCACCGTATCGTTAACCTGCGCACCAGCAACAACCTGGGTTGCACCGTTAGCGAAGTCAGCATTCGTCGAAATCTTCGGCTTACCAGACTCATCACCTGGCTTACCCGGAGTCGTCGACTCAGACGGCTCCGTCGTCTTCGGAGTGGTCGACTCGCCCGGGTTCTCCGGAGTGGTGGACTCATCCGGGTTCTCCGGAGTCGTCGACTCGCCCGGCTTGTTCGGCGTGGTGGACTCAGACGGCTCATCCTTAGAGGTCACAGTCTGAGCCTTATCATTGATGTCCTCGTGCTTAGCAATGTCGTTCGGGTTCTCCGGATCAGTACCCGGAGTCTCCTCGCCCTTGTCGTTGACCTCAACCGAAGTCAACTTCTCAAAAGCAACCGCAGCCTCAACCGGCTCCTTGACGGACTCATCAACAGTGATCTCAACAACGGTCTTACCGTTAGCGGTCTCCGGAGTAAAGGTCTTCTCACCCTCACCCAGAACGGTCTTGCCGTCCTCCTTGGAAATCAGCTCAGCATTAAGGGTGTATTCCTTACCCGGAACCAGGTTCTTGTACGTCACCGTATCGTTAACCTGCGCACCAGCAACAACCTGGGTTGCACCGTTAGCGAAGTCAGCATTCGTCGAAATCTTCGGCTTACCAGACTCATCACCTGGCTTACCCGGAGTCGTCGACTCAGACGGCTCCGTCGTCTTCGGAGTGGTGGACTCATCCGGGTTCTCCGGAGTGGTGGACTCATCCGGGTTCTCCGGAGTGGTGGACTCATCCGGGTTCTCCGGAGTGGTGGACTCATCCGGGTTCTCCGGAGTCGTCGACTCGCCCGGCTGCTCCGGCGTGGTGGACTCAGACGGCTCATCCTTAGAGGTCACAGTCTGAGCCTTATCATTGATGTCCTCGTGCTTAGCAATGTCGTTCGGGTTCTCCGGATCAGTACCCGGAGTCTCCTCGCCCTTGTCGTTGACCTCAACCGAAGTCAACTTCTCAAAAGCAACCGCAGCCTCAACCGGCTCCTTGACGGACTCATCAACAGTGATCTCAACAACGGTCTTACCGTTAGCGGTCTCCGGAGTAAAGGTCTTCTCACCCTCACCCAGAACGGTCTTGCCATCTTTCTTGGAAATCAGCTCAGCGTTAAGGGTGTACTTCTTACCCGGAACCAGACCCTCATAGGTCACCGTGTCCTCAACCTTTGCCCCAGCAACAACCTGAGTCGAACCCTCAGCAAACTTAGCCTGAGTTCCGATCGACGGCTCTACAGACTCATCGTCTGGAAGACCAGGTTGATCCGGCGGCATAACTCGCTGACCGTGGGGATCTCCCCCTGGCTTCCCATCAGGTCCAATAATGGTGATGTAAGCGCCCTCAGGAGCCTTTGGAACCATCACGGATGGATCACGAACAAATTCGACAGCAAATCCATCACTGTTTCTTGTGGTCTTTATCTCGAAGCCAGTAAGCTGTTTAAACTCTTCTGCACTTCCGCCATCATTCTTGAAGTACGGATACCACTCATTCCCAAATGGTTCGTTGTATTTGTAGTCATCACCGGTAATGGTCAGAGCTGCAACCTTCCGGTGAAGCGAATTAGAACCAAGAAGCGCAGCCAGATATACCGCGTAGGTTCGCACAGCGGCCTTATCGTTTCGCTTGAGTGCATCCTGCTGCTTCATAGCTACATTGATAGCGGCATCCCGGAACTCCTCGGGAATCGGAGCCTTTACCGCAGTTGATGCATCATATTTACTATTATTCTGCATCGGAATCGAAGCAGTAGCATCGATACACCATGCCCAGCCTACATTGTTGGCCTTGTTTCCTTTGTGATAGTAAGTACTAGCCGGTTTTCCGGCCCACACCAGCGGTCCCCAAGATGTATCAGTAACGGGATCGTCAGTCTTTTCACCCATAGTCATATTCGGCTTGAAGTCGGTCGGCTCAGCCGCACCGGCCTTCGTCCAGGGAACGGTGACCATGGCCGCAATCACTGCTATTGCTGTGAAAACAGCAGTAAGGACCATCCACCCCTCTCTGGAGATATTCCTTAATTTACTCATCGTTTCCTCTTCGAATGATGTGAATGTCTACAAGTTGTTCTGCACAGCAGTAAGTTTCCGCTGAGACAATCTGAAATCTGGACGTAGGTTTTTACACCCTGACCGGCGATTCTCCTTAAGAATCTCACGTACTCTTATAGTCCACTCAGGATGCTATCATCACTCACAGCTAGTCGCAAGATAGTTGATTGCTGCATAACTTTTCCTTATGCCCCCATAGGGCTATATTTTAGCAGGTAAAACGTGCTGTACGCTTGACCTTTAGGCCGTTTTTCGCCAATTTGTTCGCCCAAATGTTGACACGGCACATAACTCAGATTTTCTTAGATTTCTCCATTTAAAATTTCTTAAGTTTTTGCATAAGCATTTCCTTAAGGCGGCACTACGCCAACTAGATTCCTCGGCGGAAGATGGCTCGCGCGCATCACTCTGGCCCGCCGACAAGTAGCCCCCAGAAATGCACAGAAGTGGCCGTGCGTAACACGCGGCCACTTCAATCACATCCAGTACCCCGCTCTCCAGTCAGGGCGCGGGGCACCATTCCCCTTAACTTATAACGTCACTGTTTCTTTAATCGTCGGTGGAGCGGATGAGTTTCGGGTCGACGTCGACAACCGGCTCCGGGACCTCAATTAGCTCAATGTCGGAGACGGCATTGGCAGTCGGCTCCACGGGCTGTGAATCACCGTGGACGGTTCGATCAGCGTTCGGCCCCACAGTGATCTTTCCGGCTGCGAGCGCTGCCCTGTCGCGGGCGGTCTCAACGTCCTCGGCAGTCGTAGCCACCATGCCCATGCGGCGGCCGGCGTATGCCCAGGGCTTGCCAAACAGGCGCACGTCGGTCTCTTCATAGGATAGGGCGGTGTCGAGGCCGGTGAAGGAGACGTCGTCAAGCTCTGCGTCCGCGTGCAGGATGACCGCAGCACCGGGGCTGACCATCGTCACGTCAATGGGGAAGCCCAAGATCGCGCGGACGTGCAGCTCAAATTCAGAGAAGCGCTGCGTGTATCCGGTCAGCATGGCGGTATCCAAAGGACGCGGTGAGACGGAGGAGAAGTACACCTCATCGCCCGCCACGAAGAGCTCAACGCCGTAGACACCGCGCCCGCCCAACTCATTAGAGATACGCGCCGCAACGGAGCGTGCGTTCGCCAGGGCGTCCTCACTCATCGCCATGGGCTGCCAGGACTCCACCAAGTCACCGTTCTCGTGGCGGTGACCAATGGGCTCGCTAAACCACGTAGCCATCTTGCCCGTAGCTGGGTCGACGGAGCGCACGGCAAGCAGCGTGACCTCATAGTCAAAGTCAACGAAGCGCTCCACCACCACGCGCTTGTTATCGGAGGACACGTGGCGCACCATGGCCCAGGCTTCCTCCACGTCCTCTTCTTCCTTAAGAAGGACGTGCCCCTTGCCGGAGGTCGTAATATCCGGCTTCACGATGCACGGCAGTCCCAACTCCCCCACCGCCTCCTGCAGCTGTTCAGCGGACTCAGCAAAGCGATAGGCAGTTACGGGCAGGCCGATGCTCTCAGCCACCTCACGCACGCTCTCGCGGCACTGTGTCAGCTCACAGGCCCGCGCCGTCGGCACGACGGTGGTGCCGAATTCCTCGATACGCTTCAGCGCCTCCACCGCGACGGTCTCCACTTCCGGGACCACATAGTCCGGTTTGATGCGCTCTGTAAGCTCCCACACCTTGTGCGGGTCCCTGATGTCTGCGATGTAGCTAAAGTGCGCGAGCTGCTGCGCGGGTGCTCCTGCGTAGCGGTCCACGGCGTGGACTTCTAGCCCTAAGTTCTGAAAGGCAATTACCAACTGCTTGCCCAGCTCTCCCGCCCCCAAAAGAAGCACCTTGGTGGCGTTTCCTGTCAGAGGGGTTCCGATGTGGCCTGCGATGTCGCCTACGGTAGTCATTCTCGAATTATCGCACACTTCTGGTGCTGCATTGCTTGGCGACGTCCCCCAAACCCCCACCTACCCATTCTCACCGTTTCCCCCACACGAGCACCAGCGCACAACACGCCCTTGCCCCAGGATCACCAAAGCCCCCTCCCCCACCGCAGGGAAACGGTGGGAAAGGGGGCTTGGTCTTTAGACTGACCTTCTATGTGTCAGCCGGCCCCTAAGGGCCGACTGGCCCTCGGTGTGCGTCAGTGTCTCTCTTACTTGGAGGAACCGTTGGAAGAACCTGCACCCGGAGCACAAGCATCAGCGATAAGGCCGATAGCCAGCGCACCAGCAGCAATCAGAGCCACAGCACCAGCAACCTGCTGATAATCAGCACCGAAGCGCTTCAGCTGCGCATCAATACCAGCAACCTTGCCAGCCAGCGGGCCATTGAACACACCAGCCTGCTTCTGCAGCTGAGTATTCAGATTCTGAATCTGCTTATTAATCGGAGCAACAAAGTCCTTCAGACCCGGAATATTCATCTGGGAAGCCAGACCAACCGGAATCAGGAACAGCAGCGGGATACCAACACCCAAACCAGTGTTGATACAACGCTGAGACAGGTTCGAAGAACCATCCCAATCAGAAGAACCACCCGGCTTACCCGGCTTGGTGATCTCTACCTCAACGGTGTCGATAACCTTGCCCGAAGGATCCTTAACCTCAACGACAACCTTGTCGCCCGGCTTCGCATTCTCACCCGGAGTCACCGTAATGGTGCCGTCCTCACCAATCTCGGCCTCGCCCGGCCCCTCGGTCTCAACCGTGGTGCCGTCCTCAACCGAACCGCCAGTGTTCGGAAGCTCTACCGGCTTATCCGGCGTAGTAGAACCATCATTCCAATCCGGAGCCTTATCCTCCGACGGCTTGGAGTTCGGATCCTTCGGATCGGTTCCAGCCTTGTTCTCTTCCTCGTCGGTGGCACCATCATTGTCATCATCCGGGTCAGTGACATCTGGGTCACCATCGCCGTCAGTATCACGCTGAATAGTGATGACCTTGTCACCAGAGACCTCGTTGCCATCAGCATCGGTGATGGTGACGGTAACAACAACGTCACGCGTCTCCTCATCCTTGCCCCAGTCATCGAGCTTATCCGGGGTACCAGTGACCTTGCCGGTCTCCGGATCCACAGTCAAACCGCCCGGCAGGTTCTCAACGGAAACCGTACCGCCTTCCGGAACATCCTTGGCCGTGTCAAACGGGTCAGTCTCCTGTCCCTCAGTGATGGTGACCTTGTCAGTGTTAATCGACGGGTCAGCAATCGTCACCGTAATGGTGTCAATAACCTCGCCGGAAGGATCCTTAACCTCAACGACAACCTTGTCGCCCGGCTTCGCATCCTCACCCGGAGTCACAGTGATATCACCAGTTTCCGGATCAATCTTTGCAGTACCGTCACCCTCAGTGACCTCCACCGTAGTACCCGGCTTCACATCACCAGAGTTCGGATCCTTCTCAACTACAGCCGGCTCATCCGGAGTGGTAGAAGCATTATCGCTCCAGTCCGGAGCCTTATCCTCAGACGGCTTATCGGACGGATCCTTCGGGTTAGTACCCTTGTCCTTCTCGTCCTTATCGGAGACGCCGTCGTTATCGTCGTCATCATCCTTGGAATCAGGCGTACCGTCACCATCGGTGTCCAACTCGAACTTCGCGTTAGCGTTGTCCGTAGTGCCATCCGGGTAGGTCACCGTAACCGGAACCTCAAACTCCTCGACGGTCTCGCCATCCAGCTTCTCCGGAGCAGTAACAGTGATTACACCGGTGTTCTCATCGATCTTGACCGTGTAGCCCTCAGGAGCCTTGAAGCCGTCAGCGATCTTGAACTTCGAATCAGCAGGAGCCTTGGCATCCTTACCGTCCTTATCAGTGAAGGACGGCGTAGACTTCGTCTCCTTACCCGGAACAACAAGCTGGTCTTCGTAGGACGGCTCTAGGGTTGCAGCGTCGGTCGGGTTACCCGGTTCCAGCGGAGTAGCCGGAATCGAACCCTTATCCTTCGGGTTAGAACCCTTCTCCTCCTCATCCTTATCGGAGACGCCGTCGTTATCGTCGTCATCATCCTTGGAATCAGGCGTACCGTCACCATCGGTGTCCAGCTCGAACTTCGCGTTAGCGTTGTCCGTAGTGCCATCCGGGTAGGTCACCGTAACCGGAACCTCAAACTCCTCGACGGTCTCGCCATCCAGCTTCTCCGGAGCAGTAACAGTGATTACACCGGTGTTCTCATCGATCTTGACCGTGTAGCCCTCAGGAGCCTTGAAGCCGTCAGCGATCTTGAACTTCGAATCAGCAGGAGCCTTGGCATCCTTACCGTCCTTATCAGTGAAGGACGGCGTAGACTTCGTCTCCTCACCCGGAACAACAAGCTGGTCTTCGTAGGACGGCTCTAGGGTTGCAGCGTCGGTCGGGTTACCCGGTTCCAACGGAGTAGCCGGAATCGAACCCTTATCCTTCGGGTTAGAACCCTTCTCCTCCTCATCCTTATCGGAGACGCCGTCGTTATCGTCGTCATCATCCTTGGAATCAGGCGTACCGTCACCATCGGTGTCCAGCTCGAACTTCGCGTTAGCGTTGTCCGTAGTGCCATCCGGGTAGGTCACCGTAACCGGAACCTCAAACTCCTCGACGGTCTCGCCATCCAGCTTCTCCGGAGCAGTAACAGTGATTACACCGGTGTTCTCATCGATCTTGACCGTGTAGCCCTCAGGAGCCTTGAAGCCGTCAGCGATCTTGAACTTCGAATCAGCAGGAGCCTTGGCATCCTTACCGTCCTTATCAGTGAAGGACGGCGTAGACTTCGTCTCCTTACCCGGAACAACAAGCTGGTCTTCGTAGGACGGCTCTAGGGTTGCAGCGTCGGTCGGGTTACCCGGTTCCAGCGGAGTAGCCGGAATCGAACCCTTATCCTTCGGGTTAGAACCCTTCTCCTCCTCATCCTTATCGGAGACGCCGTCGTTATCGTCGTCATCATCCTTGGAATCAGGCGTACCGTCACCATCGGTGTCCAGCTCGAACTTCGCGTTAGCGTTGTCCGTAGTGCCATCCGGGTAGGTCACCGTAACCGGAACCTCAAACTCCTCGACGGTCTCGCCATCCAGCTTCTCCGGAGCAGTAACAGTGATTACACCGGTGTTCTCATCGATCTTGACCGTGTAGCCCTCAGGAGCCTTGAAGCCGTCAGCGATCTTGAACTTCGAATCAGCAGGAGCCTTGGCATCCTTACCGTCCTTATCAGTGAAGGACGGCGTAGACTTCGTCTCCTCACCCGGAACAACAAGCTTGTCCTCATACTTCGGCTCAATCGTAGACGCGGTGGCGTCCGCAACCTTGAATGGAGCGTCAGCGCGAGCGACGATACGGCCCTGGGTCTTCGGGTTGCCCTCGTCGTCCTTTACAGGGTCGCCGTTCTCATCGCGAACCGGAACCTGCAGAGCTTCGTCACGCATCACTACTGGGAACTTGAAGGTCTTGCCTACCTGCTCAGCGGTCGGCTTAAAAGTCACAACACCGGTCTTAGGATCAACCTTGACTTGGTCTTCGGTGACCCCCTCCGGCAGCTTGCCAAGCTCAAACTTGGGGTCCTCAGGCTTGGTTTCTTCAGCATCGGTAGCTGGGTTGTCGAACTTCGGTTCGGAGGTAGCCGGCTGCTCGGCCTTCGCGTCGTCGACTGGGTCGTACTCGAGGTAGTCGCGAGTCACGGCAAAGGCATCCACCGCCAGAACGAGGTCGTTCTTCGAATCTGGGTCACCGCTAGTAACCTTCAGGCGAGCGGTGAACGTGTCACCAGTCTCGGCATCCGCTGGAACATCCAGCGCACAGCTCGGAATCTTGGTGGCGGAATCAGCCTTAGCGGTCTCGCAGGTCTTAACGACCTTGCCGTTCTTGTCGACCCACTCGATGTAGTAGTTCAGGTTGTCCGCAATCGGCAGGCCGGCAGTGTCGGTCTGGACCTTGTCGCCAATCGCTGCCCAGTTGTCAGTGGTATTCTTCTCCACCACGTCGAACTTCAAAGCCTGCGGAGCAAGCGCAATGTTCCAGCCCGTGTAGCCATCGGTGGTGTTACCAATGAAGGCACCGTCGCCACCGAAGAGCTGAGCATTAGCGCCAGCATTCAAGTCAGCACCGAAGCCCGGGCCCGCCCACTGGCCAAGCGACCACGGGTACAGCGCACCGATGTTGTCCGGCAGCGGGTTGCCGTTCTTGTCAAGGATACTGACGTAGCTCCAGTGCATGTTGACATGCTTTGACTGACGATTACCGTTTTCCCAGGATCCCTCATCATGCGAACCTGCCAGCTTATGCAGCTTGTCTGCAGGTGGGTTAATGCCACCACCGGTGCCCGTGTGGTTATTTCCATACAGCCCCTTCCAACGCAACTCGAACTTACCGTCTGCGCTAGTAGTGGTGGTCATGGTTTCTGCGATCCAGCCTTGTGGATCCGCAGCTATCTGCTCATTAATCCACTTCTGAAGCCCCTGTTCATCGGCAGGAGTCCAACCCTTGCCTCGCAGCGTCTTACCCGCAAAGTTATCCTTCGCGTACTGCTCAATCTTTGTAACAGCCTCATCACTCAAGTAAGAACCAACAACCTTCAAACCAGGCGCCGCAAGATCCTTACTATTAAATGCACTTTGAGTGTTGTGGTTCAACGCACCTAGCAGCACATGCATGTTCCAGAAAGCTCGGCCGGCGTAGGTACCATCGTTACCGCCCGTTCCGGTGCTCTCTACCCACTGGTTTTCCGGCAAGTGCTGCGGCAGTTTATCCTTCTGCGCATATTGAATGGTCATTCCCGTGACCTTGTTGCCACCCCATGCGCCATCACCCTGCTCGGTAGGCGTCGCAGCATCACCAATAGCTGGGAAGATGCCTGCAGCCGGCTGGTGCACCAAACGGTACTTATCCGTCATGTCATCCGGAAGCTCGGTCCAGACACGGATTTTCTCACGTTTGTGATCGCGTTGTGGGACCGTCTCTCCAACCGACGCATCAGCCTCAAACTTGCGGTTCACACCCAGCGCGTCAGTGTACGGCGCCATGTTGATAGAGAAGTTACCGTTCGCGTCCGACTCGGTGTAATAAATCGGCGACGAATGCTGAGTCTGCGCGCCCTCGTACCACTGGGCGTACACCTTCACGCCAGCAAGCGGGTTACCAGAGCCCTGGACATTGCCGAAACCAACCGCGGCTTCGACAATCTCCTTCACAGAACCAGAAATCGTACCCTTCTGGTCAGCCTGGCCCGGAGAGTAGATGGCCTTGTCGGCACCAGTTGCTGCCGGAGCGTCAGCAGCAGGCTGGGTTTCCTGCGCATTAGCAACAGTAGCGAAAGAGGATGCGGGAGTTACTGCGTGGACGAAGGGGCCCACCATAGCAATAGAGAGCGCAGCGGCAGCAATGGTAGTGCCGCGGCGGCGTACAGCAGTACGCTTTATTTCCTTCTTGTTCATGGCAAGAAGTCCTTTCCTTAAGACTTGAAAGAATTGATCACGCTAGGGAAACGTGACCGCGTAAGGGGCAAAACCGGCTTACGCAACCGAGAGCCGCTCAACTATTTCTCCCTGAATGAAGGTCAGAGGTTCCAGGGATGTATGAACAAACTCCCTTCCGATGTTATCGCCGTTCACAGATTAAAGAAACCGTACGGACAGCTGAAAAGTTCATAAATGCCAATCGCTATCAACAGTGCATCATATTTCACATTCCACCTGCGGTTTCATGCGGGACCTCAACACACCGTCTCGATTGTTAATTATCTCACATTGCAACACTGGTAACATTTTTCTCAGGAATTCACTTCTAAAGGGGGTGTTGCGGACAGTGAGAGGACAGGGAGGGGGTTGCATGGGGCGTCGCCAAGCAGGGCATATTAAACACACAAATACCCTCATAGAAACGCGAAACCGCCCACTTTTCTCTGGCACGGGAGAAGTTGGGCGGTTGTTGCACGGCACCGTCACCGTTAGGCGGTGCCTGAGGTTCGTTCGTCTTGGACTGGTTGGCCCCTTACTGGTCCTGCATGACGTCGTGGCGCACGATGGTCTGGTCACGGCCGGGGCCGACACCGATGTAGGAGATGCGGCAGCCGGAGAGTTCCTCCAGACGCAGGACGTAATCCTGAGCCTTCTGCGGGAGGTCCTCAAAAGTCTTGCAGTTGGTGATGTCCTCATCCCAGGCCGGCATGGTCTCAAAGATGGGCTCGGCGTGGTGGAACTCAGACTGGGTCAGCGGCATCTCGTCGTAGCGATTGCCGTCGACGTCGTATGCCACGCAGATGGGAATCTCACCGATGCCGGTGAGCACGTCCAGCTTGGTCAGGAAGTAGTCCGTGAAACCATTGACGCGGGTGGCGTAGCGAGCCACCACGGAGTCATACCAACCGCAGCGGCGCTTGCGGCCGGTGTTGACGCCGATTTCGCCGCCGGTGGTCTGCAGGTACTCGCCCCACTTGTCGAAGAGCTCAGTGGGGAAAGGACCAGCGCCCACGCGGGTGGTGTAGGCCTTGATGATGCCCAGGGAAGTCTTAATGCGCGTAGGACCAATGCCGGAGCCGACCGAGGCACCGCCGGCCGACGGGTTCGAGGAGGTCACGAAGGGGTAGGTCCCGTGGTCAACATCCAGCATGGTGGCCTGGCCGCCCTCCATAAGGACGTGCTTGCCAGCATCCAGTGCTTGGTTCAGCTCCAGTTCGGCCTCAATGACCATCGGGCGCAGGCGATCGCGGTAGCTCAGGAAGTACTCCACAACCTGCTCCGGATCGATGGCCTTGCGGTTGTACATCTTCACCAGCATCTGGTTCTTAATATCCAAGGCGGACTCGACCTTCTGGCGCAGGATGGACTCATCAAAAATGTCCTGCACACGGATGCCGATGCGGGCAACCTTGTCGGCGTAGACAGGGCCGATGCCGCGGCCGGTGGTACCGATAGCGCGCTTGCCTAAGAAGCGCTCCTGCACGCGGTCCAGGGTCTGGTGGTAGGGCGCCACGAGGTGCGCGTTGGCGGAAATCTTAAGGCGCGAAGCGTTAGCGCCGCGGGCTTCGAGGCCGTCGATCTCATCGAAGAGGGCCTCCAAGTTAATGACCACGCCGTTGCCCAGGACCGGGGTGGCGTTTTCAGAAAGAATGCCGGCGGGAAGGAGCTTCAGCTCGTACTTCTCGCCGCCGACCACGACGGTGTGGCCGGCATTGTTACCGCCGTTGGGCTTAACCACGTAATCGACTTTGCCGCCGAGGATGTCGGTAGCCTTGCCCTTGCCTTCATCGCCCCACTGGGCGCCGACGATGACGATCGCTGCCATGTTGGTGTCACTTCCTATTTATTGAAGTCAAATACGCACCTACTTTACCCGGCATAACGGTATGGCGGTGGGTTTGTGACATGGTCATCAGGAATTGATGCGTTGGCGGCATGGGGTGGGCTAGACGTTTTCGGTGTTTTCATCGTCGGTGCTGCCGCCGCCCGAGCCCTCCTCATCGAAGTAGATGGTGTCATTGGTAAACATCAACCGCGACTTGTCCGGGGTGCTGACGATGATGCCGTCGTCGACAACAGCGATTTGGGCTTCAACATCACCGATGCCGATTCGGTAGAGCCCGTTGCCCTCGATTTTTGTGCCGTTAGTTGGGATTTCATCGTCATACTGAGTGAACTCAGTGCTGCCCTCTAGCGGCAGGAAGGTCACCAGGTTGAATTCCATGCCCTCTGGCATTGGGGTATTGCCACCCTTGATGGTCCAGCTGCCGCCGTCGCCATGCGCGCAGTCGATTGCGTTGTTTTCCTCAATGATTCCGCAGACCATGTTCCAGCCATCGGCGGAGATAGTGAAGAGCTCTTCGCCACGGAGGTCTTTTTCATCCTTAGCCAAATCCGCGGACTCGGTTGGTTCCGAATCCACGTCGATGAAGAAGATGTCCGAATCCACGCCGTCGAAGGAGGTTTCCATGGACGGCGCCTCGGTTCCTGGGCGTTTGTATGCCTTTCCTTCGACGCCAACGACGTCGCCTTCAGTCTTGGACTCAAAAGTGTAGCCTTCGCCGTCTTCCTCCACCTCGAAGGACGTTGACGTGATGTAGAGGGCATCCTCGTCATAGACCTCACCGTTGACGAAGAAGACAGGAACCTTGACGTCCTCCCCATCAAACTCGCCCTCCAGCACCGCGTAGCTGAGGAACTTGCAAGCGTCGTATTCATCTTCACTGACGCTCACGTCTTCAAATTTCTCGGTCGAGCCCTTCACATAGGCTTCTTTATTCTCGAGGACCTTGCTTAGCTCGGTATCCTCGAGCTCCTTCGAGTCATCGCAATCGGCGTTGGCGCTCGAAGAGGACGTGCTGCTCGATGTCGACGTGGCCTTCGAAGAAGTAGGCGCCGCCGAACTCGTCGTGGACTCGGCGGCAGCCTCGATGAATGCTGGCTCCTCGGCTTCCGTCAGCGCACCGCCGATGAGGCTGCACGAGCTCATCAGGAGCCCGGCGGTGGATACAAGTGCAAGAACTGTCAATCGGGTGGACATGGTACTTACCTCCGGCTGTTAGGGACTTAAGAATTGATTGCTAAGAAGTTGGGCGTTGCCTTGGAGCCTACTGGCGCATTGTGATGTGCACTACTTTTCTGGGGAAAGCTCCACTGTCTGCACGCCGCGCATGGCGTGTTTTAGCGAAGCTCTTTCCACGCTTCTATGCTTCTTGTATGATCTGTGCGCTTGTAGACTGCGGCGGCCACCTCACCGACGCCCACACCACTGCCCTCATTGAGGCCTCCCAGCGCGGAATACGCGTCGAGCACTTCCGCTTCGCAGAGGTTCCCAGCCGGCAGGAGTTGAAGGCTATTGATACCCTGGCCAGCGAGATTCTCCCGGAAGACCCCACCCCATCGCTGGATGAGATTGCCGCGCAGCCGGACGTGAGCCACCTTGGGGCGCCGGGGCCAGCGCCCCAGGCACCGTTCCTGCGTGAGCCACTGCGCATTGTGGTCATTGGCAGCGATGCCGCACTGAGCGCCGTGCTCACTCGCATGATGCGGGCGGATTACCTGTGGGCCGAGGTGGGCTACGTTCCAACTGGGGAGCACTCCACCGCGGCGATGAATTGGGGCTTAAAAGCTAGCGAAACGGGCCAGGGCCGCCAGGGTCTCGGCGACCAAGGAACAGTGATGGAGGAGGCGCTCTCCTTTGCCATGACCGCACCCGTCAACCCAGTGCCGCTCATCCGCAATGATGCGGGCCTCGCCGTGGCGGGTTCGGCAACGATTGCTGAGTGGTCAAACGAGGAGATCACTGGTGAGATCATCGTTGACGATGCCGTGCTGCTGCGCGCGGACCGCGAGAAGGATGTCTTCGGTGCCAAGCTCGTGCCGATGACGGATGCGCCGGGCATCGTGGCGGCGAAGGCGGTGACAAGTTTTGAGGCGGACGTAGCACCACGCCGTGGGTTCTTCGCGCGCCTGCGCAAGCCTGTCCAGCCAGGGCAACTGGACCCCGCCAGCGTCGTGCAGGGCCGGGCGGTGCAGGCAGGGGGACCGGCGCTCAGCGTCAGCGTCGATGGAGTCCGCGCCAAGAGGCCGGTCAAGCGCGTGACGTTCTACCGTCACCTGCGGGACCTACAGATAGTGCGGCCCTAATCCTCTTCCTCGCCTCCGAGCAACCGCACTCAACTACAGCGCCACTATCCGGGAAAACCAGCACGATTCTCGCGGCGAAGGTAAAACGAAAGGAGGATTCGGCCAGCATTACCTTTTCGGCACTAGGCTCGAAACCGAATCCTCACCGCATGCGCATTGTGCAATGCACCTAGGCGGTCTGCGGAAGACTCTACCACTCTCAGCTCCCGAAAGAACAAGCCCATGCCACTAACGCACAAAATTTCTTGGGTATCTGATGCCAGATTCGCCCCATACCTCGAAGAATGCGGCACGGCGGAAGAGGCATGGAAGCTCTATGAACTCAACGCGCAAATCGCAGCTGCGCTGTCTGAAGTAATTCATCACACAGAAGTCTTGCTTCGAAACGCTATGAGCGATTCACTTGCCGACGCTCACCCATTTGACTTCGGCTGGAACCAAGATTCTTTCGATACTTCAGCGCTATCAACGAAGCTAGCTAAGAAGTACAAGCGTCCTGTCACCAAAGACGACATCATCGCGCATCTGAACATGGGGTACTGGGCTTCACTTCTTTCCACGAAATCCGATGCCAATGAGGAAATCTGGAGAAAATACCTTCGAAACGCATTCCCAGGCCAAGGTAACAGGAAGATAGTTGCAGCCCTGTTGACAGACCTCAATATCCTTCGAAACCGGTGTGCGCATCAGGACTCACTTCTCAACGTGGATCCAACCGTAGAACTAAAGAAAATTCTTAGGCTCGCCAGTTGGATAGACCAAGATGCAAGGCTATGGCTAGAAAACCTCGAACGTGTTACCAAGCTGGCTGCTCAACGCACGCCAAAACTCAACACCGCCATCTTGGGGCATGCCGACAATTCTCTTTTCACCTTTTATCAAAGGGTAGGTGCCGTCATCCTGGAAGCCTCTACGCCTCTTGCACAAGTGGACTACATCGGTTTCTACTTCAGCCAGAGAATCGTCGGAATCTTTCCAAAGGTCTTAGACATTGAAATCGCTTCTAGCTGGAATAAAAAGACTTCAGATGCGCTTAAGAAATCATCCGACCCCGAGGAACAACGTCTCGGGAAAATTATGAGCTACGCACTCTCTAATCCATTCGTTAAGAGCTACCCTCCAGAGAATACGTACAAGGTTTATCACCTCAGTGGGTCTAAGCATCCCTCAACTCTCACTACCGCTGAAAAGCAGGACATCGTGCACGAGGCTAGCGGTCGTGGCTCCGCATTTGTGAAAAGACCTCGGTACTTTCAAAGCAGTTCGCTATTGGCCGCCAGGGTCACTTCTGATTTACCCTCACCGAGCAAATAGCTCGAATTGCCTCCAAAATTCTCACTGCCCGAGTCTCAAGCCCTAGTCCTCTTCCCGCACCTCCGGCGGGTAGGCCGGGTGCTTCGAGGTGGGCACCAGCTGCGCCACGGCGGACTCACGCGACATGCCGCACACCATGAGCAGGTCCACGATGACGGAGCGGGTTTGGGCCAGCACAGCATAGGCGGAGAGCACTGCTTCCTCGCCGGCGACGTCCATCGAGCAGCGCGCAGCCAACTGGCGCAGGCGTTTGACTATCTCCGGAATAGCATGCGCCTCATCCACGCGGCGCTCATGCGCAGTTTGGTGGGTATAGAGGTCAGAGAGCTCCATCGTAATTTCGGCCAGCTCGTCGATAAGCTCCACTTGCTCGGCAGTGGCCTGGTCGCCGTCCTCGGCGAGCACGAGGGCGCGGCGGGACAGCACGCGGGTGCCGCGGACCACGTTATCGACCGGCGTGAGGATGCGCTCCAGCGAGCGGACGTTGCGCTGCGAGCTCCACAGGAAGGGCGAGAGCTTTGCGGTCTCCGCACCGCCCTTGGTGGCGTTGAGCATATTGTTGATGTCGTCCTGCGTGCCGCGCACGGCATCGCGGGCCTCCATGATGGTTTCTGGATCATTGTCCGCAAGGCCCCTGGAGACATCGGAGAGAACCGAGGCCGTAATGCCCAAGACCTTCGAGACTTCCGAGCGGCCCGCCCGCAGGGGTGAGGAGGGAATCAGCACAATCATCGTGAGGCCGATAACCGCGCCGATGATGGCGTCGATGGCGCGGGAGAGCCCGCCCATTTCTTCCGGCGGAAGAATGGTGGCGATAAGGATGGCGGCGATGACGATCTGGTTGCTCACCAGCTGCGAGCCCGTGACGAAGGAGCCGATCACCAGCGCCAAACCAATGATGATGGTCATGTGGATGGGGCCGGTTCCGAGGGCGTCGACAAGCAGCGTGCCCACCAGCACGCCCACGATGCCGCCAATGGACATGTCGACGGCGCGCTTGAGGCGGTCACTACCCGAAAGGCCGAGGATGATGATGACGGCCATCGGGGCAAAGAAGGGCTGCTCGTGGCCGAAAAAGTCATGCGCAACATAGAACGCCAAACCGGCACCGAGGGTACTCTGAATCATGAATACCAGGCGGTTGCGAATGCGCGTGAAGCGCGACTTCAGAGATTTATCCACCAACCGCAGCTGCTCGCGGGTGGTCCTGCGGACGCGTTTGGCTCCCGGTGACGAATTCGACGATGACTCTTGCGCTTCCATGATTCCGGTATTTTACGCGTTCTGATGATGGGGTTGGGATACGCAAAAGCCACCCCTCGAGGGTGAGGGGTGGCTTGTTGAGATGTGCTGAATCAGCACGGCGTCCAGGAGGAGCCAGCGTCAGCGGGGCGTTGGTTTACTTAGAAACGGTCTTGCCCACGGAGTGCAGGTCGGTGCAGGCCTCAACCACGCGGTCAGCCATGCCCTGCTCAGCCTTCTTCATGTAGGAGCGCGGGTCGTAGACCTTCTTGTTACCAACCTCGCCGTCGATCTTGAAGACGCCGTCGTAGTTAGCAAACATGTGGCGGGCAACCGGGTTGGTGAAGGCGTACTGGGTGTCGGTGTCCACGTTCATCTTGACAACGCCGTAGCCCAGAGCCTGCTCAATCTTCTCCTTCTCGGAGCCGGAGCCGCCGTGGAAGACGAAGTCGAAGGGCTGGGAGCCTTCTTCCAGGCCGAGCTTCTTCACGACGGTCTTCTGGCCCTCATCCAGGACCTCCGGGCGCAGCTTCACGTTGCCCGGCTTGTAGACGCCGTGGACGTTGCCGAAGGTAGCGGCCAGCAGGTAGCGGCCCTTCTCGCCGGTGCCGAGGGCATCGACGGTCTTCTCGAAGTCCTCCGGGGAGGTGTAGAGGTTTGCGCCAGCCTTGGCCTGAACACCGTCCTCTTCACCGCCGACGACGCCAATCTCAACCTCGAGGATGATGTTGGCGTTGTGGGCCTTCTCGAGGAGCTCCTGGGCAATCACGAGGTTCTCATCGATCGGGATAGCGGAGCCATCCCACATGTGGGACTGGAAGAGCGGAAGCTCGCCGCGGTCAACGCGCTCCTGGGAGAAGGCGATCAGCGGGCGCACGTACTCATCCAGGACTTCCTTCTGGCAGTGGTCAGTGTGCAGCGCAACGTTAATGCCGTAGTGCTTTGCAGCCTCGTGAGCGAAGGCAGCCAGTGCCTTGGCGCCGGCAACCTTGTTCTTCACGGACAGGCCGGAACCGAACTCGGCGCCGCCGGTGGAGAACTGGATGATGCCGTCGGACTCAGCCTCGGCGAAGCCGCGGAGTGCGGCGTTGATGGTTTCGGAGGAGGTGCAGTTAATTGCCGGGAATGCGAAGCCGCCCTTCTTGGCGGTATCCAGCATCTGGTTATAAACCTCAGGGGTTGCAATAGGCATGAAATTCCATCCTTTGGAGTTGCTGTGCAGTAAGCCGTGCCGTCTCACAAACCAGCGAAACAACACGTTCCAACATCCAAGTATGCCTGTTATTGTGGTTTTCCGCCGCGAGAAGCGGTGTGACCTCACTTAAACCCCGGCTCCCACGGGCTCAAACAGCCCTTTGAGCTGGGCATATTCTGCCGTCAGGCGGATTCTGACTTGTACTTCACAATTCGGGTGCAGGCTTCCAACAACATCCAACCGGACAATTGAACGGACAAATCGCGCTCAGCCACGCGGATAATGCCCACCTTTTGGCCCAAGGAGGAAGGCCCAAAACCGTAATTGTGGGGCAGCTTCGCATCCGCGGTCCAGTCGGAGCCGAAAATGGGCAGACCATCCACCTCAAGGCGGTGTTCCCACACGGATTCCGCCGAGGCCGTCACCAGCCGCGCGGCCAACTTCTTCGTTGCGCGGTTAGCCGGGGAATCCCCCGGCAGGCGCACCGCCACGTCAGCCAGGTAGCGAGCAAGGATGCCTTTGAAGAGGCCGCCGTCGCCGTCGCCAGTCTGCCAATCAATGACACCCGTATACGTTGCCATTCCCGTGGCCACCGCTTGGACGAGGCCGCGGATCCGGGTGGTGTAATCCATCATGTCCGCGGCGAGCTCGGCCTCATGAATGGTGTCGATGTCCTCCACGGAGCGCAGGCCCGTCTGCTTCCGCAGCGCCAGCACAATCTCCAAGCAAGCACCGAGCACCACGCCCTGGCAGTAGGGGTGGATGTTGCGAACGATTTCCTGCCCGTCCATGCGCATGCGGATGCCGTCCATGACGAAGCCATCGTCATCGATCAGGTGGTCGTAGATCCAGTCCACGATGTGGCGGGCCTCATCCACGCGCCCCATGCGGGCGAGCATGATAGCGCCCGGCCCGTTGGAGGGAACGTTGAGGAAGGTCTCGCCCTCGCGCCACGGCAGCACGCCCACCTGGGAATCGATGCCATCGCGGATGTTGTGCTGCAGGGCGCCCAGCTTCTTGTAGGGGCGCTGCTTCTTCAGCTCACCGGCACGGGAAATAGCCAGGGCCATCCAGGCCTTGTCGTCGTAGTAGCGGTTCTTCGTCAGCGCACGGAGGTTGCGCACGTGGATGCCGCGGATGGTATCGGAAATGCGCGCGCGGCGGGCCTTGGTGTTCTTGCGCAAGGCGGCGTCGACAAGACAGTCCAAATAGTGCGCCTGCCACCAATAATGCCAGTGCACAAAGAGCGATTCTTTGGTGGTGGGTGGCCAACTCACCACGGCAAGGTTGGTACGGGGCAAGCCCCACACGGCTTGCGCGTGGCGCTCATTGATGGCTGTCTCCGCGAGGTCAGCGCGGTGGGACCATTTCTCTAACACTGTTGTCTCATCATTCTTAAATGTGAATTCGTTACCTAGATGTAAACACAGTGTGCAGGATCTCACCAAGCTTTTGATAAATCCGCATGCTGGCGAATCCACGCATGCATGGCGATGCCTGCGGCCACGCCCGCGTTGATGGAGCGAGTCGAACCAAATTGCGCGATGGAACAGGTCATCAGCGCCGCATCTTGTGCCTCTGGGCTCACCCCCGGACCCTCCTGCCCGAAGAGGAGCAGGCAGCGCTCGGGCAATTCCGCGGTCTCCAGTGGAACGCACCCGGGGGTGTTATCGATGGCCACGACGGTGAGGCCTTGGTCGGCAGCCCAGGCCATCAGATCGCTGACGTTCGCGTGGTGCATGAGGTGCTGGTACCTGTCGGTCACCATGGCACCGCGCCGGTTCCAGCGGCGCCGGCCCACGATGTGGACGGTGTCGACAGCAAAGGCGTTGGCGGTGCGCACCACGGTGCCGATGTTGGAATCGTTCTCGAAGTTCTCGATGGCGATGTGCAGGGCATGCCGGCGCTTATCGATGTCCTCCCGGATCGCCTCGCGCGTCCAGTAACGGTAGGCGTCGACGACGTTGCGACGATCCCCCTCCGCGAGCAGCTCGGGATCGTACTTCTCCGCCTCCGGGCCCTGCGGGAGCGGGCCCTCCCAAGGGCCAACACCGTGGCGGCCCTCATTCCATTCGGTAGGCCCCTTGGCTTCCGCTTCTTCCTCGGGCTTAGGCAAGGCCGAGGTCCTCAAGGCCCAGCAGGTAGCGGTACTCCAAGCCCTCGGCGGCGATGGCATCGCCAGCACCGGTGTTGCGATCCACCACGGTGGCCACGCCGACGACTTCGGCGCCTGCCTTGCGCAGCGCCTTCACTGCGGTCAGTGGGGAGTTGCCGGTCGTGGTGGTGTCCTCGACGACGAGCACCTTCTGGCCCTCAACGTTAAAGCCCTCGATCTGGCGCTGCATGCCGTGCTTCTTGGCTTCCTTGCGGACGACGAAGGCATCGATATCGCGGCCATCGGCGTGCATGATGGCCAACCCGACCGGGTCTGCGCCCATGGTCAGACCGCCGGCGGCGGCGTAGTCCCAGTCGGCGGTGAGCTCACGCAGCAGCGCGCCGATAAGTCGCGAGGCCTCGTGCTGCAGGGTGGCGCGGCGCAGGTCCACGTAGTAATCGGCCTCCTTGCCGGAGGACAACGTGACTTTGCCGTGGACGACGGCCAGCTCCTTCACCAGCTCTGCTAGGCGTTGCTTCTTCTGCTGATCCAGGCTCATCGCTCGCTCCTTAAAGTCTGTGGCTTTATAGCCTTGAAAAATCCGCCCTGTAGTTTACCCTCTTGCCGCACGGTTGCCCGCGACTAGTGCTGGTGCCGGGCCGGCAGGTCTAGTCGAAGATGGAGGAGCCGCCGTCGAAACGGCGTGGGAGGCGGGCCTGGTTGTTTTCGGGTGCGGGGTGTTCGTGGCCGTCGGCAATCGCGTCTACCTCGTCCGCACCCAAGCTGGAATGGTCGATGGTGCCGCGGGCCTCGCTGGTGGTGCGGCTCGGCATGACCACCGGCTCGGTAGGGCGCTGGATGGTAGGGGTGTCGAGGGAGTCATCACGATCCGGAACTGCCGTGGGCCCGGTCGGCTCCGGCTGCGGGGGCTCCGGGATATCGCGGCTGGGGTCGAGCTCATCAACGCGCAGCACTTGGGCAGCCTCGGAGCGCGGTGGGAGCACGCGGGCGGAATCGGCGAGCGTGGCCAGTGGCTCGAGCAGCTCTTCCCACTCTGCGCTGCGCGCCTGCCGGGTGGTCTGGGCAAGCGCCCACTCCCCCTCCATCCACACGGCGGTCACCTCGGCGGGAAGGCGGCTCAGCGCGTCGGTGACGCGGGCATCGATGAGGCGCTGTCCCACGCCGGCGTCGGTGGCGAAGACCTCGAAGCCTTCCTCCTCACGCACGTACACCAGATCCTCAGAATGGTTCTCCGCTTCCTCGCCTGCTCGGCGGAAATCCACAACAATGTCGGAGGCCGCGCCGGTGCGCATGGCCATGACGGGGATTGAGCCCATGTCGAAGAGCAGCGTCTCATGGCCGCGGACGCTTCCGGCCACGATATCCCGGGGTTCCTGGCCGCGGGCGGCGGCGCCGCGGGTCCACTCATCGGCCAAGTAGGAATCGTGCTTGATGTATTCCCAGCCGCGCTGCTGGCCAAAGGCCTTGCGCTCGCGGCGGGCGCTGCCCGGCACGAGGTGCCTGGCGCGCTCTGCGCGCTCGGCAAAGCTGTGCGCTGGTGCCGGTTCTGCGCTTGCTTCTACGGCCGGCTCTGCCTCAGGCTCTGGGGTGGTTTCCGGCTCGGTTGCGATGGCGGGCTCTACTGTGGGCTCGGGTTCTTCGGCGTGTACAGGTTCGGCCTCGGGCTCGGCGGATTCAGGGGCCGCGGCATCGGCTGCGCCGTCGGCGGAATCGGTGGCAATAACGTCGGCAGAGGCGTCAGTATCGGTGACGGTGTCGGTTGCTGCGTCACCGGCGGAGTGTGCGGCACGCTGGCGCTGATCCAACCAGAGCACGATGAGACCAGCCGCGAGCGCGAGGGCGGCGAGGGATAAGAGTACGAAAGGCATCATTGACCGACTCTAATCGCCCGGCGCGCCCGATAGGCGCTGGCACGCTGGTCACGCGCGGATTCTAGACGTGCTCGCGGTCCCCGCGCTCCACGGGATTGGCAGGATTGGCCGACCACTGTGACCAGCCGCCAACGAAGTGGCGCAGGCCGGTAAAGCCCACGTGCTCCAGAACGGCAATGGTGAGCGCGGAGTGGTTGCCGGAACCGGAGTAGATGATGGCGCCGTCCACGTTCTCCTTGGTCACGCCGTGCTGATCAAGGATTTCCAGGATTTCTTCCTTGGACTTCCACACGGTGATGTCCTGCGTGTGGAAGAGGCGCTCGGGCAGGTTAACCGCGCCCGGGATGTGGCCGGCCTTCAAGTCGAGGTTTTCGCGGCGGCCGGCGAAGCGGTTGCGCGTGCGAACGTCGAGAAGCAGGCCCTTGTGTTCCTTGACTTCATCGATGGTGGCCGTGGGCATCGAGCCCGGCTTCACTTTAAGGTTCGAGGTCATGCCCAGGTTGCCCGGGCCGGTGAGCGTGGGCATTGCCTGGGCGCGCCAGTTGGACAGGCCGCCGTCGAGAATGCGGACGTTATGGATGCCCGCCCAGCGCAGCGTCCACCACGCGCGGCCGGCGAAGAGGCCGCGGCCTTCGTCGTAGACCACGACCTCGCTATCCTCACGCAGGCCCCAGTGATCGATCCACTCTTGAATCTTCTCGGTCTGTGGGAGTGGGTTGCGTCCGACCTTGGAGCCCGGCAGGCCCACGAAGGCTGACGCGGCGTCCGCGTACTGGGCGGTTGGAATGTGAAGGGAAGAAAAAAGATTGAAGGCCTCGCCTTCCCCTGGGGCCCAGAGGGAAGCGAGGATGGTCGTCTTGTCACCGCGGTAAATCTTCTCACTCAGCTCGTGAGGGGAGATCAAAATGCTCATGCCCCCAGATCATAGGGGCATGAGCGGGTGCTGGCGACCGGTGAGCGCGGTGAGCGCAATTAGCGCTCACCGCTTAGTCGGCGGATTACGCGGTGCGGGCAGACAGGTCGAGGTGCTCGCCGCCATCGGCGACGTCAACGTGCACGGTATCGCCGTCCACGATGTCACCGGCCAAGAGCTTCTTGGCGAGCTGGTCACCGATGGCCTGCTGGATCAGGCGGCGCAGCGGGCGGGCACCGTAGGCCGGGTCATAGCCGCGCTCCGCCAGCCACAGCTTGGCGGCGTCGGACACGTTCAGCGTCAGGCGGCGGCCGGACAGGCGCTCGGCCAAGCCCTTGAGCTGAATGTCCACGATGCCGGTGAGCAAATCCGAGGTCAGCGGCTCGAACATCACGACATCATCGAGGCGGTTGATGAACTCCGGCTTGAAGCTGCGCTTGACCGCCTCCATGACCTCTTCCTTGGTGCCGCCGGCACCCAGGTTCGAGGTCAGGATGATGACCGTGTTGCGGAAGTCCACGGTACGGCCCTGGCCATCGGTCAGGCGGCCTTCATCGAGCACCTGGAGCAGCACGTCGAAGACGTCCGGGTGGGCCTTCTCGACTTCGTCGAAAAGCACCAGCGTGTACGGGCGGCGTCGCACCGCCTCCGTGAGCTGACCGCCGGCGTCGTAGCCCACGTATCCCGGAGGGGCACCGACGAGGCGGGCCACGGAGTGCTTCTCACCGAACTCGGACATGTCGATGCGGACCATGGCGGATTCATCGTCAAAGAGGAAGTCCGCCAGAGCCTTCGCCAGCTCCGTCTTACCCACGCCTGTGGGGCCGAGGAAGAGGAAGGAACCGGTCGGGCGGTTGGGATCAGCCACACCGGCACGGGCGCGGCGAACGGCGTCGGACACCGCGGTGACGGCCTCCTTCTGGCCTACCACGCGTTCACCCAACACGGACTCCATGTTGAGCAGCTTCTCGGTCTCACCCTGCAGCATCTTGCCGGCCGGGATGCCTGTCCAAGCGGAGACGACCTCCGCGATGGTATCCGGAGTGACCTCCTCAGTGAGCATGGTGTTGTGCTGCTGCTTCGCCTTCTCCTCGGCCGCAGCCAGGTCCTTCTCCAGCGGCGGCATCTTGCCGTAGTTGATCTCGGAGGCCAGCGCTAGGTCGCCATCGCGCTCCGCAATCTCGGCCTGGCGGCGCAGATCCTCCAGCTGTTCCTTGATGGTCTGCACATCATCGATGGCCTTCTTCTCATTGGCCCAGCGGGCCTTGAGCTCGCCGAGCTTCTCGCGCTCATCCGCCAGCTCTTGCTGAAGGGCTGCCAGGCGGTCCTTCGAGGCGGCGTCCGATTCCTTCTTCAGGGCCAGCTCCTCAATTTCGAGGCGGCGGACGATGCGCTCCAGCTCATCGATCTCCTGCGGGGAGGAGTCAATCTCCATGCGCAGGCGGGAGCCGGCCTCATCGACCAAGTCGATGGCCTTATCCGGCAGGAAGCGGTTGGTGATGTAGCGGTGCGAGAGCTCCGCGGCAGAGACCAGGGCTGAGTCCTGGATGCGCACGCCGTGGTGCACCTCGTAGCGCTCCTTGAGGCCACGGAGGATACCGATGGTGTCCTCCACGGAAGGCTCGGCGGCGTAGACCTGCTGGAAGCGGCGCTCCAGGGCGGCGTCCTTCTCGATGTACTTGCGGTACTCGTCGAGGGTGGTAGCACCGACTAGGCGGAGCTCGCCGCGGGCCAGCATGGGCTTAATCATGTTGCCGGCATCCATGGAACCTTCACCGGTGGCACCAGCGCCCACGATGGTGTGCAGCTCATCGATGAAGGTGATGATCTGCCCATCGGAAGCCTTAATCTCATCGAGCACGGCCTTGAGGCGCTCCTCGAACTCGCCGCGGTACTTCGCGCCGGCGACCATGGAGCCGAGGTCCAGGCTCAGCAGCGTCTTGCCCTTGAGGGATTCCGGGACGTCACCCGCCACGATGCGGCGGGCCAGGCCCTCCACGATGGCGGTCTTACCCACGCCGGGCTCACCGATGAGCACCGGGTTATTCTTCGTGCGACGGCTAAGCACCTGGACCACGCGGCGGATCTCCTGATCGCGGCCGATGACCGGGTCAATCTTGCCCTCGCGGGCGCGTGCGGTGAGGTCCGTGGCGTACTTCTCCAATGCTTGGAACTGCTCCTCGGGGTTCTCCGAGGTCACCTTGGCCGCGCCGCGCACGGAGGGGAAAGCGCCCTTGAGCGCGTCATAGGTGGCACCGCGGGAGGTCAGCAGCTCGGCGGCATCCGACTTGGAACCCGCAATAGCTGCGAGCAGAACCTCGGTGGAGACGAACTCATCACCGAGCTCGCCGGCCAGCTCCTGGGCACGGGTCAAGACGTTGAGGGCGTCGCGGTTAAAGTTCGGGTTCGCCATGTTGGCGCCCTCGGCCTTCGGGAGGGCGTCGATAAGCTGGCGCGCCTCTTTGAGCACCGTCTCCGGATCCACACCGGTGGCCTTGAGCACCGGGGCGGCAATGCCGTCCTTCTGCTCAAGGATGGCTGCTAAGAGGTGTGCCGGGCGGATGTCCGGGTTACCGTTGGCGGAGGCCGTCTGCAGCGCTTGCTGCAGGGCCTCCTGAGTTTTAGTGGTGGGGTTAAAAGAACTCATTGTTGCGTTTCTCCGTTTCTACTGTTTGTCCAAACCTTCCCGCAACAACAGTGGCGAAGGAAGCTTCACTGTCTATAACGCCACAGAACTTGAGTCTGTTCCACTCAACTAGAACTTTTTTAAATTTCCATGTCTACGCCAGGTTGATCGGCTCACACTCAAGTTTCCCTTTTCCGCTGATATGGCGTGCCTTTACTGACACGCCGCCTATCCTGGCACGCCGTGGGCACAAGAAAACCGACCCCTCTGCCCTGCTGGATTCAGCAGAACGGAAGAGCCGGTGTTTATCTACGTTTATCTACGATTAAACGGGCTAGATAGTCTGCGGCTGCTTGCCGGGAAGATCGTAGGCAAAGGTCGCTAGGACCACGCCCGTCACAAAGTAATAGATGGACCACTTTTCCTCGAGGTCGATACCACGGAACTCACCCATAGAAGCTAGGTGGCACATGCCGTCAGCACCGGCCCACAGGGTGAAGTTCTTGATATAAACCAGGCGATCCTCCGGTTCGTACCCGGCCTCCCGCAGCGCTTCGCGGGCAAAACGCATCAACAATGCGAAGGACACACCCATCTTGGTCTGTTCCTCGCCATCCGCACTCAGCGGCACCACGGACCCAGAGGCAGCGGCGATGCAGGCGCTATAACGTTCGGGGTAGGTCACCGCGTAATCGAAGTAGGCCACCGCTACGCACAGGAGCTTGTCGACGGCCGATGCATCCTCCGGCAGCTGCTCTAGGAGGTAGAGGCTGCGGGCTTCCAGCTCACAGTCGGTTTCCTGATCCACGGATTCACGCAGCACGAAGTCATTGTCCACCAACGAAGCAATGAACACATCGGAGACCTCGAAGTACTCGGCCACGTTCTCGATGGTCACTGCCTTCAGCCCGTCGCGCGCCGCCAGCTGGATAGCGCGTTCCATGACGGCCATGCGCGCGCGTTCCGCAGGAAGCTTCTGTAAATCCTCAATCGCAGAGATATCGAGAGCTGGATCGCGGTCCGGAACAAAGCCGGCGAGCATCGCACGGTAATCCTGCATCGGATTGCGCAGGCTCGGCATTTCTAGCGACTCTGCCGCCTTGAACAGGGTTCCGATGAGCGCCTTGCATACCTCGCGCAGGTTGAAGCGCCGCACCACCGAGTGTTGGTGCCGCAGTACGCCGAGAACGCTGAGGTGCGCCATGCCATGAACAGTGGCCAAGGTAGCAACGCTGAACTTTGCCACCGATTCGAAACACACATCGCTTCCAACCTGGAGTTTTCCCTCCGTCGCGATGAGCGAAATGCTTTCGTAGATCAGGTCCAAGGTCCGGTTATAGGTCAAATTGCCCTGCAAGAGAGCCTGCCATTCATCCTCGAAGACATAGGCCTTCTTTTCAAAGAGGTAGCGGAACAGCTCCGGCTCACGCTCGGCATACTCGTAATAGGCCTCAGTAAAAGTTGTCAGTTTGGTAAAAAGATCGGCGTAGCCTGGGGCCGCATCGAGCGTTTCCTCAAGAAACTTGACCTTGCGGTCAGTCACATATTCGGGGATCGCCCGCACGATGGCCTCGCGGTCAGGAAACTCCGCAAGCACCTGATCAGCACTAAGCTCCGCCAGCTTGGCCACGGATTCGACGGAGATGGCCTCATCTCCCTCCGCAGCTCCGATATGAAGCGCAGACTCGAGTACACGCTCACGAAGTGAGTCTTCATAAAGAAAATGCATACGGCTTCCTAAGTTTGCGCTCACATAGAGGAAGAAAGGCAGACACTGTGCGAGCGCCACGCTAATAACTTCTTAATTTTACCCCTATCTTCAGTTAAAGAGCAATGTGTTCAACAAGCTCCCCTTCAGTCAAGTCACACCCCTACCAATAAAACAATCCCCCAGGCCACGGCCTGGGGGATTGCGCGCGAAGGGCTTTAGCGTCTACTTCGATGAGCCGACGTGCCCGATGCCTTCCTTGAAGATGGTTCCGCGCGGCGGCATCATTCCGGTGAACTTGAACACGAGGTAGATGACCACCGCGATGCCCAGGGAGATCCAGCCAAAGCCAGCGGTGAAGCCGTACATGACGGCCAGCGGAGCGATGATGGTCCAGGAAATCTCGAAGGGGCCGAAGCCGATGTAGGCCATGCCGTACTCCGACAGCGTGCCGGACTTGAGCTTGGGGTCCACGATCTTGAGGATCGCAATGCCTGTCGCCACGGTGGCCGTGGCCCAGCCCCAGCCGAAGATGCCGCGCTCAATCCAGCGCTCACCGAAGAACTCGGCGGGGAACCACATCAGGAAGAAGATGCAGTAGATGGTGCCCAGGACGAAGAGCAACAGGAGGGCCTGCCAGTAGGCTGCGACGGCTGCCGGCACGATGGCCGCCACACCAAAGGCAATGAGGTAGTCAGTCGCCGCACCGGAGACCGAGCTCACCGTGTCCTTATCCAGGTAGTCCTTAGCACCCACCATGTTCATCACGGCGCGGAAGAGCAGGCCCACGACCATGGACATGGCAAACAGCGGGATGGAGACGTTCTCCCAGATGGAGGCGATGCCCTTGTTAATCCCGTAGGCGGTCATCACGGTCAAGGCGATGAAACCAACGTGGAGGGTGATGGGCTCGATGGCGGAGGGGTTCGTCGTCGCGCGGCCCAGCGAGGGGCGATCCTCCAGGCGCGAGATGTAACCGCGGCGCAGCTCCTCTGGGAGCTGCTTCGGAACGTGCGAAACCTTGCCCTTGCGGATGCCCCAGTTACCCGCAATGATGCCGCCGACGATGGCGGCCAAGGTACCCACGGTAGCGGAGGTAAAGCCCAGCGAGGAGGCTGCCTCAGCGCCCACGCCCTCCAAGGCACCGCCGACGGCCGCGGCGGTACCGAAACCGCCGGTAAAGCCAACGGGCAGCATCATGCCGAACCAGTCGGGCGTGTCGAAAGTAGGCTTAAACAGCAAGAGGCCAAGGATGATGAACAGGCCCCACTGGCCGGTGAACATCATGGTGGAATAGCCCCACATGTTGCGAGCGCCCTTGCCCATGTTGCCGCCCATCTCCATGGAGAAGGCCATGGAGGCAAAGACCACGGCGATGAGCAGCGAAGTGTAATCACCGAGATTGTCGGAAAAACCGATCCACCCCAAGACATTGGGCCCCAAGAGCAAGCCGAGCAGACCGGCGGTGATGGGGGCAGGCAGCAGCAAGTCCTGGAATACGAACTTGATCTGGTGGCGCAAAACGTTGCCGATAACCATGAGCAAAGAAATCCAGCCCACGTCGGTCATGATTGTGTACGCAGAGAAATCTTCCATGCGAGATCTTCCTTCCATGCCGCGCATCGCGGCATCCTTGAGACGAGACTCACCCACTTTCGGGAAATGAACCGTAGATTACACTACAACTCCCTCCCCGCTTTGCCACCCCTGACGTATAACCCTAGGGGGTTTTGACGCTACCCCCAGGCGCTAGGATGGGCGGGCATGAGGGAATTGGGTGAGCACCTGCGCAACCATGCCGAGGACTATCGCGATGCAGTACACAGGCACTTTTTTGCCACCGTGGCCGAATCCCGCCAAGTCTTTGCCCTGTCGATGAAGGACACGCACCCCTCACTGGCCCCCGCGCTGGCGTGGGTGCTGGAGAATGTGGAGGACGGTGGGGTTCGGGGGGACGTCGCCAAGCGCCTAGCGCAGATGGGGCGCGATCATCGCCGCCACGGTTTCCCCCCTGAGGTGTATCCCAAATTCGAGGCTTCCCTGGTGCAGGGGCTTACGGTGCTGGGGCTGACGCCGCACCAGCACGACGTGGCAACGCGCACCATTTCCAGCGTGTGTTCAATCATGCGCAGCGCCGCCCAGGAGGCGGATGCCGCCGGCACTCCCCCTGCTCACAGCGCCCAGGTCGTGGCGGTGGACAAGCCTAACCGGAACACCGCTGTGGTCCGTCTGGAATCCGGCATGGCGCTGGACTACCGCGCGGGCCAGCACGTACCGGTGACCTCGCAGCTCACGCCCGGTACCTGGCGCCCCCTGACCCCGGCTGCGCCGTCCGATGATTCGGGGCAGCTGACATTCCACCTTGCGCTGGCGGGTGAGGCCTCCTCCATGCTGGCGAAGGCCCAGCCGGGCGATTGGTGGACGCTGGGCATGCCCGCCGGTGAGCCACCGCAGCTCGATTCCGAGACCACTCTCATTTCCTTCGGCACCGGGTGGGCAGGCGCCCGGGCGCTGCTTCTCGACGCCCTGGGGAGCACCCTCCCCTCCGGGCTCGAGGTCTATGCCGTGGCCCCCTCGCCGGGCGAGCACTATGAAACGGAGTTTCAGGCCAACCTGCAGGCCCTGGTTCCGGAGCTCACTCTGCGGCACATCGTTCGGGATTCGCAGGATCCCTGGCTGCTCGGAGCACGGCCGCTGGCCGCCGGGTTCAACCCAGTGGTGGCCAATGAACCGATGGAACCGGTGCTCGCGGCGGGAACGGACCGCCGCTTCGTGCTCATCGGTCCTGCCGATCGCATCGAACTAGCGCGCGCGGCGCTGCTCGACGGTGGCGTTTCGGAGGAGGCAATCACCACGGATAGCTGGCAGCGTGGCCACGAGTGGGCGGCCTCCGCCGCGGAGCTTGACGGGTGGGGCGATGACTGGGAGGCCTGGGCGGCATGGAAGAAGTCCCAGTGGGCCTAAGCGCTAAAGCGCTTAGGCGTGCACACGGAGCTTAGGCGTCCAGAATGGGGAGGGACTCACGAACCTTCGCCACGGTGTCTGGGTCCACCTCGCCGTAGAGGATCTCCGGCTCATAGCCCACCTCCGCGAGGCGCGTGCCATCCGGCGCCACGAGGACGGAGTGCCCGATGCCAGTGGGCCCGGAGGCCTCCCCCGCCTTCGCCTCCCCACCGGGGCGAGCCTGACCCGCAGCCAAGATATACGTCGTGGAATCGAGCGCGCGCGCCGCGCTGAGCAGGCGCCACTGCTCCAGCTTGCCAGGGCCATCCGCCCAGCTGGTGGGCACGACGATGAGCTGGGCTCCCTGGCGGGCAAGCTCCTTAAACTGCTCGGGGAAGCGGATGTCATAGCAGGTGGCGACACCTACGGTAAGCTCCCCGGCGTCGAAGACAACAAGTGACTCACCGGGCCGGACGGTATCGGATTCCTTGTACTTGAAGGCGTCGTAAGTGTGGATCTTTTCGTAGCCGCCGAAGACGCCCGGCCCCGCGATGAGCGCGACGTTGGCCACGCGGTTAATGGTCTTCTCTCCCCGTTGGACGGTATCCGCCGGGGCGAACATTCCCAGCACCACGTACACGCCGAGTTCTTCTGCCAGCGCGCGCACGGCGGTGGCGGTGGGGCCATCGAGACCCTCCGCGTGCGTATCGAGGCGCCCGGAATCAAAGCTCTGGGTGGTAGCTTCCGGCAGGACGATAAGTTGCGCGCCGTTGTCCGCGGCTTCCCGAATCTTGTCGAGGGCTGCGGCGAGGTTGTCCTCAACGTCTCCGGTACTGGTCAATTGAACTGCTGCTACCTTCATGCGGCCCACGGTAGACGAGCCCGGACTAGTTATCCACAGATTTCGCGGATCGCGACGGCCGCCCTTTACGGCAATAGGAGAGCTGGCGCAGTCTCGATGCTATGAACCACCTCGACATTGACCGGGCTGCCCGCGAGCAGATCCGCTACCTCTTCGGCCATGCCTGCCCCGCCGCGTTTCCGTCCTTGCAGGATCCTCCCCGCACCGCCCGCGCCCTTGCCCTCCTCGGCGCCCAGTGGGAGGACGCCCGGCGGGCCAGCGAAAATGCTCGGCGGACGCAATTGGAGGAACTTGACCATTTCATGGGGTTAACCCACGGTCTTGATGCAGAGCTTTCCTCCCGTTTGGAAGGAACGCAATGAGCGCGGCCGGGGCGCTTCGGTTGGAAGCGTTAGGGATGGAACGAAACGCATCTGAGCTGGAACGTTATATAGCTGCGTCGCACCATCATTGGGTAGGTCTAGCGATTTCTGGCGTTGGCGCCGATGCCGCGCGGCGTTCCTTGCACCGCGCCAGCGACAATCTGGTGAATCCCGTGCAGCAGATGCGCCTTGCCGCGCGCATTCTGAGCCTCTACGCACCACTGCAGGAGAGAATTGAACAGCTGCGCGCACGCGCTGTGCGGCTGGCTTCGGTCCCCGCTTTTGCAGAACCCGCCAGCGTGGCGCTGGGGCAGTTGGACGCGCTTGCCGACGTCCTCGATTGGGCCTGCGCCCGCCAACTCACCGCCCTGTGCACTCCGGAGCTGGCCCAACCGCCAAGCCGTTTGGAGGATTTCGGCGACCTCTCGCTGACCGAGTTGCACGAGCTCCAGCTGACCATGGCCAGCGAGGAGGTTCGCTCTCTGGCCGCGGCTAACCCTGATGTCACCGTGCTCGAGGCCAGCCCTGGGCGGCTGGTGGCGCTCGTGGACCCAGAGAACATCGGCACACAGGCCGCCCAGGTCAGCACGTTTGTGGGCGGGGTAGGTTCTTCCGTTACAGCGAGCTGGCCCACTGCGGTGGAGCGCGCACGCGCCATCGCCTGCGCCACCCATGGGCCTACGGTGGCGTGGATTGGCTACTCCGCCCCGCCCACATTGTCCCGCGCGGCACACGAAGACCCGGCGCGCCGCGGGGCCGCCGAGCTAGGCCGCTTCCAACGCGCCTTGCGGCAGCGCTTTCCTCGGGCTCAGCACATCCTCATCGGCTATTCCTATGGCTCGGTGGTTGTAGGTAAGGCCGCGCAGCAGGACTATGTTGCGGATGACGTCGTGCTCGTCGGCAGCCCGGGCGCCTCGGCGGATAGAGCGTCGCAATTGCATGGCAGGATCTGGAGCACGCGGAACACCGAGGATCCCATCACGATTACCACCGGTCCGCATGGTGGCATCCATGGCCCCGATCCCACCTCCCCCGCCTTCGGTGCAACACCTCTGCCAGGTGCTAGCGGACTTCCGGGCGATCATGGCTCCTATTGGAAAGACCCCGCATTCCTGCGGGGTCTGGGCATCATCGCACGACGCTATTAGTAGGCAGCCACGTGGGGTTGCTGCCTTTTAGAAGAGGCCGGCGTGCTCCTCAGAGTAGGACACCAGCATGTTCTTCGTCTCCTGGTAGTGGGACAGCATCATGAGGTGGTTCTCGCGTCCGATGCCAGACTCCTTGTAGCCGCCGAAGGCGCTGTGCGCCGGGTAGACGTGGTAGTGATTCACCCACACGCGGCCGGCCTGGATTTCTCGCCCGGCGCGGTAGCAGGTGTTCTGGTGGCGCGACCACACACCGGCGCCAAGGCCAAAGTTGGTGTCGTTGGCTATCTGGATGGCTTCCTCGAAGTCCTTGAACGTGGCCACGGAGAGCACCGGTCCGAAGATTTCCTCGCGGAAGATGCGCATGTCATTGGTGCCGCGGAAGACGGTCGGCTCAATGTAGTAGCCGTTTTCCAGGCCCTCCACCTTGTTCACGTGGCCGCCGACGAGAGTTTCCGCACCCTCCTTCGGGCCCACCTCAAGGTATTCGGTGATCTTGTCCATCTGTTCCTGGGAGGCCTGCGCGCCCATCATCGTTTCGGTATCGAGCGGGTGGCCAATCTTGATTTTCTTTACGCGCTCCACCGCCAGTTCTAGGAATTTGTCCGCGATGTCTTCGTGGATCAATGCGCGGGACGGGCAGGTGCAGACCTCGCCTTGGTTGAGGGCGAACATGACAAAGCCCTCCACGCACTTCTCCAGGTAGGCATCGTCCTTGTCCATGATGTCCGCGAAGAAGATGGACGGTGACTTGCCGCCGAGCTCCAGCGTGACGGGGATGACCTTGTCCGCAGCAGCCTTGTTGATGATCTTGCCCACCGGGGTGGAGCCGGTAAAGGCGATTTTGGCGATGCGCTCCGAGGTGGACAGAGCCACGCCAGCTTCTTCGCCGACGCCGTTGACGATGTTGAGCACGCCCTTCGGCAGGAGGTCCTCAATAATCTCAATGAGCAGCAGAATCGATGCCGGGGTTTGCTCAGCCGGCTTCATCACGATGGTGTTACCTGCGGCCAGCGCCGGTGCAATCTTCCACGCCGCCATCAGCAGCGGGAAGTTCCACGGGATAATCTGCCCCACCACACCCAGCGGCTCGTGAAAGTGATAAGCCACGGTGTCCTGGTCGATCTGGGACAGGCGGCCCTCCTGTGCGCGGATGGCGCCGGCGAAGTAGCGGAAGTGATCAACAGCCAACGGGATATCGGCGGCGAGGGTCTCGCGCACAGCCTTGCCGTTCTCCCAGGTTTCCGCGACGGCGATCTTCTCCAGGTTTTCCTCGATGCGGTCCGCGATGCGATGCAGCAGGAGCGCGCGCTCCGCCGGGGTGGTCTTGCCGAAAGTCTCGAAAGCCTTCTCCGCGGCATCGATGGCCAAGTTGATGTCTGCTTCCTTACCTCGGGCCACCTGGCAGAAAACCTCACCGGTCACCGGGGTGATGTTGTCCATGTACTCACCATCGACCGGCGGTACCCACTCGCCGCCGATGTAGTTGTCATAGCGCTCGCGGAAGTTGACGATGGCATCAGGGGTGCCTGGGTTTGCGTACAAAGTCATGTGCCTAGTGCCTTTCTCATGGATTCAGTACCGTAACGGTGGCCGCACGCACAATCGCATCTACACGTGACGGGCGGCACAACTCTGGACGCGAGTGTAGCGATAAGTATTGCCAAACTCACGTTTTCAATGAGGAAAGCTTTTGGGGTCGTTGACCAAAGGCGCCTTGCTGCCAAAGTTCGAAGGCCCAGAGCAATTTTGAACAAGAACTTTGGCAACAACGGCACTTTTTAGGCGAAGAGCACGCGGCCTCAGGCCGAGCAGGGCTGGCTGGGCCCCAAAACAGGAGAACCCCCTCCCACAAGGGAGGGGGAAGTGCCTAGCTGTCGCGGCGTCGGTTGCGACGCGGCTTCCACATCACCACGGATGTCGAACGCGGTACGTGGACCAGCTCGCCGCGCGATGGCCGCACCTGGCTGCGCAAGCGCTCAACTTCGGCCTGCAACTCATCACGCTCGGCGGCGAGGCGGTCACGCTCCGCGGTCAGCTCGATGATGGACTTGATACCAGCCAAGTTCACACCATCATCCTGCGAGAGCGTCTGGATCTTGCGCAAAAGCTCGATATCGCTCTCGGAATAGCGGCGCCCACCGCCGGAGGTGCGGGCCGGGGAGACCAACCCCATCCGGTCATACGTGCGCAGGGTTTGAGCATGCATGCCAGACAGTTCCGCAGCCACGGAGATGACGTACATCGCCTTGGGCTGCGCCGCATCGCTTCGGTTCATCCTGTCTTTGCTCATCACGCACCTCCTCCTAGCGGGCTACCGTGTTGCCGGCCCAGCCGGCGCGCGGATCGAAGCCCGAGTCCTTCTCCGCCTGCGCGTAATTGCGCAGCGCCGAGGAGGCAGCAGCATCCAGGGTGGAGGGCACCGTAACTTGTACGGTCACCATGAGGTCACCGGCCTTGCCGCCGCGCTTGGCCACACCGCGGCCCTTCACTCGCAACGTGCGGCCGTCGGGAGTGCCCGCCGGTACCTTCACGCGCACGGGTGAATCGAGGGTCGGCACCGTAATGGTGTCGCCCAAGGCCAGCTCCGCGAAGGAGACAGGGACGGTGACGTGTAGGTCATCGCCCTCCCGGGTGAAGACCTTGTCGGGTTTTACCGTGACCGCCACGAAGAGGTCACCAGACGGCGTGCCATTCGGGCCAGCTTCGCCCTGGCCGGCAAGGCGTACCTTCTGGCCATCGATCACGCCTGCGGGGATGCGCACCGTGATCGAGCGGGTGCGGTGCACCGTTCCGGAACCGGAGCAATCAGCGCACGGGTCCTCGGCGCGCTGGCCGGTGCCATCGCAATCCGTGCACGGCGCCGAGAAACCGAAGGTACCGCGCTGCTCAGAGGTGAAACCGGTGCCATCGCACGTCGAGCACGTCGTCAGCTTGCCGCTCTTTGAACCGGAGCCGTGGCACGTGGTGCAGGGAGCTTCGCCGCTGAGCTGCAGCGGGATGGTGGTTCCCTTTGCTGCCTCGCGGAAGTCGAGGGTTATTTGCGTTTCGACGTCGGCCCCCCGCGACGGCCGAGCTGTGTGGCCAGCACCACCGCCGCGGTTGAAAACGCCACCGAAGATATCCCCAAGACCGCCGCCTTGAGACGCTCCTCGAGCGGATCCTCCGAAGATGTCCGAGATGTCAAATTCTTGCGCACCCGGTCCACCCATGTGCGTGGATCGAAACCCGCCGGGAAACCCGGCGCCTCCTCTCCGTCCAAAGCCACCGCCGCGCATCATGGCCTTGAACTGGTCATAGTCCTTGCGGGTCGCTTTATCTGAGAGCACGTCATAGGCCTCAGCCACCTGCTTGAATTTCTCCGCCGCCGCGGGGTTATCCGGGTTGGCATCGGGGTGGTTCTGGCGGGCCAGCTTGCGGTAAGCGTGCTTAATCTCTTCGGCGGTAGCGGATGAGGAGACCCCCAGATCCGCGTAATAATCCTTGTCTGCCCATTCTGGCTTAGCGTTCACTGGGCATCTCCTCCTTTCAGGAGAGTCGATTCATGGTTGGGTTTTAAGATTTTTTGCTAAGTAAAAAGCTAACTAAGTAGAGAAAAGAAGAGTGGCGCCAAGGAACATTGAGCCCTGACGCCACCTGCAATACCTATTCTGCGTTGTCCGAGCTATCCGGACTCTCAGCGGTATCGGCTGACTCTGCAGGGTCGGCGATAATCACCATGGCGGTGCGCACAACGCGCTCCCCCACCGTGTAGCCGCGGCGCAGAACCGTGCCGATGACCTGCTCGTCACCGGTGGACAAGTCCTGGACCGCTTCGTGCACCTCGGGGTCGAAGGCATCGCCCTCGGCGCCGAACGGGGTCAGCTGGTTCTTGGTCAGCACGCCCGTGAGCTTGTCCGCGATGGCCTTGAGCGGGCCCTCGTTGAGGTCACCGTGCTGGCGAGCGAGCTCCATGTCATCAAGGATTGGCAGGAAGTCTGCCAAGACCTTGGCCTTGGTGGTCTCGATCACGGCCTGGCGGTCGCGCTCGGTGCGGCGGCGGTAGTTGGTGTACTCCGCGTTGAGGCGCTGCAGGTCCTCGGTGCGCTCAGCGAGCTGAGCTTCCAAGGAGTTTTCCGCAACGGTCTCCTCACCCGCGGCCGCTTCATCGGTGATGTCGCGGGCGGCGTCCTCTACCGCGGCCTCTGCCTCAGCGGTGTTCGCCGTGGCGTCATCCACGGCGCCGTCGGCAGAAGCGGCCTCGGCGGCGGCAGCCTCCGCAGCCTCAGCGGAGGTTGCCTCAGGGTCGGTATTGGCCGGGTTGCCCGGGTCCTGAGGGGAGGTCATGGTTTACTTCTCCTTGTTCTCGTCGTCCTCGTCGACAACCTCGGCGTCGACGACGTTCGGGTCACCAGCGGCGTCGCCAGCAGCGGCACCCTCGGCGCCCGCCTCAGCAGCCTGTGCCTCGTACAGGGCCTTGCCCAGCTCCTGGGACTCGGTGCCGAGCTTCTCGACGGCCGACTTAATTGCCTCGATGTCATCGCCCTTCAGCGCCTCATCGACGGCGTCAGCAGCCTCGGTCACGCGGGTCTTGAGGTCCTCCGGCAGCTTGTCGGAGTTCTCATCCATGAACTTGCGGGTCTGGTAGGAGGTGGATTCCGCCTGGTTGCGGGTCTCCTGCTCCTCGCGGCGCTTCTTGTCTTCCTCAGCATGTGCCTCGGCGTCCTTGACCATGCGGTCAATCTCCTCCTGGGACAGGCCGGAACCATCCTGGATCTTGATGGTGTTTTCCTTGCCGGTGGCTTTGTCCTTAGCGGAAACGGAGACGATGCCGTTGGCGTCGATGTCGAAGGTGACCTCGATCTGCGGCACGCCACGCGGTGCCGGGGCAATGCCGCCGAGCTCGAAGGAGCCGAGCAGCTTGTTGGCGGAAGCCATCTCGCGCTCACCCTGGTAGACCTGAATCTGCACGGAAGGCTGGTTGTCATCAGCCGTGGTGAAGGTCTCGGACTTCTTGGTCGGGATGGTGGTGTTGCGCTCGATGAGCTTGGTCATCACGCCACCCTTGGTCTCGATGCCGAGGGAGAGCGGGGTGACGTCGAGAAGCAGCACGTCCTTAACCTCACCGCGCAGCACGCCTGCCTGGAGAGCAGCGCCGACTGCCACGACCTCATCCGGGTTAACGCCCTTGTTCGGGTCCTTGCCGGTCATCTCCTTGACCAGATCGGACACGGCCGGCATACGGGTGGAACCACCGACGAGGACCACGTGGTCAACCTGGGACAGGGACAGGCCAGCATCCTTGATGACCTGGTTGAACGGCTCCTTGGTGCGGTCCAGGAGGTCCTGGGTGATCTTCTGGAACTCGGTGCGGGACAGGGTCTCATCCAGGAAGAGCGGGTTCTTCTCAGAGTCCACCGTGATGTACGGCAGGTTGATGTTGGCGGACTGGGAGGAGGACAGCTCAATCTTGGCCTTCTCAGCAGCCTCACGCAGGCGCTGGACAGCGCGCTTATCCTTGGTCAGGTCAACGCCCTGGGAAGCCTTGAACTTATCGACGAGCCAGTCGACGATGCGCTGGTCCCAGTCGTCACCACCGAGCTGGTTGTCACCAGCGGTAGCCATGACCTCAACCACGCCATCACCGATCTCCAGCAGGGAGACGTCGAAGGTACCGCCACCGAGGTCGAAGACCAGGATGGTCTGCTCCTGCTCGCCCTTCTCCAGGCCGTAGGCCAGCGCGGCGGCAGTCGGCTCGTTAACGATACGCAGGACGTTGAGGCCTGCAATCTGGCCGGCCTCCTTGGTGGCCTGGCGCTGGGAATCCTCGAAGTAAGCCGGGACGGTAATGACGGCGTCGGTAACGTCCTCACCCAGGTAAGCCTCGGCGTCGCGCTTCAGCTTCATGAGCGTGCGGGCCGAAATCTCCTGCGGGGTGTACTTCTTGTCATCGATATCGATGGTCCAGTCGGTGCCGATGTGGCGCTTGACGGAGCGAATGGTGCGGTCAACATTGGTGACCGCCTGGTTCTTGGCGGACTGGCCAACGAGAATTTCGCCGTTCTTGGCAAAAGCCACGACGGACGGGGTGGTGCGGGAACCCTCGGAGTTAGCGATAACGGTTGCCTCGCCACCTTCCAGCACGGATACAACCGAGTTGGTGGTACCAAGGTCAATTCCTACTGCGCGTCCCATAATCTTTTCTCCTTGCGTGTTGGGGTTTGTTTTAAGTTGATAGTGCGCGACTCAACTTCTGCCGCGTCCAGTCAGCGACTCTAACAGAAGCGACACTCAAAGTCATCCAAACCTGAGCGCCGGTCACTCAACCTACACAACGCAGGCAAACTCAAAGTTGTTCCCGATCGACTCAACTTTTTTATTTATCGCCAACACGCTGGGAAAACAAACCCGGTTTGGCGGAGACTCACCCTACAGGGACGATTGCCGGCTCACCGTCCACATCTACAACGCGGACTGACAGCCCATAGAGTTCCTCAATAAGGGCAGGGGTGATTACCTCGCGCGGCACGCCCGCGTCCCGCACCGTTCCATCTTTCATCGCCACGACGTGATCCGCATAGCGCAATACATGCGCCAAATCATGAATGACCGCAATAAGGGTTTTGCTTCCTGCCAGCTGCCGCATCAGCCGCATGAAGGAATGCTGGTATCCAATGTCAAGCGCGCTCGTTGGCTCATCCAAGAAGAGCACAGGCGTTTCCTGGGCGAGGGCCATGGCCAACCAAGCACGCTGACGCTGACCGCCAGACAACGCCGCTACCTCGGCCGTCTCCAGTTGTTCAAGGCCCACCCTTGCTAGCGCACGACTAACGGCACGCTCGTCCTCCTGGCTCCTCCACCCCATAAATCCTTGGTGGGCGAATCGCCCGCGCGCAACCAGTTCCCTGACATTGATCCCTTCGGGAGCTATGGATTGCTGCGACATCACGGCGACGCGCCGAGCGTAGCTACGCCGAGAGAATGCGGCTGCATCTTCTTCGCCAATGCACACCGCGCCCGCGTTCGGCATTTCCAACCGCGCCAACACCTTCACCAAAGTGGATTTTCCACAACCATTGGGGCCGATAATGGCAGAAAATTTCCCGGCCGGAAAAGACACATCCACCGAGTCGAGAATTAACGGGGCAGTCCTCCCATAGGACATGCTCACCCCCTCAGCCCGCACGCTCGGCGCACCGTCACATACTTTTAGTTGGTTCACTTTACTGACCTTTCATTCCGGCAGATCGGGATTGCCACAGCAGCAAACCCGCCAGGTAGATGCCACCGGCGCAGACCGTAATAAGACCGGCAGGCAGAGTAATTGGGAAAAACAGCCGCTGCCCTGCTAAATCGGCAGCGAGCAAGAAAAGTGCACCGAGGACTCCAGAGAGCAACACCGGCGTCCTGTCTGGACGCGAGAGCAACCGAGCCATATGTGGGGCCGCGAGGGCAATAAATGAGATTGGGCCCGCTATCGCCGTCGATACAGCGACAAGAACTGTGCCAACCAGAACCATCACCACACGTGCACGACTCACGTTCAACCCCAACGCACTCGCCGTGCTATCCCCCAGGGCAAGCGCGTCACACCAGCCACGCAGCAGCAACCCAGCGACGCACGCCGCGCCTCCCAGCACCCCCAATGGAATAACTCGCGCCCAGGACACAGCATTCAATGTTCCAGCAGCCCAAGTCGCCGCACCTAGGGACTGCTCCAACTCACCACTAAGAATCAACCACTTGTTTATTGCTGAAAGGAAGAACGTCACTCCAATCCCCACCACAACCAGCCTTGCTCCCGTGAGCCTTCCGGCAAATGAAAGCCCCATGATGAGTAACGCAGTGATAGTCCCACCCACCAACGCGCCTAGCGCAATGTTGAATGCGGAGCTAAAGCTCGCCAAGGAGACCGCGATGACACCGGTATAGGCACCGGTATTAAACCCGATAATGTCGGGTGACCCCAGCGGATTGTGGGTGAGGATCTGAAAGATGGCGCCCGCTATGCCCAAACACATTCCTACGACAATCGCGGCAACCACCCGCGGAGCACGCCATTGCCACACGACGGTGGCTGCAAAGTCAGTGCTATTGGGATTCGTAGCCACGGACCACAACGCTGCACTATCCTGCCCGGCACCAGGCGAGAAGAGCGAATAGGCAGCAATAGCCAGCGCGACGATCACAATGCCCGCAAAGGACAAAACACTTCTCACGCTCACAATCACAGCCTCCTTCCAGCGCGATGGGACAGCGCAATCAATACTGGGGCACCAATGAGCGACACCGTGACGCCAGCCGGCAACTCAGCAGCAGTGAGGTAGCGGCCCACAATATCGGCGCCCAATAAAAACAAAGGCCCCACCACGGCAGCGGCGACAAGCTGTGCCCGCTCTTCGTATATCCCGCACAGCCTGACAACATGCGGGATAACTAGTCCAACGAACACAATCACCCCCGCCGCTGCGGTGGCGGTAGCAGCCAACACCGTTACCGCCGCGACAAGCCCCAAACGAGTCAGTTTGAGGTTAATGCCGAGACTCGCCGCAACGTCATCCCCCAGAGCAAGGGGCGGCAAGTGGCGAGCAAAGACAATCAGTAGCACCACGCCTACCACCAGTCCGCCGAAGGCAATCACCACTGGCGTCCACGAAGCAACGTCAACGGAGCCCGTCACCCAAGCACGGATTCTTGCAAAGGCGTGAGGATCTATCAGGATCAGCGCGGAGGACAGGCCCTCACATACCGCCCCGATGGCTACGCCTGCAAGAATCAGTCTCAGCGGATCAACATCGCCCGCTCTGCCACGCCCGACCGCGGTGACCAGCAGCATGGTCACCGCCGCACCGATGATGGCTGCGAGCGAAAACGCAAAAGGTGATTGCCACCCCCACCAGCCCAGAGCAATGGCGGCGGCCAAGCTGGCGCCTACGTTAATCCCGAAAACTCCGGTATCTGCCAAAGGGTTGCGCGTCATGATCTGCAGAACTGCACCAGCGAGGGCCAAAGCACAGCCTGCGCAAACAGCAACGAGTGTACGGGGAAGACGCCTCTCCCACACGATCGAGGAAGCTATACCAGGCTGTCCCCGAAGGGCGGCCAACACGTCGCTGAAGGGAATGCTACGCGCGCCCAACGCCAGTGACAGCGCCACGCCGATACAGAGAATGGCAAGGCCAGCAACTACTACCCAACCAAGACGCCGGGTATTTCTCTTTCCGGCGCGCAACCCCTGCTCAATCACCGACACCACCCAAATATCTTCATATGCTCACGTTTCCTTAGCTCGACCTAATTTAGGTTAGGCTACCTTTTATGAACATTCGAAAGAAAATCGCACCCCGCACCCCTCTCCTCCGCCTCACTGCTGTTGGTCTTACCGCAGCGCTAGCGCTCACCGGCTGCGCCAGCCTCGAAAACACCAACTCAAACGCTGACGCTTCTAACCCTGCGTCCTCACCGTCCGGGAAAGAATCAGGAAACTCCAATTCAGCCTCGGGAAATGACTCCGTGGCCACCGGAGGCGAAGGCTTTGCCGGGGCGAGAGAGAAAAGCCAAAGCTTTGGCAGCGATGCAGCCCCTGGTCAATTCCCACGCACGGTCACGCATGCACGCGGAACGACCGAACTCAAAGAAAAGCCACAACGGGTGGTTGTTCTAGAAAGCGGCGAACTCGATTCCGTCCTAGCACTCGGCATGAAGCCAGTCGGCATGACCACGTCCAAGGGCCAGAATCCCGTCCCGGATTACATGGCCGACAAAGCAAGTGACATCGAAACGGTAGGCACGATCAACGAAGTCAATATGGAAAAGATTGCTTCGCTCAACCCCGACCTCATCATCGGCTCGCAGCTGCGCATGGATAAGCACTATGACCAGCTCAATTCCATCGCACCTACCGTTTTCTCGATCCGTCCTGGATACACCTGGAAAGAAAACTTCCGACTCATCGGCGAAGCCCTCGGAGAAGAGGAGCGCACCGAACAAGTCATGGCCGACTATGACAAGAAGATCGAAGAAGTAAAGAAGGTCATTGAGGACGGGCCAGCTAGCGAAGACACCACCGTCACCATTCTGCGCTTCATGCCGGGCAAGGTACGCCTCTACGGGCGCCTTTCACTCATTGGAACGGTGCTTGATGACGCCGGCCTCGCCCGCCCCGCCAACCAGGACATCGAAGAGCTCGCTGCGGAAATCTCGCCGGAGAACATTGACCAAGCGGACGCCGACTACATCTTCTACTGCAGCTACGGAGATCCCTCCGCCACCGGCCAAGACACCGCCGTTTCTACCGCGGCGTTCCAACGGCTACCTGCGGTCAAAGACGGCCATGCCATCGAGGTCAGCGACGATACGTGGGCACTCGGCTTGGGGCCTCTGGGCGCACAGAAAATCGCGTCAGATCTCGCGGACTATCTCAGCCACTAACACGGGGGTAGCACCCTCCCCTCAAAACAACACCTGTGGGATTGACTCACCCCAACTTAAGGGGCTAGCTTTCATGTAAGCGAGATGGGTTACACGTCTACGATTTCTGTGCGGCGGGCCATATCAAGGTCACCGATTTCTCGCTAATCAGGCCAGGCCGTTGCCTGGCTGCTCCCCACACGCAAGAAGGGTGGTCGCACATGAATGCTCACTTCATTAGGCAGCGTCGTTCTTCCGATCGGCCACCGGTTGTGTACGCCAGCGTTAAATAAGCACCTCTTTTCACACAGACTGAACGGCACGGCGCAGAGTATGCGCCCGTGTTGGACTAGAAAGTCTGCAGTTTCCGCTTTCCGCAAGGCCGCACCAGTGTGCCTTGAGACCCATAAAGGTTGTAATCCATGACTAACGATGCTCACACCCCCGTTCCCGAATCCACCGACATTGACGCCGCGCTGATCGCCGACGCCGCGGCCCAGGCCCACTCCTGGCTCGCCTCCACCGCCGACGAGCAGGATCCGGCCACAGAACAGCTCGCAGACTTATTGCGCAACCCGGACGGGGTGGCCTTCACCATGGACTTCGTGGACCGCGTCATGCGTCCCGAAGATGACAAGGTAGCCGCCCACGCGCTGAAATCCGTCACCACCACCTATGACGCGTCCTTCCTCGGCCTCATCAACGGCTCGCTGGTGGGCCTGGGCGGTTTCTTCGGGCCCATCCTGCCCAACCTGGTCATGCCGCTGGCGCGCATGCGCATGCGCCAGATGGTCGGCCACCTGGTCCTCGACGCCGAGAGCGACGCCCTCAACAAGACCTTGGACAAGGCCGCCGAGTCCGGCGAGCAGCTCAACCTCAACCTCCTCGGTGAGGCCGTGCTGGGTGACGACGAAGCGCGCTCCCGCGCCGAGCGCACCCTCAAGCTCATCAATAACCCGCGCGTGACCTACGTGTCCGTCAAGGCCTCCTCCATGGTGGCCCAGCTCAACCCGTGGGATATCGAGGGCTCCCTGGTCCGTCTCAAGGAGCGCCTGCGCCCGCTCTATGAGGCCGCCGCGCGCCGCCCGGACAAGGTCTTCATCAACCTGGACATGGAGGAATACCACGACCTCCACCTCACGGTGCGCCTGTTCACCGAGTTGCTCAGCGAGCCGGAGTTCACCAACCTCGAGGCCGGCATCGTGCTGCAGGCCTACCTGCCGGATACTTTCGACGCCTTGGCGCACCTGGCAGAATTCGCTAAGCAGCGCGTGGCCGAGGGCGGATCCCACATCAAGATTCGCATCGTCAAGGGTGCAAACCTTTCCATGGAGCACGTCCAGGGTGAGATCCACGGCTGGCCGGCGGCTCCCTATTCCACCAAGGATGAGGTGGACGCCAACTACTACCGCCTGCTCGATTACATCCTGCGCCCCGAGTTCGCCGACTGCGTGCGCATCGGCGTGGCCACCCACAACCTCTACACCGCGGCTTTTGCCTACAAGCTGGGCACCAAGCGCGGTGTCATGCGCATGATGGATTCCGAGATGCTCCAGGGCATGTCCCCGGCCCAGCAGGCCGCGGTCCGCGATGCCTTCGAGGGCCGCCAGATCCTCTACACCCCGGTGGTGCACATGGAGGACTTCGATGTCGCGGTCTCCTACCTGGTGCGCCGCTTGGAGGAAAACTCCGCACCACAGAACTTCCTCTACGCCCTCTTCGCCCCGGAGGAGCAGGCTCTGAAAGACCAGGAGCAGGTCTTCCGCCAGGCCGTCGACCACCGCTGGGATACCTTCGCCGGGCCGCGCCGTACCCAAAACCGCCTGGAGGAGGCAAAGCAGGCAGCCGGCCGCCAGGCACCGCGCACCGGGCGTTTTGCCAACGAGCCGGACACCGACCCGGCCCTGGAGGCTAACCGCGAGTGGGCGCTTAAGGCCCTGGCCACCGACCCGGGTGAGCACGGGGTGGATGAGGTGACGGATGCGGGGGTCGTCGACAAGCACGTGTCCCGCGCCGCCGAGCTCGGCGCCGAGTGGGGTGCGCGCCCTGCCGAGGGCCGCGCCCGCGCGCTCGAGGCCGTGGCCGATGAGCTGGCCAACCGCCGCGGCGAGTTCATCTCCGTCGCCGCCTACGAGGCCAACAAAACCGTCACGCAGACTGACCCGGAAATCTCCGAGGCCATCGATTTCTGTACCTACTACGCGCAGTCCGCGCGCCTGCTGGAGCGCTACTCCGCCGAGTTCACGCCCCACCGCGTGACCGTGGTGACCCCGCCATGGAACTTCCCGGTGGCTATCCCCACCGGCGGCATCGCGGCGGCACTCGCCGCAGGTTCCGCCGTCATCATCAAGCCCGCGCCGCAGGTCGTGCACTGCGCGAAGCTCGTCGTGGAGGCCTTCCGCGCAGGTTTGGAGGCACAGGGCCTCGACCCGGATCTGGTCCAGCTCGTCTTCACCGACGAGGGCGACGCTGGCCGCGCGCTGATCTCCCACGCCGACGTCGACGCCGTCATCCTCACCGGTGCCTCCGATACCGGCAAGCTCTTCCGCTCCTGGAAGCCGGAGCTCAACATCATGGCGGAGACCTCCGGCAAGAACGCGCTCATCATCACCCCGTCCGCGGACCCCGACCTGGCCATCCAGGACCTCTACCTCTCAGCCTTCGGCCACTCCGGCCAGAAGTGCTCGGCCTCCTCCCTGGTCATCTTCGTCGGTGCGGCCGGCGAGTCGCAGCGCCTGCGCTCGCAGCTTGTCGACGCCGTCAAGACCCTCATCACCGGCCCCGGCTACGACATCACCACGACGATGAATGGCCTAGCCGAGGCCCCGGGCGAGAAGCTGCTGCGCGGCCTCACCCAACTGGAGCCGGGTGAAAAGTGGCTGGTAAAGCCGGAGAAGCTCAACGAGGAAGGCACCCTGTGGTCGCCGGGTATCCGCGATAACGTGCGCCCCGGTTCCTGGTTCCACGTCAACGAGTGCTTCGGCCCGGTGCTTGGCATCATGCACGCGGAAACCCTGGAGGAGGCCATCGAGTGGCAGAACTCCACCGGCTACGGCCTGACCGGCGGCATCCACACGCTGGATAACGACGAGATTGACTACTGGCTCGAGCGCGTCGAGGTGGGCAATGCCTACGTCAACCGCGGCATCACGGGTGCGATTGTGCAGCGCCAGTCCTTCGGCGGCTGGAAGAAGTCCGTCATGGGCCCGGGCGCGAAGGCCGGCGGCCCGAACTACGTGGCACAATTCGGCACCTGGTCCGAGGGCCCGCTGCGCCCCTTCGACGTGGATATCTCCCAGCCGGTGGCGGCCCAGCTGCGTGCCTTCGGCGAGCTGGGTTTCTCGGAGGAGGACACCGCCTGGCTGTGGCGTGCAGCAGAACTCGACGAGCTGGCATGGCAGCAGGAGTTTGGCCGCCAGCACGACCGCGCAGGCCTGGTCTGCGAGGCCAACGTCTTCCGCTACCGTCCGGTGCTCACCCCGCTCCAGGTGCGCATTGGCACTGATGCCGCGCTTCGCGACGTCTCCCGCCTCGCCCTCGCCGCCACCCGCACCGGCTCACCCGTGCGCTTCAGCGCCGCGCCGGAGAAGGCCGCGGAGCTGCGCGAGCTGGGCTTTGACATCGATGCCGTGGAGGCAAGCGCCTTCGCCCGCGAGGTTTCCGGCTTGGAATCCGCGCGCATTCGAACCGTGGGTTCTGTCGAGCCAGGCGTCTTTGAGGCCGCGGTGGAATCCAACTCCGTGGTCCTGGACCAGCCGGTGCTGGCCGATGGCCGCCGTGAGCTCCTTCCCTTCCTCCTCGAGCAGGCAGTCTCGGTAACGATGCACCGCTTCGGCATCATCCGCCAGGTAAGCAGCATCCGCGCATAGTTCGTTTTCTGCGCTCATATGAGAAGATGGAGCGCATGACAAACAACAATGATGACGGTGCCCGCTCGGGCACGTCCTCCACGGCCTCTGGCGCGGCGGCTTCTGCCGCCGCGGAGCCCATTAATGAAGAAGCTACCCTCCCGGTGTCGAAGACCGATGACAAGTCTCGCGTCCTCGGGCGCGATGCCATCTCCTTGGCCAAGGTGTGCTTGATCTTCATCATCGTGGTGGCGGGCGTCGGCCTGGCCGGCTACCTGCTGAAGTTCATCTGGGTGGGCCTGCTGCCGGTCATCCTGGCCATCCTGGTGTGCACGGTGCTCTTCCCCGTGACGAACTGGTTACGCGCGCACAAGTTCCCGCGTGCGTTGGCCTCCATCACCACGTTGCTGGGATTCTTGGCCATCATCGGCGGTGTCTTCGCGGCGATGGCCCCGGTGGTGTCCTCCCAGGGCGCTTCCTTGGTCAATCAGGCTGAAGGCGGCTTGAACAAGCTCGTCGATATGGCCAAGGACCTGCCCTTCGATATTGATGCCGCGAAAGTCCAGGAAGTCCTCGATGACGCCATGACCTTCATCAAGGGCCAAGCTTCCAACATCGCCACCGGGGTGATTTCCGGCGTATCGATGGCCAGCTCCATCGCCATGGCGCTCGCCATCATGCTCTTCGTAGCCTTCTTCATCCTCAAGGACGGCGATAAATTCTTGCCGTGGCTGCGCACCTATACCGGCTACTCCGCAGGTTGGCACGCCACCGAGCTACTGACTCGCGTGTGGAACACGTTATCCGGCTTCATTCAGGCACAGGCAGCCGTCGCAGCTGTCGACGGCATCCTCATCGGCCTCGGCCTCTGGGCTCTCCAGGTACCGCTGGCCCTTGTCATCGGCGTGGTTACGTTCTTCGCCAGCTTCATCCCGGTCATTGGTGCTGTCACTGCGGGTGTTTTGGCCGTCGTCATCGCTCTGGTCTCCGATGGGCTGACGAAGGCCTTGCTCGCTTTGGCACTCATCATCATCGTCCAACAGGTGGAGGGCAACGTGCTCCAGCCGATGCTGCAATCCAAGGCCATGGGCCTGCACGCCGCGATGGTTCTGCTATCCGTCACGGTCGGCTCCGCCCTGGCCGGCATCATCGGCGCCTTCCTGGCTGTGCCGGTGGCTGCCACCATTGCCGTGGTCTTCCGCTACCACCAGGAGATGGCCAGCCTACGCGCCGGCGAAATCGAAGCTAAAAACATTAAGATTTCCACGGCGGAGGGCCATGAGGACGTCATGGAGCTCTACGAGAACCTAGAGGCCAGCGGCGCCCGCTAGGTCAATGAGCTGCTCTAGCACCGACTGAACACACTGCTTCCCTCTTGCCGGACTCCGGTGCAAAATTTGGATTAGGCGATACTACGACAACGCCCGAGCTATACAGCTCGGGCGTTGTCCGTTTAGAGGCTAAGCAGTCCTAGGACTCCTTGCGGCGTCCAGGCCACAGAAGCACTAGTGCTGATGCAATTAGCACGAGTGCAAGACCCGCGATGATCGCTACGTCTGCACCGGTATTCGCAAGAACACGAGACTTGGGGCTATGTTGCTTCTCTACAGAATCCGCTTGATTTTCTACAGGATGCGAGTGCTCAGATGTGGGCCCATCCACCGTTGATGGCTGCTCAGTGACATGCCGTGCAGGCTCTTGAGTCGGCTGCGACTTGGGAGCCTCGGGCGCTGGGGTATCCGGCTGGTGGTTCTTAATCAAGAGCGGGACAATGGCCAGCGGTACCAACGGGATGAGCCACCCCCATGTACTAGAGCCTTCCTTAGGCTTATCGCCTTCGGGCTTGTCCGGATTCGACGACTGCGGTGCTGAAGTAGGGGTCGAGGTAACCGTCACCGGGGGACATGGATCGTCCTCCGGTGTCTCAGTAGTCGTGCTCTCTGTTGAGGACTCGGATTCAGTCTCCGTCGTCGTCACAGCGCTTTCAGTTCCTTCAGGCTCAGTCTCCGAAGGCGATACCGTCGTGGTGACGGTACTCGTCACGCACTGTTCAGTACTCGTTGGCGTCGTAGCGGACGACTCAGTCGAAGACTCCTCCGTAGTTGGCGATGGCTCAGCGGAAGAAGACGTCACCGAAGACGACGGAACAACCGAAGAAGACACAGAACTCGACGACGAGCTCGACGAAGACGACGAAGACTCCGTAGTCGGCGACGGCTCAGCAGAAGAAGACGTCACCGAAGACGACGGAACAACCGAAGAAGACACAGAACTCGACGACGAGCTCGACGAAGACGACGAAGACTCCGTAGTCGGCGACGGCTCAGCAGAAGAAGACGTCACCGAAGACGACGGAACAACCGAAGAAGACACAGAACTCGACGACGAGCTCGACGAAGACGACGAAGACTCCGTAGTCGGCGACGGCTCAGGGGTAGGTTCTTCTTCTACCGTTAGGGTTGTCCTCGCAGTAGCCTGTTTAAACAATGGCGAGTTGTGGCTTTCAACCTTCGCACCAAAATGCTCTCTTTCGGGCTCGAAGCTGCAGGTTTTGGAGCGAACTAGCTGCTCAATGTGAATGGTCGACCCTTCTGGAATCCAGACATCACCAGCAAACTTTTGATCATTAATCTTCCACTGGTACCTGTGCAGCCAACGGTAGAAACCGAAATCTGTACCATCCGCGCCCGTCCAGATTTCTGGTTCAGCCGACGGAATTGGCGTCGAAGCAGGATAGTCCTCAGTCTGGAAGACCTGATCCGTAAAGTCGGAACCATTCTTATCCGTGACAGCAAAGGTGGCAGGGCCCTCCAACTCGAAATCGTTGTTATCCGCACCCAACCACAAATCTGCTAGCCACGTGCCGTACTGTCCAGGATTCTCGAAGTGGAGGTTACCTGTAGCCAGACGCACGCATTGGTCTCCGTTTGGGTCCTCAACCATGTCCCAATTGCCCCACGTCCAGTCGAGCGTCGGCCGAATATCCACCTCCGTGGCCACGCCGATTCCAAGGTCTTCACCAGGCTTGGCTTCCTCACTGACTGTCACAGGAATGTCCACGCTCATTGTGGGGTTCGGGCCAAGCGGAAGATTTTCAACTGGAGTGAACTCAAACAGAATACTGTTGTGTTCTTCGTCCACAGTCACGTCCAAAGGGGTGCGGGACTGACCATCACCCCACTGGAAGGACAGCTGATCAACGTCCTGAACGATCAGCTTTGGATCGACCTGCAGCTCAAAAAGCACCGCAGTGGCATCCGATTCACCGTACCGCCACGTCCCAGTTTCCGGGAAAGGTACATCGCCTGTAAGCGTGACATGGGCAACCGCCGAATCACCCGGCTTAACCTTTTGGCGGTCTGTTTGGAGTGTGATTGATGCTTCGGGCCCTTGACCTAGATCATCACCGTGTTGAGTAGAAAGACTTGGATCCGTCAGCGCTGCCTCAGACGCGTTCGGAAGCGCCACCGCTGTAGCAGTAATGACGGCAGTAGCCGAGACAAACGCGCACAGCTTAATGGATAACGATTTTGAAATTTTCATGACAATCCCCATGCAAACTGAAAATGAACTGGCACAACCACCTATTCCAGCTGTGAATATATCCCGTTCATCCAGACTCAGCAACGCCTGTAGCGCCTAACCCCCGATTGCCAACCCCACACCTAATGGTGTTGGTAACAGAAACATTTATTTATCGGCACGCATCACAATCCTGGAAGCACACCACGGTGCATCAGGCGGCACGAGTGTGTGAGCCCTCATGCTGGTCGCAGTACACAATTATGCACCCGACAACTGCCCTATGGAGAGCCTAGTCCGCGGACACCGTGCCGAAGGCGGCGGCCAACTCCTCCGCCGCGCGGTCGAGCACCGAGGCCCACGAGCCATAGGATTCTTCATTAGCGGTGTCCGAAACCTGCTTGAGAAGCGTGCACGGCACACCAAACTTTCGGCACACCGCAGCGATGGCGTAGCCCTCCATATCGCACAGCGCAGAATCCTGGGCAAGGCGCGTGCGGGTCGGGGTATCCGAAATAAAGGCGTCACCCGTGGCAAGCGTGGCGGTCGGCAGCTTACCGGAGGTCTCTAACTCGATGACCTCGGGGAGCAGGTAGCGCGAAACATCACTGAGCACCTCCAAGTGGAAGTCGTGCTTGCGCACGTGGGAGACCTCGAAGACGCCCGAGAGATCGTCGCGAAGCGCGCCCGCAGTACCGATGTTGATGACACGCTCCGGCAGCACCTCTGCCGACGCCAGCACCGTTGTCAGCTCGATGGCGGCGGGAACCGTACCAATACCCGTGATGAGCAGCGGCGCTCCCTCCGGAACATGCGTGGCTTCGGCATCCACGGCAGCGACGAACAGTGTACGACCAGACAGATTCTCCATGCCTGAGAGACTACCCGCTGACCCGAGGAATGCTCTCCGTAACTCTGGCCGGGGTCTCTGCGGCCTTTGTAGGGTCTGGAACCACACCGAGACCTCAGAAAGGAGAACACAATGTTCACACCACGAGTTTTCGCCGGAGCCGCACTACTGTGCTTCCCCCTCATTGCATGCGCCAACCCAGAAGAAGTTCAGGCCAGCCCCGTCGCCGAAGTCTGCGAGGCAGGAAATGCCCACGCCGCTTTCGCCGACAACATCGCCCAGGTTCCCCAGTGGAATGGACATGAATGGGCACTGGTTGATTCCGCCCACTTCGATCCGTGCGCGAGCTTAAGTTGGCAGACCATTTCCGTCGAGGGTGCCACGGCCTCCTCGCCGCACCACATCATGCTCTTCCACTACGGCGAGTACATCGGCACCGCCACCGCCGAGCCCTACGCCTTCTTCCCCAGCGTCGAGCAGGTCAACGGCAGTGAGATTTCCGTGACCTACCACTGGCCGCAAGAAGGCGACGCCAATGCCGCACCGACGGGCACCACGGAAGCAAACTTCCGTTGGGACGCCGCCCAGAACAAAGTCATCATGAGCGGTGACGTTCCTCCTCGCTAAGATAAAACTAATCGTGCGCCTCACACGAGGCGCACTTTTTATGGAAGGAAAAATAATGCTCAGGCCTGCCTTTGTGGGCGCTATCCTCATCTGCCTCCCACTCGCTGCTTGTGCGCAAAGCCATCAGGACGAGGCAGAGACCCCTATGTTCAGTGCGGTCCACAACAGCTCGGCGAACGTTGCCACCGAGAACACCACGGAAGAGGAGATAAGCCCTGAGCCGACGAGCAGCGAGGCACCTTCCCCTACCCAGAGCGCGGACAAGTCGGAGTCCTGCGAGGATATTGACGCCGACGAGGCCTATCAATCAGGCATTGGCAGCATCGCGCCGTGGAATGACTTTGGCTGGCAACTATCCTCTTCCGACGGCTTCGACCCTTGCGCGGATTTGAGCTGGCAAATTATCACCATCGGGGGTGCCACGGCCTCCTCGCCACACCACATCATGCTCTTCCACAAAGGCGAATACCTTGGCACTGCTACCTTCGAGCCTTATGGTTTCTTTCCCACCGTCGAGCGAGTGAGTGACGCGGAGATCGCCGTGACCTACCATTGGGCCCGCGAGGGCGAAACCACCGCCGGGCGCACCGGCGAAACGCATGCCGGGTTCCGCTGGGACGAAGACCAGCAGAAAACAATCATGAGCGGTGATGTCCCACCGAACTAACCCCCCTTTTGTGCGGGATAATGCGGCTATAGTGTGACACGGCTTCCTGTGGAAGCTGCTGTCTGCCGCCCCCCGTCTTAAAGGAGTTCCCTGCGTGACTAATAGCAACCCCTGGGCCCCGCCAAACAACGAGGGCCCGGAACGTCCTGCACGCTCGAGGAGCATCATGATCATCGCCGTCGTCGTACTCCTTGCGGTCATTGCTGGTGTCACGTGGCTGTTAATGTCGCGCTCATCCTCTGAGAGCATCGAGCAAGAAGCTTCCTTTACACAGGTGGCCCCAAGCACCACCACAAGTGCTGCGGCCACCACAACGAGCGCTGAAACCCGCACTACAAGTGTTGAGACGAGCACCGCGAAACCCGTGACGTCTAAAGCCACGCCTCAGAAGGCAGACAGGTGCGGTACAGCAGCTGAAAAGACTAGGAATGATATTCCACGCCCGATGACGCTGTTTTGCAATGACGACTGGCTCTACCTCGCCACAGAAAACAGCTCCTCTTTTTACCTCTATTCCTGGGGCGGCGGAGAATGGGTTTCCTATAAAAACGACGGCCTCGTTGACTCAACGACGATCAAATGCTGGGATTCCAACCGCCTCAGTGCCAACAATGTCCCGAAGCAAATCACGGATGACATCCCCCTCTGCGAGCAGAGCACTGAGGACAGCGCTGAGAGCACACAAGCGCAAGAGACCTGCGATGGCCGCTACATCCTCATCGTGGACTCCCTCCTCGTCCCTTATGGCGAGTCCCCGCAATCCGAAATCGACCGCGTGGAGGCCCACTACGCCGGGGCCAAGATCATGCCGGGAACAGCATGCAGCTCGCTGCGTTCGGAACACGAAGGCAAGCAGGTCTATGCGGCCTACTACGACGCCGGACACAGCGTGGATGAGGTCTGTAAGCTCAAGGCGCGATACGGTGGCAACGCCCGTTCGCTCAATAACAATGCAGATTTCAGCGATCCCTGCTAACCCCTCGAAAGGACTTTTCGCCTCGTGGCACACTACAACCTCTATAACTCCCTCAACCTTGACCCTTCCGCTGATTCCGCGACCCTGACCTCGGATATCGAGCGCCGCCTCACCGCGACTGACCCGTCCAACGCCGCGCTTTACGACGAACTCTCCACCGCCCACAGCATCTTCTCCCGCCAGGACCGCCGCGAGCAGTATGACCGAGCTATCGCGGATCCCTTCGGCCCTGAGGTGGACGTCGCCCGCATCCGTGAGATCGCCACGTCTGGCTCGGGAGTGCAGCTCATGCCCCAGCCGTCGACCGCCCAGGCTTCCGGTTCCTCCAACTTCAACGTTGATCTGAGCAACTTCTCCTTCCCCGTGGAGCCCTCCCGCCAGCGCGCGCAGTCGAGCCAGTGGTGCATCGTGTGGGGCCTGCTGGCCTTCATGTGGATCATCTCCACGATTCGCGGCCTCGGCGCCCTCGCGGAGGTCGGCAACGCCAGCAGCGTCGAGCTCCTCTACGGCGCTGATGACTACGTCGACGAGGCCAGCTCCGCCGGCGCCTTCTTCTTCATGGTCGCCGGCGGCACCCCGGTCTACCTGATGATTGCGGAGTTCATCTGGTCCCTGCGCAAGACCTTGGGCCGCAAGCAGGCCGAGAAGAACGCCACGGCCTAAACTCGCGGGTTAACGCAGGCGCTGGCCCACAAAGCCGGCGGCAAGGGTGTTGCCGCTGGACTGATCGATGAGCAGGAAGTTGCCCACCGCGCCGCGGGCGGCATAATCCTCCACGGGAAGCTCCGCCTGTGTCTGGACGGTGATGAACGCAATGTCATTGAGGGCTGCTGATTCCGGTGCCTCAACATCCGCCACGCCATCGAGGTCGAGGATGCGCTCCACCGATGCCACGCGCGCCTTGACCAGCGCGGCACCATAGCGCAGTTTCACCATCTGGCCCGCACGCAGCTCCTTGTCCGTGAGGACCACCGCGGTGGCGGCGAATTCGCGCACCTCCTCCGGGCGCTGCGCACCGGCGATGAGGTCGCCGCGGGCCAAGTCGATGTCATCGGCCAGCCTAAGTACCACGGAATCCCCGGCGCGCGCCGCCTCATCCGAGCCAAGCGGGCCGTCGTTGGTATCGATCGCGGTGACCGTCGAGGTGCGCCCGCCTGGCAGGGTCACCTCATCCCCCACCGCCACGTGCCCGGCCTTCACGCGGCCGGCATAGCCGCGGTAGTCACTGGCGTGCTCGCGGATGACGTACTGGATGGGGAAACGCAGGTCCAGATCATCGGCGCGGCCGGTGGCCACTGGGACGGTCTCGAGCGTGTCGAGGACCGTCGGGCCCTCGTACCACGGCATGTTCGTGGAGCGTTCCACCACGTTATCGCCCTTCAACGCCGAGATCGGGATGGCCACCGAATCGGTGATACCCAAGCGCGCGGCGACCTCGTTGAACTCAGTCTCGATCGCACGGAAGGTGGCCTCGTCGTAGTCCACCAGGTCGATCTTGTTCACGCCCAGGATCACGTGGCGCACGCCCAGGAGTGCGGCCACGTTGAGGTGTCGGCGGGTTTGTTCGACGACGCCATTGCGGGCGTCGACAAGCAGCACCACCACCTGGGAGGTGGACATGCCGGTGACCGTGTTGCGCGTGTACTGCACGTGGCCCGGGGTATCGGCGAGGATGAAGGTGCGCTTATCGGTGGCAAAGTAGCGGTAGGCCACGTCGATGGTGATGCCTTGCTCGCGTTCGGCGCGGAGGCCGTCGACAAGCAGTGAGAGGTCCATGCCGTCGAAGCCGCGGTCGGCAGAGGAACGCTCCATGGACTCCACCTGGTCCGCCAGCACGGACTTGGTGTCGTAGAGCAGGCGGCCCACGAAGGTGGACTTGCCGTCATCGACGGAACCGGCGGTGCACAGGCGCAGGGTATCGCGCTGTTTGAGCGCGCCGACATTCGGTGCGAGGGTAGTCGTCATCAGAAGTAGCCTTCCTTCTTGCGGTCCTCCATGGCGGACTCGGACAGTTTGTCATCGGCGCGGGTGGCGCCGCGCTCGGACAGGGTGGAAATGGAGATTTCCGCGAGCACCTCATCGGGGGAGGCGGCGGTGGATTCCACAGCACCGGTGCAGGACATATCGCCCACGGTGCGGTAGCGCACGGTGCGGGTCTCCAACGGTTCATCCTCGCGCGGGCCGCCCCACTCGCCCGGGGTCAGCCACATGCCGTTGCGGTTAAACACCTCGCGCTGGTGCGAGTAGTAGATGGAGGGAAGCTGCAGATTGCGCGCGCCGATGTACTCCCAAATATCGGATTCGGTCCAGTTGGAGATGGGGAAGACGCGGACGTTTTCGCCGGCCATCTTGCCACCGTTGTAGAGGTCCCACAGCTCCGGGCGCTGGCGGCGCGGGTCCCAGCCGCCGAAGGAATCGCGGATGGAGAAGATGCGCTCCTTGGCGCGGGCGCGTTCCTCGTCGCGGCGGGCACCACCCAGGACGGCGTCGTAACCGCGCTCGGCGATTGTCTCCACCAGCGGCACGGACTGCAGCGGGTTGCGAGTGCCATCGGGGCGCTCCTGGAGGTCGCCGCGGTCGATCCAATCCTGGACGTGAGCGACGTGCAGGCGCGCGCCGGTCTCGGCGACGAGCTGATCGCGGAAGTCGATGACCTCCGGGAAGTTGTGCCCGGTATCGACGTGGATGAGCTCGAAGGGCACTGTGGCCGGCGCAAAGGCGCGGCGGGCGAGCTCGAAGACGACGACGGAGTCCTTGCCGCCGGAAAAGAGCAGGCCTACCTTGTCGAATTGCCCGGCGACTTCGCGCAGGATGTGAAGGGATTCGTTCTCTAAGTCTTTAAGGTGTGGTGAAAGAGTCATTAGTCGTGCAACCCGCATTCTGTCTTGCCGTCAGCGAAAACGCGCCCGGAGCGCGCATCCTCGCCCTCGCCTACCGGGAAGGTCAACGGCGCGCAGCCGATAGAGCGGTACCCCTGGAGGGTGAGGGGGTGGATGATGAGGTCGTGTTCCTTGATGTAGGCGTCGGTGTCATCGAGGTCCCACGTAATAATCGGGGAAATCTTCAGCCGCCCCGTGCGGTCCAGACTCAGCGCCGGGGCGGTGGCGCGGTGCTCGGAATCGGCGCGGCGCAGGCCGGTGACCCACCCGACATACGGGTCCATAGCCATGTTGAGCGGCTCCACCTTGCGCATGCGGTTATAGGCCGCGACATCGCGCGCGTACAGGCGCGGGCCATAAATCTTGTCCTGCTCCTCGGGGCTCAAGATAGGCAGGACGCGCACCAGCGGCAGGTCCGCATAGCGCTTGGCGACGTCCCCCGCCACCTCCAACGTCTCCGGAAAGTGCCAGCCGGTGTCGATGAAGAGGAGGTCGGCGTCGAGGTGCGCTTGGTGCGCGAGCTCGGCGAGCACGGTGTTTTCCATGGACATCGTGACGGCGAGGCGGCCGGGTGCGTGCTCGGCGGCCCATTCGGTGATGGTCTCGGCGGAGGCGTCATAAAGCTTGTCGGCCCACTCCTCGACGAGTTCCTGGTTGCGCTCGGCCACGGCAAGCTCGAGCGGCGCGGTGTCGCGGGTGCCTTCGGGGCTAATGCTGGGGTCGCGGTAGTCGCCGCGGTCCAGCAGGTTTATCGGTTCGGTCATGACACCTCACATTAAAGGGAGGCGGGCGTGTGCGCAGCCCCACAGTGGGGCGCGGGGGCTGTGAGCTTGGGTACTAGGGAGAATAAAAATTAGCCAGAATGAACCGAGCGGACTAGATTTACAGACTAGACAGTCTATTTCTACCGAACTGAAGGGGTTCTCATGCAGCGTGTTGCCATCGTCGGGGACAGCCCCGCCGCGCTCTCCACCGCCGAACGGCTCATCAGGGCCGGGCTGTGCGTGGACCTCTACTGCGAGCGCCCCGCGCCTTTCGGTTTGCTGCGCCGCTTCGCCGGGCTCTCCGGCGCGGAATCCGTTGCTGAGCCGTGCCCGAAGGGGACCACGCCGCGCCTGCGGCTCATCGGCAACGTCCGCGTCGGAGCCGATATTTCCCACGCGGACCTCAACCAGCTCTCCGCCTCCGGGGACCGCCACCTTGTTCTGTTGGAGCTCATGGCCCGCGGCGTGGCCATCACCACGTGGGAGGGCCTGTGCCAGCCCACCGACGACGTCGAGGACTGGGCCGCCGTCACGGCGCGGGCCCAGCGCGCGCCGGTCTGCTTCTAGCGCGCTAGACGCGCTCGCGTCTAGCGGGATAGACTTGCGCGGTCATTGACCTTTGGCCTTTCCAGGCCGCTCACATGAAACGTTGGTCTATGGAACTCCTACGTATCCTCATATCCCGTTCGAAGCCGTATACCGGCTACGTCATCGCGGTGTTGCTTCTCCAAGCATTGTCCACCGCGGCAACGCTTTACCTCCCTTCGCTCAACGCGAAGATCATCGACAGGGGCGTGGCCCAAGTTGATATCGACTACATCTGGCGCACCGGCGGCATCATGCTCATCGTGGCCTTCATCCAGGTCAGCGCCGCCATCGCCGCTATCTGGTTCGGCTCCCGCACCGCCATGGGCCTCGGCCGCGACCTGCGCTCCGAAGTCTTCCGCCGCGTCACCCGCTACTCCGCCGAAGACATGAGCAACTTCGGCACCGCCACCCTCATTACCCGCGGCACCAACGATGTCCAGCAGGTCCAGATGGTTTACATGATGATGCTCAACTTCATGGTTGCCGCACCCATTATGTCCATCGGCGGCATCATCATGGCCATCCGCGAAGACGCCGGAATGTCCTGGCTCGTCGCGGTGTCCGTCATCGTACTGCTGGCCGCCATCTCCGTCATCATCGTCCGCCTCATGCCGCTCTTCCGCTCCTGGCAGGAAAAGCTCGACGTCATGAACGGCACGCTGCGCGAGCAAATCGCCGGCATTCGCGTCGTCCGCGCCTTTACCCGCGAGGAGCACGAAGCCGAGCGCTTCCGCACCGCCAACCGCGACATCACCAACCTCTCGCTCAAGGTGGGTCAGCTGTTCGTCCTCATGTTCCCCATCATCACCGTCATCCTGAACGTAGCCACGGGCGCAGTTCTGTGGTTCGGCGGCCACCGCGTCGACGATGGCCTCGTGGAAGTCGGCTCCCTGACCGCCTTCCTGCAGTACCTGCTGCAGATCCTCGCGGCGGTCATGATGGGCACCTTCATGGCCATGATGCTGCCCCGCGCCGTCATTTGCGCGCGCCGCATCACCGACGTCCTCGAACACGATCCCTCCATCGTCGAGCCCGCTAACCCGCTCACCCCGGAGCGCTCCGAGGGTGTGGTCGAGTTCGACAACGTCACGTTCCAGTACGCCGGCGCCGAAGCGCCCGTGCTTCACGACGTCTCCTTCACCGCCACCCCCGCCACCACCACCGCGCTCATCGGCGCGACCGGTTCCGGCAAAACCACCGCACTCTCCCTGATCCCGCGCCTCTACCTCCCGACGAAGGGGCGCGTGCTTCTCGACGGCACCAATATCGCCGATATGGCACGAGGGGACGTCGTCAAGCGTGTGGGCCTCGTTCCTCAGAAGCCGTACCTGTTTAGCGGTTCCGTGGCCTCCAACCTGCGCCTCGGCGCCCCGGACGCCACCGATGAGGAGCTGTGGGAAGCGCTGCGCGTGGCCCAGGCAAACTTCGTCGAGGACCTCGACATGCACATCTCCCAGGGCGGCACCAACGTTTCCGGCGGCCAGCGCCAGCGCCTGTCCATCGCACGCATGCTGGTGGCGCGGCCGCTGGTGTACCTCTTTGATGATTCCTTCTCCGCGCTCGATGTCCTCACGGATGCCGCGGTACGCGACGCCATGCGGGAATACACCGCGGAGGCGACGACCATCATTGTGGCGCAGCGCGTGAGCTCGATTGTGGATGCGGATCAGATTCTGGTCATGGACGCCGGGCGCGTCGTGGCCCGCGGCACACACGAGGAGCTGCTGGAAAACTCGGAGACGTACCGCGAAATTGTGGAATCCCAGGAGGTGGCATAAATGGCTGAGCAGGACAACGCTACGTTGAGTGAAGACACCACTGCCGAGATCGAGGAGAAGACCGGCGAGAACGCGCCGCGCAAGGCCAAGAATTTTTGGCCCTCCGCCAAGCGTCTTTTTGGCCTGCTCGCGCCGTTCAAGGCGCAGCTTGTCGCGATTGCCGCGATGAACCTCGTGTGCGTGTTCCTCGCCGTGGCCGCGCCCAAGGTTATGGGCAAGGCCACCGACGTCATCTTCTCCGGCGTCATTTCCCGCCACCTGCCCGCCGGTATGACCAAGGAGCAGGCCATCGCCGCTCTGCGCGCGGGCGGGCAGGATAAGTTCGCGGACATGGCCTCCGCCATGGACTTGAACCCTGGCTTCGGCATTGATTTTTCCAAGCTGGGCACGGTCATCGGCATCGTGATTGCGATGTACGTGGTGTCCTCGCTCTTCCAGTGGTGGCAGGGCTACCTGCTCAACTCGCTGGTGATGAAGGTTGTCTTCGATCTGCGCGAGCGCATCGAGGCGAAGATCAACCGGCTTCCGCTGAACTACTTCGATACGCAGTCGCGCGGCGACCTTCTTTCGCGCACCACCAACGATGCCGACAACGTCCAGACGGCGCTGCAGCAGGCCATTTCGCAGCTGTTCTATAACCTGCTCATGGTCATCGGCATCACGGTCATGATGTTCACCGTGTCCTGGCAGCTGGCCCTCGTGGCGCTGCTGGCGCTGCCGCTGACCGGTGTGGTCATCGGGGTCGTCGGCTCGCGCGCGCAGAAGCAGTTCAAGGCGCAGTGGAAGGCCACCGGTGACCTCAACGGGCAGGTCGAGGAAGCCTTCTCCGGCCACGACCTGGCGACCGTCTTCGGGCGCATCGATTCCATGACGGAGGACTTTGATAAGCGCAACGAGGAGCTCTTCCGCTCCGCCTCGCTGGCGCAGTTCCTGGCGGGCATGATGATGCCGATCATGCAGTTCATCTCCTACCTGTCCTACGTGGTCATCGCGGTGCTCGGCGCGTTGAAGGTGGCCTCCGGCAACCTCACGCTGGGTGGCGCCCAGGCCTTCATCCAGTACTCCCGCGAGTTCAACCAGCCGCTGGGCCAGCTCGGCGGAATGATGCAGCAGGTGCAATCGGGCGTGGCCTCGGCCGAGCGCGTCTTCGAGTTCCTCGACGCTGAGGAAGAACCCGCCGAGGAGACCACCTCCCGCCTGGGCGGGCGCGCGAAGGGCTTGGTTGAGTTCGAGGACGTGGACTTCTCCTATGATCCCGAAACCCCACTCATCCAGGATCTCAGCCTCCGCGTGGAACCGGGCCAGACCGCGGCCATCGTCGGCCCCACGGGTGCCGGCAAGACCACGCTGGTCAATCTCATCATGCGCTTCTACGACATCGATTCCGGCACCATCCGCCTCGATGGCATCGACACCGCGCAGATGTCGCGCCACGAGCTGCGCTCGCAGGTGGGCATGGTGCTGCAGGACGCCGTCGTCTTTGAGGGCACCATCATGGACAACATCCGCTACGGCCGCCTCGACGCCACCGACGAGGAGGTCATTGCCGCCGCCAAGGCCACCTACGTGGACCGCTTCGTCCACGCGCTGCCTGAGGGCTATGACACGGTCATCGATCAGGACAATGGCGCGATTTCCTCCGGCGAGCGCCAGCTCATCACCATCGCGCGCGCCTTCCTGGCGCAGCCGGCGCTCCTTATCCTCGATGAGGCGACCTCCTCCGTGGATACCCGCACCGAGGTGCTTGTTCAGGACGCCATGAACGCGCTGCGCGCTGACCGCACCTCCTTCATCATCGCGCACCGCCTGTCCACGATTCGTGACGCCGACATCATCATCGTCATGGAGGAAGGACGCATCGTGGAACAGGGCACCCACGCCGAGCTTCTCGACGCCCACGGCGCCTACTGGCGCCTCCACCAGTCCCAGTTCCGCGAGGACTAGTCGACGGTCACGGACATCCTCGGGGCCGAGAACGTGTCACCCGTGAGGTTCGCCAGCTCAAGGGTGACGTCGCTTAAGGAAAGGTGCTCCATGAGGGCGTCGGGAAGCTCGGCGTCCGGAGCAGGGGGAATTCCGAGCTGATCGAGAACGGCATTGATATCGCCGCCGGTGAGATCTGCCGTGACGGGCACGGTGCGCGCACCCTCGACGGTGGGGGTGGCGGTCAGCGAGGTCGCCACGATGCGCGCGGGCTCCACGGTGGTTATCGAACCACCTGTCGTGAGCAGGCCATCGCCGGCATTTCCGGGCAAGGTGATGGCCAGGTTGCGCACGGCAAGGCGATCGCCGGTGAGCTCGATAACGCGCACCTCGCCGTCGCGGGTGGGCATCGTGCCCAGCGTGGCTTTCACGTTTCCCGTTAGCGTGACCTCGTCCGCCTTCACGGTGGAAAAGTAGGGCTGCGCCGGGGCGACCTGCGCGCTCACGCCCGTCGCGCTCGCCGCAGCGACCATGGCGGCCACGAACAACACGCTCCGTGAGCGCGAAGGACGGTGCTTAAACATCGGTGGGCTCCCACGCCAGGGTGAGCGCGCCGCCAATGATGCCGAGCAGCGTGCCGATAAGGAAGCCTCCCAAGTTAGAGGTAGGCAGCGCAATCACGGCCACGATGATGCCGAGCACTCCCAGATACGTCGAGGTGGCCGGGCGAAACCACGCTCCTAAGCCGAACATGACCAACAGCGTCCCGATAAGCAGCGTGGACACGCCCGACACCGTGGAAATCATGACCAGCAGGTCCGAGATGTGCACGGTGAAATACGCGGGCGTGGCGATGACGATTCCCGAAAGTATGAGCAGCAAGCCCGGGATGAACGGCCGCCCACCGCGCCACGCCTTAAACCGATCAGCAGCCATTTCCGCGGCCCCGTTCCACGGATACACCCACGTTCTGTGCTGACAGCGTCTTGGCGCCGATGGAGGTGGCGCGGACGTCGTCGGCAGTCAGCGAAACCTTCTTTGCATACAGGCCCCACGTTCCGGGATCCGCGGTGGTAGACAGCTGGCGCGCATCGATGCCCACGTTCGCGTCCTCCATGACCAACGAGCCTTCGATGTCCGACGCACCAACCAACAAGTCGGTGGCCTCCACGCTGTTATCGCCCTTCGCCTTCAGCGCCAGCGTGGCCTCCCCCACCGCCGGCAGGTCCGTCGTGACGTAGAGGCAAAGATCCGAGGCCACCGCGTGCTCCATCTTCAACCGGGCCGTCGGCACGTCCTCCTCACCCTTCTTGTCACTATCCACGAAGAGCGAGAAAGCCTCGCCCTCCAAGTGCCGCATGTTGACGTTGAAGAACGTTCCCGATAGCGCCAGGTTCGCCGTCAGACCGCCTTGCGCCACTGCAAACCCCGTCACGCCGAAAGCCGCAAATCCTGCGATAAGCCCCACCGCCGCCTTCGGCGCACTGATTCTTCCCATACACGTCAGCTTATTTCTCGGCCTCCGAAAACACTAGCTGAATCCTGACTCACTGATTTCGGGGCCGAGGATTTAAGGTAAGAGGCACACACAGCAGCAATTAAAGGAGCGCGCATGTTCGGCTGGGTTGCCATCGCCGCATCGGTCCCGGTGTGGCTGTACTTTTTCTACCGCCTCACGGCGCTGTTTCGGTTCATCCGCTCCGGCGGCCCCACGCAGCTAAACCGTACCGACCGCCCCCTGGCGCGCCTCGGCCGCGTGCTTATCGAAGTCTTCGGCCATACCCACTTCAAGGGCCGGCCGCTGGTCAATGCCGCGCACTGGCTCGTCATGGTGGGCTTCCTCTTCGGCGCCATCGTCTGGTTCGAGGCCTATATCCAAACCTTCGCCCCCGATAAAGGCTGGCCGTGGCTCAGCGACTGGCCGGTCTACCACTTCATCGAAGAGGTCCTCGCGATCGGCACCGTGCTGGGCATCTGCTTCCTCATTGGCGTGCGCCTGAAACTCGGCCACACCGAGCGCGGCAGCCGCTTCTACAATTCGCAGGTCTTCCCCGCACGCCTGGTGGAGGCCATCGTTCTCCTCGAGGGCCTAGGCATGCTCGCCGTCAAGGCCTCCGCCATCGCCACCTATGGCGGAGGCTCCCCGTGGGCTGATTTCTTGACCATGCGTGTGGCGGGGATTATGCAGGCGTCGCCAAGCATGGTGCAGTTCTTTGCCCTAGTGAAGCTGCTGACGGGCCTGGTGTTCATCGCCTGCATCGCGCGCTATTTCCAGTGGGGCGTGATGTGGCACCGTTTCATGGCCTTCTTCAACATCTTCTTCCAGCGCAACGCCACGGGTGAAAAGGCGCTGGGCTCAGTGCCCACACCCGACCTGGAGGACCTTGAGCCGGGGAGCTGGAAGATGCTTCTCGACGCCTCCTCCTGCACCGAATGCGGCCGCTGCCAGGACCTCTGCCCCGCATGGAACACCGAGAAGCCGCTGAGCCCGAAGAAGCTCATGATGGACCTGCGCCAGGGCGCGCTGGATAACTACAACCCGCACGAGGGGCTCAACGTGCTGGCGATGGCGGGCACGATTGATGATGATGTCCTGTGGGCCTGCACCAACTGCGGTGCGTGCGTGGACCAGTGCCCGGTAGACATCGAGCACATCGACCACGTGGCGGACCTGCGCCGGTTTAAGGTGCTGGCGGAGTCCGACTTCCCGTCGGAGCTGACCGGACTGTTTAAGAACATCGAGACAAAGGGCAACCCGTGGGGACGCAACGCCTCGGAACGGCGCGCGTGGATCGACGAGGCGCGTGCCGATGGCATCGAGGTGCCGATTATTGGTGAGGACGCGGAAGACTTTTCGGACCTGGAGTACCTGTTCTGGGTCGGTTGCGCGGGTACTTACGACGACAAGGGCCGCGCCACGACGCGCGCCGTGGTGGACATGCTGCACACCGCCGGCGTGAAGTTCGGTGTGCTGGCCACGGGCGAGACCTGCACCGGTGACCCGGCGCGCCGTGCCGGAAATGAGTTCCTGTTCCAGGTGATGGCGGAGCAAAACGTCGCCACGCTTAACGACGCCTTTGCCGGCGTCCCCAAAGGCCAGCGCAAAATCATCACGACGTGCCCGCACTGCTTCAACACGATTCGCAACGAGTACCCCGACTTCGACGGCCACTTCGACGTGCTGCACCACACGCAGCTGCTTAACCGTTTGGTGCGGGAGAAGCTGCTCGTGCCGGTGCCGCGCTCCCCGGAGAACCGCAAGCCGGTGACCTACCACGACCCGTGCTTCCTGGGCCGCCACAACAAGGTCTTCGACCCGCCGCGTGAGCTCGTGGAGGCGACCGGTGCGTCGCTGGCGGAGATGGACCACAACCGCGACGAGGCCTTCTGCTGCGGCGCCGGTGGCGCGCGCATGTTCATGGAAGAAAAGCTGGGCAAGCGCATTAACGAGTTCCGCTCGGAGCAGGCCGTGGCAACGGGCGCGGAACAGATCGCGACGGGCTGCCCGTTCTGCAACGTCATGCTCACGGGCGGCGTGAAGTCCATCGCGCCGGAAACCCAGGTCAGCGATGTGGCGCTCATGCTGCGCAGCGCCATCGCCCCCTCCGGCGACCTCCCTGCCCCGCGCGAGAAGGCCTTCCTCGACACGCCTCGCCGCCTGCCCGTGGAAGATTCCGACGTGCCTTCCCCGGAAGCGACCGCTGCGCAATCTGCCCCGACAAGCTCCCCACAGGCCCCCACCGCTGCGCCGTCCGCACCAAGCGCTGCCTCTGCGCCGCAGGCACCTGCAGCGCCGACGCCTCCGGCTGCCCCCAGCGCTCCTGCAGCACCCACTGCGCCCCAAGCTCCGTCCGCGCCAACCGTGCCTACTGCTCCAGCAGTTCCTTCCACCCCTAGTGCACCGGCGGCCCCCAGCACACCTCAGGTACCCGCAGCCCCCACCGCTCCCGCAGCTCCGACTGCGCCAAGCGCGCCGCAAGCACCCGCAGCGCCTAGTGCCCCGGCTGCTCCTTCGACACCGAAACCTCTAACTGCGCCCAGCACTCCTGCGGCGCCGTCCGCACCGACACCACCGGCGGCACCCAGCGCACCCGCGGCACCAAAGGCTCCAGCCGCACCCAGCGCACCCGCGGCACCAAAGGCTCCAGCCGCACCCAGCGCACCTCAGGCACCATCTGTGCCAGACGCGCCAGCGGCACCCAGTGCCCCGGCGGCGCCGAAGGCTCCGGGGGCGTCGGCAAGCAAGGGCGACTAGTGCGACGTCGGCCACACCACCAACGCACGGGGTAGGCGTGCCTGATACCCCACAGGTACGCTCTACCCCATGCAAACTGACGTAACCTACGTCCTCGCCTCGGGCGAGACCAACTACACCAACTCGCTGGTGTCCTTCGCATGGATTATGGCGGTGGCGCTGTTGGCACCGTTGGTATCCCATGCCCTAGGCAAGAAGATGCCGGCCGTGGCGCTGCTCATTTTCTTCGGCATGCTCATCGGCCCATCGATGTTGGGCCTGGCCCATGAAGACCCCGGCATCGGAATGCTCAAGGAGCTTGGCGTTGGCGCGCTGTTCCTGCTTGCGGGTTTTGAAATTGACCTCGCCAGCCTGAAGTCGAAGGAAGCCGCGACGGGGCTGTCCACGTGGCTCATCTGCATGGTGGTGTGTGGCGTTGGCGCGTACTTCCTCATGGATGACATCCCCGGCGCCATCGTCATGGCAATTGCTTTGACGTCGACGGCACTGGGCACCATCACGCCGATGCTCAAGCAGGACAAGCTGCTTGGCACGCGGGTGGGCGATTCCGTGGTCATCCACGGCGCCATCGGTGAGGTTGCGCCGATTACCGCGATGGCGCTCCTTTTGGGAACGCGCTCCACGTGGACCACAATGTTGATTCTTCTGGCCTTCATCGCAATCGCGGTCGCCGTGGCCATCATGCCCTTTGCCATTACGACGCTCATGCCGTGGTTCAAGGACGCATTCATCTCCGGGGCGGGCTCCACCAACCAAACCATCATGCGCCTCATCATTTTGATTCTGGCCATCCTCATGGCGGTCACCGCCGTTTTTGAGCTCGATATCGTGCTGGGCGCCTTCGCAGCGGGCATCATCCTGAACCGCATCGTGCCCGATGAGTTCCATAAGGGCTTGGAGAACCGCCTCGACGTGGTGTTTTATTCCATGCTCATCCCGGTCTTCTTCGTGGTCTCCGGCATGGCGATTGACTGGAAGGTCATCGTGGACGAGCCCCTCAAGGTCCTCGGCATCCCGCTTCTTATCCTGGTGACCCGCGGCCTGCCAGTGTTCCTGCGCGAAAATATCCACCACACGGGCTCCGACGTCGAAACCACCCGCGAGCGCCTCCAAGTGGCGCTCTATGCGGCAACCGGCCTGCCCATCATCGTGGCGGTGATGACGCTTGCGGTGGGTTCGGGCATCGTCGATACAGAAATGGCCTCGATCTTCATCGCCGGCGGTGCCCTCACCGTCGCAATCTTCCCGTTCCTCTCCGGCCTCGTGCGCGAAAAGGAGCAAGCTAAATAGGCTGTTAGGATGGCTATTGTGACTAATCCTTTCAGCATGCGGCTTTCCGACGCCGAACGGACCAACGCCGTCAACGACCTCGCCCAGGCCTTGGGTGAAGGCCGTCTATCGATGGACGAGTTTGAACAGCGCACCGACGCGATAATGGAGGCGACGACTCGCCGCGAGCTGGCGGCCGTCTTCATGGATATCCCCACCAAAGCCAGCACGGAGCTCAAGATCTACTCCCAAGGTGAAATGGAGCGCGCCTACCAGGCTACGAAGAAGCCTCGACTGGCCACGGCCATGGTAGGCACGCTGGGGTTGTTGTTCGGCTCGATTGCATCTTTCGGTGCCATGTCCGGCGTCACCGCCGCGCTGACCGGAACGGGCCTGCTTTTCCTCATCCCCGCGTTGTGGATCATGCTGTACGTGGCCAAGGTGGGCCCGGAATCCTGGCATCGCCCGTCGCCGCGCCAGATCGAGCGCCAGCGCATGCGCGAGCTCAAGGCCGCGGGCGCGGAGGAACGCGCGCAGATGCGGGCGTTGGAGCAGGCGCAATGGGCGGAGAGGCGTCGTCAAGCAAGCGAAATCACCGGCGATGCGATGAATCTGGCCAAACGCAAGCTGGAGCAGTGGAACCAGAAGTAACATATCCGGCATGACACACAACCGGATTTTTGATCAATCCACCAAACTACAAGGCGTTGCCTACGATATTCGCGGCGAGGTTTCCACGGAGGCCGAGCGCATGGAGCTCGACGGGCACAGCATTTTGAAGCTCAACACCGGCAACCCGGCAGTGTTTGGTTTCGATGCGCCGGACGTCATCATGCGCGACATGATTGCGGCGCTGCCGACCTCCCAGGGCTACTCCACATCGAAGGGAATTATCCCGGCGCGTCGCGCGATTGTGACGCGCTATGAGCTGGAGGATTTCCCCAGCTTCGACGTCAATGACGTGTACCTGGGCAACGGCGTCTCCGAACTAATTTCGATGGTCACGCAGGCGCTGCTTGACGACGGCGACGAGGTTCTCATCCCCGCCCCTGACTACCCCCTGTGGACGGCAGCGACGTCGCTGGCGGGTGGCACGCCTGTGCACTATTTGTGCGATGAAGAGGATGATTGGAATCCGTCCATTGAGGATATTCGCGCAAAAGTAACGGAGAAGACCAAGGCTATTGTGGTCATTAATCCGAATAACCCGACGGGTGCGGTGTACTCGCGTGAAACGCTGCAGAAAATCGTTGAGGTAGCACGCGAATACAATCTGCTGATTCTGGCGGATGAGATTTATGATCGCATTCTTTATGACGGCGCGAAGCACATTTCGATTGCCTCGCTGGCGCCGGACTTGCTGACGATCACGTTTAATGGCCTGTCGAAGGCCTACCGCGTGGCCGGCTACCGCGCCGGCTGGATGGTGCTGACGGGCCCGAAGTCCCATGCGCGCGGTTTCATCGAGGGCCTGGATTTGCTGGCGGGCACGCGCCTGTGCCCGAATGTGCCGGCGCAGCACGCGATTCAGGTCGCACTTGGTGGGCGTCAGTCCATTTATGAGCTCACCGGCCAGGGCGGGCGCCTGCTCAAGCAGCGCAATGTCGCATACGAGAAGCTCAACGAGATTCCAGGCGTATCCGTGACGAAGCCGATGGGCGCGTTGTATTGCTTCCCGCGCTTGGATCCAGAGGTCTACGAGATCCACGATGACGCGAAGCTCATGCTCGACATCCTGCGCGCCGAAAAAATCCTCATGGTGCAGGGCACCGGCTTTAACTGGCCCACGCCGGATCACTTCCGCGTGGTCACGCTGCCGTGGGCTTCGCAGCTGGAGAACGCGATCGAGCGGCTCGGCAACTTCCTGGTGAGCTACCGCCAGTAGCCCTGCACGCTACTGACGGCCAGGCTTCCCACGATCGGGCAAGCGTAAAGGGGCGCGCTCAGCGCAAAAGCGTGCGAGGCCCCTTGCCTCGAGCACTAGCGGTCGGGCGGAGCGGGGCTTCCCGGCTCGGAAGGTGTGGATGCCGGCGGCGCGGCGGGTGTGCGGGCGCTTGGCTCAGTACAGCTTTGGCTTGCGGTGCCGTCACGATGCTCCCGGATGCGCTGAGCGCGCGGCGCGCGATGCGGGTGGGCCGGTTCACGCGGATCGTGGGGCCCAGCCGGTACCCATTTAATCTTGCCGTTTTCGCGCACAATGCGGCCGCGACCCGGGAGGCCATTGATGGCGTTGTGGTATTTGCACAGCGGAGTGAGGTTCTCGGGGTTCGTTTCGCCGCCGTGTCTCCATTCTGTGATGTGGTGTATCTGGGAATAATCGGCGCCGCACAGGCAGCGATCCCAGGCGCAGGTGGGTTGCTCACCGCAGGCCATGATGCGCTGCTTCTCCGAGGCGACGCGCTGGGTGCGGTGGAGTTCCACGGGGCCTTTGACGCGGTCAACAATCATGACGAGGCCTTCTTCGGCGAGCTCGCGCTCGATGAGCTCTTTGCCCGTGATCTTGGCGCCGTTGGATAGCTGAATCACGATATCCCCGAGGTCTGGGGCTGCGTTGTCCCGAGACTCGTCGGCGCAGCTACTGATAGTGGGCTGGTCCGAAGTAGAATTTGGGGGTATTGGAGCGGCGGAAGCAGGATCCGCGGAATCGGGGCGCGGGGTGGAGGGATCACCGAGGCGACCCAGGATTGTGGCGTACTCGGGAAGCTCCATGACGGCGAGGGTCTGGGCAACGGGGCGGGCGAGGCGGCCCTCGCGAAACGCGGCCGTGAAGGAACCCACAGGATCCTCCTCATCGATATTGGGCCGCAGGTCCTCGATGAGTGCAGCCGGAGCCGTGAGCGTGAGCTTGGATAGCTCCTTTCCCCGGCGAATTGTCACTCCCGGCTTCGGCGCGGGCGGCGGGCTGAGCTCGCGAATGCGCTTGCGCGCATAGCGGGCCACGGCCTTCTCATCGCCAGCGATTCCGCACAGCTCAATGCGCAGATCCCACGCCTGGTGCTGTTTCTTCAGCCTTCCTGCGAAGCGCTCAATGAGCAACAGCGTGGGCAGGTCGTGCCCATTGGCACGGGCGGCCGAAACGGCACGCGCCTGTTTGCGGGTGAAGGAGGTGGAGGCAAAGTAGACGTCGAAAAGCGCCAGCAGAGAGCGTGCCGCAGACTCCGGACCCCACACCCGAAGCTGCTCGAAGCTGAGCCCCGCAACGCCGGCGACGAGCTCGATGCCCGCCGCCTGGCTGCGAAGATGCGCTTCCACAAGGTTCATGCCAGCAACGCTAAACGCCCCACCCGCACCGCACAACGGCGCCGCCGCCAGCCTGTGGATAACTTGTTGATCGTGTCATCATTAGTTTTCTTTTTAATGAAACTCATTCACAATGATAGGCATGACTAACCTGAATCCGTGGCGTACTGGGCTCATCAGTTTTCTTAGCCTCTCCGCCCTGATAACGCTTGCGGGTTTGTTTCTACTACGCCCCACCACCCCGCCATCCGAGCACACCAGCGCCGATTTCTTCGCTACCTATGCGCTCAATCAGCCACAGGTGACCGGAACCGTCGACCGCATCGATCATCATCTTTGCAGCGATCCCCATGCCGGCCGGGCTTTCGACGAAGCCCCGCTGATTCCCGCCGCGAGCGAGGACACCAGCTGCACCCGCGCACTGATAGATCTGACCTCCGGCGAGGACACGGGGCGCAAAACCCAACTCATCTTCCACGGCCTGGCCAGTGACCCGATCCTAAACCAGGGCGATGAGATAGTGCTTTCCCATTCCGCGGATGGCACCTATGCCTTCGCTGATTTTCAGCGCAGTGGAAACCTTGCGTTATGGGCTATTATCGCGGCCCTTGTTACCGTCGGCTTCGCCGCCTGGCACGGACTGCGCGCACTGCTGGGCCTAGTAATCAGCTTGGCAATCGTCTTCTTTTACCTCATCCCCTCCCTCATCGAGGGCCATTCGGCGCTGCCGCTGGCGCTCGTTACCTGCGCGGCCATCCTTTTTCTCGCCGTTCCTCTCGTGCACGGCGTGAACTGGAAATCAGCCTCCGCCTTAGGAGGAGCATTGGTGGCGCTGGCGTTGTCGGGGGCGTTGGGGTGGGCGTCGATAAGCAGCACGGCACTGACGGGTTCCAGCTCGGAGGATAATCTCAAGCTGCTGCTCTACATGCCCGGGGTGCCCGTTGTGGGCGTGCTGCTGTGCGGGTTTATCATCGGTGCGATCGGCAGCCTCAACGACATCGCGGTGGCGCAGGCCTCCACCGTGCGCGAGCTGCACGCCGCTGATCCGACGGTGGGGCCCGGCACGCTCTTTACCTCAGCGATGAAAGTGGGCCGCGACCATATCGCCTCCATGGTGTACACCATCGTGCTGACCTATACCGGCGCGGCCCTGCCCCTGCTGATGCTCATCACGGCGGCGCAGCGCCCAGCCCTGCAGATCCTCTCCAGCGACCTCGTCGCCACGGAGGTTCTGCGCTCCCTGCTGGGCGCGATGGCCTTGACACTCGCGGTGCCGCTGACCACCGTGATTGCGGCGTTTACTGTGCCGGAAGGACGCGACCAAGCGCCTCGACGGCCCAGCCCGCGGCGCGCCAAGCATCGACGCTGAGCACGTTGCGGCCGTCGATGATGTGGCGGCGGGCCACGAGTGCACCAGCCTCAGCCGGGTCGAGGTCGCGGAATTCCTGCCACTCGGTGGCCAGGATGACCAGCTCGGTGTCCTTGAGTGCCGCGCTTGCCGACGCCGCGTAGTTCAACGTCGGGAACACCTTCTTAGCGTTCTCCCTCAGCCTCGTAGCAAAACACAACAGGCGCTGTGAGGTTTCCTCTCACAACACCTTTAGTGTTTTCGGGTGGTCATCCCCTGAGGGGTGGGTTCTAGCTCAGCTGGCGGCGTCGCGTCGCGAGAAGCACGCCGAGACCGATGATGGTCAGACCAACCAACGTTGGTACCCACAAACCAACGCCGCCTGTCTTGGGAAGATCGCCTTGGAATACGTTGGCGACTGTCATCACCACGTCCTTTGAAGAAAGGTTCCATTGGCTCGGAGCCTTGCTGTAATCCACCTCTTGAGCAATGAGTTCAATGCCCTCTGGGTCGTCGAAGGTAATATCCGCCTTCACGTCCTTGCCCTGACCGCTCACAGACACCCTGAAGTCAATTGGCTTTGTAAGCAGGCTGTAGGACTCCGGAGCCTTAGTCTCAACGAGGCGGTAATGCCCCGGCTTGAGTTCCTCCGAGCTAAAAGTGCCGGTTTCCTGATTCAAAGTTAGCTTCGTAGCAACACCCGTCTCGTTGCCCTCATTGTCGAGCGTACGCAGCTCGAACTCCGCGGTCTTGAGCTTCTCTGCCTCAGCAAGGACGTTCTCCTTGTTGAGATCATCGCTTGAAATCTTGGCTAGGTGCAGACGAACCGTATCGGTTCCTTCTTCCGGATAAGGAACACAGCCATCATCTTCTTTATTTCCAACAATGGCAGTGTTGAAGAAACCTTGTCCAGGTTTGCATTCACCAGTTTTAGGTGCTGCAGCATTTGCGTCGATCGCCACCTGCATCTCGACTTCGAAGACGTGCTTACCGTTACTGGTTTGACCAAACTGTTTGGTACCCGCAGGTTGGATTTCAGCGTATCCAGCCAGCTTGAACGGGCCGGCTCCTTGCTGAATTCCGGATCCCGCCTTGCGACCAAATTCATCAGTCTTGGTCCACGAGGTCTTCAGAATTTTCACTGAGTTCGGAAACTCCGGCTTATCAACAACCTCGTCATAGATTGCGCCCATATTTTTATCTGGGTTGGTCACGGTAATTGTGTACTTCAGGTTGTAGGTGCCATCGCCGTTAGCAATTGCGTGATCCTCAACAGCATCCTTTTCCACCAAAGGATCAACCGGCTCAGGCACGGTATCAGGGGCAATTGCCGATGTACCGTCAGTGTTATAAGAACTGGGCGCAGTTCTCGTCCCAACAATTCTCGGCTTCACACTTCCGATGCTGGCCGCAGCATTACCGACCTTGATTTCCACAATTTGGCTTACGCCCCCTTTGGAAGAGCTACCGCCCAAGCCAAAGGCCAAGGTATCGCCAGATTCTGCCCATCCTTGTCCCCATACCGGCGCTTTATTCGGGTTCCCGAGAAAACCAAACAGGGTCTGGCCGGACGGCATAGTCAGGTTAGTGATATCGATGCGATCAACTTTGCCAGTGGAGAGATTGATTCGTTCAAGCCAGATCTTTTGCGGAGTGCTTGGGTTTGCCCACCCGCTTTGAATTCCCCACGCATAGTTGGGGGCATCCGAAAGAGCTACGATGTCCTCAGATACGGTACGGTAATTTTGTCCGATGGACCATGGCGTAGCAGCCGCTTGTTTTGCGGGGAATTTATTCTTAGAAGTTGCTGTGAGCCGATCGAGGTCAACCTCGTAGAGCCGTCCGGCTCCCCAGCTTGATGACGCAGCTACCCAGTACTTTCCATTCGAGTCGAAGGTACCCGCGTTGATGCCGCTGCCTAGATCATTGGAGTATTCACCGACTTTGCTAGCGTGCTCAGGTAATTCGCCAAGGAATCCTTGCACGCGTCCGAGGTCGAAAACCTCACCAGTGTAGGGGTTAATCTGAAGCAAATGCCCAGCAGGGAAACACGGGTCCTCGATGTGGCCGACAGAATCTACAGTCCTAGGCTCACTAATCGCATAGATGTAGTTATCTTTATCGTTGTAAGCGATTGCGTTGTAAACCCATCCGCTTTTCGGCCCGACTTCGTGGGTCTTATAGTTTCCCGTCTCATCTTGTACTTGCAGGTAGAGCTGCGAAGAAATACGGTCTTTACTACTGTTCGGGCTGGCCACCACAAACCGCCTCGTGCCGTACAGAGCCTCACTAGCAGTAAGGCTACGAGCAGGCTGACGGCTGTCGGGTTTTGTATCGCGCTGGGTACACTTCTCGCCTGAAGGAGTTACTGGGGGAACATCCTTCTCTTCAATCGGGGCAATCGGAAGCCCTGGCTCAGGCTCAATCACCCAGTCCTTGTCACGCGAGCCGTTAATGACGAGATCTTCCGAGCGGGTAGGCTCCGAACGGTACGAGGTGCGGAGAACAACCTGGGAATCCTTCGCAACTTTGACCGAGCTGAGCCGCTGTCCATCCTTGGTTGGGAACCATGTGATTTCGACGCGATCCGAATACGTTTTTACCTCGTGTTCAAGCGTGACACCATCTCCCAAACCCTCAATGGGCAGTTCAAAGTAAACGTCTTCGAGTCGCGCGGAAGGACTCAGGGTGAGGTGAGCATTCTCGAAGAGAGAGTTCTCCTTCACCGTAAACGTAGTCTTATACGGGTCCTCACCCTCGGTCTTCTGTTCCGACAACTCAACCCCGTTGCCGGTGACATTGACCCGGTGGCCTTGGGACTCATTGTCCATGTCCTGGCCCCAGATTTGCACTGCATACGTGCCATTCGGAGGTGCGACTGGGTTAAAGATGATGATGTCGCCACCTTGGAAATATAGATCAGTCACCTTCGGAATGAGCTGGAATTCCGTGTCATAAGACTTATTAAGAGAATTCCAATTCCATTCCTTCTCATAGAGATCCTCAAAGGTACGGTCTACAACAGTCGTGCCATTGCGCACAACGCGGATGCGAACGGGGCCCGTGATCGACTTGGTATTGGAATCATTTCGGTCCTTCTTAATAGCGAACCTTGTCATCCGCCATTCACCGGTTTCGTTCACGGTCATGCCCAACTCTGGATTGCCGTTGAGGAATTTCGGCTGGGGATTGGACAGCGACAGCTCTTGGTCGTATACGCCCGGCTGACCATAAACAGGACCCGGTTGCGCTGCACGAAGACGTCCACCGTTGGTCGACTCTGGGGACAGCTCTAAAGCATCGGCTTCTTCAGGTGCATTAGTATCGGCCTCGGATTCCGTTGATTCTTCTGCAATGGTCTCGGAGGCCTTCATACCGAAACCAGATTCCTTGAGTTCCTCCTTGGACGGTACTTCGTCGGCTTCAGCTACGGAGTACTCAGCCTCATCCGTGGTCTCAACCTCAAACTCAACCATGCGCGGAGGAACCGAGTACAACGCCTGGATATCAAAGGCCAAGTAGCTTTCCTGATCGTCAGCGTCCTTGTCATTGTTCTTATCGGCGTTCACGAATCCGTAGAACTCAGGTTCAATCTCATGCCCGTCAATAGTTACCTTGCGGATCTCCTTGATCTCACCCTTGCCAACACGCTTGATGGCAAACACATCCTCCAAGGAAGCTTTGAACCCAAAATCCCATGCGTACCCCTGGGGGTCCTCGACGGTGATGCGGTCTACATTTTTCTCCCGCTTTACCGTAACCGCCTGTTCAGTTTCGGCAGGCTCTGTTTCTAAAGGGGAAACGGATTCTTGCGCCGATACCTCAACCGGATAGGTTCCTAGGCCCACGGCAAGGGCGAAGGAAGCAACCACAGCGGAGACTCCTCGTATCGCGTTGCGGGTACGCGAGCTCGCAGTACGTGCTGCAGGCTTTTTAAAGTTTCGCATAATCGTTCTTTCCTAGAGTCCGCGGTTTACTGTGTTTGCTTGTTTCCGTTGCGCCGTGCGAGTACGGCACCGAGTAGTACGAGCATGCTGCCGAGGCCTACGGCCCAGAGAACGTTCGCACCTGTCGACGCCAGTGGGGAGTCGCCGTTGCTTGAGACTGGCGGCTCGCTCGTGGGGGGTTCTTCATGCGGCCCGGTTGGAACTCGGGGTGTCGTTTCTTTCGAAGGGGTGCCAGGATTGTGCGGCGGAGTGTCTTCTGGTGGCGGAGTATCTCGGGGCGTTGTTACCGGAGTTGTCGACGGAGGAGGAACATCTTTGTCCTTATCCCACTTAGTCACCACGACGTTCTCATAAGTGAACGATGTTCCTTCAAGATTGGCCAGAGGCAGAATAATCAACTTGGGGGATGAGACATGATAATCGAACGCGCTGTCCGGTTCGTCTTCTTCGAGAAGATAGAGCCCTGGTTTAAGGCGTTCGAAGTGAGCACGTCCGTCATCCCCAGTTGTTTGGGATGCGACACGCACGAGGCCCTGAGCACGAGCATCATCGAGCTCCATGTTCTTGGCCGCTGCTCGGCCAGCAGATGTGGTGACATCGATGCCTTTAACTTCCGACAAGGTAAAGGTTGCACCAGAAATTGCAGGAGGCTTCTCACCGGCGGGAACAGGATCGAAAGGATTCGTGGCGACCTTCTCTACTACCAGTGAGATTGAGCGCTGCGAATCGACGCTTTCTGCAACAATTCCTCGATCATTTCCACTAATCACGCGGGCATCTGCTGCGGGTAGGAAGAGCCCCGAGGATAGTACTGTTGCTGCAGCAATCGCCGCTACGTATTTGGTCCTACGCATTATGATTCCTTTTCCTCTTGAGCTTCCTCGGCGTGAGTGCTTTTCTGCTTTTCCCGGTAGACCCACCAGATGAGTCCTATGAGGACCAGGAGGGAGATACCCAACAACAACCACATCCACCATTGGAAGATGGAGGCGGATTCGTCGATAAGCTGCTCTTCGTCCGGGTCCATCGGCACGCGTTCCGCATGAACAAGCAAACGGTGGGTGTTGATGCCGTATGGAGTACAGGTGACAAGGGTCAACAGGTCACGATCACCATCTGCACGCAGGTTGTCTACTTGGTCCGGCAGAACAACCTCAGTCTCATAAACTTGGTATTTCATTCGCTCGCCAAACGTAGAAATGTAAACCGCATCGCCCGCTTTAAGCTCTTCAAGGTCATCAAACATGGTTGCATTAGTCAGACCCGAGTGGCCGGTGATAACCGCGTGAGTTCCCTCGCCTCCGACGGGAAGAGACGTCCCATAGAGGTGACCTAATCCGCGCTGCAGGGTGGAATCCTTAGTGCCATGGTAAAGCGGCAGCTTTACGTCGATAGCGGGGATGACAACTTGGGACATCGCCGGTGCCCCGCTGAGCTGGTCGAGGTACTCCTGGTATTCAATATTGTCTTCGCTGATGCGAGTAAGCCACGGGTCCAAAATCGGGCCGTTGGTATGCGCGGCGTTGTAGCTGCGCGCCGCCTCAACCTGCTCACTGGCCTCTTGAGCATGGTAAGCATCCCGGAACTCCCGCTCGTACTCCTCAGTGACTTGCTGCTGGAGGTGGTTGTTCCACTGCGTAGCCAAGACTGGGTACATGAGCACGCATAGACCGGCGAGAATGATAACGACGGGCAGAACGACACGCTGCATTAGCGAGCGCTGCTGCCTGTGCTTGTGCGCAGGTGTGCGCGTTGCGATGCTCATGCTGTGTCCAATCTTTGTTTAAAAGGGGCGGGGATACTTTTGAAAGGCGCCTCCCCGCGTGGGTACGCCGCATGCTGGTTTAGCGTTCAGTGGCCGCTAGACCAGCAATGCACAGCACGCTTAAGCAGCGTTACGACGGGCAACGAATACGCCGGCACCTACAATGGCGAGACCAGCGAGAACCAGAGCGGTGATACCCATGCCACCGGTGTTCGGGAGGAAACGGTCGCTCGGCTTATTCTTCAGGTCGAAGGAGTACGCAAGGTTGTCAACCTTCACATTGCTCACATTGCTCAGGCCAGACACGTTCGGAGCAGTCTGGGTGCCACCGTCCGTGCGCTTAATTACGAACGGAACCAAACGCTCATCAAGCTGGAAGCCGGTCGGAGCCTTGGTCTCCTGTGCACACAGCAGAGTGTTGTCATCGGCATTGTCAGCAAAATCGGTGGCGTGAATTCCAGTGATGGAGATCTTGCCGTCCTTACCAGTGGTCCAGGAAGACTTACCGTTGACGTTCAGAGCCTCGGTATTAGGAAGCTGGGTGTAGCCATCCTCACCGGCCTGGCACTTCACCAGGCGGAACTCTGCACCCTGAAGCGGGGTTTTCCCGTCCTCACCAACCTTGTTGATGTTGAGGGTACCCCAGTAGGTCTTTACTTCCTCGGACTCGCGGTCGTACTCACCTCTACCATCACCATTGTTGAAATACAGCTTAGCCTTGTTAGGAATGACCTCAACGTTTTCCGGCGCCTTCGTGGTGATACGGGTCAGAACCTTGGTGCCAGCCTTCTGTTCAGCCAAGAGGGCACGGCCATCTTCATTGAACTGAAGGTTGATGTTGTGCTTCCCATCTTTCGCCGGTGCGGGAGTGATGACAGCATCGTAGTTTTTCGAATCCACCTTGGTTGCGTTTTCCCAGCTGGTGCCCAGGCGAACTTCAATTTTGTCAGCAGTCGGAGCTTCAAGGCGACCATCGAGAGCATCTTCGACTCGGTAGCTTACGAGCTTGTCCTCACCAGAAGCTGCCTTCGGGATGTCAGAGCTGATGGTGTAGGTGTACTCCTGACCGCCGTGCTTGTCTTTATCCTGAACGGTCTTTTCAATGCCCGCACGGGTGTTCTTCGGGTAAACGTGAACGTTATTGATCAGACCAGTGCCGGTCTCATTGGTAACCGGCACGGAAACCAAGAAGTCAGGCCCGGGAACGAAGCCAGAATTTGCTGGAACCTCAAGCTCGGAGACGCGGTAGACGCCTTCCTCAAGGCCGGTGAACTCGATGACACCGTTTCCATCAGTCACACCACTCTTTTTGACTGCTCCTTCAACAGGAGTGGCCTTCGAGGCATCATTCTTGTCATCACCCGTAGCTGGGGTTACGCGGATGATCGAGAACTTGAAGCCTGCAGGAGTATCGGGGGTCTTACCCGGGATCTTAGCTTCATCCAGCTTCGAACCATTAGACGTCCCGGAGTTGTCTCCATTGAGGTCACGCTTCGTGATGGTCAAGGAGTAGCCAGCCTCGTTGCCCGGCTGCTCCACCTGTGCAGCGGCCGGGGCTGCATTCTCAATAGCCAATCCTGCGGAGCCAGCAAAAGTGAGACCCGCTGCGATGGCGATTGCGGCAGTCTTCTTAATGACAAGTGCCATGGTGAGATTCCTTTCGGAGATTCAGTATTCGCTGGGCCCGTTGCGGTCAGCGATGAGAGAAAATTGAGCGCTCAAGAACTTCTCAAGTTTTCTGGGCCCAGCTTGGGCTCCATTTGCAACCTTACTACTTGCTTAAAATCAAGTCGATTTCACCTGCCACCCGACTACCTGCACGACAGCCCGATACTAAATCTTTTTGACAGACTCATACTTCTTCCAGCCATAGCCCAAAACTATCCATCACCACGGCCACAACAATAACCAGCATAAATATGGGCTGGACACCGACATACACTTAAAACTTGCAGACATTCACCCAACCCTGAATCTCGCACATAGTTGCTGAACACCAGTAACATTCAGGACCCTTTTCGGGGGTGCCGAATAGGTGCTGTACTGGAACTATAACTCAGGCCTTTACCCCCTTTGACCCTTGAAATACTTCCCGTTAACTCTCAAATAGCCAATACTCTTGACAGCAGTTTTTCAGCTTCGATTTCGCGGAAGCTGAAAAACTGCTGTCAGAAATAGATGCCTCGCCCCCTTTTCATTCAAAGGCGACCAAAGCTCTGCACCGAATCCTCAATTAAGAATCACCGCCCACCCCCAAGGGCGATGAGACAACGCATTCGGCGATTGTAGGCATTAAGCTGGCAGGACGCGCCCCAGAGCATCGAGGGTCCAGCCGGCGCTGCGCCACTTGTCGACGTCCAGTACGTTGCGGCCATCGATGATGTGGCGGCGGGCCACGAGCTCACCGGCCTCCGCCGGGTCAAGGTCGCGGAATTCCTGCCACTCGGTGGCGAGGATGACCAGCTCGGTGTCCTTGAGGGCGGCGTCGGCAGTCGGCGCGTAATTGAGGGTTGGGAACACCTTCTTCGCGTTCTCCATGCCCTCCGGGTCATAGACCGTGACGGCAGCACCAGCGAGGGAGAGCGAACCGGCCACGGAGAGCGCCGGCGAATCGCGGACGTCATCGGAGTTGGGCTTGAAGGCGCAGCCCAGAACGGTGACGCGGTGGCCGAGGAGGGAGCCATCGAAAGCCTGCTTGGCCAGGTCCACGACGCGATCGCGGCGGCGCATGTTGATGGCGTCGACCTCGCGCAGGAAGGTCAGCGCCTGATCCGCACCCAGCTCGCCGGCGCGCGCCATGAAGGCGCGGATATCCTTGGGCAGGCAGCCGCCGCCGAAGCCGAGGCCAGCACCGAGGAATTTGCGGCCGATGCGCTCGTCGTAGCCGATGGCGTCGGCAAGCTTGACCACGTCCGCCCCTGCAATCTCGCAGATTTCAGACACCGCATTGATGAAGGAAATCTTGGTGGCCAGGAAGGCATTGGCGGAGACCTTGACCAGCTCGGCGGTTTGCAGGTCGGTCACGATGAACGGGGTGTTCTGCGCCAGCGGCTTGGCATAGACCTCGCGGGCAACCTCTTCGGCACGACTCTCGGCGAATTCGCCGACGCCGAGGACGATACGGTCCGGGGTGATGGTGTCCTTGACGGCATAGCCCTCACGGAGGAACTCCGGGTTCCACGCAATCTCCACGCTGGTGCCTTCCGGGGCGATTTCATCTGCCATTTTCTGCAGCTCCGCTGCGGTGCCCACTGGGACGGTGGACTTGCCAAAGATGATGTGCTCGCCCTTCAAGCGCGGCACGAGCTCCGTGATGACGGACTTCACGTAGGTCAGGTCCGCCGCATAGGAGCCGTGTGCCTGCGGGGTTCCTACGCCGAGGAAGTGCAGGTTGGCGAATTCCGCGGCGTCATCATAGCTGGTGGAAAAACCCAGGCGGCCGGACTCGATGTTGCGCTCAAGCACCTCCGGGAGGCCGGGCTCATAGAACGGCACGCGGCCGTTCTTGAGGGCTTCAATCTTGCTTTCATCAACATCTACACCGAGTACCTCGTGGCCGAGTTCCGCCATGCAGGCGGCGTGCGTCGCACCCAGGTAGCCGGTACCAATCACAGTCATACGCATAACCGGGAATTTTAGGCGCGGTTGACCTGAAGCGCGCGGCGAGAACGAAAAGTTTAACGGAAGTTCAGATAGGACTTCGACGGTGTAGGCCCGCGCTGGCCCTGGTACTTCGACCCCAGTGCGCCGGAACCATACGGGGCCTGCGCCGGCGAGGACATCTGGAAGATAGCCAGCTGGCCCACTTTCATCCCCGGCCACAAGGTAATGGGCAGGTTCGCGGTGTTAGACAACTCGAGCGTGATGTGTCCGGAGAAACCCGGATCAATGAATCCGGCCGTGGAGTGCGTCAGCAGGCCCAAGCGCCCCAGGGAGGACTTACCCTCCAAGCGTCCAGCCAAATTCGCAGGCAGGGTGAACTTCTCCAGCGTTGCACCGAGCACAAACTCACCCGGATGCAGCACGAAGGCATCGCCCTCAGCCACCTCTACCTCGCTGGTGAGGTCCGGCATCTCCTGCTTGGGGTCGATATGCGTGTAGCGCGAGTTATTAAACACGCGGAAGAACTTGTCTAGGCGCACATCGATTGAGGAAGGCTGGACCATCTCTGCGTCATAAGGCTCAATGCCCAAGGCATCAGGCCCCTCTGAGTCGATGGCGGCACGAATATCACGATCGGAAAGAAGCACGGCACACAGTCTACCTCCCCACTGGGCCTTTTATGGCCTCGGGCGGCGGCGGTGCTAAGCTTTACTGCGATGCAGATTCTGCATTGCGCCGACGTAGTTTAATGGTAGAACTGCAGCTTCCCAAGCTGCTGGCGCGGGTTCGATTCCCGTCGTCGGCTCCACTTATTTACCCAGCTCAGGCTGGGTTTTGTTTTAGGTCTCGTCGGCGGCGCGAAGCAGCGCCGCATAGGCACCGCCGCGCGCAAGCAGCTCGGCGTGGGTGCCGCGCTCGACCACGCGGCCGGCGTCGAGGACGATGATCTGGTCGGCGTCGCGGATGGTGGACAGGCGGTGCGCAATGACCAGGCGGGTAGCGTCCGCGCCAAGCACTGCGTCCTGGATGGCGCGCTCCGTTTCGTTGTCGAGGGCCGAGGTGGCCTCATCCAGGATGAGCACCTGGGGTTGGCGCAGCAGCGTGCGGGCCAGCGAGAGGCGCTGTTGCTCACCGCCGGAGAAACGGTAGCCGCGCGAGCCCACGAGAGTATCCAGCCCGTCGGGAAGCGCGGCGATGACCTCGTCCACGCGCGCGGCGTTAAGCGCCGCCCACATCTGTTCCTCTTTGGCATCGGGCTGTGCAAAGAGGAGGTTCTCCCGCACCGTGCCGTGGATGAGGTAGGTCTCCTGGGAGACCACGCCGATGACCGCCGCGCGCTGCGCCGGTGGAATGTCACGCAGGTCTACCCCACCTAGGTGCACGGTGCCTTCGGTGGGATCGGCTAGGCGCGCCAGGAGGGCGGCCACCGTGGACTTGCCGGAACCGGTATGCCCTACTAGCGCGGTGGTGGTGTGGGCGGGGATGGAAAGGGAGACGTCGGAAAGCGCGTCGGTGTCCGTGCCGGGGTAGCGGTAAGAGACGTGGTGGAGGGTGAGGGAGGCGTCGGCAAGCTGGGCGGGCTGAGTGGCCTCAGTGAGATCGGGCTCCAGGTCGAGGTACTCGAAGATGCGGCTGAACAGCGCCATCGACGCCACCCACTGCGCGCCCACGTTGAGCAGGCCGGTAATCGGGCGGAAAATCTGGGTCTGCAGGGTACTAAACGCAATGAGCGTGCCAATCGTAATCCCCGGGCGCAGGCCAGCCACCAGGTAAATCAGGGCCGGCATCACGCCGAAGATGATTTGCGTCAGCGCCATGCGCCAGCGCCCGGCCAGCTGCGATTCCAGTTCCAAGCGGATGAGGGAGCGCGAGGTCTTTTCAAACGCGCCATAGACCCGCTCCTGCGCGCCCAGCGTGGCCGCCAGGCGCATGCCGGACACGGACAGGTTCTCCGAAATGGTCTGCTGCAACGTCGCCTGCGCGCGGCTGTTTTTCTCCATGAGGCTGCGGCGCAGAACGGCGGCGCGGCGGGTGAGCCACACTGCGGGAGGCAGCACCACCAGGGACAACAGCGAGAGGGTGGGCGAAAGCGCCACCATCGCTACCAACGTGGCCACCGTCATGGTGAGGTTGCTGGCCACGGAGGTCGCCGTGGTGGTCACCATGCCGCGCATCGCCGCGATGTCATTGGTCAGGCGCGACTGAATCTCACCGCCCCGGTTATTGGTAAAGAATTGCAGCGATTGGCGCTGCAGGTTGGCAAAGACCTGCGTGCGCAGTTCGTGCATGATGGTGTGCCCCACCCGCGCGGATAAGAAAGACTGGATAACGCCGATGGCCTGGGAGACCACGGTGATGGCCAGCATGCCGCCGACGAGCCACAGCAGCAGCGCGGTGTCGTGTTCAGGAATGGCCTCATCCACGGTGCGGCGTACCAGGAAAGGCTGCACCACCGTCAGCCCGGAGGTGGCGATGATGAGCGCCACCACCACAAGCAGCGTGCCGCGGTGCGGGGCAAACAGGCCGGCCACGCGGCGGAAAGCAACCGGGTGCTGGGCCAGCTGATCGACGTCCGCCGGGTCCTTCACCGCGGTGTGCATCGGCCGGGTCATGGCTTAACCGCAGGTAACGATGGGCTGCGGGTCGTAGACCGTGGTGGTGGTCTCCCGGGAGATCTCCTTGCCGGACAGATCCTTAATTACGCGGGTATCGGACGTCGTGAAGCCCGGCGCGCCGGACGACGGCGAGCAATCCTCACTCACCGACTTGCGCTGCGGCTCGGTCTTGGCCCAGCGGCCGTTGTTGATGGATTCGACGTCGACCGTCTTCACGCCCTTGAAGCGCACGGTGATGTCGTTGCCGAAGTCAGTCTCGATGCGCACTGGGTGGTTCGAGGTGTTCTTGAACTGCAGGTCAATAGCACCTTCATAGACGGTGGCCTCGCGGCCGGCCGGGTATCGGGAAATGTAATAGGAGTGCGGGGTGTGCGCGACGTCCTCCATGCCGGCGAAGTAGGCGGCATTGTACAAGGTGGTGGCGAACTGGGAGATGCCGCCGCCCACGGCAGCGCCCGCGTGACCATCGATGATGATGCCGGATTCCACGTAGCCCTGCGCGGTACCGCGTGGGCCGGTGTAGCTGTTGAGGGAGAAGGTCTCACCCGGGTTGACCACGGCGCCGTTGACCTGCTGGGCCACCAGGCGGATATTTGTTCCGGAGGCCCCGGAGAAGCCGCCAGTGGAGAACTCAGACACGGTGTCATCGAAGGTGGCCTTCTCCGCCATCTCGGTGGTGAAATCCGCGGGGTCCGGCTTGTAGTCGGCATCCCATTCGCGGTCGTCCTCGCTGCTCACGCGGTCCTCGAAGCCCTCGAAGGTCTTATCCCAGTCGATGATGGAGCCATCCACAGACGGCGTGATCTGCTTGTCATTGCCACTGAAGGAAATCTTGGCGTTGGTGCCGGGCACCTCGGAGCCTTGCATGCGCTCTTGGAAAAGCTCGCGCGCGCGGTTCTTGTCCACCTTGAGGCGCAGCTCGCCGTCTTCGGCGGCGATGGAGACGAACTGGGAAATCTCCGGCTTGCGCAGGGTGCCGGTGGTGTTGTTCTCGCCCTTCAGGGTGAGCGGGTTATCCAGCGCGCGGGCGGCATCCCCGGTGCGCATGGCCTCAATGGCCTCATCATTAATCTGCGGCTCCACCACCATCGGCTCGACGTCGACGCCCTCGGGGTCGAGCCAGTGCTTCACGACGCCCTCGTGCAGCACTCCCTCTTCCACCGCCTGGCCGAGCTTGGGTTTGGTCTCTTTGAGGGAGCCGTCGATAAGCTCCAAGTTTCCGTCTTCCGGCTCGATCTTCAGCTCGTTGCCCACGCGCTCGAGTTGGCCGGAGAGCTGGTTCTCATCGATGTCCACAGCCACAGGGATTTCCTGGGTGGGCTTAATGAAGCTGTACAGGCGCGAGAGGGGGTTCAGGGAAGCGTCGGGAATGCCGTCGACGGCTTTCTGATAATTCAGGCTTAGGCCGGAGTCTTGGGGGATAAGCTGCGAGCTTTTCTCCCCGGCGCGGATATCCACGGGCTGGGCCGCGACGTCCCCGAGTTCCTGCTCCAGCTTCTCCACCGCAGCGGTGCGCTCCATGCGGGAGATGTCCACGCCGCCGACCGACGTCGCGCGCGGGACCTTGTGCTGGTTAGCCATGACGTCCCACGCATAGGCGATGCCGGCGATGAGTATCAGGCCGACGAGCACGCCAAGGGTCACCTGGAGCCCCTTGCGTCGCTGTTGGCTGTGTCCGATTGCCTTTTTCACGTGTACGAGATTAACGGCTGCCAGCTAGTTTTTACTAGTCGCCCTCTTGCTGGGCCACCACGTCGGCGGCCGCGTCGATGACCGCGTTGATGTCATCGTCGGTGGACCACAGCGGCATATCGGCCCCGGCGGTGAGGGCTGCGGCCACGGCCTCCGGCACGCTGAAGTTCTCCGAGATGGAGGCCATCCCTCCCAGGTCATCGGTGTAAATCGTGCCCTCGAAACCCAGTTCCTCGCGGGCCAGCTGGTAAGCCCGCGGGTTGAGGGAGGCGGGCTCGTCCCCTAACCCAGGCACCACGAGGTGGCCCATCATGAGGGCCGCTTCCGGGGCTTGCGGGATTGCCGTGTGGAAAGGCACGAACTCGTGTCCGTACAGTTCTTCCAGCGGCGGGGTAACGGCCTCACCCAGGTGTGTGTCCCCGGAGGCACGCCCGTGGCCCGGGAAGTGCTTGAACACGGCCTTCACGCCGGCGGCCTGCAACCCGCGGGCAAAGGCCGCGCCATATTCGCCGGCGGCCTGTGGGTCGGTGGAGAAGGAGCGGTCACCGACGACTTCCAGGTCTCCCCCATCCACGTCGAGCACCGGGGCGAAGTCCACCGTCACGCCGTGGGCGCGTAGGCTCTGCCCAATCTCCGTGGCTAGGGCCTCGACCTCCTCCGGGCTGTGGCCCTCCGCCATGGCCCGCGGAGAGGGGTAGTCGCCCAAAATTTCGGAGAAGCGCTGTACGCGCCCGCCTTCGAAATCGATGGAGACTTCGAAGTCGCGGCCCATCTCCTCGCGCAAAGCGTTCACTCCCCGCGGGCCATCGCTGAGCAGCTCAGGGTCGGCCCAGCTGGGGATAAAGAGCCCGCCCACGCCGGCTTCGAGTTTCGCGCGGGCATCCTCGTAGTTCAGCGCCGGCGGCATGAGCTTGACGGCAGCGCGAGCGCGGACGCCCTCAAGCGCGGCATCGTGTTCTGCCGCGTCCCCCGACGCGGCGCTCGAGGCCGCGGCGCTGGTTTCGCTGGGCGGGGCGTCGGAAAGCACAGGCTCCTCACTACACGCGCTCAGCGCACAGGTAGCACTCAACAGGAGGGCGGGCATTGCTTTTCTCATGCCCACCAGTGTGCCTGAAGCACCCGCGCGGGAAACAAGCGGTTGTTAGGATGGTCACATGAATAACGGAGAGACCATGCTCATTGCCTATGACGGCTCCGACCGCGCCGACCGCGCCCTCGAGTACGCCGCGCGGCTCCTGCGCCCCACCGACGTCGAAATCCTCACCGCCTGGGAGCCGTCCGCACGCCAGGCCGCCCGCGCGGTCAGCCGCACCGGGCTGCACCAATCCACGGTCTCACCGGACAGCGTGGAGGATGACCCGGCCTATGAAGAGGCCCTCGCCATCTGCCACCACGGAATTGCCAAGGCCGAGTCCCTCGGCCTGCGCGGCCATGCCCACCTGGTGGAATCAGTGACGACGATTCAGAGCGCGATTGTCGACGCCGCCCACGAACTCGACATCGACGTTATCGTCACCGGCACCCGCGCGCTCACCGGCTTCCGCTCCTTGTGGACGAATTCCACGGCGGAGTACATCGTGCGCAACGCCGGTCTCCCAGTCTTCATCGTGCCGCCGGAGAACGACGATGAGGACGACGCGGAAGAAAGCGACTCCTAAAGGCAGCTTTTAGCTGCTAGAATCTGGCGCCATGGCATTCGACAGCGATTCCCTCAACAAGCGCACCCTGGGCCCGGCCCTGGGCAGCGCGGTCGTCGGCGTGGCGCTGGGAGTCGTGACCATCCTGGGCATTGCCCAATTCTCGCAGGCCGATGCCGTGCCGAACGATAATTCCGTCAAGGCCTCCGACGCCGTGATGGGCGGGCCGGAGTACGGCTCCCGCGAGTAAGCGTGCGCGCACGTATCGGGGGGCTTTTCTTTTTAGCCCTCGTGGTTCTGGTGCAGCCGTGGGGGCTGACCGCTGCTGATACCAAGCACGATCTGGTGGCCAACCCCGCGCATTTCTTGCGCTGCGCGCTGCATGCTTATACCGATACTTTCACGCTGGGCCAGTTGCAGAACCAGGCCTATGGCTACTTGTTCCCGCAGGGTTTGTTTTTCCTGCTGGCGGACCCACTGCCGGATTGGATAGCGCAACGTGCGTGGTGGTTCCTGGTCTTAGCGGTGGGCTTTCTGGGCTTCTTCCGCGTTGTCCGGACAGTGCTTCCCACCGCGCCGGGCTATGCCGCGCTGATGGGCAGTCTGCTCTATGCGCTCTCCCCGCGCACGCTGACCACGCTGGGTGCGATTTCCTCGGAGACCTGGCCGGTTATGCTCGCGCCCTGGGTGCTGCTGCCTTTCTTGCGAAAGGGCGAACTGAGCTGGCGGGATGCCGCACCCTCGGTGGTGGCGGTGGCGTGCATGGGCGCGGTTAACGCCACGGCCACACTCGCCGCTTGCCTGCCGGCGGGTGTGATCCTGCTGTGGCGGCGCTCGGGCAAGACCGGCCTGGTGTGGTTGGCTGGGTGCGCTGCGGTATCCGCGTGGTGGATTACCCCGCTGCTCATCCTGGGCCGCTATGCCCCGCCTTTTACGGAATTCATCGAGTCCGCCGGCGTGACCACGCGGTGGCTCAACCTGGCGGAAATCCTGCGCGGCACCACCAGTTGGGCGCCGTTTGTGGATACCGAACGCGTCGCTGGCAACGAGCTGGCCACCGAGCCGGTCTTCGTGCTTGTCACCGTGGCCGTGGCCGCCCTGGGTCTTATGGGCCTGGCCCGCCTGCCGCGCCTGTGGCCTGCGATGTTGCTCGTGGGCGTGGCCATATTAGGCACGCATGCCGCGTGGTACCTCGACGCGCTCGATGGCCCGCTGGCCGCGTTGCGGAATGTGCACAAATTCGACCCGCTGGTGCGCATCCCACTGGTACTCGGCGTGGCCGCGATTGCTGCCCGGGTGAGGTTGCCGCGGACGTTGGCCCCGGGGCGTCGTGAAGCAGCGGGCCTTCTGGTGTGCCTCGTGGTGATGGGCGCGACCGCCCCCGCCTGGGCGGGCCGGCTGCTGTCGAAGGGCGCCTACGAGGAGGTTCCTGCCTACTGGCACGAGGCAGCTGACTTCATGAACAGCCTGGATACGCGCGTGCTTCTCTACCCGCCGGCCTCTTTTGCACGGCAGGACTGGGGCTGGACGCGCGATGAGCCGGCGCAGCCGCTTCTCGACGTCCCCTGGGCCGTCCGCGACGCCGTTCCCCTCATCCCGCCCGAGGGCATCCGTGGCCTGGACGGTGTCATGGCGCAGATTGAACGCGATCCCGCCACGGCACCCGTGGTTTTGCAGCGTCTTGGAATCGGGGCCGTCGCGGTGCGCCACGACCTCATGGCTGGTTCTGCAACCCATATTCCGGGCGAGGTCCACACCTTCGGGGAGGTCGACGTCGTTGTCTTCGACCCCGACCTCTCCATGAACCTGGCGCCGGCGAATCCGCCGCGTGTGGCGGGCGGTGGGGAGTCGCTCGCACTCCTGTACGGCCCACACGAACTGGTCGCCTCCAACGCCGATATCGTGACCGATACGCCTGCGCTGCGCGACCGCAACTACGGAACGCTTTCCGGCCCGGTCTCCGCGCCGCTGGCCCCTGATGACCCTTCCACCGTGCGCAATCGACTGCGCGATTACCCCTCCGCTGGCCCGCTGACCCAGGTGGTGGAGCACGATGGTCGCGTCACCGCGTCCTCCTCTGCCGCGGATGCTTCTGCCTTCGGCGGGGCGAACCCGGCGCGTTCTCTTACAGCGGCCGTCGACGACGAGAACTCCACCGCGTGGTGGCCCGCGCCCGGCGATTCCGGTTGGCTGGAGCTGCACTCCGATTCCACGTGGACCTCGCCCACGCTGCGGCTGATGACCACCGGCACGACTGAGGTCACCATCCACAACGGCGACTCCAAGGTGACGGTCACCATGGAGGCCTACCGCGCCCGCGATATCCGCGTGCCCGGCGCGAAAGCCTCCACCATCCGCATCGAGCCGCAGCGCCGCACCGGAATTGCGGAAGCCTCCATCGTGGATCAGCCCACCCCGCGGCGCATCGTCACCGTGCCCGATACCTCGCCCGATGCCGAGCAGTTCCTCTTCCAGCAGGACAACGAGCACATCCTCATCCGCTCCTTTACTACCCCGCGCGACATGACGGTGCGGGTCTCCGGTGAGAAGACAGTGCTTATCGACGGCTCCCCCCACGCCCCCAACTCCACCCTCAACCTGCCCGCCGGTCAGCACCTCCTGCGCACCACCGGCGACTGGGCGGCGCTGACCGATACCGCATCCTCCCTGCCCGCGCCCCTTCCCGCTTCCTCTGACCGCTCTTCAGCCGCAGCCGGGTCTTCCGCCGGCTCAGCCGCCACATCCGGTGCTGACCACGGCTATACCCCGCTCGCTGCCGGTGAGACCATCGAGCCCGCCGACCACGACCGCCTCCTCATCACCGGCCGTGCCTTCAACGAAGGCCTGCGCGGCGAGCTGCGCTCCCCCAGCACAGCTGCGGTCTCGACGCCAGGTTCAGCACAAGACTCAGCGCCGGACTCAACGCCTGCCTCCAGCTCGGAACCACTGTCCCTCGAGCCGCGCTCCATCGATGCCGACACGCAAGCCTTCCTCATTCCCGCCGGTGCCGGTGGCACCTTCCACATGTCTTTTGCTGCCGACCGTGCCTATCGCGTCGGCCTGGGCCTCGGCGGCGCGCTCGCCGCGCTGACCACCGCGCTGTGCCTGCTCGTCATGGCCCGCGGCCCCCGCCCTCACTCCGCTTCCCCCGCCGCCTCCGCTGCTTACACGGCACACAACACCGCCTCGTCCAGCCCTGCTACCCACTCGTCTTCCTCGGCGCGTGTCCTTCTAGCCCTGCTCATCGCGGCAACGATGGCTCTCGTCGCAGGTCTGCCCGGTGTGGCCGCCGCTGCCGCGGCGTGGGCCATCACTCGCTGGACCACGTTGCGCCCCGACTACCTGGCGGGCGCGCTCACTTTGGCCGCGGGCGCGATGCTCGCCCGCGCACCCTGGCCCACGGACGGCTACGCCGGCGACTCGCTGCTCGTGCAACTGCTCTGCGCCGCGGCCATCACGTGTGCCTGCCTCCCATCCCGCCGCACGTCCTAAGTACCCGGCCCCGCCCCAGATGGTTTCCCTCAAAAGGTACTAGTCAAAAGGTGTCTTTGGGGGCAGGGAAACCATCTGCGGCGATGTAAAAGGTTTGTTTGGGGTCAAGTAAACCGTTTGACTAATGCCTTCTGGAAAATGCCATGTGTGAAGTGCCGTCTACGGCCCCGCCGAACCGGCGGAATCAGTAAAACCGGCGGCGTTGGCAAGGGATCCGGAACCGCCAGAGCTCGCGGAATCGGCGGCGACGCGCGGCAGAGAACGCGGGACGGCGATGCGGCCGCGGGCGAAGGAGCGGATGAGGTCGCGGCCGGGGACCTCGACAAGCGCGTAGGTCGCAGCAGAAAGCACACAGCTAACGACCACCGTGAAGACCAACACCACCGCGAAATCCCCGGCAGAGCCGGAGAAAGCAGACACGCCCAACAGCGGGAAGGCAATGGCCAGCACCGCTACGTGCCACATGAAAACACCATAAGACCAGCGGCCCAGCGCTCGCATCACCTCGGAAGAAAGCCAGCTTTCCCGCGGGGCCAGCGCCACCGGCACCACGATGCACGCCCCGCACACCGCCCCCGCCGCAATGCGCCGCGCAAACTCACCCGGTTCTGGATGCACCAAGCCCTGCGGGCCGAACCACTCGCGGCTGGCCAGCCACACGCAGCCCGCCGCCACCGCCCAACAGGCGGGACGCACAATCCGCCCAGCACGCAGGCGCACCTGCGCGGCCTCGGCCTCCGCGGCCAACATTCCCACCGCAAACCACGAGAAATACGCGGGCGGCCAAATCTGCGTATTGACATCGCCGGATTCATATCCGGCCACAAACGGCAGAAAACCCCAGAACAAACTCAGCACGCCAGCTCCAGCAATAAGTGCAACCCGCGGGCGCGCCGAGAGCTTATCCAACAACCACGCCAACAGCGGCAACACCGCGTAGAAGGCGAACTCCACGCACAGCGACCACAATTGCGTTAACCCGGGAACCAGGCCATCAGCAATATAGAGCTGCGTGCCAGTCAGGTTGGTGATGACCTGCGGGAGGGTTAAGGGGGAAGCGTCGGGAAGCAAGGCGAGGACTACCACCACACACACCACATACAGCGGTGCCAAGCGCGCCACGCGGGAGAGCACGTACTGCCCCGCCGTGTGCGCGTGCCGCCGGCGCCACAACAAGAAACCGCTGAGGACGAAGAAGACCGCCACCCCGTAATCCAGGCGCTCAGCCCAGGCCCAGCCGGTGGCCGTCTGAAAGGACACGTGCGTGACCACGACTGCCAATGCTGCCAGCGCACGCACGCCTTCGAGCTCAGGGAGAAAGCGCATGGCCCACTACGATACTATTTCTGCAGTGAATCCCTCGACCGATCGGAGCTGACGTGTTCCTTCGCTCCCGCCTAGCGCAGGTGACGATTGCCGCCGCGGTGTTCCTCATACTCGGGTCCATCCTTCCGCCGCTGTACAACAACCAATCCCGCCCGCTGCCCAGGGACCTCAACCTAGAGATCCACGCGGAGCACGACGGAGCCACGTTTACCCGCCACACCACCACCGCCCCTGCGAAGAAGGATTCCGTGGCCCGCGCGCAGTCCACCGTGGACCTCACCTTCAACGGCGAAACCATCGCGCACATCACCGAGGAATCCCAGCTCAACCGCGAATCCACCTACCCGGTGGCGGGGCCGAACACGACGCAGCACATCGAGCTGCCCGCCTTCGACGTACAGGTGGAAGACCGGGTGGAGCGCGACGGCATCAGCTACTTCTTCCCCTCCGGCGCGGAGCAGCGCTCCTATCCCTTCTTCGATCCGCTGACCCAGGACACGGAGCCCATCGATTTCCTGCGCGATGAAAAGCTCGACAGCATCCCCACCTACGTCTTCCACCAGGATGTCGCGCCAGTCTCGCTCGGGGAGGTCTTCGCCTTCGAAGCCCACCGCTCCGGCCCCGCGGGCGATTTTTACTCCGCGGAATCCCTGGAGCGCTACAACCTCAAGCCGAAATCACACGTCATCCTCGAGCCTTTCTACGCCGTGAGCCGCACGGTGTGGGTGGAGCCCACGACCGGCACCATCGTCAACGAGGAGGAGCACCCGCGCATCTTCTGGGCTACGGACGCACGCCAGGCCCAGGCGATGGTCGATGCCGATGACACGCACGAGCGTGCGCTTCTCGACGTCCCCCTCTCCTGGTCCGATTCCACCCGCACCGAACGCCTCGACTCGGTTCGCCGGGTGATCGACACGGTCAAAATCTTGAGCCTCGTCGGCTGGCTGGGCAAGGCCATCGGCGTGGCGTTGTTGGCCGTGGCGGCCGCGATGTTCATGCGCCGCCATGCAGCGCAGAGCGCGTAGGCGCCCGTGGCTGTGTCCCGAGCATCCCTTGCGGTGCGCGCCGCCCTCTGCGCGTGGGGCGTGGTACTCGTGCTCGCGGTGTGTTGGCCCTTCGTGCTGCCCGGCGAGTTCCTGTGGCGCGACATGGTGCTCCTTGACCGCCCAGCCCTGAGCGCCGCCGCCTTCGGCGCCGGTGATCTTCCCGCCCGCAACGCGCCGCAAGACGGCGTGCTCGCTCTTCTCGGCGGGGCGTGGTTGGCCAGGGTCTTCATCCTTGCTGCCGCGAGCGCCTCGGCGTGGGTGGCGGGCCGGTGGGCACGCGAGTCCAGCCCGTGGGCGGCGGCCGCGGCAATGGCGTGCGCGGTGGCCAATCCTTTCGTCATCGAGCGCCTCCTGCAGGGCCAGTGGTCGCTGGCGGTCGCGGCCTGGCTGGCGCCCGTGATCGCATGGGGATGCCTCACTGCGCGCCCGCGCGTGGCGTGGCTAGCGCTGTGGGCCGCGTCCTTGACGCCCACCGGCGGGCTCTTCGGGGGACTCATCGCGGTTGTCTGTGAGCGCGAAGGGCGAAAAAGGTGGCTCTTCGCGTGCGGCTCAGTCTTGTTGTGGTTGCCGTGGTTGGTTCCCAGTTTCATGGGCGGTGTACTCACCGCCCCCGGCACCCCCGGCGCCCCCGCCGCCCAGGCAGCGGCCTTCGCTCCGCGCGCGGAGGCCTATGTGGGAGTAGTCGGCTCGCTGCTTGGTTTCGGTGGCATCTGGAACGCCGCAGCGGTGCCGGCCTCCCGCGAACACGGCTTCGCTCTGGCAGGCCTGGCCGTCGCCGCCCTCGCCATTCTTGGCGCCACCCGCCTTCCCCGGCGCGAGCTGCGCCCGCTAGCGGCCCTGGCGGTTCTCGGCATGGGACTAGCCATCCTCGGCGCGCTGGCACCTGGTGTCACTGCCTTCGCCATCGAGCACATTCCCGGTGCGGGCCTGGTTCGTGATTCCTCCAAGCTGACCCTGCTCGCCCTGCCGCTGGCCGTGGCGGGCATCGCGTCCCTGCGCCAGCTTCCGGCCGCGCTCGCCCTGTGTGCCTGCCTACTCCAAGCACCGGATGCCCCGCGGGAGCTCGCCGTGTTGAAGCCACGTGAGACGGGCATCGACCGCCAGCTCATCGAAGAGCTCGACGGGCGCCTGACTTTCTTCGCCGACCGTCCTGCCATGGTGCCGCTCGAAGACGGCATCGCCCTCGACCCCTACTCCAAAGCCGCCAACAAGCTCGACTCCGGCGAGCTCACCGTAGACGGTGTGACAGTGGATGAGCCATCGCCGCATTACCTCGCGGCCGCCGAGGCCTGGAGTGAACGCGACCTCCACCGATTAGAAGAACTCGGCGTGGGCGCAGTCGTCGAAAAGGGAGGCATCGTTGCCACCACGAACGCGCAACCGGCACCCGCCCCGTGGGGGCTTAGCGCCGCCTGGTGCGCACTTCCGCTTCTAGCAGTTCTTCGAAGCGCGCGCCGGTTTTCTCCCAGGAAAAAGTAGCCGCCAATTCGCGCGCCGCGTTGCCCAAACGGTGGCGGAGGGAGGGATCGTCGACAAGCGTGCGCACCGCCGGCGCGAACTCTTCCTCGCGCCGCACCAGCACACCGGTCTTGCCGTCGATAACACTGTCTTGCAGGCCGAACGCATAACCTACCGTGGGCACCCCATGTTGGGCCGCCTCCATGACTGCCAAACCCCAGCCTTCTTTTCGAGACGGCATAAGGTGCACATCGGCGCGCGCGAGCAGCGCATGTTTATAGTCCTCCGTCACCTGACCGCGGAAGCGCACCCGCTTTTCTACCCCATGAGTGCGCGCGTACTCGCGCAGGTGGGATTCCCACCAGCCGGAACCGATGACGTCGAGAAGCGCGCCCGGAATCCGCGCCACGGTGTCCATCGCGTGCTCAATCTGCTTGTGCGGCACCAGGCGCGACAGTGTCACCAGGTGGATATCGGCCTCGCGCTCCAAGGTAGGCACGTGCGACGGCAGGGGGTCCACGCCATTCTCAATGATGTGCGCGCCGTGAATCCCCAGCTTCTCCAGGTCGCGCTTCGAAGCCTCCGAGACCGTCACCCACGTGTTCTCGCGATACAGCGCGGGGACCACGCGAGATTCCAGGAACCACCCCAGCCGCGCCAGGACGGGACCGGCCACCGGCCACTGCTCGCGGTGACAGTGATGCGTCAGGATCACCACGGGCGCGCGAGTGGCCAGGCGCGCGAAGAAGGGGATGCCGTTGTGGGTATCCACCACAACGTCAGCGCCGCGCAAAGCGCGGCGCCCCAATAAAATCGACAACAGCGCGCGCGGATACACGCTGAACTTGGCCCCGGCGCGCGAATAGAGCACGCCGTTTCGACGCTCGCGCTTGGCGGCGTTCATGTGGCGCGCGGTGCGGAAGACCACCTCGTGGCCCTGGGCAGCGAGGTATTCCCCGACGCGCTCAAGGTAGCGCTCGGAGCCACCACCTTGCGGGTGGGTGGAATCGCGCCAGCACAAAAGAAGGATTTTCATGTCGAGGAACTAGCCTAGTGGGTTATGAAACGCACCCGTGCCTTGGCCACACTGCGCCGCTCCTGGCGGCTGCTGCGCTCCTTCCGCTTCGAGCAGACAGCGCCCGCGGTCTTTTATGGCGGCTTGGCTGAGGACACCGCCGCTCTTGTCGACGCCCTCTCCCGCGACCATTCCCTCTCCCTCACCGGCGCGCGCGTGCTCGACGTCGGGGGCGGGCCCGGCTATTTCGCTTCGGCCTTTGCCCAGCGCGGGGCCAGCTATGTGGGGCTGGAGCCGGACGTGGGCGAGATGGCCGCCGCCGGCATCGAGGTGGCCCAGGCCGTACGCGGCGACGGCACTAGCTTGCCCTTCGCGGATGACACCTTCGACATCACGTATTCCTCCAACGTGGCCGAGCACATCCCCAACCCGTGGGACATGGGTGAGGAGATGCTGCGCGTAACCAAGCCCGGTGGGCTCGTGATCTTGAGCTACACGGTGTGGCTGGGGCCTTTTGGCGGGCACGAGACCGGCCTGTGGGAGCACTACGTGGGCGGCGAGTTCGCCCGCGACCGCTACGCCCGCATCCACGGCCACCCGCCGAAGAACGTCTTCGGCACCTCGCTCTTTGCGCTCTCCGCCCGCGAGGGCTTGGACTGGGCGCGCAGCGTGGCTCCGCCGAGTCCACAGGGCGCAGAGTTCCTCGCGGCCTTTCCGCGCTACCACCCTGCCTGGGCCTGGTGGGTGCTCAAGGTGCCGGTACTGCGCGAGTTCCTCACCTCCAACCTGGTCCTCGTCCTGCGCGCTTAAGCCCCTAAAACGACGAAAGCTCCCCCGCAGGGGAGCATCCGTTTAACAGCGAAGATTAGGAGGCAGACTCAACGCGCTCCTTGAGCGCGGTGAACTGGTCCCACACCTCAGACGGAACGCGGGAGCCCAAGAAGGTCAGGTACTCCTTGTTGTCTTCCATGTCGCCAGCCCAATCGGCCGGGTTCACGGAAAGGGCCTCGCGGACGTCCTCGATGTCGAAGTCGATACCGGTGAGGTCGATATCCTCCGGGCGGGCGGTGTGGCCCACGACGGTCTCGACGGCGTCGACCTTGCCCTCGATGCGGTCCACAATCCACTTGAGAACGCGGGAGTTCTCGCCAAAGCCCGGCCACAGGAAGCGGCGGTCCTCACCGCGGCGGAACCAGTTCACCAGGAAGATGGCCGGCATACGGTCGCCGCCCTTTTCACCCATATCTACCCAGTGCTGCAAGTAGTCACCGGCGTTGTAGCCCATGAACGGCAGCATGGCCATCGGGTCGTGGCGCAGGGCGCCGACCTTGCCCTCGGCGGCAGCAGTCTGACCGGAGGAGAGCAGGGCACCAATCATGGTGCCGTGGTTCCAGTCGAAGGCCTGGGTCACCAGCGGGACGGTATCCGCGCGGCGGCCGCCGAAGAGGATGGCGTCAATCTTGACGCCCTTCCAGTCATCGAATTCCGGCGCAGCGGTCGGGCACTGCGTAATCGGCACGCAGTAGCGGGAGTTCGGGTGAGCCGCCTTGGTGGTCGAAGCCGGGGTCCAGTCGTTGCCATGCCAGTCGATGAGGTGCTCCGGGGCCTCGCCCATTTCCTCCCACCAGACATCGCCGTCGTCGGTCAGCGCGACGTTGGTGAACAGGGTGTTGCCCGGCTCCATCGTCTTCATGGCAATCGGGTTGGAATCGTAGTTGGTGCCCGGTGCCACGCCGAAGAAGCCGTTCTCCGGGTTGACGGCGTACAGGCCGTCCTCGCGCAGCTTCATCCACGCGATGTCATCGCCCACGACCTCAGCCGACCAGCCCGGAATCGTCGGGGTAATCATGGCCAGGTTGGTCTTACCGCAGGCGGACGGGAAGGCGGCCGCGATGTGGTACTTCTTGCCCTCCGGGTTGGTGAGCTTCAGGATGAGCATGTGCTCTGCCATCCAGCCCTCTTCCTTCGCCATGACGGAAGCAATACGCAGCGCGTAGCACTTCTTGGCCAAGATGGCGTTTCCGCCGTAGCCGGAGCCGTAGGACCAAATCTCCTTGGTCTCCGGGAACTGCGTGATGTACTTCTTGTCATTGCACGGCCAGGCGACATCCTCCTGGCCCGGCTCCAGCGGGGCGCCCACGGAGTGCAGAGCGTGGACAAAGCCGCCATTGTCCCCGATCTTGTCCAGGGCCTGCTGGCCCATGCGGGTCATAATGCGCATGGAGAGCACAACATAAGCCGAGTCGGTGAGCTGCACGCCGAGCTTCGGGTCCGGATCACTAATCGGGCCCATGCAGAACGGCACGACGTACATGGTGCGGCCCTTCATGGAGCCGCGGAAGGCCTCGGTCATCTCTTCCTTCATGGCTGCCGGCGGGGCCCAGTTATTGGTCGGGCCAGCGTCCTCAGCAGTCTCGGTGCAGATGAAGGTGCGGGACTCCACGCGGGCAACATCCGAAGGATTCGAGCGAGCCAGGTAGGAGTTCGGGCGCTTCTCCTCGTTGAGCTTAATCAGGGTGCCCTTTTCCACTAGCTCGGCGGCGAGGCGGTCAGCCTCCTCCTGGGAGCCGTCTACGAAGACGACCTCTTCCGGCTGGAAGAGCTCGACGCTCTCACTGATCCACGAAATAAGCTTCTCGTTCTTCGTGGGCAGTTCACCTACAAGGCCCTTAATAGTTGCGGTCATCTCACATTCTCCTGTGGTCGGTGTGGCCAGGGTGCTTTATTTCGCCGAAGGTTCCCCCAACGACGTTTCACCAACCAGAGTACGGACACTGGTGATGACAGAATGTGTAATGCCCGCCACCCCGGTTATATCCACCCAGTTCATATCGACTATGTCGAGGACAGCGGAGTGTGAAATGTGGCACCCACCGCCCTCAATCGCCCCCATACGGGGGTTTCGTTTCTGTGGATCACCCATCCCGTACGCCCGTCCCGCTACCCCCACGGCGTCCTGTGTGGCCTCCACCGAGGTGCCCCTCCACCCTCCACGGCGCGGCACGTTGCCCCTCACCCCTGCTTAAGGGAACAATGTCAACTGATGAATAGCGCAGACTCTTCCCAAAATCCCGCCGCGCAGATGCCTCACGGCCGCGGCCTCCAGACGGATTTCAACGCCGAGTTCAACAATGATTTGGACTACCCACGCCTCGGCAACGTGACCTTCCGTCGCGGCACCCTCACCGACAACCAGAACGCCCTCTTCGAGGAGAACTGGCCTAGGTTGGGGCGCCTGCTTGCCGACGAACCCCTCGACATCCCCGCCTGGTTCGGCCGCGAGGGAGCTAAGACCATCGTCGAGATCGGCTCCGGCACCGGTACCTCAACCGCAGCCATGGCGCCACTCGAGCAGGACACCAACATCATCGCCGTCGAGCTCTACAAGCCGGGCCTGGCCAAGCTGCTGGGCTCCATCGTGCGCAACGATATTGAGAACATCCGCATGGTCCGCGGCGATGGTATCGAGGTTCTCATGCGCATGTTCGCGCCCGAGTCCCTCGACGGCATCCGCATCTTCTTCCCGGATCCGTGGCCCAAGGCCCGCCACCACAAGCGGCGCATCATCCAATCCGGCACGCTCAATCTTTTTGCTTCCCGCCTGAAACCCGGCGGCGTGCTCCACGTGGCCACCGACCACGCCGGCTACGCCGAGTGGATTAATGAGCTCGTCGAGGTCGAGCCTTCCCTCGACTACAAGGGCTGGCCCTGGCCGGAGTGCCCCATCCTCACCGACCGCCAGGTCATCACCAAGTTTGAGGGCAAAGGCCTGGATAAGGAACACGTCATCACCGAGTACCTGTGGGAGAAGAAGTAATGGCCGGAACCTACCTTCTGGTGTGGGACGCACCCAACATGGACATGGGGCTCGGCGCCATCCTCGGGGGGCGCCCCACCGCCGCCTACCGCCCGCGTTTCGACGCCATCGGCCGCTGGCTGGTGGACCTGGCCTTCGATAACGACGCCACCCCTGAGGCCGCCGTTTTCACCAACGTCAGCCCCGGCGGCGCCGACGTCATCCGCCCCTGGGTCGAGGCTATCCGCAACGTCGGCTTCGCCGTGTTTGCCAAGCCAAAGCTCCACGAGGACGATGATGTCGACCCCGACATGGTCGAATACATCAAGGCCAACCGCGAGAACCTCTCCGGTGTCATCGTGGCTTCTGCCGACGGCCAGAACTTCCAGCACCTGCTTGAGCAGCTCTCCGCTTCCGGCCTGCCCACCTGCGTGCTTGGATTCCACGAGCACACCTCCTGGGCGCTGACCCATCCCGATATCGAGTTCGTCGACCTCGAAGACATCGAGGGTGTCTTCCGCGAACCGCTGCCGCGCGTGAACCTGGACAACCTGCCTCCAGGCGGCGCCTGGCTGCAGCCTTTCCGTCCGCTGTCCGCGCTGCTGCCGGACCGCGCGCCCAAGCAGAGTTAGGAGCCGCATGTTTTATTCTTGGGGCCGTTTTTCCTATGCCCACCGCAAGGTCATCCCGCTTATCATCGTCGGGCTCATCCTCGGCCTCTTCTTCGGCTTCGGCACGCGCCTCGAGGAGCGCATGAGCCAGGAGGGCTGGGAGGATCCGGGGGCGGCGTCGACAAGCGCGGCACAGATCGAGTTGGAGACGTTCGGCCGGGACAATTCCGGCGACGTCATCCTGCTCTTCGAGGACCCCGACGCCCACACCGCCGAGGCAAAGGCCTTCCTCGAGGACTTGCAGGCCCAGTACCCGGAGCAGATCGACTCCATCACCAGCTACTTTGATAAGCGCAACCCGAACCTCATCACGCAGGACCACTCCACGGCCTTTGCCGCCATCGGACTCAAAGGTGACGGCGAGCAAACGCTCAAGGACTTCCGCGCCATCGAAGATTCGCTGCACGCTGCCGACGTGCCCGTGCAGGTGGCGGGCGCCACCGCGGTGGCCGATGCACTGGACGAGGGCATGGCCAAGGACATTTCCCGCGCGGAGAAGGCTGCCCTGCCGCTCGTCGGCCTGCTGCTCCTCGTGGTCTTCGGCTCCGTCGTCGCGGCTTTCATGCCGCTCGTCGTGGGTGGCCTGTCCATCCTGGGTTCGCTGGGAATTCTGTCCATCCTGGCGGGCTTCCAACAGGTCAACGTGTTTGCACAAGCCGTCGTCACGCTGCTGGGCTTGGGCCTAGCCATCGACTACGGCCTGTTCATGGTTTCGCGCTTCCGCGAGGAGCTGGACAAGGGCCGCGATACCAAGGAGGCCGTGGCGATCACCACCGCCACCGCCGGCCAGACCGTGGTCTTCTCCGCCGCCATGGTGGCCGTATCCCTCTCCGGGCTTTTCCTCTTCCCGCAGGCCTTCCTCAAATCCGTGGCCTACGGCTCCATCTCCGCCGTCGGCCTGGCAGCGCTGCTGTCGGTGACGGTGCTGCCGTCGTTGTTTGGCATGCTGGGTCACAATATCGATAAGTGGACTGTGCGAAAGACCTCGCGGCGCGGGCGCCGCATCGAGGACACGTGGTGGTACCGGATGCCACGCTGGGCCATGGGCCGCGCGGGTCTAATGACCACCGCCATCTGCGCCCTGCTCATCGCGCTGGCCCTGCCGGTGCTGGGCGTGAAATTCGGCGGTATCAACGAGACCTACCTGCCGCCCAACCAAGACGCGCGCGTGGCGCAGGATCAGTTCAACGAGCAGTTCCCCTCCTTCCGCACCGAGCCGGTCAAGCTGGTGGTGAAGAACGCGACGAATGAGCAGCTTGTCGACGTCGTCATGCAAGCCCGCTCCATCCAAGGCCTTACCGAGCCAATGGGCCCGAAGACCGCGACCGTCGACGGCACCACCGTCCTCGGCGCCGGTATCCAGGACCGCGAGGACTACGCACGAATCGTCCACGAGCTCGAGAACATTGAGGCACCCGACGGCGTGGAGCTTTATGTAGGCGGCACCCCGGCCATGGAGGTCGAGTCCCTCGACGCGCTCTTCGACACCCTTCCTTGGATGGCCCTCTACGTGGTGCTGGCCACCTTCATCCTCATGGCGCTGGTCTTCGGCTCGTTCATCCTGCCGCTCAAGGCCATCATCATGACGCTGCTCTCGCTAGGTGCGACGCTGGGCATTTTGACGCTCATGTTCGTCGATGGCCTCGGCTCCGGCCTGCTCAACTACACCGCCGGTCCGCTGATGAGCCCGATTCTGGTGCTCATCATCGCCATCGTCTTTGGCTTGTCCACGGACTATGAGGTCTTCCTGGTCTCGCGCATGGTGGAGGCCCGCCGCCGGGGTGCGTCCACGGACGAGGCCATCGCCGCGGGCACCGCGCACACGGGCGGCATCATCACGGCGGCCGCGCTCATCATGATTGTGGTCGCGGGCGCCTTCGGTTTCTCGGACATCGTGATGATGAAGTACATCGCCTTCGGCATGATTTTTGCACTGCTTATCGACGCCACCATCGTCCGCATGCTCCTCGTCCCCGCCGTCATGCACCTCCTGCGCGAGGACAACTGGTGGGCCCCGCGCTTCCTCACCCGCCTGACCCACCGCCTCGGCGGCGACAACGCTCCGGTTGCCGAACCGGCCCTGGCCACTGCGTCAGCTGCCGAGCCGGCGCCCACCGCCCCAGTGCTGAACAACGAAGAGGTCGCACCGGCTGCGCAGGACGACGCGCCCCACTCCTCTGTGACTTCGGCAGAACAGGTTGAGGAGGCGTCGCCAAGCGATGCTCCTGTACGCGGGGACCGCAGCGCCGACACCGACACCGAGCTCATCCCCTTCTCCGAGCTGGTCAAGCGCCTCAATTCCACGGATGATCGATGAAGAAGAACTGGCTGACCTGGATAGTCTCCCTGCTGATTCTGGCCGCGCTGGCGTGGTTCTTCCGCGACCAGCTGGACTTCATCTCCGAGGGATTGCGCCGCCTGCGCCACGCCGAGCCTTTCCCCGTGGTGCTGGTGGTGTTCTTCGCGCTGCTCTCCATCGCGGGTATGGCAGAAGTGATGAAGCGGCTCATCGGCGCGGGCGGTGTCAAGGTGCCGCTGCGCGAAACCTATGCCATCACGTTGGCCTCCAATGCCTGGTCCACGACTCTGCCGGCGGGCCCTGCCTTTTCCGCCTTGCTCACCTTCCAGGTGCAACGCCGCTGGGGCGCGTCGGTGGCGCTGTGCAGCTACTTCCTGTTTCTGTCCTCGATTATTAGCTCGATGTTCCTCGCGCTCATTGGGCTCGGCGGGGTGTTTTTCCTCAACGCGGATATGGCTCTGGGATCGCTTATCACCACGGTTGTCCTCATGCTCGCGGCGCTCGGCGGCATCTTCTGGCTGACCTCGCACCCGGTGACCCTTGAGAGCTGGCTGCGCAAGCTTCGGCCCGGGCCGAAGCGGGACCGCGCGATTCAGGAAGTCCGCAACCTGGGCGAGGTCCACCTGTCGCGTGGCCCCTTTGCTGTGGTTGCTGGGGCGTCGCTGGTTCACCGCCTGGCCGATATGGGCGCGTTGTGGGCCTCCGTGTGGGCGGTAACCGGGGAGATTCCGTGGCTGCGTGCCGACGCCGACCACACCACCCTGGCCGGTGTGGCCCTGGCCTTCCTCGCCGCAAAGCTGGCCGGCTCCGCGCAGGTCACCCCGGGTGGCGTGGGCACGGTGGAGGCCGCGCTCATCACCCCGCTGGTGGCCACGGGCCTGACCGTGGTGCACGCCACCTCCGCAGCCATCATCTACCGGCTTATTTCCTTTGCACTCATCACTATCATTGGATGGGTCATCTACTTCGCCCACTACGCCCGCGATGGCTTCTCTTACGCGGCGTTGAATCGGAAGGAATCCTAAATGCGCGTTGCCCCGCTTATCGACGTCCTCGCTCTCGCCCTCTTCGCCATCTTCGCCCGCCTGGCGCACGGTGGTCTGAGCTTTAGCTCGTGGGTTGATGCCTTCTGGCCATGGACCGTGGGCGCGCTCGTGGGCTGGGTCATCATCATGGCGACGAAGCTGAGCGGCCTGTGGAAGGAGGGCGTCGTCGTGTGGCTGAGCGCCATCATTGGCGGTATGGCCCTGTGGATGCTGGTCAACGGCCGCCTGCCGCACTGGTCCTTCCTCATCGTGGCCACCGTAATGTCGGCGCTGTTCTTCTTTGGCTGGCGAGCCATCGCGGCCTTTGCTTCCCGCTCCCGCGCCTAGAATCTGTGACATAGTCGGTTACCCGTCGACCTTCTTTCACCCCTTTACGCCCTTGCAAATGGACGTTTGAGCTGGGAGTTTAGCGTTCCGGTTGCGGGATAGTTAGGGGCGGTTTAGTGTGTGAGGCATGAAGTTGGGGGACTTACTCGGGGTACTCGCTCGCGGCATGCACGTCGTCTCCTTGTGCGCAGGGCACACGCACGAGGACATGCTGGCGCTGGGCGCGACGCCGCGCGTGGCGCGGCAGCTCGAGGGACTCCACCGCGTGTATTTTGGCCAGACTGCTTTCAGCGCCAAGCAGCGCCGCGCGCGGGAAACGAACCATGCGCTGGATACGCTGTTGCAGATTGAACGACACGTCGCGCGAGTCAAGAACTCGCGCCAAGCATGGGACCTGCGAGTGGAATTGTGTGCGACCCCAGAAGACGAGATTTCGCGTGTGGCGAAGCGCAGGCTCGCGGAGCTCACACCCGAGCCCACTCCTGGCGTCCGCGTGCGACGCGGTACGGGCGGCATGCACAAGCTCATCATCACGGATCGCCCGCGCGCGATTGCCAATCTGGTAGGCACGCTCAAAGCCACATCAGAAGACCTGCTCAAGGCAGTCCACGAGGTCTTTTCCGGCAGCGGCGCGCCAAAGCCGGCGTTGCATGCGCACGTCATTGTGCGCCTCGACCAGCTGGACAAGATTGTGCGTGGCGAGGGCGATGACATCCTTCTGCAGGCAACCGACGGCGGCACGATGACGGGCGCGGAGTTCCTCCGCACCACGTTTTCTGAGCGTGGCTTCGTCTCCCTCTTCCACCCGGTCGAGGGGCCGGTCAATGTGTATTACGGCAGCCGCTTCGCCAACGATAAGCAACGAATCCTGCTCAGCGCAGAGCATCCAACGTGCGCCTGGCTCGGCTGCACAAGACCTGCCGCGGAATGCCAAATGCACCACATCAGAAGGTGGCAGGATGGCGGGCCGACGAACCTCGACAATCTCGTGCCGTTATGTAAGTACCACAACGCCATCAATGACGATGACCCCGCCCGCCCCACGTATCGCGGGCGCATCGACCGCATCGAAGGCCGCATGGCGTGGCTGCCTCCCGACGGCGGACCACCAGTCCCCCTACCCAGCCCGGTCTGGGATTAAAAAAGCCCCTCCGCAAGGAGGGGCTAGAAGCGCTGGCTTACTTCGAGCTCAGCGCGGAAACGTCTACGCCGGCCTGGTTGAGCAGCATGATGACGAGGTTGATGATGTCACCGCTGAGGTCAAGAACGCTAGAGAGCATTGGGTTTCTCCTTTGATTGAATTCCTAGTCTTTAGGCTTATCGGATAAAACAGGCTCACATGTTACGCCGAGACACAAAATTCAGCGCGATCCGCAGGCCTTCTTCGCCCGCCGCCGGGTTTAAACGACGCTAGAGCGGGGAGATGGTGTGCTTCTTGGGCAGGTCCTTCTCCTGCTTATCGGCAAGCTGGCGCAGCGCGCGGCGCAGGGCCAAGCGCGACTCGGAGGGCTTAATCATGCCATCGAGGTAGCCGCGCTCCGCGGCGACATAGGGCGCGGTCATGGTCTCGTCGTAGAAGTCCATGAACATCTTCTTCGTCATGGCGCGCTGCTCCGGGGTCTCGGCGGCCTCGAGCTGCTTGCCCGCAATCATGACCACGGCGGCGGCCGAGCCCATCACGGCAATCTGGGCCGTCGGCCACGCCAGGTTGATATCACCGGTCAGGTTCTTCGAACCCATCACGGCATACGCGCCGCCATAAGCCTTGCGCACAATCAGCGAGACCTTCGGCACGGTGGCCTCTACCACCGCAAACGCGAACTTCGCGCCACGGTGAATCAAGCCCGCCTTCTCCTGGTCCACGCCCGGCAGGTAACCCGGCGTATCCACCACGAAGACCAGCGGGATGTTGTAGGCATCGCAAATACGAATAAAGCGCGCGCCCTTATCGGCGGCATCCGCATCGATACAGCCCGCCGAGTGCATCGGGTTATTGGCCACAAAACCCACGGCCTTGCCATCAATACGGCCAAAGGCGGTGATGACGTTGGGGGCGTAGTTTTCCTGGATTTCGATGAGATCGTCGTCGTCGCCAAGCTGCGTGAGCAGGTCCATCATGTCGTAGCCGGCGTTCGTGTCATCCGGCATGAAGGAATCCAGCTCAGTGTCTTCAGCCACCTCGTCATCAGTAGGCGCATCGAAGACCGGGGACTCGTCGAAGCAGGTCAGCGGCAGGTGGTCCAGCAAATCGCGCACCATGTCGAAGGCCTCATCCTCCGAGGGCACCACGACGGACACGTTGCCGTTGAGCTCCTGCTGGCGGGCCGAGCCCAAATCGTGGGAAGAAATCTCCTCGCCCGTGACCTCCTTGATCACGTTCGGGCCCGTCACGTACATCTCCGCCTCACCATCGACGGCGATGATGAAGTCCGTGGTCACCGGCGCATACACCGCACCACCGGCGGACTTACCCATCATGATGGAAATCTGCGGGCTACGGCCAGATAGCGGCAGCTGGCGGCGGGCAATCTCGGAGTACATGGCCAGAGACGTCACCGCGTCCTGGATGCGCGCACCACCGGAATCCTGGATACCGATAACCGGGCAGCCAATCTTGATGGCCAAATCCATGATGTCGGTGACCTTCTTACCAAAGGTCACGCCCACGGAACCGCCATACACGGTCTTATCGTGCGCGTAGATACACACCGGGCGGCCATTGATGCGGCCGTGACCAGTGACCACGCCGTCGGAGTAAATCGCATCCGGGTCACCGGGGGTCTTGCCCAGGGCGCCGGTTTCGACGAAGGAGCCTTCGTCGAGAAGCGCGGCGATGCGTTGGCGCGGAGTCGAACGCCCAGCCTCGTCGCGGCGCGCCCGGGAGCGTTCACTGCCGGGATCCTGGGCGCGTTCGAGGCGCTCGCGTAGGTCCGCTAGCTTGTCAGCGGTGCTAGTCACTTCCGAATCTTCTCCTCGATCCATTCCTCCATGTGCTTGCCCACGATACCGATTGCGGGCTCGTCGGGAACCGCCAGGTGGTCGCCCGGCAGCTGCACAATCTCCAGATCCTTCACGATAACGCCCCAGCCACCGTCCGGGTTAATCTCCGCATAGGCAGGCTCGAGCTCGATGGCGCCGTCATGCATGCGCTCGGAGCGGAAGAGGATGACGGGCACGCTTACCGACGCCCACCGTCCCATATCCAGCGAGCCCAGAATCTGGTTATCCACGAAGGACGCACGTTGGTGTTCGAGCACGCCGGCGGACAGGCCGTGCTCAGAGGCGTCGGTGGAGCTAAGGAATTCCGCGAGCATGGCCATGAGTGCATCCTCGCCCACGGTCTCCAGCATCTCGTAGGGCGGCTCGAAGTCGAGGCCATAGGTCTTCTTGGCGAAGGCGGCGTAGCGCCCCCAGCGGGCCTTGGTTTCCTCCAGTGTCTTCGGCGCTGGGTTAGCCGGCTGGGTGGTATCCAGCAGAGCGATAAAGGCAACCTCAGCAGTATCCTCGCCGCGAGCTTGACGCTCCTGCAGCTGGTAGGCCACCTCATAGGCCAGCGCGCCGCCGAAGGACCAGCCGCCAAGCACGACCTTGCGGCCGCGCGCGTAGTGCAGGATGTCCTCGATGTAGGCGGCGGCGCGATCCTCCAGGCTGCCCTCGAGGCGCTCGACGCCGTAGACGGCGACGTCGGCAGGCAGGCGGCGGGTCAGCGGCTGGTAGACCACGGTGGTGCCGCCGGCCGGGTGGAACATGAAGACGGCGGGGCCATCGGCCTCGCGCAGGACACGGATATTGCCCTCGACCTCAGTCTCCAGGCCCTCGCGGACGAGGTCCGCCAGGTTCTCCAGCGCTTCGGCCTCGTGGACCTGGTGCGCAGTGACCTCGATGCCAGCGCGCTCGGTGAGGCGTTCGGCAATCTTTTCTGCCACCTCATCGCTGACCTGCGGTAGCGCGGAGGTCACGCCGGCTGCGGCCGTACCTGTGAAGGTGGCCCAGGTGCCGAAGACCATGCGCTCGGAGGCATCGCGCGGTGCAACGCCCACGCCTTCGCCGCCCTTCGCGCTCACCGCGGAGGCGTCTGGGGTGGTGTCGTCGCTCTCGGTGAGCGCGGAGGGTGCGTCGGCGGTCGCGTCGGCGCTTGCGGTTGCGGCATCGGGCTGCTCGGACACGGCCTCTTCGACCATGGTGATGACGTCGGCGAGGGAGGCGTCGCGAAGCGCCTGCACCTGCAGCGGCGGAATCTGGAAGTCATTCTCCACCCGGTTCTTGATGCGCATGCCCATGAGCGAATCCAGGCCCAGATCAATGAGCGGCAGCTCGCGCGGGAGATCGGAGACGTCGTAGCCCATGGACTCCGACACGATGAGCGCCAAGCGCTCCTCCACGCTCTCCTTCTCCGGGTCCCAGCGCACGGCGTCGACCCCTACGTCGGGGTCAGCAAACTGCGGCGCGGTCACGGCCTGCGGCAGGCTCGGCTCGGCCGTCGGGGTGGGTTCTGCAAGGTTAAGGGTCGAGGCAAAACCTTCCGCAACAAGCTTGGTGGTCGCTCCATCCACGTAGTGCACCGCCACCGACAGCCCGCCCAGCGTGCGGCGAACAATGGTGGTGACCTCGCCCTTCGCGGGCAGATCCAGGTGCTCCTCGCTCGCCGCGATGTGCGCGCCCGGGGTGACGGCCTCGGCGGCGGCCTCCAGGATGGCCAGCGCGCTCGGCGCCTGGTCAGCGTTCGTGGAGAACGCCACCGCGCCCTCCGGCAGCGTCACGCGCGCGCCCGGCAGGCCGGACACACCCGACGAGGGACGAGCGTTGGTCCAGAAACGCTGGCGGCGGAAGCGGGTATGCGGGGCGGCGACAAGCGCGCCCGAGCCAAAGACCTTAGTGTAGTTCACCGGAGTTCCCGCGACGTAGAGCTTGCCCAGCAGATCCAACAGCGACTCGGTGGGATCCACCTTGCGCTTCAGGCTATAGAGCAGCTGCGCATCCGCCTTGCCCGCAGCAAAGGCCGTGGACATCAGGCCCATGAGCGCAATCGGGTTCGGGGAAATCTCAACGATCTGCATGTGGCCCGCCGCAAAGGCTGCCTCCGCTGCGTCCTGCAGGTAGACGGGCTTGCGGGTCATGCGGATCCAGTAATCCTCATCGTGCAGCACCGTACCGGGGCGGTAGACCTTGCCGCGGTCCACGGAGGAGAAGAGCGTCGTGTGTAGCGGACGGGTCTCGATGCCAGCGATCTCCGCATAGAGCTCACCGAGGAGCGGGTCGACGGCGGAGGTGTGGCCCGCGCCCTTGACGTTGAGCGCGCGGGCGAACTTGCCCTCGCCTTCGAGGCGCTCCACCAGCGCGAGGACCTCCTCGCGCGGGCCGCCCACGGTGGTCATACCCGGGCCGGTGTACACGGCGGGTTCGATGGAACCCGGCAGGGCGTCAATCTCCTCGGCGGAGAGCTCGACGACGGCCATGGCGCCCTGCTGATCGTCGGGAAGCGAGGCCTCGCCCTCTCCCATGAGGCGCGCGCGGTGGCAGGCGATGAGCATGGCGTCGGCCGCCGTGATGCCGCCCGCAGCATAGGCCGCGCCGATCTCACCCATGGACATGCCGATAACGCCGGCCGGGCGCACGCCGAAGGTGGCGAGCAGGTCCGTCAGCGCGATCTGGATGGCGGTGATGGCCACCTGCGCGGTTTCGGTGTTATAGGTCTGGGCGTCGTCGTGCACCAGCTCCAGAATGGACCATCCGGATTCGTGCTGCACGATGGCGTCGAGCTCCTCCAGACGCTCCTTGAACAGCGGCGAAATCTCAATCATGTCCTTGGCCATCTTGCGGTGCTGGGAGCCAAAGCCGGAGTACATGAAGACGGGGCCGTGGACGGAGGGAGAGTCCGCGGCGACGATGCCCACGGAGACGGTCCCCTCGGAAACCTGGCGCAGGCGCTTGACGGCCTCCTCGCTGGACGACGCCACCACTACCGCACGCGAGCGCCCATGGTTGCGGCGCGCAAGGGTACGGGCCAGGGAAAGCAGGTTCGGGTTCTCTGCCTCGATATAGTCCGCCAAGTCGGAAGCCGCTGCGGCGCGGCGGGAGGGCAGCAGGCCGGAGACCGGCAGGGCCACTGGCTGGCCCTCGCCGATGGCGACCTGCGGGGTGTCCTGGTGGGTGAGCCCGCGGTAGTCAGTCAGCACAACGTGCGCATTGGTACCGCCGAAGCCGAAGCCGGAAACACCCGCGACCTTCTGGCCGGAATATTCGGGCCATTCGCGCGGGTCCTCGACCACTTCGAGGTGCTCGGCGTCGAAATCGATATAGCGGTTGGGGCCCGCGTAGTTGATATTCGGCGGGATGACGCCGTGGCGCATTCCTTCGATGACCTTGATGAGGCCCACCACGCCGGCGGCGGACTCGGAGTGGCCGATGTTGGTCTTGGCAGAACCCAGCAGGGTCGGGTTCGCGGCCTGGCGGCCCGGGCCCAACACGCGGCCGAGCGCGGTGGCCTCGATGGGGTCACCGAGGATGGTGCCGGTGCCGTGGGCCTCGACGTAGTCCACGTCCTGCGGGCGGATGCCGGCGTCGGCATAGGCGCGCTCGAGGACGTCGACCTGCGCCTCCGGGTTGGGGGCGGTCAGGCCGTTGGAGTGGCCGTCGGAGTTGACCGCGGTGCCCTTGATGACAGCATGGATGGTGTCGCCATCGCGCTCGGCGTCCTCGAGGCGCTTGAGCACGAGCACGCCCGCGGCATCCGCGCGGACGATGCCATCGGCATCATCGGAAAAGGCGTGGATGGCGCTGGTGGGAGAGGTGACACCCAGCTCACTAAAGGCGATGGAGGCGTGGGGTGAAGCCAGGATGTTCACGCCGCCGGCGAGTGCCGTATCAGCCGCACCCACGCGCAGGTCCTTGACCGCCTGGTTGACCGCCACGAGGGAGGCGGAGCACGCGGTGTCCACGTTGATGGAAGGGCCGCGCAGATCGAAGGCGTAGGACAGACGGTTGGCAATAATCGCCGAGGACGTACCCGTCATGGCATAGGGATGCATCTCGGCCGGATCGGCGGTAATGAGCATGCCGTAGTCATTGTTGGTGGAGCCCATGTAGACACCGGTGGCCGTGCCGCGCAGCTGGTTGGCGGGTACGCCGGCGTCCTCGAGGGCCTCCCACGAGACCTCCATGAGGATGCGCTGCTGCGGGTCCATGTTGGCCGCCTCCAGCGGGGAGAGACCAAAGAACTCGGGGTCGAAGGAAGCGATGTCCTCGATATAGCCACCGTCGGTGTTCTGCTGCTCAATCTTCTCGCTGGTAATGGGATCGGAAGAGTATTCCGACCAGCGTCCGACAGGCAGCGGGCCGGTGCCAGCGCGGCCTTCGACGAGCATGGTCCAGAACTCATCAACGTTCTTAGCGCCCGGGAAGCGGCCAGCGTAACCGATGACGGCGATGTCACCGCCCGCGATGGTGGCCGGGCGTGGCGACGCCTCTTTCGGTGCGCTCTCCCCTGCAGCGGCTGCACCGTTGACCAGGCGCTCAGCCAGCTGCGCGATGGTGGGGTACTCGTAGGCCACGGTGGGCTCGAGCTTAATGCCGAGGAGGTTTTCTAATTCGCCGGAAAGAACCACTGCGTCACGCGAGGACAGCCCAAAATTCTCCAGCGGTTTGGTGTCCGTGATTTCCTCTGCCGACAGGCCGGTGGTCTGCGCAACCCAGGTGCGCAACCAGCCACGAAGCTCTTCAACGGTCATAAATCTCTAGCTTTCTTACGCGGACTAAAAAATATCTAACTCTGCATTCGATTTTGCGCAGCACGAAAACGCGCACGTCGAAGCGTACATAGGGGTTATCGACCAATTATCTCACTTTGTTAACTTGGGTTTCATAACCGACATACCCACAGGCAGCAGCAACCCCCGCCCCGCAGTAGCGCGGGAACGGGGGTTTAAGCGGCGTGGGCTTTAGGAAGCGAGGTAGATCTTCTTGGCCACGCGGCGGGCAATCTTGCCCGAGGAGGTGCGCTTGATCTCGTTTGCGTTAAACCACTGGATGACCGCCGGGGTCACGCCGTGGTTCGCGGAGACCGCGGAGCGGATGGCTTCGGACGCGGCGGCGTCATCGGCCGGGTTGGCGCCATCGGCGCGCTCGATGAGCAAGACGAGCTCCTCGGTGCTGCCGCCCTCCACGGAGAAGGCCGCGATGGAGTCCGCACGCACGTGGCCCGAGGCCTCCTGCACAGTGCCCTCGATGTCCTGCGGGTAGTGGTTGCGGCCTGCGACCACGATGAGGTCCTTGAGGCGACCGGTGATGTAGAGCTGGTTATCCACGATTGCCGCGAGGTCACCGGTGGCCAACCAGTTATTGTCCTCCGGGGCATTCGGCACGCGGGAGCCCTCTTTCAGGCGCTCCCCCAGCGTGTTGTGGAAGGTCGAGGTGGTTTCCTCCGCGCGGTCCAGGTAACCGGCCGCGCGGTTATCACCGTGGAGCCAGATTTCGCCCACTCGGCCATCCGGCAACTCGGCCTTGGTCTCTGGGTCCACGATGGTCAGGTGCTGAGCCACGACGGTCTGGCCACAGGAGGCATAGGCCACGGAGTCCGCGGACTTCTCTACGATGACCGCCTCCCCCTCGGCCAAGCGGTCACGGTCGAAGTGGGAAATAATCGGGCGCTCCAGGGTCTGCGGTGTGGTGACGATCAAGGAGGCCTCCGCCATGCCATAGGAGGGGCGCAGGGTATCGCGGCGCAGGCCATACTCTTCCTTACCGAAGGTCTCCCAGAAGGAATTCACCGCGGACTCGGTGACCGGCTCCGAACCGATCACGATGCCGTCGACGTTGCTGAAGTCCAGCTTCTCTCCCTCGGCCGGGGCACCATAGCGCGCGGCAAGCTCAAGGGCGAAGTTCGGAACCACGGCATAGGTTCCCTGCAGCTGCTCATCGATGGGCTGGCGCTTGAGCTGATCAATCCAGCGCTTGGGCTGCTGTACGAAGTCACGCGGCGTCATGATTTCCAGGTTGAGGCCCAGAATCGTCACGAAGACCGCCAGGATGATGCCCATATCGTGGTGCATCGGCAGCCAGGACACCACGCGCGCTGGCAGCTTGATCTGTACCGCGGTGAAGATCTGCAGCACGTTGGTCATGATGTTGCGGTTAGTCAGCAGCACGCCCGCAGGTGTCCGGGTGGAGCCGGAGGTGTACTGCAGGAAGGCCGGGTGGTCCACCGGCGCGGTCTGCAGCGCGGCCAGGGCCGCCTTGCCTTCCTCGGTCTCCAGCGGGTTCACCCAGCTCTGCGCCAGGGAATCCGGCAGGGAGTCGATGGAGATGATGCGCGGGCGCTCGGCCGCCGGGCGGTCCGAGAAGTATGCGCGGTTCGCCGCGGCCGAGATGTTATTGGTCAGAACGATCGACGGGTTTGCGTCACCAAAGACCGCCCGCAGGTGGTCGGTGTGGCCGGGCTCGTTCGGATCATAGAGCGGGATCGGGGTCATGCCCGCGTACATCGCGCCAAGGAAGCCGAAGATGTACTCGGGGGAGTTACCCGCGAGGATCGCCACGCGGTCCCCCATCTTGCCTACCTGTTGCAGGCGCGCAGCCACTGCCTTGATGCGGGTATTGACCTGGGATCGGGTGACATCGCGCGGCGTTCCCTCCGGGTTATCGCTATAGACCCATTGGCGCATGACCGGGCGGTCCGGGATACCCGCCTGTTGCTCCGCGGCATAGACGTGTTCAGCAAGGCCCGCCAACGTGAGGTGGGGCGGCAGGGCGATGTTGCCCTTCTCGTCGAAGAACTGGCCGATCAAGGCTTTCAAGTCCATGTGGGAAAGCTCCTTCGTAGGGTAGAGCGGGGCACATACCCCTGCTTCACGTACTTTTGACATTAAAAATATCAGAAGGACTACGCCGACCGTTACATGGCGCGCGGTGCGGTGGCGTACGGAGGCCGTCGCCAAGCGCTATTGTGCGTCGATGGTGTCCTTGGCCCACTGCGTCACCCATTGGTTGGCCGTGGTGCCTTCGATGGTGTCCGGATTAGAGGCATACAGTGCGTGGACGCCGTTGGCGTCGATAAGATCGCGGGCGCGCTCGAGGCCGTTGCTGACGTCCAGTGGTGCATCACAGATGGAGTCATTCGGCGCGCAGATTTGGAAGGTGCGGTCCGCTAGCGTTCCGAAACCGTTGGCGCGCTCACCGCGCATCGTGGCGCCCGGGACGATGCCCTGAATCAACGTTGAGACCGGCTGCAGGGCAATCTCCGCGCCCACGCCGCCGACGTGCGCGCCCGGGTTAATGCCCACGCCGTCCTGGCGCCGGCCGTCCGCAATGAGTGCGACACCCGCCACGCTCTCTGCGGGCACGGGCCCGTTACCGCCGCCGATTCGGTCCGCCACATCACCCGCGATGACCGCGCCCTGCGAAAAGCCGCTCAGGATGAACTTCGTGTTCGGGCAGGTCTCGTGCATGTAGGTCAGCTCGCCCTCCAGGCGCGAGGTGCCCTCGTTGCGGGAATCGTCGTAGCTCATCTCGTGCTGCGCGTTAATGTTCTTGAACTGCGCGGTGTACGGCAGCGTCCACACCTTGACGTCCTCGGGAACGTAGGCCTCCTTCAGCGGATTCGTAATCGACAGCATGAAGGAATTCGGGTTCGCCCCCGGGTTGATCGGATCATCGTCCGCGGCAGATTCCCACGTTCCCGGCGCGGAGATGAACTCCACGCGCGGGCACCAATCCGGTTGCTCGGGGGTTGCGTTTTCTTCGCCCTCCCCCTGGGAGGGGGCGGGCTCCGCAAGGTTTCCTTGCTCTCCTTCCTCGCGAGTGTTGAGGAAGTGGACCGCTCCCCCGCCAATCACGGCGAGGAGAACAACGACGGCAAGGACGGTAAGTGTTTTACGCATGAAGAAATTTCTACCTCGAGAAGGCACGGGATTGTCTGGAAAATCCCTGCCACGTTACTGAGCGCAGAGCTTGCGGCCCTGCTCGGTGATGAGCCGGACTAGTTCCTCGTGGCTAAGCTCGGTGCGGCCCTGCTCAATGAGCTGTCCGGCCACTGCCGGTGCGGTGACGGCATCGCCCTGGCAGGAGGCCTGCGCGGCACCCACCACTTGGTCTTCCACGCCGTCGACATTCACGCCGGCCTTCGCCACCGCAGCCAGGAAGTCCTGGTCTGGGCCTTGCGCGGGAGCGGGGGCGGGGATCTCGGAGATCTCGCGTGCGCCGCGGTCTTCCGGCTCCCCGTCCTGTTCCTCTTCGGTGCGCGACGCCGACGAAGAGCTTTCCGACGCCCCACTAGCTGACGCCGAGCTTGCCGCCGCCCCACCGCTCGCCGCGGAGGAACGCTCCAACGGCGCCACGGAGGTGTCGGTGGCCTCGCCCTCCTCGACGGTGGCGGAACCGCAACCGCTCAGCAGGGCACCGACGGCGAACAGCACGGCCGCGCCGGCTGCCGCGGCGGGACGCGCGGAGAAAAGACGCATGGCGGTTCTCCTACTTCTTATCCGCCTGGACCTGGCCCATGACCTCACGGATGACGCCATGCTGGAAGGACTGGGTCAGCCCACCGGCCGGAATGGAGGTGTAGTCCTCCGTCGGCCAGCCAAACTCGCCTTGCTCCCAGCCGTGCTTGCCCCACTCATCGAAGATTTTGCCCTTGAGGATGTAGTGCGCGCCGGAGTCCATGGACCAGTAGATGTTGCCGTGCTCGAATTCCTGGAAGAAGCCGCCGTTGACGGCCTTTTCCTCACCCACCGGGAAGCCCAGCTCGGACTCAGCAGCCTTCAGCTCCTTGTACTTCGCGCCGATGGCGCCGTGGACGATGTGGAAGGAACCGTCCGGGTTGCGGGTCAGCACGCCGTCCTCGAAGTCCTGGACCTGACCGTCGCCGACCTTGCGCGCCTCGGCAACCGGGTACTTGAGGTCGCCGCCCTCGAAGCCGTTCTTGCCCCATGCATCGAAGAAGTCCTTCGGGATCGGCCAAGCGCCGGTCTCCGGGGTCCAGTAGATGGAGCCGTGCTCGAAGTGGACGTAGCGGCCGCGGCCGTCGGGGGTCTTTTCCTCGCCGGTCGTCGGGAAGCCCAGCCAGGAGGTCGGGCCACCGAGCTCGGAGTAGCGAGCGCCGATGCGGCCGATCACGGCGTGGGCGCCGGTCTCCGGGGACCAGTAGGCAGTGCCAGCCTGGAAGTCCTGGGCCTTGCCGCGCTCGGCGACGTCATACTCGTTGTTCACGCAGTTACCGATGATGCCGGACTTGGTGGCCTCCGCAATGGCGCCGACCGGGGTGCAGTCCGCGCCGCGGTCGCTCTTGTCCAGGCCGAGGGAATCAGCGATGTAAGGCCATGCCTCGGTCATCTCAAACTGCCAGTATTCCCAGCTGTGAACGCCGGTCGGACGGAACTTAACCACTGGTTCGACGCCAGCGCGCTTAGCGTAATCAACGAAGGTCTGGGTGGACATGCGGGAGATGGCCTCCAGGCCCACGCCGGCCATGTTGGCCTGGCCCTTGGCCACCGAGCCGATCTGGCCGTAGTCATCCTTGCCGTTACCGGCGGAGACATAGACCTTCATGTCCTTGAGGTTCTCGATGCCCAGCTTCGGATCGTGGTCGATCCAATCCTGGGAGTACAGGTCACCCCACATGTTGGTAGAGGTGAATCCGCCGGCATCGGCCTGCGCGGCGGTAATGGCCTCCGGCATGCCGGTGGTGGTGGTATCGAGGTAACCCGAGAAGGAGCCAACGTACTTGAAGGCCCAGGGGTTGCGCTCAGCAAGGTTGACAGCGGCGGTACCGCCCATGGAGATGCCGGTGACGGCGCGCTTGCCGTTGGAGCGGTAGCCCTTCTCCAGGATCGGGATGAGTTCCTTCATCAGGAAGGTCTCCCACATGTAGTGCCTGCCGTTGTCTTCCTTCTGCCAGTCGGAGTAGAAGGAGGACTCGCCGCCCACCGGCATGATGAGGTTGACGTTGCGGTCGGCGTACTGGGACAAGATGTTGGTCTCGATGGTCCAGCCGGACTCGTCGTCGCGGGCGCGCAGGCCATCAAGAGCCCAGACCTCCGGGAAGGTCTTGTCCGGGTTGGAGTACCAGTCACGCGCGAGCTGGATCTGCACGACCTGTTCCTTGTCCGGCATGGCGGCGGACTTGATGTAGACCTTGAGGTGGCGGTTGGTCAGATACTCAACGCGGGACACGGACACGCCCTCCGGCAAGCCCTCGATCTTCGGGTATTCGGTCTCCACCGGAGTGCGCTGCGGCGGATTGGACGGGGCGAAGGAATCGGAGAGGTTGGAGCTGCCCAGAAGATCAGTAATTCCGTCGCTGGAAGAGCCGGAAGACTGCGCGTTTGCAATAGGCAGCAACGCAAAGCCCACGGCCACGGCGGTGGGCAGTGCAGCGATGGTCAGGCCCTTGCGGGCTGCGGACGGGGAACGCAGGCCGGAAACCTTGGTGGACCGGCGGGGCTGAGTTGACGCAGTGTTCGGCATTGAAGAGTCCTTGTTAGGGGTAAATCGAGATGAGGGCACGCGCTACCGCGAGCGGGCTCCGCAGGTTCCCCTCCTGCGGAACTCGCCACCGTACGCGTAGTGAGCGGTCTAATGTGTTCTCAAGTTTAAGTTTAACTTGAGACTTTGGGAAGGGGGACACGCCCACCATGTCTATGAAAAAGCCGCCGTGCTCAAGAGCACGGCGGCCACGCAGGAGATGATTACCAAGCGTTCATTACGTTAAGCACCTGTGGCTTGGAGCGTTCGAGTTGGTATCCGAACTGCTCCCAGTTGTGCAGGCCCTGTGCCGGGTAATTCGTCTGCAGGCGAACGCCCATTGCGCGGGCCTTCAGCTCCCACAGGCGGGTGGTGCCGTTGGCAAAGCCTTCCAAGGCCACGCCGGCCGCGATGTGCTCCGGACGGTAGCGCTGCTGATCCACCGGCCCCGGGATGCCGGACGCGGCGGAGACATAAACATCCGTTCCGTTCGCAGCCAGTTCCGGGATCAGATTGAAGGGGTCATTGCTGAAGCGCTTCGGGTTGATGATGGACCCGTACATGGCGTTGATGTTGAAGCCGCCGGCGTCGAGAAGCGCCAAGCGCATAAAGGTCTGAGCGCCCGGCAAGGTCGTGGTGAGGTAGCCGGAGTAGGACAGCGCCTGGCGGAACTGCCCCGGGTGCTTGCCAGCGAGGGTAATGGCAGCGGTAGCGCCCATGGACAGGCCGGCAACTGAGTTGTTGTTGCGGGCCACTCCGAAGTTGCCCTCCAGGTAGGCCGGCAGTTCCTGGGTCAGGAAGGTTTCCCACTGGTAGTTGACCGGCTTGACCAAGTCATAGGTGGCCGGGCCGTTCCAGTCCGCGTAGAAGGACGCTGCGCCACCCACCGGCATCACCAGGGTGATGTTGTGGTCTACATAGGTGCGCGCGGCGTTGACGTCATTGATCCAGGCATTGGTGGAATCGGTAGCGCGCAGGCCATCGAGCAGGTACAGACCTGCGTTGCCGCCGTTCTTAGCCGGCTGGATCTGCACTGGGATGTTGCGGCCCATTGCCTGGGACCACACGTCGCAGCGCTGCACCCAGTAGCCGACGCGGTCCCACTCGCAGGCACCGGTGGCGTCGCCACGCAGCCAGTCCCGGTTGGCGGCGGATGCTTCTTGCGTACCCGCGGTCGCTACCAGGCCCAAAGCCACAGCGATGGCTGCCACCACTGAGAGGACCCGAGTCCGCAGGCCAGAGCTTAGTGAACTCATGTTTCTCCTTAACGTTTTTACTGCCACTACTACATCGCCAACACGCCAGCGATAGTTACAGATCAATAACAAGAATCTTGTTTAGCGTAACGCACCCTGGCAATTTTCGCCTACCCATGGGGGTGCTCCCCAGCTCACACCAAGCTAATGGACAGGATAATCGCTCGGGTCAGACGGCAACATGAGCGTGCGCCCCGAGGTCAGCGAGAAAGCTAGATTCGCGCGGAAGCGCTCCCACGTCAGGGGCGCGCTATAGGAAGCGATGAGTTCCTGCACTTCTGGGCTGTCCAGCGCGGCGCGCGCCTGGCGGGTCTTGTCCTTGTCATACCACGGCGGGAGATACTCGATGTCCGCGCCCGTGAGTGCTGCTTGCCATTCCAGCTCAAGGGATTTGTCGTGGCCCACGCGCCCGCCTTCCTCGCGGGGCATGCGTGCGGCCATCGGCGTGGCCAGACCAATCGTGTCAAGAACCCGGACATTGAGCGGCGCGTTCATCGACGTCATGCCCAAGTTCACCAGGTAGACCGTCGGCGGTTCGTTCATTCCCGGCTCGCGCGGAACGGTGAGCCAGTTGAGCAGGTCCTTTTCTTTATCCTCCACATAGATGGTGGCCAGGGCATCTCCGCCAACGAGTTTCTCGCCGGCTTCTTCGTAGCCGCGCATGAACTTCATCCCCAGGTAATCCCGCGCCGAGCGCGGCGGGTGGCCCGCCTCGCGGTGGGTGGCATAGGTCCAGAAATCACGCTCATCCACGATGGACAGCGGCTTTTCATAGGCATCCCAATCCGTCGGATGCCCGCGCAGCACGATGATGAATGCCCACACCGCGCAGAAGGCCACCGCGAGCGAAGACACAAGACCCTTGAGCGGCAGCACGAAAACGGGGAGAAGGGCGGCGAAGAGCGGCAGCAGCAGCATACGTCCGTGCATGAAGTCACCGCCGACGCGCAGCACGTACAGCACGTGCACCGCCGCCGCCCCGACCATCAGGTAGGTCACGGTCGTGGCGCTGCGCAGCGCTGCCGGGCGCAGCTGGGCGCGGAAGGTCCACAACGCCGCACCCGCCAGCACGAGAACGGGCAGGTACAGGGCATAAGGCCCCACGAAATCCTTCAGGTAGTTCAGGCCGCTGCCCCACGCGCTTGACGACGCCGACTTGGCCACTGCCGTGTGCGGAGTCACCAGGCCGTAGTAGCCCATGCGGAAGAATTGGTAGCCCGCGGGGATGGGAAGGGCCGCGCCGAGGATGCCCAGCCACGCCTTCCAATTACGGTGTGCCGCCAAGAGCAGCAGGCCGGCCAGTCCGCCGTAGAGCGCGAACTCCGGGCGCACGAGCCAGGACAGCCCGGCCCACAGCGCTAGCCAGTAGGCGCTGGCGCTATCGCGGGACTGCACCCAGTGCTGCAGCAGCGCCCACAGGGCCGCGAGGTAGAAAATGGACAGTCCCCATTCGAGCCCGGAGGTGAAGAAGTCACGAGCCGGGGGCAGCGCGAGGTAGACCAGCGCGCCCGCGGGAGCCACCAGCGGTGCGGCAAACTGGCCCGAGCGGAAGAAGGCGCGTGCCGTGGCCCACGCCCCTAGCACCATCGCCGCAACCGCCAGCACGAGGCCCAGGTTGACGGCGATGGATTCCAGCGGGGCGTTCGTTACCCACCGCACGAGGAGGATCAGGTATTGCCACAGCGTCGAGGTATTCGCCTCGACGCGCTCCCCCGCGTTGAAGACGGGCCCGTTGCCTTCCTCAAGGTTGCGCACAGTGCGCAGGACAATCAGGCCGTCGTCGGAGATCCAGCGGCGGGCGAATCCACCCCAAAACGAGAAAACTCCGATCACGATGACCGAGGCCAGCGCGCTGAGCGCGGCCGCGGTACGTGTATCGGATTTTCGCATGAGGAGAGAGTTTAGCACTTGCCTTGCCCTGTTCCCGATCGCCGCTGGCTAGCCCACCATTACCGGCATGATGTAGACCGCCATGGCGATGCATGCCAGCCACACCAGGGCCAGAATTTGAAGGACGCGGTCCTCCAAGGCGATCTCGTCTGGTGCACCGCCATTGCCGCGGTCCACATCGGCGGCATAGCGCAGGATGGCGATGGTGAACGGCACCATGGAGATTTGGTACCACACGCTGGCCGGCCCATCAGACTCGTTGGAGAGCTGGAAGCCCCACAGGGAGTAGGACATAACCACGGCAGTAGCCGCCAGCGTCCATACGAAGCGCAGGTAGGTGGGGGTGTAGCCCTCCAGGGATTTGCGAATCTTGGCGCCCGTGCGCTGCGCTAAAAGGATCTCCGAGTAGCGCTTACCCGAGGCCATGAACAGGGAGCCGAACGCGGCCACCAGTAGGAACCACTGGGATAGCTCGATGCCCGCGGCCACGCCACCGGCCATGGTGCGCAGCATGAAACCGGAGGACACCAGGGCGATGTCGATCACCGGCATGTGCTTCCACCCGAAGCAGTAGCCCAGCTGCAGGCCAATGTAAATGGCCATGACGATGGCAAGGTGCAGTCCGGCCGTGGCCAAGAAGGACAGGCCAATGGAACCAATAATGAGCACCGCCGCCATGACATAAGCCAGGCCCACCGGAAGCACGCCCGCCGCGATTGGCCGGAAGCGTTTCGTCGGGTGCGCGCGGTCAGCCTCCACATCGCGGGCATCGTTGATGAGGTAAATGGAGGACGCGCCCATGCAGAAGACGATGAAGGCGAGGAGGACGTCGAGAAGCACGCGCGAGTGGAACAGCGACTCCGCGCCCGCGGCCGCAGGGGCGGCCAAGACCAAGACGTTTTTGACCCACTGCTTGGGGCGCAGGGCCTTCACCATGCCGTCGGCGAGGTTCTTCGGCGGCTTGCGCTTGCGGCCGGTATCAATACCGGAGGTGTGCGGCTCAGAGTGGAAGACTCTCTGCTCACCGTCGTCGACGCGGTTTGGTCGTTCGCTCATGCGGTCTTCCTTTCATAGCGGTGACATGCTTCCGCGGTGGCGGCCCCCAGCAGGGCGCCGAACGCCGTATCGGATGGGTAATGTACCCCGAGCACCATACGCGAGGCCATCATGACCGGCACACCGACGAGCGGCGCCGGGGTTCCCAGAACGTGCGCGGCACCCACGAGGAACGCCGTTGTGGACGTCGCGTGAGAAGAAGGAAACGACAGCTTAGACGGGGTTTTCACGCCCACCTTGACGTAGTCATAGTCCGGGCGCTTGCGGCGCACAATGCGCTTGATCACAACGCTGGCCGCGTGCGCCGTGAAAGCGCCCACGCCAACAGCTACCCACTGGCGGCGGCGCGCCGGCTTCTGGTAATTCACGGCAGCACCCAGACCAGAGAGAGCCAGCCAGCCCAGGGCGTGCTCGCCGAAGTGGCTTAAGCCCCGCGCGGTGGGCAGAACGCCGGGGGCCTCGAAGGCCACGTCCTGAATCTTCTCGAGGACGTGGGATTCGGCGACAGAAAGCTTATTGGGCATCGAAGACCTTCCGCCAGGACTCGCGGGAGGTCAGCTCCGGCAGGGCCGCGCGGTACTCGGCGCGCAGGTCATCGAAGTTCTCCTCGATTTCCTTGAGCAGCTCGCGGGTGGATTTCACCAGCTCGAGGGCCAGCTCTCGGTCGCGCTTGCGGAAGGCCACGCCGGTGCCGCCCGCGGTGGAGACGGTGGCGGAATCGACGCGGGAGAGCGTGAACCAGCGGGCCTCCTCCGGGGTGAGGTTGAGCTGCGGCGCCTCGTGATGGGCCGGGTCTTCCTTGGTAACCAGGTGCTTGGCAGACTTGATGAGCCACGGAATCTTCTTGATCTTGCCCAGGCGGCCGCCGATGTTGCGGGTGGGCACGCCCGGCGCGCCGGTGGGCGCGGGCAGCTGATCCGCCGACTCGATGATGACGGCGTCCGGGAATTCCTTGCGGATCGCGGCGATGCGCGGCAGCGAGGACTCCAGGATGTCGAAGAGCTGATCCGGGCCGGCCAGGAAGTCCTTCATGGCCTCCAGCTGGATGGCCATGGTGGAGTACTCCATGCACATGGTGTGCTTGAGGGTGGACTTGAAGATGGACTTGGTAATCCCGCGCGCATCGCCCTCGTGGTAAAGGGCCGCCACGATGAGGCGGTTGCGCAGGTGGAAGTAGGCCTGCCAGTCGATGGCATCGTCCTTATCCGCCCACGCCATGTGCCAGATGGCAGCGCCCGGCCAGGTCACCGTGGGGAAACCGTGGGCGGCGGCGCGCAGGGAATATTCGGTGTCATCCCACTTGATGAACAGCGGCAGCGGCTGCCCGATGCTCTCCGCGACGACGCGCGGGAAGAGGCACATCCACCAGCCGTTGTATTCCACGTCGACGCGGCGGTGCAGCGCGCGGGAGTCGTACTTCTTCGGGTCGAGGTGGGACTGGGCGTCACCGATGGCGCGCAGCGGGTACTTGGCAAAGTCGTGGTCGTAAACGGCGTGCTCGGCCGCGCCCCACATGAAGTCGGCGCGGTTGACGCGCTCGCCGGTGGTGCGCAGCTGGGAGCGCTCCTGCAGGTTGAGCATCTGGCCGCCCACGATGAAGGGCTTGGCGGCGTAGCGCGCTGCTTGGACCGCACGAAGGATGGAATCCGGCTCGATGGCGATGTCATCGTCCATGTAGAGGATGTAGGGCGAGTCGGTATTCTCCAGCGCCTCGAACATGATGCGGGAGTACCCACCCGAGCCGCCCAGGTTTCCCTGGCGGAACTCGCGGAAGCGCTCACCGAAGTGCGCCACCGCGTCGTCGTAGCCCGGCTCGTCCGCCGGGTGCTGGTTGCCCTGATCCGGCATAAGGACGTAGTCGATGATGCCGTCCACCACCGGGTCCTCTGCCAGCGCCTGCAGCGCCGCGACGGCATCGGTGGGGCGGTTGAAAGTCGGGATGCCCACGGCGACGCGCTTGTCCTGCGCCGGGTACTCACTGCCGTCCGGTAGGAGCTGCGGGTTCGGGGCGTGGGGGGCGCACCAGGAGGCGTCGGCAAGCACGGTGTCCTCAACGGCAGAGGCATCGAACCACAGCAGGCCGCCGTCCTCGAAGTTCTTCAGGGGCAGCTCAAACTCGTGGTGGCCGGTGGTCACCACGTGGTTGGCCACGGCGATGCGCTGGCCATCCTGCTTGGAACGGTAGAGGGAAATGTTGGCCTCGCCCTCGACGTCCATCACCAGCACGATGGACTTCAGCTGAGACCAGCGGCGCCAGTAGGCGGCCGGGAAGGCGTTGAAGTAGGTCTCGAAGGAGGCTTCCTCGCCGGCCGGGATGGTCACGGAGGTGCGGCCGCTCCAGCTGAGGCGCTCGCGGTTTTGCTCGGACTCGATGAGGTAGAGCATGCGGACGTCGACCGGCTCGCCACGCTTGGGCAGCAGGATGCGCTGTACGGGTTCGTACGCAGCAGATTTGTTGGCAGTCACGATATTTTCGGTTCTCCACACAGGTTTCGACAGTATTCAGGAACCAAGATTAGTGGTTTCGCACTCTTCAGCTGAGTTCCCACGCGGCTGAAAGCTAAGCCGAGAGGGGTGCATCCTCCGAGATGGGTTCGATGCCCAGACGGTTGAGCATGTAAAGCACGCGGGCGCCGAGGTCGTCAGCCAGCTCGCGGGTCTCCTCTACGGTTTCTGCCGTAGCGATATCCCAAATCTTGATGTCCTTGCCGACTTCGTCGCCTATGATTGCGGCGCCAAAAGGAAATCGACCTCGATGGTCACGAACTCGTGGCCGCAATTGTCAGAGGCTCAAGAGAGTGTCGAATCGGAGGGAGATTGAGAAAGTAGAGAACAATACTGACTAATTTTTCGCTAACTGACAACTATTAACTCTGTGCAATAAGAAGGATACTCCTCATAGCAACACATGATCAGAGTGTCTTTCTTCCTATTTCAGTCAGCTCAAAGAGTCGACTTTAGCGAACCTCTTCCCAACTGCTCCCCAAGTGAGATAAACGCCGGTACAAACAAGAAATGCTGCAAAAAGAACGCCAGCAAGGGAAAACGAAACCTTCAGAGAAATCCCCGCCATCACATGCCCCAATGAGGAACCAAGGATAGCCAGATGCAATGTAGAACTCAGCACAGCGAAAACTACCGACAAGGCCATTGACAAAGTCAAGTAGCAAAAAGGCAAGCCGATGAACCGTGCGACATTGATCATCGGAGTTGCAACACCAATTCGCGCGAGCCGCTCAGTGGTGACTTTAATCTGGTCCACCCCCCGCGAAAAAAGAAAAAACAGATAGCAATCCAACGAATAGCAAGGGAAGACCAAAGATGATAAGAAAATCCCAGTCTTGAATGCCCTGGCCAAACTGCTCTAATGCCAGCACCTCTGTCTGGGAAACCGACAACACAATAGCGGGAATGCCAAGCACGTAGCACAACGGGAGAACTATCGCCTTTGTCGCTGAATGAAGCTCGGCCGAAAGAGCACCAACTATTGAAACACCCGCAGCAATCTTCGAAAAAGACGCCAATAACCTTTCAAGAGAGACAACTACAAAAAGCACTGTTCGACTGCCCACCCGCGGAGTTGACAACCTATATAGGAACACCCCCGACGAGGTGACGAGAATCCCCTCGTCGCTGTCGGACGGCGGTTTCCCGACCGGTGGCCCGGCCACCGGTAAACCTCACCCGCGGCCGCCCGGGCCCTGTCCATGGCCAAGCCCGGTCTGGTGCCCCCGGCGCCAACGACTTCCGGTGCCGCCCCGGGACGGTGAATTGCCCGTCATCCTCATTCCCGGGACCGGGTCGTCGAACAGCTCATCGGTACCGGGCCTCGAACCACGGGCCCCGGGCGCACAGCGCAGCTGATCGCTTTGACGTCCACCCCGAGATGCGCCACGGATACTCCCGAAACGCCGGCAAAACGAACGCGCTTGCCTGGGAACAGCAGATCTCCGGTTCCATGCTGCTGAATGAGCTGACCATCGGCGACATCACTCGACCGGGCGTTCGGTACACCTTCCTGGGCACGCGGCACGACAATGCCGTGCTCCCCCACTAAAACTCCTTCGTGCGGGAACCCGGCGTCACCAACATCACCGTCCAAGACGTGTGCCCCGCCCACCGCACCGAGCACTACGGCTTCAATTACGACCCTGTCGCCCAGGGCATCGTCGAGGACCCGCTGACCGGGACGGCGTGGCGGGACCACTGCACCGGTACCGGACCGGAGCGATAGTCCTCGACGGACGAGGATCAGGCGCCCGGGGAACTCCCCGTCCGGCACGCCCACGACTCGGCATAGCGGCCGCCCTTCGCCAGCAATTCATCGTGCGTGCCCCGTTCTGCGACCGTCCCGTCCTCCGAAAGCACGACGATGAGGTCGGCATCGCGGATGGTGTGCAGGCGATGGGCGACGACGATCACGGTGCGATCGCCGCGCAACGCCTCAATCGTGCCGATGATCGCCCGCTCAGTGGCCGCATCCAGCGAGGACGTCGGCTCGTCGAGAAGTACCACCGGGGAATCCTTCAGAAGCGCCCGGGCGATGGCGACGCGCTGCCGCTCGCCTCCCGACAGCAGCGTCCCTTCCTCCCCCACCGGGTTATCCCACCCGGAAGGCAGCAGCTCCACGATGCGGTCCACCCCGGATCGCCGGGCGGCCTCGCGCAAGCGGTCTCCGTCGCCGGGCCCGGAACCGAATCCGGGGTCGGCGAAGACCACGTTGTCCTGCACGGACGCGTCGAAGAGGAACGTCTCCTGGAACACCGGGGTCACCAGCGAGTTCACGCCGTCGGTGCCGATCCGAGGCAAGGGCACCCCGCCGATGAGGATCTCCCCCGAGTCCGGATCATGAAAACGCGACAGCAGCCGCATGACCGTCGTCTTGCCCGCCCCCGACGGTCCCACTATGGCGACCAGTGCTCCCTGAGGTGCACGGAAGCTGACGCCGTCGAGGACCTTCTTATCCCCGTACCCGAAGCTCACGTCGCGGAACTCCACGTCATGCCCGTCGGGCAGCTCCGGTGCGGCAGGTTCGGGAAGGGCGGGGATTGCCCGCAGGTCACGCAACGCAGCCAACGTGTTGCGGCCCGCACCGAACCCGCCGGACAACGCTCCCGCCGTGGTGATCGGTCCGGTGAACTGGACGAGCACGATGAGCATCGGCGCCAAATGCGTCGGCGCCATCCCACCCGTCGCGGCGACTGCCACGGCGACGATCACCGCCGCTGTGAACACCGCATGGACGACCGAACCCAACCGTCCGATGGCCGTCCCCTGCGTCGACGTCGCCTTCGCGAACGCATCGTGTTGGGCCTGGATCGCCTCATCCACCATCGCGTCCGCCGCCGAACCGTCGCCCGCGGCGCGAATCGCCTGCTGGCCGCGGGTGAACTCGATCAGCCTGCCGGAGACGGCAGCGACGGCGTCAGCATGCGCTTCGTCCGACTCCCCGCCGACCCGGCCAATGGCCCGGTAGGCGAAGAAGAGCACCGGTGCCGACGCGACAAGAACCAAACCGACGCGCCAATCCACCGCCAGAATTCCGAAGGCGATGACGGTCGGCGTAACCACCGCGGCGATGACGGGCCGCAGGATCACGTGCGGCACGGACGCCGCGAACGCCATGCCCGAAGACGCCATCTCCGAAAAGCGGCCGGCCGTGGACTTGGTGACGTACCCGAGTGGCAACGTCAGCACGCGTTCGCCCAGGGAACGCAGCAGGGACGACAGCACCGCTGCGGAATTCGCCCTGCCGACCGTCCCCGCGGCGAGGGACAGCACCGCATGGGCGGCCGCGAGGCCGGCGATGACGCCGGTGAAACGCCACGCCGTCGCATCATCTCCCACGGCCAGAGCCGACAGCAGCGGCAGCAGCGCGACGAACGCCGCACCCTGTGCCAGCGCGGCAAGCGCGGCCAACGCAATGAGCCACGCCAGCGTCATCTTCGAGCGCCGATCCGTCATCGACCACAAGTCCCGGATCATCGGTTCCCTGCCTTTTCATCGTCTGCTTCAGTGCCCCGCGGGGCGGATGGTTCGTCGTCGAGCGCGAACGCGCGCCACAGATCCCGGTAGCGGCCACCGCGCGCAAGCAACTCGTCGTGGGTGCCCGCCTCCGCGACCGCTCCCCCATCGAGAACGAGGATGCGGTCGGCGTTACGGATCGTGCTCAATCTGTGCGCAATCACGATCACCGTCCGCGAACGAGCCAAACGCTCGATTGCGGACTGAATGAGGGCCTCGGAAGCCGGATCCGCGTAAGCGGTTGCCTCGTCGAAGATGAGCACCGGCGCGTCCGTGACAATCGACCTCGCGATGGCCACGCGCTGCGCCTCACCACCGGAAAAGGTCACGTCGACGTTGACCACCGAATCCAGGCCCTTCGGCAGCGCCGCGATGACCGTATCGAGGTTCGCGAGCTTCGCGGCCGCCATGATTTCGCCGTCGGTGGCGTCTCTCCTGGCCAGCCGGATGTTCTCCCGCAAGGGCAGCGTGAGCAACTGCGGATCCTGGAACACCACCGACACCGAACGGTGCACGTCGCGCACGGCGATGTCGCGAAGATCGTCGCCGCCCAGCAGCACCGAGCCTTCGACAGGGTCGTGGAAACGCGCCAACAGCCGGGCGACGGTGGACTTTCCGGAACCGGAGGACCCCACCAGCGCCGTGAGGGTCCCCGGTTCGAACGTCGCGGACATCCCGTCGAGGACCCGCGGCCCATCCCCGTAGGAGAAGACCAGGTTCCGAACCTCAAGCGCGCCTCCGTGCACGGGCACCGGCTCGGCGGACTCGGTGATCGGCGGCGTGCCCAGCACCTCCGCGATGGACTTCAGGGCGGCGATCCCCGCGATGATGGGTTCGGAGTTCATGGCCACCCGCACGATCGCCGCGGAGAGTCCAAGGCCGAGAACCAGCCCGGCGACGAGACCCTCCGGTTTGCCGCCCGCGGTGTCCCTCAAAGCGAGGCCGGCGCCGCACACCACTGCGAGGACTGTTATCGGGGACGTCACCACGTCGATGAGCCCGAGATAGATGTTCGACTGCCGGGACCAGGCGGACCACGCGCGGACGAACGACGACGCCGCGGCATCGTAGCGGCCCGCGCCCTGGCTGGCGCGTCCGAAGGACTTCATCACAGGGATGCCGCGCACCAACTCGATGACCGCAGCCGTCACTTTTTCAGAGGCTCGCTCGTAGTCGCGCTGAAGATCGGCTCCGCGCGAAATCATCATGCCCATCAGGGCGAAGGTGACCAGCACTGGGACGACCGCCACCGCCGCGATCCGCCAATCGACCGCGACGAGCGCGATGAGGGAAAGCAGGGGAACCAGCACCGCCACCACGGTCTCGCCGACGGTGTGGCCCATGAGCTGGTGGACGGCCGCGACGTCCTTCTCAACCGACCCGATGATCCCCGACGAGCGCCGGGCGTCCAGCCAGCCCAGCGGCAGCTTCCGGATATGGGCAACCAACCGGCGCCGGAGGTGGAGCTGCAGGTCGTTATCCGCCCGGTGCGAGAGCATGCCGGCGGCGCCGTCTGCAGCCATTCGCACCGTCGCGGCGACGACGATGACAGCCACGGCCAACCACGTCCGATGCACCGGGGCCTCCGGGTACGTCATCGCGATGTCGATGATGCCGACCAGCGAAGCGACGGTAGCCACCGACGACAGGACGGACAACGCGACCACCGCACGCATCCGGGTCCGGATCGGGGCGAGCAGCGACCACGGGCCGACGGTCCCGTCCACGGCGCTCACTTCCCCGCCTCCCCGATCGCGCTTTTCTTCGCGAGAGTGCAGAAATACACCATGCCGGCGCGTGAGGCTCCGTCCAGCTTCAGCCCGTTGGCTTCGGCGAGGTCCTCGAGCTCGCTGCCCCGGAACACCCGGTGGCCCATCTTCGCCATGACGGCCATGTCGACCCGCTCGTTCACATCGGGATCCTCGACTAACGTCTGCACGTAAGCGATGCCGCCGTCGGCGAGCAGCCCGGAGACCCTGCCGAGCGCGGCTCCCGCATCCTTCATTTGGTGGAGCGCGCCGCACACCCAGATTTCACAGGCCCCGCCGGGCTCTCCCGCGAGCGGCGTGAGGATGTCGGCAACGTGGAATTCCGTCCGGGCCCCGAGCCCGTCGGCGGCGGCGCGTTCGCGGGCGATGCGGATCGCATTGGGCGACAGGTCGTAGCCGACGATGTTCGCCCTGCGATAGCGAGACTCAGCGGCGAGCGTGCGGGCGAGCCACCCGGTTCCGCAACCGAGGTCGAGGACCCGGGCCGGCGCATCCGGCCCGGGATCCAGCGCACGGAGCTTCCGGTACACGGCGGCGGCGTCCATCGGTTCGCGCGCATAGCGGCTTAGGAACCTCGGCTCGACCTTGTCCTCGTAGGCCGCGAGGAGCCTGCGGTTGTTCTGGACGATCTGGGCGATCGACTTCATCTGGTTCTGTCTCCGGGTGTGTGGGCCGCGTCCACGCGGCGGTTTCGGGTTAGATGCTCGGATTCGCGGGCCGTCATGCAGACTCCCCCGGCCTCGTTTTCACGGCGATGCCCCACGCCGCGAGCACGGCGATACCAAAGAACCAGGCCGCGCAGACCACCAGACCCGCAGCCCCGGTGCCGTTGACGGCCTCGCCGGCCGCGGATACGGGGGTGTGCCCGGCGATTCCGCGCAGGAGGGGACGGAAGTGGTCGGCGGGCATGAGCACCGTGTTGACGAACATCGCAACGATGATTAACGGGATGAGGGCCACGGAGCCCTGGGGGCTGGTGATGGAGAACGCGATGTACGTGCCGGTGCATGCGGCCGCCGCGGCAACCATCGCGCCGGTCACCGCGATCCTCCACCACCAGGACGCCTCAGGGGGGCTGTCGGAAAGCAAGGCGGCCACCGCCGCGACGACGACCGACATCGCCATGATCCGGATGAACTCAGCGATGATCCGTGCGACCGGCACGGCCGCGTACGGCGCCGGCATGGTGATCAACCGCTCGTGGAGGCCATTGCTGCGTTCAACGAACACAGTGGACGATCCCGTGATGGCCAAGATGAACGCCCACGTCGTCACGACCAGGATGACCGCGTTCGGGAGTTCGAACTCTCCGGTGAGCTGCCTGACCAGGCTACCGAACATGCGGTTGACGATGAACAGGTACACGAGCGGAGCAATGAACGTCATGAACCAGAAGTCGGGGCGCCGCAGCCAAATGTGGGCAATGCGCCGCAGATGCACGAAGATGGGGCCGATCATGATTCGCTCCTCGAGGTGAACCGGCGGATGAACAGGACGATTCCGGCGACCGCCGCGACACCGAGCCACAGGGCTGCCTCTTCCCCGGCACTATCCGGGAAGGCATCCGGGGACGCCGCCCTGATCACCTCGATGATCGGCGAAAACGGCATGTGACGTACGACGTCGCGCAGGGAGCCGTCCAAAGCGGTCGCCGGAATGAACGCGGTGGAGAACATGAGCAGCAGCATTTCCAGCGCCTGGATCGATGAGGCTGTCGACACCGGGGCGGGCACCATCAGGATCACCCCGTCCGTGACCAGGGACAGGACCGCGGCGGCGAGCAGTGACCACAGGACTGTCCACGCGACGTCACCGAGAGCCATGTCGAGGCCGCAGGACCACGCGACGACCAGCAGCGCCGCGATCGACGCGGACATCCGCAGCACATCGGTGGCGAGCCTGCCGGCGACATAGCCGCCTGTGGCCCCGGGCAGCACGCGCACGCGGTCGACGAGCCCGGATTCGACGTCCTGTCCCACCGCCATCGCCGACGCCGCGGCGGTGAACATCGCCGCCTGGAACAGGCAGCCGCCGAGCACGAAACGCAGGTACCCGAAGCCGGATTGCCCTGCCGAGTACCCAAACACCGCGTACAGGCACAGCAGGAAGAGGGGAGGAACGACGAACATGGAGATCAGCGACGCGGTGTTGCGTCGCAACAGCAGCAGATCCCGACGGAGGAACGCCGCGACCGACGTCGCACTCATCGCGCCACACCCCCCGCGTTCATCGATATGAACACTTCGTTGAGGGTGGGCGGCGACACGCTCAGCGAATCCGGCAACGTTTCCGAGGCCTCCATCGCCCGCGCCACCGCCTCGAGGACCTGCGGTCCGGGGTCGACGTCGAGGGACACCAACTTCCCCGCGACGCGGGCACGGTCCAGACACGCTCCCCTTAGGCAGCGGGCGAACGCCTCCGCCCCGGCGGCAGTGGCGAAGGACACGCGGAGCACGTGCGACCCGAAGTCGCGACGCAATTCCTCCGGCGTTCCGCTGGCGATGATGCGGCGGTCCTTGAGCAGATGGACGTGGTCTGCCAGCGCCTCCGCCTCTTCCAGGTACTGGGTGGTCAGCACCAGGGTCATTCCGTCGTCGCGCAGTTGCCGGATGAAGCCCCACAGCTCTTCGCGGCTGACAGGGTCCAGCCCCGTCGTGGGTTCGTCGAGGAACAGCAGCCTGGGCACGACGCACAGCGACGCGGCGATGTCGAGACGGCGCCGCATGCCACCCGAATAGGCCGACGCCAGCGTCGAGGCACTGTCTGCGAGCGAGAATTGCGCGAGCAGTTCCGTCGCGCGGGCGGCCGCGTCGGCGCGGTCGAGTCCGCGCAGACGCCCGAAGAACTCCAGGTTCTCCCGGCCGGTGAGGTTCTCGTCGATCGCCGCGAATTGGCCGGTGGTGGCAATGTCGGCGCGCACGCCCGCCGGGTCCTCTTTCACATCGCGCGAGAAGATGCTCACCTCGCCGGAGTCTGCGGTGATGAGCGTCGACAGGATTCGGATGAGGGTGGTCTTGCCTGCGCCGTTGTGGCCGAGGAACGACACGATCGACCCGGCGGGCACGGTGAAACTCACGCCGTCGAGCACATGCTTGCGCATCCGGGCGCCGCGCTTTCCCTTGCGCCCGCCGTCCGGCGGAGCACCTGCCCCGCCTTCGGGCGCGGTGCCGGCTGTGCCCGCAATCGGGTAGCTCTTCGTGAGGTCGCGGACGACGATCGCCGCACCCCGTTCAGCTTGATCCGTCATCGTTTCTCCTTTTCTTTGGTGTCGCAGTGGGCCGCTGCCGGCAGTGGCCCCGTGGTCGGGTTGTCATGCGGCGTTTCGATATGGATGCCTGCATCGCGGGCGAAGGCGAGGACCGGTTCGAGGAGCCGGGGGTGGCTGACGAGATCCCGGCACCCCGGCGCGACCGGCTTCCCCGCGACCGACGCAACGGTGGCGGCGGCAATGGCCGCGGTCATTTTGTAGGAACCCGGGCCAGTTGCCCGGACGACGGTTGTCTCGGCCGCCGACCCCGCATCGCCCGCGCCGGCGGAGGACAGTGCGATGACCAGCTCGGCGGGTTGCGAAGTGCCGTTCGCCCGCGCCTTCCGCGACGTCACGGCCGCCCCGAGACGGGCGAGCAGACCGGAGACGACGGGCATCGCGTACAGTCTCGACGTGCGGATCTTCTCCACCGACTCATCGGGGAGAGCATCGAAGGCGACGTGGTAGGAAAATCCGAGGATCGAGGGGCACACCCCGCGTACGACGTCGATGTCCGGGCATTCGTAGCCGATTCCGCTTTGCGACGACACCAGGTTGCGCCGCACTTCGACGATGGCGCCGCCGAGCATCGAGCGGTATCCGCCGCGAATGGTCCGGAACATCGACTCGACCGACGCGGCCCCGGATTCCTGGTCGGCGCCAATTCGCAGATCGACCCGCACATCGCGGACCTCTTCGGCCCCCGCAGCGCAGGCCCCGAGCATCAACAGGGCCGTCGACAAGCCCGGGCACAGGCCGAACCCGGTGAGCACGGGAACCCCCTCCCGCCGAGCATCCCCGTCGAGGGCCATGATTGCGCGGCGGGCGTCGATCGAATCGTTGACGTCGATGTACCTGGTGCCTGAGTCGATGCAAGCACGGGCGAGTGAGTCTGCATGCACCTCGAACGGGCCGATGCCGGCTTCGGCCAACCGAGTCGCAGCCGCCACCGCCTCCGCATGGACCCGGCCGTACGGGACGAGGACGTCCCGCCGATTCTCGACGAAGGTGATCCCCTTCTTCGTCTCATCGGCCTTGTCCCGAAGCACGTCGCTGATGGTCCGGATCGTGTTCACTGGTACCTCTTTCGGTTGTCGGCGCCATGCCGGTGCCGGGCGGACCGGGCCCGCATGGCGCGACCCGGAGGATGTGTCTGAAGGGTTGAAGCAACTGGGTGGGGCGCGTCTCCGTACAGGCTCGGAAACGCTCGCGGGCTCGGGGCCCGCCGATTCCGGGTGCCCGTCAAGTCACTGCGGACACCAGGGCGGCAACGAAGGCCGCGGCGGACGCTGCGGCCGCGAAACCGTCACGCACTCGCCAGGGGTGATCGGTGCGGAAGGTACGCCGCGGATGGCGGCCGAAGTTGCGCATCGCCAGGGTCAGGGACAGCTTTTCGGCGCCGCGCACGGCGCTGACGAACAAGGGGAAGGCGATGCGCGCGGGCGTCGTCGCGCGAATGAAACCGGAGCGGAAAAACTGCCCTGGTTGCATCGAGCGCAATCTAATCGCCCATGTCAGCTGGGGGATTTCGCTGCGCAGGAACGCCGCGATGCTCACCCCGGAAATCGCTATGGTGCACCATGTGTAGGGCACCCGGAGGCGTTGCACCATGGCGTCGAAGAGCTCCTCGACGCGCATGCACGCGGAGACCAGGACCGTCCCCGCGAACACGGCCGTCAGCAGCAGTCCGTGATGGATGCCGTGGCGGACGGCCTCCGCCGTATCCCCACCTCCGTAGAACTCGGAGCGCCACCCGAGCAGGCCGAAGAACACCCCGATCAACAGGACGAGGAGGACCTTCCCCGCCGTCGCCCGAACGTCGCGTTCCGCGATCGCAGCGAGTGCGAGGAACGCGACCCCCGTCAGAGCGAGAACGGCGTCTCCGCCGGAGAGCAGCCCGGCGACGAGGACGAGCATCACCGCCCCGACAATCGTGATGGCGTTCAACCCTGCGCGCCTTCGAGAGGCGGATTCACTGGTCCAGGGGCTTTCATTCCCGGACGTCCCTGCGCCGGCCGCGGGCAGTGCGCGATCCCGCCGGGACGACTCCGGGGCAGCCGGCACGTCGGCCGCGGGACCAGACCAGGCGACCTTCCCTTCGGCGACGATGCTCGCCCGATCCGCCCACGTTCGCGCGGCACGGCGGTCGTGGCACGTGAACACAACGGTTCCGCCGGCCCCGGCGTATTCCGCCAGCGTATCCAGTACGATGCGCGAGCTCGGCGAATCCAGGTGCGCCAACGGCTCGTCGAGAAGCAGCAAACGGCGATTGGCCGCCACCGCCAGGAAGATGCCCAACCGTCTTTTCTGTCCGCCCGACAGGACGAACGGCGAGACGGGGTCAAGTGCCCGGGGGCACAAGGCTTCCCGCAGTTTCCACAGCTCATCGGCGCCGAGTGGTCCGTGCGGGTCCGTGCCGGCCAACGCGGAGTCGATTTCCGCGGCGACGGTCGCGCGGGTGAACTGGTGCTCGGGGTTCTGGAACGCCAACGACGCGAAGGCGTCGGGGACGCGCCGGGCGGACGCGCCGTCAATCCGGAGGTCCGCTCCCGCCTTCATCTGGCCCGACAGCACCGCCAGCAAGGTGGACTTACCGACTCCGTTGGCACCGACTAGGGCATGAATCTCGCCCCGTTCCAGTGTCAGATCGGCCCCGTTCAGGATCCGCTCCCTGCCCCGGGCCACATGGGCTCCGGTCAAGGCCAGCAGTGGAACGGCGTCCGCCTCCGATTCCGGATCGGCGCCATCCCCGGCTCCCCGGGGCCTTCGCCGCCGGTCCGGACTGAGACGGTCCGGTGCCCCCGTGCCCGGCGTACTGGCGTCCGGCGCTCCGGCGGTCGCGGCCGACGTCGCAATGCCCTTCACCGCGATACCCTCCGGCGCTCCGTGCGCGGCGACGCTCCCGTCCGCATCGAGGATTGTCACCGTGTCGACCCACCCGTCGAACGGACGGAGGTCGTGCTCGATGAGCAGGATGACGCGCCCCGGGGCCCGCAAATCACGGATGGCGGCGAACAGCGCCCGCCGACCGTCCTCGTCGACGTGGGCGGCGGGCTCGTCGAAGATCATGACCTCCGGCGCCCTGGCCACCGCACCAGCGATGGCCATCCGCTGGCGTTGCCCGCCCGACAAAGCCCACGGATCCTTCTCCGCGAGCTCTGACAGCCCGAGCTCCGATTGAGCCTCGGCTGATCGCTTGGCGACGATACCGGCTTCCACGAGGGAAAACTCGAGGGCCATGGCCACGTCATCGACGACTCGGAGCGTGAGCACCTGCGTCGCCGGGTCTTGCCCGACGAAGGTGACCCGGTCCCCGTCCACGGGGCGTTCGGTGCCGTCGGCATCGACGATGTGCACGAATCCGGCATGGTCGATGGGGATGTGCGAGGGAATCAGTCCAGCGATGAGGTGGGCCAGGCTTGTCTTTCCGCATCCCACGGGTCCCGTGATGGCGTTGATCGTGCCGAAATCGAAGGAGAGATCCACCATGTCGGGTGCCCATCGCCCATCGGCGTGCCGCACGCCCGCGCCCCTAACCCGTAACCGGGCCGGGGCCGTCCCGCGTGTCGCACCGGCGCACGCGGGTGCTCCGCCGGTCACCGGGTGACCCCGCGGCTGCGAAGCCCCTTTGCGACGGCAAAGCCCAGGACCAAAAACACCAAGCTCGAGGCCAAGGCTACGGCGAAGCTGATCAGGGTCATGGGCGTGGTCGGCGAGTCGACGCCAACTGCGCGCGGGGCCATCGTTCCCATCAGCGCGGAGAACAACATCGCCGACGCCACGAACTGGGTACGCGTCCACCGCCGGTACAGGGTGACCATGAATGGAAGCTCGATGAGCAATCCTTCCATGATCAGCGCCCCGATCGCGGCGACGCCGAACGGGGTGGTCGCCGCGGACACGACGCCCATGGCAAGGCACGCAATGAGGCTCGCGCCAGGCTTGCGGACGACGATGAGGGGAACGACGCACTGCAGGAACCACAACCCGAGCGTCGCCGCGACGAGATAAACGTGGGCGATGCCGGCGAACACCTGCAGGTAGGTCAGGGGCACGACGACGAGAGACCCCGCGACGCCGATCGCGGCGGCGACGAGCATATCGCGGGTGGATGGTCGGCCACCCGCTGCGACCGGTGCGACGTGTACCAACCGCCCGTCGTCCGTCTGCGACGCCACCGCGTCGCCGTCGCCCGTCCCGTCCGGGCCCGCGTCCCCGACTCCCCCTCCGGAGAGGGGTTCTCTGGTCGATCCACGTTTTCTGTTCATCGTCGCCGCCTCGCTTCCGTTGCCGATTCCCGATCGGAACATAACTTGAAACAGTATTAGGTTAGGCAATCCTTATCAACTTATGCCAGACTCGAATTATTGACTTTGCCCCCGCTTCCCCCCATTACGTTGTTAGCAGTTCCACCTCAGGGCACCGAAGATTCATAGCCTGTCCACCCGATTGGGCTGGTTATGTTTATTTCCGGTCCCTCCGTCTGAAAGGACAGTGGAACTAGTCGCTGGCTTCGGTATGGCTTGTTCCCGCCCCTGTCTGAAAATGATCCGGGGGTGATGCCGCCGAAGACAGTGACATCCTCAAACTGCTAATAGGAACCCGACCCAGCCCAGGTGGTATGAGGTCTCACAGTAATGTGGATGCCAGCGCAAGCATGTCCGACAACCCCAGCGATGAAGCTTAAATAGTCCAACTTCTCATTCATCGCTAGGAGGCATACACCCATGGCCTATGACTTCGTCATTGGCGTAGACGTCGGCAAATACTTCCACCACGCCTGCGTCCTCGATCCCCAAGGCAGGCAAGTCCTGTCCAAACGCATCAATCAGCATGAAGGCTCGCTACGCAAGCTCTTCGGCCAATTCCTCGCCGACAACGCCTCGGTCCTTGTTATTCCCAACAACATCGGCCGGTTGACCGTCGCAGTCGCCCAAGACATGGGGGCAGATGTTCGCCATCTACCAGGGCTTGCGATGCGGCAGCTCTCTCGCATCCACGTCGGCAACTCCAAGACCGATGTACGCGACGCCTACGTCATCGCCCATGCCGGTCTTAACCTTCCAGATTCCCTGCGCAGTGTCGACCGCGTTGAGGAAGTCTTTATCCAGCTGATTTAGGCCGTGACAGCGGCATCCTCCGAGATGGGCTCGATTCCCAGGCGGTTGAGCATGTAGAGCACGCGGGCGCCGAGGGCATCGGCCAGCTCGCGGGTCTCCTCCACGGTCTCGGCGGTGGCGATGTCCCAAATCTTGATGTCCTTGCCGGCCTCGTCGCGCGGGATCTCGCGGCCGAGATACACGATGTAATCCGGGATGGTCACCAGCCGCAGGTCCTCGAGGTAGCGGTCCGGGTGCTCCGCCATGCCGCGCTCTTGGAGCACGTGGGCCATGTGGGAGTCGGGGTCGTTTTCGGGGTGGGCTACGGCGGCGTCGACAAGCAGGGCCTCGCCGGCGTACTTCTTCGTCAGCGCTACGGCAGCCTGCGCCAGCGCGTGGTCAGCTCCTGCGGCGAAACGCACGTGGATGCGGTGCGTACCGAAGTGCTCGCGCACCTCGCGCTCCACCATCACGGGGATGAACTCTTCTAAGGTTGCGCCGGCCTCGTGGCGCTCAATGGTGGCGTCGAGGAAGGAATCAATCTCCTGCGCGGTGTATTCGTGGCCATAATCTGCGTGCAGGTCTTGGCGCAACGTATCGAAACGGCGGGCATTCGGGGAAGTCATCTCTAAACTCACTTTCTGTTCGCCTATTGTTAACCTGTTGTTAACTTTAATCAATCGTTGAACGCCCGACAAGTTTTATGTGCGGCATCCCGGCCCCGTGCGCTGGCGAAACCTCCCAAAGAAAGGCCAAAGGCCTGCCGGGTGTTCCGGCAGGCCTTCCTGGATTGTTCCTTCTTCTTATCGGGAATGCGCGTTGCGCGACTGCGCAGCTTGAGGTGTTCCTCGAGCCGCTCCGGGGACATCTTCCACATGCTGCGGTCTGCGCGCTTCTTTTTGCGCTGGGCCATGCCGTCACCTCCTTCCATCGAGGTGTCTCAGCATAGCGCGCCACGGGAACTAACCCGTACAGGCCGCACGCGGCTTAGTGGCCGCGCTCCTGCTCCAGGGCCTTGCCCTCATTCCAGAACGGGGCCAGCTTGTTATCGAACATGCTCAGCGCGGACGCGATGGCCATGTGCATGTCCAGGTACTGGTAGGTGCCCAGGCGGCCACCAAAAAGAACCTGGTTCTCGCGGGCCTCAGCGGCGGCGAGCTTGCGGTAGGCCTCCAGCTTGGAGCGGTCCTCCGGGGTGTTAATCGGGTAGTACGGCTCATCGCCCTTCTCGGCAAAGCGCGAGTACTCCTTCATAATCACCGTCTTGTCCTTGGGGTACTTATCGGCGCGCTCCGGATGGAAGTGGCGGAACTCGTGGATGCGGGTGTAGTCCACGTCCGCATCGTTGTAGTTCATCACCGGGGTGCCCTGGAAGTCACCGGTCTCCAGCACCTCCAGGTCGAAGTCCAGCGTGCGCCAGCCCAGCTCACCCTCGGCAAAGTCGAAGTAGCGATCCAGTGGGCCGGTGTAGACCACCGGCGCGCTTGGCGACGCCCCCCGCACCTCCTCGCGCACGTCGAACCAGTCGGTGCCCAGGCGGACGTCGATAAGCTCGTGCTCCGCCATCTTCTCCAGCCAGGCTGCGTAGCCGTCGACGGGCAGGCCCTCGTAGGTGTCGTTGAAGTAGCGGTTGTTGAAGGTGTAGCGCACCGGCAGGCGCGTGATGTTGCCGGCCGGCAGCTCCTTCGGGTCGGTCTGCCACTGCTTGGCCGTGTAATCACGGATGAAGGCCTCGTAGAGCGGGCGGCCAATGAGCGCGATCGCCTTCTCCTCCAGGTTCTGCGCCTCATCTACGGCGAACTCGCCAGCCTGCTCCTTGATGAGCTCGCGCGCCTCATCCGGGGAGTAGTAGCGGCCGAAGAACTGGTTAATCAGGCCCAGGCCCATGGGGAACTGGTAGGCCGTGCCGTCGTGCATGGCGAAGACGCGGTGCTGGTAGTCGGTGAAGTCGGTGAACTGGTTGCAGTACTCCCACACGCGCTTGTTCGAGGTGTGGAAGAGGTGCGCGCCGTACTTGTGGACCTCGATGCCGGTCTCCGGCTCGGCCTCCGAGTAGGCGTTGCCGCCCAGGTGCTCGCGGCGCTCGACGATGAGCACCTTCTTGCCCAGCTGGGAGGCTGCGCGCTCGGCCACGGTCAGGCCAAAGAATCCAGATCCAACAACGATGAGGTCATATGCAGTCATGGCCACCAGCTTAAGGCAGCAACACGTGCAAAACGGCGGGTGACACCCAAGCGAGGAAACTCGCGTGTCACACCTTCTTTCACTCCAACACCTGACGTAACATCTGTCCCGTTAGTTAACTTTTTGCGCTTCTCTTAACCTTGTGGCGCCACCATCCTAGGGAGTAACAGTGCACCTCAAACGTCGTCTTGTTCCCGCGAAATCGACGTGGTCAACGCCGGTTATCGCCACGGTCACCTCGATCGCTGTGGTCGCTGCCGCAGCCGTGGGCGGCCAACCCCTCATCCAGACCCAGGAAGCGGGCAGCGGCCCCATCGAAGTGAGCTCGGCCTCCGAAACCTTCGGCTCTGGCGAAACGGTCGTCGTGGATGACCCGGCCATCGCAGCCCAGGGCGAGGGCGAAGGTCCGCGCGCCGTCAAGCAATTCCACCGCGATGAGACCTTCTCCTCCTTCGCCGTCACGTGGAAGGGCACGCGCGATGTCGCGGCCTTCGTCCGCGCGAAGCAACCGGACGGGTCCTGGTCCGAGTGGTACGACATGGACTCGATGTCCTACAACAACGATGACCCCAATGCCACGAACGGCACCGAGCTCATCTTCGTGGGCGATACCAACGACGTGCAGGTCTCCATCAACAACGTGGACCTGGTGACCGGGTCAAACTTGGATGAGAAACTCACCGAGTCCCCCGTTGAGGACGCCGCGCTTGACGACGCCCCCTTCAACGTCGGCGACATCGCCCCCGTTGCCGAGACCGAAGAGCTTCCGGCCAACAGCGACGTCGAAGGCCTCGAGGCTGTCTTCATGGACGGCAACGCCCAAGAAGGCGAGGGCATTGAGCCAACCGCTGAAACCGATGGCATGCCGCGCGTGGTCTCCCGCGCCGGTTGGGGCGCCGACGAGAGCATCCGGTGCAAGGATGCCGACTATGACGACGGAGTGAAGGCTATCGCGCTGCACCACACCGCGGGTTCCAACAATTACACCCGTGCGCAGGCGGCGGCGCAGGTGCGCGCCGCGTACAAGTACCATGCACAGAGCCTGGGATGGTGCGATATCGGATACAACGCGCTGGTGGATAAGTACGGCACCATTTACGAGGGCCGCTACGGCGGGCTCGACGAGGCCGTACAGGGCGCCCACATCGGCGGCTTCAACCGAAACACGTGGGGCATTTCCATGATCGGAAACTACGAGCAAGCCCGGCCGACGGAAGCCATGCTCGAGTCCGTCACTGACCTCGCCGGCTGGAAGGGCGCGATTTCCGGCGTCGATCCGTCCTCCCGCGTTTCGCTGCGCTCGGAGGGCTACGGCGGTTCGCGCTACCCGGCGGGTGCTTCTGCCCCCGTCTATGGCCTCTTCGGCCACAGCGATGTGCACTACACCGCGTGCCCGGGGCAATACACCATTGCCCAATGGCCAAAGATCCGCGCGGCGGCGCACAAGAAGTACCTCGCCATCAAGTCGGGTGCGTCTGGTTCGACGTCGACGGACTGGGACAGCGAGGATACGACCACACCAGACACCCCTGACTCCACGCCGGGCGGACAAGCTGCCCCGGCGCAGGAGGCGACGTCGTCCCTGGGCGGCGCCGAGATCCCGATGAGCACCGTGACGGCACTGGTAGGCCTGGCTGGCACGCTCTTCGCCATCATGTATGCCCGCTCGGACCAGCAGATTGACATGGACCAGACCGTCAATGGCCTGCCGGTGGAGCAGATCCCGGGCATCGTGACCAAGGTGCTGTCCCTGAGCAAGAACGAGGGTTTGAAGCAAACGTGGACGGCGGTCCTTAACGCCTTCGGCCCAGCGCTGGGATTGGCTGTGGGCGGGCCGGATGAGTCGGCCGGCATCATCTACCAGCTCTTTCAGAACGGCATCGTCCTAGGCTCTGAGGACACTGGTACGCACGCACTCGTGGGACGCATCGCCAAGGAATGGGCGTCCGGCGACAACGCGGCGACGCTCGGCTTGCCGACGTCCAACGAAGTCCCCACCGGCCTCGGCAAGGAAGTCCGCGTGCAGTTCCAGGGCGGTTCCATTGTCTACAACCCGGAGACTGAGCAGATTCAGGTGTTCACGGACTAACCCCAAAGCACCCCAAGTCTAAGCGGGATCGCCGATGTAGCGGGAGCCACCTGATGGCTTCCGCTTCGGCATTTATTTGGGCTTGGGGTTTAGGTATCCGGGAGGGCTGAACCTAAAAAGTCCCCTGTGGTCTGCTGCTTCAATGCCGCTTGTGCCGCTTGGTATGCCGGCTGCGAAGTAATCGGCTCCGCCCAGGGTGGTACATACCCCACCCCGCCCCGCAACCTAAAGACATAGCCGGCACCAGTCGGCTTATCCGGGTCATCATCATTGATGCCATTGTGATAAGCACACAACATCGTCAGATTCGGCGGATCCGTCGCCCCACCCGCCTGCCACGGCACTAAATGATGCACCTGGCAATAATCCGCCGGCTTATTACACCCCTCACGCGCACACGTCGGATGCTCCGCACTCGCCATTAACCGCTGCTCAAACCCAGCCAAACGCCGCACACGATGCAACCACACCGGCCCTATAGTCGGATGCACCAAAGTCACATACCCAACCTCAGCAAACTTATAGGTCACAAACTCCCGGCCCGTCATCCGCCCACCGTTGGTAAGCACGAGCTCAATATCATCGCCCTCACCCCGCACAATCTGGTCCAACTCATCCAACGTAACCACCACATTGGTCGCCACCGCAGGCTTCGAACCCCCATGCGCCTGGTTAAAGAACACCTGACCTGCCGCATCCAACAAATCAGCCGGATTAATCGACTCCAAAGTCCCACGCATCTCACTAATGCGCAAGGCTGAATCAGTAATCGTCAACGAATGCGGCCCCACCTTCCGGTACGTCAAGCGCACCCCAGGTTCAGGCACCCGCTGCGGCCGCAACTGCTTCAAGCGTTCCTTCGCTACCTTTGGGATTTGGTGTGCTGGAGTCCCTGCCAACCTGACACGCAGATTCCACGCATCCAACTCCTTTTTCACCTTGGCGGTATACGCCTCAATCAAGCTCAACGACGCCACATCATGTCCTTGGGCAACCGCAGCCGCACGCGCTTGGCGCTGCTTGCCCGTAAAACGCGTCGACCCAAAATACACACGATGCAGCCCAGCCAACTCCACCGCATCAGCCAATGAAGCGCCACGCGCGCGTAAATCATCCACACTGCCTACCGCAAGCCCCACAAGATCCAACCCCGAACTGCGGTAGGAGAAATAAGTCTCCAAATCCCCCATGCGACAAAGACTAAAACACCACCACGCACCCCGCAACCGGAGATATCAGAACCAGCGCTCGAGGACCTTTGCCACACCTGCTTGATGGTGCGGCAGCGTCACTGCATCTGCAGCGGCCACGACATCCGGATGCGCATTCTCCATGGCAACACCGCACCCTGCCCACTCAAGCATCTCGATATCGTTGGGCATATCGCCAAAGGCGATGATGTCTTCGCGGGCGATACCGTGATGCTCAGCCAGCCACTTCACTCCGCGGCGCTTCGTCACGTTGGGGGCCGCAACCTCTAGAACGCCCTCGGACATCGAGTAGGTCACGTGAGCAAGCTCGGAATCAATGTGCGGCGCGATGAGTTCGTAGAGTTCCGGCGCCGAGAACGCGGTATTACGAATCAACAGCTTGACCGCCGGTCGAGACACCAACTCCCCCACGCTCACCAGCCCGAAGCCCTCAAAGAGCGCGTTCTCTGAATAGTGCGATTCCACCACGAAGAGTTCCTCAACCGGGTCCAAGACCGAGCCTCCCGCGCGCTCCGCCCCGAAGCCAACCCCGCCATGCGGTTCGAGCACCTTTGCAGCGACCTTCACGGTTTCCGCGAGGGCCTCAGGCGAAAGCTCGTGGGCGGAGAGAACGCGGTCCTCCGCCGAGTCATAAATCACCGCACCATTTGATGTCACGCAGACTGGGCGCACGGTCAGCTGCTCGAGCACGGGCATGATCCACCGGAAGGGGCGCCCAGTTGCCAGCGCAAACTCGCTGCCCGCGGCGACCGCACGGGCCACAGCTTCGCGGTTTCGCTTGGGCACCCGGTGGTTTCGGTCCAACAAAGTACCGTCGATATCGCTGATGATGAGGCGCGGAGCGTGGTCCGAGAATACTTCATTGGCCATAGCCCCGAGTCTACGTCAGGTTGAGACACACGACGGCACGGATAAGCGCCCAACGACGAAAGCGGCCGCCACGAGATTACTCGTCACGGCCGCGCCTTCGTGCGTCGTTCAGGTCTTAGGCAATCACGTCGTCATCGTCCACGTCTTCCCAGTTCAGGGAACGCTTGATGGCGCGCTTCCAATCGCGGTAGAGAGCCTCAACTTCTTCCTTTTCGCGTTGCGGCTTCCACACCTTGAAGTCACCTTGCTGGGAGCTCAGCACGCTGAGGTCATCCCAGAAGCCGGAGTCAAGGCCCGCGGCGAATGCAGCACCGGTGGCGGTGGTCTCCACGTTCTTCGGGCGGTGCACCTCCACGCCAAGCATGTCCGCTTGGAACTGCATGAGCAGCTCGTTCATCGTCATGCCGCCGTCGACGCGCAGCTCGGTGATCTCCACGCCGGAGTCCGCCACCATGGCATCGGCGACGTCGCGAGTCTGGTACGCCGTGGACTCGAGGACCGCGCGGGCCAGGTGCTTGCGGTTGGCAAAGCGGGTCAGGCCCACGATGACGCCGCGGGCATCCGGGCGCCAGTACGGGGCGAACAGACCAGAGAAGGCAGGAACGATGTAGACGCCACCGTTGTCCTTAACCTCACGGGCCATGTTCTCGATGGAGGCAGCGTTCGGGATGATCTGCAGGTTATCGCGCAGCCATTGCACCAGGGAACCGCCCATGGAGACGGACCCCTCAAGCGCGTAGACAGGGCGCTCGCCCTCGCGCTGGAAGCACACGGTGGTGAGCAGGCCGTTCTCGGAGAACTTCGGGGTAGTACCGGTGTTGAGCAGGAGGAACAGGCCGGTACCGTAGGTATTCTTGGCGGAACCCGGGCGGAAGCAGCCCTGGCCGAACATGGCGGCCTGCTGGTCACCCAAAATGGCGCGAATCGGCACGCCGGCCAGCGAGCCGCGCTCGCGCACGGTTCGGAAGTCACCCAGGGACGGGCGGATCTCCGGAAGCATGGACGTCGGGATGCCCATCTCCTTGCACAGTTCCTCATCCCACTCGAGCTTCTCGATGTCCATGAGCAACGTGCGCGAGGCATTGGTGACGTCGGTGGCGTGCAGGGCTTCCTGGCCGTTGTCGCCGTCCGCACCACCGGTGAGGTTCCACAGCAGCCAGGTATCGATGGTGCCGAAGAGCAGCTCGCCCTTTTCAGCGCGCTCGCGCGCACCCTCGACGTTATCGAGGATCCACTTCACCTTCGGACCGGCCGGGTAAGAATTGATGATGAGGCCGGTGCGGCGGCGCCACTTGTCCGCGCCCTCGTCGCCGGCGAGCTCCTTACAAATCTCGGTGGTGCGGGTGTCCTGCCAGACAATGGCGTTGTACACCGGCTTGCCCGTGTTCTTGTCCCACACCACGGTGGTCTCACGCTGGTTAGTAATACCGAGGGCGGCGATGTCTTCGACATTGATGTCGCCGTTGGCCAAAGCCTCACCCACCGCGCGGCGGGTATTGCTCCAGATTTCCTCCGGGTCATGCTCGACCCAGCCCTTCTCCGGGAAGATCTGCTCGTGCTCGAGCTGGCCGACGGACACCTGTTCGCCGTCGTGGTTGAAAATAATGCAGCGGGTAGACGTGGTGCCCTGATCAATTGCTGCAACGTAGCTCTTGGTAGACATTGTTTTCTCCTTGTCGGGGTTGGTTTAAAGAACCATGGACAACAGGCCAACGGCGACGGCCGCCAGCATCGGTGCAACTATCGGGACCCATGCATAGCCCCAGTTGGCGTCTCCCTTGTCCTTAATGGGAAGGACGAAGGCGTACATGATACGGGGGCCAAAGTCACGGACCGGGTTAATCGCGTAGCCGGTGGCGGTGCCGAGGGACAGACCAATAGAGACGATGACGAAGGCAACACCGAAGTAGCTCAGCGGCCCCAGCTCTCCTCCGGTTGGGCCGAAGGCGATGAACATGAGCAGCACGCAGGTAGCGATGAACTCGGTAACCGCGTTCCACCCGTTATTCGGGTGCGCGGGCTTGGTAAAGAAGATGCCCCCGGTGTTCTTGTTGGCGCCGGTGACGTTGCCGGCTTCGTCGAGGTTGTTGGCGTCGAAAAGCTGCTTAAAGGTGGCCCAGGCAAGGAATGCACCAAGCATGGCGCCGAGAATCTGCCCCAGCAGGTAGTAGGGAACGAGGCCCCACTCGAGGGAGCCGTTCACGGCCAGCATGATGGTGACCGCCGGGTTGAGGTGGCCACCGGTGGGGTCCGCAACACTAGCGCCGATGAACACCGCGAGGCCCCAGCCCATAGCGATGACGATCCAGTCCGAACCGCGCGCGCCAGAAGTTCGGAGGTTCACAACGGCGCACACGCCGTTGCCGAGCAGGAGCAGCAGCGCAGTGCCGATGAACTCCCAGAGGAATGCATCCATTCCGGTCATTAGATGTCCTTTCTCATCTGCCTAGGCCAAGGGCCCAGCGAGGGATATCCACCGCTCGCTGGGCCCCGCGACTTTTAGGCTTCTTCCTTGGTGGCTCGTGCGCTTCCTGCGCGCTCGAGGATGTCGTTTGCCTCACGGTCGGTCAGTGCCGCCTCGGCGGCGAGCTCTGCCTCAGTGTGCTTGGTGAAGTGGGAGACTTCGCGCTCAATATCAGCCTGATCCCAGCCCAGCAGCGGAGCAACGAATTCAGCGATCGGCTGCGCAGCGGCGACGCCGCGGTCGGCGAACTCGATGGCCACGCGCAGACGACGGGTCACGATATCGTCGATGTGCAGGGCGCCCTCGTGGGTTACGGCGTAGCGAACCTCAGCCCAGATGTAGCTTTCAGCGCCCGGAACCGGCTCGAGCAGCGTGGCGTCCTCAGCAGCCGGGGCCAGCACCTCACCGATCAGAGAGCCATAGCGGCCGAGCAGGTGCTCGATGCGGTCTTCGCTGAGGTTATAGCGGCGAGCCAGCGCCGGTACCTGGTTGGCCAGCGCGTGGTAGCCATCCGCGCCCAGAATCGGGGTGCGCTCGGTAACGGACTCGGACACCTTAGTACCCAGCTCCTTCACGGCCAGGTCCACGGCATCCTTACCAATGACGCGGTAGGTGGTGTACTTGCCGCCGGCGACGGAAACCATGCCCGGTGCCACGCGGGCCACGGCGTGGTTGCGGGAGAGGTTGGTGGTGGAATCGGACTTGCCGGACAGCAGCGGGCGCAGGCCGGAGTACACGCCGACGATGTCATCGCGGGTGATCTTGTTGCGCACGCGCTGGTTGACCTGATCCAGGATGTAGTCAATATCCGCCTTGGTCGGGGCTGGATCCGGCAGGGACAGGCCCTTTTCCCAATCGGTGTCGGTGGTACCGATGATCCAGTATTCGCCCCACGGGATGACGAAGAGCACGGACTTTTCGGTGACGAAGCACAGCGCGGCTTCCGCGTCGAGGGCATCCTTCGGAACCACGATGTGCACGCCCTTGGAGGCATGAACCGTGAACTTTCCTTCGACGCCTGCCATCTGCTGAATCTTGTCGTTCCACACGCCGGTCGCGTTGATGAAAACCTTGCCCTTGACGGTGGCCTCGCGGCCGGTTTCCAGGTCGCGGACCTTCGCAGCGGTGACGCGCCCGCGGGCGTCCTTCTCAAAGCCAATCACCTCGGTGCCGGTACGCACGTTGGCCCCGTATTCGGCGGCGGTGCGCAGGACGGTCATGGTGTGGCGGGCGTCGTCGACAAGCGTGTCGTAGTAGCGCACGCCACCGACGACGGCGTCCTCCTTGAGGCCCGGGGTCACCTTCAGCACGCCCTTGCGGGTGAGGTGCTTCTGCATCGGAACGCTCTTGGCGCCGCCCATGAGGTCATAGAGGGTAAAGCCGCCGAACATCATGACGCGCTCCCAGCCGCGGTGGGTCAGCGGGAAGATGAACTTCAGCGGCTTCACCAGGTGCGGTGCGAGGGTGGACATGTTGAGCTCGCGCTCCTTGAGGGACTCCGCCACCAGGCGGAAATCAAACATGGCCAGGTAGCGCAGGCCACCGTGGAACATCTTGGAGGAGCGCGACGAGGTGCCAGCGGCGAAGTCGCGGGCCTCGAGCACGGCCGTCTTCAGGCCACGAGTGGCCGCATCCACGGCGGCGCCGGCGCCTACGGAACCTCCGCCGATGATGACGACGTCATAGTCCTCGGTGGAGTAGTCATTCCAGGTCTTTTCAAAATACTCAGGGTTGAAGCTTGTAATACTCGTCGTGCTCATTGTTGACTGAGTCTCCTCTCTCGCTGCACGGCGTCAGAAAGTCCTGTCCAGTTGACGGAATGCGCAGCATATCGTGCTCATCCACCACGAGCGCCCTGCTCACCGATGCCTCGGCTACCTGCCCGAGAGGCGGATGAAGAAGAAGTTTTCTCCCAAAGCCAATGCTATATATCACCTGGATTTCTCTCCGGAGACGCTACTCACACGTAGGTTTCGTTGCCGTAAGCTGGCATTTTCAAGAAGCTTCATAGGATGACAAAATAAAATAACACCCCCTTCCGGGGGTGTTAACGGGCGTCACGAACTCTCCACAAGTCCAGGGGTATAAAGACCTATTCCTTCTCTCGTTGCAGGCGCGCCATCGCCTCCAACACCTCAGCCATGCCATAACGCTCCGAGGAATACGTCACCGCACGGGCAGCCTTAATCACCTCAATGGGGGCGGTCTCCAGCGCCACCATATGCACAGCGACGCCTTCCGCACCCTCCGCAAAGGTCTCATCCCCTGGCTCGTTGGCAAAGAACAAGAGATCCTTGGGCTCGGCGCCAATCTTCTTCACCACGGCTGCCAACCCCTCCGCAGGCGAAGACGCGGTCACCACTGCGCCGCCAGGAGCATCGTTGAACTGCACCCCTTCGGCCCCGTCCGCGCAGGCAATGCGCCAGCAGGTTTGGGGGAGATCCCCAAAAGCCGCAGCGTCCAGCACCTCGCCATGCGGCGAAATCACGATCACTTCCTCAACCTGCGGGTGCAGTTGTGTAAGCGCCTCCTGGAGCCGCTTCGAAATCTCGCCGTTCTCCATACTCAACGCACTCTGATCCGCCGCAATCACCCGCGGCGCTTCAGAGTATTCAGCCTTCACCCGGTGCGGCAGGCGGGAAACGATGATGCGCGATTGCGTCGCCGCAGACAGCAAGCCCTGCTCCACCACGGATCCGGCGAAAATCTCCTTGCTGCTCGCCGTCATCGAGGCCTGAGCTTCCATCACGTCGGATTTCAGTTGCGCCATGACCTCCGTGACCTTGTCGCGGCCTTCCCCGACGCCGCGCATGGCTTCCTCAACCACCGAGTTGAGGTTCTCCTTGATCCACTCGAGGGTTTCCGGCGCAGTACGCGGGCGATTCTTCTCTGCGGCGTCGGCTCCAGCTTCTGCGGTACCGGTTTCCTCGTTACTGCCCGGCTTCATCAGCGCCATCCGATCCCGCATAAGCTCCACGGTGGCCTCAGAGACGCGGTCCTTAAGGCTTGTCAGATCATCGCGCAGCCGACGCACGCGGTAGCGCTCGGACTCCACCTCGGAGTCCTTTGCCTCTGCCTCCTCCAATGTCGGGGCGCCGCCGCCCTTGCGTGCCGGCACCCAGAACTCGCCGGCCGGCATCGGGCCAAACTCCGCTTCGTAGTCGGCCCACAGGCCCTCCAGGGCCTCCTGCATCCGGCGGCGCACCTCAGCGATGTCCGCGTCAAAGTCACCCGTCGTGTAATAAGGCTCCAAGGCCTTAATCAGCACAGGCGTCTTCGTGCGGCCCAGGTGCTTCCTCTGCCCCTTCGTCCACAGGCGCTGGGAGCCAAAGATAACCTGCGGAATAATCGGCACCCCCGCGCCATGAGCAATCCGCGCTGCGCCATTGCGCATGCTGCGAATCTCGAAGCTGCGGGAAATCGTCCCTTCCGCGAACACCCCAACGAGCTCCCCGCTCTTGGCCAGCTCAATGCCCTTCACAATCGACGCCCCACCATCGATACGATCCACCGGTACATGGCCCATCAGCCGAAACAGTTGCCCCGCCACCGGCGTCTTAAAAATAGAGGCCTTAGCCAGGTAGCGCACCAAGCGGCGCTTGCGATACGCCAGGAAAGCCCCAAAGAGAAAATCCATGTAGCCGGTGTGATTGCACACGATGACAGCCCCGCCCTTATCCGGGATATTCTCCTCCCCGGACAGGCGCATCTTGAGCCCCTGAGCAATAGTCACCCCGCGCCCGATGTGCGTGATCTGCCGGTAGAGGAAGTTAGCCACAGCGCTCATAGTGCTCCAAATGCTTAAGACCTCGCCGCCGGCGGAAGGCAGCAAGGAGGGGACAAAAGTAAGCGGCGCGCGAGCCGCCGCGCGCCGCGTTCTTCTAGGAGTTTACGGGGTACAGAACGTCCTTGCCCACGAATGGGCGCAGTGCCTCCGGAACCACGACGGAGCCGTCCGCCTGCTGGTGGTTCTCCAGAATGGCCACGAGCCAGCGGGTGGTCGCCAGGGTGCCGTTGAGCGTAGCGGCGTACTGGGTCTTGCCGTTCTCATCGCGGTAGCGCGTGGACAGGCGGCGGGCCTGGAAGGTGGTGCAGTTCGAGGTCGAAGTGAGCTCGCGGTAGGTCTCCTGAGTCGGCACCCACGCTTCGTTATCAAACTTGCGCGCCGCGGAGGAGCCCAGATCCCCACCTGCGATGTCGATGGTGCGGTAGGGAAGCTCCATCGCCGCGAGCATGTCCTTTTCCATCTTCAGGAGTTTTTGGTGCATCTCCTCGGCGTCTTCCGGCTTGCAGTAAACAAACATCTCCAGCTTGTCGAACTGGTGCACGCGCAGGATTCCGCGGGTGTCCTTGCCGTGAGAACCCGCCTCGCGGCGGAAGCAAGAGGACCAGCCCGCATACTGCAGCGGCCCCTTGGACAGGTCGATGATTTCTTCCTTGTGGTAGCCGGCCAGAGCCACCTCGGAGGTACCAACCAGGTAGAGATCATCCGCCGGCAGGTAGTAGATCTCATCCGAGTGCTGGCCCAGGAAGCCGGTGCCTTGCATGACGTCCGGGCGCACGAGCACCGGCGGGATCATGAGCTGGAAACCGGCCTCGCGGGCCTTCTGCGCAGCCAACATCAGCATGCCCAGCTGCAGGAAGGCTCCATCGCCGGTGAGGTAATAAAAACGTGCGCCGCCGACTTTGGCGCCCCGCTTGACGTCGATAAGCCCCAGCGTTTCACCCAATTCCAGGTGATCCTTCGGTTCGAAGTCGAACTGCGGCTTCTCGCCGACCTCCTCGAGCACGATGAAGTCATCCTCACCGCCCGCCGGGGCACCCTCCACCACGTTGGAGAGCTGGTACTGCAGCTCCGTCACCTTGGCCTCGGCCGCGGCCGCTTCCTCGCCGGCCGCCTTGACCTTCTCCTTCAGCTCGTTAGAGCCCTCCAGCAGCGCGGGGCGCTCCTCCGGGGAGGCCTGGCCAATCTTCTTGCCAAAGGCCTTCTGCTCCGAGCGCAGCTGGTCTGCCTTCACAATTGCCGCGCGGCGCTGTTCATCGGCGGCGAGCAGCTGGTCCACCAAGGCGGGGTCCTCCCCACGGGTTACCTGGGAGGCGCGGACGACATCGGGATTTTCGCGAAGAAACTTGAGATCAATCACGCCGGATAGTTTAGCGCACGGCCATACCTTTGCGCTGGTAATAACCAGCGGATTATCATGGATAACATGGCACCTCACATCATTACCGACGGCCCCGTGCCCAAGCACGCTCAGCTGCGGGATATTCTTTCCGAGCTCTGCCGAACCACCCTCAAACCCGGTGACATCCTTCCGGGCGAGCGCATCCTCGAGGAAACATACGGCGTTTCCCGCATCACCGTGCGCCGCGCCATCGGTGACCTAGTAGCTGAAGGCCGCCTGCGCCGCGTGCGAGGAAAAGGCACCTTCGTGGCCCCCAACCCGCTGGTCTCCCGGCTTCATTTGGCCTCCTTTTCTGATGAGATGGGCTATCAGAAAGTACAGGCCTCCTCGCGCATCCTGCTGGGTGAACGCAGCGCCGCCCCCGGTGAAGTCTGCGCCTTTTTCGGTACGGAAGCCTCGGTTTCCCATACCCACCTGCGGCGCCTGCGCTTGGGCGATGGCGAGCCTTATTCCATCGATGATGGCTGGTATAACTCTGCCTTCGCGCCCACGCTGCTGGAAAATGACATCTACAACTCCGTCTACTCGATTTTGGATAACACCTTCAAGGTCCCCATCACCGAGGCCGAACAAACCGTCACCGCCGTGGCAGCTGAGGAGGACATCGCCGAGCTTCTCGACGTCTCACCGGGCACCCCGCTCCTGCACATCACCCGCCTCGCCCGCTCCGGGGACCGCCCGGTTGAATGGTGTTCCTCGGTCTACCGCACTGACCGCTACCGGCTCACAACACACGTCTCCCGCTCGCGCATCTAGTGATTCTCCCGCCGCCTTAGCCTTGGGCGGGCTAGAAGCCTGGGCCGTTGAGGGGGTAGTATGAAGAGTTCTATGAGCACTTCATCTGCGTGGCGCTCCGCCTCCGCCATCCGCGTCGTCCTCGTTGCTGCCGTAGCCGCGGCCGTCTTCTTGGCGTTCTACGGTCTCTTCAGCGGCGGGCAAACTGGCACCGATTCGGCCGCACATGACTCCGCTTCCCCCAGCGCCGACGGTCGCCAGGCCGCTGATTCCTCCGAAGGCGAAGCCGCATCCTTCACCACCGCCTCCGCGGGCTCGTGCGTGACGTGGGATATCGCCCCGGACGGCACTGCCACCGGTTTTGAGCAGACCAGCTGCGATAAACCGCACCGCTTCGAGGTCTCCGCCCGAGAGGATCTCAGCGCCTACCCCACCAGCGAGTTCGGCCCCAACGCCAAGCGCCCAGACGTCACGCGGCAAAACGCTCTGCGCGACGAGCTGTGCGAGGCCCCCACGGTGAGCTACCTCAACGGCAAATGGGATCCCAACGGACGCTACGACATTGCTTCCATCCTTCCGCCGGCTGGTTCCTGGGATCAGGGTGACCGCACCCTCCTGTGCGGCCTGCAGACTACCGACGCCAACGGCGTACCGCAGGAGTCCACGGGCAAGGTCAGCGAGGTGGACCAGGCGATCGTCGCCAAGCCCGGCGAATGCCGCAAGGTGGATGACAAACAGGTAGTCAGCACCGTGCCGTGCCAGGAACCGCACCAGATGGAGACCGTGTCCGTCATCAGCCTGGCAGAGAAGTTCCCCGATGCTTACCCCAGCGATGAAGAGATGGATAAATTCCTCTCCGAAACGTGTACCCAGAACGCCATGGATTACCTGGGCGGCGAGGAGAATCTCTACCAATCCACGCTGCAGCCTTTCTGGGGCGCGATGAGCCGCGAATCGTGGGAGGGAGGCTCCCGTTCGGTGAATTGCTCGCTGATCCACATCAAGGACGGCCACTTCTCCGAGATCACCGGCTCTGCCACGGGCGGCCGTGATGCCCTGAGCATCAATGGCGCCCCGCCCACGGAGCAGCCGAAGCGCAACCCATTGCGCGACCCGAATGCCCAGCCAGCCGAGCAGAACTCCCAGCAGGGCAGCGAGAATGCCCAGCCGGCCGGGCAGAACGCCGATCCCGCCGCGCCTGAAGCCGTGGCACCGGCCCAATAAACCCCCGTCCGCTCAACAGGGAGTAAGCACATGTACGAGGTCAGCGAGGAACGCTTCGAGGAATTAGTCGGCGAGGCCCTGGACAAGATCCCGGATCGCTTCGTCGATCAGATGCGCAACCTGGTCATCCTCGTCGAAGAAGAGCACCCGGATAGCCCCAACCTGCTTGGGCTTTACGAGGGCGTGATGCTCACCCACCGCACGGCCTCACACACCGGCCACCTGCCAGACACCATCTCGATCTACCGGCAGCCTTTGCAGGCGATAAGCAACTCGGAAGAAGAGCTCGCCCACGAAGTCATGGTGACTGTCTTCCACGAGGTCGGGCACTACTTTGGTTTCGAGGAGGACCGTCTCCACGAGCTCGGCTGGGGGTAGGTACCTACCGTGGCCGCAATGAACTAAACTTCGGTATCCGCCCAGCGCCTCAGCACCCACTGGCCAAAGGGCTGGCCCTGCGGCTCCATGAGGGTGAAGCGGCAGTTGGGCATGTACCCGGTGTAGGCAAAATCGGGGTCCACGCCGCAGGCGTGCGTCGTCACCACACGAATGGCGGCGCCGTGGCTGACGACGATGATGTCTTCATCATCCTCCAGCTCAGCAGCGAGATCCTCCAGCACAGGCTGGTAGCGCCCTAACACGTCCACGTAGCTTTCACCGCCCGGCATTCGGGCTTCCGGGTCGCCGTCGACCCAGCCGCGCAACGCCACCATGTACTCGCGGTGGGTATCCTCGCTGCCGCTCATCTCGTGTTCGCCGGCAAAGACCTCGTGAAGGCCCACGCGAACCTCCACCGGAACGCTGCGCTCATCGGCTGCCTCGCCGTATGTGCGGGCGGCCAGCATCGCCGTCTGCTGGGCGCGCAGGGCAATAGAACACACAAATCGCACGCGGCGGCCTGCGCACAGCTCAGCTAACTCGCGGCCGACATCTTCCGCCTGGCCGCGGCCGCGCTCGGTGAGCTCAGCACCCGGCGGGCGGGTATCCATTATGCGGTCAATGTTGGAATAGGTCTGGCCGTGGCGCAGGAGGATGATTCTTCCGGTCATGCTTCACCACACTATTGACCGGTGCGCGCCTGCGCTACCCAGTCATCGGCCTCTTTCAGCCGCGCCAAATCCCGTGGGCCCTCCCCGAGTTTTACCGCAGAAGGCCAGGAGCCGACAAAAACGACGTTCTCCGCGCGCAACCACAGCGCCCGCAAAGCCTCCGCCACCGGTTGGTCCTCGATGTGCCCGATGAGGTCGGCGTGGAAGCGATAGTTACCGAAGACGGTGCGCAGCGGTCGGGATTCGATGCGGGAAAGATCCACCCCGCGGTGCGCGAATTCTTGGAGGGCGCCGACGAGGGAGCCAGGCTCGTTGGGCAGGGTGAAGATGACCGACGTCCTGTCGTTGCCGGTCCGCTCGGTCGGTTTTCCGGCCGGCCCCACCAGGACGAAGCGGGTCGTGGCCCCGGCAACGTCCGCGACATTCTCCGCAATCGAGTCCAGCCCGAAGACCTCCGCTGCCCGGGCAGGGGCGGCCGCGACATCCACCTCCCCGCGCGCCACGGCCTGCGCCGCCGCGCCATTCGACGCCGCCGGGACATACTCCACGTCCGGCAGGTTCTGCTCCAACCAACCGCGTACCTGCTGGTAGGCCACAGGATGCGTGGAGAAAGTTGTGCGGCTGGAACTGCCGGGGCGCACCAGAATGGAGAAGGACACCGGCAGGTCCACCTCGCGGTAGATCTGGACCCGGGAGCCGTCGGCAAGCGCGTCAAAAGTAGCCGTGACGGGTCCGTCCACGGAGTTCTCAATGGCCACGCAGGCATAGTCCGCCGCGCCCGAGCGCACCGCCGCCAGCGCCTCGGCCGGCGAGCTCACCGGAAGGACCTCGGGGGAATCAAAGTCAGCGGCGAAATGCTGCATCGCCGCTTCCGTAAAGGTTCCGGCGGGCCCAAGGAATGCGATGGTGGTGCTCATGACAGCAACTTTATCCCACTCAACTACTAGACTGAGCCGCCATGGAGAGAACCGAGTTCACACTGGACAAGCTGCGCGAGGATCTAGCGGGCCTGAGCCCTGCCGAGCACGGCTTCACGTATCTCGATCTCGAGCGCCGGCCCCAGGCACACGGGCGCTTGAGCGGGTGGATTCTCTCGGTCAAGGATCTCAACGACGTCGCCGGCATGCCCACCACGCTCGGCCATGCCGAGCGTGCCTACGTGGCGGAGGAGACTGATCCTTTCGTGCAGGAGCTTATCGACGCCGGCGCGCGAGTCGTCGGCAAGTCCGCCGCACCCGAGCTGGGCCTGCGTGTGGACACCGAACCTGTCGGCCTGCCCCACCCGGATAATCCTCTCTATCCCGGCCATACGCCGGGCGGTTCCTCCGGCGGGGCAGCGGTCCAGGTGGCGCGAGGATTACTGCGCGCCGCGCATGCTTCCGATGGCGGCGGTTCCATCCGCGTTCCGGCCGCTGCCTGCGGCGTCGTCGGGTTTAAGCCCGGCGGCGAGGACCTCTCGGTGCAGGGGTTCATCACGCGCAGCATCGCCGATACCGCCGCGCTGCATGGCCTTCGTCCGCGTGCCCGGCGCGCCCGCATTGGCGTGCTGACGGATCCCCTTTTCGCTCAAGCCGAGGTGGCCCCGCACATGCTGCGTGCGGTCGCGGAGGCCACCGCCTCCTTTGAAGGCGCCGGCTTCGAAACCGTCGCCATCTCTGCCTACCCTCAAGCTGCCCGCACCTTTGAGGCCTTCCAGCACATCTTCACCCGGAGATTGGCGGGCCTCGACTTTGCGGAGGGCTACGCGGAGTGGATTCGCGCGAAGGGCCGCCGCGTCACGGATTCCGAATTCGCCGCGGCCCGCGCCCATGCCGCTCAGCTGCCGGAGATGCTGGCCCAGGAATGGGACGTGGATGCCATTTTGAGTCCCATGCTGGCTTTCGATCCGCCGCGGCGCGGGCATTTCCTGGCGCTGGATCACCAGGCCAACTTCGATGAGCAAACGCGGTGGTCACCGTGGGGCTCGCTGTTCAACGTGGCGCAGCTGCCTGCCATCTGCGTGCCGTGGCCGGTGCGCGATCACCCGCCGGTGGGCGTGCACTTAGGGTCAATCACGCTTGACGAGTCCTCCCTCCTCGGCCTCGCCCAGGTGCTTCACCCATGAGCGCGCGCTCACGCCTGCGGGCGGAAATACTCATCGTCCTCACCATCACCTTTGGTATTTCGGGTGTGCGCGCCGCGTTGCGTCTGACCGATTCTCTGCTCAACCCGGCGCCGCTCAATGAGCAATCGGTCACCATCAACGCTTCGCAGTCAGCGACTACGTTGCTCGACCTCGCCTTCCAGCTGTGCAGTGCCGCGGTGCTCTTCGCGTGGGGAGCGCTTGCTCTGTACTTGATTTCTTCTCCACCCCGCCCGCAGTGGCGGGATGGCCTGCATGGCGCGGCGTTGGCGGCGGTAATCGGTCTGCCGGGTCTGGCGCTGTATTACATAGCGCTGCACTTCGGCTGGACCAAGGAGGTCGTCCCGGGAGCTTTCGATACGTGGATTGAGATTCCCGTGCTGCTCATCAAGTCCTTTGCTAATGCCTGGGCGGAGGAGCTCGTGGTGGTGTATTGGCTCATGACCAGGCTTAAGCAGTCTGGGTGGGCCCTGCCCGCAACGCTGGCGGCTTCCTCCATCCTGCGCGGCTCTTATCACCTTTACCAGGGTGTTTCCGCGGGCTTCGGCAATATCATCATGGGCGTGGTCTATGGCTGGTACTTCCACCGCACGGGCAAGGTGTGGCCGTTGGTCATCGCGCACTTTCTGATCGACGCCATCGCTTTCGTTGGCTACGCCCTCCTCTTCGGCGCTTAAATAAGAGCTATCAGCAAGCCACAGCGAAAAGACAGCTACCGTCCCCCTGTGTGATAGGTGGGGCAGAAGTTGTTTCGCGGTACAGTGTTCCCCATGACCTACCAAGGACGCGATCCAGAGCGCGAAGCCCGCCGTGCCGGCGAGCCCCACGGCACGCCTCGCCGCGCGGGCTCCGCTAGCTCTGCAGGCCCTTCCCGCCCCCGGAACATGGCCAGCCCGCGCGGCTCACACGCAGCCGGTGATGACGCTGGCGAGTTCGTCCTTGGTGCCGACGGGCAGCCCTTGCGTGATCGCTACGGCCGACCGGTGCGCCGCCGTCCATCCGCGCAGCAAGCTAATCCTGCGCATTCATCCTCCCGCGCTCAGCGCCCCAGCGCGCGGCGTTCCCGGCCGGAGGAGACCCGCTTCGACGTCGACGCCTACATGGCCCAGCGCTCCCCTGCGCGCCCAGCGCCCCGCCGGAGCGTACCTTCGCAACAGCCTGCTGTCCGCGCCAATCGGTACACCCCGGATGCCCCACCGCGTAGCTATGCTCCGCAAGCCCCCACCCGCAGGCGTGCCGAAGGGCGCCCGCACAGCCGCCGCAAGAAAGTAAACCCAGCCAAGCAGGCTTTCGGTTGCCTGGGCTGGATCGTCGTCATCGCCCTCGTCTTCATGGTGGCCTTCACCCTGTGGACGGATTCGCGTTTAACGCGCATCGATGCCCTGCCCACCGAGCAGGTGGCACAAACCTCTGGTACAAACTGGCTGCTCGTAGGTTCGGACTCGCGCCAGGGGCTCACTGAAGAACAACAGGCGGAGCTAGGCACCGGTGGCGATGTGGGCGTCGGCCGCACCGATACCATCATGCTGCTGCACATTCCCGCATCCGGAAAGGCCCAGTTGGTCTCCATTCCACGCGATAGCTATGTCGACGTTCCCGGCTTTGGCATGGACAAGGTCAACGCAGCCTTTACCTACGGCGGCCCACAGCTGCTGACCCAAACCGTGGAGCAAGCCACCGGCCTCCACATCGACCACTATGCGGAGATCGGCATGGGTGGCTTGGCCAACGTCGTGGATTCCGTCGGCGGCGTGGATATCTGCGTCAAGGAGCCCATCAACGATCCGCTTGCCGGCATCGACCTCCAAGCGGGCTGCCAGAAGCTCCGCGGGCCGGATGCGCTCGGCTACGTGCGCACCCGCGCCACCGCGATGGGTGACTTGGACCGCGTGGAGCGCCAGCGCGAGTTCTTCGCCGCGCTGCTGGATAAGGCAACGTCTTTCTCCACCATCGGCAACCCCTTCAAGGCAATTTCACTGGTTAACCACACCGCCGACTCCTTCATTGTCAACGAGAAGGACCACGTCTGGCACCTTGCACGCGTGGCGCTATCCATGGCCTCCGGCGTGGAAACAAAGACGGTCCCCATCGGCGGCTTCGAGGACACGGTCGTGGGCAACGTCGTCCTCTGGGATGACGCCGAGGCCCAAGCGCTCTGGGACTCCATGCGCTAAGGCTTCGGCCGGTCGTTTCGATCAAATAAGGCTCCAAAACCTTGTGGTTTTGGAGCCTTATTTGATCGTTTCGTACCCGCGCCTCGGGGGCGAAGGCACCGAGATACTAGCGCAGCGTCACCTGACGGGACTTGATGTTCTGCAGCTGCTTGCGCTCATCGGCGTCGAGGTTGGCGTCGTTGGAGATCTCCTCCTCCAGCGCCTTATTCACGCGAGACAACTCTGCCTCGTAGGAATCGTGCGCAACCTCCGGGTCGAGGTCGAAGACCGGAGCGATGAGGCCGTGGGTACGGAAGACACCGGCAAACTTGGTGTTCTCTCCCAGGTTGAGCTCACCGCGAGCGGCGATGCGCGCAAGGGCGTTAAGGAAAGCATTCTCGTCATCGCAGGGGCGGACCCAGCGGATGTGCGCCTTGCCGCCACCGGCGTTAGCCCAGAAGGCGGTGCCCACAAAGCCTTCAGCCTCCTGGCCCACCTGGTAGGACTCGATGACGGAATCGTTAGCGCGCTGCAGGGCCTGCGCCATCTGCGGAGGAACCTGCGCGCCTTCCGGCATCCACCACGCGAAGTCCTGGTAGACGTTGATTTCCAGCTCGGCGTCCTCCTCCAGCAGCTCCTTGAGCTCCGGCTGGGAGCCATCAGCAGCGGTGGACTCGAGAGTGGAACCCGGCGCGTTGTTCTTCACCCAGTTCAGGGCGAAAGCCAGGTCGCGGCCCGGATTGTGCGTGTGGGACTGCACCTGCAGGCCCACGAAGGCCTCACCGCCGGACTCCTCATCACGGATGAGTGCGGCGGTAGCCCCGGGCAGCACGGTGGCGACGTAAACGTCCTTGTCAAAGCCTTTCACAGACAGCTTCGCCGTTGCGGAAGGAACGAATTCCTGCAGGGCGACGAGGCTAGCCTCAGCGGCGAGTCCACCGAAGGGGCGGGGGTCCTTTTCTAGGGCAGCGCGCTCGGCGGCGCGGGCAGCGAGCTTAGCTTGGCGGCGGGACATGCCCTCCGGCAGCTGTTCGTTCTTCTTTTTCTTCTTGGCCATACTGAACAACTTACCTGTTCATTACAGCTCAATGGCATGCAGGGCCACTTCCGGCTGGTTCGTGGCGAGAATATCCACCCCATTGGCCCACGCCCACTTCATATCCTCAGGTTTATCGATGGTCCACATGTACGTGGGCAGACCATGCGCACCAATGGCGCCTGGTTGGAGCTTGCCGCGCAGCAGCGACATGCCTAGGCCCGTGGGCTGCGATAACAGGATGTCCGGGCGGTTGAAATGGCGCTCCCAATCGCGGCGCAAATATATGCGGTCGATATGCGGGGCGAGCGCTGCCATTCGACGGATGGCCCGGTGGGAAAAGGAAATCATGTGGATCCGGGGGTCGTCGACAAGCCCTGCGTAGCGCAACCGCAGCACCATCTGTTCTTCGAGGATGTCGCCCTGCCCCGAGGGATGCTTGGTCTCGATGTAGAGGTGATGCTTCTTATCGCCGAGCATCTCGAGGAGCTCGTCGAGAAGCAGCATGCGCTGGCCACCACCGATCTTGAGGCGGCGCAGCTCCTCCCATGTCATGCGAGACACTCGGCCTGAGCCATTCGTGGTGCGGTCCAGGGTGGGATCATGGTGAACCACCACCTTGCCGTCGCTGCTCAGACGGATATCGCACTCGATGCCGTGAATGGGAAGCTCGAGCGCTTTTTCAAAGGCAAGAGGGGATAGCTCCGGATATTTCCCGGAGTATCCCCTGTGGGCGACAATCTTCACTAGCCGAAGATTTCTTCCTTGATGGTGTTGAGAGTGTTGAAGGAGTTCTCGAAGCGCTCCTTCTCGTGATCATCGAGGGCCAGCTCGATAACGCGGTTGACGCCGGAGCGGTCAACGATGGCCGGGGTGCCGATGAAGACATCCTCGTGGCCGTACTCTCCCTGCAGGTAAGCGGAGACAGGAAGTGCGACGGCCTGGTTCTGGATGACCGCGCGGGTGATACGGGCCAGGGCCATGCCGATGCCGTAGGAGGTGGAGCCCTTGGCGTCGATGATGTGGTAGGCGGCGTCGCGGGTGTCCTCGAAGATCTTCTCGATGCGCTCGTTGTAGCCCGGGTCCTTTTCAGAACGGTGGGACAGGGAGACACCAGCGATGTTGGCGGAGGAGACGACCGGCAGCTCGGAGTCACCGTGCTCGCCGATGATGTAGGCGTGGACGGAGGTCGGCGCCACGTCATCCATCTCAGAGAGCATGTAGCGGTAGCGGGCCGAGTCCAGGACGGTGCCGGAGCCGATGACGCGCTCGTGCGGGAAGCCGGAAGCCTTCCACACCGCGTAGGTCAGCAGGTCCACCGGGTTGGAGGCGACCAGGAAGATGCCGTCGAAGCCGTTCTTCATGACGTCACCCACGATGGAGTTCATGATCTTGACGTTCTTGTCCACGAGCTGCAGGCGGGTCTCGCCGGGCTTCTGAGCGGCGCCGGCGCAGATGACGACCATGGAGGCGTCCTTGCAGTCTTCGTAGGTGCCCTTGGTCACGCGGGTGCGGGACGGGGCCCAGACAACACCATGGTTGAGGTCCATGACGTTGCCCTCGAGCTTCTTTTCGTCGATGTCGATGATGGCCAGGTGGTCAACAGTTCCCTGGTTGACCAGAGCGTAGGCGTAAGCAACTCCAACGTCGCCCGCGCCGATGAGTACTACTTTGTTTCCAACATGATTTCCCATGCCTCCTATTGTGCCCCCAATGTCCGAATTTTGCTCGTTATGCGCCCGAATTCACAGACCCAGTAGTCCGATCTCACATTTTCATGTCTGATCGGACATCTATGGATGCTCCACTGCACGTCGCACCTAAAGCTGGTTCAATGGCCAGCATGCGTCAACTTGCGCGCCGCATCGCACTCAGAACCGCCCGCACGGGCCTTCAGGCTGCAATCTTTTCCCTGGAGATCATCAGCGATCTCACGCCCGGCATGCGCATGACTGGCCGGCGGCGCCTTCCGCAAAACATGTGGCCCGGGCTCTTCGGCGCCGAAGTCGCAACGTGGGCAGCCGTCTCCCCTTCCCTTTTGCCCCGCCCGTGGTGGGTCACCGCCGCCAACGTGGCCATCGGCCAAGGCGCCGGGCACCTCGCCGCGACCACCGCGGCCTTCGCTGCCAAGCGCGCGCTGCACCACGCTGGCCGACGCCCCCAGGACCGCGTCGGCCCCACCACTCGGCGCTATTCCTACTACGCACTTGGGGTTGGCACACTCGTCGCAGGCATACGCTCCCTGCGCAATCAGACGGAGCAAGCCCGGCTCGTGGGAAAGCTCAATGACCGCGGCCCGCAGTCCGCAGCACTGGGCATGGCCGTGGGCACGGCAGGCTACGGCGCCTTGCTCGTTGTGGGGGAGGCAGCCCAGCTCACCGTCACTCAGCTGTCCCTCCAGGTCCAGCGCTGGCTGCCCAGGTGGATTGCCTGGCCGCTAGCCGGCGGCGCGGTCGGCTTCGCCACAGCCCTGGTCAGCGACCGGATGGTGTGGCGTCGCTTGCTCCGCAAGGCCTCCGTCCAAGGCCTGGCGCTCAACAAGCTGGTATATCCGGGCTCCGCCATGCCGTGGGAGCCGGAGCGCTCTGGCAGCCCCTGGTCCCATGAGCCTTGGACGGCCGTCGGCGCACAGGGCAGAGCGTTTCTTGACCGCGGCCCGCGCGCCCAGGACATCAAGGAGGTCATGCACTTCGAGCGCGCCCACGAGCCAATTCGCATCTATATCGGACTCATTCGCGGTCGCGGCCCGCACGCCGCCGCACGCCACGCGGTGGCGGAGATGGACCGCACGGGTGCGTTCCACCGCGACACGATCGTGTTGCAAATGCCCTCCGGCTCAGGGTGGATCAATAACTATGCGGTCAGCGGCTACGAATTCCTCACGCGGGGCAATTGCGCCACCGTGGCCCTGCAATTCGACTACTTGCCTTCCATGTTTTCCTACTTGGTGGACAAGAACCTCTCCCGCATCTTTGCGCGCGAACTCATCGCGGCCGTCCATGACCGCCTCGAGCTCCTCCCCGAGGACAACCGCCCCAAGTTGTATTTCAGCGGCGAGTCCCTAGGCTGCTATGCCATCGTGGAGAACTTTGAGACGCTCGAGGAACTCCTCGCCGCCTGCGATGGTGCGGTCTTCACCGGACCTCCGCGGATGACCAGCTTCATGCGGCGCCTGCACCGTGAACGCGGTTCCCTGGAACGCCTGCCGCTTATCGACGGCGGCCGGCACCTCCGCTTCGCCGCCGTTCCCGCCCACATGGAGCACGACGCCTTCGGCGAACCTTATGGCCGCTGGGAACGCCCGCGCGTGGCGGTGGGCCAGCACGCCTCCGACGCCATCGTGTGGTGGGACAGCAAGCTCATCTACGCCCGCCCCAACTGGATCCACGAGCCCACCCCGCAGACCCTGTACGCGGATACCTTTAAGAATCTGCGTTGGCACCCGTTCATTACCTTCTGGCAGGTAGCCCTGGACCAGATCAACTCCCTCAACGTGCCCGGCGGCCACGGGCACAACTACTTCGAGGAAACGTTTTGGTACTGGGATTCCGTCCTTGGATCCCAAACGCGCACTCAACTCACCCCGGAATTAGCCGAGCGCATGCGGGTCTTCGTGGAGCGCGACCAGCTCAACAAACCTTCCGACTTCCGCACGCATGTGCGCAAACAGCTCTAGCCGGACGCACGTGCGCAAGCAGCTCTAGCCGCACTTCACACCGGTGCTGTGGTGCGGGCAGTAGCCATTGGGCACCTTATGCAGGTACTGCTGGTGCTCGTCCTCAGCCAGGTAGTACTGGCCTGAGTCCGTCTCACTGAGGAGGGTGACTTCGGTGGTGGTGGCGCCGAAGCCGGCGTCGGCGAGCTTGCCTGCGTAGGAATCCACTAGTTGCTGGATCTCCGCGCGTTCCTCCTCAGTCTCTGGGTAGAAGGCCGAGCGGTATTGCGTGCCCACGTCGTTGCCCTGGCGGAAGCCCTGGGTGGGGTCGTGAGCTTCCAAGGCCTTAACCACAAGGTTACGCAGGCTCACGCGCCGTGGATCATAGGTAATCTGCACAGACTCCGCATGGTTGGTCAGCCCGCGGCAGACCTCGTAATAGGTGGGGTTTGGCGTGGTGCCGCCCGCATAGCCCACGGAGGTTGCCTCCACGCCTTCGGTCTCCCAGAACATCTTCTCGGCTCCCCAGAAACAGCCGATGGCGATGATGAGGGATTTCTGCCCCTCTTTCCACGGGCCGGTAATCGGAGTGCCCAGGACCGCGTGGGGCTGCGGGTTCTCAAGAACAGGCTCCACGCGCCCGGGAAGAGCGTCCTTAGCTGCCACCAGCGTGGGTTCTGGCTTGAAAAGAAACATGCTGGGTTCTCCTTACACTTAGCGTTGTCCTCCCTCTTATACTCCGCCGTACTGCCCGCAATCCAGGTTTTTGTTCACGGCGGCTCCCATAGAAAAATTATTGTGGCCAAATTCTCATCCGGCCCCTACCATGGGGCCTCGTACCCCAAAGAAAGGATGAAACAAATGGCTGTTTACGAACTTCCGGAACTCGACTACGCATACGATGCTCTGGAGCCGCACATCTCCGCTGAGATCATGGAGCTGCACCACTCCAAGCACCACGCTGGCTACGTTGCTGGCGCTAACGCTGCGCTCGAGGCTCTGGAGGAGCAGCGCAACGGCGAGGCTAATGCTGACGCCATCCGCGCTCTGTCCAAGAACCTGGCCTTCAACCTGGGTGGCCACACCAACCACTCCATCTTCTGGAAGAACCTCTCCCCGAACGGTGGCGGCGAGCCGACCGGTGATCTGGCTGAGGCTATTAACCGCGACTTCGGCTCCTTCGAGAAGTTCAAGGCTCACTTCTCCGCTGTTGCTACCGGCCTGCAGGGCTCCGGTTGGGCAGTTCTGGGCTACGACCACGTTGCTGGCCGCCTGATTATTGAGCAGCTGACCGATCAGCAGGGCAACATCTCCGTGAACTTCACCCCGCTGCTGATGCTGGATATGTGGGAGCACGCCTTCTACCTCCAGTACAAGAACGTGAAGGCTGATTACGTTAAGGCTGTCTGGAACGTCTTCAACTGGGATGACGTTGCTGAGCGTTACGCTGCTGCCACCAAGTAAGCACTGTGGCCTCCTTTAAGGCCACGTAGCTTCATCCCGCGCTGGGGCCTCTTCGTTGAGGCCCCAGCGCGGTTTCGCGTTTTCATCCATCTACAGGCCTCGCGGAGGGGCGCCCAATCCCGGCGCGCGAGCCGAAACTGCCCGAGCTGCCAAAGTTATACGCCGTCATTGCCGATCCGCGCGGATCTTCGTCATGTAGGGCAGTTGGCCTCTCGGCAAAGGCAATCTGCGACCCGTGAGGGTGATGGACTACACCCCTTCTGCCCCCACTTAAACGTCATAGAGAGCAACGCGGCGCGGCCCTCGCATTGCTCGCGGTGAAACTGCCGGGCCAACCGGTGCACACCATCCCCTGGCTGCCCCACGAGGTCTCTACCCCGAAGACGCTCGCTGCTCTGGCCGCTAAGCTTCCCTTCGGCAGCTAGTCGGCCTCGACCAAGCTACTGCCCTCAGCGGTGCGGGCCACGACGAAATCCTTGAAGTGCTCGACCGGCGGGGCATCATCGCCCTTCCTCCACACCAGTCCTAGCTCGCGGTAGGCCGCGGGCTGCAGGGGGACGGGGTTGCGGGCTTTGAGGTAGGGGTCGTCGAGCGGCAACAGAGCCGATCCCAGCCCAGCGGCCACGAGGCCCGCCACGGTGGTGAGCTCCATGGATTCGAAGACGAGGCGCGGGGTGAAGCCGGCCTCGCTCGCTAGGGAGTCGAGCAACATGCGCGTTCCATAGCCCGGCAGCATGCCGATGAAGGGTTCATCGCGGAAGTCTTCCATCCGCACCCTGTCTCGCCCTGCGGCCCAATGGCCTTCCGGAACCGCTAGACCGAGGCGTTGCAGTTTGAGCTGGTGCCACCCTAGCGGTCCGGGGGCCGTAGGGCGGGGGCCGACCAGCGCCAAGTCGGATTCGCCGGCGGCTACCCTCTCCACGAGCTCGCGGGCCGCACCCTGGTGCAGACGGATATCCACGTGGGGATGCTGGGCGCGGTAGGCCTTGAGCAGCTCCGGGACCATCCACGTGCCCAAGGAATGCATGAAGTCGAGGCGCACGGTGCCGCGCTCCGGATCCATGAGGCGGGACACGGCATCGCGCGCGGCAGCTTCGGACATCAACATCCGCCGAGCGTGTTCCACGAATGCCTGGCCGCGGGCATTCAGCCGCAGGCGCCGGCCGCTGCGCTCGAAGAGGCTGGCCCCCACCTCCGCCTCGATGCGCTGCACGCGGCGGGTCAGCGCGGATTGAGAAAGCCCGAGGGCGTCGGCAGCCGCGCCGACGAGCCCATGGTCCGCCACCGCGACCACGCCGCGCACATCTTCCAGATTCATGCACACCTCGCATGCTTTAAGTAACTTTCGGACATTTTACACATAATCCGCGCTAGGCCATGCTTGATGCATGACCAGAACGCGGCGCGCCACCATTGCCATGCTCTTCGTGGGCCTGGCAATTTTTTCTTGCCTCTATCCCACCCAAGCCATGCTGCCCACCTTGGTGGAGGACATGGGCATGTCCCCCACCGAAGCCGCCATGACCATCTCCGCGGCCACCGGTGCGCTGGCCATTTGTGTCATCCCCGTGTCCATCATCTCCGAGCGCATCGGCCGCGGAAAACTGCTGCTTGTTTCCACCATCGCGGCCACGCTCATCGGCATGCTCGTGCCGCTTGCCCCCAATCCAGAGATCCTCATCGCCACCCGCGCGCTCCAGGGCGCTGTCATCGCCGGCGCACCCGCTACCGCCATGGCCTGGATTTCGGAGGAGCTCGAAAGCTCCTACGTCGCCCGCGCCATGGGGCTGTACATCGCCGGCACCACCATCGGTGGGCTGACCGGCCGCCTCATCCCCACCGGGCTTCTCGAGCTCACCTCCTGGCGCTGGGCCCTGGCCGGCTCCAGCCTGGTCACACTTATCCTCGCCATCATCGCCGCTATTTTGCTGCCCTACCAGCAGAATTTCACCCCAAAGGAAATCCACTTCCGCTCGGAGCTGCGAGCCATCTTCCGCCATGCCCGGGATACCCGCCTCATCCCTTTATTCATCGTGGCCTTCGTGGCCATGGGCACCTTCGTATCCCTCTATAACTTCCTGGCATTTAGGCTCATCAACCACTTCCACCTCGCGCCCGGTTTGGCAGGCTTGGTCTTCCTCTTCTACCTCACCGGCACATGGTCCTCGGCGCGCGCCGGCCGGCTGGTCTCACAAGTAGGCCACGCCAACACGCTGCTCCTATCCTGCCTGCTTTTTGCCGTGGGCATCGCGCTATGCATGGGCTCTTTAATCCCCACCCTGCTCGGCATCGTGTTATTCACCATCGGCTTCTTTGCCGCGCACTCCACGGCCTCGGGGTGGGTGGGCCATATCGCCACCCACGACCGCGCGGAGGCCTCCAGCCTCTACGTCTTCTTCTATTACCTGGGCAGCTCCATCCTGGGCGCGCTGGCCGGCGTGCTCTTTGATTCCTTGTCGTGGACCGGCTTCATCGCCGTCTACACCGCCCTCGCCACGGGCATCGCGGTGCTGAGTTGGGTTGTGAGAAAAACCGGATAAACTCGTGTTTTATGGACAAGTGGTCGCCGCGCACATGGCACAGGAAAGCATCCCGCCCGGTCAGCCTGTGGATGATGGTTTTTCTTCTCGCCGGCGCAACCCACACCCTTATCCCAAACTACCGCTGGGTCCTCATCCATCTCTTCACCCTGGGCATCCTCAGCAACAGCATCGTGGTGTGGTCCCAGCACCTCACCGAAAAGTTCGTGCAGCTCAAAGTTCCGATGTCGGCCCGCCCTCGCCAGCTCGCGCGGATTTATCTGCAGAATTCCGGCGTTATCCTCACCCTCGTGGGCCAAATCCTCAGTGAATATTGGGGCCACCACTGGGTGCTCACACAGATAGGCGCCACACTCGTCGCTCTTGCGGTGTCCTGGCATGGGTTGGCCCTCTTTGCTTTGTGGCGCCGCGCGGAATCCAAACGATTCCGCCCCGTCGTCGCAGCTTATGTGGCCTCGGCCTTCTTCCTTGCCGTGGGCGCTACTCTTGGCGCATTCCTCGCCACACACCCCTCCCATCCGCGCCTGCTCATTGCACACGTTGCCGCCAACATCGGCGGTTTCGTCGGCCTCGCAGCCGCCGGTTCACTCACCATCTTGTTCCCATCTATCTGGCGCACCAAGGGAATCAACCCACACATGAGCCTAAGCTTCACGCTGCTGGCGCTGGGCGTGGTGACCACCGTGATCGGCAGCGCGTGGAATGTACCGCAAGCGGGTCTGATCGTCTACTGCGTCGGCTGGGTGCTCAGCCTGCAGAGCTGGCTGCTCAATGCCCTCACCGTGTTCCGAGAACCACGCGGGCGCATCACCTTCCCGGCGCTATCTGTGCTCTTTTCCTGCTTCTGGTTGCTCGGCAGCCTGGTGTATTACACCACCCAGCATTTCTTCTCCAGCGAGCCACAGATTCCCATGCTCGCGCTCGTCGTAGGGTTTGGCGCCCAACTGCTCATCGGCGTCATGGGCTATATGCTGCCCACCACGATGGGCGGCGGCCCTTCAGCGGTGCGGGCTGGCCTGCGCGAATACAACCGCTGGGGGCTGGGGCGCTCGGTCTTCATCAACGGCGGGCTTGCCCTGTGGCTGGCCACCTCCAGTTCCCTCACCATGGTTGCCGCCTCCCTGCTCTGCCTCGGTTCCATGGCCATCATCCCCGTACTCACCGCTCGCGCGGTCAAGGCTCAGAAAGCCGTGCTCCTCAAGAAGGCCGAAGGCCCAGCGCCCACGACCACCACGGACTGGGACCAGGTGTGGGTGGCCCTTGCGGTGCTCATTATCCTCGGCGGACTCAGCCTCATCCTGTAGATCCCCAGACCTGAAACCCGCAACCTCCTGGGGTGGGTGGTGGGGCGTCGGCAAGCGCTTGGCGACGCCCACCTGCAGGTTGCGGGTTTCAGGTCTGGGGACTTGCACACGGGAGGGCAGGGAGAAGCTAGGGCTCGAGGGATGGCACTCCCGGCGCGCCGTGAGACATCCACTCGCGGACGGCATGGGTCGCGCGCACATCGCCGGCGTTATAGCGCAGAATCTGCGCACGCGCGTCCGTGTCACCGGCGAGGGCGGCTCGGCGGGCATTGACGGATTCCTCGCCATCGAACTCTTCCGGCCATTCAAAGCCAGCGACGGGCGCCACGGTTTTCAGCCCCAGGCCCGCAGTGCCGGCGAAACTGCGCTTGACGTGGACGAACATGTCCACCCATTCCTCTGAGGAGATGAATTCCTCGACCTCCTCCAGGCTCGGGGAGGAGAAGCGCTGGGCGGACCTGCGCATCCAATGGTTTTCGCCGTGGGCGGAGTAGCAATAGGCCGCGAAGGTCTTGCCCGCTGCATGCGCGTCAGCGCGCACCCCCATGAGCCACTCCCAAAACTCGGCGAAATTCTCCGCCTCGGCCCGCCCTCCCAGCGGATCCCAGGTCACAAAGGGGTGGTACTCGCCGTCCAGGAGCGCGCCCCACAGGTAGGCACCTTGATCCAGGTAGGCCTCCATATCGACGTCGACTTCCACATCCGCGCGAGGAACGCTAACCCGGTCGCGGCGCAGCAAAGGGACGCCCTCGCGCCACGCAGCAGCGAGGGCGGAGGGGGCGCCGAGGGAGGCGTCGATAAGCCCCTGCACCGTCGTGATACCGCGCTCGCGGTAGGGGTTAGCGCGGTCGCCCGGCAAGAAGAGGGAGATATCATCCCGGGCCTCCAGCTCTTGCTTACACAAGGGCCAAAAGCGGCAGGAGGCGCACTCCTTGACGCGGCGCGGCCCAGCGGGAAGCGGCTGTACGAGCGCCTCATCGATGCCGAAGCGCGAGGTATCCGTGACAAAAGCCTGACCGCGGTCCTGCCCAATCGCCGCACCCCTGCCAGAATTCAGGCCGACGTCCTCCAAACCCCGCGCGGCCAGGGCTAAACGGTAGCCATCGACGGCGTGATGCTTAATCTTGTATTTCGCCGGCAGCGGCTCACTCAATCCCAAGCGATGGGTGGGGACAACCAGCGTGCGCGAGTTCTCATGCGGGCGGGCCACGCGGTGATCCGAGACGATAACGGGGCTGTACTTATCACCATCCCGAACCAGAAGCTCCACGCGCACCATCCACTCCGACGTGGAAATGACGGCGTTGGTGATGTGTGTGTAACCGTGAGCCAGCGCCTCCAGCGTGGCAAGCGCCCGCTCGAAATCATCCCCCTCCAGATCAATCCGGCGGAAACGGCCAGGCCCCTTCTTGGGAAGGCGAGCGAGCGCGGCATCGATAGCCGCGGCGTGGCGCTCCGCCCGGGCTTGGCTCACCGCGGTGCGTGGGATCTCGGGATGGGCGCGGCGCTGCACCAAGCGATAACGGCAGCCCACGAGGTCCGTGGCGACGAGCACATCCTTCACAGCAGGTGAGCTTAGTAGACCACCTTGCTAGAGTTGTAGCGAGACCCTAAAGATAGATTATTTAAGGACGTTTCAATGGGCATTATGAAGAAGATCCGCAAGGCCCGCCGTGAGGCCCGCGCCGAGATCAAGGCTGCCAAAACCCGCGCAAAGGCAGAGGTAAAGGCCGCGGATAAGGCCAAGCACCGCCAGCAAAAGCTATTGGCCCGTCAGGAAAAGGCGCTTATCAAGTCCGAGGAAAAGGGCCTAAAGAAGCGCCGCAAGCACGAATACAAGATGGCCAAGAAGGAACTCGAGCGTATTAAGGAAGGCCGCTTTAATAAGAACAATGTCAAGCGTTATGCCGGCGCCCTGCGCACCGCAGCGCCCCTTCTTTTGCCTCTCCTTTACCGCGGCATCACCGTTGCCCAGCGCGAGGTTGAGAAGAAGCGCGCGCAGAAGGCCGGCGTCAGCGCCGAGCAGCTGGCCTCCTTCTCCGGCCACGGCGCACCGCTCAAGGCCCGCACCGCCGGTATCCGCAATTCGCTGAAGGATGCGCAGCTTCCCGCCGGTTTCAAGCGCGACGTCAAGGAGCGCCTCAACGAGCTTGATTCTGCGATCGACAATGCCGAGTACATGACCGATCAGCAGCGCCAGCGCGCGCACCGCTCCATCTCCGGTGAGATCGACTCGCTCAACGACGAGATCCAGTCCAAGCTGCGCGCATAGCCGCTCACACGGATTCTCTACGCCTTCGGGCCGCTGCCTTCCCCGCTTTTAGACGGTGGAGGATATGCGGCCCGAAGGCTTTTTCTTTCGCACTCAAAACCCCTTTTTGAAAACCCGCATTAGCGGCGTCACGGAATTTGTTTTCGTTCTATAGTTAATAGCGGGAGAATCAGTTTAGAGCTCGAATGGAGAAACATGGCACGCCGCGAAATCACCCAGTTTTTTGACGATATTGATAATTCGCCCCTCAATGAAGATGAAGTGATCGTTATCCGCTTCAGCGTTGACGGTAAGGATTACCTCCTCGACGTCTCGCAGGAGAATGCTGACAAGTTCCACGCCGCCCTGGAGCCTTTCGTGAAGGCTGCCCGCCACCCGGTCAAGAAGGACACTCGCCGCTACAAGCCGGCCGATGTCCGCGCTTGGGCCGCCAAGCACGGCTACGAGGTGGCCGAGCGCGGCAAGATCCCCAACGACGTCATCTTGGCGTACCGCGACGCCAACAACCTCTAAAGAACGCCCTGCTCGCGTGCTGCCGCCACGGCGGAGGTGCGGGAGCGCACGCCCAATTTGTCGTAGATGTGGACCAGGTGAGACTTCACCGTCGCCTCCGACAGCATCAGCTCCACCCCGATCTCACGGTTTGAGGAACCCGCCGCGACCAGCTTCAGCACCTCGAGCTCGCGCGGGGTGAGCGAGGTGCGCGGCGTGCGCACGCGGGTCATCAGTTTGTCAGCAACCACGGGCGAGAGCGCCGAGTCACCTTCCGCCGCCGAGCGCACCGCCGCGAGCAGCTCTACCGGCGGCGCGTCCTTGAGCAGGTAGCCCACCGCGCCTGCCTCAATTGCGCCGAGGATATCCGCGTCGGTGTCGTAATTGGTCACCACGAGCACCTTGGGGGGATTCTCCATGGAGTAGCGGATAGCGGCGGTCGCTTCCGCACCACCCATGACGCGCGTGCCCTCGATCCCCGCACCAAAACGCAGGTCCATGAGGAGAACATCGATGCCACCCGCCTGGGCTGCGGACACAGCAGCTTCGGCCGTGGCAACTTCGCCCACAACCTCGATGTCCTCAGCCCCCTCGAGCACCGAGCGTAGACCTAGGCGCACGATCTCATGGTCGTCGGCAAGCAAGACCCTAATCACGGGCTTCCTCCTCATTGGTACAGTGTGGACAATTTCCTAATCTACATCGTTGTTTAAGGGCACACTAACTGAGACCGCCGTGCCACTTCCCGGCGTGGATTCAACCACGACCTCGCCGCCGAGTTCCGCCGCGCGCCGGCGCATGGCGGTTAGACCAATATGGCCCAGCCCCGCCGGTTTATTTTCCACCGCCTCCGCATCAAAGCCCTGGCCGTTATCCACCACGTCCACGCGCACCTCATCCGGCGCATACGTCACGGTCACGCGAGCCTTCGTGGCGTGGGCATGCTTGACGACGTTCCCCACCGCTCCCTGCGCAATCCGCAGCAACGCGGCCTCCACCTTCATGGGTAGCTGTTGCGCATCGCCTTCTACGTCCACTGAGACGTCGAGGCCACCGGTCGCCGCAAAATTCTCGGCCATCCTTGTCATGGCCGCCCCCAAGGAGGTTTCGGACAACGCCGCCGGCTGCAACGCCGCGATCATCGCACGCGCTTCGTGGAGGTTATCCGCCGCTGTTCGCCGAGCCAGTTCGATGCGTTCCTGCGCCTTGGGGATGTCCTCCTGTGCGAGATCGCGGTCAGCGGCATGCAAAAGCATCTGAATGGAGGACAAGCCCTGTGCCAGCGTGTCGTGGATTTCGTGGGCGATGCGCTGGCGCTCAGCGGTCATGCCGGCCGTGCGCTCGGACTCCACGAGCTGGGAACGGGTCTTCATCAACTCCTGGTTCATGCGGCTCAACGCCCGGAAGGCATAGGTAATAGCAATCGTCACCAAGGCCGATACCGCCGGGCCCATGATGCCGCCGAAGGAGAGCCCGCCCGGTACTTGCACCAGGATGGTCACCGCCGTGGCCGCGAGCACGCAGATGAAGCCGGGAATCATCTCCAGCACATAGAGGTAGACAAAGTACAGAGAGAACACGAGGTAGATGGCCGCGGGCGCCACCGCTATATCCGCTAACCACAAGACCGTGAGGATAACCATCCAGCCATAGCGCGCGACGCGCGGCAGGGCCTCCATATAGGCCGAGCCCCCGAAGTACACCACCGCGAAGGAGACCAACAGCAGCAGGTTGAGCACGCCCTGCCACAGCGGCAGGCGTACCGTCATAAATATCGCCACCACCAGCAGCGTCGCCGTCAGGACGTGGATACCGTTGCGCAGTGCATCCGATTCAACCGAGGGCTGGTCTAGTGTGGACGTCATGCGCCACAGCCTACTTCCCCCACTCGCCGCCTGCCTGATCGGCATAAGTTTTGCCGCGGTGGGGTGTTCAGATGCAGCCGACCCCGCCCCCACCACCCAGGCCGCCAACCCCTCGTCCGACACAAACTCAGGCGATGGCCTGCCCACGGACGCTACCGCCGAGGTCAGTGACTGGGAAGACTGCCCCTACCTGGACACGCAGTGGGTGGCCGATACGAATGGGCAGAGGATGACCCGGTGGGGCGTCGACAAGCGCTTTAGCACCCCCGCCTGCGTGTTCTGGTCCTACCCCGAGGACCCACAGGTTACCGTCCTGGTGCGGCAGATGCCCAGCGTGGAGGAGGCCCGGGCGGTCGTGGATTGGGCCGCACCGGTTGAGGATACGGAGCTCGCCGAATTCGATGGGTGGTCCGGCGGGCGCGGCGTCTTTGAGAATCACTCGGTCTTTGCCGTCCAGAAGGACAACCACGCCGTGGTGGTGTGGTCGAATCAGCTGCAGACTCTCAAGCCCCAGCTCATAGCGCAGGAAGCAATCAACCGCTTAGGTCTGTAACGACCTATGCACAGTAACGACCTAAGCATTTAATGGTCTAAACAGCGACTAACGCCTAAACGGCGACGTCATTATAGGGCATCTGCGCCGCTACCCAGGGGAAAATCACCTCCATGAGCAGGAAGAAAACCCCCACGGCGAGGGCCAGCGCCAACACCGCCTTGACCACGGTGGGGCCGGGCAACAGGTTCCAGAGTGCGCGATACATTAGTTCTCCTCCAAGACAGCGGGGCGGTCATTGTCAGCTGATCCGGGTGCTTTAGCCTCGCGGTCAGTCTCCATGGCGTGGATGATCATGCGCTCTGCATTGGAGAACTGCGGGTGGCAGGTGGTGAGGGTGAGCAGGGATTCGCTGGGGTCAGCCCCTTCCATCCCGGGAACAGGCTGGAGCACGCTCACATCACCCGGCAGGGTGATATGGCGCCCCTGTACAGCCTGGTATTCCGGCTTGGCTTGCTGCTCTGGGCTGAAGCAGTCCCCCGCAGCCCCCTCGATAGGCAGCACGCGGTAGGTAATCCAGTCCGTCGCGGTTTCGATGACGATGGCATCGCAAGCCTGCAGGTTTCCCAGGTCATTGAAGGGAGCGCCCTTGCCCACACGGTGCCCGGCTACCGCGAAATTGCCCGGCTCACCAGGCATCTGCGTGTCGGTATAGTGCCCCGGCCCGCGCAACAAATCGTCTTCGTCGGTTCCTTCGAGAACCGCGAACGCGAAGTCCGAGCCGAAGGCCGGGATATAAAGGCGCGCAAAGGCCTCACCGAGCTTCGGGGCATGGCCCGCTCCGCGTGGGTTGTGCCATTCTTCCTGCAGCGTCTCGTTGGCTTGGTCCTGCTTGTGACCAGACTCGATGTTTGTCCAATAGGACTCATAAAAGGCAAAGAGAAGCAGAAGCACGCCGGCCGTCAGCATAAGCTCACCGATGACGGTCCCTACGGTCGGCCGAGTGCGCGCGGTGGGGTGGGGCATACCCATACCTTAGCCTCCCGGTAACGTGTAAGTGCCCCATCACCCTGCAGAAAGAGGAGTAGGCGATGATCAATATCTTCATGTACCCGGTCTCCGGAATCATGAAACTCTGGCACCTACTTTTTGGTTCCTTCCTTGACGGCTCGATGGCGTGGATCCTCACCATCGTCTTCCTCGTGCTCACGGTCCGCGGCATCATCGCTCCGCTGAATTGGCTCTCCGTGAAACAGGGCCGCATCGGCGCCCTCATGCGCCCGGAGATGACCGAACTCAATGAACACCTCACGCAGGCCGATTCGGTCGATGAGGCTGTCGACATCCTCACCCAGCAACGCGAGCTCAAGGAGCGCTTCCAGCACAATCCGCTGGTGGGTTGTTTCCCCGCCTTCCTCATCATCCCGGCTTTCATTGGCCTCTACCAGGTGGTTCTTCGGGTGTCAGGCTCCGCGAATGAACCGGTGGGGATGCTCACGCTTGGCGACGTCTCCTCCTTCCGCACCTCCACCGTCTTCGGCGTCCCCCTCACCGATTTCGCGCGCGAGCATCACGACTTGGTTCTACCGATGCTCGTGGCGGCACTGGTGTTCACCTCCCTCAACACGCTCATCACGCTCTACCGTGGCTTTCTCACCACGCTCTTCGATCAGAAGATCCCTCGCCGCTTGCTGTGGTTCATGGCGCTCATGGTGGTTCTCATCCCCTGGATGCTGTGGAAAGTGGCCTGGCATGGCCCCATCCCCGTGACCATCATCTTCTACTGGGGCTGCTCCTACCTCTTTACCCTGCTACAGACCTTGGTGTACGAATTCATCCTGCACCGCCGCTATCCCCTACCGGAGGCCGTCCACGAACAGCGCCGCGACAGCATCCAGCGCTGGCGGGCTAAGGAAAAGAAGAAAGAGAAGAAAGCCGCCAAGCAGCGTCTTAAGGAAGACCCTGCGCACAAGAAGGAAAAGGCTGCTGCCCGCAAGCGCCACTCGGCCATCGTGGCGGAGGCACGCAAAATTCTTAAATCGAATAGTCAGCAGGAGGCGCCGAGAGAAGCTGAATAGCCAGCTGCTTCGCGGTTACTAGTGGAGCGACGTCGCGGGTCAAGCGGGCGCCGGCAAGGCCGCCATCGAGGAAGATGAGAATTTGGCTCGCCTGCTCCTCTGAGGGGTAGCCATTCTTGGCGTTGAGCAGGGCCGTGATCGTCGAGTGCATCCACGTGCGGTGATCGACGCATGCTGCCACGATGCCCCGCTCGGCCTCCGTCTCTGGACGCGGGTATTCCCCGGCGGCGTTGAGGAAGTGCGAGCCCCGGAACTCCATGGAGGGCTGTTCCTCGATGGCCTTGTCGAAGAAGGCGAGGATCTTGCTCTCCGGATCGGTCGCGTCCTCGGTGCGCCTCTGCCAATCGGCGCGGTATTCCTCATCGAGGGCCTCGACATATGCGATAACGAGGGCATCCTTGGAGCCGAAAAGGGAGTAGAGCGACGCCTTGGCCACGTCGGCCTCGCGCAGGATACGGTCGATGCCGATGACACGGATGCCCTCGGTGGTAAAGAGCCGCGTGGCGGATTCAAGTAGTCGGCTCCGCGGGCTCGGGCGGTTGCGACGCGACTTCTTTTCGGCCATTTCTTCTCCTTACATGACAAAACCGGTTCATCTATACAATATAGACAAACCGGTATGTATGCGAATTATTACTTCTTGCGGCCCGTAATGGCACCCACGATCCACAGCAAGATACATGCACCGACCGTTGCCGTAATGATCATCAGGAACCAGCTATCGCCGACACTCTTGTTGAAGAGCGCCAGCAATCCGCCACCGATGAGGCCGCCGATAACACCAACGATGAGGTTGGTAAACAGCCCCTGGTCACGCTTCATAATCTTCTCAGCGAGCCAGCCGGCAATGATGCCAACAACAATCGAACCAAAGAAACCGAGACCGAGTCCCATGTCACTCACTCCTTCTAATAGCAGTAAATAGCGTTTATCTACGCACACTTCCACGGTACGCGTTAAAACACCAAAACGACCCGGGCCCACCATATTTCCACCGGATGGGCCCGAATCGTTATAGCGAGGTTATGCGATGGTTACTCCGAGTCTGGGCGAACCACCATCATCGGGCACGGCGCGGACTGCAGCAGCGCGCGGGATGTAGAGCCCAAGAGCATGCCCTTGAAGCCACCGCGACCGTGGGAGCCCACAACGAGCAGCTGCGCACCTTCGGAGGCCTCCGAGAGTGCACGGACCGGGCGGTCACGGGCGATAACCTTCTTAACCTGCACGTCCGGGTACTTCTCCTGGAACTCCGCGAGGCGTTCGGTCAGCAGTTCTGCTTGCTCCTTCTCGACCTCGGCCCACTCCGCTTGGGCTGCTGAAAGCCCAGCCAGGGAAGCTTGAACCTGCATGTCCATCCAGGTGTGAACGGCGATGAGTTCAGCGCCGCGGGCATCTGCTTCCTTGAAGGCGTAATCGGTTGCCTTCTGGGAGACCTCGGAGCCATCGACACCGATAACAACGGGACCATACTTCGTGGATTCGGTGACGTGGTTATCCTCACGAACCACGACCACCGGGCAGGATGCGTGAGAGACCACAGATGCCGATACCGAGCCCATGACCATGCCGGACAGGCCGCCCATGCCGCGGGAACCCATGACAATCATGGTGACGTCCTTGGACATCTCCAGCAGCATGTCGATCGGGGAGCCCTCAGCCACGGTGTGGCCAATCTTCAGCTCCGGGGCAATCTTGTGAGCCTCGGCGCGGGCCTCCTCGATCTTCTCTAGGGTCTCTGCCTGGAGGTCATCAAAAAGCTCCTTCGGCGGGACCATGCCTTCGGCGTAGAGGAACTGCGGCATCGTATAACTCGATGCGATACGTAGCGGGATACCCCGCTTCACCGCAGTATTTGCAGCCCAGCGGACGGCGTTCTTCGACGCTTCCGAACCATCAACGGCGACGACGACAATGTCTTCCTTTGCCATGACCTTTCCTTTCGAAGTGCTTACACCTCCAGTCTAATACCTACTGGCCGACCTGTGGGGCGGTAGCGGCATCAGCATTCGCTGGGAAAAGAATGTTGTAGGCAGCCACAGCAATATCACGAATGACGGCACCGATACCATTAGAGAAGAAATCGATGACGGGCGCGAGAATAGAGTTGAAATCCATGGGGCAAAGAATATCGCAAAAAGAGCGTGGCGCAACACCACTTCCTATCCGCGATGGACTAAACCCCACTCACGCCCGCGTTGTCGAAGGCCCCATCACCGCGTGGGACTTTGTGCACGACCTCATCGTGACCCAACGTCACCGCCACCCCGACGACAACGACTCGGCCCTCCAAGCCCGCTTCACAGCGAACGAGGTTGTATCCCAAGACGGCACCCCGCTTAGTCCCGACAGCACCCTCGCCACCAACGCGATGGTGTACTTCTACCGCATGCCGGCTCCCGAAACACCCGTCCCATACGACATCCCAATCCTGCACGAAGACGAGCACCTCTTGGTCGTCGACAAGCCGCCCTTCATGGCTACGATGCCTCGCGCCCGCCACATCACGGAGACTGCCACCGTTCGCCTTCGCCGAATGACAGGCAACAACGAGCTTTCCCCCGCGCATCGCCTGGACCGGCTTACCTCGGGCATACTCGTCTTCACCAAGGACCGCACCGTTCGGGGCGCCTACCAAACGCTCTTCGCCGAGCGCCGCGTCACCAAGACTTACGAAGCCATCGCCCCGCTTGCCGACGTCTCCCCCGGCACCGTCTGGCGCTCCCGTATGGAGAAGACCCCAGGGGAATTGCAAGGTCGCATCGTCGAGGGCGAAGTCAACGCCATCACCGAGGTCGGCGGCGTGGAACCAGTAGATAAGGCACCGTACGAAGCCATCCACGGTTCACTTCCCGAGATAGCGAAGTACACTCTCAAGCCACAGACCGGCAAGACTCATCAGCTCCGGCTACACATGCTTCAGGCGGGCATCCCTATTATTGGTGACCCCATATACCCGGTCATTTTCCCTGCAGAGGCCGAAGACATGCGGATTCCCATGCACCTGACGGCGACACACATTTCTTTTGTTGATCCATTAACAGCCAGACCCCGAGAATTCTCCTCTCAACTACCGCTTGAAACCCACCATTTATTGAGCCCGTAATTAGGAACATTTAACCATTGTCAATGGCCTTCGACCTACCTTTCGAAGGCCGGGATCTCGCGTTCATTTCCAAGCGGACGCCCGGCCGCCTCCCACCAGGTGCCCGTGTCCCGCGCGCCCTTCCACCCGGCAACGTAGGCCACCACCAAGCCAGCGACCGGAACGACGACAGCGCCAATCGGACTGAACAGAGACGCCGCAAAATCAATCACATGGTCAATCTGGAAGAACTCAAACACCATGCCGTAAAACTCACCCCGGCTATGCAGGTCCGAAACGCGCTTAGCCACGGGTTCAATCACTGGTTCTAGTCGGTCACGAATCGCCGGCCCGAAAAGCAAAAGAACAAAGGACAGCGCCGCCAATGCGAACTTCTTACTGAGTTCCCACGCGCCCGCGCGGTGGGGATGTGTGGCTAAGTCAACGCGCCTCTTCCGTGCTGACTCGTTGGCAACCGGAAGAAAGTCGATCCGCTTAAGGTCATCACCGAGTCTTACCCGCGCTGAACGACTATCGGGCTCAAAGACATTTACAGTCTTGTCCGCAAAGAAGTGGCTCAGACCGTCCTCTTCCCACCCTGGGGCCGGCCTCTCCCTCAAGACCAAAGAATGCTCAATATCTTTCACCCGGGAGACAACCTGCCCCTCACGTATCAGACATGCAGCCGGCACCTTATCCATCAATCCACGGGGTGTAGGACACTGCGAAACCCGCGTCTGAATCTCATCCGAGGTAGCAAGACTTTCAGCACTTTCTGAGTCCGCCAGAGCAGAAACTTTGCCCCGTGCTGCAAGCAGGACATAGAAGGTCTTTCCCTCATAGGGAAGTTCCCACAGGTCAAACTTGTCGGTCAAACGCAACGCCCCCAACTTTGACAGTCTGCGCGAACAACACCAATAACCACAGCCTCTACTGTAACTGACCCTGCCAAGGAAGACGAACAGAACAACTTCACCCCAGCATCGACAGACGTGGTGCCGAGGAGGGCCCTCATGACTCGGTCACTAAAAAGCCATTTGTTCAGACCTGGAAGTGCAGACGTGGTAACGCATGCCGGTAGTGCTGGCAAAACGAAAAAGAGACCGTTAAAGCAATGATGGTGCTTTAACGGTCTCTCTTTGTTGTATTGAGTTGTTTGTTGTTGTTTGGTGTCGGCGGTTTCTTACTCTCCCACAACCTCCCGGTTGCAGTACCATCAGCGTTAGCAGGCTTAGCTTCCGGGTTCGGAATGGGTACCGGGCGTTTCCCTGCTGCTATAGGCCACCGACAAACACTCGGGGCAACGTCTGGTTGCTGGTGTTGTGTCAGATACTGTGTAGTGGACGCGAACACGGCAGTGTGATTGATTAACTGTTGTGTTTGTTGTTGACACGCCCTAAAGAATGGGTGTGTGTGTTTGTTTTGGTCTATTAGTACCAGTAGCCTTCACACCTTGCGGTGCGTCCAGGTCTGGCCTATCAACCCCATCGTCTTTGGGGGACCTCAAATGAAACCTCATCTTAAAACAGGCTTCCCGCTTAGATGCTTTCAGCGGTTATCCCTTCCGTACGTAGCCAACCAGCGATGCTCCTGGCGGAACAACTGGCACACTAGAGGTACGTCCGTCCCGGTCCTCTCGTACTAGGGACAGCCTTCTTCAAGTTTCAACGCGCGCGGCGGATAGAGACCGAACTGTCTCACGACGTTCTGAACCCAGCTCGCGTGCCGCTTTAATGGGCGAACAGCCCAACCCTTGGGACCTACTCCAGCCCCAGGATGCGACGAGCCGACATCGAGGTGCCAAACCATCCCGTCGATATGGACTCTTGGGGAAGATCAGCCTGTTATCCCCGGGGTACCTTTTATCCGTTGAGCGACACCACATCCACAAGTAGGTGCCGGATCACTAGTCCCGACTTTCGTCCCTGTTCGACATGTCTGTCTCACAGTCAAGCTCCCTTGTGCACTTACACTCGCTACCTGATTGCCAACCAGGCTGAGGGAACCTTTGGGCGCCTCCGTTACATTTTGGGAGGCAACCGCCCCAGTTAAACTACCCACCAGGCACTGTCCCCAACCCAGATCATGGGCCAAGGTTAAGGTATCCAATCCGATCAGAGTGGTATTTCAACAACGACTCCACGCGTGCTGGCGCACACGTCTCATAGTCTCCCACCTATCCTACACAAACCGAACCGAACACCAATACCAAGCTATAGTGAAGGTCCCGGGGTCTTTTCGTCCTGCCGCGCGTAACGAGCATCTTTACTCGTAGTGCAATTTCACCGGGCCTGTGGTTGAGACAGCAGAGAAGTCGTTACGCCATTCGTGCAGGTCGGAACTTACCCGACAAGGAATTTCGCTACCTTAGGATGGTTATAGTTACCACCGCCGTTTACTGGGGCTTAAATTCTCAGCTTCGCAGTCAAAGACTACTAACCGGTCCTCTTAACCTTCCAGCACCGGGCAGGCGTCAGTCCATATACATCAACTTAACGTCTTCGCATGGACCTGTGTTTTTGATAAACAGTCGCTTCCCTCTATTCTCTGCGACCCCACAACCCACAACACTTGCAAGAAGTGTCAAAGTCGTGTGGTCCCCCTTCTCCCGAAGTTACGGGGGCATTTTGCCGAGTTCCTTAACCACAGTTCACCCGAACGCCTTAGTATTTTCAACCTGACCACCTGTGTCGGTTTAGGGTACGGGCCATACATCCACATCGCTAGAGGCTTTTCTCGACAGTACTAGATCACCAACTTCACCCACATTTGGGCTACGCATCACGCCTCAGGTTAAACGGTGTGCGGATTTGCCTACACACCACCTCACACGCTTACACCAACAATCCACTAAGCGGCATGGCTACTACACTGTGTCACCCCATCACTTGAACCACACATCAGGCCCCACGACATCAACAACCACCGTGTTCAAAGAACACGACGATCGTATCCGCGGTGGTTAGTATCAGTGCTTTATCATGGGCGCGGATATACGGGTACCAGAATATCAACTGGTTATCCATCGACTACGCCTGTCGGCCTCGCCTTAGGTCCCGACTCACCCTGGGAAGACGAACTTGACCCAGGAACCCTTAGTCATCCGGCGGGAAGGATTCTCACCTTCCAATTCGTTACTCATGCCTGCATTCTCACTCGCACACACTCCACGCCGCCTTACGGTAACGCTTCAACACATGCACGACGCTCCCCTACCCAATACAAAGTATTGCCGCGGCTTCGGCGGTGTGCTTGAGCCCCACTACATTGTCGGCGCAGGACCACTCGACCAGTGAGCTATTACGCACTCTTTCAAGGATGGCTGCTTCTAAGCCAACCTCCTGGCTGTCTTCGCGATCCCACATCCTTTTCCACTTAGCACACCCTTAGGGGCCTTAACCGGCGATCTGGGCTGTTTCCCTCTCGACTATGAAGCTTATCCCCCACAGTCTCACTGCCGCACAACACAATTAGTGGCATTCGGAGTTTGGCTGACATTGCTAAGATTGTAGTCCCGCTCAACCAACCAGTAGCTCTACCTCCACCAAGCTAATGCGACGCTGCACCTAAATGCATTTCGGGGAGAACCAGCTATCACGGAGTTTGATTGGCCTTTCACCCCTACCCACAGCTCATCCCCGCAGTTTTCAACCTACGTGGGTTCGCGCCTCCACAGCATCTTACTACTGCTTCACACTGGCCATGGGTAGATCACCCCGCTTCGGGTCCAGGACATGCCACTAAACACCCCATGAGGATTCGGTTTCCCTACGGCTACCCCACACGGGTTAACCTCGCGACATGCCGCTGACTCGCAGGCTCATTCTTCAAAAGGCACGCCATCACACACATACAGGTGCTCTGACGGATTGTAAGCACATGGTTTCAGGAACTATTTCACTCCCCTCCCGGGGTACTTTTCACCATTCCCTCACGGTACTCATACACTATCGGTCACACTGAGTATTTAGGCTTACCGGGTGGTCCCGGCAGATTCACAGCAGATTCCACGAGCCCGCTGCTACTCGGGCAACCCAACAACCCATGCATTGAAGCCTTCAACTACGGGACTATCACCCTCTACGGTCGGCGTTTCCACACCACTTCACCTAACAACAACACACAAGCAAACCAGTGGTAGCTGATTCACATTGGGGCCCACAACACCGCACACACAACCTCTACCAAGTATCACATGCACACGGTTTAGCCTCATCCACGTTCGTTCGCCACTACTAGCAGAATCATATTTTATTTTCTTCTCCTACGGGTACTGAGATGTTTCACTTCCCCGCGTAAACCCCCACAACAGCTATGAATTCACTGAAGGGTAACACCCCATAACAGGTGCCAGGTTTCCCCATTCGGACATCCTCGGATCAACGCTCTATTGACAACTCCCCGAGGCTTAACGCAGCCTTACACGTCCTTCATCGGCCCAGCATGCCAAGGCATCCACCATGCGCCCTAAATAACGAACACACAACCAACACAACAACCACCACAAAAGCAACAGTCATCATGCTGGTGTGAACACACAAAACACAAAAGAACAAAGAAATCACACAAACCATGACCCACCACCAACACAAAGAAGATGGAAAGCACATGGTTGAATGCTCGCGTCCACTATACAGTTCTCACACAACACCCCACACAAGACAACAACCACACCAAAAAAGTAGTTATTGAAACTTACATGGGTTACAACCAGGGAACAATGCCCCAGACACCCAACAATGCACCAAGCACTTTTCAACGCGTTAGTTGAATCATCATTCTGGTTAAGATGTATCTCCACCCGATTATCAATCAGTGGCAGTAAAACAATCGTCTACATAAACCACCAAGCGAGTAAGAATAAACACTCACACGCTATACAGCACCAACTGGTGCTCAAAATAAATGCTCCTTAGAAAGGAGGTGATCCACCCGCACCTTCCGGTACGGGTACCTTGTTACGACTTCGTCCCAATCGCCGATCCCACCTTCGACAGCTCCCTAACAAGTTTAGGCCACTGGCTTCGGGTGTTACCAACTTTCATGACGTGACGGGCGGTGTGTACAAGGCCCGGGAACGTATTCACCGCAGCGTTGCTGATCTGCGATTACTAGCGACTCCGACTTCATGGGGTCGAGTTGCAGACCCCAATCCGAACTAAGACCGGCTTTCAGCGATTCGCTCCACCTCACAGTGTCGCTGCGCGTTGTACCGACCATTGTAGCATGTGTGAAGCCCTGGACATAAGGGGCATGATGATTTGACGTCATCCCCACCTTCCTCCGAGTTAACCCCGGCAGTCTCTCATGAGTCCCCAACCAAATGCTGGCAACATAAGACAAGGGTTGCGCTCGTTGCGGGACTTAACCCAACATCTCACGACACGAGCTGACGACAACCATGCACCACCTGTACACCAACCACAAGGGACACTACATCTCTGCAGCAATCTGGTGTATGTCAAGCCCAGGTAAGGTTCTTCGCGTTGCATCGAATTAATCCACATGCTCCGCCGCTTGTGCGGGCCCCCGTCAATTCCTTTGAGTTTTAGCCTTGCGGCCGTACTCCCCAGGCGGGGCGCTTAATGCGTTAGCTACGGCACAGAAGACGTGGAAGCCCCCTACACCTAGCGCCCACCGTTTACGGCATGGACTACCAGGGTATCTAATCCTGTTTGCTACCCATGCTTTCGCTCCTCAGCGTCAGTAACTGCCCAGAGACCTGCCTTCGCCATCGGTGTTCCTCCTGATATCTGCGCATTTCACCGCTACACCAGGAATTCCAGTCTCCCCTACAGCACTCAAGTTATGCCCGTATCGCCTGCACGCCCGAAGTTAAGCCCCGGAATTTCACAGACGACGCGACAAACCACCTACGAGCTCTTTACGCCCAGTAATTCCGGACAACGCTCGCACCCTACGTATTACCGCGGCTGCTGGCACGTAGTTAGCCGGTGCTTCTTATACAGGTACCGTCACAAAAAGCTTCGTCCCTGTCGAAAGGAGTTTACAACCCGAAGGCCGTCATCCCCCACGCGGCGTCGCTGCATCAGGCTTCCGCCCATTGTGCAATATTCCCCACTGCTGCCTCCCGTAGGAGTCTGGGCCGTATCTCAGTCCCAATGTGGCCGTACACCCTCTCAGGCCGGCTACCCGTCGACGCCTTGGTAGGCCATTACCCCACCAACAAGCTGATAGGCCGCGAGCTCATCTTGCACCGAAAAAACTTTCCAACCACCACACTAAAGGCAGTTCATATCCGGTATTAGACCCAGTTTCCCAAGCTTATCCCAGAGTGCAAGGCAGATCACCCACGTGTTACTCACCCGTTCGCCACTCGAGTACCCCAGCAAGCTGGGGCCTTTCCGTTCGACTTGCATGTGTTAAGCACGCCGCCAGCGTTCGTCCTGAGCCAGGATCAAACTCTCCACAAAAAGGCCGTGAAAAGCCCAAACCTAGTCAAAAAGACAAACCACAACAAACAACACCACAAAAAGCAGCATCGCCTGAACTGGCTATCCAAAAATTACATAAAGAAAAAATCTCGAAACCAACCCCCAACCCGACGGGGCAAAAAGGAGGCTGGCCTAGTCAGAAGATTTTAAATCATTTACGCCCAAACAACTTATGTTATTTACAATGACGCCGCTTGAAAGAAAAGCGCCATCCGGCATACACCAACCACAACACACATACAATGCATCACGGCCACAATGAATAAAATCAACCAACACAAAAAGTACATTGGCACACTATTGAGTTCTCAAACATCGTCACCACACAGCCATACGGAACGCCTTTGGCGGTACGCAGTACTGCGAGTAAAGAAAATATTTGTTGTCAGGGCCTGTTTTCCTACCGCCTCTCTCCAAGAACCTCAGTTCCTGTGGGGCGCTGTCGGTCGCGCTGACCCACATAAAGTTACACACGGCCTTGAAAAAACACAAATATGCACTTCAATGAAGGTTTTTACCCCTTCTTGAAGTGCACAAAGACAACCTTTTAACGCAGACATTGGATGGCGCTCAGCGTGCCCCAAACCAGCCCATGAGGCCCGGGCTAAACACGTTGGTCTTTTTTGCCATCCGGGGATACGCGGCAACCCACACGACGTAGATGATTGCCATCCCTGTGAGCGTCCACCCCATCGCAACGCTGGGATTGATAAGCCACGCTATGAACAGTACGGCGATTGCTCCCGCTAGCGCAGTTGTGTAAAGCCACGTCAGTTTGTCGGTAATGGCGAAAGTTAAAAGTAGTGACGTTGTAGCAAGACACACGATGGTGAACCCGGCTGGATTGCCGGTCCACATCATCGCTACCAGATCGGCCACGAGCGATAGGACCACGGGGATTGCCGTGCACAGCACAGTGGTCTTGGCCCAAGCACCGCGCGGCAGCCCAAAGGCCACTGCATCTTTGAGTGAGCTGCGGATTGAATCAGCAACTAGCGGCAGGACAATCAACGTAACAATGACACCTACGATGCCCACGCCGGTATCCCACAGCTTGCTCACCACGATGTTTATCGCAGGTGCGATGGCTATACCGAATGCAGCCCACATCCACGCGCGGGCTTGAGGGCGCAACACAATCTGGGAGACCGGGGACGCTGAGAACCAGCCCGTCGAAGAATCACCATCGCTGCCTACGATGAGGGAGCTCGCGGTCAGTCGTGATGGCTCAAAGCGTTTCGTCATGCACACCACCCACATGAGCACCGGGGCGATGAGGACCCACCATGGAAACGCGAAGGGTGCGCTAACCAGAATGAGAAAGAGCGTCAGGGAAGCATTGATGCGCCGGTGCCCATTCCACACCTGGGTGCTCAACCCAAAGGTCAGATAGCGCGTGAAGTCAGGCTGCGAAAGGTAAACCATAAGGACCATAAAGAGTGAGTAACCAATGGCCCACCCTTGCCCACGGCCCATTCCCAGCACCGGAAGGATGACAATCCACAAGGCGTAGAAGAAGCTGTTCCAGCTCAGCGCCATATGCCTATAGAGCTTCATCATGCCTCCCCTAATGCCAGAACTGCCTGCTCAAGGGATACCTCGGTGGCACGCAGCCCCATTTCTTGGGCCATGTCGAAGACGTTGGCGGTGTGGTTGGGGCGAGCGTCGACAAGCGCGCGGTCTGCTACGGCTGAGGTTTCGCGCTCAAGCACTGGGAGCTGCAGGCGCCCCAGCGCGCGATCGAGGGTTTCGGCAGAGCCAGTGAGCTGGACGACGCCCTCAATGAACTCATCGATGGGACCGGACAGCGGGTTCTCCCCCATCAGCGCCACGGTATCGAGCAAACCAGACAGCTCGTTAAGGTGATGGGTGGAGACGATAATGGTGCGGCCGTGCTCTTCACGCAAGACGTCGTAGAATACCTCCCGCTTGGCGGCGTCGAGGCCGAGGTAGGGTTCGTCGAGAAGCATGTACGGCACCCCCGAAGCCACCGCAACGATGAAGCTCGCCGCCGACTTCTGCCCGCGGGAGAGGCCCGAGTAGTTCTTCATCGGCAGCTCGAAGCGCTCGACCAGCTCCTCAGCGCGCGCTGTGCTCCACGTGGGCCAGCGCAGGCGGGCTACGGTGAAGACTTTCTTCATATTCCAGCCTTCGGGCAAGGGGTTGTCGATGCCCATAAGCACAACCTTGTTGAGCACCTTTTCATTGTCATAGGGCTTGTCACCGTCGACCGTGATGCCGGAGGCGCCCAATTGCCCGGCAATTTTGCGCAGCAGGGTGGTCTTGCCAATGCCATTAGGGCCGACGAGGCCGTGCGTGAGGCCGTTGTCGAAGGTGAAGTGCGGGGTGGAAATCATGAGTAGAGTCCTCGGCTTTCTGCGACAAGGTCAATGAGGTCGTGGAGTTGCTGGCGGGTGTAGCCCAGGTGCACGGCTTCGTCGATGAGCGGTGCGGCGTATTCAGCCGCAAAGTCTTGGCGACGCCGCGCCCGGATAAGGTCTGCGGCACCAGAGGTGACGAACATGCCGATACCTCGGCGTTTTTCGAGGATTCCGAGATCCACGAGGAGGGTCAGGCCCTTGCGGGCAGTGGCGGGGTTGATGCTGTGGAAAGCGGCGAGCTCATTCGTGGACGGTGCCTGGGCGCCCTCGGCGAGAGTGCCCTCAATAATGGCGTCCTCGATGAGCACCGCTATCTGCCGGAAGAGCGGCTGGGCAGAGTTGTCCATGCCGGCCTCCTCGTTGGTTGGTTACTCATGTAACTAACCATATAACCGCACCGGAACCCTCGCAAGCCCCCCACGGGCAATGCCATTGACCTGGGAATTTCCTCGGGGTTATCGACGTTTTGTGACTAATGGGGCACACTGGACTACACCGGCCCTAGGCTGGAAGATCTCACAGAAGTGACCCTAGAAAATTAGTTAGAAGAAATAGAACGGAATTTAGGAGCCATGCTTGAACGAACACTTGTCTTCGTTGACACGTCATACCTACTGGCCAGCTTTTATAACTCTTGGGAGACGGGGGCCCGCGCCCAGCTAGAGATTGATTTACCCGAAGTAGTCAGCTCCCTCGGTTCCATGATTGAGAACCAAGTAGGCAACCCCATCCACCGCCAATACTGGTACGACGGAATCCCCGATACCGGCCCCCACCGTTACCAGCGAGCGCTGCGGGTCTGCGATGGCGTCCAACTGCGTACCGGACAACTCATCGAATGGGGCGAACGGCGTACCCAGAAAGCCGTGGACACCCGCCTCGTCGCCGATATGATCGTTTCCGCTATGAAGGGCCAAGTCACGGATTTCGTCTTGGTCTCCGGCGACGCAGACATGATTCCCGGAGTCCAGGAGGCCGTCAACAATGGTGTGCGCGTGCACCTTTATGGCTTCGGATGGGATTCGATGTCCTCGGCGCTGCGCCATGCCTGCGACTCCACCACGATCCTCGATCCGCGGGAGGACTTCGCCGATGCGATGGAGCTCGAGGTCCTTGAAGGCCCGCTGCCGCCGACCATCCGCGAGCCCCAGAGCTCCGAGGAAGGCAACGAGAAGGCAAGCGAATCCACCGATGAGATCGCGCCGGAGTGCGACGAACCTACCGAGGCACAAGCTGCCTTCCCCTCTGCGCCAAAGCCTGGGCCTGCAACACCTTCCGCCGCGGCTCAAGACGTGGCTGCCACCGCCTCGCACCCGGAGTCCGCAGCACCGAGCGCCCCCGCCGACGAAGAGGAACCCGCCCCCTGCGGCGAACAAACCACAAAGCCCAGCGCCGCGGATCAGAAGCCCGCGGACGCAGAAGAGGAAACGGGCACCGAAGCCCCGAAGCCTGCCCCCAAACCGGCCGCGCCCAAGCCGTCGATGATGGCGCCGCGCCGCAAGCTGCGCTCGAAGTATGTTCCCCTCCCCGAGGAAGTGTGGAGCTCCGCCGGCTTCCAGTCCCCCTTTGACGTGGGGCAGCAATACGCATCGTGGTGGTTCGACAACGCCGCGAGCGCCGATCAGCGCGACCAAGCCCATCTCCTTTCCGGCGGCGGTCTGCCGCCGGAGATCGACCGTCCGCTGCTGCAGTTCGCCTGCGAAACGCTGCACGAGTACACGCTCACCGAAACCCAGCGCGTCAACCTGCGCGATGGCTTCCACTCCGGCATCCGCGGCGTGCTTATCAATATCCGCCGCCAAGACAGCTAGAGCATCACTGCGAACCATAGATAAAGGGACCTTTTGGGAGCGTGGGGGTGAACTCCCCTGGCCGCGCTATGCGGCCTGCTCCAGAAGGTCCCTCTACTTCGGCGCTGGCTACTACTTATCCTCAGCGTCCTTGGCTTCGGCGCCGGCCTCGAGCTCCTCTGCGGTCTTGGAGGTCGAGCCTTCCAGCTCCTTGTTCTTGGCCATCTCAGCGCGGATCTCATCCAAGCGGGACATAGCGGCCATATCGTGGCCCGCCGCCGAAATCTCCTGAATCCGGCTACCACCAGCTGCCTGGTGCAGCTCCTGGGCGCCGAGCGCATCAGCGTAGCGCTTCTCAATCTTGGCACGTACCGAATCCAACGTAGGCGTCGAGTCATCCGGCTTGAGCTCATTCATGGAGTCCAGCGCCTCAGCGTTCTTCTCCTGCATCGCCGCCTGATCGGCCTGGGACAGCAACTGGTCCACCTGCGCGAGCTGCTCCTTCAGTCGGGCCTCCGACTGCTGTTGCTGGGCCTTTGCCTGCTCCGCCGCTTGCGCGGCAGCCTCGTGCTGGGACTTCAGATTCGCCAGCTCATTTTCTACGGCGACCAGCTGGCTCGCCACAACCTCCGCTGCCTGGTTGTACTCGGCGGCCTTCTGCGGATCCTCGGAAGCGTCCGCCAACTCCAAGGCCCGGCGCGTCTGATCCTGGTAGTCCTTCTGAGTTTTCACTAGGCGGTTGAGCTGCATTTCCAGCTGGGTTTTGCGGCCGATAATCTCCGCTGCGTGCTCGGAAATCTGGCGGTGCTGTTCCTTTGCACCTTCCACGGCCTGCTGGATTTGAACCTTGGGATCAGCGTTCTCATCGATCTTCTGATCGAAAGAAGCCATCACATACTTCCAACCTTTGCTGAATGGGTTTGCCATTGCGCTCACTCCTTAGTGGTTCCTGCAGCAGTAATCAATGCAGCGCTCGTTAGTGCTTTATATGTAAAGACGCTTTCCTGCGAGTGTAGCGATACTCACAGGAAAGCGCGCACAGCGGTCTATCTCGACCGCCTTATAGACGAACTATCCGGAATTATTAGGCCTGCTGGCTCTCCACCTGGGCGCGGACCTCATCCATATCGAGAGCCTTGACCTGGCTAATGAGATCTTCCAGGGCTGCCGGCGGCAATGCACCCGACTCGCGGAAAACCAAGATGCCGTCACGGAAAACCATCAACGTCGGGATGGAGTTAATCTGCAGCTTCGCAGCCAGATCCTCGTTTGCCTCGGTATCCAACTTGGCAAAGGTGGCATCAGGGTGCTCCTCGGATGCCTTCTCAAAGACCGGGCCGAAGCGCTTGCACGGACCGCACCATTCCGCCCAGGCATCCACGAGGGTGATGCCATCGCCGGAGATGGTCTCCTGGAACGTCTCTTCAGTGATGTCAATCGTTGCCATGTCTCTTCCTATCTGTTTCGGGGAAATTTGTAGGTTCTTTCAACTCTCAACGGTACACAAGGCTCAATTATCCCTTGCACCTATACCCCTAGGGGGTATACGCTCAACGGTGTATCTACCCACTACTTAAGGAGTCTGATCACGACCATGAGCACCACCACCTACACCGTTAACGGCATGACCTGCGGCCACTGCGAACTCTCCGTGAAGGAAGAGATCTCGGAGATCAAGGGCGTCACCGACGTTACCGCTGACCACACCACCGGCGCTGTCACCGTGACTGGTGAGGGCTTTAGCGATGAACAGGTCGCCGCTGCCATCGCCGAAGCCGGCTACGAGTTGGCCTAAACATCATGACCACCAGCCTCACCCTCGGTATCACCGGGATGACCTGCACCTCCTGCTCATCCCGAGTGGAACGCAAGCTCAACAAGCTCGACAACGTCGAAGCCACGGTCAACTTCGCCACGGAATCTGCCTCCGTAAGCTATGACCCAGCGACGACGACCCCCGCCGATCTCATCGACGTCGTCGAAGGCGCCGGCTATGGAGCCTTCACGGTGGACGATGAGGGGGAGGCGTCGGCAAGCACGGCGGACATCGCCCGCGAGGATGAGGCTTCCGACATCCTGCAGCGCACGCTCGTCTCTGCGGCGCTCTCGCTGCCCGTGATGCTCCTCTCCATGGTCCCGGCCCTGCAATTCCAGAACTGGCAGTGGGCCTGCCTGGTACTCACAACGCTCGTCTACGTCATCGGCGGCGCGCCCTTCCACCGCGCCACGTGGGCCAACCTGAAGCACGGCGCCGCCACGATGGACACGCTCATCACGTTGGGCACCACCGCCGCCTTTGGCTGGTCGCTCTACGCGCTCTTCTTCGGCAACGCCGGCATGCCCGGCATGACCATGCATATGACGCTGCGTTCCAATGACGCGCAGATGGACCACATTTACCTCGAATCAGTGGGGATGGTCATTACGTTCCTGCTGCTTGGGCGCTGGTTTGAACTCAAAGCAAAGGGCCGCTCCTCCGAGGCTCTCACCACGCTGCTCACCATGGGTGCGAAAGAGGCGACGGTGCTGCGCGGCGATACTGAAACCCGCATACCCATCGGTGACCTTCACGAGGGCGATATTTTTGTGGTTCGCCCCGGTGAGAAGATCGCCACCGATGGCGTGGTCCTCACCGGCCATTCAGCCGTAGACGAATCCCTGCTCACCGGCGAATCATTACCGGTTGAGGTTTCACCCGGCAGCACGGTGACGGGCGCAACCATCAACGCCTCCGGGCGGCTTGAGGTGCGCGCCACCCGCGTCGGCTCCGACACCGTCCTAGCCCAGATGGGCGCGCTCGTCACCGCGGCCCAGACCTCGAAAGCCCCGGTGCAGCGCCTCGCCGACCGCATTGCAGCTGTCTTCGTACCCATCGTCATCGGCATCGCTATCCTCGCGCTCTTGGCGCACCTGTGGGTCGGCGGCGTTGCCCCAGCCTTCGTGGCCGCCGTCTCCGTCCTCATCATTGCGTGCCCTTGCGCCATGGGCTTGGCGACGCCCACCGCAATCCTCGTGGGCACCGGGCGCGGCGCCGAACTGGGAATTCTCATCAAGGGCCCGGAGATCCTCGAATCGACCCGCCAGATCGACACCATCGTTCTGGATAAGACGGGCACCATCACCGAAGGCCAGATGTCAGTAGCGGCGGTTCAGACCACTGCGGGGCACTCAGAGCAGGAGGTTCTCCGTCTTGCGGCCGCCGCGGAGCAGGGCTCCGAGCACCCCATCGCGCGAGCCATCCGCGCGGCTTACGACGGCAACACCCCTGCAGCCGAGAACTACCACGAGCTAGCGGGCCAAGGGATCGAAGCAACCGTTGAAGGTACCCGCGTGCGGGTGGGACGCCCGCCTGCGGGCTACGACGGCACCGGGACGCAGGTCGGCGTCTACGTGGCGGATGCCGTGGTGGGGACCATCGAGCTACAGGACCGCGTTAAGGAGTCCGCAGCCGCCGCCATCTCCGCCCTCCAGGACCTAGGCCTCACGCCCCATCTGCTCACGGGCGACAACACCGGTGCAGCACACGCAGTGGCGCGAGCCGTTGGCATTGATGAAGCCAACGTGACAGCGGAGGTCATGCCCGCCGACAAAGTAGACACTATCGCTCGACTGCAGGATCGGGGACGGACCGTGGCCATGGTGGGCGATGGCGTGAACGACGCCGCGGCACTCGCACAGGCGGACCTCGGCATCGCGATGGGTGCTGGGGCTGATGTCGCCATCGAGGCCTCTGATATCACGGTGATGAATAACGACCTGCGCTCTGTGGCCGATGCCGTACGGCTTGCGCGCGCTACCCTGCGCATCATCAAAGGCAACCTATTTTGGGCCTTCGCCTATAATATTATTCTTCTACCTGTTGCCGCTTTTGGCCTGCTCAACCCCCTTTTCGCGGGTATAGCCATGGCGTTGAGTTCGGTTTTTGTAGTCAGTAATTCTTTGCGCCTGAAAAGCTTTCACTCCGCAGAGTATGCTTAGCCTGCATGAATCGTCTTGATCATCGCTCTATCTCTCGCACGGAGAGGCTCGACCGCCTTCCCGTCACTGGAAAACACAAACGTCTCCTCTTCGGTTCCGGCATTGGCTGGGCTCTCGACGCCATGGACGTGGGCCTCATTTCCTTCATCATGGCCGCTTTGGCCGTGCACTGGGGAATCACGCCGACCCAATCCTCATGGCTGGCGTCCGTGGGCTTCATCGGCATGGCCTTGGGTGCTACCTTCGGCGGCCTTTTGGCCGATAAGTTCGGCCGCCGCCACGTCTTTGCCTTGACCCTGCTGGTCTATGGCCTCGCCACGGGTGCCTCCGCCCTGGCGACGGGCCTTACGCTTCTCATCGTCCTGCGCTTCTTCATCGGACTCGGCCTGGGCGCCGAGCTGCCGGTGGCCTCCACGCTGATCTCCGAGTTCGCCCCGCTCAAGGTCCGCGGGCGCATGGTGGTCTTGCTGGAGGCCTTCTGGGCGGTGGGCTGGATCCTGGCCGCGGTAGTTGGAACGTTTGTTGTGGGGGCGTCGGAAAGCGGCTGGCGCTGGGCGCTCGCTCTCGGCATGGTGCCCGCCTTTTACGCACTTTTCGTGCGGCTCCATTTGCCAGAATCGGTGCGCTTCCTAGAGTCGAAGGGCCGCCACGAAGAAGCAGAGGAGATCGTCGCCTCCTTTGAGGCAGAGGTGGACTCGACGGACATCGACCGCACGACCCCGGCACCGACCTACTCCGAGGAAGACGTCACCGCCGCCAGCATCTGGTCGCCGTCCCTGCGCGGGCGCACTCTCGCGTTGTGGACCATCTGGTTCTGCGTCAACCTGTCCTACTATGGCGCCTTCATCTGGATTCCTTCGCTGCTGGTCGCCGACGGATTCTCCCTGGTGAAGTCCTTCAGCTTCACGCTCATTATCACCCTGGCCCAGCTGCCCGGCTACGCCGCCGCGGCCTGGCTCATCGAAGTATGGGGGCGCCGCACCACGCTGGCTGCCTTCCTCGTGGGCTCCGCGCTTTCCGCAGGTCTCTATGGCTTTGCCAGCACTGAGGCCACGATCATCCTGGCCGGTTGTTTGCTGTCCTTCTTCAACTTGGGCGCGTGGGGTGCTTTGTACGCCATCGGTCCCGAGCTCTATCCCACCGCGCTGCGCGGGCGCGGTACGGGTGCTGCCGCCGGCTTCGGCAGGCTCGCATCCATCCTGGCGCCGCTCATCGTTCCGCCGCTCATCGCGGTGGCAGGAACGGGCTGGCTCTTCGTCCTCTTCGCGGCCGCCTTCGGCACCGCTGCTGTCGCGGCGCTGACCCTGCCAGAATTCAAGGGTAAGACCCTTGCTCAATAGGGTCGCCCTTGGCGCGTGGGTCGCGGTCATGGTTGCGCTGACTACGCTGAAGTCCTTCTTTCAGATTGGCTACCTCTGGAAGCCGGAGAACCAGCGTGTCCGCGATCTGCGCTTGGTGCCGCTCGATGAATTTTCCGGTGGCACGTGGTTTGGCCCGCTCTTTGAGTACGCGGGCAATACCGCTTTCTTCATTCCCTTCGGAATGCTCGTCTTCAGCATGTGCCGTTCACTCAAGGCCACGGCCGCGTGGGGCTTCGCGCTGAGCCTGGCGCTGGAGACAGCACAGTACGCCTTCGCCCTGGGACGCACCGATATCGATGACCTCATCTTCAATACGCTCGGCGCGCTGATCGGCGCGGCATTCGCCCGGCTGTGTGGCGAACGCTTCTTCCCCGTGTGGCGGTGGCTCGCACTCGCCGCAGCAGCCGTCTTCCTAGTCTTAGTCATTCTCGGCCCACGGTTGGGTGACCCCAACGCCGTGGTGGACCTGTGATTTAACCGTGCGCCATGTTGACGAACTTGGAGTAGTGCAGCTGGTGCGCCACCTTCACCGTGTCGATCGGGCCGCCACGGTGCTTGGCCAAGATGATGTCCGCCTCACCGGCGCGGGGATCATCGCGGTCCTGTGAGTCCGGGCGATACAGGAGCATAACCATGTCGGCGTCCTGCTCGAGCGAGCCGGATTCACGCAGATCCGCCAGCTGTGGCTTCTTATCGGTACGGGACTCTGGGCCACGGTTTAGCTGGGAAATCGCGATGAGCGGGACCTCGAGCTCCTTGGCCAGCAGCTTGAGCTGGCGGGAGAACTCCGAAACCTCTTGCTGGCGGGACTCCACCTTCTTGCCCGAGGACATCAGCTGCATATAGTCCAGCACAATGAGGTCGAGCCCGTGCTGCTGCTTGAGGCGGCGGGCTTTCGAGCGAATCTCCATCATGGTGAGGTTCGGGGAATCATCGATGAACAGGGGCGCATCCTGGATGCGGTTGAGGGTGTCATCGATCTTTGCCCAGTCCTCAGTCGATACGCGTCCACCGCGCATATCCGACAGCTTCACTTCCGCCTCCGCCGACAGCAAGCGCATGACGATTTCCGAGGCGGACATCTCCAAGGAAAACACCACGGAGGTCTTGTTGTGCTGCAGAGATGCCGAGCGCATGAAGTCCATGGCGAGCGTTGACTTGCCCACGCCGGGGCGGGCGGCGACGATAATCATCTGGCCGGCGCGCAAGCCATTGGTCAGGTTATCCAAGTCGATGAACCCGGTGGGCACGCCCGATTCCACACCGTTTTGCTGCAGGGCGGCGAGTTCGTCGATAGTGGGATCGATAAGATCGCTCAGTGCCCGGTAGTCCTCGGTGGTCTTCTTCTGTGCCACCGCGAAGACTTCCTGCTGGGCGCGGTCCAGAACCGATTCGATCTCCATGTCCTCGGAACCTTGGAAGCCGAGCTGGACAACTCTGGTTCCGGCGTCGACCAGCTTGCGCAGCACCGCCTTTTCCGCCACGATCTCCGCGTAGTAGCGAGCGTTGGCGGCAGTCGGCACCGTGGCCAGCAGGGTGTGCAGATAGGGCGCGCCGCCGACCCGCTCGAGGTTGTTGTAGCGCTCGAGCCGAGCTGCCACAATCACCGCATCAATATCGGTGCCCGCGGCATAGAGGTCAATCATGGCCTGATAAATGAGCGTGTGCGCAGGATAGTAGAAGTCCTCCGGCTCCAGCTCTTCAATGACCTCCATCACCGTGTTCGGGCTCAGGAGCATAGCGCCAAGAACGCCTTGCTCTGCTTCCCGGTCCGCGGGTGGCTGGCGGAATTCGCCGTAACGCTTCGGCTCCTCCTGACGGTAGGAGCGGCGGGGTTCCTCCTCTACCGGTTCGGGCGGCGGTGGAACCTGATCGTCATCAAAACTGGCATTAGTCATTGTCCATCAATCCCACCGTTCATCGATCCCACCCTGACCGCCCCTGAAAATCTCAGCTTCTATCCGCTCCGGACGGCCAGGCTTTAAGGCAGTGCCAAGCGGCAACCGCGCGTAGTACACAACAGTGTAGCCGAGGCAATGGACACTGCCCCTTGGGTATAACTGCCACAGTTATCCACAGATCCCTGTGGAATTACCAGCTCAGCGGACGAAGGCTCCGCAAAGCGCGAGGTCAAGCCTGTGGATAACTCTGCAAGCCCGTGACCAGCGAAGATAATTACCGCAGGTCAGAGCATGTTTTTCAAGGTGTGAATATACGCACAAAACCCGTGAAAAAGTAGGGCCTTCAACCCGAAATCGGCGCTACCTGCGGGTTAACAAAAGGCGGCGTGAGTAAACTCACTGTAAACTGCACACAGGTTTATCCACAGGTTCCGCGAGTTATCCACATGCCGTGCTTGGCGACGATTCCCCACCCCGCATGCCTAAAACGGCTAAAGGCCGTACACCTTCCACCACCTCACATAGTGGGAGGAGCACGGCCTTAAACCTTGCTGTTGTCTGAGGGTCACGTACCTGCGTACCATCGCCGCGCCTCACACGCGGCTGGACGGAGGGTGACCGTCGTGCGCCTTAGTTCTTAGGCAGCGACGACCGAGAAGTTCACCTTGCCGATAACGTCAGCGTGCAGCTTCAGCTCGACTTGGTAGTTGCCGGTCTTCTTGACCAGGCCCTTGGGAAGCACAACGATGCGCTTGTCCAGCTTCGGGCCGCCAGCGGCGGCAACGGCCTTCACGATGTCCTCTGCGGACACGGAGCCGAAGAGCTTGCCGGACTCGGAGGTCTTCACGGGGACATTGACGTCCTTGAGCTCCTCCAGCTGGGTACGGATCTCGCGTGCATGGTCCAGGTCGCGGATTGCGCGAGCTTCCTGGGCACGCTTGATGCCCTCGATCTGCTTCTCAGCACCGCGGGTGGCAACGATTGCCAGGCCGCGCGGAAGCAGGTAGTTACGTCCGTAGCCGTCCTTAACCTCTACAATTTCGCCGGGGGCGCCGAGGTTCTCAACGGCAGCGGTGAGGATCAGCTTCATGATCCCTGCCTTTCAATTGAGTTAAATGAATACTTGCGTGACAGTCTTAGAACGGGGGTTCTGCATCCGCACCACCGAAGCTTCCCGCTTGGGGTGCCGAATTCCACGGATCGTTGCTCGGAGCCGACTGCTGGGACTGCTGCGGGGCAGAAGACTGGGACTGGTTTCCAGAGAAACCACCCTGGTTTCCGGAGAAACCGCCTTGGTTGCCGCCGCCGTAGTTAGCACCACCCTGCTGCTGGCCGCCGCCATAGTTTCCGCCACCGTTGCCGGACTTGCGGTTTACCTGAGCGGTTGCATAACGCAGGGACGGGCCGACCTCATCGACCTCGATCTCAAAGACAGTACGGTTCTCGCCCTCACGAGTCTGGTAAGAGCGCTGACGCAAACGGCCAGTAACAATAACGCGCATGCCCTTGGTCAGGGTCTCCGCAACGTTTTCTGCGGCTTGGCGCCACACGTTGCAGGTGAGGAACATGGCCTCGCCATCCTCCCACTGGGAAGTCTGCTGATTATAGCGACGCGGGGTGGAGGCAACACGGAAATTTGCCACTGCGGCACCCGCCGGGGTGAAGCGCAGTTCCGGGTCGGCGACAATGTTGCCAACGACCGTGATATTGGTATCTCCCTGAGCCATGTCTTTACTCCTTAATATCGGTTACGTGGATTGCTCGAAACCCAGTATCCGCTATTTGCTGTCGGTGCGCAGAACCTTGGTACGCAGAATGGAGTCGTTCAGGTTCAGACGGCGATCGAGCTCGAGAACGGAGTGGGATTCGCACTCCAGATCCACGACTGCGTAGATGCCCTCTTCCTTCTTGTTGATCGGGTATGCAAGACGGCGCTTGCCCCACACGTCAACCTTTTCGACTTTGCCGCCATCCTTGCGGATTGCTTCGAGGAACTTGTCTAGGGACGGGGTTACGGTGCGCTCATCCTGATTGGGATCCAGAATGATCATGACTTCGTAGTGACGCACGGACCTCATCACCTCCTATGGTCTAGTAATTGGTATCGGCCATATCACCTTTGCGGATATGGCAGGAGGGTCTGTTGCGTCAAGCAACCCTCACACAGTACCGCACTGACCGGCGGAAAAGGAAATCCCTTGTCTCCTCGGCCGCCCCCTAGTGAGTCGCGGCGACGAAGATTGCCGAACTCGCAGGTATCACCGTAAGGAAAAGCAGAGCCAGCAACCCCAGCATGATGGGCCAGGTTCGGTCTTCAGAACGCTGAAACAGGTAATAGGCACCCAATACGCACAAGAAACCTATCGTGATGGAGATGATGCCCACGATTGTTATGGTCATCGCGCAAAGTCCCCCGCCAGTGGATCCCTGCCACCGTGCGCGGCACGAACCTTGTCTTCCGACTTGCCCCACATCTGACGGATGATGAGCACGCCGATGGCGATGATGAAACCATCCCGGGTGATCACCGCGATGTCCAGCATCTCGTGCGGCAGGCCCTTGTTCTCCGAGCCGAGCATGTGCCAGGTGAGGATGGGCCAGAGGAGGGCGTCGGCAAGCGCCCAGCTAAAGATGAGGCGCCACCGTGGCAGCGCCAAGAGCGCCGGGACAATGAGCCACAGCGAGTATTGCGGCGACCACACCTTATTGAAGATAAGGAAGGCCATGATGATGAGGTAGATCATCTCAGCCACCCGCGGCGCACGCGGGGTTTTAAGCCCCATGACGGCGATTGCTGCGCAGCTCACAAGGAAGGCCACGAGGGAGAAGGTGTTGAGGAATTCGGCCTCAAAGCTCACGTTCGTAACGCGAGTCAGGAGTGCGTAGATCGTGGTCCACTCCGCCCCACGCTCTTGGTTGAGCCGGAAGAATTCGCGCCAAGCTTCGGGGTAGGCCACCGCCACGGGAAGGTTCACCACGAGCCACGTCGCAATAGTTGCCACGAACATCTTGATGAACGGCGACCAGCGCTTGTTGCGGATGGCCAGCACCAGAAAGGCACCCAGAATAAACAGGGGCCACAGCTTAAAGGCCGTGCCGAGCCCGATGAGGATGCCGGCGAGCCAGTTCTTACGCTTGGTCACCGCAAGCAGGGCGCCGACCATGAACGCCACCGACGGGATGTCCCAATTGGTAAAGGCATGCATGACCACGAGGGGGCTAGCTGCCATGAGGACGGTGTCCCACGCCCGGTTGCCCGTGAGCTGGAAGACCATAACCACGGTGCCTACCCACACGAGGGACATGATGAGCGCGGTCAGCCCGAAGTACCAGCTGACATCGGCAATCCCAATCCACTCGACGGCCGGATAGGTGGTGCGCGCCAGCCAACCGACGGCACCCTGGAACATGCCGGCCAACACCGGGTACTCCATGTAGCGCGTGATATCCCCCTCAACCCAGGAATAGGCATAGGGGAAGCCCGGCTGGTCTAGTCCACGGCCCCCATAGAGCGGGATGATGTCGTTGTAGCAGAAGGACGTGTACTGACGGTTACCGTCCCAATTCAGGCTAATGAGGCCATCCTCGCCCTTGCGACTACCGGCACAGGTTGCCTTACTCAAGAACCCAAACGCCAGGAATGTCCACGCCAACGTGATGATCACTCGCAGTGGAGTCCACCACCCGGAGTGGGCCGAGCGAGCAAAACGCCCCGTCGACCCGCCCAGGGCGTCGACGGCGCCGCGGGCCATCGACTCAGAAGAGAGAGGGACTAGCTGAGAAGTCATGTGTTGGCTCACCAGGGATCAGTCTCCTATTGGCCAAGTAGTTGGTCGAGGCCATCTCCATTGAGAATCTCATCCAGCGAGGGGACCTCAGGGTCGGCGGGCTGAGCCGGTTGCTCAGGCTGGGCCGGCTGCGCCGGGGCATCACCATGCCCCTCCTCATGGTGTTGGCCTTCCTCTGGTTTTGCCTCGCCCTCGCCCTCAGCGGCTTCGCCCTCCGGGCTTGCCGGGGTCTGGTCCCACGTCGTGGTCTGGCTCGGGTCATAGACATAGCCCGAACCCCAGCTGCCGACGCCGTAGTTGATCGGATAGGCCTGCGGGAAGGTCTGCTGCTCAGCATTAGCCAGAGAGGTATCCAAGATGGCCTTCCAGATCTTCGTCGGTGCGTCCGAGCCGTACATGATGCCGCCCCACTGATTGAAAATCGCGGAGGTGTTGTCGGCCGTGCCTACCCACACTGCTGTAGCGAGCTGCGGCGTGGAACCGACCATCCACGCATCTTTGTTCTGACCGGTGTCACCCAGCTGGGTGGTACCAGTCTTAGACGCAGACGGGCGCCCGCCAGCTAGCGCGCCATTCGACCATGCGGCAATTGGCTGCATCGCAGAAATAACGTTATTAGCCACGTTGGCGGAGACACGGCGCTCACCGCCGTCGGTCGGGTTCTCATAAAGAACCTCGCCGTTGGCGTTTTCAACCTTCTGCACGAAGTGCGGTTGGTGCCACACACCCTGGTTGGTCAAGGTAGCCATAGCGGTCGCCATGTCGAGGGGGCGGGACTGGTACTGGCCCAGCACGATGCCTTCGTACGGCGTACCGCCGTTCTCTGTCAGGGTCTTTTCAATCCCCGGCAGGCTGCGCGCAACGCCCAATGCGTGGGCCATGTCCGCGGTGTCCTGCGTCTTGTTTTCCAAGTCATCCTGGAGGCGCAGGAAGGACGTGTTATAAGACTTCTTCATTGCCTCAGCGATGGAGCAGCTACCGCAGCCGCCACCCACGTCGTTGGTCACGATCTGCGATCCTGGCAGCTGGTAGGGCGCCGAGGAGTAATAAGTATTGAGATCGATGCCCTGCTGGAGTGCTGCGGCCAGGGTCATAATCTTGAAGGTTGAGCCTGTCTGCAGCGGGGAATTGGCATAATCCCAGCCGCCAGAATCATCGCCGCCATAGTAGCCGCGCACGGCACCCGTAGCCGGGTCAATGGTCACGGCGGCGGCGCGGGCGTCCTCCTGCAGCACTCCAAGCTGCTCGTGGGCGGCGTCGGTTGACGCGTTTTGCACGGTCATGTCAATAGTGGTGGTCACCTTGAGGCCACCGGTGGCCAGCTGGTCCTCGGTAATACCCACACGCGCCAGTTCATCAGTGACCTGGTTCTTGATGTGCCCATAAGCACCGGGTGCCTCGGTGTAGGCGGAGTATTCGCTTGGATCACGGGTCTCCGGGAAAGCCATCTGGGACCGCTCAGCCGCATCCAGATCGCCCATCTCAACCAGGCCATCCATGACGTAGTTCCAGCGGTTCTGCGAGCGTTCCTCATCCACCCACGGATCCAAGACCGATGGGGACTGGATGAGGCCGGCGAGCATGGCGCCTTCCTCCACGGTGAGGTCCTTGGCGTCCTTATTGAAGTAGGCATTGGAGGCAGCCTCGATGCCGTAGGCATTGCGGCCGAAATAGACGGTGTTGAGGTAGGCGTTCAGGATGTCCTCTTTGGCCCACTCATTGGTCATCTTCACCGAATAGATGAGCTCACGGATCTTGCGGACGTAGGAGTATTCGTCACCCACCAGAGTGTTCTTCACGTATTGCTGGGTGATGGTGGAACCACCACCGGCAGTGCTATCACCCGTGAGCTTGCCCAAGACGGCGCGGCCCAGACCAGTGAAGGAGAAGCCCGAGTTGGTCCAGAACTCACGGTCCTCGGCAGCGAGGACCGAGTCCTCCACATAATCCGGGATCTCTTCCAACGTCACCTGACGGCGGTTGCCTTCCGGCGGAACGAGCTTGGCCAGCTGAGTTTCACCATCGCCGGCGACGATGGTGGAGATCTGGCTCGGCTGCAGCTCCTTGGGCCCGGGGACGTCGTATTGCGTATACGCGTAGCCGAAGAGCAGGGCAGGAATGCCCACTAGTACAAACAAAACAGCCAGCACGATCCACGGCCAGCGGCGCTTGCGGCCGGACGAACGCTGAGCGCTCTGTGAGGTGCTCTTCCTGCGATTACCTGACTTTCGCCCGGAGGTTTCCTTTTCGGTCACTGATCCGTGTCCTCATCAATCCTGTACAAAAACTGTAAATACATGCAGCTTACCGGCGTGAACTGGGAAGCCAAAACTACCCTAGAGCATAGACCGTGGCAGCTCGAAGCAGATGATTCCAGCGGCACGCCGGACACACTTCCACAAAATGCACGGTAAATTCCAGCCCTTCAGCGGCCATGTCCGCAATTTCCGCAGCGCTCCGCGCGCTTCCCGCCCGGCGTTTTAAAGCATCTCCATAAGCCCAACGGGTCAGCCGCATGTCTGAACCGCACACTGGGCACGGCTTGCACATGTCGACGCCATGGTGTTCCGCCGCCGCGCGAAGGAGAAAGTCGGCATCACATAGCTCTTCCCGCGTCACCTTTCCCGCGCGAAGCTCGCGCAGATGCTGTGCACGCTCCCATTCATAAGAGACTTCGTTGCGGTAGGCCACTTCTGGCCTTGTCTTTGCAGACTCTGCCTTTGACGGAGAATTCACGCCGGACAGTGTAGTGCCGGCGGCGTCAACAATCTAGGCCCTTTCATAGTGCTTCGCGGTGGGAAACCAAATTTTTTAATCGGCTAACTACCGCTCCGCGAAATTACTAGCTACACTTATTTTCCATGAGTGAAGAAACTATCGAATCCCCCATCCCTTACGAGGATGCCCTGGAAGTCGCCCGCCAGATCCAGCCCGCGCTCAACAAACTTATGCTCATTTTCCAGCGCACGACAGAGGGCACATCCCTCACCACGTCGCAGGTCTCCATCATGAACCAGCTGCGCATGCGCGGCCCTTCACGCGTGAGCACCATCGCCCAGGCAGAGCTCATCCGGATGCCTACCGCCTCCAATGCGCTGTACCAATTGGAACGCCAAGGTTTCGTGGAACGCCACCGCGACGAGAAGGACCGCCGCGGTGTCCTCGTCGCCCTTACCCAGCTCGGTGAATCCGAGCTGACCATCGTCTCTCGCCAGCGTGCGGCGGCTTTGGCAGAGATCCTGCGTTGGCTCGATCCGGACGACATCAAGAATGCCAACTCCCTGGTTAACCTGATCTCCAAGCTGGCCGATGTCTACCGGCCAATCATGGAAGGAAAATAGACCAAAAGCGCCGGTAGAGCGGATTTTTATTTTAAGGCGTGAAGGGCCGATAATGAATAAAACGACCCCGAACCTTTTGATGAATGGCTAAGAATTCTTCACACCCCGCGGAAGGACAGTGCTCCCCAGACGCCACGGTCCCTCCGCTCCGCGTCCTTGTTTCGTGGAGCCCCAGCTCCACCGGCACGGAAGCTATCGAGTTTGCCGCGTGGATCGCGCGTTCCACGCCCGTTCAGATCCGCGTGGTATCTACTATTTCGCAACCACTCACCGTGACGTCGCTCAGCAAGCTCACCGGTTCCTATAAAAAGTGGTTCAAGAAGGAGCGCGCCGCCTGCGAGCGGGCCGTCAAACAGGCGTTGAACGCGGCTGGGGTAGACAAGTCCCAGCTCGATAAGAACGTCTCCGTTCTCATCGCAGGGCCCTCGCGCCCGCAGCTCTTGGAGGAGGCGGCCAAGGAATTCAACGCAAGCGTCATCCTCCTCGGCGCAAACCAATCCGCACCCAAGGGCCGTTTCTTCTCCGGCTCTACCGCCGATGCGCTTTTGCACTATGCGCCGCTCCCAGTGGGCTTGACTCCGCGCGGCATCAAGCTGTCTAAGCACGGCATCACCCGCATTAATTTTGCTTTCACCGATCTTGGCAGCGCCGATGATCCCGCTCTCATGCACGCGGCCTGCATTGCGCAGCGCGGCGGTATCCCCCTGCGCATCCTGGCGTTTTCAGCCAAGGGGCTTGTCGACGTCCCCCTCGAATACTCCCCCACCTTTCCTTCCGATGCCCCCAATTGGCGCGAGCACTCGCTTTCGTTGTTGGACCGGGCCCACGATTTCATCGCGGATGCCTACCCCGAGCTTTCGGTCACGACGGCCATCGGCAGCGGCCATGGCTGGTCCGGCGCGGTGGACTCGCTGAAGTGGAAGAAGGGCGACCTCCTCTGCTTAGGCTCCGACCCCATGGGCCCCATCGAGCGCGTCTTCATCGGCAGCACCGCCACCGAGCTGCTCCCGCATCTGGGTGTGCCCGTGCTGGTCTGCCCCAGCACCTACACCACCGAAGCGCGTTAGACTGGCAGACCATGGCAGCTGAGCACCCCGAAAACGATCTCACGTCCGACGCGGACTATACGAACCTGCCTCGCCCCGAGCCCCGCACATTTGACGAGCTTGCCGACGAACCCGATCCCCTCGCCGTCGCCGAAGCCAACCGCCGCTCCTCGCGCCAAGCGCTGTGGTTTATGATTGCCATCCTTATCGGCTCAGCGCTGTATGCGCTCCTCCTCGCGGGGATCTTTAAGGTCGCCGGAACCACGACCGACTGCCTCCGCGCCGAGTATGCCGCCTGGCTCTGCACGAGGACCCAGCGCACCGTGTTCGCCACGACGACGCTAATCATCCCCTTCATCGGCATGATCGGCTGCGCCGTCATCATGGTGCGCAAGCTCAAGGCCTATGTGCGCTGGCGCGGTTGGATGGCCATCTTCTGGGTCATGGCCGGCAACTTCATGATCTGGTGCATCAACGATATCCAGATCCTGCTCGCCCCGGTTATCGAAAACTAGCCCTGCGCCTGGGCAGCTGCCACCTCGGCGCAATCCGGCCGCCCACAGTGCTGTGTTTCCACATGCTGGATGCAGTCATCGCAGATGAGCACCTGCTTACGGCACGTGTCCTCGTTGATGCAGTTATGGAACGTGTTGGTTCCCGCCCCGCAATGCACACAGTGGCCGAGCTGAATGAAGCCCGGATCCTCTAGGCCCTGGCCAAACTCGTGGTGCATGCGCTTGTCAAAGACGTACATCGAGCCTTCCCACAGGCCATCGTTGCCGTACTTTTCGCCGTAGCGCACAATGCCGCCGTCGATTTGATAGACCTCGTTGAAGCCTCTGTTCTTCATCAGCGCTGAGAGGATTTCGCAGCGGATGCCGCCCGTGCAGTAGGAGACCACGGGCTTGTCCTTCATCCAGTCATATTTTCCGGACTCGATTTCGGCGATGAAGTCATGCGTCGTGCGCACGTCCGGCACCACGGCATTCTTGAACTTGCCGATTTCCGCCTCCATGGCATTGCGTCCGTCGAAGAAGACGACCTCCTCGCCGCGCTCTTCTACTAGCTTGTTGACCTCTTCGGGTTTGAGGTGAACGCCGCCGCCGATGACGCCGTTCTCATCCACTTTGAGCTCACCCGGCGCGCCGAAGGCCACGATCTCATCGCGTACCTTGACCGAGAGGCGCGGGAAATCCTCCGCACCGCCTTCGGACCACTTGAACTCCATCTTCTTGAAGCCCGGGTACTCGCGGGTTTCGCGCACGTAGCGCTTGCAGGCCTCCATGTCCCCGCCCACGGTGCCGTTGATGCCGTGCTCCGAAATGAGGATGCGGCCCTTCAGCCCGAGCTTCTCGCAGAGGTTACGCTGCCACAGCATGATCGCGGTGGGGTCCTCAATGGGAGTAAAGCAGTAGTAGAGGAGAATCTTGCCAATAGTCACGCCCGCAAGTCTAGGCCTGCTAATGGCAAGATCCCCAATTTTTCGGTGGAGTCTCAGCGCTTCTGGTACAGCGCGCTCTTGCGGGCAAAGACCGGATCGGAGGTCACCAGGACACCTAGGTTGCGGAAGATGCCCTCATCCACGGAACCCAAGATGGTGGTGGTGTGGACATCGCAGCCCTCGAGTTCCTTCAGTGCGTCGAGCGCGCGGCGGGCGTTCTCGTCCTTGGCCGCGGAGACAGAGAGTGCGATGAGCACCTCGTCGGTGTGCAGGCGCGGGTTCTGCGAACCCAGATGCTTGGTCTTCAGCGTCTGGATCGGCTCGATGGATTCCGGCGAGAGCAGGTGCAGGTCATCGTCGATGCCCGCCAGGTGCTTGAGCGCATTGAGCAAGGTGGCCGCCGAGCAGCCCAGAAGTGGGGAGGTGCGGCCGGTGATGATGGTGCCGTCGTGAAGCTGCAGCGCGGACGCCGGGCCGTCGGTCTCCTCCGCCTTCTGACGCGCCGGGAGCACCACCGGGCGGTCGGTGGACTTGATGCCGGCCTTCGCCATGACCACGGCGGCACGCTCGGACTGCGTGGAGTCGAGGCCGTTGCGGGCCTCCTCCACCAAAGTCTTGAAATAGCGGCGGATGATTTCCTGCCGGGAGGCCTCGCGGCAGACCTCGTCGTCGGTGATGCAGAAGCCCACCATGTTCACGCCCATGTCCGTCGAGGACTGGTAGGGAACGGTGCCGGTCAGGCGCTCAAGCAGGGACTTCAGCAGCGGGAAGGCCTCGACGTCGCGGTTGTAGTTCACCGTGGATTCGCCGTGCGCGGAGAGGTGGAAGTGGTCGATGACGTTGGCGTCGTTAAGGTCCACCGTGGCTGCCTCGTATGCCAGGTTCACCGGGTGGTCGAGCGGCAGGTTCCAGATGGGGAAGGTCTCAAACTTGGCGTAGCCCGCCTGCACGCCGCGCACGTTCTCGTGGTAGACCTGCGATAGTGCGGTAGCCAACTTACCGGAGCCCGGCCCCGGCGCGGTGACCACCACGAGGTCACGGGTGGTCTCCACGTAGTCGTTCTTGCCCAACCCCTCCTCGGAGACGATGAGGTCGATGTTGGCGGGGTAGCCCGGGATGACGCGGTGGCGCGCCACCGTCAGCCCCAGGCGCTCGAGGCGCTCGATGAAGGCCTCCGCCTGGCTGTTGCCGTCCTCGAGCTGCGTCATGACGATGTTGTTGACAAGGAAACCGCGGCCCCGGAAGACGTCGACAAGCCGCAGCACATCGTCTTCGTAGAGGATCCCCAGGTCACCGCGCATCTTTTGGCGCTCGATGTCCTTGGCGTTGATGCAGACGAGGATTTCTACGTCATCTTTGATGCGCTCGAGCATCGCAATCTTGTTATCCGGGGTGAAACCGGGCAGCACGCGGGAGGCATGCATGTCATCGAAAAGCTTGCCACCCATTTCCAGGTAAAGCTTCCCACCGATTTCTTTGCGTCGAGCGTTGATGTGCTCCGACTGCAGCTCAATGTATTTTTCACGGTCAAAACCGATTGCGCGCCCCATAGTATTTAGGCCCTTCCGTTCAACGGGTAGTACCCGGAAAGTCTACAGCAGCACTGCCCCCGCGTAGACTTCCTGACATGCCTGAGGGACACGTTATTCACCGCCTTGCTCGGACACTCAATGCGGACTTTCGCGGCGCGCCGCTAGCTGTGAGCAGCCCCCAGGGCAGGTTTGCTGCGGAGGCCGCGCTTGTCGACGCCTCACCCCTCTCCCTCGCCGAAGCCTTTGGCAAGCACCTCTTCCTCCACTTCGATGCGGATAACCCGCGCCACGTGATTTACATCCATTTGGGGCTCATTGGGTCCCTGCGCTTTGAGCCTTCCGCTGATGTGTGGGGGCAAATCCGGCTGCGCATCGATAACGGAACGATGGCCGCGAACCTGCGCGGCCCGCAGTTCTGCACGCTCATTACGGAGGAGGAGTACAAGGCCAAGGTGGCGAAGGTGGGCCAAGATCCTCTCCGCACAGACGCCGACCCTGATGCGCTGTGGGCCCGCGTGCATGCCTCGCGGCGCAGCATCGGCGCGATGCTCATGGACCAAGGACTCTTCGCCGGGGTGGGCAATATCTACCGCGCAGAAGCCCTATTCCGGCAAGAACTCTCCCCCTTCATCCCGGGCAACCAGCTCGACCGCGCGGAGTTCGATGCCATCTGGTCTGACCTGGTCGATCTCATGGACTACGGCGTGGAGCACGGCCGCATCGACACGGTTCGCCCCGCGCACACACCGGAGGCCATGGGCCGCGAGCCGCGCAAGGATGACCACGGCGGCGAGGTCTACGTCTACCGCCGCGCCGGGCTGCCGTGCCATGTGTGCGGCACCGAGATCCGGGAGCAGGTCATGCAGGGCCGCAACCTCTTTTGGTGCCCTACCTGCCAACCCGCGCGCTAGGGTGTGGGTTATGCGTCCCGCTTATACCGTTGCCACTGTCCGTGCCGCTGAAAAGCACCTGCTGGAACAGCAGTCTCATGAGGATCAGCTCATGAAGCTGGCCGCCGCGGCGGTGACCGACGCCGCCTCGGTGATGCTGGAGGCACGCCCCGGCGCGGTGCTCATTCTTGCCGGTTCCGGCGGCAACGGCGGGGATGGGCTCTTTGCCGGGGCGGAGCTGGCTTCGCGCGGGGTTACGGTCCATGCTCTGGTTCCGGAACGCTGCCACGAGGAGGCCCTCACTGCGTTCCGCAGTGCTGGTGGGACGGTCCTTTCTGCCGGCGCGCTGTCTAACGGCAGCGCGCCCATAGGAAGCGCGCTGCTTATCGACGCCATCGCCGGCCTCGGATCCGCACGGGGTTTAACCGGCACCGCGCTTTCGCTCTACCGCGAAGCCACCGCTGCCGGGGCGGCAGTCTTAGCCGTCGACATGCCCACCGGCGTCGATGCCGACACGGGAGTGCGCGCCGCGGATGCCGTCCACGCCGATGTCACCGTCACCTTTGGCTCGCCACGGCTCGGTCACGCGCTGGCCGCCGAATGCGGGCAGGTTGTGGTCTCCGATCTCTTCTTGCCCGGCGCACCTTCTTTCGCTGCGACCCTCGCCGAACTCGATGAACCAGCGGCATTCATCGCCCACGAGCCCTCCGTGCCGACGCCCTTTGGGTGGCAATCGGGCGAACTCGATCTGCCGGGCGGGCGCGCTTCCCGCCCCTGGCCAGTTGGCTGCACTGGCCCCATCGTTGATCCCACACCGAGCGCGCGCTCTGATAAGTACTCCGGCGGGGTCGTCGCCCTGGCTGCCGGAAGTGATACCTACCCGGGCGCGGGGATCCTCTGTGCCACCGCGGCGGTGCGCGCCACGCCCTCAATGGTGCGCTTCATCGGCGATAACTCGATTACCTCCCTGCTTCCCGAGCTGGTCTGCCATCCCGATGTGTCCTCCGCCGGTCAGGCCCAGGCCTGGGTCGTGGGCCCCGGCCGCAGTACCGATGCAGCGGCGGCCACCGAACTGCGAAAGGTGCTAGCGCAGGACCTACCCACCATTCTCGATGCCGACGCCCTGACACTTTTGGCGCGCAACACCTCCCTGCGCCAGAAAGCTGCCGAGCTCCCGATGACCATCCTCACCCCGCATGAAGGCGAGTTCCGCCGCCTCTACGAAGCCACCTTCGGCTCTACGCCCGATGCGTCTGCTGGGTGGGGCGCTGCCCTCCACGAGCTATCCGAGGAGCTGGACAGCATCATCCTGCTCAAAGGCCGCCTGACCCGCGTTACCGCTCCGGGCCAGCCGGTTTATTCCTTCAACGCCGGTCACTCCTTTGCCGCGACCCCGGGCTCCGGGGACGTGCTCTCCGGCATCCTCGGCGCGGTCATGGCCCAGCTCTTCGCCGAAACCTCCACCGAAACCGCCGCCGCGACCACCGCCCGAACCATCACCGAGGTCCTCCACGCCGGCGCTATCCACGCACACGCGGCGGCCATCGCGGCCGAAACCCCCGAGGGCTTCGCGCCCTGTTCTGCGTCCCAGATCGCGGCGGCCATCCCGCAAGCCATTGCGCGGCTCCTCAACGCGCAACGCTAGCTCCGTGGCCCGGCGCTAGCTCCGCAGCAAGGTACGTTTCGATCAAATAACACCCCAGAAATTCGAAGATCTGGGACCTTATTTGATCGATCCGTACCTAGCCACCACCGTGTGGGTACGTTTTCGCACACAAGCCCTAAAATTCCGCGGTTCGCAGCCACTATTTACGAAAACGTACCGTGGCGCGGCGCAGGATCCCGGACGCGGTACCGACGGACTTGCGCATGAGCCCGCGTGGCCCCACCGCCACCGTGCCGCGGCGCAGCGAAGTGTTCTCCCACGGCCACGTCATCCCCGCCCATGCTGCTGCGACGGCGAGGGTCTCTACCGCGATGTAGCCAGGCCAGGGTCCCAGCAGGTTGATGATGGAGGGGCTTCCCGGCGCGTGGTTAAGGAAGCCATAATTGCCGTCGGTCTTCGCATTGACCGCCATGGCGGTGGCCATCCATACAGGGGTGACCTTCACGGCGAAGCGATAGCCCTTCCACGTCGGCCGGTAGCCCAAACCAAAGGTCAGCGCTAGCGGAACAGCAAGGGCCACGATGTGGAAGAACCAATAGGTACCAAACCGCAGCCAGCGCGGGGAGAAGTAGTAGATGACGTCCGGGGTGATAATGGCCTGCGGGTTGAGGATGATGCCCCAGAAGTAGGTCAAGGTCAGGGCGTGCTCGTTGCCGGTGATAAGGCCCAGCGCCAAAATGGGGCGCAGCACATCGCACAGGTGCAAAGGCAAAGACTCGCGGATATCGAATTGCTTCGGGTCCAGGGAGATGACCGTCCACGCAGTGCCCGCCACCAGCAAGGCCCAGCCCACCATCCGGCGGATGAAGGTCTCGCGGGAGGTTCCCTTGATTCTGCGGGCAGCGACGATAAAGACCCCGCAGGCCACCACGGTGATGCTCAACATGAGCGCATGTAGCGCGGTCCACTGCTGCATGCGCGGGTAGTCAGTTGGGCTTACTCGGGGCTTGCGGGGTCGAATCATAACGGGGTAATAATTTACCCCTTTGTATGAACATGTGAGAGATGAGCGGGTTCCTACGCGGCTAGCTCGGAATATTCGGAGAGCTTTCCATCCTTGACCTCGACCACGGTATCGGCATAGTCCAGCAGGCTGCGGTCGTGTGTGATGAACAGTGTGGCGGTGTCGAAGTCATCGGTGACCCCGCGCAGGAGCTTGGCAATCTCGCGGGAGAGCTTGGAGTCGAGGGCGGAAGTGGGTTCGTCGGCAAGCAGCACGGAAGGCTGGCCCATCAGCGCGCGGGCAATGTTGACGCGCTGGCGCTGGCCACCGGAGAGCTGGTTCATGCGGCGGTTGCCAAAGCCTTCCAAGCCCACGAAGCTGAGCAGCTCGTCAGCCCGGTCACCGCGGGGCTTGCGGCCTTCCATGTGATCAATAATGAGCAGCTGTTCGCGCGCAGTCAGGGCTGCTAGCAGGTTGGCCTGCTGGAAGATGAGGCCACGGGTGCCGTGCATCTCAACGGATCCGGAGTCCGGCTCGATAAGTCCAGCGGCCACGGAGAGCAGGGTGGATTTACCGGAACCGGATTCGCCGATGACGGCGGTGAGCTCGCCGGGCTTAACGTCCAGGCTCACGCCGTCGAGTGCAGTTGTGCGGGACTGGCCGTCGGGGTAGGTCACCACGATGTCGCGCAGTGACAGGGCGGGAGTAACGGTGGTAGTCATTATGCGTTGCCTCCTAGGGCGTCGAGCGGGTTGATCTTGGAAACGCGGCGGGTGGCCAGGAAGGCACCGGCGATGCCGAGCAGCCAAATGCCGAGTGCGGGGACGATGACGGTCATGGCGGAGACCTCGAAGGGCACAGCACCTTGGGCGGCAAGGCCCAGCAGCCAGCCGGCGAGCGCGCCCACCCCAACGCCAATCGCCAGGATGATGGCGGCCTGCGCAATAGCGTCCTTGAGCAGGTACTTCACGCTGGCGCCAAGGGCACGCAGGATGGACAGGTCACGGGTGCGCTGAATGGTCCAGATGCTCAGGAAAGCGATGGTGACCAGCGCGGAGATACCGTAGAGGAAGGCCTGCATGGTCAGCAGGGAACCGCGCTCCGAGTTATATGCCGGCAGGCCGGACAGGGCCTTGCCCATGGACACGGAGGTGTCGGTCGGCTCGTGGGAAAGCACGGCCACGCCCACCATGTCCTCGGGGGAATGGGAAACCTTCTGCCAGGTTTCGGTAGCGACCCACACCACCGGGGAGTGGGAGTAATACTCATCCTCAACCACCGCGTTCACGTCCAGGTCCACGCCGCCAAGGGTGCCCCGGGACGGCGCGTTCAGGGCCTCGTCGATGGATTGGCTCAAGACCATGCCTTCCTCCGGAATCACGGTGCTAGAGCCGGGGATCTGAGTGCCGGCGGGCAGTCCGATAACCGCCACGCCGCCGTGGCCCTCCAGCTTGGTTTGGGAGGTGCCCAGCGGAATACCAGAGGCGGGAACGTCCTCGGCGAAGATCTCCGACTCGGTGAAGGAGGGATCTTCCGTCGAGAAGGTCACATAAGGATTCTGCTCCCCGAGAGCCTCGAGTGCGGAGGTATTTTGCTTGGACAGGCCTTGGGTCAGGCCGGACAACATAACGAGCAACAACGTAATTAGAGCCACGACGCCGCCGATCAGGAAGAACCGACCGCGGGCGGTGACTATCTCTCTCAATGCCAGGAACATACTATTTATCCTGCGTGTGCGGGCGCCGAAAGTAATCGGGTAGCCAGTTGAACCTCTACTCAACCAGTTGGTTGATTCGCGCTCCCCCACCTAGGCGATAGGCTGGTGCCTCGTGATGATGAGCAACAAACTGTGGACCGTGGGACTGCATGCCATGTTCGGCTTCCTCCTCGTGTTCGGAGTGCTCCGCGCCTGGGCCGATGAGCGCCTCGACGCCCGCGTCCTCGGCCTCTCCATTGCACTCGCAGTGGTCTACACGTGTTTCGTCATCTTCGGTTCCCGTACCATTACCCGCCCCGTCCCCACCACGCTGTGGCTCGCCGCTTTGTGCTTGTTGTGGATCGGCCTCATGGTGCACGCCCAAGACTTCATGTGGCTCGAGTTCCCGCTGGTCTTCGTCTTCATCCATGCACTGCCCTTCTGGCCGGGCATTCTCGCCAGCGTGGTCCTGTGGGCCGTGGCCGCCTTCGTCCCCGCGTGGATCCACCCGCAATTCTGGACCGCGGCCGCGGCCATCGGGCCCTTCATTGGCACCTGCTTCGCCGTGGCCGTCTACCACGCCGCCCGCCGGGTTCAGGCGGAGGCGGCGCACCACGAGGCCGTCGCCAAGCAGCTGCGTGAGACCCAGGAAGAGCTCGCCGCCAGCGAGCACCAAGCCGGGCGCCTCGAGGAGCGGGAGCGGCTCTCCCGCGAGATCCACGACACCGTAGCGCAGGGGCTGTCCTCCATCGTCCTGCTCAGCCGCGCCGCCAAGAACACCTCCACGCAGCAGGACGTCACCGAACAGCTCGCACTCATTGAGAAGGTGGCCCAGGACAACCTGGCCGAGGCCCGGCGCTTCGTCAAGGAGCTCGCGGCCCCTGCCTCCTCCATCGATAAGGAACTGCGCGCACTCGTGGATGAGCTCCAAGCCCAGGCCAAAGGGCTCGGGCTGCGTACCTATTTTGAGCTCAAGTTCACCGGCAGCGCTGACGTACCCGCCGAGTTTTCCCACGTCATCCTGCGCGCCGCGCGCGAAGGGCTGACCAATGTCATGAAGCACGCCGACGCCGACCAAGCCGTGGTCACCCTCGGCTCTTTCGAGGATGGAATCATCCTCGATGTCGTCGATAACGGCCGCGGCATCGACAGTCCGCGCGGCTTCGGGCTCACCGGCCTGGAGCAGCGTGTTCGCAGCGTCGGCGGCAGCGTCCAAGTAGAATCTTCACCCGCCGGCACCGCGCTCGCGGTGCGAATCCCAACAGGAGGCAGCAGCAATGGTCAACGTGATGCTCATCGATGATCACCCCGTGGTCCGCGCCGGGCTGCGCGCGATTCTAAACGCCTTCCCCGATATCGAGGTGGTGTTGGAAGGCTCCGATGGCTCGGCCGTCGAAAAGCTGGCGGATGCTGATTGCCCCCATATCGATGTCGTCGTCTGCGATATCCAAATGCCGGATGTCGACGGCATCGCCGCCACCCGGCGCGTGCGCGAGCTCGATGGGCCCCCGGTGCTCATCCTGACCACCTATGACACGCAGGCGGATATCCTGGCCGCCGTGGAGGCGGGCGCGTTGGGCTACCTGCTCAAGGACGCCCCCGAGGACACCCTGCACGCCGCGGTGCTCGACACCGCCGCGGGCAAGCGGACCTTGGCGCCTGAAGTCACGAACCTCCTGGCGGAGCGCTTGGCGCAGCCGGAAACCGCGCTGTCTCCCCGCGAGCTGGAGATCCTGCAAGCGCTGGCCACGGGAGCCTCCAACAAGCAGATTGCCCAGCGGCTCTTCATCTCCGAGGCCACGGTCAAAACCCACCTCATCCACGTCTATCAGAAGCTCGGCGTGGAAACCCGCACCGCAGCCGTCTCCGCCGCCCGCGAACGAAAGCTCATCCAATAGATGCATACCTACGATTGCATCGTGGTAGGTGGCGGCCAATCCGGCCTGGCCACCGGCTACTACCTGCACCGCCAGAAACTCGACTTCCTCGTCCTCGACGCCAACTCCTCCCCCGGCGGAGCTTGGCAGCACGTGTGGGATTCACTCACGCTCTTTAGCGATGCTCAGTCCTCCACCCTGCCCGGCTGGCCCATGCCCGCCTACCCCGGCTTCCCGCCGGCTTCCCACGTGGTGGACTACCTCACCCGCTATGAGCAGCGCTATGACCTGCCGGTCCGGCACGGGGTGGCGGTGGAGCGCGTGCTTGACGACGCCTCCCACTTCCGCCTCCTCACCACCCACGGTGAGTTCCGTGCCCGCACCGTCGTGGCCGCGACGGGCACCTGGTCCGCGCCCTTTATCCCCTTCTACCCCGGTGAATTCCAGGGTTGCCAATGGCACACGGCGAGCTACCCGGGGTGTGGTCCTTTCTTAGAGCGCGGCCACAACAATCCTGTAGCCGTTGTCGGTGCTGGTAATTCCGGCGCGCAGATCGCCGCCGAGCTCTCCCTCGCCGGCGTGGACACCACGTGGTTTACCGCGCACCCTCCACGCTGGATGCCGGATGATGTAGACGGGCGCGTGCTCTTTAGCCGCAACCGTCAGCGAATGCTGGCCAAGCTGCGGGGCGAGCCGGACCCGGGCCCCGAAACAGAACTGGGGGATATCGTCATGGTCCCGCCAGTGCTCAAAGCCCGCGATAGTGGGATTCTGAACGCCACCGGCATGTTCTCCTCACTCGAGGAGCTCAACCGCGAGGGCTTTAGCGATCTCATCTGGGCCACCGGCTTCCGGCCGGCCTTGCGCCCCTTCCCCGGGCTGCTGGCAGAAGGAAAGCCCACGGTGGAAGGTTTCTTCCCCGTGGGCTATGGCTCGTGGACGGGCCCGGGCTCGGCCACGATTACTGGTGTCTCACCCTATGCGCGGCGGGTGGCGGGGGACGTCGCCAAGCTCGTGCGTACGCCCAGCTAAGTACTACAGCACCACCAAAGCGAGGAGCACCACCGCTGCCAGCGCAAGGAGGAATCCCAGGCGCCGCAGAATCTTTGTCTGCCCTTCGCGCCCCAAGCGCGCCATGAGTACGGCGCCGAGAACAGAACCCACGGTGTTGTATAGAAGGTCATCGACATCGCTAAAGCCCAGGGCAAAGATATACTGGGCGCTTTCTATGCACAGGCTGACCATCAGGCCGATGAGCATCGCCCCGCCCAGGCCCCATTTAATACCCGACAGGTTGCGTCCCGCTACGTAGAGCGCCGCGCCCAGCGGCATGAAGAGAGCGATATTTCCCACGAGGTCGGTCCACCCGCCGTACCACACGGAAGAGTTCTCAAAACCGCCTAAGAGCTGGGTGTTCACCTGGCGCACGGCATGCGCGGAGCCGTCAACCACGCCTGGGATGTCCATGAATGGCTTGCCCACCGTCGCCAGCATCACGACCACCAAGGACAGGGCCGCGACTAGGAAGGAATCACGAAGCTGGTGCCGATACGGATCCGGCGCGGGCCGCAGCCTATTGCGCGGGTGTTGAGCTTTAATCCCAGTCATGCGCTTCACCCTAACGATGTTCTCTGGACGCTGGCTGAAGCATTAGCCGGAAAACGCTGCTTCACATCCTCTGTACGATAGTGCCCATGAGCACACTTATTGTCACTCGCACGGAGTCCGGAGTAACTCATTCTTTCCAGGAGCAGCCCCTGCTCGGGGAAGGTGACACGGTTGTAGATGTGCAGTTTTCTTCCCTCAATTACAAGGACGCCATGGCCTTGGAGGGTGACAAAGGCGTCATGCGCATCGATCCCCTCGTTCCCGGCATCGATGTGGTGGGCACCGTGGCGGAGACCTCTGATTCCCGCTTGAACCCCGGCCAACTTGTAGTCGCCTGCGGCGATGGCTTGGGCGAATTCCGCCACGGCGGCTACACCACCCGCCAGCGCGTCAATGCAGAGGCCACCATCCCCGTGCCTCAGCGCTTCAGCGCACACGATGCCGCCGCAATCGGCACGGCCGGCTACACCGCCGCTATCTGCGTGAACCAGCTGCGCGCGCACGGCACGACACAGGGCCATATCTTGGTCACCGGCGCCACTGGCGGCGTGGGCTCCGTCGCGGTCCAGCTGCTCAAGTCCGCTGGCTACGAGGTCACCGCCGTCACCGGCCGCGTGGATTCCCAGTCGGACTACCTCACCGCACTCGGCGCAGATCACGTTCTGGACCGCGCGGAGTTGTCGGAGACCGGCCGCCCGCTGCAGAAGGCGCTGTACGACGGCGCGATTGACACCGCCGGCTCCACCGTCCTGGCCAACGTGTTGGCGCAGGTGCGCTGGGGTGGTGTGGTTGCGGCCACCGGTATGGCGGCTGGCCCGGACCTGCCCGCTTCGGTGCTGCCGTTCATCTTGCGCGGCATCGTACTGGCCGGCGGGAACTCCGTCGACGCGCCCCGCGCGGTGCGCGAGGCTGCCTGGCAGCTTCTCGACGAACACCTCGACCTCAGCATGCTGAACTCGATCACGGAAACGGTGGCGCTTTCCGACGTCGCCACCGCAGCCACCGAGCTACGCGCCGGCTCCCGCCACGGGCGCACGGTGGTCGAGATTTAGGCCGACGCAGAGCTCACCGCGTCCCGCCGTTTAGTGCACGCGGTGGGACAGGGATTCGTCGTCTGTGCCGAGGGCATTGCCCAGCTCGCCCGTGGTGTCATCGTCGCTGCGGGCCAGCCAAATAGAGGAGAGCACCAGCCCGCCCCAGATGACGACGACGAAGAGGATGAAGAGCAGGATTGCGCTTGTAGTCATTGTCGTTGGCCTTTCCTAATACTCGTTACTTGTCGTCAGTGTTCGGTGCGGCTGTAGTACCCGCGGCAAGCGGGTTCGGGGTGCCGGCTGGGCGCCCACCTACGGGGACGCCGTAGTCCGAGGTCTCCATGCCATCCAGGTACTTGTTCCCGCGGAAGGCCACCAGCGGCATGAGGAAGCTAGCGAGCAGGATGAGACCCAGCACCGCCCAGCCAAAGAGGCCAATCTGGGTGGAGGAGTAGCCTTCATAGCCCTCGCGGGCAATGGTGAGGATCTCGTTGACCAGGAAGTAGACCAGCAGCAGCGGGGTGGCGATGAAGGTCAAGAACTGCCAGAAGCCACCGACCTTGAACTGCGATACAGCATTGAGGTGCTGCTGGATCTCGCGGCGGCGGCCGGTGACCCAGCCGACGACTACGAGGGCGCAGATAGAGCCGAAGACGATGCCCAGGTTGTTGGTGAACTTATCCATGATGTCCAGCGTGACCAGCCCCGAGGACGTGGAGAAGAGGACACACGACACCACGGCCATGGTGCCGCCTACGGTGATGGCGGAAACGCGGCGAGAGATGTTGAACTTATCTGCCACGGCGGAGACGACGACTTCCATGATGGAAATCAGCGAGGTCACGCCGGCCAGGAAGAGGGAGCCGAAGAAGAGAACGCCGAACAGTCCGCCGAGCGGCATGAGGTTGATGATCGTCGGGAACGCAATGAAGGCTAGGCCGATGCCGGAGGATGCCACCTCATCCACAGCCACGCCCTGCTGGGCGGCCATGTAGCCCAGGGTGGCGAAGACGCCGATGCCGGCCAGCACCTCGAAAGAGGAATTAGCAAAGGCCGTAACCAGGCCGGTGTTGGTGAGGTTGGTGCGCGGCTTGAGGTAGGAGGCGTAGGTAATCATGATGCCGAAGCCAATGGACAGGGAGAAGAAGATCTGACCGTAGGCGGCGATCCACACCGACGGGTTGCTCAGCACGGACCAATCCGGGGTGAAGAAGGCGTTGAGGCCCTCGGCGGCGCCGTCGAGGAAGAAGGCACGGATGACCAGGATGATGAACATGACGGCCAGGACAGGCAGGAAGATGGAGGTCAGCTTGCCGATGCCCTCGTTGATGCTCGTGGCCAACGTGGCAATGCAGACGATCCACACGAGGACCATGACGCCAAGGATGGACGGGACGATGTGCCCTGAGTAGGTCGCCTCCGGCTCTGCTTGGAGGAAGTCACCCATGAAGTACTCCGCAGGATCATCGCCCCATGCCTGGGTCACGGACTTAACGGTGTAGAGCGCCGCCCAGGCAATGATGGCGGCGTAGTAGATGGCGATGAAGAAGTTCACGCCGACCTTGAACCAGCCGATTCCCTCCCAGCGGCTGCTGATGCGTCGGAAGGCCAGCGGCGCGGAACCACGGAAGCGGTGACCAATAGCCAGGTCGAACCACAGGATGGGAATACCGGCGGTGAGCAGGGCAACCATGTACGGGATGAGGAAGGCACCGCCACCGTTGTCATAGGCAACATACGGGAAGCGCCAGATGTTACCCAGGCCAACGGCGGAGCCGATAGCAGCCATGAGGAAGACAAAGCGCGTATTGAAGGTATCGCGCGTTGAGCGAGTCTTGTGCGGGGTTGATGTGGTCATGAGAGAACTTTCTTCTTGAGCAAATATCGCGCACGAGCAAGACCGCAGGAATTGTTTATACGGGCCGCGTACGACGAGTATTAGCGAGAATCTTAGCCTACCTGCCAACCTATAGGTACCGTTTTGAGTTTTTATTTCTTGGCATCTAGCCCACCCCAACCCCATGGTCAGGAGCCCAAAACCGACAAACCCCTCAACGCCTATCCCCTGCCCGAAACGATGGGGTCCGGGAGGAAGCTAAGCGATGAAGGGTAACGGGGGAAGAAGCCGCGCGACTATACGTGCAGATCGCGGTCTTGAATCCCCTTGGGAACGGCGAGCACACCGATGAGGGAGACAATCGAAATCGCGACGCCATAAGCCGCGATAGCCATGGAGGTCTCAAACTTCGTGTAAAGCATCTCCGCGATCATCGGGGCGAAAGCACCACCGATAATGGAGCCGAAGGCATAGCCGATGGACACGCCTGACAGGCGCACCTTCACCGGGAACATCTCCGCGTACATCGCCGATTGCGGGCCATAGCTCGCGCCCAAGATGACGCCAAGGAGGAACACGGCCGCGCCGAAAAGCATGACATTGCCGGAATCGACCGCAAGGAATACCGGGGTGATGTAGAGCGCCAAGACGATGTAACCACCAATGAATGTCGTACGGCGCCCAATCTTGTCAGACAGGTGGCCAAAGTACAGCGTTCCGAAGAACCAACCGACAGACGCGATAAGGGCAACGGCTAGGGCTTGCGGGCGCGTATAGCCCACGACCTTCGTGCCATAAGCAGTGAAGTAGGCGATGACGAAGTAGCCGATAGCGTTGTTAGCGGCAAAGATGAGCGCGCACTTGATCACGGTTCCCAAGTGCCCCTTGAACAGGACTGCCAGCGGTGCGGAGGACTTTTCCTTCAGCTCTTCCATTTCCGCGAAAGCCGGGGACTCTTCTACTGCTCGGCGAATGAGGTAGCCGAGGACAATGAGCACCACAGAAGACAGAAATGGAATGCGCCAACCCCATGCAACGAACTGCTCTGGGGTCAGGACAGTGGAGAGGACCAGCATGAAAATGGTGGCAAGGAACATACCGAGAGGCACGCCCACCTGCGGGAAAGCGCCAAACAGTCCTCGCTTTCCTTGCGGTGCGTGTTCCACCGACAGCATCGCTGCGCCGCCCCATTCACCGCCTGCAGAAAGGCCTTGAAGGATGCGCAGGACCACCAACAAAATGGGCGCCGCCATGCCGATGGATGCATAGGTCGGCAGCACACCCATCAACATCGTGGCCAGACCCATGCCAACCAACGTGACCACAAGCACCGGCTTGCGGCCAAGCCTGTCACCCAAGTGGCCGGCCAGAATTGCACCGAGTGGGCGGAAGAGGAAGGAGATGCCCAGCGACGCCCAGGAAATGATCTGCGCGAGCGAGGCGCTTTCATTGGAGACCGGATCGAAATACTGGGTAGCAAAGATCAGGCCGGCGGCCTGGGCATAAATGAAGAAGTCGAACCATTCAATAGTGGTTCCGACCATCGAACCAGCGAGCACACGCTTGTGCTCTGTTGTGATTCCCGGCCCTTGGGCAGGCTGTTGGGTGACTGGTGCAGACATAGTGGGATTCTTTTCTCTATGGGTGCAGAAGCACGGTGGATACAGTTAAGCCAGTGAAAAAGGGACAAATGCTGAGCTAAGACGCGCCGGAAGGGCCGAGAACGGACTACTTATCGCGGTTGTCGACGATCCTCTTTGCCTTGCCCTCACCGCAATCGACATGGTCAGTGATTTCCACACCTACGGTGATGCCGATGCGCTCCTTGATCTGTTTCTTCAACCACTGGGCAGAAGCGTCGACCTGATCAGGGGTTGCCTCCGAGGAGTGCTCAACCACTAGGGTGAGGTGGTCCATGCGGCCGCGCTTGCTCAGCACGCACTGGTAACGCGGGCGCAGCACGCGGTCCTCGGTGATGATCTCTTCGAACTGCGACGGGAAGCAGTTCACGCCGCGCAGGATGATCATGTCATCGTTACGAGCGGAAATGCGGTCGATGCGACGCATCGAACGCGCAGTACCCGGGAGCAAACGGGTGATGTCGTGGGTGCGGTAGCGGATGATCGGGAAGGCCTCCTTCGTCAGGGAAGAGATGACCAACTCGCCGTACTCGCCGTCCGGCACCGGCTGAAGGGTGTCAGGATCGATAATCTCTGGATAGAAGTGGTCTTCCCAAACGGTCAGTCCGTCCTTGGTCTCAACACACTCCTGAGCCACGCCAGGGCCCATCACCTCGGAGAGGCCGTAGATATCGGTGGCCGTGATACCGAAGCCTTCCTCGAGCTCGCGACGCATTCCCTCGCTCCAGGGCTCAGCGCCAAAGACGCCGGCGCGCAGGGAGGATTCGCGCGGGTCCAGGCCTTCCTTACGCATGCGGTCAAGGAGGTTGAGCACGTAGGACGGGGTGCCCAGAATCGCGTCCGGCTGGAAGTCCTGCATGATCTGAATCTGACGCTCCGTCTGGCCACCGGAGGTAGGAATTGCCGTAGCGCCCAAGGCTTCAACGCCATAGTGGGCACCCAGGCCGCCAGTAAAAAGACCATAGCCGAACGTAATCTGCACCTTATCGCTCTTTCGCAGGCCACCTGCCCGCAGCGAACGAGCTACGAGCTCCGCCCAAATGCGCACGTCGTTTTCGGTATAGCCCACGACGGTCGGGCGTCCGGTGGTCCCGGAAGAGGCGTGAATGCGCGAAATCTGGTTCTGGCCTACGGCAAACATTCCGAAGGGGTATTCCGCACGGAGAGTTTCTTTATCCGTGAACGGGAACTGCGCAAAGTCCGACAGCTCCTTGAAGTCATCCGGGTGAACACCCTTCTCATCAAACGCGCGGCGGTAGTGCGGGACGTTGTAGTACGCGTGGCGCAGCTCATTCTTCGCGCGTGCGGTCTGCAGCGCGATGATTTCATCTCGGGAAGCGTACTCAATACCCATCTGGGGGCCGTGGTGGTCGGAGAAAATGTCAAACGTTGCGGTCACGTCATTTGCCTTTCATTTCGAGGAGAGGGGAACCACACCCTTTAAGCTCCCTCGAAAGTGCTGCAAGAAGTTGGTTAGCTGGGACAACGCACAACACGTGCGATACTTACTTACCGTTCGGTTAGGTAAGTCTTGTGACGTACACTACAGACCACAGCGGTGATAGACAACACATTTACACCAAGTCTTTGAACCACGGCACATCTATGCAGGCCACGGCGGTTTCACACGCAAAAGAAGCCCCCACCCCCGAATTGAGCGACAACGCCGGGGCGAAACGCAGGTTCGGAGCTACTTCATTGCGTGCGGCGCTAGGCCGCTGAAAACAACACTTTCAAACGTGTTGGCCAGCTCCTCGGCATCGATTCGCCCTTCCGGCTCGTACCAATCGGACGTCGAGTTGATCATTCCAAAAATCATGCGCGTCAACAGCGGGGCTTCAATGTCGGAGCGGATAGCACCCTCCTCCTGGGCTTCCTCCACCAGCGGAATCACAGAACGCGTCAACACCCGACGGCGCTCAAGCGCGGAGCGCTCCACCTCGGAGTTACCCCGCAACCGGAGCAAGAGCGCAACGGACTTCGGGTCAGAGCACAGCACCTCAATCGAGCCACGCAGCAGCCCACGTACCTTCTCCCCCGCCGAGAGATCGGCCGCCGCCATCTCCTCCGCAACCGCTTCCAACCGTTTCAGCGCCTGGACCACCGTGAGCTCCAGGATCTCTTCCTTCGAAGAAATGTGGTGATAGAGCGCAGACTTGGAGATCCCCAATTCACTCGCCACGTTATCCATCGACGTGGCGTCGTAACCGCGGGCAGTAAAAGCGCGGACAGCTGCACGAATGACATCTTCACGGGAGTAGCCGGGGCGGCCACGGACCGCGCCCTGAGCGATGGACTTCTCTTTATTCACGCAGTCCATTCAAGCAGAGAGCCCCGGGCGCCGTTAGACTAGTGAGCCACCACACCCCTTTACCCGCTCCCTCGGTAGCGCTGCGGAAGGCCCTTCCCAAGGAGGAATTCCCATGAGCACCGAACACCCCATCCTCGCCCCCGGCGTCGCCGAAGGCCCCGAGTTTACCCACGTGCGCGCCATGTTCGATGACGACCGAGCCACTGCGGAAATTGGCGCGAGAATCACCACGTTGGACCTCGGCAAATGCGAAGGCCACTTCACCATCCGCCCAGAGATGTGCAATGGGCATGGCACAGCGCAAGGTGGCTATCTGTACATGTTCGCCGATTCCATCTTCGCCGGCGCCTGCAACTCCGGTGGCGAGTTGGCCGTCGCCGCGCACAACTCAATCCACTACATCGCCCCCGCCTTCGAAGGGGACGTCGTTGATGGCGTCGGGATAACCCGCCAAGCCTGGGGACGCAATGGCGTCGTCGATGTCACCCTCAGCATCAAGGGAAAGCCCATCGCCGAATTCCGCGGCACATTTCGCGTTCTTCCCGCTAAGCCGCAGAACCGTAACTCCTAAAGCCCAGCTACAGACCTAGCAGCGATTCGTTCGAAAATAGGGCACAGCTCACAAACATGGTTGACATAGCTCACACCTGCCCCATATACTGACCAACCAGTCAGTAAGTATCACCGAGCCGACACTGAGCAGAGAGGGAACGATTCCTCCCATGACCCCATCAGAAAAGACACTCGCCGCCGTCCCGGCCGCGGATGACGCACAAGCACAGCAGCACTTCGACGAGCTCATCGCCGAAGACTCCCGCATCGAGCCCACCGACTGGATGCCGGCCGCCTACCGTAAGACCTTGACGCGCCAGATTTCCCAGCACGCACACTCCGAAATCATCGGCATGCAGCCGGAGGCCAACTGGATTACCCGCGCACCGTCACTTAAGCGCAAGGCCATCCTCATGGCGAAGGTGCAGGACGAGGCCGGCCACGGCCTCTACCTCTACTCCGCCGCGGAGACCTTGGGCACGCCGCGCGACGAGCTAGTTCAGCAGCTGCTCGATGGCACCGCCAAGTACTCCTCCATCTTCAACTACCCGGCGCGCACGTGGGCCGACATCGGAGCCATCGGCTGGCTGGTGGATGGCGCCGCCATCTGCAACCAGGTTCCGCTCTGCCGTGCTTCCTACGCACCCTATGGCCGCGCCATGGTTCGCATCTGTAAGGAAGAGTCCTTCCACCAGCGCCAGGGCTGGGAGATCCTCTACGAGCTTTCCCACGGAACCCCCGAGCAGAAGCAGATGGCCCAGGAGGCCATCAACCGTTTCTACGGCCCGGCACTACAGATGTTCGGCCCACCGGACGATGACTCCCCCAACTCCAAGCAGTCCATGGCATGGAACATCAAGCGCTTTTCCAACGACGAGCTGCGCCAGCGCTTCGTGGACATGATCGTCCCGCAGGCCGAGGCCCTTGGCCTGCACTTCGAAGACCCAGACCTGAAGTGGAACGAGGAGCGCGGCCACTATGACTTCGGCGAGCTCGACTGGTCCGAATTCAAGGCCGTCATCAAGGGCGAGGGTCCCTGCAACGTGCAGAGGATGCAGCGGCGTCGCCAAGCACATGCCGACGGCGCCTGGGTCCGCGAAGCCGCCGCGGCCTACGCGGAGAAGCACCACTCGGCTGATACCTCGCTTATCGCCTAAGCCCAAGCACACCGCCCAACCAGCCTCGACACTTTAAGGAAAATTCCATGTCTAGCTCTAACTGGCCCATGTGGGAGGTCTTCGTACGTTCCTCCCGCGGCCTCTCCCACGTCCACGCCGGCTCGCTGCATGCACCGGATGCCACGATGGCCCTGCGCAATGCCCGCGATCTCTACACCCGGCGCAACGAAGGTACCTCCGTCTGGGTCGTGCCCAGCGAAGCCATCGCCTCCTCCGACCCCGACTCCAAGGGCGGATTCTTCGAATCCCCGCAGGGTAAGAGCTACCGCCACGCCACCTACTACGACAAGTCGGAAGGAGTGCCGCACCTGTGACCGGATTTGCAGCCGCCGATTCTGCGACGAAGCAATCGCAGGGCAACGGCATCACCGCAGAAGACATCGCCGCTTCCGGCGCAGTCGCCCCCGAGGACACCGCACGCTATGCCCTCATGTTGGGCGATGACGCCCTCATCTTGGCCCAGCGATTGGGTTGGTGGATTTCGCGGGCACCAGAGATGGAAGAAGATATTGCCTTGGGCAACATCGCCCTCGATCTCATCGGGCACGCCCGCTTCCTGCTGACCTACGCCGGTACCGCATGGGGCAAGACCGAGGATGACTTGGCCTACTTCCGTAACGAGGAGGAGTTCCGCTCCGCGCGCCTCGTCGAACAGGAGAACGGGGACTTCGGCTACACCATCGCCCGCCAGCTGCTCTTTTCCTATTACCAATACGGGCTCTACACCGCCCTGCTGGAGTCGAAGGATGAGACGCTGGCAGCTATCGCGGCCAAGGCCATCAAGGAAGTTGAGTACCACATCGACCACGCCAACCAGTGGATTCTGCGTCTTGGTCTCGGTACCGAGGAATCCCACCGCCGGATCACGGAGGGCCTGATGTACATGTGGCCCTACCTCGACGAGCTTTTCGAGGACCTCCCGCTCCACGAGAAGCTCGCGGCAGAAGGCATCGCCGTTCTTCCTTCCAGCCTGCGCGCACAGTTCGATGAGCGCATCGCCTATGTCCTGGACAAGGCTGGCCTATCCATCCCGGACGTCAAGCAGGCGCGCTCCGGGCAACGCACTGGACGCTTCTCCGAGCACCGCGGCTACATCCTCGCAGAGATGCAATCCTTGGCGCGCCAGCACCCCGGCGCGACGTGGTAAAGAAAAGGAAAGGACCAAGGTTTCATCGTGTCCATCACAGACAAATCCCACCCGCTGCGCCCCACGCAGCCTGACGACGCCCACGTGTGGGACGTCGCCGCCGAGGTACCCGATCCGGAAATCCCTGTCATTTCCATCGCTGACCTTGGGATCCTCCGAGATGCTCGTCTCGAAGGCGACACCGCGGTGGCCACGATTACCCCGACCTATTCCGGATGCCCCGCCATGGAGCACATCACGGCGGACATCACCAAAGCATTGGCGGATGCCGGCTACGCCAAGGTACGCGTTGACCTCGTGCTCCAGCCCGCGTGGTCTACCGACTGGATGACGGAGACTGGCCGGCAAAACCTCAAGGACTATGGCATTGCCCCTCCCTCCGGGAAAACCCGGGCCACGCCGGAAGGCCCCATCCCGCTAACGCTTGGACCGCCGCCGGCCATCGAATGCCCTCACTGTGGCTCCCGCCGCACTCGTAAGCTTGCCCAATTCGGTTCCACGTCCTGCAAGGCCCTCTACAACTGCCAGGACTGCTTGGAACCCTTCGACTACTTCAAGGTGCACTAATGACCACGACCCCGTCTGCCCCCGCAAAGAAGAAGGCCACGTTCAACACCCTGACCGTGTCCGACGTGCGCGCATTGACTGAGGACTCCGTGGAGGTTTCCTTCGCCATCCCTCCGGAGCTGCAAGACGACTATGACTACATCCCCGGCCAGTACGTTGCCCTGCGGGCGACTATCGACGGTCAGGAAGTCCGCCGCTCCTATTCCATCTGCGATGTGCCACGCGACGGTATCCTGCGCGTCGCCATTAAGCGTGACCGCGGTGGCGTGTTCTCCACGTGGGCCAACGACACCCTGAAGCCCGGCGACACCATGGACGTGATGAACCCGCAGGGCGCGTTCACCTCAAAGACCCACCTCACCGGTCTCAACAACCCCGAGGCCGTGCGCGAAGAGCTGGAGAAGCTAGAGAACCCACACCTCGTGGCCATTGCAGCGGGCTCCGGCATCACGCCGATCATGGCCATCGCCCAGACCGTGCTCCATACCTCCCCCGACACCACATTTGAGCTCATCTTTGCCAACAAGGGCGGCGGCGACGTCATGTTCGCCGAGGAGATCGGTGACCTCAAGGACAAGTTCCCTACCCGCTTTGCCGTGCACCACGTCCTGTCCCGCGAGCAGCGCGTCAATCCGCTGTTTTCTGGGCGCATCGATGCTGAAAAACTCCAGACTCTACTGGATAACGTCGTGCGCACGGACACCGTCGACGAATGGTTCCTCTGCGGCCCCTTCGAGCTGGTGCAGCTGGTCCGCGACGAGCTGGCCAGCCGTGACGTAGGTGAGAAGGACGTGCGCTACGAGCTGTTTACCACCGGCAAGCCCTCCGGAGACCAGAACCAGGCTGGCCGCCACGTGGAGGTCGATCCGGAAGGCGATAACGTCACCATCAACTTCCAGCTCGATGGTCTCTCCGGCTCCGTTGAATCCCCGGTCTCTGCCAATGAGTCTCTGCTCAACGCCGCCTTGCGTGTGCGTTCCGACGTCCCCTTCGCCTGCGCCGGCGGCGTGTGCGGCACCTGCCGCGCCAAGCTGGTCGAGGGCGAGGTCGACATGGCGGAGAACTACGCGCTGGAGGCCGATGAGGTCAAGGCCGGCTACATCCTGACCTGCCAGTCGCGCCCCACCACGCCGAACATCGTCCTCGACTTTGACGCCTAGGAGTAACACACATGATCGACCTGCATCACGACGCCGAAGCCGGAGTCGTCGAGCTCGTACTCAACAACCCCAAGGCCCTCAATTCCCTCGCGGAAGAAGACCTCGCCGAGCTCTCCCGCTCCCTCGATGAGGCCGCGCAGCTTAGCCCCCGCGCGCTCATACTGCGCGGCGAAGGCAAGGGCTTTTGCGCCGGCCGCAACATCAAGGGGCTCAACCCGCGCGAAGACGACGCCACCGCATACCTCGCGGGCGTGGTTACCCCGGTGCTCAAGAAGATCGATAACTTCCCCGCCCCCACCTTCGCCGCCGTGCACGGGCCCTGCCTGGGCGTAGGCCTCGGCCTCGTCTTGGCCTGTGACGTCGTGTACGTCGCCGAAGACGCCAAGTTCGGCTCCCCGTTTGCCAACCTGGGCGCCACCCTGGATTCGGGCGGGCACTCCCTCTTCGTCGAACGTCTAGGAACGCACCGCGCGATGGACCTCATCATCACCGGCGATCTCATCTCCGGCGCGGAGGCAGTGCGCGCGGGGCTCTTCTCCCGCGCCATCCCGGCAGAGGAGCTGCTGGGGTTCACTCGGGACGTCGCCAAGCGCGCAGCCCACGGCGCCACCCAAGCTTTCCTCACCAGCCGCACCCTGGTCCAGGACATCCGCGATAACGGCACTGGGCTGTGGGCCAGCGTCGATGCCGAAAACGTTGCCCAGGGAAAGCTCTGCAATACCGAGGACTACTACGAAGGCTTCGCTGCTTTCAACGAGAAGCGCCCGCCGGTCTTCCACGGACGCTAGACCTCACGACCTTCTACACCACACAACAGCTACAACAGCTAAGGAATCACATGACTGCATACCTGGTATCCGGCTTCCGCACCCCCGTGGGCCGCTATGGCGGCGCACTGTCCTCGGTTCGCCCAGATGACCTCATGGCCACCGCCATCAAGAAGACGGTGGAGGAGGCTGGCCTCGACCCCTCCGCAGTGGATGAAGTCATCATCGGCAACGCCAACGGCGCCGGTGAGGAGAACCGCAACGTTGCCCGCATGTCCTGGCTGCTCGCCGGGTTCCCGGACACCGTTCCGGGCATTACAGTCAACCGCCTGTGCGCGTCAGGTATGTCCTCGATTGCCCTGGCCACTGCCCTCGTGGAATCCGGCCAAGCAGATATCGTCATCGCCGGCGGCGTCGAGTCCATGTCCCGCGCTCCCTGGGTCATGGAGAAGCCGAACAAGCCTTTTGCCAAGCCAGGCCAAGCCTTCGATACCTCCATTGGCTGGCGCTTTGCCAACCCGAAGTTCGCGGAGCAGGAGAAGATGACCTACTCCATGCCGGAGACCGCCGAGGAAGTGGCCAATGTCTTCGGCATTAGCCGCGAGGAAGCCGACGCCTTCGCCGTGCGTTCCCAGGAGCGCGCGCTCGTTGCTATCGAAGCCGGCAAATTCGCCCGGGAGATCGTGCCCGTCGAGGTCACTGACCGCAAGGGCAACGTCACCGTGGTCGATACCGATGAAGGCCCCCGCCCGGGCACCACGATGGAGGTTCTGGCCAAGCTGCGCCCGGTGACCTCCCTGGGAGATGTCACCACGGCGGGCAACGCCTCCTCGCTCAACGACGGCGCCTCCTGCGTCATTGTCGCTTCCGAAGAAGCCCTCAAGAAGCACAACCTGACCGCCCGCGCCCGCGTGGTGGCCAACTCCGCGCGCGGTGTGCGCCCAGAGATCATGGGCACGGGCCCCATCCCGGCGACCCGCGACGTGCTGGAGCGCGCCGGCTGGGAGCTCGACAGCGTGGACGCCGTCGAGCTCAACGAAGCTTTTGCCACTCAGTCACTGGCCTGCATCCGCGAGCTGGGCTTGGACGAGGACAAGGTCAACGCCTGGGGAGGCGCCATCGCGCTGGGCCACCCGCTGGGGTCCTCCGGTTCCCGCATCACGTTGACCCTGCTCAACCGCCTGGAAACGGACGGACTGCGCCGCGGCATCGCCACCATGTGCGTGGGCGTGGGCCAGGGCACCGCGATTGCGATTGAGAGGGTGTAGATGACTACTGCCATTGAGATTTCGACGCGTGGCGAGAACGACGAGATTGTCATCGCCAAGCTCAACCGCCCCGAGGTACGCAACGCCATCGATGAGCAGATGGTGACGGAGTTCCACGAGCTCTGCGCGCAACTCGAATCCGATCCGCGCATCCTCATCATCACCGGCTGCACCGTGGACACCCCGAAGGGCCCTCGCGGCATCTTCGCCTCCGGGGCGGACATCGCGCAGCTTCGTGAGCGCCGTCGCGAGGACGCCCTCCGCGGCATCAACTCCGGCATCTTCCACCGCATCGCCTCACTGCCTGCCCCCGTCATCGCGGCGGTAGATGGCTACGCTCTCGGTGGCGGTCTCGAGCTGGCCTTGGCGGCCGACTTCCGCGTGTCCACGCCCTTTGCCAAGTTTGGGCAGCCCGAGGCCGGATTGGGCATCGCTGCCGCCGCGGGTGCTACCTGGCGCCTCAAGGAGTGCGTGGGCACCCCGCTGGCGAAGGAGATTCTGCTGGCTGGACGCATCCTCAACGGCGAGGAGGCGCTGGCCAACCACCTGGTCAGCGAGCTGCACGAGCCGGATGCGCTTGTCGACGGCGCCCTGGAACTAGCCGGGCGCATTGCCAAGCAAGACCCGCTCGCCGTACGCCTGACCAAGCAGCTCATCGCCATGCCAGATGCTGCGCACCCAGCGGTGGATAACATCGCCCAGGCTGTGCTCTTTGAGTCCCCCGCCAAGTTTGAGCGGATGCAGGCCTTCCTGGACCGCAAGAAATAAACCTTCCACTCACAAGGAGATTCAACTCATGTCCTCAGTACTGCAGGTTCCTGCCAAGGTCGGCGTGCTCGGCGGCGGCCGTATGGGCGCAGGCATCGCTCACGCCTTCCTGGCCGCCGGCGCGTCCGTGACCGTGGTGGATATCAACGATGACGCCGTGGCCGCCGCCCGCGAGCGCGTGCACAAGGCCATCCGCGGCTCCCTCGACCGCGGCGCGGAAGGAACCTTCGAATCCTGGGATGAGCGTCTCAGCTTGTCCACCACTGCCTCCGCCTTTGCTGGCTTCGACCTCGTGATTGAAGCAGTTCCGGAGTCGATGGATCTCAAGGTGGCCGCCTTTAGGGATATTGCTGAGGCGGCCCCGCAGGCCGTCGTCGCCACCAATACCTCCTCGCTGTCGGTATCCCAGTTGGCGGAAAGCATCCCCAACGACGTCATCGGCCTGCACTTCTTCAACCCGGTCCCGGCCTCCAAGCTGGTGGAAGTGGTTATTGCCGAGTCCACCCCGGAAGCGCTCGTGGACACCGCCAAGGGCTGGGTCGAGGGCCTGGGTAAGACCGCCGTAGTGGTCAAGGATGCCCCTGGCTTCGCTTCCTCTCGTCTCGGCGTGGCCATCGCGCTTGAGGCTATCCGCATGGTGGAGGAAGGCGTGGCCTCACCGCGCGATATCGACAACGCCATGGTGCTGGGCTACAAGTTCCCCATCGGCCCGCTGGAGCTGACCGATATCGTGGGCCTGGATGTGCGCCTCGGCATCGCCGAATACCTTGAATCCCAGCTGGGTGAGCGCTTTAGCCCGCCGCAGCTCATGCGCGACATGGTCGCGCGCGGCGAGCTGGGCCGCAAGTCCGGCAAGGGCTTCTACAACTACTCCGAGTAGCCACTCCCTCCCGCGCCCGGCTCTGGCACCACGAAGCGGTACCCCAAGCCGGGCTCCGTGAGGAGGAAGGCGGGATTAGCTGGGTCATCCTCTAGCTTGCGGCGCAACTGGGAGGTGTAAATACGCAGGTAGTGCCCCTGCCCCTCAAAGCCTGGACCCCAGATTTCAGAAAGCAGATCCTCTTTGCGTACCAAGCCGCCGTGGGCGCGAAGCAACGTGGTGAGCACGCCCCACTCGGTGGGGGTCAGGTGCAGCGGCTCACCGTCTTTAGTGATGGAATGGCGCGGAACGTCGATCAGAACGTCCCCGGCGCGTACCACAGCGGTCTCAGTGCGCCTCACTGGACTCTGTGGGCTACCATGTCTTAGCGCCACGCGCACGCGGGCCAGAAGCTCCTCCATAGAGAAGGGCTTGGTGACGTAGTCGTCCGCGCCGCGGTCGAGAGCTGCGGCGCTGAACAGCGGATCAGAGCGTGCCGTCAAGATGATCACCGGTACTGCAGACCATCCGCGGATTCCTTCCAACACGACGGTTCCGTCCATATCCGGTAACCCCATGTCCAAGATGACTACGTCTGGCTGCTGCTGTGACACCACCTGCAGTCCCTCAGCACCTGTACGTGCTGGGTGAACCTCGTAGCCCCGAGCCTTGAAATTAATGCTCAGTGTGTTGAGCAGACGCGGGTCATCGTCCACGATGGCGATGCTAGTTTTCTTCGTCGTCATTTTTGTTCTCCTCCCGCGACGGGAAACCGCAAAATAAAGGTTGCGCCCGGGGTGGCAGCTACCTCGATGCTACCGCCCATGGCCTCCACAAAGCCTTGAACAACAGAAAGGCCAAGGCCCACTCCGTTGTCGTTGCTGGTATCACCCAAACGCTGAAACGCCTGGAACAGTTCCTTCTGTTTCTCCGGCGGGATACCCGGTCCTTCATCGCCGACAATCAGTTCCACCTGTTCGGCGATAGTCTGAGCACTCATCGTCACTTGGCCAGTCGGCGCATAACGCAGGGCGTTATCAAAGAGATTGGCCAAGACACGCTCCATGAGGGCTGCATCCGCGCAGCACGTAACTCCACGCACACTAGGGTCCAAATGGATGCGCCCAATTTGCTCCGGGGAATGCCCAAAGGCGCAGGAAGCGATGGCACGATGAGCCACCTCTGCCACCTCGACGACGTCGTGGCGAGCGGTGATTGCTCCAGCGGTAAGCCGGGAGTAATCCAACAAATTGGTGACCAACCCGGTGAGTTCCTCGATGCTCGCCGCAGTTTCTGCCAAAAGCATATCTTGGTCCTCGGGAGTGAATTCAATGTCGGCATTACGCAATGACGACACCGCCAACTTGGCCGTTGCCAACGGAGTACGCAAATCGTGGCTCACACTCGACAGCAGCGCTCGCCGCAGCTCGTCTGCAGCGGCTATCGCATCAGCGCGCGCGGCCTCAGCAGAAAGCTTTTCGCGGCGAACAATACCCGCGAGATAGCCCGCGACCACGGTGACAAGGCCACGATCCCGGGCAGACAAAGTCGGGCCCGCAAGACGAAGCTGAACCGTCCCATCTTCGCTCGCCACAACGGTGTCCACTGTCTGTTCATGGCGCACTTTCTCGGGAATATGAAGGTGCTTCGAAGTGCGCTCGGGGCTAACTGCGCGCCAGGTGGCAAGGACGTCACCGTTGTCATCCAACAGCTCCGCTCGACGACAATTGAATGCCTCCCCCACCTTGCGCATCACGGCATCTTTCGGGGAAGAATCTGCACGGCGATTCAACGCGGCACGGGAAAACACCGTAAGCAGCTCAGCATCACGCGCAGCCACAGCTGCATTCGCCCGCTCAATCTTGGCGCGGCGCACAAGAATGCCAACTGCCAGAGCGATAGCCACCATGACCACGGCGATGACAGCGTTAGCGGGATCGGCGATGTCGAAGGTATGGATTGGCTCGGTGAAAAACCAATTGACCGCCAAACCGGAAGCCACCGCCACCACCACGGCCGGCCACAGGCCACCCACCAAACTGACAAACAGAATGAGTGCAAAGTAGAACGCAGAACAGGTACCTGTTCCCAAGTCCTGGCCGTCAGCCTGCACTAACAACGCAGTGAGTCCGACGAAGGCCAACGCTGAACTAAGCCACGCGATTGCACGCTGCGGGAAGGGCCGGAAAGGATGCAGCATCCGTGTGAGCGGAAGCGGCTTTTCCGGGGGAAGATTGACAAGGTGGCAGTCAATCGAGCCGGATTCGCGCAGTACTGTCTCTGCTACCGTGCTGTGCCAGTGCACGCCGAAACGCCGCCGCGGCGACACCCCGACAACAAGCTGGGTAGCGTTGACGCTTCGCGCAAAGTTGAGCAGAGCTTCCGGCACGGAGTCCCCAGTAACCTGGTGCAGCCGCGCACCCACATCGTGGGCCAAGGTCTGCAGCCGGGCAAGTTGTTGCGCCGATCCCGCCACCGAAGAGGAACGCGACGTGAAGGAATCACCAAAAACGACGTGGACCACATGCAGTTCCGCCGAAGATTTCGTCGCGATGCGCCGCCCGCGCCGGATCAGGGTCTCAGCATGGGCAACGTTTTGGATGGCCACAACTACCCGCTCACGTGCTTCCCACGTATCGGTGATTTTTTGATCCGAGCGATACGTAATGAGTGCTTCATCAACCTGATCTGCCAGCCAGAGCAGTGCCAACTCGCGCAACGCGGTGAGGTTTCCCACGCGGAAGTAGTTGTTGAGTGCAGGTTCGATGCGTGCTTCGCGGTACACGTGTCCGTCGCTAAGCCGGGTGCGCAGAAGCTGCGGGGAGACGTCGACCAACTCGATCTCATTCGCAGCACGCACTACCTCATCCGGCACTGTTTCCTGCGGTGCGATGCCCGTGATCTGCTTGACTACATCGTTGAGGCTTTCCAGATGCTGGATATTGAGAGTCGAGATGACGTCGATTCCGGCATCCAGAATCTCTTCGATGTCTTCCCAGCGCTTCTCGTGCTCTTCGTCACGAGGATTGGAGTGGGCAAACTCATCGACAAGGACAATGTCAGGTTTCCGCGTGATGACCGCAAAGGTATCCAACTCCCCGGCGGACAGACCGTCAACGGTGCGCCGCGGAATGATCTCCAAACCCTCGCACAAGGCTTTCGTATATGCGCGACCGTGGTCTTCCACAATGCCGACGACAACGTCACGGCCTTGGTTAATCAGCGTGTGCGCCTCACTAAGCATGGCGCAGGTTTTGCCCGCGCCAGGAGCGGCGCCCAACAAAATCTTCAAGGTGCCGCGTTTGGTGCGCGAGGACGGCGCAGTTGCTTCGGTCAACATTGCTTCATCTTATGAGCTGATCTTTATGAACAGGGAGTAGGCGTGGGCAACGACATATTGAGAGTTGTCACATTGACCGTGTCTTCGCCTAGAAACCCGAGGCTGGCATGCTCCGTGTTCTCGGCGATGAGCTTTTCCATCTCTTCCACGCTGATGCCCTGCTCCCGAGCCACACGCGGAGCTTGCAGCTCGGCGTACACGGGGCTGATACCGGAATCCACTCCGGAACCGGAGCCCGTGACGGCGTCGGCAGGCACACGGTCTTCGCTTACGCCTTCCCGCTGGGCAATAGCGGCGCGGCGTTCCTGGATGTTCTTCTCCAGCTCCGTGCTGCTCGTACCGTAGTTACTCATTCCCTCGGCGCGAGGGAAGAAGTAGGGGCCCTCGCTCACCCCGTCTTGGATTTGGGTAGAGCCCACGAGGCACTCTCCTTGGTAGATGAGATTGCCGTCGGCGGACTGCGGTGTGATGCGGGAAATGGCCCACACAGCCGCCGGATAGACCATACCGAGTGCTACGACGCAGAGCAGCACGGCGACAAAACCGGCAATGAGGTTACGCAGATAAACACGCATTGTTCTTCCTTTTTCTTTGCAGGTTCTCTTTAGAGGCCTGGGAGGAGGGAGACGACCTGGTCAATGAGCCAGATGCCAATGAACGGGGTAATCACGCCGCCTAATCCCCAAATACCGAGGTTGCGGCGCAACAGTGAGGACGCGGAGGCTGGCTTATACGACACGCCCTTGAGCGCCAAGGGGATGAGCGCGACGATGATGAGCGCGTTAAAGATCACCGCAGACACGATGGCGGACTCAGGCGAATGCAGGTGCATGATGTTGAGGCGTTCCAAGTGCGGCAACTGCGCGGAGAAGAGCGCCGGCAGGATGGCGAAGTACTTTGCCAAGTCGTTGGCCAAGGAGAAGGTGGTCAACGCACCACGGGTGATCAGCAGCTGCTTACCAATGCGAACGACGTCGATAAGCTTCGTCGGATCAGAGTCCAGGTCCACCATGTTGGCGGCTTCCTTCGCCGCGGAGGTACCAGTGTTCATGGCTACTCCCACATCCGCCTGCGCCAGGGCCGGGGCGTCGTTGGTGCCGTCACCGGTCATGGCCACCATGCGGCCTTGCGCCTGTTCTTCGCGGATGCGGGCGAGCTTATCTTCCGGGGTGGCCTCGGCGATGTAGTCATCGACACCGGCTTCCTTAGCAATGGCCGCGGCGGTCAGCGGGTTGTCGCCGGTGACCATGATGGTTTTGATACCCATCTGGCGCAGCTCGGCGAAACGCTCGGCCATGCCGGGCTTGACTACGTCACTCAGCTGCACCACCGCGATCACCTTGCGGCTGCCATCGGATTCTTCCACGGCAACTGGCAGCGGGGTGCCGCCGTCTTGCGCAATCTGGGTTACTGAATCCTCGATCTCTTGCGGCCACGCGCCGCCTGCCTCAGTTACCCACTTTCGCACGGCGTCGCCCGCGCCCTTGCGCAGCTTTCTGTTAGCCAGGTCGAGACCAGACATCCTGGTAGAAGCGCTGAACGGGATGACTTCAGCCTTCCGAGCTTCCGCGTCGCCCTCGCTAGACAGAGAGTAGTTCTCCGTCAACCAGGAGACGATGGAGCGGCCCTCCGGGGTTTCATCCGCCAGGGAAGAAATGCGTGCAATCTCTGCAGCTTCACGTTCGTTCACACCCGAAGCCACGATCAGGCCCGTGGCCTGGCGGTTGCCGTACGTGATGGTGCCGGTCTTATCCATAAGAAGCGTGGCGACGTCACCGGCTGCTTCCACCGCACGGCCGGAAGTGGCCAGAACGTTGTGGCGAACGAGGCGGTTCATGCCGGCGATACCCACGGCGGATAACAGTGCGGCGATGGTCGTCGGGATGAGGCATACCAGCAGCGCGACGAGGGACAGCGGGGACAACTCAGCGCCGGTGAACAAACCCATGGGAGCCAAAGCCGTCACGGCGATGAGGAAGAGGATAGTCAGCGTGGAAAGAAGGATGCTCAGCGCAATCTCATTCGGAGTCTTGCGGCGCTCGGCTCCTTCCACCAGAGCAATCATCGTGTCCACAAAAGTGGAACCCGGTTCAGAGGTGATCTTGACCTTGATGGAGTCAGAGAGCACCACGGTGCCGCCAGTCACGGCGCAGCGGTCACCGCCGGCCTCGCGGACGACGGGAGCCGATTCACCCGTGATAGCAGACTCGTCGACGGTAGCGGCACCTTCGATGACGTCACCGTCACCCGGGATGGTCTCCCCGGCTTCCACTCGCACGATAGAGCCTCTCGTGAGCTCAGACGCAGGGACCACCTCAATGCCGGAGTCCGTTATTAGGTTGGCAGTGGCATCATCACGCACAGAGCGCAGGCTGTCGGCCTGGGCCTTTCCGCGGCCTTCGGCATAAGCCTCCGCAAAGGCCGCGAAGGCGATAGTGAACCACAGCCATATAGTCACGACCCATCCATAGAAGCTGGGGTTGATGATGGACCACACCGTAGTCAGTGCGGCGCCGACCCACACGACGAACATCACGGGGTTGCGTGCTTGGGCAAGCGGGGACATTTTGCTCGGCAGCGCCTTCAGCGCCGCAGCGGCAAGACCGCTGTTTTTGTCCGCAGTCTTTGTGCGAGGAGCCTTGACCTGCTCAGCGGTCATGGTAGGGGTTGTCATGATAGTGCCTCCGAAATGGGACCCAGGGTGAGGACGGGGAAGAAGGTGAGTGCTGCGACCAGCAGGATGACGCCGATGGTCAACAGGGAGAAGGTGATGCCGGACGTGGGCAAGCTGCCGGTAGTGGTGGCCTGGCGCTTCTGCCCTGCCAGGCTTCCGGCTAGGTATAGGGCGAAGACGATGGGCAAGAAGCGGCCCAACAGCATGGCCAAGCCCAACGTGATCTGCCACCAGGGCTCAGTCACCGTGAGACCTGCAAAAGCCGAGCCATTGTTGTTGGCCGCGGAGGTAAACGCGTAAAGCACTTCAGAGAGGCCGTGCGCATTGTCCGCTGTGCCCGGCGCGCCGAAGTTGGTTGCAGATAGCTCGACAAGCTTGCGCTGCGCCACGGAGGCTCCGACGCCCACGAGGACTAGAACCGGCATGGTGAGGATGTAGAGGCTGACTGCCGAAATTTCCTTGCGTCCAATCTTGTTGCCCATAAACTCCGGTGTGCGGCCTACCAGGAGACCACCGATGAACACTGCTAGGATGGCCACAATCAAGAGGCCATAGAGGCCAGTGCCCACACCGCCTGGAGCGATCTCACCCAGCAGCATGTTGAGGATGAGCAAGCCGCCGCCCAGCGGGGAATAGCTATCGTGCATGGAGTCCACCGCACCCGTCGAGGTACCCGTGGTGGACACGGCGAACAATGCCGAAGCGTCAATGCCAAGGCGCTGTTCGATACCTTCCATGTTGGCGCCTGCCAACTGGGAAGCACCGCCGACGAGGGTGTGCTGTGCCCAGGTCACTAGGACAACCATCACGGTCCACAGACCACCGGCAACGCCGAGCAGCGTCCACGCGTGCTTCTGCGATTTAAGCATCACGCCGTACGTGCGAATCATGCAGAAAGAGATGACGAGCAGGGAGAAGATCTCCACCAGGTTGGTAAAGCCCGTTGGATTCTCAAACGGGTGCGCCGAGTTAGCTCCGAAGATGCCACCACCGTTGGTGCCCAGCAGCTTAATAGCTTCTTGGCTGGCCACAGGAGCACGGGAGATATCCACGCCAGAGTCAGTGACCAGGTTGGATCCAAAGGTTTGCATGGTTCCGCCAAGGATGAGCACGGTGGAGATAATGAGTGACAGGGGAAGCAGGATGCGAACCAGACCACGGGTGAGGTCCACCCAGAAGTTACCTATGAGCTTCTGACCATCCTGCGTTGCCGCCACGTCGCGCTGGTAACCCAGGTGGCCGATGCCACGGATCAACGCAACAGCCACGCACATGCCCACAGCAGCCGAGGCAAAGTTTTGTACGGTCAGGCCCAGCATCTGCGAAGCATTGGTCAGGGTGTCTTCGCCGGAATAGGACTGCCAGTTGGTGTTGGAAGTAAAGGAGGCCGCAGTGTTGAAGGCCATCCACGGCTCCACTGCGTCTTCGCGGGCGTTGCCAAAGCTTGGCAGCACTGCTTGGAGCCGCTGCACTGCGTAAAGAACCAAGACGGAGGCCAGGCTGAAGCCCAGCAGCGCACGAGTGTAGTTCTTGGCGTTATGGCCCCGGTTGGGGTCAACCCGCAAAATTCTGTATATGAGGCGCTCGACAGCCCAGTCTTTTTCAGAGGTATAGGTACGAGCCATCCAGTTACCAAGCGGCACATAAGCCGCCGCTAGAAGGGCAAAGAGGGCGAGGTACTGCGGTGCTACCGCCACAATGCTGGCGATCATGCGAAACGCTCCGGGTCAATAAGAGAAATGATGAGATAGGCCACGAGCGCGACAACAATAATGAGCCCGATAACCGCTGTGATGGTGTTCATGATTTACGCGTCTCCGTCCATAAACTCGTTGATGGCGGAGGGAGCGCTAAATGTAAGGACCACGATCACGATGACCAGAATGTCCAACATGTGGGAGAGACCCCCTTGGGTGAAAGCAATACAAGGTGTGCCCGGTGCCCCAGAGCATCGAGCGCCGGTGCTGGTGAGCACCTGCCGAGCATTGACGTTAGGCCCGCTCCCCCCTAGACCTACGGGTTATTTGCGGCATCTTTACACCCCTTGACCCCGATTTTTACGCTTTATTTACGGACTCCCTTACTTCCCTTCCGCTTTAGGGGAAATCAACGCATTCGTGATACGCGCCGTGCACAGTCTCCTCCCCTCGTCATCTGTAATGACGATCTCGTGGGAGCACAGCGTCTTACCCAGCTTGATAGCGGTGGCCGTCGCCGTGACCTGACCCGAGCGCCCGGAGGCGTGGTGCGTCGCGTTGATGTCCACGCCGACAGCGACCTTGCCCAGCGTCGAGGCGTGAATCACCGCCGCCCAGCTGCCGACGGCCTCAGCGATACAGGCCATCGCGCCGCCGTGAAGCAGCCCGAAGGATTGGGTGTTGCCCTCAACCGGCATGGTGGCCACCACCCGCTCGGCTGACTCTTCCAGGATTTCTACGCCCATCTTCTTGTCCAGCTCACCCAACTGAATCTTCCATACCTCTGCGGCCATGCCGTGCTCCTTACTTAATCCTAGAAATGTGACGCAGACTATACTAGCCTGTATTTACTGACCAACCGTTCGGAAACTAATGGAAAGGCCAAACTTTTCGCTATGACTGAAGCCCTCGTCCCCAGCTATCTCTCCGGCCAGTGGCTCACCCCGGACAACCCTTCGCGCGTTGCGGACGTGCACGACGCCTCCACCGGGGATGTCGTCGCCCTAGTTAGCGCCGAAGGCCTCGACATCGCCGGCGCCATCGATTACGCCCGCAATACCGGACGCGAAGGGCTGCAGAAGCTCACCTTCCACGAGCGCGCCCTCAAGCTCAAGGAGCTGGCGATCTATCTCCAAGATCACCGCGAAGAGCTCTACGAACTGGCCAACAAGGCTGGCGCTAATAAGCGCGATAACTTCGTCGATATCGACGGCGGCATTTCCACCATGTTCACCTTCTCCTCGAAGGGCCGCCGCGAGATGCCCAATTCCACCGTCATGCCGGATGGCGAGGCAGAGGTCTTTTCCAAGGACGGTTCCTTCATTGGCCGCCACATCTACACCTCCATCCCCGGCGTCGCTGTGCAGATCAACGCCTTCAACTTCCCCGTCTGGGGCATGCTGGAGAAATTCGCCCCGGCTTTCATCGCGGGCGTGCCTTCCATTGTTAAGCCCGCTACGCCCACCGGCTATATCACCGCGGCCTGCGTGCACCTCATGATCGATTCCGGAATCCTGCCGGAGGGCAGCCTGCAGCTCATCTCCGGCTCCGCTCGTGACCTGCTGGATCACCTGGATTACCGCGATCACGTAGCCTTTACCGGCTCTGCCGATACAGCGAATACGCTGCGCGCACACCGCAACGTCATCGAGGGTGGCATCCAGTTCAGCGCGGAGGCGGACTCCCTCAACGCCGCCATCCTCGGCGCAGATGTTACCGCGGATTCCCCGGAATTCGATGCCTTCGTCAAGGCGGTCTTCGGCGAGATGACCTCGAAGGCAGGCCAGAAGTGTACCGCCATCCGCCGCGCCATCGTCCCGCATGCGCTTGTCGACGCCACCATCGAAGCCCTCAGCGCACGCCTGCGCGACAAGGTCGTGGTCGGCGATCCGCGCGATCCCTCCGCCACCATGGGCCCGCTGGTCTCTGCGGAGCAGAAGCAGGACGTCGCGGAGGCCGTCGAGAAGCTCAAGGCAGGCGGCGGTGAGGTTGTCTACGGCGGAGAGGAGGCCGAGGGCGCCTTCTTCAACCCCACTATCCTGCGCTTTGCCGATAACCACGCCCAGGCCGTCCACGACACCGAGGCCTTCGGCCCCGTTGTCTCCTTCCTGGGCTATGATTCCCCCGCCGAGGCCGTCGAGCTCGCCGCCCTGGGCTCCGGCTCCTTGGTCGCCTCCGTTATTACGCACGACCCGCAGCTCGCCCGCGAGTATGCCCTCGGCATCGCCGCCCACCACGGCCGCCTGCACTTCCTCGACCGCGATGATGCGAAGACGTCTACCGGCCACGGCTCTCCCCTCCCGCACCTCGTCCACGGTGGCCCGGGCCGCGCCGGCGGCGGCGAAGAACTGGGTGGTGTGCGCGGCATCCTGCACTACATGCAGCGCACCGCCGTTCAGGGAACCCCGGACCACCTCACCGCTATCACGGGCCAGTGGCACCGCGGCGCGGCCGTGCAGCGCGTGACCCGCGCCGACGTGGAGAATGGCAAGGGCACCCACCCCTTCCGCAAGGACCTGGCCACGCTGCAGATCGGTGACCAGTTCGCCTCCGATCTGCGCCACGTCTCCCTCGAGGAAATCCTCGAATTCGCGGAGAAGACCGGCGATACCTTCTACGCCCACACGGACGAGGAAGCCGCAACGAGCAATCCCTTCTTCCCGCGCCGCGTCGCACACGGTTACCTGCTGGTCTCCTGGGCTGCGGGCCTCTTCGTGGAGCCGGCACCGGGCCCGGTCCTGGCTAACTACGGCCTGGAGAACCTGCGCTTCATCACGCCGGTGACCTATGACGATTCCATCCGCGTAGAGCTGACCGCCAAGCGCATCACCCCGCGCGTCACCGATGATTACGGTGAGGTCTGCTGGGACGCCGTGCTCTACAACCAGGAGGATGAGATTGTGGCGACCTACGACGTCCTCACCCTCGTGGAGAAGGTCAACACGACCTACGCCTAGCGCACGCTCTCTGCTTAAAACCGAAGCTGCGAGCCAAGTCACACAATCGAGGCTAGTTTCTTTTATCATTACTGTCATGAAAGAAACTACTTCGGATGAGAATTCCATCATCATCGTCGGCAGCGGCCTCGCCGGCATGGTCGCCGGCTATGAGGCCCTCAAGGGCGGCAAGCACGTCATTTTCCTGGAACAGGAAAACCGCAATAACCTCGGGGGCCAGGCCTTCTGGTCCCTCGGCGGGCTGTTCTATGTCGACTCCCCCGAACAGAAGATGATGCGAGTCAAGGACTCCGAGGAATTGGCCTGGCGCGACTGGGCTAACTCCGCAGACTACGACGCGGTGACAGAGGATGACCGGCACGATTTCTGGGGCGCGAAGTGGGGCCGCGAATACGTGCGCTTCGCCGCCAATGAAAAGCGCTCCTACCTCAAAGACCTAGGCCTCAACGTCCTGCCCACCATCGGCTGGGCCGAGCGCGGTTCGGGCGATGCCTCCGGCCACGGCAACTCCGTGCCGCGCTTCCACCTCACCTGGGGCACGGGCCCAGAGGTCGTGCGCGTGTTCCGCGAACCACTCCTCAAGGCAGAGGAAAAAGGCCAGGTAGAATTCCACTTCCGCCACAGGGTGGACGAGCTCGTCGTCGAAAACGACGACGCCGGCAATCCGCGGGTCGTCGGCGTGCGCGGCAGCGTCCTCTCCCCCACCAGCCAGGCGCGTGGTGAGGCGAGCCCGAGGGACGTCGTCAAGCACTTCGAGCTGCGCGGCTCCGCCGTGGTCATCGCCACCGGCGGCATCGGCGGCAACCTGGAGAAGGTACGCAAGATGTGGCCCACTGAGCGTTGGGGCGAATGCCCAAAGGAACTGGTCACGGGTGTTCCCGCGCATGTCGACGGCCGCGGCATCGACATCGCCCAACAGGCCGGCGCCTCCGTGGTCAACACCAACCGCATGTGGGCCTATACCGAGGGCATGACCAACTGGAACTCCATCTGGCCCGGCCACGGCATCCGCATCATCCCTGGGCCCTCGGCGCTGTGGCTCGACGCCGAAGGCAACCGCCTGCCCACCAACCTCTTCCCCGGCACCGATAATCTGGCCGCGCTCGCCCACATTGGCCAGACCGGGCACGGCTATTCCTGGTTCGTGCTCAACAAGGCCATCGTGGACAAGGAATTCATCTTCTCCGGCTCGGAGCAGAACCCGGATCTGACGGATAAGGAATTCAAGAAGCTCGCCGGCAAGCTAGGCCCCGGCACGCACGTGGCCGTCAAGGCCTTCATGGACAACGGTATCGACTGGGTCGTGGAAGACAACCTGGAGGATCTCGTCGCCGGAATGAACGATATTTCTCCGGAGGGCTCCCCCACCATTGATATGACCCAACTTCGAAAAGTCCTGGAAGACCGCGATTCTCAGCTGAACAATCCCTTCAGCAAGGACGCCCAAGTCAACTACCTGCGCGTGGCCCGCGGCTTCCTCGGCGACAAACTCATCCGCGTGGCTCCCCCGCACCGCATCCTTGATGAATCCAAGGGCCCGCTCATCGCGGTGCGCCTGAAGTTCCTGACCCGCAAGACGCTCGGTGGCCTGGAGACCAACCTCGATGGCCAGTGCCTCAATCCCGACGGCACGGTACTCCCCGGCCTCTATGCCTGCGGTGAGGCCTCCGGTTTCGGTGGCGGCGGCATGCACGGCAAGAATGCGCTGGAGGGCACCTTCCTCGGCGGATGCATCCACTCGGGCAAGCGCGTGGGCGAAGCGTTGGCGCGCGGCTAGCACGGTTTTCTAATACTGTCGGTCACTATGAACCTCGCTAGGAACGTCCGCATCGACGTGGAGAATCCCTTCTTCACCACGTCCCGCTTCGTCGCCGCCCCCGCGGAACTCACCGTGGGCGAGATGATGATCATCGTTCACGCCGCACTGGGCCTCGAGCCCTCTCATCCGGGAATCCTCGTGGGTGAGGACGACACGCCAATCGACGTCCTCAGCATCATTGACCAGGACTTTTTCGAGACTTTCCGGGAAGTGGCGCACTACCATCCCTCTGACGGCGCCTGGAATATCAGTATCAGCGTGGCCGATAGCTCGCGCGTCGTCATGGGCCTTCCCGCGCTTATCGCTGGTGAGGGCCCCGATCTGATGAGTGAGCTGGGCAGCGCCGAGGCGATGTTCAAGGTGGTCCTCGACGTCCAGGCCACCATGGCCTACATGGCCGTGCCCACGGATAGTATGGAGCGCATCTTCGCGCTCTTCCCCAACTACACACTGGACCAAATCCACCAACGCCTCACCACGTTCTTCCCGCCAGCAGTGGCGCAGCGCCTGGCCACCATGGGCACGGAGGCCGCCAACCTCGAGGGCGGCACCAAGCCCGCGCTTCCTGGGGATCTCCCGCTCGATCCCTTCCGCTCCACACCCTTCGAGGACATCCCCGTGCCCTCCCCGGAGCTGCTGAAACAATGGCGCGCGGACATCCACGAAGCCTACCCGGAGCTGCGCCCCGACTATGAGCTGCCGGCGCTTGACGACGCCACCGCCCTCCACGTAGGCCAGCGTATACGCGAATACCTCGAGGTCATCGAGGAATATCCACGCCTGACCGGGGCCGGCTACCTCAAGCAGGCGGCCGTCGCGCGCCTCAAGGAGGGACTAAATAGCCCCAATGATTTTGATGAGGTCAAGCGCGAGGACTACCACCAGCCGTTGCTGAACTTGCGGGGTTTCTTGACGGACTTGGATTGGATCAAGACCACGACGACGCACATCAAGCTCACCAAGTATGGCCGCAAGGCCATGAGCGATCCGCTCTGGGCAACGCAGGTCGTCCTGAACAACATCCCCTATGCCTACGCCGAACCGGAGGGCATCCCTCAGCTCTCCTTCGAACTAGTCCATTTATTCCGCGGCGAGTGGGAGTTCAACCCGGAATACGACTACACGCACGCCATCACCCGCGACCTGCTGTTCACGCTGGGCGTCCTTGAGGATGACTCCACGTTTCCCATGATTACCGATGGGTGCGAGGGCTTCCTCGGCGCGATCATCACCAAGGTGCGCGAGGAGCTGAACCAAGAGCTGGATTAGCTCTGGCCCAGCCCCAGCCCCGAGATCGGGGCCGCGTTGGTTTTACTTCACCACCAGGTTGACCATGCGGCCCGGGACGTAGATCTCCTTGACCACGTTCTTGCCAGCGGTCAGCTCGGCGATGCGCTCATCGCTCTTTGCCACGCCGACGACGGTGGCTTGGTCGGCATCGGCGGGCACCATGACGCGGGCCTTGACCTTGCCGTTGATCTGCACCGGAACCTCAATCTCATCGTCGACGAGGTACTTCTCATCGAACTCCGGGAAAGACTCGTAAGTAATGGTCTCCTCGTGACCGAAGCGCTTCCACAGCTCCTCCGCAATGTGCGGGGCAACAGGGGATACCAGCTGGGCCAAGGGCTCCACAGCGGCGCGCGGAGCGCCCTTCGGGTAGGCCTTGGTCAGGTAGTTCACGTACTCGATGAGCTTGGCCACCACGGTGTTCAGGCGAAGGTTCTCGTAGTCATCACGCACACCGGCGATGGTGCGGTTGAGGTGCTTCAGGTCATCCTCGGAGAGCTCTGCGTCCGTCGTGCACAGCTCGCCAGAGTTCTCGTCGACGGCTAGGCGCCACAGGCGCTGCAAAAAGCGCTGCGCACCGACGACGTCCTTGGTTGCCCACGGGCGGGAGGTATCCAGCGGGCCCATCGACATCTCGTAGACACGCAGGGTATCGGCACCATAGTCGCGGCAAATCTCATCCGGGGCCACGGAGTTCTTCAGGGACTTGCCCATCTTGCCGTACTCCTGGTTGACCTTTTCATCCCCGTAGTAGAACGCGCCATCGCGTTCTACTACCTCAGCGGCAGGCACGTAAACACCGCGGGAATCGGTGTAGGCATAAGCCTGGATGTAGCCCTGGTTGTACAGGCGACGGTAAGGCTCCTTCGAGGTCACGTAGCCCAGATCGAAGAGAACCTTATGCCAGAAGCGGGCGTAGAGCAGGTGCAGCACGGCGTGCTCCACACCGCCGACGTAGAGGTCAACGCCACCCGGATCGTTCGGGCCGTGCTCCTCTGGACGAGGGCCCGTCCAATAACGCTCGTTCTCGAGGTCGCAGAAGATCTCATCATTCGTCGGATCGATGTAGCGCAGCTGGTACCAGGAAGAACCTGCCCACTGCGGCATGACGTTGGTGTCGCGGTAGTAGGTCTTCGGGCCATCGCCTAGGTCGAGCTCCACCTCAACCCACTCGCGGGCCTTGGCCAGCGGCGGCTGCGGGGAGGAATCGGCATCATCTGGGTCGAATGACACCGGCTTGTAGTCTTCCACCTCAGGCAGCTCGATGGGCAGCATCGACTCCGGCAGCGGGTAGGCCTGGCCGGCCTCGTCGTAGACGATGGGGAAGGGCTCGCCCCAGTAGCGCTGGCGGGCAAACAGCCAGTCACGCAGCTTGTACTGGATCTTCTCGCGGCCTACTCCTTGTTCCTCCAGCCACGGGATAATGGCGGCGATGGCCTCATCCTTGGACATACCGTTGATGTCCAGGGAATCGTTGGCGGAGTTTACGGCCTTGCCGGACTCCGTGTAGGCCTCCTTAGTGATGTCGCCGCCAGCGACTACCTCAGTAATCGGCAGGCCAAAGACGGTAGCAAACTCGTAGTCACGGGTATCGTGCGCCGGGACCGCCATGATGGCACCAGTGCCGTAGCCAGTCAGGACGTAGTCCGCGATGAAGATCGGCACCTGCTTGCCGTTGACCGGGTTGGTGGCATAAGTACCCAGGAAGACGCCGGTCTTTTCCTTGTTCTCCTGGCGTTCCAGATCAGACTTGGCGGCGATGGACGCGCGGTAGGCCTCCACGGCCTCCTTCGGATCATCATGACCGAAGGTCCAGCGTTCATCGACATCATCGTCATAAGGGATGGGGGAGAGGAGGGCGTCGACAAGCTCGTGCTCCGGGGCCAGCACCACGTACTCCGCACCGAAGAGAGTATCCGGGCGGGTGGTGAAGACGTCGATGTTGTAACCCTCGGCATGGAAGCTGACCTCTGCACCACGGGAGCGGCCAATCCAGTTACGCTGCATGGACTTGACCTTCTCCGGCCAATCCAGAAGCTCCAGGTCATCGAGCAGGCGGTCCGAGTAAGCGGTAATGCGCATCATCCACTGGCGCAGGTTCTTGCGGAAGACCGGGAAGTTACCGCGCTCGGACTTGCCCTCCGCGGTGACCTCCTCGTTGGCCAGCACCGTGCCCAGGCCCGGGCACCAGTTCACGGTGGAGTTAGACAGATAGACCAGACGGAATTCATCGAGTGCCTGGCGCTGCTCTTCCTTGGTCAGATCCGCGTAGTAGCGACCATCCTTGGTGGTGCGCTTGCCCACCTCAAGTTCCTTGATGAGCTCAGAAATCGGGCGTGCCTTCTGCTGCTCCTCATCAAACCAGGAGTTATAAATCTGCAGGAAAATCCACTGCGTCCACTTATAAAACTCCGGGTCAGTCGAAGCCACCGAGCGGCGCGGATCGTGGCCCAGCCCCAGCATGCCCAGCTGGCGGCGCATATTGTTGATATTCGCCTCCGTGGTGGTGCGCGGGTGCGTACCAGTCTGGATGGCGTACTGCTCAGCCGGCAGGCCAAAGGCGTCATAACCCAGCGTGTGCAGGACGTTCTTGCCCAACATGCGGTTATAACGGGCAAAGGTATCAGTAGCGATATAGCCCAGCGGGTGACCCACGTGCAGACCCGCGCCAGACGGGTAGGGGAACATGTCCTGGACGTTCAGTTTCTCCGCGGGAAGTTCCTTACCGTCCTCCGCGAGCGGCCCAACTGGGTTCGGCGCGTTGAACGTACCGTTATCCTTCCAGTACTGCTGCCAGGCGCTTTCGATCTGCGCGGCGAGCTCCGGGGTATAGCGGTGCGCGGTGGAATCACTCGGGTTAGTCATGTTTAGACAGTGTAGTAGCCCAGCTGGTCATTGTGGCATTTGGCCTTGGGATTTCCTTGTCCATCTGGTGGGATTTTTGCTGGGGTGGGAATGTGCTTGGCGACGCCGCGTTGAGCCCCACCTAACCCCCGCGTTCTGAAGTCAGCCTGAATGGCTGTTAATTCCGTGCGAATGATGTCGAGGGCCCACTTTGGATCGTCCTCCACGGGACGGTGCAGCAAGTGGAATGCAAGACCGTCGATCAGCGCATGCAACCGTTGCGCACTCACCTCAACTTCTTCCAACTCACGAGAATGACCAGACACCATTTCGACCAAGCGCAGTGCCACTTCATGGAGTTTCTGGTGGGCTTCATCCCGAATAGAGGCCAGCTCTGGAAGCGCTGGCACTTCGGTTGCGAGTGCGAGGTTGACCTCAAATTCAGCGCGCGAGTCCGCCTCTAATGGCAACAGCTTCCTCACAATCTCAAGCGCATACTGCTGCGGCTCATCACTGGGAGGAACGGAAAGCACCCGTTCTGTTGCGCGCTGCACCATTAGCTCAGCCGAGAACTTCATCAACTCGGCGCGGGTGGGAAACACATGCCGCAGTGAGCCAACAACGATTCCCGCCTGCTCAGCCACGTTCCTTACAGAGACGGCCGAAATGCCGCGCTCCAGAATGACCTGCCACACGGCCTCAGCGAGCTGCTTTTTTCTTTCTTCAATGTCGAGTCTTGGCGCCACAAAAGAAACTTTAGCACGACTGTGTTAAAGTCTCGTCTAACACAGTCGTGCTACTAAGAAAGGCCCGTGATGATCGCGACCATCGGCAGCCTCGTCGTCCTAGCCCTCATCGATTCGGCCAGCTTCGGCACCCTCCTGATCCCTCTCGGCTTGTTAACGGCACCTGGACGCCTGCGGATCGGTAGGCTCCTGCTCTTTCTGAGTGTTGTGGCAGGCTCTTATTTCGCACTGGGCGTGGCTTTGCTGTTTGGGGCTACGTCGCTACTTGGTTCTTATAGTCATCTGTTCGAGTCCACGAGCTTTCGGTATGTACAGCTCATCGCAGGAATTGCATTGCTGGCAATAAGCCATTTCATGGACACCGAGAAAGCTCGAGCACGCGCTGCGGAGCAAGCAGCACGTGGGGATAACCGAATATTGAGGTGGCGTTCGCAGGTCATGAGCGGAAAACCCTCTTCAAGCACCACCGGCTCGCTCATCGGATTGGCTCTCGTCGCCGTATTCCTCGAAGCCGCAACAATGCTGCCCTACCTCGCGGGCATCGGCATCATCACCGTCGAGGGTCCCGGATTCCCCAGCAATGTGCTGCTCTTGCTGGGCTATTGCTTCGTAATGATCCTTCCGGCCCTCTTACTCACTTGCATCCGAGCAGTGGCCCGCTCCGCGATCGAAAAACCGTTGATTCGCCTAAACAACTGGCTCATGAGGAACGCGCAGAGCACTACTGCTTGGATCATTGGCATCATGGGATTCATCCTCGCTGCCCAAGCCGCCTCCATTTTGTGGTTCGCCACTTAGGCACGTTGAAGCTGCGGTGATCTGTTGGCAGGGATCGGGTCCGACACGGACCTGGGCGTGGCACGAGCCACGAGCGCTTCTTTTCTCGCGTCGTCAAGGTCTTACTACCAATGAGGCCATCGCACTGACCACCTTCCGCTGATATCAGCAACGATATCGCTTTGGATATAGCCCGTCTAGACCTTCTTGACCACCGCCGGCTTCAGCGTCATGGCGCCGGAGCCATCAATCTTGCAATCGATGTTGTGGTCTTCCTGACCCGTTCCAGCATCAAAGTTCAGGCGGATGCCACGGACCTTGGTACCCGACTTCAGCGGCTGCTGCGCACCCTTGACCTTGAGGGTCTTGGTGACGGTGATTGTGTCGCCGTCGGCAAGCGCGTTGCCCACAGAATCAACGATTACTTGGGGCTCAACGAAGTCGGCGTCCGCAGTAGCTGTGGCCTCGAACTCGTGCGCGCACTCCGGGCAGACAATCAGCGGCGGCATTTCGTAGGTGTACTCGGAGGAGCATTCGGGGCAGGGCGGCAAAGTTGCGGCCGAAGTATCAGACATAGGGGAGAGTTTAGCCTGCGTGGCGCAAAAAGATGATCCTTCTCTCATTTCTTTGATTGATACCCCGGTGGGGTATAGGCTTGGGTCAACACAACCGGACCCATTCGGAAGCCTTATGAAACGCCTCATTTCTCTTGCTGCCGCCTGCGCCGCAGCCATCACCCTGTCCTCTTGCTCTACTGACAGCCCCGTCCCGAGCGAAGCCTCGAAGAGCGCCGCTGCCACCACCGAGGTCCAGCAGGTCTCCGCCGAGGAGATCCAGGCCGGGTTCGACCTCGAGGGCCTGGATGGCCAGGAAATCGTGGACAAGCTGGATCGCCAGTCCAAGGACGAGCGCAATAGCGATCTCCTCGCATCCGTGCGCCCGAACGAGCTCATCCTCGCTACTGAACAGGGTCAGGCCTCCCTGCCGCTGCCGGAGGACAAGTTCTACGTCTCCATCGCGCCGTACATGACCCAGACCCATGACTGCTTCAACCACTCCCTGACCACCTGCACTGGTGAGCTCGGCAAGGAAGACATCCATGTCACCATCACGGATGATGAAGGAAACGAGCTGGTCAACGAGGACACGACGACGTTCGACAACGGCTTCATTGGCTACTGGCTGCCCGCCGACAAAAAGGGCACCATCACCATCGAACAGGACGGCAAGACCGGCGAGGTCCCACTGGACACCTCCGAGGAGGGCGCAACCTGCATCACCACCCTGCAGATGGCCTAATCCGCTCATTCATTCACCACGGTGAATCCCACGTCCTGGGGTTCACCGTTTGTCGTTTTATGGTGTCCACGCAGTGCTTGCCGACGTCAACGGTGTTCTGGGCAAGTCCCCATACGGCCACTCCCTGAAGAAATCTCCGAGCAGGCAATTGACCACAACAAGTCCGCTGGTGTCGTCAACTCTGTTCCTTTTAGCCACGCCACCCCGTCGGCGCCGGCTTCTTGGGCGCAGGCGTTGTGGCTGCCCTGCTCGGCGCCATCGCCGCATTCCTGCAGTCTGTCGGCGTGGTCAAGGCTGACTTCTCCGCTCTGCAGAAGATGTTCCGCTAAGCACTACAGCACTATGCACTAAAGGATGCGCTGAGCATTCAGCCCCCACGTAGGCCCTCCGCTTCGGAAGCGGAGGGCCGACTGCGCTTACTGGGAGGACTCCTCTAGGCAGTCGTACAGGAAATCCATCAGCGTCGTGGCGTCATCGGATCGGAACAGTTCATCGAGGGCAAGGTTGAATTCCAGCCTTCTCGCATTAGGGATATTAAGTGCTGCGTAGCCATTGCTCATCAAGAGGCCTGACGCCACAAGCCGTGCGGTTCGCTTGTTTCCATCGAAGTAAAACTGGCTACGCGTGGCAGAGCAGAAATAGGCCAACGCTTGCTCGACTGGGTTTTCAAGCCCTTGAAGGGAGACCAGCAAATCGGCATGAGCTTCACCCAATTCATCAGCAGGGTCAAAAGGGATGAACCCGCCATCCATGAGCCGCACTCCACCGCCATCTCCCTCCACATGGCCTTCACCACGGAAAAGACCAGCGTCCAGGGCCTCGTTCCTTGCTAGCACGGCATGGAGTGCGTTACTGGTGGCTTTATCCACCGCACATTCCTCTTTGAGGACCAGCTCGTGGAGCAGGTTGAAAGCTTCTGACAAGTCCAAGATCTGTTGCTGTTCAGCAAGTGCCTTTCCGCCCACAGTGATGCCATCTAGCAGGGTTCGAACTTCCGGGAGGGTGAAAGTGTTTCCTTCCAGCGCGGCAGCGTTCCACACCAAGTCAGGAAGTTGCTTGGTTAATCGAAATAACGCACGGTCAGTCCCCAACTCCGAAACATGCGGCCGCTCATGGTGCTCCCAGCTCACTCGGCTCGTTGCCCTTCTCATCACCTATGCCCCTCCGATGTAGTTTTCTGCGCACACATCAATGGCAAGCTGATGCGGTGATACGTAGTGTATTCCGGCTTCATTAGTTGCGCCGGTGAGCTCTTCACCAGCGACAGACACGAGGGTGATTCCTCCGGATACGGGCTCAGAACTGGCACGGATCCGAGTGGGCAATGAAGACACGATGTCTGCTGGATTTGTGCACCAGATCAATGTTGATTGAGGTTCTTCTTCACCTGCGATCTGCCCCGCGACTCGTTGCGCTGCAAAAGCACCCGACATCGCCCAAGTTTGCCCACTCGCATCAACCGCTGAAGCAATCGTTATGGGATTTGACGGTAAGAAGTGGAGAGCCCCGTGGCGACCATATGGGTTGGAGGCCCACGCGGCCCGTTCCATGAGAGCCTGGTAGCTGCCACCGACGGCCGCAGCGTCACCCCACTGCACAAAGCGGTCAATCCAGGCTTTAACGTCTGGTTCTTCGCTGCTGAGCTCCCCCAGGAGAACTCGGGCGGCTGTCGCGGCGGCGGCATCGCTCATGCGGTGCACCTGTACGGAAACCTCGTATCCGAGCACGCGCATTACCTTGTCCAACCCGGCCAAACTCGGTTGAGCTGCCCCACGCAACCACAGATTGAGCGTATTTCGTGACACTCCCGAGCGCCGCGAGATTTCACTAAGGCTCAGCGGGCTTTTCTTGAGAAGTTGTAGTGCGTCCATAGCCCCACTATAGCCATCTGTCCTATCTTTAGGACACCTGTCCTGCACATAGGACAACAAGGCCGTCTACCAGCAACATGGCAACCGCACCCCGCTGTGTCCTATGATGAGGCAAATGAGCGCGGAGATTTATTCACTTCCCACAACACCTGTGGTCACTACTGACATCGTCGAGCAGGGCCCCCGGATTTCACTGCGCCGGGGCAGCAACATCCTCATGCTGGAGCTGCCCGCTACCTACCCAGAGGCAGACCTGACGGATCCGCGGTGGGTGGTCAAGTCTCATTTCATCGACCGCCCGCACTCAGTGCGCGAATTCGCCACCGAAGAGCCGCTGGAAGTCGGCATCCCTGGGCCTTTTACCCGCATCGAAGTCACCCTGCGCGATGGCGACGAGGACCTCATCGAGACCGTCACCTTTACCGGCATCACCGATGAGGCGCCGTTTATCGTCTATGACCGCACCACGCTCATCGCGCCGCAGGGCACGCTGGAGGCCGCTGAGCCCCTCGGCATCTGGGCCGGCTGGGAAGCGGGCCCGCTGCCGGATCAGGTCAGGGTGCCGCAGAGGGAGCCGGTGGACGTCGCCAAGCACGGCGATTTCGAGTGGGACTTTGACGTCGCCATCCTGCCCAACGCCCGGGGCCTCGACAACGAGCCCGTGTTCACCAAGTCGCCGCGCGTGCACCTCATCGCGGAAGGGGAGTGGCGCATCGATCTCACTTACGCGCCTCTCGGCGGCGAGCAGGAGGAGATTTCGGAGCAGACCTTCGACGCGGGCATCGCCGAGCCTTTCCCGGGTGACCTCTACGAAGACCCGTGGGTGGGCCGCTACAAGGTGTCGCTGTGGCACGACGAGCAGCTTGTCGACGTCCGCTTCATCTCCCTCGCCGAGGGCCTCCACATGCGCGCCACCAACGACGGCCCGCGCGGCATGGATTTCCGCATCATCGACGCCCTCGGTGCGCACTCAGCCTTCAGCTATACGCTTGCCTCCCCGCCAAAGAAGCCCATCGCGCTGGAGAAGGGACTACGCACCCTCGAGGACACCGAGGTCTCTCGCCGCGAGGTCGTGGCCAGTGAAGCCGGCTATGAGCTGGAATTCGACGTCTGGCCCGAGGCTTTGTTCAGCCGCGTCAAGCGCATCGGCCTAGAGCCCACCGAGCACTCCGATAAGCCAGTGATTTTCGCCGGTCAGCTCGATCAGGACGATATGTTCACCGTCCACTCCCCGCGCCCGCTCCCGCTGGCCAAGTTCGTCACCATTGACGGCCGCCAAAAGATCAAGGAGCTGGCCCGCACGTCGAAGACGACCCAAGCGGTCACCAGCCTCGCCGTGCCCAATGCCGCACTGGCCAACGCCGTGCGCAAGCAGCCAACGGCGGAGCTTTTCCTCATGTGGTCCACGCTGTCCTATGAGGACTACCTGGACTCCCTTCCGGCGGAGGAGCGCGCGGCCCACCAGGCCCGCAGCTTGGAGCGGCGCATCGTGGAGTATGAAGCGTCCGCGTCCACCAGCCTGATTTATGCGGCGCTGGCAACTATCCGCAAGTCTCCCTTCGTCAGCCGCGGCCTTCTCGATGCCGATGCCAACATCGTCATCGAACAGAACGCAGAACCGCCGGCAGAAGTAGTGGGATGGGCCTGGCCATTGGCCGAGCCCACCGTGGCGCCTACCCAGCTCACCGCAACCGAGGACGGCTTCGAACTGCCCGCAGACCTTGCTGAGCAGGGCTCATTGCTTGTCGACGTCCGCGAGCTCCGCGCCGACTCCAACCTCGCCGCCCCCGCTCGCCCCTCCAGCGCCTCCATCGTGATCACGCCGGAAGGCTCTCCCGCAGCTCTAGCCTCAAAGGATTGGACTCCGGAACAGCTGTGGGGCACCTTCCGCGCGCTCCACGTGCTCTCCCAGCGGAGCCCGAACCCGAAGCTGCAAGCGATGTTCGACAGCACCATTGATCGCCTGCGCGCCCAACCGGAGGACGCGCTCCACGCCCTGGCGCGCACTGGCGTTAGCGTGAACCAGCAGGCCCGCTCGCTCGCGCGCACGCGCTTGTTCCACTCGCCGCTGGAGCCCACCGCCGAGTCGAGCGCCGATAGCTACCTGGATCTCCTGCTCGATCCTTCCGCCAGCGAGAACGCGGAGCTGAACGCCGTGCGCGAATCCGGCGCCGATGGCCTGACCCGCCCGATGCTACTCAATGCTGCGACCATTCACAGCCCCACGCCGCCCGTCGATGACCTGATGGGGGAGGCCGGGCGCGTCGCCGCGCTACGCGAGTGCTTTGCCAACAACGGCGCACTCGATGCGCCGGGCACCATCGATCACCTGCGCAAGGACGCCACGGCTCTGGCCTCCCTGGTGCAAAACGCGGGCGTTGACATGTCCGTCAGCCACACCCTCATCGCGTTGGGCGCCTTCGCCAGTGGAAACACGGCGGATGAGCTCAATGCCGCTGCGTGGATGCCCTACATCTCTTATGCCTTCGCACTGGCGTCTCGCGCCGCGGCGAACGACATCATCATGGAAAGCCCCCTGCTCAAGGAGGACATGCCCATGCTTGCCGACGTCCTCCCTCTCGCCCCCCGCCTCTTCTTCTATGACCTCGTGACCGCCGAAGCTCTCTTCCGCGATCGCGACGTATAAGCGCGTGAGGTGTGCCACAATGAGTGAGCATGAAGGTTATCTCCACGAACGTCGCTGTCCGCCGCCCCGAGCCGCACGGGCGGCACGAGTACACGGGCATCGATAAGCAGCCGCGCCCCTTCCTGGACTTGGAGGTCCCCGGGCCCGCCTACGGTGACGGCTCCGGCGTGGTGGGGGATTCCATCGGTGACCACGCCCACCACGGCGGAGCCGAGAAAGCCGTCTACGCCTATGCCCGCGAGGAGCTTAACTACTGGGAGGGCACGCTCAACCGCGTTCTGCGTGACGGCTACTTTGGGGAGAACCTCACCACCGAGGGTATTTCCTGGCCGAATATGCTCATCAACCAGCGCATTCAGGTGGGGGAGTGCGTGCTCGAGGTCTCTATCCCGCGCCAGCCTTGCGCTACCTTCTCCGGCTGGATGGACGAGCCCGGCTGGCTTAAGTCCTTTACTGAGCGCGGCGATTGCGGCTCCTACCTGCGCATCATCGAGCCGGGCCGCATCAATCCCGGCGATGAGATCACGCTTATCGGCCGCCCCGACCATGACATCACCATGGGCATGGCCTTTGCCGCCAAGATGGGGGACAAGGAGCTAGCCCGGCGCGTCGTCGACGCCGGCTGCCTCGCCCCCGTTCACCACGATCAGCTGGTCAAGCGCCTTAGCCCTCGCGGTTAGCTAGCCATTCATAGGTTGTCGCTTGTGAGCCGCGCGTACCATCCATACGCACGAATCGTGCCTTCACCAGTGACTTCAGCGCATATCGGACCTGCGCTCGAGTAAGGTTTGTGGCTGTTTCTATTTCGCAGATAGACAGCGGTTGTGCCGCCGTACGCAGCGCCTCCGCTACGCGCGGGGCGTTAACACCCAGGCGTTCCAAGGTCACTGGTGCATCCACTCGTCGTTCCGGGCCGGTGCCTGATTCCTCCTTGCGTAGTGGCTCCCAGATACGGGCCTCTCCACGAGTGTCCGGCCGCCACATTTTCACCGTAAATTGCACGCCAGAATCTATCAGGTCAGGCTCCGGTAGTCCTTGCTCTCGCGCGGCATCCAGCATGAGCTGCACGCCGCCGCCTTCGCCCTCAATAACAAAAGAGCCATCGTCTGCTTTGAGATATCGGCACAGTCTATAGAGACGCTGGTTAATCTCCTGGCGCGCCAGATCTCTCGACTTGAGCTGTTCAACCGTCAGATCCCGTAGGCCTCCTGGACTGGAGATAACCATCTTGTCCGGTAATAGGCGGACATCAATCGATTTACCCGCACCCAACGTATTTGGCCCAAGATCACGGTGCACCAATGCATTAGCCACGGCCTCTCGAATGGCCGGAAGGGGAAGTTCAGGAACTTCCACCATTGATCCGTCCTCTCGATATCGCCGTACGGCGGCTAAACGTTGCCTTACCCATCCCATTACCGAGTTCAACAGCACCGGAACGGGCCCCTCAAAGGTCTCCAACCCCAACACTCGCCCGTGCTTCGAACCATTTGGTAGCCTTTGCGCCACCGTTACTGCTAAGGAGGGAAAATGCCCTTGGGGATAGAAACCCAGCGCATACAGGCCAGCAAGCGTCAGCTCTCCAGTCGAGGTCGTCACCGCTAGCGCCCGTAAGACGTCCTCATCTTGAGTAAGTCCCGATAGTCGCCGATTCTTTTTCCGCGCCTGAACCAAGAAATCTTGCACCACGTCGCTATCTAGGTCTGCAAGGCTCGTGCCTTCCACAATCGTCGTGTCATAGGACACTGCCTCTTCGGCATGCAGCTTTGCCACGTCCATCATGCGCAGCTCCGAGGCACTCATACGGTAGTCCCCATCAGCCATTCGAAGATACGCTTCTCCCCTGTAGATAGCAGGCTTATCAATGATCGGAAGACCCGTAACCTCCGCAATCACGACATGCGTGCCATCTATTGCCACACTGTCGGTATGCACTGTGACTGGGGGAGTGATGGCATGACGAGCTTGCGAGGCCAGAGCAGCCTCCATCTCCGAAGGATTCTCAATGCCAGTGACAATGAAGCCTTCTTTCTCATTGACACCGAGAATGATAAGACCGCCACTCGGCATGTTTGCGAACGCGCACAATGTCTGCGGTAGAGAGTCCGGAATGCCCCCTTGAGCGGTTTTGACCTCGACTGTTGTTGAATCACCGCCGCGCAACTCAAGCTCAGCCAATAGCTCTCTCAGCTGATTCTCGGACCAATTGTTCACGATGAATACCCGCCCTCAATGTTAACAATGACGGCTCAATGCTAACTTCATTCCTCTTCAATGACAAGAGTTCTCATTGATCTTCCCATTGAGGTGTCATTGACATTCTCATTGAGGCCAAATTATGGCCCTGAAACCCCGTATGTTTAAGCTTTATCTAGCGCATAAACCGCAATGAGTGGTTGGATAAGAGTTATCCAACCACTCATTTGCTGTCTGACGAATGGATAGCCTCTACAAGCCTCACTACGTTACCGAGAGCTGGATCCCCGAATCAGGCTCCGGCATTCCCCGGCGCGATAAGGCCGGAGGCCCTTTTTAGGTCTATGTCCCTGACCATTTTGTAAGTAAGGCATGGAGTTTTCCCCAGAGCTCACCAGCCGGTCAGCACGTATCGAGCGAGAGATCTTGGATCTCAACCGTCATGCTGCTTCTGGCCAGTTGGAGTCTGTGGCCCGCTTACTCATGCGTTCTGAGGCGATTTCTTCCTCACGCATTGAAGGTATTGCGCCCAACGTCGACAAGGTTGTCCTCGCGGAACTCGCCCAAAAGGAGGAAGTCCGCGGCTTTAAGGAAGTCCGCGGCTTTAAGGAAAGCGCGGAAGAGGTTGCGCGTAACCTCACCGTTCTGTGTTCCATTGAGAAGAGCTTTGCCACCGAACCAACATCTCCATCGGCCTTCTTGAAAAGCTCCAAAGAGAGTTGATGGGGGAGAAGGGCTCTATCCCCACTGGTCTCCGCACTATTCAAAACTGGATTGGTGGAAGTAACCACACACTCTTTGGGGCCGAGTTCATCCCAGCGCCCCCACGTCTAGTCCATGACCTCGTAGACGACTTATGTCTTTACCTCGATGGCGCTTCGCACGGTGCTCTCATCCAGGCCGCGATTGCTCACGCTCAATTCGAAACGATTCACCCATTTGCAGATGGCAACGGCCGTGTGGGCCGTGCTCTCATTCATGGGATTCTTCTGCGTCGCGGACTTACTGAATACACCATTCTGCCGGTATGCCTCGTCCTCGGTACGTGGTCCAAATCGAAAGCTACCTGCCTTTTCGCACCATCAAGCGTGGGAAAATCCTCACCATGAAGCGCACGTATAAGTGGGAGCATGTCGAGATTCCCCTCATCCGGAACTAGGCCGCAGTTCATTTTTTAAGAGCCGGTTTGACCGCTTCCGGAGTGCAATACGGCGATGGATACGAGGCCACGTGGGAGCTGCGCGCCGCGGAGAACTGGGTGACTGAACGTGTGTCGGTGAACGTTGAAGGCGACGGATGGGGGCGAAGCCTCGAGCTGTTTAGGTCCGAGCAAGGCGTGTGGTCGGCGGAAACCAATGAAGAGGGCGCCCAGCTTGAAGATCTGCCCTCCCCCGGTATCGTCCAGTCAGCCGACCTGAAAGCCGCACTCGATTGCGCTCTCGGTCTGTGCCCTCTCACCAACACAATGCCTATTCGTCGCTTGACGCTACTTGAGACTCAGGTTCCGAAAACGCAGCTGATCATGGCTTGGATTGATATACCGTCCCTCCAGGTGATCGCATCAGACCAGTACTACAGCTCCGTCGATTCTGAAACTGTCCGATACAAAAGCGGAACACGGGGAGCCGACGTCGAGTTGGAGGTCGACGGTGACGGCGTGGTCGTACACTACCCTGATCTCGCACGGCGGGTCTGATCCGGAAACAACTCTAACTAAGCTGGGCGGTATGAACGACCTGACCATCGCGCCTGGCCCAGGGATCCCCGGGGGTCTGGTCATCGTCGCCGCCGACCTGACGGAGCGGTTCGCGAAGTCGTCGGGACCAGGCGGCCAAGGCGTCAATACTACGGACAGCAAAGTGCAGCTTTCCGTCGATATCGCTACGTGCTCATCGCTTTCCGACGCCCAGCGTCGCCGCGTCCTCCACAACCACGAGCACCGCCTAGACGGCACCGTCCTTACCGTTACCGCATCGACCCAGCGATTGCAGGTACGCAACCGCGCCGAGGCACGCGAACGCATGGCCGCCCTCTTGCGCGAGGCGCTCGCTCCGCCTCCTCCCCCGCGGCGCAGGACCAAGCCGACGCGGAGCTCGGTGCGACGCCGTCTCGAAGCGAAAAAGCGGCGCTCGGAACTCAAGTCCACGCGACGGCGGCCCCAAATTCCCTAGTTCGAACCATCCGCATGCATATCCTCACGCTGACGGACCTGGTTCGGGTAACCGCTACGCTGAGACAGCTTGGACCGGTTGAATCCGCTCGATTTCCGAGAGGATCTTGTCTTCCGCCACGTCCAAGTCATATTGAGCCTGTAACCCGAGCCAGAACTGGGGGCTCATCTCGAAAAACTTCGCTAGACGAAGGGCCGTGTCAGCGGTTACAGCGCGCTTACCGTGAACAATTTCGTTGATCCGGCGGGGCGGAACGCCGATGGAGACGGCGAGCTTGTGCTGGGTGATCCCCATTCCTTTGAGGAAGTCCTCCATGAGGATCTCACCGGGGTGAACCGGAGGGAGCTTGTCAGTGGTAGTCAACGATCTCAACCTCCTCTGGCCCCGCCGATCACCTTTCAACGCCTCGAGCCGGTTTCCCCGGGGAATCCGCTCTCGATTCCACAGACGCTCAGTGTCCTTGTCAGCGAACGACTGGATCATGCTTCACCTTATCCCCCATAACGCGAAGCGTCAATAACGCTACGCGTTAAATTTGAACTCCACGGTATGTAGTTGCAAAGTTACTTTCTCGTTAGCCTGCAACAATCAGAAAACTGTAATTACGTCAGCACACAGAGAACATATGGGCGCATGGAAACACGTAAAGGTTGTGCGGGATGGCGTGGACGTCAACGTGAAGATTCTGGAGAACCTCGCCGCGCACGTCGCTCCCGCGTTGGGTGGCAGCCGAACCACAAAGGATCAGTCATCTGCTATCCCATCGACTAATTCCTGCAGATCGCAGGACCTTCGCGCAACCGTCAGTTCAGTGCATTTTGAATAGTTCAGCGCACGTTGTATTGTTCAGTACATGCTGACTATTGCTTCACGCCTCGACGTCATGAACCGGCTCGGCCGGGCCATGGCTGATCCGACGCGTTCCCGAATCCTGATGACCCTACTCGACGGTCCGGGCTACCCGGCCGAGATTTCGCAAAGCTTGGATCTGACGCGCTCGAACGTCTCGAACCACCTGTCCTGCCTACGCGATTGCGGCATCATCGTCGCTGAGCCGGAGGGCCGTAAGACCCGCTACGAGATTGCCGATCCGCACCTCGCGGCGGCGCTCGAAGCGCTGGTCAACGCGACGCTGGCCGTCGACGAGAATGCCCCCTGCATCGACACTGAGTGCTCGGTGCCCGGCTGCGGCGAGAAAGGAACGGACGCATGAGTTCAGCATGTGGATGCGAACACGAACCCGCCACGGAGATCGAAGAGCTCGATCGGCCATGGTGGAAAGACCCCGAGCTACTGCTACCGATCTTCTCCGGTGTAGCCCTCATTACAGGACTGGCGCTGGACTGGTCCGACTTGGAGACGCCCGCAACGGTACTGTATTGGCTTGGCCTGCTGCTGGGCGCTTATACGTTCGCACCTGGAGCGATCCGGAACCTTGTCACGAAGCGCAAGCTCGGCATTGGCTTGCTTATGACGATCAGCGCGGTCGGCGCGGTGATCCTTGGTTTCGTCGGAGAGGCCGCGGCGCTGGCGTTCCTGTACTCGATCGCCGAGGCGCTTGAAGACAAGGCGATGGACCGGGCCCAAGGCGGACTGCGGGCACTGTTGAAACTGGTACCGCAAACCGCGACCGTGCTGCGCGACGGTACGACGGCCGAGGTCGCTGCGAAGGACCTTGAGGCTGGCGAGCTGATGCTCGTGCGCCCCGGGGAGCGGATCGCCACGGACGGCATCATTCGGTCCGGACGCTCCAGCCTTGACACCTCAGCGATCACCGGAGAATCCATTCCGGAGGAGGTCGCACCCGGCGACGAGGTACCCGCGGGAGCGATCAACTCCGCCGGTGTGCTGGAGGTCGAGACGACCGCAGCTGGAACGGACAACTCGCTGACCACACTCGTCGATCTCGTCGAGAAGGCGCAGGCGGAGAAGGGTGACCGCGCCCGGATCGCCGACCGGATTGCCCGACCCCTAGTGCCCGGGGTGATGATCCTGGCGGTGCTGGTCGGTGTGATTGGCTCGCTGCTGGGCGACCCCGAGACGTGGATCACCCGTGCGCTGGTGGTCCTGGTCGCAGCGTCGCCGTGCGCGCTGGCAATCTCCGTGCCGCTGACGGTCGTGGCCGCGATCGGCGCGGCCAGCCAGTTCGGAGTAGTCATCAAGTCCGGCGCGGCGTTCGAGCGACTCGGCGGCATCCGTCACCTAGCGGTAGACAAGACCGGAACCCTTACTCGCAACCAGCCCGAGGTTACCGGAGTGGTCCCGGCAGACGGATTCGATCGGGCGCAGGTGCTTTCCTTCGCGGCGGCGGTTGAGCAGCAATCGACGCACCCCCTCGCCGCGGCGATCGTGGCAGCGGAGCCCGAAGCGCCCACCGCCTTGGATATCAGCGAGGAAGCCGGTCATGGCATCGGCGGCACCGTCGAAGGCCGACGGGTGCTGGTCGGCAGCCCCCGATGGATCGACGCCGGGCCACTGAAGGCGGACGTTGAGCGTATGGAGTCCGAAGGCCAGACCTGCGTCCTAGTCACCGTCGATGACGCTCTCGCCGGGGCGATCGGGGTGCGCGACGAGTTGCGGCCCGAGGTGCCCGATGCCGTGCAATCCCTGCACGACAACGACGTGGAAGTGAGCATGCTCACCGGCGATAACACTCGCACCGCCCGGGCGCTGGCTGAAATCGCTGGAATCGACGACGTGCGCGCCGAGCTGCGACCGGAGGACAAGGCAAGCATCGTCGCCGAACTCTCCTCCAAGACGCCGACGGCGATGATCGGCGACGGCATCAACGACGCGCCGGCACTGGCGGGCGCAACGGTGGGCATTGCGATGGGAGCGACCGGCTCTGACGCCGCGATCGAGTCCGCTGACGTCGCCTTCACTGGCCACGACCTCCGGCTGATCCCGCAGGCGCTGCAGCACGCCCGCCGAGGCAGCAGGATCATCAACCAAAACATCGTGCTGTCTCTGGCCATCATCATCGTGTTGATGCCACTGGCGATCAGCGGTGTACTGGGCTTGGCCGCCGTCGTCTTGGTACACGAAGTCGCCGAAGTCATCGTGATCTTGAACGGCCTGCGGGCTGCACGAGCGAAACGCTGAGGCTGTGATCAGCAAGTCTTATAAGGGTTAAACCACGCGCCGAGCGCACACACACGTTGGACCAGGCGAGTCATTCGAGTTCACCACCTGGTCCTTCTCGGTGCGTGCAGGCACGGGAACTGTGGGTGAACCTAATAGTTCCACGGGCACAGTCTTAAAGCGTGCGGATACGCTCTGCGTCCGCTACGAGGTTGTGCGTGAGCTTTTCTGCTTCAAGGCCACTCAAGTCGCAGCTGTCGAAGCGGGCCAGCCAGTCAGCACGAATGGCGGGGGAGTCGAACCAGGTTGCGCGCTCAACCTCAATATCCTCGATACCGCTCAAGGTACGGCCGTCGCGGCTGCGGATCTCGAGGTCGTCGACAAGCGGGGCAATCGCTTGAAGCCCTGGGACGATGGCCTTAAAGCCCGACGTGTGGGAAACCTCGTTAGTCCAGCGCGGGTAGCGGCTCACGCGCTTCGCCTCCAGGTAGCGCTGGACGACGCCCAGCCTAGAGACCTCCTGCGCCACCGCCAGGCCCACGACCTTCACGCGGAAACCCGCGGAGCGAAACTTGGCTATCTCGCCCGCGATGAACTCCGGGTTAGACAGCGTGTTTTCAATGATGAGCGAGTGCCCATGCTGCCGGCCATACTCAATCAGCGAGGACATCCAATAGGGCACCGGCCCATTGGTGAGCACGTCCATGCGCAGGGGGCCGCGCTCCATGATCTCGTCGAGGGCTGGATGCAATTTACGTATCTCATCGGAGTCAAGGACCGCGTGGCCATTTTTCACGGATTCAATGGCCGTTGATTTGCCTGACGCTGGCTGCCCCGCCACATAAATGACTTCTGGAACAGACGGACTGTGAACATTCGACCGGCCAAAGTAGCTGGCTTGCAGAGTCTTTAGCCGTTGCTCCATAACCTGCGGGTCAACGGGGAAATCAGCAGCGGACAGCATAGGTTATGCCGCTTTGTGCTCGGTGGAGAGGGCTTCAAGCCGCTGTGCAAAGAGAGCCGCAGCGGCCCGGATGGCTTCGATGTCGGTTGAATCAACACCACTGACTATGTCCTCTACCAGCCAATTCTGACGAATCCACCATTGTGATTCAACATCGTTGCCTGCTTCAGCAGCCCTAGTGAGGTAGGCGGCTTTCAGCGAGGACGCAACCTCCTTCATGGCGTCGAAGGCTGCGTACTCGATCTCCGGGACTTTGGCGGTGCTCATGGCGCTAAGAATAGCAGCGCCAGGCCGGTTTTAACCGTTGATGATCTGCGGGTAAGCCAAGCCCTTGAGGCCCTCGGTACCGAACTCCACGCCATAGCCGGAGGACTTGATACCACCGAAAGGCACGCGCGGATCCACGGCACCGTGGGCGTTGATCCAGGTGGTACCGGCCTCCAAACGGGAGGCCACCTCGAGGGCGCGCTCGCGATTGGAGGACCACACGGAGGAGCCCAGGCCCACGTCGAGTTTGTTGGCCTGCTCGATGGCCCAATCCAGATCCGTGTACTTCACGATCGGCAGCGCAGGACCGAACTGCTCCTCCACGACCAGCGCGCTATCCGGGTCGATGTCCGCCACCAGGGTGGTGGGGTAGAAGTAGCCCGGCGCGTCATAGTCCGGGTCACCGCCCAGCAGAACGCGGGCGCCGGAATCCTTGGCGGCATTGACGAGCTTGTCCACGATGTCGAACTGCTGCTTATTCTGCAGCGGGCCGAGCACGTTTTCTTCCTCTAGGCCCACGCCCATCGGGGAAGCCTTGGCCACCTCGACGAGGGCTTCGCAGACGGCGTCGTATAGCGACTCCGGCACGTACACGCGCTTCATCGCCGCACAGGTCTGGCCGGTGTTGATGAATGCACCCCAGAAGAGATCGCCGGCGATCTCCTTCGGGTCAGCGTCATCCAGTACGATGCCTGCGTCATTGCCGCCGAGCTCCAGCGTGAGGCGGGTGAGGTTGTCGGCGCTGGCCTCCACGATCTTCTTGCCGGTGGCGGTGGAACCGGTGAACATGATCTTGTCGACGCCCTCGTGGGTCGTCAGCGCCGCACCAACCTCACCGGCACCGCTGACGACCTGGAGAACACCCTCCGGCAGCACGGAGTTGACGACCTCGAGCAGACCCAGCACGGACAGCGGGGTGTACTCGGAGGGCTTGACGACGACCGCGTTGCCCATACGCAGCGCCGGCGCAATCTGCCAGATGGTGATCATCATCGGCCAGTTCCACGGGCCAATTGCACCGACGACGCCGAGCGGGCGGTAGTTGACGGTGGCGGTGATGTCATCATCCACGGCGGTGTAGTTGGGGTGCTCGAAGGAGGCGGTGGCATTCAGCCAACCGGAGCACGCACCGACCTCGAAGCGGGCGTTCGGGCCGTTGAGCGGCTTGCCCTGCTCGCGGGAGAGAAGCTCAACGAGTGCCTCTGCATTGGCGTCGATGGCGGCGGCGGCCTTGGTGAGAAGCTCGCAACGTTCTTCGTCGCTAAGCTTGGCAAAGTCCTTCTGCGCTGCGCGTGCGGTCTCAACTGCAGCGTTGAGGTCCTCAACGGTGTTCTCTGGGGCGCGGCCAACAACCTCACCGGTAGCGGGGTTGAGGATATCGCGTCCGTTCTCGTCCGTGATGGCGTTGAGCAGATCAGCGTAAGTAGCGAACTGAGTCATGAGATCTCCTTGTGAAGAAGTCGAGGGCCCCGCGAACAAAGCCCGAAGAAACTTTTATTCGGCATGTTACCTGCACCACACGATGCCGCTTGACTCTGCGTGCATACAATTTGTCCACAAATGTGTGAGCTCTCACGATATGATTCCAGCTATGTCTGCTTCCGCCGTTGAGCATTTCGATATCGCGTCATGGCGCACCGCGTCTTCCGATTCCTTTGGTCAACTCGACGTGGACACCGAAGACCCCGCTTCCTTTCACGCCACGCTGCGATCCACGAGGGTGGGGGATATTTCCCTCTTCGATATGTGCACTTCGCCCCACACGGTGAACCGATACAAGGTTTCTACCGACGAGGCTCCCTTTTGCAAGCTCAGCCTGCAAATCACCGGCTCCTCAACCATGAGCCAGGACGGGCGAACGTGTGAATTGCATCCAGGGGACCTAGCTCTGTACGTGACCCAACGGCCCTACACGCTGCGCTATCCGGAGGACCAAAACACACTCATTGTGCATTTCCCGCAGAGCTTCCTCGACATTTCACCAGCGCAGATCCAGCGCCTGACCGCAAACCCCATCTCCCGCTCACACGGCTTGGGCGCGGTGGCGGTTCCTCTCTTTGAGCAGCTGGCCAAGAACCTCGATCTGCTCAAGGGACCGCACGCCACGGCGCTGGTCCGCTCCGCGCTCACCATGTTGGTGTCGGTTCTCTCCTCCGACGTGGCCGGAGAACCCTCTGCAGGCACACTCCTGTTTAACCAGGCCACCGCCTACATAGAGAAGAACTTGGGCGACTCAGACCTAGGCCCCAGCACCATCGCCCAAGCACTGTTCGTCTCGGTACGCCACCTCCACGCCAAGTTCGCCGAACAGGGGCTCTCCGTGGGCAGTTACATCAAAACAAGACGCCTAGAACACATCCGCAGAGACCTCGTGGACCCGCGGCACTCCGAGGAATCGATCGGCCACATCAGCGCCCGCTATGGCCTGCACGATCCCTCGCACCTCTCACGCATCTTCAAGGCGGAGTACCACAAGTCACCGAGTGCGTATCGGGCGTCAGCTAGCGGTTAATCGCGCAGCTTGTTGATGACCTCACGAGCAGTGGAGATTCCGGTTTCGATGGCTCCATCGACAACCACTCCACGCCAACCGGAAGCCCAATCAGCTCCTGCGAAGTGCAGCGAAGAGGTAGCGCTGCGGAAGTGGTGCCAGCCCTCAGTGAACTGACCTCGGCGCAACGTGGCCCAGGCCTGGCCTGAGTACTCATCTGCTACCCAGTCATGGCCGGTGACACCAACAACCTCGAGATCAGGACGCCACTGGTCAACAACCTTTTGAGCATCCTCAATGCTCTCCAAATCGATCTTCTCGTGATCGGAGCCGAAGGCAACACAGATAGTCGTGTCATCGTCTTCGAAGTATTCAGAACGAAGCACGGATACGACCGCTGGCTGGGGCGCGTAACCGAAGATGTTGTGGTGGCCCTTGATCTTTATCCAAGCCTTGAAACCAGTCGAATTCCACTTCTGCTCGATAGTCTTCTGCGAGCCTTCAGGTAGGCCCGGGTTGAACTCAATGTTCCCCAATGCACCAACCGGAACCGTAACAATCACGGCATCTGCCGTCTCGGAGGTACCGTCCGCATACGTAACGGTGGCCGAATCTTCTCCGTGCTCAATCGCAGTCACCGCAGTGTTCAAACGGATTTCTCCGGTCAAATCCTTTGCAATGTTGCCGTAGATACCCCGCATGCCGTTGACGAGTTTATATCGCAGCGTTTGCTCATCCACCAAAGAAAGACGGTGATCGCACAAGGCTGCCCATTGCTTGGCCATCAAAGAAGACCCCTGTTCTGGGTACCCAATGTATCCTGCTGACCAATACGCATTGCACAGGTCCTTTTCTTCCTGGGTAAAGTCACCGTCCTCCAACGCATCGAGAACTCCAGCCTGATCTGCAGCCAGGAAAGCATCCTTCAGTTCTTGAGATGCACCGAATTTCTCATCCAGTACAAGCAGCGGCTTGTGCGGTTCTGGGAAGAATTCGCGAGATTTTTCGAAGATCTTCTCCATCGGCCGCGCCAGTTTGGCATCCATTTCTGCTTCCGTTCCGGACTTCAGCTCACCACCGGCATACCAGTAGGCGGTATCTACAACGGGCGAAGCGATAATATCCTGGCCATAACGAGTGATTTCGGACCAGACATGTGGCTGATGCCAGTGCACCCAGGTAGCACCAATTTCCAACGGACGTCCGAGCCTATCGTCTGTCCAGGCACGGCCGCCAATACGGTCACGTGCTTCTACGATGTGATAGTCAATTCCAGCGGTTTGCAGCTCACGCGCTGCCGTCAGTCCTGCGAATCCCGCACCAACGACGATTACCTGCTTCTTTTCCATGATTGCCTTTCCTATGATTTAGATTTGGTCAAGATTGTCGTGAAGACTTGCGTAGATGTAGGGCTTTTTGTGCTTTAAATACTCACCCCAAAACAACCCAAGAATTCCGGAAGCGATAATGATCCCGGGCATCACCCACACGAGAGCATCTGGGCCGGTTCCACCGATCATGAGCGGGAAATTCATCAGCACCAGTACGAAGACAGCCACGAGGCCGCACGCTGAAACAAACGGTGCGATGACCCGAGTGAAGAGGTTGTAGCTCTTCTCTTGCTTGTTGAGCCATGCCATGATGGACACGCTCACCACTGCGAGCAGGAAGACTAGGCCAAACGCCGCGGCGTTGGTCAACCACGTAAAGAGCGTGAGGACTGGGAACAGTTCGCCCATCTCGCTGCCATTTCCGGCCAGTGCAAAGCCTCCCACTACGACGAAAGCAATGGAAGTCTGAGTGAGGGACCCGGCTATAGGAGCCCCTTTGGACGATGACATCGCAAACTTCTCGGGAAGGACACGTGAGCGCCCGAGGGAGAAGAAGTATCGCGCTGCGGCGTTATGGAACGCGACAAGGGCAGCAATAAGAGAAGTTACAAACAAGCAGTTCGCTATGTTGGCAGCAATCACTGAATAGTCGCCCAACCACACGAAGACCAGATCGGGACCAAGCTCAGTCGCCTTATCGATGACGACGGACGGCCCTACCCCCTGAGCAAATGCCCACGCCGAAAAAGCGTAGAAGAGGGCGATGGTTCCCACGGCAATATAAGTAGCCTTCGGAACGGTCCGCTCTGGGTCACGAGCTTCTTCCGAATAGATTGCACCAGACTCAAAACCCATAAAGGCAGCAATCCCGAAGGCGAGGAGAACGCCAATACCATCGGTGAAAAACTGATTCGGCCGCATCGTCTCCACAGAGATCCCTTCAGGAGCAACACCAAGGGACAATAGTGATACGCCAGCTACGACAATGAATTCAAGGGCTACCAGAACTCCTAGGATCTTGGCCGAGAAGTCAACGTTGCTGACGCCCATGACAGCTACCAAGAGCCAGCCAGCCAAAGCCGCGATCCACCACGAAATGCTCGTGCCAAACCAACTATTGATCAGATTGGCGAGGGAGAAACCGAAGATTCCATACAGACCAACCTGCATCATGTTGTAGGAAACCAGGGCCAGAATTGCGGCTGCGATTCCTTGCCGGTTGCCCAGCCCCTCAGACACATAGGCGTAGAAGGCTCCTGAGTTCTGAATCTTCGAACTCATAATTCCGTACCCAACTGCAAAGAACACGAGGATGATCCCAAGCGCTAAGTAGCTCCAAGGGACCCCTAACAATCCGGATACCGCGAAGTTGGTCGGTACTCCTCCCGCGAGCACAGTAAGAGGTGCCGACGCCGCGATAATCATGAAGACCAGCGACGTTGTTCCTAGGCGCCCGGCGCCCAGGCCGCCCTTTGGTTTGGTGGGAGCCCGGTGCCCGGGCTGTACATTTCGAGCGGGTAGCACTGGTGACTGCGTCGATGTGTCCACGCCAACTCCTCCTTACTAGCTATGTCGGCCCGATAATCCACCGGACGTGTCCGGTGGCTTTCGGTGTATAGCTAGTAATTGTGTCGCACCACACATGCAAATAGTTGTTTGTGTGTGCTCACGATTTGGCTATGAGTGCTGTCACATCACACCCTCGCGAATACTATGCATAAAAAGATAATGCTGGCACCTCCTGTAAAGGAGATGCCAGCATTATTAGCAGCGAATTTAATGCGCTATTTATGCATTCGCATAGGGGTTAGGCATGGCAATGTACTGCAGCGACGTGTACTCTTCGATGCCCTCGGCACCGCCCTCGCGGCCCATGCCGGACTGCTTCACGCCGCCGAATGGGGCGGCGGCGTTGGAGATGACGCCAGCGTTGAAGCCCATAAGGCCGAACTCGAGGCCGTCGCCAACGCGCCACATACGGTTGGAATCCTCGGTGAACACGTAGGAGGCCAGACCGTACTCCGTGTCATTCGCAAGCGCGATGGCTTCCTTCTCATCGGAGAAGGTCAGAATCGGAGCAATCGGGCCGAAGATCTCCTCCTGGGCCACGCGGGCATCACGGGAGACGTTCGTGAGAACAGTAGGGGAGTAGAAGTAGCCCTTGCCCTCGCCCGGCTTGCCACCGATGAGGACCTTGGCGCCCTTGGCCACGGCGTCGTCGACAAGCGCGGTGATGTTATCCAGTGCCTTCTTCTCCACAAGCGGACCGCAGGTAACGCCCTCATCGAGGCCGTTGCCCACCTTGAGCTCACCGATGCGCTTGGCGAACTTCTCCGCGAACTCGTCAGCGACGGACTCGTGAACGATGAATCGGTTAGCCGCGGTGCAGGCCTCACCGATGTTGCGCATCTTGGCGCCCATGGCACCCTCAACGGCCTGGTCGATGTCGGCGTCCTCAAAGACGATGAACGGAGCGTTGCCGCCCAGCTCCATCGAGGTGCGCAGGACGTTGTCAGCGGCTGCCTTGAGCAGGGTCTTGCCCACCGGGGTAGAGCCAGTGAAGGAAATCTTGCGCAGGCGGGAATCCGCCATGATCGGCTCGGAGATGGCAGAGGCCGACTTACCGGAGACCACGTTCACCACACCAGCCGGAACGCCGGCATCAATCATGGTCTGTGCGAAGTACTGGGTGGTCAGCGGCGTCAGCTTGGCCGGCTTCACCACCATGGTGCAACCAGCGGCAATGGCCGGGGCAATCTTGCGGGTAGCCATAGCCAGCGGGAAGTTCCACGGGGTAATAAGCAGGCACGGGCCCACGGGCTTGCGGCGGGTAATCATGCGCAGGGTGCCCTCCGGCGCCGGCAAGGTGCGGCCGTAGTTGCGAACGGCTTCCTCACTAAACCAGCGCAGGTACTCAGCGCCGTAGGTGACCTCACCATAGGACTCCGCCAGCGGCTTGCCCATCTCAAGGGTCATCAGCGCAGCGAACTCATCCTTGCGCTCCTGCACCAGGTCAAAAGCGCGGCGCAGCAGGTCGGAGCGTTCACGCGTAGACGTGCGTGCCCACTCATCCTGCACGGCGCAGGCAGCATCCATAGCCTTCTTCGCGTCCTCAGAAGTAGCGGACGCAAGGGTGGCAATAACCTCACCGGTTGCCGGGTTTTCTACATCGAAGGTGGCGCCATCGGAGGCGTCCACCCACTCACCGTTAATCAGCAAGCCGGTCGGAACCTTGGCCAGCAGCTCGTCAATATTGACCTTGTTGTTTTCACTCATGGTTCTTTTTTACCCTCCCAAATGGAATTTGTCTGCCAGTTGGCGTGCCGCTCCTGAAAGAAGCTGAACATCAGCCCCAACCAGGGCAAATGATGCTCCAGATTCTAAATATTTCTGGGCCTGCTCAAGGTTGAAAGCGTTGACGCCTACCTTCTTTCCGGAAGCGCGGACTGCTTCAAATGTGTGATTGACCGCCTCGAGTACATCCGGATGGGTCTGCTGGCCCAGAAGCCCCATCGAGGCCGCTAGGTCCGAGGGCCCGACGAAGAAGTTGTCCACGCCTTCGACGGCCACGATGTCTTCCACGTTCTCCACTGCGGTCGCAGACTCGATCTGCACCGTCAGGCTCACCGTATCCGAAGCGTTGGTGAGGTAGTTCTCCACGCCGTTCCACCGCGAGGAGCGGGCCAGAGCCGAGCCGACGCCGCGTACACCGCGGGGCGGGTAGTGCATAGCCGCGACTGCCGCCTCAGCTTCCTCGGCCGTATCAATCATGGGCACCATGAGGTTTTGTGCGCCCAGGTCCAGGTACTGCTTAATCAGCGCGGTGTTGTTCACGGGCACGCGAACCACGCGCGTCAGGCCATAGGCATCGGTGGCGCGCAGCAAGGAGAGGATGGTCTCCAGGCCATAAGGCGAATGCTCACCGTCGATCAGCGTCCAGCTAAAGCCAGCTGAGGCGATGATCTCCGCCGCAGCCTCCGAGCCTGAACAAATCCAGGCGCCGACGAGCGGTTGCTCGGCTTTCTCAAGGACGTCCGTGAACGTGGGCGGCAACTTTACTGGAACCGGCATGTGATGGACCCCAACTTTCCATAGTCAGCGTGGACGGTATCGCCCGGTTCGACCCACATGGGCTTGGTGAAGGAACCGGCAAGGATGATGTCGCCGGCGGCGAGGCTATCGCCGTGCGCGTGGAGTTTGTTGGCAAGCCATGCCACGCCCATGGCCGGGTGGTTGAGCACGGCCGCCGCCACACCCGTATCTTCGATGGACTCGTTGCGGTAGAGCAGCGCGGACACCCAACGCAGATCGACGTCCGCAGGATCAACCGGGTTGCCGCCATAGACCATGGCGCCGAGCGCCGCATTATCCGAAATCGTGTCGACGATCGTGCGGCCCTCCATCTCGATGCGAGAGGAGAGAATCTCCAGGGCCGGGACGACGTACTCCGTCGCGCGCAGCACGTCGAAAATGCTGCAATTCGGTCCCTTCAGCTCTTCCTTGAGCACGAAGGCCAGCTCGACCTCGATGCGAACATTGGAGAACTGCGCGTGCTCGATGGTGGAGCCGTTCTCGTAGACTTGGTCCTCAAAAATCGCGCCGTAATCGGGTTCGGTGATTCCCGTGGCCTCCTGCATGACCTTTGAGGTCAGGCCAATTTTGCGGCCCACGAGGCGGCGCCCGCTTTCCTCACCGCGGCGCACCCACTCGCGCTGCACCGCGTAGGAGTCCTCGATGCTCATCTCCGGGAAACGGGCAGTCAGCAGCGGGACCATCGTGCGGTCCTTTTCGGCTTGCGCCAGTTCATCTGCGATAGCGATGTGCTGTTTCTCATCCAGCATGTACTTCGCTCCTTAAGGTGTTGTAGAACGTGTTTGTTCTGTTTAACAGGTTTGTTGAACCTGAAGGTTTCACGTGAAACGACAACGCGGCCCCGCGATATGTGCGCTTGCTTCTCGACGCCACGGGGCCACGTTCATCAACCTGAGTACTTAGGTCGTTTTAGAGCTGGTGTCCCAGCTTGTACTCGCCTTGCTTCCACTCCGGCATCTCCTCCGCATCTTCCTTGCGGGTGTAGGAGAAGCCATCCGCGCCAATGGTGGCCTCCAGCTCGGACTCATCCTCACGGGCAACCAGCGGCACCGGGTTTCCATCCAAGTCGAGGACCGTGGAGCCATCGCGGTACCAAGAAGGAACAACCGGGGTTCCCCACCAGTCACGACGCTGGTTATCGTGAACATCCCAGGTCACGACCGGGTTATCCGGGTCGCCGGTGTAGTAGTCCTGGGTGTAGATCTCCACGCGGTGGCCATCCGGGTCACGCAGATACAGGTAGTACGCGTTGGAAACACCGTGGCGGCCCGGGCCGCGCTCAATACGGTCGGACTCGCGCAGCGCACCCAACTTGTCACAAATCGCGATGATGTTGTGCTTCTCATGGGTAGCAAATGCGATGTGGTGCATACGCGGGCCATCGCCACCGGTCATGGCGGTGTCATGCACCGTCGGCTTACGGCGCATCCATGCAGCGTAGACAGTTCCCTCCTCATCGCGGATGTCCTCGGTGGTGCGGAAGCCAAGCTCCTCCATGTACTTCACAGCGGAAGGAACGTCCGGGGTGATCTGGTTGAAGTGGTCGAGACGAACCAGCGCGCCAGGGATGTGGGCGTCGTATGCCCAGGCAAGACGCTCGACGTGCTCTACCTCGTAGAAGAACTCGTACGGGAAGCCCAGCGGATCCTGGACGCGGACGGAATCGCCGATGCCCTTGACAAAGCCATCCTTGTTGCGGCGCACCTCGCAACCGCGCGCCTTGTAGAACTCCTCCGCAAGGTCCAGGTCTTCCGGGGAACGGACGCGGAAGGAGAAGGCAGCGACGGCAGCGACGGGGCCCTGACGCAGCACGAGGTTGTGGTGGATGAACTCCTCGAAAGTGCGGAGGTAGATTTCGTTCTCGTTCTCCTCGGTCACGACGAGACCGAGGGTGTCAACGTAGAACTTACGGGAGGCAGCGAGATCGGTAACGATGATCTCCATGTAGGCACAACGCAGAATGTCGGGGGCCTGAATGTCAGCCATGATGGCTCCTTAGTTAGTTAGTGGTGGGGGAGTAGAGAGTGGACGGCTTAGTCCTGCTTGCCAAAGACCGGGTTGTGTACCTTGTCCAGGTTGATGTGAACAGCCTGCTGGTCGGTGTAGAAGTCGATCGAGCGGTAGCCGCCCTCGTGGCCCAGGCCGGAGGCCTTGACGCCGCCGAACGGGGTGCGCAGGTCACGGACGTTATTGGAGTTGAGCCACACCATGCCGGCCTCAACGTTCTGAGCGAAGTTGTGGGCGCGCTTCAGATCCGAGGTCCACACATAGGCGGCAAGGCCGTACTTCGTGTTGTTGGCCAGCTCGAGGGCTTCTTCATCGGTATCAAACGGGGTGATGGCCACGACGGGGCCGAAGATCTCTTCCTGGAAGATGCGGGCGTCCGGCTTGACGTCAACGAAGACGGTCGGCTGAACAAAGTTGCCTTCCTCGAAGCCCTCCGGGCGCTCGCCGCCGGCGGCCAGGGTGGCCTCCTGCTTGCCGATCTCGATGTAGGAGGTGACCTTCTCGTAGTGCTCCGGGTGGACCAGAGCGCCGACCTCGGTGGTGGGGTCGGAAGGCAGGCCCACCTTCACGCGCTTAGCCTGTGCGGTGTAGCGCTCCACGAACTCGTCGTAGATATCGCGCTGAACCAGGATGCGGGAACCGGCGGTGCAACGCTCACCGTTAAGGGAGAAGACGCCGAAGATGCAGGCATCGATCGCGGTCTCCAGGTCGGCATCGCTGAAGACGATGGCGGGGGACTTGCCGCCCAGCTCCATCGACAGACCCTTGAGGTGAGGGGCTGCGTTGCCGAAGATGATCTGGCCGGTGCGGGACTCGCCGGTGAAGGAAATCAGCGGGACGTCCGGGTGTTTGACCAGCGGGTCACCTGCATAGCCTTCCTCACCAAAGCCGTTGACCAGGTTAAAGACGCCCTTCGGCAGACCGGCCTCCTCAAAGATTCCTGCCCACAGCTGTGCGGAAAGCGGAGTGAACTCGGCTGGCTTCAGGACGACGGAGTTGCCGGTGGCGATAGCCGGTGCGAGCTTCCAGGACTCCAGCATGAACGGGGTGTTCCACGGGGTAATCAGGCCCGCCACGCCAATCGGCTTGCGGTTGACATAGTTGATCTGGCGGCCCGGCACCTTGTAGGCGTCGTCAGCCTGCGCCACAATCAGGTCTGCGAAGAAGCGGAAGTTCTCCGCTGCGCGCTTAGCCTGGCCGTTGGCCTGGGTGATGGGCAGGCCGGAGTCGAAGGACTCCCACGCGGCAAGCTTGTCTGCGCGGGTTTCGACAATGTCCGCAATCTTGTTCAAGACGCGGGCGCGCTCGCGCGGCAGGGCCTTGGACCACGGGCCGTTCTCGAAAGCATCCTTAGCGGCGGCCACCGCCTTCTCAATGTCTTCCGGCTTGCCGGAAGCTGCCTTGATGTAGGGCTTGTTCGTGACCGGATCCAGGACCTCGAATTCATCACCATCTACCGACGGGACAAACTCGCCGTTGATGTAGTGAAGAATCTTCTCGGGGAGATCGGTGGGCTTAGCTGCATCGTTGTTCGTAGCCATGGGTGGTTTACACTCCTTAATCGTTTTTCTTGCGATAGGTGCTGAGGGTGGTCAGTCTGTGTTGCCTGGCCACCTTTTCTATGTAGGTGGGTTCCGCGCCAGCCTCGATGAGGCTGAGCAATTGCTCGTGTTCTCGTGTGGACTCTTGGGCTCTCTCGGGCACGTACCGAAAGGTGGAGACCCGGTGGTATTCCAATTGCTTCCATTGGTCCACCACCAAGTTCTTCAGCCTCTCGTTCGGGCACTTGGAGAAGAGAACGCTATGAAATTCTTTGTTGAGCTGGGTAAATACCTCTGGATCGTGGTGGATATCAAGCTCCCGCATGCGCTGATTAATCTCCCGCGCCTGGGCAATATCCTCTGGGCCAAGATGCGGAGCGGATTGCGCCGTGGCGTTGGCCTCCACGGTGGCAACGATGTCCATGGATTCGTAATAGGCCTCGCGGTTATACGTGGTAACGCTGGCACCGACGTTGCGCTCGTAGGTGACCATTCCTTCCGCCTCAAGCTGGCGAATAGCTTCGCGGACGGGGACCACGCTGATGCCCAAATCATCCGCGATTGCTGCCAGCACGAGGCGGTAGCCAGGTTCATACTCGCGAGTACGAATCTTTTCACTTATCCAGTTATAGGCCTGTTGGGACTTGCTCTCCCCAGCTGGTGCTGCGGGTTCCGTCATTGACCACCCGCCTTTCCATCACGGAACGCGATGTAGGCTTCCTTGTTCGCTCCGGTCGGCGGGAAGAGGCCATCCAAGCTGGCGCCCGTCTCCACCTGGGAGGCAACCCATTCGTCCTCGTGCTCCTTGGCCAGGGCGGCCTCGGCGACTTCGGCAGCGATGTCGCGGGGGATCACCACGACGCCGTCATCGTCGCCGACGATGATGTCACCGGGAAGGACGGTGGCGTTACCGCAGGAGACGGCGATGTCGCTATCCCACGGAACGTGTTTGCGTCCGAGAACGCAGGGGTGCGCGCCCTGGGTGAAGACGGGAAGGCCAATCTCCTTGACGGCCTCGTAGTCACGCACGCCGCCATCGGTCACAACACCAGCAGCACCGCGCACCTTAGCGCGCAGCGCCAGAATGTCACCGAGCGTTCCGGAACCGGATTCCTGGCGGGCCTCGATGACGATGACCTCGCCCTCCCTGACCGTGTCGAAGACCTTCTTCTGCTCGTTGAGGCCACCGCCATGGGACTTGAACAGATCCTCACGGCCGGCCACGAAGCGCAAGGTGCGGGCGACGCCCACCATCTTGGTTCCCTTGGCTTGCGGGTACACGCCTTCGATCACGGATTGGTTGATGCCGCGCTTGCGAAGCTGAGCGGACAAGCCGGCGGTCGGGGCCTTCTCCAGAGCCGCCTTAAGCTCCGGGTCGAGTTCGCCCTCATCCTTGGGAGGAAGGCCAGCAGATTCCCGGTCACCGTAAGCATCCTCGCGCTGCTTATCGTCCACGTAGGGCAGATTGCCCAGCTGCGGATCGAAGGAGGCGGGGACTTCCTTCACGGTGGTCTTCAGCTTGCCGGAGCTCACGCCTCCTGGAACGTCGACCTCAACCTCCACGACGTCACCAGGCTCGATAACGGAAGATCCAGCAGGGGTGCCGGTGAGGATGATGTCACCGGTCTCCAGTGTCATGTGCTGGGAAAGGTCGGCAACAAACTGGGCGAGAGGGAAGATGAGGTCTTCATCGGACGAGGTTCCCTCCTGAACAACCTCGCCATTGACCCACGTGCGCAGGCGCAGGCCCTTGGGGTCGATCTCCTGGGCGTCGATAAGCTCCGGCCCAATGGGGGTGTACCCATCGCGCGACTTGGAACGGGTGTTGGAGCCCTTGTCCTGAACCTTGTAGTCATACAGGCCAATGTCGTTCGAGGCGGTCACGTAGGCAACGTGCTTCCACGCATCCTCGAGGGATACGTTGCGGGCCGGAGTGCCGATGATGAGTGCGATTTCGCCTTCGAAGGCCAACAGTTCGGTTCCTTCGGGGCGCTCGACTACCCCGTCCGACTCAGCCAGCGTGCTCGTCGCCTTGAGGAAGTAACTCGGGGTCTTGGGCCAGCGACCGCGCTGTGCCGCGCGGGACTCAAAGGCCACATGGACAGCGATCATTTTGCCCGGTTTAACCGGCAAGAACTCAGGTACAGCCATGAAGAATCCTTAATTGTGAACAAATCCTTGCCCAGATCGTATATTATCCTTGGCACCACCGCAAGTGGTTCAACTCACACGCTTTTCCGTATATGGCACACCCCATGCCGAAAGGAATCTCACTATGTCGCACGCAACTGTCACGCCGACAATTTCGACGGCCGAACGCCGCCGCGTCGTCGCCGCGACGACCATCGGTACCGCCATCGAGTGGTACGACTACTTCCTCTATGCAGCAGTGGCCGGACTCGTGTTCAACCACCTCATGTTCGGTCCGCTCGAAGGCGGCCTGGCCACCATCATCTCCTTCCTGACCGTTGGCTTGTCCTTCCTGTTCCGCCCGGTCGGCGCCTTCCTGGCCGGGCACTTTGCCGACCGCTTCGGACGCCGCGTGGTCCTCATGGTCACGCTCATCGCCATGGGCGGCGCAACCACCCTGATTGGCGTTCTGCCAACCTATGAAACCGCCGGCATCTGGGCGCCGATTCTCCTCATCACCTTGCGCATCATCCAGGGCATCTCTGCTGGTGGCGAATGGGGCTCCGCGGTGCTCATGGCAGTGGAACACGCCCCGACTGACAAGCGCGGCCTCTACGGCGCAGGCCCCCAGATCGGCGTGCCCGCCGGCCTGCTGCTCTCCTCCGGCGTGCTGTCCATCATGAACACCATCGCGCCTGGCGACGCCTTCATGGACTGGGGCTGGCGCGTTCCCTTCCTCCTCTCCTTCGTCCTCGTCTTGGTGGGCTACCTCATCCGCATGGGCGTCGACGAGTCCCCGGTGTTCGCGGAGATCGCGGAACGCGAAGAGGAAGAAGCCACCAACCCCATTGGCACGCTGTTTAAGAAGTTCACCCCGCTCGTCCTGGTCGCCGCGCTCGTCTTCGCAGGCAACGGCACCGTCGGATACATGACTACGGGCGGCTACATCCAGCGCTACGCCACCGACCCGGAGGGCCCCGTCGCACTCGACCGCGGTGATGTCCTCAACGCCGTGACCGTGTCTGCCTTCTCGTGGGCCTTGACCACTTTGTTCGCCGGTTTCATCTCGGACTACATCGGCCGCCGAAATACCTACCTCCTGGGATTCATCTTGCAGGGCATCGGCGCTGCCGCCCTCTTCCCACTGGTCAATACCGGAAGCCTCGGGCTTCTCTACGGCGCACTCCTCTTCCTCACCGTGGGCCTGGGCCTGACCTACGGCGCGCAATCCGCGATGTACGCAGAACTATTCCCCGCCTCGATTCGCGCCACGGGTGTGTCCATCACCTATGCCCTCGGCTCGGTCCTGGGCGGCGCCTTCGCCCCCATGATTGCCGCTTCGCTCGTCGAGGCAACTGGTACCACTTTTGCGGTGTCGGGCTACCTCGTATCTGCTTCGATCGTCGGCTTCATCTGCACCTTCATCCTGCGTGAGCGCAAGGGAATCGCGCTCGGCGCGGAACACGAGGCCGAGCAATCCCGAGGACACTTCATCTTCAGCCCGCGCTAGACGACGCCCCTCCACATGAGCCCTCACGATTTCACAAGGGCCATTGTGCGAGGCGGGCATATCATATATGATTCCCTTCTAAGACCCAGCTCACATCTCAGAGACGCCTTGAACTGAGTCACCACCCTCAAGAGCAAAGCTCACATGGCAGTAGGGGAGTGGCAGCTACCCCCACCACCCCTTCGTTCTCGTTCATTACAACCGCTGACTAAGGAGTCCACAGTGCAGTTCCACCACAATGGCTACGTTTCGGAAGACCCCCGCGCGCACGAGCCCGCCGGGTACGGCGTCGATCGCGCTTCTGAACTTCCAGATGAAATGGACGTTCTCATTGTGGGCTCCGGGCCCGCAGGCATGATCGCCGCGGCACAGCTCGCGATGTTTCCCAGCATCAATACGCGCATCATTGAGCGTCGCCCGCATCGCCTCGAGCTCGGACAGGCCGACGGCATCCAGTCCCGCTCCGTAGAGACCTTCCAGGCCTTTGGCTTTGCTAAGGAAATCACGGAAGAGGCCTATGAAATCACAGAGATGGCCTTCTGGAACCCGGATCCGAATGATCGCTCCAAGATTGTCCGTGGTGCCTGCCCTGTTGATGACGAGCAAGGAATCTCCGAATTCCCACACCTCATTGTCAACCAGGCTCGTGTGTTGGATTACTTCGCCCGCTATGCACACCGCGCGCCCGGCCGCATCACCCCGGACTATGGCTGGAATTTCGTGTCCCTAGAGGTAGGGGAGGGCGAGTACCCGGTGACGGTGCACCTCGAGGACGTCGACGGCAACCCGCGCGACGTTCGCGCTAAGTACGTCGTCGGTTGCGATGGCGCTAAGTCACGCGTCCGCAAGTCCATCGGTCGCTCGCTCAAGGGCGACCAGGCTAACCACGCGTGGGGTGTCATGGACGTTGTCGTTGACACCGATTTCCCGGACTGGCGCACCAAGTGCGCCATCCACTCCCAGGCCGGTTCTATCCTCCACATCCCGCGCGAGGGCGGCTATCTCTGCCGCGTGTACGTCGATCTCGGCGTGGTGCCAGAGGATGACAACCACAAGGTCCGCAACACGCCGATTGAGAAGATCATCGAGAAGGCGAATGAGATTTACGCCCCCTATTTCGTCGACGTCAAGATGGTGGCGTGGCATTCCGTCTACGAGGTGGGCCACCGCCTTGTCGACGCCTTCGACGATAACGACGACGACCCACGCGTCTTCCTCACCGGCGACGCCTGCCATACCCACTCGGCAAAGGCGGGACAGGGCATGAACGTCTCCATGCAGGATGGCTTCAACATTGGATGGAAGCTCGGCCACGTCCTCGACGGCCGCGCGCCGAAGGAGCTTCTCAGCACGTACCACGGAGAGCGCCAGCCGGCCGCCCAGAACCTCATCAACTTCGACCGCGAGTGGTCGACCCTCATGGCCACCCCGACGGAAGAGCTCGATGATCCGGAGGCAGTGGAGAAGTACTACGTCGCCGCGGAGGAGTTCGCCGCCGGCATGATGACGCAGTACGAGGAAAACCTGATCGTCGGCACTACCCAGCACCAAGATCTGGCTTCCGGCTTCCCGGTGGGCAAGCGCTTCAAGTCCTTTGAGGTCCTGCGCCGCTGCGACGCCTACCCTCAGCACCTGGGCCACCAGCACACCGCAGATGGCCGCTACCGCATCTACGCCTTTGCCGATGCCCCCAAGGCCGGCGAGGACTCCACGCTGAGCCAGTGGGCCGAGAAGGTCGGGCCCATCCTGGCCAAGTTCACCCCCGAAGGGGCTGACGAGAATACATACTTCGATGTGAAGGCCATCTACCAGCAGACGAACCACCACGACTACGAGATTCTCGACGCCCCTCTTCTCTTCCGCCCCCGCAACGGCAAGTTCAATGTTCCGAATTGGGAGAACGTCTTCAACGCACTCCCCGGGGACAAGGACATCTTTGAAGGCCGCGGCATTTCCCGTGACGGAGCCGTCGTCATCGTTCGCCCGGACCAGTACGTCGGTGCCGTCCTCCCACTCGATGATCCATCAGCCGTCGAGGACTACTTCTCCTCCGCGCTAATCAAGCTCAAGTAGTTCCGCTCTCAAGCTCACGTAGCTTCACACGTGTCAGGGCCCGGCATCGTGCCGGGCCCTTTTTGCCGCCTTGCCGAAACTGCCCTCATGGACACAGGGGGTCGGGACCGCCAAGTACAGCACCTAGGTTTCACGTGAAACACTCACGCATCGACCCCTTCGGCCCGTCCCTCCACTCACCACGGGGGTACCCGCCGGTGCATTATCTGTACGGCGGAAGGTATCGGTGTTAGAGTCAATGATATGAAGAACACAGTTAACCTTTGGTGGTGGCGCGCGTAACCCGCGGGCCTCGTTGTTCTCCCATATTTAAGGCCCGCAGCTGCGGGCTTTTCGGCGTTTTGCTCTCTTGCGAAGCTCGCGGCAGCACACAAAACCGTTAAAGAAAGACAGAATATGCCGTACACAGCCACACGCGAGGTCAGGTACACACCCGACGCCAGCGCACTCTTTTATGCCCTCGCCACCCCACAGAACTCCCTGCTCTTAGAGTCCGCGGACATCGAGTCGAAGAAAAACCTCACGTGCATCGCCATCACCAAGGCGGCACTCAAGGTTGTATGCCGCGGCCAGGAGGCCACCGCCACCGCGTTGACACCATCGGGTCACCTTCTTATCGACGAACTCCGCGCGGACTTCCAATCACGGATCATCCACAGCTCAGAAGGCAGCGTCACCTTCCGCTTCGCTCTCCCCACCGAGCACGACGAGCGCGCCCGCCTCCGCGCCACCTCCACCGCCGATATTCTGCGCACGTTGCAGTTCAGCCAGCTCTACTCCGGCGAGTCCCTCCCGTTCCTTGGTGGCGGATTCGCCTTCGACTACGTCGCCACGTTCGAGGAACTGCCACCGGTGCCGGACGGCCCAAACGTGTATCCGGATTATGAATTTCTCGTCGCCGAGCACGTCCTCACGGTGGACCACCTCACCAAGAGAGCAAATATTGAGGGGTGGGGCGTCGACAAGCGCGCGCTCGAAGCGGAGCTCGACCGTGCCGCTGCCACCGAGCCCATCACCCCAGAAGCCCCCGCACCGCGCGAGACCATCAGCGCACGCGCCAGCATCGATGACGCTGCTTTCCGCCGCCACGTCGAGCGCCTCCAAGACAACGTACATGCAGGCGATATCTATCAGGTCGTGCCCTCCCGCGCGTTCAGCCTCGACTGCCCGGATGCCTTTGCCGCCTACCGCACGCTGCGAGAGACCAACCCCTCGCCGTATATGTTCTACCTGCGCGGTACCGAGCACGAGCTTTTCGGGGCTTCCCCCGAATCCAACCTGAAGTACACGGCCTCTGACCGGCAGGTGCAGGTCTACCCGGTTGCCGGCACCCGTCCGCGCGGTGCGACCCACGAGCTGGATATCCGCAATGAGCTCGAGATGCGCACCGATTCCAAAGAGGTCTCGGAGCACATCATGCTGGTGGACCTGGCCCGCAACGACCTCGCTCGCGTCGCCGTCCCCGGCACCAGAAAGGTCGCCGACCTGCTCCAGGTGGACCGCTACTCGCGCGTCATGCACCTGGTTTCCCGGGTCGTCGCCACGCTGCACGAGGATTTCGACGCCCTCGACGCCTACCGAGCCTGCATGAATATGGGCACACTCACCGGTGCGCCGAAGCTACGCGCCATGGAGCTCATCCGCGAGACCGAAGGAACACGCCGCGGCTCCTTCGGCGGCGCAATCGGCTACCTGCGCGGCGATGGCTCGATGGATAACTGCATCGTCATCCGCTCTGCCTATGTCAAGGATGGCACGGCAGTCGTCCAGGCCGGCGCGGGCATCGTGCGCGATTCCGTCCCCCAATCCGAGGCCGATGAAACGGTCCACAAGGCCTACGCGGTGCTCAGCGCCATCGCCCAGGCACACAACGCATCTCTGGAGGTCATCCGATGAATCCGCACGTCCTCCTCATCGATAACCACGATTCCTTCGTCTACAACCTCGTCGACGCCCTCGCCGGCTATAACACCACCGTCTTCCGCAACACCGTGCCCGTGGAGGAAGTCCTCGCCGCCCAGCCCGATATCATCATCCTCTCGCCCGGCCCGGGTCATCCCCGCGACGCCGGATCGATGATGCAGCTTATCGACGCCTCCCTCGGCCGCATCCCCATCCTCGGTATCTGCTTGGGCTTCCAGGCGCTCCTTGATCACTTCGGCGGCACCGTCGAGCCCTGCGGCCCAGTCCACGGCTCCTCCGTACCCATAACGCTGACCGACGCCGGCGCCAGCCACCCTCTCTTTCAGGGTCTCACCACCGATTCCGAGCCCGATAACCCGAACTATGTTGGCCGCCTCGTCCCCGTTGCGCGTTACCACTCCTTAGGCTGCGCGAACGTTCCCGCCCAAATGCGCAGTCTCGCCGAGACCGAGACCGCCATTGGTCCCGTCATCATGGCCGCAGAAACACTCGACGGCATGGCTCTCGGCCTCCAGTTCCACCCAGAATCACTCCTCACGCCGACGGGACCGATCATGATCGAGCGGTGTATTAATCAACTTTCTGTTCACCCCACCATTGAAGGATCCAAGTAATGACTGATAATAAGGCATTGACGACATTGCAAGCTTTCCTCGACATCCAAGAGCCGACCCTGGAGCAAGCCATCGAGGTCTTCACCCCACTGACGGTAGGGGAGTATGACGATATCCATATCGCCGCTCTCCTGACCCACATCCGCACCCGCGGAGAGACCTTCGCTGATGTCGCCGGCGCGGCACGCGCTTTCATCAAGGCCGGCCGGCCATTCCCTGTCACCGGCAAGGGGCTCATGGACACCGCAGGAACCGGCGGCGATGGCGCTAACACCATCAACGTCACGACCGGCGCTTCCCTCGTCGCCTCCGCGGGCGGAGTCAAGATGGTCAAGCACGGCAACCGCTCTGTCTCCTCCAAGTCTGGCTCAGCCGACGTCCTGGAAGCCCTCGGCATCCCGCTTGATCTCGACCCAGACCGCGCAGTCCGCCAGCTCGAGGCATCCAATTTCACCTTCCTCTTTGCACCGGCCTACAACCCGGCCGTCGCCCACGTGCAACCGGTGCGCAAGGGCCTCGGCGTCTCCACTCTCTTCAACACCATGGGCCCGCTCCTGAGCCCCGGCCGCCCGGAGTTCCAAATCATGGGCATAGCCAACCCCGAGCAAGGCCAGCTCATCGCTGAGGTCTTCAAGGACCTCGGCCGCACCCGCGCGCTCGTGGTCCACGGTGCTGGCACCGATGAGATTGCCGTTCACGGCACCACCCAGGTCTGGGAGCTTCGCGACGGCACCATTAGCCACTACGAGCTCACCCCCGAAGACCTCGGCATTTCCCGCCACGAGTTGACCGACCTTGCCGGCGGCAACGGGGAAGAAAACGCGAAGGCCCTCCGGGCGGTTTTTGCCGGTACGGGCAAGCCGGCCCATCACGACGCGATCGTCGCCACCGCCGGCGCCATGTTCTATCTCAACGGCACAACCGACACCATCCAAGACGGCGTCGCGCACGCCAACCAACTCATCCAGGACGGCACCGTGGCCGCATGGCTGAAGAAGCACGAGGAGGCGAACTATGGCTCTGCCGACCGTGCTTGAGGGGATCGTCGCCAAGCGCCGCACGCACCTACCAGCCATCCGTGAGCGCCTCGCCCACGTGGACCTCACGACTCTCCCGCGCTCTGAGCGTTCCTTCTACGACGCGCTCAACGGGACCAACCGTTTCATCATGGAATGCAAGTCCGCGTCCCCGTCGCTCGGCCTCATCCGTGAGCATTATGAACCGGGAGCCATCGCCCGCGTGTATTCGCGCTACGCCTCGGCCATCTCTGTCCTCTGTGAACCGGACCGTTTCGGTGGTGACTATGACCATTTGCAAACCGTGGCGCTGTCCACGCACCTGCCGGTCTTGTGCAAAGACTTCATTATCGATCCGATCCAGGTGTATGCCGCGCGTTACTTTGGCGCCGACGCCATTTTGCTCATGATGTCCAGCGTCGATGATGAGACTTATGCAGAGCTCAAACATCTAGCAGATTCCCTTGGGCTCGACGTTCTCACTGAGGCGATCACTGAGGACGAGGTCGACCGCGCCACCGCCTTTGGCGTGGACGTCATTGGCATTAACAACCGCAACCTCCACGACCTCAGCATCGATCTCACCCGCTCCGAGCGCCTGTCTCGCTTTGTACCCTCCGGCAAAGTTATGGTTTCGGAATCCGGCATCCGCAACAACCAGACTGTGCGCCGCCTTGGGTCTCATGCCAACGCATTCCTTGTTGGCTCCCAACTCACGGGTACGCCTGATATCGATCGTGCTGCACGCGAGCTTGTCTATGGTCACAATAAGGTCTGCGGACTTACGGCGTGGTCTGCAGCTCAGGCCGCCCGCGCCGCCGGCGCAGTCTACGGAGGACTCATCTTCGAAGAGGCATCGCCGCGCAGTGTTTCACGTGAAACCGCGCTCGACATCATCGCCCACGAACCCGATCTCAGCTACGTCGCGGTCTCTCGCCGCACCACTGGCTGGGAAGAGCTCGCTTTCGACGGCATTGCCGCCCTACAGATCCATGCCCCTTACCAGGGGAGCACGGAGGCCGAGCTCCAACTCATTGAGTCCGTCCGCGCTGTAGCGGGGGACCGGCAGATATGGCGCGCCATCGATATGACGGCGCCACACGGCCCGGTGCTCGCCTCTGCGCTTGCCGACGCCTCCGACATGCTCATCCTCGATGCTGGCGCCGGCGGCACGGGTAGCTCCTTCGATTGGTCAACAATTCCCGACAACGTCAAAGATAAGGCACTTCTCGCGGGTGGCCTTAAACCCGAGAACCTTCGCGATGCGCTTCGCGTCGGCACAGCCGGACTGGACATCAACTCCGGCGTGGAGGTAGACGGCAGGAAGGACACCGCGCTCATCGCTACGGCCTTCAACACCATTCGTCACTTTACGTATTAGCCCATAGCCCAAACCCTACCCAAAGGAACACCATGACTAACCCACAGGACGCCAGGGAAACCCTCCTTCCCGCGTATTTCGGCGAGTTCGGCGGACAATTTGTTCCCGAGTCTCTCATTCCCGCACTCGACCAACTCGAGAAGGCCTTCGTCGAAGCGCAAAACGATCCCGCCTTCCGCAAAGAACTGTCCGGCTATCTTCGTGACTACCTTGGCCGTCCCACCCCTCTCACCGAGGCGACCAAGCTCGGTGGAAAGGCACGTATTTTCCTCAAGAGGGAGGACCTCGTCCACGGCGGCGCCCACAAGACCAACCAGGTGATTGGCCAAGCGCTCTTGGCCAAGCGCATGGGAAAGACCCGCATTATCGCTGAGACCGGCGCGGGCCAGCACGGGACCGCGACTGCGCTCGCCTGCGCGCTGCTCGATCTTGAGTGCGTCATCTACATGGGCGCTAAAGACGTCGAGAGGCAACAGCCCAATGTCTACCGCATGGAGCTCATGGGCGCGAAGGTCATTCCCGTGGACTCCGGATCTGGCACCCTCAAAGATGCCGTTAATGAGGCGCTGCGCGATTGGACCGCAACGTTCCACGAATCCCACTACCTGCTCGGCACCGCTGCCGGCCCCCATCCTTTCCCCACGATTGTCCGCGAGTTCCACAGGGTGATTTCCGAGGAAGCCAAGGCCCAAATGCTTCAGCGCACGGGCGGGCTTCCCGACGTGGTCGTCGCCTGCGTCGGCGGCGGCTCCAATGCCATCGGCATGTTCGCGGATTTCATCGACGAGGAGTCGGTCGAGCTCGTCGGCGCCGAGCCTGGGGGAGAGGGCCTCGATTCCGGACACCACGGTGCCACGATCAACAATGGCACCATCGGAATTCTCCACGGCGCCCGCTCCTACCTCATGCGCAATGCCGACGGTCAAGTTGAGGAGTCCTATTCCATCTCCGCTGGCCTCGATTACCCCGGCGTCGGTCCACAGCATGCTCACCTGGCGCAGACGGGCCGCGCCACCTATGTCGGCATCACCGACGCGGAGGCACTTGAAGCGTTCCAAATCCTTAGCCGCCGCGAGGGCATCATTCCCGCCCTTGAATCCTCACACGCCCTGGCCTATGCGCTTAAGCGCAAAGATGAGGACATCACCATTATCGTTTCCCTTTCCGGGCGCGGCGACAAAGACATCGACCACGTCCGCCGCACCCTCGACGCGCACCCCGAATTCAAGATCACGGAGGACAAGTAATGAGCCGATACGAGAAACTCTTCTCCAACCTTGCCGCCCGCAATGAAGGGGCCTTCGTTCCCTTCATCATGTTGAGCGACCCCGACCCGGACACTGCCCTCGACATCGTTCGCGCGGCCGTCGCCGGCGGGGCCGACGCACTCGAGCTCGGCGTCCCCTTTTCGGACCCTGTTGCCGATGGTCCCACCATTCAGGCCTCACACATCCGCGCGCTTGAAGGAGGGGCAACGGTTGATTCCGCCATCGCCCAAATCCGCCAGATTCGAGCCGAATTCCCAGACCTTCCGATTGGCATGCTCATCTATGGCAATGTTCCCTTCACTCGTGGGTTGGAGACCTTCTACTCCGAGTTTCAAGAAGCGGGTGCTGATAGCATCTTGCTTCCCGATGTCCCCGTCCGCGAAGGCGCACCTTTCGTCGCCGCCGCCGACAAGGCCGGCATTGACCCGATCTTCATCGCCCCGGCACAAGCCTCGGAGCAGACCCTCCAGGGCGTGGCTCAATACTCGAGGGGCTACATTTACGCAATCTCGCGCGATGGCGTCACCGGCACCGAGAAGGAATCGGAAACCCGCGGGCTCGTTGATGTAGTGAACAACGTGAAACGCTTCGGCGGGGCACCGATTCTCCTTGGCTTCGGAATCTCAACCCCTCAGCATGTCGCCGATGCCATCTCCGCTGGCGCAGCTGGGGCCATCACCGGATCTGCTTTAACGAAGATTGTCGACGCTCACCTCGACGAGAACAACAAGCCCACCGACGGACTCGCCTCTGCAGTCACCGACTTCGTATCCAAGATGAAGGCTGCTACCAAGCGTGCCGTTGGCTAAGCGCTTTCCCGAACAATCCTGACCCACCTCAGCCTCTTCCATCACGTCGTGCGCCACCACGCATCACGATGGAAGGGGTCGTTTCACGTGAAACAGCGCGTGTTCCATATGCACAAGCCCATCGGCTACCGTCGTTGTAGCCAGCAATCACTAATAATGCCGCCTTCTGTGCCTTCCAAAGCCTCCTTAATTCCCTAATCCCCAACAGCGATAGTCTCTTGGCCCTCAGAAGGGGACATCATCGGATGCGTTCGAGTAGCGATCCGCCGGGTCCGTCCTGTCGAAGACTTCGACCAACTCTCCGCCATCAAGCTCAACCTTCAAGGCTTTGGCCTCTTCGTGCATCTTCCGCCGGTGAGCAATGACATCTTCCGCGACGGTTCGTGCCCACACCTTAGACGCCGGGGCCAGAGGACCGGTTGCTTCAGTCACCGCCCAGGTGCCGTCCTCAAACAACCAGACAACATCACCAGTAACTGGGTCCAGGATATAGAAAGCCCGTCCGTCAGTTTTCATGTTGTGGTGGTGCTGGCAAAGGGCAACCAAATTAGACGGGTGCGTAGGGCCACCATCGGCATAGTTAATCCTGTGGTCCAATTGGCATGTCCACGCCGGTCGATTACAGCCAGGCGCCCGACAGGTCCCGTCGCGCCCCTCGACATACTTTCGCGTGACATCTGAGGGCTGGTAGCCTTCGCACGGTTCTGGTGCTTCACTAAAGTCTCTCGTCACAGTCCTCGACGCTGGGACTCCTTCACCGGTCCAGCCGTGTCCCTGAACAAAGACCGGCGCTCCCTCCACGTCAGTGGCTTTGAATTCATGCACAACGACTTTTCCAGCCTCCGGCTGAATCTTGCCCGTAATGAGGAGAACTAAGGCATCCGCCATTGAGACGTCATGCTCCTTTGCGGCCAGCTTGATTGTCTCGTGGATTACGACGCCGACGTTACTATCGACCTCTAACTCGATCGAGGCACGTTCTCCCCGGGTGAGGAGTGAATACCGATTCTTCTTCCGCTTATCCCGGAACGCGATTGAATCATCCAAGACCTTAGCAATGTCGCGTACCTTGCGCCGAATCTTTTCTGCGCTGGGAAAGACCTGGTTGGGTTTAGTCGGTGTTAGCCACGCCGCCAATTGACTATCGATCTCTGAGATAACTGAAGCAATAGGGTTGCCCAGCTTTGCCAGTACTTGATCAATAGCAACCAAGGCTTGCATATCGAGTACGTATTCAGAGTCTTGCATCGCCTTCACCTTCGGCAATTCACTGAGACGAATAAGCCCCATGACATTCCGCGCCACATGTGCCGGAGACTTTCCCGTCTTTTGACCAAGGGTCATAAATGCAGTGTCTGAATCTGCGTCGAGCGGTGGCTGGACACGTGACCAAAACTCATACTCTATTCTTCGCATGAGTTGACCCGCCATACATTCTGGATCATGCGGGTTTGAGTGAGAAAAATACGCAGTAGGTACCGAGGTTGAAGAATTTGTTGTGATTCCCATGGGGAGCTGCATCCCTAAATTAGCCGGATAATTGCTTCCCCCACTCCCACCTTTAGAATACATGTTCTAAGCTCGTCCCACAAGAGTCATCTCGGTTTTCGTCGGAGTTTTTGGGAGCTCCTTGCACGACCGAGCGGCCCGCGACGTCGGCAACCAGGCATACAAAAATCCCCCTCCCGCGGCCAACTTTCCAGTTGATTGGTCTAGACGTATAGACCAGAAATGGAACGCAAGCTAGGGGAGGGGGAAGCTTTCAGGGTTTCACGTGAAACCTAAGCTTGAAACCTAAGCTCTGCTGAGCTCCTCGTCGGCAGCAGAGGCGTCGGCCTCGGCCTCCAACCCATCAATTTTATTGCGAGCGAAACGGTCAACAATCATGGCGATAGCGCCGTCGCCAGTAACGTTCGCGGCCGTACCCACGGAATCGATAGCGATGTAAGCGGCAATCATCAGTGCCACCATCGAATCATCAAAGCCCATATTGGATTGCAACAGACCAACGGCAACCATCACGGCACCGCCCGGAACACCGGGGGCCGCGATCATCATGATTCCAAGAAGCAGGATGAAGCCCAAGGCCTTACCCAAATCTGCTTCCATACCATCAGCCATGTACACAATCGCGAAGGCGTACAACGTCAGCTTGATCATCGAACCAGAAAGGTGGATGGTCGCACAGAGGGGGATAACGAAGCCAGCAACGGGCTTGGAAATGCCGTTCTTCAACGCGGCGTCCAACGTCACCGGAATCGTCGCCGCCGAAGAGGAAGTACCCAACGCGGTGAAGTAGGCCGGTGTCATGTTCTTCAATGCGCGGAATGGATTCTTACCCGCAATTGCGCCGGCGATGATGTATTGAAGCACGAGGTAAACCAGCGTCATGAGGACCGCAAGCAAAAGAACCTTGGCGAAGGCAACCAGCACCGTCCCGATGTTGCCATTCATGCCCAAGGAGAGGAACATGCCAAAGATATAGAACGGCAGGAGGGGAATCACAAAGCCCCAGATCACCTTGATGACGACGTTCTCAAATTCTTTAGTAATCGCGTAAAGATTGTCGGATTTCACAGTGGTCATCGCCACGCCAACGCAGAAGGACAACAGCAGCGCCGTCATAACTTCGAATGGAGCCGGCATCTCAACGGTGAAGTAGGGCTCGAGCGCTCCGGCATCGATGTCAGCAACATCAGTGTTGAGCGTCTGCCCACCAAGCAACGTGGGGTACAGGACCTGGGTCAAACCGTAGGCAACGAGGCCTGCCACGATAGTGGAACCATATGCAATCCCGGCAGTAATACCCAGCCACTTGCCGGCGCCGCGCCCGAGGCCCGCGATTGCCGGTGCCACGAGAGCAAGAATGAGAATGGGAATGAAGAAGCCAAGAAAATTCGAGAACAGTCCGTTGTATGTTGCGAAGGCCCTGCCGAACCATTCCGGCGCAAATTGGCTAACTATGATGCCCAAGACTATCGCTACGAGGATCTTGAACAGCAGAGAGTTGAGAACACTCTTGAATGTCATGATTGAGTCTTTTCTATGGTTGATACCACTACGAGTTTCTCGCCCGGCGATAAACGCTTATTTATCTACCAAGCGACACGAAATGTATATTACAGCACGAAACGAATAAATTGAACCAGCTTTCTCGCTAGCTAGGAGGCGGGATAGACTTAGACGCATGCTCGTAGTCGGAATCATCTTCCTCGTCCTTGCCGCGGTCCTCATCATCGTCGGCGGCCTTGCCACACTCCGTAAACTCCCCGGCAACAGTGTTGTTGGATTGCGCCTCGCGGAGATCCGCAAAACCCGGGAGGCATGGGACAACGCCCACGCTCTTGCGGGCCCGTTCTGGTTCCTGGGAGGGATCGCTCTCGTTTTCGGTGGTGTTATCGCGCTTCGCGCTGAAGGTTGGATGTGGCTAATCCCCGCACTCACAGCCGTCGTAGCTGTCCTCGCGCTCTCCATCGGCTCCAACATGGGTGCCCGCGCGGCCTACCTGTGGGACCAAGCCCATAAAGACGACGATGGTTGCGGCGATTCCTGCAACTGTGGCGACGGCGGCTGCGGGGGAGAGGCGCCGGCTGTCGACGTCTCCGCGATCCGTGCCGCGGCACAACACGCCGATAAAACGGGCCGAGACTAGAGCGGCTTTTTCAGCACAGTGACGTATTCTGAGCAAACAGAAGTCCCCATATGATTTCATCACAAACTATATTTTAGGTGGCCAGCTCAACACCGGGTAGACCCGATGATTGGTGTGGCCACCTTTCTTTGTCCTGTGCGAGCACTGAGAGCTAAACATCAATTACGTGGGAACACGGCAATGTGACGTGACAACAGGAGTCGGGCGGCGCACGATCGTGTTCATGACCAAGAACACCAAAACTAAAGCGCTACGGCTCGTCGCTGCAACAGCGCTCAGCCTCAGCATCCTCGGCGCGGGGGCCACGTATGCACTCGCCGGAGAACGTCGCGGAGCACACAACGAAGCTGGGACGATCTATAGCGATGTCGGCACATCATACGGTGCCTACGATTTCAGCGGCAGCAGGGAAGAGGAGCTTCCCGTGTGGGACGGCAAACTTAGCTAACAGCACATTGTCCTCTCCCTACACTGCCGCTGAATCAGATAGAGTAATCCACATGACTACGTGTTCACGCCGCCTTTTCCTGCTCGGTACTGCGACTACCTTTGCTGGGGCCTACCTCGCCGCCTGTGGCAAGGAGCCTTCCGCGGAAGTCGCAGCGACGGAAATCCCCGTTGGCTCCGCCATCATTGTAGACAAGGTGATCTTCGCTCAACCCACCGAGGGAGAGTTCAAAGCATATTCGCAGACCTGCCCGCACCAGGGTTCCCTCATCACGAAGATTGAAGGCTTGACCGCCACGTGCACGAGTCACTACTCAAGCTTTGACCTCAGCAGCGGCGAAGTCACCGGCGGCCCCAGCCCTAAACCGCTCACTGAGTACGGAGTGGAAAACAACGGGGGAACAGTCAAAAACGTCTCCGCCTAATGGATATCCCTGGCGACTCAGGAGGTTTGAAAAGATGTTTCACGTGAAACCGTGAGGGGCGTCTAGACTCTCTTCTATGATTGAGCGCCTAAAAAGACTCGACCCCCTCATCGTCCTCATCCTGTGCGCCGTCGCAATCGCTATTGCTTTTCCCGCGCGGGGAAGCTTTGCAGACAGCTTCGATGTCCTCACGAATATAGCGATCGCCCTTCTCTTCTTCCTCTACGGCGCCCGACTCTCAACGCGCGAAGCCATCAACGGGATCAAACACTGGAAGCTCCATCTCACTATTCTGGCGTTTACCTTTGTGGTCTACCCAACCATCGGCCTCGCACTGCGCCCGCTCACCGCGTTCATCCCAAACGATCTTTACTTGGGAATTCTCTACCTCACGCTTGTACCGTCAACAGTGCAATCGTCGGTAGCCTTTACCTCAATCGCCCGTGGAAATGTTCCCGGAGCAATCGTCTCTGCGTCTGCGTCAAACCTCGCTGGAGTTCTGCTTACGCCATTGCTCGTCATGGCACTCATGGGGGCCGGCGAAGGGATTCACATCGATAGCTCTGTTTTCTTTGAGATTTCTGTTCTTCTGCTCCTACCTTTCGTGCTCGGCCAGCTCACCAGAAAATGGGTGGGCAAACTCGCGGCAAGCAAAGCCACGAAAGTGGTGGACCGAGGCTCCATCGCGATGGTCGTCTATGCGGCCTTTTCTAAGGGAATGGTGGACGGGATCTGGGCGTCGATTAGCGTATGGCAAATCCTATTCCAGATTGCCTTTTCCGCCGCGCTTGTCTTCTTTATGCTCTGGCTCACCAAGGCGGTCAGCCAGAAGCTGGGGTTCAACAGAGAAGACACCATTGCTATTCAGTTCTGCGGGTCAAAGAAATCCCTGGCCACCGGATTACCCATGGCCTCGGTGATTTTTGCCTCCGGCGGCACCTCGTTGGGGCTGCTCATCCTTCCTCTCATGATTTACCACCAGGTCCAATTGATGATCTGCGCGTCTATGGCGGCACGCTACGCCCGGGTAGAGTGAGAGCACATGAAAAAGCTTTATGTTCGCACCACCATGACCATCCCGGAGGTCGGCACCGCCACACACATCGCGGAGCTTGAGGAAATCAACGCTGAGGCCTGCTCCATGCTGCGCATGATCGCCCTCGCTCCGAATGACTCCATCGTCGGCGCTGCGACACCGGAGACCTCAGTGGGCAATGCCGAGGTCCCACAGCGCGTGGTTCCACACCCCGACACCTACGACGCATTCCCCGACATCAATGCCGAGCTTATCGACGCCTTCCAGTTCCACTCCTTGTGGACAGAGGCCATCGCCCTCTACGGGGACCTTTAAAGCACCACGTTCATCAACAGCATGTACACGGCGGTGCCTCCGAAGATGGACAAGCCGGAGTTGCGGCGCCACAGATGCAGCAGGGCAGTAGCCGCGGCACCTACAAGGGGAGCCACAAAGCTTCCCGTGTCTTGGGTCTGACTAAACAAGGTGTAAACCACCAGGACCGTCATCACACCCACGGGCATAGTGAAGCCCAGCATGCTGATGAATTGGCCATCCTTTAGGGCCTTCACAAAGACGAAGGGAAGCCAGCGCAAAACAACCGTCACCACCCCGACGGGGATAAGCACGGCGAGGATGCTGAGCAGGGTTACTCCAGCTGGCATTAGGACTCCCTGCGTAGAATCATCGCGCTGTCGACACGAGGAGAGAGGTAGCGCACCACCAAGAGCAGAAAATAGGCGCTCAGCGCCACCATGAGTAGCTGCCCTGGAAACAGACAGCCCGCGAGGACACCCAGGACCGCAGCAGACAGCGGAAGCGAGTAATCCATGTTGTTCTGGAAGGAATCAATCGCTAGGACAATGAACAAGGCAACGAGGGCGAAATCCAGACCCTTCACCGAGGGCGGAATAGCCTGGCCTGCCAGCGCACCAATGATGCCCGAGACAACCCACAGCACCTGGCAGAAAAGCTGCACGGTGAAGACAAATGCACCACTCGGGCGCGAAACACGGGGGAAGGCAGAAAGGACGGCATAGGATTCGTCGGTCAGCGCGTACGTGGAATAGGCGCGGCCGAAACGATTCCGAATCTCATCGCGCGGAAAGGTTAACCCGTAGAAGATGTGGCGGAAGTTCACCATGAAACCCGTCACCGCGGCAACGGCGGGCGTCACGCCGCCGGTCACCATGGAAATGGCGAGGAACTCCATCGAACCAGCGTAAATAACGATAGAAAAGATGGGGGTCCACCACCAGTCGAAACCGGTCTGGACCATGAGCACGCCGAAGGCGAGGCCCAGCGGCACCACCCCCACGGCAATGGGCATGCAGGTCCGTATTGCCTTGATGATCTCCGCACGCATGGCAGAGATGTTAGCGCAGAGGGTGGAGAGGAACTCTAATTATCTTCATCGATATAGCGCGGGAAGGTGGCAAACAACGGCAGGGGCATGGCTTGGCGGCGCATGACGTCTGACCACGTATCTGTCGATCCGGAGGAGACTACGTCCTGGGGCAGGGCAGGGGCCACGTACCACTCACCGCGATCAATTTCCTCATCGAGTTCGCCCGGTCCCCACTCGAAATGACCAGCGAAAAGACGCATACCTTCCACCAGTTCGGTGACGGCATCGGGACCCACGCGCAGATCGACGAGTGCCACCCGTGGGGCGAGGCGGCTCAGCGAAGGCTGCTTCTCGATGTCCACGCCCTGCTTGGTCAGCGCCACGCCGATGGCCGCCTGCTGGTCGTGCGGGCCGCCGATGTAGAGGGCCTGCGGCTTAGCCACCACGGGCAGCCACTCCGGCATGACGTTGAAGACCGCGACCTCGGAGCGCTTAGTCAGATCCACTCCATACGTGCGCCCGGCATGTTGCTCGGTGATGAGGATGACGGAGCGATTGTACTGGGGCGCGAGAACGTCGGGAGCCGCCACGAGGAGCTGGCCAGGGGCGGGATCATTGCGCTCAAGGGCGTTGAAAAGTCTGTCTGCGTACATCCCTATCTAGAATTCCACCACTCGCGCAGCTTCGCAATAGCAACCTCGCGCTCCAGCGGGCCTTCTTCGAGGCGCAGCTCCTTGAGGTAAGACCAGGCCTTGCCTACCTCCGGGCCGGGTTCAAGGCCGAGGATCTCCATGATCTCGTTGCCGTCGAGATCAGGGCGTACGCGAGCGAGGTCTTCCTTGGCCGCGATATCCGCGATGCGTTCCTCCAGCTGGTCATACGTGCGCTGGAGGCGGCGGGCCTTGCGCTCATTGCGGGTGGTGCAATCGGCGCGCACAAGTTTGTGCAGGCGCGGGAGAAGATCGCCGGCATCGGTGACATAGCGGCGCACGGCGGAATCGGTCCACTGGCCATCGCCGAAACCGTGGAAACGCATGTGCAGGTAGACCAGCTGGCCGATATCTTCGGTCGTGGCCTTGGGGAATTTCAGCTTGCGCAGGCGCTTGCGGGTGAGCTTCGCACCAACAACCTCGTGGTGGTGGAAGCTGACCTTGCCGTCAGTAGTGTCGCGGGTATCCGGCTTACCGATGTCATGGAGCAGGGCAGCCCACCGCAGGATCAGGTCGGGCCCGTCCTCTTCCTGTTCCATGGCCTGGCGCAACACGGTGAGCGAGTGAGCGTACACGTCCTTGTGCTGCGCGTGCTCGTCGGGGGCCATGCGCAATGCCGGGATCTCCGGAAACACATAGTCCGCAATACCTGAGTCAACGAGCAGGTCAATACCCTTCCACGGCGCGGTGCCGCAGATGAGCTTGTTGAGCTCCACCTGCACGCGCTCCACGGTGATGCGCTGGATTTCAGCGGCCATGTCCTTCATGGCATCGCGCACGCGCTGGGCGACGTCAAACTCCAACTGCGCCGCGAATCGCGCAGCGCGGAGCATGCGAAGAGGATCATCGTGGAAGGAAATCTCCGGCGCATCCGGGGTATCGAGGATGCGATTCGCCAGGTCATCGAGTCCGCCCATCGGATCGTGGAATTCGCGGGTACCGTCCGGGCGCAGCTCGATGGCCATGGCGTTGACCTTGAAATCGCGGCGCACGAGATCGCCCTCGAGCGTGTCGCCGTAGACCACCTCGGGGTTGCGGGAATCGCCGTCGTAGCTATCAGAGCGGAAGGTGGTGATCTCAATCTGCTGGCCCTTATAAGCCGCCGAGACAGTACCGAAGTCGATGCCGGTATCCCACACGGTTTCCGCCCACTCCTCCAGAATCGAATACACCACGTCGGGCCGGGCCGGGGTGGTGAAGTCGAGATCATTGCCCAGGCGGCCGAGCAGGGCATCGCGGACGGAGCCGCCGACGAGGTAGAGGGGGGCGTCGTGAAGCGCGAAGCGTTCCACCAGGCCACTGAGGAGGCCACTGAGCTGGGCGACGGTGGCGTCCGCGCGAGCAAGAACGCCGATTAGCTGAGTGTCCTGAAAATTCACGGATCGAAGTCTACTACGATTAGCAGGGATGACTAAGAACACGCCAGGGTCCAAGCGCCGCCGCCGGCGGGGCGCGGGCCACCGGAACCACCGCACGGGACGCCCCCAGCGCACGTCCACCAACCGCATGACCACGCGGGATGAGACGTCCGCAGGCGGACTCGTCGTGTCCGGATTGGCGGAGGCCGTCGACGAAGACGGCAACGTGGACCTGTCCCAGATCTATGTGGCACTCATCGGCAGGTTGGACCGCCGCGGGCGCCTGCTGTGGTCCATGCCGAAGGGCCATGTGGAAAACGGCGAGGCCAAGGAACTCACCGCCGAGCGCGAAGTATGGGAGGAAACCGGAATCCACGGCAAGGTCTTCGCGGACCTGGGCATGATTGATTATTGGTTCGTCTCCGATGGCGTGCGCATTCACAAGACCGTGCACCACCACCTGCTGCGTTTCGTGGACGGCATCATGAATGACGAGGACCCGGAGGTCACCGAGGTCTCCTGGATCCCGGTCTCCGAGCTCATCGAGCACCTTGCCTATGCGGACGAGCGCAAGCTGGCCCGCATCGCCCACGACCTCCTCCCTGATCTCGCGCGAAAGGAAGCTGCCGCAGGAAAGGCGACTCCGCGGTGAGTTGGCGCGCAGCGGTTGCCATCACGGCGCTGGCGGTGGGCTGCGCCGTCCCCGTGGCCCAGGCACAAACTCCCGACGCCGAGAGCAACGACTCCCACTATTGGCTCGGCTCCCGCGGCCCCGATGAGCTCGAACTCAGCTTGCTCAGCGCGACGGAGGCGCGAGTAGGGGAGACGCTTAAAGTCCAGCTGCGCATCCACAACCCGACGGATAGCGCCGTTGATGACTTGCAGATAACCTCCCGGCGCAGCAATGCTGTGAACTCCACGACGGAGGCCCGCCAAGAGCTCGCTGCGGGATCCTTTCCTTATTATGGGACTTCGCTCGGCGCAGGAGCACTGGAGCCGGGGGAGAGCCGCGACGTAACCGTGGAGGTCCCCACCGCGTTGGGAGATGACTCCACGCTGGCCATCACCGATCCCGGCGCCTACCCACTGCTATTTACGCTCACCGGCACCCGCGACGGTCAGGCCACGAGCTTTGCGGAAGAGCGGACAATCCTGGATTTCAGGGGCGAAAATCAGGATCCGACGCCCGACGCAGAAGACGACAGCAAACACGAGTTCTCACTGATCTATCCCGTGACCGCCCAGGTCGACGTCGTGCCGGGAGATACCGGCGGCGAGGAGCTCATCTTAGAAAGCGAGCAGCTCGCTGAACAGCTCTCACCGGGCGGGCGCCTCGATCAGCTGCTCGACGCCTACCTGCAGCATGATCTGCACGGTTCAGGCTGCGTGGCCCTGGACCCCGCGCTTGTCGACGCCGCTGACCGCATGTCCGCCGGCTACACCGTCAACGAGACCCGCCCCTCTACTGCCAAACACCCCACGCGCCTGCGCGATTCCTGGTTTAGCAGCGCCGATTCCGATCGCGGCAAGCCGGGCGCGGGCGCCCAAGACGCCGCCGCGTGGCTGGAGAAACTGAAGAAGGTGGACTGCCGCATGCTCATGCCGTGGGCTAACGCAGACACCGATGCCGTGTCCCAGGTAGGAAACGAGTGGCTCACCCACGAGGCCGTCGAACAGGGCGCAGACACCATCGAGCGCGTCCTCGGCGCCCCGCTCAGCACGCCACTGACCGCACCGGCCTCAGGGACAAGCGAGCACTCGATGCCCGTCCCGCTGCTGGTGGCGGATAATTCCGAGTGGGCCGGCAAGGCCGCCACCTTTGATGCCTCCCTCGGAGCCCTCTTGGCCCAGACCGGTTCCAAGCCGCAGACCACTGGGTACTCCAACCCGGAGCTGCGCTACGACTTTTCGATGGATTCAGAGCAGGCGAGGGCGCTGACGGCGGGGGCGTCGATAAGCGTGGCGTCCGCGCAAGAGGAGACCGTGGCCAAGCTGCCGAACTTCCAGGACCCTGCCGCCGCGCGCGCGGTGATGGAAGCAGCGCAGCGCCTGCTCAATTCCGGGCGCCTCGAGCCCCGTCCCGTTGCCGCGCTGCCCATCGAGCCCGGCAGCGGCAACCCCGGAAGTCCCTACCCAGATCCCGCAGCCTTCCACGACGCCGAGATCACACAGGTAACACAGCAGGCGCGCTATACCGATGAGCTGATGTCCATCATGGTCAACGATCCCAGTATCGCCATGACGCGCTATAGCTTCACGGCACCCCTGCGCCGCGATCTCCTCACGGCGCTCAGCGCTACCGACCGCTCCAGCCTCCACGGTTTTCCATCCTCGGTGGAGCAGAGCCGCGCCCGGCTGGAGAAAAACGCGGATATGCTCCGCGAGCTTCGCGCCTCCGTGGCGCTCATCCCGCCGGGCAACGTCTTTACCCGCGTTTCGGAGTCATCACCGCTGCTCATCGTGGCGGAGAACGGCCTGCCGCTGCCTGTCGACGCCCACCTAGCCTACGACGCCCCCGACGGCGCCACGTTGAACACGCAGGACTTGATTCACATCCCAGCCAAGGGATCTATTACCGTGTCCATGACCGCTGACCTGCCCAGCAACGTTGACCAGATGTCGTTGCGCCTATGGCTTGCAACACCATCTGAGCACCTCATATCGGATCCAATCGATATCACGGTGCAGACGCGTGCCGGTATCGTTAGCGTCTATGGAGTCGGCGCAATCGCCGCGCTCGCCCTCATCCTAGCTGCCCTGTTCCGTCTGGGTAAGCGGAAGAAAAAGAAGTCTCACGGATAGTTTTCTCAATGACACATGAACCTAAGTCTGGTGCCCGCCGACGCATTGTCACGCCTTCGCCGCCGGCGCCGGTACCGGAAAAGCGCGCGCCGAGTGGCGTCGTTGCTGTCGACGACGAACTCGAGGACCGCTCGGGACTGAAGGGCAAGGCAGCCGCTGCCTCGAGTGAGCCCTCCGGCGAAAAGAACTCCGACGGCGCCGTCGTTCGCGCAACCGGCTCCATGGCCATTGCGACGATGATTTCCCGCATCACGGGATTCATCCGCAACGTGCTCATCGGCTCGTCGCTCGGCCCGGCTATTTCCTCCGCCTTCACCACGGCGAACCAGCTGCCCAACCTCATCACGGAGATCGTGCTGGGCGCGGTGCTGACCTCGCTCGTGGTGCCCGTGCTGGTGCGCGCGGAAAAGGAAGACGCTGACCGTGGCGAGGACTTTGTCCGGCGCCTCTTCACGCTGGCCTTCTCCCTGCTGGCCACGATCACGGTGCTTTCCTGCATCTTTGCCCCGCAGTTAACGCGCATGATGTTGCCGGAGGACGGCGAGGTCAATGCCGTGCAGGCCACCTCCTTTGCCTACTTGCTGCTGCCGCAGATCTTCTTCTACGGGCTTTTCGCGCTCTTCCAAGCGGTGCTCAACACCAAGAGCATCTTTGGGCCAGGCGCGTGGGCACCGGTGGTCAATAACATCATCTCGATCACGGTGCTCGTGGCCTACCAGCTGCTCCCGGGCAGCTTGCATCCCGATGCGCCTTCGCCGATCACAGACCGGCACGTGCTGCTCCTAGCCCTAGGTACCACGGCCGGTGTGGTGGTGCAATGCCTCATCCTTTTCCCTTATCTCAAGAAGGCGGGCATTAACCTCAAGCCGCTGTGGGGCCTGGATGACCGCCTCAAGCAATTCGGCGGGATGGCCATGGCCATCGTGGCCTACGTAGCGGTTTCCCAGCTGGGTTACGTCATCACCTCCCGCGTGGCGGCCCATGCGGACAAAGAAGCGCCGTTTATCTACCAGCAGGCATGGCTTCTCCTGCAGGTACCCTATGGCGTCATTGGCGTCACGCTGCTCACCGCAATTATGCCGCGCCTGTCCCGCAACGCCGCGGACGGTGACGTCAAGGCCGTGGTCCGGGATCTCACGCTGGGCACGAAGCTGACGTTTATCGCCCTGATTCCCATCGTCATCTTCATGACGGGATTCGGCATCCCGATCGCCCGCGGCCTTTTCCAATACGGCGCCTTCAACGCCAAGGCGGCCGAGGTACTCGGCCTCACGCTGAGCTTCTCTGCCTTTACCCTCATCCCATACGCCCTCGTGCTACTGCACCTGCGCGTGTTCTACGCCCGTGAGGAAGCGTGGACGCCGACGTTTATCATCGCTGGCATCACGCTCACCAAGTCGGTGCTCTCCCTGCTTGCCCCACACGTGGCGGATTCCCCCGACCGCGTGGTCGTCCTTCTGGGCACTGCCAATGGCTTCGGCTTCGTGGCCGGCGCGGTGATCGGCGGCTTCCTGCTCAAGCGAAAGCTGGGCAGCCTGGGTGGCCGCGCGGTTATCGCGACGACTATCTGGTCAGTACTGGCCTCCCTCGTGGGCCTCGTGGTGGCCTTCGTCATCAATTACGTCATCAACCTCGTGCTCCCGGAGCAGGTGCCGCCGTTCGTGTACCTGCTGAAGCTTGCCGTGGCGGGCCTCATCTTCGTGGCTGTTACCGGCATCGTGCTTTCGCGCTCGGGTTTGCCGGAAGTCATCAACCTTGGCCGCCAGCTGCAGCGCATCCCCGGCATGTCCCGCATCATCAAGATCGAGCATGCCGAGGCCATCGAGGTCGAGGCCCCAGAGCAGCTGGAGATCCAGCCGATCTTCAGCGTGGATGCCTTCAACTCCTCGCCGGTACCGCCGCCGATGTCTGCCGGTATTGTCCGCGGGCCACGCTTGGTGCCGGGCGCACCGGTATCCGATGGCCGCTTCCGCCTCCTCAAGGACTACGGCTCTGCCGCGGGTACCCGCTTCTGGAAGGCCCGCGAGCAGGCCACCGGCCGCCTGGTATCGCTGACATTCGTGGACACCACGGGCGAGGCTCCGATGGCACCGGCCACCCCGGCGGTAGCCGCCCGCCGCTCCGCGGAGGTCTCCCGCGCCACGCGCCGCCTGGCTGAGATGGAACTGGATGCCATGGCGGAGAACATCGACATCCTGTCTTACCGCCAGGGCTGCCTCGTCGTGGCGGACTGGGTGGAGGGCACCTCCCTGAAGACGGTGTCGGAGGATGAAGACCTCGATCCGCGCGCCGTCGCCCACGCCTTGGTCCCGCTGGTGCGCACCACGGCTGCCGCCCATGCGGCGGGCCTCGTGCTGGGAATTGAGAACCGCAACCGCATCCGCATTTCCACTGAGGGCATTGCCACCCTGGCCTTCCCCGCGGTGTTGCACAGCAACGATGAGGAGACTGACCGCTCGGCGCTGGCCTCCGCCATCTCGCTCCTCGTGGAATCCACCAGTCCGACACCGGAGGTGCTACAGGAGATTGCTGCCGACGCCGAGGAGGGCCAAGACTCCGATCTCGAGGACATCGCCAACCGCTTGGCGGCCTTCGCCGGCGATGGCGACGAGGGCGAGGAGACCCTCCAGATTCCAGTGGAGGAGACCCCGCGCAAGGAGGACCCGAGCCCCGCTCCGGGTTTCGGCGGCCGCGGCTATTCTGGCTCCGGCATCATCGTCCTAGGCGCGCTGGCCACCCTCTTCGTCGTGGCGATGGCCGCGCTCAGCGTGTGGATCCTGTCTCATGTGGGTAATGAGAAGACTTCCCCAGTGGTGACGAAGAGCGAATCGACGACTGAAACCTCATTCCCCAACGTGCCGCCGGTGCTCCTGAAGGACGTCAAGACCACCTCCGTTCCGGAGGGCAAGGAAGTATCAGGTTCATGGTCCACGAAGAAGGCAGACACTGGACTCCTGCTCAGCATTGACAAGCCCACGCAACTCCGAGCGCTTCCGCTTCAGCAGAGCAAGTCCACCGGCGCCAAGTACGAAGTCTATGGCGTTAATACCAAGGATTTTGACCCCACGGATCCTGACTCCGGCAAGCTCACCGAGCTCGCACACGGCACGCTAACCAACGCGCGCCAAGACATCGAGCTCAAGGAGAAGCCCGTGGCCTTCGACGGCGCCCTCATCGTCTTCACCGACATGCCCAAGTCCGGCTCCGTCACACTGAAGGAGGCCACCCTGGTGGGCATCCCAACCAACTAACCCACCACCTCACGCATTTCCCCAGACCTCGATCCCGAAACTCCCTGCTCGCTGACTCAGACGCGCCACGCGCTTGACGACGCCCACCTGCAGGTTTCGGGTAGCAGGTCTGGGGCTTTAGTGTTCTTGCAATTTCTTCCCTTGACAGATAAGTGAAGGAGCGTATAATTCTTGTTGTCACGTCAACAATCTAGAGAAACCTAGAAGAAACGAGGAACCCATGACTATCACCGCAGGAACCTACGCACTGGATCCGGCACACACCACTATCGGCTTTGTAGCTCGCCACGCCATGATCACCAAGGTGCGCGGCAACTTCAACGAGTTCGAAGGCACCCTGACCGTAGGGGAGAACATTACTGACTCCGCCGCCACCGCCACGGTAAAGACGGCGTCCATCGATACCAAGAACGCTGACCGCGATGCACACGTGAAGAATGAGGACTTCTTCGATGTTGAGAAGTTCCCGGAGATGACCTTCACCGCGACCAAGTTCGACGTTAACGACGAGGGCGAGGGCACCGTCACCGGTGATCTCACCATCAAGGGCACCACCAAGTCCGTCGATTTCAAGGTAGAAGAGACCGGCGTGGCCGAGGATCCCTTCGGCAACACCCGCCTTGGCTTCGAGGCTAAGACCTCCATTAACCGCACCGACTTCGGCATCGACTTCAACGCTCCGCTGAAGACCGGCGGCGTGCTCGTCTCCGAGGAGATCAAGATCGAGCTCGAGGTCTCTGCCATCAAGCAGTAAGCCCTCAAGCGCGATACCTCGCCTTGAGAAGTAGTTTTTAGTTGTTGCCCGTAGTGCCCATTTCGGTACTGCGGGCAACAACTTTTTGACAACTAAGGCGCCACAACCGAGTAATAAACAACTCTAAAACAACTCCTCAACAACTCGCGCAACACTGTGGCCTGCACTTTTAAGAATAAATCTGCGTCAGAAGCTGTCATATTAGTCAATAGTTGTTTATTAGTTGTTGCGGAGTTGTTTGAAACAACTCCGCTATACTACAGGCCATGAGAGAGGACGAACTCGACTTCATCATCCAGGCACTGCGCTCGATTGAAACCGGCGCAACCGCCGATAGCCTGGAATCCGAGATTCTCGATTTCAAAGAGGACCCTGCAGTCCACCCGAGAAATCGCAATCCAGACGCAACCCTTGTTGAATTCCTCATCGATGAAGCCGTGTGCTTTTCCAATGCCGATAACGGGAACGCTTTCATCGTGCTTGGAGTCGCAGACAAGAAATCAGGACCAGCGGCATTTACAGGCACCCAGAGGGAACTGGACTGGCTCATAAGAAAAATCTTCGAAGGAACACAGCCCAACATCCACGTCGAAGCAGAGGAGCTGGAGTGGTGCGGAGCCCGGCTCATCGTCTTGCGCGTTCCCCGTGGCATCACGCTGTATCAGCGCCCGAAGGGACAGGCAAGCAAACGGGTTGGTACTCGCTGCGTACCCCTCACCGAGCACCAACGCCGCGCACTCTTTTTTGAACGCGCCAACCCGGATTACACCGCTCACCCCTCCCGGCGAGGACTTGAGGAACTCGATATGACAGCCGTCGATCAGGCGCGGCACCTGCTAGCTCAAGCTAGAGCGATGTCCGGTTCCCAGGAGCCTGTTCCCGCGACGACCCGCGAACTTTTGGGAGAATTAGGGCTGCTGGATGGCTCACAAAACCCCACATACGCGGCCGAAATCCTCTTCATGCCTCCGGTATCCCAGCAGGTTACAGTTCGGCACCTCCTCCGTCTTGTCCCTGGTGGTGAGCCGAGAACAACGGAAATCTCTGCACCCCTCATCACCGCATACTTGCGGTTGAAAGAGCTAATTCGAGTCAATGCCCAGCAAGAAGTGGAGCGCATCGCACTTGCCACAGGTCAAGAAGTATCGATCAAGGCTTTCCCAGACACCGCTGTCGACGAGCTCGTCTCCAACGCCTTAGCCCATCGCGACTGGGACGCATCGGCTGCAGTAGTCATCGACCAATCTCCCATAGCCTTCTCTGTATGGTCACCCGGTGGTCTTCCCACAGGTGTACAACGCAATCGAGTTCTCACAACACAATCAATTCCCCGAAATCCCCGCCTTATGACGGCGTTAAGGATGCTGGGGTTAGCAGAGGAATCCTCCCGTGGATTCGACCGCATGTGGGCATCGATGCTGTCGAGTGGTCGCCATATTCCGGAACTTCGCGCCGAGGAATCCTTCGTCGAAGTTATTTTGTCCTCTGGCCGCGTTGACACCGCGTTTGTTAAGGCCTTGACCGAACTCAAAGGTGCTTTCGGCGCTGAGCCTTTCGACAGCGTCAATGGTCTCATCATTGCCCGTCACCTTATGGACAACCAGATCCTGCTGTGCCACACTGCTGCCCAACTCATGCAAGTCAGCGAAGATCAGGCTGCGGATACCCTTCGGTGGTATGAGAGCCTCGGTTTCGTAGAACAACTACGGGAAGCGCGAGAGTGGATACTTACCACCAAGGCCCGATCACTGATGGGGCTTCACATAGAAGGACACATCGCAGCGACCTCCGTTCAGGACTGGATCCTGGCTCAACTCAAAGAAGGAGCTGCACTGACTACGCGTGAAGTCGCCGAAGAACTGGGAGTAGACCGGGCAACTGTCACGGGAATACTGCGCCACCTGCGGACTATAGGCCAAGCGCGCATCGATCCTGATGGCCCACAGCGCGGGCCCAACACGCGGTGGGTTCTATCTTGACCGCCCTGTGATACGCACCGCAGTGACGTTTAAGATGTAGCGCATGACTACCGCAAACCTCACCCATGCAGAAGCTTCCGCCCGCAGCGCCGCGCTGCGCCTGAGCACCTACGAGCTGCACCTCGACGTCACGAGCGCGCCAACCGACGCCGACTCCTACGAGGTCACCTCACGTATTACGTTCACCACCACTAAACCCGAGACCTTCGTGGATTACTTGGGCAAGGCCGTGCACGCAGTGCGCGTCAACGGTGAGGAGGTGGAGAACACCTTCGACGGTGGACGGGTCTACCTGAATAATCTTCCAGTGGGGGAGGAACTCACCGTGGAGATCACCGGCTCCTCCTATTACTCCCGCACCGGCCAGGGCCTGCACCGCATGCACGACCAGGCCGATGACACTACGTACCTTTACTCGCACCTCGAGCCATCCGATGCCCGCCGCATCTTCCCCTGCTTTGACCAGCCGGACCTCAAGGCCAACTACGCGGTGCACCTCACCGGCCCGGAAGGCTGGCAGCTGCTCAGCAACCAGCCGGAGGTCGGCCGCGAGAAGACGGATAGCGGGGAAGTAGCGCACTTCGCGCCGACCCCTCTGCTGTCGACGTATCTGACGGCGTTTGCGGCGGGGCCGTACGTCGAGAAGCACAGCACCTGGACCGCACCCGATGGCTCCTTGGAAGTGGAGCTGCGCGCCTTTGCCCGCGCCTCCATGGCGGAGTATCTGGATGATGAAATCCTGCAGGTCACAGCACAGGGCATGGACTTTTTCCACAGCAACTTTGGCTACCCGTATCCGTGGGGCAAGTATGATTCCATCTTCGTTCCGGAATACAACCTGGGCGCCATGGAGAACCCCGGCCTCGTGACCTTTACGGAGCACTACCTCTTCCGTTCCGCCGCCACCCGCGCGCAGCATGCCGGGCGCACGAATACCATCCTGCACGAGATGTCTCACATGTGGTTCGGTGACCTGGTCACCCCGCAGTGGTGGGATGACCTGTGGCTCAAGGAGTCCTTCGCGGAGTTCATGGGCGCGGATTCCTCGGTGCACGCCACCGAATACACCGAGGCGTGGGTCAACTTCGCCGGCCAGCGCAAGAACTGGGCCTACCTGCAGGATCAGCTGCCCACAACGCATCCCATCAAGGCCGAGATCCCGGACGTGGACGCCGCGCGCCAGAACTTCGACGGCATTACATATGCCAAGGGTGCGGCGGTGCTCAAGCAGCTGGTGCACTACGTGGGCCGGGAGAACTTCTACGCCGGCGCACGCGACTACTTCCAGGAGCACGCCTTTGCTGCCGCCACCTTCGAGGACCTGCTCAAGGCCCTGAAGAAGCACACCGACCGCGACCTCGACGCCTGGTCCACAGCCTGGCTGCGCACGTGGGGCCCGGACACTCTCACCCCGGAGCTGCACACGGACGGCGATAAGATCCACGAGCTCGCCATCGCTGTCGAGGCCGAGGACACCACGCGCCCGCACCGCCTCAACGTGGCACTCTTCGATGACTCCCTGAACAAATACGCCACCCTCGACGTCGACCTGGAGGGCGAGCGCACCATCCTCGATGAGGCATCGGGGCTTCAGGCACCTGCGTTGCTGCTGCTTAACGACGCCGACCACACCTACGCCAAGGTCCGCTTCGACGAGACCTCCCTGGACACCATCCGCACGCGCCTGTCTGAAGTTCCGGATGAGCTTTCCCGCGCGGTCATCTGGACCTCCCTGTGGAATCTCACCCGCGATGGCGAGTGGCCGGTGCGCTCCTACCTGGACACGGTGCTCAACCACGCCCCGGCGGAGTCCAACCCGACGCTTCTGACCACGGCCTTTGCCAATGCTCGCTATGCCATCGACCATTTCGTCGGCGAGGATGACCGCGAAGAGATTCGCGCCGATTATGCCGAGCGCCTCTGGGAGGTGCTGCAGCAGGCACCGGCAGGCTCCGATGCGCAGCTCACCGTCGCCCGCGCCGCCATCCAGGCCTTCGCGGCCACGCCGGAGGAATCCGGCTCGCCACGTCTGCGCGCGCTTTACGACGGCTCCCTCGACGGCCTCGCCCTCGACCCGGACATCCGCTGGGCCATCCTCCGCGCGCTGGCCGCCCGCGATGCCGTCGGCGCCGAGGAGCTGGAGGCGGAAAAGGAGCGGGACAACACGCTTACCGGTGCCGCCGCCTACCTGGGGGCCTCCCACGCTTTCCCATCTGCCGAGCTCAAGCGCGAAGTCTTCGATCTCGTGCGCACGCCGGGCAAGTACTCCAACGCGGAGGTGGATTCCCTCCTCGCTGCCTTTAACGCACCGCGCTCGGCCCACCTCACCGAGGCCTTTGCCCAAGAGTACTTCGATTCGCTGGCGAAGCTGTGGGAGGAGCACCCCATCGAGATTGCTAACCGCCTCGTGCGCGGGCTCTACCCGGATCTCGCGATGGCCGACGCCGCCACCAGCGAGTTCCTGAGCAGCGAGCACCCTCGGGCGCTGCGCCGCGTGCTGCTGGAATGCCAGGATGCGCTGCGTCGTGCGCAACGCGTGCGTGCGGCGCAGTAGACGCGGCGCGTAGCGGACAGAAGAATCTTCCCGTAAACTCGCAGACACATTAACGGGGGACAATCACACACCATCGGCTTCGGCCAAGGGACTGTGTTGACCCATGTGTCATTGCTCAAGTTTCCGGGGGGATTCTTCTTGTCAGCTCAGCCGACCGATCGTGAACTCGTCGACGCCTTCATCGGCGGAGATACTAAGGCCTTTTCGGCAATCGTCGAGAAGCACCGTGCGCGCCTGACGGCCATGGCGCGGCGCTACACGCGCAACGATGATGATGCGCAGGACATCGTGCAGGAGGCACTGCTCAAGGCCAGCTGCAACATGGCCTCCTACCGGCACGATGCCACGCTGAGCACATGGCTGCACAGGCTGGTGATGAACTCCGGCTATGACTTCCTCAACCACCGCTCCAACCGGGAGAACGCCTCCCTCGATGCGGAGATCATTGAGGATGACCGCAACTACGCACTCGCGCACAATCCCAGCGAGAACTTGGCGGAACGCATCACGGTGGCCCAAGCGATGGAGACGTTGCGCGAGGACCAGCGAGAAGCGTTGTACCTGACCGATGTTGCTGGCTATCCCATCGATGCGGTGGCCAAAGTACAGGGCGTTGCGCCAGGCACGGTGAAGTCGCGGCGAGCCCGGGCTCGGCAGGTGCTGCGTGCGGCGATAGACTGAGGCCGAGTAGAATCACACTATCTTTCGCGCGATGTGCGCGAACATGAATCAGATTCTGTCCAAGAATTGTCGTCTCAAGGGAGTTTTTTGTGACCATCCACGATGTCGCCATCGTCGGCTCCGGCCCCGCCGGCTACACCGCAGCACTCTACGCAGCACGTGCCGAGCTCAATCCCATCGTCTTCGAGGGCTTTGAATACGGCGGCGAACTCATGAACACCACCGAGGTAGAGAACTACCCGGGCTTCCAGAAGGGCATCATGGGCCCAGAGCTCATGGAAGAAATGCGCGCCCAGGCCATCCGCTTCGGTGCGGACCTGCGCATGGAGGTTGTCGATTCCGTCGAACTCGAGGGCGAGGTGAAGAAGCTGCACGTCGGTGACGAGGTCTTTGAGGCCCGCACCGTCATCCTCGCCACCGGTGCAGCGCCGCGCTACCTGGGCATTCCGGGTGAATCCGAGCTCGCTGGACGCGGCGTGTCCGCCTGCGCCACCTGCGATGGCTTCTTCTTCAAGGGCCACAACATTGCCGTCGTCGGCGGCGGCGATTCCGCCATGGAGGAGGCCACCTTCCTCACCAAGTTCGCCGAAACCGTAACAATCATCCACCGCTCCGAGAACTTCCGCGCCTCCAAGATCATGCTGGAGCGCGCCAAGGAGAACCCACAGATCAAGTGGCAGACCAATACCACCGTTGAGCGCGTCCTGGATAAGGACGGCAAGGTTGGCGGCCTGGAGGTCAAGAACGCCCTAACCGGCGAAACCAGCGAACTCGATGTCACCGCCATGTTTGTAGCGATTGGCCATGACCCGCGCTCCGGCTTCCTCGAGGGCCAGGTGGCCACCAATGAGGCTGGCTACGTCGTAGTGGAACAGCCTTCGACCAAGACCTCGCTGCCTGGTGTCTTTGCCTGCGGTGACTTGGTGGATGACCACTACCAGCAGGCCATCACCGCGGCTGGCTCCGGCTGCCGCGCGGCCATTGATGCGGAACATTTCCTCGCCGATAACCGTTAATAGTCACATGAGCAACATTAAGAACGTCACTACTGATTCCTTCCGCGCGGACGTCGTGGAGGCAGGCAAGCCCGTCGTCGTGGACTTCTGGGCTGAATGGTGTGGGCCGTGCAAGAAGTTGTCCCCGATTCTCGAAGAGGTCGCCGAAGAACTCGGTGATGACGTCTCCGTGGTCAAGGTCAACGTGGACGAGGAGCGCACCCTGGGTGCCATGTTCCAGATCATGTCGATCCCATCCGTGCTGATTTTCAAGAACGGTGAGAAGGTCGATGAGTTCGTCGGCCTGCGTTCCAAGGCCGACATCGTGGCGCAGATAAAGAAACAGCTCTAACTGGTATTCTTTAACTCGTTGATGGCGCACTGCGGTGCGCCTCCTTGATCACGAAAGGGGTAGGTGTGAACCGCGTTTTACGTGTAGGTGACCAGAGCGTTCGGGTCGCCGAAGCACGCGCAACCCTTGCCCGCCTCGGCCTCATGACTGACTACCAGGGGACGTTGTCCGACTGGAAGAAGCAAAAGTACTCCGAAGCCGATAAGCACTTTGATAACAATTTGGCCGAGGTCCTCAAGGCCTTCCAGCAATCCCGCGGCATCGTGCCTAGCGGCGATATTGATGACCTCACTCTGCGCGAGCTGCGCCAGGCTTCCTACACGCTGGGCGCCCGCGTTCTGGCCTATGAACCGGGCAACGTGCAGGTGGGCGATGACGTAGCACAGCTCCAAGAACAATTGCAGGAGCTTGGCTTCTACCAAGAACGCATCGATGGCCATTTCGGTGCCCGCACCTACGCGGCGCTGGCGGAATACCAACTCAACTCTGGCCTGCGCAGTGACGGGATCTGTGGCCCTGCCACCATTAACGCCCTCAACCTGCTGGGTCGGCGTATCACTGGCGGCTCGGCGCACAATATCCAGGAACGCGAGCGCGTGCGCAACGCCGGGCCGAAGCTGGCCGGCAAGCGCGTTGTGATCGACCCCAGCCTGGGTGGCCTCAACAAGGGCCGCACGGTCAGGGGACGCTTTGGTGACATCACGGAGGAGGAGATCCTCTGGGACTTGGCCGAGCGCGTTGCCGGGCGCATGATCGCCGCCGGCATGGAGACCATCATCTCCCGCCCGCGCAACGATGACCCATCGATTCGTGACCGCGCAGATATGGCCAATGCATTCGACGCCGACCTGGTTATTTCACTGGCCTGCGATGAATACCCCACGGAGAAAGCCAACGGCGTAGCCACCTTCTACTTTGGGTCGGAATCCGGCAACTCTTCCCTCATCGGCGAGACGCTCTCCGGCTTCATCCAGCGTGAGATCGTTGCCCGCACCGAGCTGGGTAATTGCCGCAACCACGGCCGCACGTGGGCGTTGTTGCGCCTGACGCAGATGCCGGTGGTGCAGGTCGTGCTGGGTTACCTGACCAGCCCCAAGGACGTGGCTATCCTTACCAACCCGGACCGCCGCGATGACATCGCCGAGGCCATCGTCGTCTCCGTCAAGCGCCTCTACCTCTTGGACGAGGACACCGCCGTGACCGGCACCTACCGCTTCGACGAGCTGCTGCGCGCCGAGCGCTCTTCCTAAAGGGCTTAGGCCAAAGCGCGGGCGAGGAGGTCCTCCACCGCGGCTGCGGTCAGCAGGTCGAAGGCCGGAGGAAGCTCGAGACGCAGGCGCGGGGTAATAGGGTGATCGCGCACCACCATGAAACCGGCGGACTCCAGCGTCTCCACAGGTAATAGGCCAATGCGAGCGGGTTTCTCGCGAAGGAGCTCTTCGGCCTGGCGGGCATCACGAAAGCCAAAGGCCTCAACGGCGCTTGCCTCGCGGGAGGTGAGGTGCATGATGGTGGCGTCGAGAAGCACTGCTTCCAAGCCCTTCGCCGCGCGGTGCGGCTTTACAAATAGCGAAGTCACCAGGACCGCATCCTCCGAGACGGGGGAAGTGGGCAGCTTGGCCGCACCGGGGGCAAGCTCAGGCGGGCAGAAGAGGACCGTGGCCTCATCGCCCACGGTAAAACCGCAGTCGCCGCAGCGCAGCAGGGTGGCGCTGATCCACGCTTCCTTTTCAAATGCAGGGTCAGCGACCGTGGTTTTCATCTCCCAAAAAATAGATCGGGCCGCCAAGGGGTTGATAGCAACACCTTCCTTGACGGCCTGAACGAGCATGGCGAGCTAGCTTCCTTCTTTGCCCTCAATAAGCGCTAGGATGCGCTCGAAGTCCTCCTGGTCACCGAATTCGACGACCATTTTTCCCTTGCGCTTGCCCATGGTGACGGTGACCTTGGTGTCGAAGCGATCGGCCAAGCGCTCGGCGGAGTCCGTAAAGAACTGCGGCTGCGGGGCAGCGGGCTTCTTGGTTGGCTCGGCTGGCTTGCCATCGCGCTTGTACAGGGTGACGGCTTCCTCGGTGGCTCGCACAGACAGACCCTCGGCCACGACGCGATTGGCAATGAGCTCCATGGCCTCTGCATCCGGCAGGCCCAGCAACGCGCGGGCGTGACCGCCCGATAACGTACCCGCGGCAACGCGCTTCTGCACGTCCACCGGCAGCTTGAGCAGGCGGATCATGTTGGTCACCTGCGGGCGCGAGCGACCAATGCGGTCAGCCAACTCATTTTGGGTAACCCCAAATTCTTCAAGAAGCTGCTGATAGGCGTGTGCTTCTTCCAACGGGTTGAGCTGCACGCGGTGGATATTCTCCAGCAGAGCGTCCCGCAGGAGGTCATCATCCTTGGTATCGCGGACGATAGCCGGGATGGTGGCCAGGCCCGCCTTGGAAGAGGCGCGCCAGCGGCGCTCACCCATGATGAGCTCGAAGCCGCCCTCCTCGGAAGGCCGGACCACGACCGGCTGCAACAGACCGAATTCCTTGATGGAGTGGACCAGCTCGGCCAGGTCATCCTCGTCGAAGACAGTACGCGGCTGCTTCGGGTTGGGCATGATGTCACCGACGGAAATCTCGCGGTAAGTCGCACCAATCACCGAAGGCTTGGCCTGACGCTTCTTCGAACCCGAGGATTGCTGGATAGTGGGCGCACCCTGCACCCTTTTCGTGCCGGCATCCTTAGGAGCGCCGGTGGACGCACCGAGAATGATATCTGCGGCGGAATCTCCCAAGCGTGGCTTGCGGGAGGGCGCACCCGGGCCGGACGGGATGAGCGCGGCCAAGCCCTTGCCCAAACCGCCCTGGCGCTGCTCCGGCTTGTGGTCTGCCTTCTTATCTGCCACGGTGTCCTATCCTTCCAATTCCGCGAAAATCTCTGGGCTCACGCCAATGGCACCCGTGGTGGGGTGCGGCGTGTAGTCCCCGCGCTTATCCAACTCGCGTGCGGCGGCGGCGTAGGCGCGGGCGCCTGTCGACGACGGGTCATAAGCGATAACCGTCTTACCATAACCCGGCGCCTCCGAAACGCGAACGGAGCGCGGGATGACGTTGCCTAAGACGACGGCGCCGAACTGCTCGCGCACTTCATTGGCCACCTGCTCTGCCAGCTTGGTGCGGGCGTCGAACATGGTGAGCAGCACGCCGGAGATGTGCAGATCCTCGTTGAGGTGCTCACGGATCATGGAGATATTTCCCAGCAGCTGGCCCACGCCCTCCAGGGCGTAGTACTCACACTGGATGGGAATAATGACCTCTTCTGCGCACGTCATCGCATTGATGGTGAGCAAGCCTAGAGACGGTGGGCAGTCAATAAAAACGTACTCAAAGCCATGCTCTTCGAGGAAGCCGTTGTGCAGGGCGTCATACAGGCGAAACTCGCGGCGAACCAGGGAGACCATTTCAATCTCCGCGCCGGCGAGGTCGATGGTGGCGGGGATGCAGTAGAGGTTTTCATCGTCGGGGGAGTGCTGCATCGCATCCTCCGCGCTGCAGTCACCCAACAAAACCTCATAGCTGGATTTGGTGCCGGAGGTGTGCTCCGCGCCCACCGCGGTGGAGGCATTGCCCTGCGGGTCCAAGTCGATCACCAGGACCTTCTTGCCGGCCTCAGCGAGCGCGGCGGCAAGGTTGACGGCGGAGGTGGTTTTACCCACGCCACCCTTCTGGTTCGCGATGGTGATAAGACGAGGATGAGTCATGCCGTCTACTTTAGTTCACGCGCGGGACACGGATAATGGTGGTGCCGTGGATGGTCATGACCTCGGCTTTTCCGCCACCGGCGCGCTTGATGTCGGCTGCGTCGCGCTCCAGCTCCTCGTGCACCGAGGAACCCTTGAGAGCGATCATCTCTCCGCCCTTGCGAACCAGCGGCAGGGACCACTTGGCCAGCTTGCCCAACGGGGCCACCGCGCGGGAGGTCACGATGTCGGCACCCTTAACGGCCTTCTTCACCGGGCCTTCCTCGGCGCGGCCGCGGATGACGGTGACGTTATCGAGGCCCAGCAGGTCGACGACCTCGTTGAGGTAAGTGAAGCGCTTCAGCAAAGGTTCGATGAGAGTGATCTTCAGGTCGGGACGTGCGATGGCGAGCGGGATGCCGGGCAAGCCGGCGCCACTGCCGACGTCGATAAGCGTGGCGCCCTGCGGCATTACCTCCGCGACCACGGCGCAGTTAATGAGGTGGCGCTCCCACAGGCGCGGGACCTCGCGGGGGCCTATAAAACCACGGGTGGACCCGTCCGTAGCCAGCGAATCGTGGTATTTCTGCGCGAGCGGCAGACGCGATCCGAAGACGTCAGACGGGTCCAGTGGCACAGTGTCGGACACAGATTCAGTCACTGTGAAAACTCCTGGGTTACGTTCTAGTTGTTCTTGCGGCGCTGTTTCTTAGAGCGGTGATCCTTCTTGCGTGCGCCCGGCTTCGGGGCAGAAGTGCGCTTGAGCTCAGCCTTGGCGGCTGCCTCTTCTTCTTCCTCCCGGTCCATCTTGGCGTAAACAATGCGGGTTTGGAAGAAGGTCCACACGGTGTTGGCCAGCATGTAGAAGAGCAGGCCGATGGGCCAGATGAAGCCGGAGAACACCAGCATTGCCGGCATAAACCACAGCATCATCTTGTTCATCATGGCCATCTGCTGCTGCATCATCTCCGCGTTCTGACCCTGCGGGGTAGCGGTCTTGCCGGCCGCGCGGCGCGCCTCCTGGCGGTTCAGCGTCATGCGGGCGTTGAAGTGGGTCAGCGTCGCAATGATGGCGATGAGCGGCACGATGATGAAGGCCGCCTGTGCGGTGGTGGTTTCCTTAACAATCTCCAGACCGGAGTTGAGGCTCAGGTTCGCCACGAGCGGGACACCGAAGATCTTGGCGTCTACGAACTGCTTCACCAGCTCAGGTTCGAAGATGTAGTTCGCAATGGAGGCGTTCATCTCCTCCGACATTGCTTCACCCGCCGGGTGCCCGATGCCACCGGCGACGGCAACAGTGCGGTCAAAGGAGCGCAGCACGTGGAACAGACCAATGAACATGGGGATCTGCGCGAACATCGGCAGGCAGCCCGCCACGGGGCGCACGCCAGCTTCCTTGTAGATGCGCTGCATCTCTTGGGCAGCCTTGGTCTGGTCATTGGCGTACTTGGTGCGCAGTTCCTGAATTTGTGGCTGGATCTCCTGCATCTTGCGTGAAGAGCGCAGCTGCGTGATGGTCGGCTTGACCATGATGGCCTTGAGCGTCCACGTCAGAAGAACGATGGCGATGATCCAGGTTCCGCCCCATGCGGAATCAAGGACGAAGCTCAAGAGCCAATGCCAGAACCACAGGACGGCTGAAATTGGCCAATAAATGAAATTAAGCACGAGAGTTGTTTACCTCAGTTGTTGTTTGGTCGGTACCGGATCAAACCCGCCCGGGTGCCAGGGACCGCACTTGCATAACCTGGCAAGCGCCATGCCCGTCCCCTTGAAGGCTCCATGGATGGAGATGGCTTCGAGAGCATAGGCACTGCACGTCGGTTCAAAACGACAGGTGGAGACCATCTTAAGGCCTGACAAGTGCTTTTGGTAGAAGCGCACCCCGTGAACTAGGACTCTCCCGAACCCGCGGGCTTCAGGAATCTCCTCTCCTTGAGAGTTCAGATATCCCATGTGCTTAGTGCTTTGCGGATATCACGCTCAAGGCGCTCACTGGTGGCACTACCGCTAGCGGGCAAGGCGCGGATAACAATGTCAACATTGGCGGGCAATACTGTCCCGTTGACGCCATCGCGCATGAGGGACATGCACACATGACGAAGCCGCCGGGAGGTGCGGTGGCGAACCACGGCATTCCCGACGGCCTTCGACACGATGAGGCCGAACCGCGGCCCAGTGGCCGCGATGTCGTCTTCACCGTCGTTAAAGCGCAAATGCACGACGACAGTGCGCGTGCCCGCCCGGCGCCCGCCCTTGATGGTTCTCCGAAATTGCCTCGGGGACGTGAGCTTGTGCTGGGCTGGAAGCATGAATTAAGCGGTGAGCTTAGCGCGACCCTTCTTGCGACGAGCGGCGACGATGGCGCGGCCGGCGCGGGTGCTCATGCGGGTACGGAAGCCGTGCTTACGAGCGCGACGACGGTTGTTCGGCTGGAAGGTACGCTTACCCTTTGCCACGATTAACTCCTTGAAGTTGTTGGTGGATGGCACAGCCACACGCCGGTGAGGGCGGTGGGCATAAACATCCACTGATGAATGGTGTACGTGGGGATGTGGCTTCGCACGTGAAGCGCCGTGAGGCGTGGCGAGGCATTCCCACATGCAACATGTGCACCATGCACTGTTGCGATAGACCATCACAGGTTACGTGACAGATAGTGCGCGAAACAAATCGACACACTGGGTGTCCCCGAAATTACAAAGATGTTTTTATCCGCAGCTAGAACGCCACTTTTTGCCCACATGCTGCGCGGCAAGCACCCCCTCTCGCCGTTCTTGCGCCGCGCTTGGCGCCATCGTGCCGAGCGCGCATAAAAGTGCGTTAGACAGCGCCCCCATAACGCGGTACAACTGAGGAATCGAATTCCACAGTCACCCACAGGGTGTGGATAACTCTCAATGAAGACTTGAGACTTTCACTGTTTATGCAGGTTAACTGCATTGAGGAGCCGATGTACAGTTATCCACAGCTATGAGATAGGCTGTGGATAAACCACCTATCCACACTTGTGGATAACTTTGTGGATTCCGAGGTTACGCACCAAAACATCGTGTGGAATCTTCGGTGGAAATTACAACTTCATGTGATTTCTCATCCTGTATCTCTCCTCATCCATCCGTCCATCCCCGATCCCCAACCCACAGTCACGCAGTAAATACTCAGCTCCCTAGGCCTCTTCTTCAGGGAACCGAGTAGGTGTGGCCGGCCCCGGCCGATGACACCGCGTGAACTGTAACTACACAGAAGGTAGGCGTT